>OZ242000.1:0-3332550 GCA_965204615.1 Acidimicrobiia bacterium | reverse complement strand
CAGCACCAGCTTGAAATAGTCGACGTCTCCACTCAAGGCGAAGACACCACGCGCCACATCCCCGATCTCGATGGGCGCGGCGTCGGCCAGTCCGGTGGTCTCCGCCAGCACGCCGACGTGCAGGGTGTACGACCCCTGCGCATCACCCGCACCTTCGACCTTGACGTAGTAGGTGCCCGGCGGGAACCGGCCGGTCAGCATGAAGTTGCGCGGACCCGACACGGCGTACGCGTCATCTGACGTCTTAAGGCGACGGCCGTTCCGGTCATACAGCGCGCCGCTGGTGTCGGTGTCGCCGGTGGTGTAGGCGTAGTACTCGCGGATGGCGGTGCCCGACACCACGAACCGGAAATAGTCCACGTCGTCGCTCGACCCCAGGACACCCCGCACCGGCAGCCCGGCCGCGATCCCGGCCGCCGCCGAGCGCGTCGCCCCCGGCTCGGCCGGGGTTCCAGTGGTGGTGGCCGACCAGGCGCCGTCCACACTCGCGGTGGCCGCTCGCACCTGCACGTCATAAGAGACACCGTTGACCAGCCCGGTCAGGATCGCATGCAGAGACCCTTCGGTCCACGCGTTGTCCACCACTGTCCAGTTGGAGTCGGACTTGTCCGTGGCGGTGGTCAGGATGTGCCGCACGTCGTAGGCGACCACCCCCGACGCTCCAGCAGGCGCCGTCCAAGCCACCGTCAACGCCGTATCACCCACCCCTACATGGTCGATCGTGGGAGCAGCCGGCGACTGCGCCCGAGCGCCGCCGCCCACCAACAGCGACAACAGCGCACCGCGCAAAACCCACCGCACGATCAACGGACGGCCGGGTCGGCTCAATCGGTGACGGTTTGTATCCACCAATTCGGGCTGGACAGTTCAACGCCCGCCTGGCCCACCAACGCGTTCGCCAGGTTCAACGACGCCAAACCTGGCTCGGTCTCGATGAAGAACCCGTTCGTCACATAATCCACCGCCGTGGCGCGGCTCGCCACGATACCGTTACGCCCGAAAAACGCATCCACCGCCGCATCGTCCCAACCGGGGTCGAGCACCAACAACACACCACCCGGCAACGCCATCAACTCACCCTCGTCGGAACGAAACACCGGCAGATCCTGGCCGGACTCAGCGACGCTGTCCCCGCTCGCCGCCGCCACCCCATCAACCTCGTCGCCGACCGGCACAATGTCATCCCGGGAAACAACATCACCGTCCAGGACCACTAATTCAGGCTGCAGCCGCACCACCAGGGCGCGATCACCGTCATGCCACGTATAGGACTCCCCCGACCCCGCCGCGGCCGCCGCCAGCGCCTCTTGGGCGTTCTCGTCAGCGGCGCCGGGATCGACTTTCCCTCCCTCCTGCAATACCAGCGGGACATCACCCTCACCAGCAACAGCAACCAGCGGTTCGATCTCCGACACCCCGGCCGATCTATGGGCGACAGGCACCGCCGTCCCTTCTGTGGTATCGGCCCGCTGCGGCGCCCCGCCTGCAGACCGATCAGACTGCTGCGAGGCCAAAAGTCGCCAGGAAACACCACCCACCAGAAGAAGCAACAGAACGGCGCCGGCGCCGACCCGCACAAAAGAACGCCTGGTCACCAGGCGACCCCGCCGCGGTCTCGACTACGCGACACCCGTTCGGACGGCGCCACGGCAAACCACGAGTCCCCAACCCACCCTCCACGCTCGCCCCTCACCGAACCGCCGAAATCACCCCCCCCCCCCGGAGTCGCTCACAGAAACCATACCCGTCGCAGAGTTGCGTACAGAAACCATACCAACCGACAGTATAGGGTCATGATTTATATATAGATCATGCGCCAAGGGCTATAGATGCACAATAAACCATACAGACCAGCGGATGAGGACCGCCGCTGTTTCCCCTGACAGGGCGTCCGCAGGCAGGTGAATATGGGCAAGTCGTCCATCCACGCCAGCGCCCGGACACCCGCAGGTCAAGGCCCGTCGGCGGTTCTCCACTTCGTCCGGACCGAAGGAGCGGTTCAGGTGGGAAATTGGCGACCGCCTTTGACCTGGGTGCTGTAAGGGTTCGGAAGCGTGTCGCACCTTCGGACCGCATCTCTCGCCGAAGACCCCTTCCCCTTGGGATCGGCATGGGTCGGTTGGTGTACCTCCCTCTCTGCATAGCCCTTCGGCGGATGTGGGGTCTCCTGACGCAACAACCCGGTCCTGCCCGCTCCCCCACCGCATGCGACCACTACCCCTCGGAACCTCCCATCTAACCGGGGCCGGGTATGAAGGAGGTGTTTCCTTCGCCCCAGATGTGGGGGCGGATGGCTACGCCGTTTATGAACAGGGCGGCCTCGGCTCGGGTGGCTGCCCGGTTGGGACAGAACAAGCGGGGTCCACAACCGGGAACGACGTTGAAGTCGGTCAGCCAGGAGATGCTGGCCGCGTAGTAACTGTCGGGTTCCACATCGGTGTAGTGAGGTGGCGATCCCAGGTAGTCGGCTTCGGTGTGCCGGTACAACAGGGTGGCCATCTGACCGCGGGTGACCTGCTGTTTGGGACAGAACCGCCAGTCTTCATCACCGAACGACCCTTGTGTGCACCCAAGGGTGATTCCCTGGGAGACCCCCCATCCGATCGCCCGGTCCGAGTACACCCCCTCTTCGACGTCCGCGAACGCTTCGGCTCCCGTGTACTTGCCGGCGGGTTGACCGGCCGCTCTCCATAAGAATGTCACGAACTGTTGTCGGGTGAGGTTCTGTTCGGAACAGAACCTGGTGGGGGCGCACCCTCGGGTGACTTCGTGGAGAATCATCCACGTCACCGCCGACTCGTACCACACCCCTTCGGGAACGTCCTCGAACAACTCAGAAGCACCCGGAGGCGCCGTCTCCAACCCGCCACCACCACCACCGGTGGAACCACCACCGCCAGAACCACCACCGCCAGAACCACCACCGCCAGAACCACCACCGCCAGAACCACCACCGCCAGAACCACCACCGCCAGAACCACCACCGCCAGAACCACCACCGCCAGAACCACCACCGCCAGAACCACCACCGCCAGGACCACCACCGCCAGGACCACCACCGGTAGGACCGGGAGATGGAGATGGAGGTGGAGGTGGAGGTGGCAGGACGGGTCGCGCCTGAACCCTGTTGAGCGACTCGGCGTCGAGCACCTTGCCCGCCCCGTGCGTATCGGTGTAGGTAACCATGACTCGCAGCCACTGGCCGACGTCATCGGCGGTCAGCCGCAGGCTCGACCCGGTAGCGCCTGTGACAGTCGTCCAGTTGATCCGGTCGGTGGAACGCTCCCACAGCCACACCCGGTCACGCACGCCGGTGTCGGGTTCTTCGAGTCTCGCTCGCAACCTCTGACCCTCGCGCAGCGGCGTAGTCGGCAATGTGAGAGTTCCGTCCTCGTCCACGTCGATCACCCTGACAGTCGCCTGCTTAAAAACGATGACCGAACCGTCCGACGCCCGGACCGTGACACGGTAGACGTTGTCACGGTTGCGGTCGGCAGGACTCTCGAAATCAGGCACCGCCCGGAAACTCAACACCCCGTCCGAAACACTGAAATCGTCCCGGTCGTCGCCCGACAGCGCCCACGAGACAGGATCGCTTTCCGGATCGACAGCAGAGAAAACAGCCGCGGACGTGGACGTTGAGGTCCCCTCGTCGACATCGACCGACGACGGACCGGTCAAAACCGGTGCCTCGTTCACGTCGGTCACCGTCACCTGCACGTCCAACCTCCCCACCAGAACACCGTCCGACGCCTCCACGGTCACCTCATAGACATTGTCACCATCAGCATCACCGGGAGACTCGAAATCAGGCGGCGCCGGGAACCAGAGCGCACCCGGGCGGTCGATCCAGACACTGGCGGCATCAGACCCGGACAACGACCAGGAAACGGAAGAGCCCTCGGGATCAACAGCCGAATATCTGGCTACCGGCCTGCCGATGGTGGCCTCGGGATGATCGGGACCGGTCGGGCCGGTCACGGTCGGAGGCTCGTTCACGTCGGTGACCTCGATCGTGACGGTGATGGTGTCGTCGATGTCGTTGTCGGCGAGACCGCCATCATCCAAGCTGTCCCGCACCGAGACCGTCACCGAATAGCTACGGCGGGTCTCGTAATCGAGCGCCGCCTTGGTCTGCAACTGGCCCGTGGACGTGATGTCAAACGAGGCCGCGCCCGTGCTGTCGAGCGCGTAGACGAGCGAAGCGCCGTCGTCACGGACCTCGAGAGGCGAGCCGATGTCGACGTCCGGACTGTCGGTCTCCACCACGGTACGGGTGGCGGACTCGCCCTCGGTGAAGAACGGGATTCCGTTGGTGGCGCCGGGCGTTCCCGCCGCCGTCACCGACCACTCCCCGACGCGGAGGTTCTTGGCCCGCACCGCCACGTCGCGGCGGATGCCGTTGCCCACTCCGGTGATCGTGTAGCTGTGAGTGCCGACCATCGCCGCGTCCGCCTCCACCGTCCACTGCCCGTCGGACTTGTCGGTGGCGTCGCTGCGGATATGGCGCACGTCATATCCGGTCACCGCCGAAGATCCCGGATCGGACGGCGCCTTCCACGACACGGTCAACGAACCGTCGCCCGGCGCCACCCCATCCAACGGAGGAGGCCCCGGCCTGGCACGGTGCCCGTACACCGTCAGCGTCCACGAGTCCAGCTTCGACACCGTCCCGCCCGACCGCAGATCCCGCATCCGCAGGATCCACGTACCCGAGGGATCCTCTCCCAGATGCCGGGCAGAACCGAACCGGAACGGCGACCACAGTGCGCACCTCGACGGGCAGTCGGTGGCGGAGGCGGGCCGCGACAGTACCGACACCGCCCCCGACGGCGACACCAACTCCACCTCCAGGTCCCGGAACGTCGGCGCCTGGAACGACGCGTCCACCTCCACCCACTCCACGAAATCGATCGGCGTGTCCACCTCCACGCTCTGGGAAACCCTCGTTCCGTTGTCGGGGATCGAGACCGCTCCGCCGGTGGAGGTCGCACTGGCGGTGCGCATGGGCGGAAGACTCGTCCAGGTGGCAGCCAGTTGCACCGCCGCTTCGGCGTCCACCACCCCGAAGCCATACTGGTGGCTGTGCTCGTAATACTGGTTGGACGCGCTGGTGGCGCGGCGGCGGCCCGCCCGCTGCCATCCGCTGTCCGAGGAGTCGTTCTTGCGGGCCGTCTCCGCCAGGATCAGCTTCACGTCCCGCCAGGTCAGCGCGCGGTTGGCGGCCCGCACGAGCGCCGCCACCCCCGACACCTGCGGAGCGCTGGCGCTCGTGCCGCTGAAGTCGTCCCGGTATTGGTGGACCCTGGCGGTGGTGGTAATGCCGGGTGTGCCAAGCGAACCCTCGGACGGAGCGCATACCCACAGGTTGGGTCCCTGCTCCGAACCGGGCACTCGCTCGCCGGAGTTGTCGACCGAGCAGACCACGGTCACCCCATGATGGGTCTTCATTTCGTCCAGTGACGCCCATCCGCTCCTTCTGTCGTGGTTGCCTGCGGAGGTGACGTACACCACGCCCTTGCCGCCGTCGCCCTCGCGCAGTCCCGACTCGATGGCCAGATCCAACAGTCCGTACCCACGGCCGACGTAGGGACCGTGGCTCCGGCTCCAGCTGTTGTTGGAGACCGATGTGGTGGCCCGTCCCCGCGACAGCGCGTCGGCGTAGTTGGCAGTGAGGGAAACCGCCGCCGCGTCGTGGGCATAGATGCTTGCCCGGGGCGCCACGCCCCGCACGCCGATGTCGTTGTCGCGCGCCGCGATGAGACCGGCCACCGCAGTGCCGTGTGAGTCTCCGTCGCGGGACACGTCACCGCCGGTGCGGTAGCTGTGGTTGCGGGCCGACAGCACGTTTTGGCGCAGGTCCGCATGGTGCCAGTCGAGTCCGTTGTCGACCACCGCCACGTTGATGCCGGCGCCCATGGTGGTGTTCCACGCCGCGCCCAGGTTGATGTCCTCTCCCGCCTCCCCGCCCCGGCTGCCGTCGTTGGCGAAGTGCCACTGACAACCCAAAAAGGGGTCGTCAATGCCGGCCGGCGCCTTGGGGCAGCCGTACCGGAGGGTGCGGAATGTGCTGTCGTCGTGGAACAGCACGAGATAGGTGCCGGTGTCGGTCGAGACCTCGGCGCGGACCCGCAGGTAGTACGTTCCCGCCGCCAACGTGCCGTGGAAGACGTTGTAATACGCCGTAAAGGAGGGGATTCCCACCGTATAGGTGAAGTCGTATATATGCTCGGAAAGCGCCACTCCCTGCTGGTCTGTCAACTGGAGTTCGATGTTGACATTGTCGCTCTCCGCCTGATTGCGGCTCGACGCCGAGATCCATACCCGCGCCGGGGAGGCGAGGTCGATACGGAACCAGTCGACGTCACCGGCCGGGTCGATCGAGCCGCCGCCGGTATCCCCGAGTGTCAAGCGGGCCGCCGTCGCACGCGTGCCGCCCGGCTCGGGCGCAGCGTCGACATGGAGCGTGTAGAAGAACCCGAACACGAAGTAGGGCTGGATGTCGGCCAAACTGACCCTGATGTAGTAGGTACCGGCCGCCAGCCGGGTGCGCATCGCGAACGGGTAGTGGTAAGGCTGCAGCCACGCGTCGTCGTTGGTGATGATCTCGGCGCCGTTCGAGTCGAGTATTGCGCCATCCGTGTTGACCACCAGGCCGGCGGCGCGTACCGCCACATCGGTGGCCTCGGGCAGCACCAGCTTGAAATAGTCGACGTCTCCACTCAAGGCGAAGACACCACGCGCCACATCCCCGATCTCGATGGGCGCGGCGTCGGCCAGTCCGGTGGTCTCCGCCAGCACGCCGACGTGCAGGGTGTACGACCCCTGCGCATCACCCGCACCTTCGACCTTGACGTAGTAGGTGCCCGGCGGGAACCGGCCGGTCAGCATGAAGTTGCGCGGACCCGACACGGCGTACGCGTCATCTGACGTCTTAAGGCGACGGCCGTTCCGGTCATACAGCGCGCCGCTGGTGTCGGTGTCGCCGGTGGTGTAGGCGTAGTACTCGCGGATGGCGGTGCCCGACACCACGAACCGGAAATAGTCCACGTCGTCGCTCGACCCCAGGACACCCCGCACCGGCAGCCCGGCCGCGATCCCGGCCGCCGCCGAGCGCGTCGCCCCCGGCTCGGCCGGGGTTCCAGTGGTGGTGGCCGACCAGGCGCCGTCCACACTCGCGGTGGCCGCTCGCACCTGCACGTCATAAGAGACACCGTTGACCAGCCCGGTCAGGATCGCATGCAGAGACCCTTCGGTCCACGCGTTGTCCACCACTGTCCAGTTGGAGTCGGACTTGTCCGTGGCGGTGGTCAGGATGTGCCGCACGTCGTAGGCGACCACCCCCGACGCTCCAGCAGGCGCCGTCCAAGCCACCGTCAACGCCGTATCACCCACCCCTACATGGTCGATCGTGGGAGCAGCCGGCGACTGCGCCCGAGCGCCGCCGCCCACCAACAGCGACAACAGCGCACCGCGCAAAACCCACCGCACGATCAACGGACGGCCGGGTCGGCTCAATCGGTGACGGTTTGTATCCACCAATTCGGGCTGGACAGTTCAACGCCCGCCTGGCCCACCAACGCGTTCGCCAGGTTCAACGACGCCAAACCTGGCTCGGTCTCGATGAAGAACCCGTTCGTCACATAATCCACCGCCGTGGCGCGGCTCGCCACGATACCGTTACGCCCGAAAAACGCATCCACCGCCGCATCGTCCCAACCGGGGTCGAGCACCAACAACACACCACCCGGCAACGCCATCAACTCACCCTCGTCGGAACGAAACACCGGCAGATCCTGGCCGGACTCAGCGACGCTGTCCCCGCTCGCCGCCGCCACCCCATCAACCTCGTCGCCGACCGGCACAATGTCATCCCGGGAAACAACATCACCGTCCAGGACCACTAATTCAGGCTGCAGCCGCACCACCAGGGCGCGATCACCGTCATGCCACGTATAGGACTCCCCCGACCCCGCCGCGGCCGCCGCCAGCGCCTCTTGGGCGTTCTCGTCAGCGGCGCCGGGATCGACTTTCCCTCCCTCCTGCAATACCAGCGGGACATCACCCTCACCAGCAACAGCAACCAGCGGTTCGATCTCCGACACCCCGGCCGATCTATGGGCGACAGGCACCGCCGTCCCTTCTGTGGTATCGGCCCGCTGCGGCGCCCCGCCTGCAGACCGATCAGACTGCTGCGAGGCCAAAAGTCGCCAGGAAACACCACCCACCAGAAGAAGCAACAGAACGGCGCCGGCGCCGACCCGCACAAAAGAACGCCTGGTCACCAGGCGACCCCGCCGCGGTCTCGACTACGCGACACCCGTTCGGACGGCGCCACGGCAAACCACGAGTCCCCAACCCACCCTCCACGCTCGCCCCTCACCGAACCGCCGAAATCACCCCCCCCCCCCCCCGGAGTCGCTCACAGAAACCATACCCGTCGCAGAGTTGCGTACAGAAACCATACCAACCGACAGTATAGGGTCATGATTTATATATAGATCATGCGCCAAGGGCTATAGATGCACAATAAACCATACAGACCAGCGGATGAGGACCGCCGCTGTTTCCCCTGACAGGGCGTCCGCAGGCAGGTGAATATGGGCAAGTCGTCCATCCACGCCAGCGCCCGGACACCCGCAGGTCAAGGCCCGTCGGCGGTTCTCCACTTCGTCCGGACCGAAGGAGCGGTTCAGGTGGGAAATTGGCGACCGCCTTTGACCTGGGTGCTGTAAGGGTTCGGAAGCGTGTCGCACCTTCGGACCGCATCTCTCGCCGAAGACCCCTTCCCCTTGGGATCGGCATGGGTCGGTTGGTGTACCTCCCTCTCTGCATAGCCCTTCGGCGGATGTGGGGTCTCCTGACGCAACAACCCGGTCCTGCCCGCTCCCCCACCGCATGCGACCACTACCCCTCGGAACCTCCCATCTAACCGGGGCCGGGTATGAAGGAGGTGTTTCCTTCGCCCCAGATGTGGGGGCGGATGGCTACGCCGTTTATGAACAGGGCGGCCTCGGCTCGGGTGGCTGCCCGGTTGGGACAGAACAAGCGGGGTCCACAACCGGGAACGACGTTGAAGTCGGTCAGCCAGGAGATGCTGGCCGCGTAGTAACTGTCGGGTTCCACATCGGTGTAGTGAGGTGGCGATCCCAGGTAGTCGGCTTCGGTGTGCCGGTACAACAGGGTGGCCATCTGACCGCGGGTGACCTGCTGTTTGGGACAGAACCGCCAGTCTTCATCACCGAACGACCCTTGTGTGCACCCAAGGGTGATTCCCTGGGAGACCCCCCATCCGATCGCCCGGTCCGAGTACACCCCCTCTTCGACGTCCGCGAACGCTTCGGCTCCCGTGTACTTGCCGGCGGGTTGACCGGCCGCTCTCCATAAGAATGTCACGAACTGTTGTCGGGTGAGGTTCTGTTCGGAACAGAACCTGGTGGGGGCGCACCCTCGGGTGACTTCGTGGAGAATCATCCACGTCACCGCCGACTCGTACCACACCCCTTCGGGAACGTCCTCGAACAACTCAGAAGCACCCGGAGGCGCCGTCTCCAACCCGCCACCACCACCACCGGTAGGAGGACCACCACCGCCAGAACCACCACCGCCAGGACCACCACCGCCAGAACCACCACCGCCAGAACCACCACCGCCAGGACCACCACCGCCAGGACCACCACCGGTAGGACCGGGAGATGGAGATGGAGGTGGAGGTGGAGGTGGCAGGACGGGTCGCGCCTGAACCCTGTTGAGCGACTCTGCGTCGAGCACCTTGCCCGCCCCGTGCGTATCGGTGTAGGTAACCATGACTCGCAGCCACTGGCCGACGTCATCGGCGGTCAGCCGCAGGCTCGACCCGGTAGCGCCTGTGACAGTCGTCCAGTTGATCCGGTCGGTGGAACGCTCCCACAGCCACACCCGGTCACGCACGCCGGTGTCGGGTTCTTCGAGTCTCGCTCGCAACCTCTGACCCTCGCGCAGCGGCGTAGTCGGCAATGTGAGAGTTCCGTCCTCGTCCACGTCGATCACCCTGACAGTCGCCTGCTTAAAAACGATGACCGAACCGTCCGACGCCCGGACCGTGACACGGTAGACGTTGTCACGGTTGCGGTCGGCAGGACTCTCGAAATCAGGCACCGCCCGGAAACTCAACACCCCGTCCGAAACACTGAAATCGTCCCGGTCGTCGCCCGACAGCGCCCACGAGACAGGATCGCTTTCCGGATCGACAGCAGAGAAAACAGCCGCGGACGTGGACGTTGAGGTCCCCTCGTCGACATCGACCGACGACGGACCGGTCAAAACCGGTGCCTCGTTCACGTCGGTCACCGTCACCTCTACGTCCAACCTCCCCACCAGAACACCGTCCGACGCCTCCACGGTCACCTCATAGACATTGTCACCATCAGCATCACCGGGAGACTCGAAATCAGGCGGCGTCACGAAGTCCAAGAAAATCAGGCCGCTCCTGCTGGTAAAGACGAAAAGGGCGGCGTCGTCGCCTAACCGTGACCAGGCAACGGTGTAGCCCTCAGGGTCGTCGGCCGAATAGCCGCCCACCAGGCTACGGGGGCCACGGCTGCCCTCCGCAACGTCAGAGCGGACCGGCCCGGTCACGGTCGGAGGCTCGTTCACATCGGTGACCTCGACAGACACCGTGACCACATCATCGACCACAGCGTCCGCCATACCGTCGTCGGCCAAGCTGTCCCGCACCGAGACCGTCACCGAATAGCTACGGCGGGTCTCGTAATCGAGCGCCGCCTTGGTCTGCAACTGGCCCGTGGACGCCACGATCCCGAACGAGGCCATATCAGCGCCGCCCAGTACATACACCAACGAATCGCCGTCCGGATCGCGGGCCCCCACCGCCGCGCCGACATCGACGTCCGGACTGTCGGTCTCCTCCACGGAACGCGTGGCGGACCCGCCGTCGGTGAAAAACGGTATCCCGTTGGTGGCGCCGGGCGTTCCCGCCGCCGTCACCGACCACTCCCCGACGCGGAGGTTCTTGGCCCGCACCGCCACGTCGCGGCGGATGCCGTTGCCCACTCCGGTGATCGTGTAGCTGTGAGTGCCGACCATCGCCGCGTCCGCCTCCACCGTCCACTGCCCGTCGGACTTGTCGGTGGCGTCGCTGCGGATATGGCGCACGTCATATCCGGTCACCGCCGAAGATCCCGGATCGGACGGCGCCTTCCACGACACGGTCAACGAACCGTCGCCCGGCGCCACCCCGTCCAACGGAGGAGGCCCCGGCCTGGCACGGTGCCCGTACACCGTCAGCGTCCACGAGTCCAGCTTCGACACCGTCCCGCCCGACCGCAGATCCCGCATCCGCAGGGTCCACGTACCCGAGGGATCCTCTCCCAGATGCCGGGCAGAACCGAACCGGAACGGAGCGTTCAATGCACACCCCGAGAGAAAATGCGTCAACCTCGGGCAGTTGGCGGCGGACGCCGTTTTTGACAGCACCGACACCGCCCCCGACGGCGACACCAACTCCACCTCCAGGTCCCGGAACGTCGGCGCCTGGAACGACGCGTCCACCTCCACCCACTCCACGAAATCGATCGGAGTGTCCACCTCCACGCTCTGGGAAACCCTCGTTCGGTTGTCGGGGATCGAGACCGCTCCGCCGGTGGAGGTCGCAGTGGCGGTGCGCATGGGCCGCAGGTTCGTCCAGGTGGCAGCCAGTTGCACCGCCGCTTCGGCGTCCACCACCCCGAAACCGTACGAGTGGCTGTACTCGTAAAAATCCGCGGACCCGCCGCCGAGTCTGCGGCCTGCCTGCTCCCAGCCGCTGTCCGACGGGTCGTTCTTGCGGGCCGTCTCCGCCAGGATGAGCTTCACGTCCCGCCAGGTCAGCGCGCGGTTGGCGGCCCGCACGAGCGCCGCCACCCCCGACACCTGCGGAGTGGAGGCGCTGGTGCCGGAGAAGCCATCGGTGTAGCGGTTGTAGTTGGACGTGGTGGCTATGTCCGGAAGGATCTTGGACGACACGTCACCGGACGGCGCGCACACCCACAGGTTGGGCCCCTGCTCGGAGTAGCTCACCCTGTCGCCGAAGGCGTCGACCGAGCAGACCATGATCATCCCGTGATGGGTACCCAGTTCATCCAGCGACGCCCACCCGCTCGTTTCGTGGTGGTTGCCCGCGGAGGTGACGTACACCACGCCCTTGCCGCCGTCGCCCTCCCGCAACCCCGCCTCCACGGCCAGATCCACCAGCCGGGACGAGCGGCCGACGGAGGCATTCCGGCTATAGCCCCAGCTGTGGTTGGAGACCGAGGTCGTGGCCCGACCCCGCGCCATGGCGGCCGCCACGTTCGCCTGGCTGAACGCCGAAAACAGGTCGTAGCCGTAGATACTGGCCCGGGGCGCCACGCCCCGCATACCGACGTCGTCATCGCGCGCCGCGATCAGACCCGCCACCGCCGTGCCGTGGCTATGCACGGCCGTGACCGGACCGTAGCTGTGGTTGCGCGACGACAGCACGTTTTGGCGCAGGTCCTCATGGAACGGGTCGAGTCTCGTGTCGACCACGGCCACGTTGACGCCGGCGCCCATGGTGGTGTTCCACACTGCGCCCAGGTTGATGTCCTCGCCCGCCACCCCGCCCAGGCTGCCGTCGTTGCCCAGATGCCACTGGCAACCGAAAAAGGTGTCCTCGATGCCGGCCGGCGCCTCCGGGCAATGGCTCAGGAGGCGGTCGTAGCCGCCGTCACTCCGGAACGCCACCAGGTACGAGCCGGTCGCAGTTGACTGTTCGGCGCTGACCCGCAGGTAGTAGGTCCCCGCCGCCAACGTGTCGCTGAGTACGTTGTAGTGCGCCACGGTTGGCGGAACATTGCCTCGGAAAGTGCGATCGTAGACATGGTTGCCAAGTGCGCCGCCGTTCTGGTCCGCCAGTTCGAAGTCGATGTCGACATCGCTGCTCGCCGCCGAGATCAGCACCCGCCCCGGGGAGGCCAGGTCGATACGGAACAGGTCGACATCACCGGCCGGGTCGATCGAGCCGCCGCCGGTGTCGCCCAGCCCCAGTGACGCGGCCGTGGCCGTCGTGCCGCCCGGCTCGGGGGCCGTATCGACGTACAGGTTGTAGAAGCCGGTCGGGTACACTCGGTAAGCCACAACCGGGTTCACCCATGGATGGATCCGGATGTAGTAGGTCCCGGCCGCCAGCCGGGTCCGCATGGCGAACTGGTTCGTAGAGGGCCACAGCCACCCGTCGTCGTTGGTGAGGATCTCGGCGCCGCTCGAATCGAGTATTGCGCCCACCGTGTCGGCCACCAGGCCGCCGGCTCGCAACGCCACATCGGTGTCGGCGGCCAGCACCAGCTTGAAGTAGTCGGCATCTCCCGTGGCGCCGGTGCCGCCGGCGGTGCTGAAGACGCCTCCTGCGATCTCGCCGAGGTCGATGGGGCTGGCGTCGGCCAGTCCGGTGGTCTCAACCAGGGTGCCGACGTGCAGCGTGTACGGACCCTGCTCATCGGTGCGGCCCGCCGCCACGCTGACGTAGTAGGTCCCCGGCGAGAGCGAGCCGGTCATCATGAAATTGTACGGACCCGACGCGAAATACGCGTCGTCGGCCCTGGAGATGACGGCGCCGCTGCTACTGAGCAGCTCACCACGGGTGTCGGTGTCCCCCAGAGTGAAGACGTAGTACTCGCGCGTGTCGGTTCCCGTGACGTCGAACCGGAAATAGTCCACGTCGGTACTTGAACCAAGAACCCCCCGGACCGGGAGTTCCGCCACGATCCCGACCGCCGTCGAACGTGTACTGCCCGGCTCGGCCGGGGTCCCCACGGTCGTCGACGACCAGGCGCCGTCGACGGTAGAAGTAGCGGCCCGAACCTGCACGTCGTAGGAGACGCCGTTGGTCAACCCGGTCAGGATCACCCGGAGAGTACCGCCGGTCCACACCTCGTCCACCACAGTCCAGTTGGAGTCGGACTTGTCCGAAGCGCTGGTCAGGATGTGGCGCAGATCGTAGGCCACCACCCCCGACGCTCCAGCAGGCGCCGTCCAGGCCACCGTCAGCGCAGTGTCACCCGGCGCCACGTGGTCGATCGTCGGAGCAGCCACGGACTGGGCCCGAGCGCCGCCACCCACCAACAGCCACAACACAGCAACCGCCGGCGGCACAAGCAACGCCCAGCGCCAAGCCCGCCACACACTCAACGACGCGACAGGCAGGGAGGCTCGCCTAATCGGTGACGGCCTCTTTCCACCAATTCGGGCTGGACAACTCGACACCGTCCTGACCGACCAGCGCGTTCGCCAGGTTCAACGACGCCAAACCCGGCTCGGTCTCGATGAAGAACCCGTTCGTCACAAAGTCGAGAACCGTCGTGCGGACAGACGCGATGCCGTTGCGCCCGAAACACGCATCGACCGCCGCCTCGTCCCAATCGGGGTCGAGCGCCGGCGCCACGCCGCCCGCCAACGCCATCAACTCGCCCTCGTCGGAACGAAACACCGGCAGCGCCGTGCCGGACTCAGCGACGCCGCACTCGCCCTCCGCCGCTTCATGACCCTCGCCGGGCGGTACGATGTCGTCCCAACAGGAGGATCAACAGCACGGCGCCGACGCCGATCCTGTAGAAGAGAGTCATTGGACACCGAGCGACCCCTCGGACCCTGATGCCACCGCGGTCTCGAGGACGTGACACGCGTTCGGACAACAACGCGGCCCGAACCACGAGTCCCCAACCCACCCTCCACGCTCGCCCCTCATCAAACCCCCGTGATCACCTCCCACCGACCCCTCCCCCGTCGCAGAGTCGCGTACCGAAACCATACCAACCGACAGTATAAGATCACGATTTACATATAGATCATGCACCAAGGGCTATAGACGCACAAAAACCATACAGACCGGCGGATGAGGACCGCCGCCAATTCCCCTGACAGGGCGTCCGCAGGCAGGTGAATATGGGCAAGTCGTCCATCCACGCCGGCGCCCGGACACCCGCAGGTCAAGGCCCGTCGGCGTTTCTCCGGTGGGCCGTCGTCCCAGCCGCCAACACCTTGTCCACCACCATGTTCGATCCGACGTTTCGGTGGCATTGTCCCCGCCCGACCAGGCGCCGGTGTTCCCCTCTACCGAGTCGGGCGACAGGAGCGTGGCGGAGAACACAGTGCCCGGCGTGGACATCGGCGCTCCGGTCGGAGCGCAGGACGCTGACAACGATCCCTTGACATACACAATCAGCGGCGCCGACGCTGGAGCCTTCGCGGTGGTGGCGGCGACCAGCCAACTTCAGACCAAGTCCGCTCTGAACCATGAGACGAAGAGCACATACCGTTTTACCATCACCGCGTCCTTTCGATGATCGCCGTCAGCTCGCATGGAGTCCTGGCTGTTGTAGAGTATTGAAGGACACAGGACCCGCGATGGCTAGACTTCGGGTTTCGTTGCCGGATACGAGGATGTGGTTTTTCGGATGGTTTCGAACGGGACGCGGCGAGGATTGTTGGGGCGGTGGGGTGCGCCTGTTGTGTGGTTGGGTATAGGGGTTGTGCTCGGCGTTGCATTGTTGGTTCTGTTGGTGGGTGGGGGTTCTGTGGCGTTTGTGGCCTTGGAGGAGGACGAGAGCTCGGTGGTGGATGTGTCGCCGTCGGCTGATGCGACGGTGGGGCGCGTGGAGTCTGTTTCTCGTGTGTCGGCCGGGGGGGCTGAGGTCGAGCCGCTGGGCCGGGCGGCGCCTGTTTCTCGTGTCTCGGCCGGGGGGGCTGAGGTCGAGCCGCTGATCGTGGGGGACGGTTCGGGTGATGGGCCGGTGGAGTTGGTGAAGGAGGGGAATCTCGATGACGGTGGGGCTGGTGACGGTGGGGACGTGAAGGAGGCGTCGGCGGTTGGGGATCTGTTGGTGCAGGCGTCGGGGGAGTCTTATACATGGTGGGACGGTGACCGTGAGATAGCGATGCGATTGCAGACTGATGTGGTCTTGGTGGATGGGGAGGTGGTTCCTCTCGATGATGTTGTCTCGGACAGCGGTCAATCTCAGTATGTGGCTGGGCAGAGCCAGGATGGGGTGGTTGGGTCCGGTGACGCGGCGCCGGTGTT
The DNA here is from genome assembly GCA_965204615.1 of Acidimicrobiia bacterium. Lineage (GTDB taxonomy): Bacteria > Actinomycetota > Acidimicrobiia > Spongiisociales > ZC4RG35 > Bin76. The sequence goes on along the minus strand of OZ242000.1, from coordinate 3,316,478 downwards.
TCGTTCTGATGAGGGTGAGTTGATGGCGTTGCCGGGTGGTGTGGTGGTGGTTCTTGATCCTGGTTGGGATTATGCGGCTGTGGATGAGTTTTTTGAGCGTAATGGTGTGACACTGAGCCGTGTTACGGATCTCGATTATGTGACGAACGGGTTTTTCATCGAGACCGAGCCTGGTTTCGCGTCGTTGGAGCTAGCGAACGCGTTGGTAGGACAGGCAGGTGTCGAGTTGTCCAGTCCGAATTGGTGGAAAGAAGTCTTCACCGACTAGGTCGGTGACGGTTACCCACCTTTCGCGGATTCGCGGCCTGAGCTGGCGCCGAGGCCGCGGATGGCGGATCCGCTCCTTGGGCACACCCGTGTGCGACGGTTCACCCGATCCGGGCGCCGCTCACCCCCACCGCGCTCCACAGACCACATCCGTTTCGGCGTGCATCAACCCCTGAGCGAAGCTACGCACCGTCTAACGCAACAGACCGTTGCCATCCCGTCTCGAGCTGGTCGCGTAACCACGCCAACTGGTCCATCCTTGTGCCGACCGCCGCTTTTGCCTCCTCCCGGTCTTCCCAATACCTGTGAGGCCGGCGCGGTGGTCACCTGAGTCGCAGGACCCCTACCCCCTGTACACCTGAAGCGCCCCGGGTTTTTCGGAGAGTGTGGGCGGCGTTGGTATACGTGTCGGTGGTGGGTGTTTATACTCTCGATTCGTATTGTTTCCGGTGGGGGTTTCTCTGATTCGTATGGTTTCTGAATGAGAGGCTTGTTTGGTAGGGGAGCGACGCCTTCCCCGCCGTGGTGAGTAGCCGGTTCCGACGCTCACATCTCAGGCCTGCCCGACTCGGTATGGGGTCGCCGGGGGTGGTTCCGGCCGTTGGGTGGGTGTTGTTTGCCTGACGTGTCTTCGGTTGTGGGGCGGGCCTGCCGCCGGGTTCTGCCGTGGTTGCCGGCGGCAGCGGTGCTGTGGTGGTTGGTCGTCGGCGGTGGGGTTGGGGCTCAGTCGCCGGCTGCTCCGACGATCGACGATGTGGGGGTGGGTGATACGGCGTTGACGGTGGCCTGGTCGCCGCCTGCGGGTGCGACCGGTGTGGTTGCCTACGACGTGCGCCACATCCTGACCAGCGCGACGGACAAGTCCGACGCCAACTGGACGGTGGTGGACGACGCGTGGACTGCTGGTCCGCTGCGGGTGATCCTGACCGGGCTCGTCAACGGCGTCTCCTATGATGTGCAGGTGCGGGCGGCCACCGCAAGTGTGGACGGCGATTGGTCGGCGACCACCGTGGGAACCCCGGACGAGCCGGGTGCGATGATTTCGGAGGCGGCCGGGATCGTGGCCGGGCTGCCGGTGCGGGGCGTTCTGGGCGCGAGCGGCGACGTGGACTACTTCCGGTTCGAGATCACGGATACCCGCGAGTATTACGCCTACACCACCGGCGATACCGACACCCGCGGCGCGCTGTACAACGGCAGCGGCACCCAACTCAACCAGTCCGACGACGCCTATGTCGCGTCGGGTCCGCGCAACTTCTTGATGACCGGCCGGCTGGCGCCGGGCACCTACTACCTGAGCGTGGCCGAGGGCCGCACCGGCGAGCAGGGCGCCTACACGCTGCTTGTCGGCACCCCGGCGGATACCACCGGACGCTCCGATGCGACGCCGATCAGGCTGGGCGAGGTGGCAAGCGGTGTGTTCGGCGCCGCGTCGGATACCGACTACTACAAGCTGGTGCTGCCCTACGAGACCGAGGTGGCGGTGCGCGGCAGCGGGATGGTTCGCCAACTGGTGAGCGAGATACTCGACTGGGCCGGGGCCAAACTCGCCGTCCTCCACGCGCCGCTGTGGCCGTACCACCAGGAGACCGCCTTGCGGGCCCAGCTGGATGCCGGTACCTACTACATCAAAGTCCGGCCCGACGGGGGCGGGAGCGGCTTCTACAGCCTGCATGTGGACGCGGCGCCCTCGCCGGGCAGGACGCGTGCGACGGCGGCTCGCTTGGCGCTCGGGGCCACCGGCGGAGGGGTGATCGCCCCGGCCGGCGACGTCGACTGGTTCCGGATAGATCTCGAAGCTGCGACGCAGGTATGGATTTCGTTCGCCAGCGACTTCAGAGCCACCGCATCCACCGGATGGTTCTTCATCGATTTCGATGTGAAGTTGACGGACCACAACGGCAACGTGCTTCCCGGGCGCTTCGCCTATGAGATGCCGTACGGGATGTATCACGCCAGGCACTTCGGCGGCCGGCTGGAGGCGGGCACGTATTACCTGCGGGTCGCCGCCAGGAACGGAAGGGACATCGGCTTCTACTTGGTGGGGTTCCGCGAGAATCCTTCGTTCCACCGGCTCCCGCTCGAGTGCCCCAAACCCCCGGTCGACGCCCCGCCCGATGTCGAGGATCCGCTGTTCGGCTGCCAGTGGCATCTGGTCAACGACGGCAGCCGGGACGGAGCGGCCGGTGAGGACATCAACCTGGGGTCGGCGTGGAACACCACGATGGGCGCCGGGGTCAACGTGGTGGTGGTGGACCGCGGTCTGGAGTGGAACCACGAGGATCTGGTCGACAACGCGCTGCCCTCGCTCAACTACAGCTACCGCGGGGGAACTGACGTCGCCGTCGACTCTAATCACGGCACCAATGTAGGCGGCATCATCGCGGCGCGTGACAACGGGATCGGTCTGCGCGGGGTGGCGCCCCGGGCGAGCATCTACGCCTACGACATGCTGTGGGCCTTCAGCACGGTGAACATCGCCGACGCGATGGCGCGGAACCGGGTCGTGACGTCGGTGTCCAACCACAGTTGGGGGGCCAGCGTCGGCGCCAACGTCGCCCGCACATCCCGGTTGGTGAATCTGGCGATGGAGGCGGGGCTGCGCGAGGGCGACGGCGGCAAGGGGGTGGTGTACGTCCTCTCCGCCGGCAACGACCACCATAGCGGTGGGTGGGCTTCGCTGGAGGAATTCAAGACCCATCACGGGGCGACGGTGGCCTGCGCGGTCGACAACTCGGGCAAGCGGACGCCCTACTCCGAAATGGGACCCAACTTGTGGGTGTGCGGTCCGTCCGGTCGCGACGGCAGACCCGGCATCGCCACCACCTACCGCAGACACGGCTACGGGGACGGCTTCAGCGGCACGAGCGCCGCTGCGCCGATGGTGTCGGGGGTGGTGGCGCTGGTACGGGCCGCCAATCCGGCGTTGACGTGGCGGGATGTGAAGCTGATCCTGGCGGAGACGGCCCGCAAGAACGACCCGTCGAACCCCGGGTGGCAGCAGGCGGGCCGCCGCCGCGTCGCCACCGCCACCAACCAGCGCTACGACTTCAACCACCAGTACGGCTTCGGGGTGGTGGACGCGGAGGCGGCGGTGCAACTGGCCGCGACATGGACGAACCTTCCTTCCTTTCTCACCGCCGGCGCGGCCTCGTCTTCCGGTGCGGCGTCGGTTCCCGACGACGGGTCGGTGGTCTCCCAGAGCGTGGAGGTCGACACCGAGATCGACTTCGTGGAGTGGGTGGAGGTGGACGCTTCGTTTGTGGCGCCGGCGTTCCGGCATCTGCGGGTGGAGTTGGTGTCGCCGTCGGGTGCGGTGTCGGTGCTGTCGCGACCCGCCGGGTCGGGGGGTGGGCTGACGGCGCCGTTCAGGTTCGGTTCGGCCCGCCACCTGGGAGAGGACCCGGCAGGAACGTGGACGCTGCGGGTGCGGGACCAGCGCTCCGGCGGGACGGTGTCGAGGCTGGCCGGTTGGTCGTTGACGGTGTACGGGCATCGTGTGGGACCGGCCAAGCCCGGATTGGGTGGGGTGACAGCGGGCGATGATTCGTTGACGGTGTCATGGAGCGCACCGTCGGATCCGGGCGACTCGGCGGTGACCGGCTATGACGTGCGCCACATCCGCAGCGACGCCTCTGACAAGTCCGATGCCAACTGGACAGTGGTGACGGACGCAGGAGCGTCTACTGCTCGCAGTTACACGATCAGCAGCCTCATGAACGGTGTCCGCCGCGACGTGCAGGTGCGCGCCAGGAACAGCACCCGGGTGGGGAGGTGGTCGGCGGCCGCGGCGGGCACGCCGGGCGCTTCCAACGGTGTGCCGTTCTTCGTCGACGGCGACACCGCCACCCGTGAGGTGGACGAGAACACGAGCGCGAATATGGGTATCGGCTCGGCTGTGGGGGCCCGGGATCCCGACAGCAGCGACACGTTGGTGTACGAGTTGGGCGGCGCGGACGCGGCTTCGTTCGCGATCGTGTCGTCCACAGGCCAGTTACAGACCAAAGCGGCGCTCGATCATGAGACCCGGCGGAGCTATTCGGTGACGGTCACGGTGCGCGACAACCTCGCCGACGACGGCATGGCCGACACCGTGGTCGACGACACCGTGGCCGTCACCATCGAAGTCGCCGACGTGGACGAGGCGCCGGTGCTGACCGGCCCCGCCGGTCCGAGGCATCCCGAGAACAACGGCGGTCCGGTGGTTGCCTATTCGGCTGCCGATCCTGAGGGGTCGGCGGTCACCTGGTCGCTGTCCGGCGACGACGCGGCCGGTTTACGGATCAGCAGCAGAGGAGTGCTCAGTTTCGCGACGGCGCCTGACTACGAGTCTCCCGCGGATGCCGACGGTGACAACGTGTACGAGGTGACGGTGGAGGCATCCGACGGTTCTTTCATCGTTTCGCGGCAGGTGACGGTGACGGTCCTCAACGTGGACGAGGCCGGTTCGGTCACGCTCTCGCCGTTGCATCCCCAAGTCGGTACCCAAGTCGATGCTTCGCTCTCCGATCCTGACGGTGGGGTGGCCTCGGTCACCTGGCAATGGCAGAGGTCGTCCGACGGTCAGACCTGGACGTCGATCAACGGAGCGACAGGCACGAGCTACACGCCGACGAGGGCCGACCAAGGCCGGTGGCTGCGAGCGCGGGCCGGCTACCGCGACCGGCAGCGGTCCGGTAAGACGGCCACCGGGTCGTCGGCCTCGGTGACGCGGGCTGCTCCCGGCACTCCGCCTCCTCCACCGCCAGCACCACCATCCGGAGGCGGAGGAGGAGGAGGAGGAGGAGGGGGTGGTGGATCTCCGCCGCCTTCCCCTTCGACGGGAGGAGGGTCGCCCGGCGGCAACGAAAACGAGGAGGAACCGCCACCGGGCGCATCAGACCTGTTCGAAGACATCACAGCGGGAGCCTGGTACGAAGCAGCCGTGACATGGATGATCACCAACCAGGTCACCTCCGGATGCGCCCCCACCCGGTTCTGTCCCGAACAAAACCTCACCCGACAACAATTCGTCACCTTCCTATGGAGAGCAGCCGGACGGCCAACCCCCCGGTACACCGGATCCCAAGCCTTCACCGACGTCACAGAAGGCATCTACTCCGACCAGGCCATCGGCTGGGCCGTCTCCAACAAAACCACCCTGGGATGCACCCCCGGCACACTCGGGGACACCGACTGGGAATTCTGTCCCACCCACCAAGTCACCCGTGGGCAGATGGCCGCTCTCCTGTACCGCCACACCGAAGCCACCTACACCGGCTCGCCACCCTTCTACACCGACGTGGAACCCGACGACTTCTACGCAACCGCCATCACCTGGCTCACCGACTTCAACGTCGTACCCGGATGCGCACCCAAACTGTTCTGCCCCGACCGGCCCGCCACCCGCGCCGAAGCCGCCCTGTTCATCAACGGAGTCGCCATCCGCCCCCACATCTGGGGACAGGACAACACCGCCTTCACCCCCACCCCAAACAGTGAGTAAACAGCGGGCCTGCGGCCGGGTTCTGCCGTGGTTGCCGGCGGCGGCGATGTTGTGGTGGTTGGTCGGCGGCGTTGGGGCTCAGTCGCCGGCTGCTCCGGCGATCGATCGTGTGGGGGTGGGTGATACGGCGTTGACGGTGGTGTGGTCGCCGCCTGCGGTGACGACAGGGGTGGTGGCCTATGACGTGCGCCACATCCTGACCAGCGCGACGGATAAGTCCGACGCCAACTGGACGGTGGTGGACGACGCGTGGACTGCTGGTCCGCTGCGGGTGATCCTGACCGGGCTTGTCAACGGTGCTTCTTATGATGTGCAGGTGCGGGCGGCCACCGCCAGTGTGGACGGCGATTGGTCGGCCACTACCACGGGCGCTCCGGCCGAGCCGGGTGGGATGCGTTCGGAGGCGGTTGCGATGGTGGCGGGGGTTCCGGTGCGGGGAGTTGTGGGACCCAGCGCCGATGTGGACTTTTTCCGGTTCGAGATCACGGGCACCGACACCCGCGAGTATTACGCCTACACCACCGGCGATACCGACACCCTCGGGGTGTTGTACAACGGCAGCGGCACCCAACTCAACGAGTCCGATGATGCCCACATCGCGTCGGGTCCGTACAATTTCATGTTGACCGGGCGGCTTGCGCCGGGGACCTATTACCTGAGCGTGGCAGGGGGTCGGACCGACGAGGAGGGCGCCTACACGCTGCATCTGGGTGTGGTGGCGGAGACCACCGGGCTGGCCGATGCGACGCCAATCGAGGTCGGGGAGGTGGCCGGCGGGGTGTTCGGCACGACGTCGGATGTCGACTATTTCGAACTGGAGCTTTCCCAGGACGCCGTGGTGGCGGTGCGCGGTGGTGGGGCGGTGCCCAACACGGTGGGCGCGATACTCAACTCGAACGGCACAAGGATTTTGGGCAACGACGACGCTTGGTTGTGGCCGCACAAGCTCCAGTTTGGTATGCGGGTCCGGTTGGCGGCCGGTACCTACTACATCACGATCAGGCCCAACGCCTCCCAGCCCGACGGAAGCGGGGCCGGTTTCTACAGCCTGCATGTGGACGCGGCGCCCGAACCGGGCGGGACGGTAGAGACGGCGACGCCCCTGGCGCTGGGCGCCACGGGCGGTGGCCGGATTCAGCCGGGGGGCGACGTCGACTGGTTTCGCCTGGATCTTGATGCTGCGGCGCAGGTGCGGATCTCGGCGTCCAGCTATAGCAGTAGCGCGCCTCGGGATATCGTCGACATCGACATGAGGTTGGCGGACCACAACGGCGACTTTCTTCCTCGGCACATCTACAACTTGGCCGAACGGATTCTCCGCCACTATCACAACCCGCTCGGGTACTACAACGTTTTCACCGGCAGGTTGGAGGCGGGGACGTACTATCTGCGGATTCGCGCCGAGTCGGGCCGTGATACCGGTCCGTATCTGGTGGTTTTTCAGAATCACCCTTCTTTCGACCGTTTGCCGCGCACCTGTTCCAAGCCGCCGCCCGGGGTGGAAGACCCTTTGTTCGGTTGCCAGTGGCATCTGTTCAACGACGGCAGCCTGGGCGGGGTGGCGGGTGAGGACATCAACGTGGGTGCGGTGTGGAACACCACGATGGGCGCCGGGATCAACGTGGCGGTGGTGGACGGCGGTCTGGACTGGCGGCATGCGGATCTGGTCGACAACGTGGTGCAGTCGCGTAACCACTGGTATGCCGGCATAGGCTCGGAATACGGGATCAATCATGCCACCGCGGTGGCGGGGATCATCGCGGCGCGCGACAACGAGATCGGCCTGCGGGGGGTGGCGCCCCGGGCGAGCATCTACGCCTATAACTCGTCGTCCTTTCCGACTACCGCCAACGTCGCCGACGCGTTGGCGCGGGGTCGGGCCACCACGTCGGTGTCCAACAACAGTTGGGGATTCAGCAGGTATGGAGATGTAGCCCGCTCTCCACGGTTGTGGGATCTGGCTGTCGAGTCGGGGTTGCGGGAGGGCGACGGCGGCAAGGGCGTCGTATACGTCACCAGCTCGGGCAACGACAACCAGGACAGCGGGTGGGCCTCGCTGGACGAATTGAAGACCCATCACGGGATGACCGTGGTCTGTTCGGTGGGCCAGTCCGGTAGGCGGGTGCCCACCTCGGAGGAGGGACCGAACCTGTGGGTGTGCGCTGCCTCCCAGCGTACCCGAGGCGCGCCGGGTATCGCCACCACCACCACGGCGCACGAATACCGGTACGACTTCAGCGGCACGAGTGCGGCTGCTCCGCAGGTTTCGGGGGTGGTGGCGTTGGTGCGGGCCGTGAATCGGGCGTTGACGTGGCGGGACGTGAAGTTGATTTTGGCGGAGACGGCCCGTAAGAACGATCCGTCGAACGGCGGGTGGCAGCAGGGGGGCCGCCGCCGCGTCGCCTCGGGGTCCAAGCAGCGTTATGAGTTCAATCATCAGTACGGTTTCGGGGTGGTGGATGCGGAGGCGGCGGTGCAGTTGGCCGGGTCGTGGTCGAATCTTCCTGCGATGTTGACCGCCGGGGTGTCGTCTTCTGCTGGTGTTGTGTCGGTTCCCGACGATCGGTCGGTGGTTTCGCAGAGTGTGGAGGTTGACACCGAGATTGATTTCGTGGAGTGGGTGGAGGTGGTTGTTTCGTTTGTGGCGCCGGCGTTCCGGCATTTGCGGGTGGAGTTGGTGTCGCCGTCGGGTGCGGTGTCGTTGTTGTCGCGGGCCGGGGCGGGGGGTGGGCTGACGGCGCCGTTTCGGTTCGGTTCTGCCCGGCATTTGGGGGAGGATCCGGCGGGGACGTGGACGTTGCGGGTGCGGGACCGGCGCTCGGGCGGGACGGTGGCGAGGCTGGCCGGTTGGAAGTTGACGGTGTACGGGCATCGTTCGGGACCGGCCGAGCCTTCGATGGGCGGGGTGGACCCGGGTGATGGTTCGTTGACGGTGTCATGGACCGCGCCGTCGGATCCGGGCGACTCGGCGGTGACCGGCTATGACGTGCGCCATATCCGCAGCGACGCCTCTGACAAGTCGGATGCGAACTGGACGTTGGTGACGGACGCAGGAGCGTCTACTGCTCGTAGTTACACGATCGGCAGCCTTTCCGATGGTGTGCGCCGCGATGTGCAGGTGCGGGCCAAGAACAGCAACCGAGAAGGGGATTGGTCGGTGACCGCGGCGGGCACACCGGGGGCTTCCAACGGTGTGCCGTTCTTCGTCGATGGCGACACCGCCACCCGTGAGGTAGACGAGAACACGAGCGCGAACGTGAACATCGGCGCGGTTGTGGGGGCCCGGGATCCCGACAGCAGCGACACGTTGGTGTACGGGTTGGGCGGCGCGGACGCGGCTTCGTTCGGGATAGTGTCGTCCACAGGCCGGTTACAGACCAAAACGGCGCTCGATTATGAGACCCGGCGGAGCTATTCGGTGACGGTCACGGTGCGCGACAACCTCGCCGACGACGGCACGGCCGACACCGAGACAGACGACACCATCACCGTCACCGTAGAGGTGGTCGATGTGGACGAGGCGCCGGTGTTGACCGGCCCCGCCGGTCCCAGCCATCCGGAGAACAACAGCGGTCCGGTGGGGACCTATACGGCTGCCGATCCTGAGGGGTCGGCGGTCACCTGGGACCTGTCGGGCGACGACGCGGCCGGTCTGCGGATCACCAGCGGAGGAGTGCTCAGTTTCGCGACGGCGCCTGATTTCGAGTCTCCCTCGGATGCCGATAGTGACAACGTGTACGAGGTGACGGTGGAGGCGTCCGACGGTTCGATAGCAGGAACGTTGGATGTTGAGGTGACGGTCACCGATGCGAACGAGCAGCCGGTTCTGTCCGGTCCGGCAACAGCACAGGTCGACGAGGGAACCACAACTGTGGCCACCTACACCGCCGCCGATCCCGACAACGACCCCATCACCTGGACGCTCACCGGCAACGACTCCGCCGATTTCAGTGTCTCAGCAGGGAAGTTGACCTTCCGCGCAGCGCCTGACTACGAGTCCCCCGCGGATGCCGATGGCGACAATGTCTACAACGTCACAATCGGCGCGTCCGACGGTTCTTTCACTGTTACGCGGCAGGTGACGGTGACGGTGGTCAACGTGGACGAGACCGGCTCGGTGTCGCTTTCGCCGTCGCATCCCCAGGTCGGTACCCGGATCGGCGCTTCGCTGTCGGACCCCGACGGCGGGGTGAGTACGGTCACCTGGCAATGGCAACGATCGTCCGACGGTCAAACCTGGACGGCGATCACCGGAGCGACCGGAACAGGCTACACACCGGTCGCCGCCGACCAAGGCCGGCAACTGCGAGCACAAGCCCAATACCGCGACCAACACGGAACCGGCAAAACAGCCACCGCATCATCAACATCGGCCACACGAGCCGCGCCCCCCGCCAACCGGGCACCCGCATTCACACAGACCAACCAACAGCGCAGCATCGCGGAGAACACCCCAGCCGGTGTAACGATCGGCGCCGCGGTGGCGGCCACCGACCCGGACAACGACCCCCTCACCTACACCCTCGACACCACCAGCCGCACCCACTTCGACATCGACTCCGGAACCGGAGGCCTGTCGACCAAAACACAACTCGATCACGAAACCCGCAACTCCTACACCGTGCGGGTCACAGCCACCGACCCCTCCGGCGAGTCCGCCACCGCCACAGTCACCATCGAAGTAACCGACGTCGACGAGACAGGAAAACTCACACTATCAGCCACGCCGCTGCGTCAAGGCCTGACACTACGAGCCACACTCACCGAACCCGACAACGGTGTCACCGACCAGGTATGGCAATGGGAACGCTCCACCAACCACAACACATGGACAACCATCACCGGCGCCACCCGACCCAACCTACGCCTCACCACCGCCCACGTAGGCAACCGACTACGAGTCACACTCACCTACACCGACACCCACGGCACCGGCAAAACCCTCCAAACACAAACCCTCACCACCGTACAACCACCACCACCACCCCCACCCGGAGGCAGCAGCGGCGGCAGCAGCGGAGGCAGCAGTGGCAGTGGCGGAGGCGGCGGCAGTGGCAGTGGCAGCAGCGGAGGAGGAGGCGGCGGATCTCCGCCGCCTTCCCCTTCCACGGGAGGAGGATCGCCCGGCGGCGACGAAAACGCCGAGGAACCCCCACCGGGCGCATCAGACCTGTTCGAAGACGTGACAGCGGGAGCCTGGTATGAAGCGGCCGTGACATGGATGATCACCAACCAGGTCACCTCCGGATGCGCCCCCACCCGCTTCTGTCCCGAACAGAACCTCACCCGACAACAATTCGTCACCTTCCTATGGAGAGCAGCCGGACGGCCAACCCCCCCATACACCGGAACCCAAGCCTTCACCGACGTCACAGAAGGCATCTACTCCGACCAGGCCATCGGCTGGGCCGTCTCCAACAAAATCACCCTGGGATGCACCCCCGGCGCATTCGGGGACACCAACTGGGAATTCTGTCCCACCGACCAGATCACCCGTGGGCAGATGGCCGCCCTCCTGTACCGCCACACCGAAGCCACCTACACCGGCTCGCCACCCTTCTACACCGACGTGGAACCCGACGACTTCCACGCAACCGCCATCACCTGGCTCACCGACTTCAACGTCGTACCCGGATGCCGACCCAAACTGTTCTGCCCCGACCGGCCCGCCACCCGCGCCGAAGCCGCCCTGTTCATCAACGGAGTCGCCATCCGCCCCCACATCTGGGGCCAACACAACACCGCCTTCACCCCCACCCCAAACAGTGAGTAAACAGCGGGCCTGCGGCCGGGTTCTGCCGTGGTTCCCGGCGGCGGCGGTGTTGTGGTGGTTGGTCGGCGGCGTTGGGGCTCAGTCGCCGGCTGCTCCGACGATCGATCGTGTGGGGGTGGGTGATACGGCGTTGACAGTGGCCTGGTCGCCGCCTGCGGTGACGACAGGGGTGGTGGCCTATGACGTGCGCCACATCCTGACCACCGCGACGGATAAGTCCGACGCCAACTGGACGGTGGTTGACGACGCGTGGACTGCTGGTCCGCTGCGGGTGATCCTGACCGGGCTTGTCAACGGTGCTTCTTATGATGTCCAGGTGCGGGCGGCCACAGCCAGTGTGGACGGCGCCTGGTCGACGACCACCACTGGAACCCCGGCCGAGCCGGGTGGGATGCGTTCGGAGGCGGTTGCGATGGTGGCGGGGGTTCCCGTGCGGGGGGTTGTGGGACCCAGCGCCGATGTGGACTTTTTCCGATTCGAGATCACGGGCACCGACACCCGCGAGTATTACGCCTACACCACCGGCGATACCGACACGCTCGGTGAGTTGTTCAACCAGAGTGGTGTGCGTCTCAGCCGTTCCGATGATGCGCAGGTGGCGTCGGGTCTGTACAACTTCATGTTGACCGGGCGGCTGGCGCCGGGGACCTACTACCTGAGCGTGGCAGGCGGTCGGACCGACGAGGAGGGCGCCTACACGTTGTTCCTGGGTGTGGTGGCCGAGACCACCGGGCGAACCGATGCGGCGCCGGTCGAGGTGGGGGAGGTGGCCGGCGGTGTGTTCGGCACGGCGTCGGATGTCGATTACTTCGAACTGGAGATTTCCCAGGAGATGCATGTGGCGGTGCGGTCCGGCGGACTGGTGCCCGACGCGGAGGGCGCGATACTCGACTCGAACGGTGTCGAGGTCGTCTCCAACGAACAGGTGTACCTGTGGCCGTACCCGGAGCAGTTCGCGATGCGGACCAAGCTGGCGGCGGGGACCTACTACATACGGGTCAAACCCACCCGCCTCCAGCCCTACGGGAGCGGGGCCGGTTTCTACAGCCTGCATGTGGACGCGGCGCCCGAACCGGGCAGCACCAGGGACACCGCCGCTGATCTGGGGTTTGGCGTCACCGGCGGCGGGATAGTCGACCCGGCCAGCGACGTCGACTGGTTCCGGATCGATCTCGATGCGGCGGAGCAGGTGTTTATCTCAGCGTCCGTGTATCTCCCCAAGCGCCACGGGATCATCGACATCAAGGTGGAGCTGACCGACAGCAACGGCAACGTGCTTCCCGAACGCTTCGACTACCGGAACCTCTACGGGGGGATCATTCACTACGTGTATTTCGGAGGCAGGTTGGAGGCGGGGACCTACTATCTGCGGGTCAGCGCCGCGGGGTCGGTCGCTACCCGCCCGTATCTGGTGACGCTGCGTCCTGATCCCTCGTTCGACCGTTCCTTGCTTGCGTGTCCCAAACACTCGGTCGATGCCCCGGCGGGCGTCGAGGACGGTCTGTTCGGCTGCCAGTGGCATCTGTTCAACGACGGCAGCCGGAGCGGGGTGGCGGGTGAGGACATCAACGTGGGGTCGGTGTGGAACACCACGATGGGCGCCGGGATCAATGTGGTGGTGGTGGATCGCGGTGTGCACTGGCACCATCCCGATCTGATCGACAACGCGTTGCCGTCACTCAACCACAGTTACGTTGGCGGCGATGTCTCCAGCGACCGATACAGCCATGGCACCTCGGTGGCGGGGGTCATAGCGGCGCGTGACAACAGCATCGGTGTGCGGGGGGTGGCGCCCCGGGCGAGCATCTACGGCTACGACCTTCTGCGGTCCCCGAACCTGGCACACGATGCCGATGCCGCCGCGCGTGGTCGGGCCTACACCTCGGTCTCCAGCAACAGCTGGTCATTCAGTCGTCATGGCACTGTGGGCCGCTCGTCCCGCTTGTGGGATCTGGCTGTCGAGTCGGGGTTGCGGGAGGGCGACGGCGGCAAGGGGGTGGTGTACGTTTTCTCTGCGGGCAACGACGACCAGAGAGGCGGGTGGGCGTCGCTGGACGAATTCAAGACCCATCACGGGGTGACCGTGGTCTGCGCGGTGGACCATCGCGGTGTGCGGACGCCTGAGTCGGAAGTGGGACCGAACTTGTGGGTGTGCGCGCCATCCCAGCGTACCGACAACGATCCGGGCATCGTCACTACCCGCGCCGGCCACCGCTACCGGGACGACTTCAGCGGCACGAGTGCGGCTGCTCCGCAGGTGTCGGGGGTGGTGGCGCTGGTGCGGGCCGCGAATCGGGCGTTGACGTGGCGGGACGTGAAGCTGATTTTGGCGGAGACGGCCCGCAAGAACGATCCGTCGAACGCCGGGTGGCAGCAGGCGGGCCGCCGCCGCGTCGCCTCGGGGTCCAACCAGCGCTATGCGTTCAATCATCAGTACGGTTTCGGGGTGGTGGATGCGGAGGCGGCGGTGCAACTGGCCGCGACATGGTCGAATCTTCCTGCGATGTTGACCGCCGGGGTGTCGTCTTCTGCGGGTGGGGTGCCGGTTCCCGATGACGGGTCGGTGGTTTCGCAGAGTGTGGAGGTCGCCACTCCGATTGATTTCGTGGAGTGGGTGGAGGTGGTTGTTTCGTTTGTGGCGCCGGCGTTCCGGCATTTGCGGGTGGAGTTGGTGTCGCCGTCGGGTGCGGTGTCGCTGCTGTCGCGGCCCGCCGCCGACCGCCATTGCGGGTCGAGGTGTGGGCTGACGGCGCCGTTCCGGTTTGGTTCTGCCCGGCATCTGGGAGAGGACCCGGCGGGAACGTGGACGCTTCGGGTGCGGGACCAGCGCTCGGGCGGGACGGTGGCGAGGCTGGCTGGTTGGAAGCTGACGGTGTACGGGCATCGTTCGGGACCGGCCGAGCCTGCGATGGGCGGGGTGACGGCGGGTGATGGTTCGTTGACGGTGTCATGGAGCGCACCGTCGGATCCGGGCGACTCGGCGGTGACCGGCTATGACGTGCGCCATATCCGCAGCGACGCTTCTGACAAATCCGATGCCAACTGGACGTTGGTGACGGACGCAGGAGCGTCCAGCGCTCGCAGTTACACGATCAGCAGCCTCATGAATGGTGTGCGCCGCGACGTGCAGGTGCGCGCCAAGAACAGCAACCGAGAAGGGGATTGGTCGGTGACGGCGGCGGGCACGCCGGGCGCTTCCAACGGCGTGCCGTTCTTCGTCGACGGCGACACCGCCACCCGGACGGTCGACGAGAACACCGCCGCGAATATGAACATCGGCGCGGGGGTGGGGGCCCGGGATCCCGACAGCAGCGACACGTTGGTGTACGGGTTGGGCGGCGCGGACGCGGCTTCGTTCGGGATAGTGTCGTCCACAGGCCGGTTACAGACCAAAGCCGCGCTCGATTATGAGACCCGGCAGAGCTATTCGTTGACGGTCACGGTGCGCGACAACCTCGCCGACGACGGCACCGCCGACACCGAGACCGACGACACCATCACCGTCACCATCGAAGTCGCCGACGTGGACGAGGCGCCGGTGGTGACCGGCCCCGCCGGTCCCAGCCATCCGGAGAACGGCACCGGTCCGGTGGGGACCTATACGGCTGCCGATCCTGAGGGATCGGCTGTCACCTGGGACCTGTCCGGCGACGACGCGGCCGGTCTGCGGATCACCAGCGGAGGAGTGCTCAGTTTCGCGACGGCGCCTGATTTCGAGTCTCCTGGGGATGCCGATAGTGACAACGTGTACGAGGTGACGGTGGAGGCCTCCGACGGTTCGACAGCGGGGACGTTGGATGTTGAGGTGACGGTCACCGATGCGAACGAGAAGCCGGTTCTGTCCGGTCCGGCAACAGCACAGATCGACGAGGGAACCACAACAGTGGCCACCTACACCGCCGCCGATCCCGACAACGACCCCATCACCTGGACGCTCACCGGCAACGACTCCGCCGATTTCAGTGTTACAGCCGGGAAGTTGAACTTCCGCGCAGCGCCCGATTACGAGTCCCCCGCGGATGCCGATGGCGACAACGTGTACAACGTCACAATCGGCGCGTCCGACGGGTCTTTCAGCGTTACGCGGCAGGTGACGGTGACGGTCCTCAACGTGGACGAGACCGGCTCGGTATCGCTATCGCCGTCGCATCCCCAGGTCGGTACCCGGATCGGCGCTTCGCTGTCGGACCCCGACGGCGGCGTGAGTACGGTCACCTGGCAATGGCAACGGTCATCCGACGGTCAAACCTGGACAACGATCAACGGAGCGACCGGGACGAGCTACACACCGGTCGCCGCCGACCAAGGCCGGCAACTGCGAGCACAAGCCCAATATCGTGACCGGCACGGAACCGGCAAAACAGCCACCGCATCATCAACATCGGCCACACGAGCCGCGCCCCCCGCCAACCGGGCGCCCGCATTCACACAGAGCAACCAACAGCGCAACATCGCGGAGAACACCCCAGCCGGTGTAACGATCGGCGCCCCGGTGACGGCCACCGACCCGGACAGCGACCCGCTCACCTACACCCTCGACACCACCAGCCGCACCCACTTCGACATCAACTCCGGAACCGGAAGCCTGTCGACCAAAACACAACTCGATCACGAAACCCGCAACTCCCACACCGTGCGGGTCACAGCCACCGACCCCTCCGGCGAGTCCGCCACCGCCACAGTCACCATCGAAATAACCGACACCGACGAGACAGGAAAGCTCACACTATCAGCCACGCCGCTGCGTGAAGGCCTGACACTACGAGCCATACTCACCGAACCCGACAACGGTGTCACCGACCAGGTGTGGCAATGGGAACGCTCCACCAACCACAACACATGGACAACCATCACCGGCGCCACCCGACCCAGCCTACGCCTCACCACCGCCCACACAGGCAACCGACTACGAGTCACCCTCACCTACACCGACACCCACGGCACCGGCAAAACCCTCCAAACACAAACCCTCACCACCGTACAACCACCACCACCACCCCCTCAACCTCCACCACCTCCTCAACCTCCACCATCCGGAGGTAGCGACGGCAGTGGCAGTGGCGGAGGAGGAGGGGGCGGTGGATCTCTGCCGCCTCCCCCTTCGACAGGAGGAGGATCGCCCGGCGGCAACGAAAGCGAGGAGGAACCCCCACCGGGCGCCTCAGACCTGTTCGAAGACATAACGACGGGAGCCTGGTACGAAGCGCCCGTGACATGGATGATCACCAACCAGATCACCTCCGGATGCGCCCGCACCCGGTTCTGCCCCGAACAAAACCTCACCCGACAACAATTCGTCACCTTCCTATGGAGAGCAGCCGGACGCCCAACCCCCCCATACACCGGAACCCAAGCCTTCACCGACGTCACAGAAGGCATCTACTCCGACCAGGCCATCGGCTGGGCCGTCTCCAACAAAACCACTCTCGGATGCACCCCCGGCGCATACGGAGACACCGACTGGGAATTCTGTCCCACCGACCAGATCACCCGTGGGCAGATGGCCGCCCTCCTGTACCGCCACACCGAAGCCACCTACACCGGCTCACCACCCTTCTACACCGACGTAGAACCCGACGACTTCTACGCAACCGCCATCACCTGGCTCACCGACTACAACGTCGTACCCGGATGCCGACCCAAACTGTTCTGCCCCGACCGGCCCGCCACCCGCGCCGAAGCCGCCCTGTTCATCAACGGAGTCGCCATCCGCCCCCACATCTGGGGCCAACACAACACCACCTTCACCCCCACCCCAAACAGTGAGTAAACAGCGGGCCTGCGGCCGGGTTCTGCCGTGGTTGCCGGCGGCGGCGGTGTTGTGGTGGTTGGTCGGCGGCGTTGGTGCTCAGTCGCCGGCTGCTCCGACGATCGACCATGTGGGGGTGGGTGATACGGCGTTGACAGTGGCCTGGTCACCGCCCGCGGTGACGACAGGGGTGGTCGCCTACGACGTACGCCACATCCTGACCACCGCTACGGACAAGTCCGACGCCAACTGGACAGTGATGGACAACGCGTGGACCGAAGGTCCGCTGCGGGTGATCCTGACCGGGCTTGTCAACGGCGTCTCCTATGATGTGCAGGTACGGGCGGCCACAGCCGACGTGGACGGCGCCTGGTCGACCACCACCACTGGAACCCCGGCCGAGCCGGGTGCGATGCGTTCGGGGGCGGTTGCGATGGTGGCGGGGGTTCCCGTGCGGGGAGTTGTGGGACCCAGCGCCGATGTGGACTATTTCCGGTTCGAGGTGTCGGGCACCGACACCCGCGAGTATTACGCCTACACCACCGGCGATACCGACACACTCGGGGTGTTGTACAACGGCCGCGGCGCCCAACTCAACCGTTCCGATGATTCGCAGGTGGCGTCGGGTTTGTACAATTTCATGTTGACCGGCCGGCTGGCGCCGGGGACCTATTACCTGAGCGTGGCGGGCGGTCGGACCGGTGAGCAGGGCGCCTACACGTTGTTCCTGGGTGTGGTGGCGGAGACCACCGGGCTGGCCGATGCGGCGCCGGTCGAGGTGGGGGAGGTGGCCGGCGGGGTGTTCGGCACGACGTCGGACGTCGATTACTTCGAACTGGAGCTTTCCCAGGAGATGCATGTGGCGGTGCGGTCCGGCGGACTGGTGCCCGACGCGGAGGGCGCGATACTCGACTCGAACGGTGCCGAGGTCGTCTCCAACGAACAGGTGTACCTGTGGCCGTACCCGGAGCAGTTCGCGATGCGGACCAAGCTGGCGGCGGGGACCTACTACATACGTGTCAAACCCACCCGCCTCCAGCCCTACGGGAGCGGGGCCGGTTTCTACAGCCTGCATGTGGACGCGGCGCCCGAACCGGGCAGCACCAGGGACACCGCCGTTGATCTGGGGTTTGGCGTCACCGGCGGCGGGATAGTCGACCCGGCCAGCGACGTCGACTGGTTCCGGATCGATCTCGATGCGGCGGAGCAGGTGTTTATCTCGGCGTCCGTGTATCTCCCCACGCGCCACGGGATCATCGATATCAAGGTGGAGTTGAGGGACAGCAACGGCGACGTGCTTCCCGAACGCTTCAACTACTGGAACCTCTACGGGGGGGTCATTCACTACGTGTTTTTCGGAGGCAGGTTGGAGGCGGGGACGTACTATCTGCGGGTCAGCGCCGCGGGGTCAGTCGCTACCCGCCCGTATCTGGTGACGCTGCGCCCTGATCCCTCGTTCGACCGTTCCTTGCTTGCGTGTCCCAAACACTCGGTCGATGCCCCGCCGGGCATCGAGGACGGTCTGTTCGGCTGCCAGTGGCATCTGTTCAACGACGGCAGCCGGGGCGGGGTGGCGGGTGAGGACATCAATGTGGGTGCGGTGTGGAACACCACGATGGGCGCCGGGATCAACGTGGTGGTGGTGGACAGCGGTCTGCACTGGCACCATCCCGATCTGATCGACAACGCGTTGCCGTCACTCAACCACAGTTACGTTGACGGCGACGTCTCCAGCGACCGATACAACCATGGCACCTCGGTGGCGGGGGTCATCGCGGCGCGTGACAACAGCATCGGTGTGCGGGGGGTGGCGCCCCGGGCGAGCATCTACGGCTACAACCTTCTACAGGCCGTGAACTTGGCACGCATTGCCGATGCCGCCGCGCGTGGTCGGGCGTACACCTCGGTCTCCAGCAACAGTTGGATACTCAGTCGTGATGGCACTGTCGGCCGCTCGTCCCGGTTGGTGGATCTGGCTGTCGAGTCGGGGTTGCGGGAGGGCGACGGCGGCAGGGGCGTGGTGTACGTCTTCGCTGCGGGCAACGACGACCAGGAAGGCGGGTGGGCGTCGCTGGATGAAGTGAATACCCATCACGGGATAACCGTGGTCTGCGCGGTGGACCAGTCCGGTAGGCGGAGGTCGTACTCGGAAGTGGGACCCAATCTGTGGGTGTGTGCCCCGTCCGGTCGCCACGGCGAACCCGGCATCACCACCACCAGAATCAGACACCGCTACCGGGACAACTTCAGCGGCACGAGCGCGGCTACGCCGCAGGTGTCGGGGGTGGCGGCGTTGGTGCGCGCCGCGAATCGGGCGTTGACGTGGCGGGACGTGAAGATGATTTTGGCGGAGACGGCCCGCAAGAACGATCCGTCGAACGCCGGGTGGCAGCAGGCGGGCCGCCGCCGGGTCGCCACCGCCACCAACCAGCGTTATGAGTTCAACCACCAGTACGGTTTCGGGGTGGTGGACGCCGAGGCGGCGGTGCAACTGGCCGCGACATGGTCGAACCTTCCTTCCTTTCTCACCGCCGACGCGGCCTCGTCTTCCGGTGCGGTGTCGGTTCCCGATGACGGGTCGGTGGTCTCCCAGAGCGTGGAGGTCGACACCGAGATTGATTTCGTGGAGTGGGTGGAGGTGGTTGCTTCGTTTGTGGCGCCGGCGTTCCGGCATTTGCGGGTGGAGTTGGTGTCGCCGTCGGGTGCGGTGTCGTTGCTGTCACGGCCCGGGGCGGGGGGTGGACTGACGGCGCCGTTCCGGTTCGGTTCTGCCCGGCATCTGGGAGAGGACCCGGCGGGAACGTGGACGCTTCGGGTGCGGGACCAGCGCTCGGGCGGGACGGTGGCGAGGCTGGCCGGTTGGAAGCTGACGGTGTACGGGCACCGTTCGGGACCGGCCGAGCCTGCGATGGGCGGGGTGGACCCGGGTGATGGTTCGTTGACGGTGTCATGGAGCGCACCGTCGGATCCGGGCGACTCGGCGGTGACCGGTTATGACGTGCGCCACATCCGCAGCGACGCCTCCGACAAGTCGGATGCCAACTGGACGTTGGTGACGGACGCAGGAGCGTCCACTGCTCGTAGTTACACGATCAGCAGCCTCATGAATGGTGTGCGCCGCGACGTGCAGGTGCGCGCCAGGAACAGCAACCGAGAAGGGGATTGGTCGGTGACCGCGGCGGGCACACCGGGCGCTTCCAACGGTGTGCCGTTCTTCGTCAACGGCGACACCGCCACCCGTGAGGTGGACGAGAACACGAGCGCGAACGTGAACATCGGCGCGGTTGTAGGGGCCCGGGATCCCGACAGCAGCGACACGTTGGTGTACGAGTTGGGCGGCGCGGACGCGGCTTCGTTCGGGATCGTGTCGTCCACAGGCCGGTTACAGACCAAAGCTGCGCTCGATTATGAGACCCGGCGGAGCTATTCGGTGACGGTCACGGTGCGCGACAACCTCGCCGACGACGGCACGGCCGACACCGAGGTCGACGACACCATCACCGTCACCATCGAAGTCGCCGACGTGGACGAGGCGCCGGTGGTGACCGGCCCCGCCGGTCCCAGCCATCCGGAGAACGGCACCGGTCCGGTGGGGACCTATACGGCTGCCGATCCTGAGGGATCGGCGCTCACCTGGGACCTGTCCGGCGACGACGCGGCCGGTCTGCAGATCACCAGCGGAGGAGTGCTCAGTTTCGCGACGGCGCCTGACTACGAGTCTCCTGGGGATGCCGATAGTGACAACGTGTACGAGGTGACGGTGGAGGCCTCCGACGGTTCAATAGCAGGAACGTTGAATGTTGAGGTGACGGTCACCGATGTGAACGAGCAGCCGGTTCTGTCCGGTCCGGCAACAGCACAGATCGACGAGGGAACCACAACCGTGGCCACCTACACCGCCGCCGATCCCGACAACGACCCCATCACCTGGACGCTCACCGGCAACGACTCCGCCGATTTCAGTGTCTCAGCAGGGAAGTTGACCTTCCGCGCAGCGCCCGATTACGAGTCCGCGGCCGACCACAACCGCGACAATGTCTACAACGTCACAATCGGCGCCTCCGATGGTTCTTTCACTGTTACGCGGCAGGTGACGGTGACGGTGGTCAACGTGGACGAGACCGGCTCGGTGTCGCTTTCGCCGTCGCATCCCCAGGTCGGTACCCGGATCGGCGCTTCGCTGTCGGACCCCGACGGCGGGGTGAGTACGGTCACCTGGCAATGGCAACGGTCGTCGGACGGTCAAACCTGGACGGCGATCACCACCGCGACCGGAACGGGTTACACACCGGTCGCCGCCGACGAAGGTCGGCAACTGCGAGCACAAGCCCAATACCGCGACCAACACGGATCCGGCAAGACAGCCACCGCATCATCAACGTCGGCCACCCGGGCTGCGCCCCCCGCCAACCGGGCGCCCTCATTCACGCAGAGCAACCAACAGCGCAACGTCGCGGAGAACACCCCAGCCGGTGTGGCGGTCGGCGCCCCGGTGGCGGCCACCGACCCGGACAGCGACCCGCTCACCTACACCCTCGACACCAACAGCCGCACCCACTTCAACATCGACTCCGGAACCGGAAGCCTGTCGACCAAGACACAACTCGATCACGAAACCCGCAGTTCCTACACCGTGCGGGTCACAGCCACCGACCCGTCCGGCGAGTCCGCCACCGCCACAGTCACCATCGAAATAACCGACGTCGACGAGGCGGGGACGCTCACACTATCGGCCACGCCGCTGCGTCAAGGCCTGACACTACGAGCCACACTCACCGAGCCCGACGGCGGTGTCACCGGCCAGGTGTGGCAATGGGAACGCTCCACCAACCACAACACATGGACAACCATCACCGGCGCCACCCGACCCAACCTACGCCTCACCGCCGCCCACGTAGGCAACCGACTACGAGTCACCCTCACCTACACCGACACCCACGGCACCGGCAAAACCCTCCAAACACAAACCCTCACCACCGTACAACCACCACCACCCCCTCAACCTCCACCATCCGGAGGTAGCGGCGGCAGTGGCAGTGGCGGAGGCGGTGGCGGTGGCAGTGGCGGAGGAGGAGGAGGCGGATCTCCGCCGCCTTCCCCTTCCACGGGAGGAGGGTCGCCCGGCGGCAACGAAAACGCCGAGGAACCGCCGCCGGGCGCCTCAGACCTGTTCGAAGACATCACAGCGGGAGCCTGGTACGAAGCGGCCGTGACATGGATGATCACCAACCAGGTCACCTCCGGATGCGCCCCCACCCGCTTCTGCCCCGAACAAAACCTCACCCGACAACAATTCGTCACCTTCCTATGGAGAGCAGCCGGACGCCCAACCCCCCCATACACCGGAACCCAAGCCTTCACCGACATCACAGAAGGCATCTACTCCGACCAGGCCATCGGCTGGGCCGTCTCCAACAAAACCACCCTCGGATGCACCCCCGGCACACTCGGGGACACCAACTGGAAATTCTGTCCCACCCACCAAGTCACCCGCGGACAAATGGCCGCCCTCCTATACCGCCACACCCAAGCCACCTACACCGGCTCACCACCCTTCTACACCGACGTACAACCCGACGACTTCCACGCAACCGCCATCACCTGGCTCACCGACTACAACGTCGTACCCGGATGCGCACCCAAACAGTTCTGCCCCGACCGGCCCGCCACCCGAGCCGAAGCCGCCCTGTTCATCAACGGAGTCGCCATCCGCCCCCACATCTGGGGCCAACACAACACCGCCTTCACCCCCACCCCAAACAGCGAGTAAACAAACAACCCGGAAGGACGCACATGGCATCTTTGCTGAGCAAACGGTGGGCAAGTCCACCAGCCGAACTGGCTGACCCGGGCAGACAGTTGCCTCGGGTCGTTGTCGTTCCCGAGGATGTGGTCGGACCGGAGCATCCGCCGGGACCGCGGCAGGACCGAGGTCCTACTCTTCCATGTTTATGACTATGTTGTCCGGTCCGCGGGCCAGGAACTGTTCTGAAGGTACGTCGTAGGGATTTTCCTCGATATGCCACATGTGGGCAGGCACGAATAGAAAGTCGCCTGGTCCGGCCTCAACCCATTCCTTGAAGTCCTCGCCGTAGTAGACCCGGACGTGGCCGGAAATGACGTAGGCGGCGGTCTCGGCCTCACCGTGCATGTGGGGCGGACCCGTGTGATTGGGCTCTGAGGTGACCGTGCCGAACCAGATCTTGCTGGCTCCTACCGCTGCCGCGTCGATTGCGGGACGGCGGATCAGGCCGGGAGTCTGTGCCGTGTCGCTTGGCGGCCGGGTGCCGCGGACCACCATCGGGACGGTGCCGGGGACCACCTCCGGGACTATGAACTCAGTCTTCGTTTCCAAGGTTGGCCTCCTAGCGTGTGCGCCGCGACCGACGCGGGGTTACCGTATTTTCGCTTCGATGGTTAGTTTACGGGCACTCGCCGCACAGGTTGTGAG
This sequence comes from Acidimicrobiia bacterium, assembly GCA_965204615.1. GTDB lineage: Bacteria > Actinomycetota > Acidimicrobiia > Spongiisociales > ZC4RG35 > Bin76. The sequence continues at coordinate 3,292,753 of OZ242000.1, read as the reverse complement.
AATGCGCCGTGAATATGCGGATGGTGGCGACAAGGGGGCGGGTCAAATGTTGGTCGGCATTCGCGATCGACCGATCACACGTCGTCTCCCGGGTTTATTGACTGCTTGCCAAGTTGCGGCCAGGCGGCAGGCGCGGCGGCCTTGGCGAGCCGCTGTTCTATGGGCAAACTGTCGTCCCAGTAGTAGGCAATCAGGCGCATGCCGTTGGTCCCGTCCGACTCCTCGGACGCGAGCCACACCGCGGGCCCGTTCATCACCTCCGGCCGCATGAGGACCGCCCGCCCCACCGCGATGTCATCGGGAATGACGTGTGTGTCGGTCTCGCCTCCGGGGACGAGTACGTTGGCGGTTACCCCGGTCCCCTCCAATTCGCGGGACATGAGGGCGACGAGCGCCTCGTGGCTTGCCTTGGATGGACCGTAGGGGCACATGCCCGGCCGGTACATGGTGTCGACGCTGGTCGTGACGCCGATTATCCGGCCCCATCCCTGGTCGAGCATGTGGCCCACTGCCGCCCGGGCCATGAAGAACGATCCGCTGGAGTTGACAGCGATTATCCTGCTCCACGTCTCGGGAGTGATTTCCCAGAACTTGGGAACATTGCCGCCCGCGAGGTCCGCAAGGTGGATCGTTCCAGCGTTGTTGATCAGCACGTGGAGCCCGCCGAGCCCGTCTATCGTCCTGCGGACGGCGTCCTCCACGCTTTCGGGGTCTGAGATGTCGCAGACCAAGTCCAGGACACAGTCGTCCCCACCGGCCACTCGCACCTCGCCTGCGGATTGTTCCAACCACTCCTCGTTGATGTCCAGCATCGCCACGCGCGCCCCGGCCTGCACCAGGGCAAAGGTCATGGCGCGGCCCATGCCGATGGGGCTGCCCGCACCGGTAACGATTGCCACTTTTCCGTTCAGCGGTTTGTGTTGCATGTTGACTTCTCAGTTCGTGTGCGTATTCCAATACTGGACTTGCCGTCACCGATGCTAGAGAAGGAGGCGTCCAAATGGCCACCCCAAGGAGTGGGACCCAATCAGTCTACGAGGGTGGGACGGCGGCGTGACCCAGCCCAGTCTCGTGTTCTGGACGCGTGTGTCTCATCCCTGACCGGCGGGGACGGTGCTCTCGGGTTGGCTGGAGACGATAGGCAGTTGACCCGCTTACTTCAGGACGATGGCCGCGCCCGAATTCGAGTCCGATGTCACCAGTTGCAGATCGTCTCATCCGACACCTGAAGATCCTCCGCCAGAGACGCCACTGACCTGCCAGCTGCAAGCAGATCTAGCACCCTCCGGCGGAACTCGGGCGGATATCGATAAGGCATGAGACCCTCATCTCTGGGTCAGTCACACCCCCAATTCAAATATCCCGACTCCGCAAAGGTGGGGCACACCTCGCTCTCCGATAAACCCGGAACGGTTCAGTTCAGGTTGTGGTTTTGGGTGGTGGTTTGGGTTTGGCCATGCGGTAGCCGATTCGAGGTTCGGTGTAGATGTATCGGGGTATTCTGGCGTTGTCGCCGAGTTTGTGACGGAGTTGTTTGATGAAGGTGCGGAGGGGCTGGGTGCTGGTGGGGCGGTTCGGTCCCCATACCTGTCTGAGTAGGTGGTCTTGTGTTAGTACTCGACCCGGGTTGGTGGAGAGTTCGTAGAGGAGGTTGTACTCGGTTGCTGTCAGCTCGACGGGCTGGCCGGCGATCGTGACACGGCGTTGGTAGTAGTCGATGGTGAGGTCACCCAGGGTATAGGGGTGGTCCGGTTCTGTGGGTTCGGGCTGTTCGCGTCTGCGTAGGGAGGCTTTGATTCGTGCTAGGAGTTCGGTTGGCGAGTATGGCTTGACCAGGTAGTCGTCGGCGCCCATCTCGAAGGCCCGTTCGATGTTGTGGTCCTGTCCGTATGCGGAAACAAAGATGATGGGCACGTCCGCAATCTCGAGGATTTGTTGCATTAGTTCTATGCCGTCGGTTCCTGGTAGCACCAGATCGAGCAGTACCAGGGAGGGGGGTTGGCTGATCATGAACATGAGCGTTTCTTGGGGGTCTGCGGTGACGAGTGGGATGTAGCCTGCTTGGTTGAGGACGGCCCGGATATGGTTGAGCGCTTGTGGGTCGTCGTCCAAGGCCAGGATCCGCAATCCGGGGCTGTCGTCGGGTGCTGTCTGAGCGGAGTGTCGGGCCGGGCCGGGGGTTTGGCTGGCGGGCGGGTCGGCGGTTGGGATCGTGAAGGTGAAGGTGGTGCCCTGGTTGGTTCCTTCGCTGCGTGCCCAGATGCGGCCTCCGTGGGCTTCGACTATTCCTTTGCAGATGGCCAGGCCCAATCCCATCCGTTCGGGCTCGCGGCTGGTTGTGTCACCGTCGATGTGGGAGAACTTCCTGAACAGGTGCGGGAGTTGTTCTGCGAGGACGCCTCGGCCTTGGTCGATCACCGACATGGCAACGTGGACGTCGTCCACGGATGCTGTGACCCGTATGGTCGTGGAATCGTGGGAGTATCGGGCCGCGTTGGAGATGAGGTTGATCAACACCTGTAGGACGCGTCGTCTGTCCGCCATGACCGGGGGCAGATCCGCCGGAAGGTCGATACGGACGTTGTGTCTGCCGCCGCTTCGCAGGAAGGCGTTCCTGGCCTGATCCACCAGCGTTGTGACATCCGACGGTTCGGGATTGACCGCGAGCGTGCCCGTCTCAATCCGTGCGATGTCCAACAGGTCCGTGATCAACTCCCGCATCCGGTCAGCCTGCTGGACGATTATCCGCAGGAACTGGCGTGTCTCGGCAGGGTCAAGATCGGGAAACGCTTCCAACACGGTAGCAGCAGAGCCTCTGACAGCAGCCAGTGGGGTGCGCAACTCGTGGCTGGCCATGGCCAGGAACTCAGCCCTAAGCCGCTCCAACTCCTCCAGTGGTGTCATGTCCTGGAGAGTCACCACCACCGACTCCACCTCCTCCCCGGCCTCCGAGCGGATGGGGGTAGCGTTGATCAGCGCAGTGACCGACCCGCCGCCGGGGACTTCGAAAACGATCTCCTCGGCCCGTATCGTCTCGCCTGTCCTCAGCGCCTCGGCCAGCGGGAACTCTTTCAGTCGAACCTGCCGCCCGTCGCCACGGCGGAACACCAGCAACTCCACCAGGTGTTCCAAACCATCCCCTGGTGGCAGCAGACCCCCGAGGATCCGCCTGGTCTCGGGATTGACATACTTGGGAGCACCCGTACGGGCATCGAATACCAGAACACCCACCGGACAGGTGTGGATCAGCGCCTCAAGATCGGCCCTGGCCCGCTGCTCATCACGGTACCGACGAGCGTTAGCAATCACCATCGCAGCCTGGGACGCGAACATCACCACCGTGTCCTCGGCACCCACCGTGTACCCCCTTCCCGGTTCCTCCCTGGCCAGATAGATACTGCCCACCCGGACACCGCCGTGGCGGATCGGCGCCACCAGCCCAGAGGTCACCGACACCGGAATCGTGATCTCGGCCACACCCAAAGCACCCAGAAACTCGCCCATGTCCGCCACCCGCAACGGCTCCTCCAAACCGCCCAGATACTCCCGCAAGAAGGTGCCCCCCTCCATGTCCCACATCGCCTGGTACTCCTCCGGACTCAAACCGGAAACAAAAAAATCAGGCAGCTCCCCCGACCCCTTCAGGACGGTTATCGCCGCATAGCGAGAATCAGTCAACTCCCGAGCAGCGTTCACCACTCCCTGAAGCACATCCTCGAAATCCAGACTCTTGCTGATGCGCAGACTCGCCTCGCTCAGAGCCACCAACCGTTCCCGCAGCGCCTCGTTCTCACGCCTCAACCCCTCGACTTCACCCAACACCATAACCGCCCTTCAAAGCAACCCTTCCAACACGCTGATTCCCCGTAGGGGACTGCACCAAAAACATGGACCCCGAATGGACATAACTACTCACACTATAACTACCCCGTACTCACATTATACACACATATTGGTGGGTAGCCTCCCCAACAGTTCGCGTCGTGTCGAGGAGACTGTTATGCACCGGGTCGGATTGGTCACATCCAGGGGATTCATGGTTTCGCTGGTCCTGGTAGGGATGGTGGGATTCTCGGCCGGAACCGCAGTAGGTCAGACAACACCACCCCAAGGGTCGGACACATTTGATGACGTTCCTCCTGGCCACTGGGCGGATGAGGCGATCGGGTGGGCGGTTGCAGATGCGATCACCAGGGGGGTGGGTGTGGGTCGTTTTGATCTGGATGGCGTAGTCACCCGCGCGCAGATAGTCACTTTTTTGTATCGGACTGTCAACTCTGTGCAAGGGGTCTCCTCTGGTACCGAAGAGCTTGAGGGTACGATTGCCTTTACCAGCCGCCGGGGTGGCGATAACGAGGTGTTCGTGATGAACGCCGACGGCACCAACCAACGTCAACTCACGCACAACACCTCATTAGACTTTGCAGGCGGTTTATCGCCGGACGGTACGCTTCTGACGGTCGTTAGTGACCGGGACGGTGATTGGGAGGTGTTTGTGATGAACGCGGATGGCACCGATGTCCGTCAGCTCACGCATAACTCTTCTTTAGACACTGCACCTGTTTGGTCGCCGGACGGCACCCAGATCGCTTTCCACAGCAGGCGGGACGGCGATGACGAGGTGTTCGTGATGAACGCCGACGGGACAAATGTTCGTCAGCTCACGCACAACACGTCAAGAGACTGGATGGGTGGTTGGTCGCCGGACGGCACCCAGATCGCCTTTCTCAGCGGGCGGGATGGCGATGACGAGGTGTTTGTGATGAACGCCGACGGCACCAACCAACGTCAACTGACGCATAATACTTACGGGGAGTACCCTCCGATTTGGTCGCCGGACGGCACCCAGATCGCCTTTCCTAGTGACAGGGACGGCGACTTTGAGGTGTTTGTGATGAACGCGGACGGGACTGATGTTCGTCAGCTCACGCACAACACGTCAAGAGACTTCACGGGTGGTTGGTCGCCGGACGGCACCCAGATCGCTTTCGGTAGTGACAGGGACGGCGACTTTGAGGTGTTTGTGATGGACGCGGACGGCACCAACCAACGTCAGGTCACCCACAACACATACCATGACTCTGTACTATCACAGGCGTGGTCGTCGTCTCGACCTGGAACGACGGGGTCTGATCTGTTCGATGATGTTCCTGCCGGGCATTGGGCTGACGAGGCGATCGGTTGGGCTGTGGCCAACGGCATCATTGCTGATGAAGGAGACGACGGTTTCGATCTCAACGGGACAGTTAGCCGCGCGGAGATCGTTACCTTCTTGCACCGAATGGTCAGGTTCCTTCGAGACGACCCTGCTCCACCGGTGCCCGGAGCGGAGGGAACCATAGCGTTTCACAGTAACCCGGACAGCGACTCCGATTGGGAGATCTTCATAGTGAATGCCGACGGCACCAATGTCCGGCAACTCACCCACAACACCCACACTGACATACAAGCCAGCTGGTCGCCGGACGGCACCCAGATCGCTTTCCAAAGTGACAGGGACGGCGATTTCGAGATCTTTGTGATGAACGCCGACGGTACCGACCAGCGGCAACTCACCAACAACACGCACTGGGATTGGTCTCCCACCTGGTCGCCGGACGGCACTCAGATCGCCTTCAGCAGTGAACGGGGAAGCGGGTGGCAGGTCTTCCTAATCGGCGCGGACGGAACCGGCGAACGACAAATCGCCAGGGGCGGCCATCCCAGTTGGTCGCCCGACGGTACTCAGATCGCTTTCCAAAGTAGCCGAGGCGGGGAACCGGAAATCTTCGTCATGAAAGCTGACGGAACCGGTGAGCGTCAACTCACCAGCAACAACCATGTTGACGAGTATCCGAGTTGGTCGCCCGACGGTGCTCAGATCGCTTTCAACAGTTCCAGAAATGAACTTCTGGAAGTCTTTGTCATGAATACTGACGGTACCAACCAACGTCAGTTGACTTCTGGTGTCAACAACACCCGGGGAGTCAGCTGGTCGCCGGATGGAACCCGAATGGTGTATAACAGTGACCTGGGTGTGACGCACCTGTTCATCGCAAACAGAGACGGATCCAATCCGCAACAACTCACTCACGACCTCTACCATCACACCACGGTGCTATCACAGGCATGGTCATCCCGCACGGCAGCCACAGGATCTGAATTCTTCGATGATGTCCCTGCTGGACATGATGCAGACCGATCGATCGGTTGGGCCTTCACGAACGGAATAACTACCGGAGTCGGCGAAGACCTGTTCGGGCCCGACGGAACCGTCACCCGCGCGCAAATCGTCACCTTCCTCCACCGCACCGTCAACCTCCTAGAAAACAACTAAACACCAACCATTCATATTGGTGGGTGTTCCCCAGACCGGGGGAATTCCGGCTGCCTACGCCAAAAACACCGCATCACCCTCACCCAGGCCGCCCAAGCCCTCCAAACCCACCCAATCCACATCTCGAGACTCGAACGAGGCCTCGACCACAACCACCACAAAGCAACAGGAAAAGCACTCACACCAAACACTCTCCGATAAAAAGCCGGGGCGGTTCACTGATCGTCAGAGAAGCCTCGCTTGGCCGGGACAGGGCGATCCAGGGCAGATTCAAACTCCGCCGCACCAGCAGGCACAGTCGTCGGAACCGTCGACGCATCCTCAGTTGGCGGAACGGTCGTCGTCACTGCCTCGGTTTGTGGAAGGGTCGTCTTTTCTTCCTCGGCTGGGGCATCTGCTCATCGGTCCCCATCTACGTCTCGAAGCTGTTCAGAGTTCACGGATAGATCGCGGATCCGCTTCGCTCGCCGGCACCGACGCGTGTCACGGCGGAACCCACAACGTTGACACCTCGATCAGCCCGGGATCGATTCAACCTCAAAATCAAGGCCGTCAACAGAGTCAACGAGCACTCGCCTCACCCCAACACTCGACAAGTGCAGACGAACGGACGTAACATCAGACATTGAAGCCTTCCTGGACCGGCGAGTTTGGTAACTCACCGATCCCAGCAAGGCCTCACCCCCAATCCAAGGACCGACGAGAACCTACGGGATTGCTTCAACGGCTTGGACGCGGGCCGTTTACGAGAGTTACAACAAGTGAGGATGCCCATGCCTGGTCGGATCACTTACGGAGAACATACGGCGCCTGACTGTCTATTCCCGCTCGGGCGGAGGGGTGATCGACCGAAAGCGGGTGGCCGGCTGATCGGGTCCGTGGTCGCGGTGGTGATGGTATTGCTGGCGTCCGGTGTGCCCGCGGCGGCCCAGGCGGGTGGCTATCCCGATGTTGAGGGAGGGGTTCATGCCAGGTCGATCGCTGCCCTGGCTTCTGATGGTCGGGGCATCCTCGCCGGCACCGACTGTGACGGGGGTTTGTTCTGTCCTGACGATCCGCTGCTGAGATGGGTGATGGCCGTGTGGCTGGTGCGAGCCGTTGACGGGGCGGACCCTGATCCGTCCGGGGTGTCGAGCTTCACCGATGTGAGTCCCGTTCGATGGTGGGCGCCTTACACGAACCGGCTGGCCGATCTCGAAGTAACGAGAGGGTGCTCTGAGGACCCTCCGCGTTACTGCCCGGACCAGTCGGTGACCCGCGCTCAGATGGCAAGTTTCTTGGCCCGGGCGTTCGAGTTGCCCGGCGGGGCGCCCGGTCGGTTCTCCGACACTGCCGACAGCCCGCACGCGGAGAACATCGACAAGCTCGCCGCGGCAGGGATCACCGCCGGATGCGGTCAGGGGCGCTACTGTCCCGACCGGCCGGTGACCCGGGCCCAGATGGCGACGTTCCTGGCTCGTGCTCTGAAGCTCGTTCCGCTTCCCGGCGCCACGTCGCCGGCCGACGGCTACCGCCTTGCCTACTCCACGGCAGACCCCGACTACGTGGACAGCTATGGGTTCGGGAACCAGATATGGATGGCCGGGCTGCAAGGCGGCAGGGAGGCCATAGGATCGTACAGCAGTCATGGCGGTGCTCATCCGATATTCTCACCGGACGGCAGGTGGGTCGCCTACGGGGCAAGGGACAAGGCCTATGTGATGGGCACGGATGGCCAAAACGTTCGCGAGGTCCGTTCCCTGGGCCGATGGTCCTTCAATTTCCGGTGGTCGCCCGACTCGAGATACCTGGTGTACAACACTGCTGGAGGCGCCGGAGGTTCGAACTGGATCGAGAGAAGTGATGGGCAGGACAAACGGTCCATCGGTCTTCTCTGGCGGTTCTCTCCTGATGGGAGGCTCGCTCTCTACAGTGTCTTCGATGAGGTCGGCGGAGAACGGGTTTATGTCCATACTGTTGTCGAGGACCTTGAGAGTGGTGGCCAGGTCACGATCGATGTTGATGAATCCAATGCCCGATACGTGGAGTTCACGCCGGATGGCCGGAGGGTGTCCTGGATAGCGGAGAACCCCAACGGTGTTCACCAGGATCTCTGGATAATGGACATCGACGGTAGCAACAGGGTCAAGTTGCTGACGGCAGGCTTGGGCAACCTTCCAGGCTCGGCCAAGCTACGGTGGTCGCCCGACGGTAGCCGATTCGCCTACGTTAGGGGTTATGGTATCGGAACCCAGTTCATCGTGGCGGACGCCGCCAACGGTGAGACGATCATGAACCTAGGCATCAGCAAGTGCAACTACCTTGACTGGGCACCGGATAGTGCACATCTGGTTTCTGACAACCGTGAAGGGTTCGTGTTCAACACGCTCACCGGGGACACGATAAGACAGCGGGATCTCTACACGGGAGACCCGAGATACGGTCGGATTCTGAATGTCCGATGGTCGCCGGACAATCAGTCCTTTGCCTACATTCTGGAAGAAGAAGACCCCAACAGTCCCGTCCTACCCTCCGATATCTTTGAAGAAGTATCCGACATTTCCAGAGAGTTATGGACCGATCCATATTTCCCCGTTTCTACACAACTATGGATTGCGGACGCTGATGGAAAGAACAAGAGGAAACTGGTCGACGAGGTAGGAGACTTTCGTTGGTCACCCGACGGCAAACGTATCGCCTACTCGACTCTGTCCCCCGTCAGATTCGACGAAGCCGGACCCCTACCGCGCTCTGTATCCGCGCTATGGATCACGGATAGCGACGGCGGTAACCAATGGAGTGTTGTTGCCCAGCCTGAATACGGCCGAATCGCCCTCTTGGGTTGGCTACCAAGCTGAAGGAGCCGCAGCAAACTACCACCGGCCTACCCGACTCTCGTCCATAGTCGAGGTTGGCTCCTCCCGGGCGGAAAACGAGAGGCGCGATTGCCGGGCAGCGACCCAACAGCCTCGCTCCAACCGCGAGTACGCGAGCGGGGCTGGTGTGGGTCATGTCATCGTATGGACACCCTACTCACCGACGCGTTCGGCCCGCAGCAGCGGCGGCAACGCCTCGATCAGGTACTGGAGCCGGCGCCCCGCGGTTAGCCTTCAAGCGGCGCCTGGCCAGCGTGTCCGGCCCACATCGACCGGGCTGATGACGGGAAAAACGGATGAACCGGCCCGTCAGCGTCCTAAATCACTAACGGCTTTCCGGCTGAACTCCTGAAACGGGCTCGCCGGACAACACCTGGCACGACAGATGAGCACCCAGGTTTCCTCTTGATCCCAGGCCGAATTCGAGCTATTGGAGAGGTGGGGCCGTGGCTCTCTGTCCGCCAACCCTTCCCGCCAGCCGAGAGATGGCGCTACAATTCGGGCATCGAAACCCGAGGCCCTACATGATCGACGAACGGCTCTGCTCGAACGGCAGGACACCCGAAGAAGAGTTCCGTCACCGGGTGGACAACGGCATTCCCCTGCGCGACACTCCGCCCACCGCTGAGGACTTCCGCCGGTGGTCCGAGGAAATCCTGGAAAGAGACAGCGAACTTCTTCAAAAGCTGGCCGACGCTTAGAGATAGACATGGGGCATGAGGAGGGGCCGGTATGGGTTCCTGTCGAGGAGGTGGTCTGGTTCCACCACACCGCCATAGAGAACCACGGTGGTAGGCACGGAATCAGAAGCCAAGGGCTTCTCGAACAGGCCATAACGAGACCTCAGAGGCTTTGGTACTACGGAAGCATGGACAACATGGCCCGCCTGGCGGCCTGCTACACGGCCAGCATCGTGTTCATTCACCCGTTCGTGGACGGCAACAAGCGAACCGGGTGGGGCACGGCGAATCTGTTCGCCCTGGCCAACGGGCTGGAACTCGTGTGCTCTTCCGAGGACGCCTACCAGGCGGTTCTGGGATTCGCCGCCAGCCCGAAAGGCGAGCGGGAAGAAGAACTCCTAGCCGAGTTCATGTACGACCACCTGTGGCCCTACTAGGAAACATGCCAGCGGGCCGGCAGTCCCCATGGCAAACAGGAGGGCAGGGTGTGGGCGTTGACGGAATCGAACCGCCGACCTCTTCCTTGTAAGGGAAGCGCTCTTCCATCTGAGCTAAACGCCCGGTCGCTACTCCATGTTACGACCTGAGGATCAGGCGGTCTTCCTCATGGGCGACAGTTCGTCCACCAGGGACCACAGGTCCTCCTTCGAGGCTTCCACCGGCAGGGCTGCCTCGTCGGCACGGGGACGCCCCGGGGGCCTCTTCCGGTAGTAGGCATGGCCGTCCCAGAAGAGGATGCCTCCCCACACCCCGTACTCCATGTTGGTGGTCAGGGCGTACTCGAGACAGGCAGCCCGAGCGTCCACCGGACAGGTCCCGCAGATCAACTGGGCAACCCGCACAGCTTCACTTTCATTGGTGAAGAAGCTGGAGGTGTCGCCGCTGCCGTAGCAGGCGCCACTGCTCTCCAGGATCTCCCTCAAAACATCGATTCGTGTGTTCAGTTCCATTTGGGTCTCCAAACAAAAGAGCCGCCTATTTGGCGGCTCCGCTGACAATGGGGGTTTTGGTCGGTCAAATCATCGCCTAACGGTCCGCACCTTTTCTTGGGAAAATTGTCGCACCACGCTTCGCCCTCGGGGGCGCTACGTGGCCGACATGTGGGATAGACCAAGCAAGCACAGGTGCCGGGCCTGTCCCGGTTGCTGTGTAATGCCTCAAAAGCTTCTCCTCGTTTTCGTCTTCCGGGCCTTCAGAATTCTAGTGGGGTTCCAGTCCTCTTTGTGCCTTGTAATTAACTAAGACATCCCTTTAACGAATTCGTTTCGTTTTTTCTTCCCGAGTTCCCGGGTTCAGCCGAGACTCTCCGCGATCGCCTCGAGGCCACCGGTGCGGTCCGACCCCAATGTCACCCGCAGCACTCTGCGATCCGCTCCCCGGAGAGCCAGGTGGTCGCCCTCTGCCTGGGCGGCGATCAGCCTGGAGAAGCCGAATTCGGTCTCGGGAACCTGCACCTCCGATGAGGGATCGTCCACTATCTGCAGAAAGGACCCGCCCGGGGGACCTCCCTTGTGGACCTGCCCGGTGGAATGGAGATACCGGGGACCGTAGCCGAAGGTGGTGGCCGCCCCGCTGATCTCGGTGACCCGCCGCCGGATCTCGCCGATCTTCCGCTCGATCCCCGCTCCCGGGGGAAGATAGGCATGGATGCCCAGGTAATCACCGGATCCCAGTTCCTCCACCATCTGTCGGATCGACGCCCTCGTTCCGGTTGACTGCGCAGGCGCCAGGTCGGTGCCGGCCGTGGAGGCGTCCCGACCCATCGCCTCCGTCGCCAGGCGCTTGGCCTCTTCCACGTCGGGCTGATCGAAGGGGTTCACTCCCAGCACCTCGGCGGCGGCGGCCACCGCCAACTCCGCACGGATCATCTCCGCACCCAGGTCCAGTCGGTCTTCCACCTCGATCCGCGCTCCACCAAGACCCACCGGGAGACCGACGGGAGGCTCTCCGTCGGACTCCCACACCAAGAAGAGACGGTCGTCGCCGTAGAGACCGCCTTCGAGGACCGGTTCTCCGGCCACCGGGACTATCCCCACCCCGTTCTTGCCGAGGCTCTCGGCCACCAGTTGCTCCATCCAGGGGGGAAAGGCCGCCAGGCTCTCGGTGGTGTGCAGCGTCAACTTGTCCATTCCCGCGGCTGCGGCGGCGCCCATGGCCAACCCCAGGCCCACCGCCGGGTTCCGGGCTGTGCCCAGCCTTCCCCTCTCCGCTGACCCCCGGGCTCTTTCCAGCAGGGATGGCAGGTCCACCCCGATCAGCGCGGCGGGAACCAGGCCGAAGGCGCTGAGTGCCGAGAACCGTCCTCCCACATCGGCCGGTGCGTTGAACACCGCCCGGAAACCGCGCTCTCGTCCCAGGCGGTCCAGCGGGGTGCCCTGGTCGGTGATGGCGGCGAACCGGGCGCCCTCCCCGGAGCACAGGTCCCAGAAGAACCTGTAGAACGACAGGGTCTCCACCGTCGTGCCCGACTTGGAGGAGACCACGAAGAGGGTCCGGGACGGCTCGATGCGGGAACGCAGCGACGTCACCGCCTCGGGGTGGGTGGAGTCGAGCACCGTGAGGCGGGGACGGCCCGGCGCGGAGCCGAACACCTCGCCGAACACCTCGGGAGCCAGGCTGGAACCTCCCATGCCCAGCAGCACCACATCCGCCACACCCTCCGAAGCCGCATCCTCGGCCAGACGGACCATGTCTCCCAACCGATCACCCATGGTGTGGGGAAGATCGAGCCATCCGAGCCACTGGTCCGCGCCGGGCGCCGACGTTCCCCAGACGGACGGGTCCGATGCCCAGAGCCTGTCCACCAGGCCTCGCTCCTCCCACCGCCGGACGGCCCGATCCCAGCCGGCCAGCCGTGTGATTGCGCCGGTGTAGAGGGGGAGTCGCGCGGCCATCAGCCCACCGGCGCGCCGACCGCGACCGAGGCGGCGCCCCCCGGAAGTCGGGTGGTCATCACCACCGCGATCTCCTCCTGGGCCTCGACCAGATAGCCAGGGTTGCCCTCCACCGATCCTCTCAACTTGCCCAGGTCGAAGGAGTGGACCGATTCGGGCAGAACCGTGATCGTAAAGGAGAAACTGCCCGCCGAGATCGACACCCTCGTCTCCACTGCCGACGGATTCAGGATCCAGGCCCGGGCCTCGCCTCCGGCGCCGTCTCCGGCCGCCGGGAGGAACCATCTGCCGGAGGTCTCCGGGACTCCCGGACCGACGGCCAGCAGCCCCTCGCCCTCCATGCGCAACCCGGCAACCAGGGGAACCGTGCCGACCACCCCGATCCCGGTCACTCCCCCGGGCAAGGACGACAACGGTATGGACACCAGTTGGCCGGGCAGGAAATCCTCCTCCACGAATGCGGGCAGCGGGCCGGATTCGGTCATGAGGTCCAACCGGTAGGTGAAGGGCGATCCGGAGGAGGAGGCAATGACCAGGTGGGTCTCGCGCTGGCCCAGATCGGGAACCGGCAGCCACCAGTCGCTGTGGGGCGCCACCCCCTCGGTCATGGCGGTGTCACCGTTTCCGGTCTGCCGCAACAACAGGGAGATGCGTCCGGGATGCGAATCCGCCATCACCGCCAATGACCGGCGAAGGCGCAACGGCTCATCCAGGGTCATCTCCACCGTCTTTCCGGCCGGCACGTAGATCTCCCGGAGGGCGGGAGGCGTGTCCTCCCCCAGTTCGCTGGTGACGACCACCTGCACCAACGAATCCAACACGTAGGGGTTGTAGAGGACCATGTCCAGACGATCATCTGCGAGGGTGGCGCCGCCGAGGGCCACCAGTCGGTCGGAGGTCTGCCCGCACGTCCAGGCGGAGATGGCCTCCGGAGCGGCGTTGGTGATCCCGCCTCCCGACGGTCCCGGGCCGGTTTCAACCAGGAAGGCGCTGTTCCCGGCAGGCGCCGCGCCTCGCCACTGCCCGTCTCCATCCAGGTCCGCCGCCCCCAGGGACGACCACTCGCCTTCCGCCACGTCCCACAGGGGGATGGGTTCCATCCGGCCGGAATGGAGTGAGATCTCGCTCTCGGAGCGGACGAAGTCGGCCAGCGGGCAGAGCAGATGGTCGGATCCCAACCGGGCTCCGGCGACCGGCGCCGGGACCGAGACGGGGGAGGACTCCACCGAGAGCGCCCAGGCCAACACCCCCAGCACCAGGCCCACCATCGCAACCGCCACTCCCCTCATCGGGACGCCCCCCTCCCCCACCAGACCAGCCCCGCCAATGCGATCAACAGTCCCCCACCCCACCAACCCAACCTCCGCTCCACGGGATCAGGTGTGAAGTTCCCCGCTCCTTCGGCGCCGGAGATGGTGTTCCACCACGACTGCTGGGTCCAGTCGGGACCCCAGCGGGGATGGGCGTTGTCCCCTATGCGGATCCTTCCCGGAAAGTCGGGGCCCTCCACCCGGTCGGGAGCGACGGAGTCCCAGGCGCCCACGTACGGCCCGTCGGAACGGGGAAGGGCCACCAGGTTCTCATACACGACCGAATCCGCCGACTCCGAGAGGATGCGCATGTCGACCTGGCCCGAGAGGTACCGGGAGAAACCGGTGTCCTGGGAGACCACCACCCACCTCACCCCGAAGGGCGCCAGGAGTTGCCCGGGCCGCAGCGGACGAGAGCCCGAGAGCAGGGAGACGACTTCCGCCAGGGCCTGGTCGCCCACCTCCGGAGGGGCGAGCCAAGCCTGTTCCAGGGTGGGAGGCCCGGCCTTTATGAGTCGGTATGAGAACCCGTCCGCCTCCCTCTCCATCCCCGGCAGGGACCCCTCCGCTCCGATCAGGAGCAGGCGACTCCCGTCCCCGGGGTCAGCCAGGCTGGCTGCGAAGTCGAGACGGCCGCTCCACCGGTCCTCGGCCAACCCCGCCCTTCCGCCCTCCAGGGCGGGCAGGGAAAAGCCCAGCACCACCAAACCCACCGCCAGCGCCGGCAAACCCCCCATGCGGCGGCGCTCCTTCCCCTCCCTGACTCCCGCCGCAACCGCCGCCGCCACCGTCGTCCCCGCACCCACCGCGGCCAGGACCGCTCCGGCCAGGGCCACTTCCCATTGCGGGAGGTGTCCCACCCACAGACCTGCTCCGCTCAACGCCAGGCCGACGCCCGTCGCGCCCCGCAGGGAGCCCCCGCCGAATATCACGGCCAGGAGGCCTGCGGCGGCCACCCCTCCCCAAAAAACCCAATCCGCCTCCCAGGCCAGCGAGGGACCGTGAGACCAGATGTCCAGGTCATTCGCCCACAGATAGGTCCCCACCGCCGACAGGCCCACCACCGCTCCCAACAGCACCCGGGGCACCGAACCCCATGACCAGCCGACCCCGGCCGCGCAGCCCAGCAGGACCACCGCCACCGGGACAGCCACCGCCACCGGCGCGGACGCCGCCAGCAACGCACAGGCCAGGGAGACGGCGGCCAGATCCCCGATCCGCGCCCGTCTGCGGTCCGGCCAGGGCCGCACCGCAGCCGACACCGACCACGGAAGGGCGCCCAGGGCGATCACCAGCGGCCAATAGCCATGTGCAAGCACCGAGGCGGTGGCGGACCCCAGCAGGTAGACGGCCGCTCCGGCATAGGAGCCTGCGGATGCGACTCCCATGGTGCGGAACAGCCGGGCCGATCCCAGCAGGCCGGCCAGGAGAGCGATGCCGGTCACCAGGACCTGGGAGCCCGACCACCCCAGGGTCAGCCATTCGACGAACGCCGTGAACGCGGCTGCGGGATGGGGAGGAAGCGAGGTCCCCAGTCCGGTCTCGTTCCATCCCCCCGCGTAGGCGGCCAGCACCCCGGAGTCGTCGCCGGACGGAAAGGTGAACCCGACCGAAGGCAGCCCGACCAGCCACAGGTTCCGGGAGGCCACCGCCACATAGAGAAAGGCGAGCAGGGCCGCGAGGGGCGCCCCCCTTCGCAGCCGGGAGGTCAGCATCACCGCCCAGGACCTCTCCTCGGGGCCGAAGTCCCCGATTCTCCGCCCGATCTCCGATCCCACCTCCCGGAGGGTCACCGAGCCCGACATCTGATACCGGAAAATGTCCTCGTCGCCGACCGCTCGGAACTTCTGTGCCCTCATCCGACGGGAAAGCGCCGAGGGAAACCTCCAGATGTTCCAACCCACGGCGGCCAGAAAGCCCGCCAGGCGGCCCGGTCTTCCCAGGACCAGGCTGAACAATCCCTCACCGAGGTTCAGCAGCACGTCCAGCGGGATTGCCCATGCCAGGGTCATCAGCCGGTACACCTTGAACATGGCGCGCATCCGTCCGGCCCGCTCCCTCCAGCCCGCGAAGCGGGGAAACAGCGCGGAGGGATAGAGGACCCGTGACGACGGGGCCACCACCACCCGCCCTCCGGCGAGTCGCACCCGCTGGCACAGGTCCAGCCCGGCCGAGACGGGGGGCAGCGATTCGTCGAACCCGCCCAGCACGGCCAGCAGCCGGCGACGAATCAGGAGGGAGACCGGAGACAGGTTGGAGACCTCCCTGACCACGTCGTACTGGGCGAAGTCGAGTTCTGAGTCATCCAGGCCCGAGAAGGTCACTCCGAAGAGGTCGGTGGCGCTCCCCACGGACAGGAGCCGCTCGGAGTCCTCGGAGGACAGAATCTTCGACCCCACCAAGGCCACCTGATGGTTGACCGCCACCTGCACCAGGGCCGCCAGAGCCCCCGCCTCCGGTCGGGCCCGGCCCGCCAGAATCCAGACGTATTCGACGTCGGCGGGCAGAGCCCTCGCCACCGCCTCCAGGTTCTCGCGGTGGAGGGCGCCCAGTCGATCCGCCTCCCGTTTGGCCTCGGAGTCTTTGCCCACCACTATTAGCCGGGTGATCCAGTCCTTTTCCGCCACCCGGTCAACCGGTGACTCAAGCGGGTCGCCCTCCGCCATCAGAACCACCGCAATGTTGGGAGTCCGGGTTGGGCGCACGATGGGATCCGAAGAGGAGGCTGTGCCCGTCATCAACAGACGCCAATGCTAGGAATACGAACCGACAATGAGAACGCTTGACGAAAAGCCGGGAGTGCTGCTCCTTTCCGGAGGAGTG
Source organism: Acidimicrobiia bacterium (assembly GCA_965204615.1). Classification (GTDB taxonomy): domain Bacteria; phylum Actinomycetota; class Acidimicrobiia; order Spongiisociales; family ZC4RG35; genus Bin76. Next base: position 3,275,875 of record OZ242000.1, on the reverse strand, counting down.
GGAGGAGCGCGACTGGCGCGAGGGTTCTCGCGGCTGGAAGGATGGGACACCACGGTGGTGGTGAACACCGGGGACGACGACTGGGTGTACGGGGTGTACGTCGCCCCCGACCTGGACACGGTCGTCTACACCCTCGCCGAGGCCGAGGGTCCCCAGGGCTGGGGGGTGGCCGACGAGACCTGGGAGGTCATGGACGCCCTCTCGGCGTTCCCGCTCGACACCACGTTCCGATTGGGCGACCGGGACCTGGCCACCAACCTGTTGCGGACCATGCGAATCAGGGAGGGACAGCCGCTCAGCCTCATCACCGACGAGATCGCCTCCGCGTTCGACATCGGGATGAAGCTGCTCCCCGCCACCGACCAGGCGCTTCGCACCAAGCTGCGCACCATAGAAGGGGAGTGGCTCGACTTCCAGGACTACTTCGTGCGCCGCCGGCACCGCGACCGGATCGGTGGGCTCCGCTTCGACGGGGCGGAGGCCGCCCGGCCCGCTCCGGGAGTGATCGAGGCGATCCACGGAGCCCGAGCGGTGGTCATCGCACCATCCAACCCTCCCCTCTCGATCTGGCCGATTCTGGCCGTACCCGGCATCCGATCCGCCCTGGAGTCGGCCGACACGGTGATCGCGGTCAGCCCGCTCTTCGGAGGAAAGGCCCTCAAGGGTCCGGCCGCCGACGTGATGGACGGCCTCGGCCTCCCGCCCGGCAACCGGGGCGTGGCCGAGGCCTACCGGGGTCTGCTGTCGGGCATGGTGGTGGACACAGGGGACGCAGAGGACGTCGGCTTCCTCTCCGACCTGGGCCTTCGTGCCTGGGCGACCGACACTCGAATAGCAGAACCCGCCGCCGCCGCCCGGCTGGCCGCCGAAATCATGGAGTCGCTGTGACGATCAGCATCCACCCGGTGAGCGGACTTCCCGAGATATCGGAGGGGGACGATCTCGCTCTCCTGATCGGCGACCTGCTGACCGAATCCGGCCTGGGCCTGCACACCGGAGATGTGGTGGTGGTGACCCACAAGGTGGTCTCCAAGGCCGAGGGAAGAATGGTGGAGTTGGAGGACGACGGTCCGGACAGCCATCGCCGTCTGGTGGAGTCGGAGGCGGCAGCCGTCCTCCGCCGCCGGGGCGACCTGGTCATCACCGAGACCCGGCATGGCTTCATCTGCGCGAACGCCGGGGTGGACCGCTCGAACGTCGGTCCCGGTCGGGCCGTCCTGCTCCCCGTGGACCCGGACCGGTCGGCGCGCAGGATCCGTTCCCGACTGATCCGGCGGTTCGGCGTGGAGGTGGCGGTGGTGATCACCGACACCTTCGGCCGGCCCTTCCGACGGGGCCTGACCGATGTGGCGATCGGGGTGGCGGGATTCAGGCCGATCCGCGACATGAGGGGCACCCCGGATGATCATGACCGGGTCCTGGAGGTGACCGAGGTGGCGGTGGCCGACGAGATCGCCGCCGCGGCCGACCTGGTCAAGGGCAAGGTCGGCGGCATCCCGGTGGCGATTGTCCGCGGGCTTTCACTTCCGGCCGGGGACGGCTCGGCCACCGAACTGATACGCCCGGCCTCCGAGGACCTGTTCCGGTGAACCCGGGTCCGCCGGCCTAGCCGGCGGACATCCACTCCCAGGTGAGGCGCAGACCCTCCTCCAACCCCGTTCGGGGTTCCCAGCCGAGCCGATCCCCGGCGGGACGGGGATCCACCACCGACCGCCTGATGTCTCCCGGCCGCGCCGGGCGACTGCCGGGACGCCCCTGCCATCCGGTCGTGGCGGCCATCGTGTCCAGAAGCGACACCAGCGACGTCTCCACGCCCCTGCCCAGCTCCAGCGTGTCTCCGTCCGCCCGGTCGGCGGCCAGGACCATCGCCGCCACCGCGTCGTCCACGTAGAGGAAGTCCCTGGTCTGGCGGCCGTCGCCGTCCAGGAACAACGGCTCTCCCCGCGCCATGGCCCCCAACCAGGTGGCCACCACCGCCGACTCCCCGTCGCCGGGCTGGCGAGGTCCGTAGACATTGGCGGGACGCAGGGTGGTGAGCCGCATCCGCGCCGAGGACGCCCGCCGGGCAAGGAGCGTCTCGGCGGCCAGCTTGCTGCTCCCGTATGCGTCGGGGGAGACTCCGTGGACGGCCAGCGACGAGACGTTCACCAACTTCTCCGCCCCGCTCCGGCCGGCGGCCTCCCACACTCGGGCGGTCCCCTCCACGTTCACGGTTCTGCATCGCTCCGGGTCCCGTGCGCAGAGGGTCACCGACGACATCGCCGCCAGATGGAACACCACCTGCGGGCGGGCCTCCGCCATAGCCCCGTCCAGGTCCGGGGTGGTTATGTCCACGTCGAGGGTCTCGACTCCCACAGAGCGCGCCCTCTCCAGGTTCTCCGGAGAGCCGGTGGAGCAGTCGTCGAGGGAGAGAACCCTCCAGCCGCCGCGCACCAGCATCTCACAGAGGTGGGCGCCGATGAACCCCGCTCCCCCGGTGACAACCGCCCGCCGGGTCACTGTCCGTTCCATTCCGAAGTTCTCAGATACTCGATCATGTTGAAAATAGCCGACCGGGGAACCGCTACCCTTTTTCGAAAGTAACACCAACCCAGGAGGGTCAGCTTTGGCGGTTCTTCCCCATGAGGGAACCTACTCGGTGATGTACGGTACCTACTCCACCCCGGCCGGGAGTACCTATCGGTCCGACTACCTGGCTCGACCCGACGCGGTTGGCCGCTTTCCGGTGGTGCTGATCGCGAGTGGTCCCGGAAAAGTCTCCTCACACGTCAAGAGCGTCTCCCGGCACCTGGCCCGGCAGGGAATCGTGACTCTCGCCCTGAACCTCGGGCCGGCGTCATCGAACGGCGTCCACCACGGGATGGGCGACTCGGACCTGCTGGCCCAACTGGACGAGACGCGGCGCTTTCTCAGCGACGAGGACCTCGATTGGGCCATGGCCGACCGGGTGGGGGTGCTCGGAATCGAGGCGGGGGGAAGGGTGGCACTGATGGCCGCCGCACTGCGAAGCTGGGTTGGCCCGGTGGCCGTCCTCTACGGGTCATTGACCGGGGACGAGCAACGACGCTACCCCACCGCAGAGCAGTTGGAGCGGCTGGGAGCCTCCGTTCTGGGCATCTACGCCGCCGGTGACGAACTGATCGATCCCGGGACGGTGGACAACGCCCAGGACCGCAACCCCGCCGGCGCCTGGTTGCTCTATGAGGGAGTCGGGCACGGTTTCGTCGACGAGAACCACCCCAACTACGACGAGGGTGCGGCGATGGACGCCCTGGCGCGCCTCGCCGGGTTCTTCACCTCCCACCTCCCCGCACCCCGGACCCTGGACCTGGGCTAGTCCCTCCCTCCGGAGGCGCCCCGGATGTGGGCGACCTCCTCGGAGCGCAGGCTTCTGCGCCCGTCGGCGTTCTCCACCACCAACTCCCCTTCGGAGTTGACGCCGACCGCCCGTCCCACGGCTTCGGCGCCCCACCTCACCCATTGGCCGAGCGTCACGCATCTGCGGCGGTAGTCGTCGAGCGAGAAGGCTCCTCCCCCCGGATCGAGCGCGGCTTCCAGGAACCCTCCCGCCCAGGCGTGGGCGAACTCCTCCCGGCGGGAATCCGAGGGGGGATGCTCGTCCAGGCCGGTCATCCCCCGGGGAGAGTCGGGCCACCACAGGTTGATCCCGCATCCCGCCACCGCCACCCGGCCGCTCCCCTCCACCAGCACGCCACCCACCTTCTCCTCCCCGACCAGAAGGTCATTGGGCCACTTCAGGGAGACCCTTCCACCCAGGGCCTCCGCCGCCAGCAGACCCGCCAGCAGGGACAGCAACCCCCAGCGACCGGCGGGCCACCGCGGCTCGCAGGCAACCGAGACCGCCACCGCCCCCGGAGCGCTGATCCAGGTCCGGTCCCTCCTTCCCCTACCATATTCCTGACGGTCAGATACCACGACCACGGGTCTTCCCCGATAAGCTCGGCGGGCGTCGTCCTGTGTGGAACCCGTAACAGACAGCCGGATCAAAGAATATGGTGTAGCCAAAGAGCCATTCCCCAAGTCCAAGTATGACAGAGCCTATCGAAGAGGTGTAGCCGGGGTGGGAACCGAACAGAGAATCGAACATCTGCGCAAGATGCGAAGCCAGGCGGGCGCGCTCGACCGGAGAGCCGTAGACCGCCAGCACGAGCGGGGCAAGCTCACCGCCCGCGAGCGGATCGCCCACCTGCTGGACCAGGACACCTTCTGTGAGGTCGACTCCTTCGTGCGGCACTCGGCGCGCGGCTTCGGGGTGGAGAACCGCCGCCCGCTCGGCGACGCGGTGGTGACCGGCTGGGGGAAGATCGACGGGCGGACCGTGTTCGTGTTCTCCGAGGATTTCACCACCTTCGGGGGAAGCCTCGGCCGGGCGGTGGCGGACAAGATCTGCAAGATAATGGACATGGCGATGCGAGCCGGAGCGCCTCTCATCGGCCTCAAGGACTCCGGAGGGGCCCGCATCCAGGAGGGCGTGGGTTCTTTGGACGGCTACGGGAGAATCTTCGAGCGCAACGTCCGCGCCTCGGGGGTGATCCCCCAGATCTCGGTGATCATGGGACCCTGCGCGGGCGGCGCCGTCTACTCCCCGGCCCTCACCGACTTCGTGATACAGGTGACCGAGACCAGCCACCTGTTCATCACCGGACCCGACGTGATCAAGGCGGTCACCGGCGAGGAGGTCACCTTCGAGGAACTGGGAGGAGCAATGGTGCACGCCTCCACCTCGGGCGTGGTGCATTTCGTCTTCTCAGAGGACGTGGCAGCCCTCGACGGCGTCCGGTACCTGCTCTCCTTCCTGCCCCAGAACAACCTGGAGCTCCCCACCTACTTCACCCCCACCGACTCGTCCACCCGCACCGACGATCTGCTGGACCAGATCATTCCCGACTCCTCAAACCAGCCCTATGACATGATCGCCCTGATCGAGACGGTCCTCGACGACCGAGACTTCTTCCAGGTGCACGAGCACTGGGCGCAGAACATCCTGGTGGGCCTGGGCCGTCTCGACGGCCACACCGTGGGGGTGGTCGCCAACCAGCCCTCCGTTCTGGCCGGGACCCTGGACATCGACGCGGCGGAGAAGGGCGCGAGGTTCGTCCGCTTCTGCGACGCCTTCAACATTCCCCTGGTCACCTTCGTGGACGTTCCCGGGTTCCTCCCGGGGGTGGACCAGGAACACGGCGGCATCATCCGTCACGGCGCCAAGTTGCTCTACGCCTACTGCGAGGCCACCGTACCCCGGGTGTCGGTGATCACCCGCAAGGCCTACGGGGGGGCCTACCTGGTGATGAACGCCCGGGGGATCCGGGCCGACACCGTCTTTGCCTGGCCATCCGCCGAGATCGCGGTGATGGGCGCATCGGGCGCCGTGAACGTGATCTTCCGGCGGGAGATCGCCGCCGCGGAGGATCCCGAGCAACGCCGCCTGGAGTTGGTGCGGGAGTACGAGGAGGAGTTCAACAACCCCTACAAGGCGGCCGAACTGGGCCTGGTGGACGCGGTGATCGAGCCGCGTGAGACCCGCGCCCATCTCATCGCGGCCCTGGAGATGCTCCGCACCAAGCGGGAAAGTCTGCCCAGCAAGAAGCACGGGAACATACCGCTGTGAAGTCGGTTCTGGTCGCCAACCGCGGCGAGATTGCGGTCAGGATCATTCGCACCGCCCGCGAGGCCGGCCTGAGAACCATCGCCGTCTACTCCGAGCCGGACCGGGACGCCTATCACGCCCAGTTGGCCGACCAGGCCTGGAACATCGGACCCGCCCCGGCCGGAAAGTCATACCTGAACATGGAACGGATCCTGGGGGTGGCCGCCGAGACGGGCGCCGAATCCATCCATCCGGGGTACGGCTTCCTGTCCGAGAACGCCGAGTTCGCCCAGGCGGTCACCGATGCCGGCCTGATCTGGGTCGGTCCACCTCCCGCGGCCATCGCCGCCATGGGCGACAAGGTGGCGTCCCGGCGGATAGCCACCGAGGCGGGAGTGCCGGTGGTCCCCGGAACCGGGTCTCCCCTGGAAGACCCCACCGAGATCAGGGCGGCGGCCGACCGGCTGGGCTACCCGGTGTTGATCAAGGCGTCCAGGGCCGGCGGGGGACGCGGCATGCGCACTGTGAACCACCCCTCGCAGATACAGGAGTCATTGGCGTCCGCCCAGCGGGAGGCCGACGCCTTCTTCGGCAGTCCCGAGGTGTACGTCGAGAAGATGCTGACCGATGTCCACCACATCGAGGCTCAGATCCTGGTGGACAACCATCACAACTTCGTCTATCTGGGTGAGCGGGACTGCTCGGTTCAACGCAGGCACCAGAAGCTCATCGAGGAGGCCCCGTCGGCGATCTTGAATCTCTCCCAGAGCACCGAGCTGGGTGAGGCGGCTCTGAGGATCGCCCGGGCCTGTGAGTATCGCAGCGCCGGAACCGTGGAGTTCCTGGTGGACTCGGAGGGATCCTTCTACTTTCTGGAGATGAACACGCGGCTGCAGGTGGAACACACCGTCACCGAGATGGTCACCGGCGTGGACCTGGTGCGGGAGCAACTGCGAATCGCGGCCGGAAGCCCCACTTCGGCGATAGGCCTGCGAGCGGACGGCCACGCCATCGAGATGCGGATCAACGCCGAGGACCCCTATCGCGACTACCTGCCCACCCCGGGGCGGATCGTCAGCTACCGCGAACCCGCCGGGCCGGGAGTGCGGGTGGATGGTTGGGTCAGGGCGGGCGTCACCGTCCCCCGCTATTACGACAACCTGCTGGCCAAGCTGGTGGTATGGGCGCCCACCCGCACCCAGGCCATCAGCCGCGCCAGGCGGGCCCTGGACGAGTACGAGATCACCGGCGTGCCCACCACCATCCCGGTACACAGGGCGGTGCTCGACCATCCCGATTTCATCTCCGCCCGCCACCACACCGACTGGCTGGAGACCGAGATCAATCTGTCCCCCACGGCCCCGGATGTCGCGGAGTCCCTGCCGGAAGAGGAAGGGGTGGTCCGCCAGGACATGACGGTGGAGATAAGCGGTCGCCGGTTCGTGGTCTCCTACTGGGAGCCCGACGTCGGCCAGGAGGACCGGGCGGCCAAGGTGCGGCGCCGCCCTCCCAAGCCCGCCAAGGGACCGGCGGTCGCCTCCGACGGGGCGGTCACCGCTCCCATGCAGGGCACCATCGTCAAGGTCAACGTCAAAGTGGGCGACCGGGTCGACGCCGACGACACCATCTGCGTGCTGGAGGCCATGAAGATGGAGAACGCGGTTGCGGCCGGCAAGAATGGCAATGTGGTGGAACTCCGCATCGAAGCCGGCGATTCGGTGGCGACCGGCGCGGTGGTGGCGGTCATCCGGTAGAGCGGTCGAAAGACATCCTATACCGACAAATCGAACGATGCCACGGGGTCGGGCACTGCATACATCATTACCATTATTACTGACCATGTGGCTCACTCGAAGTTGCCATCCATCTCCCCGATTTGGGCCACCTCCGCGGGAAGGACTGCTGAAGAAGGGACGGTCAGAGCAAATGCACAGAATCACGAGTTATCCGAAGTCGGCGGCCATCATATTGGTGGTGGCGCTTGTGGCGGCTGCCTGCGGAGGGGACGCCCAGGAGGAGACCGTCACCACCACCCAGGCGCCCGCCACCACCGCGGCCCCCACGGAGGAACCCCCGGTTGGGGAGACGGGCGCGGGCCCCTTGGTGATAGGTACCCTGTTGCCGGTCACCGGTGACCTGGCTTTCCTTGGTCCTCCGGTAGTCGCCGGCGCCCGGTTGGCCCTCGATGACATCAACGCGGCCGGCGGGGTGTTCGGAGTGGACGTGGTGCTGCACGAGGGCGACTCGGGCGACACCAACCAGGACATCGCCAACCCCGAGGTCGACAGGCTCCTCGCCCTGGAGGTGGACGCCATCATCGGAGCGGCCAGTTCGGCCGTCTCCAAGCTGGTGATCGACAAGATCACCGGCAACAACGTGATCCACTTCTCTCCGGCGAACACCTCACCGGACTTCACTACCTATGACGACAACGGTCTCTACTTCCGCACCGCTCCCTCCGACCTGCTGCAGGGCAAGGTCCTGGCGGACCTGGTGGCGTCGGAAGGCAACGAGATCGCCGGGGTGATCTACCGCCAGGAGTCCTATGGGCAGGGGCTGGCCGACTCGTTCAGGGAGAACTTCGAGAACCTGGGCGGCACTGTCGACCCGTTCATCGCCTACGCACCCGGCACCGACAACTTCGACGCCGAGGTGGACCAACTGGCGGGCGTCGGTCCCGACGCCATTGTGGTGATCGGTTTCCAGGAGTCAGCGACGATCCTGGTGACCATGCATGAGCGGGGCATCGGCCCGACGTCGGCCACCAACGTGTACGGTGTGGATGGAAACATCGGCGGTATCGGAACCGAGCTTTCCGATCCGTCGATCATCACGGGTATGCGCGGTACCGAGCCTTCGGTGAACCTGACGGCCATCGCGGACTTCACCACCCGGCTGGACGGGGCCTATGAGGGTGGTGTGCAAGAGATCTACGCCTATGGCGCAGAGACCTACGACGCGATCGTGATCGTGGCGCTGGCCGCCCTGGTGGCCGACTCCGACAACCCGGTGGATATCGGGGCGCAGATCAACGACGTGACCCGGGGTGGCGCCAAGTGCACCAGCTTCGCCGATTGCAGGGACGTCATCGAAGGCGGTGGTGATCCCGACTACGACGGCGTCGGTGGACCGTACGAGTTCGTGGACGCCGGAGAGCCGGCGGCGGCCAGTTTCCGCATCGCCACCTACAGCGGCGGCGAGCGTCCCGACTCCGCACTCGACGAGTACGTCTTCGCAGGCGGGTAGAAAACTACGTCGGAAAGACGAGTCGAGGACGCCCTGGAGCGCCGTGTCGAAGTCCGGGCTGTCAGTTGATGCGCAGGCCGGTCTCGTGGTCCCGGTCCCGCTGGTCTGCGCTCACCGGATCTTCCCTCCTGGGCTGGGTGCGTTGGAGCCGTTCCCGGCCCGGTTGTACCAGGATTCCATATGCCTATCATACAAAAAGCCACTGAATATTACATGTGTGATAGAGATAGGCGGGTACATTCGTCTCAGACCCGTTGCTAATAGGAGGTATGGCAGCCATGTTCAACACCGGGAGCAACAGCAGTTGGGTGCGCCGCTTGCTGAGGGCGGCCATGCCCGTTACGCCCCTTACCTTGTTTAGAGGGCCCTGTGTGTGATGCTTGCGGCTGATCGCCCGCCACGGGCCTGGCTGCTGCTGGGCCTGCTCCTCATCCTCGTCTCTCAGACGCCGTCCGTGCCCGCTCAGGCCCAGGCCGTCTCCGCAGGCTCGCTGGACCTGTCCTTCGGCGGAGATGGCATAGTCACCACCGACTTCGACAACCTCCATGAGCACCTCCGTGCAGTGACCGTGCAGTCCGACGGGAAGATCGTGGCGGCCGGGTACACACAGGAAGGGCACAGTTTCGATTTCGCGGTGGTCCGGTACAACGCTGCTGGAAAGCTGGACACCTCCTTCGGCACAAACGGCAAGGTGACCACCGACTTCGGCTACCACGCCCACATTCACTCAATGGCGTTGCAGCCCGACGGGAAGATCGTGGTCGTCGGGCACACTTTCACTCGTCGTTCCGACGATTTCATGATGGCGCGATACAACGCAAACGGTACGCTGGACGCCTCCTTCGGCACAAACGGCAAGGTGACCACCGACTTCAACGGCGGGTTTGACTACGCCTTTGGGGTGGCGGTGCAGCCCGACGGGAAGATCGTGGTGAGCGGGTCCGTCACTGTCGGCGGCACCTACGACTTCGGGGTGGCGCGATACAACGCCGACGGGTCGCTGGACACCTCCTTCGGCACAAACGGCAAGGTAACTACCGAGTTCGCCCCCCCCCAGGGCAAGACCCAGGGTGACCAAAGCCAGGCGCTGGCGTTGCAGTCCGACGGGAAGATCGTAGCGGCCGGGTACAGCTACACCAGCAAGCCCGGCGGAGAGGTTTCATCGGATTTTGCGCTGGCGCGGTACAACAAGAACGGATCCCTGGACACATCGTTCGGCACAAACGGCAAGGTGACCACGCACTTCGGCAACGGCAATGACCGAATCTACAAATTGGCGGTGCAGCCCAACGGGAAAATCGTAGCGATGGGCCGCAGTTTCAGCGACACCAACGATGAGGTGGACTTCGAGGTGGCGCGGTACAACCCGGACGGATCGCTGGACACATCGTTCGGGGGCGACGGTAAGGTGCGCACAGATCTGGGCTACGGCGAGTACGGCTATGCGGGCGGGGTGCAGCCCGACGGGAAGATACTGGTGGCCGGGTACCTCTACGACGCCGCCCTCGGGGACGCCCCCGCCTCCCACGACCAACTGGTGGTGCGGTACAACGCGAACGGATCGCTGGACACGTCGTTCGGGGGCGACGGGGTGGTGCGCACGGACATCGGCGGCGAAGACCAGGTGTACGCTTTGGCGCTGCAGCCCGACGGGAAGATACTGGTGGCCGGGAACAGCGGCATCGGCGGCAACTACGATTTCGCGGTGGCGCGGTACCACGGCCGGGCACAACAGCAGACCCGGAGTGGTGGTGGGAGCTCTGGTGGCGGAAGCGGAAGCGCCGGTGGCGGGGGCAGGAGCGCCGGCGGCGGCGGCGGGGGAAGCGCCGGTGGCGGCGGGGGAAGCGCCGGTGGCGGCGGGGGAAGCGCCGGTGGCGGCGGCGGGGGGGAGACGGCTGTGAGCGAGAGCCTGCCGCCGGGAGCTTCGGAACTGTTCGAGGACGTTTCCGAAGGGGCGTGGTACGAGTCAGCCGTGACCTGGATGATCCTCCACCGGGTCACCACCGGATGCGCACCCGACAGATTCTGTCCCGAACAGACCCTCACCCGCCAACAATTCGTCACCTTCCTATGGAGAGCCGCCGGGAAACCCACCCCCACCTACCAGGGCTCGGAAGCCTTCGCCGACGTCACAGAAGGCGGCTACTCCGACCAGGCCATCGGCTGGGCCGTCTCCAACCAGATCACCATCGGATGCACCCCCGGCGCCCACGGCGACCCCACCTGGCGGTTCTGTCCCACCGACCCCCTCACCAGAGGACAGATGGCCACCCTGCTGTACCGACACACCGAAGCCGACTACCAGGGACAGCCCTCCTTCTACATCGACGTGCAACCCGAAGACTTCTACTCCGACGGGGTGGTCTGGCTGACCGACTTCCTGGTGGTACCCGGATGCCACCACACCCGGTTCTGTCCCAACCGGGACGCCACCCGCGCCGAAGCAGCCCTGTTCATAAACGGAGTAGCCATCCGACCCCACATCTGGGGAGAAGGAAACACCAGCTTCATCCCCCAACCCTGAACCCGAAACCGACCGAGACCTTCCCAAGTCCACAGGGAACCCGGCCTGCTCGGAATGTTGAGAGTTGTGTCGATCAATCTCCCCGGGCCAGGGTGCCCAGGTAGAGTTCGATCACCTTCGGGTCATTGAGAAGGCTCCGCCCGGTCCCCGTGTATGCATTGCGGCCATGGTCCAGCACGTATGCGCGGTGGCAGATCTGCAGGCACCGGCGGGCGTTCTGCTCCACCATGATCACCGCCACTCCCGATCGGTTGATGTCCCTCGCCCGAGTGAAGACCTGGTCCTGCAGCACGGGAGAGAGTCCCGCCGACGGCTCGTCCAGCAGCAGCACGTCGGGATTCATCATCAGTGCCCGTCCCATGGCCAGCATCTGCCGTTCACCACCTGACAGGAGCCCGGCTCGCTGCCCGAGACGCTCTCCCAGCCTGGGGAAGAAGTTCACCACCCTCTCCATGCGCTCGGTGGTCCTGTCCGGCTCCAGGTACGCCCCCACCTCCAGGTTCTCCATCACGGTCAGCGCCGCAAACACATTGTCGAGTTGCGGCACGTATCCCATCCCCTTCGCCACCAATTGGTGTGCGTTGAGGCCGGTGATGGATTCGCCTCTGAAGATCACGTCACCCGAGCGAACCTCCAGCAACCCGAACAGGGCCTTCAGCAGGGTGGACTTACCCGCCCCGTTGGGACCGATTATCCCGATCATCTCACCCGGATAGAGGAGAAGATCGACCTCTCTCAGGATGTCCACCCCAGGCAGGTAACCGGCCACCAGTTGACGCAACTCCACCAGCGGCGGACCGGATCCCGACGGTGCGCTCATTCCGAGGCCTCGCCGTTCTCGATCCCCTCACCGGAACCGAGATAGGCATCGATCACGGCCCGGTTCTTTCCAATGTCCTCCGCCAGGCCCTCGGCGATCACCCTTCCCTCCGCCATCACGACAACCCAGTCGGAGATGTCCCAGACCACGTCCATGTCATGCTCCACGAAGATCACCGTCATGCCCTCGCGGGGCAACCCCCTGACGTGCTCCAGCAGGGATTGGGTCAGAGCCGGATTGACGCCCGCCACCGGTTCGTCCAGCATCACCACCGCCGGACGGGACATGAGAGCCCGGGCCATCTCCAGGAGTTTGCGCTGGCCGCCCGAGAGGGTGCCGGCGTAGTCCGACGCCATGTGAGCCAGGGAGAATCGCTCCAGAAGTTCCATGGCTCTTTCCTCGATGGCCTTCTCCTGGGCCCGCCACAGTGGAGGGAAGAGGCAACGGACGAATCCCTCTCCCACCTGGCCCTTGGCGCCCAGCTTCATGTTCTCCAACACAGAGAGCTTGGTGAGCGCCTTGGTGAGCTGAAAGGTGCGTACCAAGCCATTCCGGGCTCGTTCATGCGATCCCATCCGTTCGATGTCCCGCCCGTCGAAGAGCACCGACCCCGAATCGGGGCGGTCAAAGCCGGTGAGCAGGTTGAAGAGAGTGGTCTTGCCCGCTCCGTTGGGACCTATCAGGGCGGTTATCACTCCCCGTTGGATCTCCAGATGGTCCACGTCCACCGCCATGAGGCCACCGAAGGCCCGGCGCAGATTCTTGATCACCAGGGCGGGATCGGGCTTGGTCACGCCCGTGGTGTGCTCTGCCATCCACTTGCTGCGAGACGCCTCCAGTACCCACCCCAAATCGGGTTCGAACGCCTCACGACGCCGGATCCTTCCCCACCGCGAGAAAACACTTCTACCGGGCATCCAGCATCATTTCCTCTCTGGACCCGAATATGCCCTGTGGTCGGAACACCATCAGCAGCGCCAGCCCCACCCCGACCAGCATGAAGCGGATCTGGTTCACCTGGGTCGGGTCCATGAGCGCCGTGGGTATCAGACCCTCGTTCACCAGGGCGATGAGGGTCCCCTGGAAGAAGGTGAGCATCGCCCAGAAGATCATGGCGCCCACCACCGGAGACCAGATCCGTCCCACGCCTCCCAGGATCAACACCGTCCAGAAGAAGAAGGTGTAGGCGGGCACGAAGGAGTCGGGCTGGATGGTGGCCTTCCCGATGGCCTGCACCATGCCGGCCATCCCGCCGATCACCCCACCCAGGATCAGCGCCTGGAGCTTGTACCAGTAGGCGTTCTTACCGAGGGCCCGCGCCGCGTCCTCATCTTCCCGGATGGCCTTCACGACCCTTCCCCATGGACTGCGCATCAACCGCCAGACCAGCACCAGGCAGATGGCCGTCACGCCCCATCCCAGCACGATCGCAAAGAACTGGTTGCCCCCCACCTGGAGGGGTCCGATGCCGTATTCGGTGCTGGGATCGAAGGGGTTCAGATCCCGGAAGGGTCCGATGAACCCGTGAAGTCCCTCCGCACCCCGGGTGATGTCGCCCAGGGTGGTGGAGCGAGCGAGAATCCGGATTATCTCCGCGGCGGCGATCGTGACGATCGCCAGGTAGTCGCCCCTCAGGCGAAGGGTGGGAGCGCCCAGGATGAGCGCGAAGACAGTCGCGAATCCCATTCCCACCAGTACCGCCAGCAGGGGATTCAGGTTCCAGAGAGTCACCGACAGTCCCATCCCGTAGGCGCCCATCGCCACGAAGCCCACCTGCCCGAAATTGAGGAGCCCGGCGTACCCGAAGTGGACATTGAGCCCCACCGCGGCCAGCGCGTACACCGCGGCCTCCAAACCCAGGGATGTCTCCACCGTCTGGATCAGGATGAAACCCCAGTCGATCGCTGCCAGCGTCATGGCTACCCGAACCGCTCCCTCCTGCCCAGGATGCCCTGGGGACGCAGCACCAGGACGAGAGCCAGCACCACCAGGGCGCCGATGTTCTTCAACTCAACCGGGATGAACAGAGTGGAGAGTTGGATGCCGACCCCCACCAGGAGACACCCCAGCAAGGCCCCGTAGGCGGTTCCCAGTCCTCCCAGGACCACCCCCGCGAAGATCAGGAGCAGCATCCGGAAACCGATCAGCCAACTCAACTGCTCGGCCAGTCCGATGAACACGCCGCCCAATCCGGCCAGCGCCCCCGCTCCTATCCACACGATTCTGATGACCCGCTGCACGTTTATCCCCGACGACTCGGCCAGGTCGCGATTGTCGGCCACCGCCCGCATGGCCTTCCCGGTGTGGGTGCGCTGTAAGAAAAACCCCACTCCGATGAGGATCATCACCGACAGGATCACCGTGATCAGGTCCTTGGGGGTGATCTCGATGATCCATATCTGCAGGGCGCTCTGGGCAGAGTAGTCGCGGAAGAACCGCAGGTTCCCGGCGAAGATGAACAGGAATATGTAGCGAGCCAGGATGGAGAGCCCGATGGTCACCACCATCTGGGCTATGAGACTGACCCCGCGGGTCCGCAGAGGACCGAAGACCCACCGGTCCATCAGATAGCCGGTGGCGCCTCCGATGATCACCGCCATCACGGCCGCCAGTATCAGATTCACCCCCTGACCGAAGGGCGGCCACCACCCGGCCATGAATCCGATCGCCCCGGCCAGTCCGTAGTAATTGAAGAAGTAGGCAGAGAGCATCCCCCAGGTGACCATCTCCCCGTGTGCGAAGTTGACCAACCCCGTGGTGCCGAACACCAGGGAGAGCCCGATGGCCGCCATGCCCAGGAACAGCCCCAGCTTGATCCCCTCGGTGGTGAGTTGGGCCACCCGCCGCAGCGATATCCCGCCACTCTCCTCCATGGGCTGGGCCTCCCCCGCCAGCAGCGAGAAGATCACCCTGCCGGCCCGGCCCTCCAGGACCTCCACCTCGACCGTGGTCCGTTCCGGTTCGCGCAGCCGGATTCCCGCGGGAAGGGTGCTGACGTCGAGGGTCACCGAATAGAAGTCCGGGCCGGGCACGGGTACCTCGAAGACTCCGGCCTCGTCGGTGATCCCCGATCCGATCTCGGCCCCGTCGAGAGTCGTCACCGACAGTCGCACCCCCTCCACCGGCACCCTTTCTCCCTCCTCGTTCTGGTAGCGCAGCCTGGCGCCCACCGTCTCCGACGACTGGCCGATCGCCGGGGCGGCCAGAGAGAGCATGATCCCCAACATCAGGAGAACGCCTGTCGTGAACCGGAGACGGGATGCCTGCCCTAACAAAGCCGCCTCACATGCCACCCTCGCAGGCCTACGACAGCGTTGTTTCGAGAGCCGCCGTCGGAGACGCCGACAGCTTGCCCCTCCTTGTCACAGGAGACAGGCTTGTTCCAGGCGGGGATTCTCCTAGATGAGATCCTGCTGGCGTATCCCATAGGAGGGATGTCGCAACCGGCACAGCGCCAACTTCTCCAGCTGGCGGATCCGCTCCCGGGTGAGTTGGAAGTGGCTTCCGATCTCATCCAGTCCCTTGGGAATCCCATCCTCCAATCCGTACCGCAGTTCCATGATCTTTCGCTCCCGATCGGGAAGCTTCTTGATGGAGTTGCGCATGGCGATCGCCACGCTGGTGGCCTCGGCGATCGCCTCGGGATCATCGGCGTCGCCGTCCTCTATGAAGTCGCCCCGCTGTGCTCCGTCCTCTCCCACCGGCTCCTCCAGGGAGACGGTGTCGGACAGCACCAGGGCCTGCTCCACATGGTCTATGCGGATGCCGGTCTCCCGGGATATCTCCTCGGGATTGGGCAGACGCCCGAGCTTTCCCTTCAGGATTCCCTGGGCCAGTCGGACCTTGGCCAAGGTGTCGTGAAGGTGGGCGGGGATCCTCACGGTACGGGACTTGTCGGCAATGGCCCGGGTTATGGCCTGCTTGATCCACCAAGTTGCGTAGGTGGAGAATTTGAATCCTTTGCGCCAGTCGAATTTCTCGACCGCCCGGATCAGACCCAGGTTGCCTTCCTGCACCAGGTCCAGGAAGTCGATTCCCCTCACTCCCTGATAGCGACGGGCATTGTGCACCACCAGCCGCAGGTTGGCTTGCACGAACTGGTTCTTCGCCGCCGCCCCGCGGCGCTTCTGCCGGTCGAGGCGTCTCTTTTCCGAGGAGGTCTCGTACTCGCCCGTCTCCAGCTTCGTCTCCGCCTGGCGACCCGCCTCCATCAACTGGGCCAACTCCACCTCCTGCTGGGCGTCCAACAGGTCGGTTTCACTGATGGCCGACAGGTACTGGGCAACCAGGTCGGAAGTCAGCCGGCCGCGCTCATCCGTTATCTGATCGGTTATGCGCACCCGCCGTTCCGTTCTGGTGTCCTGACTTTTTTTCAGGGTCGATCGCGATACCACTGCCGGGTCTCTATCCCTCTTTCGCTTCGTTTCTCATCGAAGAAACAGGCCTGCCTTTTTCACTATGCCACAAAAACCCTATATCGGTAACCCCCAATTTCATAATTTTCGCGGTTCGATGTTCAAGGTGATCATTAATTCCCACACCTGGCGCTCGATCTCGTCCCGCGCTCTTCTCATTTCCTCGATGCCCTTTCCCCGCGGCGACTCCACCTGCCACCGCACGAGACGCTTGCCCACCGTGACCGGAGAACTCTCCTCGCCGAGGTCCACCACCACCTCCGCCGCCTCGATCATCGCCGCGCTCAACCGGGCGGGTTGCGCCTCGGCGATGTCTATTCCCCGTTCCGAGAGGACCGCCACCGCCTTCGGGTCCACCCGCGAGGCGGGCGACGACCCGCCGCTGTACACCCTCACCGGACCGGCGGCCATCGTGCGCAGCAGGGCGGCGGCCATCTGGGAACGGTCGGAGTCGCCGGCGGCCATGAACAACACCACCGGCGCCTGGTAGGACTCCGGGGAGCGGGACCTGTGCTGTTCCTCCTCCAACAGTTGCTCGAACCGCCGCCGCGCCCGGTGCATCGCCACCCTCACCGAGCCCTCCCTCTTGAATACCCTGCCTCCGATCTCCGCATGGGAGAGACCTTCCACCTCGCGCAGCCACAGCAGCTCCCGGTCCCGTGCACCGAGGCGCGCGAATGCGAGCCGCACCGTTCGGAAGTCCTCCCGGTCCAGGGCATGCTCCTCGGGCTGCATCCTGCTGGTCTCCAAATCGGGCGCCGGGAGGGGCCGATGGCGCCGTCGCAGGTGGTCGTGGAACTTGGAGCGGGCGATTCTCCAGAACCACGCCTCGAAGGCCTGGGGCGCCCTCAGGCGGCCGATGGAGCGCACCAGGGACTCGCAGACGTCGCTCGCCACATCCTCGGCGTCCGCCAGGGAGAGGCCCTGGCCCCGGAAGAAGGCCACCAGCCGAGGCAGCCCCTTGGTCAGGATGGAGCCAAGCGCGGCTTGGTCGCCATCGCGCGCCGCGGTCGCCTCGGCAAGCGCGGGAGGCCACTGGGATGATTCCGCAGACACAATTCAGCCCACGGTATAGCTTTGGGTGCTCAGGATCGGGTAATTTGGAAGAGGGGAGGTCTGTTCAGAGACCCATCCCGTTCCCGCCGGTCAGCCGGGATCCGTGTCATTCTTGTTCTTCATCACCGCCGGTGGGGATGAGAATCGTCGGTTCGTCCTGGGAATGATATTCCAGGATCGGCGCCACGGCCTTCTCCACTTCCTCGACCGCGTCGTTGATGGCGTCCGGATCCGAATCGGAGACATCGAGCACACCCAGCAATTCCTCCACCTCGAGCTTCAGCATCTGCCCGAGTTCTCCGATGGCCGCGGGATCCGCCGCCACATCCCGGAGCGTGGCCTCGGCCACCTCCTCCCCGGGGTGGGACTCGGGCGTCTCGTACACCGGGCCGTTGGAAGCCTCCTCCTGTCCCGACGGCTGAGGACCGTAGGCGTATATGTCCTCCTCAGGTGAGGCGCTTTGCGATGCCGAGGGGGAGGTGGTGGGGGTCTGCGCTCCCTCAGGGGGTGGATCGGGTGGCGACAATGCCTCGATGATGGCTTCCGACGGGACCACGTCGGCGCTCGCAACCGACTCTTCGATGTAGGAGAGAGCCGCCACCACCATCTCGGCGGCTTCCAACTCCCTCTGCTGGTCGATCAGATCGAGAGCCTCCATCAGCCCCTCCCTGGTCAGGGTCGGAACGTTCACCCCATCGCCTGAGACCGAACCGGACGCCACCGGGGTGGACTCGGGGTCCGGCGGAGCCAGCGAATCCGAACCGCCGGTCAACACCGCCACTCCCGCCACCACCAGGGAGGCGGCCAGGGCCGCACCGGACGCCAGCACTCCTATCCGCTGATACCTTCGGGAGCGTTCCCCCGCCCGGGCTATCGCCCGCGAAGCCAATTGCTCGGCACGAGCGGGACCCATCTCGTCCCGATATTCTTTGGCTATAGCTCGGAGAACTCGTCCGGAAAAGTCCGGTCTGTCCATGTTCCTTCCAACCCGCTCTATGTTGCAAGACGCAGGGTGCCCCTCGGCGTTACGGAGATCACCGATGGGAGCCGGATCTTTCCCGTCAGGTTACCTGCAGTTGGTTGATGCCTGTCACACCTCCCTCGCATCTTCTCTATTTGTCCCAGATGGTGCAGACCTTCCGCCTCCCGGCCAAGTGTTCGGCGTCGCAGCATCGCCGTCTGACCGTGATATTCGGGATGTGCTCGGAGTTGTACAACGCCGCCCTGGAGTCCTGGAAGGGCACTTACGCGTGGTGGAAAGAGCATCACAACCCTGAGAGGGAGAAGTTCCCGGATGGGTTGTCCCAGTCCCAGGGCAAAGAGATACTCAAGAAAGCTATCCGACCAGTGGTGGTCGGCCCTCGACAAGATACTGGAATACAAAGCCTGGAAAGCTGGTGTCCGGTATGAGAGGGCCAACCCAAAGTCCACATCCACCGACTGCTCCATCTGCGGGCACAGACAGAAATGCCTCTACGCCTCAGGGTGTTTTCCTGTCAGCGTTGCGGATTGGAGTTGGACCGGGATGTGAACGCCGCTCGAAACATAGGCGCCCGGGGTTTCCCGGGGTCGGGAGGGGCTCTTCCCGATGCGATGCGCCATACAAACTTCCGTTGTAAGACCCACACCGCCTCTTGGCGGAGCGGCGCGAGCGGACATCGCGGAACAGTATCACTAGTTGGCGGCATTGTCGTCAACTAAGCGATGCAAGTCCCTAACCTAAAAGCCCGTGAAAGCCGTTCTGTGCACAGATTGGAAGGGACCGGCCGGTCTGGTGGCCACCGAGGTCCCCGAACCGACGCCCGGACCCGGGCAGGTCAAGATCGCCCTGGGAGGGTCGGGAGTCAACTTCGCCGACATCCTGGTGGTGTCGGGGCACTACCAGGTGAAGCCGGACCTCCCCTTCATTCCCGGCTTCGAGGGAGCCGGCACGGTCACCGAGGTGGGACCCGGGGTGGACTCGGTGTCGGTGGGAGACCGGGTGGTGATGTTCGCCGGGGTGGGTTGTTTCGCCGAAACGGTGGTGACCGACGTCTCCCGGACCGCACCGGCGCCCGACAACCTGACCGACATCGAGGCGGCGTCCTTCATGACCGCCTACGGAACCTCCTACCATGCCCTGGTCGACCGGGCCGCGGTGTCCGAAGGAGAGACGGTGGTGGTGCTGGGCGCGGCCGGTGGAGTGGGAATCGCCGCGGTCGAAATTGCCAAGCTACTGGGATGCCGGGTGGCGGCGGCGGTGTCCTCGGAGAGGAAGGCGGAGTTCGTTCTGCAACGCGGGGCGGATGTCGCCATCCGCTACGACCGCGATGACCTACGGGAGGCGATCCGCAGTTTCACCGACGGAAAGGGCGCCGACGTGGTCTACGATCCCGTGGGCGGTTCCGCCACTGAAACGTGCTTCCGCTCACTCCGTTGGAACGGACGCCTGCTGGTGGTGGGCTTTGCGGCCGGCAAGATCCCCCGCCTGCCGCTCAACCTGGCCCTCCTCAAGTCGGCCTCGGCGGTGGGAGTGTTCTGGGGAGACTTCGTGGAACGCTACCCCAGGGAAAACCGCGCCAATCTAGTCCAGCTCAAAGAGTGGTGCGAACAGGGCCTCATCCACCCCCACGTGGACCGGGTCTTCTCCTTCGACCAGGCCCCCGCAGCCATGGCCTACCTGGCAGACCGCCAGGTGCTGGGAAGGGTCTGCCTGGTTCCCTAGAGATCTGCCCGGCAACCCGTCGGTCTTTTCTGTTGAATCTTCGTAGGTGGCGTGTGTAGTTATTGAGTAAAATCACTCAATAACTACACCTGGATTCTTGTATCCTGGTGGGGATGAGTGATTTCCGCCGTTCACAGGTAGGGACTCTGATTGAGAGGCTGGCCGAGCCGCCCGAGCGGCTGTTGGCTATCTTCGGCCCGCGCCAGACCGGCAAGACTGTTGCGGCTCGCCAGGCTTTGTCCTCTGTTGGCCGTCCGAGTCTATATGTGGCGGTGGATGAGCCCGTAGTGGAGAGGGCGAGACCGTGGCCGCCCACGGGCAGCGACGCTGTCGCTTCGTTGCCGGTGGTGAAAGACGCGTCCTGGCTGGTGGGTGTGTGGCAGGACTCTCGTCACCGGGCATGGCAGTCGGAAGACGGTTTGGTCCTGGTCCTGGACGAGATACAGAGGATCGAAGGGTGGTCTGATGTCGTGAAGGGACTATGGGACGCCGACCGGACCAGCGGTTGCCCCCTCCATGTGGTGGTCCTGGGTTCCGCTCCTCTGTTGATGCAGGCGGGCTTGAATGAGAGCCTGGCGGGACGGTTCGAGCCGATCCGTTTCACACATTGGTCGTATCTGGAAATGGCCGAGGCCTTCGGGTTCGATTTGGACCGGTACATCTACTTCGGCGGTTACCCGGGGGCAGCATCGCGGGCACACGACCCGGAGAGGTGGATGACTTATGTGCAGGGGGCTCTGGTGGAACCCATCATCGAGCGTGACGTGCTGGCGATGACCAGAGTGCACAAGCCGTCGCTCTTGAAGCGCCTGTTCGACATAGGGTGTCTGTACTCGGGACAGGTGCTGTCGTACAACAAAATGCTGGGTCAACTTCAGGATGCCGGAAACACCACGACCCTTACCCGCTATCTGAAGCTGCTCTCGGATGCGGGGCTGTTGGCGGGTCTCTCAAAATACACCACTCGCCGGATTTCCGCCAAGGCTTCCACACCGAAGCTGAACGTGCTCAACACGGCTCTGATGACTGCCGCGTGGGGGTACGGCTTCGAAGAGGCGCGTGCGGACCGGAGGTATTGGGGGCGTCTGGTCGAGAGCGCCGTAGGGGCTCACCTGGTCAATACGGCCGGGCCGTCCACTTCGGTCTATTACTGGAGGTCCGGGAGTCATGAAGTGGATTTCGTCCTGCAAAGAGGACCACGCGTGGTGGGGATTGAGGTGAAGACCGGAAAGGGGCCCTTGGCGCTCTCGGGATTGGCCGAAATCGAGGGGCGTTTCCGGCCTCTTGGGTCTGTGGTTGTCGGATCCGGTGGCCGCCCTCTCCACGAGTTCCTGGCAGCACCTGCTGATTACTGGCTGGAACCGGCATGAGCACCTTGGTTGGACGAGTTTGCACCGAGGTCCACCTAGACGGTCGAGGTGAAACCTTCCGTGGAGAAAGCATGCCGTTCAGTGCGTTCCGGTCACGGCCCGCGCTGGTTTTGCTCGGCGATCCCGGCGCCGGCAAAACAACCGAGTTCATGAAGGAGCGCCAAGCGCTGGGAAGCGGCGCCGCATACATACCCGCCCGCGATTTCATATACTTTGACATCGACTCGCATCCGGAGTGGCGGGAAAAGATTCTCTTCATCGACGGCCTGGACGAGGTGCGGGCGGGAGCGAGAGACTCCCGCGTTCCCTTGGACAGAATCCGGCGACGGCTGGACAGGCTCCGCCCTCCGGGGTTCCGCATCTCCTGTCGGGAAGCGGACTGGCTCGGTAGCAACGACCGTGAGAAACTGGCTCTGGTGGCCCCCGCGGACGGAGAGGTCACCGTCGTCCACTTGCAACCCCTCGATGAGATGTCGGTGAAAGAGATTCTGAGATCAGCGCTCTCGGGGGACGTGGATGAGTTCCTGGAAGAGTCGCGGCATCGGGGAATCTGGCCCCTCCTGAAGAATCCTCTGACCCTGCAGTTGGTCGTGGACGCGACCAGGAAAGGCGAAGGCTGGCCCCGAAGCAGGCGCGAAACGTTCGAAATGGCCTGCCGAGAGTTGGCGGCCGAACAGAATTCGGAGCATGTGATTGCCGCCCCGGCGCCGCCCACCGAGGTAAGGACGGCCATCGGCTATCTGTGTGCGCTGGCTTTGCTGGCCGACATCGAAGCATATTCGTTCCTCCGAGGAACCAGCCCGTCCTTCATGGATTCGGATCAGGTCAGCGAGGGCACGAAGATCGCACCCGAGCGTCTCAGGAGAGCATTGGCCACCAAACTGTTCGCCGCCGCGGGAGAGGGGTTATTCCGTCCCGTCCACCGGCAGGTGGCCGAGTTCCTGGGGGGCCGCTACCTGGCCGAGCTCATCGAAGAAGGACTCCCGGCCCGAAGAGTGACGGCCCTGATGAGCAGTCCCGGCGACGGACGGGTGGTTACCCCGCTGCGCGGTCTGTCCGCTTGGCTGGCGACACATTCCCGGGAGGCCCGTGGCCTGCTCATCGACGCCGATCCGGTGGGTGTCGGGCTGTACGGGGACATCAGCGGAATAACCAAAACCGACAAGACACGCCTACTCCGGTCCTTGGCCTCATTCGCGACAAAGGAGCCTCTGTCAGGTCCCAGCCCGACAGACGCCCGAACCGTCCATAACGAATACGCGGCCTGGACCTTCCGCTCCCTGGTCTCCCGGGACATGATCCCCATCATCGATGACCTGCTCAATGGTCGAGAACCCACCCCTGCGGCCGACCGGATGGTCAAGTTCCTGGCCGGAATACTGGAACACGCGGACCGGGATCTGGAATCGCTGGCAACCCTGGTCCCGAGCCTCCATGCCATCGTTGACGACGCGGGGAGGTCCCCGTGGGTGAGAAAGGATGCTCTCGACGCCTATCTCAACATCGCCCCGCCCACCGAAACACGGGCACAGAAGCTCATAGGGCTACTGGAAAAGAGCCAAGCCTCAGAGCTCGCCGACCCCGGTGACCAGATGCGGGGAACACTGCTGAGATTCCTTTATCCTGACCAGGTTTCTCCCCACCGGGTCTGGAGGTATGTGGCGCCCCGCAACAGAAAGAACCTTTTCGGCAGTTTCTGGATCTTCTGGAACCACACCCTCCTCGACAAGTCATCCGGCCAACAGTTGGCGGAACTCCTTGATGC
The DNA here is from genome assembly GCA_965204615.1 of Acidimicrobiia bacterium. GTDB lineage: Bacteria > Actinomycetota > Acidimicrobiia > Spongiisociales > ZC4RG35 > Bin76. The sequence continues at coordinate 3,252,367 of OZ242000.1, read as the reverse complement.
GCTGTGCGAAGACGCCGCCGACATCGCTCGATCTCTGGAAGACTCAAGATTCGAGGAACTGCCGCCTCGACTCCTGGCACGCGCCTTGAATGCGATAGGAGATGAAATCGAAACAGACCGTCTCTACAACTGGCTGACCGCCACTTATCACTCCAGGATCAGGTGGAGACCCGCGGACAAAGAAGATGCCGACGAAATACGAGCATGGTTGGAAGCAAGACCCCAACTTCAAAAGGAGATCATCCTCAAGTGGCTCGAACCGGACAATCCCGACGGCGACGCGGCGTCCTATCCCCTATCTTTCGCAAAGGTGCTGTACCACAGCAGGCCTCCCGCCGACCTGGGACTCTGGTATCTTGAGCAGGCAGTCAATCTGGCCGATACACGGCCGGCATCCTCACGGATACTCCTGAGAGACGCCTACCACGCGTTGGAATACTCCTCCATCAGCGAAGGACTGACCCTTGAAATGATGCGCGAGCGACTGCGCGGACATGCGCGGCTGGCAGGGGAACTCGACGAGCTTCACCGGCAGCGTCAGACCGCCTTGGCTCCATCACCCGAGGAGGATTGGCGACAACGGGAGGACCAACGCAGAGAGCAGCAACGGATGGAAGAAAGACGCCAGCGAGAGGAGTGGGCCGGTCTCCTTCGTTCGCAGGAAACGGAACTGCGGAACAACACCTTCTCCCCCGCCAATCTTCACACCCTGGCACTGGCTTACTTCGGACAGTTTCGAAACATTGAACAGGGGACGCCCTACGAGCGGGTCCGAGATTTCATCGGAGGAGACCCACAACTTGCCGATGCCGTCATGGCCGCCCTCCGGGGCGCTTTGTGGCGCCATGACCTTCCCGGAGTGGATGAGACCTTCTCGCTCCACTCCCAATCACGCATGCCATACCTTGCCTACCCCGTTCAGGCAAGCATGCATTTTCTGGCGACCGGCCCGGAACCTGCCCTGGCACTGGAGGCCGCCCGGATGCGACAGGCCCTGACACTGTATTACTGCTTTCCCCTGGGCCGCGAGGAAACTCGGGAGTGCCGTGACATGTGGTTCCGACAGAACCCGGACCTGGTGCTCGATACTGTGCACCGATGCGCGGTGGCGGACCTGCGCAACGGTAAGGAACACCTACCCACGGTCGAGGAACTGGACCTTCTTCCAGGCCACGACAGCCTGGTGGACGAGGCCAGACTGAGGCTGCTTGACGCCTTTCCCACCCGGATACCCAGGAAGCAAACCCGACAATTCGACCAACTTCTGGGGAAAGCGCTCAGCCGCCCCGATGACGCGGCGCTCCTGGTCATGGCCAAGGAAAGGCTGGCTTTGAAGAGTCTCGATGTCGGTCAGCGGGTCAGATGGATGACAGTGGCTGCCATGTTGTCCACCGAACCGCGCATGCAACAACTGAAGGATTACGTACTTGGCGGCGACGAGAGACGCGTCCGACATCTGGCCGAGTTCCTGAGCAACTCTCCCAGGTATGCGGGTCGCCGCCGGATGGTATCCGGCGAGTGGAACGCAGAGATGCTGGCCAACCTGGTCCGCATTTTGGCGCCCTCCTACCGGCCCCGGGTGCCGGAGGGACTGGTCACGCTCGAAATCGGCACCTCCGAACTCATAAGTGACATCATCAGGCAACTGGGCTCCATGGAGGATGCCGAAACCCACCGAGAACTGGCGGATCTGGTGGAAGACTCCAAACTCGTACGGTGGCGAGATCAATTGCTGTGGGCACAGGAAGCCCAAAGGGCTGTGTACCGCGAAGCCTCTTTCAACCATCCGGGAGTTGAAGAAGTCCAACGGACCCTCACCAATCAGGAACCGGCGAACCCGGCCGACCTGGCCGCCCTGCTCTGCGATCAGTTTGAAACGATCTCCGAACACATTCGCGGAGACAGCGCCAACCTATGGCGTCAATTCTGGAACGAAGACTCCTACGGACGCCCCACCAACAGCAACCCGGAGGACTCCTGCCGCGATGCCCTGCTCCAAGCCCTGAATCACCGACTTCCCTCCAGGATCGATGTATCGCCGGAGGGCCGATATGCCGGAGCAAAGAGATCCGACATCCGAGCGACCTTCAAAGGATTCAACGTGCCGGTCGAGATCAAGAAGAACTCTCACCGCAATCTGTGGAGCGCCCTTCGCAACCAACTGATCAACAGATACACAACCGATCCCTCCACCTCCGGATACGGGGTCTTCCTCGTCCTGTGGTTCGGCGCCGATCGGACCACACCCCCGCCCTCCGGCCGGCGACCGACCACTCCCCAGGAATTACGACAACGCCTCGAAAGCCAACTCGAACCCGAAGAAAAGCGCAAAATATCGGTGATCGTGATCGACGTCACCGAACCCGGCGACGCCTCACCATAGCTTCGTCCGCACCAACCATCCGCCAAACCACTCATACTTGTAGGGGTCCCTTGGCCGGGGCGGGTCTGACCCACGCTAAACCTGGCTTTGTGCCTTGCCGCCGATCTGTCGGCCTGTTTGTCGGCTGAGGGATGTTTCACCGACCCGTAGGCGGATGTGACCTGATAGGAGCTTTGCTTCTCCATTTCATCGTGATGCTTCTATGTTCTCCAAATCGTGTTTTTGGGGTGGAGAGCTGGTTCGGCCGTTAGGCGGGTGGGGGTGGGTTTTCGAGCAGTCGGTAGAGCTGGCGGGCGATGTAGCGTTTGAGACACCGGCGGGCTTCGCGGGTGGTTTTTCCTTGGCTGATGCGTTTGGCGATGTAGGCGCGGGTTTTGGGGCAGGCCCGGGAGCGGGTGATAGCGATGGTGTGGATTGCCTGGTTGAGGGTCCGGTCGCCGTGCCGGTTGAGCCGGTGGCGGGTGTGTAGCCCGGAGGAGGCTTCTAGGGGTGCGACGCCGGCGAGGCGAGCGAACGCGGCTTCGTTGCGGCATCGGCCTTTGTGGGACCAGGCGATGTATACCTGCGCGGCGGTGATCGGGCCTACCCCGGGCTGGTTCAACAGTTGGGGGGCCACAGAGTTGACCAGTTCGTTGATTGCTGTGCGCAGTTCTGCGATTTCGGTGGCGAGAGTGCGTATGCGTCGGGCCAGAGAACGCATAGCCTGCTTGGTGGCGGTGTGTTCGGTGACCGGCGCCGATGCGAGTCGGAACCGTGCGCATTTGGTGACCAGAGCAGCAGTGGTCAGCCCTCGGAGTTGGTCACGAAGATCGACTGGTGCGGTGACCAGGAGAGCTTTGAGTTGGTGGATAGCCGCTATTTTGTCGTTTTTGGCGCTGTTGCGGGTCGTTTCCAACACTCGTAGGGCTTTTCGGTCTCCACGAGCCCGCGGGACCGATGGCCACCGGCGACCCAGCGCCTGGCGGGCGGCGCGTCGGGCGTCCAAAGCGTCGGTCTTGGCGCCGTCGCGGGTGGGGATGGGATCGTTGAACTCGGTCACCCACTCACCCCGCGAAGTGAGATAGGCTGTTGCGCCTGCTCCGTAACTGCCCGTGCCTTCCACCGACCACACCCGATCAGAGACGGTGGTATACCGATTGGCCCATTCCAACAGCCGGTCATACCCCACCCGGGTAGTAGCGAACACCGCAGATGCCTGTTCTCCGGTAGTGGACGTGTCCACTACCGAGGCGGTGACCCGGTCACGATCAGGATCGATCCCGATCACATGATCTACCATTGTGGCCAACATAAGAAACTCCCTTCTTGTGCAAACTGGGTTATTGCCCCAAGAAGGCGCAAACCGTGACGGCAACACTGTGATGGGTCACACCCCCAAGGGGGTGGACAAGCTTCTGATCAGGCCAGCAACGGAACGCCCAGAAGGCGCCACGGCGGTGTCGGACATATCACGTGTAAGACACAAAGGTCAGAGTGGTCTTGGGTCACGACACCGCCGCTGACGCCATTCCTGACAACCTCCACGAGGCCCCCCTAATACTCACAGAGTGGTCTGTCCATCCGCCAGCGGGTCTGGTGAATAGGCCGAATTCTATCCCGTTTTGGAGGAACTGTTCATGTCAGAGAGTCAACAAGTGTACGGTGGGGTGGATACCCATCGGGATGTTCATGTGGCAGCGGTGGTGGACAGCACCGGTCGAGTCTTGGGTACTTCCCCGTTCGACGCCGATGCGGCCGGTTATGAACAACTGGGCGACTGGCTTCAGTCTCAGGGTCGTGTGGTTGGGGTCGGTGTGGAGGGCACCGGTAGTTACGGCGCCGGCCTGGCCCGTTATCTAACCGGGACCGGTGTCGAGGTGATAGAGGTGAACCGTCCCAATCGGCAGCTACGCCGCCGGTTGGGCAAGACCGACGCCACCGACGCCCAGGCCGCGGCTCGGTCGGTTCTCAACGGACAGGCCACCGGGGTACCCAAAAGCGGAAACGGTCCGGTCGAGGGGATACGGATGCTCCAGGTGGCCCGCCGTTCGGCGGTCAAGGCACGCACCCAGGCCAAAAACCAGTTGCATGCTCTGGTGGTGACAGCTCCCGAGCAGGTAAAACACCAACTTAGCGGCGTTTCGGGCAAAGCCCGGATCAAGATCTGTGCCGGTTTTCGTCCCGGCACAGCCCAGACCACTGTTGCCTATGCCAAGAAAGCACTCCGGGTCTTGGCCCGCCGACACCAATCGCTCACCGCCGAGATACAAGACCTCGATACCGACATCAAACGTCTCTGCGCCGAGACCAACCCGGCGCTGCTCTCCGCTCCCGGGATCGGCGCGGACACCGCCGCCGCGTTGCTGATCACAGCTGGGGACAACCCCGAACGCATGCGCACCGAAGCGTCTTTCGCTGCCCTGTGCGGCGTAAGCCCGGTCCAAGCCTCGTCGGGACGGATCGTACGCCATCGCCTCAACCGCGGCGGGAACCGCCAAGCCAACCAGGCACTCTGGCGGATCGCTACCACCCGCATGCGCTGGCACCAGCCAACCATCGAATACGCCGAAAAACGCCGAACCGAAGGCAAAACCCGAAAAGAAATCATCCGCTGCCTCAAACGCCACATCGCCCGAGAGATCTACCACCTGCTCACCAACCCACACCCCACGCTCCACGGCAACGACCTTCGCTGCCTACGCAAAAACGCCGGAACAACCCTAAACCACGCCGCCGAAACCCTCCGAACCTACCCAACACGCATCTCCCAACTCGAACGAGGCCAACACCACGACCACCACCTCGCCACCCGATACCACCAATGGCTCACCACCCTCCCACCCCACCCAAACCCGATTTGACAAACATAGGAGCATCGGCGGAACCTCAGGAGGACGCCCGGCAACCATAATTAACTATCGAGGTAGATGCTCATGAAACCACAGCAGCGTTCATTTGCGATTGTGATCGTCTGACGAGGTGCGACGAAGTACCGTAGCGCCCGCTTGCTGTCACCCACCACCCCGAGGTGCAACGCCAGCTTATCATCCCTTCCGCCGGCCGGTGTCCTCGTCAACGGGCCCGAACCGCTCGGCTGGGTCCATACTCGACCGGACTTGTTCGCTGTCAGCCCCCAGCCCGATCCGGTGGCGAGTCACTTCGACAAAGGACGACCGGTTTTCCAGGTCTTACCGGGGACTCCATATCTGCTGGTAGGCGTGGCTGGATTCTGCGATTATTCGTTGGTTGGTCCCGTCGGCGTCGATCACCCATAGGCCTGATGAGCCGGTCCAGTAGACGATTTTGGTGCTGTCGGGTGACCAGAGCAGATCAGTGACGGAGACGTAGTGTTGGGCGGGATTGGTGATTTGTTGTTGGTTGGTCCCGTCGGCGTCTACCACCCATAACCCATCGCCGGCTTGGTAGGCGATCTTGGTGCTGTCGGGCGACCACCGCGGAGTATGAGCGACTTCGGCGATTTGTTGTTGGTTGGTCCCGTCGGCGTCCGCGATCCACAACTCGTTCTGTCCGTAGGCGATCTTGGTGCTGTCGGGTGACCACCACGGGGCGATATTGTGATGAATATCGTCGTGGAGTTGTTGTTTGTTGGTCCCGTCGGCGCTCATCACCCAGAACGCGCCGCCGGTTTTGTGGTAGGCGATCTTGGTGCCGTCGGGCGACCACCGCAGACTTGTACCGCTGAAGAGTTCGCCGAGTTGGCGTTTGTTGGTCCCGTCGGCATCCGCCACCCACATCACCTGCCCCGATGTCCTGTCGCTGCGGCTGGTGTAGGCGATTCTGGTGCCGTCGGGTGACCACCGCGGAGAATAGGCGCTCTCGCCCAGTTGCCGTTGGTTGGTCCCGTCGGCGTCCGCGATCCACAACTCGCCGTCGCTGGTGAAATAGGCGACTTTGGCGCTGTCGGGTGACCACAGCAGCCTGTAACCCTTGTTGCGGTACATGAGTTGTCGTTTGTTGGTCCCGTCGGCGTCCGCCACCCACAAGGAACGGTCCTTGGTCCGATAGGCGATTCTGGAACCGTTCGGTGACCACACGAAGTGGTAGCTGTCGAGGAAGAAGATGGAGTCGATTCGGCCGAGCTGTTGCTTGTCGGTGCCGTCCGCTCCTATCACCCATAACTCGTCGTCCCTGGTTTTGTAGGCGATCCTGGTGCCGTCGGGAGACCACTTGTGATAAGAGCCGTCTTCGACGAGGAGTTGTTTGTGGGTGCCGTCCACGTTTGCCACCCACAACCCTTCCCTGGCGCCGTAGGCGACTCTGGTGCCGTCGGACGACCACCGTAAGTTGGCTCCACTGTCGTGTAGGTGTCGTTTGTTGGTACCGTCCGCGTCCTCCACCCACACTCCAGGGTTGGGAGAGAAGGTGGAGTAGGCCATGCGTTGGGTGGTAGGCGTCCTAGTGGTGGTTGTCGGCGACGGGTGAACGACACTCGAGGGGAGGGGATCCTGTGACGGTTGACACGTCCCGGGCGCCACCGTCCTGCACAGGAACAGCACCATTTCTTCTCGTGACACCTTGGTGCCGAACCCGAATGTTCCTGCGGCGATCCCACCGGTCACTCCCTGGTCGTATGCCCAACCTATCGGGAGGCTCGCCCAATGGCTCCGGTCGGGCCCGTCCTGGAACACGTCACTTCCGTCCGATCCGCCGGTCGGTGACCCTTCTGCGCGGTAGAGGAACGTGATCATCTGTTCACGGGTGAGCGTCTGGGAACCCCCGAACTCCGTGGCGCTGACCCCGCTGGTTATCCCACGGTCGGCCGCCCAACCCACCGAGTGGTCGGCCCAGTGATCGGAAGGCACGTCATCGAAACTATCGCTTCCCCTCACGCCGCTCTGACAACTGGCGGGATCGTACGCTCGGCACAGGAATGTGACCATTTCGTAGCGGGTAAGGGTCTGGCCGATCCCGAAGCGGTTGTCGCCCACGCCTTCCGTTACCGCATTGTCGGCGGCCCATGAGATAGCTTCCTCCGCAACATGACCCTCGGGAACATCCTCAAAGTCCGGAGCCGTCTGCCCGAAAACCGATGGGACACCAACCAAAAGAAGGGACACGGCCGCAGCAGCCGAAACCAGACCCAACCGATCACGGAATCTCATGAGACCGCCCCGATGCTACAGAGACCTGTTGGAGAACAAGGAATGGGCCAGTCTGGTTCCCTACCCAAAGCAGGCGGGTAAGTAGCCCCGCCGGGAAGTTGACGGCGAAAGCCACAGCCAAGTCGCGAGAATCGCCCGCCGGTCCCCTCCCTCGGCGGGCTTCCCTCCCCCAGATGGTGTCTCGTTCCGCCGGGGCGTCTTTCTCGGTATCATGTCTGGACAGGTTTTGGAAGGGAGCGTGATGGGGCTGCGTTCAGAGCTTGAGGCTCTGGCGGGAGAGTGTGGGTCCCTGTGCGAGGAGGAGGGATGGCTGGGATTGGAGACCGGAACACTGAATTATCGGCTTCTCTATTCCAGTGTGGAGAGCTTCGAGCAGGGCAGTGGGTTTGCGATAGTGGGTATGAACCCCGCAGGTGGCCCCCGGCACGCCCATCCCGATGATGCTGTTCGCCCGTTCCGCGACCCCCGATATTCGGCTTATTTGGATGACCGCTGGGGCGCGGAGGTGGGCGCGGCTCGGTTACAGCGTGTGATCCAGGCGATAGCCATGATCTGTGTGGGGGCGTCGGCGAGCGAAGCGGTGGCGGTTGTAGAGGACCCGACCCCAAGTCCGGAGGGGCGACTCAGCCCGGAGGCCATTGGGTTCCTTCGGGATACACCGTCTATGAACATCGTTCCCTTCCGGGCTTCGGTGCTTTCCGATGTTCCGCCGACTCTCCGGGAACGAGGCGAGGAGATTGGTTGGCGACTGCTCTGTTCAGCTCGTCCCAGGCTCCGTTGCATCGTAACGCTGGCGAATCAGGTTGGTGGAGTTCCGTGGAGGACGATTCTCAGAGAAAGCGGTCAGCGGCGGCGGCCGGACTACGAGAAGACGATCAACAGGCGCCTGAGCCGCACCTACCGAGAAGTTCAGCTGGTGAGGGGACCAATCGCCGGAACTCTTGTTGTCGGCCTGCCTGCCATAGTCCGGGACAAGTACAGACGCGACGTGACGAAGCCTCTGTTAGAGACCCTCCGCCGACGCCTCCAACAACACGGGATCCTCGGACCTCCCACCAGCCCCGGGACCTCCAAGAGGCGCTGACATCGAGATGAGGAGCCTTTTGGGCACGTTGCGGGTGGTGTTCCTTGCTGGCTTGTTGATGGCTGTCCTGCCTGCTCCCTCTAGTGCTCTGTCGGTGACTGACCGGGTGGTTTTGCAGTCGGCCGATCCCGATCCGTATATGGCCGACCCGCTGGGGCTGGTGGCCAACTTTGGACTCACGTCGTATCGAACAACCGCGCCTGACCGGTTCGAGGTATGGGTGTGTGACGAGGTTCATGGTTCTCTTGATCTGACGCCTGAGAACGTAACGGGACTCCTGAATGCTGAGTTGCCCCCGTATTACTCCTGGATGTCAGAAGGAGAATATGCTTTGTCCTTCGTTCCCGGAGGGTATGTTCGAGCCAACTACCAACAAGACTGTTTGACTTCGGTCAGCAATCGGTCGACAGGCGTGTTGGCGATCACTGAAAGTTCCCAGTCTCGATCACTGAAAGTTCCCACCTCCTGGGGGTAAATGCCCGTTGTTGGGTAGGGCTCTCTCCAAGCTAAGGGATTGTCACATTTCCTAGCTGTGGAGAGGAGCCCTGCCCCTTATGTTGGTACTGGAGGAGTGCGTGGAAGTTCATGCTTTGAGGAGGCGGGGGTGGTCGATCTCGGCTATTGCCCGTCATGTTGGTAAGAGCCGCCGTACCGTGCGAGCGTATCTGTCGGGCGATCGGGTGCCCGGTCAGCGTGCCCGGGCGGGGGCGGATTTGTTTGATGAGTTCGAGGCGTATGTGCGGCAGCGGTTGTCTGATGATCCGCATGTGTGGGGGTCGGCGCTGTTCGACGAGGTGGTGGCTTTGGGCTATTCGCAGAGTTACCCGACGTTCGTGCGGAAGATCCGCAACCGGGGCCTGCGGCCGTTGTGTGGCGCTTGTGCGGGCACCAGGGGCCGTGCCACTGCGATCATCGATCATCCGCCGGGTGAGGAGTGTCAATGGGATTGGGTGGAGCTGCGTGATGCCCCGTGGGGAGCCACGGCTCATGTGTTGGTGGGTGTGTTGTCGCACTCGGGCGCTTTTCGGGCGTGGATCACGTCCCGCCAGGACCAACCCCATTTGGTGGAGGGTCTCGACCAGGTGTTGAGACGCCTGGGGGGCACCCCGCGGCGGTGGCGGGTGGATCGGATGGCGACCGTGGTCGCCGCCGGCGGTCGTATCCAGCCGTCGTTCGTTGGGGTAGCCAAGCATTACGGGGTGGTTGTCGATCCGTGCCCACCGCGCCGTCCTCAACGGAAAGGCGTGGTGGAAAAGGCCATTCACTATGTCTCTCAGCGGTGGTGGCGCACCGCGGCGGTGACCAGCATCGCCCAGGCACAGCACAGCCTGGACAGCTTCTGCCAAACGGTGGGCGACGCCCGTCCACGAGGCGAGAGCACCGTGGGGGAACTGGCCGAGACCGAGCCTCTCCTCGAGCTGCCCCTGGTGGCTTACCCGGCGGAAGGGGTCCTGGAGCGCAGGGTGGCTTCCAACGGGCTGGTATCGGTACGCGGTAACCGATACTCGGTGCCACCAGGGGTGATAGGAACCCAGGTCACCGTCCGTTGGCGGCTGGGTGACCCCACTATCAGCATGTTCTCGGCCAGTGGCCGGCTGGTCGCTACCCACCAGCAGGCACCCCGCGGTATGGGACGGGTGGTACGGCTACCCGAACACACCGCTGCTTTGGAGAACGTGGTCCTGGCCGAGTTCACTACCAAACCACCCTGCAAACCCAAACCCAACCGTCCGCCATCGGCAGCGGCTTTGGCTATCGCTTCGGGTATCGGAGCTGATCTGTACACAGAAACGGTGATAGACCTGGAGGTTTATCAGCGGCACATCGACCAACAAAACCGGGGGCTGTGATGAACCAACAATCGGTGTACCAACAACTACGAGGCCATCTGGCCTACCTCGACCTACCCGCCGCGGCCGAGGCGCTCCCCACCCACCTCGAGACGGCGCGTCAGGACAACACCGGACACACCCAGTTCCTGGAAGGTCTACTTCGAGTAGAAGTCGAAACCACTGAACAGCGCAGATGGGAAACCCGTCTCAAACTGGCGAACTTCCCCACCCGCTGGAAACTGGAAGACTTCGATTTCACCGCCCAACCCAGCATCAACGAGAAACTCATAAGAGAACTGGCCACCGGCGCCTACCTGGCCGACGCCACCAACGTTTTGTTCATCGGACCGCCCGGCGTGGGTAAAACCATGCTGGCGGTCATCCTCGGACGCGCCGCGGTGGACACCGGACACAAGGTGTACTACACCACCGCCGCCGACCTGGCGGCGCGGTGCCGCAAAGCCGCCCTACAAGGAAGATGGGCCCAAACCCTGCGGTTCTTCAACACCCCCAAAGTGTTGATAATCGACGAACTCGGATACCTGCCCATGCCGGCAGAAGACGCCGCCACACTCTTCCAGGTCATCTCCCGACGGTACGGAAAAGGATCAATCATTCTCACCACCAACCTCGGTGTCGCGTCCTGGGGAGAGATCTTCTCCGACCACACCATCGCCGCTGCCATGCTCGACCGCCTACTCCACAAAAGCGTCGTGTTCACCATCACCGGCGACAGCTACCGCCTGCGAAGCTACCAAGCACAAGCCAGAAAACACCGCCCGAAAGGAGACCTGCTAGCCTAAAACCACCCAACCCAGGGTGGGAACTTTCGCTGATCGACTCTGGGCACTTTCGCTGATCGTCATCAGGCGGAAACCATGCAGCGATTGTCGTTTCCACGCTGGATATTGATGATGCTTCCAACGTATGGTCTTGGGGTGGGCCTGGCTCCTACTGTTGGGACAGTGTTTCCATCAATTGGTGTCATGACCTTTATCCTGACAGCGGTAGGGAGGTATGGATGGGATGGTTCACGAACGTAGGCGTGCGATGGTCTCCCATTGCTCTGTCTTCTATCGAGAACGGGATAGGATCACTTGATAACCTTCGTGCCTTGAATCTGATTTACACCGTTGCTCATGAGATCGGGCATACGCTCAGTTGGCCCCATTCCTTCACTGGCGAAACCTTGAATGACGATGGCACGATAGACGAGTATGACAATCCCATGGATGTGATGAGCAGAGGGCCGACCGCAAGGTACGAGGACAATAGAGGATGGTCTATCCGTCCGGTTCTGGCGGGCACTCATGTATTGAATCGTTACGCGGCTGGCTGGATTCAGCCCGACCAAGTAGAGATTCATCCTTGGGATCATGTATCGCTGCATGCAATAAACCCGATTGGTTCAACCGGCACTCAGATGGTGATCATGCACTGGTCTACTGGAATGTTCCATTCCATAGGAGTTCGAGTTCAGGAGTCATACGACTCTCTCATCCAGAAAGAAGGCGTTGAGGTCTACCTAATCGACCAATCCGCCGCTCAGTGCGACAACCCCTACAGGGATGCTTGTTGGGGTGCGGACAGGCGAACGAAACCGGCCCTATCGGGAGCAGACGACTCGGTGCTTCATGTTCTAGGTCTCGACGAAGGTATTTACTGGGGGGACAGCGAAACGGATCCGGACCGATACGAACTCGATGTGATCGAACGGTACGGAGACACTTTCATAATCGAGATAGCCCCAGGCGACGACTACCCGACTTTCACCGACGTACCCTACGACGACTTCTACTACGTTCCGGTGAGGTGGGCTCAATCATGGGAGATCACAGCAGGCGTCGGAGAAGGACGGTTCGGGGTTCAGTCAGGTTTGAAGCGAGAAGAAATGATAACTTTCCTGTGCCGAGCCTACGCACCGGACGAGTGCACAACAGACCAGTACGACGGCAGCTCCCACTTCACCGATGTCCCAGACGACCACTGGGCCAACATCCCGATCGGCTGGGCCTTCGAAAACCACATCACCACTGGAATCGGGAACGGCCTATTCGGGATGGGCCACACCCTTACCAGAGAACAAACCATGGCATTCCTCTACCGCGCGGAAGGAGAACCAGCCAACGGCACTCTGGGCAAAGACCACTATGACGACGTTCCCGGAAACGCCGACGCCTGGTACCAGGCGCCCATCGGCTGGGCCTACAACCAAGGAATAACAGGCGGAACGGCAACCAACACATTCGGGTTCCAATCCACACCATCGAGGGAGGAAACCATGCTATTCATGTGCCGCACCCGTGAACCGGCGATCTGCCCACCATCCAAAGAGCCGGTTCCGCCGACCATAAGAGAAAGCTGAGTGGGGTCACGCTCCTGCTGTGGACGCCTGCTGGTGGTGGACTTTGCGGCCGGCAAGATCCCCCGCCTGCCGCTCAACCTGGCCCTCCTGAAATCGGCCTCGGCGGTGGGAGCGTTCTGGGGAGACTTCGTAGAAGGCTACCCAGAGAAAACCGCGCCAATCTCGTCCAGCTCAAAGAGTGGTGCGAACAGGGCTCGATCCACCCCACGTGGACCGGGTCTTCTCCTTCGACCAGGCCCCCGCTGCCATGGCCTACCTGGCCGACCGCCAGGTGCTGGGAAGGGTCTGTCTCGTTCCCTAGCCAATCCGGCCAGCAACTAGCCCCGCCGAGAAATCCACGGCGAAAACCACAGCCAAGTCGCGAAAAACGCCCGCTGCTCCCTTCCCCTTCGGGCTCCCTCCCGGAGGGTGCTTTGATGATGCTTCGCGCCCAAGAGGCCATTGACCGAAACCTCGCCGAACTGAGCCAGTACTTGTCACACTGATGGCATAAGCGCAGGGCCGTCAGCCCGGTGGACGGTTCCCGCTGAAATGTCCACAGCGGGTGCTACGCCTCCGACCGCGGTTCGCAACCGCGATAGGGCTCCAAAAAGGAGAGGCGCGGCGATTGGTGTCCCAGAACGGGATCTCACCGTTCAAAGAAAACAACGCTTTAGCCTTCCGGTTGCGGGGAGACGGGTCACTAACCGAAGCACGGGCTTCGAGTCTTGGTGCTAAATTTTAGTGAATGAGGTGGACCACGGAAAAGATAGAGGCTATCTGCCAGTTGGGCAGTGAACCCAACAACTGGGTGCCCGCCGGACCGGAGGAAGTAGAGCAGGCACGGCGGATCGCGAATACCATGGCCGATGCCTATACAGATGATGACTGGCGATTCTATTTGAACGCTCTCAGTCCAGAAAGAGCGGCTCGCCGAATCGCTAATCGTCCAACCGAGGATCGCTACCATCTCCTCAGCCTCCTGAATCCTGCCCTAAGGGCAGCCGTGGAGTCTCATCTAGTTCCCGTTAGCTAGGCATAACTTGGGTTATCGGCCCTACATAACTGGATCAGCCCTCAAATACGGGATCACCATTTTCGATGTTGATGCAGTCTTGGATGCTCCACTAGAGACCGTGCTCCTGTCAGAAGCGGTTGAACTCACCCCGGATCTGTCCGAACGGGCTTGGGAGGAGTGGGGCCTGGAAGCGGAGGATCGAGCCAATGTGGTGGTGCATTCCTGATACGGCGTCTATAGCCAGAAGTTGGTGGTTTTCCTAGATCGGTTTGAGGAGTGGATTTTTCACACAGAGCCCGTCGATCGCCACTTCGGATGGATGTTCCCTAAGTAGCCGCAGGAGCACAGGAAGTGGTGATCGGGTTCAAGTTACAAGAATTGAGCTCCTTGAGTGCTGGCCAGGCCCGGACATATGGGGTGCCTTCCCCCGCCACCCCCGCCGCTGTTAAATCGCGAAAGACCATGCCCCGACCCCGGGGACACGCGACTCGGGTTACCTCATGGATTCCGCGACCCGGTAAGTCTGTGCCCGGGCCAGAGGTTCTTGCAGCTTCGTCCATCATGGTCGGGAGATGGGACACGAGTCAAGCCACGGGCCGGGGACTGTTTCCCAACCTCTCCCACCTCTTATCCAGCCGCGTCCCCGCCCGGCTCTCCTACTCCTCGAAGTCGAGGGGGTCGCCCTCGGTGAGCCTCAGGGCCTCCTTGGCGGCCTCGGCGCGGTCGCCGGCGGTGATCCGGGCGCGGTCGGTTAGCAGGGTCACACGGTTCTCCACCACCTGCATGAAACCTCCGTGCACCGCAATGGTGGTCCGCTGGTCGCCGTCGTGGTCGATCAGCACCGGACCGGCCGACAGGGCGGCCATCAGCGGCTCGTGCCCGGCCAGGATCCCGATCTCGCCCTCGGTGGTGCGAGCCACCAGGAACTCGGCGTCGCCCGCCCAAAGCGTCCCCTCCGGTGAGACCACATCGACATTGAAGGGACGGGCCATACGCTAGGAGGCTGTCCGCAGTTTCACCGACGGAAAGAGCGCCGACGTGGTCTACGATCCGGTGGGCGGTTGCGCCACTGAAACCTGCTTCCGCTCACTCCGGTGGAACGGATGCCTGCTGGTGGTCGACTTTGCGGCCGGGAAGATCCCCCGTCTGCCGCTCAACCTGGCCCTCCTGAAATCGGCCTCGGCGGTGGGAGTGTTCTGGGGAGACTTCGTGGAACGCTACCCCAGAGAGAACCGCGCCAATCTCGTCCAACTCAAAGAGTGGTGCGAGCAGGGCCTGATCCACCCCCACGTGGACTGGGTCTTCTCCTTCGACCAGGCCCCCGCAGCCATCGCCTACCTGGCCGACCGCCAAGTGCTGGGAAGGTCTGCCTGGTTCCCTAACCAAAGCCGGCCCGCAACTAGCCCCGCCGAGAAGTTGAAGGCGAAGCCACACCCAAGTCGCGAACCGCCTGAGGCCCGCTCCCCCCGTGGGTTTCCCTCCCCTAACACTTCATATCCGCCCTTTACCCAGGTCAGAACCCCTCTCTACAATTCCATGCCAGACATAGTCTCAGCAGGCAGGTCCACGCCTGCACAAGTTGGGCCGCAATGAAGGAGGGCCGAAATCGACCCCCGAAGGGTGACGACCTGGACGGGCATCAAGGCGAAGAGGTCGGTCCGCAATGAAGGAGGGCCGAAATCGACCCCCGAAGGGCCGGACAACTTCTACCGGCGACTGCTCCAGGTCCGGCCGCAATGAAGGAGGGCCGAAATCGGCCCTCGGAGGCTGGCCATCCAGACGCAGGTCGACGAGATTCTGTACACGCCGCAATGGAGGAGGACCGAGATCGGCCCTCGGAGGTTGGGTTAGCTGTCTGGCTTCGGGCTGGTGCTATGCGCCGCAATGGAGGAGGGCCGAGATCGGCCCTCGGAGGGACGGTCAGATGGCCCGGGTTGGTCGTCAGGTACCAGCCGCAATGGAGGAGGACCGAGATCGGCCCTCGGAGGGCGGGCCGGGACGCCACCTGGGTCGAACTCGATGTCATGGCCGCAATGGAGGAGGACCGAGATCGGCCCTCGGAGCTCGGGGAAGTCTTGCCATTTCCGGGCATTGGCCCAGCCGCAATGGAGAAGGGCCGAGATCGGCCCTCGGAAGGGCGGCCATCGGACGACCCTCGATGTACCGGGCGTAGCCGCAATGGAGGAGGACCGAGATCGGCCCTCGGAGGTAGTACTGGAAATCCCCGACGAGCACATTGTCGCGGTAGCCGCAATGGAGGAGGGCCGAGATCGGCCCTCGGAGGTTCTCGGGTCCAGGTGTTCCCATCGGCGAGCGCCTCGCCGCAATGGAGGAGGGCCGAGATCGGCCCTCGGAGGCAGCAGAAGAGGCTTACGAAATACTCAAACAAGGAATGCCGCAATGGAGGAGGGCCGAGATCGGCCCTCGGAGGCCAAGTATGGGCAAACGACTTCCTAGCCGCCGCCGGCCGCAATGGAGGAGGGCCGAGATCGGCCCTCGGAGGCAGCCATCTTCGGGTGGCCAGTGCTGCCCAGGAGCATGCCCAGGAGCATGCCGCAATGGAGGAGGGCCGAGATCGGCCCTCGGAGGGGCTCGCTTGTCATTCGGCCGTTGACCTGGGGTTTAGCCCAAGGTTTGCGAGCGGTTGGCTTAGCGGCTGATTTCGAGCGGCTGTCACTCGGTTGTCAAAGTGCTTTATTTCTACGTCTAGCAGGCTGTCGAGCGGTGCCTGGTACTGGCGGTCGGACCTGGCCTCTCGCATCAGATTATCACGGGTCCGCTGACTGGTAGGGGGTTGGATTGGCCGATGAAAGAGAAGCATTTGCTGCCGCGGTCTTCCGGTTGACCGAGATCGATGATGGCGATGGAATCGATACCGTGGTTGATGATGGCACCTAGGAGGCTGCTGATTTATTCGGGTGGGTGGGGGTTGGTGAATGCTGGTGTCGGGTGCCGGTTTATGAGATAATTCGGGGGATGTTGGGTAGTGAAGGTTTTGATCGGCAGTTGTTGGACGCGATGGCGGTGTGTGGTGATCTGGTTCCTGAAGGGTCGGTTCATCGGTTTTTGGCCGAGCACCGCAAGACAGTGTTCCCGGATGGGATGTTCGAGGATCTGTTCGGTCCGCGGGGTCGTCGATCGGTTCCGGGGTCGGTGGTGGCGACGGTGATGGTGTTACAGGCGTTGGAAGGCCTGTCGGATCGGGAAGCGATCGGTCGGTTGCGGTGTGATATTCGTTGGAAAGCCGCGGCGGGGTTGGCGTTGACCGATGAAGGGTTCCATCCCACGGTGTTGACTTTGTGGCGGGCGAGACTAAGAAACAGTCACCAGCCGGAGCGGATCTTCGACGCGGTTAGGAGGGTGGTGGACCAGACGGGGGTGTTGTCGGGTCGCACCCGCCGGGTGTTGGACTCCACGGTTTTGGATGATGCGGTGGTCACCCAGGACACGGTGACCATGATCACATCCCAGATTCGCCGCTGCCGCCGTCTGATCCCCCAAGCGCGTGAGGTGGTGTTGTCCCATGATTACTACCAAGGGAGCAAGCCATCCTGTGATTGGTCGGACCCGGACAGTCGCTCGGAGTTGATCAACCGTTTGGTCACCGACGGGCTGGCGGTGCTGGAAACGGTTAGGGACATTGATCTGGATGATCTACAGTCAGAAGCGGTGGGTTTGTTAGGGGTGGTAGTCGGCCAGGACGTGGAACCGAGCCTGTATACATGTCTGTGTGAGGTTGGGTTCTCTGATTTGTTTGGCTGGTGTGAGAGCCCGGCCTGAGAGGAGATGATGTATGACTGAACATGTGATGACGGAGCCGGCTGGTGTGGTGTCCGACGAGCTGGTGGAGGCTGTGGTGTCGGACGCTGCGGCGGGTGGTGTGGACCTTTTGGGTCCTGACGGTGTGTTGGCCGAGTTGACCAAGCGGGTGCTGGAACGGGCTCTTTCTGAGGAGTTGACTGATCATTTGGGCTATGAGCATGGTGACCCGATGGGCCATGGGACGGGCAACAGCCGGAACGGGACCACTCCGAAACAGGTCCTGACCGAGATCGGCGCGGTGGACCTGGACGTGCCCCGTGACCGCAACGCTACGTTCGAACCCAGGATCGTTCCCAAGGGCGCCCGGCGTCTGGAGGGCTTCAACGCCAACATCGTGGCGTTGTACGCCCGGGGTCTGTCCACCCGTGACATCCGCTCGGAGTTGGCTCGCATGTACGGCGTGGATGTGTCGCCGGCGTTGGTGTCCAAGGTCACCGACGGGATCGTCGAGGAGCTCACCGAGTGGCAGAACCGGCCCCTTGACCGGTGCTATCCCCTCTTGTACATAGACGCCATGGTGATCAAGGTCCGTACCGACGGTACTGTCATCAACCGCCCAGCGTACGTGGTGGTCGGTGTCGATGTGGACGGTCGCAAACACGTCCTCGGGGTGTGGCTCGGCGACGGCGGAGAAGGCGCCAAATACTGGCTGTCGGTGCTGACCGAGATCCGCCACCGAGGCCTCGAGGACGTGCTGATCGTGTGCTGTGACGGCCTGAAAGGCCTCCCGGACGCGATCGAGGCCACCTGGCCTCAGGCGCTGGTCCAGACCTGTGTCATCCACCTGATACGGGCCTCTATGCGGCTGTGCAGCTGGAAAGACCGCAAAATGATCGCCAAGGGGCTTCGGGTCGTGTACACGGCGGTGAACGCCGAGGCGGCCGCCCAGGCGCTGGACGAACTCGACGACCAGTGGGGAAACCGCTACCCGGGGATGATACGCGTATGGCGACGCGCCTGGGAAGAGTTCACCCCGTTCCTGCGGTTCCCTCCCGAGCTTCGCCGGGTCGTGTACACCACCAACCTGGTGGAAAGCGTTCACTACCAGCTGCGGAAAGTCACCAAAACCAGGGGCCATTTCCCCACCGACCAATCCGCTCTGAAACTGCTGCGCCTGGCGGCTCGGAACATCGCCAACAAGAGAGGAGGCAACCTCGGAACCCGCACCCACGGCTGGAAAACAGCCCTAAACCAACTCGAAATCCACTTCCCAAACCGAATGAACCTAACCCAATAAAACCCATGAACCCAACCCCTCACACAGACAATTTGACAGGCCCGTGGAACCCGACCCCGACCGGACGGGAAAATGGAGGATCGCCCGCCGGGTCGCTTCGGATCGGACGATCTCGGTCGTCGATCCGCAGGCTCGGCACGGACGCAAAACGTCTTCGCAGCGTCGGGACGGTTACAAAGCCCATATCGTGGCCGAGCCCGAAACAGGGATCGTCACTGCCTGTGAGATCACCTCGGCCAACACACCGGACGGTCCCACCGGCGTGGAACTGCTAAAAAAGGACAAACCGGGTACCGAGGTTATCGCCGATTCGGCCTACGGATCGGGCCACGTCCGTGCCGCTTTGGCCAAGCCCGAGGCCGGTCATATCACCACGATCAAACCGATACCCGCCAGACGCAACCCTCGGTTGGGCGCCGACCAGTTCACCCGCGACGACTTCGTGATCGACCCCGAACACCGAAAGGTGACCTGCCCGGCCGGTAACACCGCCACCATCGGATCGACAGGACAGGTCCGTTTCAGAGCGGTCTGTACCGACTGTCCCTACCGAAGTCGTTGCACCACCAGCAAAACAGGACGGCACCTACAGATCCACCCCCACCATCGGCTGCTCGACCGAGCCAGACAACAATGGAAACAACCCCAAACCGTCGCCCGTTACAACCGCTGGCGACCATCAGTGGAACGGATCATCGCTCACATCGTCGCCCGAGGAAACCGAAAACTCAGATACCGGGGCATAGAACCAAACCGACAACAACTCCACACCCGCATCGCCGCAATCAACCTACGACGCCTCATCAACCTCGGACTACACCACACCCCTGTTGGCTGGGCCGCCAAACCCACCTAACCACCCCGAAACCCACCCCCGACCGCCTCCACGGCCTCCCCAAGGGAAGAAACACAACCCAACAGAACACCAACACCCAGCCTCAGACCACCAACACCCCACCCACCAACACCAATACTCAGCAGCCTCCTAGGTCGGTGCGCATCTCGACCAGTTCTATGAAGTCAAGATCGCATATGAAAACGCTGTATTGCATGGCCCACCCGTAGGCCTTCATTGTCTTGTGTACTTGACGTAGACGCTTTTGGTGTCTGATGTCATACGCTACCAGGTATCGCTTTCTTCCTCTGGCCATCATTTACCTCGTCATGAAGGGTACGTATTCGGGTATTTCCCCCAGTAGGTAGGCGCCGAGCATGCGCGCCTGGACTTCGAAGACTCTGCGGTAGGTGATCCGGTACTTGTAAGTGGGGTGTGTCACTTCTTGGTCGAGTCGGCGCTCGTAGGCTTTGATGAAAGTCCTTCGTCCCTGGCTGGTCATCGCTGCCCCTTGTGCCCGGATGACGAAGTTGTTTCGGCTGATCTCGTTGTTGTTGATGAGAGTCAAGACGACCGATTCCGCTATGAGAGGTCGGAATTCCTCGGCCAGGTCGAGGGCCAGGGCCGGTTGTCCGAATCTGGGGTGATGGTAGACACCGAGGTATGGGTCGAAGCCCACCGCCAGGGCTGTGGCCGTGAAGTCCTTGACCAGCATCGAATACCCGAAGGACAGCAGGCAGTTGACCGGGTCCCTTGGAGGTCGTCGGTTCCTGCTCTGGAAGTCAAAGGTGCCGAGATCGTCGTCCTTAAACATGGTGGCGAATTTGGAGAAGTAGAGGCGGGCCGCGGTTCCCTCCAGACCGAGAAGGGTTTCGACGGATAGCGCAGATACAGCCCGGTGGGCGAGAGTGTTGAGTTGTGCCAGGACCCGCTCTACATTCTGTCTGGCGTTTCTGCGAAGAAGGGTGCGGGAATTGCGGATCTTTCCTTCGGCCAACCGTCGAGCGATCGGAAGTCCCGCCTGAGCAGCTATGGCTACTTGGCGTCGTCGCAGTTCGACATGTTTCGACGGCAGGCCATGGGCGATGCCTTGGAACCATCCACCGTAGGAGAACCAGCACACCGGCATCTCCCGCATGAATGCCGCTCGCATGAACTGGGAACTCAGTTGAACGTTGCCGTAAACCGAGACCTGGGAGACATCGATCATGCGTACCGATTCGACTTCCTTGTAGTGCTTGGAGACCACGGCACGACCTCCCCTGACGCCGATCCGCGCACCCTGCTCGGTGATATGCAAGGGGCGGGCGGACGGATCGCGGGGCACCAACCGGCGGGGCCGCTTCAGGGAGCGCTTTGTGTGCAGGTTGGTCTCGTCGGGTAAGCAGATGCCCACCAGGGAACAACGGGGGCACTTCGGGCTGTCGACCAATGGTGGAGGCGGGTCCGGTCCCGACGCGACATGCCGCAACTCCTCCACGAGTCGGAGGGTCTTCGCCACCAGTTCGTCATCGAAAGGAATGGTCACCCGCTGGCGGGTCTCCGCAAAGTAAATCTCGCCCTCGGAGCACTGGTACCCGTTGTCACGGAGCAGCAGCCCGATCGCACACAGTTGCACGAGCTCGGGAGACCATGCCGGACCATGCTTGGGCGGTCGGCCCCGTTTGACCTCAACGGGAGTCACCCGGCCATTCCCTCCCTCGATTATGTCCGCCTTGGCGATCAGCCCCAAACGGTCCGACCCCAACATCACAGACCGGGCCTTCCGCACCGGGTCATCCTCTTCCGGTCCGGCGATCCGACCTCCCCCCGGATCGACCTTCCGATGCACATAACGACCCTCCACGGTATCGGGATTATCCACGAACCGAGATTGAACCCACTCAAGATAAAAAAGCCGCGGACAGTACTCAAACTCATTGACCATCCGAACTGGAACCAGAGCTGGTACGTCAGACATAGTCGTTGGGGCTGAATAGGAAGGTGAGGTGAAATCCTACAGCCGTTCGCATTCTCAAATGCTTCGACAGATGGATTAGTCGATGTTGAGTGGTCGATGCGCCATCTTAACACCGACAGAGAATCCCTGACAGCACCACAGGGGGGTTATCTATGTTGGTTCCTGACTCCAGATGGATCGGGGTGGACGGAAGGTTCCATACCCTCCTTGATCCGATCGCCAAATGACCGATCTCATCACTTGAAAAACACCCCATCCTGGGTACCAGTCGGACCTTCGATTGATTTCTGCTTCGCCGCCGGTCGCGTGGGTAAGAAGGGACCGAACGGCATTGGGTGTGGCAGGGCGCTTCCAAAGTGGCCAGGTGTAGGTACCTCCCCGTCTCCACGGGCCAGAGCACCCGACAGTCAGAGTGCGGTGGCGCCCGCGCTGGTCTCGGCTTGCAAAGACTGGATGGCGGCTTAGGCCTAGGACAGCGAGCGCTTCGGCACCGGGATTGGTCTTCTTCTTTTCCTTGGCAGGATTGGCAGGAGCGATGGCGTAGATGCGGTCGTCGGTCACGTCCCATCCGAGCGAAGAGAGATTACTTGTGTAACTCCAAGGCCCTTCCAATGCTTCGAAGACAGCCTCCTTCTCTACCTCGGCAAGAATGGTTCGAATGATGTTGAGGAACTTGAGTTGTCCGGCAGCGAAGTACAGGTCGGTTGGCTTGGCCACTTTACCTGCCCCGTCCAGGCTTCCCTCGGCGACAAGAGCGGTGGCCAGGCGGTTGCCCGGCTGACTGGACCGTGTCTTCTTGAGGTACTCCTGCAGGTCACTGGGATTGAATTTGCCTGTGTTATCCGTCTTTGCGTCGAGTCCGGGATTGAGGGCGGGACTTTCCAACCATTGAGGAAACACCTCGAAGGCCTGTTCAACGATTCGGTCGATGTTGAACTCGGGATCAACCACGGCATGGGGAATCACATCATCGGTCCACCACAGTTTCGGCTGCTGCTCGTCGAAGTCGTACAGCACCTGGACTCCCAAAGCTGCAAGGAACCCGAGAGGGTTATTCCCTTCAAGGCCGGTCAAGGGAGTTCCTCTCCTCATGATGCGTGCTCCTCGGCGCTTTGGCGGTGGTCGGCCAAGCGCAGGATGGCTTCTAACCAGGCCAGGCCGTGATGCCCGTATCGGTCTGTCAGTCGCCAGAAGCGTTCGGCGCCTTCAAGAGCGATGTCGCTGTCGGTCAGATTCGAAGAGCTTTCCATCTCATTGCCGTTGTGTTGGTGTCGCAGCGTTTGTGGAGCCGGGTCTTCAATGACGGGTAGTAGAGGTCGACCGTGACCGTGATGGGCGCCGATCAAATGTGTTACCAGATCCGGGTCGTGGGCGGATGCGAGCACTGCGGGGTTGGATTGGACGAGAGCCAGACTGGCTATCTCGTGGCGCATCCCCCGGGGATACCTTCGCACCCTTCGTGCTCCTGGAAGTGACTTGGCCAAGGGCTCGGTGAGCATTTCCAGCTTCACCGGGTCGCCTCCGACCAGTTGGCTCTGGAAACGCCGATCAACCTTGCCAAGGTCATGTAGTTGTCCGGCAAGCTGCAGATCGGTTTGGATTTTGGGGTCAAGGCCGAGCTTTTTGGCAATGATCGCAGCCTTGCTCCCCACCCCTTTGAGGTGAGAACGAAGAGACACCGCGGTGCCGGTGAACGAGACCGAATCGTCGTCTCCATCCAGGGTCAAGCTTTCAACCGACTTTTCACAGATGATCGGGTATTGACGGTCTTGGCTCCATTCGACGATGAAGCCTTCTTGGAGTCGCTTCAAAGTGTCGAGCATCCATCCATTCGACAATTCGCTGATGGTTCGGGCGATCCAGGTCTTGATGAGTTCCCCGGTTGTTTGTTCCTCTTCTTCTTGCGCTACGAGGCCGGAGAATTCAGGATTGATGCGAGGGTCGAGTCTTAAGGTGACTCGCTTCCCGTAGGCCCATTGTGCTTCGTCACCCAGATCGGACACCTTTTCGGTGGAGTTGGGGTCCCAGGTGTCTGCGGCCAATCCACCCAGATCTGGTCTTGCGAGGATGACATCGCCGGGTCTGATGGAGGTGGCATCGGCTATCGCTTCGGGCTCCTCACCGAACCCCCGCCATCGGTGCACTCCCTGGACATCGCGGCCGGGACGAACCTGTTCATCTTCTATTGTGGTGTCCACGTCTGCCACCGGGACCTCCTCCATCCGAGCAAGCCAGGCCTTGACAGCGCCGATCGGTACCTGCAGATGTTCGGCAGGACGAGGGGGTACGAGATGCAGGGTCCCGTGGGAGTGATCGTGGCGCCAGACGATGGTTACGTCAGTGTTGTTGGGCTGTCCGAGACCATGGAGGAACTCATCGAGAGGAGGCTGAACTATCGGCTCGGGTCCGGTTTGACTCCACGCCTCCACATGGGTGTCCAGCAGGAGAGGTGCCCTTCTGTACGGGGCTGAGGCTTCGCTGGGGAATTCCTCCAAGTCCGGTGATGACGGTCCGGCGTCCAAGTCGCCTCTGCCGAAGCGGGCTTGGAGTTCTTTCCAGGTTTGCTTGGCGGCGTCCCCATACACGGGATCGGGCTTTTTTGACTTCATCTCGCTTTGGACGCCCAGTATCCACCCTCTGGCGGGGACGCCGACTCGCTCTAAATAGACACCGCGTCGGTCGAGCCTCCCAAACCGTTGTCGGAGGCTGTCGACGGGCGCACACTCGGTCACCAGAGCATCGAAGCTGAAGTCGGCGCCTACCTCAATAGCCTGTGTGGCCACCACCACGGCAAGGTCCAATTCGCTGTCCGGACTGCGTTCCGGATCCACAGTGGTGGCAATCTCATCGAGGACGCTGGCTCTGTCTAGAGGTCGCATCCTGCCCGTTACAAGATGAGTTCGATATCCGGCGTCCGCCAAAGCCTGGTGCATTTGACGAGCCGCGCGCACCCGATTGACTATCACTCCAACGCTGCGGGCCTGCTCATGCAGACTCTTCGCGAGGATCTTCAGCACGGCCTTGGGCAAGGCCGATTCGGATGATGTTCCGGCCAAAGGGCTGAGTGAACAATGCTTGCGCACGGTGACTCGTTTGTGCAATACCGTCGATGATCCAAGATCCGATTCGAGGAGTTCAAAGGGGGTGACTTTGGTGTTTTGCGGTGTGGCCGACATTTCAACAACCTGGAATCTGCGGGGGAGTGGCCCACGCTGAAGGTGGCGCACCGCGTCGAGAGTCTCGGCGAAGGGGCGGCTGAGGTGAACCTCGTCGAGAATAACCAAGCAGTCGTTGCCCGCCAGGCCGGCGTGGACAGGACGCATCCGGTATGAGACGCCGTAGCCGCGAAACAGCAGTCGGGAGCCGAACTGGTCCACGGTCGAGACGACCACCCACGGCTGGTCGGGCCGAGATGCCCATTCGTTGTCGATGGGCACCCCGCCTCTCAAGGCGGCAACATCAAGAGGAGCCCCATCGGTGACGTTTCCCAGGCGGTTCCGGATCCGGGTCAAGACACCGTTCTTGGCAGACATTACTGCGTCCCTGATCGTCTTTGCACGTTCGTAAACCTGATCCACGATGATCCTGCGATCGATAACGAAGACCACCCGGCGGGGAAAAA
Organism: Acidimicrobiia bacterium; assembly: GCA_965204615.1. Classification (GTDB taxonomy): domain Bacteria; phylum Actinomycetota; class Acidimicrobiia; order Spongiisociales; family ZC4RG35; genus Bin76. The sequence continues at coordinate 3,227,128 of OZ242000.1, read as the reverse complement.
CATCGGGTCGCGCCGCCAGGCAAAAGACGGCGGTGTCGAGAGTGGCCGTCTTACCACAGCCGGTGGGTAGGTCGATGACCTGTGGCCACCGCCCTGTTTCGAGCACGGTTTCGGTTAGCCGAACCTGCCACGGGAACGGGTCCCAACCGTGAACCTCCCGAAAGTACTCGGAGAAGTCGGTGATGGTCAGGTCACTCATCATTCGACTCCGGATCTGCAATTGGTCGCATCAACCCCAGCCCCAGGTAGCGACCCGCCCCTAGCACCATCGGGCCTGAGACCCCCTGCCCGAAGGTGACTGAGGCATGGATCAAACGTCGAGCTACAGGACGGCCTCCCCGTCCCCGTTGGCGAAAGGACGGGAAAGCGGGGGCGGGACGGGCGCCGGTCAGGAGAGGGGCGAGAGAGACCGACACCTCGGCTGGCTCCGGCAAACCGATGTGCCGACACGAATCCACCACCGCCTGCTCGGCTCGCGCCCATGCCTTGGCCCGGGCGGTGACAGTACCGGAACTGAGCTCACCGGGGTGTGCAGGCAGTGCAATCGGGGTGGCGGAGACCCACCGTCGGGATCGGCGGCTCCAGAGACTCTGACGGAGGGTGACCAGGGTGGTGGTCCCCACGATTCGTTCCATTCTCAGGACTCCGCTCCGACCGAGGGTGAGGACAAGCGGCTCCTGCGCGGCTTCCCATCTACCTACCGCCCGAAACAACGAGCGCTGCGATTCAGAATCGAGACTCTCCGGCATGGCGATGGCCGCTCCCATCAATCGTCCGTCAGAGTGTTGGTGCCCCACCCAGGGCAGCGGGAGGAAAGCCACATGGGGATGAGTTGACGGCGATCCCTGCGGCTGGTGTCCGGACAGGCCCTCCGGTATCGGATCGCTGGCATAGCTGAGCACCGCTCCCCGCAAAGCGGTGGCTATCTGCACAGCCCTGGTGGAAGGAAACCCTCTCGATCGTGGGATGAAAGACAGGACAAGCCACTCGCCGGTGGTATCCGCCTTAGGTCTCGGGGCCTCGGCGCGGGCAGGCGCGACCTTGCGGTAACGAACCGATGTGAAAGGCAGAGTGTGAGGCCTGCTGCCCTTGTGTTTGGCATGTTCTCGTTCCAAGGCGACGAGTTGTCCGGCCCTGACAGACCGCAGCACATCGGCGCCGGAGCCAGGTATGTGATTAGGTGAAGGAGGGTCCGTCACTATTCGCAAAGAGACCAACGAAGAGGAATGCCCCAAGCGGGTGACCCGAGCGCATAAACCATCCAGCACATGTATGCCGTCGTGGGAAAGGTCGCCATCCCAAATGTAGACCACCCGCGGGTCGTCGGGTGTCACCGATGGATAGTTGCGGGCCTGGCCGGTTCGGAAGTGGTCATGGGTAGATATCCAACCTGGGGGCAAGATGTCTACCGCTGACTTGACGGGAGTATTGCCAACCGATGCCACCAGTTGTGATACGTTCCGTTGATTCTTCACCTCGGCCTCCAGGCTTTGGATCTTCCGAGCGGACTCCCCTCGGGAATGTCCTTTTTCGATCTGGGCCAAAAGGTCTTCGATTCGGCGTGCTCTGTTGTCGTATGAACGTTGCGAGAAGATCCGGGTGTCGTTCACCGGGACGAAATGGGTCGCCTGCGATCTCGGGGTGGCGTCCGAGGCGTAGATTGAGGGCGAGTACTGAGACTCCAACCACTCCAACGCCTGTCTTTCGGAACGACCGGGCTGGTCGGCGTCTGCCCAAGTGGCCACCAGAGCCGAGAACAACCGCGCCGGATGGGGAGGCCACTCCGGTGCGCCGCGGTCATGGTGGGATGCGGCCACGAAACGTCCGGTGAGAAAACTGACCTCAATAGCCAGCATCGCTTATCCCGAAAGAGGCTTGTCGGCTGACACCCGACGGCTCTGTTTGATGAGCTGCACCAATTTAGGCGCCGGTTCCAGTCGGAACTCCGAGGTTGTCCAGCCCAGCCCTGCCTGTTGAGCCTCCTCTGCGGCTTGGCGAAGCAAGTCCGCGGACGTGGCTCGATCCACTCCGACAACTTCGGGTTCGGACCCATCCCGCGTAATAACCTCTAGCCGAGGGGAATGCTGGGGGACGAGCAAGCAGCGAGACCGAAGGTCATAGTCCATCTCGTGCTGGTATGCGACCGCAGCGACACCCAAAGCGGCGATCGCGGTACGAGCGGCATCCTCGGCAGCTCGACTCTGGCCAGCAAAGCGGAGTCGTCGGGGAGCAGCCAGAGAAATGACGATGGTCTGCGTCGCTTCTGAGATGGTTACCCCGCCCGACAAGGTATTGATGCTGGGAGCGATGTTGCCATGATTGATCTCCGCCGGCCGACCATCGGCACCGGCCTTTATGGGATTGCCTTTCTTGTCTCGCGCTGCATCTGATTCGTCCAACGTCCATCGTTGCTCGGGGTCCCTGTGCTGAAAAGCAACGGCAGCGTCCCGTTCGATCTGCAACGGATCGATACGGCTACCTACTTTGCGGCCCACCGTTGCGTTGAAACCGACGATCTCCGAGACGTATGCCCGTTGGAACTTCGATCCCCCGCCTCCCTTGGGTCCGGTCGAGTCCCACATGCCGAAAAGAAGCGCCGTTGGGGAATAACGAAACAGCGCGGTCGCATCACGGGAATGAGCATTGGTGATCGCCCTTCCGATGTTGGATAGTCGGAAAAGAGTCCCGTCCAGAAGACTGTCCCGGAATATGGCATCAGCGATCCGATGTGGCGCTTCCAGAACGGTGAGCTTCCCGATGTCCGCGAGTTCATCATCTGCCATGAAGTCGACGTACGCCACCGGAAAACCCAGTTCGCCGTCCTCCCATCCGGCCAACAAGGCGAGCTCCGCCCGGTTAGCTTGCGAAGCGACGGAATCCAACAGCACAGTCCTCATTACCTCGTCTCCAACCTGACGCTCTTCCACTGCGTACCGATGTTCAGCCCGAGAGTCAACCGCATAAGTCGGAGGAAACACCTTGTCACCCCGTCCCCCAGCGGGCTGCAGGCTCGTCACCGATCTAAGAGCCACCGCCTCACCAGCAGTAGCGTCACGGATTTGTTCATAGGTCAGATTGGGCATCATGCATCCTTTCAGCTATCAGTGCCCGACACAATACCGGCAGGGTGTGACAGAAACTTTTCATGGCTCGACGCACGTATCCGCATCACCGAGCCTTGTCCCACCGCATTGAATCACGCAAAGGGAAACCCTGGTACCCATTAGCCAAGGATGTCCTGAATGGTGCTCTGGCTGACGGGAGAGAACTGCACACTGCCTCTCCTAGCTGCCCCAAACACACCAGGGACCACCAAGCGGGTGAACGCCTAGGGAGGCTGCTGATTCATTCGGGTTGGTGATGCTGGTGTTCGATCCCGAGGCTCGTCACGGACGCAAAACACCGTCTCAGCGTCGCGACGGTTACAAAGCGCATGTGGCGGCCGAGCCGGAGACGGGGGTCATCACCGCCTGTGAAATCACGGCAGCCAACACTGCGGACGCAGAGACCGGTTTGAATGTATTGGAGGGCGAACACACCAAGGTGGAGGTGATCGCCCATTCGGCTTACGGGTCGAGCGAGATCCGGGCCGCCTTGAAGAGGGCAGGACATATCACCACTGCTAAACCCATACCCCAAAGGAGAAGAAGTGCCCTTCGCGGTATTGTGAGATGTGCAGCCACCGCTGCAGCCGTTGCCTCGGGGACCGCTTCAAATCAGCAACCATCCAAGGACCCCTGAGGTTGCGAGGGCTAACGAGTTTGTCCAGGGGAAGTGGTTCGCTCGGCGGTGTTTGATGTGGGAGCATCTCGACCACACGTTTGCAGTAAAGGGATGCCCACAGCAGATCTCAGGTGGGCCGCCACAGCAGCACCGCGAAGCTCACGTTGGTCTGAGCGGCGGTTTCAGGATGTCTGGCCGATCTGCGGAGCAGTCCGTTCCCGGCTGAAATCCAGGTGATCGAATCGTCGATGGTCGATCAAAGGAGAGCCGACAATTCTTGGGTCGGCTACGGCGATCGGCTTCTGCAGTCGGTTAGAGATCCGTCCTGAGCTTGGAGAGTATTTGGCGTACTGCTTTCAGGGTTCCTCCGTGAGGATTCATCCAGGGGTGCGTCTTGTCAACTTTGACGCTGAGCCATGCTGTGTCGGTGGCGCTGGCACCGGTGTGTTGGCCCATGTGTCCGATCACTCTCTGGAGCAGGATTGGCTTGGGTAGCACCCAGGCGTGGGCGTCGTATGGAGAGATCCCCAGAGCGAATAGGTAGTCGTAATCTTGGTCGCGGATCTGCTGGAATTTGTACACACCACTCTTCCAGAGTGTTGAGAACTTGATCTCGAATCTGCATCCCTCAATCACTCGGTCTGCTTCCGTGTCGCCAGTTCTGAGGACGTCAAACCCCTTGGCTGCGCACCAGGCAGAGACGAGCTTTTCGCCTATCGCTCCAACCTGCCTGGACGGTCGGGTCCTGATCCAGCCGAAGGGACTGTGTTGCCACTGGTCAGGCTCGTCTGTCTCGTAGTCGGAGCGGATCATCTCCGCGTACATTGCTAGCTCCCGTACTTCGGGATCCGTAATTCTCTGAGATTGATTAGTCATTAGAACAACTCCTGTTGACCAATGGGGGAATCTTCAGTGGGTAACGGGTTCAAGTCCCCATCTGCGTACCGGACACCTGCTGTGCCGAGACGGCGTAACATTACCTCGACGGCCTCGTCGTTGTTGTCGATCATTACAAAGCGACGGTTCATCTGTTGCGCCACGGCACCGGTGGTCCCCGACCCGGCGAAGAAGTCAAGTACCCAGTCGTTCTGCTGCGACGATGCGCTCAGGATCCTGCGCAGGATGCCCTCGGGCTTTTGCGTGGCGTAGCCAGTTCTTTCTTTGCCGTTTGTGGGCACGATGGTATGCCACCAGACATCGGTTGGGAGCTTGCCACGGGCCGCCTTTTCTTTGGAAACAAGCCCAGGAGCCATGTAGGGTATCCGTTCGATCGCTTCCTGATCAAAAAAGTAGTTCTTAGGGTCCTTGGCGTATACGAGGATGGTGTCATGTTTCGCTGGCCAGCGTTTCCGTGATCGCCCGCCGAAGTCGTAGGCCCAGATGATCTCGTTTATGAAGCAATCTCGGCCGAATATTTGATCGAGCAAAACCTTACAATAGTGGGCCTCCCTGTAGTCGATGTGGAAGTACAGGGTCCCGTCATCGGCCAGGAGCCGGCGGGCATGTTCTAGCCGTGCCGCAATGTAGGCAAGGTAATCGTCGAACACATCAGAATACGACGTGGCACCTAGAGTGATCGTGCGGTATCGACGGCCGCCGAACCCCACTCTGTCACCATTGTCACTGCGGACAGTCGCCAGTTTCGTCCGCCGTTGGACCTTGCCGCTGTTGAACGGAGGATCAATGTAGATCAACCGGAAGGTCCCATCGGGCAGTCGAGGGATCACCTCAGCGTTGTCAGCGTACAGCACCCAGTTGTCCTCCCCGAAAAGGTCTAGGTCTCTAGTGTCGGACGCAACCTGCCCATTTCCCATGCCGGGAATCTTAGGGGTGATCTCCCACGCAGAACGGCATCATTCTCATTCGCGGGCATCCGTGAACCACCCTGGTTTTCCCGGAGGCTATGAAACCCGGTGCGATTCACCCCCCGCTGGCCTTTCGCTCCAAGCAAGATCCGCGACCGCGGAAGCGTAGCAGACCGAGTTTCACCCTCAGCCAACCCATGAGCGGTTGCACGGCTGGCCGGGGCCTAGTGGGAAGCCTGTCCAGCCGCGTCCCCGCCCGGCTTCCCTACTCCTCGAAGTCGAGTGGGTCGCCCTCGGTGAGCCTCAGTGCCTCCTCGATGGCCTCGGCGCGGTCGCCGGCGGTGATCCGGGCGCGGTCGGTGAGCAGGGTGACACGGTTCTCGACCACCTGCATGAAACCTCCGTGCACGGCAATGGTGGTCCGCTGGTCGCCGTCGTGGTCGATCAGCACCGGACCGGCCGACAGGGCGGCCATCAGCGGCTCGTGCCCGGCCAGTATCCCGATCTCGCCCTCGGTGGTGCGAGCCACCAGGAACTCGGCGTCGCCCGCCCAGAGGGTCCCCTCCGGTGAGACGACATCGACATTGAATGGACGGGCCATGCGCTAGGAGACCAACTCCTTGGCCTTGGCCTCCGCCTGTTCCAGGTTGCCCACCATGTAGAAGGCCTGCTCGGGAAGGTGGTCCACCTCGCCCTCGATGATCCGGTTGAAGTCGGTCACCGTCTCGGCCAGATCGACCCATGTGCCGGGGATGCCGGTGAACTGCTCGGCCACGAAGAACGGCTGGGAAAGGAAACGCTCGATGCGCCGCGCCCGGGAGACCACCAGTTTGTCCTCCTCGGCCAACTCGTCGATTCCCAGGATGGCGATGATGTCCTGGAGGTCCTTGTAGCGCTGCAGGATCTGCTGTGTGGCGGTGGCCACCCGGTAGTGCTCCTCGCCCACGTACTGGGCGTCGAGCACCCGGCTGGTGGAGTCGAGCGGGTCGATGGCGGGATAGATCCCCAACTCGACCAGCTTCCGGGAGAGCACGGTGGTGGCGTCCAGGTGCGCGAAGGCGGTGTGCGGCGCCGGGTCGGTCAGGTCGTCGGCAGGCACGTAGATGGCCTGCAGCGAGGTGATCGACTTGCCCTGCAGCGAGGTGATCCTCTCCTGGAGGAGACCCATCTCGTCGGACAGCGTGGGCTGGTATCCCACCGCCGAGGGCATCCGGCCCAGGAGGGTGGAGACTTCCGATCCCGCCTGGGAGAACCGGAAGATGTTGTCGATGAACAGCAGCACGTCCTGGCGCATCTCGTCACGGAAGTACTCGGCGATGGACAGCGCGGCCAGTGCGACACGCAGGCGCACTCCGGGAGGCTCGTCCATCTGCCCGAACACCAGGGTGGCGTTGTTGATGACGCCCGACTCGGTCATCTCCTGGAACAGGTCGTTCCCCTCGCGGGTCCGCTCCCCCACCCCGGCGAACACCGACACGCCGCCGTGCTGGGTGGCAACCCGGTTGATCATCTCCTGGATGATCACCGTCTTTCCGGTGCCCGCACCGCCGAACATCCCGACCTTTCCACCCTGGATGTAGGGCTCGAGGAGGTCGATGACCTTGATGCCGGTCTCGAAGATGGTGTTCTGCGGCTCCACGTCCTCGTAGTTGGGCGGCGGGCGGTGAATGGGCCAGTACTCGTCGAATTCCAAGGAGTCCGCCGGCACATCCAGCGGATCCCCCCAAACGTTGAAGATGTGACCCAGCGTGTTGGGTCCCACCGGGACCGTGATGGGCACTCCGGTGTTGCGTACCTCGGTCCCCCTCACCAACCCGTCGGTGGAGCGCATGGCGATCGCCCGCACCTTGGAGTTGCCCAGGTGCTGAGCGGTCTCGCACACCACCGTCTGGCGGTCTCCGTCGACCTCGAAGTCGATCTCCAGGGCATGCAGGATCTCGGGCAACTCCCCGGGGGGAAACTCCGCGTCCACCACCGGGCCGGTAACTCGTACCACCCTTCCCGCGCTTATTGCATCTGCCACGTTCGCTCCTTTCAGCGTTCGGAGGCCATGAGCGCTTCGGCGCCACCCACGATCTCTGATATCTCGGTGGTGATCTCGGCCTGACGGGCCTGATTGGCCACCCTGGTCAACACTTTGGTGAGTTCGGCGGCGTTGTCGGTGGCCGCCTTCATCGCCCGCTGCCGCGAGGCGTGCTCGGAGGCCGAACTCTCCAGCAAAAAGCCGAAGATGGCCGCCTCTATGTAGCGGGGGAGGATTCTGCTGAGGATCTCTTCCGCGGAAGGCTCATAGCTGTAGGAGACCGAGCGCCCCTCCGGGGTGTCCTCGTCGGTGGGAGGCTGCACGGGCAGCAACTCCACACGGGTGGGTATCTGGTAGAGCACCGATCGGTAATCGGTGTAGAACACCTCCACCGCATCGACCTCTCCGGAGACATAGGACTCGATCACCAGGTTGGCCACCGCCCGGGCGTGTCCGTAGTTGGGCCGGTCGGACATTCCCACAAAGGCCTGGTCGATCCGGTACCCCCGGAACCGGAGGTAACTCTGCGCCTTCTTGCCGATCACGAACAGCCGGGTGTCCCGATCCTCGAGGCTGTGATGGCCGATCGCTCGCTCGGCCATGCGTATCAGGTTGGAGTTGTAGGCGCCGGCCAGTCCCCGATCGGAGCTGATGACCACCATCCCCACCGTCGAGACGTCCCGGACCTCGGAGAGAAGATGGCCCGATCCCCCGGCGTCTCGCCCCACGTTGCTGATCACCTCGATCAGGCTGGAGACATAGGGCCGGGACTGCAGCACCCTCTGCTGGGCCTTGACTATCCGGGAGGCCGCGATCAACTCCATGGCCCGGGTGATCTTCCGGGTGGCGGACACACTGGCGATCCGCCGACGGATGATTCGCAGTTCCGCAGAAGCCACAGCCGGTCTCTCAGTCCCCTGAGCGGAATCTCTCCGCGAACTCCTTCAGAGCCGCGTTGAGAGTCTCGGCGTCGGGAAGTGCGCCCGTCTCGGCGATGGAGCGCAGCAGGTGTCCGTGGCGCCGCCGCATGTGCCCGGTCAACTCCTCCTCGAACCGGGAGATCTCCGAGACCGGCGTCTCGTCCATGAACCCGTTGGTCACCGCATAGAGGGAGACCACCTGCTCCTCCACCGGGAAGGGACGGAACTGGGGCTGCTTGAGCACCTCCACCACCCGGGCGCCCCGCTCCAACTGCGCCTGGGATGTGGAGTCGAGTTCCGACCCGAACTGGGCGAACGCCTCCAACTCCCGGTACTGGGCCAGGTTGATCCGGATGGGGCCGGCCACCTTCTTCATGGCGCTCAACTGCGCCGCGCCCCCCACCCGGGAAACCGAGATGCCGGCGTTGATGGCCGGGCGGACCCCCGAGTAGAAGAGATCGGTCTCCAGATAGATCTGGCCGTCGGTGATGGAGATGACGTTGGTGGGAATGAAGGCCGAGACGTCCCCCGCCTTGGTCTCCACGATGGGAAGTCCGGTCATCGATCCGCCGCCCAACTCGTCGGACAGCTTGGCGCAGCGCTCCAGCAACCGGCTGTGCAGGTAGAACACATCGCCCGGATAGGCCTCCCGGCCGGGAGGGCGGCGCAGCAGCAGAGCGATCTCCCGGTAGGCGACCGCCTGCTTGGAGAGGTCGTCGAAGATCACCAGGGAATGCCCGCCGTTGTACATCCAGTACTGGCCGATGGCCGACCCCGCATAGGGTGCGTACATCTGGAGAGCCGGCGGCGCGGCGGCCGAGGCGTTCACCACCACCGTGTAGTCCATGGCGCCGTGCTCGGTGAGGGAGGCCACCACCTCCGCCACCGTGGACGCCTTCTGTCCTATCGCAACGTACACGCACTTGACGCCGGCGTCCTTCTGATTGATGATGGTGTCCACCACCAGGGCCGTCTTTCCGGTCTGGCGGTCGCCGATGATCAGTTCCCGCTGGCCGCGGCCCACCGGCGTCATGGCGTCGATGGCCTTGACGCCCGTCTGCAGCGGCTCGTGGACGGGCCGCCGCTGCACCACCGTGGGCGCCTGCACTTCCAGGCGCCTCCGGGCGGTGGTGGTGATCGGCCCCTTGCCGTCGATGGGATTGCCGAGCGGATCGATCACCCGACCCAGCAGGTCGTCTCCCACTCCGATCTCCAGCACCCGGCTGGTCTGGCGAACCGGATCGCCCTCCTCCACGTGGTTGGAGTCTCCCATCATCACCACGCCGATGGAGTCCTCGTCCAGGTCGAGACCCACTCCCAGCAACCCTCCCTCGAATTCCAACAGTTCCGAGGCCATGGCCTGGGGAAGGCCCTTCACCCTGGCCACCCCGTCGGCTATCGAAGAGACATAACCGACCGTCTCCCGGGAGATGGAGGGACTCCAGTCCTCCAGGCTCTTGCGGAGAGCTTCGGTTATATCGTGGGCGGTGATAGTCATCTCTGCCATCGACTACTCCTTAGGTATTCAAACTTCAGCCAGCAATGTGCGCACCTGGTCCATCCGGGACCGGACCGTCCCGTCCACCACCAGGTCTCCCACCCGGGCGACCAGTCCCCCCAGCACCTCGGGATCGATCACCACCCGCACCTCGACCGGATGCCCAACCACATCCGAAAGCACTCCCTCCAGGCGCTCCACGGTCTCGGGGCCCAGGGGAACGGCCGAGCGCACCTCGGCGATCTGCCGACCCCGGGACAGGGCCGCCTTCTCCGCCAGGCGGTCGGCGATGCCCACCAGGTCCCCCAGCCTTCCCATGCGGACCAGCAGGCCCACCGCCTCCCCGGTGACCGGAGAGGCCCGATCGGAGAGGAGTCCGGAGATCAGAGTCTCCAGCCGGTCCGGGGGAACCCGGGGATCCGAGAGGGCGTCGGCCAACTCCGAGGAGCCTTCCACCGCCCGGGCCAGGGCGTACAACTCGGTCTCCACCCGTTCCAGTTGCCCTTCGGCCACAGCCAGCCCGAACAGGGCGTCCGCGTAGCCCTCCGTAACGTCGCTCATTCGGCCGTTTCTCTCTCCAGTTCCTGGATGTAGCGTTCCACCAACTCCTGATGCGCGGAGGCATCAATCTGGGTTCCCACCACCTTCTCGGCGATGTCCAGCGAAAGGGTGGTTATCTCCTGGCGTGCCTCTTCCAGCACCCGGGTGCGCTCCGATTCAGCCTCGGCGCGAGCCCGCGCGGCTATCTCGACGGCCTCGGCCTCGGCGCGGTCGATGATCTCCTGTCGCAGGCTCTCGGCGTCCGATCGGGCGGATTCCATTATCCGGTCCGCCCTTTGGACGCCCTCGTCCAGTCGACGCTGGTAATCATCGCGCAGGCGCTCCGCCGCTCCCTTCGCCTCCTCGGCCTCTTCCATCTGGGAGACCACCGCCGCCTGGCGATCCCCCAGGGCGCGGTCCAGCGCCGGCATGGCGAATTTCCAGACCAGAAAGACGATGACGACAAAGCTCACCGCTCCCCAAATCAGTTCGGATACGTCGGGGAGAATCAGGAACAGGCCCGACTTCTCCGCCTCGGCAGCCAGGATGAGGAGATCCGGCGCCATCCTAACCTCCGGCGCCGAACAGGATGAAGAAGAGCAAGAGCCCGAAGAGGGCTAGCGCTTCGGTGAAGGCGATCCCCAAGAACATGGTGGTTCTCACCTGCCCGGCCATTTCCGGCTGGCGGACCATTGCCTGCACGGCATTGCCCACCACTATTCCAATACCCACGCCCGGCCCGATGGCGGCCAGTCCGTAGGCGAGTCCTGCACCTATCAGTGCAGCAGCATCAGCTTCCAACGGTTCCTCTCCTTTACTCGGAGCTCGGGGTCAATGCTCCACATTTATGGAGCTCTCAATGTAGACAGCAGTCAACAAAGTGAAAATATAAGCCTGGAGAACCGCCACGAAAATCTCGAAGGCGGTGATGACGATGGCGAACGCCAGGGGTATGGCGAAGGCCACCAACTTGGGCTCGAACACGAAGTAGGAGGCGGTGGTCAGGAAAAACACCGCCAGCATGATGTGTCCGGCGATCATGTTGGCAAAGAGCCGGACAGCCAGGCTGATGGGGCGGATCACGAAGGTGGAGAGAAAGTCGATGGGAATCACCAGCACCAGAAGAGGCTTGGGCACTCCCGGCGGAATCACCGCGTTCTTTATGTAGCTCAATCCGTGCTTCTTCAGTCCCACGAACACAAATATGATCCACACCAATCCGGCCAGGAAAGCGGGAATCGCCATCCGGGAGGTCACCGGGAAGTGGATCAGGGGGGTTATCTCGAACATATTGAGGAACAGCAGCCAGAAGAACATGGGGATCAGCAGCCACTCGTACTTGGCCGACTCGGGACCGATGATGTCGCGGCCGATGCCGTTCCGGACGAAATTGACCAGGGTCTCCACCACCACGCCCATCTTGGAGGGGACCACCCGGGACTTTCTGAACGGAAGGTAGAGGAAGAGGAAGGTGGCTACAGTGGCCAGGAACATCAACAGCACCACCCGGTTGATCCCGAAGGGCAGCACCGCCGGCCAGTCGAAGAGGTGGTTGACGTTGCTCGGCACCTCCACTATCTGCGCCAGCACGGGGACGGTCATCCGGTGGCCACCTGTCTGCGCGCCTCGAAGGTGAGAGCGGCCAGCCATGCCGTGCCCACCCCGAGGAAGATCCCGTACAGGTGGGCGTCCCAGATACTCACCGCCGCCCACACCAGCAGGGTGATGATCGCCAGCCGCACCACGAATCCACCGAAGGCGACCGCTCCCAGGGTCAAATAGGAGCGGCGGGCCGCCCGGGACAGCGCCCAGCCGGTCGCCGCAAAGGAGCCGGCCGCGACCAGCGATCCCATCACGGCCCAGAAGCCGGCCGCGGGAGTCCACAGCGCCCAGGCGACCACTCCGGTCAGGGGAGCCAACCAAACAGACCGCCGCGCCAAGCGGCGGCCTATCAAGGCTTCTATGTCCAAACCCGCTCCTCCGGTATTGATGAACTACCCAAAGGTTATCCCGTCCCGCCGTATCCCCGAAAATCGGCGGGGTAGGGAGTGAAGGAGGCCGCCAACTCCGCCACCCTTCCGGCGACGTCGGAGCGGACCGAGGAGTCGTCGCGTCCCCGGAGCGCCTCCACGATCAGCGATCCCACCTGCCGGGCCTCCGGCTCGGTCATGCCCTGGGACGTCATGGCGGGAGTCCCCACCCGAAGGCCCGAGGCACGCCAGGGAGGCCGGGGATCGAAGGGGATGGTGTTGAAATTGAGGGTGATCCCCAGCTCGTCCAGCAACCGGGAGGCGGCCCGCCCGGTGAGGTCTTCTGAGACCGAGCGCAGATCGATCAGGAACAGATGGTTGTCGGTCCCGCCCGAGACCACCCGGGCGCCGGCCTCCTGCACCGCGGCGGCCATGGCGGAGGCGTTCGCCACCACCTGGGCCGCGTATGCGCGAAACTCGGGCGTGGACGCCTCCAGGAAGCAGACCGCCTTGGCCGCCACCTGGTTGATGAGCGGCCCCCCCTGGGCGTTGGGGAACACCGCCTTGTTGATGGCGGCGGCGTACTCCTCCCGGGCCAGCGCCACGCCGCCCCGGGGTCCTCGCAGGGCCTTGTGGGTGGTGCCGGTGACGATGTCCGCGAAGGGGACCGGGTTGGGATAGGCCCTGCCGGCCACCAACCCGATGAAGTGGGCGGCGTCCACCATGAAGACCGCCTCCACCTCGTCGGCGATCTGGCGGAATCCCCGGTAATCGAGGCGTCTGGAGTAGGCCGAGTATCCCGCCAGGAGGATCTTGGGGCGGTGCTCGAGAGCCAGCGCCCTCACCTGGTCCATGTCGACCATCTCGGTGTCGGGATCGACGCCGTAGGCGGCGAAGTCGTAATACAGGCCCGAGAAGTTGACCGGCGACCCGTGGGTGAGATGGCCCCCCTGGTCGAGCCGCATCCCCAGGACGGTGTCACCCGGTGACAACAGCGAGAAGTAGACGCTCATGTTGGCCTGCGCACCCGAATGGGGCTGGACGTTGGCCCTGTCCGCCCCGAACAGCGATTTGGCCCGCTCGATCGCCAGGGTCTCCATCTCGTCCACCACCGCACACCCCTCGTAGTAGCGGCGGCCCGGGTAGCCCTCTGCGTACTTGTTGGTGAAGATGGAACCCGAGGCGGCCATCACCGCCGGAGAGGCGAAATTCTCCGAGGCGATCAGGTGAATGTGGCTGTTCTGTCGCTCCACGTCGCGGCGGATCAAACCGGCCGTGGTGGGATCCACCTCCGAGAGGGGACGCATATCAATCATCTGGGATCCTTCCGGCGAGCCTGCCCACCCCGTTAGGGTGTGATGACCCTCGGAAAGTCTACTCCCCCGGCGGTCCGTCAACTCCCGCCCGCCGCCTCCTCCTCGCCCCGCAGAGAGTCACCGGAAAACCCGTATGGCAGGAGTTCCGAAAGCGTGTGAACCCGATAGGGACCGTCGGCGGTGGCGACCAGTACGGTCTTCACTCCGAACTCGTTCATCACCTGTCGACACCGCCCGCACGGGTAGGCGTCGGCCAGGCTGTCGGCATCGATGCAGGCCACAGCCACGGTGGGGATCCGCCTTGCTCCCTCCGCGGCAGCGGTGTGGATGGCGGTCGCCTCCGCGCAGTTGGAGACCGGGTAGGCGGCGTTCTCGACATTGGCGCCGCCGAAGACCGACCCGTCTCCGGTCACGAGCGCCGCTCCCACCCGAAAGCGGGAGTAGGGAGAGTAGGAATTGGCGGCCGCCCGACGCGCCTCTTCCACCAGAGCATCGTGGCCGGTCATGCCGGTTCATCTTCCAAGAGGGCGCGAACGAACGTCTCGGCATCGAATACCGCCAGGTCCGACAATCCCTCTCCGGTCCCCACCAGCTTGACCGGCATTCCCAGATGTCGCTCCACGGCCACCGCCACACCTCCCCGGGCGGTGCCGTCCAGTTTGGTGAGCACCACTCCCGTCACCCCCACCCGGTCACAGAACTCCCGGGCCTGGGCCAGACCGTTCTGGCCGGTGGAGGCGTCCAGCACCAGGAGAACCTCATCCACCCCTCCGCCCACCTTGGTCAGCACCCGCTTCATCTTCTCCAACTGGTCCATCAAATGAGTCTTGGAGTGCAGCCGACCGGCGGTGTCGACTATGACCACCTGGTGGCCCCGGCTGTTGGCCGCGGTCCATGCATCCCGTGCGACGGCGGCCGGATCGGCGCCCTCCTCGCCCCCTACGATCTCCACTCCCATCCGCTCCGCCCAGGTCGCCAGCTGGAGTTGCGCGGCCGGCCGATAGGTGTCCGCCGCACCCAGGAGGCACCCCCGGCCCTCCGACAGGAGCCAGTGGGCAAGCTTGGCCGAGGTGGTGGTCTTGCCGGCTCCGTTCACCCCCACCACCATCACCACCCGCAGCGACCCGGTGGCCGACCATGCCAGGCTGCGGTCCGAACCCTCCATCATCCCGACCATCTCCTCCAGAAGAAAGGACCGGGCCTCCGCTCGGTCGGTGGGCTTTCGACGCCGGACCGCGGAGACCAACTCCACGGAGACCTCCACTCCCACGTCGGAGCCCACCAGGGCCTCCTCCAGCCCGGCCCAGTAGGCGGCGTCAAGCCCGTCGCCCCCTCCGACGGATCGCAGGGTCGCCCTGAGGGCATCCCGGGTCTTCGCCAGAGCGGAGACGGTCGGATCCGCGGAGGCCTCGGGTTCGCGGACGGAAGCGCGACGCCTCCGCCACCAGCGCGTCAGCCATGCCACTCTCGGCCATTTTACGCCCAATTCCAATTAGGACACCCGCCGGCCCTTTCCCCCACCGGGCGCCTGAAACCCATCCATGCCTTTCCTCGGTGCCCACACCGGATCGACATGACCCGATGTCCCGCGAATTCCATCACTGAGTCGCGAAATCGCCTCATCGATTCCTACCCTCCGGGCCCGTCCCCCGCCGCCACCTCCATGCCGGCCAAGGCGCGCTCCGACAGTGCCCTGAAGGGCCGTAAGTGGTTCAGTTTGGCTTTGGTGGATGAAGGGGGGGCTAAGGCAGGGTGGCGGTTCGTGTTGGGCACCGACCGCCACGATCAATCCCTACCGGGGAGTGGGACAAGACCGGGGGCAACTCCATGTTCAAGTTTGAAACCAGGTCGTTAATCGTCATGGTCTGAATCCACGATGTCCACAAGAAGCCTATCGCGAAGGGCCGGGTCGGCGGCGCCCGTCCGGGTCGCAGGGTTTTGTCCCCGGAGTGGAAGATGCCCTAACCGATTTCGGTGTCGTAGCCCCCGTACAACTGTTCCGAGATGTCCGAGAAGATGCCTCGGACATCAATCTGTAGTTCAGCTTCCCTGTTCACGGGTTCTCCTTTGCTCGATTACCAGCAACTGTTCCGGGCCTCCTCGGCACACTCTTCCGGTGTAGCGCACTCCGAGCACTTGTCGGGACCGCTCCGGCCGTCCGCCAGGAGCACGTTGGAGCCGCACCGCCGGCAGGTGGCGCACCGCAGGCAGTAGTCCTCACTCCACATCTCCTCGCAAGCAGCGCGCCTCCCGCAGTGTTGGCAGCTTACTATCGACCCGCTAGGCACGCTCTCCAGGCAGCCTGCGCCGCATGCATCGGGGCGGAGTCGGGCCAGTTCGTAGGCGACGCCACAGCTTTGTATGCGGCTACCTCGGCATCGAAGGCGGCCTTGAGCCCGGAGCAATCGCGCTTCTGCAGCTTCGGCCGGGTCGTCGTAGTGGTCGGAGGCGGCTGGGTCGTTGTGGTCGTGGTCGGAGGCGGCTGGGTCGTTGTGGTCGTGGTCGGAGGCGGCTGGGTCGTTGTGGTCGTGGTCGGAGGCGGCTGGGTCGTTGTAGTGGTTGTCTCAGGAATATCCTCCACGGGCTCCTCGCCCTCCTTCTGCGGCTCCGGCTCCTCCACGGGCTCCTGTGGTATCTCCTTGACCTCGGGCCGTTTGATCCGGCCCTGCTCGCCATCGGTGCCGCCACTGCCGCTTTTCTGCTGGCCGGAGACAGCGGGGACATCGGTGACCTTGACGAGCATCTGCGTCATCTTCAACGCCTGTGGCCCTTGGAGACAGAACACACTGGTGTAGTTGGGGTCACTCTCGGCACCGTTGTACACGAGATGGTGCGCCACCATGATCTTGCCGTCACCATCGACCGCGTCGTCGGGGTCGGTGACCTTCAGGCTCAGCGGCTTGCCCTGGCGCCGGTTCCAGTCGGCCTCGGTGTACACCACCTCCTCCGTGTGGGGGTGGCTTTTGTCGAGGCTGTTCACACCTATCCGGTAGCCGTCGGGGTTGGCGTACGCCCATCTGATGACGATGGGGAACACCGTCGGGGTCGGGCCGCTCAGAAATATCCGGTAGTTCACCGTCTCGCCCTCGGCCATCTCAAACCCGGTCCGGTCAACCGAGATGTCCACCTTGGTCTTGCAGTCCTCGGGGATTTCTCTGCTGCTGTCCCTGACGACCACTTGGAACCCACCCTCGGTGACGCTGTAGGGGAAGCACTCCCCGGCCGGCAGAGCAGCCAGCCTGACCTCCGCCGCGGAGTGCCCAGTCGTTGTGTAATCCGGCGCAGTTGTTCGCACCGTGAAAAAGACCTTCGTCTGCCCGGCGGGTATGAGAACATGATCCGGCATGTCGAAGTCCACGCCGGGGCGGGCTATCCGGTCGCCTTGATGGGGGTTCTCCCATGTGGTGAGCCTCACGCGGACCGTTTCGTCCAGCGCCTGAGACAGCACCACAAAGCGCTCATTGGAGGTTCTGAGGCCCCCTATGTGCTCGAACAGCAGGGAGTTGGCGTTGTCGAGCGTGACCGTCGCCGAGGGGGGGGGGGCAATCTGACGCCCCTGTCCCCAGGGGCAACAGCATGAGGCAGAGTATCGGCAGTAGCCTGGCGGTCTGTTTCCTTCTCGACTTGTTCATGGGACTCCCCCTTCTCAGATGGGTCAGAGTTCGACCTGACCCCTTGCCGTGATCTCAAACATCGGAGGCTCCACTCCCGTCGCAAAGCCCATGACTACCAACATACCACCCCTCACCCGCCAGCCACTCCGAAATGCGGGTCCGGATCGCGACGCTCCGGATCGTGCAGCCGGCGCCGGTTTGCCTCCAGGCGCCTCCGGATTCCAGCGGCCCCGGCGCGCCGTGGATCCAACACCACACCCAACCGGTCAGACGACCCCTGACCAACGGGAACACTGTCCGAACCCGCCTGTTCCGACTACCCGGACGGATCGTGAACCACGGACGAAGACTGATCCTGCGCCCACTCGCTCAATGGCCTGTGCCCACCAATAATTCACCACCCTCACCCGCATCCGCGCCCTGCCCCGATTCTGCTGATCCGCCCCCGGATTCCCACCGCGACCCACCGAAAACGATACCTCCCCAGGACCAGCGCGTCCCCACGCACGCCCTACCCGGTCTACAGGTTCCCCCCAAACCGAACAAACACCCATCAACCCCCACATTCCCGACGCGAAAACACCCCCCGCCCCTCCCAACGAACCGAAAAACCCGCACCACCACCCCCGACCATCAGAACGGTGATCCAGACTCAGCAGAATGACAGTGGTGTCACTATTAATGTCTGGCGTGACCTGGGGCTCAGTCCGAAATGGCCCGTTCGATCCGATCCCGGGGCCGCTCTTGAGACATTGTGATCCCTGCCGGTCCGAGCGGCGCTCGATCAGACCGGTGGTGTTTTCGGCATCACTGTGGGGACATCGATGGGACATGTCCAAGGCCTCTGAGCGGAGAATCTTGCCAACTCAGCCGTTTTCCTGCCAACCCGTCCATGCTCAGGGCCGGGTTGCCGGCCGATTCAGCCCGTGCAGCAACTCGCCTTTGTGTGCCCCTCCACCGACTCCTCTCCCGGCAAGCTCTCCGGCTCAAAGCCCGGGTAGCTCACTCTCTGGCCCACAGCGGATCACCGATCGGGAAGATGTTGTTCACCTGCAGCCAGTGCCAGGAGCCACGGTAACTGGATACCGCGTGCGCTCTCGTTAATCCGACCGCCAATAGGCAGTCTTGGAGTCGTGTTCGGATGGCTTCGATACTGGAGAAAGCCGGAGTGATGTGATCGGACTTCCACAGTCGGAGGTCGTTCACATTTAGGGAGAGTTCACCTAGATCCGGATCGCTGAACGTGAGTCTGATCTGATCCATCCGATAAGACTTGCGCCATTGGAGGTCGGTGCCGCCAACTATTCGGATCACGCCCAAGGAAGCCTTTCCGGTGCCCTTGGGCACCGCTGCGGCTGTTCCGCTCAACCGGACCAATTCGTCGCCAAAGATCTCTTTCAAAGAAGGCCTTGCGACCGACCCGACCCTATTCCAGAACTCGGCGCCTGCAAATGTCCTAGGTAGTTTGACCTGCCCAGGGGAGAACAACACGTCCTCCACTTCGGGAGGATTCGGGCGCGGGTCTGTAGGGCCAAGGTCCACTGCGATTCCCAGCGAAAAGGGTCCACCAGCACTCAGTAGCAGAGCGCGTGGAAGCTGACTGCCTTTAAGCACTGGGCGGATGTGCGAGCCATTGTCCCGGATTCCAGCCACACACACATGGCGGTTGCGCATTCGAGTCAGATGGTTGATCAGGATGCGCATACCGATGACCCTACAAGTGAACGGCCTGTATGTTTCCCCAGGCTCGATTCAGGTATTCGACCACCAGCCGTCTGTGGCAGAAGTCGGAGGTCGGCTCGCTGCACAGTAGAACGGTGCGCCGGGTGAAGAGGTCCCTCGGAATCTCCCGCTCGACTTGCCGCTCCGCCAGGAGCGCCAAATAGACCATCTCGTACTCCTCCCAGGTGACGTCGCCCGCCCGATAGCCTTTGAGGAGTTCTTTGGTGGGGGCAAAAAGAGGCTCGTGAAGGTAGTCGGCTCCCAGCAACTGTTCGAGCAGATAGACAAGATCGCGTTTTTTGGTGAACCCGGCCAACTGCGAGGTGTTGTTGACTCGCACATCCACGAGTCGCTCGATGCCGCTCTTCTTCAGGGCCTCGAAGAAACCCTCGGCCGACTTCTTGGTGAAGCCGATCGTGTAGATCTCCACGAACTCTTTACCTCCTCACCGAAAAGGGGACGTTCCTGATGAACCGGGTCCGACCAGCCTTCAAATGTCGGTATATCCTCGCTTCTCTCCAGGGAGCCGTCACCGCGGATGTGGGCAACGTCGACCCCTCGGCCGTACAGCGCACGGGTGACAAGGAGAAAGCGGTGGCACTCCCCGGGACTCTCTTCACTGCAGAGCATGGCCACCCGGAAACGCTTCCCGCCTTCAAGGAGCCTCTCCAGGCCGGACTGGAACACTTCCGTCTCCGCCACCCTTCCATAGTCAACATAGCCTCCAGAATCGTAGAACTCGTCTCGCTCGGGACGGCCTCCCAGCTCCTTCCCAAGGAAGATGTACCCGATACCCATCTCCTTCAAGCCGTGTCGCAAGTCCCGACTGTTGAACTGGGGGCTGTACCTCGAATAGGGAGAGGTCCGTACATCCGTCACTATCTCAACCCCGTGCTGTTTCAAAAGAGCCACCAGATCATCGAATGGGTGATTCGAGTGGCCGATCGAAAAGAGCGCCGGGTAGCCATTCTCGCGGAGTGTTTCACTGGTGCTCAACGTCGGCTCCCTCGTCCGGAGTCTACCGGTGACAGTGGGACACTACAGGTTGTCCGACGGGGCTGTCCGGTCACGCCGACCTGGCGGAGGCGCCCGGGAGATGGGAGGCGCCGGTTCGGTCCATGCGCATGGAGACCACCCGGGTGGCGCCGCCGGGAGGCATGGTCACTCCGTACAGGAGATCGGCGGACTCTGCGGTCTGGGGCTGGTGGGTGATGACCAGGATCTGTGCCTGGGCGCTGAGTTCCCGGACCATCCCCAGCACCCTGTGCAGGTTGGCCGAGTCCAGGGTGGCGTCCACCTCATCCAGCAGGTAGAAGGGAGACGGGCGGGTCCTCATCATCGCAAACAGGAAGGCCAGGGCGCCCAGGGCACGCTCTCCTCCCGACAGCAGGCTGAGCCGCGACACCCTCTTGCCGGATGGCTGGGCTCGAATCTCCACTCCCGAACCGAGAGGATCGTCGGAATCCACCAGGCGAAGCCGACCCCGCCCCCCCGGAAAGATCTGACTGAAGGATCGCTCGAACGCCGTGGCGGTCTCCCGGAAGGTGGCCAGGTAACGATCGGTGGCCTCCTTCTCCAACTCCGAGATGACCCTGCCCAGGCGCTGTCCGCTCTCGACGATGTCGTCGTATTGCGCGGACAACTCCGACACCTCCGACTCGAGTTCGGACAGGTCCAGGGCGGCGTAGTGGTTTATGGGCCCCGCCCTCTCCAGTTCGGCCTCCAGGGACCTCAGGGTCCCCTCGGGATCCTCCACCTCGGGGACGGCCGCCGACAGGCCCTCTGCGGGATCGGCCCCCGCCATTAGGAGACTCTCGATGGCCGACCGCCGGCGGGACTCCAGCCGGGAGACCTCGGCGATCAGCCACTCCAACTCCACGGTTGCGCGGCGCTCGGTTTCATCGGCTCTCGCAATGGTCTCCCGGATCCGTCCCGCATCCTCGGCCAACTCCACCGACCTCTGTTTGGATTCCCGGTCCACCGAGACCAACACGTCCCGGCGGGCGGACATCAACTCCAGCGCCGCTCCCGCCAACTCCGCCACCTCCCGGGAGTGGTCCGGGCCGTACTCCTCGGGTAGGAGGGAAACCTTGGTCAACTCCATCACGACTTTCTCGTATCGAGCCTGGCCCAGCCGCCGTTCTTCCCTGAGGCGGGTGAGTTCGGTGATCCGTGACCGGTGCTCCTCCTCGGCCGCCGTCCGATCCCGAGAGGCCATCTCCAGCCGCTCGGCCAACCGCTGGGACTCCCTGGCGGCGTCCAACCGTCCGCCGCGCAGCCGGGTGATCCGCTCTTCCAACTCGGCCAGCCGTACCCGGCGCTCTGCTTCCCCCTCGCCGAGGGAGTCCCTTCGCTCTCTCAATCGGCGCTCCTCACCGCCGACCCCGGTCCGACGCGACGCCAGCCGATCGAGCCTCCGCTGAGCCTCCGACAACGCTCCTCGGTGTTCGCCCAGGCGAGCGGCGGCCTCCTCCCGGCGTTCCTCTCCCGACCGCGACTCGGCGGCCAGCCTCCGCACCTCCTCCTCATGTTCGCCGAAGCATGCCGTGGCCTCCTCCGCCTCCGTCCTCGCCGCCGCCAGGTCAGGCATGCGGACCCCTCCGCCCAGCCGGATTCCCCGGGCGGTTATCAGGTCTCCCCGGCGGGTGACCGCCCGGAGGTGAGGGTGACTTCCCACCACTTCCCACCCGGATCGCCAGTCCCGGACCAGGACCACGTCGCCCAGGAGTCGCACCGCCAGGCCCGATCGGTGGTCCTCTCCCAGAAGGTCCAACAGAGGCACCGCATTGCTTCCCGAAGAGGCCGCCGACCGTGCAGGACTCTCCGGTCGGCCGGGAAAGCGAAGGCTGACCATGGAGACGGATCGGTCGGCTGAGTCGGTCCCTCCCAACCTGTCCACCGCGTTCCCAAGCCCCACCGGTCCCTCGAAGGCCGCCGCCTCTGCCCATCGCTCCAGCCCCGCCTCCACCGCGGCGGCCAACTCCCCGGGTACCGACAGCAACTCCGAGACCCATCCCGCCCATCCGCTCAGGGCTTCCACCTGCCTCCTCCGGGCCGGATCGCGGGCCTTGAGCGCCTCCCGGGCCACCTCGAGTCTCCCCACCGCCTCGGCCATGGCCGAGCGGGCATCCACCGCCCGGTTCTCAGCCGCCCGCAACCGCAGCCGCGTCTCCCTGGCCCGGCGGGCCGTCTCTGCGGCCTCTTCCTTCCCGGAGCGGTGCCGAGCCTCCGCCCCGGCCAACGCCTCCCGCGCCTCCGCCATCTCCGAGTCCAGGCCCTCCGCGGCGGCCGCCAACTCGCAGAGGCGGGACTCCACGCCGTCCAACTCGCCGGAATCCCTCTCCCCGGCGGCCTCCAGGGAAGCCAGTTCATTCTCCAATCCCCCCAGTTCCGCCTCAACCCCCGCACCTCTCAGGATCGCCAGCCTGCGTTCCTCCCTTGCCAGGCCGGCCGCGGTGGAGCGCGCCCTCTCGACCGCCTGCTCACAGGCCGCTATCCGGTCGTCCATCCTTCCCATGCCCTGCTCCAGGGAGAGTCGCTCCTCCACCAGCGATCGCCCCAGAGCCTCCACCTGGCGCCGTCGCCGGCGGGCCTCGGTCCGGAGGGTCGCCACCTCCGAGAGACGGCGCATGCGTTCGGTGACCATGTCCCAGTCCCGCAGCGCCCTGCCCGCCGGATCGGAGCGGAGTTCGTCGAGGGCTGCTTCGATCCCGGACAGCGCCCTCCGGCCCCGCCGGCGGTCCGCGATCGCCTCCGAACGTTTCTGGTCCCATCCTGTGCGGCCCGCAACCGCGGCGGCCAGTTGCTCATCGACCTCCCGGAGGCGCTGTCCCTCCAGGTGGATGCGCAAGGATCTGATCTCTCCCGACAACTGCTGGTAGCGTCCCAGCGCTTCGGCCTGCCGGCGCAACGGGCGCATCCTCCGTTGCTTCTCTGCGATCAGGTCTCCGATGCGATCCAGGTCCGTGCGGGTGGACCCCAGACGGCGAACCGCCTTGTCCCGGCGCCAGAGGTGCTTTCCCACTCCGGCCGCCTCCTCGAAGACCTTCCGGTGTTCGGAGGGAGAGGCATTGAGTATCCGCTCGATCTGGCCCTGGCCCACCAGGGCGTACTGGCTCTTCCAGATGCCCGCTTCGGCCAGCAACTCGGTGATGTCCACCAGCCGGCAGGACACCCGGTTGATCTCGAACTCGGACTCGCCCGAGCGGTAGTAACGGCGGGTGACCGAGACCTCGGGACGATCGATCGGCAGGAGGCCCGAGGTGTTGTCGAACACCAGCGTCACCTCGGCCCGGGAGGAGGCGGGCAGGGTGGCCGTGCCGCAGAAGAGCAACTCATCGGAGCGGCCGGCGCGAAGCGTCCGGGTTGACCGGCGCCCCGTGGCCCAGGCCACCGCATCCACGATGTTGGACTTTCCCGAGCCGTTCGGGCCGACTATCACCGTCATCCCCGGACCGAACTCGAGAGTGGTCCGCTTGGCAAAGGACTTGAAACCTGCGAGGGTGATGGATTTCAGGAGCATCCGCAACCGAAATTAACGGATGATCGCTCCGTTTCGGTGGTTTGTTCGGTCCACGGCCCCTCTCAGGCGTCCACCTGGCATTCGGGACAGAAGAAGGAGGACCGGGCGCCGATCACCATCCTCCGGATCGGGGACTGGCAGGAACGACACGGTTGGCCTTCCCTCCCGTACACCCGCAGGTACCCGAGGAATCCCCCCGCCCGGCCATCCGGCAACAGATAGGCCAGGTCGTCCAGGCTGGTGCCTCCCCGGCTGATCCCCTCCGCCAGCACCGGACGCACCTGCGAGCGGATCCCGGCGACCTCCTCCTCCGACAGGCCTCCCGATCGGCGGTGGGGGTGAATCCCCGCCCGGTGAAGCACCTCATCGGAGTAGATGTTCCCCAGGCCCGCCACGAAGCGCTGGTCGAGGAGCAGGCTCTTGATGGGGATGGTCCGCGACCTCATCTTCTCGAACAGCCGGCCGGCCGAGGGGAGTTGCTCCCAGGCGTCGGCGCCCAGCCGGGGAAGGCTGGAACCGTCCAACTCCTCGGGAGTGAACACCGCCACGAACCCGAAGGTCCTGGGATCGACCAGGCGGACCGACGGGCCCGCCTCCATCTCGGCCCGGAAGCGGGTGTGGAGTTCCCTGGGATCACCGGTCTCACAAAGCCGGATCCGCCCGGACATCCCCAGATGCATCACCCAGGTGAGGGCGGCGTCCAACTCGATGACCAGGAACTTTCCGAGCCGACCCACCCGATCGACCCGCCGGCCCACCAGCCGCTCCTCCACATCGGAGCAACGGGCGTTACGGCGGGCGGTGCGGGGATGGAATATCCGGGCAGAGGCCACCCGGCGACCCTCCAGGCCGGGCCGGATGGCCCGGAGCACCGTCTCCACTTCCGGCAGTTCGGGCATTCCTCGCTCAGACCAGGATCGCTCTCAGCGCCCGCTCCGCCGCCAGCGCCACCATGGAGCGGCCTCCCCGGGCTCGGTCACGGCAGGCGGGGCGGTGACGGCGGGCTTCGGCTGGGAGCGGGCCGGGGCCGCATCGGAGAAGAGCGCCTCGATGGCGCGCCGCGCCGCCTCCTGCTCGGCCAGGCGCCGGGCAGGTCCCTCGCCCACTCCGCACCGCTGTCCATCCACCCACACCTCCGCCTCGAACCGGGGAGCATGACCGGGCCCCTCCCCCTTGCTGCGGTACTCGGGCACCTTTCCGTCTGCGGCCAACAACTCCTGGAGTTGGGTCTTGGCGTCCAGCGCGTCGGGGGTGGCCGCCTGGGTCTCGATCATGGCCCGCCAGTGGGTAATCACCAGCCTCTCGGCTGCTGTCCATCCGCCATCCTGGTAGACCGCCCCGATCACGGCCTCCATGGCGTCTGCCAGGATGCTCACCTTCCGGCGACCCCCCGCCTGTTCCTGGCCCCTGCCCAGCCGGAGACCCTCCCCCAGGTCGAGGGTCTCCGCCACCCGCGCCAGCGAATCCCTCCTCACCACCGCCGCCCGGACCCGGGTCATCTGGCCCTCCTTCAGATGGGGAAACTCCCCGAAGATGTGGCGGGTGACCGCCATCTGCAGCACTGTGTCGCCCAGAAACTCCAGCCGTTCATTGTCGGGAGTGTTCATCTCGTTGGCATAGGAGCTGTGGGTGAGAGCGTTCAGCAGCACGTCGGGCGACGAGAACCGATAGCCCAGACGCCTCTGCAGATGGTTCAACGGCAGAGAAATCTCTCCCCGATCCGCTCCGGGAGCCGGTACCTGGAACCCTCTTCGGCCATCTGCAGCGCCTTGGTGATGGCCGAACTGCGGGCGTGGCCGTGGGCTATCACCGCGATCCCCTTGGCGCCCACCAGGTGAGCGCCGGCGTGACGGTCGTCCATCAGCTTGCGGCCCTGCGCCGAGAACTGAGGTCGCACCTTCTCCTCGGTCTCGGGCTCCTTCTCCGCCAGCAGCGAGAAGAAGGCCTTGGCGGACATGACCACCGACGCCTCCACGGTCTTCAGGAAGACGTTTCCGGTGAACCCGTCGGTTACGATCACATCCATCATCCCCGTGGCGAAGTCGCTCCCCTCGACATTCCCCACGAAATTCACGGGGGCCTTGCGGAGGAGTGCAAGCCCCTCTCTCTCCATCTCCCTGCCCTTGGAGTCCTCCGAGCCGTTGTTGAGCAGCCCGACCCGGGGATTCTCGACGCCGGCGGTGGTCTCGGCCACCACCGATCCCATCACCGCAAACTCCACCAACTGGTTGGGCCGCACCACCAGGTTGGCGCCGGCGTCGCACAGGACCGTCGGATTCCACGGAATGGTCAGGAGGCTGGCGATCGCCGGCCTCGACACCCCCGGCAGGCGGCCGATCCCCACCGCCGCCACCGCCAGCGAGGCGCCCGTGGATCCCGCCGAGACGAACCCGTCCGCCTCGCCCGAGGAGACCAGGTTCCCGCACACCACCACCGAAGAGTCCGGGACCTCCCGGATCGCCCTGATGGGAAAGTCTCCCATTCCCACCACTGCCGGAGCATGCACGATCGGCAACTCCGCACCGTGGCGTTCCAGTTCCCCTTCCAGGACGGGTCGGTCCCCCACCAGGAGCACGTCGATGCCCTGGGCGGCCGCGGCCACCGCTCCAGCCACCGTCTCCCGGGGAGCGAAGTCACCCCCGCCGGCGTCCAGGGCGATGGTGGGCATTACTCGACTTCGACTATTTCACGTCCTCGATAGCTACCGCACTCCCGACACGCCCGGTGGGACAGGCGGGGAGCTTGGCACAGCGGGCAGCGGGAAAGAGTCGGCGGGCGGACCTTCCAGGCCGCCTTTCTGTGCCTGGTGCGCATCTTGGAACTCTTTTTCTTGGGAACAGCCATGAAAGGACTCTCCTATAGGAAGTTGGATAAGACCGCAAACGGGGACGGCCGAACCTCATCAACACATTTACATGCTTCTGCGTTCAAGTGGATGCCGCATCCCGAGCAGATGCCACGGCAATCCTCTTCACACAGAGGCGCAGTCGGCAAAGAGAGTACCACCTCGTCGACGACAATCCCATCCAGGCGGAGCCATCCGTCCTCGCAGATGCGGTATCCGTCCTCGTCGGGAAGGTGTCTGACCGTCCGCTCCAGCGGGACGACCCGCTCTTCCTCCCACCCCTGGAGGCACCGATAGCAACTCATCCGGGCGTTCACGGCCACTGTGCCGCTGACCCGGATCCCGTCGTTTCTTCCCTCCAGGACCAGATCGGCCCGGGCCTGTCCGGCTCTGACCACCGGCATCTCCACCGCCAGCGGAACGTCCCAGCGGCGCCGGTCGGTCCGGCCCGGGGCCTGGAGAAGATGCGACACCTGGACCCGCATCGACGATCCCATCAGATGGGCGGGGCGGGATCGGCGGGGCGGGATCGGTGGAGAACGGTGCGGGTGGAATTCACCCTTGCCGCCAGGTCACCGATCAGCGTCTCCAGGGACTCGAGGACCGCGTCGGCCATGTCCTCGGCCTCCAGTCGGGTTCTGCGCGCCTCGCCCTCGGCCCTGCGGACCAGTGCGTTGGCCTCGGCCACCGCCTCCTCCAGGATGTGTGACTGGCTGACCAGGCGCTTGGACTCCGACCGCGCCCGATTGACGATCTCCTCGGCCTGCTCACTGGCGCGGCGCATGAAATTCTCCCTCTCACGTACCATCCAGCGAGCGGCCCGCAACTCTTCGGGAAGGCCTCTCAGCAGGGTCTCGAGGCGGGACAGCATCTTCTCCCGGTCGACCAGGGCGTTCTGGGAAAGTGGAAGGGAACGTGCCTGGCGGACCTCGTCGATCAACTCCTCCACCAGTCCGAGCAGGTGACCAACCGAGGAGCGAACCGGGACCACCTCCGACGGCTGGCTGAGAGGGATCTGTTCATCGGTCATGAAAAGCGCTCCTTCATGGCTTTGGCGACATCGTCGGGAACCAATCCCTCCACCGAGCCTCCCAGCGCCGCGACCTCCCGGATGAGCGAGGAGGAAAGGAAACTCCACTCGGGGCGGGTGGGCATGAACATTGTCTCGACTCCCCCCACCGTCTGGTTCATCTGGGCCATCTGCAACTCGCTGTCGAAGTCGCTCACCGCCCTCAGGCCCTTGATCAGAACCACCGCTCCCTCCTGGCGGGCGAAGTCCACCAGCAGGCCCTGGTAGTGGCGGACCACCACCTGCGGAAGGTCCGCCAGAGCGTCCTGCAGGAATCCCACCCGCTCGTCCAGGGTGAAGAAGGACTGTTTGGAGGGGTTGATCACCACCCCGACCACCACCCGGTCGAACAACCGCGCGCACCTGCGTATCACATCCACATGCCCGCTGGTGGGAGGATCGAAACTGCCCGGACAGAGAGCGACTGTCAAGCTCTACTCCTTGAGGTATCTGATTATTTCGGTATCGCCGTGACGGCGGCGGTCGGCAACGTCGAGCCCCATGGCCGCCGGAACGTCGTCGTTCGCCCTTCGGGTGACAACCGCCACGGCTCCCCGGCTCATCAGGCCCGACACTTTCTCAAGCACCCCGGCCACATCCTGAGATGATATATCCCAGGGCGGGTCGGCAAAGACTATATCGAACCCCCGCCCCTCCCCCGGGGCGGCCAGGTAGCTCTCCACGCTGGAGGAGTACACCCGGGCGGCGTCCCCGGCCCCGACGGCGTCCAGGTTGGAGCGGAGCGCCGCCACCGCCGGCCGCCACCTCTCCACGAACACCGCCGACCTACCCCCCCGGCTCAGCGCTTCGATCCCGAAACTCCCCGAACCGGCGTAGAGGTCGAGGATGTCCGCTCCTCTCACCCTCTCCCCCAGCGCCGAAAAGATCGACTCTCGAACCCGGCCGGTGGGAGGACGCGTGCCCCGACCCCGGGGCGCGTTGATCCGCCGCCCCCGGTACCGTCCGCCGATCACCCTCATCATGAGTCGAACAGCCACCGCACGTCACTGCCCAGGACCTCTGCGATCTCCTCGGCCAGCAGTGGATGCCCCTGCAGGTAGGGATCGTTCTCGACCAGGCGGTCGGCGGCTCGCTTGGCGCGTCTCATCGCCCCCAGGTCACGGAGAATGTCGGCCAGTTTGAGGTCCCCCATTCCGGACTGGCGGGCCCCGAACACCGCTCCCTGGCCCCGGATCTCGAGGTCTTCTCTGGCCAACTCCAAGCCGTTGGTGGTCCTGGCCATCGCCTTCATACGCCTCTCGGAGTCGGGGGTGGCTGCGTCTGCCACCAGCAGACACCGGCCGGGGTGCCGGCCCCGCCCCACCCGGCCGCGCAACTGGTGGAGTTGGGAGAGCCCGAACCTCTGGGCGTCTGTTATCACCATCACCGTGGCGTTGGGGATGTCGATCCCCACCTCTATGACGGTCGTGCTCACCAGGATGTCGGTCTCCCCGGAGCGAAAACGCGCCATGACCGCCTCCTTGTCGACGCTCGAGAGCTGTCCGTGCATCAGATCAATCACCAGGTCCGGGAAAACCGCGGTGATCTCCCGGTACTGGGAGGTGGCCGACTGCACGTCCAGCTTCTCGCTGTCCTCGATCAGCGGGCAGATCACGAACGCCTGCCGCCCCTTGTCCACCTCCCTCCGGATGGCCCGATAGGCGGTTGACAGTCCTTCGGGAGTCTTTTTGATCACCCGGGTCGTAACCGGGGAACGTCCCGGTGGCATCTCGTCGATGCTCGACAGCACCAGGTCTCCATAGAGCGTCATCGACAGGGTGCGGGGTATGGGGGTGGCGGTCATGATCAGGAGGTCGGGCCGGCGATCGGCGCCCTTGCGTTTGAGGGTGCTCCGCTGGGAGACCCCGAAACGATGCTGTTCGTCGACCACCACCACTCCCAGTCGGCGGAATCGTATCCCCTCCTGGATGAGGGAATGGGTGCCCACCGCTATCTGGGCCCTGCCCGTCGCCACATCCTCCCGCACCCGGGCGCGGCCGGGGTTCTCCAGGTAGTTGGCAGCCGCCCGGGAGGAGGTAAGAAGCGCCACCCGCACCGCCGCCCTCCCGCCGGCCTGGAAGAGGGATCCCATGTGATGTCCCGCCACCTGGGGGCGGGCCACCGGCGGGGAGAGCCCGGCGTGGCTGAGCATCTCCCGGAGCACCAGATAGAGTTGCTCGGCAAGCACTTCGGTGGGCGCCATGATCGCCGCCTGGTTCCCTGATCCCACCGCGGCCAGAAGGGCGGAGAGCGCCACCACCGTCTTGCCGGACCCCACTTCTCCCTGGAGCAGCCGGTGCATGGGACGGCGACTCTCCAGGTCCTCCCCTATCTCTGCCAGCACCCTCTTCTGGGCGCCGGTCAGGTCATAGGGAAGACCGTCCAGGAAGTCGGTGACCAGTTGACAATCCAGCTGCTGGGGGATCCCCTCCTGTTCTTCCACCAGCCGGTGGCGGGTGAGAGCCAGCGCCACCTGGATGCGGAAGAGCTCGTCGAACACCAGCCTCCTCCGGGCCTCCGATGCGTGATCCATGCTCTGGGGAAAGTGGATGTTCGCAAAGGCCTGGTCCCGTTCCATGAACCCCCCCGTCCGAAGTACCGAGGGGGGAACGGGATCGAGAATCGGCCTGGCCCTCCGCAGGGCGTTGCCGACCGCCGCGCGGATGCGCACCGGGGTCATCTCCCCCACCGCCGAGTGGACCGGAACTATTTTCCCTTCGAAGCTCTCCTCGTCGGATGAGATCATCTCCACGTCGGGATTGGTCATCTGGGGACGACCTCGATAGGTGGTCACCTTCCCGGAGAAGGCGGCCACGGTCCCCGGCAGGAGTTGGCGACCGCGGAAAGGCTGGTTGAAGAAGGTGATCTCCATCCGCTGGATCCGGCCCAGTCCCCCCTCCGACCCCGATCCTGTCGGGTGGGAGTCCTGCACGGTGACCCTCAGCACCTCCCTCGGTCCTCTCCGTCCCGAGACGCGGGGCCGGTAGCTTCTCACCACCTCGGCTATCAGGGTGGCCTCCGCGTCCACGGGAAGGCCGGCGATGGGAACCACCAGGGAGCGGTCCAGGTAACGGTGGGGAAAGTGCTGCAGCAGGTCGGCCACCGAATGTATGCCGCTCTTTGCCAGCATCCCGGCCTGCCGGGGCCCGATGTTGCGGACCCGTTCCACGTCCACGTCCTGGAGGTAGGCCAGACTCCGGCCCGGCGCGGGAGGCCGGGAGGCCGGGATGCAAGACCCTCGCGGCCCCGCGGAGGAGCCCGGTTCTACCTTCTGGTTCGCCATCTCATCTCAGGTTTGCTATTCTTGTGGTCCGGAGGAATTCCATGGCATACCAATGCGAGGTCTGCGGGCGCAAACCGTCCTTCGGCAAGACCGTGACCTTCTCTCATAAGCGAAATAACCGCCGGTGGCGTCCCAACATACAGCGGATAAGGGTGCGCCGGGGGTCAAACACCCGCAGGGCCCGGGTCTGCACCTCTTGCATCAAAGCAGGCAAGGTGGAAAAGGTCTGAGGTGCAGGGAGTCGTCAAGACCTACGATCCCGAAACAGGGGTCGGAGTGATCGTCTGCGACGAAGACCGAAGCACGGTTCTTCTGCGACCGGGTTCCCTGGAAGGCTCCATCTTCCGCTTTCTCCGGCAGGGGCAGCGGATCGTATTCGAAACCGATCAGGAGGGAGACCGCTCCTACGCCCACACCATTCGAATGGGCCAGGACGGATATTGATCTCCAAGGAGGAACCGTGGCTGTCGCATACATTCTGATCCAGACCGAAGTCGGAAAAGCCGAGCAGGTGTCCCGCAACGTGAGATCCATCGCCGGGGTACGGGAAGCCGACAACGTCACCGGCCCCTACGACGTGGTAGTCAAGGTGGAGGCAGACAACGTGGACCAGTTGGGAAGGCTGGTGGTCTCTGAAATCCAGATGATCCAGGGGATCACCCGCACGCTCACCTGCCCCGTCGTCCGCCTCTGATCCTCACACCCCCTCACAACCCGGCTCATTCCAAGTGGCAGACAACGGTCCCCCAATGAACGGAGAACCGACATGACCCCTCCCAATCTCCACGTGGTGCAACATCCCCTGGTAGTTCACTATCTGACCGTGCTCCGCGACAAACGCACCGCCACCAGGGAGTACCGCGAGACGACTCGCAGGCTCTCGTGGCTGCTGGTGGCCGAGGCAACCGCGGACCTGCCGCTCCTCCCCACCGAGATCGAGACACCCATGGAAGGCGGATTCGTCGGTGGCCGGCTTGCCAAGCCCACCGTGCTGGTGGCCGTCCTGCGGGCCGGCCTGGGAATGATGGAAGGCGCCCTGGACCTGTTGGGGCAGTCCTCCATCGGGTACATCGGCCTGCAGCGGGACGAGGAGACGAAACAGCCGGTCGGCTATTACCAGAAGCTTCCACCCCTGTCGGGCGCGCGGGTGCTGGTGCTCGAGCCCATGCTGGCCACCGGCGGATCCCTGGCCAAGGCCGTGGACCTGGTCAAGGAGGAGGGCGCCGACGACATCGTCACGGTGTGCGTGGTGACCTGTCCCGAGGGCGCCGAGACCATGGCCCGACGCCATCCCGACACTCCGGTTTTCACTGCCGGGCACGACCGGGGGTTGGATCCCCGCAAGTACATCCTTCCCGGATTGGGGGACATGGGAGATCGGCTGTTCGGCACTCCCCACTGAGGAGCCGGTGAGGCACGCCCCGGACTTCGAGGAGGCGGTCCTGGAGGTGCTCGACGCCCTTTTGGAGGGAGAGGTGATCAGCTACGGGGAACTGGCCGCGGCGGCCGGCTATCGAGGCGCCGCCCGGGCGGTGGGAAACCTGCTGAGAGCCACCGCGGAGCCCGCTGCCTGGTGGAGGGTGATAAGGGCCGACGGGCGGTTGGTGGCCCCGGACGCCGCCAGGCAGGCCGAGAAGCTGAGGGGGGAGGGAGTGGCGGTGGAGAACGGACGGGTGGTCCTCTCGTGAGAGACAGGTCATGAGTCCCCATCCCCTGGAACGGGCGGTGGTGATGGTGCTCGACTCCTGCGGAGCGGGGGAGGCCCCCGACGCCGACCGGTACGGAGACTCCGGTTCGGACACTCTCGGCAATGTGGCCCGGGTGGTCGGCGGGCTGGCGCTGCCCAATCTCGGCGCGGCAGGTCTGGGGTCCCTCCATC
Organism: Acidimicrobiia bacterium; assembly: GCA_965204615.1. Classification (GTDB taxonomy): domain Bacteria; phylum Actinomycetota; class Acidimicrobiia; order Spongiisociales; family ZC4RG35; genus Bin76. Next base: position 3,194,399 of record OZ242000.1, on the reverse strand, counting down.
CCGGCCTCGAGGGTGTTCCGCCGACACCACGCCCCGCGATGGCCTTCGGGCGCATGGCCCCGGCGGCTGCGGGAAAGGACTCCACCACCGGGCACTGGGAGATCGCCGGACTCTCGGTCACCCGCCCGTTCGGGCTGTTTCCGGGCGGGTTCCCGCCCACCCTGACCGGCCCCATCGAGGCTGAGTTCGGAACGAAGTTCCTGGGGAACGTCGCCGCCTCGGGCACCGCCATCATCGACCGGTTGGGTGATGAGCACCTGGCCACCGGCCGGCCGATCCTCTACACATCAGCCGACTCGGTGTTCCAAATCGCCTGCCACTCCGACGTGCTGGATCTCGCCGGGTTGTACCGGCTGTGCGAGATCGCCCGGCGCCATTGCGACGACCACCGGATCGGAAGGGTCATTGCCCGGCCCTTCAGGGGGAAACCGGGTAATTTCCGGCGCACCTACGACCGAAAGGACTTCTCCATGCTCCCACCCGCTCCCACCCTGTTGGACCGGGTGGCGGAGGCCGGTATGACCGTGTGGGGAATCGGCAAGACCGGGGATCTGTTCTGCGGCAGGGGGATCACCCGCTCCGCGCACACCGAGGGCGACGCCGACGGGCTGGACAGGACCGTCACGGCCCTCTCCGCCATGAGGTCACGGGGGACCGCCGGACTGGTCTTCACCAACCTGGTGGACCTGGACATGCGCTACGGTCACCGCCAGGACCCCCGGGGCTATGCGGCTGCGCTGGAGAGAATCGACTCACGGGTTCCGTCGGTGTCCGGGGCCCTGGGTGAAAACGATCTTCTGTTCATCACGGCCGACCACGGCACCGATCCCACCGGCGACTCCACCGATCACACCAGGGAGTACGTCCCCCTGCTGGTGGGTGGCCGCAACGCGGCAGGCGTCGATCTTGGAATCCGGGCGCAATTCTCCGACGTGGCCGCCACCATTGTCGAGGGCTTCGGGTTGGCCCGGATCGGAAATGGAACCTCCTTCTGGAAGGATGTGGCATGAAGTTCACCGCAGTCGAGTTGATCGAACGAAAGAGGGACGGCCTGGCGCTGTCCTCCCAACAGATAGAGTGGCTGATCTCCGCCTTCACCTCCGGCGAGGTGACCGACTACCAGATGGCGGCCATGGCCATGGCCGTCTACCTGCGAGGTCTCGACGCGGGGGAACTCTCGACGTGGACCGACGCCATGCTGCACTCGGGCGAGACCCTGGACCTGTCGGGACTCTCCGGCCCGAAGGTGGACAAGCACTCCACCGGAGGCGTGGGAGACAAGGTGACCATCCCGCTCCTGCCCATGGTCAGAGCCTGCGGAGTCCTAGCCCCCACCCTGACCGGACGCGGCCTGGGTCACACCGGCGGCACCAGGGACAAGTTGGAGGCCATCCCCGGGTTGAGCACTTCTCTGAGTTCCGACCGTTTCATGGAGGTGCTCTCCACCCACGGCATGGTCTACGGAGGACAGTCGGAAAACCTGGCCCCCGCCGACGCAAAACTCTATGCGCTGCGGGACGCCACCGGAACCGTTCCCTCCCTTCCCCTGATCGCCTCCTCGATCATGTCCAAGAAACTGGCCGAAGACCTGGACGCCCTGGTCCTGGATGTCAAGACCGGCGCGGGGGCGTTCATGCCCGATCCGACCCAGGCCCGGGAACTGGCCGCCACCATGGTCGGCCTGGGAGAAGCCCACGGGGTGAGGACCACCGCCTTTCTGACCAGCATGGACTCTCCCCTCGGGAGAGAGGTGGGGAACGCCTCGGAAATCAGGGAGTCGATCGAGACCCTGCGCGGCGAGGGACCCGAGGACCTGTGGGAGGTGACCCTGGCCCTGGGGTCGGAGATGCTGCTTCTGGCGGGAGGGGCCTCCGATGAAGAGTCCGCCCGCCGGATGCTGACCCGGGCGGTGAAGTCCGGGGAGGCGCTTGAGATATTCGCCAGGGTGGTGCAGGCCCAGGGCGGGGATCCCGGGGTGGTGGAAGACCCGTCGCTGCTGCCGGCGGCCACCCGGCGCGCCGAGGTGCGGGCCGGGGCATCGGGCTGGGTCTCGGCATGTCACGCCCTGACGGTGGGCGTCGCCGCCACCCGTCTGGGAGCGGGCCGGGAACGCAAGGAGGACTCGATCGATCCGGGGGTGGGAATCACCATCCTGGCAAAGCCGGGTGATCGGGTGGAGAAGGGCGACGCCCTGGCCGAGGTGGCCTACGAGGAGGAGCATCGATGGGACGCGGTGGCAGACTTCCTGGCGGGAGCATGGTCGATAGACGAACAACCCCCCGAGATCATGCCTTTAATAGGGGAGAGAATCCGAAGCAGCGAACTGGATTGAGAATGTCAACCACCGATCTGCACGAGAGACTGGAAGCCGCAGCCCGCGCCATAGCCGAGGCCACGGGCCATCCCGGCCATGACGTGGTGGTGGTGCTCGGGTCCGCTTCCGGGGACTTCTCCGAACGCCTCGAGGAGGCCGTTGCGGTTCCCTACCCCGACATCCCCGGTTTTCCGGTCCCGGCCGTCATGGGTCACGCCGGGACCCTCTATTCGACCTCGTTCGGACAGAACCGGGTGCTACTGCTGTCGGGGAGGGTCCACGCCTACGAGGGCTATGACCCCGATGTGTTGACGTTCGCGGTGCGGGCGTCGCTGACCGCCGGATGCCACACCCTGGTGGTGACCAACGCCGCCGGAGGATGCGGTGACGGCATGACCGCCGGATCGATAGTGGCGATCTCCGACCACATCAATCTGGCGGGCATCAACCCCCTGGTGGGTCCCAATGACCCGCGGCTGGGCACCCGGTTTCCCGATATGTCCGACACCTACACCCCCCGACTGCGGCGACTGGTCGCAGATGTCGCAGCCGAGGAGGACATCGCTGTCACCGAAGGGGTGTATGCCTGGTTCCTGGGGCCCACTTTCGAGACTCCCGCCGAGGTGGAGATGGCCCGCCGCCTGGGAGCCGACCTGGTGGGCATGTCCACCGTTCCCGAGGTCATCTGCGCCCGGCACATGCAGCGGCAGGTGCTCGGACTCTCGGTGGTGACCAACCTCGCCGCCGGGATCGCCTCCCACCGTCTCACCCACGAGGACGTGGCGGCCACCGCGGAACTGGTGAAAGAGGACTTCGGCCGGCTGCTCACCGCCCTCCTCCCCCGGATTTAGGACCTTTCGGAGCTAGTAACCTTGGGCGCGCCCATGCGGATACTGGTATGCGTCAAGCAGATTCCCGACCCGGCCAATCCCTCCCGATTCGACCCTGACACCCATTTGTTGGTCCGTACCGAGGACCAGATCCTCGACGACACGGACCGTTACGGGGTCGAGATGGGACTCAGACTCGCCGAGGCCAACGAAGGGACGGTGACCCTGGTCTCGATGGGTCCCGTGGGACGCGCCCAGGGCATACGCCAGGCCCTGGCGATGGGCGCCGACCGGGCAGTGATGATCGAGGACGAGACCCTGGCGGGCGCCGACGCCCTGACCACCGCCCGGGTCCTGGCGGCGGCGACCGAACGCACCGGATTCGACCTGGTCATCTGCGGCCCCGAGTCCACCGACGGGTACTCGGGTGTGGTGCCCCAGATGATGGCCGAACTGCTGGGAGTGGCGGCCCTCACCTACGCAACCCGGGTGGAGGTGTCCGGCGACGGGGTCACCATCCACCGTCAGACCAGCGCCGGCTACGACGTGGTCACGGCCGATCTTCCCGCCCTGGTCTCGGTGACCGCCGGGGTGGTGGAGCCCCGCTATCCGACTTTCAGGGGGATAATGCAGGCCAGGCAGAAGCCCACCGAGACCCTGGAAGTCGCCGACCTGGGAGTGGAGGTGTCGGTCGGCCAGGAGGTGATCTCGGTGGCCCCCGCCCCCGAAAGGGCAGCCGGAGTGGTGGCCGAGGACGAGGGCGAGGGGCATCTGCTCATCCTGGAGAAGCTCCGGGAAGCGAAGGTGGTGTAGCCGTGGCGGAGATCTGGGTCTTCTGCGAAGAGGTGGACGGGGCGCCTTCCACCCTCGGACTGGAACTCCTGGCCAAGGCGCGCGGCCTGGGAGAGCCCACCGTGCTCTACGCGGGCGCCGGATCGGCCGAGGCGTGGGAGACGCTGGGAGATCACGGAGCGCTGCGAGTGCTTCACTTCGACCACGGGGATAAGCTGGCTGCCGCGCCGATTGCGGCCGCGGTGGCAACCCGGGCCGGAGAGCAGTCCCCCGGAATGATCCTGTTCGGACAGGCCTACACCGACCGGGATGTGGCCGGTCGGCTGGCGGTCCGCCTCGGTCTCCCGGTTCTCTCCAACGCGGTGGACGTTGCATTCGAGCCCGGCGGGACCGCAACCACCCGCCACGAGATCTCGGGAGGCGCCGAAGTGGCGGTGGCGGCTTTTCGCGCACCCGGCCCCCATCTGGCGATCGTCCGTCCCAAGTCCTTCCCGGCCGAGCCGGTCGGAGGGCCGCCGCCCGAGGTGGTCCCGATGGAGATTCCCGACGTGGGAGGAGCGGGTGCGGTGGTTACCGAGCGCCATGCCCGCCGGCGTGAGGGACCCGACCTGGAGGAGGCGGCCGTGATCGTCTCCGGCGGACGCGGTCTGGGAGCGGCCGAGCACTACTCGATGGTGGAGTCCCTGGCGGCCCCGCTCGGCGCGGCCACCGGCGCCACCCGCGCCATCGTGGACGCGGGATGGGTGCCCTACGCCAAGCAGGTGGGACAGACCGGCAAGACCGTGAAGCCCGACGTCTACATAGCCTGCGGCATCTCCGGCGCCATGCAGCACCTGGTGGGAATGAAGGACGCCAAGACCATCATCGCCATCAACAAGGATCCCGACGCTCCCATATTCACCATCGCCGACCTCGGAATCGTCGGGGACGTCCACAAGGTGATGCCCAAGCTGATCAAGGAACTGGGCGGCGGTTAGACGCCCTGGGGCGGGCAACGGCTCGATCCCGTTCTGCGCCCAACGCCCCCATGCGTCTCGCGTCGCCCACACTCAGGGCGGTGAGGAACCGGCGCGCGGGTCACCGGAGCTTTATTATCAACTGGCATAGACCCATGGACCCCGGCGGACCGGGTGGGCAACATCTGGAAGAAAGGATCTGATTTTGGACGCTGGCAATATCGCATGGATGGTCACCGCCTCCGCCCTGGTGCTGTTCATGGTGCCCGGGCTCGCCCTCTTCTACGGCGGCATGGTGAACTCCAAGAACGTGGTGAACATGCTGATGATGAACGTGGTCACCATTCCCATCGCCACCATCATCTGGGTGGTGGTCGGCTACTCCCTGGCCTTCGGCGTCACGGCCGGGGGTGCAGGCATCATCGGCGACCTGGACAAGGTGGGCCTGGCCGGCCTCGGTGACGAGGAGACGCTCTTCTCCGTCTTCCAGATGATGTTCGCCATCATCACACCCGCCCTGATAGCCGGCGCCGTGGCCGGGAGGATGAAGTTCTCGTCCTGGGTGATCTTCGCGGCGCTCTGGTCGCTCCTGATCTACCCGGTGGTCGCCCACTGGGGATTCGCCGCAGACGGACTGCTGTATTCGTGGGGCGCCCGCGACTTTGCCGGGGGTCTGGTCATCCATGTCAACTCCGGAGTCGCCGCCCTCGCGCTGATAAGGGTGCTGGGACCCCGCCAGGACTTCGGGATCGAACACCCCCCGCACTCGCTTCCCCTCACCCTGATAGGCACCGGGATCCTGTGGTTCGGCTGGTTCGGGTTCAATGCCGGTTCGGCCCTGGCCGCCGACGGAGCAGCCGTCACCGCCCTGCTGAACACCCAGGTGGGCGCCTCCCTCGGGGCCTTCGGATGGATGGTCTCCGACTGGACCCGCCATCGTCGACCCACCCTGTTGGGCCTCGTCTCCGGCGCCGTGGCCGGACTGGTGGCCATCACTCCGGCCGCCGGATTCGTGAGCCCCTCCGCTGCGATAGTCATAGGCGCGGCCGGCGGATACATCTGCTCGCTGGTGGTGGGCCTCAAGGAGAGGTTCGGCTACGACGACTCGCTGGACGTGGTGGGAATCCACATGGTGGGCGGAATCATCGGTTCGGTCCTCACCGGGGTGTTCTCCTCCACCGCCTACGGAGAATTCGACGGCCTCATCTACGGAGGCGCCGGCTTCTTCGGAAAGCAGGTGGTGGGGGTGGTGGCCGTGGTCGCCTTCACCTTTGTCGCCACCTGGATCCTGGCCAAGATCCTGGACAGGACCATCGGTCTCCGCGCCAGCCGCGAGGACGAGATCATCGGCCTGGACATCGCCCAGCACGGCGAGGACGCCTACTGGATCCGCTAGGAAGGGTGGGACGACCAATACCCCATGCCGATGTTTGAACGACACAAGTAATCTCATTGGAGTTGACCGTCTCCCCGGGGAAGAACCCGGACGGAGAGTCTCAAGGAGAACATGATGACCGTTATCAACGATCTGCTCGCAAACAACGCTCGCTATGCGGAGAGCTTCGACAAGGGCGAGTTGCCCCTGCCTCCCGGGCTCGGCTTGGCGGTGGTTGCGTGTATGGATGCGCGCCTGGACACACACGACTTGCTGGGCATCGGGGAAGGCGACGCTCATGTCATCCGGAACGCCGGTGGGGTGGTGACCGACGACGCCATCCGGTCCTTGACCATCTCTCAACGCCTGCTGGGTACGACGTCGATCATGCTCATCCACCACACCGACTGCGGAATGCTGACCTTCCGTGACGATGACGTGAAGGACGCGATCGTGGCTGACACCGGTCTGCGGCCGGCCTTCGCGCTGGAGGCGTTCGGTGACCTCGAGGAGGACGTGCGACAGTCGAAAGCGCGGATCGAAGCAAGCCCGTTCGTTCCCCACAAGGGCGATGTGCGAGGCTTCGTATACGACTGCGGGACCGGAAAGCTGAACGAGGTCACCTGACCCTGCCCTCCATCAAGATGTAGATCCGCTCCTGCGACCGGCGGGACCCCACTTCCATGAGTGAATGAGGGGAGGGGGATCCGGGGGCCTCCCGGTGCTATGTTCACACCGGATGGCCCTGTTCGTGACGGTCCGGGAGCGTCGACTGTGGCTCTGGGCGTTGGCGGTGGCGTCTTCTATCTACTCGACCCTGGGCCTGACGGGGACGCTGGCGCAGCGCACCGCCGAGGGTGATCCGCTCGACGTCTTCCTGTTCTTCTTCGTGATGGGCCTGTTGGCGATGACCGTGTTGGCCCATGGCCTGAGGATCCGGCCGCGGGGCGCCGAGATCGGGGTCCTGCTGGGGATGGTGGTGGTCTTCTTCATGATGTTTGCCCGGATGACGCTGGCGGAGCGAACTCACCTCATCGAATACGGCGTGCTGGCGATCTTCGTCCGCGAGGCGCTCGGTGAAGGAAGGAGCGGGGGTCGGCGCATTCGGTCTCCCGGCCTTCTCGCCATCCTGGTGACCACCGTGGCGGGAACCGTTGACGAATGCCTCCAGGTGTACATGCCCGGCCGGGTGTTCGATCCGATCGACATACTGTTCAACTTCCTGGCGGCAGGAATGACCGTGACGGCCCTGGCGGTCCTGGCCTGGATGCGACGACGCACCCGGTCCCCGGTGAGGTCGAAACCTATTCCAGGAACTCGTCGAGGCCGATGGTGAACCGATGGTGGCGAATCTTGGAGAGGGCCTTGCGCTCCATCTGCCGGATTCTCTCCTTGGTCACCCGGAATTGTCGGGACAGTTCCCCCAGTGTCCAGACCCGCCCGTCCTCCAGCCCGAACCGGAGCCTCAGGATCTCCTGTTCCCTGTCCCTGAGGTTCTTCAGGACGTGGGCCAGGTACCTCTGCAGGAAGGCCAGGGTGGCGGCGTCCAGGGGATCCTCGGCGTTGAGGTCCTCCACCAGGTCGCCCACCGTCGTGCCGTCGTCCTCGGAGCCCACCGGGTCCTGTAGGGAAATGGGGCGCTGGGAGAGCCTCACCATCCGCTCCACCAGCTCCGGGGCCACCTCCAGGCGGGCGGCCAACTCGGCGGTGGTGGGCGGCCGCCCCAGGTCCTGGGTCAGTTCCCGGCGGGCGTCGTTGAGAGTGGGTATCAGAGCCGCCAGGTAGGCGGGGACCCGGATGGCCCGGGACTGCTCGGCGAACATCCTGATCATGGGCTGTCTGATCCACCAGACCGCGTAGGTGGAGAATCGAAAGCCCTTGCGATGGTCGAAGCGCTCGGCGGCCTTCATCAGCCCCAGGTTGCCCTCCTGGATCAAATCCAGCAGGAGGGCGCCGTTCATGGAACCGAAGGTCTTGCGGGCGATGGAGACCACCAGCCGAAGATTGGACTCGACCATGCTGTTGTACGCCCTCTCCCCCCGCACCACCCGCCTCCTGAGCGCGCGACGCTCCCCCGCGGACAGCCCTCTTTCCTCCAGTTTCTCCCCGGCCCGGACGCCGCTCTCGATCTGCACGGCCAATTCCACCTCCTGTTCGGGCGTGAGGAGCGCATAGCGCCCGATCTCGCTCAGGTACTGGGTGACGGGATCGCTCGGGGGCCCCGCCGCCGATCCCGGCCGGTCACGCCTCTCCCCCACGCCCTGCACCTCCTCCACGACCCGGATCCCCTCCTCCGACAACCGATTCATCAAGTTGATCCATCTTCCCTCCTCTTCCTGGGGCTCCTCGTCGAGTTCGTCCAGGTCGGCCATGATTTCGGACACGGTGAGAAACCCCCGCTGGCGCCCGCGCCGGACAATCGATCCCATCCAGGCTTCGAAACCCCCTCCCACCCCGCTCATCGCAGGTCTCCGGTCAACTCCTGGCGACGGCGCTCCAGGTCCACAACCTGGGCCAGAAGCCGGGGACGCAGGGGATCGTCCGCGGCCAGCGACCGCATCCGCGCTCCGATGGCGTCCATCTCGCGGCGCAGCGCCGCCCGCCGGCACCGGATGACCAGCGGCGTCGGATCGCCCGGCTCCAGACCGTCGGCCGAGATCGCCAGCAACTCCCTGTCCACCTCATCGGGGGCGCCCTCCGACCCCGACTCTTCGGAGACTCCCTCCCCTCTCCACGTGATCGGCGTGGGTTGGCCGACCGGCGTGTCGCGCCAGTCGGCTTCCACCTGCTGGAACACCTGACGGTAGAGGTTCTCTCCGAACAGGGTGCTGTCCACCTCCAGTTCCCGAAGCGACGGGTGATTGGCCAGCACCGCCTTCAGGAGCTCGCGCTCCACCGCCGTTCCCCGGCCGGGAGCCTGCCGACCCCTCGGTCCGGGCGGCCGCCTCCGGGCGGCGTCGGTCCGGCTCCCTCCGGTTCGCGCCGCTCCCCGGCGCACCGCGGCCTGGATCTCGGAGAAGCCCACCCCCGTCTTGCGGGACAGGGTCCGTTCGTACTCGGCCCTGGCGGCCGGATCGGCCACCGCGGCCAGCACCGGGCCCAACTCGTTCACCGCCCTGGCGCGGGCCTCCGGATCGGCGAGATCCACTCCCGCCAACCGCCTCTCCATGCGGTATTGAAGAGCGGGACGGGAGTCGTCCACCGCCTGCCGGACCTCCTCCAGCCGGTCCTCCTGCAACAGATCGGCCGGGTCCTTGCCGTCGGGCAACTCAGCCACCCGCAGGTCCAGGCGGCGCCCGCTGCGACGGCTGACCCGTTCGCCTCTCAACACCGCGTCGGAACCCGCCCGGTCGGCGTCGAAGGCCAGGACGATCCGCTCCCCCAGCCGTCCCAGAACCTCCAGGTGCTCCTCTCCCAAAGCGGTTCCGCAGGTGGCCACCGCCGATTCCATCCCCGCCCGGTGCATGGCGATGACGTCGGTGTATCCCTCCACCACCACCGCCCGGTCGGACCGGCTTATCTCTCTGCGGGCCAGGTGGAGTCCGTACAGCAGCCTGGACTTGCGATACAGTGGCGTCTCCGGTGAGTTGAGGTACTTCGGCCCGTCACCGCTCATGAGCCGGGCGCCGAATCCCACCGGGTCGCCCCGCAGGTCGTGGATGGGGAACATTATCCGACCCCAGAAGCGGTCCCGGGTCCCGCCGCCACCCGGGCCACGGTCCCATCCGCGCCGCACCACCAGGCCGGCCCGCTCCATCACCGAGTCGGAGACACCCGCAGCGCGAAGTTCGGTTCCCAGGGTGGGATCCCCCAGGGGCGAGAAGCCCAACCCGAACTTCTCTATCAGCGCCCGGTCGTACCCGCGGGACCGCAGGTAGGCGCGGGCGGGACCCGCGTCGGCGCCGGAGAGGAGTCTCCGGGTGTAGAAGTCGACCGCCCGGCGCATGGCGTCCACCAGGCGCTCTCGCTCGGCGGCTCTTGCCCCGTCCCCGGGCCGGTGGGTGAGGACGATGCCCGCCTGTCTGGCCAGCGTCTGGAGAGCGTCGGGAAAGGAGAGGCCCTGGGTGTCCTGGACCAGGGTGAAGACGTCCCCGCCCTTGTGGCACCCGAAGCAATAGAACAATCCTCGCGCCGGGTCTATCGAGAGCGAGGGCGTCTTCTCCTGGTGAAAAGGGCAGAGCGCGGTGTAGCTCCGGCCCGATCGCTTCACCTTGGTGATGGCCGCGAACTGCTCCACCAGGTTGACCGCCGCTCGGACCCGCTCCCGGTCATCGTCCCCCCTATTCATCTGCTGTCATCCTAGCCCGGCCCGAGCCGCCGTGAAGGCCAGTTCCAGTCCGACTTCGTCCGCCACATTGGCCACGAAGGGAACGGACGGGACGGCCAACCCGAAGTCCGAGCGCAGCACGGTGGCGGAGGCCGACCCCTCCAGCCGTCCCTCGGCGCTCCACCGCGCCACGACCGCGAAGGTGACGGGCCGGGTGATCTCCCGCACCGTCAGTTCGCCCGCCACCGAGAAGGTGTATTCGCCTCCGTCCTCCGCCGCGCCCGACAGACCGGTGATCTCGGCCGGACGGAAGGTGATGAACTCGTACTGTTCCGCGGCCAGGATCGGGCCCCGTATGGCTCGATCCCGGTTGGAGGAGTCGGTGGCGAAGGTACGGGCGTTGATGAGGATCTCCCCCATCTCCGAGCGGGAGAGGTCGGAGGGGTCCACCCTCACCCTCCCCACCACCTCGGTGGTCACCCCCACCACCGTGAACGGCTCACCGCGCAGATCCTCATAGATCGAAAAGCGCGCCTCGGTGCCTTCCGAGAACTCCAGTTCCACCACACCCGGGGAGTCGACGGGCTCCCCAACGGTCTGATCGGCCTCCTCCTGCGGCCCCGCTCCCTCATCGGTGTCATCTGCCTCCTCGACCCCGGACGGCTCGGCGGTGGGCTCGGTCGAGAGATCCCCAGCCTCGGCCTCTTCCTCCATCCCCGTTCCGTCGTCCGCGGGAGTTGCGGTGGTGACCGGCGCCTCCACGGTGGTCTCGGGTGCGGGCGGAGACTCCGACGTGATGGGGGGAGCCGTCACCGGGGTCGGATCACCCACATTTCCCGCCACGAAGAACCAGATCAACCCGGCCGCCGCACCGGCCGCCACCACCCCCAGGACGCCGATCAGGGCCTTGCGGGTCATATCCCCAGATGCTCCACCAGGTAGGGGTACAGCCGGTCCGCGCCCACCCGGTCCTGGTGCATGGTGTCCCGATGGCGGACCGTCACCGACTGGTCGGTCACCGAGTCGAAGTCGAAGGTGACGCACAGCGGCGTGCCGATCTCGTCCTGTCGGCGGTACCGGCGCCCTATCGACTGCGTCATGTCGAATTCGACCGTCAGTCGCCTGCCCAGGTCGTCTGCGATCCGGGAGGCCGGTTCCACCAACTGGGGTTTGCGGGAAAGGGGGAGCACCGCCGCCTTGTAGGGGGCCAGGCGGGGATCGAGCCCCAGGACCACCCTTTCGGCGCCCCGCACCTGCTCGGTCCGGTAGGCGTCTATCAGGAAGGCGAAGGTGGTGCGGGTGGCGCCCGCGGCAGGTTCGATGACATAGGGAACAACCCGGGTGCCGCTGGCCTGGTCGAAATAGCTCAAGTCCTGTCCGGAATGCTCGGCGTGCTGTCTGAGGTCGAAGTCCGTCCGGTTGGCGATTCCCTCCAACTCGTCCCACCCCCACGAGAACCGGTACTCCACATCGACCGTCCGGGCGGAGTAGTGGGACAACTCATCGGCGCCGTGGGGACGGATCCGCAGATTGTCGGGGTTCATGCCCAGATCCAGGTACCAGTCGCGCCGGGCATCCACCCAGTACTCGAACCACCGCGGGGCCTCGGCAGGAAGACAGAACCACTCCATCTCCATCTGCTCGAACTCCCGGGTCCGGAAGACGAACTGGCCGGGGGTGATCTCGTTGCGGAAGGACTTGCCGACCTGGGCCACCCCGAACGGGAGCTTGCGGCGGGAGACCCTAAGCACGTTGGCGAAGTTGATGAAGATGCCCTGGGCGGTCTCGGGCCGGAGGTAGACCAGATTGTCCTCGGTCTCCACCGGACCCATGTGGGTGCGAAGCATGAGGTTGAAATGCCGGGGTTCGGTGAAGGTGCCGCTCTTGCCGCACGACGGACACCGGTCGGCGCGGGGCAGGCGGTCCTGGCGGAAACGCTTGTCGCAGCTTCGGCACTCCACCAGCGGATCGGTGAACACCGCCTCGTGGCCCGAAGCCTGCCAGACCCGGCGGGACTGGATGACGGCCGAGTCGATGCCCACCACGTCCCGGCGGGCGCTCACCATCGAGCGCCACCATTCGTTCTTCACGTTTCTGAGGAGTTCCACCCCCAGCGGGCCGTAGTCGTAGGCGGAGCGAAGCCCCCCGTAGATCTCCGAGGAGGGGAAGGCGAATCCGCGCCGGCGGGACAGGTTGACGATGGTTTCCAGGCTGGTCATGAGATCACCTGCAAGGCTACCCGCCGCCAGTCCCTACATCGACTCCCGCACCCGGCCAAAACGCCGCTCCCTCCGTTGGTAGTCGGCAATCGCCTCGGCCAGGTGACGCCGGGTGAAGTCGGGCCACAACACGTCGGTGAAGTACAGCTCCGCGTAGGCCGCCTGCCACAGGAGAAAGTTGGACAGCCGACTCTCCCCGGATGTCCGGATGATCAGGTCGGCGTCGGGCATCTCCGGGACACCCATCCGGGACGCCAGGGCCGACTCGTCCACGTCCTCGGGCCGAATCCGCCCCGCCGCAACATCGGCCGCCAGGGTGCGCGCCGCCTCGGCTATCTCCCGGCGAGCCCCGTAGTTGAACGCGATCACCAGGTTCAGCCTGGTGTTGTCCGCGGTGAGAGCGAGGGTCTCCTCTATCCGCCGCCGGACACTGTCCGGTATCCGCGGGTCGGAGAGGTCTCCGGCAACGTGCAGGCGCGTGCCCCGCTCCACCAACTCGTGGCGCCGACGCATCAGCAGGTCATCGCAGAATTTCATCAGAAAAGAGACCTCCTCGGTGGAACGCTGCCAGTTCTCGGTGGAAAAGAGAAACAGGGTGAACCACTCGATCCCCGCCTCCAGCGCCCCCTCCAGCACGTCCAGGACCGCCTTCTCCCCGGCTGCATGCCCGGCCACCCGGGGCAGGCCGCGCTTGGCGGCCCAGCGTCCGTTCCCATCGAGGATCACGCCCACATGGCGGGGAGGAGCCACGGTCATGAGAGCACGGTCAGGGAGCGGAAACTCCGGTCGAGATGCACTTCCAGAAACCTGCAGACGACGCTCATGGCCTGCCGGGAGAGGTCCACGGTGGTCAAGGGCAGATCACCCAGGTCGGCCCGGGCCAGTTCCCGGAGGTGCTGGGTAACTCCCCCCACCAGCCGCACCGAGCCCTGGGTATGACATCTCTCGCATGTTACCCCCCCACCCACGAAATTGAACCTGGCGAGGCCATCGGTACCCCCGCAGGAGGCGCACCACTCCAAGGCCGGCGCCACCCCCACCACCTCCGCCAGGCGCAGCAGGAAGGCGGTGGTCAGACCGGGTATGTCCTCTGCCCGCGACAGCACCTCCAGGCTCTCGGCCAAAAGGTCGAACAGCGGTCCCGAGCGCTGTTCGGGCTGTGCCACCCCGTCCACTGCGTTCACCATCATGGAGGCACCCAGCAGCCGATCCAGATCCGATCGCAACTCCGGATAGGCCGCCACCACCGTGACCGAGGTGATCAGATCCAGTTCCCGGCCGCGGTACAACACCAACTCCACCCTGCAGAAGGGCTCCAACCGGCCCCGCAGCCGGCTCCTCACCTTCCGGACCCCCCGCGCCACGGTGCGCAGCTTCCCCCTTTCGGGACTCAGCAGCACCACCACCCGGTCCGCCTCGCCGAAGGGATAGCTGCGAAGCACTATTCCCTCCTGGTGGCTGATCTTGCTCACGTGACCGGTTGTTCCCGCGGGTGGGAGCTACTCACCCGTGACCCCCGGGGAAGGAGGCTCACACCACCACATTGACCCACTCTCCCTCTCCGCGGAAGGCTTGGAGATTGACGGCGAAGATCTCGGCCAGGCGATCGGCGTACTGGGGAGAGAACCCTCCCAGGTGAGGAGTGAGCACCACCTTGTGATGGGTCCACAGCGCTGAATCCTGTGCGGGAGGCTCGGGAGCGGTGACATCCAGGCCGGCCCCCCGGAGTTCGCCGGAGTCGAGGGCGGTGAGGAGGGCCTCGGTGTCCACCGTCGTACCTCTCCCCACGTTGACGAACCACCCGTCTCCCAGGGCCTGGAACTCCGCGGCTCCCACCTGGGGCGGCGCCCCCCGTCCGTGGGGAAGGGCGTTGATCACCGCATCAGCCCTCCGGAAAACCTCCACGGTCTCCTCGGGGCCGTAGACTTCGGAGGCCACCCCCTCATAGGAGTCGGGGCGCCGCTTGGTTCCGATCACCTCCATCCCCCAGGCCTTGGCCCGCCAGGCGATCTCCTCCCCCACGCTCCCCAGGCCCAGCACCCCCAGGGTGCTGCCCACCAGTTCGAAACACATGGCCTGTCTCCAGATGCCCCGGTCCCCGTACCGCACCGACTTGCCCACCCGCCGGGTCAGCGCCAGCAGGAGAGCGAAGGCGTGCTCCGCCACCGCCGGAGCGTTGGCGCCCCGTCCCGAGGTCAGGCGGATCCCGGCCTCGGCCAGGACATCCCGCGGGTAGTGGTCACAGCCCGAGGAGATCGACTGTATCCAGCGCAGGCCGAGCGAGAGGCACTCATCGGTCCAGATGAAACTGACCAGAATCTCCGCGCGGGGATCCTTGAGGCTCTCGCTCAGGCTCTCCAGGTCCGGCGGGGAGATCACCTCCACTCCCGGGATCCCGGCCAGGCTGTCGCGCACCCCCCACGGATGGCAGGGATGAAGCACCACTCGTTGGGGAGCGCTCATGAAAGGCGCGGGGTCATGACCCGAAGACTGCGTCCCAGAGGGTCCCCAGTTCCGCCCACACCCGCCGCGACGCCCACAACAACAGAAGCCCCATCAGCGCCATACCCGCCCCGGTGAGCAACAACCGGATCCGGTACACCCATCGCTCCTCGGGGGCGTTGTACCGATAGGAGAAGGCCACCGGACCCGCCTCGTGCGAGGCCTGCGAACCCACCCGGGGTGCAGGGATGGCCGGCGTCTCCTCTTCGAGATCCAGGGGATGCTCGGACGGCTCGTCTACGGATTCGGCCAGGCTGGCCAGCGATTGACGGATCGTCATCCTCGGTGCCTCCGGATCGGGCGCCCCGAAGCCCGCCGCCCGGGACAACAGGCCCTCGGGCATCTCCATAACGACCTCGATCGAGCGAAGCAGACCGGGGTGGATGGGAATCTCCACTCCCCGCTCCCAGCCCTTGACCTGTGACTGGGGAACCCCGATCTGGCGGGCGAGTTGCCTCCTGGATAGGCGGCGCCGGCGGCGGAAACTCTCGAGTATCTCCCCGAAAGTGGGACCGGCGGCCGAACGCTGGGAAGTGCGCTGACTCATCAGTCCCTAAGAATACGACCCCGCGGCGGTCTTGGCGTGCAACCTCTCCTCTAGTGGGTGGGATTGGCGGGCACGCTGTCGGGCTCCGGCGCGGCGGTGACCCGCATCTCCCCCACACCCTTGACGTTCCAGCACAGGGTGGCGCCCTCGGGCACCAGTACCCGGAACGGGCCCCCTCTCTCGCGGGGAAGACGGTCATCCGCCAACCCGTAGACCACCACTCCCTTGGAGGAGAGTTCCTCCAGGGGTATGGATGCCCGGTACTCCCCGTCGTCGCTCTCCACCGACACGTAGCCGCCCCGGGGACCCGACGCCTCCAGGAGCGCGCCGGCCGAGACCCCGCGTCCCGGCAAATCCCCTTCGCTCACCTGTCCCGACAGTCCGGCCAGATCCTCCATGGCCCACTCGCCGGGCCTCTCAACCAACCCGGTGACCCTGATGACCGGGACGATGCTCTGCCATTGGGTGGTCATGCCCAATACGGTAACAATGTTTCTCCGGTACCCTTCTCATCGGAGGCGAGCGAGCGCCTGGTGGGCTCCCCGGTCTTCAAAACCGGTGGGGGGTCGCACGATCCCCGGCGGGTTCGATTCCCGTCCGCCTCCGCCAACACCAGAGATGTGTGCCCAGGTCAGAGGCCATTTACCCTTCCGCCCCGGCCGTAGAGGCCCGACGTGGACACATCCAATCGGGAAGCCGTGAACTTGATCGTAAAGGCGTCCTCTCCGCCTCTATAAACACGTTGGATGACTTCGAGAGAGCGTTCGTATAGGCGAGAAAGGGCCGCGGCTTGTAAGAAGGAGATCACGCCCCCGTAGGCAGCGCCCGTTTCTCCCGTCACCGTCTCGTCAGTTCTTCTCGTTCCTCAGTGGTCAAACTTGGGTGTACGACCTTCGTCGATCTCGGCCTGGAACACTCACCTTCGCAGGCCAGAACTGGAGGTCCCCGGCCGAGGAGCCACGGCGGACAGCGAGTCGTCACTCTCCCGTACGAGACACATGCCTCTCAGCCGGAACTCCTCCGAATCAAGCAACAGGCACAATGCCGCCGGTATCCGCCGTACTTGAGTAGCCACCCCGCAATGTGGGCCTCGAAAGCCGACTCGTTCACCGGGTTCACGTCGACGTTCCCGGGTCGGAGATGGAAAGAAGCCCCAGAGTTTGCGCCGCCGTCGCCAGTCGCCGATCGCCGGTCACCACGACCAAGTCATCGGGGTCCAGGGACGCCGCTGCGGCGAGTTGGATGGCGTCATAGGACCTCAAAGCCAAATCCTCTGCCAACTGGCCGGCTTTTTCCGCCAGGTCCGCGGTGACCTCCACTTGGTGCAGTTGGCGGTGGAGCGTTTCCAGACCCTCCACGGCTTCCCTCAACTCAGTCGGCGAGATGCGTCCCATCCGGCAGGCTCGCGCCAGGCCAGAACGAGCTTCAACGTAGGAAACGCGGGTACTCGCCACCCACGATGCCCGGCGCCAGACGCGTACCGCGACTTCGGACAAGGGCTCATCGATGAGAAGCGGGATCAACGCCGATGTATCGAAGTAAGCGATCACCGCCGGTCTTCGATGATCAGAGGAGACACGGGTGCTGCGGGTTTGATCCGCCTGCCGGGCGAGGTACGTTCTCTGTCAGGTGGAGGCGTGACCACCCCCTCAGCTATGAGTCGCTCCAGCAGGCCCGGTCGGTCTATAGGCGCGATCCGGGCCACCGGCTTACCGTGGTCGGTCACAATCACTTCCTCGCCCTCCCGCACCCTGCTGATATAGCGGCTCAGATTGTCTCGCAACACCCTGATTCCGACCTCCGGCATCTCAACTTTCCCCTTGACTATGTGGCTAGACATAGTGAGCCAATTGTAGCCATATAGCCCCCCCCCATCAGGCAACCCATCAACGAGGCCCGTAACGGTTCCGCCGACCGTCTGAACGGTACACTGCACCGGGCGTGAAGAGGCGCGATCGGGTCAAGTCCCTTCGAGAAATCGCTAAATCAGCCGATACCGAGTTCATCTTTCTACGCGAAGGAAAACATGAAGTCTGGAGTCTGGGTGGCGAGAGGATATACATCCCACGTCATCGTGAGATCAGTGAAGGTGTCGCCGCCAGCATAATCAAGAGGGCAAGGAAGACTCTACGATGAAATCTGCAGTCACATTGACGGCTCACGAAGTCGAAACTTATCGGGAAGGCGATTGGTGGGTGGTCAGGGTACCTGGCTTAGACGCCAACTACACCCAAGCCAGGACGCTTGAGGAAGTAGAGGAGATGGCAAGGGACCTCATTGCCCTGGCACTGGACATCGACGAAGCCGAAGTCGGAGAGCTTGTCATCACCGAACGCGACTGGCGCATATAACAGGCTGACTTCTGCGTATGCCCGCCGGGGGCGGATCCCCACAGGTTGCAACCTGTCAGGTCTGAATGCACTCGTGATCACGGCGCTCCGTCGCTCTTGCGGCAGTTCGATCATGCGGCGTCTCTTGACTACAAGGGCGTCGATGCGGCCGGTTTCGATATCGAGGTAGTCGGCAATGATGTCATGTCAATAGCTATTGCCACCGGACCAGCCACAGCTGCGTCATCCATCGTGACCCATTCGGCGTTTGGAACCAGTTGGTCGTCTCCGCCGCCCGCCGGCTTGTAGAGGATATCGAGGTCACCGCATCGGGTGCGTAGATTCCACATTTCTGCTTGGACGAGCAGCTGGGGGTCGTAGGTGGGGAGGGGGACTGTTCCGTCCTGGAACCGGATGTAGGCATCCATGTCGGCTAGGGCGGCCATCAATCTTTCCAGGTTTTGTCGTTCCCTTTGGAACGCCATATCGGCGTCTTGGGTTTGCACCTCGACTCCGTGCAATTGAGCACCGTAGTTGCCTGTCACCACGAAGTTGACCAGCCCATGGTTTCTGCTATGCGATCGAGAGGTTCCATTTGGAAGCGTGTTTCTTCCTCAACGCCAGGGTCTCGTTTCCCATCAGCACATGCAGTCCATCCATGGTGCGGCTGTGACTCGACCTGCCGGTCATGTCACCCATGGCCTCTTTGCTGCGGATCACGTCTTCCAAAGACGCTGCCCACACCACCAACCGCTCGTCCACCTCAAGGTGATCGGCGTTTGCTATCACCTGGTCGTGGTCTCCCAACCCCCAGGGCTCGTCCACCACATTTACCATGCCTGCGGTGGTCATCAACCTCCGGAACCCCGGCAGGGAGTGGTCCGTCACCGGGCGCCACCCGTCCCATTCCAACGGCTCCGCGTTCAACAATCCCAACACCTGTCCCATCCTGTCCAGATTGTCGGTGTCCAACCTGGGAGTGATATCGATGTTGTATGTGGGATAGGGAACACCCTGCAAATACCCAGCACCCATCCCCACCACCACAAACACCACGCCTTCTTCTGTCAGGGTGCGGAGCACCCGCACCGGATCAAAACGCACATGCGCCAACCCATGCCGTTCATTCGAGTAGCGCAACGCACCATCAGCAAAGGACACCCACCAGTCCATTCGCTCACTAGGTGTCCGTTTCAAGTGGTCACAGATCTGCAGGAACCAACCGTTCGGGTCATCCTCCCCTGGCACCTCTGGGATGCTCCGCAACAAACCCAGAAACTCCTTGGTCTCCTCACCGAGAGCATCCTCGCCCGGCAACGGTGTTTGGCTGACCCGCATCCCCATTACTCACACCATCCTAGGAGCCTCACGACAGTCCCCTCCCACCCATTCCAGTCTATTTCTGAACCGCCGACCAGGTCAGCACCTATGACAGATTCACGAAGACACCCTGGGTGTTTCTTTGGCGGTGTTCAGAGAGTCTTGTTCCCTCCGAGGGCCGATCTCGGCCCTCCTCCATTGCGGCGTCCCGGTTGTCCCGGTTGTCCCGGTTTTTTGTCCCCCTCCGAGGGCCGTTGGGAGTGCACAACATGTGACGGAGATGTGGAAGGGTCCACATAAAGCACCATCCCGGCGGTGAAAATCAGCTTGGTAGCCGCACTAGATCATGGCCACGAATGAATGAGCCGTATACCGCCGGAACGAAATATGATTGGGAAAAGCCAACCACTTGGATAGCGCCCATGGAATCTAGCCCGCCACCGGGACGGATACCGAACATCTGACAGTGGCGGATTTCGACGCCAGCACAGGAGAAAACCCTGATCCGACAGGAGACTTCACATCGGGTCGGACCCATGTCTTCTTGGATACCGACGAGTTCCTCGCATATCTCGATCTCTGCCATCAATCAGCAACAGAGGAGTAGCCCGCAAGGCAGATGCCAACCTTTGCTTTGAGGTGTCAGAGGCCTTCCGGACAGACGCAGCCTCCCTAACCCCCGCCCAGAAGTTCTACGCGCCGATCAAGCGTAACCAATCGCCGTTCCAGCCCTTTCCTCAGCGGCCTCGAACCGTCGGACAATATCCTCCTGTTCGTTCTGTGGTGGCACTGCTGTTCTCAACGCCGGCAACTCCTCCGTATAGAGACGCAGGTGAGAGGAGGTGACGCCCCGGCTGTATCCACTCACTTCACAAATGCAAGCGGGTGCGCGAACCAGCAGGTCGAAGTGTGCCGGAAGCAAGAGTTGCAGCAAGGGAGGTCGGTCGCTTTTCAGGCAGTTCGATCATGCGGCGTTTCTCGGAAATGAGGGCGTCGATGCGGTGGGTTTCGATGTCGAGGTGGTCAGCAATCGCCCGCTGTACGTAGGGTTGAGCCCAACAAAACCGGGGGCACACCTCACCTCTCCGATAAGGCCGGGACGGTTCACGGTGATGCGGATAGGTGCGTCGAGCCATGAGCAGTTTACTGTCACACCTTGCCGGTATTGTGTCGGGCACTGATGGCTGAAAGGATGCATAATGCCCAATCTGACCTATGAACAACTCCGTGACGCTACTGCTGGTGAGGCGGTGGCTCTTAGATCGGTGACGAGCCTGCATCCCGTTGGGGGACGGGGTGACAAGGTGTTTCCTCCGACTTATGCGGTTGACTCTAGGGCTGAACATCGGTACGCGGTGGAGCAGCGTCAGGTTGGAGATGAGGTGAAGAGGACTGTGTTGTTGGATTCCGTCGCTTCTCAGGCTAACCGGGCGGAGCTTGCTTTGTTGGCCGGATGGGAGGACGGCGAGCTGGGCTTTCCGGTGGCGTATGTCGATTTCATGGCAGACGATGAACTCGCCGATATCGGGAAGCTGACTGTTCTGGAGGCGCCGCATCGGATCGCTGACGCCATTTTCCGGGATAGTCTTTTGGATGGGACTCTGTTCCGACTTTCCGACATCGGGATGTCAATCACTAATGCTTATTCTCGTGATGCGACGGCGCTGTTTCGTTATTCGCCTACGGCGCTTCTTTTCGGCGTGTGGGATTCGACCGGGCCTAAGGGAGGTCTGGGGTCGAAGTTCCAACGGGCGTACGTCTCGGAGATTGTCGGGTTCAACGCAACGGTGGGCCGCAAGGTCGGCAGCCGTATCGATCCGTTGCAGATCGAACGGGACGCTGCCGTTGCTTTTCAGCACAAGGACCCGGAGCAACGATGGACGTTGGACGAGTCAGAGGCAGCCCGGGATAGGAAGGGCAAGCCCATAACCGCTGGCGCCGACGGTCGGCCGTCGGAGATCAATCATGGCAATATCGCTCCCAGCATCGATGCCTTGTCGGGCGGGGTGACCATTTCAGAAGCGAAGCAGACCATCGTCATTTCTCTGGCTGCTCTCCGACGACTCCGGTTTGCTAACCAGAATCGAGATGCCGAGGATGCCGCTCGGACAGCGATCGCCGCCTTGGGCGTTGCGGCGGTCGCCTACCAGCATGAGATGGACTATGACCTCCGGTCTCGCTGCCTGCTCGTTCCCCAGCACCCTCCTCGTCTGGAGATAATCAAGCGGGATGGGTCCGAACCCGATGTGGTCGGGGTGGATCGAACCACGTCAGCGGACTTGCTTCGCCAAGCCGCAGAGGAAGCTCAACAGGCAGGACTGGGCTGGACGACCTCGGATTTCCGACTGGAGCCGGCGCCGAAATTGGTGCAGCTCATCAAACAAAGCCGCCAGGTGTCAGCCGATAAGCCTCTGTCGGGGTAAGCGATGCTGGCAATTGAGGTCAGTTTCCTCACCGGACGTTTCGTCGCCGCCTCTCACCATGACCGCAGCGTCCCGGAGTGGCCTCCCCATCCGGCCCGGTTGTTCTCTGCTTTGGTGGCCACTTGGGCAGACGCCGACCAGCCCGATCCTTCCGAAAGACAGGCCTTGGAGTGGTTGGAGTCTCAGACCTCGCCTTCGATCTACGCCTCGGACGCCACCCCGAGATCGCGGGCGACCCATTTCGTCCCGGTGAACGACGCCCGGATCTTCTCGCAAAGTTCATACGACAACAGAGCACGCCGAATCGAAGACCTGTTGGCCCAGATCGAAAACGCAAGCGGTCGAGGTGAGTCCACCCGGAAGATCAAGAGCCTGGAGACCAAGGTGAAGAGTCAGCGGAACGTATCACAATTGGTCGCATCGGTTGGCAATACGCCCGTCAAGTCAGCGGTAGACATCTTGCCCCCAGGCTGGATATCTACCCCTGACCATGTCCGAACCGGCCAGGCTCGAAACTATCCATCGGTGACACCCGATGAACCCCGGGTCGTCTACATCTGGGATGGGGACCTCTCCAACCACGGCACCCACGCGATGGATGGTTTGTGCGCTCGGGTCACCCGCCTTGGGCATTCCTCTTCGTTGGTCTCCCTGCGGGTAGTGACGGACCCCCCTTCGCCTAGTCATGTACCTGGCTCCGGCACCGATGTACTGCGGTCTGTCAGGGCCGGACAACTCCTCGCCTTGGAACGAGAACATGCCAGACACCAGGGCAGCAGGCCTCGCACTCTGCCTTTCACATCGGTACGTTATCGGAAGGTCGAACCAACCTGCGCCGAGGCCCCCACACCTAAGGCGGACACCGCCGGCGAGTGGCTTGTGCTGTCCTTCATGCCACGATCACGAAGGTTTCCTTCCACGAGGGCGGTGCAGATAGCCACCGCGTTACGGGGAGCGGTGCTTAGCTATGCCAGCGATCCGATACCGGAAGGCCTGTCCGGACACCAGCCGCACGGAGCACCATCCACTCATCCCCATGTGGCTTTCCTGCCGTTGCCCTGGGTGGGACACCGACACTCTGACGGACGATTGATGGGCGCGGCCATTGCCATGCCGGAGAGTCTCGATTCTGCATCGCAGCGCGCGTTGTTTCGGGCCGTGGGTAGATGGGAAGCCGCGCAGGAACCGCTTGTCCTCACCCTCGGTCGGAGCGGAGTCCTGAAAATGGAACGAATCGTGGGAACCACCACCCTGGTCACCCTCCGTCAGAGTCTCTGGAGCCGCCGATCCCGACGGTGGGTCTCCGTCACCCCGATTGCACTGCCTGCACACCCCGGTGCCCTCAGTTCCGGTACTGTCACCGCCCGAGCCAAGGCATGGGCACGAGCCGAGCAGTCGGTGATGGATTCATGCAGGCACATCGGCCTCCCAGAGCCAGCCGAGGTGTCGGTTTCCCTCGCCCCTCTCCTAACCGGAGCCCGTCCCGCCCCCGCTTTCCCGTCCTTTCGCCAACCGGGGCGGGGAGGGCGTCCTGTTGCCCGCCGTCTGGTCCACGCCTCAGTCACCTTTGAGCAGGGGGTCTCAGGCCCGATTGTGCTAGGAGCGGGTCGCTACCTGGGGCTGGGGTTGATGCGACCACTTGCAGATCCGGAGTCGAATGATGAGTGACCTGACCATCGCCGACTTCTCCGCTTACTTTCGGGAGGTTCACGGTTGGGACCCGTTCCCGTGGCAGGTTCGGCTAACCGAAACCGTGCTCGAAACAGGGCGGTGGCCACAGGTCATCGACCTACCCACCGGCTGTGGCAAGACGGCCACTCTCGACACCGCCGTCTTTTCCCTGGCGGCGCGACCCGATGTCTTTCCCCGCCGGGTGGTCTTCGTTATCGATCGCAGGATCATCGTGGATCAGGTTTACGAACGTGCAAAGACGATCAGGGACGCAGTTATGTCTGCCAAGAACGGTGTCTTGACCCGGATCCGGAAACGCCTGGGAAACGTCACCGATGGGGCTCCTCTTGATGTTGCCGCCTTGAGAGGCGGGGTGCCCATCGACAACGAATGGGCATCTCGGCCCGACCAGCCGTGGGTGGTCGTCTCGACTGTGGACCAGTTCGGTTCCCGACTGCTGTTCCGCGGCTACGGCGTCTCATACCGGATGCGTCCTGTCCACGCCGGCCTGGCGGGAAACGACTGCCTGGTGATTCTCGACGAGGTTCACCTCAGCCGACCCTTCGCCGAGACTCTCGACGCGGTCCGCCACCTTCAGCGCGGGCCACTCCCCCACAGGTTCCAGGTTGTTGAAATGTCGGCCACACCGCAAAACACCAAAGCAACTCCCTTTGAACTCCTCAAATCGGACCTTGGATCATCGACGGTATTGCACAAACGAGTCACCGTGCGCAAGCATTGTTCCCTCATCCCTGTGGCCGGAAGATCATCCGAATCGGCTCTGCCCAAGGCCGTGCTAAAGATCGTAGCGAAGAACCTGCACGAGCAGGCCCGCAGCGTTGGAGTGATTGTTAATCGGGTGCGCACGGCTCGTCAAATGCACCACGCCTTGGCGGACGCCGGACATCGAACCCACCTTGTAACAGGCAGGATGCGACCTCTAGACAGAGTCCGCGTCCTCGATGAGATCGCCGCCACTGTGGATCCGGAACGCAGTCCGGATAGCGAAATGGACCTTGCCGTGGTGGTGGCCACACAGGCTATCGAGGTAGGCGCCGACTTCAGCTTCGATGCTCTGGTGACCGAGTGTGCGCCCGTCGACAGCCTCCGACAACGGTTTGGGAGACTCGATCGACGCGGTGTCTATTCAGACCGAGTCGGCGTCCCCGCCAGAGGGTGGATACTGGGCGTCCAAAGCGAGATGAAGACAAAAAAGCCCGATCCCGTGTATGGGGACGCCGCCAAGCAAACCTGGAAGGAACTCCAAGCCCGCTTCGGCGGAGGCGACTTGGACGCCGGACCGTCATCCCCGGACTTGGAGGAATTCCCCAGCGAAGCCTCCGCCCCGTACAGAAGGGCACCTCTCCTGCTGGACACCCATATGGAGGCGTGGAGTCAAACCGGACCCGAGCCGATAGTTCAGCCTCCTCTCGATGAGTTCCTCCATGGTCTCGGACAGCCCAACAACACTGACGTAGCCATCGTCTGGCGCCACGATCACTCCCACGGGACCCTTAAGCTCGTACCCCCTCGTCCTGCCGAACATCTGCAGGTACCGATCGGCGCTGTCAAGGCCTGGCTTGCTCGGATGGAGGAGGTCCCGGTGGCGGACGTGGACACCACAATGGAAGACGAACAGGTTCGTCCCGGCCGCGATGTCCAGGGAGTGCACCGATGGCGGGGGTTCGGCGAGAAGCCCGAAGGGATAGCCGATGCCACCTCCATCAGACCCGGCGATGTCATCCTCGCAAGACCAGATCTGGGTGGATTGGCCGCAGACACCTGGGACCCCAACTCCACCGAAGAGGTGTCAGATCTGGGTGACGAAGCGCAATGGGCTTACGGGAAGCGAGTCACCTTAAGACTCGACCCTCGCATCAATCCCAAATTCTCCGGCCTCGTAGCGCAAGAAGAGGACGAGCAAACTACCGGGGAACTGATCACGACCTGGATCGCCCACACCATTAGCGAAATGTCGGATGGATGGATGCTCGACACCTTGAAGCGACTCCAAGAAGGCTTCATCGTTGAATGGAGCCAAGACCGCGACTACCCGATCATCTGCGAAAGGTCGGTTGAAAGCTTGACCCTGGATGGGGACGACGATTCGGTCTCGTTCACCGGCACCGCGGTGTCTCTTCGTTCTCATCTCAAAGGGGTGGGGAGCAAAGCTGCTATCTTCGCCCAAAAGCTCGGCTTTGACCCCAAAATCCAAACCGATCTGCAGCTTGCCGGACAACTTCATGACCTTGGCAAGGTTGATCGGCGTTTCCAGAGCCAACTGGTCGGAGGCGACCCTGTGAAGCTGGAAATGCTCGCCGAGCCCTTGGCCAAGTCACTTCCAGGAGCACCAAGGGTGCGAAGGTATCCGCGGGGGATGCGACACGAGATAGCCAGTCTGGCGCTCGTCCAATCCAACCCCGCAGTGCTCGCATCCGCCCACGACCCGGAGTTGGTATCACACTTGATCGTCGCCCATCACGGTCATGGACGACCTCTGCTACCGGTCATCGAAGACCCGTCCCCGCAAAAGCTGCGCCACCAACACAACGGAAACGAGATGGAGAGCTCTTCGAACCTGATCGACACCGACATCGCTCTTGAAGGCGCCGAGCGTTTCTGGCGACTTACAGACCGATACGGGTATCACGGCCTGGCCTGGTTAGAGGCCATCCTGCGGTTGGCCGATCACCGCCAAAGCGCCGAGGAGCACGCATCATGAGGAGAGGAACTCCCCTGGCCGGCCTTGAAGGGAACAACCCTCTCGGGTTCCTTGCAGCCTTGGGAGTCCAAGTCCTATACGACTTCGATGAGCAGCAGCCGAAACTGTGGTGGACCGATGATGTGATCCCCCATGCCGTGGTCGATCCCGAGTTCAACATCGAGCGAATCGTTGAACAGGCCTTCCACGTGTTTCCTCAATGGTTGGAAAGCCCCGCCCTCAATCCCGGACTCGACGCAAAGACGGACAACACAGCCAAGTTCATTCCCAGTGACCTGCAGAAGTACCTCACGAAGACACGCTCCCGTCAGCCGGGCAACCGCCTGGCTACCGCTCTGGTCGCCGAGGGAAGCCTGGATGGGGCAGGTAAGGTCGCCAAACCAACCGACCTGTACTTCGCTGCCGGACAACTCAAGTTCCTCAACATCATTCGAACCATCCTCGCCGAGGTAGAGAGAGAAGCCATCGCTGAAGCATTGAAAGGACCATGGACCTACACAAGCAATCTCTCTTCGCTCGGATGGGACGTCACCGACGACCGCATCTACGCCATCGCTCCTGCCAATCCCGCCAAAGAAAAGAAGAAGACCAATCCCGGTGCCGAAGCACTCGCTGTCCTAGGCCTCAGCCGCCATCCAGTCTTTGCAAGCCGAGACCAGCGCGGGCGCCACCGCACGTTGACTGTCGGATGCTCCGGCCCGTGGAGACGGGGAGGTACCTACACCTGGCCACTTTGGAGGCGCCCTGCCACACCCAAAACGGTTCGGTCCCTTCTTGCCCACGCAACCGGCGGCGAAGCAGAAATCAATCGAAGGTCCGACTGGTACCGAGGCTGGGGTGTTTTTCAAGTGATGCGATCGGTCATTTGGCGATCGGACCAAGGAGGGTATGGAACCTTCCGGCCACCCCAATCCATTTGGAGTCAGGAACCCACATAGACAACCCCCCTGTGGTGCTGTCAGGGATTCTCTGTCGGCCTTAAGATGGCGCATCGACCACTCAACATCAACTAATCCACCTGCCAAAGCACCTGACAATGCAAACGGCTGTAGGATTTCACCCACCTTCCTATCCAGCCTCAACGATTATGTCTGACGTACCAGCTCTGGTTCCAGTTCGGATGGTCAATGAGTTTGAGTACTGTCCGCGGCTCTTTTACCTCGAGTGGGTTCAATCCCGGTTTGTGGATAGTCCCGACACCGTGGAGGGTCGTTATGTGCATCGGAACGTTGATCCGGGGGGAGGTCGGATAGCCGGACCGGAAGAAGATGACCCGGTGCGGAGGGCCCGGTCTGTGATGTTGGGGTCGGAGAGATTGGGGCTGATCGCCAAAGCGGACATCATCGAGGGAGGGAACGGCCGCGTGACTCCCGTTGAGGTCAAACGGGGCCGACCACCCAAACACGGTCCGGCATGGTCTCCCGAGCTCGTGCAGCTCTGTGCGATCGGGCTGCTGCTTCGTGACAACGGGTACCAGTGCTCCGAGGGGGAGATCTACTTTGCGGAGACCCGCCAGCGGGTGACTATTCCCTTCGATGACGAACTCGTGGCGAAGACCTTCCGACTGGTGGAGGAGTTGCGGCACGTCGCGTCGCGATCGGACCCGCCTCCACCACTGGTCGACAGCCCGAAGTGCCCTCGGTGTTCCCTGGTTGGCATCTGCTTACCCGACGAGACCAACCTGCACACCAAGCGCTCCCTGAAGCGGCCCCGCCGGTTGGTACCCCGCGATCCGTCCGCCCGTCCTTTGCATGTCACCGAGCAGGGTGCAAGGATCGGAATCAGGGGAGGCCGGGCCGTGGTCTCCAAGCATTACAAGGAAATCGAATCCGTACGCATGATCGACGTCTCCCAGGTCTCGGTATACGGCAACGTCCAACTGAGTTCCCAGTTCATGCGAGCGGCCTTCATGCGGGAGACGCCGGTGTGCTGGTTTTCTTACGGTGGATGGTTCCAAGGCATCGCCCATGGCCTGCCGTCGAAACATGTCGAACTGCGACGACGCCAAGTAGCCATAGCTGCGCAGGCGGGACTTCCGATCGCTCGACGGTTGGTCGAAGGAAAGATCCGCAACTCCCGCACCCTTCTTCGCCGAAACACCAAACAAGACGTAGAGCGGATTCTGGCGCAACTCAACACTCTCGCCCACCGGGCGGTGTCTGCGCCATCGGTCGAAACCCTTCTCGGTCTGGAGGGAACCGCGGCCCGTCTCTACTTCTCCAGATTCGCCACCATGCTCAAAAACGACGATCTCGGCACCTTTGACTTCCAGAGCAGGAACCGACGACCTCCAAGGGACCCGGTCAACTGCCTGCTGTCCTTCGGGTATTCGATGCTGGTCAAGGACTTCACGGCCACAGCGCTGGCAGTGGGCTTCGACCCATACCTCGGTGTCTACCATCGCCCCAGATTCGGTCGACCGGCCCTGGCCCTCGACCTGGCAGAGGAATTCCGACCTCTCATAGCCGAATCGGTCGTCCTGACCCTCATCAACAACAACGAGATCAACAGAAACAACTTCGTCATCCGGGCCCAGGGTGTGGCAATGACCAGCCAGGGACGAAGGACCTTCATCAAAGCCTACGAACGCCGACTCGACCAAGAAGTGACCCACCCCACCTACAAGTACCGGATCACCTACCGAAGAGTCTTCGAAGTCCAGGCGCGCATGCTCGGCGCCACACTATTGGGAGAAATACCCGAATACGTACCCTTCATGACGAGGTAAACGATGGCCAGAGGCAGAAAGCGATACCTGGTAGCGTATGACATCAGACACCAAAAGCGTCTACGTCAAGTACACAAGACAATGAAAGCCTACGGGTGGGCCATGCAATACAGCGTTTTCATATGCGACCTTGACTTCATAGAACTGGTCGAGATGCGCACCGACCTAGGCGCCATCATCAACCACGGTATCGACTCCATCGCCATCATCGATCTCGGCCAACCGGAACACCGCGGCAGGAAATGCTTCTCCTTCATGGGCCAATCCAACCCCCTACCAGTCAGCGGACCCGTGATAATCTGATGCGAGAGGCCAGGTCCGACCACCAGTACCAGGCACCGCTCGACAGCCTGCTAGACGTAGAATTGCAGCACCTTGACAACCGAATAACAGCTCCCCGAAAACAGCCGCCAAACCAACCGCTCGCAAAGGCAACGCTAAACCCCAGGTCAGCGCCCAAATAAGAAACGAGCCCTCCGAGGGCCGATCTCGGCCCTCCTCCATTGCGGCTTCATGTCGGACATCCGCTTGTTGGTGATGTCCGGGATCTCCGAGGGCCGATCTCGGCCCTCCTCCATTGCGGCGATCACATCCCCGAGGTAGAGCGTGATCTGATCATCCTCCGAGGGCCGATCTCGGCCCTCCTCCATTGCGGCACCGAGTGGATGATGGGTTTCCCGGCCGGCTGGACGCTCCGAGGGCCGATCTCGGCCCTCCTCCATTGCGGCATGGCCACCACTGTTCTTGACCGGTTCGTAACGCTCCTCCGAGGGCCGATCTCGGCCCTCCTCCATTGCGGCTTCAAAGGCATCACGAAGATGGTCTGTCCTGGTGAGCTCCGAGGGCCGATCTCGGCCCTCCTCCATTGCGGCCTTTACTCAGGGAGAGGATGCAACCACTGTCTTCGGCTCCGAGGGCCGATCTCGGCCCTCCTCCATTGCGGCCCCAATGTTTTCCTTCAGGGCATCCAGGTTCCCCATCTCCGAGGGCCGATCTCGGCCCTCCTCCATTGCGGCGGCATTGGTGGTAACTCGGGCTTCGGCGGCGGTGATCTCCGAGGGCCGATCTCGGCCCTCCTCCATTGCGGCGCGTAGTAGGTGGTTACTTGGATCCGATACGGAGGGAGCTCCGAGGGCCGATCTCGGCCCTCCTCCATTGCGGCAGGTAGTTTCCGGCCTTATCCCTTACCCAGCTTACGCCTCCGAGGGCCGATCTCGGCCCTCCTCCATTGCGGCGCTTGGAAGAGCAACTCATCAGCCGCGGGAAGGCGCACTCCGAGGGCCGATCTCGGCCCTCCTCCATTGCGGCACGCGGGCGGCGCGCCATTCGATAGCGTGGTCGGTCTCCGAGGGCCGATCTCGGCCCTCCTCCATTGCGGCAAGCAAGAGGAAGGACGGTGGCTATGACCAGCCCTCCTCCGAGGGCCGATCTCGGCCCTCCTCCATTGCGGCCAGGAAGGAAGCGATTGTCGCAAAGGAATCACCGGCTCCGAGGGCCGATCTCGGCCCTCCTCCATTGCGGCATCGCTCTGTTCGGTGGTCGGACCGCTTCGCCATCTCTCCGAGGGCCGATCTCGGCCCTCCTCCATTGCGGCAAGAGCCTCGGGGCCCGGAATCGGACCAGACCGTCCCCCTCCGAGGAGGCTTGGCGTGACTACCGGGCCGCAGCCCGGAGTCAATGGCGTCGGGGGTCAGAGAGTCCCAACCACATCTCGAAGGCAGTGCCGGCTACCGTACGCGGCCAACCCACCAACCAAACGTGCATGGTGGACAGAACCGTCTTCGAGGTGTGGCTCGGCGGACTGTGATCCCATCAGTCCCCGTCGATGAATGGCCCGCCGTGGAGTCTGCGGTACACGTCCAGGAACTCCGCTTCCCGGTCCGTCGGCGTGTGCTTGAGGAAGATGCGATAGACCTGTTCCTCGGTCGGGTGGTAATCAAAGTCCAGGTACCGCTCATAGAGTTCCCGCATCACCGATGAGAACGCGGCTTCCCCGATGGCGTTGTACAGGTGGGTCAGGAAGTACTGGCCGAGGGCATAGCCGCAGGGGTCCTGAAATTCGCTGGGTTCGGCAAGGGCGGCGATGGTTGCGACTCCGTTGTTCACACACCATGTCCTGCCGGCATACTCGTTGCCCTCGAACAGCGGCACCCGGCCATCCCAGTCCTCCGTGCCGTCCCACGCCTCCCGGTAGGCCCGTACGAAGTCGGCGCCGCCCTCAAAAAGCCAGTGCGGACCAACCTCGAAGGTCAGGTGATAGTGCGCTACCTCGTGGTAGAGAAGGTCCGCGTGAGCTGTATCCGGCCACCCGCTCCCTACGGACAGCACCATGGAGTCCCTTAGGTTGACCCCTCCGAATCCGCCGCCGTACTTCTCGGCGTTGACCTGGAGCATGATGAGATCGGTCACCGGAAACGGGCTGGCCATCACCCGCTCGGCCGCCCGGGCGCCGGCCTCCATCGCCCCCAGGACATCGCCTTCGACCGCGTCATGGCCGAAGGCCCAGAGGCCGACGGCGTCGCTGACCGGCAGGTCGATGGACGCTGCCAGGGTGAACCGTTCTTCGAGCAGGTCGGTGTACAGAGCGCCCTCCCCGGCCACCTTCCCCAGGACGATGATGAACGCCCGCTCCTCCGACGAGAGGCCGTCTGCGAACCACTCACGGGCCTGAAGGAGTTTGAGGCCGGCCGGGTGCTGCCACGTCATGTCGCCCAGGACGTTGAGCATGTGGACGTTGCGGGTCCGCACGGGTTCCTCGGCGCTGTAGGCGAGTATGCGGCGCGCCAGGGCAGGATCCCAGTCGTACAGGTGGGAGAGGCCGTAGACCGCGTTGGACTCCAGCGGGCCAACTCCATCGCGGACCCACGGCGTATTGACGAGTTCCAGGCCGAGCTGAGCGTCCTTGAGCCACACTTCGAGGATCGGCACGACGGCAAGCGGGTAAGGCGGTTCGTCGTACCACGGGAGCATCTGTGACAGGGCGGCGCGGGACCCCTCCTCGGGCGTGAGCGTCGGAGTCGCGGTCGGGGCAGGAGTGGGTGTGACCGTCGGCGGGGGTATGGCCGTCGGCGGAGGTGTGGGCGGGGGTGTGGGCGTGGTCGTCGGCACGGTAGTCGCTGTTGGAGTTGGGGCTGGTGAAGGAGTGCCCGTCGCCGTAGGAGTAGGCGGGAGAGTTGGCGTAGCCTCCGGCAAATTGGAGCATCCCACTGCCACGAGGGACAGAATCGCCAGAGCTGCCGACGACGCGAGGCAAGCACGAATCTTGCTGGGAAGCCTCATCTCCCGGTTTCCGTTGGCCCGGGCCCAATGCGCTGACAGCCACCTCATCTCCTCCTCCTTCCGGGGAACAGGTTAATCCCGGTCTCCCGGCCCCGCATCAAGAAGATGAAGGGTCTGCCCACTGTGACGCCAACCGGGGGTCGGCGCAGACCTTGAGAAAGGCACCGGGATTCATTGTTCGCCAACCGCCTTCCCTTTGGGCATCCGCAGGGGGACGCGCGAGGCCGCATCCCGCGGGTTCAGTACTGGCGTAGAAGAGTATTAAGAACAAGCGGTCTCTATGAGATGACATGGTCACCCGATGGCGCACACGCGGGGATAGACCACCAAGGGGGTTGCTCCTCGTCCAGATCTCCTATTATCTTTGGAATTGTGCCCTTCACAGAAAAGGAAGTCCAGCGCATATCGAAGGCTGCTTCACCGGATGCTCTGTTGCCAGCCCCTCCAGAGGCCTCGGAAGTGGCCCAGCGCATCGCGGATGCCGCCCTTGAGGCCTACACCAAAGAGGACTGGCGCTACGTGTTGAATGCCCTCCGCCCGCATCGCGCGGCGACATACATCTCCAGTCGGCCTCCCGAGGATCGCCCGGAACTCCTCTTGCTTATCGAGTCGCCAAGCCGCCGAGCAGCAGTGGAGCGCCATCTGGTTGTTTCCGCCGCCTAACGGGGCGATCCTTGTCCTTGGGCGTAGCACCCTCTGCCTGCAAACGCGGGGTCACGTACCATGACGTAATCGCCGTGCTGCATCATCCAGAGTGGGCAATGAGCATGCCTGATTTGGCGGAAATCGGCATCGGTGAGAAGGGCAGACCCAACGTGGATGTTTACGGAGGGTACGACATCAGCGATGTGCCACTGGTTGTGTTCGTAGACAGATTCGAGGCGATGGCCTTTCACTCTGAACCCGGCATACCGAAGTATGAGGAACTCTATCCCGGCGGGCTGTGAGGGCAGCGGGGAGATCCGACACCATCGTTTGCGTCCTCCCCCCGGAATGGGGTTGCAAAGTGTGTGGGAACCTGTTCGCATTGTGGGATACTGTGTGGGATAGGTGGCAGAACATGGCTATTTAGCTGGGTGTTCTGTATCCCCACACCGTCAATGGGATGATGATGCGTTCAGACACTATTCCCTTCCAACAGGATCTCGCGAACGTCCGCCTCCGCCAACACCTCTCCCTCGGAAGTACCTTTATGCTTACAAAAGGCCCGCCCAGGCATCGAGGTCGTGCATCAGAAGCAACCCAACCCCATTGACACAAAGGCGCAACAGGGGAGCCACCACAGGATGCGAGGCTGAAATGTGGGTGGTGGCCGACTCCCTCCGGGGCAGCATGAATGCCGCTGAATGCCAGCCCCTGGTACCGGGGCTCATCTCCCTGCAGCACCTTCATCGACAAGGGGATGTACGGTGACCACGACAGGGGCTGATGTTCTCGAAGTGAGAGCGGCGGCGCGTCGCATGAGGCGACGCAGCCGGATTGCCTACGTCCTCTACCAGGTTCTGGGCATACTGCTCTTTCTGCTGTCCTGGCAGTTGTTGGCGGCGCCCTTCTCGCCCCTCTTCCAACTCGTTCCCACCCCGATCGGCGCCTTCACACACTTCGGGGAGAACCTGTTCTACAGTGAGCGGATGGCGGAACGGTTCGTTCACGCCTGTCCGGACCTGCTGGCACAGGTTGATTATGGAAGGGGCAGGATGTCCGCTCTTCCCGATCACTGCTTCGGGTACGTTCTCCATCTGGTGCGGACCACCCGCAACATCCTGATCGCAGTTGCGGTGGGGACCCTGATCGGCTTGGGAGTCGGACTCAGCAGTCTGCTCATGCCGTGGATTGCCGATGTGGTCACGCCGATTGCCGGTTTCTTCGGGACAACCCCCATTTTCATGGCGGCGCCCTTCTTCGTGATCTGGTTCGGGATCGAGTATCCCCTGTTGACCACCATCGGGGTGGTTGCCTTCTACACCACCCTCATCATGTATTTCTTCAGCCGCCGGGCGGCCGAGAACATACCGGTTGGGATCATTGAATCAGCCCTCACCCGGGGAGGAGACCGCCGCGCCATTTTCCGGTGGGTCTATCTGCCGGGAACGATTCCGGAGATCGCGGGAGGTCTTCGGATCGCATTGGGAGGCGCCTGGGGCTTGGGCACCCTGGTGGAGGTGCTGGGACCACAGATGGGGGGAGGCTTTCTGATCCGCATGTGGAGCTACGCGATGGGCCTCTCCGAGGGGCCGACCGCGGTGGTCTCCCTGATTCTCTTCTTCGGCCTGCTGGCTGTGGTGGTCGACGGGATCCTGGTAGTGGGCATACGTTTCCTCACCAGATGGTCCGAGGCCGGTCGCAGGCTGGGTTTGTAGGCAGGCAGGTGGGTGTCTGCAGGTTCCCGGCCCAATCGGGCGTGACCGAGGGGGAGGTGACGACGGAATGAATCAGCGGGCGCTCTTGCGAACCCTGTTTTGGATCGGATGGCCGATCTGGGCTGTCCTGGTTCCGTGGTTGCTGTTGCAGTTGCCCGAGAGCTTCCCTCCCGTCAACTGGACGCATGCCGAGGGTGTCACCAACGTCACGTGGTCCCTGATCCTGTCCTGGTCGGTGTTGTTCTGGGCCTGGCCGGCCGTATTCCGCACCACCCGGGTCAAGCACATCCTGGTCAGGACGGGACGGGGGATAGCGGCGGGACCGCCGATGCTGTGGGCCGGTATGCGCCGCAGCCCGCTCTTCTTCGTCTCCTGGTTGGCGTTGCTGCTGGCGTGGCAGGTGGCGTCCTATGTCGCGCCTCCCGGAATTCTCGAGCATCCCCTGGTTCCCGGATGGGACTACGTCTTCGGTGAGACCTTCTTCGGATTCTCCCGGTTCTGGACCGTCCGCGTGCTGGACCTCGGGTTCGGGACCTTCAATCTCGAGGCGCTGGCGCCCCTGCCCATCTATGGCGGGGATCCGACCTGGCCGGCCGTGTTCCTGGCGATTGCCTATCACTCCGGTATGACCCTCTTCAGGCTGTTGTGTGGATTGGTGGTCGGCATAACGCTCGGTCTCCTGACCGGTCTGGCCCTTCCCTACTGGCCGGCGGTGCGCCACACCGCGTGGGGGCCCATGAACCTGCTGCGGATGATCCCCCTCCTGGTGGCGGTTCCCTGGTTGCAGTTCGTCGTGGGCTCCACCCTCTTCGGCATCACCATCTACGTGGCCTTCGGAGTGTGGACGATGCTGGTGGTGGCCACGATGAACGCGGTGACCAACGTGCCCGACCGGTACATCGAAAGCGCCCGCACCCTGGGCGCCTCCCGGCCGCGCACCTACATCAAAGTGATCGTGCCGGCGGCGATTCCGGAACTGCGCACCGCCATGCTGCTCTCCATGGGAGGGGGCTGGTCGCTGGCGATCGCCGCCGAGTTCCTGGGTTTCGCCTCCGGTCTGGGATACCTGGCC
Organism: Acidimicrobiia bacterium; assembly: GCA_965204615.1. Lineage (GTDB taxonomy): Bacteria > Actinomycetota > Acidimicrobiia > Spongiisociales > ZC4RG35 > Bin76. The sequence goes on along the minus strand of OZ242000.1, from coordinate 3,158,692 downwards.
GACGGGGCGGTGCAGGAGACCAACACCGCCCGGCTGTTGATAGTGGCGTTCATCGTGGCGTTCTATTCTCTCACCACCTTCTTCCTGCTCAACGAGGGATTCAAGAAGACGATCAGCTGGACGCCGCAGCGCGCCACCACCAAGACGGACATCCGAAAGGTGGCCGGAGCGGCGGGAAGGGCCTGATCCCGAACTCGCCGGTCGGGCCTCTTGTCACCGATGTTCCTGACATCGCCGGAACCGGGTGTGAGATGACGTTATCGGAAGAGATTTCCGCCTGGGACAACAGGTCCGCCACCGCGTTGCAGTCGACCTATGAGCGCCATAGAGATGAAGAGGACTTCCTTGCCACGCTTCTGGAGCACATTGCCGATGTCGAATTGCAACGGGCGGCGACCTGGCTGCTGAAGAGACATCTTGAAGCCGGCCATTCCCTTTCCCTTGAGAGCTCCCGTGCGATCCTCGGCGTCCTCGGTGATCAGGAGCACTGGGAGAGCAAGCTGCACATCCTCCAATGCCTCCCCTATCTCGACATTCCCGGGGACCGGAGCGCCGGCCTCGAGCAGTTCCTGGATTCCTGTCTCGAAAGCGACAACAAGTTCCTCAGGGCATGGGCCTACAACGGATTCAACGAACTGTCGCTTCGGTTCCCGCGATACCGCGAAGAGGTGACCCGCATGCTGGCCAGGGCCGGCGAATCGGAGGCCGCTTCGGTTCGGGCGAGGATCCGCAACATACTGAAGAGTCGCTGACCGCCCGGTGGCCGGGTTGTCATGGCGGGATTCCGGTTACCGGCCGAACGACTCCTGGTGGGTGATCTCCTCGATGGGCTTTCGACCCCCGAAGTTCTTCGGGCGGGCGTCGGGGTCCGGGTAGCCGAGCGCGACGGCGTAGCGGCATCGCCATCCCCGCGGCAGTCCGAGGACACGGGCCGCATCCCCGTCCCGGTGCAGGGTGATGGGGCAGGTTGCCATGCCCAGGGAGTCCGCCGCCAGCATGATGTTCTGGGACATCCGTCCCGTGTCCAACTCGTACGCCCCGGGTTCCTGGACGAGCACCAGCGTCACCGGCGCAGCCAGAAGGGGCCCGGCGCCCTGGCCGCAGGCGGCCACCCGCTCGATCTGTTCCCGGTCGCGGACAACGATCACCGCCCAGTTCTGGAGGTTCTTGGCGCTGCCCGTCCACCGGGCCGCCTCGAGCACCATGTCGAGGTCTTCCTGGGTGAGAGGACGGTCCTGAAACTCGCGAATGGCCCGGAGGCCCAGGATGGTTCGGTATGTCTCGTTCATGAGTTAGCACAATACCGTCGGGGCGGGTTAGTCGCCTGTGAGAGGCCGGTCCGTGGTCTGCGGCTATATCCTCTGAGGATGAGTCGCCACGACAGGCCGGAATGCCCCTGGATCGATTGACCGCCGAACTCGATCGCCTTGTGGCTCGACTCGACGCCCAGGGCACGGCCAAGGGCCGCGAACTTGTCATCCGGGAGGTGGTCCCGGCCGACGGGGAGCGAGGCCCCAGATACCTGGTGGAAGGCCACGGGGACCGCTCCTTCATCAGGATGAACTCGAACTCCTACCTTGGGCTGGCGCTGCATCCCGAGGTTGTCCGCGCGGAAGAGGTGGCCGCCCGGACGCTGGGAACCGGGCCCGGAGCGGTGCGTTTCATCGTGGGCACCCACACTCCCCATGTGGAACTCGAAGACGCCCTGGCCGCCTTCCACGGGCGTGAGGAGGGGATGATCTTTTCATCGGCCTATGCCGCGGTGATGGGAACCCTGGTTCCCTTAATCGATCCGAACACCGCAGTGATATCCGACGAACTCAACCACAACTCCATCATCAACGCCATCCGCCTCTCCCGGCCTGTCACCAAGTCCGTCTATCCCCATCTGGACATGGCGGCCCTCGACCGGCAACTCGCGGAAGCCGCCGGCCGGACAAGACGGGCGATAGTGGTGACCGACGGCGTCTTCTCCATGCGTGGCGACCACGCGCCGCTCCAAGAGATCGTGGAGATCGCCCGTCGTCATGATCGGGGCTTTCCCGAAAATGTTGTGGTGGTCGTGGATGACTCCCACGGAGTGGGCGCCTTCGGTCCCACGGGCCGGGGCGCCGAGGAATACACCGGGAGCCCGCCCGCCGATGTGCTCATCGGCACCCTGGGAAAGGCCCTGGCGGTGAACGGCGGATATGTGGTCTCCGAGAGCCCGGTTATCCGGTTCCTCCGCGAGACCTCTCCCTTCTACATCTATTCCAACCCGATAACGGCCTCCGAGGCGAGCGCCGCCCTCGCCTCCCTGGGAGTCCTGGACAGCCCCGAGGGGAAAGCACTCCTCGAACACCTGAGAGATCTGACTCGCAGGCTGGAGTCCAACCTGGTGGCCCTGGGCTATGAGATCATTCCGGGTGAGCACCCCATCGTGCCCCTGATGCTGCGCGACACGGACGAGACCCGCCGCCTGGTCACAGCCCTGTTCGACGGCGGTGTCCTGGCGACCGGCCTCGCCTACCCGGTGGTTCCCAGGGGCGACGAGGAGATCCGCCTCCAGGTCAACGCCGATCACACCGTCGCCGACATCGACCATGTCCTTTCCGTCCTGGCCGCCGCACGCCGCTGAGTCCTCGCACCCCACCGGAACCCGTCGGCCGTCTTCTCGCAATCAAAGGGCATTCATGATCCCCGGCCGCCAACAACATCCGGAGCACTCTGCGGGTCCTGTTCGCAGCGGCCGGATTCAACTGTGCGACGATTTCGACTCGCAGCCATCGGGACAGGAAGTTCCCCCGCATCGCGGCCACAGGGGACCGGCGCAATTCTCAGGGGTGGAGAAGATCCGCCAGGGCCCGGAGGGCGCGGCGCCGGTGGGAGATCCGGTTCTTCCGGGTGGGAGTGATCTCGGCCAGGGTCCGGTCGCCCACCTCGAACACCGAGTCGTACCCGAACCCGGCCTCGCCCCGGGCGTCGGTGGTGATCCTTCCCTCCAGGACGCCCTCTGCCACCAGGAAGCGGCCGGACGGCCACACCAGGGCGGCCACCGTGCGAAACCGCGCTGATCTGTCCCCGCGGCCCGCCATCTCGGTGAGTAACAGGGCCACGTTCTCCCGGTAGGTGGCTCCCTCCCCTGCGTAACGGGCCGACCGCACCCCCGGGCGGCCTCCCAGGGCATCGACCTCCAGGCCGGTGTCGTCCGCCAGGGACGGAAGTCCGGTGACGTCGGCCACCGCCCGCGCCTTTATCAAGGCGTTCTCCTCCAGGGTCTCGCCGGTCTCTTCCACGTCCTCCCAGCTCAGGCCCCTCACGATCCGGCTCCCCAACCCGAGTTCCTCCCAGATCTCCTCCACCTCGGCGATCTTGTGGGGATTGGCCGACGCCACCACCAGTCGGTCCGGTCTCTTCTCCACCCTGTTCAGGACGGCGGTCGGCCCAGGGCCCGCCTCTGGGCGGATACCAACTCCGAGATCCCCTGCTGGGCGAGGTCGAGCATCCGGTCGAGGTCGGCCCGGTCGAAGAGCGCCCCCTCGGCGGTCCCCTGCACCTCCACCAGCAGTCCCCTTCCCGACATCACCACGTTCAGGTCCACGTCGGCCGCCTGGTCGTCCCGGTAGTCGAGGTCCAACAGCACCTCTCCCTCCACCAGGCCCACCGAGACCGCCGCCACCTGGTCGAAACACGCCTCGGCGTTGGCCAAGCCCCGGGAGGCGGCCCAGGCCAGCGCCTCGGTCATGGCCAGCCATCCCCCGGTGACAGCCGCCGTCCTGGTCCCGCCGTCGGCCTGGATGACGTCGCAGTCCACCCGGATGACGCACTCGCCCATCGCCTTCAGGTTGACCGCCGCCCGCAGTGAACGTCCGATCAGCCGGGAGATCTCGAGAGCGCGTCCCCGCTGATAGTGTTCACGGCGAATCCTGGTACTGGAGGAGCCGGGCAGCATCGCGTATTCGGCGGTCACCCACCCGCCCTTGCCGATCATCCACTTGGGTGTGTGCTCGTCCACGGTGGCGGTGCACAGCACCATGGTGCCGCCCACCTCGATCATCACCGACCCGGGCGCGGAGTCGGTGAAACCCATCTGCAGACGGACGGGCCGCAGTTCGTCGGCCGGTCGGGTACGCGCCATGTCCTAAGAGGGTAGAAGGAAAATCAAATGCGATGGACGGCGCCGGGAACCGCCAGGGCCACCGGCCGGTCGAAGGTCCGCTCCGCGGCCAACACCGCCGGCCGGGGATCGATATGGGGCGGGACGTGGGTGAGCATCAGACGGCGTGCTCGCTGCTCCCGGGCGATCCGGCCCGCCTCCCCGGCGTCCAGGTGGTGCGGTGCGGCCCCCGGCGGGGGGTCGGCGCCCAGCGACGCTTCGCACAGGAACAGGTGCGCATCCCGTACCAGCCGGGGCCAGTCTCCCTTCGGCCCGGTGTCCGCCGAGTAGGCCAGTGCCCGCCGCCCGTCGCTCCACCGGGAGGCTACCGTCGGTACCGGATGGTCGGCCTCGGCGAAGGAGACCCGCAACTCTCCGATGGCGATCTCGTCGAAGTCCCCGACGGTGTGCAGGTCGAACACCCGGGCGAAACGACCGTCGGTGTCCTGGCCCAGGAGGGAAAGCAGCGCCGCAAACACCTCGTCGGGGGCATACAGCGGCACTCCCCGGCGAGAGAAGGGACCGTAGGCGAAGGCGTGGTAGGCGGAAACCAGGTCCATGCAATGGTCGGGATGGCGATGGGAGACCACCACCGCGTCCAACAACTCCAAGTCCAGAATGCGGGTCAGCGCCGCGAAGGTACCCGGACCCGCCTCGCACCAGACCCTGGTGCCTCCTGCCTCGATCAGGTAGCCGGAGGCGGGATTGGAGGGTGCGGGGTAGGTGCCGCTCGACCCGAGAATGGTCAGTCGCATCATGCCGTCGACGTCAAGATGTCAGGGCGCCAGCCGTTCGGTCACCCACGCTCCGTCCCGCAACCGGTACTCGAACCGGTCGTGCAGACGGTTGGGACGGCCCCGCCAGAACTCGTAGTAGTCGGGCGCCAGCCGGTAGCCGCCCCATTCCGCGGGTCGTGGGACATCTCCGTCGGGATGGCGACGCCGGATCGCCTCCATCCGCTCCTCCAGCCAGGCCCGGCTGGGAACCGCCTCGCTCTGGGGAGAGGCGGCCGCGCTGAGGCGGGATCCGGGCGGGCGGCCGCTGAAGTAGGCGTCGGATCGGGTGCCGGCCACCTTCTCCACCCTCCCCTCGATCCGTACCTGGCGATGGAGCGGCATCCACAGGAACACCGCCGCGGCGCGAGGGTTCTCCGCCAACTCCGCGCCCTTCCGGCTCCCGTAGTTGGTGTAGAACACGACTCCCCGGCTGTCCATCTCCCTCACCAGTACGGTCCGCGCCGCGGGTCGCCCGCGCCGGTCGGCGGTGGCCAGTATGAAGGCGTGCGGTTCAACCAGGCCTGACTCCAACGCATCCGAGAACCACCCCGCGAACAGATCGAAGGGGTCCTCGGTCAACTCGGATCGGGTCAGTCCCGCACTCTCATAGTCGGTGCGCAGGTTCAGGAGGCGATCGGGGCCCATTTCATCAACCATCAATCGCTCACATCTTCTTGGCGATCTCTTCCAGCATCACCTCGGTAGCCCCGCCGCCGATGGGGTGCAGGCGGGCGTCGCGGGACATCCTCTCGATCGGAGACTCGCGCATGTAGCCCATCCCGCCGTGGAATTGCACGCAACTGTAGAGCACCCGGTTGACCAACTCGCTCATGAACGCCTTCACCATGGAGACCTCCCGGACCGCCCCCTGCCCCTGGTCGAGCAGCCAGGCCGAGTGGTAGAGGAGTTGCGCCCCGGCCTCCACGGACGCCGCCAACTCGGCGAGCTTCAGGCGGATGGCCTGCTTGGCCCAGAGCATCCTGCCGAAGGCTCGACGGCTCCTGACGTATGCCACCGTCATCTCCAGGGCCTTCTTGGCCTCTCCCAACGCCGCCGCCGCCAGGACCAGCCGCTCGTTCTGGAAGTTGCGCATGATCGCATAGAACCCCCGATTGGGCTCACCGATCAGGTTCTCCGCCGGCACGCGGCAGTCCTCGAAGACCAGTTCGGCCGTGTCCGAGGAGCGCCACCCGTGCTTGTCCAGGGTGCGGCTGACCGAGAATCCCGGGCTCTCCTTCTCCACCAGGAACAGGCTGATCCCCCGATGCGGGGCAACCGAGAGGTCGGTCTTGGCCGACAGCACCACCACGTCACAACTGGCGCCGTTGGAGATGAACATCTTGGTGCCGTTCACCACGAACTCGTCGCCGTCGCGCACCGCCCGGGTCTTCATCGCAGCCACATCGGAACCCGCGTCGGGCTCGGTCACCGCCAGGGCGCCGATCAACTCTCCGCTCATCATCCCCGGCAGGTAGCGGTCCTGCAACCCCGGGGACCCGTACCGGTAGACATACGGCATGGCAAGCTCACCGTGAACCGCCACGCTGGCCATCACCCCGCCGAAGGTGCTCTTCCCGAACTCCTCGGCCACCGTCGCCGAGGCCAGATGGCCGAGGCCCACCCCGCCCCGGGACTCGGGGATCCGCAACCCGAACAGCCCGATCTCTCCCAACTTGGTGAACAACTCCCGCGGCACCCGACCCTCCGCCTCCCACTCCTCGCCGTGGGGAACCACCTCATTCTCCACGAACCGCCTGGTCTCGGCACGGATCGCCGCCAGATCCTCCGTCTCGTAGATGCTGTGGGGCTCCAACCGGTTCCTTCCGCTGCCCAATTCCATTTTACGACCTCGCACAACCAATCGCCCTCCATCCGGGATTGCCCGGCCCGGTCCCCGTTTGGCTATCGAACGTATGTTCGATAAAGTAGGGTGTCCCATGGCTGCCCCCAACCTGCGCTGGACCCTGGCCGGCGACAAACCGGCCGAACTCTTCGAGCACTGCCGGCGGGTGGCCGGAAAGGGTCGTTACCGGGGATTGACCTTCCTCGAGGTCGAGGCCAAGACCATCATCAACCGGGTCCCCTATACGATTTTCTTTCCGTTCGAATACACCATCAACTGTTACCGGGGATGCTCCCACGCCTGTGTGTACTGTTTCGCCCGCCCCTCACATGACTACCTGGGCCTGGGAATCGGGGAGGACTTCGACCGGAGGATCGTGGTGAAGGTCAACGCCGCGGAACTGGCCAGGGCCCAGACCGAGCCGAGAATCTGGGCGGGCCATCCCATCGCCATGGGCACCAACACCGACCCCTACCAACCGGCGGAGGGCAAGTACCGCCTCACCAGGGGGGTGGTGGAGGTGCTGACCGAACGCTCCAACCCCTTCTCGCTTCTCACCAAGTCGCCACTGGCGCTCCGGGACCGGCATCTCTTCGCGGAGGCGGCGAGGAGGGCCGAAGTGACGGTCAACTTCTCGGTGGGAACCCTGGACACCGATGTGTGGAGGAGAACCGAGCCCGGTACGCCCCATCCCGGAAAGCGCCTGGAAGCCGTCTCGAAGTTGAAGGAGTCGGGTGTTCCCTCCGGGGTGCTGGTGGCGCCGCTCCTCCCCGGCATCTCCGACTCCCCCCGCCAGATCGGCGAGGTGATGCGAGCCTGCCGGGACGCCGGCGCGGACTTCGCCGCTCCCATCCGCCTGCATCTGCGACCCGGCGTCAAGGAGCACTTCATGGAGTGGCTGGAGGGTGAATATCCCGACCTGGTCGGTCCCTACCGGGATCTCTACCGGAACCGGTCCTACCTTCCCCGTCGCACGCGATCGCGCCGCAACTCGAATCCGGGTCGCCGATCCGCCAAGGCGAGAGCGCCCAAGCCCGCGACACCGCGCCAAGGTCGACTTCTATAGCGACAGCGGAGGCCGGCCCGCCGACCCCCGCCGGACCTTCTACGGCGCCTTGTCCTCGTGCTGGGGGCAGTAGGCCGCCAGACCCAGGCCGGCGGCGGCTCGCATTCCGGTTATCTCTATGGCGGTGAGAGTCCTGCCCGTCTCCTCGAGGGCGGCCAACTCCTGATCTTCGACCTCCTGCCAGGTGGCCCCGTCCTGGAAGGCTGCACAGGCCCGCCACACCATGTCCCTGCTCTGTTCTGCCTGCGACTCGGAGATGAACGGCTGTCCCAGGAAACCATCGAAGGCCTGTTGAGCCTCCTCGGTGCCCGTGGGGGTCCTCGAGGCGATGGCCTCCTCTTCCTCGGAGGCCCCACCGCCGCAACCCGCCAGGAGCAGGACCGCCACCATCGTTAAGATCAGTCGTCTCATATCAGAACCTCCGCAAGTGCCTTCTCAGTCCGATTCCTCCGATGCCAAACACCTTCTCAGCGTACTCAGAAGGGATGGAGGCCGCCAAGGATTCGGCCATCTGATTCGCGGATGGACGCCCGCGCGCTGCGCCAACGGGACCGCTGCTCCGGCCCGCAGGGCGGTTCGCCGGTGGCGGTGACATGGGCCCGGTTCCAGGAGGCCGAGCCGGCACTGGCCGCATCGGTGCGGGAGAGATTCGAGAGTCACCGCCACGCGGTGATGGCGACGCTGCGAGGAGACGGAGCGCCGCGACTCTCCGGCATGGAGGTCCCGATTCGAGACGGCCATCTCTGGCTGGCCATGGACACCACCTCCCGGAAGACGGCCGACCTGATCCGGGATCCCCGATTCTCGATGCACAGCGCACCCGACGCCGAGGACCTGGGTCGCGGCGACGCCCGGGTGGAGGGACGGGCCATGCCTGCGGACCGGACCGAGATCTCCCGGTTCGTCGAGGGTCATCGATTTCCCGTGGACGACACCTCGACCATGACGCTGTTCACCACCGACATCACCCGCGTGGTGCTTGCCCGGGTGGAGGACCGTCGCCTGCTGGTGATGTCATGGACCCCGGAGGCCGGCGTGAAGAGAGTCCTGGTGTAGCCACCCCTCGAGGCAATCCGACCGGCGCGCCGCCCGTCCGACCGCCACCACGCCACCCGTCGGCTATAACCCCCTCTGGTCCTCGGCGTCTGTCCCTAACCTTGCCTCCTATGCCTGGCACCGCATCACGAGAGGCCGGACCACCCTCGGAGCGGGTTCGGGTGCGTCGCCTGGCTGCCCGGGCTCGGTACGAGCGTTCCGAGATACTCCGAATCCTCGACGCCGGGATGATCGCACACGTCGGCATCTCCACCCCCGATGGCCCGCTGGTGCTCCCCATGGCATACGGTCGTGACGACGATCATCTCTATCTCCACGGCGCGGTGGGCAACCATCTCCTCCGAACGGGCGACGGCATGGAAACCTGTGTCACCGTCACCCATCTCGACGGTCTGGTCATGGCCCGAACACCCTTTCACAATTCCATGAACTACCGATCGGTGGTGGTCAGGGGAAGCGCCCGCCGGATTGTCGACGGAGAGAAGAAACTGAAGGCGCTGAGGATCATCACCGACCACGTGGTCGCCAACTGGGACAACACCCGCCTGCCGTCGGCGTCGGACCTGCGCAGCACCCTGGTGCTGGAACTCCCGCTTGCCGAGGCATCCGCAAAGGTCCGCCGCGGGGATCCCGTGGACGAACCCGAGGACCTGGCGGGTCCCTGGTGGGCGGGGGTGGTGCCGGTCAGCACCCGCTTCGGACCGGCCATCCCTTCCTCGGACCTGACGGGTGGGATCGAACCCCCCGCCTCGATACGGGCTCTTTCCGGGCTCACCCCGGACGAGCGGTCAGGGACTCCGCGTCAAACGGAGTGACAACGGTCCGCCTTGCGTCGGGGGGACGGACCGCCCTCGCTGTCAGTGGTGACTCGCCCTGCCGACAAGCCAGTCCCCAACCCCTCCGGACAGCACATTCGCCGCTATGACGGTCACCGCGCCCACCAGGACCAGGGTCGGGTTGCCCACCTCTATGGTCGTGAACAGCCACAGCCACAACAGCGAGAACACCGTCTGCACGTAGATCAGATTGTTGACGGACAGTTGCCGGGTGAACAGGTTGGCCCTGATGAACAGCGCGTTGCCGGGAAGCATGATCACCAGGCCGCACAGCACCGCGATCGCGAATCCCCTGGGGGAGATCCGCCATCCGCTCAACGCGGCGGTTCCCGCCAGAACGGGGAGGGACAGCAGGTTGCCGACCCCATAGGCGACCAGCACCATTGCCGACTCGGGTCGCCCGCCCCTGGCGCCTGTCTCCGCCGCCATGTCGACGCCCCACCTGAAACTCTTCGCGGTCAACACCCCGCCCGTGGTGGCTGCCGCCGCCAGGCCCGCGCCCACCAGGGTCCGCGCCAACGAACCTTCCAGAGTGACCCCACCGGCGCCACCCCATGTCACTGCTCCCATTCCGCCAAAGGCCAACGCCAACGCGGCAAGGTCGACCACGGTCAGCTTCCGGTACCGGTCCCCTCCTCCGACGGAGCGGTCCTGTCGACCCATCACCAGCACGAACAGCGCAGGGAAGGCCCCGACGACGATCGTGGACACGGCGGTGTCCACGAACTGGATGGACAACACGAAGAACACGATGCTGAAGTGGGAGTACGTCGAGGCCAGCAGCCCGAACGCGGATCGCCGCTGCTTCCCGCTCTCCACCGGGTCGTCCGCGAACCGCCACCACGCCAGCCATCCGAACGACCTTCTCAGCACCAACGAGGCGACATCACGTTGTAACAGTTCCGGATGGAACAGCCCCAGGTAGAGCACCGTCGCCACCAACTTGCCCGACAGCGCACCGAATTGGAACACCCAAGGGTCATCACCGGTGGAGAGGCCCACGTCCACCACCAGCGGATAGGTGGATGCTATGAGCACGTTGCCCAGCATCAGCTTCGTCGGGCCCGGCAGGGCCCATCGAGCCGACACTACGGTGACGATCCGGGAGAAAACCCGGGTGGGCGCAGGTCAGGGGAATCCACAGCTTCATTGACGCGGCTCCCCGACCGCATGCCGACCCGCACCGGATGATCACACCTGCCCGGTCGCCGGAAACCGGTCGCTACCGGGGCCTCTCGCTGCCGCATACTCTCTGACTCCACAACTGGTTCATCCGCAGACCGCCTGCCAGTGTTCCGTGCCAGAGACTGCCCCAACCCGCACTCGGCCCTGGCATCCAGACTAGGGCCAGGCCCTCCACCGCTCCAACCAATGCCACGGGCGATCCTCTCGCGGCTGATCGGGCGCCCGGCGCCACCTCGACGTGCGGCGCCCGCGCGGGGGCGGATTCGCGGGGGCTCTTCGCGGCAGCGTCGACGACCCGGACAGGGACGAGGCGTGTATCGTGGGTCGCGACCCCAATGCCCTCTGGTTCGATGATTACGAGGATCGGGCCCTGTTCGATGAAACAGGACGCCATGACCGACAGGTTGCTGATGCTGCCCGGCTCCAGGGAGCGGCCGCCGCGTCCGGATGGGCCGCCGGGGTGATCGACAAGAGAGCCGACGGCCCCCGACGGGCCGTTGCCGGGATCGAGGACGGCAGCACCGTCATGATCGGCGGGTTCGGCGAGGCCGGCAGCCCGATCGAACTCATACATGCCCTGATCGACCACGGCGCCGGGGAACTGACGGTGGTGAGCAACAACGCAGGCAGCGGCCAGGTGGGGCTGGCCGCTCTCATCAGAGCCGGCCGGGTAGCCAGGATCGTCTGCTCCTTCCCCCGCACCGCCAATTCCACGGTGTTCGCGGACCTGTACCACGCCGGCCGGATCGAACTGGAACTGGTGCCCCAGGGCACCCTGGCGGAACGCATCAGGGCGGGCGGCGCGGGAATCCCCGCCTTCTACACGCCGACCGGGGCCCTGACCGACCTGGCAGCCGGCAAGGAGCGCCGGCGGTTCGACGGCAAACCATGTGTCCTCGAGCGCGGGCTGGTGGCGGATTGGGCCCTGATCAAGGCCCGGAGCGCCGACTGGCATGGCAACCTCACCTACAACAAGACCGCCAGGAATTTCTCTCCGCTCATGGCCATGGCCGGCCGGACCACCGTGGTTCAGGCATCCGTGGTGGTCGAGCCGGGAGGGCTTGACGCCGAAGCGGTGGTCACACCGGGCATCTTCGTCGATCGCGTGGTGCACGTGCCGGACCCCCAGCACGAGTCCGAACTCGTCGCCCGGGGGGCGCGCTACCCATGAGCGGCGGCATACCAGGACTCACCAAGCACCAGATCGCCCGGCGAGCCGCGCAGGACATCCCCGACGGTTCCTACGTCAATCTGGGGATCGGCATGCCGGTGCTGATCGCCCAGTTCATCCCGGACGACCGTGAGATCGTGCTGCACACCGAGAACGGACTGCTGGGCATGGGACCGGCGCCGGCCCCCGGGGAGGGGGACCCGGAACTCATCAACGCAGGCAAACAGCAGGTGACCGCGCGGCCGGGCGCCTCCTACTTCCATCACGCCGACAGCTTCGCCATGATCAGGGGCGGACATCTGGATCTGTGCGTGCTGGGCGCCCTGGAAGTGGCCGCCAACGGTGATCTGGCCAACTGGTCGACCGGCCGGAGCGCCGCCATCCCGGCGGTGGGCGGCGCCATGGATCTGGTGTCCGGGGTGAAAGCGGTGTATGTCCTCACCAGACACACCACCCGGGACGGCGCCCCGAAACTCGTGGAACGCTGCTCCTATCCTCTCACCGGTCCGGCGGTGGTCGACCGGATCTACACCGATCTGGCCGTCATCGACGTCACCGCCGACGGGTTCGAGTTGGTCGAACTGTCCCCGGGAGTCGGTTTCGAGGATGTGGCGGCCCGCACTGCGGCGCCACTCCGGGACGCCCGCCCTTGACAGACGCACCCTCCCGGCTAAGGGTTGACATCGGGAACGCCGATGAGGTGGTCTGGCGGAGGGAGTTTCGAGCTCTTCGGCGAGAAAGCTGTCCTGATCTCAGCCGAGACAAACCGATCCCACGGTAAAGACGACCGGTTCCAAGGGAAAACTCTCCAGCCGGCGATCTGCTGAACAGCCATGATCCGCAGTTCCTACCCGGCGCCGCCAGTTGTCTCCTCACGGACCCAGGTGATGATGTCATCGACCATGCTCCTTCCCTCCGGCGCACCAACTCCACGACAGCGGTTCCCCGGCCGCACCAGATGTTTGGCCCAGTCTTATGGACCGAGCGACAGTTCGGGCCCTTCCCGCTCGTCTCGGTCTCCGCCGGTGTGGAGGTCGCGAGAAGCGATCACCTGTTCTATGTACGACACCTTCCTCCAGACCGGGGTTGCGACATCCAAGCCCCGCGGGAACTGATCCGCGGTGTAAAGAGCCACACTGGAGGCCGCTTTGGCGATCTCTCTGAACACATCCGCGGTAGGCGTGACAAATCGTTCGTAGCGGGCCTGTTGGTGCCACCTCTGAAGATTCTCAACTCCCACCACAGCTAGACGTCTCTCGATCTCGCTTCGGTGCGGCTCGGGAAGTTGAAGAAGAAGCCTGCCAATGTCATGACCCCTCGGCTGAGCCTCCGCCGCAACCGAAAGATGGATCAGAGACTTCACCGCGGTCTCCACCGTAAGGTGCCCGGCGCGCACCCCAGTGCAAGTCTCTGTTCATAAACCGCGAACGCCTCCTCCTCCTGGCCGGTCTGTTCCATAAGCCGCTGGTAATCGCTGGGTACCAAACTGTTCTGGATACCCACCAGCGCGTTCTCCACCTGGCCCAAACGCTCCAGTGCTTCCTCGCAATCGCTTCCAGGCATGACCATCTCCTTGTCCCAATGGACATCTCCAGGTTCCTTGTCCACCAACAACACCGCCTGGTCCTTCACCCGACTCTCAAACGACGTGACCACCTGTTCGGTACGCATCTTCCACTCCGGACGATCAGTCAAATGAACATCCACAGAACAGCGCACCTCAGCACCTGCCAAACGCTCCAACTCCACGGTCAAATCCTGACGACGGGCGTAATCGAAATCGTCGAAAATCACCATCAAATCAATATCACTGTGACGGTGAGCCTCGCCCCGAGCGACAGACCCGAACAACAACACCCTGCCCGCGCCCGCACCAGCCACCACCTTCGCAGCCCGCTCTGCCTCCGCCAAAGTAGGAACAAAACTCGGGTCAACAACGCCCATCACATCAGCTCCTGTGGGTGCCGCCTCAGGCAAGTAGCTTCTCATGTTGATCAACTGTCCCTCCACCGCCCATCACACCGGACCACCCCCTTGGGAGTCAGTCAACACAGGAAGCAGACATGTCGGTCACGCCCCTCGACCGGCCTGCCGACCACCCTCTCCCCCTTCCTACCCACAGCAGCACGACCTGCAAGCCCCTCAACTGGACACTCTTCCTTCGCGATGACGTGACCGCCGCCGAGCAAAAGTGTCTCCTCTTCAAAAAGTGCGGTGGGGGTAGTGCAACTCGGCGTGCGTAGTCTCGGGAGCTGCTACCGGACAGGGTCGCCGTCGAGTAGATGTGCTGAATTCATCCGAGGCCTTCCATGGCGATCATTGGAATCCGATCGATACTTGGGGAGTGACCCTGGGGGCGGGGTGGGTCTACCCGAGCAGAGTCCAGCTTGGTGTCCTTTCTGAGTTCCCGAACGCCGTTGTTGCCCAGGACGATCTCGGTGTCACCGGCGCCCGGCGCCATGGGCAAGTTGGCTCTCATGGTCTGACCTGAGGGATTGACCTGTGATCCGGTGGGATGGTCGGTTCTCTGGGTAGCAAGGGTCGAGCTTCCCACCCGGGGGGCGGCGAACCGATCGTCGCATCCCGGGCCCCGCTCCCGGCCGGGGGGCCTGCTAGCCACCGGCCGGTCGGGTCCTGGCGTCCCCCAGCCGGGAGACCTCGGCATTCAGCAGCCGAGCCGGCCCGTCGGGATCATCGATGGTGACCGCGAATACCCTTCCGTCGTGCAGATCGAGGCGGATACCGGGACCGGCGCGCAGGACCACCGCGGCGCGCCTCATCAGAGTCAGGCTGCCCCGGTATCCCCAACCGCCCCACTCGGCCGGGCGGATGTCAATGGCCCGGGCAGCGGCGATGCGCCTGAGGGGCACCGACGTGCGGGGCCACCCGAGGAAACCGTATCCCACCGATAGTCCCGACCGGTCGGCGGTCACCCGTATGCGACCGAAGGTGCCCACCACCACGGCGACAACCAGCACGATCATCACGATCCACCACTCGGCGAACTGGGTCAGCACCAGGGCGACCATGACGGTGATCAGGGCGAAGAGCATCGGCCACCTGGCGGACAGCGTGGCGCTCCAGAACACCCGCTCCGTTGTCACCAGTTCCATCGCCGCGGGGGCCCGGTCCGTCTCCTCCACGTCTTCGAACGGGAGCGACGAGGCGACCCACGACGCCATGCCCGCCACTGAAAGGCTGCCGCCGATCCACACGACCAGGGCGCCGGGGGAGATCGTCGCATCCTGCCAATCTTCCAAACCTCGCTGACCGAAGGCGGTGATGGCCAGGATCCCGGCGGCGATGGCGCCGAAGAAGGCCCCCACCGCCGAAACACTCGGCGCCATCATGGGTTGAAGCCTCCGCCGCGTCAGGGCGATGGTCACGCATGCTCCCAGGCCGATCGCCATCAGGGCTCCCAAGACCGCCAGGAACAGTTCGGGCGTCATCGAGCCATCCGCCCTCCCGGAGACGCCGAAGTGACTGGCTATCCGGTCGGGCAGATCGGACCGATAGGCCAGGTAGGGAACCAGTCCGATCGCCGCCAGCGACAGAGGAATGACCAGTCCAAGGACTGTACGGCTTGTCCTCTCCTTCATAATTGCACCTCCACGAGTTGCAGGATTTCACGGTCTTCGAGGCCGGCTCGCCGTGCTTCGCCAACCAGCCTGCGAGCCAGTTCGACATGGCGGGTGACCGGTTGGGCGTTGGCAGCGACGGAGGTTCCCCGGCCCCTGCGGACCTCCAGCAGGCCCTCATCCCGCAGGGTCTGGAACGCCCGCAGGACGGTGTGGACATTCACTCCCAGTCCCCTGGCGATCTCTCGCGCAGGAGGCAACTTCTCGCCTTCCGCCAGCGCCCGGGTGGCGATGCCACGCCTGACCTGGCCGGCCAGTTGCTCATGCAGAGGCTGCGAAGACTGTGTGTCGATCTTCCACAGCATAGTTCTATTATAACTAGAACTAATCACGAATCATTCGGTTTTCGGAGATCACCCCGTGGCCGCCCCTTCAACCACGGCGCCTGCTCACCCGGAGCAGCCACGGTCGCACCCCTGTCCCCTGGCCGCCAAGCCTCCGCCATTTGGGCGATATATCTATTTTGCTAGATGTATAGATATCTATATACTTTCCCTTCCATGGATAGCAAGTCGCACTCAGTGCCTAATCTCGTCGCTCGAGTCAATATCGATCGGGGGAGCCGGGTTGCCCTCGCCGCTCAGATAGCTCGTCAACTCACCTGGCTCATCGCCACCGGCGTGGCAAGGCCCGACAGCTTTCTGCCCACGATCGCCGATATGGCACAGCACCTGGGCGTCAACATCCACACGGTGCGAGCGGCCTATCGGCAACTCGCAGACGATGGTCTGGTCTCCATGCGCCGAGGGTCACGGACCCTCGTTCTGGGTTACGACCGGGATCAAGCCTGGTCTCGAAGAGAGAATCGCCAGTCGAGTTTCACCATTGGCGTCCTGGTGCCTTCCTTCACCGATTACTACGCGGAGTTTCTCGACGCCATCTCCAAGGCGTCTGAGATAGAAGGATGGCTACCCGTCATCTGTCAGACCCGACACTACGACCCGAGGGTCGTTGCGCGAGATGTTGACCAGTTGCTCAGCCGGAACGTGGACGGGATCATCGTCATCCACTTCGATCGGCCCGACCGAAAGACCGCCGAGATCTTCAAGTCGGCGTCGGCGCTACGGCCTCTCGTGTTCGTGGACAGCCACAGCGCCGACACCGGCTCGCGCATCGTGGTCGATGAAGCGGAGGCCGGCTTCAAGGCTGTCAGCCATCTGCTTGGGCATGGTCATCGTCGTATTGGGTTCATCGATCCGGCCGCCGGCTGGGGACATTCGAGGTTTGTCGAAGGATCGACTCCCGCGTTGGCGGCGGCGGGTGTTCGCCGCGAGGACCGGCTGGTGGTGGCAGCCTCGGATTGGAGCCTGGAAGCAGGAGCCAAGGCCGCAGCCCAACTGTTGGAATTCGACAGGCCCCCGACCGCAATCTTCTGCGCCGGGGACGTCCTGGCACTTGGCGCCATCACCGCCATCAAAGAACTCGGTGGACGAGTGCCCGACGACATAGCCGTCATGGGTTACGGGGAGATTCCGTTCGCCGCGCTCGCCGCGCCCTCGCTGTCCACGACCCGCCTTCCGGCCGATGACCTCGGCTACGAGGCTGTCCGCACTCTTCGCAGGGCCATCGTCACGGGAGCCGCCCAGCCACCGGTCACATTTGAGACCCGCCTGATGCTTCGCGAATCCTGTAACTGCCCCGAATCCGCCGGCTTAGGCCAAACAGCCCGCTAACACGTCAGGAGAGACAGAAATGAGACACATCAAACGTAATACAGGGTATTGGGTAGCCCTGCTCATCGCGATAGCCCTCCTCGCTAACGCATGCGCAGACGATGACAGCACGACCACGACAGCGGCCGCAGCCCCCGAAACAACCGCAGCCCCCGAAACAACCGCAGCCCCCGAAACAACCGCAGCCCCCGAGACAACCGCAGCCCCGGAGACAACCGCAGCCCCCGAACCTGTGGCGGTGTCCCTCCGGCTGCCGTGGTTCCTTGGAACCCAGTTCGCGGGAGAGCTCGTGGCACTGGAAAAGGGATTCTTCGCGGATGAAGGACTCGACGTAACCATCAATCCCGGAGGGTTCGACACCAACAGCATCACGCTGGTGGCTGCCGGGACCGACACTTTTGGCCTTCACGACATGAACTCCCTGGTCTATGCGGCATCAGAAGACATCCCGCTGGTTACCGCAGCGGCGTTTCTGCAGAAGCACCCCGGCGCGGTGATGGCCCTGGCTGACTCTGGAATCGATACCCTTGAGGACTTCGCCGGGGCAACCATCGGCTTTCAGGAAGGCGGCCCGTGGATGCTGACCCAGGCGATGCTGGTCAAGAACGGCATCGATCTCGACTCCTTCGACAAGGTGACGGTCGGGTTCGACCTGACTCCCCTGTTCGAAGGGGACATCGACATCGTCACTGTCTTCGCAACGAACGAGCCGATCAGAGCCGGCCTGCAAGGTGCCGAGACAAACGTGTGGGTCCCGTTTGACTATGGCGTCGAGACCTCAGCCAACGCTCTATTCACAACCAGCAGTTACTTCGAAGACAATCCACAGGTGGTCTGTGGAATGGTCCGGGCCATCGCTCGAGGCTGGGAATATGCCTACGAGAACCCGGACGAGACCACCGACATTGTCGTCGCCTCGGACCCGGACAACCTTGACGCTGCCACGGAACGCATGATCCTCGACACCACGCTAACTCACATCCGCACTCCGGAATCGGTTGAGCATGGTATGGGTTTCATGACGGCGGAGCGGTGGCAGACGGTGATCGAGGTTCTCCAAGCGTACGGAGGGCTGACGGTTGACGTGGACGTGAACAGTCTGTTCACAGACGCGTGCTTCTCCTCCTGATCGCGAAAAGGGGGCTCTACTCCAGGAGCCCCCTATAACCCTCTAATAAAGGACGAGTATGGACCTGTTTGACAACACATCCGGGAATGTTGGCAAGATGCAGTATCACCTGCGAGTCAAACCCGGGGACGTGGCCGACTATGTGCTTCTGCCCGGAGATCCCGGCCGCATCACACTGATTGCAGAACACCTGGACGAGCCGACAGAGGTTGCCCACCACCGCGAGTACCGCACCGTAACCGGCAAATATCACGACGTAAGAGTGAGCGGCACGTCGACCGGGATCGGATGCCCTTCGGCTTCGATCGCGGTCGAGGAACTGGCAAACGTGGGCGTGTCCCACTTCATCCGTGTGGGGAGTAGCGCGGCTTTTGTGCCGGGGATTCGTAAAGGCGACGTCCTCATCAACGTTGCATCCATGCGAGAGGACGGAACTACCGCCGCCCTGGTCGATGACGGATTCCCGGCAGTGGCGGATCACTTCCTCACCGCCGCTCTCATCGAAGCCGGCCAGGAGCTGAGCAGAGAACGCGGTTTCGGGCTGTTCATTGGCATCAACGCCTCCGCAGACGCGTTCTATGCAGAGACAGAGGATCGGGTGAAGAACCGCATCCGGCAGCGGATAATGAATATTGAGATGGAGAGCGCGGCGATCTTCACGATAGCCCACCTCCGTGGTCTCAAGGCAGCATCGGTATGCGCGGTGTCATACAACTACACCGAACCGGATGAAATAGATTACGAAGGCGTTAATCAGGCACTCTTCAACGGATGGCACAACGCCATCGATGTAGCCCTGGAAGGAATCCGGAAGTACGAGGCTAAGAAACAAGAGGCATGAGCCAACCGAGCGTGGGCACCGGCATCGTTCTCGACTCGGTTGGTGTCGCCTTTGGGGGCGAGAATCCCGTAGTTGCTCTTGAGGACATAAGCCTGGAAGTCCCGGCCGGTGAGTTCCTGGCGATCGTCGGGCCGTCGGGATGCGGCAAGTCGACCTTGCTCCGGGTTGTTTCGGGACTGCTCGAACCAACGGCCGGGACTGTCTCTGTGCACGGCAAGACGCCGGAGCAAGCACGCCGCGACGTCGAATTCGGGGTCGTCTTCCAGAATCCGGTGCTTTTCCCGTGGTTGCGGGCGCTGGCGAACGTGCTCCTTCCTGACAAGATCCTCGGGAAGCGAAACCCGACCCATGGACCAAAGACCGAGCAACTGGCGCGCCAACTCCTGCAAGACGTGGGACTGGCCGGGTTCGAAGAGCACTATCCCGCCCAGATGTCGGGCGGAATGCAGTCGCGGGTCGCCATCGCTCGAGCGCTGATCTACGAGGCTTCGACTCTCTTGATGGACGAGCCGTTCGGAGCGCTCGACGAATTCACCAGGGACCGATTGAATCTCCAACTCCTCGACGTGTGGGACAAGGCACAAGCCACCGTGCTGTTCGTCACTCACAGTATCCAGGAGGCGATATTCCTTTCCGACCGGGTCGTGGTTCTGAGCCCTCGGCCGGGACGGATCGAACGAGTGGCTGCCGTCCCCTTCCCGCGGCCGAGGCCGCTGGAGTTGCGTTACGAACCCGAGTTCGGATCGCTGGCCAGCCAACTGCGATCCCTCCTCGAAACAGACAACCCGTCGTGAGCCGCATGAGGTTGAATGTGACAGGGGAGGATCATTTCGGCAAACGCTGGATCACCAAGGCAAGGGGGATTCTTCCGGCAGCCTTGTTGGCCCTGCTCGCCCTCGCTGTCTGGCAGATCGTGGTAGTGGCGGCCGATGTACCGGCCTACATCGTCCCGAGTCCTACCGAGATCTTCGTTGAGTTGCTGGCCGAGGGTCGGTGGCTCGCAGCCGACCTGGGATGGACGATGCTCGAGGCCGTGCTGGGCTTCCTGATTGGGAGCGGCATAGCGTTTGTGACGGCAGTGGTGTTCGTCCACGTGAGGGTGGTGGAGCGCGCCGCGTTTCCCTGGGCCGTAGTGCTCCAAACAATCCCCATAGTCGCCATCGCGCCCTTGCTGACAATCTGGTTCGGCTACACACTGGTTCCCAAGGTGGTGATCGCAGCCATAATCTGCTTCTTCCCGGTCCTGGTCAACACAACTCGCGGCCTCCGATCGGTTAGCAACCAGGCGATGGAGCTGATGAACGTGCTTTCGGCGCGCAGGGCCTCGATTTTCTGGAGGCTGCGGCTTCCCAGCTCGCTTCCCTACGTATTCGCCGGTCTACGAGTGGCGGCCACGCTATCGGTGATCGGTTCAATAGTGGCAGAATTCACAGGCGCCGACCGGGGCATTGGATTCGTCATCGTGCAGGCAAGCTACCGGATCGACACCAGGCTGATGTTTGCGGCCATAGCATTGTCCTCCCTGGGGGGCATCGTGTTCTTCCACCTGATCGGATGGATCGAAAGAGCCATCCTACGCTGGCCTGAAGCCCGGTTAGAAGAAACGTAGGAAGAACCGGGGCTTCTCGCTTCGCCTTCATTTGACCACGCAGGGGTTAAGCCACAGTCACCGACAACGGTTCGCAGGCATCACCCAAAACCTCTATCGGCGCCGGGAGGCCTCTGCACGCAGCGTCTCTGCAATAGGAACGCGATCCCCGGTACGCTCTTGGGGCATTCCGATGCCTCTACAGAACCTACAGGTCACTACCCCACATTGTCAGGCACAGTAGGTGTTGCCCTGCATGACAGAGGACCGGTTACCTCACCAAGGCCGATCTTTGGTGTCGATAGAGCCCTGTAGACGGCAGGCGGCAACCGTCGGCCTCCTCCCCCGGAACGGGAGTGGACGGTGCTCGGCCGCCTGACCGACTTCGCTTCCGGTCCCCGCGGCAAGTGGGTGACCGTGGTGGTGTGGATGATCGCCGCAGGATGGTTGATCTCACAACTTCCGGCGCTCAACGAGGCCACCGAGAACGAGCAGGCTCTGTTCCTGCCCGGGGACGCAGAGGCCACCCGGGCCTACCAGTTCGCACAGGAGCGATTCCCATCGGCCGGCACGCCCGTCCTGATCGTGTTTCGCGAACCGGCCGGTCTGGGACCTGACGCCTACCGGGGAGCGGCCGCGATCGCGGCCTGGCTCTCCGGTCCGGACGCGCCGGACAACGTGACTCGGGTGCTGAGCCCCGACCCGACCGCCGGCCCGCGGTCCGGCCTGGTGTCCACCGACGGGACCACCATGTACGTGTTCGTCGAAGTGGCCGGTGAGCCTGCGGAACAGCCCTTCTTCGACACGGTGGAGGCCATCCGCGACCGCTCGGCGTCCCTGGACCTGCCCGGCGTCGAGATCGCCTCGGGAGGACCCGGCGGGTTGGTTGTGGACCTGGTCGGGGTGTTCGCTCAGATCGACACCCTGCTGTTGCTGGTGACGGTCCTCCTGGTGCTGGTGCTGCTGATCATCATCTACCGCTCCCCGATCATGGCGGTGATCCCCCTCCTGGGCGTGGGCCTCGTCTTTCAACTGGCCGGGGGGATAGCCGCCTGGCTCGCCCTCGGTTTCGACCTTCCGATCTCCGGACAGACCACCGGGATCATGACTGTCGTGCTCTTCGGCACCGGGACCGACTACGTGCTCTTCGTGTCGGCCCGCTTCCGGGAGGAGCTGACCAGGCACGGCGATCGCCACGAGGCCATGAGACGCACCATGCGGGGCGTGGGCGGAGCGGTCGCCTCGGCGGGCGCCACCATCCTGGTGGCCTGCGTCGCTCTCGGGCTGGCGACGCTCCGTTCCTACCAGGCGCTCGGCCCGGTGATCGCCCTGGCGGTGGCCCTGATGATGCTGGCCGCCCTGACCCTGATCCCGGCGGTGCTGACCATCTTCGGAAGGCGCGCCTTCTGGCCCAGGCAGCCTCGCCTGGACGCCGAAGCCGTGAAACGGACCGACTGGCGGCGCAGCGTCTACGGCAGGGTGGGCGCGGTGGTGCTGCGCCGTCCGGGCGTATCCCTTGCCGTCACGGTGCTGGCTCTCGGTGTTCTGGTGGCAGGCCTGATCCCGTACCGGACCAACTACGACCAGCTTGAAAGCCTGCCCGACAGCGCCGAGTCGGTCCGCAGCTTCGAGTTGCTGAGAAGCGGCTTTCCGGCAGGAGAACTCTCCCCCACCCGGCTCTACGTCTCCCTGCCCCCGGGCGCCGACGCCCTCGATCCGGGCTCCCTCCGGCAGTTGGACGCCCTCACGCTGGAACTCGCCGGGCACCCGGCCGTCGCCAACGCCTCCGGGCCCACCAGACCTCTCGGCATGGAGGGGCCCCCGGCCTCGGTGCTGCCGGAGTCGCTTACCCGGCGGTTCGTGTCCCCCGACGGGGGCGCCGGCCGCATCGACGTCGTGCTGGAGGCGAACCCGTTCTCCCGAGAGGCTCTCGACGTGGTGCCCGATCTGCGTACCCTGGCCCGCCGGACCGGCTCGACCCAGGGTCTGTCCCCCGGAAGCGTGCTGATCGGCGGGGACACGGCGGAGGCCTACGACACCCGCACCGCCGCAAACCGGGACTCGCTGGTGGTGCTGCCCCTGATCCTTCTGGCCATCGGCGTGGTGCTGGCGCTGCTGCTTCGCTCTCTGATCGCGCCCCTGTACCTCATGGCCACGATCGCCTTCACCTACTTTGCAACCCTCGGCCTGTCGGTTGCGGTGTTCATCCTGGTACTCGGGCATGCCGGCATCGGGTATGCGGTGCCGTTCTTCCTGTTCGTCTTCCTGAACGCGCTGAGTGTCGACTACAACATCTATCTGATGTCGCGGATCCGCGAGGAGGCGCGACGGTCCCCGCTCAGGGAAGCGACCCGCCATGCCCTGGCCCGCACCGGCCCGGTAATCACCTCGGCTGGGATCATCCTGGCCGGCACGTTCTCCGCGCTGATGACCCTTCCGCTCCAGGACCTCCTGCAACTCGGATTCGCGGTTGCGGTCGGCGTGCTGATCGACACCTTCATAACCCGCACGCTGATAGTTCCGGCCCTGGTCGCCCTGCTGGGCCGCTGGAACTGGTGGCCCTCCCGGCACGCGGCCGCCTCTCCCGGCAGCCACGACACGGATGCACCGGCCCTCGAGGTACAGGCAGAGTCATGATCAGCCGTGACGGACAGGGGTGCCCGGAAGGCCGACTCCGTCCCGGATTGTCCTAGATCCGGCCGCCGCCGTCGATCTTGATGGCGGCCCCGGTGATGTAGGAGGACTCCTCCGAGGCCAGGAACACCATGAGATTGGCAATGTCCCGGGCAGCGCCGACCCGCCCCAGCGCGTAGCGGGTGGCGTGGCGCTCGAACTCCTCGGTGCTGCCGCGGGTGCCCCGCGACTGGGGAGTGTCGACCGCCCCCGGGACGATCACGTTGCAGCGGATCCCTTCGGGGGCGTACTGTGCGCTGGTGGTGAGGGTGATCTGGATGACCCCGGCTTTGCTGACACCATAGGGGACCGACCCGGGAGTCGGATTCATCCCGGCGCCCGAGGAGACGTTGATGATGGAGCCCCCGCCGCCGATCATGTGCGGGACGGCGTACTTGGTGCAGAGGAACACCCCCCGCAGATTGGTGTCGAGGGTCAGGTCCCACAACAATTCCGGGACCTCCGCCAGAGGCGGCGTCTTGATGGCGACGCCCGCGTTGTTCACCAGCACGTCCAGCCTCCCGAAGTGCTGGACGGTCTGCTCCACCATGTTGCTGACCTGGTTCGCCTTGGAGACGTCGGTTTCAACGAAGAGCGCGTCACCTCCGACCTCCCCCACCATCCCCACCGTCCTGCGGCCATCCGGAGTGTTGCGGTCCGCCACGGTCACCCTGGCGCCCTCCCGGGCGAAGAGCACCGAGGCGGCCCGACCGATTCCGGTGGCGCCACCGGTGATGATCGCTACTTTGTCCATGAGCCGGCCCGGCATCGCCTCCTCCGTTTCTCCTGGTAGGGAAGAGAACCCGTCGGCCATCTCCTCCCCTACAGGCGCTCCAAATATACCCGTCGCCCAGCATCCCGCCCCCGGCTTCTCACCCACCATGGACAACCCTGACGTTGCAGTCCCCCGGCAAACCTACAATTCGGCCCGGACCGGCTATACGGCGCGGCCCCAACCATCGGAACAGGACACAGAATGCGCAACTTCGACCTGATGATCATCGGTACCGGATCCGGCAACTCGGTGATCGGACCCGAACACGACGGCTGGGAGATCGCCGTCGTGGAGCGAGGCCCTTTCGGCGGCACCTGTCTCAACGTCGGCTGCATACCGTCCAAGATGTTCGTGTATGCCGCCGAGATGGCGGAGTTGGCGGCCGACAGCGAACGCCTGGGAGTCCACACCCGTTTCGACGGCGCAGACTGGCCCGCCATACGGGACCGGATCTTCGGACGGATCGACCCCATCGCCGAGGGGGGACGCTCCTACCGGGAAGGCCTCCCCCATGTCACCGTCTACGCCGGCTCGGGCCGGTTCGTGGGACACAGGCAGGTGGCCGTCGGCGACGAGGTGATCACCGCCGACCGGATAGTGATCGCCGCCGGCGGACGGCCCACTCTGCCACCGGTGCCGGGCCTGGCCGACTGTGGCTACCACACCTCGGACACGGTCATGCGTCTCGACGACCTGCCCGAGCGACTGCTGGTGATAGGCGCCGGCTACATAGCGGCCGAACTGGGGGGCGTGATCGGAGCGTTGGGCTCGGAGGTGACCTTCCTGCTGCGGGGCGACACCTTCCTGCGCCGGGAGGACCACGACATCAGTAGCCGGTTCACCGCCGCCTACTCACGCCGCTTCGACGTGCGTACCCACACCAGGCTCCTCGGCGCCCGCCGGGAGAACGGCGAAGTGGTGATCAGCCTGGAGGGCCCGGACGGCGAGTCCTCGGAGGTGAGGGGCGACGAGCTGCTGGTGGCGACCGGGCGGCGACCGAACACCGATCAACTGGAGGTGGAGGCGGGAGGGATCGCCCTGGACGACCGGGGATTCCTGGTCACCGACGATCAACTGCGTACCAACGTGGAAGGGGTGTGGGCCCTGGGGGACATCACCAACCCGGTGCAGTTGAAGCACGTCGCCAACCACGAGGCCCGGGTGGTGCGCCACAATCTCAGCAACCCTGACAGTCCGGCAACCGTCGACCACCGGTTCATCCCTCACGCGGTGTTCGGCTATCCCCAGATCGCCGGCGTGGGTCTCACCGAGCAGGAATGCCGCCGCCGGCAGATACCCTATGTCAGCCACGTCCAGCCGTACGCGGCCACCGCCTACGGGTGGGCGATGGAGGACACCGACAGCGTCGCCAAGGTCATCGCCCATGCCGGGACTCGCCGCCTGATCGGCGCCCACATCATCGGCCCGCAGTCGCCCACCCTCATCCAGCAACTCATCCAGGGCATGCACTTCGACCTGACCGTCGACCAGATGGCCCGCGGCCAGTACTACATCCACCCCGCCCTGCCGGAGGTGGTCGAGCAGGCTCTCCTGGAACTCTGAGACAGTTCCAGACCCCTTACGAGAGCGACACACCAACCGACGCCACACCCCGGAAGGCTCGGTCCATAGTCGTGCACCATGCACCTAACCGGATGGAGATCCTTCTGCTCATGCAGGGAGGTCAGGGCAGCTCCAGGCGAATGCCACCCAAGGGAGTTTCATCAGGATCAAGAAGGGCATGAGTAGCTTCCAGTTGGCCATCCGTCGCCGCCCGATCTTCCCAGGGCATGGCCGCCGTCCACCGCCAAGCGAAGCTCATCACTCTTACCAATCCTGCGATTTCCCTGCCGTCCGACTGAGAAACCCGCCTGATGCCACCCAGGTATTCACGGCGATACACACTGGGGATGACAATGCGGGCAAGA
This sequence comes from Acidimicrobiia bacterium, assembly GCA_965204615.1. GTDB lineage: Bacteria > Actinomycetota > Acidimicrobiia > Spongiisociales > ZC4RG35 > Bin76. The sequence goes on along the minus strand of OZ242000.1, from coordinate 3,132,379 downwards.
TTGGCGGCGGAGAGCTCTGCGTTCATCATTACCCGGGCCACTCTCCCATTCCCGTCGGTGAAGGGATGCACTTCAAGGATCACCATCATCCTGAAGAGAGCCCGTCTGAATCCCTCGGGTACTGAAGTGACGAGTTCAAAACCCTTGTTGAGAGTCCCTTCCACCAATTTGGGAGCTACAAACAGGTACCCACCTGCCTGATTGTTCTCCTGCTTCCAATCTCCGGGGAGACACTCCGGTCGGCCGGCGGCCATGATCGTTTCATGACGATTTCGAAGATGCGCAATGATTTCGGCAGGTCTCTCCGATACGGTCCTGCGGCCGATCGGATCGACAACGCAACGGTAGGTTCCCAGTATGTCGTGCCCGTCGGCGGGACGCGCTGCGGGAGGCTGCTGGGTCTCAACTATGTGACGGGCCTCGTTGACAGTGAAAATGGTGCCTTCGATGTAGTTGGAGAAGTAACTCTCAAAGAAGGGCAGTTCCCCGGGCACCTCCTCGGCCGGTAGCCACTCCGGCAGGTCAGGGTCGTCGTATTCCGCCAGTCCATCAGCTATCCGATCGAACATCTCCACCCTTCGTTCGTCCCATGCCCGCCCCTCAGCCGCAGCCTGGAAGTACCGTCCGGCGGCAGGCCTTGGGGGTTCTCTGCCTGCTAGTTGTCCGAAGAGATGATTGATGTCCTCAATCCGATCTTCCGCGTCCAACGCCAAAGCGACATCTACCGCCTGTGCGTGAAGGCGCTCTGTCCTCTTTTGTCCCCATACCAGAGACTTGCGCGCCAGCCAGTCTTCCAACTCGCTTGGTAGCAAGGTACGCGAGGGCCGCTTACCGCGACCGCGCGACACCACCATGTTGTCCACCAGAGTCCGGGCCGTGCTGGAAATCCGCAAGCCCTCAGCCCACAAAGGGTCTTCTACCGGGCCACCGATGGGTCCGCCTTGACGTATCTGCACCTGCAGACCGGGTAAGCGGATAGGAGTTCGCCTCTTGTCGGTGGCTACAAAGAGGTAGCCGTCTACTATTCGGCCACCTTCGGCTGCAGAACGATCCGCGATCATGGCTCCGGGTATGAGGCGGCCCAAGATGTACCAGCGGTTCTCCGTGACGATGTCCCCTGGATTGCTTTTGAGGTCAGCGGTGTACAGTTTGGGCGCTAGACGGCGAATTCGACCATCCTCGGTAGCCCTTCTCAACATGTAGGGCGATACCAGATCTTCATCGTCGAAGAAGACCGTCCGTGCATCAGTGGGCCAGGGGGGGTAGATCATTCGGGCCATAAATGGCATTGTAGTTACCATTCCTAGGCTTAATACAACAAAATGGTTCAAATAGACCCTTATACCAGCATTTTTGTTCTTATAAGGCCTTATAGCAGCATTTTTGTGTAAATAGAAGTTGGAAGCGCCAGACAGACGCGCTCCGATCTACTCTGAAGACGCAGGCAACGATGGACAAGGAGTACGCCGCATGAGCCAGATGAGAACCGGATCCGGGGACCCTCCCATACCCCCACCTTCAGTCCAGGATGTGCGAGAGGCCTCCTGGCGCATCAGCGGAGTGGCATTGCGCACACCCCTCCTGCAGTACAAGTCTCCGGAACCCGGCCCTTCTGTCTGGATCAAGGCGGAGTGCCTCCAGCCGGTCGGATCGTTCAAGCTGCGAGGGGTGTTCAACTGGGCGCGATCGCTGTCGGACGCCGACCTTCAAAGGGGTGTGACCACCCAGAGCGCCGGCAACACCGCGCAGGCTCTCGGCTACTCGGCGCAGTTGCTGGGGGTCCCGGCCCGCAGTCTCCTGCCCGACACCGCCCCGCAGGTGAAGGTGGACGGGGTCCGCGCCTACGGCGTCACGCCGGTGCCGGTCCCGTTTTCGGCGCTCATGGACTACGTGTTCGACAAGGGATGGGAGAAGGAGCCGTACAGCTACCTCAATCCCTGGGGAGATCCCTCAATGCTGGCAGGCTCGGGAACGATCGGCCTCGAGATCCTGGAGGACCTCCCCGAGGTGAGAGCCATCTACGTACCCGTGGGTGGCGGCGGACTGGTGTCCGGCATAGGCAGTGTGATCAAGGAACTCCAGCCGGCCACCGAGATCATCGGAGTGCAGAGCGCGGCCTGTCCCTCCCTGCATGCAGCCCTGGAAGCCGGTCAACCGAGATGGGTCGAAACGGGAGAGACCATTTGCGACGGCACCATGGTGCCGGTGGTGGTCGACGAGATGTACCCGCTGGTCAGTGCCGTGGTCGACAGGGTGGTCCTGGTCTCGGAAGCCGACGTCCGCACCGCCATCGCCCATCTGGCATTGCACAACAAGCTGGTCGTCGAAGGGTCCGGCGCCATGTCCGTGGCGGCCGCCCTGGCCGAGGGGCCGGACGGTCCGGTCGCCTGCATTCTGAGCGGCGGGAGCATCGGCGCGGACCGGCTGGCGAACATCCTGGCTGCCGAGGCCTAGAGAGACCACCCGCGCAGGATCTCCCGGGTCCCCAAACGATTGTCCGACCTGGGAGCCGCCTCGTGCGGGGTGACGTGGATCGCGAACGGCCGGCACCGGCAGCGGTTCATTTGCGAAGGCCCCACACCAAGGGACTTATGCCCCCGTGCAGATCGAACTCCCACCTGAACCCCACAGGAGCTCCGGCCTCGGGCGTTGCCGCCTACCGGGGGGATCCGACTCCCGTTGGGGTCCCTTTGTCAGGATGGATTGGGGGGTTGTTTATTGGGTCTCCGGTTACCATACTGTTGCATGGAAGAGCCCATGGGGGACATGGCAAACGGCCCTAAGGAGGGAATGTGATGTCAGCAGGCGCACGGATCGCCGAGGATGACTGGACAGGGAGACCCGCCACCAAAGGCGACCTGGTACTACTGGAAGCCGACCTGGAGTCGGTGAAGACCGACCTGAAGCTGGTGAAATCCGACCTGAAGTCGGTGAAATCCGACGTAGAGCGGGTGAAATCCGACGTAGAGCGGGTGAAATCCGACCTGAAGTTAGTGAAGTCCGACCTGGAGTCGGTGAAATCCGACGTAGAGCGGGTGAAATCCGACCTGAAGTTAGTGAAGTCCGACCTGGAGTCGGTGAAATCCGACGTAGAGTCGGTGAAATCCGACCTGAAGTTAGTGAAGTCCGACCTGGAGTCGGTGAAATCCGACGTAGAGTCGGTGAAATCCGACCTGAAGTTAGTGAAGTCCGACCTGGAGCACAAGATAGACCGGGTTGAATCGAAGCTGGACGCCAAGATCGATGTGGCGGTGGCCAACTTGGAGGTCAAGATAGCCGAGGTGAAAGGGAGTCAGGCGCGTACGACCTGGCTGGCGGTGGCCACCTTGGGAGCAGTGGGAATCCTGCTGCAGTTCTTCTAGCGGTTAGCTATCCCTTTTACAACCTCATCTGTCCGCATCTTTCGCTGAAGGGCAGAGTCCCGGTCACGGTCGTAGGACTCACCGCTCACCTTGGACTCACGCCGACACCTTCCAACGCACAGACCCAACCTGATCCGTTACCCCGGCGCCTACCAGACAGGTCCGGGAGCCCTGCCAGCCAAGGCCTCAGTCGAGGGGGCCCGTCACCCTCTCGACCGCACTTACCAGGGTCTCTTCGACGAGCAATTCCTCGGCCGCCCCAAGCTCGGGCGCCAGGGAACGGTCGGGACCATGCCCGGGGACCCGGGTCCGCACCAGGTCCACGGCCGCCGCGGTGGCCTCGGCGGGCGCCAGGGGAGCGCGCAGTTCCACCGCCCGAGCGGCTGTGACCCACTCGATGGCCAGGATACGACGCAGGTTGTCGACCACCCGGCGAAGTTTGCGAGCCGCGCTCCAGCCCATCGAGACATGGTCCTCCTGCATGGCCGACGTGGGATAGGAGTCAACTACCGCGGGAGCGGCCAGACGGCGGTTCTCGGCGCACATCGCAGCCGCGGTGTACTGGCCGATCATCAACCCGCTGTCGACCCCCGGGTCGGCGGCCAGGAAGGGAGGCAGACCGTGGGAGCGGTTGAAGTCGAGCAACCGGTCGAGACGACGCTCGGCGATTGCCCCCACCTCGGCCATGGCGATCGCCAGAAAGTCGGCCGCCATCGCCACCGGCGCTCCGTGAAAGTTGCCGCACGACTCGATCCGGCCGTCGGCAAGCACCATCGGATTGTCGATGGCCGACGCCAACTCCCGCTCGGTCACATCGGTCACGAAACCCAGGGTGTCGCGAGCGGCGCCGTGCACCTGGGGTGAGCACCGGATCGAATAGGCGTCCTGCACCCGGTCGTCGTCGTGCAGGTGGCTGGCGACGATCGGCGATCCCCGCAGCACCCGGCGGAGGTTGGCCGCGCTCCGTGCCTGGCCCGAGTGCGGGCGGAGCGCCATCAGGTCGGCGGCGTATGCGCGGTCGGTGGCCAGGAGACCCTCGACGCTGAGGGCCGCCACGATGTCGGCCACGCTGAGGAGATAGGAAGCGTCATGGACCGCAAGACAGAGCATGCCCAGGATGCCGTCGGTGCCGTTGATGAGCGCCAGGCCCTCCTTCTCCACCAACTCCACCGGCTCGACGCCCGCCCCGGCCATCGCCGTCCGGCCTTCCCCCACTCCCCCGTCCGCCAGGACCTCGCCCTCGCCGATCAGCACCAGCGCCACGTGTGCCAGGGGCGCCAGGTCCCCGCTGGCCCCGAGGGAGCCGTGCTCGGGGACCACCGGAACGACACCGGCGTTGATCATCCGCACCAGCGTCTCCGCCACCAGCGGTCTGGCGCCCGAGTGTCCGAGCGCCAGGGTCCGCGCCCGCAGGAACATCATGGCCCGGACCACTTCGGTCTCCACGGCCGGTCCCATCCCGGCCGCGTGGGAGCGGATCATGGAACGCTGGAGCCCAGCCCGCCGATCGGGGGGAATCGTCGTGTTGGCCAGGGCGCCGAAGCCGGTGGAGACGCCGTAGACGGGGTCGCCCTCCGCCATTTGTTTGACAACCCGCCGGGTAACTGCCATCCGCTCGATGGCGGCATCGCTGAGTTGCACCCGTTCTCCCCGGCGCGCAACCGCCACGACATCGGAGATGGTTACGCCGGGACCCTCGAGCTCCACACCCATGAACGTACCGGCTTCAGCCCTGCGACCTGTGGGGGGTCGATGGGCGCCCGCAGTCGGAGGGAATGCCGTCGGAAGCCGGGCGACCGGCTCTGAGATGGACGGATTTCATTCGAACGAGACGCTCTTCGGTAGTCGAAAGCCTGGATAAGCCATCGGTATAGTGGCAACAGGTAGCCCGGACTCTATACGACCCACCCTCCCGAGGTTGTGATCCACCATGACCGCCGCACCACAGCACAGCACAGGCGCACCGCCGGGGGGTGTCCGCTCCCCGAGGGGCACGTCGTTGACCTGCCGCGGGTGGCCCCAGGAGGCCGCCTTCCGGATGCTCCAGAACAACCTCGACCCCGAGGTCGCCGAGCGACCCGCCGACCTGGTGGTCTACGGGGGCACCGGTCGGGCAGCCAGGTCATGGGACGCCTACCACGCCATGATCCGGACGCTCACCACCCTCGAGGACGACGAGACCATGCTGGTGCAGTCCGGAAAGCCCGTCGGGGTCCTCCGCACCCATGAGTGGGCGCCCAGGGTCCTGATCGCCAACTCCAACCTGGTACCCGACTGGGGCACCTGGGACGAGTTCCGCCGCCTCGAACACCTCGGCCTCACCATGTACGGACAGATGACCGCCGGCTCCTGGATATACATCGGCACCCAGGGCATCCTGCAGGGGACGTATGAGTGTTTCGCCGCCATCGCCCGGAAGCGCTTCGGCGGATCCCTGGCCGGCACCCTCACCGTCACCGCCGGGCTGGGCGGCATGGGCGGCGCCCAACCGCTGGCCATCACCATGAACGACGGCGTGGCGCTGTGCATCGAGGTCGACCCCCAACGGGCGGCTCGCCGTGTCGAGACCCGTTTCCTGGACGTGGTGGCGAACGACTATCACGACGCACTCCGTCGCTGCCGGGAGGCGGTCTCCGCAAGGCGGGCCCTCTCGGTGGGACTGGTCGGCAACGCCGCCGACCTGCTGCCGCGCCTTTTGGCCGACGGTGTTTCGGCCGACATCGTCACCGATCAGACCTCGGCGCACGATCCGCTCACCTACATCCCCCTCGATCTCTCCCTCGAGGAAGCCGACGACCTACGTGAAAAGAAGCCCGACGAGTACATCGATCGGGCCCGCGCGGCCATGGCCACCCATGTCGAGGCCATGGTCGGGTTCCTCGACGCCGGCGCCGAGGTGTTCGACTACGGCAACAGCCTCCGCGCCGAAGCCGCACTGGGCGGATACGAACGCGCCTTCGACTATCCCGGGTTCCTGCCCGCCTACATCCGTCCCCTGTTCTGCGAGGGCAAGGGGCCGTTCCGCTGGGTGGCCCTGTCCGGCGACCCGGCGGACATCGCCGCCACCGATCGGGCCGTGCTCGAGGAGTTCCCCGAGAACGAGGCTCTCGCCCGCTGGATAAACCTGGCCGGCGAACGGGTCGCCTTCCAGGGTCTCCCCGCCCGGATCTGCTGGGTCGGCTACGGCGAGCGCCACCGCCTGGGGCTGCGCTTCAACGAGATGGTCAGATCGGGGGAGATATCGGCTCCCATCGTCATCGGCCGCGACCATCTCGACTCGGGCTCGGTGGCCTCGCCCTACCGGGAGACCGAGGACATGGCGGACGGCAGCGACGCCATTGCGGACTGGCCCCTGCTCAACGCCCTGGTCAATGCGTCCTCGGGCGCCACCTGGGTGAGCATCCATCACGGTGGCGGCGTCGGAATCGGCCGGTCGATCCACGCCGGTCAGGTGTGCCTCGCCGACGGCACCGACCTGGCGGCCGCCAAGCTGGAGCGGGTCCTCCTTAACGACCCGGCCACCGGGGTGATGCGCCACGTCGACGCCGGCTACGACGAAGCCGTCCGGGTCGCCGCCGACCGGGGGGTGCACGTACCCATGGCGGAGAAGAACCGGCGATAGTGACCGACATCCGCCTCCCCGGCGGGCCGCGCCTCCCGCTCGAAGTTCACGGATCGGGTGTTCTCCGATCGCACCTCCCCCACCGCCGTCCCTCCTGCCGAACGTTGCCGGCCCGCAGCCACTGGACACCCCAATGACCGTCCGTCCCATTCTCGCCATCGGCCATCCCACCCTGCGGACCAGGGCCACGCCGGTGCCGCGTTCGGACATCTCCAGCCCGCGAATCCAGGGGCTCATAGACGATCTCATCGACACCATGCGCCACGCCAACGGGGCCGGCATAGCCGCCAACCAGATAGGAGAGACCGACCGGATCCTCACCATCGAGGTGAAGGACAACCCCCGCTACCCCTACAAGCCCCCCGTGCCACTTACGGTGGCCATCAATCCGGAACTCGAAGCCCTGGACGACGAGAAGGTGGTCATCAACGAGGGATGCCTGTCGGTGCCGTTGAGAGGAGAACTGGTCCGCTCGGTCAACCTCCGGGTCCGATACACCGATCGAGAGGGCGTCGACCGCCAACGGGTGGTGCGGGGACTCACCGCCGGCACCTGGCAGCACGAGTGTGACCACCTCGACGGCATCCTGGTGGTCGATCGGATCGACCCCGGGACGCTTAGCACCTGGGAGCAGTTCAGGACACACCACCAGGACGCCTTCGTCGAGCGCATCACCCGCTTCGTCCGAGAGGTCGGATCGTGACCGTCTACTGGTGCGAACTGGCCTGGCTGGGTGGTCCGGAAGCCGCACCGGGAGTGGTGATCGAAGTCGACCGGGGCGGCATCTGCGCGGTGACCTCCGGGCACAGCGCTCCTCCCCCGGGAACCAAACCGCTGCCGGGACTGACGCTACCGGCGCTGGCCAACGCACACAGCCATGCCTTCCACCGGGCACTCCGGAGCCGAACCCAGGGCGAGCGGGGCACGTTCTGGACCTGGCGGGACCTCATGTACCGGGTGGCTTCCGGCCTCGACCCCGACAACTACTACCGCCTTGCCCGGGCGGTCTTCGCCGAGATGGCCATGGCCGGAATCGGCGTGGTGGGCGAATTCCACTACGTCCACCACCGTCCCGGCGGGGGCGCCCACGACGACCCCAACGCCATGGGAGCCTCGCTGGCGGCCGCGGCCGCCGACGCCGGCATCCGCCTCACCCTCCTCGACACCCTCTACCTCCACGGTGGCTTTGCTCCCGGGACGGCATCCGGGTACACACCCCTGTCAGAGGAACAAGCCCGCTTCTCCGACGGCTCCGCCGAGGCATGGGCGGACCGGGTGAACGACCTGGCCGCCGCCGTCTCGGGCCCGAACACCTCGGTGGGCGCGGCTGTCCACTCGGTGCGCGCCGTGGGCCCGACGTCTATCAGGACCGCGGCGCGTTGGGCTGTCGAAAACCGCGCGCCGCTACACGTGCACATCTCCGAGCAGCCCGCCGAGAACCGGGGGTGCCTCGATGTCCATGGGCGAACCCCGATCGGGGTGATGGCCGAGGCGGGCGCTCTGGGTCCCAACACCACGCTGGTCCACGCCACCCACGTCTCGGAAGAGGACATCTCCCTGGTCGGCGAGGCCGGGGCGAACGTCTGTCTCTGCCCGACAACCGAACGCGATCTGGCCGACGGCATCGGCCCGAGCGAGGCACTGGCGGCCGCCGGCGCCCGCCTCTGCGTGGGGTCGGACTCCCACGCCTTCGTCGACCTCTTCGAGGAGACCCGGGCAGTCGAGATGGGCCAGCGCGTCACCAAACTCGAGCGGGGGGTGCACTCGCTCGAATCCCTGGCGGAGATGGCCACCAGAAACGGCTACCGGGCGCTGGGGTGGACCGAGGGGGGCGCTCTCACGCCGGGTTCCCTGGCCGACTTCACCACCATCGGTCTCGACTCGGTGCGCCTCGCCGGCGCCGACAATGCACTCGCTTCGGCGATCTTCGCCGCCTCGAGCGCCGACGTCCGTCACCTGGTGGTGGGCGGAACACCGGTCGTGGTCGACGGGACCCACGTCTCGATCGATGCCGCCGCCGAACTCGACGCCATCATCCCCGAGTTGATGACCTCATGACCCTGGTCGTCGACAACATCGGCGAGTTGATCACCAACATCCCCGCCCTGGGAGAGGGACCGCTCGGGATCGTCGAGAACGCCTCCGTGGTGATCGACGGAGACAAGGTGATCGCCATCGGTTCCGCCGGCGCGTTGGCCGATGAACGTCTCGACGTCGGGGGTCGGTGCGTGCTGCCCGGATTCGTCGACTCCCACACCCACCTGGTCTTCGCCGGTGACCGCGCCGAGGAGTTCACCCGGCGCATGGCCGGAGAACCCTACGACGGTGGAGGGATCCGGGTCACCACCCAAGCCACCCGCGCCGCGGACCGGGCGGCCCTGAGAGCGGCGCTCGATCAGCGGCTCATCGAGGCACACCGGGCGGGCACCACGACCGTGGAGATCAAGTCGGGCTACGGATTGTCGGTCGAATCCGAAGCACTGACCACCTCCCTGGCAGCCGAGGTGACCACCGAGACCACCTTCCTGGGCGCCCATGTCGTACCGAGCGAGTACCAGGGACGCGCCGACGACTACACCGAGTTGGTCTGCGGACCCATGCTCGACGCGGTGCGGCCCCATGTGCGCTGGATCGACGTGTTCTGCGAGACCGGCGCCTTCGACGTCGATCAATCGAGAGCGGTCCTAGAGGCCGGCCGGCGAGCAGGCCTGGGTCTGCGACTCCACGCCAACCAACTCGACTACGGCCCCGGGGTCCGACTGGGCGTGGAGATGGGCTGTGCCTCCGTCGACCACTGCACCTACCTGTCCGACGACGACATCGAGATGCTCGCCGCCAGCGACACCGTTGCCACCTTCCTCCCCGCCGCCGACTTCTCCACCCGCCAGCCCTACCCCGACGCACGGCGCGCCATCGACGCCGGAGTCCAGGTGGCCATCGCCTCCAACTGCAACCCGGGCTCGAGCTACACCACCTCCATCTCCTTCTGCATCGCCCTGGCGGTCCGCGACATGAACATGACCATCGACGAAGCCATAGCCGCAGTCACCACGGGCGGCGCCGCCGCCCTACGCCGAACCGATGTCGGCCGCCTAACTCCGGGAGGTCCCGCGCACCTGACCATCCTCAACGCGCCCACCCGTCACCACCTCGCCTACCGCCCCGGTGTTCCCCTTGTGTGGCGGACGCTCGGTTCCGACTACCGACTCCCGTCCACAGAGGCCTCTGCGATCTCGACTGGTTCTCGGCGGTGCTGATGGTTCCCGGTCGGCTACGCGCCCGGCGGTTGTTGGAGCCCGGGCTACTGCGGCGGTGGCATGACGACCTGTGTCATTATCTCCAAGTACGCCCGTCCGTGGTGGTTCTCGATGAGCTTTGTCGTTCCTGTGTCGTTGAAAGTGTGACGAGCGGCATGATGAACCGACAAGACGAGGTCTTGTAGCGTCTGGTCAGCCTCAAGACGACTGACCTCAAGGTCCTGCTGTTAGACACAGCCTCCATGAATCCTTGCTGATCACCCAAGATGAGAGACAGGGCTTCAACGATCGGAACAGGTTTGTTCTCCAGCCAGCACGTACCGTAGAAGATCGTGGCACGACCCGTATAAGTCGACAACTTCTTGAGGTACCTACGACGAAGCCGGTCGTGGGGCGACCAATCACCAGGCATTGGGGGTTCACCAGGGTCCTACGGTTCAGCGGCAGCCCTCTTCAGCTCATACAGTTCACGGAGTTGTTCACCCCATGTCGGCATTTGAAACCCACTCGGACGAGTTCGAGGCAACAAACCGCTGTACAACTGGCGTGGTAGCGGCCACAGCAGCAAAGTAGGAAACCTCCGCGGCCTCGTACGTAACAAGAAGATCGGCGATACCGGCTTCTCGCTCCTCCAACTGCGTCTCGAGTTCAGCGCCGTAGTCGCTCATGGGCCTCCTGATCGCCTTCTAGACGTAACCATCATCCTACTTTGCCCTTGTCCCTATTGGTTTGGCTTCTGTGTCCACACCGAGTTGGTCTGCGGACCCATGCTCGATGCGGTCTGACCCCATGTGCGCTGGATCGACGTGTTCTGCGAGACCGGCGCCTTCGACATCGATCAATCGAGAGCGGTCCTCGAGGCCGGCCGGCGCGCAGGCCTGGGTCTGCGACTCCAGGCCAACCAACTCGACTACGGCCCCGGGGTCCGCCTCGGCGTGGAGATGGGCTGTGCCTCCGTCGACCATTGCACCTACCTATCCGACGACGACATCGAGATGCTCGCCGCCAGCGAAACAGTAGCCACCCTCCTCCCCGGCGCCGACTTCTCCACCCATCTCCTTCTGCATCGCCCTGGCGGTCCGCGACATGAACATGACCATCGACGAAGCCATAGCCGCAACCACCACCGGCGGCGCCGCCGCCTTACGCCGGACCGACATCGGTCGCCTGGCCCCGGAAGGCCCAGCCCACCTCACCATCCTCAACGCCCCAACCCGCCACCACCTCGCCTACCGCCCCGGAGTTCCCCTGATATGGCAGACGCTCGGCGCCGACTACCGCCTCCCTTTCAAACTGTCAAGTGAGTGAATGAGCAATGTGCGCCCAAAACTACTCACTGGAGCCAAACAGCAGAATCCTCAACACCCCTCATCAAGGCAACTCCAATGTGGCCCCACTTCTTGTGGAGTTGGGATACTCTGAATGGGTTGTCGGTCACAAGTGACCCAGACCCCAGCAGGCAGCAGTCAGGTTGTTCGATCATGGTTGGTGGTGGCGCGTTTCGAGGATGGGCACTTCCCAGCGGTCCTTTTTGATGAGGTGGTGGTATTCCTCTTTGCCGTCGTCTTTGGTGCGGGAGACCATGGCAAGCACGGTGGTCTCGTCACTTGTCGTTTCTCCCTGCGTCTGCCTCCACTGATGTGCAGCTTTCTGTGACAGCCGTGCTAGTTCTCTGCCTTTGGTGTCGCGGACGGCCACGGTCGTTTTTCCGTCTGCGTTCAAAGTGACTCTGCCGCCGGTGACAATGTCGGTCAGCGCGTCGTGGATGGGGTGTTGGGGAGGTTGGTTCCCGGCGTAGCTCAGGTAGATGTCTTCAAGCCCAAGCTGGCTGTATGAGGTACGGGCTCGTCCTACTCCATCATTAGCAAACGCCCATGATCGTTGGGTTACTCCGGGTCCTTGGATTTCCTCGATGTATGGAAGTGGGTCGTCTTGGCGTTTGATGATGGTCAGAGTGCTCTTTGCCCTGGTCATGGCTACGTAGAACAGGCGCCTCTCTGCTTCCTTCTTGTCCCTGTTGAGAGACTGGCTCCAATCGCCACCCAGAACTATCACATGGGGGAATTCTTTTCCCTTAGCAGCGTGGACGGTTGCGACTAGCACCCCTTCCCCGATGAGTTGTTCTCTCTTGGCCACCGTAAGTTGGTCGTGGATTGCTCTCGTAAGGTAGGTTCGCGGGCAGGGTTCCTCCCCCACATCTTGTTCGATCTCGGCGAGGATACGGTCGGCCATGACGGTCCAGAATGACTTGGCTCCGCAGACCGCGGCAAGATGCTGTCTGATCGTCGGTACCGCTACGTCTGGAGTGTCTAGGCCCTCCAGATGGTCGAGAAGCCGACGGAATTCTCTGACTCGTTGTAGAGGTGGCATCCCCTCGGGAACAGGCCTTCTTATAGGTATGCCTTTCCTTTCCAAGTAGCCTCGGGTTCCGTTGGCCTCCTCCCAGGTCCGGGCCAATACTGCGACTTCGGTCCATTCGGTGGCCGGGCGGAGTTCTCTGACCCTTTCGATGTATGCCATTACTGCTGCATCCGCTGCTAAACCGTCTTTGACATCGAGCAGGAGGACTCTTCCTCGGAGGACGGGATTCAGCCTCTCCCAGGCACCGCCTGGCGGGCGGTTTTGCCGGGCGTGGTTGATTCTGATAGAGCGGTGCTCTTTCATCCTCCCCCGGTTGTTTTCGATCAGACGGTTGGCTGTGTTGATGATGTTGGTTGTCGACCGGTAATTTTCGACAAGGTATCGAATCCGGGCATTGAAGTCGCTCTCGTAGCGGTGAATGAACTCGGTATTGGCGCCTCTCCATTCGTAGATGGCTTGGTCGTCGTCTCCTACCGCGAGGATCGTGGCGTACCTGTCTTCGTCTCTGCCCGCTTTCCGGGCGATGTGGGTGAGCATCTCGTACTGGTCTTCGTCGATGTCTTGGTATTCGTCGACCAGGACGTGCTCGTATCCGGCTAGTAGCCGGTCGCGGAGGTCATCGGTGTTAACTCCTTCTATGTGTTCTTCCCCCTGTAGCCGCCGGTTGGCCGCACGGATCATTTCAGGAAAGTCGACATCCCGATCGGCACCCGCGTGCCGTTCCTCAACCAGGGAGCGTTCACAGATTCTTAGGGCCAGCGAGTGGTAGGTGTGGATCGCCACCTGCCGGGCCAGATCTCCCACGAGTGACCTAATCCGTGAACGCAGTTCGTACATGGCGGTCCGGTTGTAACAAATCACGAGGATCCGCTCGGGTCGGATACGTTCCACTTGGAGAAGATACGCACAGCGGTGAACAACCACCCGCGTCTTCCCAGATCCGGGACCTGCCAGCACCAGCAGGTTCTGGTCTCTTCGGGCGGTGACGATTCGTTGCTGTGGGGCGTTACGCAGATTGTCGACGATTTCCTCGTATCGTTCCCGGGAAGTAGGCCGCTGGACGGTCGCAACGTTGGGAAAATACTGCCGACGGAACCTCGCTTGAGTCGTCCCGAAATAGCTGTCCACCAGTCGCTGGCTTGCTCCCTCTCCGCCGCTCGTCGCTTCTTCCACATACCGACCTATAGCGTGAACCTGGAACTCTCGAGCTTTGTAGTGGGCGGCGAGTGGTTTGTAATCCCTTTCCGAGTAGCGCCGGTTCCTAGCCTCATCCAGCAGTTTGATGGTCATGGCTTGGCGAAACAGCGACAGCCCGTGTTCTAGGCTTATCACTTGGTGCTCGTCCAAGAAGAGCAGCGTCTTTTCGAGTGCCGCGAACCTGTCGCTTATCGCTGACGAGAGTTGTATGTGATCTTCGAGTGCTCTGCCCATGTCGTCCAGGGAGAACAGGATGAGTTGCACGCCTCTTTCGGCGAGTTTGGCCATCTCGTTGAGGATCACCCTGCCCACTTCGGTTCGCAGATCAAGTTGATGGCGCATGGCTGACCAATTGGAACGCAGCCCTATATGGATGGACCCGTAGCCGCTGCTCTTGAGAGCGACAGCCTCCCCGAAGCCGGCGCGTTCCCATCCCCTTAGGAGCTTGAGCAGCCCTTCGTTCAGCAGGCTCACATTCTTCTCCCTTAGTCGCGTCTGCAAGCCTGCCAGTGTCACCTCCACTTCCCCGTCTTGGATCAGATCGGGATACTGCTGCTCCAAGACGTCGCACAGGGCAGTCTGTGCTTCATGTACCCGTTCGAGCCTGGCTTTGGAATGGTCGGTCGTCTGATGGCGGAACCAGGCGGAGAAGTGGACTCCCCGTTTGAGTACCCCGGCTTCGCCCATATGAAAGAGCATGCGGATTATTTCCCGGTTGGCTGCTTCGTTGACCAGCCGAGGATTGCCGTTATAGCGGCTCATGAGAGAGACGAAGAGGGACCTGAACGACGGCAGAACAGCCAAATCGTCGATGTCGATCCCCGCCCGGGGATCGGAGTCTCGGAGAAGCGCCACGGTGGCAGACCACCGAGCGGATTCCGCACGAGAAAGGTTCAGAGTGTCGATGATCTCATCCGTGTCTGCATCGGACACGGCAGGGATCCCGTGGAAGAGACGGGTCCTGTTCTCGTTCCGCAGCACGAAGAGGGCCCGCTCCAGCCATGAAATGGCCACCCGTACCTTGGAGGTGGCGTCTCTGCCTTCTGGGTCAAACGATGTGAAAGTCTCGGGGACTCTCAGCAAGTCTCCCGTCGAAACCACAATGTCGCTGCCTTTCTTCCTCCGAACACGGCGAATGGCTCTGAGGATCTGGGCTAGGTCTCGTTTGGTGATCTGGCCCCGCGAGAGCAGGTCGAACTGGCGGTCCAAGTCTCCTTTGGTGAAGAGCAGCACACAGTCCGCTGGTGCGCCGTCTCTTCCGGCCCGGCCGGCTTCTTGCAGATAGTTCTCGATCGACGAGGGCACGTCCGCGTGTATGACTAGCCGAACATTGTCTTTGTCAACACCCATCCCGAATGCGTTCGTAGCAACGATTACCGGCATCGCTCCCGACACGAAAGCATCCTGGACTTCCTTCTTGTCAGGTGGATCCATGCCTCCGTGGAAGTGTCGAGCCGCCCATCCCCGGTTCTGAAGCGCTTCCGCTATCCCCTCCGTGCGAGGGCGTGTCCTTGCGTACACTATCGCTGCCCCCTTCAGTGCATCGCTGGCAGGAGCGCCTAGCTTGTCTAAAAGCAGGTTGTGGATGCGCGACTCTTTCTGGGCGGTGCTGAGTTCCTCAACGTGATATGAGAGGTTGTCACGGTCCACACGGTCAGCTGAGAAGACCCGGAGTGTCTGACCGAGTTGCTCTTCGAAGAAGCCGCATATCTCATCGCGAACGGCTTGCGTGGCAGTGGCAGTGAAGCAGGCCACCGGGGCGGGTGGGACTCCCTCCCTTTCGGAGAACTCCCGTATAAACCGTCCCGCGTAGTAGTAATCAGGCCTGAAGTCGTGTCCCCACTGGGCCAAACAATGAGCCTCGTCGAACACCCATGCCGCTATCTTCCGCTGGCGGACAGTCCGCTCAAAAGTCGGGCTGCGCAGCTGCTCCGGGGAAACATAGAGAATCGCGAACTTGCCGAGGCGCAAACCCTCCAAGGTGTCGTATCGCTCGGGCATGGTCTGGAGACCGTTCAGGGTTGCCGCCAGATTCGGGCTTGCAGTCTTCTTGTTGAGGCTTTCCACCTGGTCTCTCATCAACGCCTGGAGTGGGGACACCACAATCGTCAATGCGCCGGACTGCTTGTACCGGAGAATCGCGGGTAGCTGGAAACACAGCGATTTGCCCCCACCGGTCGGCATGATCCCCAGCAGGGGGAAACCCTCGAGCATGGTCGTGGTAATTCGCTCCTGGAGGCTATCCCCCTCCGGGGTGGTTGGTGACGATCGGAACTCCGAGTAGCGGAAGTATCGCTGCAAGTTCTCCTTTGGGTCATGTTGTATCTTGCAGTACCCGCACAGACCGACGCCGCAGGGCACGCTGCGGAGGTCACGGATAAGGCGACCGGCATGCGGGAACTGGAAGTGGACCCACCTCGGAAGGACTGATTCGGTTTCAGCAACCAACAGCCAAGCCAAGGCGTAGGCGATGGCCGGTCGGGTCTGCGGGTTGCTTGTGAGTTCGAGGATGTGTCGCCGGGCTGCTTTGCGACAGAATCTCCCTTCTGCGATGTCGGTGAACCGAAACTCAATTTCCCAATGCCGAAGGCTGCGGCCGCCCAGGGTTTCCAGGAACTCACCCGTTCCCTCATCGAAACATGACCTGTAAACATCGAGAAGCCCCGGGTTCCCGCGACCCCACTCGCCCAGCAGCGACCAGCAATCTGTGAGAAGGTCCCGGCTCAGTTTGCAGTCCTCCAAGGGATCACTCTGTTCCGGCCCTAGCTTGTAGTCCTTCACCAGCCTGTGGTACGGACGCTGTGGGCTTGCCAAGGGAGATAGGTAGAGGGTGTCCACGAACGGCAACCGGAGCAGCGGGGACGACGGAACCGTTCCCTCAACGAAGCGCTGGTCGTGGGCAACAATGTTGTGCCCTGCGACAAACAGTGCATCGCTTGCGAGACCAGCCAGTCTATCCATAGCCTCCCGGGCCTGCTGCTCTGTCCGGATATCAGTAACCCGTAGTTCTTCCTCCCCGTATAGACCCGCCAACGCCCTTACAGAGGAGAGTCCCGGCTCTACGGGACCCGGAACGGTTTCAAGATCGACAAACACACATTGGTCTGCAAAGTGGGGAGAAACCGCCCCGGCCTCCTCTTTAGAGCTCGAACGATCCATACCTCTCCGAGGGAACAGCCGTCATACGATGCCTCTAGCCTGCGATGTCAATGATGTTTTTCGTTGGAATAGCGACACCAGCAAACTGTACCTTGGCCTGCGCTTCTCAAGTTTATGAAGTAACGCCATTTCTCAGGGGCGGCCCCTACAAGGAAATGGGACCACGCCCGCAGGGAACCGGACAACTGCGATTTGCACAACCCGTGAAGCCCCTCTCCGTACAGCCTGGAGTGTTCCGAGAAAGCCCTCGTGCAGCAGCGCGAGCCCTCGAAGTGATTGCGGTTCCGATCAGGTCAACCCGCCAAGTGGATCTGGTGGGTAAGTCGACCGGGGTGTGGCTCGAGGTGCCCTTCCCACCGTGTGCGGAGGCACGATCTTGGGAAAAGACCATCTGCTAGGAAACGGCCAGGCGTAGCATCTGATCCACCATCCCTTTGGGCAGCGGGTATGGTATGGCGGGCATTGTGACTCTGGCGAGAGAATCCGATTTGGACATGGATGGTTTGGTGTCTGACATGCTTGCGAGGGGTCCCTCCCATGTGCCTCCCCCGCCCGGTGTGTCGCCAAGCGACTTTGAGGAACTCCGGTCTGTCCTTGAAGTCGTGATCAAGATGTACCATCCTCACGAGAGGCATGTCCCCTGGCAGGGAGCCCCTCCTTCCTCGGACGGCGTTCCATTGATCGTGCATCTCAGGAACCGCGACTACGAAGCCGCCAGAAGCTATCTTCTCCTCAGCGGCAACCCCCCGCTGGCCTAGAGCAACTGCTTGAACCTAGAACTTGCCGTGCCTTACGCGGGTGCGGGGTGGGGATTCTGCAGCACCGAGTACGACCCTCATGGTTGATAGGGAACAGGCGGCAAAATGCCAGACGCCGAACGGCCTCTTCGGAGTAGTTCGTGGTTGCTGATGGGAGAACGCTCTCTCAGCCGGAGGGCGAAGTCAAGCAGACCCCACAGGCAGCAGCGAATGTAAGTCCTTTGACACCTTGCCAGGCAGAAGGGAGAGTATGTGCTCCCTGTCGGGTGCGGGCATCTGCCCTAGCAATCTCGCTGAAACATGTGGGGGCAAGTGAACAAGGTCGTCGACCTGTTGTTCTGGGGAAAGGCGCAAGAACATCCCCCGCGCCAGGGACTCCACCACCGCGATCTCTTCAGGCGTGGGGGGTCGGCCCTGTACGTCGCCGAAGTCTTCGTCTGGGTCCTCGCAGAGAGCGATGATCTGCGCCCGTTCCTCATCAGTCATGTGGTCTCCAGTGTAAAAGGGCGCTTGTGCCAGACATGGGGGCCAATAGCCAGAATCAAAAGCCAGCAGGCGTTACCCGAGTGTCGCCCACTCCTGTGTCGTCACCCCAGATGCACAGATGACCCGCCAAGAGCAGTCTGGCCAGTACAGGAACGGAGGCAGGACAGCCCCTCCCCCTACTCCTCCAACAGAGGAATGGTCCCTTCAGGCGCATTGTGGAAGCAAAGGAAGTGTTTCGCGAAACTGCGGCCGAGCAGCCTTCGTTTGGGCCTCTCATGCTCAGGAAAGGCGCATTCCCTCATGATGTCGTCCAAAGTGACAGAGAGAATGTCGAACCACACCAACCTGTCTTCCGAGTAATGACCAATTGCGAACATGGTGTCCCCCTGAGCGAACGGTCCGTTCTCGGTGATGTAGCGGGCGGCCTCCCGGTCAAGCCTCGCGTCTTCCTCCAAACACGCCTGCTCGTCAGCACTCAAATCAGAAGTTGCTGCCGGTGTCGGCTCCCTCACCGCCTGGCGTGCCACTTCCATTTCATGTGGAGCGCAGGTGGCTGAGCGCAATTCGCCTTGTTCGAAGCGCTGGAGAATCTCCCGCTCCTCGGCACTCAGTTCGTAGTTCATGATGACTGTCCCTCTGACAGCGTATCGTCTCCTTGCGGCCGGCAGAACAGTTGGAAGAATCGGGTGTCGTCGGGTTCTGCCACAAACGGTACAAGGCAGAGATGGTCGCCAATCTCCGCGACCCAGCCGTGTAATGGCCTAGCGGCGGAGAAGTTGCTTTACCCGCCGGACGGCGGGCGTCCAGAGCCACTCCGGGGCGATGAAGCGGCGGTGGTCCTGGCCGGGCAAGCCGGTGGGGTCGTAGAAGCTCTTGTCGGTGTGCTTTTGCAGGTAGTTGGTCCGCCTCAGCACCTTGAGGCCGGCGTAGAGCGTTCCCCGGTGAGACCAGCCCTGCCTCTGGTAGTTCCAGTTGTCGGGCGCCAGGCGCTGTGCTGCGGCGAAGTGTTCCAATGCACGCCGGCTGTCGCCCACCGCCTCGAAGTGCAACGCCAGCTTGAAGGTCGCCTCCGCCAGGCGGGTGTCGTCGTCGACGGGCTTGAGCCTCTCGGCCAACTCGTCGCTCGACAGGACGTGTTCGCTGTCGGCGCCCCGCTCGATCCAGTCGCGGGTCGCATCGGCAAATGAGCTGTCGCCGCTGCGCACCTTGCCCAGGCCGAACTTGACGATGTTCTCACCCGGAAACACCCCCTCGTTGCTGCGCACGATGGTCCCGGTCTCGTCGATCCACGCCGCCGACGGCACGTTCACCCAGCCGAACAGGGAGCTGATCTGGTGTGTCGGGTCGATGACGCACCGGAAGGTCGGCGAGGCCCGGTCGAGCCACTTGTTCACGGCCCTGGGGCTCCCCGAGTCCTGCGCCACGCTTATCAGCTCGAAGCGTTCCGGACCGATGGATTCATAGAGTTCCTGCCAGACCGGCAGGCTGACCCGGCATCCTCACCACGACGCCCAGGTGAACAGCACCACCTTCCGGCCACGCAGGTCGGACAGCCTGAAGGTGTCGCCGTTGCGGTCGGTCACCTCGAAGTCGGGGGCCACTGCCGACTCCAGCTCCGTGCTACGGACCTGGGGCACCGATCCGAGGCTCCAAACGTCGCCGTCGCGCACGTGCTTCTGGCCGATCATGTCCGCGAACTCCGAATAGCAGAGCCACACCCAGTCGTCGGCGTCGGTGATCCACTCCTCGAGTCTGTTCGCCGGCATCGGCACGCACAGGTCGCCCAGGCACATGCCGCGCAGCTTCATCTCCCAGCCGGTGGCGCGGGGGAGGTCGCCGATTCGCACCCACAGTTTCTCCGCGTCGTCGGTCCGTTGGGGGAACTCGCCGGTCTTGCCGTTAGCCAGAATGATCACGTTTGCTCCGCGAGAATCGATTCGCCCGACCAGGGGTCCCTTCCACGAAGGGGCTACCGGTTCGGTAGCGGGTAGTTGGCCTTGCCTAATCGCTGTGGGGTCGAGAGTGATTCTAGGTGTGGAGGAACCCGACAGCCCCTATGCAGCATGGAGGGCTCTGACAACCCTGACCTATCACATTTTGTGAGGATGCGAGGATTTGAGGCGGAGGGTGGTAACCTGGGCTTGTCCCAGCCAAAACTGGCTGGTTGCGTTCGCAGCCAAGTTCGGCGCTGATCCTGTGTAAGCACCCGAATATCGCGTTGTTGCCTCGCCGACGTTTCTTCGGCATCGACGCTTTTCCCCGTGCCTTCCTGCACAGGAGAGGAGAACCCATGTCACCCACTTTTGCCCAGCTGGGCGTGCCCGAATCCATCTGCCGGACGCTCGAGCGAGCCGGCATCTCCACACCATTCCCGATCCAGACCCTCACCATCCCCGACGCGATGGATGGCGCCGACATCTGCGGCCGGGCCCCCACCGGGTCGGGCAAGACCCTCGCCTTCGGCATCCCGCTGGTCGCCAAGGCGCCCCGCGCCAAACCCAGACGGCCCCGGGCCCTTGTTCTCTCCCCGACCCGTGAGTTGGCCAGCCAGATCGCGTCGGAGCTAGGGACCCTGTCCACTCGAGTCCGCGTGGGGGTCATCCACGGCGGTGTCGGATACGGCGCCCAGGGAAAGCGGCTGCAGCAGGGCGTCGAAATCCTGGTGGCCTGCCCCGGCCGGCTCGAGGACCTGATCGACCGGAGAGCGGTGAGCCTGCACGAGGTGGATCACGTGGTGATCGACGAAGCCGACCGGATGGCCGACATGGGGTTCCTCCCCGCGGTGCGGCGCCTTCTCGACCAGACCTCCTCCCGCCGCCAGACCCTGATGTTCTCGGCGACCCTCGATCGCGACGTGGCCAAGCTCACCCGCGACTACCAGCATCACCCGATCACCCACCGGGTTGGCGACGCCAAGCCCGACATAGAGGCCGCCCAACACCGGTTCTGGAGAGTCGCCAAGGCGGACCGGGTCGCCGCCTGTGTCGACCTGATCAACTCCGAAGGGTCGACCATCGTGTTCTGTCGGACCCGGCATGGATCGGACCGGTTGGCGCGTCAGCTCTCCCAGCGCGGCGTCAGGGCCGCGGCAATACACGGCGGGCACGCCCAGGGTCGGCGCACCCGAACCCTCCGCGGGTTTGTCAAAGGCCAGATCGATGCACTGGTGGCCACCGACGTCGCTGCCCGGGGTATCCATGTTGAAGGCGTGTCAACAGTGATTCACTACGACCCACCGGAGAACCAGAAGACCTACCTGCACCGTTCCGGCAGGACCGCTCGCGCCGGCCGGACCGGACTGGTGGTGTCGCTGATCCAGCCCGACCAGGTGGCGGGCGCAAAAAAGATCCAGCGTCAGCTCGACCTGAAGGGGCCCATAACCAGCCCCGACCGGCTGGCCGGGAACACCACGGCCACGCCTCACTCCCGGAGTGACGGCCTCAACGGCGGGAAGGGCCGGGGCCAGCCGGCCAGAGGCCGCCCGCAGAACGGCTCTCGAAAAGCGAACCGGGTTGGTCAGCGGGCGTTGCGAAGTCGCCCTCAGCGGAGAAACCGGAACAACCCGAGAGCTCGATCCTATTCCCGATAGGTCCCGGGCACTTCCGCGAGGGTCGACCCGCCCCTCCACTGAAGGGTGCCGGCCCATTCCTCCAGGCCGGTCCACTCCCAACGGGTAGCATTGGATGGCGACTGGTTCACAGCCGCCGCTTCATAACCCATCCCGCCGATGGGTGTCGCCATTGCCACCCCATGTGTCAGGTCACCCGCCGCCACCAACATCCGAAGGAGCAGAAATGACTGTCGAAGACGCCGCCCTGGTCGATGCAACACCGACCGCCGAATGTCCCGTCGTGCATGAACCGAACGCCGGCATGGGCTCTTTGGCGAACCATCGCTGGTGGCCCGAACAGTTGAACCTGAGGCCGCTCAACAAGAACTCGCCGCTGATCGATCCCATGGGAGACGACTTCGACTACGCCCGGGAGTTCATGAGCCTCGACCTGGCGGCGGTGAAGGCCGATCTGACAGAGGTGATGACCGCCTCCCAGGACTGGTGGCCGGCCGACTACGGTCACTACGGGCCGTTGATCATCCGGCTGGCGTGGCACAGCGCCGGCACCTACCGCATCTTCGACGGACGGGGCGGAGGCGGTTCGGGGACGCACCGATTCGCGCCGCTCAACAGTTGGCCCGACAACGCCAACCTGGACAAGGCCCGCCGGCTGCTGTGGCCGGTCAAGCAGAAGTACGGTCGCAGCATCTCATGGGCTGACCTCATGATCCTTGCCGGGAACGTCGCATTGGAGTCGATGGGATTCAAGACGCTCGGGTTCGGCGGCGGGCGTGAGGACGTCTGGGAACCCGAGGAGGACATCGACTGGGGACCCGAGACCGTGTGGCTCGACGATCGACGCTACCGCGGCGACCGGGAACTGGCCAACCCGCTCGGCGCGGTGCAGATGGGCCTGATCTATGTGAACCCCGAGGGACCGAATGGAACGCCCGACCCGCGAGCGGCCGCCCGGGACATCCGGGAGACCTTCACGCGGATGGCCATGGACGACACCGAGACGGTGGCGCTCATCGCCGGAGGGCACACCTTCGGGAAGACCCATGGCGCCGCCGACGCGGACCGCCATGTCGGCCGGGAGCCGGAAGGCGCCGACCTGGAGGAACAGGGCCTCGGGTGGAGCAACACCCACGGTGACGGGAAGGCGGGCGACGCCATCACCAGCGGGCTGGAGGGCGCCTGGACACCCACCCCCGTGACCTGGGACAACACCTTCCTGGAGTTCCTGTTCGGCTATGAGTGGGAGTTGTCGAAGAGTCCGGCGGGCGCCTGGCAGTGGATTCCCACCGACCCGGCGGCCGCCGACGCCGTCCCCGATGCTCACGATCCCTCCAGGCGGCACGCTCCCGTGATGCTGACCACCGACCTCGCGCTTCGCACCGACCCCGTCTACGAGCCGATTTGCCGGCGGTTTTTGGAGAGCCCCGGCGAGTTCGCCGACGCTTTCGCCAGGGCGTGGTACAAGCTGACCCATCGCGACATGGGTCCCGTGGCGCGGTATCTGGGTCCGGAGGTCCCCGAGGAGCAAATGATCTGGCAGGACCCGGTTCCCGCCGTCGACCATCAACTGGTGGACGACCGCGACATCGCCGCTCTCAAGGCCGGGATCCTCGATTCGGGGCTCTCGGTCTCCCGGCTGGTCGCCACAGCCTGGGCGTCGGCGTCGACGTTCCGGGACAGCGACAAGCGGGGCGGCGCCAACGGCGCCCGCATCCGCCTGGCGCCCCAGAGGAGTTGGGAGGCCAACGACCCGGCGAAGTTGTCGGAGGCCCTCTCGGTTCTCGAGGGCATCCGAGCCGACTTCAACGGCGCCCAGAGCAACGGCAAGAGGGTGTCGCTGGCCGATCTGGTCGTCCTGGGCGGGTGCGCCGCCATCGAGGCGGCCGCCCGCGAATCCGGCTGCGGGGTGACGGTGCCGTTCACGCCGGGACGCACCGATGCCTCGGCAGAGCAGACCGACGCGGAGTCATTCGCCGTACTGGAACCCACCGCGGACGGGTTCCGGAACTACCAAAGGGCCGACGATCATCGCCCACCGGAGCGGATGCTGGTGGACCGGGCGAGCCTTTTGTCTCTGACCGCGCCCGAGATGACCGTGCTGATCGGCGGTCTTCGCGTCCTGGGCGCCAACACCGGAGGATCGCCGCTGGGCGTGCTCACCGACCGGGTGGGGACACTCACCAACGACTTCTTCGTGAACCTGTTGGACATGGACACCCGGTGGCAGACTACGGAGACCGAGCACGTCTACGAGGGTCGTGACCGCCGGAGCGGCGAGGTCAGGTGGACCGCCGGCTCCGTCGACCTGGCGTTGGGCTCGAATTCCCAGTTGCGGGCCATCGCCGAGGTCTACGGGTCGGACGACGGCCAGCACAAGTTCACACAGGACTTCGTGGCAGCGTGGGACAAGGTGATGAACCTCGATCGATTCGACCTGTAGCGGACGGGGCGCTTTCCGGAGCCGCTCCAGTGGGCCCGGGATGCCAGGGGAACCCACAAGGGTCCCATATCATCCCAGTTCAGATGTCCATCCAACCGCCGTCTTCCTCCTAGGTGACCAGGAGGACCGGCGGCCGAAGAGGCGGGGTAATGAGAAAAAACATCAAGTGGATCATCGCAGGGTTAGCCGGGGTGATGGCGATTGCGGCGGTGGCCGCGTTCTTGTGGTGGAGCGACGACGGCCCCGCGGCTGTCGATCTGGAGACGGCCGTGGCTCACATGGAGTCGGTACCAAGTGAGAACGCCGGAGACCCGGCGGTCACCGATACCACAGACGAAGGACCGACATCCACCACCGGCCCGGAGACTCCGGCGGCCACCACCACGGCTCAGGCAATAGACGACGACCGATCGAGGGACGAAGTCGCCGAGACCGAGACCACATCGGCGGACACGACGCCGGTCACCGAAACGACGGATGCCGCAGGCACGACTTCCGGCGCCGCACCGGAAACCACCACCACCTCGACCGGCGCGGCCACCGACGGTGCTCCCCCAACCGAAGCGGAGACGGCGTCGGCGGACAGTGTGGCGGACCGCTATGCCGGGCTGTGGACCGTGACGACACCCGGAAACGCCGATGGCCTGCCGGGCGAGGACGCAGTCAGCTTCGCCGGATTCCGGGTCAAGGAAGTGCTGGCGGGCGGGATCGCAGAGTCCACTGCGGTGGGCCGCACCACCGCAGTGACAGGTTTCATCGAGCTGTCCGGGACCACCCTCGTGGCCGCCACGGTGGAGGTGGAGATCGCCGCCCTGCGAACCGACAACAGCCATCGCGACAGCCACATGCGCCAGGCCATGGAGACCAACGAGTTCAAGCTGGCCGTCTTCACCCTGGTGGAGCCCCTGGAACTGCCCACCGGGGTGTTCGAAGGTGAGACCCTCTCAGGGTCGGCCGTGGGCGATCTCACCATCAAGGGGGTCACCAACCGCGCGACGTTCGATCTGAAGGCCCGACTCGTCGGAGACACGATCGTGGCCGTGGGATCGAGTGAGGTGATCTTCGGCGACTACGGGGTCACCGCTCCGACGTCGGCCAGCGTCATCTGGGTCGAGGACCACGGCACCATGGAGTTCCTGCTCTACTTCACCCGCTGAGCCCGAGCAGGCGATCGGAACCACCCTCACCGTCCACGACGATGAGAAGACCGAGCGCGTCATCCCCATCCACTCCGTACCCGCGGGTGACGTCCGCCACCGGGCGGGGCCGACTCACCGCCTGTCCGATACCGCGGGTTGTCACCCTCAATCGCTGGAAGCCGGTGGCCTGTGGAAGCCAGCCGACGATCCCCATAAGGCGGCCGTCGGTTGCCGGGGGGACCATTTAGAATTGGGGACCGATGTTCGGGGAACCTGCGTGGACGATGGGAGTGGAGGAGGAGTACCTCCTGGTGGACCGGGAGACCGGAGAGCTCATCTCCACCCAGCCTCCCGGGCTGATGGACAGGGTCACGGAACTGCGTTACGGGCTGGTGAGCCACGAACTCTTCGATTCCCAGATCGAGATCGGCACGGAGGTATGCGAGAACGTCAAGCAATTGCGCGCCGACATCGGCCTGCTGCGGCTGGCGGTCTGCGAGGCCGCCGAGGAGTACGGTCTCGCTCCGATCGCCTCATCCACCCATCCCATAGCGAGATGGAGGACCCAGCGGATCACCGAAGGCGAACGCTATCAGGCGCTGAGCAACGACCTCCAGGCGGTCACCCGCCGCATGGTCATCTCCGGGATGCACGTGCACGTGGGGATCGAAGATCCCGAGTTGCGCATCGACCTCATGGGCCAGGCCGCATATTTTTTGCCCCACCTTCTGGCTCTCTCCACCTCCTCGCCCTTCTGGGAGGGAAAGAACACCGGTCTGAAGAGCTACCGCATGTCGGTGTTCCGCGCGGTGCCCCGCACCGGGTTGCCCGAGAAGCTCGATTCATGGGCCGACTTCCAACACAACGTGGACGTCCTCGTGAGAGCGGGAGTCATCGAAGATTCCTCCAAGGTCTGGTGGGACATCAGACCGTCGGAGCGCTACCCCACCCTGGAGATGAGGGTCACCGATCTTCCCACCAGGATGGAGGACACCGCGGCCATCGCGGCTCTCTACGTGTGCATTCTCCGGATGCTGTGGAGGTACAGGACCGAGAACCTGCGATGGCGCGGCTACACCAATTTCCTGGTGTCGGAGAACCTGTGGCGGGCCCAACGCTACGGCGTCGGCGGCGAGTTGATCGACTTCAGCCGGGGCGACCTGGTGCCGGTTGCGGACCTGGTGGAAGAGCTCATCGAGATGACGCGGCCCGACGCGCAGGCGCTGGGGTGCACCGAGGAAATCGATCATCTCCGGACCATCTGCCGTCGGGGCACATCGGCCGACCGCCAACTGGCCGTGTACCAACAGGCGCTCGACTCCGGCGCCACCGACGACGAGGCGATCAAGGCGGTGGTGGACACCCTGGTAGCCGAGACGCTGATGGTCCCCGGGAAGGCCGGGACCGGCTGACCCGGAGGTCCAGGCGTCTTTCCCGATAGAGGTGGGGCGCAGGTCGGCTGACGGACGGTCGGTCTGTTCGACGGCACTCCGCACCCCCACTGCGAGGAGCCGTACCTTCAGGCGGAGAAGGCTCAGCCCGAGTCCGTGAGCCGCTCGATGAGTCCGGCTACGTGGAGGCGCCTCTCTGCCTCGATGCCGCCGACTTCGTCCAGGCGACAGACAAGAGTGTCGGTATCCACCAGGTTTCCAGCGATCAGAGCGGCGCAGAACTCGATGTCCTTTCGGCGCGAGGCTATGGCCTTTGAGATCCACAGGTCGTGGATCTCGAGGCACCAGGCCACCACGCCGTTGGTGTTCGGCGTCTCATATCTGATCAGGCGGTCCCGCCATCCCCGGGGCAGGATGGCCGTGGACCGGGTGACGCCCTGTGCGTAGTAGCCGAACGTCTGATGAAACATCGACACTTCGCCTATGGTCCCATCAATCAGGTCGGCTTTCTGTTCGTCGGGATCGTCCAACGCAGCGATGTCCGCTTCTATGGACCGGGCCGCTTCCGGTGGGACGTCGCGGACCGATGCGTGGAGAGCCTGGCTGCCGATCACCAGGAGTTCGTTCTCGCCCATGACGGCGCCGGCAGCCCGGATGGCGTGTTCGAACTCCTCTCTGTTCATCGTCCGCTCCTGAACGATCGGTAAACCGCAACCCGCTGCGCGGCAGTGAGCACCCCCGCGAAGGGGGAGACCTGTCGCAGGTCCCGGCCATGGTCGCCGGGATCGAGCATGCAGGCGACGACCTGGTCGATTGTCCCCTGGAGGATCCGCTCCCATTCATCCAGGAGCGGCGAGGCATGCGGATTGACCGAACGCATCCGGAGGATGTTTCGCCGGGCGATCTCGATCGCCTCGGTCCCCCGAGCTCTCACCTCCTTGGCAATGGCGGCATGAAGATACAGGCTTCTCTCCTGATCGCGGGTCAACGCCGTTCCCACGGTGGGATAGCATGCGAGGCCCACCGAACTCGCTATCCGCTCCACGGTGCGCCAGGTGGGACTCTTCGCACCGGATTCATATGCCGCCACCGTCGGCTGAGAAGTCCCGGCGGCATCAGCCAAATCCCGCTGGGTCAAACCCACCGCGGCGCGGATCACTCGAACCGGTTCCATCCCCACAGTATATCCAACCGGATATAGAAAGCCATGGAGATAGTTACCCGCCCGGAAACAAAGGCAGCCCCGAGAATCCCGGGCGCTCCCCGAAGCCTGGGGTGCCACCACCTGCCCGATCCGACCCACCATGTGGTCTTGAGAGCGGGAATGGTATCGTGTCGACCAACACCGCGTCGTCTCTCGCAACCGGGGTTCCTTACTATTTCGATGGCCGGAGGGGGACGGAAAGGCAAGTAGAGAAAGTGATGTCGGCCGCTCGACCCAAGTGCCACGTCGAAGAAGCGAGGTAGCTGTGGATTTCGACTCGTACGATCTCGACCCGACGGTGTTCGATGAGATGTTCAGCGCCGACGGCACGCCGCACCCCCACTGTGAGGATCTGCACGACACCCTGGGGTCGATGTCGCCCGCCGACCTGAGCGCCATCGGCGAATGGGTCACCCGATCGTTCACCAGCGAGGGGATCACCTTCACCGTCTACGGCGACGACGAGGAGACCGAGCGGATCATCCCCATCGACTCCGTGCCCCGGGTGATGTCCGCCACCGAGTGGGGCGAACTCACCGCCGGCCTGGCGCAGCGGCTGGCCGCCCTCAATCGGTTTCTGGAGGACATCTACAGCGAGGCCCGGATCATCGCCGACGGGGTGATACCGGCCGACATGGTGCGGGACTGTCCCCAGTACCGCCTGGAGATGAGGGGATTCAGGGCCCCCCACGGAGTCTGGGTGGCGGTCTGCGGGACCGACCTGGTCCGCACCAACGACGGTTTCCGCGTCCTCGAGGACAACCTGCGGGTCCCCTCCGGCGTGTCGTACATGCTCGCCATCAGGAAGGCGACCAAGTCCGCTCACCGCCTCCTGTACCGGCTCTCGGGGGTGCGCGACATCGAGAACTACGGACTCATCCTCGCGCGGACCCTGCGGGAACTGGCGCCCGAGGGCCGCTCCGATCCGACCATGGCGCTCCTCACCCCCGGAATCTACAACTCGGCCTTCTATGAGCACATGTTCCTGGCGCGCCAGATCGGCGCCGACCTGGTGGAGGGCCGCGACCTGGTGGTCGAGGACGGGTACGTGTACATGCGCACCACCTCCGGACTGAAGCGAGTCGACGTGATCTACCGGCGCGTCGACGACGACTTCCTGGATCCCCTGGTGTTCCGCCCCGACTCGCTGCTCGGGGTCCCGGGCCTGTTGCACGCCGCCCGCCTCGGGAATGTGTCGGTCGTCAACGCTCCGGGAACCGGAGTGGCCGATGACAAGAGCGTCTATGCCTTCGTCCCCGACATGATCCGCTACTACCTGGGCGCCGAGCCCCTGCTGGACAACGTCGAGACCTACCTGTGCAGACGTCCCGACGACCTGGAGTACACCCTCGACAACCTGGAGCACCTGGTGGTCAAGCGGGTCGGCGAGTCGGGCGGCTACGGGATGCTGATCGGCCCCCACTCCACCGCCGAGGAGCGCAACGAGTTCGCCGCGCTGCTGAGAGCCGACCCCGCCGACTACATATCCCAGCCCACGCTCGCCCTGTCCCGCGCGCCATGCCTGATCGAGGGGCGCCTGGAGCCGCGCCATGTCGACCTGCGGCCCTTCATCCTGACCGGGACCGAGACCCGGATCGTGCCCGGCGCCTTCTGCAGAATCGCCCTGCGGCGCGGGAGCCTGGTGGTCAACTCCAGCCAGGGCGGGGGCGGCAAGGACTTCTGGGTAGTGGAGGACTGATCCCGACATGCTGTCGAGAAGCGCCGCGGGGCTGTATTGGATGGGCCGATACCTGGAGAGAGCCGGCCACCTGTCGCGGCTGCTCCGACAGCAGACCGAGTCGCTGGTGGACAGCCCGCCCCGGGACATCTACTTCGGCTGGCATCGCATCTACGGGGCACTGGAAAGAGAACCCGTCAGCGGCGCCCTCGAGTTCGACAACGACGAGTTGTTCACGCTGGTCGACTCGTTCGCGCTGACCGACGACCTGACCTTCGAACCCACCAATCCCGACTCCATCCGCAGTTGCTTCGCCCAGGGACGGGAGAACGCCCGCCAGATGCGCCATCACATCTCCGCCGAGATGTGGACCTGCCTGAACCAGTCGTACCTTCGTCTTCAGAACATGGAGACCCACGACATCTGGCTCCGGTCTCCGGAGAACTTCTACGCGGAGACGGCGGCACAGATCGACACCTTCCGCGGGGTGACCTCGTCCACGCTGTACCGCGACAACGCCTGGCACTTCGTTCAGTTGGGGAACTACATCGAGAGGCTGCAACTCTCCGCTTCCCTCCTGATGGCCCAGATCGCCGCGACCCGGCTGTTCGAGGTTCCCGCAGACGTCTACTGGACGAGCCTTCTCCGCCACTACTACGCCTTCGAGGCCTACAACCGGGCTTCCAGCGCGGCCATCGAACCCGACCGGGTGCTGGGGCTTTTGGTCACCAACCCCCAGCTGCCCGACTCGTTGAGCCTGTCCGTCACCGAGTTGTGCGGCGAGTTGACCGCGGTGGGACCGGGACCCGACGCGGAGGCCACCGCCCGGACCCGCAGCCAGGCCGAGTACCTCCGCCAGTTGGTCGGGATCGAATGGCCCGGCGGGACCGGCGGCCACACCCTGCTGAGGAAGGTCCGCGACGGGTGCCGACAACTCCACGACCTGGTAACCAGGACCTACTTCGACTACCCGGTCCTCGCGCCTGTCGACGGGAGGGCCGGCAGGCACGACCAGTGACCGACCCCGCCGACTGCGCGGGGGATTCCCGGCGCTACCGCATCGAGCACATCACCCGCTTCGTCTACAGCCACCCGGTGCGGCGATGCACCATGTCACTGTGCCTTCAGCCCATCGAGGCGCCCGGCCAGCGGCTTGCGGACTTCTCCGTCAACACCACCCCTCCCGGGAGGCTGACCACCGAGACCGACCCGTTCGGCAACACCCGCCACGTGCTGACCCTCCACCGGGACCACGACCTGTTGGAGGTTGTCTCGACCTCAGAGGTGGAGGTGGCGCCGCCGCCCGCTCTGCCCGAACGCCTGGGGGAAGGCGCCTGGGACGAGGTCCGAACATTGGCCGCCGATCCGAAGTGGTGGGACTTCACCGGATCGAGCCCGCTGGCCCGCCCGTCACCGACCCTTTCCCGGTTCGCCGCCCGACTGGGAGTCGAACCGGGGGACGATCCCCTCCTCGACCTGCTGGCGCTCTCCTCGGCGATCAACGACGCTTTCGAGTACACACCGGGCGTCACCTCCGTGGAGTCCACGATCGACGACGTCCTCGCCTCGAGAAAGGGCGTGTGCCAGGACTACGCCCACGTGCTGGTAGCCATCGCCCGCTCCTGGGGGGTGCCCACCCGGTACGTGTCGGGATACCTGTACGTCACCGGCGACGGTCCCCGACGGCCCGGATCGGCCTTCGGGGCCGCCACCCACGCCTGGGCCGAGACCCTCCTTCCCCGCCTGGGGTGGATCGGCCTCGACCCCACCAACCGGGCTGTGGCCGACCGGCGATACGTGCGGATCGCGGTGGGACGCGACTACCGGGACGTCCCCCCCACGCGCGGCGTGATCGAGGGAGGAGGCGACTCTCAACTTGAGGTAGAGGTCCGGATGATCCTCCGGTAGCGGACCGCTCCGGACGGGTCAGGGTCGTCCGCCCCAGCCCCATCGGCGACGGTGCGAAAGGACGGTCCCGGCCGAGGGGCCTCTGATGCTGGGCGACTACGATCCTCCGGTCCCGTATTGGTTAGTATTGTTAACGGATGTTGATTGCCGGAAACTATTACCTGATTGAAGATGGCTGAGCGGGGTGGTCGGCGAGACCCGAAAGGGTTGACCAAGCGGTTGCTGGACGCGGCCGCCGAGGTCTTTGTGGAACAGGGGTACGACAATGCGGTCGTCAGTGACATCGCACGCCGTGCCGGGGCCACCACCGGCGCCATCTATTCGCGGTGGCCGCAGAAACAGGACATGATGGTCGCTGCCCTGGACCACCTGTTCGAGCAGATCTCCCCCGAGCAGAGGATGAGGAGCCTCGGGGTCGAGGGAATGTCGGCATCGGAGATCCTGTCGGTGTGGGGGGCCAACCTGATGGTCGCCGACGCCGTTCAGGGTGTGTTGGTCCAGGCGTTCGCCAGCGCCAGAACCAACGAAGCGGTCCAGGGGAGGCTGCGGCGATTCCTCGACGACCAGGCCGACCAGTTGAGGGGGCTTGTTGAGATGGGCAAGCGTCAGGGAGTCTTCGGTCCCGATTTGAGGACAGGCGCCATGGTCCTGGCGATACAGGCAATCGGGATCGGCACCCACCTGCTGTTGTCCGCCGACCGGGCAGGTCGACACGTCCCGACGGAGGAGGAGTGGGTCGCAGTCCTGGAACGAATGATCAGCGGCGTAGGCCCCGACACCGACCAGGCCCGGACCAGGGGCCACTGAGTCGGCCTGGATGCTGCTGCCGGAGGCGGGATTGGAAACAAGTCTTGCACGCTCTTTCAGCAAGGCACACTTCGTTGACCCCGCTTCCCTTCAACAGCGCGTCTAGGCGGGAAGGCAGCGCCGGCTCCGCCCGGGTTTGCGGGTGAAGGGCGTAGGAGACCCCCAGGTCTGCACGAGATGTCATGGGCGCCTGACGGACGGGCTGTTCTCGTTGGAGCGTTGCGTCCTACCGTGATCCGATGCCCCGGGCGCGGCCATTCGGCGTGCACCCGCCGTGCTCCACAGGTTCCGCGTGACTGTCGGCGGATCTGATGAACAATGTCCGTCAGCCACCCGTGACGAATAGCGCGGGCCGAGGTGGCCGGGACCGCCAGTCGTAGAACCCGGACACTGACACGCCCAGCACCCGACAAGACACCTGAGTGGAGAGCCCCTCGGTTCTCACCGTCCGGATCCCCTCGTACCGTCTTTTGGGTACACCGCCTTGGCCTTCAGCACCGCAATGGCTCGCTTGGTCACAGCCGACTCGGTCTCCCATAGGAGCATCGGAGAGATTCCATCCGATGATCTATGACATCCGGTATGCTGAAGCCGATGATCTATGAAACCAGCGGAAAACTCGGGGCTCGGACCGGACACGCTGTGTAAATCGCATATGATTGCTTGGTCTAAACGGTTGCCACTGCTGATCGCCCTTCGTCAACAGATCTCGCGTTTGGGAATGACCCCGCCATGGACACGGTCGGGTTCATGGCTTGTGGTTGGAGATTTCGCACCTCAGTGTTCCCGCCACTGGTCTAGACAACCGGTCAATCCCCCGGCGGCGTTGGGTTTCAGAAGCTGAGATCCGGTGAGACCATCGGTTCACCGCGGTCGTAGGGGATAGGCAGGCTATGGGGTGGACAGGCCGTTGGTCCGCCATTCCTGCCTTTCTGCTCGCTTCTCTGCTCCTGCCGCCCGTCCAGACCCAGTCTCGGTCCCCTCCTGCGCAGATTGCGGCGATCACGCCGGAGGACGGAACCCTGACCGTCACACGGACATTTGGCCCAATGCCGGGGGTGGCCGACGATGAGAGCCGAGAAGCGTTGCGCGGAGCTCAGGTGTCGGGCGCCCGGGCCAAACCGGCAGGGCCGACGGAAATCGCCGACGAAGGCGCGACGGGGATGTTCTTGCGATCGTTCACGGACAACAGTCTCTCGGAGTGGAGCGGCCGCTCGAACAACCGGGGGCGGGTAATAGGAGTGGAGACGACGCCGCCGGCCACCGCCGTCACGGTCGTTCGAGCCCATCCGGAGGTACAGGCCCAGCAGTCGCAGCGGACACTGACCGTGACGGGCACCCCGGCATGCGGGGCGAGGAGCCTGGGAGAAAACGCAGACGTCAGCGCTGCGTTGTCAGTCGCACCCGCGGAAGAAGGCATTGTCATTCAGGTGCAAATGACCGTGTATGACCCCGTGTCCAATATAACCACTCAAAGACCATGGGCAGACATCAGTTCAACGACCGACTCCACCGGGGCCCTTGAGTGGACGGCCAATCTGCCATTCGTGCCGGATAGGACGTATACAGCGGATTTCAGAATCAAGGACGCCCCCACCGTGACTGCGCAGTGCTCCTGGACAGGAGCTAAAAAACCCGACAAGCCAACCAATGTGAGTGCGCAGGCCGGCAGCGGCGAACTCAAAGTGACCTGGGATGCGCCGACCTCCGACGGCGGCGCGCCCATCCTCTACTACCGGGTGCGCTGGCGCACGGCGTGGGTGTGGCAGTTCTCTCCGGGGGGCGTCAGGGAGCAGATCTTGCCGGCCGGCCCATGGAACGACATGGAAGGCAAGGACGTCGGCAAGGTCCTGACCTACACCATCTCGGGTCTCACCGACACGGTGTATTACGACGTGGAGGTGAGGGCGGTCACCGCTGCCGGCCCGGGCGAATGGGAGGAAGCGACGGGCACGCCGGGGCAAACCTACCGGATCGAGGACGCCAGCGGATTCGAGGGCGGGAACGCCGTTCTGACCATCACCCTGGGAACCGGCGCGCCCTCAAACGGGGTGGTATTCACCGTCACGCCCACATATGACAGTGGGCAGGGCAAGGCGAGCGCCGCGGACGTGGGACAGGTGCCCTCCACCGTATCCGTCCCGAAGGACCAGACCACCGCCAAACTGACCATCCCTCTTGCTGGGGACACTATCAGCGACGACGGGGAGACATTCACCGTATCCATTTCAAGCAACCTCAGCGACTGGAATCCCCTGGAAGCGGGTGCCGACTCGGCGACGGTGACCATCGAGGAGGCTACGTTTGCTATCACGGAGACCGCTTCGGTGACGGAGGGCGGGAGCGCTTCGTTGACTATCACCTTGAGCGACAACGCCCCGGCGGGCGGGGTGAGTTTCTCGGTTACGCCCGAGTACACGACCGGCGCGGGCAAGGCGAGCGCCGCGGACGTGGGCGCGGTCACCACCCCGGTCACAGTGCTGGAAGACACCAGCAGCCTCTCCATCAGCGTCCCCACCGTCGAGGACCAACTGGACGAGGACTCTGAGACGTTCGAAGTGGTGATCGCCGCCACCTCCCCGATCTGGACGAAAGCGGGCGACGGTAAGGACACGGCCACGGTCACGATCGTCGACGACGACGAGGCCGGTTTCACAGTGACACCGACCACCTTGAACATCAACGAGGGCGCCTCGGGGACCTACACGGTGGTGTTGGACACCGAACCCACTCACAGCGTGGTAGTAACGCTGACCAATCCCGACACCACAGCGGTAACCGTCTCGCCCGCATCGGGGACGTTCACCACCTCGAACTGGTCAACCGCCAAGACGTTCACCGTCACCGGCGTGGAAGAGGACGACGACTACGCGGACGAGACCGTCACCATCACCCACACGGTGACCACCACCGACGCCACCTACAACGCTCTGACACCCGACTCGGTGACCGTCAACATCAAAGACAACGACGCGCCGCCCACGTACAAGTTGACTCCTGACACCGCGACGGTCGCCGAAGGGAACTCGGTCAGGTTCACGGTCACCCTCAGCGAGGCCGCACCCACCAACGGAATCGAGTTCGACATCACCTACGGGCACAGCAGTCCGAACACCGCCACGGCCGCCGATCTGTCCGGAAGTCCCACGGCGACGGTGACCGTGGCCCACAATGACACCACCGCCACGTTCGACGTCACCACCGTCACCGACACAGCCGTCGAAGGAGACGAGACGTTCACCGTCACCGTCGCACCCGACACGGCCGTGACCGGCTGGGCCAAAGCCACCGACCAAACCGACACCGACACCGCCGTGTCGACGGTCACGATCACCGACGCGACGCCCACGTACAAGTTGACTCCTGACACGGCGACGGTCGCCGAGGGGTCGTCGGTCAGGTTCACGGTCACCCTCAACGAGGCCGCACCGACCGACGGAATCGAGTTCGACATCACCTACGGGCACAGCAGTCCGAACACCGCCACGGCCGCCGATCTGTCCGGAAGTCCCACGGCGACGGTGACCGTGGCCCACAATGACACCACCGCCACGTTCGACGTCACCACCGTCACGGACCTGCTCGTCGAGGACGACGAGACGTTCACGGTCACCGTCGCACCCGGGTCGGGCGTGACTGGATGGGCCAAAGCCAAAGACGCCACCGACACGAACACCGCCCAGTCCAAGGTCACGATCACCGACGCCACCCCCACCTACAAACTCACCCCCGACACCCGGACGGTCACCGAGGGCTCCGCGGCGACGTTCACGCTCATGTTGAGCAAGGCCGCACCGTCGGGAGGACTCGCCTTTGCCGTGTCCTACGGCTACACCGGCTCCAACGCCGCCTCGACGGCGGACCTCTCCGGCACCCCACCGGCCACGGTCACCGTCGCGCACAACGCCACCACCGCCACCCTCACGATCAACACCCTCGAGGACACGGCCGTCGAAGAGAACGAGACGTTCACGGTCACCGTCGCACCCGGGTCGGGCGTGACCGGCTGGGCCAAAGCCAAAGACGCCACCGACACCGACACCGCCCAATCGACGGTCACGATCACCGACGCCACGCCCACGTACAAGTTGACTCCTGACACCGCGACGGTCGCCGAGGGTTCGTCGGTCAGGTTCACTGTGACGTTGAGCGAGGCCGCACCGACCGACGGTATCGAGTTCGACATCACCTATGGGTACAGCAGTCCGAACACCGCCACATCGGCGGATCTGTCGTCCAGTCCTACGGCGACGGTGACCGTGGCTCACAATGACACCACCGCCACGTTCGATGTCACCACCGTCACGGACACAGCCGTCGAAGACGACGAGACTTTCACCGTCACCATCGCACCCGACACGGCCGTGACCGGATGGGCCAAAGCCACCGACCAAACCGACACGAACACCGCCCAATCCAAGGTCACGATCACCGACGCCACCCCCACCTACAAACTCACCCCCGACACCCGGACGGTCACCGAAGGATCATCCACCACGTTCACGCTCATGTTGAGCAAAGCCGCACCGTCGGGAGGACTCGCCTTTGCCGTGTCCTACGGCTACACCGGCTCCAACGCCGCCTCCGCCGCGGACCTGTCCGGCACCCCACCGGCCACGGTCACCGTCGCCGAGAACGCCACCACCGCCACGCTCACGATCAACACCCTCGAGGACACGGCCGTCGAAGAGGACGAGACGTTCACGGTCACCGTCGCACCCGGCACGGGCGTGACCGGCTGGGCCAAAGCCAAAGACGCCACCGACACCGACACCGCCCAATCGACGGTCACGATCACCGACGCCACACCCACGTACAAGTTGACCCCCGACACGGCCACGGTCGCCGAAGGCAACTCGGTCAGGTTCACGGTCACCCTCAACGAGGCCGCACCCACCAACGGAATCGAGTTCGACATCACCTACGGCCACACCAGCCCGAACACCGCCACATCGGCGGACCTGTCGTCCAGTCCTACGGCGACGGTCACCGTGGCCCACAATGACACCACCGCCACGTTCGACGTCACCACCGTCACCGACACAGCCGTCGAAGAGGACGAGACGTTCACGGTCACCATCGCACCCGACACGGCCGTGACCGGATGGGCCAAAGCCGCCGACCAAACCGACACCGACACCGCCGTGTCGACGGTCACGATCACCGACGCCACGCCCACCTACAAACTCACCCCCGACACCCGGACGGTCACCGAAGGATCATCCACCACGTTCACGCTCATGTTGAGCAAGGCCGCACCGTCGGGAGGACTCGCCTTTGCCGTGTCCTACGGGTACACCGGCTCCAACGCCGCCTCGACGGCGGACCTGTCCGGCACCCCACCGGCCACGGTCACCGTCGCCGAGAACGCCACCACCGCCACGCTCACGATCAACACCCTGGAGGACACGGCCGTCGAAGAGGACGAGACGTTCACGGTCACCGTCGCACCCGGCACGGGCGTGACCGGCTGGGCCAAAGCCGCCGACGCCACCGACACGAACACCGCCCAATCGACGGTCACGATCACCGACGCCACACCCACGTACAAGTTGACTCCCGACACGGCGACGGTCGCCGAAGGCAACTCGGTCAGGTTCACGGTCACCCTCAACGAGGCCGCACCCACCAACGGAATCGAGTTCGACATCACCTACGGGCACACCAGCCCGAACACCGCCACGGCCGCCGATCTGTCCGGAAGTCCCACGGCGACGGTGACCGTGGCCCACAATGACACCACCGCCACGTTCGACGTCACCACCGTCACCGACACAGCCGTCGAGGACGACGAGACGTTCACCGTCACCATCGCACCCGACACGGCCGTGACCGGATGGGCCAAAGCCACCGACCAAACCGACACGAACACCGCCCAATCCAAGGTCACGATCACAGACGCCACCCCCACCTACAAACTCACCCCCGACACCCGGACGGTCACCGAAGGCTCCGCGGCGACGTTCACGCTCATGTTGAGCAAAGCCGCACCGACGGGAGGACTCGCCTTTGCCGTGTCCTACGGCTACACCGGCTCCAACGCCGCCTCCGCCGCGGACCTCTCCGGCACCCCACCGACCACGGTCACCGTCGCACACAACGCCACCACCGCCACGCTCACGATCAACACCCTCGAGGACACGGCCGTCGAAGAGGACGAGACGTTCACGGTCACCGTCGCACCCGGCACGGGCGTGACCGGATGGGCCAAAGCCAAAGACGCCACCGACACCGACACCGCCCAATCGACGGTCACGATCACCGACGCCACACCCACGTACAAGTTGACTCCCGACACGGCCACGGTCGCCGAAGGCAACTCGGTCAGGTTCACGGTCACCCTCAACGAGGCCGCACCCACCAACGGAATCGAGTTCGACATCACCTACGGGCACACCAGCCCGAACACCGCCACATCGGCGGACCTGTCGTCCAGTCCTACGGCGACGGTGACCGTGGCCCACAATGACACCACCGCCACGTTCGACGTCACCACCGTCACCGACACAGCCGTCGAGGACGACGAGACGTTCACGGTCACCATCGCACCCGACACGGCCGTGACCGGATGGGCCAAAGCCACCGACCAAACCGACACGAACACAGCCCAATCCAAGGTCACGATCACCGACGCCACGCCCACGTACAAGTTGACTCCTGACACCGCGACGGTCGCCGAGGGTTCGTCGGTCAGGTTCACTGTGACGTTGAGCGAGGCCGCACCGACCGACGGTATCGAGTTCGACATCACCTATGGGTACAGCAGTCCGAACACCGCCACATCGGCGGATCTGTCGTCCAGTCCTACGGCGACGGTGACCGTGGCTCACAATGACACCACCGCCACGTTCGATGTCACCACCGTCACGGACACAGCCGTCGAGGACGACGAGACGTTCACGGTCACCGTCGCACCCGACACGGCCGTGACCGGATGGGCCAAAGCCACCGACCAAACCGACACGAACACCGCCCAGTCCACGGTCACGATCACCGACGCCACCCCCACCTACAAACTCACCCCCGACACCCGGACGGTCACCGAGGGCTCCGCGGCGACGTTCACGCTCATGTTGAGCAAGGCCGCACCGTCGGGAGGACTCGCCTTTGCCGTGTCCTACGGGTACACCGGCAGCAACGCCGCCTCCGCCGCGGACCTGTCCGGCACCCCACCGGCCACGGTCACCGTCGCCGAGAACGCCACCACCGCCACGCTCACGATCAACACCCTCGAGGACACGGCCGTCGAAGAGGACGAGACGTTCACGGTCACCGTCGCACCCGGCACGGGCGTGACCGGATGGGCCAAAGCCAAAGACGCCACCGACACCGACACCGCCCAATCGACGGTCACGATCACCGACGCCACACCCACGTACAAGTTGACCCCCGACACGGCCACGGTCGCCGAAGGCAACTCGGTCAGGTTCACGGTCACCCTCAACGAGGCCGCACCCACCAACGGAATCGAGTTCGACATCACCTACGGCCACACCAGCCCGAACACCGCCACATCGGCGGACCTGTCGTCCAGTCCTACGGCGACGGTCACCGTGGCCCACAATGACACCACCGCCACGTTCGACGTCACCACCGTCACCGACACAGCCGTCGAAGAGGACGAGACGTTCACGGTCACCATCGCACCCGACACGGCCGTGACCGGATGGGCCAAAGCCACCGACCAAACCGACACGAACACCGCCCAATCCACGGTCACGATCACCGACGCCACGCCCACCTACAAGTTGACTCCTGACACCGCGACGGTCACCGAGGGTTCGTCGGTCAGGTTCACTGTGACGTTGAGCGAGGCCGCACCGACCGACGGTATCGAGTTCGACATCACCTATGGGTACAGCAGTCCGAACACCGCCACATCGGCGGATCTGTCGTCCAGTCCTACGGCGACGGTGACCGTGGCCCACAATGACACCACCGCCACGTTCGACGTCACCACCGCCACCGACACAGCCGTCGAAGACGACGAGACTTTCACCGTCACCATCGCACCCGACACGGCCGTGACCGGATGGGCCAAAGCCAAAGACCAAACCGACACGAACACCGCCCAATCCAAGGTCACCATCACCGACGCCACCCCCACCTACAAACTCACCCCCGACACCCGGACGGTCACCGAAGGATCATCCACCACGTTCACGCTCATGTTGAGCAAAGCCGCACCGTCGGGAGGACTCGCCTTTGCCGTGTCCTACGGCTACACCGGCTCCAACGCCGCCTCCGCCGCGGACCTGTCCGGCACCCCACCGGCCACGGTCACCGTCGCCGAGAACGCCACCACCGCCACGCTCACGATCAACACCCTCGAGGACACGGCCGTCGAAGAGGACGAGACGTTCACGGTCACCGTCGCACCCGGCACGGGCGTGACCGGCTGGGCCAAAGCCAAAGACGCCACCGACACCGACACCGCCCAATCCACCGTCACGATCACCGACGCCACACCCACGTACAAGTTGACTCCCGACACGGCGACGGTCGCCGAAGGCAACTCGGTCAGGTTCACGGTCACCCTCAACGAGGCCGCACCCACCAACGGAATCGAGTTCGACATCACCTACGGGCACACCAGCCCGAACACCGCCACATCGGCGGACCTGTCGTCCAGTCCTACGGCGACGGTGACCGTGGCCCACAATGACACCACCGCCACGTTCGACGTCACCACCGTCACCGACACAGCCGTCGAGGACGACGAGACGTTCACCGTCACCATCGCACCCGACACGGCCGTGACCGGATGGGCCAAAGCCACCGACCAAACCGACACGAACACAGCCCAATCCAAGGTCACGATCACCGACGCCACGCCCACGTACAAGTTGACTCCTGACACCGCGACGGTCGCCGAGGGTTCGTCGGTCAGGTTCACTGTGACGTTGAGCGAGGCCGCACCGACCGACGGTATCGAGTTCGACATCACCTATGGGTACAGCAGTCCGAACACCGCCACATCGGCGGATCTGTCGTCCAGTCCTACGGCGACGGTGACCGTGGCTCACAATGACACCACCGCCACGTTCGATGTCACCACCGTCACGGACACAGCCGTCGAAGACGACGAGACTTTCACCGTCACCATCGCACCCGACACGGCCGTGACCGGATGGGCCAAAGCCACCGACCAAACCGACACGAACACCGCCCAATCCAAGGTCACGATCACCGACGCCACCCCCACCTACAAACTCACCCCCGACACCCGGACGGTCACCGAAGGATCATCCACCACGTTCACGCTCATGTTGAGCAAAGCCGCACCGTCGGGAGGACTCGCCTTTGCCGTGTCCTACGGCTACACCGGCTCCAACGCCGCCTCCGCCGCGGACCTGTCCGGCACCCCACCGGCCACGGTCACCGTCGCCGAGAACGCCACCACCGCCACGCTCACGATCAACACCCTCGAGGACACGGCCGTCGAAGAGGACGAGACGTTCACGGTCACCGTCGCACCCGGCACGGGCGTGACCGGCTGGGCCAAAGCCAAAGACGCCACCGACACCGACACCGCCCAATCGACGGTCACGATCACCGACGCCACACCCACGTACAAGTTGACCCCCGACACGGCCACGGTCGCCGAAGGCAACTCGGTCAGGTTCACGGTCACCCTCAACGAGGCCGCACCCACCAACGGAATCGAGTTCGACATCACCTACGGCCACACCAGCCCGAACACCGCCACATCGGCGGACCTGTCGTCCAGTCCTACGGCGACGGTCACCGTGGCCCACAATGACACCACCGCCACGTTCGACGTCACCACCGTCACCGACACAGCCGTCGAAGAGGACGAGACGTTCACGGTCACCATCGCACCCGACACGGCCGTGACCGGATGGGCCAAAGCCAAAGACCAAACCGACACGAACACCGCCCAATCCACGGTCACGATCACCGACGCCACGCCCACCTACAAACTCACCCCCGACACCCGGACGGTCACCGAAGGATCATCCACCACGTTCACGCTCATGTTGAGCAAAGCCGCACCGTCGGGAGGACTCGCCTTTGCCGTGTCCTACGGCTACACCGGCTCCAACGCCGCCTCCGCCGCGGACCTGTCCGGCACCCCACCGGCCACGGTCACCGTCGCACACAACGCCACCACCGCCACCCTCACCATCAACACCCTGGAGGACACGGCCGTCGAAGAGGACGAGACGTTCACCGTCACCGTCGCACCCGGCACGGGCGTGACCGGATGGGCCAAAGCCAAAGACCAAACCGACACCGACACAGCCCAATCCACCGTCACGATCACCGACGCCACACCCACGTACAAGTTGACTCCCGACACGGCCACGGTCGCCGAAGGCAACTCGGTCACGTTCACGGTCACCCTCAACGAGGCCGCACCCACCAACGGAATCGAGTTCGACATCACCTACGGGCACACCAGCCCGAACACCGCCACATCGGCGGACCTGTCGTCCAGTCCTACGGCGACGGTGACCGTGGCCCACAATGACACCACCGCCACGTTCGACGTCACCACCGTCACCGACACAGCCGTCGAGGACGACGAGACGTTCACCGTCACCATCGCACCCGACACGGCCGTGACCGGATGGGCCAAAGCCACCGACCAAACCGACACGAACACAGCCCAATCCAAGGTCACGATCACCGACGCCACGCCCACGTACAAGTTGACTCCTGACACCGCGACGGTCGCCGAGGGTTCGTCGGTCAGGTTCACTGTGACGTTGAGCGAGGCCGCACCGACCGACGGTATCGAGTTCGACATCACCTATGGGTACAGCAGTCCGAACACCGCCACATCGGCGGATCTGTCGTCCAGTCCTACGGCGACGGTGACCGTGGCTCACAATGACACCACCGCCACGTTCGATGTCACCACCGTCACGGACACAGCCGTCGAAGACGACGAGACTTTCACCGTCACCATCGCACCCGACACGGCCGTGACCGGATGGGCCAAAGCCACCGACCAAACCGACACGAACACCGCCCAATCCAAGGTCACCATCACCGACGCCACCCCCACCTACAAAC
This sequence comes from Acidimicrobiia bacterium, assembly GCA_965204615.1. Lineage (GTDB taxonomy): Bacteria > Actinomycetota > Acidimicrobiia > Spongiisociales > ZC4RG35 > Bin76. Next base: position 3,088,996 of record OZ242000.1, on the reverse strand, counting down.
TCACCCCCGACACCCGGACGGTCACCGAAGGATCATCCACCACGTTCACGCTCATGTTGAGCAAAGCCGCACCGTCGGGAGGACTCGCCTTTGCCGTGTCCTACGGGTACACCGGCTCCAACGCCGCCTCCGCCGCGGACCTGTCCGGCACCCCACCGGCCACGGTCACCGTCGCCGAGAACGCCACCACCGCCACGCTCACGATCAACACCCTCGAGGACACGGCCGTCGAAGAGGACGAGACGTTCACGGTCACCGTCGCACCCGACACGGGCGTGACCGGATGGGCCAAAGCCGCCGACCAAACCGACACGAACACAGCCCAATCGACGGTCACGATCACCGACGCCACGCCCACGTACAAGTTGACTCCTGACACCGCGACGGTCGCCGAGGGTTCGTCGGTCAGGTTCACTGTGACGTTGAGCGAGGCCGCACCGACCGACGGTATCGAGTTCGACATCACCTACGGCCACACCAGCCCGAACACCGCCACATCGGCGGACCTGTCGTCCAGTCCTACGGCGACGGTGACCGTGGCTCACAATGACACCACCGCCACGCTCACGATCAACACCCTCGAGGACACGGCCGTCGAGGACGACGAGACGTTCACGGTCACCGTCGCACCCGACACGGCCGTGACCGGATGGGCCAAAGCCACCGACCAAACCGACACGAACACCGCCCAATCCAAGGTCACGATCACCGACGCCACCCCCACCTACAAACTCACCCCCGACACCCGGACGGTCACCGAAGGATCATCCACCACGTTCACGCTCATGTTGAGCAAAGCCGCACCGTCGGGAGGACTCGCCTTTGCCGTGTCCTACGGCTACACCGGCTCCAACGCCGCCTCCGCCGCGGACCTGTCCGGCACCCCACCGGCCACGGTCACCGTCGCCGAGAACGCCACCACCGCCACGCTCACGATCAACACCCTCGAGGACACGGCCGTCGAAGAGGACGAGACGTTCACGGTCACCGTCGCACCCGGCACGGGCGTGACCGGCTGGGCCAAAGCCAAAGACGCCACCGACACCGACACCGCCCAATCCACCGTCACGATCACCGACGCCACACCCACGTACAAGTTGACTCCCGACACGGCGACGGTCGCCGAAGGCAACTCGGTCAGGTTCACGGTCACCCTCAACGAGGCCGCACCCACCAACGGAATCGAGTTCGACATCACCTACGGGCACACCAGCCCGAACACCGCCACATCGGCGGACCTGTCGTCCAGTCCTACGGCGACGGTGACCGTGGCCCACAATGACACCACCGCCACGTTCGACGTCACCACCGTCACCGACACAGCCGTCGAGGACGACGAGACGTTCACCGTCACCATCGCACCCGACACGGCCGTGACCGGATGGGCCAAAGCCACCGACCAAACCGACACGAACACAGCCCAATCGACGGTCACGATCACCGACGCCACGCCCACGTACAAGTTGACTCCTGACACCGCGACGGTCACGGAGGGTTCGTCGGTCAGGTTCACTGTGACGTTGAGCGAGGCCGCACCGACCGACGGTATCGAGTTCGACATCACCTATGGGTACAGCAGTCCGAACACCGCCACATCGGCGGATCTGTCGTCCAGTCCTACGGCGACGGTGACCGTGGCTCACAATGACACCACCGCCACGTTCGATGTCACCACCGTCACGGACACAGCCGTCGAAGACGACGAGACTTTCACCGTCACCATCGCACCCGACACGGCCGTGACCGGATGGGCCAAAGCCACCGACCAAACCGACACGAACACCGCCCAATCCAAGGTCACGATCACCGACGCCACCCCCACCTACAAACTCACCCCCGACACCCGGACGGTCACCGAAGGATCATCCACCACGTTCACGCTCATGTTGAGCAAAGCCGCACCGTCGGGAGGACTCGCCTTTGCCGTGTCCTACGGGTACACCGGCTCCAACGCCGCCTCCGCCGCGGACCTGTCCGGCACCCCACCGGCCACGGTCACCGTCGCCGAGAACGCCACCACCGCCACGCTCACGATCAACACCCTCGAGGACACGGCCGTCGAAGAGGACGAGACGTTCACGGTCACCGTCGCACCCGGCACGGGCGTGACCGGCTGGGCCAAAGCCAAAGACGCCACCGACACCGACACCGCCCAATCGACGGTCACGATCACCGACGCCACCCCCACGTACAAGTTGACCCCCGACACGGCCACGGTCGCCGAAGGCAACTCGGTCAGGTTCACGGTCACCCTCAACGAGGCCGCACCCACCAACGGAATCGAGTTCGACATCACCTACGGCCACACCAGCCCGAACACCGCCACATCGGCGGACCTGTCGTCCAGTCCTACGGCGACGGTCACCGTGGCCCACAATGACACCACCGCCACGTTCGACGTCACCACCGCCACCGACACAGCCGTCGAAGACGACGAGACTTTCACCGTCACCATCGCACCCGACACGGCCGTAACCGGATGGGCCAAAGCCACCGACCAAACCGACACGAACACCGCCCAATCCAAGGTCACCATCACCGACGCCACCCCCACCTACAAACTCACCCCCGACACCCGGACCGTCACCGAAGGAAGCGCGGCCACGTTCACGCTCACGTTGAGCAAAGCCGCACCGACCAACGGACTCGCGTTCAACGTCACCTACGGATACACCGGCACCAACGCCGCCTCCGCCGCCGACCTCTCCGGCACCCCACCAGCCACGGTCACAGTCGCACACAACGCCACCACCGCCACCCTCACCATCAACACCGCTACGGACCTGGCGGTGGAAGAGAACGAGACGTTCACCGTCACCATCGCACCCGGCACGGGCGTGACCGGATGGGCCAAAGCCACCGACCAAACCGACACGAACACCGCCCAATCCAAGGTCACCATCACCGACGCCACCCCCACCTACAAACTCACCCCCGACACCCGGACCGTCACCGAAGGAAGCGCGGCCACGTTCACGCTCACGTTGAGCAAAGCCGCACCGACCAACGGACTCGCGTTCAACGTCACCTACGGATACACCGGCACCAACGCCGCCTCCGCCGCCGACCTCTCCGGCACCCCACCAGCCACGGTCACAGTCGCACACAACGCCACCACCGCCACCCTCACCATCAACACCGCTACGGACCTGGCGGTGGAAGAGAACGAGACGTTCACCGTCACCATCGCACCCGGCACGGGCGTGACCGGATGGGCCAAAGCCACCGACCAAACCGACACGAACACCGCCCAATCCAAGGTCACCATCACCGACGCCACCCCCACCTACAAACTCACCCCCGACACCCGGACCGTCACCGAAGGAAGCGCGGCCACGTTCACGCTCACGTTGAGCAAAGCCGCACCGACCAACGGACTCGCGTTCAACGTCACCTACGGATACACCGGCACCAACGCCGCCTCCGCCGCCGACCTCTCCGGCACCCCACCAGCCACGGTCACAGTCGCACACAACGCCACCACCGCCACCCTCACCATCAACACCGCTACGGACCTGGCGGTGGAAGAGAACGAGACGTTCACCGTCACCATCGCACCCGGCACGGACGTAACCGGATGGGCCAAAGCCACCGACCAAACCGACACGAACACCGCCCAATCCAAGGTCACCATCACCGACACAACTGATGCACCACAACCACAGCCACTACAACCTCCACCACAACCACAACCACAGCCGCCTCCACCACAACCACAGCCTCCACCACAACCACAACCACAGCCGCCTCCACCTCCACCACAACCACAGCCGCCTCCACAGCCGCCGCCACCTCCACCACCACAACCAGATCCGCCACCTCCACCACCACAACCAGATCCGCCACCTCCACCACAACCGGAGCCGCCACCTCCACCACAACCCACCGACACAGTTGATGCAGATCTTGTTTCTCTGGTCGTTTCTGACGGAACGAACGATGTGGCGCTAACGCCGGCTTTCGATTCCGCTGTGGTGTCCTATGCCGCCCGGGTGGGACACTCCGTCACCAGTGTCACGGTCACAGCCACTGTCAGTGACCCCAACGCCACGGTCACGATCCAAGGCTCTGCCGTCAATTCCGGCGAGGCCAGTCCCGCCATCTCCCTAGCGCCGGGAAGGGCCACAACCATCAACGTCGTGGTGACAGCCCAGGACAGAGTCACCACCAAGACCTACAGAGTGGAAGTCACGCGGGCCAACCCACCACCACCGCCAATGGAGGATCAGGAAGAACCTCTTCCGGCGACTGTGTCCATCGTCGGCCCGGCAGCCCCGACGCAAGAAGGCGATGCGGCGAGGTTCGAGGTGACACTGTCGCGCCCGGTGGCGTCCGATGTCGAAGTGAAGTGGTTCGCCGGCTCTTCTGACGATACAGCTACGGGAGGCAGCGACTACGACCCCGTCAACGGCTCCGTGATATTTACAGTCGGCTTGACAATGCGGACCATCATGGTAGCCATCATCGACGACGACCTCTCCGAGCCAAGGGAAGGATTCACCGTCACGCTGGGGACTGTCGCAGGAAACGCATCGATTGGTAGGGAATCGGCCACGGCCATCATCGCAGCGAGCGACCCCTTGACCGGCATCACCCTGTCGGCCAGTCCGGAGGCGATCGGCGAGGAGGACGGACCGACCAGTGTCACCATTACTGCTGAGTTCAACGGAGGGGTGATGCGGACCGAAGCCACAACAATCGCCTTGAAAATGGAGGGTACGGCCACCCGGGCAGAGGACTACAGCCTGACCGGAGCACCTCCAACCATCACCATTTCGGCGGGCCGGAGGAGCCAATCCACCGAGTTGATCATCACTCCCGTGAGTGACGAATTGGTGGAGGGGGACGAAACCATCGTTGTGGCCGGGAACAGCAATGTCCCGGACCTGGACGTGACCTCGACGCAGATCACCTTGACCGATCCAACGCAACACCAGCCTGCGGATCCTCCCCCGCCGGCACTACCCGCACCCTCTCCGGCTCCTGAGTCAGCGCCTGCGTCTTCTTCCGCTCAGACGCCTCCGCCTAGTCCACAGACCAGCGACGTAGAGCCCGTTGATCGGCGCGTCCCGGCTTTAGCGTTGCCAGCGAGCATCTTGTGGTTGATCCTGCTCCTGCTGCTCCTCTTGTGGTTGGCAAGAGAACGAAAACGGAAGACTTCGGATCGTCAAGCCACTCAAGGACGGCATCACAAAGAATGAGATCGAACTCCTCCTCTGCGATGGTCGCGTACCCTTGCATTGGCAGATGGCAGATCTCGATTGCATCGGTGACCCCGGCATCGGCGGCTCTTGCCGCCGCCTTGGCGAGCATCTCTTTGGAGACATCACACAGGACAACTGAGCGGCCCAGGCTGGCCAGCCGTACCGCCATGTGCCCGGATCCACCTCCGGCATCAAGGATGCGCATTTGCTGATCAGTCAATGCCGGTACGTCGTCGTTTAGGACGCTCCAGAGAACGGCGAGTCTGACGGCACCCAGGGTGGTGCAGTAAATGTCGGTTCAAACTCGCTCGCTATCCGTCAAAGTTGACATCACCCAATACGGCTCATCTAACTCTCCCGGTGCTACCGCTCGATGCCTGCCTTACCGCTTACGGCCATCAGATGTTCCCGCACGACATGGAATTCGAATCGTACTCCGCGGTGTTCTCAGCTACCGGCCTCCTCCTCCGGGGCACTCTTGGTGCCGACACCACAAGACATCGGCCGCTTCGCCAAGACGGTTACCTCCGACCGATTCAATCCTCCATCGCTGTTCCGGACCGGTCTTCCACTCGGTTTGGGAGTACCTTCCCAAGGAGCCACCAGACCAGGTAGCCGACGCCCAGGGCAAACACAAGCGCCAATAGAGGTGCTCCCCAGTCGACGGTCGGGGTGCCCAACCATGTCTCGCAGCGCTCCCAACTCGGAACCCCGGCCACATCATGGCATTCGATAGCCATAGTGCCCAGGAGAGCGGCCACTCCTGCTGCGACGGACACCATGGGTCTCAAGGTTGAAAGCAGTAGTCTCCAACCGTCACGCCTCGGCACGGACTCGGCCAACATCGTCCCGCCCAGCCCGGCTGCAACGGTGACGCCGATCACCATCCAGATCGCAGCTCCTCGCCTGGGAGCCGACACAACACCCAGCACGCTGACGGCGAGCAGGGTAACCACGCTGCTCCATCCGATGACTGCACGCATAAATGGTTCCCCATCGGTAGTGGTTGTGCTACAGCTGGCAGGCTCTCAAGCTTGCTTGGGCTTGGAACCTACCAGGTTCCCTATGCATAGAGGCTCATCGAGTCTTGCACGCTATTTCAGGAGGGTCTCCACACTTCGTTGACGCCGCTTCCGTTCAGCAGCGCGTCACATGGCCACTACCCCTGGAGGTGATGTTGTCATACAATGAAGAAGGTTGTCAAAGAACAGTGTTGACGCGACCTGCTCTCCTCGGGCAGATGCACCACTCTGGGAAGCACTGTGAGACCTAGTCCCGAAACCGCTGTTGGCGATCAGTGAAATTCCCCAGTCTCGATCACTGAAATTCCCCACCCTCTGGGAGCAAATGCCCGTTGTCGGGTAGGGCTCTCTCCAAGCTAGGTGATTGTCAAGTCACTAGCTGTGGAGAGGAGCCCTGCCCCTTATGTTGGTCCAGGAGGAGTACGTGGAAGTTCATGCTTTGAGGAGGCGGGGGTGGTCGATCTCGGCTATCGCCCGTCATTTGGGAAGAGACCGAAAAACGATACGGGCGTATCTGTCGGACGAGCGTGTCCCGGGCGAGCGTGCCCGGGCGGGGTCGGATTTGTTTGATGCGTTCGAGGCGTATGTGCGGCAGCGGTTGTTTGATGATCCGCATGTGTGGGGGTCGGCGTTGTTCGACGAGGTGGTGGCTTTGGGCTATTCGCAGAGTTACCCGACGTTCGCGCGGAAAGTCCGCCTTCGGGGTCTGCGGCCGTTGTGTGGTGCTTGTGCGGGCACCAGAGGCCGCGCTGTGGCGATCATTGATCATCCGCCGGGTGAGGAGTGTCAATGGGATTGGGTGGAGCTGCGTGATGCCCCGTGGGGAGCCACGGCTCATGTGTTGGTGGGTGTGTTGTCGCACTCGGGCCGGTTTCGGGCGTGGATAACTTCCCGTCAGGACCAACCCCATTTGGTGGAGGGTCTCGACCAGGTGTTGAGACGCCTGGGGGGCACCCCGCGGCGGTGGCGGGTGGATCGGATGGCGACCGTGGTCTCGGCCGGCGGTCGTATCCAGCCGTCGTTCGTTGGGGTAGCCAAGCATTACGGGGTGGTTGTCGATCCGTGCCCACCGCGCCGTCCTCAACGGAAAGGCGTGGTGGAAAAGGCCATTCACTATGTCTCTCAGCGGTGGTGGCGCACCGCGGCGGTGACCAGCATCGCCCAGGCACAGCACAGCCTGGACAGCTTCTGCCAAACGGTGGGCGACGCCCGTCCACGAGGCGAGAGCACCGTGGGGGAACTGGCCAAGACCGAGCCGTTGTTGGCGCTGCCCCTGGTGGCTTACCCGGCGGAAGGGGTCCTGGAGCGCAGGGTGGCTTCCAACGGGCTGGTATCGGTACGGGGTAACCGATACTCGGTGCCACCAGGGGTGATAGGTACCCAGGTCACCGTCCGTTGGCGGCTGGGTGACCCCACTATCAGCATGTTCTCTGCCAGTGGCCGGCTGGTCGCTACCCACCAGCAGGCACCCCGCGGACTGGGACGGGTAGTTCGGCTACCCGAACACACCGCTGCTTTGGAGAACGTGGTCCTGGCCGAGTTCACTACCAAACCACCCTGCAAACCCAAACCCAACCGTCCGCCATCGGACGCGGCTTTGGCTATCGCTTCGGGTATCGGAACTGATCTGTACACAGAAACAGTGATCGACCTGGAGGTTTATCAGCGGCACATCGACCAACAAAACCGGGGACTGTGATGAACCAACAATCGGTGTACCAACAACTACGAGGCCATCTGGCCTACCTCGACCTACCCGCCGCGGCCGAGGCGCTCCCCACCCACCTCGAAGCGGCGCGTCAGGACAACACCGGACACACCCAGTTCCTGGAAGGTCTACTTCGAGTAGAAGTCGAAACCACCGAGCAGCGCAGATGGGAAACCCGTCTCAAACTGGCGAACTTCCCCACCCGCTGGCAACTAGAAGACTTCGACTTCACCGCCCAACCCAGCATCAACGAGAAACTCATAAGAGAACTGGCCACCGGCGCCTACCTGGCCGACGCCACCAACGTGCTGTTCATCGGACCGCCCGGCGTGGGCAAAACCATGCTGGCGGTCATCCTCGGACGCGCCGCGGTAGACACCGGACACAAGGTGTACTACACCACCGCCGCCGACCTGGCCGCGCGGTGCCGCAAAGCCGCCCTACAAGGAAGATGGGCCCAAACCCTCCGGTTCTTCAACACCCCCAAAGTGTTGATAATCGACGAACTCGGATACCTGCCCATGCCGGCAGAAGACGCCGCCACACTCTTCCAGGTCATCTCCCGACGGTACCGAAAAGGATCAATCATCCTCACCACCAACCTCGGTGTCGCGTCGTGGGGAGAGATCTTCTCCGACCACACCATCGCCGCTGCCATGCTCGACCGCCTACTCCACAAAAGCGTCGTGTTCACCATCACCGGCGACAGCTACCGCCTGCGAAGCTACCAAGCACAAGCCAGAAAACACCGCCCGAAAGGAGACCTGCTAACCTAAAACCACCCAACCCAGGGTGGGAACTTTCGCTGATCGACTCTGGGCACTTTCGCTGATCGTCATCACCGCAGCGGACATCAACGCAATTGAGCCCAGTTGGTCCGACATAGAGGCCAACTTGGAAGCAAGACCTGATCGACAGGCGACCGCGCTGCCGGTCAAACCCACTTTCATCCAAACACTGAGGAATTCCTAGCCTGCCTCAACTCGGTTGAGGATTAGTCCGGCCGCCGAGTGCCCACCCACGAGGAGACCTCTGCGTTTTGGCGCGATTGGCCCCACCTGTTTGGGTGGTGGCTTTAATTTTGAGTGCCTCCCCACCCTGGTGGCCTGTGGGCCACCATCCCTCACCTGCGACTCGGCAGGGGCTCCACACGAGGCTCCACATCTAAAAGGCCGAGGCTCCACATTTGAGTGTGTCCGCACCCAGGCCAGACTGCCAATGTAGCCCGCGGTGGGGCTGGCTCGGGCAAATATCCCGCGTGGGGCTACCACTCGGAGGATCCTCTGCAGCGAGGCGTACGAACATGTGTCTTGAATGCCCAAGAATGCCTCTCTGCCGAACTCACCGACTGATACACCGCCCGTGGTCTCTGGCGATGGGCACCCCACTAAACCTCGATATGGCAGCAAACAAAGCCCCCACCCCCAATGCGTCCGACTGGCGATGGGGCATTCTTCGCCATCCCCGATGGCCCACATGAACAGCCAGAGCCCTTGGCGGGGTGTTGCCCACCACCCTTGTCTTGCGTTCCATCGGGGCTGCCGGAGTTTCTTCGCATCCGAGGTGTCCCTGACACCTATAGTGTTGCGTATCGATGCCACGGTGGGAATGGGCGAATGCCCTAAGCCTGGATCCACTCATAATGGTGGGGTGTTCCCCGGTCCGGGGCGGGCCTGACCCTGCCTGAATCTGGCTTGGTGCCTTTTCGGTGATCTGTCGGCCCGCCTTCGGACTGGGGGTGTTCCCCCCGACAGGGCGGATGTGACCTGATAGGAGCTTTGCTTTTGCTCGTCATGAGTGGACTGTCCACCGCTTTTTCGGGTCAGAGGGGAACAAGACGCGAATTGTATCTGAGAGGAGCGAGCAGGGCAATGTCAGTAGAAACTCGGATTGTGTTTGGTGGGGTTGATACCCATCGTGATGTTCATGTTGCGGCGGTGGTGGATACCAATGGTCAGGTGTTGGGTGTTGCCCGGTTCCCGTCCGATACGCCCGGTTGCCAGCGTTTGGGCGAGTGGCTTCAATCGCAGGGTCGTGTGGTCGGGGTGGGTGTGGAAGGCACCGGTAGTTACGGCGCTGGTCTGACTCGCTATTTGACCAAGACCGGTTTGGAGGTGGTGGAGGTGAACCGTGCCAACCGTCAGCTGCGCCGCCGGTTGGGCAAGACCGACGCCACCGACGCCCAGGCCGCGGCGCGGGCTGTTCTCAGTGGGCAGGCCACCGGGCTGCCCAAGAGCGGCGACGGACCAGTCGAGGCGATCCGTATGCTCCAGGTGGTGCGTCGTTCAGCGGTCAAGGCCCGCACTCAGGCCATCAACCAGTTGCACGCTTTGGTTGTTACCGCTCCCGACCAGGTCAAACACCAACTTGGGGGACTAGCCTCCAAAGACCGCGTCAGGGTCTGCTCGGCCTATCGACCGGGTATAGGCGACACCACGGTCGCCTATACCAAGAGAACGCTGCGCCTGCTGGCCCGCCGTTACCAGGCGCTCACCTCCGAGATAGACGACCTAAACACCCACATCCGCGGCCTCTGCGCACGAGCCAACCCTGCTCTGCTGGCCGCTCCCGGGGTCGGCCCCGACAGCGCCGCTGCCTTGTTGGTCACAGCAGGGGACAATCCCGAACGTATGCGCACCGAAGCGTCGTTCGCAGCATTGTGCGGCGCAAGCCCCGTCCAGGCGTCGTCGGGACGTATCGTCCGCCATCGCCTCAACCGCGGCGGTGACCGCCAAGCCAACAACGCTCTATGGCGAGTGGCCACCACCCGCATGCGTGGTCACCAACCCACCATCGCCTACGTCAAAAAACGGCAGGCCGAAGGAAAAACCCGTCGAGAAATCGTTCGCTGTCTGAAACGGTACATCGCCCGGGAGATCTACCACCTGTTGACCAACCCACCCCCAACACCCAAAGGCGCCGATCTCCGCTGTTTACGCCAAAAACACCGAATCACCCTCACCCAGGCCGCCGCAGCCGTCCACACCCACCCGAACCGCCTCTCACAACTCGAACGAGGCCTCGACCACAACCGCCAACTCGCCACCCAATACCAACACTGGCTCACCCACACACCCCACCAAAAACCGATTTGACAAAAATAGGACCATCGCCTACGTCAAAAAACGGCAGGCCGAAGGAAAAACCCGTCGAGAAATCGTTCGCTGTCTGAAACGGTACATCGCCCGGGAGATCTACCACCTGTTGACCAACCCACCCCCAACACCCAAAGGCGCCGATCTCCGCTGTTTACGCCAAAAACACCGAATCACCCTCACCCAGGCCGCCGCAGCCGTCCACACCCACCCGAACCGCCTCTCACAACTCGAACGAGGCCTCGACCACAACCGCCAACTCGCCACCCAATACCAACACTGGCTCACCCACACACCCCACCAAAAACCGATTTGACAAAAATAGGAGCATCACCGATGGGTTTGTGGTGTGGGGTGGGGTTAATGCGTTGAAGTGCCTCTCTGACCTGGGAAAATAGCTGTATTAGCAAACGGCTGTTACCCAGGCAGAGGAGGCACTTGTTGTGAACAGGATACCGAGCAGTGATTTGGACAGGCTTAGGGTCGTTTTCGATGACGATTCGTTGGTTTCGGACGCAGGGTTGTTGATAGCGGGCACGGTCGTGTCTCGTTTTGGGTTGGAGGAGTTGTTGGACGAGACCGTACGGATGGACGGCCGGGTTGGTGGTGCCCGTCCGGGTCGGAAGGTGTTGTCGTTGGTGGCGTCGATGCTGGTGGGCGGTTCCCATATTGATCATGCCGATCGGCTACGGGCCGGGTCTACCCAGAGAGTGTTGCCGTTTGAGGTGATGGCCCCGTCCACGTTGGGTACGTTCCTTCGTTCGTTCACGTGGGGTCATGTCCGCCAACTCGACAAAGCCCTCGGCGACACCCTCCGACGGGTCTGGTCAGCGGGTGGAGGCCCCGACAGCAATCCGGTCACCTTGGATGTGGATTCCACTATCTGTGAGGTTTCCGCCAAGACCAAGCACGGCGCCTCTTATGGGTACACCGGACAACTGGGATACCACCCCCTTTTGGCGGTGCGTTCGGACACCGGAGAGATCATCGGTTCCCGACTGCGGGGAGGTTCCTCCCAGCGGGGCAACGCCCATTTCGTCATAGAAGCGGTGAACCGTGTCAGACGAGCCGGCGCCACAGGTTCGGTCACCGTCCGGGCCGATTCTGGATTCTGGTCCTATAACCTGATCGGGAGCCTGGATCGTCTCGGAGTCGAATGGTCGATCACCATCGGGCAACAGTCGCAGGTCAAGGGGGCCATCGCCAACATCGAAGAGACCGAATGGGAGTCCATCGACTATCCCGAGGACGGCGAGGCGCAGGTGGCCGAAACGTTCTTTGTCGCCTCCAAAAAGGGCAACCACCGCCGAGTGCGAATAGTGGTGCGCCGTACCCGACTCACCGACCCGGCCCAACAGCAACTATGGCCCGACTGGCGATACCACGCCTTTGCCACCAACACCCAAACACCTCCTGTCGAAGCTGACCGTTTCCACCGGGCCCACGCCCGCGCCGAGCTGGCTATCAGAGACCTCAAGGAACACGCCGGGCTTTCGCACTGCCCATCGGGCAGTTTCTTCGCCAACGCCGCCTGGCTCTCCTGCACAGTACTCGCTCACAACCTGTACCGGTGGATCCAACACCACACCCAACCGGCCGGGCTGACGCTGACCAACGGGAACACCGTCCGCACCCGCCTGTTCCGACTACCCGGACGGATCGTGAACCACGGACGAAAAATGATCCTGCGCCTACCCGCCCGATGGCCATGGGCACACCAATACCTCACCACCCTCACCCGCATCCGCGCCCTGCCCCAACTCTGCTGAACCCCGCCCCCACACACTCCCGAACCCGAAAACGACCCCTCCCCAGAACCAGCACGTCCCCACACACGCCGAACCTCGCTCTACAAGTTCACCCCTGAACCGACACCCCCCAACCCCGACACGAAACCACCCCCCGCCGCTCCCAAACAACCAAACAACCCGCAATCACCCCACCCCCGACGATCAAAACGGTGATGCTCCTATTTTTGTCAAATCGGTTTTTGGTGGGGTGTGTGGGTGAGCCAGTGTTGGTATTGGGTGGCGAGTTGGCGGTTGTGGTCGAGGCCTCGTTCGAGTTGTGAGAGGCGGTTCGGGTGGGTGTGGACGGCTGCGGCGGCCTGGGTGAGGGTGATTCGGTGTTTTTGGCGTAAACAGCGGAGATCGGCGCCTTTGGGTGTTGGGGGTGGGTTGGTCAACAGGTGGTAGATCTCCCGGGCGATGTACCGTTTCAGACAGCGAACGATTTCTCGACGGGTTTTTCCTTCGGCCTGCCGTTTTTTGACGTAGGCGATGGTCCTATTTTTGTCAAATCGGTTTTTGGTGGGGTGTGTGGGTGAGCCAGTGTTGGTATTGGGTGGCGAGTTGGCGGTTGTGGTCGAGGCCTCGTTCGAGTTGTGAGAGGCGGTTCGGGTGGGTGTGGACGGCTGCGGCGGCCTGGGTGAGGGTGATTCGGTGTTTTTGGCGTAAACAGCGGAGATCGGCGCCTTTGGGTGTTGGGGGTGGGTTGGTCAACAGGTGGTAGATCTCCCGGTGGAATTCCCCCGTTTTGGCGGACACGTATTCTGTGATCGTGTGAGAGGCTGTTTGGTCTCTCAGAAAGAGAGGAGGTATTTGATGCCTGCTGCTTATCCGGAGGAGTTCCGTCGTCGTGCTGTTGATCTGGTGCGGGAGAGCGAGGAGTCTGTGTCTGCTGTTGCTCGCCGGCTGGGGATCTCCAGTTCTGGTTTGCGTCGGTGGGTGGCCCAGGCCGAGATCGACGAAGGCCATAAGCCTGGGTTGACTACCGAGGAGCGACAGGAACTGACGAAGCTGCGTAAAGAGAATCGGGTGTTGCGGATGGAGCGTGATCTGCTCTCTCGAGCCGCGGCCTTCTTCGCCCAGGAGAACGTACTCCCGAAATGATCTATTGGTTCATGGAGGAGGAGAAGGCAGAGTTCCCGGTCAGGTTCATGGCCTCGCGGCTGGGGGTGTCCACTTCTGGTTTCTATGACTGGCGGAAGCGTCAGAACTGTCCCTCGGAGCGTTGGGTGGAGGACCAGAGGCTCACTGAGACCATCAAAGCTATACATGCGCGTTCGCGGGGTACCTACGGTTCTCCGCGGGTGTGGGCCGAGCTACGGCACGGCATGGGCATTCGGGTGGGTCGCAAACGGGTAGAACGATTGATGCGCCTGGCAGGCATAACAGGCATCTATCGCCGCAAGGCCACCGGGCGGCGACCCAAGCGGGTCGGAGAGGTCTCAGCTGACCTGGTCGACCGAGAGTTCGACACCGACAGACCGGATCGCCTGTGGATGTCGGATATCACCGAGCATCCCACCGGTGAGGGAACCGTCTACCTGGCGGTGGTCCTCGACGCATGGAACCGGGAAGTGATCGGCTGGTCCATTGCAAACCACCTACGGGCCGAGATCGTCTGTGACGCGTTTGAGATGGCCAGATGGAAACGGCGACCCCAACCCGGTACGGGACTGATCTTCCACTCCGATCACGGAACCCAATACACGTCCTGGGCGTTCGGGAAGAAACTCCGAGACACCAAGATCCTCAAATCAATGGGCAGCATCGGCGACGCGTACGACAACGCCGTGGTCGAATCGTTCTTCTCCACCCTCCAAAAAGAACTGCTGGACCGGCGCCGGTGGGAAACCCGCCAACAACTGTCCCAAGCCATCTTCGAATACATCGAAGGCTGGTACAACACCGAAAGGAGACACTCCTACAACAACCAACAAAGCCCTGTCAACTACCGCCACCAACAACTGGTGGCATGACCAACCAAACCCGTCCGCCAAACCGGGGGAACCCTACCGGGCGATGTACCGTTTCAGACAGCGAACGATTTCTCGACGGGTTTTTCCTTCGGCCTGCCGTTTTTTGACGTAGGCGATGGTGGGTTGGTGACCACGCATGCGGGTGGTGGCCACTCGCCATAGAGCGTTGTTGGCTTGGCGGTCACCGCCGCGGTTGAGGCGATGGCGGACGATACGTCCCGACGACGCCTGGACGGGGCTTGCGCCGCACAATGCTGCGAACGACGCTTCGGTGCGCATACGTTCGGGATTGTCCCCTGCTGTGACCAACAAGGCAGCGGCGCTGTCGGGGCCGACCCCGGGAGCGGCCAGCAGAGCAGGGTTGGCTCGTGCGCAGAGGCCGCGGATGTGGGTGTTTAGGTCGTCTATCTCGGAGGTGAGCGCCTGGTAACGGCGGGCCAGCAGGCGCAGCGTTCTCTTGGTATAGGCGACCGTGGTGTCGCCTATACCCGGTCGATAGGCCGAGCAGACCCTGACGCGGTCTTTGGAGGCTAGTCCCCCAAGTTGGTGTTTGACCTGGTCGGGAGCGGTAACAACCAAAGCGTGCAACTGGTTGATGGCCTGAGTGCGGGCCTTGACCGCTGAACGACGCACCACCTGGAGCATACGGATCGCCTCGACTGGTCCGTCGCCGCTCTTGGGCAGCCCGGTGGCCTGCCCACTGAGAACAGCCCGCGCCGCGGCCTGGGCGTCGGTGGCGTCGGTCTTGCCCAACCGGCGGCGCAGCTGACGGTTGGCACGGTTCACCTCCACCACCTCCAAACCGGTCTTGGTCAAATAGCGAGTCAGACCAGCGCCGTAACTACCGGTGCCTTCCACACCCACCCCGACCACACGACCCTGCGATTGAAGCCACTCGCCCAAACGCTGGCAACCGGGCGTATCGGACGGGAACCGGGCAACACCCAACACCTGACCATTGGTATCCACCACCGCCGCAACATGAACATCACGATGGGTATCAACCCCACCAAACACAATCCGAGTTTCTACTGACATTGCCCTGCTCGCTCCTCTCAGATACAATTCGCGTCTTGTTCCCCTCTGACCCGAAAAAGCGGTGGACAGTCCACTCATGACGAGCAAAAGCAAAGCTCCTATCAGGTCACATCCGCCCTGTCGGGGGGAACACCCCCAGTCCGAAGGCGGGCCGACAGATCACCGAAAAGGCACCAAGCCAGATTCAGGCAGGGTCAGGCCCGCCCCGGACCGGGGAACACCCCACCATTATGAGTGGATCCAGGCTAAGGCAAGATGCTGTGAGTGCCGATACGTTCCCACACCACATGCAGTTTCCCGGTGAGTATCTCTTCTTCAATCCTGAATAGCGCCCGACCATCTGGTGCCCATGTCATTTCGTATAAGTCCTGCGCTCCCTGCACCTTTTTGACTCGTAGTCCCGGCCGGAAATCAAACCACCTCACGAGCCCTTCCTCCATAGCCAAGAGATCCGCGATAAAAATTCCTAGAGCTACGCGGAAGCGTCTCTGCAGTTCCAGTGATAGCCTATCGTACTCACGCAAAAACCGAGAGGTCTCTACATGAGTAGGCATCTATCGGGGAGGGCCATTCCTTATAGCGTCTAGCTGGTGCTGGATAATGTCGGACGGAACGGCATCCGGGTCACGCGAACGGGACGCAAGGCAATCCAAGAACCCCTCCCCCGTTTCGTGGAAATGAACCCGGTCGCTTGGAGAACCCGCTTCGGTCTCAGTGGATGCCGAAAGTTGGCTTGCACTTGTATGTTGGGTTTGAACCACAATCACCTCTATGTATTCCCAGGATCCTAGCGGCCTTTTCTGCCGCAGTGCCCATTGGATTCGGGTGCAAAGGTTCTCTGACCTGCGGGATTAACCCGAAACGGTGACCGACTGGTATGTCAACCGTGCGCGGTGGCGGTGGACGCGAAACCGCAAACTCGACGACGGAGGCGACCAGTTCTCCTGTCCCCAATGCGCCGGGAGGGTCAGCACCAAGGCCAAAACCCGCAACACCAAAGTCGTACCAGCCAAGACCGCTCCGTTCCTACCCATCGAAGACGACCAATGCTGCCAAGGCATGGTCAGCATCCCAGTCGACAAGCTGGACGCCTACCAGGACATCCCCTACGGCACCCCCGCCTGGAAACGGAGCTACGGACGTCGCAACCCCGTCGAGACAACCTTCTCGATGATCAAAGACAAAGGCGCCCTGAAAGCCGGATGGTGCCGCTCCTTCGGTCTCGCCGCCCACACCATCGGCATGCTGGCACTGGCCATCGCCCACAACCTCAAACAAACCATCAAGCTCGAAAAAGCCCAAACCAAGAGACCCGCCCGCCGCCCGGCCCGGCCCAAGAGCCACCAGCCGACCCGCAGGAACATCCTCGCTGACAGCCTCTCCCCACGGGCACCGCCCGAATAGGCGGACCCCGCCCCACAGCGCCGACAGTAACCCCTACTGTCGGCTTTAGCGCGCCCGAAAAGCCTAAACCGAGACCCCCAAGCCACCCAGCGCAACCTCACACCTACCAGCGCACCCTCACAGGCAACATAGACCCCCAGAAAACAGGAGAAAGCAGGAAAATAGGACCTAACTGGCCCACTTGTTTTTGATAAATGGACCATAGGCCCTGGTGGAGGTGCGGGGAGTCGAACCCCGGTCCGCCGAGTTCTTCGTGTCGAATTCTCCGAGCGCAGCCACCGGTTGGTTGTCGGCCGGTGGGATCACGGCAGCTGTCTCCCATCGGCCCATCCGGAGTGGGGCTTGGCCCGGCGGTCCCGGAATCCCGCCGGGGGCATCCCGCTTCAGCGACGCCCTCATCCGACGGGGCGGGAACCCAGCGGACAGGACGGGCTACCTATCTATCAGGCAGCCAGCGCCATTTGTGGTTTGGCACTTGTTTTTGTTTGCCCGGTTGTTTTGCGAGGTTCCGGAAACCTCGGCTCGCTTCCGACACGGCGATTACTCAACGTCGAATCCAAGTCACCCCCATGTCTTCTCGGTGCCGCCCGATTATATAAACCCCCTGCGACACCCGCCCCCCGGTTTATCGGCCCTGGCCGAGACTAGAGACGGCGGCCCACCCGGCGGAGACCCCTCTCCATCTCCCGGCGCTGCTCGCGTTCGCGGATCACCTGTCGCTTGTCCACCTTGCTGCGGCCCTTGGCGAGCGCCACCTCCAGCTTGGCCTTCCCGTCCTTGAAATAGAGCCGGAGCGGCACCAGGGTGAGACCCTTCTCGGAGACCCGGGAGGAAATCCGGTCTATCTCCCGGCGATGCAGGAGCAGCTTTCTGGGCCTCAGGGGTTCGTGGCCCCCATCCCGGGCGAAGGAATAGGGAGCGATGTGCATGCCCATCACCCAGGCCTCGCCGGCCTTGACCTGAGCGAACGACTCGCCGATCGAGGCCCCGTGGTTACGCAGGCTCTTCACCTCCGAGCCCAGCAGAGCCAGGCCGGCCTCGAAGGTCTCCCGAACCTCGTAGTCGAACCGGGCCCGGCGGTTGGTGGCAATCATTTTCACGCCCATAGCGCCTCATCCTTGCAGGTACTTGAGAGGATCCACGGGGACGCCGCCCTCCCGTACCTCAAAGTGCAGGTGCGGGCCGGTGCAGAGCCCCGTGCACCCAACATACCCGACCACGTTCCCTTCCCGGACGTCGTTTCCCACCGAGGTGCCGAACCGGGACATGTGGCCGTAGATGGTGCTGACATCCCCGCCGTGCTGGATCACCACCGTGTTTCCGAACCCGCTCCATGTCTGGGCGAGGATCACCCTCCCGTCTCCGGCGGCGCGGATCGGCGTGCCGTAGGGGGAGTCGAGGTCGATGCCGTTGTGGAAGATCCTGCGATTGAGAATGGGATGGGTCCTCCAACCGAAGCCCGAGGTGATCAGCCCGTCCGCCGGCCATCCCAGCCTTCCCGGCCGCAGCGCACGGGTCAGGAGCACCTTCCGGTAGGCGATCTCCCTCCCCAGGGCTTCCGCGTCGTCCAGGAGACCCTCCTTTTCCTGCAGGTAGGCCTGGATCTGCAGTTGCACTCCGTCTATGAGTTCCTCCACCACGTCCACGCTCGCTTGTCCCTCCACGCGCAGGCGCTCCACCTCCCACAACTCCGCGGACTGTTGTTCCCGATGCTCCTCCAGCCGAACGAGTTCCCCGGTGGCGAGAGCCCTCTCCCCCTCCAGGAGAGCCTCCTTGGAAACCCGGTCCTGGTCGAGGGCGTGCAGGTCGCGCAGTTCCTGATCGGCCTCGGCCAGCAGGTCTCCTCCGTAGGCCCTGCCCAGGGTCAGATCGACGAGGTTGTCCTGTTGCAGCACCGCCCATCTGCCTGCCGAGAAGAAGCCCACGTACAGCTCCACGGCGCGGCGCTCGATGGAGAGGGTGGTGTCCACGATCCGGGCTCTGATCCCCGCCAACTGCGACTCCAGCAGAAAGATGCGACTCTCCACCCCGGCAAGGCGGCGTTCCCCGGCGGCCACCTCATCGCCCGCCAGGGCCAGGCGAACCCGGGCCGCCTGCAGGTCCACCTCGACGGTGGTCAGGTTGCGGCGGGCGACGGCGAGGTCCTGCTCGGTGGCGGCCAGCACCTCGAGGTTGGCGTCGACCGACAGTTCCACGTCGGCTATCCCCGCCTGAACCTCCCCCAGTTCCCGTTCCAGCTCCGCGATCCGGCGGGCGATCTCATCGGCCGTGTCGGCTGCGACAGGGACCCCGGACGAAGCCGCGGCCACCGCCAGGATCAAGAGGAGCGCCCCCCAACCTCCCCATCCCCGTTTCACGCTAGGAATCCACTTCTCTCAGGTGGCGACTCAGCCCCAGGAGCGATCCCGCCATACCCACCGTTGCCCCGAACAGCACCAGCACCACTCCCCAGCGGAAGAAGAACCTGGCGGGAATGTTGAGGGTGATCAACTGGATGGTCTCTCCCAGGCTGTTGAGGTTGCGAGCGGCCAGCCAGACGGTGAGAACCGCCATGACCGCGCCCACCACTCCCTCGATCAGGCCCTCCAGGAGGAAAGGCACCCGGATGAACCAGTTCGACGCCCCCACCAGCTTCATCACCGAGACCTCGTTGCGGCGGGCATAGATGGCGAGACTGATGGTGTTGGAGATGAGAATCACCGCCGACAGGCCCAGCACCAGCGACAGCCCCCAACCCAGCACGTTCAGCACCCGGGAGATGGTGGAGAGTTGCTCGATCTGCTCCCCGAAGGACCGTACCTCACGCACCACCGGGTCGGCCGACAGGCGGAACTGGACATCGCGATAGAGGTCGATCGACTGCAATTCGATACGCAGCGAGGCGGGAAGCTTCAGCGGGTCGGTCACCTCGATCAGCTCCGGGCGGGAGGCGAATATCTCCTTGAACTCCTCGTAGGCGCCCGCCTTGTCGACATAGTGGACGGTCTCCACTTCCTCCCAGGCCACCACCTCGTCGCGATAGGTCACCTGGCCGGCGGCGTCCAGGCCGCCCTGATCGGGATCTTTCAGGAAGGCGATGATGTGGGTGCCCTGCTGCCACCCGATGGTGTTGAGACGCAGCAGTTCGTTGACCACCAGGGCCCCGAAGGCCAGGGTCAGCGAGATGAAGACCGCCAGGATCGCCCCGGTGGCCACCAGTGCGTTGCGCCGCAGGTTTACCAGCGACTCTCCGATCAGAAAGATCATTCGGCCCATGGACTGGTCGCTCCTACGGCTCGGAGTGCGGGAGTCCGGGCTCGGCCGGGGCAGGCGCCGGCAGGTCCTGTTCGGCCGCCTCCTGGGCTTCCTCGAACCCGCCTCCCCGTTCGTCCCGCACTATCTGGCCCTTGTCGATGGCCACCACCCGCCTCCGCATGGCATTCACGATGGCGTGGTCGTGGGTCGCCATCACCACCGTGGTGCCCGACCGGTTGATCCGGTCGAGGATTCTCATGATCCCCACCGACGTGGTGGGGTCGAGGTTGCCGGTGGGCTCGTCGGCCAGGAGGATCAGCGGACGGTTGACGAACGCCCTGGCTATGGAGACCCGCTGCTGCTCTCCGCCGGAGAGCTGGTCCGGATAGCGGCCTCCCAGGTCTTCGAGGCCCACCAGGTCCAGTACCTGTTCCACCTGGGAACGGATCGCCGAACGGGGACGGCCGATGACCTCCAGGGCGAAGGCGACATTCTCCGAGACGGTCTTGGTGGAGAGCAGCTTGAAGTCCTGGAAGACCGTGCCGATCGACCGGCGCAGGTAGGGGACCTTCCAGGCCGGGAGGCGGGTTATGTCCTTGCCGGCCACCCATATGGTCCCCCGGGTCGCCGTCTCCTGGCGCAACAGCAGCCTGACCAGGGTCGACTTGCCCGACCCCGACGGGCCCACCAGGAAAACGAATTCGCCTCGGCGGATGTTGAGGGAGACGTCCCGGGCAGCCACCGTTCCACCCTTGTACACCTTGGTTACGGAGTCGAGTCTGATCAAAGGAAACCTTCCGGAAAACGGCCGGCAGGGCTCATAACCGGCCAGAAAATGATGCTACCACCCCCAGGTCCCAATCTCAGGCACCCTGTCCGGGGAGTGGCTCGGCCCGGGATCGGCGCTCGTGGGCGGCCCGGCGCCACTGCAGGTAGGACTCCACAAGCGGTTGGATATCGCCGTCCAACACCCGTTGAACATCGCCGATTTCCATGCCGGTCCGGACATCCTTGCACAGCTGGAAGGGCTGGAGGACATAGGACCTGATCTGGCGACCCCAGCCTGCCTCCCCCTGCTCTCCCCGGATGGCGTCCAGGGCGGCCTGGCGCTCCCGGCGGGCCAACTCGGCCAGTCGCGAACGGAGAATGTCCATGGCCCGGGAGCGGTTCTGCAACTGGGATCGCTCGTTCTGGCACTGCACCACCACCCCGGTGGGAATATGGGTGATCCGCACCGCCGAGTCGGTGGTGTTGACATGCTGCCCGCCGGCTCCCGTGGACCGGTAGGTGTCGATCCGGAGGTCCTCGTCATTGATCTCGATCCGGGCCTCCTTCCCCATCTCGGGCGCCACATCCACGCCCGCGAACGAGGTGTGGCGGCGGTTCTGGGCGTCGAAGGGAGAGATGCGGACCAGGCGATGGACTCCCCGCTCCGATTCGAGGTTGCCATAGGCCCTCTCCCCGCTCACCGTGAGCGTGGCCGACTTGATCCCGGCCTCCTCCCCCGGCGTGATCTGGACCATCTGCCACCGGTAGTTGCGGTCGGAGAGGTAGCGCTGGTACATGCGCAGGAGCATCTCCGCCCAGTCCTGTGCGTCCACGCCTCCCGCGCCGGCGTGGATTCCCAGAATGGCCGGACGATCGTCGTACTCTCCGAAATAGAGGCTGGAGAGCTCCAACTCCCCGAGAATGGCCTCGGCCTCCCGCAGCTCCGCGGAGGCCTCCTCCACTGCCTCGGCCGCGTCTGCGCCGCCCTCGTCCGCCAGCGCCAGCAGAACCTCGGCGTCATCGAGACGACGGGCCAGGCCGTCGAAGGAGGCGATCAGGCTGTCGTGGCCGGCTAGGCGGCGACCGGTCTCCCGTGCGCGGTCGGGATCGGACCAGAAGCGGGGATCGGCCGATTCCCGGCGAAGCGCTTCTGCTTCCGATCGCCTGCGATCCAGGTCAAAGGAACCTCCCGGCTTCGTCCAGGCGGATGCGTAACTCGGCGAGGATCGCCTCGGGATCGAAATGCTCTACAGACACGGTTCAGACTCTGGGTAGGGATGGGATGGACAGGAAGCCAAGGTTAACTCCGTGCGGGGGATCCGCCGGGGCTTTTCCGATTCTCCTACACGCGGGACCCGTGGCACCGCTTGTACTTCGTGCCGCTCCCGCACGGACACGGGGCGTTCCGCCCCACCTTGGCCTTCCCCGCCCGGGAGGGACGGATGGGCCGGGGCGCCGGCGCCGCCGGAGTCGCCGGGCGGCGAGGCTTGGTGGCCTTGACATGGAAGAGGTAGCGCACCGTGTCCCGCTTCACCGATTCGACCATGTCGGCGAAGAGGTCGTAGGCCTCCCGCTGGTATTCGGTGAGCGGGTCTCTCTGCCCCATGGCCCGCAGGCCGATGCCCGAACGCAGGTAGTCCATCTCCGCCAGGTGCTCCCGCCACTTGTTGTCGATCACCGACAGCATCACCGATCGCTCCACCGCCGCCACCACGGCCGGTCCCAGCTCCTCGGTCCGCCGCCGGTAGGCCTCCTCCGCCTCTCTGAGAGCGAGGCGGGAGACATCGTCGGTGGTGAGCCTGCGCGCCGCGCCGTCGGGCCCCAGGCTGCTCTCGTAGTAGATCTCCAGTTCCCGGTTGAGTTTCTCCCAGTCCCATTCGCTGGGGGCCAGGGGACCGAACTCGTCGGTCACCACTCCCCTGATGGCCTGCTCCATCCACCGGGACACCAGGCCGCTCGTCTCCTCCTTCACCAGGATGTCGTTGCGCCAGTCATAGATCCGTTCGCGCTGGAGGTTCATCACCTCGTCGTACTTGAGGACGTTCTTTCGGATCTCGAAGTTCTGCGCCTCCACCTGCCGCTGGGCTCTCTCCACCGCACCGGTGACCATCTTGTGCTCGATGGGCACCTCCTCGGGAATCTTCAGCCGTCCCATGATCGACGCCACCCGCTCGCCCTGGAAGCGGCGCATGAGCTCGTCCTCCAGCGACAGGAAGAAACGGGTCCGGCCCGGATCGCCCTGGCGTCCCGATCTACCCCGCAACTGGTTGTCGATCCGGCGGGACTCGTGGCGTTCGGTCCCCAAAACCAGCAGGCCTCCTGCGTCCAGCACCCGCTGGCGGTGATCGGAGAGTTCCTCGTGGAAACGGGCGGACAGGTCTCGAAAGCGGGGTTCGTACCTTGAGTCCTCCGGATCGATGCCCGCCCTCCGCAGATCCAGCCGAGCCAGGGACTCATGGTTCCCCCCCAGCATGATGTCCACTCCCCGGCCGGCCATGTTGGTGGCCACGGTCACCGCCCCGGGCCGCCCGGCCTGGGAGATGATCTCCGCCTCCCGGGCATGGTGCTTGGCGTTGAGCACCTGGTGGGGGACGCCCCGGCGGGAGAGCAGGGTGGACAGACGTTCGGAGTTCTCGATCGAGACCGTGCCCAGCAGCACGGGCTGTCCCCGGTCGTGGGCGTCGACCACCTCATCCACCACCGCCCCGTACTTGGCGGACTCCGTCTTGTACACCTGGTCTCCCTGATCCAGGCGGACCACCGGCCGGTTGGTGGGGATGCTCACCACCTCCAGGTTGTAGATCTGGGAGAGTTCGGTGGCCTCGGTCTGAGCGGTGCCGGTCATGCCGGCCAGCTTCTCATACATCCGGAAATAGTTCTGGAGGGTGATGGTGGCCAGGGTCTGGTTCTCGTCGAGGATCCTCACCCCCTCCTTGGCCTCGATGGCCTGGTGCAGCCCCTCGGAGTAGCGGCGACCCTCCAGCACCCGCCCGGTGAACTCGTCGACGATCTTCACCTGCCCCCGGTGCAGAAGGTACTCCTGGTCACGGTGGTAAAGCTCCTTGGCGCGGAGGGCCGTCTCCAGGTAGTGGACGAAGTCGACCGCGGCGTGATCGTAGAGGTTCTCCACTCCCAGTGTCTGCTCCACCTGCGCCACGCCCTCCTCGGTGGTGAGTACCTGTCGCTTTCCCTCGTCCACCTCGTAGTGGATGTTCCTGTGGAGCCGGGCGGCGATCCGGGCGAAGTCCCGGTACCACTTCGCGCTGTCCGCCACGCGTCCGGAGATGATCAGGGGAGTCCGCGCCTCGTCGATGAGGATCGAGTCCACCTCGTCCACTATCGCGTAGTGATGCCCCCGCTGGACCATGTTGGCAGGGTCCATCGACATGTTGTCCCGCAGGTAGTCGAAGCCGAACTCGTTGTTGGTCCCATAGGTGATGTCCGCCCGGTAGGCGGGACGTCGCTCGGCCGAGGGCATGGAGTTCTGGATGAGGCCGACCTCCAGGCCCAGGAAGCGGTGGACCGTCCCCATCCACTCGGCGTCCCGGGCGGCCAGGTAGTCGTTGACCGTGACCAGGTGAACGCCCTGTCCGCCCAGCGCGTTGAGGTAGGCAGGCATGGTGGAGACCAGGGTCTTTCCCTCTCCGGTCTTCATCTCGGCGACCCTTCCCTGGTGGAGGGCCCCGGCCCCGACCACCTGTACGTCGTAGGGTCGCTGTCCCAGCACCCGCCAGGCGACCTCCCGCACGACCGCGAAGGCCTCGGGGGCCAGATCGTCGAGGCTCTCGCCGCGCGCGACCCTCTCCCGGAAGTGCCCGGTCCGGGCGGAAAGCTCGGCGTCGGAGAGTCGCTGGGTGTCACCCTCCAGCGCGTTCACCCTGCCTGCCAACGCCGACAGGCGCTTGAGCGATCGGCTTTCCCCCGCCTTGAGAACCTTGGTGAGAAGTCCCATCCGTACCTAGATGCTATATGACCGGGGTGGTTATGCGGGCGAATACCTCCCCGCCAACCATCAGTTTCCCGACTCGATCAGTCCCAGGCGACCGTCGCGGCGCCGATAGAGGACGCTGTGGCGGTTGTTGGCCGAGTTGAGGAAGAAGAAGAAGTCATGACCCAGCATCTCCATCTGCAACTGCGCCTCGGCGAGGTTCATCGGCTTCATGATGAACCTCTTCACCCGCACTATCTCATCACTCTCGGTCTCCGAGACTGCCCGGAGAGGCGAATCGCCCCGGCGATGCCGATCGATCACCCGTTCCTTGAGCCGGCGAATCCGGCGGGTGAAACGGTCGGCGGCGGTGTCGAGCGCCGTCTCGGCGGTGGGCGCCGCCGCTTCCACCCGGACGATCCTGCCCAGCGCCTGTCCCGACAACTCGATGCGGAATCGTTCCCCGGCCAGGCGGGGGTTGGGCTCCTGGATGATCTCCACATCCACGGAGGCCAGGTCCGAGAACACCCGCGAAGCCCGGTTCATCTTGGCGGCAACGGCACGGCGGAAGTCGTCGGTGACATCGGTATTTCGGGCGCTGAGCCTCACATCCACGTCGGGGACCTTTCTCCTGCTGGCTCGAAGATTACCCCTCCGTCGGGCCTTTGGACGAGGAGGTTGCGGTGACCGCCCACAGCACCCGGGAGAGGCCCAGGGTCGTGGCGGCGGCCGTCAGGGTCTTGCCGGTGGTCAACACGTCGTCCACCAGCACCAACCCGCCGCGGGGAGTCCACCGGCGTCGGAAGCGGGGGGCGGTCCGGGCCGAACGGTCCAGCCCGGCGTTCGCTCCTCCCCACAGGCGGGGGCCGAGGACGTGGGAGACCGGGAGACCCGAGCGACGCGAGAGGGCGCCCGCCAGCAGCAGACCGGGGTCGCACCGGTACTTGAGGCGCCGGTAGTAGATGCGCGGGACCGGCGCCAGGGCCGATGCGCCGGAGGGGATCAGCGGCAACATCACCGCCGCCAACACCTCAGCAGACTCCCGACAACCCCGGTACTTGAGTCGAAGAACCAACCGGCGAGCCGCCGTCTGATGCAAGAGGCCCGCGGAGACCGGTATCCCGCACTCCAGCCGCCGCCGGGGACCCGGACCCATGGTCCGGACGCAATCGGGGCACACCGCCGGTTCGCCCGGTCGCAGACAAGCCAGACACCACATCATTCCCCCAAGCTGCCGTCCCCCTGTGACAACCGTCCTCACACCGCCACGATCTCTACCAGCACCACCGGTCGTTGACGAGTCTCTTCCCGGACCACCCTGGCCACGGTTCTCCTCACCACGGCCCGCAACTGGTCGGGGTCGGTCAACCCGTCGGCCATCCGCGCCGACACCAGGTCCACCACCTCGTCGGCGGCGATGTCCAGCACCGCCGCCGGATCATCCACCAGTCCCCAACTGGTGAAGGAAGGATCGTAGATCAACTCTCCGCTGTCCGCGTCGATCACCACCGCCACCGTCACCACCCCGGCCTCGGACAGACGGCTGCGGTCCCGGAGCACCCTGGTCTGCACCCCGCCGAGCGAGGACCCGTCGAGAAAGACGTAGTCCGCCTCCACGACACCTCGCTCCACCCACAGGTCGTCGCCTTCGATCACCACCCGGTCCCCGTCCTCGAGGACCTCTACCTGCTCCACTCCCACCTGCTCGGCCAGACGGGCGTGGGCGTGCAGGTGCCGGTACTCCCCGTGCACCGGCACGAAGGCCTCGGGCCGCACCAACCTCAGCATCACGGACAACTCGTCGCTGGCTCCGTGCCCGGAGACGTGCACCGGCGAGTTGAGGCCGTGGTACACCTCGGCGCCCAGCCTCAGCATCCCCGACACCAGCTTGGAGACCGCCTTCTCGTTGCCCGGAACCGGAGTGGCGCTGATCAACACGGTGTCGCCCGGCTCGAGAGAGATTTGGCGGTGGGTGCCGCTCGACATGCGGGACAACGCCGAGAACGGCTCGCCCTGGCTGCCGGTGGCGATCAGCATCTGTTGTGAAGGATGGAGCCGCAGCAGTTCGTTGACGCTGACCACATGGCTTCCGGGGAGTCTCAGCACCTCCAGTTCGGAGGCGATGCGGCTGTTGCGCATCATCGAGCGTCCCGCCAGGGCGACCTTGCGGCCGGCCGCCACCCCTGCGTCCACGATCTGCTGAACGCGATGTATGTGGGAAGAGAAGCATGCCGCGATCACCCTTCCCCGGGCGGTGCGGACGATGTCGGTGATGGGCCCCGCCAGGGAACTCTCCGAGGGTACGAACCCGCTCCTCTCCGCGTTGGTGCTGTCCCCCAGGTACAACCTCACTCCCCGGTCGCCGAACTCCGCCAGTGCCCCGAGGTCCGTCGCCCGCCCGTCGATCGGAGTGGGGTCCAGCTTGAAGTCCCCGGAGTGGAGTATCACCCCCTCGGGAGTCTCGAAGGCCAGAGCCACCGCATCGGGAATGGAGTGGCAGACCGGAATCATCGTGAATGAGAACGGCTCGTGGCGGATCTCTTCTCCGGTGGGCACCGGGCGCAGATCCGGGGTGACTCCCAACTCCTTGATCCGCGCGCCTGCTATCTGGAGGGAGAGTTCGGTGCCGTACACCGGCACGTTCACCTGCTCCAGGAAGTATCCCAGGGCGCCCACATGGTCCTCGTGGCCATGGGTCAACACCACACACTCCACGTCGTCGGAGCGCTCCACCACCCACGACCAGTCCGGAAACACCAGGTCCACCCCCAGCATGTCGGCCTCGGGAAACATCAGGCCGCAGTCGATCAGACAGATCCTTCCCTCCACTTCCAACGCCGCGCAATTGCGGCCCACCTCTCCCAGGCCCCCCAGGAAGGTGATGCGTACGCTCACCCTCCGTCCAATGCGGCCAGAGCTTTCAGGACCGCCCGCAGCGTCCCGTCGGCGGGCGCCACCATCGGCAGACGGAGACCCCCGACCGGCTCCCAGCTCTCTCCGAGAGCGGCCTTGACCGGACCGGGGTTGGTCTCCAGAAAGCAGGCCACCGACAGCGGCATGAGGGCATGGTGGAGGGCGGCGGCTCTCTCATAATCGCCTCCGGCGGCGGCGCCGACCATCTCGGCGACCGTCCTGCCCGCCAGGTGGGAGATCACCGAGACCACTCCCACCGCTCCCACCGACATCATGGGCAGCGTGTAGGAGTCCTGCCCCGAATACACGACCAGATCGGGGGCGGCCTCCACGGTGAGGGAGGTGAAGTCCATATCCATCACCGCATCCTTGGTGGCCGCGATGTTGGGGTGGGAAGAGAGACGGACCAGAGTGGGGACTTCGATCAGCCGGGCGGTGCGGGCCGGAATGTTGTAAACCAGCACCGGGAGTTCGGTGGCGTCGGCAATCGCCTCGAAGTGCGCCACCAAACCCTGCTGGGTGGGCTTGTTGTAATAAGGGGTGACCGCCATCACGCCCCCGCAGCCGGCCCGGGCCGCCCGACGGCTGAGCGCCACCGAGCCTGCGGTGTCATAGGTGCCCGTTCCGGCCACCACCACGGCCCGATCCCCGACCGCCTCGGTCACGGTCTCGAAAAGGCGCACCTTCTCGTCGGACGAGAGGG
The DNA here is from genome assembly GCA_965204615.1 of Acidimicrobiia bacterium. Lineage (GTDB taxonomy): Bacteria > Actinomycetota > Acidimicrobiia > Spongiisociales > ZC4RG35 > Bin76. The sequence continues at coordinate 3,060,216 of OZ242000.1, read as the reverse complement.
TGGGCGACTCGCCGGTGGTGCCGCTGATCACCAGTCCGTCGGACCCGTTGTCGACCAGATGCCGGGCCAGGCGTCCGGCCTTTTCCGCATCCATCGAACCGTCGGAGGCGAAGGGAGTGACCATCGCGGTGAGGACGCGGCCGAAAGGCAGACTCTGTGAACTCACAATCGCCAGGATAGCCCCCGCGGCTCCCGACCGGCACATGCCAGGTTGGGATGCGCTGATGCCTGCCCGACACCTGCCTCGGCGTCTTTTCACAGGTTGCCAAAACCATGGTCAGCGGGGTTGGCTCTGTCCCACCGCCAGTGCACAGTTATGGGAGCCAAACACCGAAAGGGTCCGCCCAGGCGTTGCCCGGACCGCGTTGAGGAGTCAAGTGAACCTTGTGCAACAGCCCTGTCCCCGGGTGGGGTAGAGGGTCAGTTTTCGGTCTGTCGCGAAGGCGGCGCTGAGCACCCAGGGGCTCACAAGTGGCGTTTGATCGGAGCGCCACGATTGTCGGATGGTCACGTCACTTATCCCGCCAGGTCCGATCGGTCGAAGAGCCCCACCGCGCATCGTTCTTGTCTCTGCCGTAGTTGCGAAGCCCTTAGATCTTCTTCTGGATAGGATTGCCATGGGGCGTGCTCTGGTGGGCGTACAGTTCTACGACGGGACGCTCACCCGACCTTCACGGCAGTATTCATTGTCGATGTGAAGGACTGGACACTTCCACTCGTTGAGTGTTCTGCTGCCATTTGCGGGTCTTGGCGGTGGTTTGGACTCGTTCCTGTGCATCGGGGACATACGAGTTGGACCCCGCCGTCTTTCAGGTAGGTCTCTGACGATCCACCGGCGGCGCGCCCGGTCGGCGTGTTAACCTGTGTCGACGCCCTCAAGCGGCGATTCTGTTGGCCACACGGGGTGCGATAGCATCACTGCGGTCCGGCATGAAAAGCACAGCAGCACCATGAAGAAAACCAGCGTTGCAGTCGGCATCCTCACAGGCGTCGTAGTCGCCGTCGTCGTCGTGGTCGTCTTGGTTGACGGTAGCGATGCCACCGAGCGGATTTCGGTCGATACGCCGGCGGCGGCGCCCTTGTCGATCCCCCCACTGCTCGAGCCGACGATTGAGAATGGGGTCTCGCATTACACGCTTACCATCGGGAGTTCACAGCACAACTACCAGCAGGTGAGGATCACTGACACCTACTCCTACAATGGCATGTCTGTGCTTGGACCTACCCTGCGCCTCAGGTCCGGCGCTTCAGTGGCTATCAGCGTGAACAACGCTTTGAACGAGGTCACGACAACCCACTGGCATGGCGCCGACATCCCGGCCGAGGACGACGGCGGCCCACACAGTCTGATTGAGCCGGGCACCACATGGGTAGCCGACTTCGACGTAATCCAACCAGCCGCCACCCTCTGGTATCACCCCCACGCCCATGGGTCCACAGCCGAGCACGTCTATCGCGGCGCCGCAGGTCTAATAATCATCGAAGACGATAACCCTGCAGCCGCATCTCTACCGGCAACCTATGGCGTGGACGACATTCCGGTCATCATTCAGGACAGGGACTTCACAGACACCGGCCAACTCGACTTCGCCATCGACCAAGGCGACAACGGAAACCTGTATTCGACCCTGACGGTGAACGGCACCATCAACCCGTTCGTCGAGGTGCCGAAAGGGTTGGTTCGACTCCGGCTGCTGAATGGCAGCCAAGCTCGAATATACCGCCTCAGCGTCGAGGGGGCCGATATGACCAAGATCGCCTCCGACGGAGGCTATCTGGCTAGTCCAGTCGTACTTGAGCACCTCGTACTCGCACCCGGGGACCGAGCAGAGATCATCGTCAATGTCGGCATGGAATCCGCCGCTTTGGTCGACAGTGCGTTTGGCCGGGTGCTGGAGCTCCGCCCGAACGCATCGGCTTCAGGCACGGGTACGCTTCCACACCAACTCGCCACCATAGAGCGAATATCCGAGTCGGAGATCACGGTCGACCGGATTTTTCGCATGGGAGATGCGCGCAACTTCTGGGAGTTCGACCCAAGCTGGGCGATCAATGGGGTCCAGTTCGACATGAGCAGAATCGATGTAACGGTGCGACTCGGAGATGCCGAGCGCTGGACTCTCTCCAGCGATGACGGCCTGCATGTGTTCCACCCACACCAGATTCAGTTTCAGATATTGGCGATCAATGGTGAACCTCCGCCACCGGAGGAATCAGGTTGGGAGGACTCCGTGTTGGTAGATACCAACCGTGAGGTCGTTATCGCCGCCCGATTCAATACTTATGCCGCTGAAGACATTCCTTATATGTTCCACTGCCACATTCTCGATCATGAAGACCTGGGCATGATGGGGCAATTCCTCGTCATTGATAAGTAACTCGGTGACCCGACGAGGCCAGGGCTCATCAAGTGGCGTTGACGACAGCTGACATCCTTCGCCCCCAGGCTTAGGTCAAATTTGGTGGCTAACACACCCTGTCAGTCCGACCGGCCACCTGAACCTCCCCGAGAGTTTCATAGAGGGTGATGTGTGCCGGTTCGAATGCCCTCCTGTACAGTGTCGGGGGAGGGCACCCGAACGGGGACCCCAGGTTTCGCTACTTCTCTTCGGTGGCTAACCAGGCCGCAGCCGTGACCAGGGAGTTCTCACCGGGGAGTCGGCGCCCAATCGTCTCGGGCTCCGCCCTGGAAACAGGGCGGGCTATGTATCCAGCAGGACTTCCAGCCCCACCGAGACTCCGGCCCGGATCCCGGTCACTCCCCGCACCGCCAGCATCACCCCGGGCAGGAATGAGACCCGGTCCGTCGAGTCATGCCGGATGGTGAGTATCTCCCCGGGATTCCCGAACAGGACCTCCTGGTGGGCCAGCAGGCCCGGGAGTCGCACCGAGTGCACCGGCACACCCTCCACCCGGGCGCCCAACGCCCCTTCGTACAGCTCGGTCGAGGAGACCCGGCGGGACTGCGTGCCGCTCCCGGCCATCCCCGCCGCGGTGGAGACCGCGGTGCCCGAGGGAGCGTCGGCCTTCTCATCGTGGTGGAGTTCGATGACCTCCGACGCCGCGAAGAACCCGGCGGCCGTTCGAGCAAAACGCATCATCAGCACCGCCCCGATCGAGAAGTTGGGGACGATCAGGCAACTGGTCGCGGGGTTGTCTCCCCACAGACTCCGGACCGAGGCGATCCGCTCCGCGGTGAACCCGGAGGTGCCCACCACCGCGTGACACCCCATGTCCCGGTAGTGGGCGAGGTTGTCCATCACCACGTCGGGATTCGTGAAGTCGACCACCACCTCGGCTCCCGCCAGACACCCGGCTTCCACCCCGACCGGCGTCCCCGCCACCTCACCGTCGAAGAGGTCGTAACAGGCCACCAACTCCATGTCCGGCGCCTCCGACACCGTCTCCGCGATCAGGGACCCCATCCGGCCCAGCGCACCCGCCACTCCAACCCGGATGGTCATGACACGTACCCGGTCAAATCCGATCGGCCGAAGGGACCCACGGCTCCCAGAGTCTTGGGGCCCGAGAAGAGCTGGCGGGCCACGTCGGTGATCTCGGAGCGGTCCACGGCCAGGATCTTCTCCAGTCTCTCGTCCATGGAGTAGTGCTCCAGGCCGCAGACCTCCTCCCGGCCCAGATGGATCATCCGGCTCTGGGAGTCCTCCATCGCCAGCGCCAGGGCCCCCCGGGCGGCGCCCTGTGCCTTCTCCAACTCGGCGGCGGTGATGCCCTCTTCCATCAGCTTGGAGAGCTGGCGGTCTATGAGTTCCATCACCTCGGCGGTCTGGCGGGGGGTGGTCCCCACGTAGACGCCCCACACGCCCGAATCCGCGTAGGACTGGTTGAAGCTGAAGATGGAATAGGCCAGTCCCCGCTCCTCCCGAATGCTGGTGAACAGACGCGAGGACATCCCCCCGCCCAACACCAGGTTGAGGATCCCCAACGCCCACCGCCGCTCGTCGGTCCGGTCTATCCCCCCTCCGCCCAGCACCAGGTGAGCCTGCTCGGTGTCCCTCTCCACCAGTCCCACCGAGGCGGATGGCGCGTTGGGAGAGAAGTCGTGACCCACCTCGCCTCCCGACCAATCCCCGAAGAGTTCCTCCACCAGTGCCCGGGCCTCGGAGTGGCGCACCGCACCCGCCAGGGCCACCACCATCGAGTGCGGTCCGTAGCGGCGCCTCCAGTAGCCCTGCAGGTCGGCGCGGGTCATCGCTCCGATCGACTCGCGCGTCCCCAGCACCGGACGTCCCAGCACATGGCCGTCGAGGACGGTGCGGCTGAAGGCTTCGAAGGCCGAGTCCTGCGGATCGTCGTCGCGCATGTTGATCTCCTCGAAGACCACCTGCCGCTCCGAGTCGATCTCGTTCTGCCGGAAGGCCGGTCGCTGCAGCATCTCCGAGAGGAGCCGCAACCCCACCGGCAGGTCGTCGTCCACCAACCGCGCCCAGTAGCAGGTGTGCTCCTTGGAGGTGAAGGCGTTCGACTGGGCGCCCATCCCGTCGAAGGTCTCCGAGATCTGGCGGGCGGAAAGCTCCTCGGTGCCCTTGAAGAGCAGATGCTCGAGAAAGTGGGAGGCGCCGGCCTCGCGGGCCCGCTCGTCGCGGGCGCCGGTGTCCACCCAGCACCCGACCGCCACCGAGCGGAGCGAGGGCATCTCCTCGGTGATCAGCCGCAAACCGTTGTCCAGAGTGGAAAGTCGATAATGAGTCATGCCGGTTCGGGAATTGTAGATGGCTCGATGAGGGATAATGACCCTTATGCCAACCCGCTCAGCCACGGCTCTCCGCCGGCTCCTCTCCTCGGAGGAGGCCAACATTGAAGAGGTGGTCGGTCGCTACCAGCGGGTGGCGCCCGCCATCACCCGTTTCGCCCGTACCCTTTCGGGCGACCCCGAGCTCCGGGTGAGGCTGGGATCCTATTCCCACCACGTCCCGGGCGAGGTGGTGTGCGACCCCCGCCTCTTTCAAAGCGCCTACCAGCGCCGCGCCCCGGTCACCCCCGAGGAAGTGGCGGTGGCGTCGGCCCTTCACGAAGTGGTGCATCTTCTCTCCAGCCGGTTCGATGAGAAGCGGCCCGTCCCGGAACACTGGCCCGGTCTGCTCGGGGAGGACGCCGTCCGGCCGACACCCCTCTCCGGCGAGCCGGTCGATCTGCTGACCGCCCTCGAGCGGACCGGGGGAGAACTGGCCGTGCTGTTGTTCTTCGCCCTCGAGGACGCTCGCCAGGAAGACCGGGGACTGACCAACTACCCGGGGGCCCGCTCCATTCTCGACGATCTGTACCGGGCCGCGGCGCCCGGCATGGAATCCCAACCCGACCTCTCCCAGTTCGCGGCCGGGTGTTTCCTGGCGGCGGCAGGCGCTCTCTCCGCCCGGCGGCCTCCCGACTTCGTCGGCCGACCCGCCGGTGACGCCCTCCGGGACAGTGCGGGGTTGTTGGAGGGAGTCTCAGGGCTCAGCGACCCATGGGAGGTGGGAGAGACCGCCCTCGCCATGCTGCGGATCGCCATGGACCGGGGGCTGGCGCCCCCCACCCTTCCGCGGGAGCCCTCCGCAGGCAAGGCCGTGGCAGACAAGGTGGCCGAGACCCTGGACATGATTCGCCTCCCCAGCCCGGCGGTGGCCGACGCAGAGTCCTACCAGCGGGCGGTGGGTGCGGAGAACCGCGCCGGGAGAGAGGCCCAGCTGTCCCGGGAGACGGACCAGTCCACCACCGACCAGTTGCTGCGGGTGGGCGCCGCTCCCCTCATTCATCTCCCCACCGGCCAGAGCGGGCGGCTGTTGATCTCCCCCGCCCCAGCCGCCTTCTCCCGGTTCGCCGAGCAGGGACGGGAGGCCTATCGGCGGTCCTCGGAGCAGTGGGGGGTGGTACCCCGGCGGGTGTCGGGAGAACTGTTCCACCTCTTCACCGCCAACCAGAGGCGGGGGCTGCGATCGGGCTTCGACCAGGGTGACATCTCCCCCTACTCGGCGCTCTTCATCGGCGCCGGTCTCTACCAGCGGCTCTATGAGCGGCGCCACCTGCCGACCCGGCGCCACTACGCGGTGAGCGTGCTGGTGGACGGCTCGGCTTCCATGCTCCAGTCCCGTCGCTACGGTCCGACCCGGACCGGATGGGGCATGTCCGCCGCCCTGTTGGGCGCCTGGACCGTGGCTGTGCTGTGCGACGAGTTACAGATCGACTTCGAGGTGGGCATTTTCAACCGCTCATTCGCGGCCCGGGAGCAGGACACCGAGTGGTCGTACACCCGGTCCCTCAGCCAGTCCACGGCCGGGTTGAGGGCCAGCCACGGGGAGTCGGCGGACAGGCTCACCACCACCGTCAACCACTACCTGATCAAGCCCTTCGACAAGCGATGGGCGAATGCCGAGGCAATCCTGGCGGGTATGCTGTGGACTGCCTCCGAGCCCCGCAAGGCCGCTCTGCAGGCCCGCAAGAACCCCCGTACAGCACCCCCCGTCTCGATGTTCGACAAAGCCGCAAACGTGGACGAACTGAACCTCGTCCACGCCGCCCAGAGAATGGCCGCCCATGGTGCGCAGACCCGACTCCTCATGGTGCTGGCCGACGGAATGACCCGAGGATCGGTCCGCAACCTGGCCAATGCCGTCTCCGCAGTCGAGAGAGGGGGCGCCACCGTCCTGGGCATCGGGATCGGCGACGACACGGTGGCCGAGGCCTACCCGCGCCATCAGGTGGTCCACCATCCCGGGGAACTGGCCCGGGCGATGGTCAATGGAACCAAGGACCTCCTGCGCAGGAGCCTTCACAGTCTCAAGGCCCCCGCGGCGTGAACGAGGCGGCGACCTTCGCCCATCCCTCCGGGAATCCGGAACGGGAGATCAGCCTGACGCCCTTCACGGTGTCCCCCGACCTTGCGGACCATTCCCAGCGCCTGGGCAAGATCCCCGCGCCCGATCCCTATTACGTGGACCTCGGGATGCTATACCGATTCGCGGCGCTGGAGAGGGTCCATCGCCTTCGCCCCCCCGGGTACGTGTCCCTGCACATCGCGGTCCGCGGTCACATGGGGACCGGCAAAGACCACGACATCGAGCAGTTCGCCGCCCGGCTGGGGCTCCCCTACTACCGGATTCCCATGACGGGCGAGGTCAGGGACCTCACCCTGATCGGTTCCACGCGGCTGCACGGGGACGGCAAGGGGGGCACCGAGAGCCGCTGGGAGGACGGGGACATCACCCGGGCGCTGCGCGGGCCCGCTCTCATAAACCTGTCGGAGTTGAACGCGGCCGGCGCCGAGACTCTGTTCGCCCTGCACGGGCTCCTGGACCGCTACGCCGCCCTGGATCTTCCCACCGGCGAGACCATCCGGCTGCGGGACGACGTGCGCATCTTCGGGACCATGAACCCCACCGACCTGAGGGACTACGCGGGCACCCAGACCCTCAACAAGGCCTTCGCCGACCGGTGGGTGATCTGGGAGAAGACCTTCCCGACCGCCCCCCAGGTGGAGGCGATGCTCCGCCGGCGCTACCCGGCGATGGTCGATTCCTTCGTCAGCGCCATCGCCCGCCTCACCGTGGACATAAACGCATCCTTCGAGGTCACCGACGCGGACACCCGGGTGGAGACCCCCATGTCGCTGCGGGGCGCTCTCGATCGCCTGCCCACGGGCCTTCGGATCTTTTCGGAGCACCCCGATCCGCTCCGCCGCGCCTGGGAGGAATTGGTGCTGCCCAGAGTGGATCCCCACGACCGCGACCACTACGAGACGGTGTGGCGAGCGGTGGTCCGGCAAGGCCCCGGCGGGCCGCCTTTTGGGAGGCCGACCCGAAGAACCTGATAGAATGGGGATGGTGCGCACCATCCTCTCCGACCTCGTAGCCGAGCAGCAGTCACTGGATCAGTATCTGCAGAAAATCCCGGTGCGCGACTGGAGCACTCCCACCGCCGTGCAGGGTTGGGACATCCGCGACATAGTCAGCCATCTCGCCCACTTCGAAGAGTTGACCGCCCAGACGGTGGTGGGGGAAGAGCTTTCCATCGGCGAGGCCGGGGACCTGTACAGGGAAGGAGTGCTGAGAGGCCGGGAGATACGACCCCAGGACGTCATCGAATGGTGGAGGAAGGGACGCGCCAAGCTGATCGAGCCGCTGTCGGAGATGTCCCCCACCCAGCAGATCCCCTGGATGGGCGTGGAGATGGCGGCGCAGACCGTGGCCATCTACCGGCTGACCGACACCTGGGCCTACGGGCTTGACATCTACGAGGCGATGGGAGACGAGTACGAGGACACCACCCGCATCCGCCACATCTGCTGGCTGGGATGGGCCACCCTTGCCCACCATCTCCAGGAGAACGGGGAGAACCCGACCGTCCGGGTGGAGGTGATCGGACCCCAGTACTACAAATGGGTGTACGGGGAGGAACACTCCCCCCACCAGATCAAGGGGAGCGCCTCCGACTGGGCGCGCCTGGCCGTGCACCGGCTGGCGCCGTCGGAGACCAGCCTCGACTGCTCCACCGAAACCGCCGAAAACGCCCTGGAGATGCTCTCCATCTACTAGGAGTCCCGGGGAGGACGGCGAACCCCGCCTGCCTCCGGACCCCTTGTCACCGGGGCGTTCTACCCTGACTTTGAGAATGGGAGATTCCAGCCTGCAGCAGTTCGCTCCGGCCACCCGCGCCTGGTTCGAGGCCACCTTCGAGTCGCCGACCCTCCCCCAGACCCGGGGCTGGCCGGCCATCGCCTCGGGCAGCCACACCCTGATCCACGCCCCCACCGGCTCGGGAAAGACCCTGGCCGCCTTCCTCTGGACCCTCGACCGGCTCTGCCATGAACCTCTCCCGACCGCCGGCCGCCGGTGCCGCCTGCTCTACATCTCGCCCCTGAAGGCCCTTGCCTACGACATCGAACGCAACCTGAGGGCGCCCCTGGCCGGGATCCGGCACGCCGCGGCTCGGATCGGCGCCGAAGCCCCTCCGGCGCTCACCACCTTCATGAGGACCGGCGACACCCCCGCCTCGGACAGGCAGCGAATGCTGCGCCGACCCCCCGACATCCTCATCACCACCCCCGAGTCGCTCTATCTGATGCTCACCTCGGCCGCACGGGAGCGGCTGGTGCCGGTGCGATGGGTGATAGTCGACGAGGTGCATGCCGTGGCGGGCGCCAAGAGGGGCGCCCACCTGGCGGTCTCCCTGGAACGACTGGAGGAGATCACCGACGCGCCGCCCCAGAGGATCGGACTGTCGGCCACCCAGCGTCCCCTGGAGACCATCGCCCACTTCCTGGGCGGTGGAACCGTGGAGGACCCCGAGTCATCCCACCGGCCCCGGCCGGTGACCATCGTGGACGCCGATCATCGCCGTCCCATGGAACTCGAACTGGTGGTTCCCAGCCCCGACATGACCCAGCCCGAACCGGTGTCCCCCGACGAGGAGTCCCGCACCCGATCCATCTGGCCATCCATCTACCGGCGACTGCTGGACCTGATCAACCAGCACAATTCCACCATCGTCTTCACCAACAGCCGGAGACTCGCCGAGCGGGTGTGCGCGGAGTTGAACAACCTGGCCGAGGAGGAGATCGCCCGCGCCCATCACGGATCGGTGGCCCGGCGCAAACGCCTCGAGATCGAAGACGGCCTCAAGCGGGGCCAGCTCCGGGCGGTGGTGGCCACCTCTTCACTGGAGTTGGGAATCGACATGGGAGCGGTGGACCTGGTCATCCAGATCGAGTCTCCCACCAGCGTGGCCTCCGGGCTCCAGCGGGTGGGACGCTCCGGACACCAGGTGGGCGGAACCAGCCGGGCCAAGCTGTTTCCCAAATACCGGGGAGACCTGCTCACCTCCACGGTGGTCGCCCAGCGGATGCGGAGCGGACAGGTGGAGAGCACCGTCATCCCCCGCAATCCCATAGACGTGGCGGCCCAACAACTGGTGGCCGCGGTGGTCGCCTCCGAGCGCAGCGTCGACGACCTGTATCTCCTGCTGCGGCGGGCGGCGCCCTTCGCCGACCTCTCCCGGGAGGTGTTCCTGGCAACCCTGGACATGCTGGCCGGACGGTATCCATCCGACCTCTTCGCCGAACTCCGGCCCCGGGTGGTATGGGACCGGATGGAGGACACCGTCAAACCCCGGGCGGGCGCCAGGCAACTGGCGGTGACCAACCCGGGAGTGATTCCCGACCGGGGCCTCTACCGCGTCCAGCTTCCCGACGGCAGCCGGGTGGGAGAACTCGATGAGGAGATGGTGTATGAGTCCCGACCCGGCGATGTGTTCCTGCTCGGGTCCTCCTCGTGGAGGATCGCCGAGATCACCCACGACCGGATACAGGTGATCCCCGCACCCGGGGAGCCGGGGCAGATGCCGTTCTGGCGGGGTGACACGATAGGACGCTCGGCGGAGACCGGGCTGGCGATCGGCAGTTTCCTGCGGGAAACCTCCGCTCTGGCATCCGAGGAGGCGGAGCGACTCCTCACAGAGCAGGTGGGCCTCGACCGATGGGCCGCCCAGAACCTGGTTTCCTACCTGGAGGACCAGCAGAAGTCGGGCAGCGCCCTCCCCAACGACCGGACCGTGGTGGTGGAACGATTCCGGGACGAGATCGGGGACTGGAGAATGGTGGTCCTCTCCCCGTTGGGGGCGCGGATTCACGCACCCTGGGCGATGGCCGCCATCAGCCACCTTCGTTCCCGCCAGGGTGTCGAGGTGGACGCGGCCTGGTCGGATGACGGGATCATCTTCCGCTTCCCCGACTCGGACGAGCCCCCCTCCGCCGACGAGATACTGCTCACCCCCGACCAGGTCTCCGACCTGCTCATGGACCACCTGTCGGGCACCGCGCTGTTCGCCTCCCGGTTCCGGGAGGCGGCCGGGCGCGCCCTGCTCCTGCCTCGCCGGCGCCCCGGCCGGCGCACGCCTCTCTGGCTCCAGCGCCGACGGGCGGCCGATCTGCTGTCGGTGGCCCGCCGGTTCGACTCCTTCCCCATCATCCTCGAGACCTACCGGGAGGTGCTCCAGGACGACTTCGACCTCCCCTACCTGCGGTCTCTCCTCACCGACCTCCGCAGCCGCAGGATACGGCTGGTGGAGGTGGAACTTCTCCAGGCCTCGCCCTTCGCCACCTCCCTGATGCAGGCCTTCCTGGCCGGCTTCCTCTACGAGACCGACGGCCCGGCCGCGGAGCGCAAGGCCATGGCCATCACCCTGGACCGCCATCTGCTCTCCCAGTTGCTGGGGGAAGGAGAGATCGGAGAACTCATCTCCCCCGACGTGGTGGCCTCGCTGGAATTGGAGTTGCAGCACCTCACCGAGGACAGGCAGGCGCGGGGAGCCGACGGAGTCCATGACCTGCTGCGCCGGCTGGGTCCCATGAGCCGATCCGATCTGGACCTGCGCGCCGTCCGGGCCGGCGCCGCCCTGGAGGAGCTCCGGGACGCCCGCCGGGTAATCCCGGTGACCGTCGCCGGCCGGCCGGTCTGGGCGGCGGTGGAGGATGCGGCGCGGCTCCGGGACGCCCTGGGGTGTCAACTTCCGCCCGGAGTGCCGACGGTCTTCTCCGAGCCCGTGGAGGACCCCCTGGGAGATGTGGTGGCCCGCTATGCCCGCACCCACGGTCCGTTCCCGGCCTCCCAGGCCGCCGGCGCCCTGGGTCTGCCCACCGCGGTGACCGGGGAAGTGCTCTCCCGGTTGGGGGGCGAGGCGAGGGTGGTCGCAGGCGTGTTTCGAACCGGGGGACCGCCCGAGTGGGTGGACACCGAGGTCCTCAGAAGGCTGAAGCGCCGCTCGCTGGCCACGCTGCGCCGCCAGGTGGAGCCGGTCGATCCCGCCGCGCTGGGCCGGTTTCTCACCGTATGGCACCGGGTCGGGGAGGACCCTCCCGGCGGTCCCGGCTCGCTGCTGGACACAATCTCCCAGATCCAGGGCTATCCGGTTCCCGCCTCCATGCTGGAGGGCGACATCCTGGCGGCCCGCCATTCCAACCCGAAGCCCCGGCTCGACCAGTTGCTGGCCGAGGGCCGGGTGATCTGGGTGGGGAAGGGATCCCTCGGTCGGCGGGACGGGAAGGTGGCCCTCTACCTGCGCGACCGGTTTTCCCAACTGGATCCGGGGGGACCGGAGGATCCTCCCGACCAGCCCCTCCACCAGGCCATCCGCCGGCGCCTGGAGCGCAGGGGAGCGTCCTTTTTCGGCGAGATACTCCAGGCCGCCGGCGGCGAGGACCTCCCCGAGGTGGTGGACGCCCTGTGGGACCTGGTATGGGCCGGGCTCGTCACCAACGACAGCTTCCATCCCCTCCGGGCACATCTGCGCGCCCGCCGCTCACGCACCGGACGCGGCAGGAACATGGCCTTTCCGCCCGACACCGCGGGAAGGTGGTCGTTGGTGCCCAACCGGTGCGGAGATGGCCCCGCCTCCCCCACCGAGCATTATGCCGCCCTGGGTATCCAACTCCTGGACCGGCACGGAATCGTGACCCGATCGGTGGTGACCGCCGAAGGCGTACCGGGGGGCTTTACCGGCCTCTACCCGGTGCTGGCGCGCCTGGAGGAGACCGGCAAGGCCAGACGCGGCTATTTCGTCGAGGGCCTGGGAGGCGCCCAGTTCGCCCTGGCGGGAGCGGTGGACCGCCTCCGGGAGGAGTCCGATCCCCAACTCGTGTTTCTGGCCGCCACCGATCCGGCCAACCCGTACGGCGCCGTGATTCCCTGGCCCAAGGTCCCCGACGTCCGCTTCGCCCGGGCGGCGGGATGCCACGTGGCGCTCTGGAACGGAGAACTGGCCGCCTTCCTCAACCGCCACCGGCTGACGGTCGGGGACCTCGGCGGGCTGTCCCCCGAAACCCTGGCCGATGGGCTGGCCAGGCTGGGGAGTCGACATCACCGACTTCGCATCGACCGCATCAACGACCTCCCTGCCACAGAGCATCCTCTCGCCACAGCCCTGCAGGCCTGTGGGTTCGTCATGAGCTGGAAGGGCCTGGGCCTTCCCACCTCGGCGCGACGCTACTGAATGGGACTTATATACCTGGGTGGACAGAGTCGACCCGGGGGGATACTGTTCTGCGATGTCCGCTTGCGCCGCGCCGCCCGGAGAGGGCGGGCGTCTTACGACGGAGACTTGTTGTGCGCATCGCATCGGGAAGAGTCCCTCCCGACCCCGGGAAGCCCCGGGCGCCTGCGTTTCGTGCGGCGTTCACGTCCCTGTCCAACTCCAGCCCGCACCTGTAGCAGGAGAACACCCTGAGGTGCAGGGGCATGGCCTGGCGATGGCCACAGATAGAGCAGTCGGTGGATGTGCAACTCGGGTCGACCCTCTCATAGGGAATACCAGCCTTCCAGGCTTTGTATCCCAGTATGGAGTCGAGGGCCGACCACCGCTGGTCGGACAATTCTCGTCAACCGACGGTGCGCAGACGGCGAGCACTTGGCCGGAAAGCGGAAGGTCTGCGTCATACGGGGCACACAGGAAAGGTACGAGGAAGGTGTGACAAAAAGGACAGTCGGGGTCTGTCTACCCATGTACATAAGTCCCTATTGATTCTCCTGCTGGTCGTAACGGTCACAGACCCGCGCCCTCGGCCAGGCATGGGCAAACGCACACACCGCGGGTTGGACCGACAGCGGGTTGGGCCGGCACAGCAACCCGAAGCGGTATCCCTCCTCCAGCAGAGCGGGAATGATGATGTGCAGTGCGGCAACCGTGGCGCCGCGGGGACCGCCCCCGTCATGGAGAAGCACCACCGACCCCGGGACCACCCTGCGCAGGACTCTTCCGGCGATCCCCTCGGCTGAGATATCGGTCCAGTCGGCGCCGGCCACATCCCACAACTCGACTGGCAGCCCCATGTCATTCGCCCACTTCCCCACCCTGGAATTGGTGGCGCCGTAGGGCGGCCGCAGACAGGTCGCCCGCGCCTTGGTGGCATACAGCAGTTCGGTTTGGGTCCTGTTCATGTCCCTTATGAACTGCCTGCGGCTGAATGTCGTGAGATTGTCGTGATTCCAGGCATGCGATTGGATGGCGTGTCCCCCTTCAACTATCTGCCGGGCGGAATCCGGCCAACGTCGCACCATTTCCCCCACCACGAAGAACGTGGCCTTCACCTGATAGGAGGCCAGGACTTCCAGTACCCGGGGGGTGTAGACGGGGTGGGGCCCGTCATCGAAGGTGAGGTAGACGACCGGCGCCGGGTCTCGGGTCGGCTCGGGCTCGGGAGCCGGATCCTCGGGGTGCGAATCGGGCACCGGACCGTCGTGGAAGCCGGCGCCGGCGCCCCCGCCTGAAGATCCGATACCCAGCAGCACAACCAAGGCCACGGCGCCCGTCGCCAAGATGTTGCCAGAACCGATCACTCTTGCCTCGAATGGTAAGGACGAACCGGCCCAATCTCCGCCAATAACCTCGAAAGGCGCCCCTCCCCGCCGGCCCTGTCACCGGAGGGTAACCGTCCGGGATACTCTCGGGAGGGATGGAATACCCGCAGCGGCCGGTGGCCTAATCTCCATGTATTGCAGACAACTATGTTGGATTTCCTTGCACAGGAACACACAAGAGATTCGGTGTGAATAGAATGAAGCACCAAGTGAAAAGGTAAGCGACAGTGAGGAGAAGAGATGGTAAACAAAAACCCAGGACCTTCCCTGGAAGAGACGATCGAGACCAAGGTCGACCGGCGTGACTTTCTGAAGAAAGCCGGGATGACCGTGGCAGCCGGTGGTCTTCTGACCGCCGTGGCTGCCTGCGCCAGCGAGGAAGAGGAAGCGCCGGCCACCACCGCCGCGCCGGCCACCACGGCAGCCGAGGCCGCCGAGGTGGTGGCGGCGGAGGGCGGTCCGGAGATCGAGTGGGAGATGGGCACCAGTTGGCCGCTGTCGCTCGACACGATCTACGGCGGTGCGGTTGACTTCGCCGAGCGGGTCAGCCGGCTCACCGGCGGACGCTTCCGGATCACACCCCGGGCGGGAGGCGAACTCGTCCCCGGCCTGGAAGTGCTCCAAAACGTCCAACAGGACGCCATTCCGGCCGGTCACACCGCCTCCTACTACTACGTGGGGCTCAGCCCGGCAACGGCATTCTCCACCGCACTCCCCTTCGGGCTCACCTATCGCCAGCAGAACGCCTGGATGTACGAGGGTGGCGGACTACCGATGATGCAGGAGTTCTATGCCGACCGTTTCGGAGTGATCAACTTCCCGGCCGGCAACACCGGTGTGCAGATGGGCGGTTGGTTCAACAAGGAGATCAACTCTGTGGCCGATCTCGAGGGTCTGCGCATGCGGATCCCCGGCTTCGGCGGCAGGGTCATGGAAAGGCTGGGGGTCACCGTCCAGGTGCTGCCCGGCGGCGAGATCTTCCAGGCTCTCCAGACCGGCGCCATCGACGCCACCGAGTGGGTGGGACCCTACGACGACACCACCATGGGATTCCACCAGGTGTCAACCTATTACTACTACCCGGGGTGGTGGGAGCCGGGCCCGCAGCTTGACGTGTTCATGCCGCTGTCCCGCTGGAACGACCTGCCCGAGGAGTACCAGGCGATTGTCGAAGCGGCGGCCTACGGGGCAAACGCCACGATGATGGCCCGGTACGACGCCAAGAACCCGGTGTCGCTGGCGGAGATCATCCGGTCGGACATCGAGTTGCGGCCCTTCCCGGATGACGTGATGCAGGCTTCAGAAGATGCGTCCTTCGAGTTGTTCGACGAGACCGCGGCGTCCGATGACGACTTCGCCACGATCTACGAAGCGTGGAAGGAATTCCGCGCCGGGATCACCCAGTGGCACGGTCTCGCCGAGACCGCCATGGTCAGCTGGACCGGTCGCAGGGCATAACAGACCCCCTCAAAAAACAGAGAAGAGGGACGGGCATCCGCCCGTCCCTCTTTTCAATTGCAGGAAAAGCCGGCAGGCAACGAAGCTCTGCCGCAGGATCGGGGTGAGAGGCGTCAGCCGATCGCGCTCGGCAACCAGATGACAATCTGGGGGAAGATCATCACCAGCACCAGCGCCACACCCTGGAGGACCATGAAGGGCAGGGCGCCCCGGTGGATGTCGATCGTCCGCACCTCGGGAGGCGCCACGCTCTGCAGGTAGAAGAGGGAGAAACCCACCGGAGGTGAGATGAAGGCCATGTTGAGGTTGATGGCCATCATCACGGTGAACCAGATCATCAGGGCCGGAAGGGTGTCGAAGGGAGTGACGCCGGTTTCGAACAGCACCTTCACCGCCGGGACGAAGATGGGCATCACTATGAAGGTGATCTCGATGAATTCCAGGTTGATCCCCAACAGGAACACCGCGATGTTGGCAATGATGATGAAGCCCCAGAATCCCCCGGGGAGACCGGTGAGGATCTCCTGGGCAAGACGCTGGCCTCCGAGTTGATCGAAGACCAGTTGGAAGAAGGTCGAGCAGAACAGGATCATCAGGACCAGGCCGGTGATGTTGGTCGTGGAGCGGGAGGCTCCGGTCAAAACGGAGCGGTTCAGGTTGCGGTTGGCGGCCGCCAGGGCCACCGCGGCGGTGGCGCCCACCGCTCCGGCCTCGGTGGGAGTGGCGATCCCGGCGAAGATCGAACCGAGGACCGCCAGGATCAGGAGGATCACCGGCACGACCGCGATCAAAAGCTCTCGCGCCAGGCGCACGCCTCGGATGGTGCGGGCCTCGTCGGGAAGGGCAGGCGCCGCCTCCGGGTCCTTGTAGGCCCGGTAGATGACGTACAGACCGTATATGGCCGCCAGCATGAAGCCCGGAACCATGGCGCCCAGGAACAGATCCCCCACCGAGACTCCCACCACCTGGGCCAGGAGGATCAGCACCAGCGAGGGCGGCAGGAGTTGGGCCAGGGTTCCCGAGGCGGTGATCAGCCCGGTGGCGAGGCGATGGTCGTAGCCGTAGCGCACCATGGTGGGAAGGGAAAGGAGGCCCATCACTATCACCGTGGCCGCCACCACCCCGGTGGCCGCCGCCAGCATGGCCCCGACCAGGACCACCGTCAGACCCAATCCCCCCTTCAGGCGCCCGAGCGCCATCCCGATGGTGGTCAACATCCTCTCCGCCAATCCGGACTTCTCCAGGATCGCCCCCATGAAGACAAAGAAGGGAATGGCCAGCAGGGTGAAGTTGTCCACCGCCTTGAACCATCGGCTGAACAGGATGATCAGCCGGTTGAAATCGAACTCGCCCAGGAGGATGCCGATTGCACCGAACACGATGGCGGTGCCTGCGAAGGAGAACGCCACCGGATACCCGGCCAGCAGCAGGACGAGGAAGATCGCGAACATGACGATGGCGAGCCACTCGACACTCATCAGCGGATCCTCATCGCTTCTGTGGGGCTGGTTCGCATCACTCGATTCTCAACGGGGCTTCGCGTTCTATGAACAGTTCCTCTCCCCGGCCGGTGAAGAATGCCGCCAGGCGGATCAGGGAGGCCAGCGCCTGCATTCCCAGGAGCAGGAACGCCACCAGGATCATGGCCTTGATCGGCGCCCGGGGAAGACCTCCGGGATCGGGGGACACCTCCCAGTGCACCCACGCTTCCCGAACCGGCTTCCAGGAAGCCCAGATGGCGAGCAGGGTGAACGGGATCAGGCCGACCAGATGTCCGATCAGGTCGATCCAGGCCTTGACGCGATCGTTGCGTTCGGCATACCAGAAGTCGACACGCACATTCCCGTCGTAGCGGAGCAGGTAAGGAAACATCAGAAGGAAGATCACCCCGTACAGGTACCACTGTGCCTCGATCCAGGTGTTGTTGACGAGTTGGGCCTCCACGTACTGGCCCACGTAGCGAAGGAAGACGTTCAGAAACCCGATGGGGATGAGGATCAACACCAGCGCCCGCGCTATCCACCCCGCCGCATCGGTCAAGCCGTCGGCGATCTTGATGTAGGTCTGCGCTGTCCAGTCGGTGACTTTGGAGACAGCTTCCAGAGCGGGAGGAATTTTCAAACCCGTTGTCTCCTTTCGCCCTTGGGAGGTTAGCCGGTCAAACTCCCCGGCCGGGAGATGGGCGGCTTGCACGCCAGCCTACCACCCCGGAGCCATCAGTCGACTGCCAGGGGTTCCTAACGAAGCGGGCGGCCCATCCCGGTCGCTCAGCGGACCCCCAACTCGTCCGGACCTATCAGCACCTCCCGAGCCTTGGACCCGAGGGAGGGCCCCACCACCCCGCGACGCTCCAGGATGTCCATCAGGCGCCCGGCCCGGGCAAACCCGACCCGGAGTTTTCTCTGCAGCATGGACGTCGAACCGAGTTGGGAGCGAACCACCAGATCCATCGCCCGTCTCAGCAACTCCTCGTCCTCGTCGTCCTCTTGCGGATCCACGGCGGTCTCCTCGGGGAGGGTCAATTCCAGCACTTCGTCGGCCGACCCTTCCGGCCTGCCCTGGCGGGTGACCCAGGAGACCACCCGGGCGATCTCAGCCTCGTCAACCCAGGCGCCCTGAATGCGTTGTGGTCGGGGTTGGCGGGCGGTCACCACCAGCATGTCCCCCTGACCCACCAGCTTTTCGGCGCCCACCGAATCTATGATCACCCGGCTGTCGGTCTGGGACGCCACGCTGAAGGCCAGCCTGGAGGGGACGTTGGCCTTGATCACGCCGGTGATCACGTTCACGGATGGGCGCTGGGTGGCGAGCACCAGGTGGATGCCGACCGCCCGGGCCATCTGGGCTATGCGCACGATCGCCATCTCCACCTCCCGCCCGGAGACCATCATCAGGTCGTTGAGTTCATCCACCACCACCACCAGGTACGGGAACGGGTCGAACCTCTCGGGCTCCAGGGCGCCCAATCTCCACTTCGCCGCGTAGCCGGAGATGTCCCGAACCTCCGCCTCGGCCAGCAGGTCGTAGCGGCGGTCCATCTCGGCCACGACCCACTTGAGCGCCTCGGCGGCCTTCTTCGGATCGGTGATCACCCGGGTGAGCAGATGGGGAACCCCCTCGTACTGCCGCAACTCCACCCGCTTGGGATCCACCAGAACCAGCTTGAGGTCCTCGGGTCTGGTCCTGGTGAGGAGGGAGGTGATCATGGAGTTGATGCAGGACGACTTGCCCGCTCCGGTGGCGCCGGCGATCAGCACGTGGGGAAGCTCGGACAAATCGAGGAAACAGGGCTTGCCGCTGATGTCCATACCCAGTCCCACCACCAGCGGACGGGGGTCCGCCCGCGCCTCGGGGCTGGACAGGATGTCGCCCAGCCTCACCAGACGGCGCTCCACGTTAGGCACCTCCACCCCGATCGCCGAGCGGCCCGGAATGGGCACCAGCAGCCTTACGTCCGGGGTGGCCAGGGCATAGGCGATGTCGTTGGAGAGAGCCGACAACTTCTGCACCTTCACCCCGGGCGCAAGTTCTATCTCGAAGCGGGTGACCGAGGGTCCCGAGACCACCCCCGTGATCCGGGCGTCCACCCCGTGGTCGACCAGGGCCTGGTGCAGGGCGGCGGCCGTGGTCTTCAGACTTTCGGTGTTGCCCCCCGCCTTTTCCCCCTTCCTGAACAGATCGACCGGTGGGAGTCGATACTCCGAGGATGCTTCGGCCGGTGCGGTCTGCTCGGCGGGGGCAGGATCAGTCGTCTCCGGAGCCTTGCTCACCCGTCCGTTCTGCCCGGCCAGATCGGCGCCGTCCGTGGTTGGATCCTTCACCACCTGAAGGCGAGGAGAACCGGGAGTGACGGTCTCTGTCTCCGGCGCCTCCTCCGGCACCTCGGAAACCTCTGCCTCCGCGACAACCGGGTCGGCGTCGGAGTCCGGAACCTCCAGTACCGGAGCGATCGGCCATGGGCCGGACCCCTCGGATCTCCTTCTCCGTAGCCGACCCCTGCCGGCGGCCCTGGCGGGCGGCCCCGCGGCGGCCGAGGACGAGTTCGGCGCGGCGGCCGCCGCCCTGGAAATACGGACCAGCGCCCGGCGCCGACGAATCGCCCGGGGCGCCAGCATCATCAACTCGCCCAAGGCCAGAAAGAACTCCCGGAAGGGTGTCCTGCTCACCAGGAGGATGCTCATGGTCACACCCCCCACCAGAATCAGGAAGGTGGAGGCGTACCCGATCGAGCGCTGCAGGGGAAAGGCGACCAGGGCTCCCACCGCGCCGCCGCGCTCTCCGATGACCTCGGCGCCGCTGGCCAGGGATGGAGCGCCGGTCAGGAGATGGAACAGCCCCAGGGTGGAGAAGAAGAACACCGTCACCCCGAAGAAAAGCCGCCGCTTGCTCAGGGCGGGCTTCCCCAGAACCAGCACCAGTCCCATTCCCAGCAGGGCGAGGGGAGTCAGGGCGGACCACTGACCGAACAGGTACCGAAAGACGATCTTGACAGCCCCACCGGCGGGTCCCCCGGCGCCCACCAGGAACAGGGTGAGGATCAGCGAGAACAAAACAAAGATCACTCCCCATGCCTCTGCGCCCACCTTGCCCATCCGCGAATGGGCGGCAGACCACAGCCGACTCCGCAACGACAGCTTGGGCTGGGGAGGGCTCACCGGCCGCCTGGGCGCTGACTTCCCTTTGGCCGGCTTCTTGGTTTTCTTGGAGGACACCCGCCTCCGCCCGCTCTGCCTCCGACGGGTGGGCGTCCTGGTACCCACGTTGTGCTAGGACATTCTAGGTGTCGGGCGCCGACTCACCAACGTCTTTTGTCGGGACCGGTGCTGGCGGGGGGCGGAAACAAATGGGACTAGACAGACCGGGACTGTCCTTTTTGTCACACCTCCTTCGTACCTTTCCTGCATGCCCCCGATGACGCAGACCTTTCGCTTTCCGGCCAAGTGCTCGCCGTCTGGGCACCGTCGGTTGACGGAGATTTTCGGTATGTGCTCAGAGCTTTACAACGCGGTCCTGGAGTCTTGGAAGGGCACCTACGCGTGGTGGAGAGAGCACAATCCGGAGACGGAGAAGTTCCCCAAAGAGCTCAACCAATCCCTGTATGACCGGATGAAGATGTTCACCGATGTGCGCCGGGACCAACCCGGAGTGGGGCGCCTTTCCGTCAAGGTCGGCCGGGGTGTTCTGTGTCGCTTCGACCGCACTGTCCAGGCCTTTTACAAACGCTGTGCGGAGGGGAAGAAGCCGGGGTACCCGAGGTTCAAGTCCCGCCGCCGGTGGCGCACCATCGAGGTACCTGACGCCTCTTCGTCCATGATTGTCCAGCCGAGGAGTCCCAGGAACCAGAGCGCTGTGTGGTGGCGTGTCCAGGTGAAGGGCGTTCCCCGTCTGAGGTTCCGGGACAAAGGCGACCGCCTGGCAACGGCTCTGGCAGCGGGGGCCAAGCTGGCGGAGTTGCGGGTGGTTCGCACGCCCCTCCGCACGGAGATCCACGCGGTGGTGAGGCACCCTCCATGCGAGATAGCCGTGAAAGAGCCCGTCAACCCGGCGGGGATCGACAGGGGGTTGAAGGTGCGCCTGGCTCTCTCGGATGGAACTTTCATCCCTGCCCGTGAGCCCGACAGGTCGGCCGTCAAGCGGTCCCAGAGGAGGCTCTCCCGAGCGCAGAAGGGATCCAATGCCCGAAGGAAGAAAGCCCTCGCCCTGGCCAAGGCGCACCGCAGGGAGAAGGAACGGGCCGTCCAGGCCGACTTCCGCCTCGCCCACCACCTGGTGATCACCTACGACGGGATCGCCGTGGAGCGCCTGAACGTGGCGGCGATGCTCAGGACCAAGAGATTCTCAAGAAAATTGTCCGACCAGCGGTGGTCGGCCCTCGACTCCATACTGGGATACAAAGCCTGGAAAGCTGGTATCCCCTATGAGAGGGTCGACCCGAGTTACACATCCACCGACTGCTCTATCTGTGGCCATCGCCAGGCCATGCCCCTGCACCTCAGGGTGTTCTCCTGCTACAGGTGCGGGCTGGAGTTGGACAGGGACGTGAACGCCGCACGAAACACATGCGCCCGGGCCTTCCCGGGGTCGGGAGGGACTCTTCCCGACGCGATGCGCACAACAAGTCTCCGTCATAAGACGCCCGCCCCCCACCGGGCGGCGCGGCGCAAGCGGACATCGCAGAACAGTATCCCCCGGGTCGACTCCGTCTACCTAGGTATATAAGTCCCAAACAGGTGGGCTCTGGACGGCGATTCAACGAACGGGAGAACGCCCTGGGAATCCGGACGGCGGTAGCGGGGAACGCCCGTCCATACCAGGCCCTCCATGAATACCCAGGACCGGCGATGGATGGCACTCGGGCCCACAGCGTGCAGGGCCGCCCGGTGCACCGGACACGGGTATCCCTTGTTGTCCTCGAAGTTGTAGGGCGGAAATCGGGGAGATTCGGTGATCATCATCCGGTCGCGGGTTACCTTGGCCAGGACCGAGGCGGCGGCGATGGAGAGAGATGTTCGATCACCTCCCACTATCCGCCGGGTGGTCGGATGGCCCACGAAGTCCCAACGGCCGTCCACCAGCACCCCGTCCACCGGGATTTCCAGCCCGGCGAGCGCTCGACGGGCCGCCAGTCGCTGGGCCTCGGACATCCCCAGCCGGTCACACTCCGCCGCGCTGGCGTGCCCCACCGCCCAGGCCAGGCACCAGCCGGTGATCCGGTCGAACAGGGCCTCCCGCTCCGAGGGCTCCCGCTCCGAGGGCTTGAGGAGCTTGGAGTCCCGGACCTTGTACACGCGACGGTCCCGGGGCGCCACCACTGCCCCCACCGTGATCGGTCCCGCCCACGCTCCCCTTCCCACCTCGTCCATCCCGGCCACCACTTCCCGGCCCGCCTCCCACATCTCCCGCTCCGCCTTCAACCCCGGAGGACGAGCGGCAATGGCCTTGCGCAACCGGGGTACGGTGGTGGTCACCACCCGACCCAGCATAGACGCACTCCTCTGCTGGGAAGGGCCTTGCCGACAGCGGGCCGACTCTGAACTCTCCTCTTCCCAAAGGTGTGAAAACTCTCTAGGCGCGGCGGCGTTCCCCAAGGGTCCTTGAGGCCGATGCTTGACTCAGGATGTTCAGATGCCAGCAAAGAAGTCGTCTTGAACGGTTACTTGCTCTACCATTTCAACATCAACGCCCAGACCGTATCGCTTTAGAAGATCGCATAGTTCTTCGGCCTCCACTAGGTCTACTGGAGGGGCTCCGTCTCGGATGGCTTCAGCCTTTGCAGCTGCCGTAAAAGTGCCAGTAGTGACCAGCAAACCCTTCTCTCCTCGCCCAGACATCGCACCCCTGAAGTCCCTTACCACCCCCGCTGAAACACTTCCAGCGACTCTCTTGCACTGAAAATAGGTGGGGAAGCTCACCAAGGAAACACGGTACACACCGACCCCGTCAATGCCACCATCTCCCGATCTCCCAAGGACCTCCACATTTTGGAACCCTGCTTCGCGAAGCAAGCGCTGTGTGAGCCGCTCGAAACCATCCGGGGTCATGCCCCTTAAGACGTCAAGAAGGCGTACCTTCCAGTTTCCCCCTTCCTTGCCGCTCTCCCCATCATCCTCTTGGTCCTCAGCCTTCCCGGGACCTTCTAAGCGTCGATTCTTTTCGTATTCAGCCCAAGCCTTGTTCAGTGCCACGACTGCCCTGGTCGGCTCCATGCGGAGACAGGTACGACCCTGCTCCGTTATGGCCCAGACTCCATGCTGGCTATTCACAAGCGCCCCTATCAACCTAAGATGGGTTCGAGCCCAGGCGAGACGGTAAATCACCTTTGACTTACCAGCGTTGTTTGTGCCCTCGGGAAAGACTTCGTCTAACTGCTCTTCTGTCAGGTTCGCAATCTTGATGGCAGCATTGTCGAGTTCGGCGATTGCCCCGGATCCTCCGAGTTCCTTAATGGCAAGTAGGACTGGAAGCATCAATTCACGGACAGTAGGGATTTTCACGGTATTCATCATTCTCTAAGCGTAGGGAGAGGAGTGTCCCGATATCTTCAGCTTAGATCGAAACACTCAGTTGAGTTCGGGGTCGAGTGGCATGGAGGCCAGGAGAGCGATTTGTCCGCCCTGGCGGACCAGGACCTCGGCCCACAAGTCGTCGGGAGCAGCCGAGAAGACATCCCTTGCGAAGGCGGGTACGGTGATCCAGGACTCCTCCTCGATCTCCTCCTCCAGTTGTCCCGGCCCCCAGCCGGCATAACCGGCGAAGACCCGCACTCGGCCGGGCGTCCCGTCATCCTCTCCTTCACCGAAGTTGACCATGCCCAGACCCCGGACGGGGGTGGCGTCATCTCCGGTGTCGAAACTCTCCCGCAGCCCGATGGCGACCGTCTGCTCCACCGGGCCCCCGTAGAACACCACGGTGGGAGGCGCCAGCCTGTCCACCCACGAGGGAAGGTAATCGGCCACCGGCATCTCGCTGGGACGGTTGATCACCACTCCCATCGCTCCCTGGCCGTCGTGGTTGAGCAACACCACCACCGTGCGGACGAAGTTGGGGTCCACCAGACGGGGCGAGGCAACCAGAAGCTGTCCCGCCAGATTTTCCACGTCCCTAATGTTGGCGCGAACCGCCCTCCAATAAAAGCCACCCGTGCGTCATCTTCCCAAAGTCATCCTCCATGAGCACCTCGACGGCAGCCTCCGCCCCCGCACCGTTCACCGGTTGGCCGAGAGGGCGGGACACCGGCTGCCGGTGCAGGGCCCCGACCTGCTGGGAGAGTGGTTTCACCAATCCGGCGCACACAGCCTGGAGCGGTACCTGCAGGCCTTCTCCCACACGGTGGGGGTCATGCAGGACGCGCAGGCTCTCAGGCGGGTCGCCCGCGAGGCCGTGGAGGACCTCTCCTCCCATTCAGTGGCGTACGCCGAACTCCGCTTCGCTCCCCACCTGCACACCAATGGAGGGATGACCCCTCCGCAGGTGGTGGAGGCAGTGGCTGACGGGCTCTCGGAGGGCTCGGCCAGGACGGGTATGGCCTGGTCTTTGATCCTCTGCTCTCTCCGCCACACCTCCACCTCCCTGGAGACGGCGCGCCTGGCCGCCCGGACCTCCTCGCTGGGAGTGGTGGGCTTCGACCTGGCCGGACCCGAGGCGGGGTATCCGGCGGTGGAGCACCTGCCGGCCATCGAGGCAGCGCTGAACGCAGGCCTGAGAGTGACCCTCCATGCCGGAGAGGCGGCCGGCGTGGCCAGCATCCGGGACGCACTGACGTGCGGTGCGGAGCGGATCGGTCACGGGGTGGAGGTGATCGAAGACTGCCGGGTCACAGACGGCGGGATAGAAGAGATGGGACCGGTCGCCACCGAGGTTCTGGAGAGGGAGGTTCCCCTCGAGGTGTGCATCAAGTCGAACCTGGACACCAAGGGTTGGACGCCCGGGCGCCACCCGGTTGGGATGCTTCATCGGTCCGGTTTCACGGTGACGCTCAACACCGACAACCGGCTGATGAGCAGCACCACGCCCACCGGCGAGTTTCTGCTGGCGGCCAACCACCAGGGCTTCGGGGTGGATGATCTGGCCAGGGTCACCCGGCAGGCTCTCGAGGCGGCGTTCTGCGACGAGCGGCAGAAGGCCGATCTCTGGGAACGGCGGATCGCCCCCGCCTACCGGACCGAAGGCGCACGCCTCTCCCCCTGGGGCCGATAGCCTCACAGCCCCCCGGTCGGCCACACCCTGTCGGGCCGGTGCAGGGAAGGGGGCGTCTCCCCCCGCGCCACCGTCGCCACCGCCTCCACCAGGGCGTCCAGCCGGGACCGCTTCTGCCACCACCCGACCTCGCACAGCATCAGTCCGGGCCATCCGGCCACCGGCCGTCCGGGAACCGACAGTTCCTCCGCCACCCCCTCCAGCAGGGGAGCTGGATCGGTGGGCAGCAGCACCGGAAAGCGACGGCCATGGGGGACTTTTGGTACGTGAACACCCCGGATTTGCCGGATCCTGCGGACCAGATAGTCGGCTGCCCGCCGGGAACGGTCCGAGGCCTCGGTCAACGGGCGTCCCTCCGGGAGCGGCACCGGCGCGGTCACCCTTCGCACCCGGGGTGCACCCCGGTAATGCGAGCCGGCCGCACACAGCGGGTCCGACCACCACCAGATCTCCCTCCACCCCGACCCGGGGGGAAGTGGCTCATGGACGCCCAGGCGGTTGGGACAGGCCACCGCCACCGTCACCGCGTCGGTGGGCGGGTCTCCCCATACGGTCACCCCTCCCACCAGGGGGAGGCGTAGCGCCGGCTGTTCCCAGGCCGGCAAGCGACGCGCCAGAACCTCGGAGGGGACCCCGTCGGAGATCCAGACTCCGGTCGGCGCCATGACTCAGCTCCGGCGGTAGAAGGCCCCCTCGACAACCTCCGCGGAGACCCAGCGGCCCCGGATCTCCACCTCCAGGGCAAGATCGGCGTCAAAGGGCGTGGAAAGGTATCCCATGCCGATGCCCACTCCCAGCATGGGACTGAAGTTGCCGCTGGTCACCGCGCCGCGGGCCTCTCCCGCCCTGAGGGCATATCCCTCCCGGGGGATGCGCCGGTCGCCCATCCGGAATGAGACCAATCGCCGGCGAAGGCCTTCCTCCCTGGAACGCTCCAGAGCCGACCTGCCCACGAAGTCCCGGTTGAAACGAACCGTCCAATCCAGGCCCGCCTCCAACGGCGTTATGTCGTCATTCAGGTCGTGGCCCCAGAGCATGAAGCCTGCTTCCAGCCGGAGCAGGTCCCGGGAGGCCAGCCCGCAGGGGGTGGCGCCGCCCGCGGTCAGCTCTCGCGCCAGCGCCTCCCCGGTCTCGGGATCGGTGACCAACTCCACTCCCAACTCCCCGGTGTAGCCGGTCCCCGCCACCCAGACCTCCCCACCCCGGTAGGTGGATCCCATCACTCTGAAGGGACCGGGGACGCTACCCAGCAGGGCCTCCACCCGGGCCGGCGCCCCGGGTCCCTGCACGGCGAGACTCACGGTAACCGGACGCAGATCGACCAGTTCAGCCCGGGGTTCGGCCGAACTGAAGGCCTCCATCACCCGCAGGTGGTTCACCCCGTTGGGCATCACCATCACCTCGTCGGTGGTGCGTTTCCAGATGATCAGGTCATCGATCACCCCGCCGCGGGAGTTGAGGATCATGGTGTACTGGGCCCGCCCGGCGCCTATCCGCCCATGGTCGTTGCACAACAGCATCGACAGGGCCGAGTCCCATCCTTCCCCGCTCCACGCGAAACGGCCCAGGTGCGACACGTCGAACCATCCCGTCCCTTCCCTCACGGCCCGGTGCTCGGTGAGAGCGGAACCGTAGGACAGGGGCATCTCCCAACCGCCGAAGTCAACGAATCGGGCGCCGAGTTCCCGGTGATAGTGGTGAAGAGGTGATTGGGGCATAGTGCTTCAGGGAAGTGAGGATCGATTCCGGAGTCTACGGGCGTCCGGCACACCGAGGAGTCGACCGGCCGGTTCGGGCGTTCAGATGACTTCCGACCGGGAACTCCGGTAGCCCTCGTCGACATCGGTGGTCCCGGCCAGTTGGTGGACCTCCCCGGCAACCTCCTCGACCAGCGGACCCAGGGCGACCCCGAACACTCCCTGGCCCTTGCGGAGAAGATCGATCACCTCCTGGGGACTCTTCAAGGCATAGATCGAGGCGCCGTCGGACGCCAGGGTCACGTCACCGTCCTCCCAACTCCAGGAGTCTCTCTGATTGGACAGCGCCGCGAAGGCGGTCCTGATCCGGCGGAGGTCCATCCCGGCATCCAGAAGCCTCTTGATCACCTTGAGTTGCACCAGGTCGCCGAACGAGTACAGGCGTTGGCTACCCGACCCCCTGGCTTGCTGCAGGGAGGGCACCATGAACCCCGTGCGGGCCCAGTAGTCCAACTGCCGGTAGGTGATGCCCACCATCCGGCAGACCTGGGGAGCGCGATAGCCCCTTTCAGCTTGGTTCACCGCCTTACTCCTTTGTGATTACAGACCGGTGATTTTCCGAAGCGCCAACCATAACGGCTGCGCCCCCCATTTCCAACCATCTCCCGGATGCCGTGAGCCCCGCCCTATGGAGAAGCCGGGTCCGGGTCGGGATCGTCCGCACCCGCCGGAGGCCCGCCGGACGAGAAGTCCTCCGGGCTGACCGCCTCCAGGAAACGCCGGAACTCCTCGATCTGCTCCTCGGGCTCCTCCGCCGATTTGATCATCACCCCGGCCTCGTCCAGCACATCGTGGTGAGCGAACAACGGCGCCTCGGTTCTCACGGCCAGCGCGATGGCGTCGGAAGGGCGACAGGAGACCTTCACCTCCCCGCCGGTGGTCATCAGCACCAACTCAGCGTAGAACACGTTGTCGCGGACCTCAGTCACCACCGCTCTGTCCACCTCCGCACCCAGAGACTCCACCGCCATCCGCAACAGGTCGTGGGTGAGCGGTCGGGGCGGCACCATCTCCTCCAGCGCCGCCACGATGGCGGTGGCCTCGACCGCTCCGATCCAGATGGGGAGGTAACGCTCCCCATTGGCCTCCTTGAGCAACACGACCGGAGTAGCGGATGAGAATCCGACCTGAACACCGTCGATGGCCATGGGAATATGTTCCGACATCGCCAGCCGATACTACCTCTCCCCAAACACGTGACGGTCGAGAATCTGGGGATCGCTTTCGAGAGCCGGCCGATCGAGAACCGCCCAGATCGAGGGAAGGCCCCGATAGCGGCCATCCCAGTCCAGGCCGTATCCCACCAGGTAGTCATAGGCCACCTCGAAACCCCGGTAATCCAGGGAAGTCTCCACCAACCGGCGGCCCTTCCGGTCCAGGAGGGCCACGGTGGCGATGGAGGCGGGGGATCGCTCTCTCAACAGTTGGCAGATGGCGTTGAGGGTGAAGCCGGTATCCACCACATCCATGACCACTATGACATCCCGTCCCCCCACGTCGGTGAAGAGATCCATGGCGATACCGACACCGGTCCCGTCCCCGTAGCGTTTGAGCGCCAGGAACTCGATCTCCATCTCGAGATCCATGTGCCTGACCAGGTCCGCCAGGAAACACACCGATCCCTTCATCTTTCCCACCATCACCGGTGAGCGATCCCGGAAGTCCTCGGTGAGGGTCCTGCCCAGCTCGGTGACGCGCCGGGAGATCCGCTCGGCGGTGAACACCTCCGAGACCGTGCCCGGGCCGAACAGCCGTTCAGCCTCGCTCATGGTCTTCCCATCTCATGGTCCTCATCTTATGGGGTGTCCTGCCGGGCGCGGACCCGACGGCGGGGTCCATCTCACCCCGCCGGGTTTAGCATCTCATCGCCATGCCGCCAAACTACTGTCCCATGATGGAGTTGGAGAGGGAAACCGGGGATGGACATTCGGGACCAGAAGTTCCATTCTCGGTCCTCATGCCCGCCTATGACGAGACGGCCGTCATCGGGACCACTTTGGCCGAGTTGTTGGAGTACCTCCCGCACACCGCCGAAGTGCTGGTGGCCGCCGCCGACCGCACCGAGGGCGGGTTGGTGAGGGGAGAGCACAGCCCAACCGGGCGGATGGCCCTTGCCAACGGAGACCACCGGATACGGGTGTGCGACGGGGGAGGACTCACCGAAGCGGTCCGCAACGCCGCCCATGCGGCCCGCCACGACCTGGTGGTGGTGATGGACGCCGACGGGCAACACAATCCGGCCGTGGTGGGGGAGATGGTTGCGGCCCTGGCGGCCGGTTATGACCTGTGCGTGGGGGAGTTGGAGCAACAGGGCAAGCAGTGGTACCGCATGGCTCTGACCCGGACCGCGATACTGCTGACACGCCTGAGGATGCCTCGCCGGACCAGGGGGCTTCGCTTTCCCCAATCCGGTTTCTTCGGAACCCGCCGGGTAGTTCTGGCCGAAGCCCTGGAAGGCATGGCGCCGCATGGCTTCAAGGTCCTGATCGCCCTCCTGATGTCCAGGCGGCTCCGGGCAACGGGGGTCGAGACGGTGATCAGGGATCGCGTCGCCGGGGAGTCGAAGCTGAACTGGCGCACCATCACCTCCGACACCCGGCTGCTCCTGAGAAGGTGCGGACGCTAGAAGCCGGCGCTAGCGGTCTTCGGGCGAAAAGATCCCCAT
Source organism: Acidimicrobiia bacterium (assembly GCA_965204615.1). GTDB lineage: Bacteria > Actinomycetota > Acidimicrobiia > Spongiisociales > ZC4RG35 > Bin76. Next base: position 3,030,295 of record OZ242000.1, on the reverse strand, counting down.
CATCCAACCCAGGAGATCAGCCAGCCCCCCGGGAGGTTTCCCCACCCGGACCGCCACCGGCTCCCGGGTGACCACCACCTCCACCTCCGGGGTCTCGACGGTCTCGGCTGGGAGAACTGCGCTGGTGGTGGGGGTAACGAGATCGGCCAATAACTCGCTGCGGCTGATCCGGAGTTCGGCGAAGGCCAACCCGGGGACCGATCCGAAGGAGTCGAATCCGTAGTCGAGCAGTGTCCTGGCTTCGTCGAAGTGATCCGCGGAGTTCATCACCACCGCCAGAAGCCTCCTGCCCTCTCGCTCGGCCCCGGCCACCAGCACCCTCCCGGCGTCGTTGGTGTATCCGGTCTTCACCCCGATCGTTCCCTCATAGTCGAAGAGCAGTTGATTGGTGTTGGTGTACACCCGTTCCAGGCCGTCCGGCGAATCCCGCAGAGAGATCTGGCGGGTGGTCACCGCCTCGGCCAACTCGGGATGCAAGAGAGCCGCCCTGGTGAGGACCAGGAGATCCCGGGCGGTCGAGTATTGGTCGGGATGATCGAGACCATGGGGATTGGCATACGAGGTGCCTTCCAGACCCAGTTCGGAGGCCCGCCGGTTCATCAGTGCCACGAACTCCCCGGCGCTTCCGCCCACGTTCTCGGCAACCGCGTAGGCGGCGTCGTTGCCCGAGCGGATCAGGAGAGCCCTCACCAGCGTTCGCAACAGGAATACCTCCCCCTCGACGAGATCCACCCCCGCCTCCCCCACCGACACCGCCGCCTCGCTCACCCGAACCGGCGAGGAGAGGTCTCCGACCTCCACCGCCAGGAGGGCAGTCATCAGCTTGGTGGTGGAAGCCATCGGTCTGGGCTGGTCGGCATTGTGCTCGGCGAGCACCACCCCGTGGCGGTCGTCGAACAGCAGCCACGACTCGGCGGCGATCTCGGGCGGATCGGAAACCAGCGTCCACGGGAGAGGGGGCGGCTCGACCCACAGCGGACTGGCCGTGGCCGTGGCCCCCATCACAAACACCGCGAGCGTGGCCAGGCACGCGACCCTCAACCCCTGGCGGATGGCGGTCTTCAGCGGCGCAACTCCGCCCGGAGGGAAGCCAGCAGCAACGTCCTATGGATGCCCACCAGTGCGTCGGCGCAGCCCACCAGCAGGTCCTGGACGTGCTCGCCGCCCTCCCCCAGCCACTGGACTCTCGCCAAGGGGCCCGCCACCGAACGGAAGATGTCCACCTCCCTGTCCACCGCCAGACGGATGGAGCGCAGATGGCGGCCACCGAGTCCCCGGTCCATCAGGCGTTTGGCCTCCGACGCCACCGGACCCGCCTCGGGAGGAAAGACCTCATCATCCCCCGGCAGCGGGGAGATGAGGCGATGGGCGACCAGATCGTCCAGTTGCTCGGGAGTCAGGCCGCTTCGGCGCAACACGTCGGACCGGCTTATCGGCTCGCCAGCCTCCTCCAGAAGGGAACCGTCCGAGCCCGCCGGATCAAGAGGGTCGTCCCCCCGTTCCCAGGCCGCCAGCTTGGACTTGATCACCTTGAGGGGGAGGAAGTGGTCCCGTTGCTGTTGCAGGATGTACCGGAGCCGGGCCACATCGGCCCGGTCGAAGCGCCGGTAGCCCCCCTGGGTGCGCCGCGGGAGGATCATGCCCTTTGTCTCCAGGAACCTCACTTTGGAGACTGTGATCTCGGGAAAGTCCTTCTTGAGGACCTTGATCACCTCTCCGATGGAAAGGCTCTGCTGCTCAGTCATTTCCCCGGACGACCACCAGGTGGAAGCGTCCCACCATCAGCCTGTCCCCGGGCTGCAGCCGGCTTTCCTCCATCCTTGCGCCGTTCACGTAGGTTCCATTGGTGGAGCCCTCATCCTCCACCGTCAGCCGGTCCTGCTCGGCGGTCAGCCGGCAATGGCGGCGGGATACGGTGATGTCATCCAGGAGGATCCCGCTCCGCAGATGACGCCCCACCGCGGTGACACCCTCCGACAGGCGATATGTCCTGCCGGCCTGCGCTCCCTTCTCCACCAACAGCCCCCACCCACCGAACCACTCCAGGCGGCCCGGTTCATCCGCGCCGGGCATCGAGTAGGGGTAGACAGGCCGAAAAATGGCAGTGAGATCACTCCCCCGGCCGGACGACGCCCCGGCACCGGAAGATTGTTTCCCGGACATCAGCGGAAAGTGCACACTTTTCATTGTAACTTGCCCTCCCCGACCGGACCTCGAAGTTCCTCCTGAGGACGCCGGTTTTTAGGAGACCAGGTCCCGGTAACCCGCCGCGTCCAGGAGTGCAGAGGGCAACGGGCCGGCTTGGGAGAGATCCAGGATCCAGCCCACGCCGTAGGGATCGTGGTTGACCAACTCAGGGCGGCTCTCCAATTCCTCGTTCACCGCCAGGACCTCGCCGTCAAAGGGAGCGTAGATCTCCCCCACCGACTTGGTTGACTCCAACTCGGCGATAATCTCTCCCTCCGACACCTCATCGCCTGCCTGGGGCAACTGGGCATAGACCACATCGCCCAGGGCATCCTGTGCGTAGTCGGTGATGCCCAGCCGGGCCTTGCCATCACCCACCTGGACCCACTCGTGCTCGGTGGTGTACAGGAGGTGGTCGGGGATCTCTACAAGGTTGTCTTCCATGGGCATAAACCTTAACAGGACGTGGGCTCGAGTCGGCCCCTTCTGCGACCTGCCTCCCCGCTCGACGCCACCATTCCGAATGCAGCGGCTACCGGGTTTTTCGGACCGCGGCCAGGCCGTCCCGGATGTAGAGGACCCCCGACCACCAGGAGAGAGCCATCCCCGCCACCACCGCCACCCAGGCGATCCCATATAGAACCTCCCCAAGGGACCCGGTGAGGTCGGAGGAGAAGTAGAACAGGGGGATCGCGACGTAGAGGAAGGTGATGGCCGCCTTGCCGCTCCTGCGGACCTCGAGGGCGCTTCGCCGGGCGGTCATCCACCCGGACCAGCCGCCGACCACCACGGATCTGGACAGGATCACCGTCCCGACCCAGACAGGCAGCAACATCTCCACCATCCCTCCCAACACCGCTGAGACCATCATCAGCCAATCGCCGACCGGATCGAGAAGGGTCCCCAGATCAGTCACCTGATCCAGGCGGCGGGCCAGCCATCCGTCCAACCAGTCGGTTACTCCCATCACCACCAGGACGAGAGCGGCCGGCGTGGGGCGACCCTCCAGGAGGATCCACCAGAACAGCGGAACGAGAAGAATCCGGAAGAATGAGACCAGGTTGGGCACGGTGACGATCCTCGACCGACCGGATCGTGTCCCGCTCATTGGCGGACCAGCCCGCAGAAGAGTTCCGCCAATCGGGCCCGGGGACGGAGGTTGAGCCGGTAGAGCTCCACACCCGCCCCCAGGATCAGGTCGGCTGACCGGAGGGCCCTGGCCGGCTCGACCCGCGGCGGCAGCATCCTGTCCGCCGGCCCTTCGCCGGTCCCGGCCAGCGCCCGGGCCGCGGCTGCCACGAACCAACCCGCCATGATCTCCAACCCCGACACCCACAGTGCCCGGCGCCGGCGGCGCGTCTCCCGCCGCGCCCTGTCCCTCTCACGGCCGACCATCGACCGCGACGGACGCACCTGATCGAGCATGCGCTCGGTGTGAGTCAGCACCTCATCCACCATGGCCAGCGCTTCTCCCGCTCCCAGGTGGTCCCGCCCGGCCAACTGCTCCGCCAACTCCCACCAGGCGGAGCGAAACCGCGCCGCCGGGGCTTCTCCCCTGAGCTGCAGGGCCATACCGGGCCGGCCCCCCGCCACCTCCGCCACCACCTCCGCCTCCGAGCGCTCCAACCCTCTCTCCACCAGGGCTTCCACCAACTCAGAGGTAGCCACCTTGCCGAAGTGAACGGTGCGGCAGCGGCTGGCCACGGTGGTCGGATAATCCTCGGCGGAGACGGACACCAGTATGAACACCGTGGAGCCGGTGGGTTCCTCCAGTGTCTTGAGCAGGACATTGGCTGCCGGTTCGGTCATCTCCCTGTCGATTATGAAAACCTTGCGAGACGATTCCACCGGCGTCCGCGCCGCTCTCTGTACGACCCTCCGGGCGTCATCCACCCCGATCCTCTGTCTCTCGGCGGGGCTCACCGCCACGATGTCCGGATGGCCACCTGCCCGGGCCTTCCGGCAGGGAGAGGACCCCTCGGGGCAATGACCGCCGCAGGCACAAACCAACCGCTCGGCAAAGCGTCGAGCCACCAGGCCCTTTCCGACCCCCCGCGGTCCCACAAACAGATAGGCGCCCGCCGGAGAGCGGGATTCGGCTGCCAACCTCTCCCAGACAGCCCCGTGCCCGATGATCCCATCAGGCTCTTGTGGCGCCTCTAGCAGTCGGTCAGCCATCCCCGCTCCTCCAGGACGGAAACCAGGCGTTCGGCGATCGTCTCGGTGGCCGCAGAGGCGTCAACTCTCACCATCCGACCTCGATCCGAGGCCCACAGACTCCGGTATCCCTTCCACACTTCCCGGTGCCAGGCAAGGTCAGCCGCTCCGATGCGATCCCTACCCTGCTGGCGGGCAAGGGCCGCCTCGGCGTCCATGTCCATCCACACCACCAGATCGGGCAGGGTCCCGTCCAGTGCCGGGCCGTTGACCGACCAGACTCGGCCGACTCCCAGGCGGCGGGCGTAGCCCTGGTAGGCCAGGGACGAGTAATAGCACCGATCGGACAGCACCCACTTGCCTTCCGCGAGGGCGGGACGAACCACCCGGTCCGCCAACTCGGCCCGCTGCGCTGCGAACAGGAGCGCTTCGCTCCAATCGGTCATCTCACCCCCATGCAGGAGCACTTCCCTGACCGCCTCCCCCAGCCGGGTACCTCCCGGCTCCCGGACCCTCACCACCTCGACGCCGCGTTTTATCAAGCGAGCGGAGAGGAGGTCGCACAGGGTGGTCTTGCCCACCCCCTCCGTTCCCTCGGTCGCCAGGTATCGGGCTCGCATCACGACTTCCCGGATCTACGGTTTCTCAGTGTCCCCAACGCCTGGCTGGTGTCTCTCATGGCGGTCATCGACCTGTCGAACACCACCCGCAACTGGGACCGTACCGCCCAGATGGTCACCAGCCCGGTGAGAAGAACCGCCACGCCGCTGATGAACAGCACGGCCCGGATCCCATTGCCCAGCAGGCCGGGCAGAACCCCCTCCAGCGCCACGGCCCCCACCCCCGCCACCGTCAGGGAGGCCAACAGGGCCATCCGCCCCAGGGTGTAGAGAGCCCCGAAAGTCCTCCCCCTGATCTCGTCGGTCACCACCGAGTGGAGTTGGGTGAATCCGGCCACGTAGGCCATCCCGGTCCCGATGCCCAACAGGAGCACCCAGCCCACCGCCGAGATCACCGACCGGGAGAAGCTGGCGAAGATGATCCCCGCGCCGGCCGCCCACAGACCCAGACAGAAGATCGGCTCCCGGTGCAACAGATTCTTCCCCAGTCCGGCGAGAAGCACCATCCCGATCGTCACCCCCAGACCGAGGGAGGTGAGCAACGCCCCGTACCCGCTCTCGGTCGCCTCCAGGACCTGCTGGCTGAACGGCTGTCCCATCACGAAGAGCCCCCCTCCTCCCAGCAGCGCCACCGCCATTCCCCACACCAGCCGGCGCACCGGGCCCTTCTTTCCCACCAGTGCCCAACCCTCCACCAGATCCCGCACGGGGGCTGCCAGCGACTTGGCCTCCAGCCGCATGCGTCGCCGCTCCGGCAACAGCGTCCGCTTGATGGGAATGGTGAGGGTGATCAGCCCCGAAACCAAGAAGGTGGCCATGTCGAAAACGAATGCGGGCAGCACCCAGGCGCCGAACTGCCCGATGTCGGGAAGGAGTTCGCTGAATTCGGTCAACAGGGCGAACAGAGCCGAGCCGATCGGGGCGGTGCCGTACATCGAGATCAGATTGAGGCCGTTGGCCGCCGCCAGGTGCCGGGATGCGATCAGGGTGGGCACCACGGCTTCCCGGGCCGGTTGGCGGAAGAGCCCCAGAAGTTCCACCAGCACGATGATCAGGAAGAGCTGGGAAAGGGTGGAGACGAACAGCAGGCTGCACACCAGGACCGCCCTCCCGAAGTCGGAGACAACCATTGTCACTTTCCGGTTCCAGCGGTCCGCCATCACCCCCCCGAGCATCCCAGCCACCATCCCGGGCAAAAACCGCGCCACCAGGGGAACGATGATGGCCACCGTGGAGGCATCCCCCCCACCGCCGATGCGGGCTGCGAGAGCAAGGGTGGCGAAGATGTTCACCCAGTCGCCCAGGCTTGAAATGCTGTTCGCCCACCACAACTTGGCGAATGGACCTCGGCGTATCAGCTCCATGCCGCGGATGTTCTCCACCGAATCCACCATCCCAACACTAACCCGCCAAAACCGGGGTTTTCCACTTCGGTTAGGCATTGACCGCCGCATGGGGGTAACTTGGTAAGCCAATGAGCAAGGCGTTAGTCGTCGTCGAATCACCCACCAAGGCTCGCAACATCTCCTCCTACCTGGGGCCTGATGTCGTGGTGCAGTCCTCCATGGGGCATGTGCGGGACCTGCCCGAGAAGGAACTCGGGGTGGATGTCGACGGCGGATTCCGACCCAAGTACGTCACCTCTCCGGGCAAGTCCGGGCAGGTCAAGAAACTCAGACAGGCGTTGGCGACCGCCGACTCCCTGTACCTGGCCACCGACCGCGACCGGGAGGGCGAGGCAATTGCCTGGCACCTGACCCAGCTGCTGAAACCCAAGGTGCCGGTGAAGAGAATGGTCTTCTACGAGATCACCCGCGACGCCATCCGGGAGGCCTTCGAGAACCCGCGGGAACTCGACACGGCCCTGGTGGATTCCCAGGAGGCGAGGCGGATCCTGGATCGTCTGTACGGATACGAGGTCTCGCCGGTGCTGTGGAGGAAGATCAAGACCGGACTGTCCGCCGGCCGGGTGCAGAGCGTGGCGGTCCGCCTGGTTGTGGAGAGGGCCCGGGAACGCATCCGGTTCGTGAGAACCGAATACTGGGACCTGGCCGGGGTCTTTCACCCCGCGGGCGAGCCGGCCGAGAAGTTCGAGGCGCATCTTGCTTCGGTGGAGGGACGGAGGGTGGCCAGCGGCAGGGACTTCACCTCCCGGGGCGAGCTGAAAAACCCCAAGAGGCTCAAGTTGGACAAGGAAGACGCCGAGCGTCTGGTGGCTGAACTGGCCGATTCGGCATTCTCCGTTACGGCGCTGAAAAAGAGGCCGTACAAACGCTCCCCCTCTCCGCCGTTCCGCACCTCCACGCTCCAGCAGGAAGCCTCGGGGAGACTCAGGATGAGTCCGTCCCGCACCATGCGAGCCGCCCAGCAGCTATACGAGAACGGGCACATCACCTACATGCGGACCGACTCGGTCTCCATCTCCGCCGAGGCGATCGCCACCGCCCGGAAGCTGATAGGCGCCACCTTCGGTGATCAGTACCTTCCCCAGCGGCCACGGTTCTACAAGTCCAGGGTACGGGGCGCCCAGGAGGCGCACGAAGCGATCCGGCCCACCGGCGTCAAGTGGAAGACCCCCCGGCAGGTGACCGCCGCCCTCGGCGAGGGGGACGCATCCCGGCTCTACCAGTTGATATGGAGACAGGCGGTCGCATCCCAGATGAAGGACGCCACCGGGGAGAGCGTCTCCGTCACCCTGGGCGGGGTCTCTTCGGCGGGCGAGGCCGTAGAGTTCGAAGCACAGGGACGGACCATCTCCTTCCCCGGGTTTCTCAGGGCGCTCGGACCCAGGGGCGATGGGGCCACCGACCGGGGAAGGAACGGCTCGAAGGCCCTCCCGGTCCTCTCCGTCGGCCAGGACCTGCAAGTCGACGGCCTGGCGGCCAAGGACCACCGCACCAGACCACCTGGGTGGTACACCGAGGCTTCCCTGATCAGGACGCTGGAGAGGCTGGGGGTGGGTCGGCCCTCGACCTACGCATCGATAATGAGCACCATCCAGGACCGCGGTTATGTGTGGAGCCAGAGGCGAGCCCTGGTGCCCACCTTCACGGCTTTCGCGGTGGTCACCCTGTTGGAGCAGAGCTTCCCCAAGCTGGTCGACTACCAGTTCACCGCCAAGATGGAGAGCGACCTCGATCGGATCGCCTCCCGCGAGGAACAGACCAAACCGTGGCTGGAGCGTTTCTACTTCGGAGAGGACGGCCTCCGGGCCGGTGTGGAGACGAGTCTCGAGAAAGTCGACACCCGGCTCTCCCGAAGGATCGTGATAGGCAACGATCCCGAGGGGAATGAGATCGCGGCCCGGATCGGCAGGTACGGACCCTACCTGTACTGGCAGGGCCAGACCGTCTCCATCCCCGATCGGATGCCTCCTGACGAACTCACCCCCGAGAAGGCCCTGGAAATGCTGGCCGAGGGGAAGTCGGGCGGCGATCGCAAGATACTGGGTACGGATCCCGAGAGCGGGCTCGAGGTGTTGGCATTGGACGGCAGGTACGGTCCCTACCTGCAACTGGGGGAGACGGAGAGCGGAAAACCCAAACCCAAGCGGGTCTCTCTGCCCAAGGGAACCGAGTTGGGGGGTGTCAGCCTCCCCGAAGCGCTGCGGTGGCTCGGTCTTCCCCGGACCGTGGGGACAGACCCCGAGAGCGGTGAGAAGGTGATCGCCCGGCACGGCCGGTACGGCCCCTACATCTCCCGGGGCAAGACCAACCGCAACCTTCCGGATGTGGAGCAGTTGTTCTCCATCACCCTGGAGGAGGCGCTGGCGGTGCTGGCCACGCCCTACCGACGGAGGGGGAAACCGGCTCTTCGCCAACTCGGCCCCGATCCCCGCACCGGCAAGCCGGTCGAAGTCCGGGAAGGCAGATTCGGCCTGTATGTGAGCGATGGGGACACCAACGCCTCACTGGGCGGGAACGACACCCCCGACAGCATCACCGCGGACCGGGCCAGCGATCTTCTGGAGAGACGCCGCAAGACCAAGGGCTCCTCGAAGGGGAAAGCCCGGTCACGGCGTCGCAGGTAGGGGCGCGAGACGACGGTGAAGTCCTCTCCCGCCGCCGCCACCGCGGGAGGGCTCTGCCAGGTGTCCGCCCTGGTGTGGGCCGGTGCGATCTCCTTGGGCGGGGGACCATGGGAACCCGTCCAGTCGGCGGTTCTGGCGGCCGGACTGGTGGTGCTCTCCACGGCCGCCCTGGTGGGGGTGGTGGTGAAGAACTCCCGGTGGGGACGCAGGATGGCCGGTGGACTGGCTGCGGGAGAGTTGGGCCTGGCAACCCTGATCCCCCTTTCGGGATGGTGGTGGGTGGGGGTGGGCATGGCCTCGGCAACACTGGCCCTGGCGGCCGGCCCCTGGCTTGCAGAATGGGAGCGACATCGGACACCCAGCCTCGGGCCTCCCGGCCGCGCAGTGCTCCTCCTCTGCGTGCTGGCCGGTTCACCGGTGGCCCTGGCGGCGGTCTCGGTCAACGGATTGGGAGGGGGCTGGGCGATGGCAGCCCTCTCAGCCGCCGCGGCCGCGCTCTATGCCAAGGCTGTTGCCGGTTCTCTCCTCGTCACCCGCTTCGTGGTCCCGGCGGCCGCGCTGCCGGCCGCCCTCACCACTCCCTGGCCGGGTTGGACCGTGATCGTCACCGGGGCCGGGGTGGCCGCCTGGGCGGCCTGGTCGACGGAGGCGCGCCTGGCGGTGCAGCCCCTGGTGGACGCCCGCCCTGACCCCGTCCCCGGCCCCACGCCGCTTCGCATCAGGTCGGCCGGAGAGACCGCCAGATCCCGCCCGCCGACCGAGCGGACCGAGGACCAGGGATGAGACGGCGTCCCAATCCCTGGATAGCCGTGCCATCGGTGGCAGCCGGATTGTTCGGCGCCGGCCTGGGATGGGTGGTCAACGATGTTGCCTGCCGCTCCGACTCGGGGTCGGGGTGTGTGGGCAGGTCCCTCTTCTGGGGAGGGGTGGGTCTAGCCCTGGGCCTGGTGGGCATGGCGGTGATCATGGTCCTGGTGGCGCGCTCGATCGCCGAGTGGCGCGAATACCAGGAACGGGAGCCCGAAGACCCCCGTTCCTGAACACCTGGACGGTCCTTGGGGAGAACCGGCTCAGCCGGAGACGAATCCCTTGTCAGAGAGCCACCCTGCGGCGATGTCCGCCGGGTCCTCCTGATCTATCCCGGCCCGGCGGTTCATCTCGGTGAGTTCCGGGGTGGTTATGGCCGCCGAGACTTCATCCAGCAACGCGACGAAGTCATCACCGTAGGCGTCCACGATGTCCATGCCCACCGCGGGCACGATGTTCTCCGCAGGGTTCAGACCCCGGTCGTCATCGAGGAGCACCAGACCCTTGGCGGCGATGACCCCGTCGGTCGTGAACAGCACCCCGACGTCGACATCGCCTCCCTCCAGGGCCGCCACCGTGAGGGGACCCCCCACGTCCAGAGGCTTGAACTCGGCGAAGACCAGGCCGTACACGCTCTCCAGGCCGGGGAGGCAGTTGAGCCTCTCGGGACACTCCGGCGGCCCCCCGAACACCAGGTCGGAGGCGTGCGGCGCCAGGTCGCTGACCGTGGCCAGGCCGAGTGCGGCGGCGGTCTCGCCGGTGACCACGAACCCGTTCTTGTCCTGTGCGGGAGCGTAGGCCAGGAGCGTCACGCCATTGGCCTCGAAGGCGTCCTTGACCTCCTGCCAGGTGGACTGCTCATCAGCGGTCGGCGTCACACCCAGGAAATTGCCCAGGCTTCCCGTGTATTCGGGAACAAGACCGACCTCGCCGGATTCGAGGGCAGGCTTCACGACCTCCCGAGATCCCAGGCCGAGGTTCCTCTCCACCGCATAACCTGCGTCCTCCAGTGCCTGTGCGTAGATCTCACCGAGGATCAGGCTCTCTCCGAAGTTGAACGAGGCCACCACGATGGTGGGGCCGTCGGCGTCGTCACCCGACCCGCAGGCCCCGGTCAACGCCACGGCCAGAAGGGTCGCCCCGACGACGGCCTTGCGCAACAAATGCAACATGGGTTTCATCTCCTGTCATTGGTTTGTCGGCGGGAAATCCCTCGCAGACACCGCCTCCCGAGGGATGGTACCGGCCCGCCGAAGATGTCCATCCGCCGGATTGCCCTACCGGCTGTCCCCGCCCGGAACACCCGCCGGGACGAACCGCCGCTGGCTTCGGGTGAAAGCCTTTTCGGCCGCCACCGCCAGGACGGCCACCAGGACCGCTCCCATCAACAGTTCCCCCTGGTCCCGCTTGGCGAAGCCATCCACGATGAAGCGGCCCAGACCTCCGCCCGCCGCCAGGGCGGCAAGGGTGGCGGTGGCTATCACCTGCGACATGGCGATCCGCACGCCTTCGGCGATCACCGGAAGCGCCAGCGGCAACTCCACCTCCATCAGGACCCGCCCACCGGTCATCCCCATCCCCCGGGCGGACTCCAGGACGGCGGCGTCGACAGCCAGGACCCCGGCCACCGTGTTGGTGAACATGGGAGGTCCGCTCAAGGCCACCAGGGCCACCAGGGCGGGCCAGGGACCCAACCCCAGCCACACCACCACTATCACCAGGATCCCGAAGGTGGGGACCGCCCGACCGATGTTGACCACCGCCGATGCGGCCGCGATCCCCCGCCTCCGATGGGCCGCCCACAGGGCAGGGGGTATGACCAGCGCGGCGGCGATGACCAGAGCCACCGCTGACAGCAGGAGGTGCTCGGCCATCCGGAGGGGGATGCTCCCCGGTCCCCACCAGGTCTCGGGATCGCCCAGGAACAGCCTGAGTTCTTCCAGCAGGGGACGGTCGGTCATGCCGCCCCACTCCCGCTCCAGGGAGTCAGCAGCCTCTCAACCCTGAGCAGCCCGACATCGATCACCACCGCCAGAAGCACCGAACCCACCGTCCCGACAATTATCTGGGTCCAGAAAAAACTCCGCAGGCCGGCCAGAATGAAATAACCCAAGCCCCCCTGACCCAGGATGGCGGTGATGGTCACCAGTCCCACCGTGGTGACCGCCGCGATGCGAATTCCCGCCATGATCACCGGCAGAGCCAGGGGAAACTCCGCTTTCCAGAACCGGCTGCGGGTGGTGAACCCCATCCCGTCGGCCGCTTCCCTGACCCCTGGGGAAACGCCGTCGATTCCTGCCACGGTGTTGCGGACGATTATCAGGAGGGTGTAGCTGACCAGACCGATTTCAGAGGTGAGTGTGGATAGACCGGTGAACGGCACCAGGAAGGCGAACAACGCCAGGGAGGGAATCGTATAGAGAATGTTGGTGGCGGAAGTGATGGGCCCGTACCAGCGGCGACGCCGGACGGCCAGCAGCGACAATCCCATGGCGATAACCGTCCCCACCCCCACCGCAACCCCGGTCAGGAAGACATGCTCCCAGGCCCTTTCCAGGACCGAAGTCCAGTTGCGAGCCACCCACTCCCAGTTGAAAAGGCTCACGCACCCCTCCTCATTCGCCCGACGGCCTCAGCGCCTCCCCGACCGCCCTCATGTCGACCAGGCCGCAGTAGAAGCCGTCCTCGGCGATCACCGCCAAATCGTGGCGGGCGCCGACCATGGCGTCCACCGCCTGCCTGAGGGTGGCGCTGCGGCGGACGGAGGTTGAAAAGGGGCGGGCCGCCAAACCCTCGAGGGAGGAAACCCCCTCCAGTTCGCGGACGGGTACCCAGCCCCGGACCATCCCGTCAGAGAGCAGGCCCACCCAGTCGGTCCCCTCTCTGCGGGCTGCGTCCCGGGCCGCCCGGGGAGTGGAGGAGTCCTCCAGCATCGGGCCCCACCTGAGGGTCAACTCTGCCACCCTTGTCAGCGCCAACTGCTGGAGGTTCCGGTCCACTCCGATGAAGTCCTCGACGAAACGGTTGGCGGGACGACTCAGGATCTCCCGGGGCGACCCCATCTGCTCCAGCACCCCGCCCTGGTTGAGTATGACGATCCGATCACCCAGCTTGATGGCCTCCTCGATGTCGTGGGTGACGAACACGATGGTCTTGCGCAGCCGCTTCTGAAGATCCAGGAGTTCGTCCTGCAGCCGGTGACGAACGATGGGGTCCACCGCCCCGAACGGCTCGTCCATCAGCAAAACCGGCGGGTCGGCGGCGAGGGCGCGGGCCACCCCCACCCGTTGCTGCTGGCCTCCCGACAGGGCGGCCGGATAGCGCTCCAGCATCGACTCCTCCAGCCCGACCAGTCGAGCCAACTCGGTCACCCGTTCGGCGGTCCGCTCCGGAGACCAGCCCAGCAACTCCGGGACGGTGGCGATGTTGCGACCCACCGTCCAGTGCGGGAACAGCCCGACCTGCTGGATCACATACCCGATGGACCGGCGGAGCAGATGCGCCTCGCCTTCCCCGATGGGCGCTCCATCCACCTCGATGGCCCCGGACGTGGGCTCCACCAGCCGGTTGATCATCTTCAAAACGGTGGTCTTGCCACATCCCGACGGGCCCACCAGTACGACCACTTCCCCCCTTGCTATCTCCAGGGTGAGGGAACCCACCGCCGGCCGGGAGGAGTCACCGTAGGTCTTGGAGACGTCTCTCAGGGCGATCATGGGGCGGCTCATGGTCACCCCAGAGTATTCCTCCGGTCGCCGGGGGGAAGAAAACCGGGACCGTTATCGTCGTAACGGAGCCCGGCAGGGTTCAGTAAGGAACCACACCCAGCCATTCGAAAAAGGGGCGGCCATGGAGTTCAGCGAGGCGATCCGACGGAGACGGATGGTGCGACGCTACCAGGCCCTGGAGGTCTCCGCGGAGGCGGTGGAACGGATCGTGAATGCCGGACTGTCCGCTCCCTCGGCGGGCCACTCCCAGGGACAGTCCCTGGTTGTCGTGACCGACGCGGGACTCCGGACCGAGATCGCCCGGTTGGCCGGAGAGCCCGGCTACTCAGCACGCGGATTCGACCCCTGGCTGTCCGGCGCCCCGGTGCACATAGTGGTGTGCGTCTCCGCCGACGCCTATCACCGTCGCTACCGGGAACCGGACAAATCGGGGGCCGGAGGGTGGCCGGTTCCCTACTGGTGGGTGGACGGCGGCGCCGCCTTGATGGCAGTCCTGCTGGCGGCGGTGGATGAGGGCCTGGCTGCGGGATTCCTGGGTTCGCACTCCATACCGGGGCTGTCCCGGCTGCTGGGAATCCCCGAGGACACCGCTCCCCTGGGGGTGGTGACGATCGGCCATCCCGCTCCCGACCGCCGCTCCGGTTCCCTCGCCCGGGGGAGAAGACCCCGATCGGAGACCGTCCACTACCAACGATGGGGTAACCGCGCCTGACCTGAACCGGCCACAACTAGCCTGGATAGATGCTTCGCAGGGGGCTCATGGCCGGGCTGGTTCTGTTGGCGGCCTGCATACCGGCGGAGGCGCCCACCTCCACCACCGTTGCGGCGGTTTCCCGAACGGCTGCGCCCACCTCCACCACGGTCCCTTCCACCACCACGACCATCAGTCCGCCTCCCCTGTTCACCACCTCTACGACCCGGACTTCGGAGACCGCCGATCCCCGACCCATCCCTCCCTGCCTGACCCCCGAGCCCCCTTTCGGAGACGAGGGGGAGATAGGCAGCTACAACCCGACCGGGTCGGACTCCGCCATACTGGCCTCCATCGACTGGCAGGCCTGGCAGGGGTGTGATCGATTCCTGTTCTCCATGGCCAGCCCGGAGGGGGCGCCCACCCTGGTTCCGCCCTCCGCGTTGTTGACCTCTTTCGCCGACCGGGGGGTGGTCCGTCTCCAACTCGGTGAGGGTGACGAGACTTCAGCGGTCTCTTTCCAACTGGTCAACAGCCCGCTGGTCGACCGCATCTACGTGGTGAAGGCGCCCGACGCAGGACTGCTCGTGGATCTTCACGTCTCCGAGCCGGTCTCGGCCAGGATGATTCCCCGTTCGGCGCCTGCCACCCTGACGCTCGATCTCCGCCCCGGAGAAGTCCCCCTCTCCCACAGGCCGGTGGTCGGCGCCAGGGCGGTCCTGTTCCTTCCGTCCGGGCGGGAAGGGATCCACTATCCCTTCACGGTGAACGGGTATCTCCGGCCCGGAATCGACGAGTCGGTGGCCACCCTGACCGGCCCGGGCGGAACCGTAACCGAGGCTAGATTCCCCCTGGCGGGCACCGACGACCTGTGGTCGAGTTTCGTCGCGGTCTTTCTGGAAGGTCCCATTGGTTGGGCCACTCTGCAGGTGGAGGACGCCCAGGCCAGAGTGTTCTTCGAGAACTAATGGCATCCTCTTTCCCCACCAATGCCCTGTGCGGGTTTTCTTCATTCGGGAGGCAACATGTGCCATTCAGCGTGGAGGAGGCAAGACGAGAGTTTGATCTGCTTGACCGTGATTTTTGCGTCCGATCGGTCCAAAGAAACCCGCGCGGCCGCCGGTTCGCCCTGGAAAGCGCAGTCCATGGTCGGACCGTCCGCCGCGAATGCCGACAGAGGAACCTCTTCCAGGGAGGCAAAGATCGCCGTTGGGATCTCCAAGAGTTGGTACTCGTTCGGCACCGCGTCCTGCCTGCGAAAAGCTCTCAGCAATCACGATTGAATCCACGGCCGCACGATACTGCTGGAATAGCTCCAGGGTCCTCTCCCTTCTAACCCTTGCTGATCTGACGTCTTGGATCCATGCGGCCTCGGTGAGCTTGGAGATGTGAGCAGTCGTGGCCGACAGCCTCCGGGCTGCAGTCGACTTCAGTGATAGCCTTCTCGCCGCTCCACCGTCCGCACGTACCGTGATGTCAACAAACCGCTGGGTCGCCGACCCCACCTTTTCGACTCTCCATCCGACGGCTTCACACGAATTACGGAAAGCTGCTTCGAAAGGGACAAGCGCAAGGGGCTCCACAACGGCGCCGTGATGAGCGGAGATCGTGAGTCCAAAATACTCCACCCACCCTGGATCGTCAGTGATCCAAGAACTGGTCACATCGGCTTGAGGAGGGTACGAAAGCGAATCGATCAAGCGGGCGACGAATCGAACCCCCATCGGAGAAAGAGCCTCGATGCGGGAGTCAAGGTCGTCGACGCTCACCCGCTGGTCTCGGTTGCGGCACACATACCGATTCGGCGTTCGATCAGTTCCACATATTCGGGCTTCAACTCGACACCAATCCAGTTCCTGCCAAGTTCTTGCGCAGCGAGGAGCGTGGTGCCGGAGCCGGCGTAGGGATCGAGTACCACATCACCCGGACGGCTGGTGATCCGTATGCACCGACGGGCCAAGGCCATAGGCATAACCGCCGGATGGTCATCAACACCCCCTGACCGACGACGACGGGGCTCCGTGTTGATGTCCCACAGAGTCCGGAGTCGACGTCCATTCGGACCGGACACCGCCGACACATCGTAGAAGTAGTCCTGATTCTTCGATAGCAGAAACACTGTTTCATGAGCCTTGGTGGGGCGGTCCCGTACCGACTCCGGGTGCGCGTTCGGCTTGTACCAAATCACTTCCGACCGCACCCACCAGCCCGCGTCTTGAAGAGCGAAGGCCAACCGCCACGGCACACCGATCAGGTCCTTAGGTTTGAGACCCGTCGGCGTTGGTGGGCGGACCGACATCGCTCGGGCTCGGTTTTTGCGATCCGGCGCCCGGTATTTCCGATTGCCCGACGTGTAACTGTCTCCGATATTCAACCACACGGTGCCGTCTTCGGCAAGAACCCGCCGGACCTGATCGAAGGCCACCACGATGCTCTTTATGTAGTCCCCCAACCCGTCGGCGCAGCCGATCTGACGGGCGACGTCATAGTCTCGCAAGGACCAGTAGGGCGGTGATGTGACCACCGTCTGAACACTGGCGGTCGGGATCAGACTCAAGGCATCCACGGCATGACCCCGCACAAGCACCGGCGCAGCGACAGAGCCGATTGGGCCATCCACCTCTACATCCAGTCGCACATGCGCACCGGCCCTTATTGCCAGGTTCTCTGAGGGTCCAGCCATCCCTAGATCAAGTCGCGACGGCGAAATCCGCTCGCTCGCTTCCATGGTTGAAACCATACATATTGCCTGTGACATTTCGAGGTAGCTAGAGGACCTCGCCGGAGACGATCAACCGGAGTCAAAGGGCTGCCATCCGGACATCGGAAAGACTGGGTCTGTACTGGAGATCCGCTAGAGCAATCCGGGAAGGTCCGCGAGGGTGAGGTATCCATCAGGGAGATTCACCGACGGCACCAGTTCGTCCACGAAGGGGACCTCCCGCAATCCCGTCTCGGTCTCGATCACCAGCCGATTCTGGGTGTCGGACCACTCCACTCCCCTCACCCTTCCGACCAACCGCCCGTTCGGTGTCCTGACTTCCAGTCCCTCCAGCTCATCCGGCCAGAACTCCTCCGAGTCCAGCGGTCGGCGTTGCCGCTCCTCTATGAAGAGTTCGGCTCCCCGTAGCTTCTCGGCCGATGCCCGGTCGGACACCCCGGCGAATCTGACCAGGAACCTCTCCTTGTGGGTGCGGGTCCTCTCCACCACCAGCGGTCCCCTTCCCTCCGCCTGGACCCTCGCGCCTGACTCGAAACGGTGGGGATCATCGGTGTCCGGCCACACATACACGGTGCCGTCCAATCCGTGGGGGCGCCCCACCCGCCCGACAGCCACCCTGTCAGTCGAGGAATTCGATCTCGACGATCCAGTCATCGTCACAGACGAGTTGAGCCAGGGTGCGTATGGCGTTGGCCGTCCTTCCCCGGCGGCCGATCAACCTCCCCATGTCCTGTTTTGCCGCCCGCACCTCGGCCAACACCCTCCGGGGCCGGTTCTTCACCATTGTGACCGTCACATCCGACGGCCGCTCGACGATCTCCCTCACCAGGTATCCAACCAGCCGTTCAACCCTCTCGGTGTCGCTCATGCCCATCTCGATCAGGATGCCGGTGTCTCGGCGGCGGCCAACGCAATCTCTCCGGAGTCCTCCCCCTCACCGGAGGAGGAACCGGCGTCCCGGGCCGTGGCGGATGCCTCGTCACTGACCCGATGCGCCTTGCCCGCCATCACCCGGTAACGGGTCCAGGCGCCGGAGATCTCCATCAGCTTGCGTACGCGATCGGATGGCTGGGCCCCCTTCACCAGCCAGTCCACTGCCCGGTCGTTCTCGATGTCGATCAGCGATGGCTCAGCCAGGGGATCGTAACGGCCGATCTGTTCTATGTACCGCCCGTCCCGGGGCTTGCGGCCATCGGTGACCACCACCCGGTAGCTGGGCGTCTTCTTCTTCCCCATCCTCATGAGACGGATGCGTACCGCCATGTTCTCTCACCTCTTGCGTCGTCGTCGGGTCCTGGCCGGCTGGAGAAGCCCTTCCATTCCCATTCCGGGGAACTTCGCCCTTCCGGACAGCATGTTCATCATTTTCTGGGTGTCGGCGAACCTCTTCAGCAACCGGTTCACCGCCGCAACGGTGGTGCCCGATCCCCCGGCGATCCGACGCCGACGGCTCCCGGTGATCAACTTGGGATTACGCCGTTCCTCGGGGGTCATCGAGTGGATGATCCCCACGGTGCGCCGCATTTCGTCATCGCTCAATCCGGTGATGCCTGATCGGGCCCCACCGGGCATCATAGCAAGAACCGCGTCCATTCCCCCCATCCGGCGCAGGCCGTGGAGTTGCTCGAGGAAGTCGTCGAGCCCGAGGCTCTGTGAGGAGGCTGCGCGAACAAACTTCTCGGCGTCGGCGGGAGGGGTGACGGCTTCGGCCTTCTCTATCAGGGTGAGCACGTCCCCCATCCCCAGAATGCGGGATGCCATCCGGTCGGGATGGAACACCGAGAGGGCCGACAACTCCTCTCCCTCTCCCACCAGCTTGACCTTCTGCCCGGTGGCTTCGCTGACCGAGATGGCCGCCCCGCCCCGGGCGTCTCCGTCCAGCTTGGAGAGAACGATGCCGGTCAGATCCACCCTTTCCGCAAACCCCTGCGCCACCGTCACCGCGTCCTGGCCGGTCATCGCGTCCACCACCAGCAGCGTCTCCTGGGGACGGGCGATCTCCGCCATCGAGGCCAGTTCGTTCATCAGCCGTCGGTCGATCTGCAGCCGGCCGGCGGTGTCTATCACCACCGCATCGTTGCCCCGGCCTCGAGCATGCCGCAGAGCGGCTCTCACCACCCGCCGGGGGCTGGACGCCCCCGGCTCGCGGTAGACGGCCACCCCCGCTCTCTCCCCCAGTGTGACCAACTGCTCAACCGCGGCGGGACGCTGCAGGTCGGCGGCGACCAGCAGAGGACGTTTGCGGTGTTGCTCCCGCAGGTGTAAAGCCAGTTTGGCGGCCGTGGTGGTCTTTCCCGATCCCTGCAGACCTATCAGCATCACGGTGAGGGGCGATCCCTTCACCACCAGGGGCGCCGGTTCCTCCCCCAGGGTCTTCACCAACTCGGAGTGGACGATCTTGATCACCTGCTGGCCGGGCGTGAGGCTCTTCGAGACCTCCGCACCCCGGCCTCTCCTGCCGATCCGCTCGCAGAGATTGTTGACCACCTGGATGTTGACGTCCGCCTCCAGCAGGGCCAGCCGCACCTCCCGGAGGGCCGACCTCAAGTCCGCCGGCGAGAGCCTGCCCTTCCCCTTCAGGCGGGTGAAGATCGAAGAGAACCTACCGGTGAGAGACTCGAACATCACACCCGCGCTTCCGGCAGGGACGGGGCGGCGCGTCCTGCGCCTGGCAATCTCCACCCGTCAACGGAGTAGCCTGGCAGTTGTCCGCCGAGGAGCGACATGGACCGCCAATTACCCACCATCGACATTCAGCGTACAGGAGACGTGCTGACAGCCGTCATAGATAATCCCCGTTCGGGTCTCAACACCGTGGACGGCCAACTGCATGAGGACCTGACCGCCCTGTTCAGAATGCTGAAGCGAGAAGACGAGGCGCGGGCGGCGATTCTCACCGGCAGCGGGCGGGCTTTCTCGGCGGGCGGTGACTTCAGGTGGTTTCCGACTCTGCGGGACACCGGGACACTGGACCATCTTCGCCGGGACGCCAAGCAACTCATCTGGGACCTGGTAGACATCGAGATCCCCATCATCGCCGCCGTCAACGGTCCGGCGGTCGGCCTGGGCGCTTCCATAGCGCTGCTCTGCGATGTGATCTTCATGTCCACCGACGCCGTCATCTCCGATCCCCACGTCCGGGTCGGGCTGGTGGCGGGAGACGGAGGCACCGCCATCTGGCCGCTTCTGGTGGGCCCGGCCCGCGCCAAGGAGTACCTGATGACCGGGGACCCCCTGTCTGCCGAGGAAGCGGAGCGGATCGGGCTGGTGAACCGGGTCTTTCCCCCCGACCGGCTTCTCCCCGAAGCCACCGCCTTTGCCGAAAAGCTGGCCCGGGGCGCTCCCCTGGCCATCCGCTTCACCAAGATGGCGGTCAACAAGCTGATCAAGGACGCCTTGAACGTGGCCTTCGACTCCGCGGGAGGATGGGAGCTTCTCACCTTCCTCTCCGACGACCACGACGAAGCTCTCCGGGCCATCTCCGAGAGGCGACCCCCTGAGTTTCAAGGCCGTTAACGGTTGAACCCGGTCGGTCCCGGGCCCTTTGGCGCTAGGCGATATATACTGATGGCACACTCCAGCGGTGGGATGCAATGGTGATCGCATGCTTCTGCGGCATGGGGTAAGGGAAAGGTGGAGGAGTCGGCAACCAGCCGAGAAAGGGGACGACACAAAGTGGCTGCAACTGTAGACACTCATAGAGAGGTGAAGAATCTCGTGGGCGCTGGATTGGAACAACCCCAAGCGGAGGCCGTGGTGGGGACCGTCATGGCAGGGCGCGCCGGATTGGCAACCACAGCGGACCTGAATGTCCTCCGGGGCGATCTGGAACTTCTGCGGGCAGAATTCCGGGCGGATCTGAGAGAACTGAAACTGGAGTTGATCAAGTGGCTGGGCGGGACAACGATTGCCATGATCGGCATCGCGGTGGCAGCGTTGAGTTTGATTCTGGGCTAGGGACTTTGCCGGTTCTACTGATGTGGGTGGGGAGTTGTGAATCCGTAGAGGAAGGGAAATCTGTCGGGGGCGGGGGTTAGGTGCTGCGTTTGGCCTCTGTAATAGCTGAATGCAGTGCTTCTTTGATACGAGGGCCACGCCTCCTGTAGCCCAGTTGCTGGAACATCTCCTCGAATATCTGATCGTCAGTACGCAGACAACCGTCGGACATCACCCATCGAGCAAGCGCCAGCAGGAGGTCCGGATCGTATTCGTAGATGGGTTGTCTAGGAGTTAAGAGAGGCCGGGGCCCTCGCTGTTGGGGCGTTGGCATCATGCCGGAAGGCAGGACATCATCGCAGTGGCCTTCGTCTGCATAGTCGGTTCGGCCAGATTCGGCTACATTGAGAGACTCACGGTACATTGCAAGCACCCTCTTCACTTCCCGTCCGTGGTTGGTGAACCAGTTGGTAGACCAAATGCGACAGAACCGCCAACCTAGTCGCTCAAGATGTTCTTGTCGAAGCCGATCGCGATCCCGAGCCGTATGGGAGGAGTGGTAGCTCGCTCCATCGGCTTCTACGGCCAAAACAAATCGACCCGGTTGAGTAGGGTGACGGACCGCGAAATCGATGCGATACCCCGAACAACCATACTGGGGAACCAACTTAAGGCCAGCGTCGGTGAGCTTGTCAAACACGTCAAGCTCGAACGCGTTCAGTGGGGTGGTTTTGCTGGCACCAGCTAGCTCTGTGCCGCCCGACTCCGCATATTTGAGATAGCCAAACAACTGTTGAACCCCTTGTGCCGAGGAACGGGCCGGGTCCATATCGGCGTGTGAAAACGACGCTACCAGGGTCATTCGGCGCCGGGCTCGCGTGATAGCCACGTTTAAGCGCCGCTCCCCACCAGCCATGTTCAGGGGTCCGAATCGGTACAGGAGCCGACCATTGGCGTCTTTTCCATATCCGACGGTAAGAATGATGGCATCGCGTTCATCACCCTGAACCCGCTCCAAGTTCTTTACAAAGGCCCGTTCCTCAGCCTCCTCGTCAAAGAACTCTTCAAGTGCGGGGGCGTTCTCTTCGCGCAGACGGTACCGTAGTCTCTGTTCGATGCGGTCAGCGTGGTAGCGACCCATGGCGATGACCCCAAGACTCTCCTCAGGTCGCTCCCGGGCATGTCGGATCATCAATTCCACTACTCGCCGCACCTCACTTGGATTACTTCTCGTATCGGTATTCTGGCCCGGCCTGTGGTGAACGAGCTCAAAGCGAACACATTGATCAGTATCTGCTCCTGGAAAAGTGGTTAGCGTGCCGTGATAAATGTTGCGGTTTGCAAACGCTATAAGGCGTTCGTCTTGCGACCGGTAATGCCAGGTGATCAACCGGCGGGATAGCATCGCACCCATGACATCCAAGATCGACTCGTAATCTGCCAGGGCTCCAGCGTCCTCGTCATATTCCTCATCTTGGCTATCGCCTCCAGCACCGTCGAAGAACACCGTGGGCGGCAACTGGCGGGGATCGCCAGCAATCACAACACGTCTACCTCGTGACAGAGCGCAGATGGCATCGCAGGGCAACACTTGGCTAGCCTCGTCAAATACAACCAAGTCAAATAGTGGCTTGGCAGGCAGAGTCTGCGCAACATCCAAGGGCGACATGGCCCAGCAAGGACGGATCGCGGTAAGCACATCTGGAGCCTTCTCGAAGAGTCTTCGCAAAGGCAGGTGACGCGTCTTCTTTGCTGCCTCCCGACGCACCAAATCGTTCTGGTTCCGATGTGTGTTACAAATTCGCACCGCGTGCTCCGCAACCTTGCGGCGTACCCGAGCCGAACTGTTGCGAAGGTGGGCAGAGTCGTCCCTTCGAAAGTCATCCACAAGACGGTCCTGCCGTCTGTTTTCGAAGGAACCGAGTCGCGAGTCAGTTAGAAGCACCTGCCGCCGGATGGCGGTCAGCCAAGCCTCGTCGAGTGTAGTAGCCAACTCTGAAGACTGAGCAACCCCTTGGCGTGCTTGTTGAAGAATCCTGCCGATCCCCGCGTTTTTGATCCTCCGTTCGATTGCCGACAAGTCCGGCATTCGGTTTAGCAGGACCAGATCGGCCTCCAGTGCGTCAACCTTCTCTGCCATCCCGTCAAGTGTCAGCCTTTCAAGACCGTGACTAGGCAAGACAGAGGCCAGCTCAGCAAGATAACTCGACAACGTGGCAAAGGCTACCTGTATCCTTGCCAAGTCGGAGGGCACGCGAGGGAACCCTTGACCCCCTATCCTCTTCCATCTGCGAAGTCGATCGGCCTCATCTAGATCCCATTGGTTAGCATCTCTCTTGACATCTTCCCACTGGCCAAGAGCTTGCTGTTTGGCCTCCTCCAGGCTCCTTCGCTTTCGGTTGAGGTCACTTTCCTCCTCAGCAGCCCGCCTCAGCCTCTCTCTTAGGTGGTTAGACCGCTTTATAGTTTTTTCCACATGTAGACGGGACTGTTCTCTGAAAGATTCAAGTGATAAGAGCGCTTTGCGACTAATGTCCCTAGCAATCTCCAGTATTTCACGATCAGCAAGTGTCTTCGGATACGGACTGATCACACCTACCTGGTTTCTGGCAGCTCTATATCGGCTACTAAACATACGAGCCCAGACCAGACGGGTCCCTCCTTTTTCTGCTGGAAGCAAATCGGTCTCTATCCGACCCGCATCTCCGAGGTTTGTCTCAAGTTGTTGTATTTCGTGATGATCGGTTTCCTTCCGGTCAGCCGACTTCGCCTGATGTTCTGATATCTCCCGAGTAATACCAGCGACAACCTGCTCAGCGGCTTGGTGCTCGCTAATCAAGGTAAATAGATCACGGGACATTTGGTCAAT
The DNA here is from genome assembly GCA_965204615.1 of Acidimicrobiia bacterium. Lineage (GTDB taxonomy): Bacteria > Actinomycetota > Acidimicrobiia > Spongiisociales > ZC4RG35 > Bin76. Next base: position 3,006,548 of record OZ242000.1, on the reverse strand, counting down.
CTCAATGCTCAATGGATCAGGATCAGGCCTCGTTCCAGCTGTACTTATGTCAGTGAGTAGTACTAAAACGCTGTTCCAATCCGCTAAATCACCTGGATATGGCAATCGCAGTTCGGTCAACATTTCAGAACAGAGCGTCCAAGTATCCGATAGGGATAATACGAGTTCGAGTGTCACGTCCTGAGCCTTCATCACATCTTTAGGAGTGGTAACAGTGGCATTGGCCCAAGGAGATGGCTGATCAGACAAGAATGGCGCCGACAGTTCGGCCCACTTGACCAGATCGTCCCGAAGCAGCCGGACTTTTGTCCTGTCGAGTTTTTTCAGAATACCAGCCGAAATCCTCATCACGGCTCGACCCGAGACCCTTGAATCGGCTCGACCCGTCTCGCCGTTCCTGCTTCTAATCTCCAAGAGACGCTCCTGTACATCAAAGAACGACAATCCCCAAGGACGGCGTTCTTGATGCAGCGCCTTGGCATAGCCGGATAGCTCGCTTCGGGAGTCCTCAAGCACTTGATGCAGGTTGTGCATGCGGATAGGAGGTGTCTGGCCTATTGCGCTCAGAGACTGGTCAAGTTGTCGAGCCAACTCGCGACGACGGACAGTGCCCCCGTGCAGATCCATTACAAAGTCACCTAGTCCGGTCTTGTTGAGCCGTTTGAAAACCGCGTCGATTGCAGCTCGCTTCTCAGCCACGAACAAAACGCTCTTGCCTCTCGCCATCATGGTAGAAATGAGGTTGGAGATGGTCTGGCTCTTCCCGGTGCCCGGAGGCCCCTGTAGTACATACGACTCTCCCGCAAGCGCAGCATTGATGGCCTGATTCTGTGTCGAGTCGGCATCCAACACCAGGTACTCATCAGCAGGTGGTATGGTGTCGGGACGAGCAATATCAACGCTTTGGCTGTGCTCACTCCGCAAGGTTCTGCGGGCTTCTTCAACACCAGCTAAGGCTGCTATCAGATCGTGATCGGTTAACACATCCAGATTGCTAAGGATGTCGTTGACCATCGGCATCTTCTTGTAGAGGAAATTGCCCAGGATCAGACGACGCGGCTCTATTTGGAAGCCAAGGATGCGACTAGCCCGTAGGCGGAGGTCCGCAAAAATCTCCTCCACCTCGTCGTTGTCAAGTCGTGCATCGGACAGTTTCGAACCAAGCAGTTCCTCTCCTGATATTCTGACGTTGAACTCCCTAGCCAGATAGTGGAGTAGAGCCTCATTCACCGTCCACTCACCGTCAAGAGACAGATCGAAATCTGTTTCGGAAGCACCCCTTCTATGTAAGCTGGCTGCACACATGAGGACAGGTGCGGCTGGCTGTGACTTTGAAGACTGAGGAGTCCATGTGACGAAACCCTGGGCGAGATACAGAGTGTGTACGCCTCGCTCCTCAAAGTTCTCTAACGCTTTGCGGCTTACTGCCCGGGCCCTTTTCATTTTGTCCCTGGCATTCATCACACTGTCACTAACTGGTAAGCCAGGTCTCAATCTATATATATCAAGGCCACTAAAATTGAATAGGCTGCTCAATTTGACCTTCGTGCCGGGCTTGCCCTCTAGGAGCTTTCTGAGAGGCACCTCCGCAGCATCACTCAAGCCCAGTGTGCCAACCTTCAAGTTCCTGTAATACAAGAGACGATTGCGACCGGAAACATCCGTCAGGTCATTACACCACTGCTTAGCAGCCCTATCTACCTTGTGCTTTCGAGTCATAACCCCTTATAGCCGCCGCCAAACAGACCACCCGAGGATAACAGCTAGAGGAGTCTTTACTTTGAGGAGATGGCCAGGTAGGCGCGGCCGGCTTGTGCGGCGGTGTTCAGGGCGCCGCCCAGCATGGACTGGAGAGAGAGGATCCTGCGGTAATAGAGGTGGAGGCCGTACTCCCAGGTGAACCCGATCCCCCCGTGCACCTGGATGGCGGATTCGCACACCTCCCTTGCGTAGGCCGGGACCGACCAGAGCAAGCCGGCCAGAAAACCAGGATCCCAGGCGCCTTCGTCCATCAGAAAGGCCAGCCGGGACACCGCCGACCGCATCAACTCCAGGCGAGCCTTCATCTCGGCCAGCAGATGCGTCACCGCCTGGAAGCGGGTGAGAGGGCGTCCGAACTGCTGCCGGCTCCGGGCATGGGAGACCGACAGCGACACGATCCGCTCCGAGCCCCCCACCAGGTCGGCCAGGAGTCCCGCCAGCCACCCGGCGGCCACGCTCCCGCCGTCCATCCAGCCCGAAAGCACCACCTCGGGCCGTATGCCCGCGGCCGCCAGGGTGTGAACCCCCTGGGCCCGATCCAGGGCGTCGGCTCCCTCCAGACGGACCGCCGGGTCCTCGAGAGAGATCACCACCGTCCAGCGAGGATGGCAGAGCGCCGCCATTTCGGCCCGCGGCGAAAGCCTCACGCCCACCCCTGACACCGTCAGCATCCCGCCGGCTTCAATCTCCCCCGACCCTTCGGTGACATATCCCGCCCCCCCGGCCAGTCCGCCCTCCACGGCTCCCGACAGGCCGGGATGACCGGCCGCCGCCAGCGCCGGCGCCAGGAGCAGTGACTCGTCCAGCAGGGACACCGGAAGGAGGTGCTCCCCGGCCACCGCACACAGGTCGATGGCGTCCCCGACACCCAACCCCAGACCACCTGCCTCCTCGGGCGCCATCAGCCCGTTCCATCCCATGCCGGTTATCTCCGCTCGCACTCGGGGAGAAAGCAGCCGGTGCTCCCTGGCCCGGTCCAGCGCCTCAGAGAGGGGAAGCAACTCACCCAGCGCCTGGTGGAAGGCCGCAGCCAGTTCGCTCATCTGATCCCCAGCAGCCGGCCGACGATGATGTTCTTCTGAATCTCCGAGGTCCCCGAATAGATGCTCACCGAGCGGGACTCCAGGAGGTCATGCGTCCAGCCGTCGTCGCTCAGGGTCACCTCCGGTCCCAGTATCTCCACCGCGGTCGAGAACAGGTCCTGGTAGACCTCGGCCAAATAGAGCTTGTCCACCGAGGTGGCCCCCGGGAGCAGCGTCCCGGCCTGCTGGTGGGCGAGCGTCCGGTAGGCCTGGGCGGTGAGCATTTCCAAGGAGGCGTGGATGCGTCCGATTCCGGCCATGGCGGCCCGGTCGGCGCCTCCCGACGCCCGGACCCGTGCGGCCAGTTCCACCAGCCGTCTCCGCAGCCGGATCGAACGTTCCAGGACGAAGATGCCCCGCTCATAACCCATGGCCTTCATGGAGACCCGCCACCCCTCGTTGACACCGCCCAGCACGTTGGCGACCGGTACCCGCACCTCGTCGAAGAACACCTCGCTGAAGTGCGGCTCGCCGAGCATCTGGGGCAGGGGGCGGATGGTGATCCCGTCGCTCTTCATGTTGGTGATCAACAGGGTGAGCCCGCGATGCTGCCCGGGATCCCCGGCGGTTCGCACCAGGAGGGCGTTCCAGGTGGACAACTCCGCACGGGAGGTCCACACCTTCTGGCCGGTGATCACCAACTCGTCGCCATCGACCTCCGCCCGGGTGCGGACCCCCGCCAGGTCCGAACCGGCGTCGGGCTCGGAAAAGCCCTGGCACCACAGTTGCGAGGCGTCCAGCATCCCGGGCAGGAACCGGCGCATCTGGGAGGGATCGCCCAGGTCCATCAGGGTGGGACCCCAGGTGTACAGAGCCAGGCGGTTGATCAGTTCCGCGGCGCCGCTCCGGGCCAGTTCCTCGGCCAGCACGGCCTCGGCGGCAAGCGACATCCCTCGCCCGCCGTACTTCACCGGCCAGGAGAGTCCCATGAATCCGGCCTCGCACAGAGCAGCCTGCCACCTGGTCAGCGCCTCGATGCGCGCCCCGTAGTCGGAAGGGGGAGGTCCCGGATCGTTATCCGCGATCCAAGCGCGGAGTTCGGTGCGGAGGTCCTCCTCCGCGGGCCCCATGGAAAGCGTGTCGGGAAACGTCTGCAGAAGGACCTCGATTACCGAGCGGACAGCGACATCTCTTCGGGCGCCGAGTGCAACCAGCAGAGCACCCGATGCCGGTCACCGGTGGTGGCCTCCCCCGGGAACTCCTCCCGGCAGATGTCCATCACCTCCGGGCAGCGGGGAGCGAAGGAACAACCAGGGGGGAGATCTATGGCAAGAGGAGGCTGTCCCCGCACCGTCAACAGTCTCTTCTTTCGCGACTCCAGGCTGGGAAGGGTCGCCAGGAGCGCTTTGGCATAGGGATGGGCAGGCTCGTTGAAGATCTGGCGGGTGCTTCCGGTCTCGACGATCCGCCCGGCGTACATGACCGCCACCCGGTCACATAGGCGGGCGACTATTCCCAGGTCGTGGGTGACGAAGATCATCCCGAACCGGAACTCCTGCTGCAACTCGGAGAGAAGCCGTAGGTACTGGGCCTGGACGGTGGCGTCCAGGGAAGTCGTGGGTTCATCCGCGATCAGAAGCGAGGGCCGGCACGACAGGGCTATGGCGCCCGCCACCCGCTGGCGCATCCCGCCCGACATCTGGTGCGGGTACTGCTTGAGGCGCCGCTCCGCCTGGGGGATGCCCACCTGGCTGAGTATCTCGACCACGCTGTCCCGCAGCGCCCTTCCCCTGAGACCCTGGTGGATACGGATCGCCTCGGCCACCTGGTTGCCCACCGTGTATCCCGGGTTCAGGGAACTGAGCGGGTCCTGGAGGATCAGGGAGATCTGGCCCCCTCTGATCTGTCTCATCTCCCGCTCGGAGAGGTCCAGCAACTCCTGCCCGTCCAGGAGGACGCTCCCTCCCACGATGCGTCCGGCGGGCGCCTCCACCAGTCGCATCAGCGCCATGCAACTCACGCTCTTTCCCGAGCCGGACTCTCCCACCAGTCCCAGCGTCTCCCCCCGGTCGAGGGAGAAACTCACCCCGTCCACCGCCTTCACCACTCCCCGACGGGTATGGAACTGGACGCGCAGGTCTTTTACTTCCAGCAGCATGGCTACAGTTGCCGGAGCTTGGGGTCGAAACGGTCCCTCACCCAGTCACCGAGCAGGTTGGCGGCCAGGACCACTCCGAAGATGGCTATCCCGGGAACGATCGAGACCCACCAGGCCCGGCCGAGGATGTCCCGCCCGTCGGCCACCATCAACCCCCATGCGGGCGTGGGAGGCGGGATCCCCACCCCCAGGAAGCTGAGGGAGGCCTCCAGGAGAATGATCAACGCCACCTGCAGGGTGGCCAGCACCCCGATGGTGGGCATCACGTTGGGAAGGATGTGCCTCCAGAGGATGCGGGGACTGGAGAGGCCCGCCACCCGGGCGAGGTCGACGAAGTCCTCCTCGCTAATCGCCAGCGCCTCGCCCCGGATCTGCCTTGCGTAGTAGGGCCACAGCAGGATCACGATCACCAGGAGCACATTGGTGAGGCTGGCGCCGAGCAGCGCCACCAGCACGATCGCCATCAGCATCAGAGGAAGGGCCAGGGTCATGTCGGTGATTCTCATCAGGAGAATCTCGACCCATCCCCGGTAGAAGCCGGCGATCAGACCCACGATGGTCCCCAACACCCCGGCCAGTCCGGTGGCCAGGATCGCCACCATCAAGGAGACCCGGGCGCCGTAGAGAATGCGGGTGAAGATGTCACGGCCCAGGGTGTCGGTGCCCAGCAGAAACTCGCTGCTGCCTCCCTCCTGCCACACGGGAGGGATCAGCTTGTTGGAGAGTTGTCCCACCTCCGGATCGTGAGGAGCGATCAGCGGTGCGAATACCGCCACCAGCACCACCAGCGCCAGCACGACCATGGAGACCAGGGGGAAGCGGATGGTGGTGGCCGCCCCCCGGACCTTCACCCTGGGCTCTTCGGCTCCGGCCGCCCCCGGAGCGGATTCGGTGGTGGTCATCGGGTGTACCTGATCTTGGGGTTGATCCATGCGTACGCCAGGTCGGCCAGGAAGTTACAGAGCACGAAGGCGGACCCGATGAGGATCACCGAGCCCTGGATCACCGGGAAGTCACGTTGGATCACCGCTCTGATCAAGAGGCTCCCCAGACCCGGCCAGGCGAATACGTACTCGGTGACGATGGCGCCCCCGATCACGGCGGCGAAGATGACTGTCGCGTAGGTGATCACCGGCAGGGCGGCGTTCTTGAAGGCGTGCTTCCAGATCACAACCGACTCCCGGACCCCTTTGATGCGGGCCAGCTTCACATAGTCCCCGTACAGGGACTCCAGCATGGAGGAGCGGGTGAGTCGCATTATCCCCGCCGAGACGAACCATCCGAGTGTGAAGGTGGGCAGCACAACGGAGAGGAGACCCTCCCTCCCCCCGGTTGGAAACCACTGCAACTGCACCGAGAATATTCGCAGCATCACCAGCCCCACCAGGAACGACGGCGCCGCCCCTCCCAGGATGGAGAAGATCCGAGCCACATAGTCGCTTCCCCGCCCCCGGTACTTGGCGGCATAGACCCCCAGAGGCAGGGCGATCAGCAGGGCGAACATCATCGAGAACACCGACAACTCCAGGCTCGGCAGGATCCGAAGGGAAAGCAGTTCGCCGACGGTGCGCCCCCGGAAATACAGCGAGGTTCCCAGGTCTCCGGTCGCCAGGCCTCCCAGGAACACCCCGTACTGGACGATGAGAGGCTTGTCCAGCCCGTAGGCCCGCTTCAGATCGTTGGCCACCTCCTCGGTCACCTGGGGAGGAATCATCCTCTCCACCGGGTCCCCGGTGAGGCGGACCAGGAAGAACAACACCGTGATCAACACGAAGATGGAGACCACTGCCTGGGCCAGCCTTGCCAAAACGAAGCGTCTCATCTCTCCATCACTCTCCTGGACTCACGGTTCTCTCGCAAACCGATCTATTTCAGGTTAGAGGACCGCTCGGGGCGAAAGTGATCATCCTCGCCTCCCATCTCAGAATATGCACAGAGGGTTGACCGCCGATCCGGTCCCTCCCCTGAGACGCAGCGGCGCCATCATGAGCACGAACTCGGCCCGGCCCTCGGCTGAGCACACCGCCTTGAGCGCCTCGGTGTCCGGCCAGTCCAGCAAAGCCAGGCCCATCCCCGCCAGGCCCAGGGAGTGGAGAGGCAACGGGAGGCCGGGGTAGGGAGAAGGCATCCTCTCTATGCAATCTCCCCCGTACACCGCCACTTCCCTGCGATGAAGCCAGCGGATGGCGTCGATGTCCAGGCCTGCCCGCCGTCCCGGTTCGGGAGGATCCTCCCGGGATTCATGCACCATCCGCCCAGATCGGACCAGCACCGCGTCACCCGCATTCGCCTCGACTCCCCAATATTCCTCGGCGGCCTCCAACTCGGCGGGGCCGATGGCGGCGGTCGGATCGAGGTAGTCCACCCCCAGCGCCGAGGCCACGTCCAGGAACACCCCCCTGGTCACCACCCCCTCCGCCATCGCCTCTATCGATCCGAACCTCATCCCGTCGCGACCCACCTCCTCCGCCGCCTTCCGACCGTTGTACATCTCCCCCTCGAAATAGACATGACCCACCGCGTCGAGATGGGTAACCGACAGGCCGTGGGGGGCGATTCCCACGAAGTCCATGCTCGCCTCGGCGTGATGCGCGGCGTAGAGAAGGTAGTGAACCACCGGCCGGGGATTGGAGGGCCCCGACACGGTGTCGAGATCCCTTCCTATCGAGACCACCCGGCCCGAACGCACCAGCGCAAGGGCCTCCTTCACCTTGGCGGGTGTGATGTAGTTGAGAGTCCCCCTCTCATCGTCCTCCCCCCACCTGCCCTGGTTGGAGAGTTCGGAGAAGATCTCCCGGTAGTTCAAACGCCCGCCCCTCTCACCCAGGAGAGCCTGGGGCGGATCTCGGTCACGAACAATTCCAATTGCTCCAGTATGTCCTCGGTCTCCGGGCCGGGCGGGGTGGCGATCTGCAGGTGGGTGGTCCCCGCCTGGGCGTATCGCTCCATCGAGTCGACGATCCGCTCCACCGACCCCCGGCAGGGATGGTCCGGATCGGCGCCGTCGCTCACCTGCAGGTTCACCCGGTTGGAGTACACGAATCCCTCCGGATCCCGTCCGTACCCCTCCAGCCTCTCGGTGATGTCCTCCCGGATTCTCGGGATCCGGTCGGGGAGGACGAACGCGCCATGCCATCCCGTGCCTATCCGGGCAGCCCGCCGGCGAGCCGGCAGGCTGTTCCCCCCCACCCAGATGGGGATCTCCCGCTGGACGGGCTTGGGGTAGAAACAGATGTCGGGCGGGAGGCTGTAGAAACGCCCTTCGAAGCCGGGGTGATCCTCTCGCCACAAGAGGGTCATGACATCCAGATACTCGTCGGTGACCGCTCCCCGGTCCGCCCAGGAGGCTCCCACCGCCTCGTACTCCTCGGGAATCCACCCCACTCCCACCCCCAGGATCAACCTCCCGCCGCACAGCACATCCAGGGTGGAGAGCATCTTGGCCGCCACCACCGGGTGCCGGAGGGGCACCACCAGTGTCCCCAGGGCCAGCCGGATCCGCCGGGTCAGCGCCGACAGGAATCCGAGCAGCGTCAGCGGTTCGAACACCGGTTCGTCGGCATCCATGTCCCCGATCCCCGCCTCGCTCCACGGCCGGGGGCCGTCAATCTCTTCCTTCCCGCTGTAGGGATGGGGGGAGGTGATGTTTCGGGCCAGCACGATGTGGTCTCCGATCCACACATCGTCCAATCCCGCCTCCTCGGCGGCTTCGGCCACCCTTCGAAAGGTCCCGACATGAGCGGCGCCCCTGAAATTGGGGATACTGATCCCGAATTCCATCGACCGAATCAGTTTCCCACGCCAACCTGCTGCCAGGACCGGGTGCCCGACCCCGGATAGAGATGGCATGAGACCCCGTGACCGGGCTCCAGGTCACCGTGCTCGGGGGCCAGATCGGAGCACTGCTCCATCACGTAGGGACAGCGCGGGTGGAATGTGCACCCCGCGGGAGGGTCGATGGGGCTGGGGACCTCTCCCTCCAGGATGATCTCCTGGCTCTCTATGTCGGGGTGTGCGGGGGGAACGGCTGACAGGAGCGCCTCGGTGTACGGATGGGCGGGGGTGGAGAACAGGGACTCGGCGCCGGCCAACTCGATCACCCTGCCCAGGTACATCACCATCACCCGGTCCGAGAGGTGGGCGACCCCGCTCAGGTCGTGGGAGATGAGCAGGTAGGCCAGGTCGAATTTCTCCTGGAGGTCGGCCAGCAGGTTCATCACCTGGGCCCGGATGGAGACGTCCAGGGCGGAGACCGGCTCGTCGAGGATCACCACCTTCGGGTTGGGCGCCAGGGCGCGGGCGATCGCGATCCGTTGCCGCTGCCCGCCGCTGAACTCGTGAGGGTAGAGGTCGGCGTGCGCCCCGTAGTTGAGTCCCACCTGGTTCATCACCTCCCCCACCCGGTCGGTGGTCTCCTGGCGGCTCTGCTCGCCCGCCGAGCGGATCGGCTCGGCGATGATGTCGCGGATCCTCATGCGGGGAGAGAGCGAGGAGAATGGGTCCTGGAACACCACCTGCACGTTGCGCCGATAGTCGACCAGTTGCTCCCGCTGGTAGTCGATGCTCACCTCGTCGCCCTGGAAGAAGATCCGTCCCTCGGTGGGTGACTCCAGCAGCAGCAACAGCCGGGCCAGGGTGGTCTTGCCGCAGCCCGATTCGCCCACCACCCCCAGCGTCTCCCCGGACCACAGCCGCAGGTCGATCCCGTTCACCGCCTTCACCACCCCCTCGCCGCCGAACCCCAACGCTCCCGTCATGGCGAAGTGTTTGTGGAGGCCCTCGGCCTCCAGCAGGGGCTTGGCGTCGCTCATATTCTCTTTCCCGGCGGGCGCGAACTCCGACGATCTCCCAGCAATTCTCGCAGTTCGCGCTTGCGGACCTTGCCCTGGGAATCGATCGGCAAATCAGAGACAAACTCTACACGCTTGGGTGTCTTGTAACCGGCCAGACGGGCCCGACAGAAGTCGATCAACTCCTCTTCGGAGACGCTCATTCCCCGTCCGAGCACCACCGCCGCGGTGACCGCCTCCGTCCACTCCGGGTGGGACATCCCCACCACGGCGGCCTCCATCACCCCGGGGTGGGTCAGGATGGTCTCCTCAACCTCGGCCGATGAAACGTTCATCCCCCCGGTCTTGATCATGTCCTTCAACCGGTCGTGGAAGAACAGGTTCCCGCCCGAATCGATGCGGACCACGTCGCCGGTGTGCAGCCACCCGTCCCGGAGAACGGACTCCGTGGCTCCCGGATTCCGGTAGTAGCCCTCCATCACTCCCGGCGAGCGGCACAGCAGTTCACCCACCTCACAGTCGGCGCCGTCTTCGTCCACCACCCGCACCTCCACGTGGGGAGTGGGCCTGCCGATCCACCGGGAATCCCGCTCGGGAACCTCCGAGGGGTCCTTGAAGAACCCGATCACCCCCAGTTGGCTGAGTTCGGATTGACCCCAGTAGGTGGCCCAGGTCACTCCGGGAGCGCACTTTGACAACTCGGACACCACCCCGAAGGGGATCGGACCCCCGTACACATGTGCCTGGCGGAGGGAGGAGAGATCCCGCCGGGAGAAGTCGGGGTGACGGACCATGCGGTGGTAGAAGGTGGGGGTCTGCGAGGTGTTGGTCACTCCTTCGGCCTCGATCGCCTCCAGGACCGTCCCCGGTTCGGTGCGGGGAATCATCACCAGCGTGGCCCCCATCGAGATCAGGTTGGTCACCGCTCCCGTGCCTGCCATGGTGTACACCGGCGCCAGGAGCAGGAACACATCGGATGCTTCCACGTATCTCTCGTACGACCAGGAGGGGGTGGTGGAAATCATTATCGCCCGGTGGGTGACCATCACCCCTTTGGGGACGCTCTCGGTGCCGCTGGTGTACATCACCATCGCCAGGTCGTTCTCCTCCACCAGCGCCCCGGGGATCTCATCGGGGACACCGTCCAGCATCTCCGACAGCCCGATCTCCCCCGGCTGGGGCGTCCCGTCCATGACCACCAGGCGGGCGCCGGCCACTCCGGCCCGGGCGCGTTCGGCCATCCCCGGTCCGGCGATCACCACTCGTGGATCGGAGTGATCGACCTGGCGCTCCACTTCCGCAGGGGTGTAGGAGGGGTTAAGGGAGGTGAAGACCGCGCCCTGTTTCAGGATGCCGTAATAGATGCCCACCGCCTCCGCCATGTTGTGGCTCATCAACGCCACCCGGTCTCCCCGGCGCACTCCCATGCGGGCCAGCCCGTGAGCCACCCGGTTGGAGATTCGGTCCAGGTCCCGGTAGGTGATCACCCGTCGACCCTCGCTCCCCGATCGGGCGATGATGGCCGGTTTGTCCCCCTGTCGAGCCGCCTGCCTCCGGACCATGTCTCCCAGGGCGGCCCGCCGCATCAGGTTCTCGACCAGATCATCCCCGGCTCGAACCGGCGCAGCGGCGGTCATTTCGCGGCTGACCTACTCCGACTCCAAGACAGCCCTCAGAGCCCGGAGGAAACGGGCTCCGGTAGCCCCGTCCACCACCCGGTGATCGAAGGCGCCCGACACATAGCAGGTTGGCCCGGCCACCACCTGGCCCTCCACCACCATGGGCCGTTCCGCGATCGTCCCGAAGTAGATGGTGGCCGCGGTGTTCAGGCTGATGATCGGGGTCCCGAAGTCCACTCCCCTCGGTCCCAGATTGGAGGTGGTGATGGTGGCGCCCCCGATGTCGGAGAAGGTGAGCTTTCTCCTCCGGGCGGCGTCAGCCAGGCGGCGTATCTCCCCGGACAGTTCCTCCAGGCCCATCCGGTCGGCGCCCTGCACCACCGGTGCGGCCAGTCCGTGCTCGGTGTCGACTCCCACGGCCACGTTGACTTCGTCGTACACGATCACCGACTTCTCGGACAGAGCGGCATTCACCTCCGGGACCTCGAGACAGGCCTTGGCCACCGCCGAGACCATCAGATCGTTGAGAGAGACCTCCAGGCCTTCCGAGCGGCAGGCCGCCAGACGGATGATGAGAGGTCCGGCCCAGACCGACACCGTCTGGGAGAAGTGGGGGATCTCCGTCCAGTTGCGAGCCATGGCGGCCGCCATCGCCCGCGGATAACCCCGCAGGGGACGCCGTTCCCGGACCGCGGGACCCGACGGGCCCGCCTCGGCCGCGGCTGCCTCCACGTCGTCGGGGGTGATGATTCCCGCCCGGCCCGTGCCCTTCACCTCGGCCAGGTCAACCCCGAGGCTCTTGGCCAGTGCCCTGGCCTTGGGCATGGCCCGTATCCGTTCTTTGCCTCCCGGTCCCTTTCTCTGCGGCTTCGGAGCCGGCGCCGGGCCGGGCGCGGTCGGCCCCCCCGACGGGGCGCCGGGAACCGACTCCCCCGAGAGGAGTTCGGCGATCTCGGACTCTGCGGGCATGCTTCCCACCGCGGCCATCACCGCCACCGCCGCACCCACCCGTACCTCGGTGGAGACGGGAGCGACGATCTTGGCCAGCAGGCCCGCTCCCATCGCCTCCACAACGATGGCGCTCTTTTCGTTCTCCACCTCATAGAGGGCCTCCCCCACCGCCACTTCCTCTCCCTCGGCCTTGTACCAGGCGGTGATGGTCCCCATCTCCATGGTTTCCCCCAGTGCGGGGAGTCTCAAGATGTGCATGGGAGTCAGTCAAGCCTCCTTACCGCCTCGGTCACCGAGGCGGCGGTGGGTATCAGGAACTGTTGCAGGTAGCGACTCTGCGGGATGGGAACATCGGCGGAGGCCACCCGGATGATCGGCGACTCCAGGTACTCGAGCGCCTCCTCGGCGATTATGGCCGCCACCTCGCCTCCCGCGCCCCCGGTCTTGGGCGCCTCGTGGGCGATCACCACCCGCCCGGTCTTGGCCACCGACTCCAGGATGGTGTCGAGGTCCAGCGGGCGAAGTCCCCTGGGATCGACCACCTCCACCTCTATTCCCTCCGCCTCCAACTGCTCGGCTGCCCGCAGCGACTCGCCCACCATCCGCGACCAGGCGATCACCGTGACGTCGCTTCCCTCCCGTTTCACGGCGGCCCGGCCGAGCGGCACGAGGTGGTCGCCGGTGGGAACCTCCCCCCGGTGGGCGTACAGACCGGCATGCTCGAAGAACAGCACCGGGTTGTCGTCGCGGATCGAGGACTTCATGAGCCCCAGGGCGTCGGCGGGGTCCGACGGGATCACCACGTAGGCGCCCGACGCCGACAGGAACAGGGCCTCGGGGCTGACGTCGTGCTCGGGACCGGCCCCCTTGGCGCCCTCGGGAAGTCTTATCACCAACGGAACGGTGAAAACGCCCCCGTGCATGTACCGCCAGCGTGCCACCTTGTGGTAGAGCTCGTCCATGGCGATACCGAAATACCCGCTCGACTGCAACTCGGCCACCGGCCGCAGCCCGGTGATGGCCGCGCCGACCGCCGCTCCCACGATCATCGTCTCCGAGATGGGGGTGTCGATCACCCGCCCGGGGCCGAACCGCTCCAACAACCCGGCGGTGGCCCCGTAGATGCCCCCGTAGACGGCCACGTCCTCTCCCCAGACGAACACCCTCTCGTCCCGCTCCATCTCCTCTTCCAGTGCCTGCCGGATCGCCTGGGAGAAGGTGAGGGTGCGGGTGGCGGTTGCCCGGGTCATACGTACAGGCCCTCATAGAGCCGCTCGGGGCCGGGCATCGGCGCCGACGAGGCCTCCTCCACCGCCCGGTCTATCCGGCCCTGGACCTCGATCTCCAACTCCGAGAGCCTCGTCTCGGTGGCGATACCGTCCGCCACCAGGCGGTCGGCCAGGTTGGTGATCGGATCGAGTGCCAGCAGGCGCTCGGTCTCCTCCTCGGTGCGGTACACCTGCGGGTCTCCCTCGTAGTGTCCCCGGAAGCGATGGCACATGGCCTCTATCAGGGTGGGGCCCTCCCCGGCCCGGGCCCGGTCCACCGCCTCGCAGGTGGCCCGGTACACCTCGGTCACGTCCATTCCGTCGATGCGCACCCCCGGCATCCCGTATCCGGCCGCCCGGTCAACTATCCGGCCGGCGGTTGAGTCCGCAACCGGCACCGAGACAGCATATCCGTTGTTCTCACATATCCACACCACCGGCAGCTTCCAGGCCGCGGCGGCGTTGACCGATTCATGAAAGGCCCCCCGGTTGGCGGTCCCGTCGCCGAAGAAGCACACCACCACCTGGTCGGTCCCCCGGTACCTGGCGCTGAACGCCGCCCCGGTGGCGATGCCGAAGCAACTCCCCAGCGTGCCCCCCTGGCCGAGAATCCCCAACTCGGGGTCGGCGAAGTGGGGAATCCCCGCTCCCAGCCCGCCGGTCGCGCCGGCGGTGTTGGCCATCAGGTCGCCGAACATGGCGGCAAGCGACATTCCCTTGGCGATCGTGTACCCGAATCCCCGGTGGGCGTACATCAGATAGTCGTCGCGGCGCAACGGCGCCACCCCTCCTGCCGGTATCGCCTCCTGCCCCCGTCCGGAGTGGTACCCGGCCAGGACTCTCCCCTCCTGCAGCAGGCGCAGGGCGGTCTGGTCCCAGAGCTTCATGGTCACCATCGACTCGTACAGTTCCAGGAGCGTTGCGGGAGCGATCGCGGTCATTTGCTGCTCACATTCGTTCTTGCCAAAACCATCACCTTACTCAAAGCACCAGGCCCGGCTCTCGCCGGTCCCCGGGGTTCAGTACATCACTATCCCGCCGTTGACGTTCAGGTCTTCGCCGTTGATGAAAACCGCGTCCGGGCTGAGCAGGAACAGCACCGCCGAGGCTATCTCCTCGGGGAGAGCGGGTCTCCCCAACTGGGCTGTGGCGGCCGCCGCGTCCAGGTCCACCCCCTCCACCAGCCGGGAGGCCTCGTCGCCGAACCCGCTCCTCATGGGGGTGTCGACATGCCCGGGGCAGACGGAGTTGACCGCGATGTCGGGCGCCAGCGCCTTAGCGGAGGAGCGCGTCAGGCTGATCACCGCCGCCTTGGAGGCGTTGTAGGGCGCGGAGTACGGGCCGGGGACCTTGGCCGCGTTGGAGGCGATGTTGACGATCCTCCCTCCCCCGGCGGCGCGCATCAGCGGAGCGGCATGCTTGGTCATCAGGTATGTCCCGTACAGGTTCACCTTCAGTTCCACCTCCCAGTCCTCCCAGGTCATCTCCTCGAAGCGGTGCGCTCTCCCGATGGCCGCGCAGTGCGCCAGGCCCGACAGCACTCCACCGCCGCCCTCCGAAACCCGTCGATAACCCTCGGCCACCGACCCCTCGTCGGAGATGTCGGCCACCACCGCCACCGCGGTCCCCGGTCCCTCCATCTTCTCGGTGGCCTCCCGAAGGCGGTCTTCGGCCAGGTCGAAACACCACACCCTCCCACCCTCGGCCACCAACTTCTCCGCCGTGGCCAGCCCGATCCCCCGGCCCGCCCCGGTCACCACGAATTCCTTGCCTGCAAAATAGCTCATCCTGGGAAGGTTAACCAAGCAGTCGATGTCATTCGAGAAATGTCCCCGACTCCTCCGGCAGCTACCAAGAACCTCTCCGAATTCCCTGCGGAATCCAAAGTCAGTTTCATCCTCCTGATACCTGCGTTGTGCTGACTATCCGCCAGGGAGCCGCACATCATCTGCTCCATGGGGCTGACCGGATGAACAGCGTCCAAGATTTCTAGCCAGAAAAGCGAACAACGTTCCCAAATCGGGCTACCAGTTCACATTTTCCGAGAAAAAGGCAAACTAAAACGCCAAAACGGCCCAACAGTTACACTTTTCACCCCGAAAAAGCAAACAAAAGCCCCGAATTTTCACATCAGTTATATTTTTGCAGGATAAATGCAAACTGCCGCCGCGTCTGCTTACTCACGCTTCAACCCTCCCGTTGGCGTAAGGATCCTTCCCGCGCTACTTGGAGAACCAAGGCTTCCAGCTAGCCCCCTTCAATAGTCTTCCGCCGGGGCAGCCAGCGGCCCACCTGCGCCTTGTAAGCCTCGTACTCCTCACCAAACTCACGGGACAGGTGCGGCTCTTCGTGGAAGTGCACGAACACCGAGAAGAAGACAAACAGGAAGACTCCGTACCCCACCAGGATGATCGACCCGAACAGGATGGCCCACCCGGCGACCATGGTGATCAGTCCCACGTACATCGGATTCCGCGAGTACCGGTACAGACCCCGTATCACCAGCCGTTTCGGCGCGTCGATGGGAAGGGGCGTTCCCTTCCCGAACGACACGAAGTCCCAAACGCAACGCCCATAGATGGCCGCGCCGATCGCCATCAGGCACACCGACAACACCATCCACACACCATCCGCCGCGTCTTGGCCCCTCACCAGCAGGGCCGGAACCAGAACCCCGACTCCACCGGGCACCACCAGGGTGAACGCCGCGGCCTTCACATAGAGTTTCATACTCCCAATGTACCGGTCCGGAGCCCGGTGGTCTGCTCAGAACGGGGTCCTCAACCCACCAGTCGGGCCGTGTCGCGGGCTATGAGCGACTCCTCGTCGGTGGGGATCACCCATGCCGCGATCGGGCTCTCGTCGGTTGAGATCCGTCTTTCTCCGACTCCCTCGTTCCGGGTGGGGTCGAGCACCAGACCCAGGCTCTCCAACCCGTCGAGCGCTTTGCGCCGCACCTCGGGGCTGTTCTCGCCTATCCCGCCGGAGAAGACCACACCGTCGCATGGCCCCACCTGCACCAGGAACGACCCCAGGTAGCGGCGGATGCTGTGAACGAAGACCTCCAGCGCCAGGGCGGCGGAGGGTTCCCCGGCCCGGGTCGCCTCGGTCAGCCTCCGGAAGTCCGATGAGATCCCGCTCAGACCCAGCAGGCCCCCCTCCCTCTCCAGGCCGCGGCGGATTTCGGGCGGCGACAGGCCCGCCTCCATGAGGTGAAACACCACCGCCGGGTCGAGGTCGCCGCTCCGGGTGCCCATCACCAGCCCCTCCAGGGGGGTCATCCCCATGGAGGTGTCCACCGCCCGGCCCTCGCGGACCGCGCAGGCCGAGGCGCCCGCCCCCAGGTGGAAGGTCACCAGGTTGGGGAGGGGTTTGCCCAGCAACCGGGATGTCCGCTCCACCAGATAGCGGTGGCTGATCCCGTGGAAACCGTAGCGACGCACGCCGTGGTCTCTCCACCACTGCTCAGGGACCGCATACCGAAAGGCGCGCTCGGGCAGCGTCGAGAAGAAGGCGGTGTCGAAGACCGCCACTCCCATCGCCCCGGGCAGAAGGTCCCCCGCCGCCTCGATACCGGCCCGGTTGGCCGGATTGTGAAGGGGCGCCAGGGAATCCAGGGATTCGATCGTCTCCATCACCGCGGGATCGATGATCACAGACGCCGAGAAGCGCTCCCCGCCGTGCACCACCCGATGACCCACTCCCACGATCTCGGCAGGGTCGGCCACCGGTGGGGCCGTCCCCCACTCCGACAGTGCCTCGACGATGCGTGAGACCCCGGAGCGGTAATCGACGACCGAGACCTCCACCGCAGTCTCCCAGTCCGCCACCCGGTGGAGATGACGAGCGTTCGGGGTGCCGATTCCCTCAATGATCCCCTCCGCCAGGGCGTCGCCGACCTCTAGGCCGTACAGCTTGTATTTGATAGACGAACTGCCGCAGTTGACGACCAGGATGCGCATCGGCCCCAACCCTACGGACTCCCGGTGCGCATCTCTACTTGACGAGCGGCTCCCGGGGAAGTCCCAACATCCGCTCCGCTATCACATTGAGAAGGATCTGTGAGGTTCCCCCGCCGATGGTGAGCGCCGGCGAGAACAGGAATCCCCAGTTCCACTCGTCGGTCTCCTCGCCGAAGGGTCCCCGGTCGGTTCTCATCCCGTCGGCGCCGGCCAGATCCTTGGCGAGGCCCATGATCCGCTGCCCGGCCCGGTCGGCCATGAGCTTCTTGACCTCGGCTATGGCGCCCGGCTCCCGCCCGGCCACCAGGTCGGTGAGGATCCGCAGGCCGATCAGGTGGATGATCTTGTCCTCGGTGTAGAGCCGGGCAAGCTCCTGTCGGTGGGTCTTCCGGTCCACCCCTCCGGCGCGGGCCCGGTCCAAGAGATCATGGACGCTGGGTCCCATCCCCCAGATCGCCCCTCCCCCCGAGAGCGCCACCCGCTCGTTGGCCAGGGTGTAGCGGGCCGCCCGCCAGCCGTCATGGAGTCTTCCCACCACGTTCTCGGCGGGTACACGCACGTCGGTGAAGAACACCTCGTTGAAGTGCCGGTTCCCGGTCATCTCGATGATCGGGCGTATCTCGATCCCGGGCCGTTCCATCGGGCAGATGAACCAGGTGATCCCCCGGTGCTTGGGAGCTTGGGAATCGGTACGGGCCAGGAGCATCCCGTACTTGGAGAGTTCGGCGCCGCTGGTCCAGATTTTCTGGCCGTTAATCACCCACTCGTCTCCATCCCGTACCGCGCGGGTCTGGAGGGAAGCCAGGTCCGAACCCGAGTTGGGTTCGGAGAACAACTGGCACCACTGCTCTTCCCCGGTGAGGATCGGCCACAAATGCCGCTCCTGCTGCGCGGTGTTGCCGAAGTTGAGCAGGGTCGGTGCGGCCCAACCCAGGGCGATAGCGTTGTCGGGGGGATTCACCCCCGCCGAGGCCAGTTCCTCCTCGATGATCAACTCCTCCAGGACATCGGCCCCCTGGCCCCACGGCTCGGGAAAACGGGGCTTCACGTACCCAGCCCTGGCAAGTTGCTCCGGGCTGGGATCGGGATGGTCGGAGAGCCAGTCCCGGACCTTTAAACGTCTGGGATCATCGGCCAAGGCCAATGCGAAGTCCACCGTTTGTTCTCCTTCCTGGGGGGTCTGCTGGCTTGTGAAGATGGTCGGTCGACCCCTTGAGTTGGTTTGGAGGTCGCTGGTGATTGTAGATGGAGAGGGTGGGAGATCGGAGATGAACAGGCCATTCCGGCACCTCCCCGGCTCGAATCGGGGCAGAATGGGAAGTGGCGCCAGGCCACGGACCCACAGGACCGATGCAAAGGAGTGCGCGATCGACTCCGAACAGATCACCCGCAGGCTGACCGAGGCGCGGTCGGCCACTCTGGGAACCGTTGACAGCGCAGGCCAGCCTCACCTGGTCCCGATCGTGTTCGTCTACCGCGAGGGGCGTCTTTACACCGCCGTCGACCGAAAGCCCAAGTCCACCCGGCGGCTCAAACGCCTCAGCAACATCGAAGCCAACTCCAGTGTCTCGGTCCTGTTGGATCGCTACGACGACGACTGGACCCGGCTGTGGTGGATAAGGGTTGACGGTACGGCGCGGGTGATCGACTCGGGTCGGTCGTTCCGGGAGGGAATCGCTCTACTCACCACCAAGTACCAACCCTATGGCGACCAGCCCCCACCGGGACCGGTCATAGAGGTGCGTGTCGAGACGGTCCGGGCATGGTCGGCTTCCTGACAGGTCAGCCAGGAATCTTGAGTTACTCCGGTAGGCCCTTGGCCATCAGCGGCCTGCAGAACGAGACCTCCGGCGGCGACGCCAAGAGTTCGGCCATCTCCTCTACCGCCCCGGCCGCCCACTCGGCATGGGCTGCCAGCGCCTCCCGGCTGGCATACACCTCGTAGGCCCAGAAGGCATCGGGGTTGCGGAAGTCGACCTGCCAGGAGAAAACAAGCGTCCCCTCCTCATCCTGTACCCGCTGAAAGTGCTCGGTGAGTCGAGCTTGGAGTGCCTCCCGCTTCCCCTCGGCGGCCACCAACTTGGCAACAACGGCGATGCGGCTCATACAGGCTGGCATCATAGCCAGATCGCCCGGTCTACCTCCATTACTTGGGTATCAAAGGTCAATAAGTTCCTCTAGCCATCATCATGAACTGTTCGGTCTGTCGTATCCAGCGCTCCAGCTCCGCCGCGGTGGGTTCCAACTCGTAGTGGTGGTGGTGACAGGCGCGGCTGAGCGATGCCCAGGCTGAGCGAACATCGGCAATTACCGACGGGTCGGATAAGACCTCGCCCAAACAGGCCAACTGGGTAGACCAATTGGCTTCTTCCATACCAGGGTAGATGTGCTCCCAAAGGTCAGCCAGCGCCTCCTCAAGAGCTTGTCGGGTCAGGAAAGCCACCGCCCGCGGCCATATGCCGCTCAAAACCTCGGGTGCTCCGATCAGTTCACGGGCATGATCGACCAGGTCCTTGCTCATTGGGCGCGAAGTCGATTCGCCAGTTCCTGGCAGTCGCCGATCAGTTGAAAGAGATTGCCACGGTATAGGCGGTGCGTTCCCCGGTTCGCGCCCCAGAACGCGTCTTCGAAGCTGGTGCCCCACCTTTGCCTAATGCCTCTCGACACCTCGCCTCCCTGGCTCATGTCATCGAATAGGACCAAGGCTGCTTTCGGAACGAGCTTCTGCGCCTCCTCCAAAGCTCGCTCCACATCCGCGTGCGCCTCGCCCCGGCTCAATCGGCGACGACGGACGGCCTCCACGCAGGCGGCCTCCAGCCCGTCACGACAAAGTCCAGGGATAACCCGTCTGGCCATCTGCTCTGGTAGATGGGCATCTCTGATCACTGCGCGGGCATCCGTGAAGTACTGAGTTACCGGATCGTGACTGTCCGTAACCTCCACTACCGACCCGGGGCGGCGTGTCACCCTCTTACAGGTGTGTTTGATCCTAAGGCGGCGGAGCGACTCGGGCAGGCGGTCGTCATGAGTGAACACCACCAGTTGGCGGTCTTGGGAAATACCTTCGAACACCCTAGCCAGTCCATCCACCCGGGCGGGATCCATGGCCTGAACGGGGTCGTCGATGACAAGGAACCGGAAGGGGTTTTCCGTCATGGCGGCCCGAGGGAAGAAGAGCGATAGCGCAAGGCAACTGAGTTCTCCCTGACTGACTACCGCAAAGGCAGCAGCTTCAGTGCCGTCGACATCAACTGTGAGATCAACATGGCGTCTGGTACCAGAGCCGGCAAGCTCCACGGAACGCAGGTCGACGTTGCTCTGAAGCCGAAGACTCTTCCAGAGTCTGAGTGCCTCCGCCTCGATCGGCGCCCAGCGGGCGTTGCGGAGCGACTGTGTCACCTCCTTCAGGGCGGTTTCCGCCTCCTTGATCTGCTTGACGGCTTTCCGTGAGTCAACTGCCTCACGCGCTCTAGACACCCACGCCATCAAGTTGGGTAAAACTTCCTTCCATTTTTCCTCCCGCTCCGAATACAGGGAACCAGCCCGCTCGGACACCTTGGTCAACTCCCGCGCCAACTCCTCATGGACCGTCAGCAGATGATCTGGAACTTCTGAGTGATCATCAGGTAGGGACTTCCAGCGGGTCCAAACAGCGCGGAGGGCGGAGGTGTCGACGGCAACCGATTCGGGGATGGAGGGCACGGCAACCAGTGAGCGGGCGGCGCGGATTGTTCTGTCAAACTTCTCTTTCGCCTCCTGGTACCGCCTTGCCGATTCTTGCAATCGGGCCACCTGCTCCAGGGTCGACAATCGCCAATCCGTGTCCAGAGTCCCCGATCCGCAGACGGGACAACGCTCATCGCCGTGTTGGCGGTGATACTCCAATGCTTTTTGAAGGAGTCGAGCCAACTGTTCTGCCTGCTCTGCTTCCGTACCAGCCAGACCGGACAGCTCCGAGTAGGCAGACTCCAACTCCCCTGCAATCTCCAAGACCTTCTCCTGATCCGGGCACTCCAACCTTGCCAGTTCCCTCAGAGAAGACTGCTCCGAGCCAGGCTCCGACCTGATTTGGGCGAAGGCGTCGAGATCCCAGATTCTCTTCCTCATAGCCGATTCAGCCGCTTTTGCTCGCTGATCCTCCATTGCCTCCAGGACAGTCAGCAGGGAACGGCGCTCCTGTTTGACCTGCTTATCAAACCTTTCCCGGTCGAGGCGAGCTGCGGCAAGCGGTTTCCGAGCATCAACGAGCGGATCAAGACCCAAGACCGCGGTGAGCGTGTCGAAGAGAGCGGAGGGACCTGCGCCGATCATTCCCAGTTCGTTGTAGGACAGAAGGGGCCGGTACAAGTCCAGAGGCCCCCTCCAACCGAGTCCCCCCAGGTCAGTTAGCCGCTCCCCATGGTGCTGAGCGGTGCCTTTGCCTCCCGAGAAATCCGACTCCTCAGGCCAGACGGTCTTCACCGTGGTGAGTCCTCTCTTTCCCTCAACCTGGAAACGGGCGATGATCATCGGAGCGGACGAGTAGTGGAGGTTCCTCCATCCCTCCTGCCACGGTCCTCTCTTGTCTGACCAGCGAAGCGTGTTACCGGTCAGCAGCACCTCCAAAGCCTCGGCGAAACTTGACTTGCCGGAGCCGTTGCGCCCAATCACCACTGTCAAGCCCGGACCGGATGGAACCTCAAGGCTCACCTCCGGTCCGATTCCCCGAAACCCCGAAACTTTGATGTCCTGTAGGTAGATGCTGGGAATGGGCTGCCCGGCATCGGCGTCCGCCTCTATGGCCGATGGGAAAGTCTCACCCTCGAGCGCTTCCTCAACTCTCTCCTGCCCTTCCAGCGCAGCCATAATCAAGTCAACACACCGGGTTGGGACCTGCAGCCCATCAAGTTCTGCCAAGACCTCTTGGTAGAGCATTCACCACTCCTTGTAGGTGTCTCTACGATAGAACTCACGAGTGACAACCTCCGCGCGGCCTTTGTCCCGTCCCCCGCCGAGCGCCAAGTGGTGAGTATGGGGACCGAGTTGTTGGCCTGAGCACCTCAGAACTCGGCGGTCTTCGGAGAACCGGCCGCCGTCAACCACCCGTCCCGTGGCTCACCCCGTCAGACCGGATAACCAGAACCCATCCGACCCGGTACGGAACCCGTGGAGACATCGGAAACCTCTGTGAGTCCATAAACCCCATCCGTTTTTCACACCTTTTTCTTTACACTGCCAGAAAATGCTCGGTCGTTTCTCGCGAAAATCGGCTCTGATCCTGGCGGCAACCGTGACGGTGTGCATGGCGCCACTGTCCGGCCTGGCCCTGGCCGGCACGGCTCAGAATGTTCCCGACGAATACCTGATCGACTTCGAATTGGTCCGTATCCAAGCCCTTCTGGCCGACAAGGGTTTCTACCGGGGACCGGTGGACGGGTTCCAGAGGAGGGAGTTGGAACATGCCGTCATGGCTTTTCACAAGGCGGCCGATCTGGATCGCGTGCCTACCTGGATGCCCGGCGACATGGAGGTCCTATCGGCCTGGGAACCGCAGATTCCAGAAGCGCCGGATCAGCCCAATAGGGTGGAAGTCGATCTCGAGAGGCAGGTGCTGCACCTCGTCGAAGAGGGGGATGTGGTGGCTACCCTGCCCATATCCAGCGGCAGTGGAGGGAGGTACTTCAGTTCTATTCCCGGGTTCGGGTGGGCCTGGGCGTTCACCCCCAAGGGGAGTTTTCGCATCCAGGCACACATACCCGGATGGCGCTACGCCGCTCTCGGCGCCCTGTATCGGCCCTGGTATTTCAAAGGAGGGTTCGCCATACATGGCTCAACCAGCGTTCCCGCCTTTCCTGCATCCCATGGGTGCATCAGAGTGACCATCCAGGACGCCGACTGGCTGTCCGAGCGCCTGTCCATCGGGTTCCGGGTCAACGTGCGAATTGCCATTCCCCGGGAAGTTCCCCCTCCGGCGCCGGCCATGCCGTCGTTTACCCAACCTCCGAGTGCGTATTCCTGATCGAGTGACCGGGTTCGGCCACGCCGAAACCAACCGGGACGGGGCGCGGCCAGCCACCAATCATCCTGGGCTTTGATCGAAACCGACCGGGCTTGCAGACAGCCGGCGTCGGCTCATCACATAGAGGAGACAGACCGTAACGGTCAGGTGGTGAGAATGCAGGCCGAGTTGTTGGCCTGGGCGCCGTAGACCTCGGTGATGGCCTTCCGGGCGCCTTCCACCTGCCGGGCGCCGGCCGTGCCGCGCAGTTGCCAGGTCACCTCGACGATCTGGAGGATGCCCTGGGCCATGGTCGCCTCGCCGAAGGAGGAGAACCCGCCGCTGGGGCACACCGGCAGGCGTCCCCCCAGAGCCGTCTCTCCCGCCTCCAGAAGTTTCTCCGACTCGCCCTCGCCACAGAACCCCATGGTCTCCAGGTACTGGAGTTCGTGCCATGAGGAGTTGTCGGGAAGTTCCACGAAGTCCATGTCGTCGGGCCCCAGGCCGGCCTGTTCGTAGGCCATCTGGGCCGCCAATCGGCTCTCGGAGAGCAGCGGCGCGGTGGCGGCGCCGTCGGAGGCGGCGGCCAGGAGAGGAATGCGGATGGTGGGATCGCCGAACTCGCCCGAGGCCAGAGAGCAAGCCGCCACCTTGACCATGGGACGCACGCCCAGCCGTCGGGCCTTCCGGCTGCTCACCAGCATCACCGCGGCCGCGCCGTCGGAGGTGGCGCATATCTCCAGCAGGCGAAGGGGATCGCACACCATGGGGGAGGCCAGGACCTGCTCAAGGGTGAAAGCCTTCCGGTAGCGGGCGTAGGGATTGAGCGATCCGTGCCTGGAGTTCTTCACCTTCACCTGGGCGAGATGCTCCTCGGTGGACCCGTAGGCCTCCATGCGCTTTCGCATCTCGAGCGCCCAGTAGGCCGGATTGGGGACTCCCACCTGCCAGCGCACCATGTCGACGGGGGGTCGCGGCTCGTCGGCCAGCACCGGCACGCTGGGGAAATACCCCTTGGGTGACTTGTCGGTCCCGATCACCAGCACCGATTCGTGCATCCCCGAGGTGATCATGGCATACGCCGCCCTCATCAGGGACCCTCCCGAGGCGCAGGCGTTGTTGATATTGGCGATGGGCACGCCGGTCTCTCCCAAGGCGGCGGAGATGGTGTTGCCCGACCTCATCCCCGTCGACCCTCCCCACTGCATGGCCCCCGAGACCATGGCCTCCACGTCGGTCCACTCCATGCCGGCGTCGGCCACCGCTCCCAGCGCCACCTCCGCGCCCATCTCGACCCAGCTCTTGTCGGGGAACTTCCCCCAGGGGTGGAGCCCGACGCCGGCCACTATCACATCACTCATCGCCATCACCTTCCAGGGGCCGGAACTTCCAGCCGATCACCTCTCCGGAGTCGTCGGTGTAGTAGGGCTCCACGACCGTCTGCATCGCCATCCCCATCCGCAGGTCCGACACCGAGGCGCCGGCCAGGGGACCCACCACCTGGATTCCCTCGGAGGCGAACTCCACCTCCACAACGGTGATCGGCTCGAACGGATCGGGCGCCACGAAGGGGGGCGGGGGCGGGAAGTAGACGGTCGTCCAACTGGCGAGCCGTCCGGTGCGGGAAAGGGGGGTCGAGAACACCTCTTTGTGTGCACAGCGGGGATTGGGGCATGTGAAGCTGGCCGGGAAGGCCACCGTGTCACAGGAGCGGCACCGGCTTCCCACCAGGGCAGGTTCGGGATCGGAGACGAAGGCGCCCTCCAGCACCGGGGTCTGTTTCATCGGTCCCCCAATCTAGTTGACTCCCCTCCCGGCAGACCAATCACCCGCCGTTCCGGTAGGCCGTCATGAAGTCCTCCATGGCGGCGAGATGCCGGGCGAGGTCGAAATCGTATCCCATCGTCCCCAGGAAGGCGTGGGTGACCCCGGCCGTCCCCCACTCGCGGGTGCGGTCGGCGTACTCGGCGGGATCCCAGGGCACCCGCCCGGTGAAACCCACCTCGCCCACCAGCATCCCCAGGCCGATCTCTGCGGGGTCGCGACCCTTCTCGCGAGCGGCCTCCTCCACCAGCCGGAACCGGGTGCGCAACCCGGCGGTGTTGCCGGTCCGGTCGGGAAGATGGGCGGTCTTGACCGACCCGGCCGAGGCCAGCCAGCCGTCTGCCCACCAGCCGATCCGCTTCATGACCGGGTCGGCCCAGCCACCGATCCACAACGGGATGCGCCGGTTGGGAAGATGGTTGATCCCGGCTCCCTCCACCGTGTCGAACTCGCCTTCGAAGTCGACCAGTTCCTGTGCCCAGAGCTTGTTGAGCAGCTTGACCTGTTCTTCGAAGCGCCGTCCCCGGGTGCGGAAATCCTGGCCGAGAGCCTGGAACTCAACCTGGTTCCAGCCCACCCCCACCCCCAGGGTGAACCGCTCGCCCGACAGAAGGTCCAGGGTGGCGGCCTGCTTGGCCACCAGCGCGGTCTGCCGCTGGGGGAGCACCAGCACCCCCAGCCACAGTTCGATCCGGGTGGTGATCCCGGCCATGTACCCGAACAGCACGAAGGGCTCGTGAAAGCCGTCCTCGTGGGTGTAGGGCCCGGTGAGCACGTGCCGGGAGGGGTCCGCTCCCAGGACGTGTTCGTAGACGAGGATCGAGTCGAAGCCCAGCCCTTCGGCGGTCTCGGTCCAGGCGCGAACCGCGCCCCGGTCCGGTCCGATCTCGATCTGGGGGAATACCGCCCCTATGTGCATGATGCCCCCTTCCTAACCCTGGGAGGCCAGGTACATGTCCCGCAGATCCCCTTTGAGGATCTTTCCTGAGGGATTGCGGGGAATGGCGTCGATGGTCCCCACCGAGGTGGGGCACTTGTAGTGGGCGATGCGGCTCCGGCAGAACTCGATGATCTCGGCCTCGGAGGGCGCCTCCTCGCCGGCTACGACGATCACCGCCCGGGGCGTCTCCCCCCACTTGGCGCTGGGCACGCCGATCACGGCCACGTCGGCCACTCCCGGATGCTCCATCAGCGCGTTTTCCACCTCTGCGGGGTAGATGTTCTCCCCGCCGGAGATGATCATGTCCTTGATCCGGTCCCGGATGTACACGAACCCGTCGGCGTCCAGCGACCCGGCGTCGCCGGTGCGCATCCAGCCCTCGTCGTTGACCGTCTCGGCGGTGGCCTGGGGGTTCTTCCAGTAGCCGCTCATCAACTGGGGGGAACGCAGCCAGATCTCGCCCACCTCATCGGTTCCGAGTTCCTCGGTGGAGACCGGATCGACGATCTTCAATTCCACGTTGGGATGGGGACGCCCCACCGACAGCATCCGGTAGGCAAACGGGCCGCCCGGATCGTGCTCGTCGGGGAACAGCGTGGTCACCCCGTTGCAGGACTCGGTGAGTCCGTAGGCGCCCGCAAACTCACAGCCCAGAACATCGATGGAGCCGCGGAGCACCTCTTCTGAGATGGGCGACCCTCCGTACACGATGGTGCGGAGCGCCGAGAAGTCGGCATCTTCGACTCCCGGCACCGCCAGCATGAACTGCAGCAGCACCGGCACCAGGAAGGCGTTGGAGACCCGGTGGTCGACCGTGAGGTCCACCAGCAACTGGGGGATGTTGTCGCGGGCGACGATCGAGGTGTTGCCGTTGTACAACCCCAGGCACGACCATCCGACACCGCCGATGTGGAACATGGGCAGGTTGACCAGGTTCACCGAATCGCCGTCGAAGCCCCACATCGGCGAGCACATCTTCTTCAGTTCCATGAAGGCGTCGTTGGGGATCATCACCCCCTTGGGAAACCCGGTGGTGCCCGATGAGTACAAGAGAAAGACCGTGTCGTCTCCCTCCGCTCCTCCCCCCGGATCGGTGTCGGGGTGGGCGTCGCGCCACTCCGCGAAGGACTGGTGGGTGTCATGGCCGCCCACCACCAGGATCTTCTCCACGGTGTTCAGGTCGCCGGCGATCTCGTCCAGGATGGGCACGTACTCCTCCCCCACGATCAACAGCTTGATCTCGGCGTCGTTCACCACCCCGGTGATCTCCCCGGGCGCCAGCCGCCAGTTGATGCCGGCATGCACCGCCCCCAGCTTGGCCGCGCCGAACAGGAAGTCGAAGAACTCCATGCAGTTCTTGTCCAGGAACCCGACATGGTCCCCGTGTCCCACCCCGTCTGCCGCCATGGCGTTGGCGGTCCGGCTCGAACGTGCGTCGAGTTCGGCGAAGGTCACCTCTTCGGTTCCGTAGACCAGCGCGGTCTTGTCAGGCTGTGAGGCGGCGTGATGCCGGACTACCCCGGCGATGTTGGTGATGCTCATGAGGACGGCTCCCGATTACTAAAGGCGTGCTTTTGCGTGTCGATTCTCGGACCCGGGGATCACCACTCCATGGCGCCGGTCCGCTCCAGGGTCCGGTCGACCATCGAGACTATCTCGTCGATGTCCGAGCGGGTGGAGGTCAGAGGCGGGCACAGGCAAATCTTCGGCTCCCCGCGGTCGTCGGCGCGAGTGTAGAGGCCCTCCTCCATCATGATGGGAGGGAGGGTCTCCTTCAACAGCACGCCTTCCTGCTCGGCGGTCAGGCGCCGGCCGGTCTCCCGGTCGGCGGTCAGCTCCACCGCATAGAAATACCCCATGCCCCGCACTTCGCTCACCATCCGGTGCCCGGCGGCCATCTGCTCCAGTCGATCGCGGAAGTAACCGGCGTTGGAGTGCACGTTGCCCACCACGTCCTCGTCCCGCATGGCGGTGAGGTTGGCGACCGCGGTGGCGGCCACCACCGGATGGCCTCCCCAGGTGGCCCCGTGGTTGAACATGCCGATGTGGGAGTCCAGCAGTTCATCGAAGACGGGTTGGCGGATCAACAGGCCCCCGATGGGTGCGTACGAGGAGGTGGCGCCCTTGGCGAAGGTCAGCAGGTCGGGGACCACTCCCATCACCTCCGACCCGAACCACTCTCCCAGGCGTCCGAACCCGTTGATGACCTCGTCGGCGCAGAGCAGCACACCGTACTTGTCGCAGATGCGGCGCAGTTCCCGCCAGTAGCCGGCGGGGGGGACGATCGAGCCTCCGCCGTTCTGCACCGGCTCGGCCAGCACCATGGCCACCGACTCGGGTCCCTCTTCCACGATCGCCTCCTCCACCCGGGCGGCCGCTTCGATCCCGTCGTCGAACCCGAGGGTGTTGGGGACCTTTCTGAACCCGTAGAGGAGCGGCCCGTAGGCTTCCCGGAGGCCGGTCAGTCCGGTGGCCGACAGCGCCCCCAGGGTGGTCCCGTGATAGGACAGGTTGCGGCTGATCACCTTCACCCGGCGGGGCTCGTTGCGGGCCGAGTGGTACTGGCGGGAGAATTTGATGGCCGACTCCACCGCCTCCGAACCCGAGGAGACCAGAAACACCACATCCAGGTCCCCCGGCGCCAGGGAGGCGATCATATTGGACGCCTCGATGGTGGCCGGGGTGGTGGCCGACCACGACGGCGTGTAGGCGAGGGTCTTCATCTGCTCGCCGGCCGCGGCGGCGATGTCCGCCCGGCCGTGGCCGATCTGGACCGAGAACAGACCGGCAAGCCCGTCGATGTAGGAGTTCCCTTCCTGGTCCCAGATCCGGATGCCCTCGCCTCGTACGAAAACCGGCGCCGCTCCGCTCCGCAACAGCTTCCCCGGCGTGAAATGCAGAGCGGTGTGCGCC
Source organism: Acidimicrobiia bacterium (assembly GCA_965204615.1). Taxonomy (GTDB): domain Bacteria; phylum Actinomycetota; class Acidimicrobiia; order Spongiisociales; family ZC4RG35; genus Bin76. The sequence continues at coordinate 2,977,363 of OZ242000.1, read as the reverse complement.
AGCGCGTTGGTGGTGAGAGTGGTGGTCATAGAAGACTTCTCCTCTTTGCTAGTTGTCAGCGGCCAGATGCCGATAGCGGTCCAGGTGCCGGACGGGTTGCTGGAGGGCGTCGCGGCGAAATGGTTCGGCCAACTCCTCGGGGTCGACCATCACCTCCACCACGGTTGCCACCTCCGGATCCAGGGACTCACCGAAGGCGTCCTTCAGGTCGGCGGGGTCGGTCACCCTGATCCCCCGCCCGCCCATCGCAGTGGCGATCTCGGCGAAATTGAATCCTCCCAGGTCGTGCCCGATGTTGGTCCCCACGAAGCGGTTGTCGTAGAAGTCGATCTGGTTGCGCTTCTCCGCTCCCCACTGCTGGTTGTTGAAGACCACCGCGGTGACGGGCAGGTCCTCCTCCACCGCGGTCATCACCTCGCTGAGGCTCATCCCCCACGCCCCGTCGCCGACGATCGCCACCACCGGCGACCCGGGCGAGGCCAGCTTGGCGCCCAGCGCCCCCGGATAGGCGAACCCGCAGTTGCCGAAGCCCATGGCGGCCATGAACCGGCGGGGCTTGGTGAAGCGGAGGTAGCCGTTGGAGACCGAGCAGATGTTGCCTATGTCGGTGGTGACGAACGTGTCGTCGGTGAGTTGCGCCGCCAACTCGCTGAGAGCCCGGCGAGGACTGATGGGTGCGGAGTCGGAGGCCGAGCGGGCCGACAGTTCCTTCTCCCAGCGCGCCTTGGTGTCGGCGATGTGATCCAGCCTCGCCTGGTTGACCGGGCGCTCGCCGGCTGCGGCCAGCCGGGCCAAGATGGCCTCGGCGGACCGGCGGGCGTCGCCGATGATCCCCAACTCGATGGGCTTGGACCGGCCCAGTTGCTCCGGGTCGATGTCGATCTGGATCACCCTTGCCGACTGGGGATAGAAGTCGAGCCCGTACTGGGGGACCGTTCCGAACACGTTGATCCGACAGCCCAGCATCAGGACCACGTCGGCCTCGGACAGAAGCTCCATGGCCGCCTTCGATCCCATGTAGCCCAGGGGCCCCACCGAGAGAGGGTGAGTGTAGGGGAAGGCGTCGTTGTGCAGATAGGAGGTGGCCACCGGTGCGCTGAGTTGCTCGGCCAGCCGGGCCGTCTCCGCGTATGCGTCCGACAGCACGGCGCCGTACCCGGCCACGATCACCGGATTGCGGGCTTCGGACAGGATGGAGGCGGCGCGGTCCAACAGGGCGGGATCGCCCGCTCCCCGCTCCTCGGAGCGGTACTGGTTGGGTTCCAGGACATCTTCCCGGGACTCTCCGTAGAAGAAGTCTCGGGGGACGTCCACCTGCACCGGACCGAGATGGGCCATGGCCATCCGGAAGGCGGTCCGCATGGACTCGGCCATGCGGTCGGGGCGGGGAACCTGAAGTTGAAATTTGGTGATGGAGCGAAAAATGGAGAGCTGTTCCACTTCCTGGAACCCGTCCAGTCCCACCGAGCCCGAGGTCGCCGACGGGGTGATGATCACCACCGGGGAGTGGGCGTGATAGGCGGCGGCGATGCCGGTGACCATGTTGGTGATACCCGGCCCGTTCTGGGCGGTGCAGACCGAGGGACGTCCGGTCGCCCGGGCGTAGGTGTCGGCCATGTGGGCGGCGTTCTGTTCGTGGCGGACCGGGACGAACCGGATTCCGGCCGCCGGGAACAAGTCGAGTGCGTCCATGAAGGCCGATCCGACTATCCCGGGCAGGTCGGTCACTCCCTCCACCCGGAGAGTCTCTACCAAAGCCTCGCTAGGGGTCATCACCATTGGGGCATCTCCTCTGCGCTAATCGAGAATACGGGCTCTAATTTACCAGTGTCCGGCGCCGCTAAAGGCTCTGCGCCTGGGAATCTCGCCCGGTGAGGCGGCGGGCCTCCTCCACGATCACCGACAGAGAACTTCCCGGGGGGAACACCCCCACACCCCGGTCGGTGAGGCGGGGAATGGCCTGGGGAGGGACGGTCCCCCCCACGAAGACCGGGACGTCGCCCAACCCGGCGGCCTCCATCTCGTCCAGGGCCCGCTCCACCACCTCCACCCGCCCCCCGACGTTGATGCCCACCAGGTCCACGTCCTCGGCGGCCGCCACGCTCGCCATCTCGCTGGGACGGAGCATCCCGCCCAGGATCACCTCGAACCCCGCCTCCCGGAGAGCCCGGGCCACCACCGCCACTCCCCGCCAGTGGCCGTCGAGGCTGCTCTTGGCCACCAGCACCCGCGCCGGCGCGAGAGGCGTCGATCCGGTCTCAGACACTGATCGGCACCTGCCAGTCTCCGAAGGTCTCCCGCAGCACGCTCCCGATCTCCCCGATCGATGCGTCGGCGCTCACCGCTTCCATGAAGGCCGGAATGGCGTTGACCGAGTCGTTCCGGCACACCTCCTGCAGATGGCCCAGGGCACCCATGGCGCCCCGGCGGTGCCGGGTGCGACGCAGATCAGAAAGACGCTCCATGGCCATCTCCCAGGTCTGGGCGCCCGACCGCCCCTCGAAGGCCTCGACCTCCATGATGGGATCGTCGATGGTGTGGGTGTTGACTCCCACGATCGCACGGTCCCCCGACTCCATCCCCACCGCGATCCTCTGGTTGTTCTCCTCGGCGCACTCCAGGAGAAACCCGTCGTCCAGCACTGCCAGGAAACCGCCCCGGTCCTGGATACGGCGGAAGAATTCCCAACCTCGCTCCTCCAGTTCTCCGGTGAGCGACTCGACGTAGTAGCTCCCGCCCAGCGGATCGGCGACCTCGCGGAGGTTTATCTCGTTCTGGAGGATCTGCTGGATGCGGATCGACATCAGGTGGGCGTGATCGGAGGGGATGGACATCGCCTCGTCGTACCCGGAGACTCCCAGCGACTGGGTGCCTCCCAGCACCGAGAACAGCGCCATCAGGGTGCCCCGCACGATGTTGTTGAACGGCTCCTGGTAGGTCATGGCGCTCCCGGCGGTCACCACGTGGATCCTCATCTGCCGGGCCTTCTCGTTGGTGATCCCGTAGCGATCTCCCAGCAGGTCCGACCACATCTTGCGGGCCGCCCGCAACTTGGCGGCATCCTCGAAGATCTCCATCGAGACCCGGAAGTTCACTCCTCCGATCCGGTGCGCCAGCCGCTCCACGTCCACCTTCCCGCGGGCGGCGATCATGTCCAGGTACTGGACTGCGTTGGCCATCACCGCGCCCAGTTCCTGGTGCGCGGACAGTCCGCTGTCGGCCGCGTTGTAGCCGGCGATGGAGACCGGCACCCAGCGGGGCATGCGCTCGGAGCACCACTCGATCAGATCGAGATTGAACCGGATGGCGGCCTCGGGCGGGATCTGCTCCTTGGTGGGACACCCCAGGTAGGTGAGGAAGAAGTCGCTCTGGCCGGTCCCGGCCAGCTTCTCGAGGGGTATTCCCCGGCGGCTTGCCACCGACCAGTAGGAGGGAAGGGTGTACACCGCCGATTGGGGGACTCCCCCGCCGGGCTTGGCGTAGATGGACTCGAGGGGGAGGTCCGAGAGGATGGTCTCGTAGTCCCGGAGGCCGACCGTGACCGTGCCCGTCAGGCCCACGTCCTCTCGCCTCTCCACGATCTCGGGGTGGTCGACGTCGTAGAGATGATCGTCGGTCATCCGGTCGTGCTTGATGATGATCCCCGTCTCCCCCGCCTCGAACAGAAGGAACTTGAGCCGCTCGTTCATGTCCTCGGGGTTCCCGTATCCCGAGAGCTGGAAGATTCTCCATGGCCGGTCCCGGTACATGCGGGGATAGGCGCCCCGCAGATACGGCGCCCGCCCGGGCGGGGCGGCCAGGGCCTCCCGGATGTCGGTGGGCACGTCGTCGGGCCCGTACAGAAGCTTGAGAGGTATTCCGGAGGTTGTCTCCGGCTGGTGCTCGATCATGCGGGACTCTCGGCTGGGATGCTGCGAATTCATTTTACCGACCTGTTACCCCCTCCTTCCAGGAACTTCCCCCTCAGAGGTCGCCCCCGCCGGTCTCCTCCTTCGGAGACCCTCGCCGGTCGGCGACGCTCCGATCCGGCGAGAATAGAGTTCCGAACACAACCCAAGTCAACCAAGACCGCCAAACGAGTTCGAGAAGGGCTTCTTCCAAGCAGATGACACCAGTCGGAGAAACACCGGATGCCTGGAGCGGTACCGAATACCGGGAGAACACCGCTCATCACCGGGCCTTCGATCCCCCCGCGCTCTGGAGTCTCGGCCTGGACGCCGGCGACTCGCTGCTGGACGTCGGGTGCGGCGCGGGGGACCTCACCGCTGCTTTGGCGGGCCGTTATCCCCGATCCGAGGTGATCGGAATAGACACCTCGCCCAGCCAGATCGAACAGGCTCGCCGGCATGAGAGCCCGCGACTGCGCTTCGAGGTGCGCCGGGTCCAGGATCTCGGATGGGAGAAGCGCTTCGCGGCGGTGGCCTCGATCGCCTGCCTGCACTGGATCCCCATCCCCGAGCACCCGGTGGTGCTGGAGAGGATCTTCCATGCACTCCACCCCGGAGGCCGCCTGATCGCCAGCTTTGCCGGAGAGACCAACATCGCCGACATCCGAGGGATCATCTTCGCGGTTGCTGAGCGCCCGCCCTACCGTCAATACCTGCAGGGTCTCCTGCCCCACCACCCGTGGCCCTCCCTGCAGCGGTACCGGGAGATGGTGGCCGGCTCTCCCTTCGGCGCCGCCGAGGAACTGCGGACCGAGATCCAGCCCCGCCCGTTCTCCCGCCGCCGGTTGACGGGATGGCTCCGCACCCAAACCCTGACCGGGTACCGACCGAGGCTCCCTCCTGCGGTGTTCGAGGACCTGGTCTGCGAGGTGTCGGAGAAGGTGGCCGACCTGACAAGGGACGCCGACGGCGTCTATGTCGTACCCTTTGTGCGACTGCAACTGCAGGCCCGCCGATCAAAGTCCGACACATGAACTCTCCGAACCTGACCGATTGGGTGGGAAGAACCGAGATCCGCCGCCAGCGTCTCGACCCCTGGCCGGTCGCCGCCCTGTCCGCTCTCTTCGATCTGCCTTCTCCGGCCGCGGAAGAGGGAGCGCCCCTTCCCCCCATGTGGCACTGGCTCTACTTCCTCCCTGCGGCGCGCAGATCCGAGACCGGAGAGGACGGCCATCCCCGCCGGGGAGGGTTCCTTCCCCCCGTCCCGCAGAGAAGAAGGATGTTCGCGGGCGGGACCACCCTCTTCCACCGCCCGTTGCTGGTGGGCGAGGAGGCCCGGCAGCAGGCCACCGTGAAGAGCGTGGTCCGCAAGGAAGGCCGCAGCGGTTCCCTGGTGGTGGTGACGGTGGAGTACCGGATCCGGGGAGAGGAGGGACCGGCGCTCACCGAGTCCCAGAACCTGATCTACACCGATTCGGCGCCGGCTACTCCCGGAGAACCGGACTCGGTCCCCGGACCTCCCCGTCGGCCCTGGCGCCGGGACGTGACCACCGATCCGGTGCTTCTGTTCCGCTTCTCGGCCCTCACCAACAACTCCCACCGCATCCACTATGACCACTCCTACGCGACCGGGGTGGAGGGGTACTCCGGCCTGGTGGTGCACGGACCGCTCACCGCCATGCTGCTGGCCGACCTGGGCCGGCGCAACGGCGTGGCGGGACCGGCGCGCTTTTCCTTCCGGGCCCGCTCGCCGTTCTTCTGCGGCGACACCCTCCACCTGCGGGGAGGCCCCGACGAGGGGGCCGGGGAAGGTCGATGGACCATGGGGGCGTACTCGGCGCACGGTCGGCTGGGCGTGGAGGCGGAGTTGTCGGACTGATCCGGCCCCCGGGCAGCGATACCCTCTAGGGCCTATGGTGGACCGACCCCTCTGGACGCCCTCGGCTCGCAGAATCGAAGCCTCGGCCATGACCTCTCTCCGCCGGGAGGTCAACCGCAGATACGGACTGGAACTCTCCGACTCGGTGGCCCTGCAGCGCTGGAGCGTGGAGAACGTCGCCCGGTTCTGGGACACCTCCTGGGACCAAGTGGGGGTGCTGGGAGACAAGGGCGAACGGGTCTTCGACCCCGGGGACTCGTTCACCACCGCACGCTTTTTCCCCGACGCCCGGCTCAGTGTGGCGGCCAACCTGCTGGACGGCCGGGGGGTGGACGCAGAGTCTCCGGCGATCCTGTACCGGAGGGAGGACGGGTACTCCCGGGACCTCACCTGGAACCAACTCCGAACCCAGGTGGCCGCGGCGGCGGCCGCCCTGCGGGCCCACGGGGTGAGAGCCGGCGACCGGGTGGCGGCGTGGATGCCCAACCGGCCCGAGACGGTGGTGCTGATGATCGCCGCCGCCGGCCTGGGCGCCATGTTCAGTTCCACGTCGGCCGACTTCGGGGGGGCAGGCGTGGTGGACCGGTTCGGCCAGATCGAACCGGTGCTGCTGCTGGCGGCCGACGGCTACCCCTACGGGGGAAGGCCCTTCGACCGGATGGAGGCACTGGCGGAGATAGATGCATCCCTTCCCACGGTGCAGCAGGTGGTGATCGTCCCCAATCTTGATCCCGAGCCCGACCTGGCGGCGCTCCCCGGCGCCATCTCCTGGAGCGACTTCCTGGCGATCGGCGAGGGGGCCGAACTTCCCACCGAGGCCTTTGCCTTCGATCATCCCCTGTTCATCCTCTACTCCTCGGGCACCACCGGCCCGCCCAAGTGCATAGTCCACCGGGCGGCGGGGGTGATGTTGAAGAACATGCAGGAGCATCAACATCAGGTGGACATCCGGGCCGGCGACCGGGTCTTCTACCTCACCACCTGCGGCTGGATGATGTGGAACTGGCTGGCGAACGCCCTCTGTACCGGAGCGACCATCGTCCTCTACGACGGCAACCCCTTCCATCCCTCCCCCGGCCGGCTGTTCGACCTGATCGAGGAGGACCGGATCACCCTGCTGGGCGTCTCCGCCAAGCTGATCGACGCCTGGAGACAGACCCGGATCCGACCCCGGGAGACTCATCGACTGGACACCCTCCGCACCATCTGCTCGACCGGGTCGCCTCTTTCTCCCGAGGGCTTTGAGTGGATATACCGGGATGTGACAGAAGACGTCCACCTGGCGTCCATCTCGGGGGGCACCGACCTGTGCGCGTGCTTCGTGGGAGGCGATCCCACCCGCCCGGTGTGGTCGGGAGAGATCCAGGGCGCCGCCCTGGGCATGGCCGTGGAGGTGTACGACCCCGAGGGCCGGCCCGTCCACGGACCCACCGGCGAGCTGGTGTGCCGGGCGCCCTTCCCCTCGGTCCCTCTCAGGTTCTGGAACGATCCCGGTGGGACGAAGTTCCGCTCCGCCTACTTCGAGCGGTACCCCGGAGTCTGGACCCACGGCGACTACGCCAGCTGGACTCGGAGCGGCGGAATGGTCATCCACGGCCGCTCCGACGCCACCCTCAACGTGGCGGGGGTGCGGATCGGGACCGCCGAGATCTACCGGCAGGCCGAGGAGGTGCCGGGGGTGGTCGAAGCGATCTGTGTGGCCCAGAAATGGGAGCGGGACACCCGGATGGTGCTGTTCGTGCGACTCGAGGAAGACCGGACGCTCACCGAAGACCTCATAGCCGCCATCAAGGACCGCCTCCGCCGTAACTGCTCACCCCGCCACGTGCCGGCTCTGGTTCTCCAGACCACCGACATCCCCCGCACCCGGTCGGGAAAGATCACCGAGTTGGCCGTCACCGCGGTCGTCAACGGCGAGGAGGTGAAGAACACCGAAGCCCTCGCCAACCCCGAGGCCCTGGCCAACTTTGCAGACCGTGCCGAACTGTCTTAGGACGACCCGTCCGGGATCCTCCCCCGGACCCGGCTCGGTCACGGGTTCGGGAAAAAACCCGAGCCCCGGGTGTTGTCTCTGTCCCACAGAGGTTTCATGCTGATAGGCAGCCAAACACCCGGACGGTCCGTTCCGGCGTCGTGCGGACCCCATCGAGGGATCAACGAAGACCGGTGGAAAGCCCCGGCTCGGGGCTGGGCGGAAGCCTGCCGAGCCGGAGGCGGGGGAGGGCCCGGCAGGGGCGAATTTCGCGACGTTTCGGCGGAACCCGGCGAGAACCGGGTGGCCCAACGGGCGGGCGGACGGGGATGAGACGTGTCGCGGTGGGGGTGGTTGGCCTGGGGGTCATCGCCCAGACCCAGCACCTCGGAAACCTCGCCCGGTTGGACAGCCTCTTTCGGGTGGCGGCGCTGGCGGACCTCTCGCCGCGGCTCACCGCAGCCATCGCCGATCGGACACCCGGCACGGTCTTCACCTCGACCGACTGGCGGGAGATCTGCCATCATCCGGATGTGGAGGCGGTGTTGCTCCTGACCCCGGGGGCTCACCAGCGAATGGCCGAGGAGGCCCTCTCAGCCGGCAAGCACGTCTTCTCCGAGAAACCCCTCTCGCTGACGGTGGCGGGCGCCAGACGCCTGGCGGCGGTTGCCGAGGCCGAGAACCGGGCGCTGGTGGTCGGATACATGAAGCTTCACGAACAGGTCTTCGGAGACCTGCGAGCCGGACTGGAGGGAATCGGAGACCACCGGCTGGTCCGTCATTCGGTTTATCACCCGAGTCATGACTCCCAGTACGCCCACGCCGACGTCCTCCGCTTCGACGACGCCGACCAGGATGTCCTCGATGCGGCCGACGCCTATGAACGGGAGCGCACCGTCGAGGCCATCGGAGACCTCCCCCACCGGTGGGAACGCATCTACCGCAAGTTCCTGGTGGGATCGCTCATCCACACCGTCTCGGTGTTGCGAACCGCCCTCGGAGACCTCCCCCGGATCACCCTCGCCGAGATGTGGCCTGCCGACTCCGGCCTCCCCCATGGCCGGCCACCCAGCCTCTTCGCACGGGGAGAACTCTCCGGTCATGCCCGGGTGGAGATGAGCTGGCTGTGGCTTCCCTCCTACCCCGCGTACCGGGAGACGCTCGAGATCCTTGGAACCGAGGGGTCCGTGGAACTGCTGTTTCCCCAGCCCTACCTGCGGCGCCGGACCGCCGAACTCACTGTCCGCCACCGCCGGTCGGCGCAGCGCCGCATGGGCGGTGGAGAGTCGGCCTTCGTGCGGCAGTTGCGAGCATTCCACCGAGCCATCACCACCGGCGACCATCCCCGGGACGCCCGGGACACCGCCACCGACATCGCCTGGCTCCAGGGGATGCTGGCCGCCCTGGTCCGGGAAGAAGGCCTGGAGGCCGGTGGGGAGGCGGGCCGGAACACCCATGACCCGCCCGGTGGGCCGAAGCCCGGGAGGACCGCGGAATGAGCCGGCGCATCTCCGTGGCGTTGATAGGGCTGGGAAGCATCGCCCAGATCCAGCACCTCCCCAACCTGGCTCGGCTGCGGAGCCTTTTCAGGGTCACGGCGGTGGCCGACATCTCGCCTCGCCTCACCCGAGCGGTCGCCGACCGGCTCCCCGGAGGGGTCTTCACCTCCACCGACTGGCGGGAGGTCTGCGCCCGCCCCGATGTCGAAGGGGTGCTGATTCTCACTACGGGATCGCACGAACAGATCGCGGAAGGAGCGCTCCGGGCGGGCAGGCACGTGTTTGCGGAAAAGCCCCTCTGCCTCACCGTCGAGGGCGCCGAGCGACTGCACGACCTGGCCTCCGGAAGGGGCCTGGCGCTCCAGGTCGGCTACATGAAGCTCCACGAGGGGATCCTTCCCGACCTCCGGGCGGGACTGGGCGCCATCGGGGATCTGCGACTTGTCCGACACACCGTCTACCACCCCGACGACTCGGTCTGTCTGGGACCCGCCGAGACCATCCGATTCGACGACGCCGACCCGGCGGTGCTTTCCGAGGCGGCCGCCTTCGAGGAGCGGCGAACCGTGGAAGCTCTCGGAGACCTGCCGGGAGATTGGGGACGGCTCTACCGGGAAGTGCTGGCGGCCTCCTTCATCCACACCGTCTCCTTCGTGCGGGAGGTGATGGGAGGACTCCCCCGGCTGACATCCGCCGACCTGTGGCCGCCCGCCCGACCCGGGAAGGAACCCCCCTGTCTCCTGGCAAGGGGGCGGTATCCCGATCACACCAGGGTGGAGATGACCTGGCTCTGGCTCCCCGCCTATCCCGCATACCGGGAGTCCTTCGAGGCCCACGGAACCCGCGGATCGGTCCGGGTCCGGTTTTCCAACGCCTACCTGCGTGACCGGGCGGCCTCTCTCACCATCAACAGCCGGGAGACGGTGGCCCGTAACACCGGTGGAGATGAGTCGGCCTTCGTGAGGGAACTGCGACACTTCCACCAGGCCATCACCACCGGCGATCATCCCCCCTACGCCGCCAGCGCCCGGGACGACACCGCCTTTTTGCAGGAGATGGTGGCCGCCCTGGCCCGGGGAGACGGGCTGGCAGCCGGCGGAGAGGTGGGACGGCGTCGATGAAGATCGGCGTCGCGCCGGTGAGCTTCGGCGTCTACGGACCACCGGAGGAAGACAGCGGGCTGTCGCCCGATGACCTGGTGGCGGCCATGGCCTCCGCGGGATATCCGGGAGCGGAGTTCCCGCCGGCCGGGTACGCCGGGCCTCCCGGCGCCGCGGCGCGGCTGTTCCGGGAGCACGGCTTGGACCCGGTGGGCATCTACAACCCCATCCACTTCGCCGACCCCGACCTCATGGTCGGCGACGAAGCCCGCATGGAAGAAGCCCTCCGGGAGCTGGAGGAGGCGGGCGGCGGATCCCGGCTGGCCATCCTCGCCGACGAGGGAAGCGAGACCCTGCTCCTGCATCCCGCCCGGGGCGACGACGCCACCCATGCGCTCAGTCCCGAGGCCTTCGAAGAACTTTGCGAAGCCACCAACCGGATGGCGACCCGGATCCGCCGGCGGGGATTGGTCCCGTCCTTCCATCCCCACATCAGCACCTACGTGGAGAGCCCGGCCGAAATCGAACGACTCCTGGAACTCACCGACATCGATCTCACCTTCGACACCGGCCACATCGCCCTGGGCGGCGGGGACATACTGGAGTGCCTCGAAGCCTGGCGGGAGCGGATCAACCACATCCACCTCAAGGATGTCCTCCATCAGGTGTTGGAGGACGTGAAGTCAGACCGGCGAGAGGACTTCGAAGTCTGGTGGCCGGACCTGTTCACGCCGCTCGGAGAGGGAGACCTCCCATTGCGGGAGTTCCTGGCCCGCCTGTCAGAGACCGGTTACCGAGGGTGGGTGGTGGTCGAACAGGACCGCGCTCCGGTCTCCTCCCGGACCGAACTCGACTCGGCCGCCCGGGTGCAGGCCAGGAACCTGCGATGGGTGCGCGGGGTGGAAGAAGAACTGCGCGGGGAGCCCTGATGCAGCCTGCTCCTCTTGTCCCACGGGTGTTCAAGGGGGAACAGGAGTTGGGCCGGGCGCTGGCTGCCAGGATCGTGGACGGCGTCCGGGAGGCAGGACTGGAAGGGAGGAACTACCTCCTGGGTTGTCCGGGCGGCCGAAGCCCCCTCTCCACCTACCGCGCCCTCCCGGAGGTGGCGGCCGAGCGGTCGGTGGACCTCTCCCCCCTGGTGGTGGTGATGATGGATGACTACGTGATCCCGACCGGCCGCGGATACATCCACGTCCCCATCGACGCCCACTACTCCTGCCGGCGCTTCGCCATCGAGGAGATCGGCAAACCCCTGGCACACCTGCCGGGCGCTCCTGGGAACGGCCGCGTCTGGATGCCCGACCCGGCCGATCCACCCGCCTACGACCGCCGCATCGCCGAGGCCGGGGGAGTGGACCTGTTCCTCCTGGCCAGCGGAGCCTCCGACGGCCACATCGGATTCAACCCCGCGGGAAGTCCCCGGGACTCGATCACCCGGATCGTGGAACTCGCAACCCCGACCCGCACCGACAACCTGAGGACCTTCCCGGAATTCGAGGCGGTGGACGACGTTCCGACTCACGGGGTGACGGTGGGGATACGCACCATTGCGGAACTGAGCAGATTGGCGGTGATGGTCTGCCTCGGTGCGGAGAAACGTCTCGCCGCGGAGAGAATCTCCTCCGCCGACCGGTACGATGCCTCCTGGCCGGCCACCGTCATCAGCGAGATCCCCGACGCCCAACTGTGGATCGATCTTTGCGCCGACTGGAGAGTGCAAACTGGCTCGACAGAGTGACGTGCGCATCAACCAGAAGACGCGCCAACCAGAATTTGACTTTCTGCTAAATAACTCTTCGGATACAAATATTGCTTAGAGAGAAAAGGAGAACACCTTAGCGGCGACGACCCTCTATTCTAAGGAATAGTTACTGTGTAAACATTCCTAAAAAGATTGTTAGTTAATGGCCAAGCTACTTCCGAAAACGTGGAGGCCCAGCTACGAAGGCCTAAGCCGCCGGGACCGAGAAGGCGGCTTCTACGAATCCTATCTGCCCGATCCCCTGGGAGGCTGGAACCTCTCCTTGCCGGGAGACCTGGCGGCAGACATTGCCGATGCCGAGAAGGCCGTCCGCGATCTCAATGCATCCGAAGTTGCGCATGCCGGCCTGGAGGGGCTGGCCCGGGTACTGCTACGCGCCGAGGCCGTCGCCTCCTCGAGAATCGAAGGATTGGCCGTGGGTCCCAGGCGGCTCCTGCGGGCAGAAGCGTTGTTGCCCCAGGGAAGACCCCTTGGCGACCCCAGGGCTGCGGAGATAGTCGGCAACATCCACGCCATGGAAGCCGCCATCGCCTTTGGGACCAAACAACAGGACCTCGCCCTCCAAGACCTGCTGGAAATGCACAGGCTGATAATGGAGCATTCTCACCGGCCGGATCTCGGAGGCCGAATCAGAACTTCCCAGAACTGGATCGGGGGAAGCAACTACAACCCCCTTCGCGCCGAGTTCGTTCCGCCACCCCCCGAGCAAGTCCCGGGGCTCGTGGACGACCTGATCCAATACCTCAACGGCGACTGTCACTCACCCCTGGTGCAGGCCGCCATCGCCCATGCCCAGTTCGAAACCATCCATCCCTTTGCCGACGGAAACGGACGCACAGGAAGGGCTCTCATCCACGCTGCGTTGCGGCGACGCGGTCTGGCGCCGAACTTCGTGCCGCCGGTGAGCCTGGTGCTCGCCACTTGGACAAAGGACTACATAGCAGGGCTGACCGCCTACCGGCACACCTACCCTCCCGACAGCCCGGAGCGATCGGAAGCTGCCCACACCTGGCTCAAGACCTTCGCCTTCGCCACTCGCCAGGCCTGCCTTCACGCGCGCCGTTACGCCTCCGAAGTCGCCGACCTTCAGCACCGTTGGAGAGAACGGATTGGACGAACACGTCGAGACTCTGCAGCCAGGCTGTTGCTGGCCGCGCTACCGGGAGCTCCGGTGATCTCCGTCAAGACCGCATCGTCTCTCATCCGGCGTTCAACAGTCAACACCAACAACGCCATCAACCGGCTCTTGGCGGCCGGCGTGCTCACCCAACGCAACATCGGCAAGCAGCGATATCGCATTTTCGAAGCCCCCGACGTCATCGACCTCCTCGCCGAACTGGAACGAGTTCTCAGCTCCCCTATTCCGCACGTCCACGGCGAAGATGACGAGAGGACCTGACAGCGATGGGAAGAGCGAGACAACACAGGTGGACCACTCAGCAGATCCCTGACTTGACCGGCAAGGTGGTGGTGGTCACCGGCGCCAACAGCGGTATCGGGCTGGAGACCGCCAGGGAACTGGCCCGGGGAGGCGCTCACACCATCCTGGCCTGCCGATCGACCGAACGCGGACAGCGGGCCATGGGGGACCTGCGAGCCGAGATGCCGGTCTCATCGGTGGAGTTGATGATGCTCGACCTGGGGAGTCTTTCCTCAATCCGGGAATTCGCCCTGGAGTTCGCCGAGGGCCATGCCCGACTCGATGTGCTCATCAACAACGCGGGCATCATGGCCGTCCCGTATTCGCAGACCGAGGACGGCTTCGAGAGCCAGATGGGCATCAACCACCTGGGCCACTTCGCCCTGACGGGAAGGCTGCTGGAACGGCTGCTGGCCACCCCCGGCGCCAGGGTGGTGACGGTCAGCAGCATCGGCCATCGGGGCGCCACTATGGACTTTGAGAACTTGCTGTTCGAGAAAGGCGGCTACACGCCCTTCCGGCCCTACTGGCGTTCCAAGCTGGCCAATCTGGTGTTCACCTACGAACTCCAGAGGCGCCTCCGGTCCGCCGGCGCACACCTCTCGGCGCTTGCCGCCCATCCGGGACTCTCCTCCACCAACATCGGCAGCCACATCGGCCGCCACTGGTATTCCCGGATACAGCAACCGCTGATGTCACCCTTCACGCAGAGCGCCGCGATGGGCGCCCTGCCCACGCTGCGGGCCGCGGTCGACCCGGATGCGGCAGGCGGCCAGTACTACGGACCGAGCGGGTTGGGAGGACTGCGGGGACATCCGGTGGTGGTCTCATCCAATGCCGCCTCCCACAACTCCGAACACTCCCGCAGACTCTGGCAAATCTCCGAGGAACTCACCGGAGTCCACTACCGGCTACCAGCTTCCGGCGCCTCCGATCAGACCCCCACCTGATCGAGACCTCCGGCCGGCTCAGGAGCGAGGTCGAACCCTCCCGCCGGTTCCCCTGCTGACGGGTCGATCCCCGGCGGTCAGAGCCCCAGTATCCGTTTGGCGATCACCCGGGCCTCGTCCATGTTGTCGACATAGCGGTCCTTGGGGATGCTGCGCAGGATGTGGAGCTTCTCGAGGCTGGCGCCCACCGCACCTCCCAGGCCCATCACTATGCACTCGGTGTCCTCCTCGATTGCCACATCCACCAACCTCTCCACCACGAAGGCGGCGCTGTCGTCCATGTAGTCGGTCTGCGAGAAGTCGAGGATCGCCACCTCGTGGTCCCGGAGGTCAACGCTGATGGTGCTGAACATCCGGTTGGAAGACGCAACCGTGAAACTCCCCCGGAAAGAGACCAGACCGCACCGGGCCGAGAAGGGATCGAATTCATCCTCGTCATCGTCGTCATCGCCCAGCAGAGCCAGCATGCTGTCGAGAGCGTCCGCTTCTCCGTCCTCCTCCCCGTCATCGTCATCGCCCAGCAGAGCCAGCATGCCGTCCAGGTCGGGCTCGCCGTCATCCTCTTCCTCCTCGTCGGCCAGGAAGCTGATGTCGAGCAGCGGCGCGGAGATCACGCTGTCCAACTCCAGGAACTCGAACTGGCGGGCGCTAACCAGCGCCGCCACGATCAGACCAAGCATGATGGCGCTCAAAAGATCGGCGAACACCGTCAGCCCCAGGGTGATGACCATCACCACCAGGTGTTCGCGCTGGACCCGTTGTATCCGCGTTATGAATCTCCAGTCGATGATGTCCCAGCCCACCTTCATCAGGATGCCGGCCAGGACCGCATGGGGGATCTCCCCCACATACTCCCCCAGTCCCAGGACCAGCGACATGAGGACCAGCGCGCAGAGCACGCCGGACACCGGTGTTCTCCCGCCGATCCTGGCGTTCACCACAGTGGCTGGGATGTTCCCCGCACCCGGCATCCCGCCGAACAGACCCGAGAAGATGTTTCCCACACCCTGGCCGAGCAACTCCCGGTTCGGGTTGTGAGTGCCGCGGGTCAGAGAATCGGCGATCAGGGACATGAGCAGGGTGTTGATGGACGCCAGCAGGGCCAGCACCAGGGCTGGTTGGAAGGAGCCCACCGCATGTTCGAGGACGCTGTGAGTGTCGATGAGGTCGGGAAAGCCGGTGGGAACCGTCCCGATGAGCGGCGCCTCGGTCAACCACAGCACTCCCAGCAGCGTGCCGACGATCAGAGCGGCCAGGGTGGGCGGCAAGGACCTGGCGAGCTTCGTCGGCCATACCACCGTAACCACCAGGGTCACCAGGGCAATCACCAGTGCGTGGTAGTTGACCGACGCCACGGCGTCCGGCATGGCGCGGATCGCTCCCACGGTCCCCCCTCCCGGCGATGAGGCGCCCAGGAAGGGCAGCACCTGGAGCAACACGATGATCACGCCCACACCGGAAGTGAACCCCGAGATCACCGAATACGGGGTGTAGGCGACGTAGCGACCCATCTTGATCAGGCCCAGGATGATCTGAATGACGCCGGCCATGATCACGATCGTGAATGCCTCCACGATGTTCTCGGCATAGCTGCCGACAACCACCGCCATGGCCACCGCCATGGGTCCGGTGGGACCCGAAATCAGCGCCTTGGTGCCCCAGAAGAGGGACGCGAACAGCCCCACCGCCACCGCTCCGTAGAGACCGGCTATCACTCCCAGGCCGGACACCACCCCGTAGGCCAGAGCCATCGGCAACAGGACGACTGCCGAGGTAATCCCACCGAGAAAATCCCCTCGGAGGTCTTGAAGGTCGTAATTCATCGAGAATCCCCTCATCCCGTTTAGCACCGAAAGGGTACCAGTGGGCGGGAAACCCGATGGGGATCCCGAACCCTGTTCAGCCGATGGCGTCCACCTTTTCCACGAAACGGCGGTCCCGGGAGGTGAGCCCGCCCACGTCGTGGCTGGTGATCGCCAACTCCACCCGGTTGTAGACGTTGGACCACTCCGGGTGATGGAACAGCCGCTCTGCTATCAGCGCCACATGGGTCATGAAAGAGAAGGCTGCCCGGAAATCGGAGAACTCATAGGAGCGACGCAACACCTCCCCGTCTCGCCGCCAGCCCGGATGGGCCCGGAGCAGCCGGGCGATCTCTTCTTCGGTCAACAGGACCTTGGAACCCGTCATTTGGGCGGTTGGAGGAGTTCGATTCGAAACCCGTCCGGATCGAGCATCAGCACGGTCCTTCCCCCCTGGTTGGGACCGATGGTGGGCGTGACGGGCGCGGAGACCGACTCGACCCCCTTTCGGGTCAACTCCTCGTACAGCGAATCGCAGTCGTCCACCCGGAAGGCGACGTGGGCCGTGCCGGGATTGGCGGTTCCCGGATCGATGGCTTTCCGCTCCACGTTGCGATACTCCAGGATCTCGAGGACACTGTCGGAGTCGGGCATTCTCATCACCACCCCGTGCATGTCCACGCCGGGATACCCCAGCAACTCTTCGATGTAGGGCGCCTGGCGGTTCCACACATGGACCACTTCCAGCCCCAGGAGATCCCGGTAGAACCGCAGGGACCTCTCCAGGTCGGTGACCTGTATCCCCGTGTGATGGTGGCCGGTTATCGCTCCCATTCGCAACCTCCTTTATTGATCGGGGAATCTCATCATCCGAAAGATACCGAAAAAGTCCACCCTACGCCTGGAAGCCGTCCATCCGCGACAACACCTCCAGCATGGTCTCATCGGAGCCGCCGCCGATCGAGGCAAGGCGGCTGTCGCGGAAGAACCGGGCGGTCCAGGTCTCCTCCATGTAGCCGATCCCCCCGTGGAACTGGAGCACCCAATCGGCGGTCTCCCTCATGAGGCGTCCCGACTTGAGCTTGGCGATGGTGGCGAACCGGGTGGGGTCCTCTCCGCGCATGTACGCCTCGGCGGCGGCGTAGTTGTAATGGCGCAGCAGGTCCAGTTCGGCAGACAGCTCCGCAAGCCGGAAGCTGACGTACTGGTGGCCCAGCAGCGGCTTTCCGAACACCTTCCGCTCCCGCAGGTACCGGGCGGTGCGCTCCAGGGCCCTCTCACAGGACCCCACCGCCGAGTAGGCGGCCCACATACGCTCCACCACGAACTGCGACATCTGTTGCTGGAAACCCTTCCCCACCTCACCGATGGTGTTGGAGACCGGGACCGCCATGTCCGAGAAGGTCAGTAACCCGGTGTCAGAGGCCCGCATCCCCAGCTTGTCGAGCTTTCGGGAGACCTCGAAGCCCGGAAGGTCGGTGGGGAGGAGGATCTGGCTCATCCCCGCGTACCCGCCCTCCTCGGAGGTGCGGGCCAGGAGACACAGCCAGTCGGCCTGCAAACCGTTGGTTATGTACATCTTCGATCCGTTGATGATCCATCGATCCCCGTCCCGGACGGCCCGGGTCTTGATGGCGGCCACATCAGATCCGGCGTCGGGCTCGGTGACCGCGATGGAGGCCACCATGTCTCCACGGAGAGCAGGCGCCAGATACCGTTGCTTGAGTTCTTCGGACCCGTGCTGGTGAAGAGAAGGGGTGGCCATGTCAACCTGCACCCCCAGAGCCATCCCGATCGCTCCGTGATCAGCCCGCCCCAGTTCCTCCGCCAGGACCACCGTGAACAGATGGTCGGCCCCCTGCCCTCCATAGGCCGGGTCGTACTCCAACCCCAGGAATCCCAACTCGGCCATCTGGGAGAACACCTCGTGCAGGGGCATCTCCCCGGCCTCCTCCCACCCGTCCACCCGAGGATTGATCTCCTCCTCCACGAACCTGCGCACCACTTGGCGAAACATCCGGTGCTCTTCGGTAAATGCCATGATCCTGCCCGGATCTAGTTTACGGGTGGGGGCGCCAGGTCGATCCTCAGTTGCGACAGCCGACCGCGCAGGTCCTCGGGGCTGATGCGGTCGCTCAGCAACTCCACCAATTCCTCCTGTCGAGGCTGGCCGAAGGCCAGGCGATAGATGGCAAGCGACTTCCGTAGTTGTGGAAGTCTCGCCGACTCGCGGCTGAAGGGCAGGATGGGTACCAGACGGTCGATCTTTGCCCGCCCCTGGTGAAATACCCAATAGGGCGCCATCTCTCCGTTGTCGGACCCCTCTTCGGATGCCGCCCGGTCGAAGAGGGCCTGCCAGAGATCACCTTCCCGGTCTCCAGATCCCAGGACTTCAGACCCGAACGTTTCGGCGATGTTCCGACGAACCGCATGGCATTTGTAGCGATGCACCCGACCCTCCCGCTGTTCGAGATCCACGGGACTGGCCGGCAGGTTCCAGTGCACCACGGCATGGCACCACAGGTGAAAGTCCAGTCCCTCCTGCCCGACCGAGGTCGAGGCCAGTACAAACGGCCAAAACGGCGAATTGAAGGCGACCGACACGGCGCCCACCCGGGCCTGGCCGCCCTCATCCAGAGCCTGATCGCCGAAGGTGACCGCGAAGCGGGTGCGCATGCGGCGGGCGGAAAGAACCTCTGCCTCGCCGCCCTCCGTTCGGCCGGGAATGTCCACCCGCAGGGCCGAGGTCCGCAGTCGCAGGGCCTCGCCGATCCTGCCAGCGATATCTCCGGCAGCCTCGGCCCGATGTGCATCATCACCGAGTCTGACATGTCCCAGCCAGTCTCGGAGAACGTGAGCGTGCTCATCGAGCACCGCCTGAAGATTGCCGTCTATGCAATGACCCACCACGTCACGCCAGTAACGGGCGACAACCGGGCCCTCTTGTCCGGATTCTGGGTGTTCCGATTGGTCACCGGCGACCATGGCCGTGACCTCCGGGGCGTTGAAGAACCTCCTGAACGCCTCGCTGATCAGGGCCGCGCTGGCCGTCACACACCGGTGATCGTCCTGAAGACCCACCACCCGACGGATTGCCCGGAGCGCGCACTGAGCCGGCCCTCCCAGCGCTAGTTCTGCGAGAACTGCATAGAGGTCCTCAGGACGCCGACCGAGAGCTCCGGCGCCGGAGTCGAGCAACGCCCTGGCCTCGGCGAGGTGCGCTCGGAAGTTCCGGTCGGGCCGCTCTCCTTCCCCGAGCCATGCCGACTGATCGGACAGCAACCGGCGAACGACCTTGGGGTGACACCGGTAATCGAGCAGCATCGGGGCGGCCCAGTACCAGCGTTGGTCGACCGCACCTTCCGAAGGAGCACAGTCAGCCAATGGCGCAAGGGCAGCCTCAACTCGCTCTGTGATGGCGGAGATCACCTCGGAGCGGTCCCGCGTCGGGGTATCCAATTGCATAGGATCCCCCAGTTGTGAGAGGGTGATGCTCGGCCAGCAGAGCAACAGAGTGGTCATCGAGGCGGCGCGGCGATCACCCGCGGCTTCTCCCGAGCGACGATCCGCGGCGGTCCGCTCGGCGGTGCGGAACGTTAGCCGCCCGCCCCCGCGCCGTCGGTACTGGGCCGTGTAATCGTGGTCGCGGTCCTGATAAGCCAAACGCTCGGCTTCGAAGCTGACCAGCGACGACACCACTTTCGGAACAATCACCCAACCCGAGAAGATCAGCCGCTTGGTGAACCTATCGGCCTCCTCGGACTCGTAGACCGATCCAGTGTCGTAGTAGCGGATCGACGGCGGCACCCACAAAAGCTCGAACGCACGAGAGCCCTGGAGGTCATCCATCAGCCAACGAAGCCGCCCGTTCTGAGGGTCGATGGCCCGGTAGCGCTCCACCTCTTCCCAACTCAACAGTCCCGGGCCACGGTCGAGCAGGCCGGTGTCGAGGAACCGGCCTGCCTCGGCGGCCTGTTTCACAGCTTGTTTGAGCTTGTAGCGTTCCATGAAGTTGATCAGATATGGTGCCGACTTCCAGTACTCGGTGGGATCGGGGTACCCCACCAATCGGGCGATCTCACCGAACCGGAGATACGATCGCAGATCATCGGGCGCCACCGGCGCCGGCGCGTCGCGCTCGCCGAGCATCCCGTCCCGGTCGGGAGTGGCGGCCAGCCTTTCGGTCCGGGCCATTACCTGTCGCAACTCCGAGCCGATCTTCCCGCAGATATCCGCCGCAGCGTCCAATGCCGAATCGGTGTCATCGAACGCCGCCAAGCTGGTGAGCGCCTGGCGGAGATCGGCGAACCGGCGCCGCAGTCCCTCGACGCGCCCGGAGTCCCCGTAAAGAAACCGGCAGGTGTCCAGGAAGTCCTTGTAATGATCGTCATCGGTGTCATCGGCGGTGGTGTACATGCGGTAGGGGGTGGCGGAGAGCAGCAGAGTGCGGGTCGGTCGCCCCGTCTCGGGATCCCTGTATTCGAACAGCCTCTTGGCGAGTTCCGCCGCCAGGTTGTCGGGATGGGGATCGAGCAGGTCCTTGAATCGCTGGAACTCATCCAGCACCACCAGGTCGGGGCGCAGCGAATCGATCCCGACGATCGCCATGGTGCGGCGCACCACCGAGATGAACTCTCTGCGCGTCGACCACATGGGGCCGCGGATGGCCCTCTTGTACCTGAGGCCGTCGACGAGGTCATCAAACAGTTCTCGAACCGTCCGCTGCCCTTTTGCCCGTCGCTCGGCGTCGACCTCCTCCAGCCGTCGGGCGAAGTCCGGCAAGGTCCGTTGGATCTTGGGACGGCACCAGCGCTCCCAATTTCGGAGCCGCTTTTCGGGATTGCCGGCTGTGATGCCCTCCCAGAAGATCCACCGGGCCCGCCGCGGTCGCATGACGGACCAGCCCCAAAGGGCGCGAAGGAAGGTGTAGGCGACAGCGCGCTCTCGGAATGTGCCGGTGCTCCGGCCAAAGTTCAAAGATGTCCCAGGAGTAATGGGCAGCAGATTGATGCCGGGCCTGCCCTCATCTTCGTCCTGGAGGTGCACGAGCGGCAACATGGTGAGCCGGTCGACCGGAACGGGTGTCGGGTTGATGCCCTCCGGTGTGAGCTTTCTCAGGTTCTGCCTGGCGATGGCCGCATTGGAGCACACGTAGACGATGTCATGACGCCGGTCGCCGGTCCGTCCGAGGTGGTCGATGACCTGCGCTATCACTCCCTTGGCAACATGGGTCTTACCCAGGCCGACCTCGTCCGCCACCAGGAACCGAAGCGCAGGATCGTGATCGGCGAACATCCGCTGGTAGGTCCACTTCGCCGTCCGTCGCTGAAAGTCCTTCAGGTCGGAAAGCGTGGCGGCCACATCGATGCGAGGCTCGGTCATGGCGGATTGAATCCCTGCTCACCGCCACCCCTGATGGCCACTTGGTGAATGCCATCCCAGAGCTCGGCAAAACCTGGTGGCAATGCATCGTCGGCCATGAGGTCGGCGATGAGAGGGTGGAGTCCGGCTAGCTTCAGCGGATCGCGCCTCATGGTTCGCAGCAACCGTTCCAATACCGCCAGTCTGATCGGGCCGTTCCCATCGGACGCCGGGCGGTCAAGGATTGTGGGAAGAACTTGGAGGTCAAGCTGATCAGAACCCTCGTAGAGGAGCGCCAGCAGGTATCGCAGGAACCGCTCTGCATTGCCGATCAAGGCTCTCAGTAGCGCTCGGTTCCGGTGCTCTGGCACTCCGACCAGGGTCACCGGAACCGCGAACTGGGTCTGCTCACCACTGTCGTGGGTCAGCTCGAAGGCCAGGAAGCCGCTGAGGGCCTCCAGGCTGGTCTCGAAGCGCACGTCAAGCGGCTCGGCCGTCCCGACCTGTCGCCGATTGCCGGGTGTTGTCAACGGCCAGCAATGAATCTCGACATCATCAATAGCAGGTAGCGGTTCGGCGGAGCTGTACGTCACGGACCATTCTTGGCCGGTTTCACCGGTTTCCTCCACACATCCTCGAATGACCTGACGGGCGATCCGGCGGCGGGTGTGGTCCAGATTGCTGGAGCCATTACCCGGCGGTGGCGGCTCGGGGCCGGGGCGGTAGGGGTGGAACAGACTACGGAGCCCGGGATCGTCTCCATTGCCGTCCAAGAGTCGATCGATCCCCAACTCGGAGACCGACCCTCGCAGTTCAGCCAGTATCTCGACGTTGGCTTCGAAAGCAGGACCAGTGGCGTTGGCCGACCCGACGAACAGGCAGGCGCGATCTCCCTCCTCGAAGGCGAAGACCTTGGCGTGGACTCCCACCAGGGGCCGGCCGGGGTCAGCGCGTGACGGCGTTGGTGGTGCGGTCCCGCCGGGCTTTTTGTCATCGTCCGCAGACGTGCGCCCGTCTGCCGCGTCTGCAGACTCGAATGGGCTGCCGTCGTCGAAGACGCATTTGCATGGGATGGTATTGAGAGTCTCTTCTTGCAGTCCGTCGAGAGCTTCCTGCCGGCTGACAAGCATATCCACGGGCGAAGGATGCACCCGCCTGAAGAAGCCGTCGGTCAAGAAGGGCGAGATGATCAACGAGCGCTCGGCGCTATCCGGGAGTGGCGAGGGCGGCACCGGGTCGAAGCCCAGCACATGGATGTTGAGATCAGCAACACCGGTCGGTAGCTCGAACCGTGCAGTACCAAGAGCTTGAGCCAGCGAGTTCACCCTGTCTTCGTGTTCTGTTTCGACTTTCCCAACGGTGTTGTCCAGCAGGCTCCTGAACAGATCCCCCACCCTCCCTAGTGACGCGCCCCGGGGGTTCAGCGTCTCGTCCAACCTCAACACCGTGTCCCAACTCTGGTCGAACGTGAGATTGCGGCTGGCGATGAGCACTCGGAGCCGTTGGTCGCCTCCGCTGACGCCGTCCGCATCGGCGGATGCCTGGTAGCGCAGGACCCACACCTTGGGATGGACGATGCCTCCACGCGGAGCCCGCACAGGCACTACGGATCGCTCGAGGAAAGCGAAGGCTCTGCTGGGCGGCGGAAGACCGATTTCGCCCGCCTCGCTGAAGACTGTGAGCCTGTGAGCGTGGGTACGAAGTGCGTGGATCAGTTCCACGGGTTTGTGACCAACAGCATCGGCCGTGGTATCGCGCATGCCAGCGATGGCGAATGCGGCCGGAGCCGCTAGAAGTGCACCCAAGTTGAGGGTGAACGTCACCGCCATGGCGGACTCCAACCCGAATCCGGCCGGGGGGCGCATCGCATCGATCAGCGTCAGCCGGTTGGTCGGCAGCAGCATCAGCCACCCGCCAAGGCGTCGGAGATCTCGCCGAGGTAGTTCTTGGCGATGGACCACCGGTACCCGAGCTGACCACCGGCCGCGGTCTGGTTCCAGTTCTCCAGTGCGGCTCGGTGAGCCAGGCGCGCCCGCTTCCCCTTCAGCCGGATCTCTCTCAGGCGGATCTGTTCGTGAATGCTCGGATCGCTCTCGAACCCCTCAGGATTGTCGACCGCCGAACGGACAATCCCGGCGACGAAGTCCCGCGTGCTCTGCCGGATGCGGTACCTGTGTAGAAACGCCCAGAAGGCTGGTAGGTCATCGGCCCAGGAGCGAAGTTCCCCGTGGCGACTCTCGACTGTCCCGACCCAGCTCTGGAGTCGGTCGAGTTGACTCTCCTCCAGCTTGACGGTGTCCCAGCCGAGCTCCTGGCGAGCCCGGCGCGCCACCAGGACGTTGTAGGCGTATTGCGGACCGGCGGTCAACTCAGAAAAGCAGCGAGCGTGCCGCACCACCTCGACGAGTTCGTCGGGCATCCCGTGGTTGGACACCTCCCACAGGTGATCGCAGGGCGCGGCAAGGTGTGGCTGGGCACACAACCAAGCCAAAAGGGTGCCCCGCTGTGTACGCTGAACGTTGTCCCGCAGAGTCTCGGCTTCGTCCCGGCTCAGATCGAAGCTGATGTCGTCCTCCAGGAAGCCATGGGGAGGTTTGGGTACCGGCGCCCACATGGATCCAGTCCTGTCCGTGACGTTGCCGTCGTCATCGCGCGCCGCCCGGTACCGGCCCAGGGCCGCCGCCCGCTGTGCGTATTCGCCCAGGCCGAGTGGAAGTCGTCGCAGTCCCCATTCACCGAGGCCTCCCCAGTAGATGGCACTGGGCATACGCTTCAGGTTTCGACCGGCCTGGTAGCCGATGACACCCTTGCCGGGTCCCAGATGGCGCAAACAGTCGATGAGATGCGCTTCGAGGTGGCGAAGACGCCGGAAGAATTCCTCGGGAGCAACCCGCTCGGCTTCGAGACGCTGGAATATCCACGGCAGGAACATGAAGTATCGCAGCCTGGTATGGATGTAGGAGGTGCCCGGGTGCAGCATCTCGGAGAAGGCGTCGCGCACCGATCCCAGACCCAGAACATCCAGTGTGGCGGGCTCTTGGAGTGCGCGCAACAACGTGGCGACCCGTTCGGTGGCGGCGGCATCGAAATCAAGCCACCCCAATGAAGAAGCAGGCGAATACTGGGTCAGGGAGACCTCATCAGCTTCACGCTAATACCCGTGTGTGACAATCCCTTGTGCCGCCAACAATCGCAGAGTCACAGGGCGACAGCGACCCGAGATCGAAGGGCTTTTTCAAAGCTCGGCGGAACGGAAGGCCTCCCTGACCTTCACCCGGCTTCCGAAGCGCAGGAGGCCGCCCAGGTAGACCCTCCCCGCCAGGCGGGTTATCACCGCGATGGTCAAGGCCATCAAGGCGACCGACACCGCCATCTGCCAGAGGGGGATTGCCTGGAAGGCGAAGCGGACCGGCGCCACGAAGGGAGCGGTGGGTGGGATGAAGGTGGTGACCACCGACAGGGTGCTGGTGGGATTGCTCACCGCCTGGATGGCGATGAAGAACCCGGCCACGGCCACCAGGGAGATGGGCGCCACCACGCTTTGGGCGTCCTCCGCCCGGGAGACCAGTGCCCCGGCGGCGCCGAACATCACCGCAAAGAAGGAGTAGCCCAGGATGAACCAGAGCAACAGGATCAGGATGCTGTCGATCGGGAACTCCGGCAGGTCGACGATCCCGGTCAACTCGATGCCCACCATGGCGATCACCACTGTCCCCACGAACTGGGACAGTCCCAGGAGGCCGATTCCCAGGATCTTTCCCGCCAGCAGTTGCCAGGGCTGGAAGGCGGCCAGCAGCACCTCCACCACCCGGTTGGTCTTCTCCTCGGTGACACCGGTCAGGATCATGGAACCGTACAGGAGCACCGCCATGTAGAGCAGCATCAGCCCCCCGAAGGCGATCAGGGAGCGTTCGCTGTTCTCGTCGGTGTCGGCCCCCGACAGGGACCTCACCTCCAGGGGCGCGGAGGTGAGTATCTCCACCACCTCCCCCGCGCCCGAGGCGACCAGGCCCTCTATCTGCACCGAGCGGGCGCCCTGCTGGAGCAGCCTCTCGAGAGCGCCTCCCGCTTCTCCTCCCGCCCCCCGGACCACTATCTCCCGGCCGTCCATCAACACCCCGTCCACTTCCTCGGTGTCGGCCGCCCTCTCGGCTTCCTCCCGGGAGGAAAAGGGGATCACCTCGACCGTGGTCCTCACCTCCCGCCCCGGACGGTTGGCCAGCACCAGGGCGGAGTCGATCACCGCCTGGTTGCCGTCACCGACCACCCCCACCTCATAGTGCACGTTGTCGTCGGCGAAGATCAGGGGAAGGAACAACACCGCCGCCACCAGCAGCAACGTCAATACCACCGAGACGATGAAGGCCCCCGACCGGGACCGCTCCCGGATCTCTCGTCCCATCACCAGGCGGATCGCCTGCCAGGAGGTCATCCCACCACCGCCTCGCGGAACAACTCCGACAGAGAGGGTGCGGAGAAGGTGAAGTGACGGACGTCGCCGCCCAGGTCGAGCCGGGACACCAGGTCACTCAGGTCCCCGCCCTTCCGGACCACGATCCGGTGCCGGTAGCCGTCGAAGTCCACCGAGACCACCGCGTCAAGCCTGCTCAGCCGCTCGGTGTCTGCGGTG
Source organism: Acidimicrobiia bacterium (assembly GCA_965204615.1). Taxonomy (GTDB): domain Bacteria; phylum Actinomycetota; class Acidimicrobiia; order Spongiisociales; family ZC4RG35; genus Bin76. The sequence continues at coordinate 2,951,101 of OZ242000.1, read as the reverse complement.
CGCATCTCCACTTCGATCACCCAGTAAGGAGAATCCATCTTGAGTTGGCGCACCTCTCCGGCCATCACCACTCGGCCCCGGTTGATGATCGCCACGTCCTGGCAGAGGTCCTCAACCATGTCCAACTGGTGGCTGGAGAACACCACCGCCGCTCCCTCTGCGGCGCGGGACCGGAGTATCTCCGCCATGGTCTCCACCCCGAAGGGATCGAGACCGCTGAACGGCTCGTCCAACACCAGGAGTTCCGGATCGTGGATCAGGGCGGCCGCCAGTTGGACCCGCTGCTGGTTCCCGTGCGAGAGCTTCTCCAGGGGATCGCCGATCCGGTCGGCCAGCCCCAACTCCTCCAGCCACCGCTCGGCCGCCTCCGAGGCCGCGGCGGCGGTCATCCCGTGGATCCGTCCCAGGTAGGCGAGCTGTCGGCCGATCCTCATCTTCGGATAGAGGCCCCGCTGCTCGGGCATGTAGCCGAACCGCAGACGCTCGGACTGTCCCACGGGCATCCCCCTCCAGGTGACCGACCCCTCATCGAGGCTCACCAGGTTGAACACCGACCGCATGGCGGTGGTCTTGCCCGCCCCGTTGGGTCCGAGAAAGCCGAGCATCCGTCCCCGCTCCACCCTGAAGCTGCACTCGTCCAGGGCCAAAACCTCCCCGTAACGCTTGGAGAGTCTGCTCAACTCCAGCATCTGATCCCTTTCACCTTCAAACTTGGCATCATATTGGGGTCGGGACGCCAGCGAAGCCGTATCCGGTAGCGTAAGTACCTCCCCGGCCTCACCGCCGGGGCGAGCGGTTCGGTAGCGCCGGGGCTGGGACTGGTGGATCGACCGAAGAGCAAAGCAGACACGAAAAGGAACGCCAACCATGCCCTTGGCTATCACCACCGAGGAGCGACTTCTGGTCCGTCAGGCGTCGGCCCGGCTCCAGGAAGAGTTCGAGGGAAAACTGGCCGCCGAGACCATCGAGGGTCTCGTCGGCGATTCGCTGGACCGGTTGATGGAGACCGCCGAGACCACCACCGGGATAGCACTCCTAACCGAACGGTTTACCCGCGACCGGTTGCGGGCCGCGGTGCGCTATCGGGACGGCACCGCACTCTCGAAACCGAGCGTGCTCTTCCTGTGCGTGCACAACGCCGGACGGTCGCAGATGGCGGCCGCATTCATGCGACACCTGTCCGGAGGCCGGGTCGAGGTGTTCACCGGCGGGTCGGAGCCTGCCCGGGAGGTCAACCCGACTGCGGTGGCCGCCATGACCGAGAAGGGTATAGACATCCGGGAGCGGATGCCGCAGCCGTGGTCGGACGAGATCGTCCGGGCAGCCGACGTGGTGGTCACCATGGGGTGCGGCGACGCCTGCCCGTTTTTTCCCGGGAAGCGGTACCTCGACTGGGAAGTGGACGATCCCTCCGGAAGGACCCTGGAGGAGGTCCGTCCCATCCGCGACGACCTCGAACACCGGGTACGGGGCCTCCTGGCCGATCTCAACGTCGACCCGGTGTGGTGATAACAGAGACGAAATCGGTCACGGACCCAAGACTGCCAGAGGAACGACCGCCACTCCGTCAGGGCGCCTGTAGGCGTATCGGCCTCCGGTGAGAACCACCAACTGGGCCAGGCTGGCAGCCCGTCGCTCGGAGACCCGATCCCGCAGTTTCAGCAAAGCCGCCGATGCCTGATCGATGGCCTCGGCACCGCCCAACTTGACCTCTGCGGCAATCCAGCGTCCGTCCCTGGTCTCGATCACGGCATCCACCTCCAGACCGCTGTAATCCCGGTAGTAATGGACCGAGGCATCGTGAGCCTGGGCATAGATGCGCAGGTCGCGCACTGCCATCGATTCAAATAGGAACCCGAAGGCTTCCAGGTCTTCCAGATACCGTTGCGGGCCGACCCCCAGCGCGGCGGGCGCCAGAGACGGATCCACGAAGTGTCGTTTCGGCGCTTGGAGGAGACGTCCTCTCGACCGAAGATGAACATTCCAGACGGATAGGTCTTCTATCACGAACAGTCGGCCCAATTTCTCCATATAGGTCTTGACTGTGCCCCGGTCAAGCGGAGTCTGCCCCTCGGTCTCCTTGGCGAGTTTGTCGATGCCGACGTGATTGGCGACGTTGCGCGCCAACGACTGCATCAGACGCATCACCCTCTCGGGACTCCGCCGGACGCCGTCCACGGCCGACACATCCACACGGCAGACATCTTCCACATAACTTCGAACCTGCCTCATGGCGTCCTGCACGGGGAGATCAATGAATTGAGGCCATCCGCCGCGACACGCGGCAGCCACCAACTCCGGCACATCCGCAGGCGCTTCGACCACCGGGCACTCCCATGCTTCGATCCCATCGAGCATCCCGCCCACAGACGCCTCGCCGGTGGAGACCCCCATTTCGTACAGTGACATAGGACGCATTCGCACGCGGCTGATGCGTCCCGCCCCGCTGTGCCGGGTCAATTCATCAGGGGGAACCGCGGAACCGGTGAGAATGAACTGGCCCGGCAGCCCCCGCCGATCGCATGCGGCTCGAACCAGGTGCCACAGGTCGGGAACCCTTTGCCACTCGTCGAGGAGGCGAGGAGCGTCGCCGTCAAGTAGCAATCCCGTGACCTGGGTCGCGATCGGCCAGAGGTCAGGACGTTCCTCCAAGAAGAACGCACTTCGGGCGAAGCGATGCCCGGTCCAAGTCTTGCCACATGCTTTGGGACCTTCGATGAGGACGGCCCGCGCCGCCTTCAGGACAGCTGGGATTTCATGGTCGACTACCCGCTCACGATAGGTGGGCGGAGGAAGAAAGGTTGTAGAAGCCATAACTCAAGAACTGCTTTCCCAAGAGATCTCAGAATCTATTCTACATTATTTGGAACATCTATCCCACAAGATTTTGAAAACATGTCCTACAGATTTTGAGAAACGCAAATATTCTACATTATTCTGAGGAATCATCCCACAATATTTCCGGATTCTGTCCTGCAATCTCCAAAAAAGGATATTTTCTCTATTACTCGGACGAGCAACCTTACACAAGAACATTCCGCGGAGAATCCCTCACTCGAAATGGCAAGCCATCTGCCTCGCGGCTCCTGCTAGGCGGAGTCCCCTGACCGGGCAGGACGGGCTTTTTTGCCGTTCAGCATGGCGCCGATCGGGGTGTAGCGGACGAATGCCTGATAGGAGAGGAGGGAGACCGCCGTCACCGAGGCACAGATCAGGAGAAACTTGACCCCGGCCAAGAGATCCCAGTCGTACACCAGCGTCTGGGCGGCCACCACCAGGGGGAGGTGCACCAGGTAGACCCAGTAGGAGGAGTCGGACAGGTAACGGATCCCCCGCCGTTCCCCGGGAAGCAACACCCGGAACAACCCCATCAGGCCGAAGCACATGCCCCAGGCATACAGCACCTGCAGGACCGACGCCACCGGCCATTGGAACTCCACGAAGGTGAAGTGCAGCCCGACGGGCAGCACCACCAGGAACGAGACCGGGATGAACAGCCACCAGGGCTTCCCGATAGTGTCGACCATCAGTTCTCCCTTCCGTCCCCGGCGACCGTACATCAAGGCGCCGAACGTGAAGAAGGTGGCGTAGTAGGCCAGCACGTGGGGAAGGGGGAGGAGCGCGTCGGAGGTGTCGGACCCGAAGATGGGATAGGACCCGCCGTCGCCCATCTCCAACTGCGGGATGAGCGTCAGGGGGATCATCAGCCACATGATCCTCCCCGGCCAGACCCCCCGACCGGACTCCCGGCGATCGGCGATCGCGGCCACCGCGGCGAATCCCGCCACCAGCCACAGGAGGAACCACAGGAACCAGAGGTGATGGAGGTGCTCGATCTGGGTCAGCCGGTCCTCCTCGGGGTCCTCTGCGCCCTCTGCCCATCCGGGAACGTCGGACCACTCCATCGACTCGGGAAGAGGATCGAGTCCCTCGTGGGCAACCAGCAACTCGGTCGCCTCCACGTGCCCGAAGTGGAAGGCAAGCCCAAGGGGAGTCTCCCCCTCGGAGGCGTCGGCGACAACCGCCGGCGCCGCGCCACGGGATATGAGCAACCTGACCATCTCGGCATCGCCGGTGAAGGCGGCGGCATGGAGCGCCGTCCACCCTCCGGGTTCGGTCCGCGTCTCGATGTCCACTCCCCGGTCCAACAGTCCCTCCACCGCCGAGATGTCCCCCAGGAACACCAGCGCGATGATGTCCCCCGCCTCCACCAGGGGCTCCGACTGGGCCACCACGGCCCTCTCCCCCACCCAGTCCACCGCCGGGACCAGGGTCACCAGGCCGATCGCCAACGGCAGGGCCACCCGCCGGAGACGATGGCTCAGCAACGACCGCAGCCCGCGCCGGCGCCACAGCATGGCGGTGAAAAAACCGCTCAACAGAAAGAACACCGGCATCCGGAACCCGTGCACCGCCCACAGGAACTCGTCGTAGGGCCCGTCGAGACTCGAGGTGCGATCCTGCACCCACCACGGCGCCGGGAAGAAGGCCAGTGCGGCATGCAGTGCCACCCCCAGCAGCATGGCGAAACCTCTCAGAGCATCAAGATCGTGCCGACGCCGGCTCCTGGACTCTTTCACCCGGGCGGGCGCTCTAGGGCCGTTTCGGACCAGTTGCGGACATACGTGCACTGCTGATCGGTCTGCGGAGAGCGGCGCAGCCGGTACGACTTGGGCACTTCCCGCCACCAGTCCGCCACCTGCTCGATGGCCTCATCTCCTGTCCGGCCCTGACGCACCAGCCAGCATCCGACCACCGTGCCGGTCCTTCCGGCGCCGCCCCAGCAGTGCACGTAAACGGTCTTGCCCTCAGCCAACGCCGCGTCGATGGCGTCGAGGGTGCCCCGGGTCTGACGTGCACTGCGCGGTACCTTCATGTCGACGATGGGGTGACGCTCATGGACGACCTCGATTCCCAACCGATCGGCCTCCCGCTCCGCGATCCCCGCATAGGGCTGCAACCACTCGTCCGCTTCGGTCAGGTCGATGAAGTGGTTGATGCCCGCACGGAGCAGGGCACGCACCTTCTCAACGGCTTCCTCCCGACCGAACGCCCCCGGATACTCCCCCGCGGCCAGACGGCCGGGGATTATCCAGTAGGCGTTCCCAAGAGGATGATCCCTCTCAGTAGGTGCGTTCAACGCGGTTCCTCAGACCAGCAAGGGTCAAGCCGGACAGTCATGGAGAGAATCTAGTTTCTTTGTCGTTCTGAATACATGCAACATAACATAATGCGACATAAGACTAGCCCATAGAAGGACGCGCCGCAGTGACCGCTTTCGCTCTTCTCTTGAACCAGCTATTCGAGGGATCGGTAGTGGACACTGCTGACTTAGCGAGAGTCAGCGCCAGCCACCCCCGCAGCGTCATGCGATGGCGCTCTGAAGAAACAACCCCGCGCCGGGACGCCGAGGAGCGCCTACTGGAGTTGCGAGCAGTGATCGAATTGACGCGGAGAGTGATGCGAGACGATGCCGCTCGGTTCTGGATGCGCTCCCCCAATCCTGATCTTGGCTATGAAAAGCCCTTGGATCTCGTCGCTGCCGGCCAATACCACCGTGTAATCGCTTTGTTGCTGTCAATGGCAGAGGGTGTTGCGACTTGATCTGGTGATCTTCCCTCACCGACAAGCAGCCAAACAAAAAAGCCCAAGCCGAGGGATCCCGGCTTGGGCTTCGGTTGGTAGCGGGGGTGGGATTTGAACCCACGACCTTCGGGTTATGAGCCCGACGAGCTACCTGACTGCTCCACCCCGCGGTGTGTGGGCTGATGATAGGGGCAATCTCGGGGTCTCGCAACCCGGAATCGGTTCTCAGCCGGAGGCGCTCAGCGCCCTCTGCACCAGGCGGGCGGCCTCTTCGATGAGCCTCTGGTACTCGGCGAGATCCCCCGACCGGAGCGCGTCGTTTGCCCGGTCGAAAGCGTCGGACGCGTCGGACAGCAGGTCCCTGACCGTCCTCGGGAGAGGCGCCGGATCGTCGGCATCGGGATCCGCCCCGGGGGCATCCGGCTCGTCGTCGGGGACCGGCGCCGCCAGGTCGGCCGACCCGAATATCTTGGCCAGCGCCGCGTCGAGGGTACTGTCCCACTCGATGTCGTCGCCGTGCACCACCACCACCCGGCGGAACTCGGGAAGGCCTCCCTGCTCGGCCTCCAGGTACACGGGCTGCACGTACAGGACCGACTCGTCGATCGGCACAACCAGCATGTCGCCCAGCACCACCGAGGAACCCTGGCCCCGCCAGAGGGTGAACTGCTGGGAGATCTCATCGTCCTGGTCGATCCGGTTGCCCACCTGCCCGGTTCCCTCCACCAGCGAACCCGGGGGCATCCGGTAGTCGATCAGCCGCCCGTAGCGGTCGGGGGTCGAGTCGGCTATCAGGAAGGCCGACATGTTGGGCTTCTCCAGGGGGTTGTAGGGCTGGAGCAGCACATAGGAGGTGTCTTCCTCTCCGGGGAGGGTCATCAGCAGGTAATAGGGCAGCATCTCCCGCAGGTACTGGACGATGGTCCCGTCCGGCCCGCCGATCAGGTCGCCCCGCAGCAACTCGAGACGGCGGATGGTGGAGGGATCCGACGGGATGGACCATGCGTCGTTGCGCTGGAAAAACTGGGTCACGTCCACCATGTGGTAGTCGAGATACAATTCGCTCTGGATCTTGAAGAGGTCCTGGGGATAGCGGAAGTGTTCCCGGAGTCCGGAGGGTATCTCGCTCTGGTCCGTGAACAGGTCCGGATAGACCCTCCGCCAGGCGGCCACCAGCGGATCGTCTTCGTCCACCACGTACAGCCGGATGGTGCCGTCGAAGGCGTCGACGGTGGCCTTTACGGAGTTCCTTATGTAGTTGAATCCCGAGATGGGAAGCTGGGAGGCGCTGGAGAGACGGGCGGTGTCAAAACCACGCAGGCCGACCCCGATCGGCTGAGAGTAGGGGTAGTTGTCGCTTATGGCGTACATGTCCACCACCCAGATGATCCGCCCATCCAGCACCACCGGGTAGGGATCCGCGTCCGCCGCCAGGAACGGCGCCACCGTCTCAACCCGGCTCTGGATGTTCCTCTGCATCAGCACCCGGCTGTCGGGGTTGATCTGGCTGGAGATCAGGATGTTCAAATCGCCGTAGCGGAGAGCGAAGGCCAGACGGTGCATTATCCCCGCGATCTCCACCCCCGCCTCTCCGTCATAGTCGTTGTAGCGGTTGTCGGCTCCTCCCACTCCCTCCTCGCTGGCGGGAAAGTCGATCTCCTGGGGCTGGGCGCCCGACCGCACGATCACCGGACGGTCCCGTTGGTAGGTCTCCCCGAAGTAGATGCGGGGCTGGGTCAACTCCAGGAGAGGCTCGGTGGTCTCCGGCGGTATGTCGCTCAGCAGAAAGTCGGGCTGGCCGTCAACCGCCACCACGTTGGCCGGGCTGAGGACCGACCCGAAACCGTGGGTGTAGACCAGCCTCTGGTTCTGCCAGTCCTGGGCGGGGATGTTGGGTTCGTCCAGCTCGCGCAGGGCCAGCATCACCTGGGTGTCGGTGCCGCCGATCGGGTAGCGGTCGGTGTCCACGTGGTCCACCCGGTAGTAGGTGCGGATCTCCTGCAGTTGCTGGTAGGTGCGGTTGAGGACATCCGGATCCCAGAGACGTATGTTGTCGACGGTGGGTGCGTTGCGGGCAATGTCGGAGACATCGAGCTCGAAGGAGGCGCCGAAGGGCCTCACCTCCACCGCGTCCAGGCCATACGCGGCCCGGGTCGCCGTGATGTTGCGCTCTATATAAGGCCCCTCCCTCACCAGTTCGTTGGGCTGGACCTGGAAACGCTGGACGATGGCCGGATAGGCCACCCCGGCAGCCAGGGAGACGAAGACCCAGGCAGCCACCGACACCGCCACCAGCACCCAACCCCGACGCCAGATGTTGATCACGAACAGGATGGCGGAGAAGACCGAGACGGCGATCAGCAGGTTCAGGGCGGGCAACCGGGCGTTGATGTCGGCGTAGCCGGCGCCGAACACGCTGTTCTCAGAGTACAGCAATTGATAGGTGTCGATGCGATAGGAGAAAGCCCGCAGGATGGCTATCGCAGCCGCCAGCGCCGAGAGATGCGCCTTGGCCTGGGTGTCGAATCTCGGCAGGCGGCGCGCCGGGAATTTGACCGCGCCGAGAGCGAAGTAGCTCACCGCCACGGTGATCAGGGCGGCTACCGCCACTCCGGTCAGCCAGCTCACCAGCGTCGACCAGAGAGGTAGCCGGAACATGTAGAACGCCAGGTCCAGGCCGAACTGCGGATCGGTGACACCGAACGGCTCGGAGTTCAAGAAGAGCAGTGCCTGGTCTCGCCATGCGGAGACCCCCAGTCCGAGCACCACCGCCGAGCCGATGGCACCCACCCACTCCAGCATCCCCACTCTGCCGCCCACGGCTTGGCGGATCTGAGCGACCGCCGGGTCCTCGGGGGCGGTGCTGAACGACGCGTAACGCACCGACAGGTAGCGGGCCAGCCGCATGTTCCCCCAGATCACCGCGAAGACGACGATCGCCCCGATGAAACCCAAAGCGGCCAGCCACACCCACCGGATCCACCAGACCCCGGTCTGGTCCACCGAGGAGAACCACAGGTAGTCGGTCCATACCCGGGACAGGGCGGTGAACACCCCATACAGGAGAGCGATCCCCGTGAACACCCAGACAAAGCGACGGCGTCGGGGGGGTTGTTGTTGGCGGCCGGTGCCTACCGGGAAAAACATCAGCTTCCTAGTCTATACCCCGCGCGGCTCCACATCTCCGGGGCTCTGCGGCTCACCGATGCCCTCTCGGGGACGCCACGGCACGGGGTCGGTCAGGTCTCGCTCCGGTGAGCAGCCGACGTCAGACACCAATGGGGATCATTGAAGGTGTTCTCACTCTGAAGACCGGCCGGTCTGGTTTCGACCGACGAATTCGCGAAAAAAACCAGCTACCTTGTGAAAAATCACGGGGTTTTTTCGCGTTGGGGCACCAGTTGCGCTCTGCCGACGAAAACACCAGCTAGAGCGGTGGAAAACGGAGCGACACGGTTGGAGAACGGGCCGGCCGTGCAACGGTCGGAACACGCCACAATTCGACCTGACCTGGGGCGTTACGGTCTGCAGGTCCCCGTCCGAAAAGCTTGGCCGGTGCCAGGAGGAGTGTTACATTATTGTAATTCCCTATTGGAGGGCGATCCGGGAGTCCCCCCGGTGGGCTACGGACAGTTGAAGTCAAAGGACTAAGAGGAGGCAGGAAAGTGACCAAGGGACTCAAGGTAGACAGGCGATTCACGCGCTTGGGAGAGGATCCTTACGATACGCTGACCTGGGAGAAGAGGGACTCTCGGATAACAAACCCGGACGGGTCGGTGGTGTTCGAGATGAGGGACGCCGAGGTGCCGGCCCACTGGTCGCAGGTGGCCGCCGACATCATCGTCTCGAAGTACTTCCGCAAGGCGGGGGTGCCTCTCTCCGACGACAACGGACCTCTCCTGGATGAGAACCGCCAACCGCGGCGCGGTTCGGAGCGCTCCGCCCGCCAGGTATTCGACCGGCTGGCGGGGACGTGGCGGTGGTGGGGCGAGACCCATGGTTACTTCGACTCCCCCGAGGACGCCCAGGCCTTCGAGGACGAGATGAAGTACATGCTCTGTCACCAGATGGGCTCGCCCAACTCGCCCCAGTGGTTCAACACCGGCTTGAACTGGGCCTACGGGCTGACCGGCCCCGCCCAGGGCTTCTGGTACGTCGACCCCGGCACCGATGAGTTGGCCGTCTCCCCCGACTCCTACTCTCGCCCCGCGCCCCATGCCTGTTTCATTCTCAAGGTCGAGGACGACCTGGTCAACCCGGGGGGGATCATGGACCTGTGGCTCCGTGAGGCGCGCATCTTCAAGTTCGGCTCGGGCGCCGGCTCGAACTTCTCCGATCTCCGGGCGGAGGGCGAGAAGCTGTCGGGTGGCGGCACATCCTCGGGGGTGATGTCGTTTCTCAAGATCGGCGATCGGGCGGCGGGCGCCATCAAGTCGGGAGGCACCACCCGGCGGGCGGCCAAGATGGTGATCCTCGACATCGATCATCCCGACGTGGAGGAGTACATCAACTGGAAGAAGGTGGAGGAGGACAAGGCTCGCCTCCTGATAGAGAAGGGGGGCTTTCCAGCCGACTTCAACGGCGAGGCCTACGCCACCATCTCCGGGCAGAACTCCAACAACTCCGTCCGGGTCACCGACGACTTCATCAGGGCGGTGGAGAACCGCCAGGACTGGGCGCTGACCGAGCGGACCACCGGGCAGGTGATGAAGACCGTCTCCGCCGAGCATCTGTGGAACCAGATCGCCGAGGCGGCCTGGGCCTGCGCCGATCCGGGAGTGCAGTTCGACACCACCATCAACGAGTGGCACACCTCCCCGGCGGAGGGTCGGATCCGCGCCTCCAACCCGTGTTCGGAGTACATGTTCCTGGACAACACCGCCTGCAACCTGGCTTCTGTGAACCTGGTCGCCTTCTACGACGATCGGTCGGGGGCCTTCGACATCGACAGCTACCTGCACTCCATCCGTCTGTGGACCCTGGTGCTGGAGATCTCGGTGACCATGGCCCACTTCCCCTCCAAGGCCATCGCCCAGGGCTCATACGACTATCGCACCCTGGGGCTCGGCTACGCCAACCTCGGTTCGCTCCTGATGCGGATGGGCATCCCCTACGACTCCCCCCGGGGACGCGCCATAGCCGGGGCACTCACCGCCATCCTCAGCGGTCACGCCTACGCCACCTCCGCGGAGATCGCCTCGGCGATCGGTCCCTTCCCGCGCTTCGAGGAGAACCGCGACGCCATGCTGCGGGTGATCCGCAACCACCGGCGCGCCGCCTTCGACGCCCCGGCCTCCGACTACGAGGGCGTCTCCCAGGCGGTAGCGGGCATCAGCAGCCGGCTCTGCCCCCTGGATCTGTCCCAGACAGCCCGCGAGGTCTGGGACGCCGCCCTGGAATTGGGGGCACTCCACGGTTTCCGGAACGCCCAGATCAGTTGTATCGCGCCTACCGGTTGTCTGGTTGGCGGGTCCCTCGTCCCCACCGAGCGCGGCCTGGTGCGGCTGGGCTCGCTGGGCGACCCGAATGGCGACCGGTGGCAGGATCTCGACATCTTGGTCGGAACCGATGAAGGCCCCCGGACGGCATCCCGCTTCTACGTAAACGGCGTGGAACCGGTGGTCACGATCACCACCGGTCGCGGATATCGCCTCCAGGGCACTCCCACACACCGCATCAAGGTGGTCGATCTCTCCACAGGAGACTGGGCCTGGAAGAGATTCGGAGAGATAGAAGCCGGTGACCTGGTTCCCCTGCAGATGAACCAGTTGGTTGGCAATCCCCGGAAGGTGACCCTGCCGCCCCTGGGAGAGATGCACTGGACGGGAGATTTCACGACCAGGGTTCCGAGGACCATGAGCGCCGATTTGGCCGAGTTCATCGGTTACTTCATGGGTGACGGGTCTCTCCACGCCAAGGGATTGCGTTTGTGCGTCACCGCCGGTGACTTCGAGGTGACAGAACGCCTCGGCCGGCTCGGGAAATCGCTCTTCAATCTTGAGGCCCACCTGACCGAGATGAAGGGCTATACGGAAGTGGCTTTCAATTCGGTACCGCTGGCCGTTTGGTGGGAAGCCTGTGGCTTCGCCAAGTCGGCGCCCGCCGAGGGTCACGTCGGCAAGGGATGGCATCCGCGCATCCCCGACGCAGTGCTGGCATCCAACGATCCGGAGACTTACCGATCTTTCATCCGAGGCCTGTTTGAAGCCGACGGCACTGTAACGAACGGCTGCCCTACCTGGTCAACCACCACCATCGGGTTCAGTCATGACATCCAGTCTCTCCTCTTGGCGCTCGGTTATCCCACCACTCGCAAGATGGATACGACCGGCTGGGGCGAATCGCCACTTGCCGTCCTCCGCCTGCTGAACCTCAGGTACTCACAGCGCTTCTCCGAGGAGATCGGCTTCATGAGCGGTCGCAAGCAGAGTCGCGTGTTCTCTTCCGGCAAGGCACAGTCCGCCCGCAAGGATCGCATCCCGGCTCCACGCTCCCTGGTTGACCGGCTGGCCCCCCACAGCGGCCGCCTGCGACGGGTCATGCTTGCTTCCCTGGCGAGGTACGGGATGGTGTCGCGCCTCTCGGCCCAAGAGCTTCTGGAACGAACCCGAGACCCCGAACTGGCTCGCTTGCTCGACCACTTCTACGACCGGGTGGAGAGCGCCGATTTGGGCGAGGAGCAGTGGACCTACGACCTCTCGGTTCCCGAGAACGTGACGTATGTGGCCAACGGGTTCGTGTCGCACAACACCATCGGCCTCCAAATGGATTGTGACACCACCGGGGTGGAGCCCGACTTCGCCCTGGTCAAGTTCAAGAAGCTGGCCGGGGGCGGATACTTCAAGATCGTCAACCAGTCGGTGGGACCTGCTCTGCACACCCTGGGATACACGCCCGAACAGAGCCGCGAGGTCATCGACTACGTGGTGGGCACCTCGTCGTTGGACGGCGCTCCCCACATCAACCGGAGAAGTCTCCGGGCCCACGGTTTCACCGATGATGAACTGGACCGGATCGAGGAGTCCCTCCCCGGGATGTTCGAGTTGCGCCACGCCTTCAACGTGCTGGCCATAGGGGAGCCGACCCTGCGGCGCCTGGGCGTGGAACCGTCCCAGTCCCAGCGGCTCGACTTCGACCTGCTGGCCTTCCTGGGCTTCAGTTCCGACCAGATTGACGCGGCCGGCGACCACATCTGCGGCCGCCAGGCCATCGAGGGCGCTCCCCACCTGAGAGAAGAGCACCTGGCCGTGTTCGACACCGCCAACCGCAACGGTCGGCATGGTCGGCGGTTCATCCACCACAACGGGCACATCAGGATGATGGCCGCCACCCAGCCGTTCATCTCCGGCGCCATCTCCAAGACCATCAACATGCCCACCGACGTGAGCCCTGACGACATCAAGGACGCCTACCACCTCTCCTGGAAGCTGGGACTCAAGTCGATGGCTCTCTACCGGGACGGCTCCAAGGCCTCCCAGCCGCTCTCCTCGGCCAGCGAAGACTCCTCCGGCGAGGACGAGCCGGAACTCGACGAGGCGCTCGGCATCGAACAGCGTCTGGCGTACGGTCCCCTCCCGGAGGGGACCTCTCCCACCCAGGCCTACTCCCAGGGCATGAAGCCGCCCCGGTTCCTGCTCCCCTCCCGCCGGAGAGGCTGGACACAGGAGGCCCGGGTGGGCGGCCACAAGCTCTACATCCGCACCGGCGAATACAGCGACGGCAGCCTCGGGGAGCTGTTCATCGACCTTGCCAAGGAGGGCGCCACCCTGCGGGGCATCCTCTCCTGTTTCGCCATCGCGGTCTCAAAGGGCCTCCAGTACGGGGTCCCGCTCGAGGAGTTCGTCGACACCTTCATGTACCAGACCTTCGAACCCCGGGGGCTGGTGCAGAACCATCCCAACATCAAGATGGCATCCTCCATGGTCGACTACATCTTCCGGGCCCTGGCCATCGAGTACCTGGAACGCGAAGACCTGGGCCAGGTCAGGACGCCGGAGCTCCGGGAACTTCCCGAGGAGCCCCACCCGGCGGTCTCCGACCGCGGACAGCAAATGGCCCTCGCCGCCGCCCGGGAGGAGGACAACCTCCAGGCGGTGAAGGAGGCCGCCGAGTTCGCCGACTCCCCGGCCGCCGACCTGTTCTCCCAGCTCTTTCCCGAGGCCGAGGGCGCGGGGGGAACGGCCGTGATGGCCTCCTCGCAGCAGATCCTCTTGAGCAAGATGATGGGAGACGCTCCCATGTGCGACGAGTGCGGGCACATGACGGTCCGCAACGGAAGTTGCTACCGCTGCCTCAACTGCGGGGCGTCGCTCGGCTGCAGCTAGGCCGATGGCCTCTGTGACCCATCTCCATCTCGCTCCCCTCCACAAGGCCGACCTGACCGAGGTCACCGAGGTGCGCGCCGTGGAGGGAAAGGGCCTGGAGGGCGACCGCTACCTGGGCAGCATCCGCAACGTGACGGTGGTCTCCGAGGGAGAACTGCAGGAAGCCGCCGACCGGTTGGGTTACCCCATACAGCCCGGCGACACCCGGCGCAACATCACCGTGGACGCTCCTCGCCTCCCCCGCACCACCGGCGCCCTCATCCACCTCGGCGAGGTCACCCTCTCGGTCTGGCGGGACTGCCCGCCCTGTCAGCGGATGTACCAGACCGTCGGCCCCCGGGCCCGGGAGGCCCTGGAGGGAAGGTCCGGCATCGCCGCCCAAGTGGTGAAGGGAGGGCTGATCCGGGTGGGCGACCCGGTCCGGATCGAGCCTTCTCCAGGCGACATGTGATGACCAGCCTGGGCCTTGGGGGGCTCGAATACAACACCGGCCTCCTGGAGGGCCCCAACCTGGTGGTGCTGGGAGACAACCTTCCGGTGCTCCGACGCCTGCCCGACGAGACGATCTCCCTGGTGTACATCGATCCCCCCTTCAACACCGGCCGGCGCCGGACCCGCCGGACGCTGCGCACCAGCGCCGACCCCGACGGTGACCGCACAGGTTTCAAGGGAGCGTCCTACCGGACCGTGGAGGGCGCCACCTCGGCCTACGACGACTCCTTCGACGACTACTGGGGGTTCCTGGAACCCCGGCTGGTCGAAGCCCGCCGGCTCCTGGCCGCCCACGGCACCCTCTATCTTCACCTCGACTACCGGGAGGTCCACTACGCCAAGGTGTTCCTGGACTCGCTGTTCGGCCGCGAGTGCTTCCTGAACGAGATTATCTGGGCCTACGACTACGGGGCGAGGGCCCGCCGCCGCTGGCCGACCAAGCACGACAACATCCTGGTGTACGTCAAGGACCCCCGCCGCTATCACTTCGACAATCAGGCAGTCGACCGGGAGCCCTACATGGCGCCGGGCCTGGTCACCGCCGAGAAGGCGGCACGGGGAAAGCTCCCCACCGACGTCTGGTGGCACACCATCGTCTCGCCCACCGGCCGCGAGAAGACCGGCTACCCCACCCAGAAGCCAGAGGGCGTGCTGCGCCGGATCGTGCAGGCCTCCAGCCGCGCCGGAGACTGGGTCCTGGACTTCTTCGCGGGAAGCGGCACCGCCGGCGCGGTGGCGGCAAAGCTCGGGCGCCGATTCATCCTGGTGGACAACAACCCCGAGGCGCTGGCGGTGATGCGCCGCCGCCTCCCGGCCCGGACGACCCTCACAACGTCAGTCTCTTATCTTGACCTGTCCACAAACCAGAGGGTCAAGGCCGAAGGTGCCTAGTAATCGTCTCCCTATCCCCAGACCCGATGTCTCACCTCTAGCCTCAATAGTATCCCCTTTTGGTGACACACTAGTCCAAGCGAATGACTAAATCTTCCACACCCTTTGAGTGTGACCGCCTCTCAATGGAAACCACCTTACAGGAAGGACATCCGAGCACTCGAACGCCGTATCTGGTCCCACATCCAACCACCCAAAACCCACGCCCATTTGGCATAGAAACTCACCCTAGCCCTAACTTCAGGCCTAGCTGCCAAGACACCATATACCATCATGAGAGGGAATCACCTGCTCGGAGATTGGCATGGAGCCATTCACGCGACATATAGCTGGCAACTGGAGCCGAGAGGTTCCCGGTACGCGGTGGTTCAAGGCCGACCTGCATATCCATACAGTGGACGATCTACCGGGAGGAAGGGCAAAGATGCCGCATGGGGTCATCGGCCCCAAGGAGTCGGAGAAAACAATAACCGCCTATGCCCGATGCTTCCTGCAGAACGCCATAGAAAACGGGGTTCGGGTGATTGGCCTCACACCGCACTCGCCCCGCATCGGTGCTTCTGGGGATGCCAGCGCGGTGTGGGGAATCGTGGATGAGTGGAACAATGGCCTCGCTGAAGACGGTACTCCGTACCGGGAACACGTTTATGCGGTTTTCCCCGGCTTCGAGCCGTCACTCAAGGAAGGCAGGGAAGGGCTGCATATGCTCTTCCTTTTCGATCCGGAAATCGGCCGCGCCCACTATCTGAAAGCCTTCGATCTCGTCATGGGCGGCGTGTCACCGTGGCCTTCCAACCAGCTTGCGATGTCTAACAAGAGCGCTGATGAAGCCTTTAGCACTCTTCAGGATTTCCATAGAAGCGAGTCGCCCAGAACCACAGATGGTGGCTTCAAATGGAGCTACATCACCCTTGCGCCCCACATAGACACGGATAAAGGTCTCCTGAGAACTCTCAAAGCCCAAGTGCTGGCCCAGTTCCCACATCATCAGGTGGCGGGTCTCGAACTTGGCGACGACAAGCTACCCGAAGAGACTCTTCAGAACCGGGCTGCGTTGCACCAAATAATGTCCAAACACCGTCAAGCGTTCTTCCATGCCAGCGATGCCTACACAGTGGACGAAATCGGAAAGCGCCACATGTGGATCAAGCTGGCCAGCCCGAGAATTGAAGCGCTGCGGCAAGCATTCATCGCCAGCGATTCGCGGATCCGTATCGGGCATGAACGGGGCGCCAACGGAAAGCTAACCGAGGTTTCCAATCCCCCCGATGTGACGATGTACCGGCGCCCGTGGCTGAAGTCCGCAACCGTCTCCGGCAAAGCATCCTTCTTTGGTGACCCCGATACCCGCTTCGATCTCAGCCCCGATCTGACCTGCGTGATAGGCGGCAGCATGACTGGCAAGAGCACCTTCCTCGATGGTTTGAGGATACATGTCGGAGCGCCCTTGCCGCAGAAAGCTGACTTGAGGAAGCAGGTCGAGACGCGCGGTAAGGACAGATTTCTCGGCGGCTCTGCACAGGTCGTTCTCGAGTGCCCCGGCAGGGATCCAACAGCAGCGCCGTATGAGCAGTGGCCTGCGATGTTCCACACACAAACCGAACTTCAGCAACTGGCTCAAAACGCCGAGGCCGTGGAAGGAATTCTTGCCCGGTTGGTGGCATCTGAGACACAGGCAATCGAGGCCCGCCGAAAACGCCTGAACGAACTTGACGAGGAGTTGAACCAAGTCGTCCGCCGTCTCGCCAAGCTCGACGATGATCTCGCAGATGCCGAGCAGGCTTTTCAGCGTAGCCAAACGGCGGCCAGGGAACTCGCCGAATTCTCGGAGGCCGGCGTGGAGAACCTAAACCGTGTATCCAGCGATCTGCGCCGCTGGCGGGATTCAGAAAGAGCAGTGACCAGGTTGGTGAATGATGTGGACAGGCTTCTGAAATCTACCGCTATCACAGAACTGCCGGAGATCGAGGATTACCTTGCCGACGCGCTGGCCACCTCGGAAGAAAACCAGGATCAGACGGACCTTCGCCGCCGGTTCAACGAGGTCGGCATCTCGCTGAGGTCCGCAAAGGACGGTCTGATCGCGACGAACACCGCCATCCGGATGGTAGCTCAAGCCTTGGAAGACCACCAGCATAGCGTTCGCGTGCAGGTAAACCAGAACCTCGCAGAAAAGGGCCTCGATGGGGCGAGAATCAATGAACTCCAGGAGTTGACCGTCCAGGCGTCACTTCTGGGGAGCTACCAAGCCAATCTCGATCAGACCCGCGAAACCTCGGACAAGTCCGAGCATTTGTTCGCCGGGTTGCTCGATGAACGACAGAACCTCGTCACCGAACAACGACAAGCATTCGATCGCGTAATCGAAAGGATCCACTCACAGTTCGATGGACGAATAGCCGCACGCCGGATCGATGAAGGCCGAAAAGAACCATTGGATCGTTTTGTCAGGGCCTTGAGCCAGAGAGGTATCACACGATGGTGGAACGAGCTGCCGACGGACGCCCGTCCCACTCCCACCAGTCTGCTTGAGAAACTGCGCGCCGGTTACCTAGAGGAGACCGGCATGAGTGACAAAGTACAGGAGACGTTCCAATTGCAGATCAACCCGTCGAGACGGCGCAAGTTGGCAGCCCTCCGCTGCCCCGATCAGTACCTACTGGAATTCAAGTTGGACGACGACATCCATCGTCCGATGCAAGAACTCTCCGGCGGACAGCGGGTAAGCTTGCTGCTCGCTTTGCTCTTGGAAACCCATGACGAACGTCCGCTCGTGATAGATCAACCCGAGGACGAATTGGACAACCGCTTCCTGTTCGAAACGCTGCTTCCTGCGTTGAAGCGGCTGAAGGGACGAAGGCAGATCATCGTAGCCACACACAACGCCAACATCGTCGTCAATGGTGACGCCGACCAGGTGATCCAGCTGGAGGCTACGGCCCACCGGGGGGAGATCGCCCGTTCAGGGGCCATCGAAGATCCGGCGGTGCGGGACGCCATCGTCCAGACCGTCGACGGCGGTGACGAGGCGTTTCGTCTGCGCCAACTGAAGTACGGTTTTTAGGGCCGACATGGAATGGCTGGAGGTCCTCAATCGCATCAGCACCGGAGAAAGGGAGCTAACGGACTTCAAACGCGGGCTCGGAGACCTGTCCGCGATCGGCAAAGCGATATGCGCCTTCGCTAACACCGAGGGAGGCGTGGTCATCCTGGGAGTGACCGATGCTCGACAGATTATCGGCGTCAAGGAGGATACGGAGCAAGTCCAAGAGAGGTTGACGAGTTTCCTTCAAACCGGCTGCAGTTCACCAGTCTCGGCTCGAATTGGTCGGCATAAGGACCCCAAGGGATGGGTGCACTGGCTCGAAATCCCTCGCCAGCGGGGATTCGAGCCACTCCGACACGGTGAACGCGTGTGGGTACGTCGGGGACGAAGCAGCGTTGCGCCCTCCCCGACCGAACTCCAAGAACTCTACAACGCATTTGGATACATCCTTACCGAGGAACGCACCATACAGGCTGCGACCGCCGCCGACATTGATACACAGGTCTTCCTTTCCTACCTGCGGAGGCTCGGACTCGACACCGAAATCGGGCCTCAGCCTAAGGAGGAGGACGATCTCCGGAACCGCGGAGTGGTGGCGGACTTGGGAGGGGCGCTCCATCCGACCCTCTACGGGGTGTTGGCTTTCGGTAAGAAACCGCAAAGCTACCCACAAACGTGCAACTTTCGGGTGGAGTGCATCGCCTACGAGGGCGGTGACCGGGCTTCGGATGTCCTACAGGTGTCAGACGCCACAGGGCGCCTGAACGAACAGGTGGAACGGGCGATTGGCTGGTTCGCAGGCTTGGGAAGGTACGAGTCCTACCGCGGACTCCTCCGGGAAGACCGTCATCTACTGCCACGGGCCGCGCTTCGGGAGTCGCTGGTAAACGCGGTGGCGCACAGGGACTATGCGATCACCGGATCGAAGACGCTCCTCGAGGTTTTCGCCCGACACGTCGACGTTACCAGTCCAGGCACGCTACCCAACCACATGAGCACCGAGAGCGTCAAGGCCGGCGGGCATCCCCGTTCACGAAACGAGCTGATGGCGAACTACATGGCCAATCTAGGGTTCATGGAGCAACGAGGCAGGGGCTGGCCTGTGATGCGTAAAGCGATGCGAGAATTCAACAATACTGATCCTGAATTAACGCAGAACCGCTCTGGCAAGTTCGTCAGAATCACCTTTCATCTTGAAGAGTCTGCGCTATAGGTGCGATCCTCTAATCTAAGACGGAGGCTGTAAGCCTTTAGCAAGAAACTCGACCGCCCTCATTGTCCTCACATGTCGCGAGGTAGCCTATTCCCAATGGTCGAGTCGCTGGTGGTCGGACGGGGTCTGAGCAAGAAGTTCGGAGACTTCACGGCGGTCGACAACATCGACTTCGACATCCTCCCGGGCGAGGCGTTCGGTTTTCTCGGTCCCAACGGGGCGGGCAAGAGTTCCACGATGCGCATGATCGGCGCGGTCTCGCCTCCCACCGCGGGGCGCCTGCGGGTGCTGGGAATGGACCCGGGGACCGAAGGGATCAGGATCCGGGCGCGCCTGGGAGTCGTCCCCCAGGAGGACAACCTCGACCGGGAACTCTCGGTCTATGAGAACCTTCTCACCTACGGGCGGTACTTCCACATGAAACGCGCCGAGATCGACCTCCGGATCGACGATCTGCTGGATTTCGTGCAGCTCAGCGAGCGGCGCGAGGACCGGGTGGACCTGTTGTCGGGCGGCATGAAGAGGCGGCTGATCATCGCCCGGGGGCTGATCAATGAGCCCGATCTGGTGATCCTCGACGAACCCACCACCGGTCTCGATCCCCAGGCGCGGCATGTGGTCTGGGATCGTCTCTACCAACTCAAGCGGGAGGGGGTGACCCTGGTCATCACCACCCACTACATGGACGAGGCCGAGCAACTCTGTGACCGGCTGGTGGTGATGGACAAGGGAAGGATCGTCGCCGAGGGATCGCCCCGGGAGTTGATCGAGCGCTACTCCACCCGGGACGTGCTGGAGATGCGCTTCGACACCGACCAGCGCTCAGAGGCCATGCCCATCATCGAGGAGGTGGCCGAGCGCACCGAGGACCTTCCCGACCAGGTGATGATCTACACCCACAACGCCGATGAGGTCGCCGCCTACCTGGCGAGGCGGGGAATCCACCCCATCTCCACCCTGATCCGCCGCTCCACCCTCGAAGACGTCTTCCTGCGTCTCACCGGTCGCCAGCTAATCGAATGACCACTCCCCGGGCGCTTCTGATCGTCGAGGCGGAGTACCGCTTCTACAAGCGCACCTGGCGGGGGACGGTGATCACCACCTGGATGCGTCCCATCCTGTTCCTCCTGGCCATGGGGGTGGGTCTCGGCACCCTGATCGACCGGACCGCCGACCAGGCGCTGGGGGGCGCGGGCTACCTGGCCTTCCTGGCGCCGGGGCTGATGGCCGCCTCGGCCATGCAGACCGCCATCACCGACTCCTCCTGGCCGGTGCGGACCGGCATCAAGTGGCGCAAACACTTTTGGGCGCAGATCTCCACTCCCATCATCCCCCGCGACATCCTGAACGGGCTGATGATCTGGGTCTTCATCCGGCTGGTGTTCGTCTCGATCGCCTTTGCGGTGGTGATCTGGGCCTTCGGCGCCGCGCCCCTCTCAAGGGGGCTGCTGGCGGTCCCCGCCGCGGTGCTGTGCGGCATGGCGTTCGCCTCTCCCATGGCCTTTCTGGCCTGCTGGTTCAAGGAGGACTCCACCATGATCGCCCTGTTCCGGTTCAGTCTCATCCCCCTGTTCCTCTTCTCGGGTGCCTTCTTCCCCATCGACCGGCTCCCCGACTTCCTCGAGCCGCTGGCCCTGATCAGCCCGGTGTGGCACGGCGTGGATCTGTGCCGGTCGATCACCCTTGGAACGCCCCTCACCCTTCCGCTCTGGACGGAGGTCGGCTTCCTGGTTCTGGTCACCGCCGCCGGGTGGTGGGCGGCGATCCGACAACTCAGAAAGACCCTCATCCTGTGAGCCTGCTGCTCACCCGGTGGATTCCGCCCCAGTCGCGTCCCACCCGGGGCGCGGCCCGGCTGATGCAGCGCAACCTCCTGGTCTACAAGCGGATCTGGCTGGTGATCATCGCCGGTTTCTGCGAGCCGGTCTTCTACCTCCTGGGAGTGGGGGTGGGCCTGGGAGACTTCGTGGGAGAGGTCACCACCGAGGGAGGGATCTCGCTCACCTACGCCGCTTTCGTGGCGCCCGGGCTCCTGGCGGCATCCGCCATGAACGGAGCGATCATCGAGTCCACCTTCCCCATTTTCTTCAAGCTTCACTACAACCGCACCTACGACGCGGTGCTGGCCACCCCGATACGGGTGGCGGACATCGCGGTGGGAGAGATCCTCTGGTCACAGCTTCGCGCCGGGATCTACTCCGCCGGGTTCCTGGCGCTGATGTACATCATCGGGCTCACCGACACGCTCTGGGCCACCGGCGCCATCCTCGGCGCCTTCCTGGTGGGGTTCACCTTCTCCGCGGCCGGCTTCGCGGCGGTGACCTACATGCGTACCTGGCACGACTTCGACATGATCCAGTTGGTGATCCTCCCCCTCTTCCTTTTCTCGGGAACTTTCTATCCTCTGAGCGTGTACCCGGCCTATCTCCAACCCATCATGCAGATCTCTCCCCTATATCACGGAACGGAACTGTTGAGGGCCTTCACCCTGGGAAGCTTCGACTGGACGCTCATCGGTCATGCCGGGGTGCTGGTGGCCATGGGAGTGGTAGGCCTGGCGATCACCTCCCGTCGTCTCGGCCGGACCCTGCTGAAATGAGCGCTCCCCTAGGCAGCCAGATCCGGGAGGCTCTCTTCTCCGCGCCACCGCAGGCCACCGAGCCTCCACCGCACGAACCCGAGCAGACACCGCAGGAACCCGCGCCCGAAGCGGCGTCGGCGGCCCTGTCCGACGAACTGCGCGTCGACCTCTACCGGTGGATGCGGCTCACCCGCACCCTGGACAACACCATGGTGGCGATGTGGAAGCAGGGAAGGGGCCTGGGGGGGACCTTCAGCGGACGGGGACACGAGGGGATCAGCGTGCCGATGGGAATGGCCCTGGGCCCCGACGACGTGATCGCTCCCATGCACCGGGACGTGGGATCATACCTGGTGCGAGGCATGACGCCCGCCCGGGTGTTCGGCAACCTCCTGGGGCGGGTCACCGGGCCCAGCGGAGGGCGGGACGCCAACCTGCACGGCATGGGCGACCTGAGCCTGGGGATCATCGGATACGTCTCCCACATCCCCCAGCAGCTCCCCCTCACCCTGGGAGTGGCCATGTCATTCAAGTACCGCGGCGAGGAGCGGGTGGCTCTCACGGTGTGCGGCGACGGGGGGACCACCACCGGCCCCTACCACGAGTCGCTCAACATGGCCGCCCTGTACAAAGCGCCCATGGTGTTGGTGGTGGAGAACAACCAGTACGCCTACTCCACTCCCCTTGACCAGCAGATGGCCACCTTCGCCATCACCGAACGGGCCGCCGGCTACGGACTGGTAGCCCGCTCCGAGGACGGCAACGACGTGGAGGCCATGTACAGGACGCTGGTGGCCGCCGTGGACCAGGCCCGCTCCGGCGGGGGGCCGACGGTGATCGAGGCCCGCACCATGCGCATGCTGGGACACGCCATCCACGACGGCGCCGAGTACGTCCCCCGAGAACTCCTCCGAGAGTGGGAGGCCCGCGATCCGGTGGCGCTCCAGCGCCGGCGCCTCCTCGCGGAAGGGGTGGCCGACGAGGACGCCCTGGCGGAGATAGACGCCTGGGCGCAGGCGGAGATCGAGGCGGCGGTGGCCGAGGCGGAGGCTGCCGCGTTTCCCGATCCCTCCACCGTCTCCGACCGCGTCTACGCATGAGAGAACTCACCTACCTGGAGGCCATCTCGGAGGCCATTTCTCACGAGATGGAAAGAGACCCCGAGGTGCTGGTGCTGGGCGAGGACGTGGGAGGCGACTTCGGGGGCGCCTTCAAGGTCACCAAGGGCCTGGCGGCCCGCTTCGGCGACCGGCGGGTGCTCAACACCCCGCTCGTCGAGCAGTCCTTCATCGGAATGGCCAACGGGATGGCGCTCATGGGCCTGCGTCCCATCGTGGAGGTGCAATTCGCCGACTTCATCTCCTCGGGCTTCGACTCGATCGTCCAGTCCGCCGCCACCATCCACTACCGGTTCGGGGGGAGGATCCCCTGGGTGATCAGGGCGCCCTCGGACGGCGGGATCCGCTCGGGACCCTTCCACAGCCAGAACCCCGAGGCCTGGTTCGTCCACACCCCCGGCCTAAAGGTGGTGGCGCCCTCCAACCCCGCGGACGCCAAGGGCCTTCTGTGCTCGGCGGTGCGCGACCCCAACCCGGTGATCTACTTCGAGGCCAAGCCGCTCTACCGGTCCCTGCGGGGACCTGTCCCCGAGGGCGAGCACCTGGTCCCCATCGGGGAGGCCAAGGTGGCGAGGAAGGGCGGCCACCTGAGCATCGTCGCCTACGGATCGCAGGTCTCCCAGGCGCTGTCGGCGGCCCGGGAACTGGCTTCCGAGGGAATCGAGGCGGAGGTGGTGGACCTGCGGACCCTCAAGCCCCTCGACTTCGAGACCGTGGCCGACAGCGTCACCCGCACCTCCCGTGCGCTGGTGGTGCATTCGGCCAACCGGATGGCGGGCGTCGGCGCCGAGGTGGCGGCGCGCATCGCCGAGGAGTGCTTCGACTGGCTTGACGCTCCGGTGACCCGCCTGGGGGGCCTCGACGTACCGGTCCCCTTCAGCCCTCCCCTGGAGGACGCCTACCGGCCCGACTCGCACAAGATAGCCGCCGCCGCCCGGCGCCTGGCGGCGTACTAGAGAGCCCCGGCCCCCGCCTACCATACGCCCAATGCCCAGTTCTGTCATAGGCGCCTCGGTCAAGCGGGTGGAGGACCCCCGCCTCATCCGCGGCCGCGGCCGGTTCGTGGGAAACATCGAACGACCCGACGCTCTGTGGATGAGGGTGGTCCGCTCGGACCTCCCCCACGGGATCATCACCGACATCGACATCGACGAAGCCGTCGACTCTCCGGGAGTGGTGGCCGTCTACACCGCTGCCGACCTGGGGCTCCGGGCCCTGCCCGCCGGATCTCCCGGCGCCGACATGGGCTTCGGCCAACCGGTCCCCGCCACCGACAGGGTGCGGTTCACCGGAGAGGCGGTGGCGATCGTGGTGGCCGAGACCGACCGGCAGGCCGCCGACGCCGCCGAGGCGGTGTGGGTGGAGATCGACCCGCTCCCCGCAGTGGTTAGCCCCGTCGACGCCCTGGCGCCCGACGCTCCCCTTCTCTTTCCCGAGGTGGGCACCAACGTTGCCCTCGACACCACCGACCAGCCCGGAGACGATCCCCTCTCCGACGCGGAGGTGGTGATCCGCGCCGAGTTCTACAACCAGCGGGTGGCAGGCGTCCCCCTGGAGAACAGCAACTGCCTGGCCGTCCCAGACGGCGACCGCCTGGACGTGTGGACCGGATCCCAGAACGCCTTCGTACACCGCAACGCCATCTCCCGCTGCCTGGGCATCGACCGGGACCTGGTACGGGTCCGCGTCCCAGACATGGGCGGCGGTTTCGGGGTCAAGATCGCCCCCATGCCCGAGCAGATCCTGTGCGCGGCCGCCGCCCACCGCCTGGGGCGTCCGGTCCGCTGGCAGGAGACCCGGGAGGAGAACCTGCTTTCCCTTCCCCACGGCCGGGGCCACTACCAGACCGTGGCCCTCGGCGCCCGCAGAGACGGAACCCTGACCGGCCTGTCGGTGCACGTGGTGGCCGAGGCGGGCGCATACGTCTACTTCGGCGCCTACCTTCCCGAGTTCAGCATCATGGTGGCCAACGGCGCCTATCACATCCCCAGGGTGCGTTTCACCTACCAGTCGGTGGTTTCCAACACCTGCCCGATCAACGCCTACCGGGGAGCGGGCCGCCCCGAGGCCACCTCCTTTCTGGAGAGGTGCATGGACCTCCTCTCCGACCAACTGGGCCTCGATCCGGTCGAGGTCCGCCGCCGCAACTTCATCCAGCCCCACCAGTTCCCCTACCGCACCCCCACCGACCAGCTCTATGACTCCGGTGACTACGACAAGGCCCTGGACCGCGCCCTGGAGATGGCCGACTACCAGGGCCTCAGGAGAGAGCAGGCCGAGCGGGTGGCCCGGGGAGACCGGTGGAGGCTGGGAGTGGGGATCAGCACCTACGTGGAGATCACCGCTCCCCAGGGGCGGAGCGAATGGGGATCGGTGACCGTCCACCCCGACGACACCGTGGAGATCGCCACCGGCCTCTCCTCCCACGGCCAGGGTCACGAGACCGCCCTCACCCAGATCGTCTCGGACGTCCTGTCGGTCCCCATGGAGCGGATCACCTACATACAGGGCGACACCGGCCGGGTGGCCACCGGCGGGGGGACGATGGGCTCGCGTTCATTGCAACTGGGAGGATCGGCCATGCTGGAAGCGGGCCGCCAGGTGGCAGACGAGGGCCGGAGACTGTTCGCCCACCTCCGCGAGGCGGCCTTCGACGACGTAGTGGTCACAGAAGGCGGCCGGGTGGCGGTGGCGGGGTCCCCGGAGACGGCCATGACCTGGGGGGAGTTGGCCCAGGCAGCAGAAGACGGCCTTTCGGCAGAACTCTCCCTGGACCAGGACGAGGCGACCTTCCCGTTCGGGACCCACATCTCGGTGGTGGAGGTGGACACCGAGACCGGCGACGTCCGCTACCTGCGGCATGTGGCGGTGGACGACTGCGGGAAGATCCTCAACCGCCGCCTGGTGGACGGACAGATCCACGGCGGGGTGGCCCAGGCCGCCGGGCAGGCGCTGTTGGAACAGGTCATCTACGACCCCGAGGCCAACCCGCTCACCTCCAACCTCACCACCTACCTGGTTCCCACCGCGGCCAACGTGCCGTCGGTCGAGATCGACCACACCGTCACCCCCACCATCCAGAACGCCCTGGGCGTCAAGGGAATCGGCGAGGCGGGAACCATCGGCGCCACCGCCGCCGTCCAGAACGCGGTGATCGACGCGCTGCGGCCCCTGGGAGTGGACCACCTCGACATGCCCCTCACGCCGGTCCGCGTCTGGCAGGCCCTAAAGGACGCCTCGGAGTAGCGGAGATGGTCCGCATCAGGGCGGCGCGTCTCTCCGACGCTTCCTCCATCGCCAGGGTGCACATCGATTCCTGGCGAACCACGTACGCGGGAGTAATGGCGGCCGAGTTCCTTCTGGGCCTCTCTTGCTCCCAACGCGCATCGTGGTGGGAAGAGATCCTTGGAACAGACCCGCCCGCCATTTCGACCTTCGTCGCCGTAGCCCCAGGAGGCGAGGTGGTTGGCTTTGTCGGAGGGGGTCCCGAGCAGGAGGCCAACCCCGCCTTCGGAGCCGAACTGTACGCCATCTACCTCTACGAGGACTACCAGCGCCGAGGAGTGGGACGGCGCCTGGTCTCCGCCCTGGCCGAGGCGCTCTCGGCACAAGGGTTCTCCTCGATGCTCCTGTGGGTCCTCGAAGACAATCCCACCGCCCGTTCCTTCTATGTGTCCCTGGGCGGCGAGGTACTGGGCAGAAAGACGATCACCATCGGCGGAAGGGACCTGACCGAGGTCTCCTACGGATGGAGGGACATCGAGAGCCTCCGGGAATAACCCGTCTGCCACCCGCGGGAACCGGTCTCAGGCGGCACACAGGGGAAGAACAGGCCTCTTTCACCGAATCCCCCGCACCCCGGTCAGGATCCGGCAGGCCCTGCAGGACGCCACCGGATACGGACGACGAAGATGTAAACCCTGTGGTTGACCGCTAAGCCTGGATCCACCGTTGGTTTGTGGGGATGTGGGGGGTTAATGCGTTGAAGTGCCTCTCTGACCTGGGAAAATAGCTGTATTAGCAAACGGCTGTTACCCAGGCAGAGGAGGCACTTGTTGTGAACAGGATACCGAGCAGTGATTTGGACAGGCTTAGGGTCGTTTTCGATGACGATTCGTTGGTTGCGGACGCGGGGTTGTTGATAGCGGGCACGGTTATGTCCCGTTTTGGGTTGGAGGAGTTGTTGGACGAGTCTGTACGGATGGACGGCCGTGTTGGTGGTGCCCGTCCGGGTCGGAAGGTGTTGTCGTTGGTGGCGTCGATGCTGGTGGGCGGTTCCCATATCGATCATGCCGATCGGCTACGGGCCGGTTCCACCCAGAGAGTGTTGCCGTTTGAGGTGATGGCCCCGTCCACGTTGGGTACGTTCCTTCGTTCGTTCACGTGGGGTCACGTCCGCCAACTCGACAAAGCCCTCGAAAGAACCCTCCGACGGGTCTGGTCAGCGGGTGGAGGCCCCGACAGCGATCCGGTCACCTTGGATGTGGATTCCACTATCTGTGAGGTGTCCGCCAAGACCAAGGCGGGCGCCTCTTATGGGTACACCGGACAACTGGGATACCACCCCCTGGTGGCGGTGCGTTCGGACACCGGAGAGATCGTCGGTTCCCGACTGCGGGGAGGTTCCTCCCAGCGGGGCAACGCCCATTTCGTCATAGAAGCGGTGAACCGTGTCAGACGAGCCGGCGCCACAGGCCCGGTGACCGTTCGGGCCGATTCTGGGTGAGCCTGTATACATGTCTGTGTGAGGTTGGGTTCTCTGATTTGTTTGGCTGGTGTGAGAGCCCGGCCTGAGAGGAGATGATGTATGACTGAACATGTGATGACGGAGCCGGCTGGTGTGGTGTCCGACGAGCTGGTGGAGGCTGTGGTGTCGGACGCTGCGGCGGGTGGTGTGGACCTTTTGGGTCCTGACGGTGTGTTGGCCGAGTTGACCAAGCGGGTGCTGGAACGGGCTCTTTCTGAGGAGTTGACTGATCATTTGGGCTATGAGCATGGTGACCCGATGGGCCATGGGACGGGCAACAGCCGGAACGGGACCACTCCGAAACAGGTCCTGACCGAGATCGGCGCGGTGGACCTGGACGTGCCCCGTGACCGCAACGCTACGTTCGAACCCAGGATCGTTCCCAAGGGCGCCCGGCGTCTGGAGGGCTTCAACGCCAACATCGTGGCGTTGTACGCCCGGGGTCTGTCCACCCGTGACATCCGCTCGGAGTTGGCTCGCATGTACGGCGTGGATGTGTCGCCGGCGTTGGTGTCCAAGGTCACCGACGGGATCGTCGAGGAGCTCACCGAGTGGCAGAACCGGCCCCTTGACCGGTGCTATCCCCTCTTGTACATAGACGCCATGGTGATCAAGGTCCGTACCGACGGTACTGTCATCAACCGCCCAGCGTACGTGGTGGTCGGTGTCGATGTGGACGGTCGCAAACACGTCCTCGGGGTGTGGCTCGGCGACGGCGGAGAAGGCGCCAAATACTGGCTGTCGGTGCTGACCGAGATCCGCCACCGAGGCCTCGAGGACGTGCTGATCGTGTGCTGTGACGGCCTGAAAGGCCTCCCGGACGCGATCGAGGCCACCTGGCCTCAGGCGCTGGTCCAGACCTGTGTCATCCACCTGATACGGGCCTCTATGCGGCTGTGCAGCTGGAAAGACCGCAAAATGATCGCCAAGGGGCTTCGGGTCGTGTACACGGCGGTGAACGCCGAGGCGGCCGCCCAGGCGCTGGACGAACTCGACGACCAGTGGGGAAACCGCTACCCGGGGATGATACGCGTATGGCGACGCGCCTGGGAAGAGTTCACCCCGTTCCTGCGGTTCCCTCCCGAGCTTCGCCGGGTCGTGTACACCACCAACCTGGTGGAAAGCGTTCACTACCAGCTGCGGAAAGTCACCAAAACCAGGGGCCATTTCCCCACCGACCAATCCGCTCTGAAACTGCTGCGCCTGGCGGCTCGGAACATCGCCAACAAGAGAGGAGGCAACCTCGGAACCCGCACCCACGGCTGGAAAACAGCCCTAAACCAACTCGAAATCCACTTCCCAAACCGAATGAACCTAACCCAATAAAACCCATGAACCCAACCCCTCACACAGACAATTTGACAGGCCCTTCTGGGTTCTGGTCCTATAACCTGATCGGGAGCCTTGATCGTCTCGGAGTCGAATGGTCGATCACCATCGGGCAACAGTCGCAGGTCAAGGGGGCCATCGCCAACATCGAAGAGACCGAATGGGAGTCCATCGACTATCCCGAGGACGGCGAGGCGCAGGTGGCCGAAACGTTCTTTGTCGCCTCCAAAAAGGGCAACCACCGCCGAGTGCGAATAGTGGTACGCCGTACCCGACTCACCGACCCGGCCCAACAGCAACTATGGCCCGACTGGCGATATCACGCCTTTGCCACCAACACCCAAATGCCTCCTGTCGAAGCTGACCGTTTCCACCGGGCCCACGCCCGCGCCGAACTCGCTATCAGAGACCTCAAGGAACACGCCGGTCTTTCGCACTGTCCATCGGGCAGTTTCTTCGCCAACGCAGCCTGGCTTTCCTGCACAGTGCTTGCTCACAACCTGTACCGGTGGATCCAACACCACACCCAACCGGCCGGGCTGACGCTGACCAACGGGAACACCGTCCGCACCCGCCTGTTCCGACTGCCCGGACGGATCGTGAACCACGGACGAAAACTGATCCTGCGCCTACCCGCCAGATGGCCATGGGCACACCAATACCTCACCACCCTCACCCGCATCCGCGCCCATCCCCAACTCTGCTGAACCCCGGCCCCACACGCTCCCGCCAAAACCCGAAAACGACCCCTCCCCAGAACCAGCACGTCCCCACACACGCCTCACCCGATCTACAGGGCGATTCAGGATCCCCCCAAACCGAACAGACACCCACCAACCCCCACACACCCGACACCAAACCACCCCCCGCCGCTCCCAAACAACCCAAAACCCCCACCATCACCCACCCCCGACGATCAAAACGGTGATGCTCCTATTTTTGTCAAATCGGTTTTTGGTGGGGTGTGTGGGTGAGCCAGTGTTGGTATTGGGTGGCGAGTTGGCGGTTGTGGTCGAGGCCTCGTTCGAGTTGTGAGAGGCGGTTCGGGTGGGTGTGGACGGCTGCGGCGGCCTGGGTGAGGGTGATTCGGTGTTTTTGGCGTAAACAGCGGAGATCGGCGCCTTTGGGTGTTGGGGGTGGGTTGGTCAACAGGTGGTAGATCTCCCGGGCGATGTACCGTTTCAGACAGCGAACGATTTCTCGACGGGTTTTTCCTTCGGCCTGCCGTTTTTTGACGTAGGCGATGGTCCTATTTTTGTCAAATCGGTTTTTGGTGGGATGTGTGGGTGAGCCAGTGTTGGTATTGGGTGGCGAGTTGGCGGTTGTGGTCGAGGCCTCGTTCGAGTTGTGAGAGGCGGTTCGGGTGGGTGTGGACGGCTGCGGCGGCCTGGGTGAGGGTGATTCGGTGTTTTTGGCGTAAACAGCGGAGATCGGCGCCTTTGGGTGTTGGGGGTGGGTTGGTCAACAGGTGGTAGATCTCCCGGGCGATGTACCGTTTCAGACAGCGAACGATTTCTCGACGGGTTTTTCCTTCGGCCTGCCGTTTTTTGACGTAGGCGATGGTGGGTTGGTGACCACGCATGCGGGTGGTGGCCACTCGCCAGAGAGCGTTGTTGGCTTGGCGGTCACCGCCGCGGTTGAGGCGATGGCGGACGATACGTCCCGACGACGCCTGGACGGGGCTTGCGCCGCACAATGCTGCGAACGACGCTTCGGTGCGCATACGTTCGGGATTGTCCCCTGCTGTGACCAACAAGGCAGCGGCGCTGTCGGGGCCGACCCCGGGAGCGGCCAGCAGAGCAGGGTTGGCTCGTGCGCAGAGGCCGCGGATGTGGGTGTTTAGGTCGTCTATCTCGGAGGTGAGCGCCTGGTAACGGCGGGCCAGCAGGCGCAGCGTTCTCTTGGTATAGGCGACCGTGGTGTCGCCTATACCCGGTCGATAGGCCGAGCAGACCCTGACGCGGTCTTTGGAGGCTAGTCCCCCAAGTTGGTGTTTGACCTGGTCGGGAGCGGTAACAACCAAAGCGTGCAACTGGTTGATGGCCTGAGTGCGGGCCTTGACCGCTGAACGACGCACCACCTGGAGCATACGGATCGCCTCGACTGGTCCGTCGCCGCTCTTGGGCAGCCCGGTGGCCTGCCCACTGAGAACAGCCCGCGCCGCGGCCTGGGCGTCGGTGGCGTCGGTCTTGCCCAACCGGCGGCGCAGCTGACGGTTGGCACGGTTCACCTCCACCACCTCCAAACCGGTCTTGGTCAAATAGCGAGTCAGACCAGCGCCGTAACTACCGGTGCCTTCCACACCCACCCCGACCACACGACCCTGCGATTGAAGCCACTCGCCCAAACGCTGGCAACCGGGCGTATCGGACGGGAACCGGGCAACACCCAACACCTGACCATTGGTATCCACCACCGCCGCAACATGAACATCACGATGGGTATCAACCCCACCAAACACAATCCGAGTTTCTACTGACATTGCCCTGCTCGCTCCTCTCAGATACAATTCGCGTCTTGTTCCCCTCTGACCCGAAAAAGCGGTGGACAGTCCACTCATGACGAGCAAAAGCAAAGCTCCTATCAGGTCACATCCGCCCTGTCGGGGGGAACACCCCCAGTCCGAAGGCGGGCCGACAGATCACCGAAAAGGCACCAAGCCAGATTCAGGCAGGGTCAGGCCCGCCCCGGACCGGGGAACACCCCACCATTATGAGTGGATCCAGGCTAAGAGAATTGCAGCAGGATTCCCACTGCTCCCAGGGTGGCCACCGCCAGCCAGGTCGTACGCGCCTGGCTCCGATGCCCCTCGGCTATCTTGACCTCCAGGGTGGCCACCGCGAGATCGATCTTCCTGTCCACCCGGTCGATCTTGTTCTCCAGGCCGGACTTCACCAACTTGAGGTCAGCTTTCACCAACTCCAAGTCGGTTTTCAGCAGCGTCAGGTCGCCTTTGGTAGCGGGTCTCCCCATCCAGTCACCCTCGGCGATCCGTGCCTCCGTTGACATCACATTCCCTCCTTCGGGCCGTTTGCCATGCCCCCCATGGTCTCCTACATGCACCAGTACGGTAACCCCGAGACCATGCAAACAACCCCGAATCCATCCCCGGATAGGGACGGGACCCCACCGGGAGTCGGACCCCTCGGTCGGGTGCCGACCCCCCGAAGCAGGAGCTTGCAAGGGTTCCGGGCGGGAGTTCGACCTGCTCCTCACGCCGGTCAGGATCTGGCAGACCCTCCAGGACTCCTCCGGACAACGCCGAACGCGGCGGGAGCCCGTCAGTCCGATGGGAAGACGCCCCGTTCCGTCGGTGGGGTTCAACGCCTTGTGCCGCCACCAGGGGGTGTCTGAACCGGGCACCGGTCAGTGGCTCTACCGCGTCTAGGCCTCGGTAGAGAACGAGAACCAGTCTGCTGTGAGCTTGAACAGACCCAAACGGAGAATATTGCGCCCGATCAGAACGTCAAACCCCTCTTGCCGGATACATTCCAAAGCACCGACCGGATGCCATGTGTTGGTCCGTGGTAGGCGGACGGTGACGAAGAACGCCCTGCTTATGCCTTGTCCGTGGGCACTGCTGACGGGCACCGTGAAGAGGACACAAGATTGAGATCCTGCGCTATCTCTGGGGGCAGTGCGCAGTAATCGCTACCCGTGTCTATCAACCCATTGACCGTGCGATGTTGCGGACCCTGTTCGGTGCCGATCTGGATCGGCATTGTGGGTCCGACCCGCGAGTCGTAGGCGTCCTTATAGAACACGTGCGAACCTGCCCATGTAGACGGGAGTCTGTTCGCATACCTCTTGAACGGAGAACATATGGTCGGGGTAGCGGTTCAATCCGTTTCGGTAGGCGTCGCTCATGGTGGGGAACAGAGCGACGATTTGTCTGTCGTGCAGTAATGCCCATTCGCCTTCGTGTGTTGCGATCAGTTCGGGCAGGTGAGTGTTGACAAAGGCATCGTAGTTGTCATCTACTTGCCTATCTGTGTCGGGGTAGGCCATGGTTGTGTGGACCGTCGTGGTCATGGTCGCTAGGTTAGGTGCGGGGAATCTGTTCCACTGGATTAACTGGAGGGTGTGGGTGGTCTGGGACAGTCGGCACAAGCTCGTCCGGCTACTCGTGCAGTTTGAGGACGGTGTTCTTGGAACGGCCGACCACGCGGGTGTTGGCTTGACGCCGATGCCGCCGATGAGCGTTCGGAACACCATTGGCGGACCCGACTTCACGGAGGTCTGCCAAGGGCGGAAGGACATCGAAGACCTGGCCGGGTGACTGACCACCAAACCGTGGAGACCGACTCCCGCCACGCAGAACAACCTTCCGGCCGTTTCCGATGTGATCCCACACCGGACCTCACAGAGGTCTGATCGCGACCGCCCATGGAAATCCGAGAAGTCCCTGGCATAATCGACTGATCCGGTGTTAGCATCCCACGTACGGGCACATAACTTTGGGCTCGCACATGTGAGAATGGGGCCGCCCCCGGCGATGCATTCGGGAGATGGCGGCCCCGGACTCATGGTACATGTCACTGCTGCCCCCGGCTTGTCCAAGACGGTTGCTTAAAAGCTTGTCAGAAGGCTGATCCCTCCCTCACCCACCACCTCCCTAAGTAGGTTTCCCACTACTCGGCTCTGATGACAATGGACGCCGGACAGAGCACGGGTTCACAGACGCTCTCTCTTCAGAGACTTGGCGGCTAGGCGGGCCAGATCCAGGGTGGCTTTCGCGAATGGAGACGAGGGTTCGCGAGAGGTCTTTATCCCAAGCTCGTGCCCGCCCTCCGCCGGTCTGTGATGAGAGAGGTCTAGTCGGTTTCACCCCCCGCAATGAAGGCTTCCACCGCTTGGCGCGCCACCTCGTCCCGCATCTGGCGGGGAGGCGACTTCATGAAATAGGCGCTGGCCTCATAGAGCGGACCGGAGAGCCCCCGGTCGAGGCCCAGCTTGGCGCACCGGACGGCGTCGATCACCACCCCGGCCGAGTTGGGGCTGTCCCACACCTCCAACTTCACCTCCGCCGACAGCGGGGTGTCCCCGAACCCGGTCCCCTCCAGGCGAATGTGAGCCCACTTGCGGTCGGTCAGCCACGGAACGTGGTCCGAGGGTCCGATGTGGACGTCCTCCACCGGCGTGCGGGTCTCCAACTGGCTGGTTACCGCCTTGGTCTTCGATTCCTTCTTGGAGACCAGCCTGCTGCGCTCCAGCATGTTCAGAAAGTCGGTGTTGCCGCCGAAGTTGAGCTGGTAGGTGCGGTCCACCTTCACTCCCCGGTCCTGGAAGAGGTTCACCAGGCTGCGGTGCAGGATGGTGGCGCCCACCTGCGACTTGATGTCGTCCCCCACGATCGGGACTCCCGCCTCACGGAAACGATCGGCCCACTCGGGGGTGCGGGCGATGAACACCGGAATGCAATTTACGAACGCGCACCCCGCCTCCAGTGCCTGGCGGGCGTAGAACTCGGTGGCGTGTTGCGATCCGACCGGCAGGTAGGAGACCAGCACGTCCACCCGGGCCTTGCGGAGCGCCTCCGCCACATCTACCTCGGGGACCGCCGACTCCTCCACCAAGTCGGCCAGATACGAACCGATCCCGTCCAGGGTGGGACCCCGCTGCACGGTCACGTCCAGGTGGGAGACCTCCGAGAACAGAACGGTGTTGTTCTGCCCGGCCAAAATGGCCTTGGAGAGGTCCTGTCCGACCTTGGCGGCGTCCACGTCGAAAGCGGCCACGAACCGGATGTCCCCCACGTGGTATCCGCCCAGGTTGGGGTGCATCAGACCGGGGATCATCTGGTCGGAAGGGGCGTTCCGGTAGTACTCCACCCCCTGCACCAGCGATGAGGCGCAATTCCCCACGCCCACGATGGCCACTCTGATTTCTTTCACTGTTACATCCTCTGTTGTGTGTCCGATCCCAAGTAGTTTGCCGCTCCGCTTTTGATTAGTCAAATAAATGTTTCTATATTTACCTATAAGAAAGTTCTATGGATACTCCCTCGCTCAACTTCACCAGCCTGCGCTGTCTCCAAGAGGTCGAACGGCGCGGATCCTTCACCGATGCGGCCGCCCACCTGCGCATCAGCCAGCCCGCCCTCTCCCACTCACTGGCGGAGTTGTCCCGCCGCCTCGGGACCCCGCTCTTCCGGAAGGCCGGGCGCAGGCGGGTCCTCACCGAGCCCGGGCGGCGGGTGGCCCGCTACGCCGACGGGGTGCTCGGACAGACCACCGACCTGCTCCGCTGGCTCCGGGGCTGGGAGAAGGGGGAGGTCGGGACGCTCCGGGTGGGGATGATCGACACCGTCGGGCTGTACACCCTCCCCTCGGGACTGGTCCGGCTCCGCACCGAGCACGCCGGCATCGACCTTCAGCTGGTGGTGGAGGAGTCGGAGGCGCTGCTGGGGATGCTGGACGACTACCGGATCGACCTGGCCTTCGTGGTGGGCCCGGCCGGGGAGGCCTACCGGTCTGCGCCGATCACCACCGAGGGCATGCACATCTACTCACCCCCGGGGACCGCCCCCGACGGCTGGGCACTCTACCCGCCGGGTTCGCGGACCCGGCTGCTGGTCGACCAGGGCCTCGCCCAGCAGGGGATCCGCCCCCAGGTGGCGCTGGAGTCGGCCAACCCCACCGTGCTCCGCCAGATGGCGGTGCTGGGCTATGCGCGGACCGTGCTGCCCCGCCAGGTGGCCGAACCCGGGACGGTCCTGGCCGAGGGTCCCCTGGTGGCCCGGCGCCGGATCGTGGGAGTCTGGAGGGCCGACGCGGACCTCGACCCGCGAGCCCGCCACCTCATGAGACTGGTGACCGAGGGCTGATCCTCACAGGCGCCGAACGCCGTCGATGTACCCGGCCATACCGCTTCGCAGGAACCCCTCCATGCCGGTGACTATATAGCGAGCTCCCTTCCCGATCCAGTGCTCGGCGTCCTCCAGGGTGGGGGCGAAGATTCCCAGGATCTTGTCGGAGCCCGCCGCGGCCCGCGCCACCCGATCCATCGCCTCCATCAGTTCAGGATGGCCCTTTTTGCCCACCAGCCCCATCGACTGGGAGAGGTCGGTGGGTCCCAGGAACAGAACGTCCAGGTCGTCCACCTCCAGGTATCCGTCGATGGCGTCCACCGCCTCCAGGGTCTCGATGTGGATCACCGTCAGGGTCTCCCGGTTGGCCCGGGCCACGAACTCATCTGCCGGGCCGGCCAGCCCGTAGTCTCCGCTCCGGTTGCTGGCCAGTCCCCGGACGCCCCGGGGGTGGTACTTCACCGACCGGACCGCCGCCTCGGCACCCTCGGGGCTGTTCACCCAGGGAACGTGCACCCCGTGGATGCCGGTGTCCAGAAAGCGCAGGATGGGGTGCGCAAGGTTGGTGGGCACCCGGGCCAGGGGCGTGACGCCCCGCAGCTCACAGGCCCGGGCCAGGCCGGACAGGTCCCCGGGCTCGATCGTCCCGTGCTCACCGTCGAAGACCAGAAAATCCCAGCCCAGGAGCGCCAGGTACTCGGCCAGGTCCGCCTCGGCGTACTTGACGAAACACCCCACCACCGTCTCTCCGGCCAGGAGCTTTTCCTTGGTGAGGTTCCGGATCATCCCCTACCCCGCGAATTCCGGCTCGGGGAGTCCCCGGCACCCCGGATCGAAGGCGAACAGGCCCCCGTCCAGCCCCGGGCGGGCCGCCTCCTCGCCGACCGCGCCGGAGCCCATGGTGGTCACGTACATGGTGTCGAGACCCGGTCCCCCGAAGGCCACCATGGTGGGGGCGCTCACCGGAAATGTAATCACCCGGTCCCGCTCCCCACGGGGATCGACCCGGACGATCCGTCCCCCCCGGGCCAGGGCCACCCAGTAGCACCCCGACTCGTCCACCGCCGCCCCGTCGGGACGCCCCGGGAGATCATGGAACTCGGCGAACACCCGCCTGCCGGAGGGAACGCCGGAGTCCGTGTCGTAGTCATAGGCCCACACCGTCTCCTCCCAGGTGTCGGCGTGGTACATGGTCTCGCCCCCGGGCGAGAACGCCAGGCCGTTGGAGACCCCCAGGCGTCCCGGAAAGGTGCTCACCGACAGGTCGGGGTCCAGGCGGTGGAGGCTCCCCGCCGCCACCCCGGCGGAGGTGGGGTCGTGCATACTGCCCGCCCAGAACCGCCCCTGGCGGTCACAGCGGGAATCGTTGAGCCGGTTGTCGGGAAGATCGGGCTCGGGATCCGCCGCCACCTGGGTGATCTCCCCGGTGCGGGGGTCGAAGGCCCAGAACCCGTCGTCGGTGGCCAGCACCAACCCGCCACGGCTTCGCACCGCCAGAGCGGCGGGCTTGAGCGGGACCGGCGCCACCCGGTCCTTACCCGAGGCAGGGTCGTACCGATGAACCGCCTGCCCCGGGATGTCCACCCACCACAGCACCCGGCGTCCGAGGTCCCAAACCGGGCTCTCTCCCAGTTGCGCGTCGGCAGCCAGCACGCAGTCGATCCGGGCGGTGTCGCTCATCCCACGCAATCCTACCGCCCCGGTAGTATCGGCTCGGAGGGGGTACCGGACCGGAAGGAACTCACAGACAATGGCCAAAGGGCCCCCCAACTACCTGGCCACCGCCACCCTGGTGGTGGGGAGCGCCGCCTTGGCCTCCCGGGTCTTCTCCTACTTCTTCTCCCAGGTCACCTACTCCGAATACCCGGTCTCCTTCATCCTGGGCGGGATCGCGGCCATCATGGGCTGGGTGGCCATCCGCGAACCCGAACGCCA
Source organism: Acidimicrobiia bacterium (assembly GCA_965204615.1). Classification (GTDB taxonomy): domain Bacteria; phylum Actinomycetota; class Acidimicrobiia; order Spongiisociales; family ZC4RG35; genus Bin76. The sequence goes on along the minus strand of OZ242000.1, from coordinate 2,913,031 downwards.
GATCCAATCCCTCCTGGGCCTGGTCTTCGGCGGCGTCGCCTTCTTCACCAGCTTCACCCCGATCTCCTTCTAACCGAACGCCGGGGGGCATGAACGGAGTCCGTGGCCAAGACGCGAGAATCGGAGAACAGAAAACCCGGCGGACACCTCCGCCCCTCGTGTGCCGTGTCTAGCCCAAAGTGAGCAAACTAGGGACAGTATTCAACTAAGTTACCCTCCACGTGGCTATAAGATGACTTGTAGGCGGCCACCTTGGAGAGACAAATGACAGAACCGCGGCACCCGTTAGCCCTTAACGATCCGCCTGTCAGGGACGAGGGCACCAGTGACTGGAAACCCGCCGCTGTCTCCCTTATGAACGCCGACTCTGAGAGCCTCTATGAGGCATCACTCCACCTTGCACGTCTATGGCGCTCTCAACTGTGGGACGACTTGACCAATGACCAAGCTGAGTACACGGAGCAGTGCCGCACGGATTGGGAAGAACTAGGTCAGAGCCTTTATAGAGCCATCATTGCGGCAGGACGGGAGATGAGTCCCGTGTCTGACATGAACTCCCGTGTCTGATCCCGAACACTTGCCTGCCTCCCAAGGCCCCATAGCCGAGTCACCACCAGCCGCAGACAAAGCAGCCATGGCGCAGTCTGCACCCGAAGCAGTAGTCCCAGAATTGCTCATCCCCATTGTTGAAGGCGTCATGGCAGGAGCGGGCCTGTGGTCTGGTCCCTTACCGAAACCCTCCGACTTAGAGGAATACGATCGGATTCTGCCGGGAGCCGCTGACCGCATAATCACACGATTCGAACTTCAGCAGAGAAACCAGCACGTACACAGAATGGCTGGTCGGATTGTCAGTGCCCTGGCCATCTGCGGAGCTATTGCCGGTTTGCTCTTACAGGCTGACCCAGCAGGAGTCATAGCATTGGCTGCAAGCGGTGCGGTCTTGGGAGCAGGCGTAACCATTGGACGCCTTTTCAAACCGTCTCGTAAACGCTCGTAGTACAGGACCCCGCTAGTCCTCCGACGGGGGGCGTCCGGGACCGGGAGGGCCTGCGTAGGCCTGGGCGATCTTCATCCACCGGTGCGCCGGTCCCCCCTGGAGCACCAGGCGGGTGTCGGCGGGGTGGCGGCGCTGGGTGACCACCATGCAGAAGTCGCGGAGCGGTCCGGTGATGTTGGCGTCGCACCCCTCGTTCCACACCCAGACCCGTCCCGAGGACCCCCGCAGCACCACCCGGACCTTTTCGTCGGGCACCTGCAGGCCGCGGTTGCGAAAGCTCCAGGAGAAGGTCTTGATCCCCAGTTCCGCAACGTGATAGATCCGGTCTGACGCCGGGTAGTCCACCCCCAGCGCGTCGGCCACGTCCTGGCCGTGCGCCCAGTTCTCCATCAGCCGCGCCTGCGCGGACGAGTAGACCTTCATCGGCGGTCCGTACCAGGGGACCCGCAGTTCGGGATCGACGCCGCGCATCGCCTCCTGCAACCCGGCCCGCGCCGAGCGCCACCAGTCCAGCAGTTCGTCTCCGGTCATGGCCCGACCCCGTGCCATGATCTCATCCTCCAGACTCCACGGCTCGGGCGAGGACAGCAATTCGGTCACCATAGCGGTGAAGCCCTCCGGATCGGTGACCGCCCAGGCGGCATGCTCGTCGAAATAGGCGAGATGGCTGATCTGGTCGGCCACGTTCCACCCCTCCGACGGGGTCTCGGTCGCCCATCCGGCCTCGTCCAAGCCCGCCACCAGGCTGTCGAGCGCCTGCTGCTCGCCGGCCAGGTCCGACAGCACTCCTGCCATGCCGGTCATGGCTGCTCGGGAGCCGACCCCACCTGCGCGTCCACCACGGCTTCCAGGGCCTTCACCAGCGCGTGGTTGCCCTCCGCGCCCAGTCCGCGCCGCTGGAGAGCCCGGTAGAGCTGGAACACCAGGGCGGTCCCCGGGAGGGGCACACCCAGTTCGTCGGCGGCCTCCAGCACCAGCCGCAGGTCCTTTTGCTGCAGATCGATGGTGAACCCCGGTCGCCAGTCGCGCACGATCATCTGCGGACCCCGGTTGGCCAGCATCCACGATCCGGCCGCTCCGCCGGTCACCGCCGACAGGGTGGCCTCCAGGTCCAACTCGCCCACCTCAGCCAGCAACAGCGCCTCCGACACCGCCAGTTGGTTCACCACCACCAGCACCTGGTTGACCAGCTTCACCATCTGTCCCGATCCCACCGGACCGGTGTGGGTGATGCTCTTTCCCATCGCCTCCAGGTAGGAACGCACCCGGTCCAGATCGGAGGCCTCCCCGCCCACCATTATCGAGAGCGTCCCCAGAGCGGCGCCCTCGCTCCCCCCGCTCACCGGAGCGTCCAGCCATCCCGACCCGGCGTCCGCGGCCAGGGCGGCCAGCCGGCGGGTCTCAGAGGGGCTGATCGTCGAGTGATCCACCACCAGCGACCCGGGCGCCAGGCCTGCCAGCACGCCGCCGGGCCCCTCGGTCACCTCCACCACGTCGGGTGTGTCGGAGACACAGATCATCACCACCGAGGAGCCTTCCGCCACCTCCCGTGGCGACCCGGCCGCGGCGGCGCCCATCTCGGTGAGCGGCTCGGTCCGCGAGGCGGTGCGGTTCCAGACCGTCACCTGATGTCCGGCCCGCAGCAGGTTGGCCGCCATCCCCCCTCCCATGATCCCCAGGCCGATGAATCCAAGTTGTTCGCTCAATTGAGTTCTCCTTTGTCGGTCCTCATTCTGCCATGACCACCAGCACCTGTCCACTCTCCACCTGCTCTCCGGGAGCGGCCAGCACCGAGACCACCCTGCCCGAGTGGGGAGCGCGCAACCCGTGCTCCATCTTCATCGCCTCCATCACCACCAGCACCTCTCCCTTCTCCACCTCCTCGCCCTCTCCGGAAACCACCTCCACCACCCGCCCGGGCATGGGCGCCTGCAGCGACCCCGACTCCTCGGCGCGCACCGGTGGCGGGTACCGGTCCTTCTCCACCAGACGCGAGAGCCCCGCCGGACCGTCCACGTAGTGGGTGTCCCCCACCCGGTTGACCCGGTGGAACGCCAGCACCCCATCCACCTCCAGCCCCACCCGGTCAGGCTCGCACACGACGAGGCCGGTGACCGCCACCGGCTCCGAGTCAACCTCGACCCTCACCCCTCCCGACAGGCTGTAGCCGACCCTCATCTCGCCCGCCGCGCCGATGAAGTCCACCACCTGCAACTGGGAGGGATTGTTCCGCCACCCGCTGGGAATGGTGGACAGAACCCCGGACGAAGCCCTCCGCCCCGCCTGGGCAGCCAGCGCGGCGGCCACCGCCGAGAGCCGCTCCCCCGCCTCCCCGGGAAGCGGGCGTCCCAGGTCCGCCGGCGAGTGGCGGTCCAGAAAGCCCGTGTCGGTACGGCCCTCCAGGAACTCGGGATGCTCGAGGATCCGCACCAGCAGATCCCGGTTGGTGACCGGCCCATGGATGGCGGCCCGCCGAAGCGCCCGGGAGAGGCGCGCCGCCGCCTCCCTGCGCCCCCGCGCCCGGGCGATCACCTTGGCCAGCATCGGGTCGTAGTGAACACCGATCTCGTCCCCGTCCTCCACCCCGGTCTCCACCCGGATGCCCGGCGCCGACAGATCGAAGCGGTGCATCCTCCCCGCGGTGGGGAGAAACCCCGCCACCGGGTCCTCCGCGTAGATCCGCACCTCGATGGCGTGACCGCTGATCGAGACCCCCTCCAGAACCGAAGACAGGTCCTCGCCCCGGGCCGCCTCTATCTGGAGGCGCACCAGGTCCAGGCCGGTGATCTCCTCGGTCACCGGGTGCTCCACCTGCAGACGGGTGTTCATCTCCAGGAACCAGAACTCCCCGTCGGCGGACACCAGGAACTCCACCGTCCCCGCTCCGGTGTAGTCCACCGCCCGGGCGGCCGCCACCGCCGCCTCCGACAGCCTCCCTCGCAACTCAGAGTCCACGAAGAGAGAGGGCGCTTCTTCGACGATCTTTTGGTGACGGCGTTGGATGGAACACTCCCGCTCGAACAGCGCCGCCGTGTTCCCGTGGGCGTCCGCCATGATCTGCACCTCTATGTGGCGGGGCTCTTCCACCAACCTCTCCAGGAACACCCTCCCGTCGCCGAACGCCGCCTCCGCCTCCCGCCGGGCGCTCTCCACCTGCGCCTCCAGGTCGGCCCGGGATCGAACGATCCTCATCCCCCGGCCTCCCCCGCCCGCCGCGGCCTTCACCATCACCGGGAACCCGATCTCCCCGGCCTCTCCCGGGAGGACCGAGGAAAGCACCGGCACTCCCGCCCCGGCCATCAACTCCTTGGCGGCCAGTTTGTCTCCCATCAGCCGCATCGCCTGCGGAGGCGGGCCCACCCAGACGAGGCCCGCTTGCATCACCTCTTCCGCGAACCCGACGTCCTCGGCCAGGAACCCATAGCCGGGGTGCACGGCGTCGGCGCCCACCCGCAGAGCCGCCTCCACGATCGCGTCCCGGCGCAGATAGGACTCAGCGGGTGTGAATCCCCCCAGGCTGACGGCCAGGTCGGCCTCCGAAACGAACGGTGCCGAGCGGTCGGCCTCCGAGAACACCGCCACGGTCTCGATGCCCATCTCCCCACAGGTCCGGAAGATGCGCCGGGCGATCTCGCCCCGGTTGGCGACCAGCAGTCTCGTTGTGCCCACCAAGGGGAGGGTATCACCACTCACATCAGGTTCGAGAAGAGGCTATTCACGCGGTCAATACCCAGAGGAAAGGACACTTTGCCTGCCTGTGGACACAGGCCCAACTGTGTTCTGAGCCAACTCCTCGGAACTGAGTTCCTGGATGGAAACCCCGGCTTCCTCAAACGCCGCCCGGTGAAGGCTGTAGTCGGAGTCGTCCCGCCACCATGATCTGCTGATCGCGGGTGGAGTAGCTTTCGCGTTGCCGTGGGACGGGCGGATCACCAACGACGTAGAGGTGGTGTTTGGCGGTACGAGGCTTCGGCTGTATGCATCCCCGGCCGCATACGCGCCAGCTATGAAAGGGAATCATTTACGAAAGTGGGGAACGGGGTTCGGGGGTGTGGGTCCCGCTCTCACTTACCAACCGTAGTCAAGTACCGTGACTTCGCAGGTGTGGATGTCCATCGAACCGTACGCGTCGGTGAGGACCGTTTCCCCTGTTTGGTTACGGGCACCGTAGGCCAGACGGATGCCTATTGTCCCGTCGGAGATGTCCTCGTCGGGGTTGAAGTATGTGCCGTGAGTTTCCACTTCCATACTGCCGGGGTCGTTCAGCCACTCTCGTATTTGTCGCTCAAAGCCGTCAAGGTTGCCGTCCGCGGAGAAGCACTTCTCGGTGGCGGCTTCGGCTGTCCGCGGAACGCTTGTAGTGGTGGGGGTGGGTTGTGACGTCGAGTCGTCAAATGAGGCGATGCTGCCCGCCAAGACGACAAAGGCCACGACGACGCCTACGCTCCATAAGGCGCGCTTTGCGACCTTCATGGATTAACGGATCTTCCGGCTCGACCAGTATGGCTCGTACATCAGAGCCGTCATCCGGGAGGGGGGACCTCGATTCCCAGCCGGGACTGAAGCCGTCTCATCCCCCGGAGCCACCGGTCGTAGTCGGTGGCCTTGAAGGCGAAGTACTCGCTCACCTCCGGATGGGGAAGGATCAGAAATCTCTCTTCCGCCAACCCCTCCACCACCGCCTCGGCCACCTCGTCGGGGGATAGCCCCACCTGGCCGGCCATGGTCATCATCCCGCTGGGGAGGAGGTCGCCGAGCAGTTCGGTGAACACGAACTGGGGACACAGTGCCGAGACCCGGAGGCCCCGGTCGCCGTAGGTGATCTGCAGCCACTCGGCAAGCGCCACCACCGCGTGCTTGGTCACCGAGTAGGCCGCCGCGCCGAGATTGGTCAATAGCCCGGCCGCCGAAGCCGTGTGGAGGAGATAGCCCTCTCCGCGGGCCAGCATCCCGGGCAGTACCGCCCGCGCCGCGTACACGTGCGACATGAAGTTGACGTCCCAGATCCGCTGCCAGTCCTCATTGGAGGTCTCCACGCCTCCCTCCATCCCGATCCCGGCGTTGGCGCAGTAGAGGTCGATGGGACCCAGGCGGTCCTCCACCTCGTTCACCACCGCCCGGCTTTCGGACTCCGAGGCCACATCGGCCTCCATCCACAGCCCGCCGATCTCACCTGCCACCCGCCGGACGGCCTCGTCGTCCACGTCCACCACCGCCACCGAAGCGCCTTCAGCGGCGAACCTCCGGGACATCGCCTCGCCGATGCCGTTTCCTCCCCCGGTCACCACCACCACCCGTTCTACCAGTTCCATGCCGTGTTCGCTCCTCCGATAACTCCTTGTCCCCATTCTGGCAGACTCCGCGGCGCCATCCCACCGTCCGACGGCTCGAATCCCCCTGCGGCCGGATCGGGCACAAATATGATCAGACGTCAACCATCCCAAAGGGGATCGAAATGGTACCGATCGGCAGGCCAACCGGGGAGGACCCTCGCGCCCGGGATGACGGCCATGACCGTCACAGGAGGGACTTTCCGCCCTTGCGGGAAGACGTGGGCTCTTCCGAAGCCGCCGCGAACTCATCAAGAAGAGATGGCGCGTCGCCAGGATGTCCCGGCCGAACGCGCCTACTCGTGAAGGAGCCGAACCGGGGTACCGCATTCGGCGGCGCCAACCCCGTGTGATCACTCGGTCGAGAAATACGGAGGTCTGGCAGGTGTCCGGGAGCACCGTCTCCTGGAGTCCGTCCTGGCTCGACCCCGCCACTATCCGCCCGCCGATCCTCAAGGCGCCCGGGAGAATCACCCACGGATCCGACCCACGGTCATATCATTCGACCGGGTAGTCGAGAGAAGCAACCGAGGAGCGACCCTTGGCAGAGGCCCCTGAGAACACAGAGGTCCGGTACGAGCCGGACGAGTCCCCACCCCTGCCGGTAGCGTTCGGCGCCGGCCTGCAGGCGGCGGCGGTGATAGTGGCGCCGGTGGTGCTGACCGTGGTGATCGTGGCCCGGATCGCCAACCAGGTCGAGGCCTACATCACCTGGGGGGTGTTCGCCGCACTGGTGATCAGTGGACTCACCACCGCCCTCCAGGCCAGGAGGCTGGGACGGTTCGGTTCCGGACACGTCCTGATCATGGGCACCTCGGGCGCTTTCATCGCGGTGTGCGTGGCCGCCCTGGAGAGGGGTGGCCCGGCCACCATGGCCTCCCTGGTGGTGGTGTCGTCGTTCTTCCAGTTCCTGATGGCCAACCGTCTCTCGTGGCTGCGCCGGGTGTTCACCCCGGTGGTGGGAGGCACGGTGATCATGCTGATCGCCGCCACGGTGACGCCGGTGATCTTCGCCTCCCTCACTGACGTCCCCGCCGGCATCTCTGAAGCCGCCGCGCCGGTGGCGGCCCTGGCCACCATGGCCGTGGTGGGTGGCCTTGTGCTCCGCGCCCCTCCCGCCCTGCGGCTCTGGTCGCCGGTGTTGGGCGTGGCGGTGGGGTGTGCGGTGGCCGCGCCCTTCGGCCTCTATGACGCACAGCCGATCCTCGACGCCTCCTGGATCGGAGCGCCCGTTTCTTCCTGGCCGGGAATGGATCTCACCTTCGACGCCGACTTCTGGGAGCTCCTGCCCGCCTTCGTAGTGGTCACCCTGGTGGGAGCGATAGAGACCCTCGGCGACGGGGTCGCCATCCAGCGCGTCTCCCGTCGCAACCCCCAGGCCACCGACTTCCGGGTGGTGCAGGGGGCACTCAACGCCGACGGCGTGGGGAACCTCCTCTCCGGCCTGGCGGGAACCCTCCCCAACACCACCTATTCCACCAGCATCTCCCTCGCCGAGGTGACCGGCATCGCCTCCCGGCGGGTGGGGATGATCATCGGCGCCATCTTCCTGGGAATAGCCTTCCTACCCAAGGCCGCGGCTCTCCTGATCTCCATCCCCCCGCCGGTGGCCGCCGCTTACCTGATCGTGCTCCTGGGACTCCTGTTCGTCCAGGGCATGAAGATCATCGTCCAGGACGGAGTCGACCACCGGAAGGCCCTGGTGGTTGGCGTCTCCTTCTGGATGGGCGTGGGATTCCAGAACCAGTGGATCTTCCCCGACCTCCTGGGCGAGGGTTTCCTGGCGGTGCTGTTCGGCAACGGCATGACCGGGGGAGCGATAGTGGCGATCGTGATGACTGCCTTCGTGGAGGCCACCGGCTCAAGACGAAGGAAACTGGACCTTCCCCTCGACTGGGACGCCCTTCCCAAGCTGGAGGCGCTGCTCCGGGAACTGGCCGCCAAGTCCCGCTGGGACACCGCCCTGGAGGAGCGTCTGGTGCTGGTGGGAGAGGAGACACTCTCGGCCCTCCTCTCCGAAGAGGAGGATTCGCCGGCCGAGCCCCGCCACCTGGTGGTCACCGCCCGACCCGCCACCGACGGGATGGAGCTTGAGTTTCTGTGCGGTTCCGACCGGGAGAACCTGGAGGACCGGCTGTCCTATGTGGGAGATGCGCCGGAGATACCCGACGCACGGGAGATGTCGTTCCGGCTGCTGCGCCACTACGCCTCCTCGGTACGCCACCAGAAGTACCACGACATCGACATCGTCACCATCAACGTGGCGGGCCCCCGCTAACCCTGCGCCACGCCCGTTCCACCTCTTGGTAGCCTGGCCTCTCCATGGAGATGTTCGATCTAACCGGAAGAGTGGCCGTCGTCACCGGTGGGAACCGGGGCATCGGCCTCGGAATGGCGCGGGGACTGGCCAAGGCGGGCGCCGCGGTGGCCGTCTGGGGGCGCTCGGAGGAGTACAACCACGCAGCAGTCGAGGAACTGCTCAGCCTGGGCGCCGAGGCTCTGGCGGTCTCTTGCGACGTCTCATCGGAAGAACAGGTCGACGAGGCCATGCAGACCACCCTCGAGCGGTTCGAGCGAATCGACTCACTGTTCGCCAACGCCGGCATCGGCCGGAGCGCCACCTTCCCCGACCTCTCGGTGAAGGCCTGGGAACAGATGATGAGCGTCAACGCCACCGGCACCATGCTCCCGCTCCGCGCCGCCACCGCCAGGATGATCGACCAGGGCGAAGGAGGATCCATCGTGGTCACCTCGTCGGTCGCCGCCAACTTCGGCGTTCCCTACCTCCCCCACTACGCGGCCAGCAAGGCCGCCCAACTGGGACTGGTGAAGACTCTGGCGGTCTCCCTCGCTCCCCACCGCATTCGCGTCAACGCGGTCAGCCCGGGATGGATCGCCACCGAGATGACCGGCCTCCAGCAGCAACACGACGACTTCAACCGCTACATCAAAAGCCGCGTCCCCCTGGGACGATGGGGAACCACCGAAGAGTTCGAGGGCATCGCCGTCTACCTGGCCTCCGACGCCTCTGCCTTCACCACCGGCGCCGAGATCCGCATCGACGGAGGCTTCTCGGTCTACTGAGGCTCGGGCCTACCCGAAGCCCTGGACGTTTTCCACCGCCCATGTCAGATGTGGCAAGGTGTGCACCGCATGGTGATCATCTTCAGTGATGATCGCATTCTGGACTTCGTTGATCGGGTGTGTGGAGCCACCGATCCGACTGCGGCACGGTTTCCCGACAGATTGCCGCGGCTTCATGATTGCGAGCGACGACACGGGTCGATGCCGGCCGGAGTCGGCTAAAACCGCTTAGTTACCACCTGGAGGGAGGCTCCCCGGGGCCCACCTGGCGAACCGCATGGACACCCCTTCGGCTTGCCGCCGACTGCGCCTTCTTGAGGTGGCGTTCTCAGGAAACCGGCGAGTGGATGTCAGCCGCGTTGAAGGTGTAGTCGAAGCGGCGGCACCAGATGGCTACGGTCTGGTAGTCGTCCAGGTTCACCTCGGCGGGCACCACGTAGTTCTGGTTGCCTATGTTGCCCTTCAGGTCGCCCAGCGACAGGTACTCCACCTGCGAGTAGGCGTTCCGGTCGTCGACCAGGGGCGCCGCGGAGAGGATCACCAGCAGGTCGGGGCCGTTGGAGACCTCGAGGTCCTCGAAGCGGACCACGTGGGAACCGTCGGGCTGGCGGTAGACCAGCACTGTCCCGGATCCGGGGTGTCCGATGCTGATCCACTCCGAGGAGGAGAGCAGCACCGGCCCCTCGGGCACGGTGGTAGTGGTGGTGGGCGGTACCGTTGTCGTGGTAGTCGGAGGCGCCGTCGTGGTCGTGGTGGCGACGGTGGTCGTGGTGGTTTCCTCGGGCGGCGACTCATCAGCCGTGGCCGACTCGCCTTCACCCGCCTCTTCCTCTGGCTCGGCAGCCGCGGTGGTGGTCGTCTCCGGCGCGGCCGCCGCGGTGGTTGGGGGAAGAGTTGTGGTGGTGGGCGACTCAGTCGTCGCAGTCGCGGCAGCGGTGGTGGTGGTGGTTGCGATGGCCACCGGCGCCGGGAAGTCTTCGTCGACCACCTCGTCGATCCACAGCTTGTGCGGTTCGAAGTAGGCGATCACGAAGACCCCCAACCCCACAGCCACCACGGCGATAGTGATCTTTACGCGAGTGCTGAGTCCCAGCAGAAAACGCAATAGGCGCATGTGTTTAACCTCCTGGACCCGACCGGCCGCTCCTAGCGGTGAAGGTCGGGATCATTCTGGATCATCCGGGTGCGGATGGTGAAAACCGAGTCTCCTGACAAGACCCCTCCCCTGCCGAACAACCGGCCGCCCTCCCAGTTGGAGAGTCCAAGTTCGGGCCGGTTCAGGGCGAACTGGCCGTCCACCCAGCGGGTGAACCCGTTGCCCACGAAAGGTGCGTCCACGGTCTCGTAGAAACGCGTTTGGGAGGCCGGGTCGTCATCGATCAGGCTCGCCACCAGCTTGGGGCTGAGGGTATTGAACCACTCGACGGCCTGCTCCACCGAGTCCACGGTGGTGAGGGTCACCTCCGGGCTCTCCTCCCACTCCCACTCGACCCCCAACCGGCTGCGAGGAAGACTCTCGGTGATAGGTTCTGTCGCCGACCCCTCTGCACGGGTGACCGTGTCGGACCGGTACCAATGTGGCGGTACCAATCCCTCGTCTCCCTCGGTCACCCACAGCTTGGGATTGACCCCCCGGCCGGCGGCGGCCGCCTCCAGAGCGTCAAGGAACACCGGCGCCAACTCCTCGGCTCGCGAGCGGACCAGAGCGCACACGTTGAGCGTGTTGCACACCTTGCGGTCGAGCGAGTGGCGCACCGCCTTGGCGAACCGGGTGGCATCGGCGTTGGGACCGGCCACCATCCACCCGCCGCCCGTCCCGTGGAGACTCACCGAGATGCCGCTCTGGCGGGCCACCGCTCCCAGTTGCCCCACCGCCTGGCCCGACCCGCGGGCCACGGCCAGGGACAGTTTCGGCTGTGAGAAAAGCGCCCAACCCGAGGCTCTCGACGGGCTGTCCACCAGGGTGACCGCTCCCTCCGGGAGGCCGGCCTCGGCCAGTGCGGGGTCCAGCGCGTGCTCGACGATCGCCCGGGCGGTGCCAAGCGCCGCCGAGCCGATCCGGAACACCACCGTGTTGCCCGAGCGGAGCACTCCGGTGGCGTCGGCGAACACGTTCGGTCGGCCCTCGAAAACGAATCCCACCACCCCCAGGCCGGAGCGGATCAACTGCGCCTCCCAGCCGTCGTGCGGCGCTTTCTCTACGATCTGTCCCCGCCCCGATCGAGCGTCTCGCCATGTGTTGAGACCGTCCACCATGTCAGAGCGCATCTTGTCGGAGAGCACCAGGCGGGTGGAGGTCCGCCCCCTGGCCTGGGCCCTGTCCACGTCGGCCTGGTTGGCCTCGGCGATGGGCCCAAACGCCGTGTCGTCGGTGAGGCGCCCGGCGAAAGCCCCGTAGAAGTCGGTGATCTGCTGATCGGTGGCCTCTCCCAGGGCAGCAAAGGCCCGATGTGCCCGGTCGACCGCATTGGCGGCGATCTCCCAGTCGGCCGCCGGTATGCACAGTAGATCTCCCGTGGACTGCACCACCACCAGCCGGTCTCCGGGTTGGAAGGCGGCGGCCAGGTCCTCTGACACCAGCGTCACCCGGTCCCCTCCGTAAGGAACGGCCATACCGGGAGTCAAACGGGTCAGCCGGTTATCCATCTGATTCGGGGAGAATACCAACACTCCGGATTTTCCCGACCGGCGTTTCGACGGTGGGCCTGTGGGCAGGCCACCACCCGGGACCGTCGTAGCCGGCCGGAGTAGGGCTGGATCCAGACTTGAAGAGCGGCCGGCAACAGGCAAAGCGACCAAGACTTCTCCCCATGCCCGGGTAAATCGCTTTGGCTATGAGAACTCAGTTAACGAGTCGAGGCCCGTACCGCTAGCCCGGTATTCAAGCAAAACCGGGGCTCTGTCGGGTCTCTATACTTTCGAGTGGGTATGGAGTTGGTCGATTACTTGCCGGTGGCGGTGATGCTGGTGCTGGCCACCGTGTTCGTGGGAGTCTCCCTGATCGTCTCCAAGATGTTCTCCCCCCATCGTCCCACTCCCGAAAAGCTGGCGCCGTACGAGTGCGGGATCATCGCCGAGGGAGAGCCCAGCACCCGTTTTCCCATCCAGTTCTACATGGTGGCCATGCTGTTCGTGGTCTTCGACGTGGAGATCATCTTCCTGTTCGCCTGGGCGTCGCGCTTCACCGACCTGGGCTGGTTCGGCATCGCCGCCATGGCCATCTTCACCTTCTTCGTGATCGAAACCCTCATCTACGTGTGGAAGCGGGGAGCCCTGGACTGGAACGTCCCCCGTCGCCGCCGGTACCTGCCGGGCGTCACCACCGGGGGGATGGGCTAGCCATGGCCCGCAGGTCCACTCCGGGCAACATCGTCACCACCACCATCGACTGGGCGGCCCGCTGGGCCCAGACCCAGTCGATGTGGCCGGCAACCTTCGGGCTGGCGTGCTGCGCCATCGAGATGATGGCCACCGGCACCGCCCACAACGACCTGGCCCGGTTCGGGATGGAGGTGTTCCGAGCCTCGCCCCGCCAGGCCGACCTGATGATCGTGGCCGGGCGGGTCAGCCAGAAGATGGCGCCGGTGCTCCGCCAGGTCTACGACCAGATGCCCGAGCCCAAGTGGGTGATCTCGATGGGCGCCTGCGCCTCGACCGGAGGGATGTTCAACAACTACGCACTGGTACAGGGAGTCGACCAGGTGGTGCCGGTCGACATGTACGTCCCGGGCTGTCCCCCCGGACCACAGAGTCTCATGCACGGGATCCTCACCCTGCAGCGCCAGATCATGACCGGCCGCAAAGCCACGGTTTGATGCCGGACAACCCGGTTCTCGACCATGTGATGGCGCGGTTCCCCGAAGCCCGCTGGGAGATTTCCGACACCGAGTGGCTGGTGGACGTGGACCGCTCCCAACTCGCCGACCTGGCCACCGCCTGCCGGGACGCAGGCTTCGAGATGTGCATTGACGTCACCGCCGTGGACTGGTACCGCTCGCGCCGCCCCCGCTACCAGGTGGTGGTGAACCTCCTCTCCCACCAGCACCGTCGGCGCCTCCGGGTGACGACCGGCGTCCCCGCCGACGATCCGTCGGTTCCCTCGCTGTGCTCGGTCTACCCGGGGGTGGGCTTTCCCGAGCGGGAGGTGTACGACCTGTTCGGGATCACCTTCGAGGGCCATCCCGACCTGACCCGGATCCTCATGCCCGACGATTGGGAGGGCCATCCCCTTCGCAAGGACTTCTCGGTGGGGTCGGTCCCGGTCCGCTTCAAAGAGTCCCCCGAGGTGATCTGAGATGGACGACGCATCCGCCCGTTCCTCCGTCTCCGCGGAACACGACGCAGAGACCCAATACGTCGAAGAGTGGGTGTCGGGCACCGAGGTCCCCGATGAGATGGCCACCGGCGAAGGCGCCCAGGAGATGTCGATCCAGGAGAGCGGCTACCGGTTCCGGGAGCAACTGGGAGCGGTGGTCACCGACGACTACCTGTACGAGGAGGAGGTCTCCGACGACGAACGGATGATCATCAACATGGGTCCCCAGCACCCCTCCACGCACGGGGTGCTACGCCTGCAGTTGGAGTTGGAAGGGGAGATGATCAAGCGGTGCCGCCCGGTGATCGGCTACCTCCACACCGGGATGGAGAAGACAGCCGAGACGCTCACCTTCATGCAGGGACCCACCAACGTCACCCGCATGGACTACCTGGCGCCGCTTCACAACGAACTGGCGTTCTCCCTGGCCACCGAGAAGCTTCTGGGAGTGGAGGTCCCGCCCCGGGCGGCGGCCATCCGGGTGCTGATGACCGAGCTGAACCGCATCTCCTCGCACCTGGTGGCCCTGGCCACCAACGGGATGGACATCGGCGCCATCTCGATGATGATGTACGGCTTCCGGGAGCGGGAGCTGATCCTGGCCTTCTTCGAGAAGACCACCGGTCTTCGCATGAACCACAACTACATCCGCCCCGGCGGGGTGGCAGCCGACCTGCCGCCGGGCTGGCGAAAGGACGTCGCCGAGATCCTCGAGACCATCCCCAGGCGACTGGGCGAGTACGACGACCTTCTCAAGGAAAACCCCATCTGGCTCTCCCGCACCCAGGGAGTAGGGGTGATCAGCGCCGATGAGTGCCGCGCCTTCGGGATCACCGGCCCCATCCTGCGAGGCACGGGCGTGGGATGGGACCTCAGAAAGGTCTTCCCCTACTCGGGCGTCGAGCAGTACGAGTTCGACGTGCCGGTGGGAGAAAACGGCGATGTCTACGACCGCTACCGGGTGAGAGTGGAGGAGATTGTCCAGTCGCTCCGGATCGTGGAGCAGGCCGCCGATGCGATGCCGTCGGGCGACTTCCGGGTGGACGACCGGAAGGTGACCCCGCCCCCGCGGGCGCGGATAGACGAGTCGATGGAGGCGCTGATCCATCACTTCAAGATCTTCACCGAGGGCTTCCGCCCGCCTCCCGGAGAGGCATACGCGGCGGTGGAGTCCCCCCGGGGCGAGTTGGGCTGCTACCTGGTGTCGGACGGGGGAGGCAAACCCTGGCGCTGCCACATCCGAGCGCCTTCCTTCTACAACCTGCAGGCGTTGCCGGTGATGCTCGCCGAATCCATGGTGGCAGACACCATCGCCACCATCGCCTCCCTCGATCCGGTGATGGGAGACGTGGACCGCTAGGAGGGCGATTCTCAGAGAACGCGGGGGAACGGCGGCGGATTCTCAGGGGCGGTCGGCAGTCCGGGGACGGTTAGCCAAGAGGGGGGCGTTTGTGCTTGACTTCGGGCATTCATGGAATATATGATGTTGGAGAACGGTCCTCGGGGACGAGGCGGAAGCAACCCGAAGGGGGGATGATCATGGCGGCAGGCACTCTGACCGCAGAGGGAGATTGGGCCGGGACGCCGGCCACCAAAGGCGACCTGATGCTGTTGCGAGCCAACGTGGAGGGAAAGATCAAGGACGTGGAGGGAAAGATCAAGGACGTGGAGGGAAAGATCAAGGATGTCCGGGTCGAGTTGGGCGAGAAGATCGGTGATGTGAGGAGCGAAGTTGGTGACTTGAGGCGCGAAGTTGCAAAGTTGCGGGTGTCGATGGCATGGATGACCTTGGGAGTGACCACCGTCCTGGGAGGCCTGATTACCCTCTTCCAGTTCCTCTCGTAGGCCCGCTACGCAACGGCGCCGCCAGGGGACAGCAGACGCCGGCCTGTTGTCTCCTATCACCGGCGCAGGAGTCGCTTCGGTGTCATTGCGGCTGGGCGATGACTGTTCCAGAACCGCTCCCCGGCGGAAAAGCCTCACGTGGAACAGCAATTGTTCACCGAAGAGGAGGAACCCATAAATAACACAACCGTGATACACAAAACCCCAGGTCAGAACAAAGATATGCGGTTAACCCGTGAGTCCGGGACCGGTCGGCTAGGGTTGGAGCAGGGAATACAACCTGCCCGATAATCACCGCAGAGAGGAGGTGGAGAGAGGCATGTATCCACCTGCATTTGAATACCAGGCGCCCGACACCCTGGAAGGCGCCCTGGCCGCCCTGGGGGAGCTGGGAGACGAGGGAAGGGTGCTGGCCGGAGGCCAGAGTCTCATCCCCATGATGAAGCTTCGCCTGGCCGCGCCCGCCCATCTGGTCGACATCAACCGTATCTCAGAACTCTCCTATGTGAGGAGACAGAACGGGGCGCTCTGCATTGGCGCGTTGGCCCGCCACAACGACGTGGTGGGATCCGACGACGCCAAGGCGTCGGACGTAGTCTCCTCCGCCGCTCCCTGGATCTCCGACCCGCTGGTCCGAAACCGGGGGACGGTGTGCGGATCGGTGGCCCACTGTGATCCCGAGGGAGACTGGAACTCGGTGATGCTGGCCGCCCGCGCTTCGGTGATCGCCCAGAGTTCCTCTGGAAGCCGGAGCATCGGGATCGATGACTTCATCGTCAGCTTCTTCACCAACGCCCTGGAACCGGGCGAGATGGTCACCGCGGTGTGCGTGCCGATTCCCTCGGGCGCGGCAGGCGGCGCCTACATGAAGCTCGAGCGGAAGATCGGCGACTACGCCACCGTGGGAGTCGCAACCCAGTTGGAGTTGGCCGACGACGGATCCATCGCACAGGCCGGGATCGGCCTGACCGCGGTGAACTACCAGAACACCCGGGCCTCGGCCGCCGAGGACCTGCTGCGCGGCGAGATGCCTTCGGATGAACTGTTCGCAGAGGCCGGAGCGGCCGCCGCCGCGGCCTCCGACCCCCAGACCGACGTGCGCGGAGACGCCGAGTGGAAGCGCAACGTGGTGGCGGTGTACACCCGCCGGGGGCTCGCCCAGGCACTCGCGTCGGCCGGAAGCTGAGGAGGACGACCATGCAAATCAACATCAACGTCAACGGAACCGACCACACCGTGGATGTAGAGCCTCGTCGCCTCCTGGTCGACACCATCCGGACCGACCTGGGTCTGCGAGGCACGCACATCGGTTGCGATACCACCAGTTGCGGCGCCTGCACGGTGCTGGTGGACGGAACACCCATCAAGTCGTGCACCATGTTCGCGGTGCAGGCCGACGGGTCTTCGGTGACCACCGTGGAAGGCCTGAAGGGCGCCGACGGGCTGAGCGCGGTCCAGCAGGGGTTCTCGGCGGAGCACGGCCTGCAATGCGGGTTCTGCACCCCGGGGATGATGCTGGTCTCCACCGCACTCCTGGAGGAGAACCCCGACCCGTCCGAGGATGACATCCGCTGGGCGATCTCGGGCAACATCTGCCGGTGCACCGGATACGTAAACATCGTCAAAGCCGTGCAATGGGCGGCGGCCGCCCGCAACGGCGGGGAGGAAGGCTGAAGATGCAGACCACGACCCATCACCAACCCACCACTTCCCCCGAGATCGGGGGAGTCGGACACTCCCTCCCCCGGGTGGAGGACGCCCGTTTCGTACAGGGTGCGGGCAACTACGTCGATGACGTCAACCTCCCGGGGATGCTGCACATGGCCATCCTCCGCTCGCCGGTGGCGCATGCCAACCTGGTGAGCATCGACGACTCGGCCGCCATGGCCCTCGACGGGGTGCTGGCGGTGGTGACCGGCGAGCTGATGGCCGCCCACAACCTGGCGTGGATGCCCACCCTCTCGGGCGACACCCAGGCGGTGCTGGCCACCGACAAGGTCCGCTACCAGGGCCAGGAGGTGGCTGCGGTGATCGCCACCGACCGCTACGTCGCCGAGGACGCCCTGCGGCTGATCGACGTGGAGTACGAAGAACTCGAGCCGATCACCAACCCCCAGCGGTCCCTGGAGGACGACGCTCCCCTGATCCGCACCGACAAGGAGGACGTGACGGACAACGTCTCCTTCACCTGGGAGGCGGGCGACAAGGACGCCACCGACGCGGCGTTCGCCCAGGCCTCGAAGGTGGTGAGCCTGGAGACCCACTACCCGCGGTCCCACCCCTCTCCCCTGGAGACGTGCGGGATCGTGGCGGACGTGAACCCCGCCACGGGACATGCCACCGTCTACATGACGTCGCAGGCGCCCCACGCCCACCGGACATTGTTCGCCCTGGTTGCGGGTTTGCCGGAGCAGAACATCCGGATCATCTCCCCCGACATCGGCGGAGGGTTCGGCAACAAGGTCCCCATCTATCCCGGATACGTGGTGGCCACCGCCGCGTCGCTTCTGATCGGGCTCCCGGTCAAGTGGGTGGAGAGCCGGACCGAGAACCTGATCTCGACCGGGTTCGGGCGCGACTACTACATGACCGGATCGCTGGCTCTCGACGACGGCGGGCGGATCCTGGGCCTGCGGACCGATCTGCTGGCCGACCAGGGCGCCTTCTACTCCGACGCGCAGCCCACCAAGTTCCGGGCCGGTCTGTTCCATATCGTCACCGGGTCCTACGACTTCGCGGCGGCGCACGTCACCGCCAAGGGGGCGTTCACCAACAAGGCGCCCGGAGGCGTTGCCTACCGGTGCTCCTTCCGGGTGACCGAGGCGTCCTATCTGATCGAGCGGCTCATCCAGAACGCCGCCTACGAGATCGGGATGGACCCGGCCGAGTTCCGGCGGATCAACTTCATCCAGCCCGACCAGTTCCCCTACACCTCCCCCACCGGGTTCGTCTACGACTCCGGCGACTACGAGACCGCCATGCAGAAGGCGATGGACATGGTCGGCTACGAGGACTTGCGCGCCGAGCAGGCCGCGGCACGCGAGGAAGGACGGCTGGTGGGAATCGGCATGGCCAGCTTCACCGAAGTGGTGGGCGCCGGGCCGGCTCACACCTACGACATCGCCGGGCTGAAGATGTTCGACTCCGCCGAGTTGCGGGTGCACCCCACCGGCAAGGCCATCCTGAAGCTGGGCGTCAAGACCCAGGGACAGGGCCATGAGACCACCTTCGCGCAGATCGTCGCCGAGGAGCTCGGGATCCCCGCCACCGACATCGCGGTGATGCACGGGGACACCGACAACACCCCCTACGGGCTGGGGACCTACGCGTCCCGTTCCACCCCGGTGGGAGGCGGCGCCACCGCCATGGTGGCCAGAAAGCTCCGCGACAAGGCGCGCAAGATCGCAGCCCACCTGCTGGAGGCCTCCCCCGAGGACCTGGAATGGGAGCCCGGGAAGTTCTCGGTGGCGGGATCGCCGGATGCGAGCGTCACCATCCAGGACATCGCGTTCGCGGCCTACACCAACCATCCCGAGGACGAGGAGGCCGGACTCGAGGGCGTGCACTACTACAACCCGCCCAATATGACCTATCCGTTCGGCACCTACATCGTGGTGGTGGACCTGGACCCCGACACCGGCGTGTGGAATGTCCGCCGCATGGTGGCGGTGGACGACTGCGGCGTGCGGATCAACCCCATGATCGTGGACGGGCAGATCCACGGCGGGCTCACCGAGGGCTTCGCCAAGGCCAACATGCAGTGGATCACCTTCGACGACGACGGGAACTGCATCGGGTCGAACTTCATGGACTACCTGGTGCCCACCGCCTGGGAGACCCCCCGCTTCGAGCTGGGCGAGACGGTGACCCCCTCTCCCCATCATCCGATCGGCGCCAAGGGCGTTGGAGAGTCGGCAACGGTCGGCTCGCCGGCCGCCTTCGTGAACGCGGTGATCGATGCGGTGGCCCACATGGGGGTGCGCAACATCGATATGCCGGTGCTTCCCGACCGTGTCTGGAAGGCCATACAGAACGCCTAGGCCTGCCGGTGAGCGGCTCGTCTGTCCCCCGTGATGGACGAGTTGCTCGACCGGGCTGTCTCCATGCGCGCGCGGGGGACGCCCTTCGTGCTGGCCACGGTTGTGTGGAGTTCGGGGCTCTCCTCGGGAAAGCAGGGCTCGCGGGCGATCATCTCCGAGGCCGGGCGGATGGAGGGATGGCTGGGCGGCGCCTGCGCGGCGCCCACCCTGATCCGCACCGCCCGGGAGGTGCTCACCGAAGGCCGGGCGCGCCTGGTGGTGCTGGGGCCCGACCACGGGCTGGCCGGAGGCGACCGGGAGGGGGTGAGGACGGTCCCCATGGCCTGTGACTCGGAGGGGACGATGGAGGTGTACCTGGAGCCGGTGTTCCCGCCGCCCCATCTGGTGGTGGTGGGCAACTCGCCGGCGGTGGGGGCTCTGACGGCCATGGCCCGGGCGCTCGGCTGGCGCACCTCGGTGGTGGACGACGGCGGGCGCCGGGACAACCACCACCCCGACGAGCGGGTGTTCTTGAGCCTGGACCTCTCAGAGGTGGGGGTGGACCGCCAGACCATGGTGGTGGTGGCCACCCAGGGGCACTACGACGAGGAGGCGCTGGCCACAGCACTTGCCACCCCGGCGCGGTACGTGGGGCTGGTCGCCTCTCACAAGCGGTCGGGAGCGGTGGAGGCGTACCTTCGCGAGCGGGGGATCGGCGACGCCGACCTGGCCAGGGTCCATGCGCCCGCCGGGCTGGACCTGGGACGGGTGGGGCACCGGGAGATGGCGGTCAGCATCCTGGCCGAACTGGTGGCGCTCCGGAGCGTCACCCCCCGGGTGGCCGAGCCGGCGGAGGGAAAGGGGCCTGTTTCTGTCGGCCGCGAGCGCTCGGAGGCCGGTTCCGCGGAGGTCTCCGACCCGGTGTGCGGGATGATGGTGGTCCCCACCCAGGCGCGGTTCAGGGTCGAATACCGGGGAGAGCGCTACTGGTTCTGTGCGGCGGGCTGTGAGACCGCCTTCCGCCATCGCCCCGACCGCTACCTGAGTTCCGGGGAGTGAGCGAGCCCTCTCCGATCGACCGGGCCGTCGAGGTCCTTTCCGGCGCGTCCCGGATCATGGTGTTCACCGGTGCGGGGGTCTCCACCGAGTCGGGGATCCCCGACTTCCGGGGACCCGACGGGCTGTGGACCAAGCTCGACCCCGAGGACTTCACCATTTTCCGCTACACGACCTCGCGCCGGGTCAGGGTGATGCGCTGGCGGCTGCACCGGCGGGGCGAACTCTGGGGGGCGCGCTCGAAGGTCCGACCCAACGCCGCCCACCTGGCGATCGCGGACCTGTGGAAGGCGGGGCGGCTGTCGGGCTGTGTCACCCAGAACATCGACGGCCTCCACCAGGCCGGCGGCCTTCCCGATGACCTGGTGGCGGAACTGCACGGCAACGTGCGAAAGAGTGGCTGCATGAAGTGTCCCGCCGAGTGGCCCACCGAGGAGGTGCTTTCGTGGGTGGACGCCGGACAGGAGGACCCGGTTTGTCCGATATGCGGGGGGATGGTGAAGACCGCCACCGTGCTGTTCGGGGAGATGCTGCCCGTCCGCGAGGTGCAGAAGGCCCGGTTCTTCTCCGCAATGGCCGACGGGATCCTGGTGATCGGCTCCACCCTCTCGGTCTACCCGGCGGCCGACATCCCCGCCTCTGCCGCCCGCCACGGAGTGCCGATGGTGATCATCAACCTCGGCCCCACCGACCACGATCACCTGGCGGCGGTCAAGATCGACCTCCCGGCGGGCGAGGCGGTTCCCGCGCTGGTGACAGCCCTGGGCGCCGAGGCAGGAGCGTAGTAGGCCCGCCTGACAGCCGGCAGGCTTACCTTCGGGTCAGGACCCTCGCCCCGAGGATGACCGGAACAACGACTACCAGCAATAGGACGGGTTGACCGGCCCAAACCGATAAGGCAAGCGCTATGGCAGCCACGGCTACGGCACAGATCACAACAGTCCTGAGATTCCGCACGTTTTTCTCCGTCCATGATGGGGCATCATCTGTGCCTCCTTTCGGATCTCGTGCCTGAAGCCGCGCACCTGGGACTACTTCTCCAGAGCCGCCCTCAGGTATCGCAGGGAGTCGATGAAGTTGTAGCGGTCATAGAAGACGCTGGCCTGTTCCACCACGGATGCCTGACTGGGCGACAGGTTGATCTGCTCTGCCTCGGCGAAAAGCGCTTCGGATTGTTGTTGCATGGTTTTCATCTCGTGGTAGAGGTCCTTGGCGACCAGCCATTTGTCAAGTTCTGCTTGGGTGTCGAACCCGGCCGGTAGGTTCCCTCTTGTCTTCAGTGCGTCGATCTGGTTGGTGAATGCTGTTTCGGGGTGGTAGCCGGCCAGGTCGGGATTCCATGTAGTTTCTTGGGTTTCCCAGTCAAGGTAAGGGCTGATGTGTTGGAGGACAATTCGTATGTCCTCAGCGTCGTTGCTCAAGCGGCGGTGGTGGTTGATGAGATTGGCCTGGATGGTCCACCCGTCGAGTCGGGTGTCTGGGTGTTCCAGGTAGGCCATGGCGCGGTATGCGAGCGACAGGAGGCGATAGGCGGTGTCCCGGTTGTTCTCGATCCACTCGCGGCGGGCCACAAGCCCCGTGCCTCCTACTGTTTGGTTGGCGAGGACAGCCTGTGGTGAAGATCCGTCCAGTTCATACATCATGGCATAGCTGTTGAGGGGTTCCCATCCGTTCCGGATCAGGTACGTGATGGAGTGCGCTCCGTAGGGCATGGCGAATTGCATCGGGCCATCTCGAAGAGCCGAGAACTGCACCATGGTTGGGTCGTCGGTGTACTGGGGTGTGGTGTAGTAGCGCCAGTCTCTGTTGTTGACTGTGATGGGAATCGGGTTCCCGGCCGAGTCGGTCACGGGGTTTCCCTGCCGGTCCAACCTCACCATTGGATGGCCGTTGCTGTCGAGGAGCGGAGCGTCGGGTTTCAGGTCCTGCCACCACTCGTCCAGGTAGGCGTAGAGGGGGTTTGCGTACTGGGGCTGGAGGGTGCTGTGGGGAGGTATGTAGACATGTTCTCCGACTACCTGCCGGATGGCGGCCTGGGCCGCGTCGGGATAGGACATTCCTTCAGCCATGAACTCGGCGGCGGTCTTGGCATCGCTGTCCGGTGACACCAGGATCATGTATCCCACGTACGTGCCGTGTAAGAGAATGAACGGAAGCTCCTCGGCGTAGGTTGCAAGGTTCCCGAACAGGCCCGGTAACCAGGCGCCGGCCACATCGCCCGCTTCGTTACGCAACCAGGGGAAGGTCTCCTGGGAGGCGGAAAAGTAGTGGGGCGAACCCGATCCCATGGAGATGTTCAGTTCCTCGAACCAGCCCTTCTCGATGGGGATTTGCCACAGAGAGAGGTCGGCGCAACACGGATAGACGCCCATCCGGACCGAGGAGTCGGGGACTCCCGGCGGCTCCACCACCACGGTGCTCCGTCCAACCGGCGGCGGGCGGGGAACCAGATCGAGGGCCCTGGCCAGGAAGGTCGCCATCTCGCCGCGCTTCACGTGCGAGCCGGGGCAGTACCGAGCCGGCTCTGTGCCACAACCCCGGGTGATGTTGACAGCCGCCAAGGCATTTATGTTCGCCTCGTGGGAATTGTCGGAAATGTCGGTGAACCCCGCCGCGCCGGCGGGTTCAAGATCAAAGGCCCGGGTGAGGAAGGTGGCCATCTGCGCGCGGGTCACCGGTTCCTCCGGACAGTATTCGGCCGGATCCAGCGCACATCCCTTGGTCACCCCCAACTCCGCCAACCGTTCCACGAAAGGCATCCACCACAAGTCGGCGTCCACATCCACGAAGCGTGTCGAGGTCACCGGCTCGGGATCGGCGCCGTCCAGCACCCTCACCAGCCACACCGCCATCACCCACCGCTTCATGTCCTCCTCCGGGCACGCCAGACCCTCCCCGCACTCGGTCATCTCCAGAATTCCCCTCTCCTCCAGGGCGTCCAACGCAGGCTCGAAGAACCCCCCGTCATCATCGGTGAAAGAATCGGCCATCACCGGTCCCAGCACCCCCACCACCAAACCCAACACGACCAGGACCCCCAGAGAACCACACCTCTGAATAGCCTTCGGCAAGCCAACACCCCACTTCATGAGAACCTTTCCGCCATGACCAGACCAACTTTGCGAACCATGGTCAGGGTGACACACCTAAATGCTAAGTCCCACCTACCTCATAAGGGGTCCGAACCGGCGCTCGGCGTTCTCACCGTCGTGGTTGCTGTGGGTGAGCTCTGCGACGTTCCGTCCATCCGGTGTCACCGTGAGGATCTTCCGGTTCTCCGGGATCGTTGGCAGGGTCAGTGTTGTCGCGCTCTTGCCGCCAGTGCTTCCAGTTGCTCGGGGGTGCCCATTGAGATGAGCTTGTCGTCGGGTAGGAGGACCAGGTCCTGGGAGGGGTTGGTGATGAAGGATCCCTGGCGGACCACGGCGAGCACCGTGGCGCCGGTGGTGGTGCGGATCGCGCAGTCCTGCAGGGAACACCGGGCGAATGCCGAACGGTCGGTGATGGCCGTCTCGACCAGCCGCACTTCGAATGTGCCGTCGTGCATGACCACGTCGAGAAACTCCACCACCTCGGGGTGCGACACCAGTGCGGCCATGCGGGCGCCACTGATCTGGTGGGGACTCACCACCCGGTCGGCGCCCACCAGTTCAAGCTTGGGGATGACCGCCGGTTGGTTGGCCCGGGCGACTATGAACAGATCGGGGTTGATGGAGCGGGCGGTCAACGCTATGTACAGGTTGTCGGTGTCAGAACCGAGAGCGATGATCAGGGATTTGGCGCGGTCCAGACCGACTTGGAGGAGAGTGTGATCGTCGGTGGCGTCGCCGATCACCATCAGGTGGTTGCCCGAAGCGGGGACGTGATCGGGCTCCCGCCGGTCGACGGCGACCACCACCTCGCCGTCCCTGATCAGTTCCTCTTCGATGGCTCGACCCACGTGTCCGTATCCGCACAGGACAACATGGTTCTTCATCCGGTTGATCCTTTGTTGCATGCGTCGCCTCCTGAACTTGTCGTTAAACAGTCCCTCGAACGTGGTTTCGATGAGCACACTGAGCGTATACAGCGAGGTGCCCGTGCCGAACATGATGAGAAGGACGGTGAATACCTGATAGCGAGCTCCGACGTCTCCCACCTCTCGGTAACCGACCGTGGATATGGTGATCACCGTCTGGTAGATGGCGTCGAGGGGTTTGAGGCCCAACGCCGTGTAACCGCCGATTCCCCCGATGATCACCAGGCTCAGTACCGCTAGCCCGGCCCAGAACCGTCGCCAAGGGTCTCTGCCTTCTCTCTCGGTCACTCGCGCACGGGACTTGAGCTTCATGCCATTACAGACTAGAGAACATCGGTCGGCAGATCATCGTCACTCGGATCCATCCGAGACCGGTTCGCTCCTGAAAGATTGGCAATAAAAACGGACGCCAGGCGTTGATTCTGTCACAGCGACAAATCATATTGGAGGGAGCCAAGCACCTGGACAGTCCTTCCCGGCGTCGTTCGGACTGCATCGAGGGATCATATCGACTCATCACATGGCCAGAACCCTGGTTCGGCATTGACCCAGAGCCCTGACCCATGCCGGCCAGATCTGCCCAACCGATGGCGAGGTGGAGGCGGGGGCGGGCCCTCCGGGCAGAATTGTTTCGCGACTTATTTGGTTGGTAACGAGAAAACCGGAAAGGCCCTCGTTCAGGAGCCTGGTGGAACGGGACCGGTTCCCGGCCCGCCAACGCCGGTGAGGGAGTGTCTTCACAGACCGGATAGCCCCTAACCGCTCCGGAAGGTCGGATCGGACTGGCGCCACCATGCAAAGCCACAGGTCACGGCCTTGCCTGAAAGGGACCTCCTACGGTCTAGGCTCGAATTCATCATGGTTTTGATCGCTTTCGCATGATCGATGAAGCCGTTGGTGGACACTTAGTCGGTGGCGTCTGTTCAGGCCGGAGGAAGCTTCGATGGCGCAACGCCGGCAAGGCTGCGGAGTGCTTGTTTGGTGGCGGCGAGTTCGTCTAGGCGGCCTCTGGTGGGACGGAACGCTGCGCAAGTGGCGATCTGGGCTTTGATGTTCCGACCGCGTAGCCGGTCGCGGAGATCGACCGGGGCGGTGACCACGAGCGCTTTGAGCTCGTGGGGCGGGGATGGCTGAACTCCACCACTTGTGTTCGCCTGCATCCACCAGGTGGGAGCACACTCCGGCTCCGTAACTACCGGCATCTTCCACAGTCCAGACCCGAGAGGCCGTGTTCGTGTAACGGTCTGCCCAAACGATGAGCTGTTCGTAGCCGCTTCTGGTCGTCTCAAACGTTGCCGAGGCCTGTTCGCCACCGGTGGTCGCCCTCACCACGGACGCGGTTGTTCCGTCCCGGTCTGGGTCGATCCCGATCACGCAGGTCCACCAGCACCACGCTCCGATAGCCCTTCGACCAGACTTGTCCCGCGCACTCCTCACAGCGACCTCATCGACCGAGCGACCCAGCCGCCTGTTCCGGTCCCAGCCGGCGGAGTGGCGAGATGGTATCCGCTGGGCGGTGTTGGACATGCCAGATCCTTACCGCACCGCGTGTGATCGCGTGTTACCGAACGCTCTGGAGGTAGCCGCCCGCCCGGCGTGAACCGCACGGTGGAGGCCCGTCTCCGGTCGATCGGGACACCCGAAGACCGGCTTGCCGGTGGAGCGCTACCAACCGCCGCACCGGGACGCCGCGCCCACTCCCTACGACGGCGCGCTGGTCCGCCTGGACGACCACGACCACGCCGGAACGGCCTCCGCCGGAGAGGTACTGCTGGACGCACTCGGCGGGCCGGCCTCGCCGCTGTTCTACGCCTGCCGCTCCGGTGTGTGCGGCACCTGCCGCGCCCTGCTCGCGTCCGGTGAGGTGGATCCGGGCGTTCCGTTCGCTCTCACCGAAGGCGGAGCAGGCCGCCGGCGTGGTAATCACCTGCGTGGCCCGCCCCCTCAGCGCCCAGGTGGCATTGCGCTCGCCGCAACGACCACGGTGTTCCCGGGAGGTTCCCGACACCATCCCTGAGCAGGCGCCTTCTTCTCCGGTATACAAGACAACAACGCTGTCACCGCTGGAAGCCGCCGGCGACCCAGGCTGCTCTGATCTTGACGAGGTCTAGGTAGCCCACCCCGTAGCCGAGGTCGTCGGTTGCCGCGTCGTACTCGGACTTCTGGATGATTCCGTCTTTGTTGAAGTCGTAGCGGGCCACGACATCTTCCTCCTCTTCGGGGTCGTATTCCTGCTCGGACTCGGTCTCGGGGGCGCCGACGGTGACGGTGAATCTGTCGGTGACCCTGCCGCGGTTGCCGTCTTTAGCGGTCACCGTGATCGCCGCGGTGCCCTCGCCCACGGCGGTCACCGTCAGGATCCCGGAGCCGGACGCATCCGACACCGTCGCCACCGTGGTGTTCCACGACCGTACGGTGATGGTGAGCGTGTCGCCGTCGGCATCGTCGAACACGCCCGACAGCGACACCTGCCGTGAATCCTCGGGCTCGAGACCGCCGATATTGGCGATGGCCGACACCACGGCGGGAGCGCTGTTGGCAGCGTGGACGGTGACGGTGAACGTGTCGGTGACGGTGCCGCCGTTGCCGTCATCGGCGGTGACGGTGATCGTGGCGGTGCCCACCCTGACGGCGCGAACCCTCAGGCTGGCGCGTCCGGACGCGACCGACACCGTCGCCACCTCGCTGTTCGACGGCCTCGCGGTGATGGTGAGGGTGTCGCCGTCGGGGTCGTCGAACACGCGCAACAGCGACACCTGCCGCGAGACGCCGGGTTCGAGACTGCTGATATTGCCGATGGCCAACGCCACTGTGGGCGCGCGGTTGGCGGCGACGGTGACGTCGACGTCGAAGGTGTCCGACACGGTGCCGCCGTTGCCGTCGTCAGCCGTCACGGTGATGGTGGCGGTGCCCGCCTTGACAGCGGTCACGGTCAGGCTCGCGCCTCCGGTGGCGACCGACACCGTGGCTACCGCGTCATCGGAGGACTTGGCGGTGATGGTGAGCGTGTCGCCGTCGGGGTCGTCGAACACGCCCGCCAGCGACACCTGGCGGGTGTCGGCCGGTTCGAGACCGTCGATGTCGTCGAGCGCGGACGCCACGGTCGCTTTGGCGTTCTCGATCTCAACGGTGACATCGAACGTGTCCGACACGGTGCCGCCGTTGCCGTCATCGGCGCTCACGGTCATGGTCGCGGTGCCCTCGCCCACGGCGCGCACCGTGAGGGTGGTGTAGGTGGCATTCACCGACACTGTGGCCACCGCGTTCTTCGACGAGCCGACCCTGATGGTGAGCGTGTCGCCGTCGGCGTCGGTGAACACGCCTGACAGCGACACTTCCCGAGTGTCGGCGGGTTCGAGACCGCTCACGTCGGAGATCGCCGACGCCACAGTGGGCGCGCTGTTGGCTGCGTCCACAGTGACGTCGAAGGTGTCCGACACCGTGCCGCCGTTGCCGTCATCGGCGGTCACGGTGATGGTGGCGGTGCCTGCCTTGACAGCGGTCACCGTCAGATCCGCGAAATCGGAAGCCACCGACACTGTGGCCACCGCGGTGTCCGACGAGCCGACGCTGATGGTGAGCGTGTCGCCGTCGGCGTCGGTGAACACGCCTGACAGCGACACTTTGCGGGTGTCGGCGGGTTCGAGACCGCTCACGTCGGAGATCGCCGACGCCACAGTGGGCGCGCTGTTGGCTGCGTCCACAGTGACGTCGAAGGTGTCCGACACGGTGCCGTCGTTGCCGTCATCGGCGGTCACGGTGATGGTGGCGGTGCCTGCCTTGACGGCGGTCACCGTCAGGCTCGCGCCATCGGCCGCCACTGCTGCGGTGGCCACCGCGGTGTCCGACGATTTGGCGGTGATGGTGAGCGTGTCGCCGTCGGCGTCGGTGAACACGCCTGACAGCGACACTTCCCGAGTGTCGGCGGGTTCGAGACCGCTCACGTCGGAGATCGCCGACGCCACGGTCGGCGTGTTGTTGCCGCCCTCGACGGTGACGGCGACGGTGTAGGTGGTGGAGTTGGCGCCCTGGGTGACGACGATCTCGATGTTGTTGGTCTTGCCGCGCTGCAAGCCGACGTAGGTGTTGGCGTTGACGTTGCTGGGTTTGCCGTTGATCGTCGCGGTCTTGGCCCCGGTGACCGTCGGCAGCACCCGCAGGCCCCTCACCTCGCTTGGCACTTCGACGGTGTAGGAGGTGCGCCAGCCGGCGAAGCTCGGAGCGAGCCGGGCATTGCCGCCGCTGCCGCCGAGGGTGATGGTCTGCAGCTGCAACCCCTCGAGCCGCACCACCGGCGGCCGCATGAGCGCCACCGTGTAGGTGGTCGAGGTCTCGCCCGGCGCGGACACCACCACCGTGATCAGGTTCTCCCCGTAGCTCAAGTCGACCGATCGGCTCCCGCCGCTCTCGCCGTTGATCGTGACCGTGGCCTGCGGATTGAACGCATCCGCCCTCACCTGCACCTGGCTGAAGCCCCTGTTCATCTGCCACTGGTTCGCCTGATACGACGTGGTGCCGCGCCGGTACCCGATCATCGAGCCGGTGTTGCCGCCCCCGCGGGTGCGCGCCGACACGTTCAGGTTGCGCAGTTCAGTGGGCATGGGTGTCGTCAGGGTGAGTTCACTCCAGGGGCCGACGCCGCCGACGTTGCCGGCCCGCAGCCCGAACGTGTACTTCGCGTCGTTGGCGAGCCCGTTGAATGTGGCGGTCTTGTCGGGAACATCGACGGTGCGGGTGTCCACGACGCGGCCCTGGCTGTCGCGCACCCGGTACTCGTGGTACTCGACCCCCGTCGGCACCCAGTACCACTTCAGCGTCGCGCTGCCCACGCCGAGATCCACCCCCCACGTCCCGGGTCGGCCGGGCGCGTCCGGCAGCGCACGGGTGACTGTGAGCGTGTACGTCTTGGTCGCGGCGCCGTCGACCGCGGTCACCACCACGCTGACCACGTTCTCGCCGTAGTCCAAAGCGACCGGCGTGTCTGCCGAGGCGCCGTCGACGGTCACGGTCGCGGAGGGATGCATCGGCCTCGGCGTCACCGTCAAGCCGCCTACCGAGTTGGCGACATTCATCGCGTACTCCGTCTTGGCGTCCTTCAGCGCCACCGGGCCCGCCGAGGTGCCCAGCCTGTCCAGGCGTGTTTCGTCGTCGTCGGGCAGCCCCCGCGTCACCGTCAGGGTGTAGGTCTTGGTGATCGAATTGTCCAGAAGCGGATAATGCCTCTCCCTCCCCTGCCGGTCCCACTTGAAGTGATTCCACTTGTGCAGGACCAGCGCGATGTCGGTCGCCTCGCCCGGCGTCAAGTGGAAGAAGACGCCATCGTGATAGTTGCCATGCAAAGTGTCGACGAATCCGAGAGGCCTACTGGGCTGCCCGGGGTGGTGCTTCCGGCCTCTCCAGTCCTCGCCCCAGTCCTCGCCTACCTGTTCCAGGCTGCTGCTGGCGAAGATGTACGCCGTGTTCCGCCAGCTGCCCTTTTGGTTATGGGGCGTGGTGTAGTCGCCGTTGACCTCGACCCGGTCCCATTCGACGGGGACGATGACCTGGTAGTCGAGCTGGTCGGGTGAGAATGCCGGGGTGATGGTGAACCCTTCGGGCAGGGCCAGGCCGGTGATCTTCATGTCGTCGGTGCTTTCGGCGCTGATGTCGACGACGGCGGTGAAGCGGATCTTGGTCTCGCGGGCGCGGCTGACGGTGACCCGGTAGGTGCTGGTGGTGATCTGGTCCTCGGCGGTGACGACGACGTCGATGGGGTTGGCGCCGGGCGACAGGGCGACGGGCGTCTCGGGGTCTTCGCCGGCGACGGTGACGGTGGCGCGGGGGCTGCTGGTGTGCGGCGTCACGGTGATGCTGCTGACGGTGGAGGCCACGTCGAGGCGGTAGCTGAGCGTGTCGGGGTCGAAGGGGATCGCTCCCGGGCTGACCGAGAGGTGGCTCAGCGCGGCGTCGTTTTCGGGGTACTCGGCACGGGTGAGGGTGAGCGTGTAGGTCCGCTTGAGGATGTGGTCGGCGAACGGGGCCTGGTTGGCCTCGTCGGGCTTCCACTTGTAGACGCCGATCTGAACGGTGTGGGACTCGCCGTTGTCGAGGGTCGTCTCGTAGGCGCCGACGACGCCGCTGGAGAGCTGGGCGAGCAGGTGCTCGTTGGCGGTCTGCACGCCGAGCGCCTCGAAGTCGGCCAGGTCGGCGGCGGCGGCCAGGTAGGCGTAGCCGGCCGTCGAGGGATCGGAGAAGCTGCCGAACAGGCTCACCTGGGCCATGTAGGGGGGCAGTGTGATGGTGAACGCGCTCTGGTCGGAGGCGAACGCCGGCGAGATCGTGACCGAGGCCGGCAGCGAGACCGACTCGAGCGCCAGGTCGGCAGCGTCGTCCTGGGCGGGGTCGGCGGCGGCGGTCAACAGGATGCTCCCTGCGGGCGCCGAGCTGGCCGAGGCGGACAGTTGGCGCAGCACCGGGTACCTGTCGCCTGTGGCGGAGAACCGCCAGGGGTTGTCGCCGCCGCCGCGGCCGTCGATGTCGACGTTCCAGTTCTCGTAGATGCCGGTGTAGCCCGACGGCGCCATCAGCGCGGCGGTGGTCTGGCCCGTGCCGGTGGCGCTGGTCGTGGTGCCGCTGGCGACGGTGTCCCAGTAGCTGTCGGCGACGTCTCCGCCGCCCCCGCCGACGAGGCCGCCGCCCTCTGTGCGGGCAGTCGCGTAGCTGGCCCGGACATGGCCGAGGTTTTGGCCGACCAGCCCCCCGATGAGGTTGCCGGTGGAGTCCACCCGGCCCTGGGCGTAGGTGGCGATGACGCTGCCGGAGTTGCGGCCGACCAGCCCGCCGACCTTGCCGGCAGGCCCGCTGACCGTGGCGCGGGCCATGCTGGTGCGGATCTTTCCGTCGTTGTCGCCGACCAGGCCCCCGATCATGCCGCCGCCTTCGCTTGTGGTGGTGGTCCCGGTGACGGTCACGACCGCTGAGCTACCGATCACCTTGGATCCCGTTCCGAGCTGCTTGCCGACCAGGCCGCCCACCGAATACCGGCCCTTGGCCGCGCCCGACGCGTTGCTGCGGACCACGTCTCTGTAGTTCTCGCCGACCAGTAGGCCGACGTCGTTGTCGGCGGCGACCGTGCCCCTGGCGCTGCTGTCGGCGACCCTGCCGCGGTTCTCGCCGACGAGCAGGCCGATGTCCTGGTAGCCGCCGGTCACCGTGCCGCTGACGTGGACGTTGCTGATGGTGCCCCAGTTGTGGCCGGCCAGCCCGGCGATCATGTGCTGGCCGCCGCGGACCTCGACGCCGGCGAGGATGAGGTTGCGGACGCTCGCGCCGCCGCCGATCGCGCCGAACAGCCCGACCGTCGACATCCTTTCGGGCTTGTCCATGTACAGGCCCGAGATGGTGTGCCCGTTGCCCTCGAACGTGGCGCCGAAGTGATGGTTGGCGATGGGCATCGGCGACCAGCCCAGGCCGTCGTTCCAGAACCGGTCGCCGGCGTCGGCGCGGCCGTTGCCGTTGGTGTCGAAGTCGAGGTCGACGACGAGTTCGTAGCCGTTGCAGCGACTGGGGCATCCGGGGCCGTTTGAGATGATGCCGGGGAATGCCGTGGTGTATTCGTAGGCGGTGCCGCGCTCGGGGTTGGCGTCGCCGTTGCGGTCGAAGCGGATGGCGTTGAGCTGGGCGAGGTCGCAGACCTCGATGAGGCCGTCGTCGTCGCGGTCGTAGTCGCCGCCCACCGCCGGCGTGCACGCCGGCTGCTCCTCCACCGCCACCAGTTCGCCGGTCAGGGTGGCGGTGGAGGTCAACAGGGTGTAGTTGGCGGCCTTGAACGCGCCCTGGTCGCGAAGCGAGTAGGTCACCGCCACGCTGTGGGCGCCTGCTGCGGCAGACGGGAACGACCCGGTCACCACCAGCCCGCCGGCGCGGAAGTCGTCCAGCTCGGCGGCGGGCACGTCGGTGCCTGTCGCGGCGGAGGTGTCGAAGGTGGCCGTTGTGGTGCCGTCGGCGTCGCGGCTGACGACGGTGACGCCGGTGATCGAGGGGATCGTCAGCGGGGTGATCTCATAGGCGGTGACGGTGGGGGCGGCGGGCAGCTCGTATTTGGCGGCGTAGCTGGACGCGATGGCCAGGGTGCCCATGTTGATCGCGTAGGTGCCCACGTCGTCGCCGGCTGTGCGGGCGAGCGCGCCGGTGACGACATCAGTCGCGGTGTCGCCCTCGGCCAGGCCGGTGACGGTGAAGCTCAGGTCGTCGGCGCCGCCGTAGGGGCGCGTCGGCCGTGTCGGGGTGATCGCCAGCGCGGTGCGCGGCGCGGCGGGGGTGGCGGTGAGGCTCTCCCAGTCGCCGGCCAGCCAGTCGATGACTTGATATTGCGCGGCGTCCCCCCGTATGGCGCGCACCTGCACCTCGTAGGCGGTGCCGTTGTCCAAGCCGCTCACCGGCATGCTGCCCCGCGACGCGTGGGTCGGCAGGCCGCCGTCGGCGACGGTGCCCAGCGGCGTCCCCTCCAAGAACAACATCTTGTCTCCCGCGTGCGCGGCCGGGTTCAGCCACGTTGTCTCGCCCACCTTGCGCCAGCGCGCCTGGTAGAGGTTCGGCGCCGTCGCCGAGTCCGACGCGTCCCAGTGGACCGTCAGCTGCCCGTCGCCGGGCACCAGCCGCAGCCCCTTGGGATCGTCCACGGCGCCGCGCTTGACGACCAGCCGGTACGTCTCTTCGCTGGTGCCGTCCAGCGACGTCACCTCGACCGTGATCAGGGTGTAGCCGATCTTGACATACCACGGGCCGCCCGCCTCGCCCGCCGCCACCTTGCCCTTGGGAAGGCGCTGCTCGCCCGCCGGGAGCGGCCCTCTCATCACGATCTCCTTCGCGCCGCCCGCCGCCGGCACCACCGACACCGCCACATACGACCCGTCGGCCTCGGGCAGCTCGGCTCGGTACTCGCGCACCGACCCCGACAGCGCCGGCGTCAGCGCCAAAGCGCTGCCCGCATAGGAAACGTCGTTGGCGGCGTCGGGCTGGTCCGACGTCGCCCGATACACCGACAGAGCGCCCAGCGACGCGTCGTTCTGCTGCGCCTCGGTGGCGCGCACCACCGTGATCGTGTAACTCACCGACGCCTTCCCGTCAGACGACGTCGCAACCACCGTGATCAGATTCGACCCCACCGCCAACGCAACCGGCCCGCTCGCCTGCCCGCTGGTCGCCGCATTCCCGTTCACCGTCAACGTCTCGGTCCCATACCGGGCCGTGGCGGTCACCCGCACCGACGACACGTTGTACGGCGCCCACGCCTGATAATCCTTGTCCGACGCTATGAACACCGACGGATGCAACCCCACCGGCGACAACGACAGACCCGACAACCCCACATCAGAAGACGACCCACCCCCGGACCCCTGCTGCGCCTCCACCGGCGCCTGCGCCAACAATCCCGCCCCGAGCAATGCTGCGAGTCCCAACGCAACGAGCTTCCTGGCCGTGTACCGGACTCTCCCCGTGGGCTGGACACCCGGTTCCTCGCGCTCCGTCCCCGGATTGCGTCCTCCGTAAATCACCCGCATAGCTCGCTCCTCTCTCACGTGCCGATTTGAGATGTAGAGTGCTCACTCCTTATCCGATCTCAAATAATACAGCTTATGTATGGATCATCCGATCAGAAATACAGACTACATACAGCTATGTATGAGATGAAGGGCGGGAATGTCGCCAAGCGGCGCCTCATGACCGGTCACACCGAGTGACTCTTCGAAGCCAATGGCCACCAGGCACCAACTGCGATGACTGGGTAGCCATAGGTATCACCACCCGCCCATCCTGAAATAGACCCGACCATCAAGGCCGCGGGCTGATCATAGAGTTCTCGGGCCCGTTCCTTCCCCATGGCCGCCTCTCCGCTCCTTCTCGCTCGGTCACCCGCACGCGGGACTCGAGCTTCATTCCCCAACAGGCTGAAGACCACCGGTCAGCGGATCCTCGCCACTCACAGCCTTCGGCGCCGACAGGGACATGCGCTCGCCGACCGGTCCGTTTCCGAAAAGGTTGTCAAAAAACCTGGCGCCCGCCGGTTGATTCTGTCACAGCGACAATTCACACTGAAGGAAGCCAAGCACCCGGACAGTCCGTCCCGGCGTCGTTCGGACTGCCTCGACGGATCATATCGACTCATAACATGGCCAGACCCTGGTTCGGCTCTGACCCATGCCGACCAGATCTGCCCAACCGATGGCGAGGCGGAGGCGGGGGCGGGCCCTCCGGGCGACTTTTCGCGATATTTTTCGCGCTTCGGCCCGATCCTCGAGGAATTCAGCTCTGGTTCAGAGTCCTCGGAGGATTTCTTTCCGGATGCCGGCCACGTAGGTGATGGTCGGGTTGACCACCTGTGTGGCGCGCGCCTCCAGGACCTGGCTGAGCAGCAGCAGGGCCTCCTGGGGCTCGATGCCGTAGTCGGCGTGCAGCCAGCGGATCAACTCTGAGGCGGCGATCCGCAGAGCCCGCTCCGCGGGGCGGCCGGAGGCGACCGTCATTATTCGCTCGGGCGTAACAATCCGCGGCCAGGTCATCTCGGCGGGGAGTTCTGTGAGTTCGGCGCGCAGACGTATGGTTCCCGCCGTCTCGATGGCTGATCCCCCTATCTCGCCGTCTCCCTGGAGGGCATGGACGTCGCCGATGTGCAACAGGGCGCCCGGGACGTTGACCGACAAGCGGACCGCGGCGCCCGGGGCGACCTCCTGGACATCCATGTTCCCTCCCCACTCCCCCACCCGCAGGTTCGACTGCGCCTCGTGGGCGGGCGCCACACCCACCATGCCCACCATCGGCTGAACGGGGATGGCCAGCCTCTCATCCCAGATCACGTGGCCGTCCCGGATGGGGACCACCCGCGCGGCGGGCAGGTCGGAGGTCGTGACCGGAGTTCTCGGGAATAACAGGTTGTCACCCGCGAAGATCGTGTACCCGACCGGCGCCAGTTCCAAGGCCTCGATGGTGACCTCCACCGCCATCCCCGGCTCGGCGCCCTCCACCCAGATGGCCCCCGAGGAAGGGTTGCCCCGCTCGACCTCATAGGGTTCACAGCTCAACCACGCCTCGCGGAGGTCGGGAGGCACCAGCGAGAGGTCTGGGCCCCGGCTCATGTGGGTGACCACCTCGAAGGTCTCCCCCGGCGCCACCCGGAGGGTCGGCGGGTTGTGGGGGCTGGTCTCGTAATAGAGGGGTGAGGACCCCTGGCGCTGGATCATCTTCGCAGCCTCCTGAGTATCTCGCGTCTGACGCCTGCCACGTAGGTGACGGTCGGGTTGACCACCTGCGTGGCCCGTGCCTCCAACACCTGTCCCAAGAGCAGGACCGCATCTTCGGGGGAGAGGTCGTAGTCGGCATGGAGCCAGCGGACCAACTCGGCGGCGGCGATCCGGAAGGCGCGCTCCGCGGGGCGACCGGACCCCACCGTCATGATCCGCTCGGGTGTGACGACCCGCGGCCAGGTCATCTCGGCCGGTCGGTCGGCCAGTTCGATCCGGAGGCGCACCACAGCCGAGGTCTCGACCGCCGACCCCGCGATCTCGCCGTCTCCCTGGAGAGCATGGACGTCGCCGATGTGCACCAGGGCGCCCGGGACGTTCACCGCCAAGCGCACCGCGGCGCCCGGGCCGAGTTCCTGGATGTCCATGTTCCCTCCCCAGTCTGACACCCGAACGGTCGACTGCGCCTCGTGGGCGGGCGCCACGGCCACCATGCCCACCATGGGCCGGACCGGGAGCGCCAGACCCTCCTCCCAGATCACGTGGCCGTCCCGGATCCGGACCACCTTGGCGGCCACGGTGTCCCGGTCGGTGACGGGGGTTCTGGGAAACAGGTAATTGTCCCCCCGGAAGGCGGAGTAGCCGACCGGCGCCAGTTCCATCTCCTCGATGACCACCTCCACGGCATGCCCCGGTTCGGCGCCCTCCACCCAGATGGCCCCCGACGACGGGTTGGGGCGTTCTACCGCATAGGAGTGGTACCTGGCCCAGTCGTCCCGTAGGTCGTGAGGCACCAGCGAGGGGTCGGGGCCCACATTCATCTGGGTGAGAACCTCGAAGGTCTCCCCCGGCGCCACCCGGAGCGTCGGCGGGTTCTCGGGACTTGCCTCGTAGTAGAGAGGCGAAGGCCCCTGGCGCTGTATCACTTTCCTGCTCCCTCTTGACGATGGTTCTTCAGGATAAGACCGGGATCGGCGACGGTGGTTCAAAGAATTCACGATCAGATCCCTGGTCACGGGTTGGGTGGAACGCAGGGTCAGGCAGTACTCGAGCGCACTGTCGGGGAGATGCACCGAAGCCCGGATGGCGGCGTCCGGCCAGGGGCCGTTGAACATGCGCCCCGCCACGTAGTCGGCGTCTTCGGGCAACCGAAGCAAAGCAGGATCCGGATGATTCCAAAAGGACTTCCAGAATCTCTTGGGAACGCCCTTAGATTGCAACACCCCCATTTTACCAGGTCACGGGCCATTTATTGGATGAGAAGACAGGTCCCTCAGGGTACCCGGTCCAGAATCGTCAGGCCCGCTCCGATCACTCCGGCGAGCGACCCGCAGACACCCGGCACTATCGGGGTTTGCCGCGCCCGGTCGGACCACACCGACCGGCGAGCCACGCCTGCTATCCGCTCCAGGAGACCCGGGACGTTGACGAAGCCCCCTCCCACGATCACCAGCCCCGGGTCGAGGATGTCCACCAGGTTGGCGACCATGTGCCCCAGCAACACGACGCTCTGATCCACCACCAGCTGCGCCTCGGGGTCTCCCTCCGTGGCTCGCCCGAACACCTCCGACCCCGGGATGGTCTCCCCGGTGAGGCGGCGGTAGCGCTCGATGATCCCCCGACCGGACGCCACGTCCTCCACACAGCCCTTCACCAGCCGGTTTGCTTCGGCGTCGAGGACCGCCAGGGTGGCCGACCCTGACATGAGCGCCCGCCCGTGCTGGCCCGCGAAGGGACGGCCCTCGATCAGGAGGCAGTGGCTGATGCCCGTCCCGAGGTTGACGTACACCGAGACCGGCTGATGGGCGCCGCCTCCCATTCGCGCCTCGGCCAGAGCCGCGGCGAAGATGTCGGCGTCCACCCGGATCGGCGGGTGGGCGGAGAAGGCCTCCTCCGCCTCGGCGTCGGTCCAGGCGACCACCGCGTGGGAGGTGATGCGTCCGTCCTCCACCAACTCGGGTATCCCGATCCCGGTCCCCACCACCTCGAATCCCCGGGGCTGTGCCTCGGCGGCGACCGCGGCTGCGACCTCCGAGGCCCTGTGCAGAGACTCCGCGCCCGCCGCTCCGGTGGGAACGGTGCGGAGCGAATGTACGCCGCCTTGCCGGTCCACCAGCGCCGCCGCGATCTTGGTCCCCCCCACGTCAACGGCCAGCGCCACCTCTCGGGTTGCGATGACTCAGCCGTCCCTTGGAAGGTAGGCGGGCGCCACCCCGAACAGGACCTCGCCCCCGCCCCGGTGACCGAAGAGTTGGTAGCGGGTGCCGTGGGGAACGTAGAAGCCGTCACCGACGCCCAGTTCGAACCAGCTTGGAGGCTCGGGCGCCTCGGGCAGGAATACGGCGACCTCCCCGGATAGCACCACCAGGGCCAGGTCCCCTCCGTGCCGACGGACCAGGCTCTCCTGGCCGGGGAGCAACCGGGCCCGTCCGGCGGTGAGATGTTCGGTGCTGCAGATCAGTCCCACCAACAGATCGTCCGTGGGATGGTCGACTCTCCACAGCAGGTCCCGCTCGGCGACCACCTGGAAGGAGCGGTCCTCTTCCCGCTGTGCCCGGCTCATCGGCCAGCGCCCCAGCCAGCGGTCGTCGCCGTAGGTCCACTCGGACTCGGACAGGTAGGCCTGAGTGCGGGCGTAGGTGGAGGACGCACCGGTGGAGGGAGGCGGGGCGAACAGTTCCATCACCCGCAGCGGCCCGTCGTTGCTGCGGTTGACGGCGTGGTGCCAGGTGTCGCGGCGGAAGAACACCGACTGGCCCTCCCGGGCGACAACCGCCTCTCCGGTCTCGGGGTTGACGAGCAGCATCTCGCCCTCGGCCACATGCAACACCTCGTCGGCCGCGAAGATGGTGCGGTTGTTCTCAGAGTGGGTGAACCGCGCCCTGGGCCGGAGGGAGAACTCGATCAGGTGGATGAGCCCCGACGACACATAGATCCGGTCACCCACGTATCCGGACTCCTCGTCTCCCCAGAGGTGCATCACCGCCCGGTCGTACCGGATGGCGGCCGCCCGGTCGTATTCGGGCCGCGGGGAGGGTCGGCGACTCATCCGTCCGCCTCCCGGAGGTGCTCCTCGGTGCGGATGATCCGTCGGTCGTGGACGGGAGCGGTGCCGGAGAGGTAGATCGAGTCGGGATCGAAAGAGAGAGGCTCGAAGGTGCTGGTGACGTCCTGGGTGGCGCCGGTGGCGGCCGCCCGGTCGGCGGCCAGCATGATCTCCAGGACATGGAAGGCGTGGCGGGGTTGGATCAACTGCGTGGCGCCGTCCACCACGTCCACCAGGTGCTCGAGTGCCCCGGTCCAGTCCCACCGGGGGTCGATCTCCTCGTGGATCGCCCAGGCGCCCAGTTGGTTGGTCCACATCTCGTATCCCTCCGGCGCCCAGTCGTCGCCCATCATCTGGATGGTCCCGTCGCCTCCGTACAGTTCCAGGCACGGCGACCGGTAGCGCTCCATGGTGAACCCGGTGGTGACCACCCCGAAGGTGGCGCCGCCGAAGTCCATGAGGATCTGGTAGTTGTCGTACACCTCCACCTCGATCTCCTCTCCGTCCACCACCCGCCGGGGGTAGGCGGTCCCCGCCAGGGCGGTGACCCGGCGGGCAGGTCCCAGCCAGGCGGTGAGAGCGGTGATGTTGTACACGGCCAGGTCGAAGACCGGACCTCCCCCGGGGCGGTAGAACCACTGTCCCCATTCGGGTCCCGACCAGCCGTACCGCCCCCTGGCCAGGTGCACCGGACCGATCTCGCCATGATGTACCACCCGCTTCCAGATCGCCTGGAACGTCGGGCTCAGCACCACCGCCGGCGCGCAGATCAGCACCGAGTCGGAGCGTCCGGCCTCCTCCAGGATGGCCTCGGCGCCCTCCAGGGTCACCGACATGGGCTTTTCGACCAGGACGTGCTTTCCGGCCCGGAGGGCCTCCAGGGCGATGCGGCCGTGGGCCGGCATGGAGGTGAGGATCACCACCGTGTCCACCCGGGGGTCGGAGATCACGTCTGTGTGGTCGGTGGTGAACGGCACGGGCTCGGAGAGAAGGCGCTCTCCCGCATCGGAGCGCTCGGGGTTGATGTCGCAGGTGGCCACCACCCGGATCCGCCCCTCCGCTCGCAGGCGGCGCATCAACTCCGCGTAGGGCTCGAACACGCTCCCCAGACCCACCACTCCCACTCTGAGTTCGTCAGCCATCAGTCCTCCTCTTCGGGTCGCTTCGAGGTTGGGGACCGTTCGTCATCCCTTGATCCCGAACATCCTCATCCCCCGCACGAAGTACTTCTGGGCGACCGCGAAGAGGATCACCAGCGGGGCGGTCATCAGGGTGGCGGCGGCCATCATCAGGTGCCACTCGGTCAGCCTCCGCCCGCGGAAGGAATACAGGCCCAGAGAGAGGGGGTACTGGTCGGGATCGTTGAGGTAGATCAGCGGCCCGAAAAAGTCGTGCCAGGTCCAGACGAAGGTGAACACCGCCATCACCACCAGCGCCGGCTTGACCAGCGGCAGCATGATCTGCCAGAAGATGCGGAACTCACCCGCGCCGTCCACGCGGGCGGCGTCATCCAACTCCCGGGGCAGGCCCCGGAAGAACTGGCGCATCATGAAGATGAAGAAGGCCTGGGCGAAGAACGCCGGAGCGATC
Source organism: Acidimicrobiia bacterium (assembly GCA_965204615.1). Classification (GTDB taxonomy): domain Bacteria; phylum Actinomycetota; class Acidimicrobiia; order Spongiisociales; family ZC4RG35; genus Bin76. Next base: position 2,872,509 of record OZ242000.1, on the reverse strand, counting down.
AGGGGTATGTAGGTGCCCAGCACACCCAGATACCTGAACAGGAGAAAGGTGGGGATGAAGGTCACTATGGCGGGGACCATCATGGTGGCCAGTGTGAGGCTGAAGAGGACTCCCCGTCCCGGAAAGCGCAGGCGCGCGAAGCCGTAGCCGACCACCGCGCAGGAGAGCACCGTTCCCACGGTCACGCTCCCCGCATAGAAGAGGCTGTTGCCGAAGAACTTGAAGAAGGGAAACCCGGGATACTCCAGGACCTCCGCGAAGTTTCCCCATCGGAACGTCTCGGGAAACCACTTGACCGGTATGGTGAATATCTCTTCGTTCCTCTTCAGGGCCGAACTGAGCATCCACACCAGGGGAAGCGCGAAGCAGACCGACATGGCCCCGAGCACCATGTGCCAGGCCGACTGGCGGAACCATCCCATCCGCCCGGCGTAGAAACCCTGGCGCGGCTCGTCGGCGACCGGAGGCCCGGCCTCGGTGAATGCGCCCGGACGGAGGAGTCTCATCGGCTCTTGCGACCTCCCCTCATCACACCCCCTCGTAGACCCAGCGACGGGTGGTCCCGAAGATGGCGCCGGTCACCGCCACGATCACCAGGAACAGGACCATGGCCTGGGCCGATGCATACCCCATGTCGAAGTAACCGAAGGCCGTCCGGTAGATGTGGACCATGTACATGAGCGTCGATCCGGCCGGCACCCCCGAGGTGCCTCCCACGATCATGGCCGCATCGAAGACCTGGAAGGAGTAGATGACCCCGATCACCAGGTTGAAGAGGATCACCGGGGTCAGCAGGGGAAACGTGACGTGACGGAACCTCCGCCAGGCGCCCGCCCCGTCGATCGAGGCCGCTTCCAGCAGGGACTCGGGTATCTCCTGGAGGCCGGCCAGGAAGATCAGCGTGCCGGCCCCCACTCCCCACAGGCTGAGGATGATCAGCCCCCATTTGGCGAAGGCCGGGTCCTGGAACCAGGCCGGTCCGTCGATGCCGACCGTCTCGATGGCGGTGTTGAGAGGTCCGGCACGGGGTTCGAGCAGGAGGAGGAACACAATCGTCCCCGCCACGGGCGGGACGACGGCCGGCATGTAGAAGAAGGTCCGGTGGATGCCGATCCCCCGGACCGGGCGGTTGAGGAGGAGCGCCAGCACCAGCGACGCCGCCAGGCCGATCGGCACCGACAGGAGGGCGTAGAAGAGGCTGTTGCCGGCTGCCCTCCAAACCGTGGGGTCGTCCAGCAGCTTCACGTAGTTTTCCGTCCCCACGAACTCGGGCGGCGTGAAGACGCTGTATTCGGAGAGCGACAGGTAGGTGGCGGCGACTATCGGATAGACGTGGAACACCAGAAGAGCGAACAGCCAGGGAGACACGAACAGAAACCCTGCCAGCGCTTCTCGCCGGCCCAGCGGTCTGGGTCGAAGCCGCCGCAACCTACCCATCAGAGGGGACCGAGCCGATCAGCCGGCCAAGAGAGAGTCCAGTTCGGCCTGGGTGGCCTCCTGAGCCACGGTCAGGGCTTCCTTCGGAGTCGACTCCTTGAGCATCACCGAGCTGATCGCCATGGAGACCTGGTCGTGCAGGAAGTTCTGAACCGGGCAGGTCCACATGGGAGCGGCCACGTCCAACTGCCCCTTGAAGAACTGCGTTATGTCGGTGGCGAACTCATCTCCGCGGACATCGGCCACCGACTGGGGGAACAAGTCGGTCGGCGCCAGACGGTTGGTGGGGATGTCGGGGACCTGGGCGAACCAGGTTCTCATCCCTTCGACCACCAGGTAGTCGAGCCATGCGAAGGCAGCCTCCGGATCGGCGGAGCCCTTGGGGATGGCGCACCAGTTGGGCCAGAAGCCGGAGGCGGTCGACGTCCCGCTCGGACCCACCGGGAATTCGGCCACGTTCCAGCGTTCCCATCCCACCAGCTCGCTGCTGTACATGTCGGCAGCAACCCAGAAACCACCCACCAGGGCCAGATGGTTCCCACTCTGGAAGGCCGGCGGGCGTCCCAGTTCGTCGACGTATCCGCCGCCCAGGTAGTTGCCCGAGGCGTCCATTGCCACCCAATCGCCCTTGTACTGCTCGTTCAACCACTGCAGCCCGAAGTCGAGCATCTCGATGTTCTCATCGGAGTTGAGTCTCACCTGCTGAGTGTCGGGATCGTACAGCGTTCCGCCGTTGGTGGCCGACCAGATGGCACTCTCGATCGCGTCGTAGGGAGGGATCATGCCAGCCGATATGAGCGTGTCGCCGTCCCACTGGACGAACTCGGCCGACAGGGCCTTCAGTTCGTCCCAGGTCTTGGGAAAGTCGTCGCGTCCGCTGGGGATGCCCTTGCTCTCCAGCAGCTCCTCGTTGTAGAAGATGGCGTAGGAACTGGCGGTGGCGGGGAGGCCGAAGATTTGGCCGTCCCAGCGGCAGGAGGCGAGGGTCCCCTCCGGCCAGTTCTCCACCTTCGAGTTCTGCGATGCAGCCATCAGCCCGTCGAGGGGCTCGAGGGCCCCCAGGGAGGCCATGATCACCGGAGGGTCCCAGATGATGATGGCGTCGGGCGGCGTGCCGGCGGCCAGGTTGGCCAAGAGGCGCTCGTTGAAGTCCTCGTCGTCGGCCACTCCGCACAGGACTTCCTCGACCGTGACGCCCGATCCGGAGGCGGCGAAGCTGTCGGCGACCAACTCGAAGCCCTGGCAGAACGGGTCGGAGCCGCCGGGCAACCAGAAGTCGATTGAAACGGGCGCGGGCGCCGCAGTCGTGGCGGGCGCCGCCGTGCCGGCGGTGGTGGCGGGAGCGGCGGTGGTGGCTACCTCTTCTTCTCCGCCGCAGGCGCCGAACAGCATGGCTGCGCCGCTCATTCCCATCAGTTGCAGGAATCTTCTCCGGCTCAGAATCATCGGCATCGGCCGTCTTAGGTTTGGTCTCATTCGTAGATTCCCCTTTCGATCCGAATCCCAAGATCCTGTGCCCGGCCGGTCCCCAGGGTGACATCCAAGGGTCCGGCAGACCACCCGAATCGCGAGATCCTCATCATCAGATGTGCGTACACATGAATACAAGATACAGCGAAACCCTCCGGCAGGCGGGAGAACCGCCCGATGTTCTCTTTGGACCCAAATCCACGAGCGGCTTCGTCTGTCAAAGGCCAGGCGCGTTGCTGTTCGATGAGCCCCTCCGGACTGCTAAACAGGCAGGCGCCGATCAGGCTTTTCAAGGCCGCTGAGCCGGAGATGGCGCTTTTGTCGGGGCAGGCGGCTTGGAGGGACATACACTGTGACCCAAGGGGACCGAGTCGGTCCCGGCAACATCAGGAGAAGGAGAGCCTTGTTCAGATGAGTTTCGATGGGGACTCGGGGTGGATGGTGGGTGCGCTGGCGGTGGTCTCGGTTGTGCTGGTGGTTCTGGCGATCGTGGCTTACCTGGCCTACCGGAGTATGCGGCGCCAGAGAGACGAGGTGCGGGGCAAGCTGGACGAGGCCTGCCAGGTGATCACTGACGTCCAGACCGCGCTGGCGGAGGCCCGGCGGGATCGGGACGAGGCGCTCAGGGAACTCGAGAGGGCGCGGACAGACTGGCAAGGCGCCATCCGCAAACTCACGCCGAGGCTCACCGAGCAGGCCGGGAAGATCTCGGAGGTGATGGAAGGTTTGGCGCGTTGGCAGGAGGACCGCAAGAGACTGGGCCTCGGAGGTGGATGGGAACTGAGAGCCGAGGCTGTGATGAAGGCCCCCCAGGAGGACCGGGAGAAACTGGTCGAGGCGCTGGCCAAGTTCCGGGGAGTGGCCAACAGAGGGTTCGGCGCCCTGAAACGCCTGGTCAAACCCAAGGGCACCCGCGGCGGAGACCACACCGAAGCGGACAACCCCCCGACCGGATAGCGGCCACCCCCGCTCCTTTCTCGCGAAAAACGCGGCTCGCCGTCCACCCTTCGGGCCCACTCCCGCCGCCGCCACCATCTGGGGAAGTCGCGAAAATCCAGCGCCGATGGGACCGGTTCTTGACTTCTATGACCTCTGGGATCGACACCGGACGAGCTCTGGTCCGGCGGTGGTTTTTGTGCAGCCCTGACATTGTGAACCGCCCTTGGGACAGATTCAATCCCGATCTTCTGCCACCCTCCGATGGTGGCCGGGATGACCTCGATGGGAGCGCCGGGAGAGGCGCCGCTCCGCGATGGATTGATCCGCAACGGGGGTTGGGGTGCAGGGTTGACGGTGCCGTCCATCCGGCAATCACCCGGTACCAACCCGCCTTCTGTGGAGATCGACTTGGGAGTTGGGAATCGGCGGGGTCGGGTACGACCGGCGTCACCGCCGCTCCCCAGGCGGTCAATCGCCGAATTCGGGCAGCACCCAGTCGGCCAGCCACTCCAACTGCTGCATGTACCGGGCGAACCCGAGCCGCACGTCGAGGATCACCAGCTCCAGGCCCAGGTCGGCGAAGGACTCCACCGAGCGCAGGCAGTCGGATCGGTCGCCCGCCACCAGCAGTCCCTCCAGATCGTCCACGGTGTTGAACCCTCCCGAGGCGGGGGTCACCCAGTGCCGGGCGCCGGCGGAGCTGACCCCCAGAGCCTGCACATCGATCGACTCACGGGCCCGCCTCCGATCCGGGTCGGCCAGGACCAGCGGGATGGTGCCCAGCAGGATCTTCTTGTCGTGCTCGTCGGACAACCGGTGAAGATAGGAGAGCCGGTCCCGGAGGGTGTCGACGGGAATCCGGCCCGGTATCCATCCCTCGGTGAGGGTCACCGCTCTCCGCACCGCCGCCCGGGTGCTGCCCCCGTAGAGGAAGGGAATCGAGGCGGCCGGTTTGGGTCTCAGGGTGAAGTTCTCGAACTCGAAGATCTCTCCCCGGTAGGAGACGTCGTCCTCCGTCCACACCTGCCGGCAGATCTCCAGTGTCTCCTCCAGAATGGGGATGCGGCGGTCCTTGTCGAGACCGGCGGCGGCGAATTCCGCCTCGTTGCTGCCCAGTCCCATCCCCGCCATCACCCGCCCGCCGGAGAGGAAGCTGAGAGTGGCCAGATTCTGGGCGAGCTTCAGGGGCCAACGGATGGGAATGAGCACCGCGGTGCCCAGCACCATCCTGGTGGTGACCGAGGAGAGAGCCGCCAGGGTCAGCAACGGCTCGAGGAAGGTCTGGTCCTCCCCCTCCATCTTGTGGGGCTTCCACACCAGGTGGTCCCGTACCCAGAGGGAGTGAAATCCCATCTGCTCGATCACCGGGGCGTTCTCGACCAGGTTCTCTCGCGACGTCCACTGCCCGAAGTGCGGCAGGAGCACGCCGAATTTCATCGCCGGATCCTCGATTCCACCATTCTCGGCGCGAAGGGTCGGTCCATCGAACGGATCAGGAGCGGGGACTCAGATACAGCCCCGGATGCATGTCGGCCGGTTGACTCCGATCGGGTTCCTGCGGGATCCCCGGAATGTACCGACCGAACCCCGGCTCCACGGTGACCTGTCCGTCCCGGAAGATCACGGTGCCCCGCAACATGGTCAGCTCCGGTTTTCCGACCAAGTCCCGTCCGTGGTAGGGAGTCCAGTTGCTCTTGCACTCCATCTGCCCGTCCTGTGGCTGGTACACCAGGTCGGGATCCACGATCACCAGGTCGGCGTCCGACCCGGGAAGGAGGGCGCCCTTGGTCGGATAGAGCCCCAAGATCCGGGCGGGCGCCTCGGTCATGGCATGCACCAGGCGACCCAATCGGAGATTGCCTTCGGAGACGTCGGTGAGCATCAGCGACAGGAGGTGCTCGTAGTGCGGAGACCCGAACGGGCCGATCAGGGGGTCCTCCTCCATCAGCGTCAGGTCGTCCAGCAGATGGGGTGCGTGGTCGGAGTCGACGATGTCGATGACGCCTGTGTCCAGGGCCTCCCAGATGGCGGCCATCCGATCCGGGTCGCGGGTGACCGCTCCTCCCGGTATCGCCCGGGCGCCCTGGCTGACGATGTCCTCCTCGCGAAGATGGAAGTACTTGGGGTCGGTGGCCACGGTCACCGGCACCCCGTCCGCCTTGGCCTGGGCCAGGAGACGGAAACTCCCCGGCGCATGGGTGTGGACCACCTGCATCCGCATCCCGGTCTCCCGCTGTACCTCCAACAGGATGCCGACCGCCAGTCGCCACACGATGTCCCGGGTGTACACGTCGCTGAAGGTGTGGATGTCGCCGGGCCTTCCCTTCTCGACCTCCTTGTGATAGAGACTCTCGAAGAGGGTCTGAGCAAAGGGGTGCACCACACACAAAAGGCCCGTCTCTGCGATCGCCGTGAAGGTCTCCAGCAGGCGGGCGGGGTCGGCGATGGCAAGCCTCGGGTCATGGGGATATCCGCCGGTGACCTGGAAGAACTTGAACCCGGTCGCACCCGCCTCGGCCAGTTTGGGAATCTCGTCCAGCCGGGTGGGCCCCACGAAGTGGCCCCAGTCGACTATGCAGAGCTCGTCGGCCACCGCCCGCTTCTCCTCGAACAGTTCCACGGTCACCGTGGGAGGCTCCACGTTGGGCATGTCCACAAACACCGTGTACCCGCCCGCCGCCGCGGCACGGGATGCGGTCAGGAAGTCCTCCTTCTCCTCGTATCCGGGCGATCGGGTGTGGGCATGGAGATCGATGAGCCCGGGGAGCACCCACTTCCCCCGGGCGTCTATGTCCTGGTCGGCAGAGATCGGACTGGAGGGATCCAACAGTGCCGCGATCTTCTCTCCGGAGATCAACAGATCGGTTTCCGCGCCTCCCGAAGGGGTCTGGATCGTCCCGCCTCTGACGCGTACGGTCTTCTCGCTCATCTGCCCGGGTGTCCTTTCATGTCTGCGGCGACCAACCTGGCGACGCCCCTGCCGGGCTGGATCCCGGCAAGCTGTTCCTGTTCAAGATTAACCGACATCCACCGGCCGGTGGGGGGCGGGTGGCACCTGAATCCGGCAGGAACCTACCCTGCACCCGTCCGCGGCTATCGGAACAGAGCGGAGAGCGCTCCGGAGAGGAAGGGGTCAGCGACGGAAGTGGGGGATCACCTCGGCGGCGAACAACTCCAACAGTTCCTTGAAGCGGTCGAAGTCCGAGCGCAGGTCCACCAGGAAGTGGTCCACGCCCCGTTCGTCGAAGTCGCCAACCCGCTCCACGATCTCCGGAACGTCCCCGGCAACCAGGATGCCCCGCAGGTCGTCGAAGTCCCGGTAGCCGTCCGGTGGATGAATCCAGTACCGGCTCCCTTCCGACGATGTGGTAAGCGCCGGGATGTCCAACCCGGCCAGCGCCTCCGCCTTGGTCCGGGCGATTCGCAGCTTGGGAATCACCCCCACCACGCACGGCGGCCTCCCCGTCTCGGCCTCGAGCGACCGCAGATAGTCGACCCGGGCGTCGAAGGTCAGAAACGGCGTCCCCCCCGGCAGCCACCCGTCGCACCACCGCGCCGCCCTCCGCACCGCCGCCCGGGTGGTACCCCCGTACCAGATGGGCAGGCCCCCCGCCGGACGGGGATGCATCACCACCCCGTCGGCTTCGAACATCCGCCCCGAGAAGTCCACCTGCTCCTCGGTGAAGGCCCGGCGCCAGATGCGCATGGTCTCCTCCACTATCTCGATCTTTCGGTCCGGGTCGAGACCCGCCGCCCGGATCTCCGCGCCGAAGTGCCCGGCGCCGATCCCGGCCACCACCCGGCCTCCTCCCGCCAGGAAGTCGAGCGACATCAACTCCTTGGCGCTCTTCAGCGGCCAGCGGATGGGTATCAGCACCGCCGTCCCCAGCATGATCCGCTCGGTGATCCCCGCCGCCGCCGCCAGCGTCAGGGTGGCGTCCAGGAACCTCAGGTCGGATCCCTCGTGTTCGTGAGGAGTCCAGATCAGGTGGTCCCGCACCCACAGCGCGTCGTAACCCAGCCGCTCGGCAGCCAGCGCCCCCGACAGCAACCGCTCCCGCGACGCCTCTTGGCCGAAGTGGGGAAGCATCACGCCGAAGGTCATCCCCCTCCCGGTGCGTGCTAGCGCGTCGGAGCGCCTCACTCGTCCTGCACTTCCCAACGCCGGAACACGGTCTGGAAGCGGTTCATTCCCGCGGTGATCAACACCGCCAGGGTGGCGATGAAGATGATCGGCACGAACATGTTGGCCATCTGGAAGTTGTCCGCGTATCTGATCACCAGGCCCCCGAGACCGGTGATCACCACGATGATCTCGGCGCCGATCACTCCCACCAGCGCATGGGACAGTCCGATGCGGAGCCCGGCGAAGATCAGCGGCAGAGCGGCGGGCAGGACTATGGAGGAGGCGATCTTGCGCCGGGTGGCGCAGAAGGACCTTCCCACCTCCACCAACTCCTCGTCGACGTTCTTCACGCCCGTGGCGGTGTTGTAGATGATCGGGAACACCGAAGCCAGGATCACCAGCACCACCCTGATCCGGTCGTTGATGCCGAACCAGATCACCAGCACCGGGATCAAAGCGATCGAGGGGAGCGCGTACATCAGGGTGACGTAGGGCTCCAGAATGTATTCGGCCAGCCGCGAGCGGCCCATCAGCATTCCCACCAGCAGGCCGATGGCTATCGCCGCCCCGTAACCCATGAAGAACGCCCGGGCGGTGACCAGGGTCTCGGAGAAGATCACGCCCTCTTGGAAGGTGAGTTCCCAGAAGGCGATGAAGATCTCGGACGGCGGGGCGGCCAGTGCGCGGCTCTGCGCCCGGGTGGAGAGTTCCCACGCCACCAGCAGCACGACCGCGAATCCGATGCGCACCGTCCAGTCGAAGATCGCCCGCCGGCGCTCGGGCTTCAGTCTTGCCATGGCGCCAACTTTCTCTCCAGGAGCGACAGGCCCCGGGTCATCAGGATGCTCACCAGGCCCAGCAGCAGAACCGGGCCGAACAGTTTCTCGGACTGGAAGAACCGGCCGAACACCAGCAGCAACGCCCCCACTCCGGCCGCTCCGGCGGTCATCTCGGCCACGATCACTCCCACCAGCGCCCGGATGATCCCCACTCTCATCCCCACGAAGATGCCGGGGATGGCCCCGGGGATCAGGACGGTCCGGGTGATCGCCCACCTCCCCGCCGTGAACGACCGGGCCGTCTCCTCCAGCTCGCCGGAGACCGAGTCGACCGCCGCGTAGGTGTTGATGATCATCGGGAAGATCGAAGCCAGGACGCTCATCAACACCCGCAGGTTGAACCCGATCCCGATCAGCAGGATCGCCAGGGGGATGAGGGTGATGCGGGGCGTGGAGTAGAGGACCGCCACGTAGGGGTCCAGGGCAACCTTCACCACCCGGATCCGGGCCATCCCGAACCCGATCAGGACTCCCCCCGCCACCGAGATGGCATAGCCCACTCCCACCGCCTTGAACGTCTCCACGAAGGCGTCGATGATCCGGTCGAGGTTGTCCATGAACGCCGCGGCCACCTCGGTGGGATAGGACGCCCAGCGCGGCGCCGCCCGGCCGGCGATCTCCCAGGTGAGGACGACCACGACCACCGACGCGACCCTCAGCGCCCGGGGGGGAACCCGCGCCAGCAGTCCACTCTCGGCCGACAGGGTGGTCATCGCCGGCTCTTTTCCTCCTCCAGCAGCACCCACACCTGGTTGCGCAGTTCGGCGAAGCGGGGATCGGCCCTGACCACGGTGGTGGTCCGGGGACGCTCGAACGGCACCGGATACTCCACCAGGATCCGGCCCGGGTTGTTCCCCATCACCACGATCCGGTCGGAGAGGTAGATGGCCTCGTCGATGGAGTGGGTGACGAACAGCACGGTCAGGTCCTGGGAGGCGGCGATCCGGGCCAACTCGTCCTGCAGGTACTCCCGGGTGAGGGCGTCCAGGGCGCCGAACGGCTCGTCCATGAGCATCAGCCGCGGCTCGGTGGCCAGCGCCCGGGCCAGTCCCACCCGCTGTTTCATCCCTCCCGAGATCTGGGAGGGATAGTGGTCCTCATAACCCTCCAGGTCCAGCAGTTTCAAGAAGCGGGCGGCGGTCTCCAACCGCGCGGCCTTCGGCACTCCCTGCACCTCGAGGCCATAGGCCACGTTGTTGATGGCCGTCCGCCAGGGAAGCAGGTTGAAGTGCTGGAACACCATCGCCTTCTCCCGGGAGGGCTCCACGCTCTCCTCACCCTCGAGAAACACCTTCCCCGAGGTGGGCGGCAACAGTCCCGCCACGATCTTGAGCAGGGTGGTCTTTCCGCAACCGCTGGGTCCCAGCAGCGAGACGAACTCTCCCTGGCCGACGCTCAGATCCAGGTCGTCCAGCACCAGCGGCCCCTCCGGCGAGAATCGTTTGAACACCGAATCGACTCTTAACACTGCAACCTCGTTGTGGCGGGGGACCCAATCGCAACACTACCTGTCGAGACCCCGCAGGGAGACCTCAGGGCAGAACAGATCTCCTCCTCACGCAGAGCCTCCCCGGCTTCAGCATCGCCAAGGGCCGGGAAGAGAATCCCTGAGTCGTTTGAATTCGAATGACATTCAGCAATCGGCGGAAGCCCCGTTGGCAGTGTCCGTCGGAGATCCCGAAGCGCACCGGCATGCGTGCTACTGGACGGATACAATCGCGGAGCATGGAAAGATCCACGGGGCCGGGGCCGATTTCAGAGCCTTCCGTAGAGACTGGTGAATGCACTCTGGAGGATATCCAGGCATATGCAGGTGTGGTTGTTGACCGCACGGGGGACTACGAGGCCGGACGTACCGCCTTTTACGCTACACCCGAGGAGTTCCTCGACTATGTAGCGTCCGTAGTTCGCGAACCGGAGGGAACCTTGGAGGGGGAGGGGGATGCCCACATTCGAGCGAACCAGGGCCTTCTTCCTTAGCCGCCAGCCCTCCGTGGGTGCCTCCTACTCGGCGCCGTTGAACACCACCGGATAGCTCAGCCACCGGGTCCAGCGCCGGGTCTTGGTGTCGGGCAGGGGCGGCTTGTCGGGATGCGGCCCCACGCCGCGGTCGAACACCGCCTGCAGGGCGATCGGCACCATTCCGTACAGATGGCTGGACCCGGGCGCCACCCCCCGTCGCTGGGGCAACCCCACCGCCAGGGTGCGACCGATGCAAAAGTGCATCCCCGCTCCGAAACTCATCCCATAGGGCGGGACGCCGTCGGGAACGTCCCGGTTGGGGTTGAACAGATGGGCGTCGGCGCCGTAGACCTCGGGGTCGGTGTTGGCCGAGATGGTGTCGAGCACGCACACCACCCCCTTGCCAACCGGACGTCCCGCCACCTCGGTGTCGACCAGCGCCCTGCGCAGGATTCCCGGGTTGGTGGGCCGCACCCGCAGCGCCTCGTGGACGCACCGCTGGGCGAACGCCGCATCCTCCACCACCCTCCGGCGGTCCTCGGGGCGATCGCGGCACCACTCGAAGAGGTGATGGGCGGTGTTGGTCAGAGTCTGGGTGCTGGTGTGAGCGCCGGCGGAGAAGAACAGGGTCGATTCCCGCTCGATCAGGTCGTCGCTCATGGCGGTGGTCGGCTGGTTCACCAGCAGGGTGGTCAGGATGTCGTACAGCAGATCCACCTTCTCGCCGGCGGTCCTCCGCTTCACCGTGGTTGCCCGGTTCTCCCGCGACTCGGTCATGAACTCGGACCGGAAGTCTCCGAACACCTCCCTCATCTGCGCCTTGATCGCCTCCGGGTCGCCCTTGGCGGAGTCGATGGCGCCGCCCAGTGCGAACTGGTGCAGGAAGTACCGGAGTCGCTGGCGATCCTCTATCGAATTCCAGTCGAAGTCGACTCCCGCCGTCCGGCAGGCCAGCACCACCGAGATCAGCCCCCCGATCTCCATCATGTCCGACTCCACCGGGTCGACGAAACTGTCCAGCGTGTGAGTCACGACGTCGGGAAACAATTCGTGCTCGTACAGCTCGAACATGTCCCGGCGGAAGAGCTTGTTCTCCATGCGCCGCCGCTCCCGGTGCTCGGCGCCGTGCAGCACCGACAGGGTCCCCTCCTTCAGGTTCCCCCTCTCGAAGCGTTCGTAGTCGAGGCTCCGGGACAGGTCGTTGTTGGTGAGCGCCCCCCTCACTTGCGCGTAGCCGCTCAGGGTTATGGTGTCAAAGCCCGGCGGGCCTTCCATTTCAGTTCCCACCTCCAGTTGTCAAAGAGATCGCTCCCGACGGGCAGTTGTCCACCGTCCCGGCCAGCACCGAGGTGGGAGTGTCGGCCACTCCCCCGTTCACCACTTCGGGAAAACCGTCGTCGCCGAACCGGTACACCTCGGGGGCGAACAGCACGCACTCGCCGCTCTGGTAGCAGAAGTCGTAGTCGATCTCGATCCGGTCGCCTTCAGCCATGGCGGCTCCTTTCTTGGCTCGCCCCACCCGGGGAGGTGTCCTCCGCCGCCTCCGCCCATGGTGGCGGGGACACCTCCCCACACGTTGTGCCCCCCTCCCGGCGGGCCAACCGGGAGGGAAGCTTCGGTTTGGATCTACTGCGAGCCGTTGCGGTCCAGGTAGTCGTCGACCAGGTCCGTCACCACCCAGTTGGAGGGGTCTTCCACCTGGGCCGGAAGGTTGTCCACTTCCTGCTCGATGGAGATGGTCGCCTGCAGCAATTCGGGCTGCAGACCACCGTTCACCGCGAACAGTCCGATGCGGATGAACTCGTCATAGGCCCGGCTCTTGGCCGCGTCCGACAGACCCTCGGTCACGCTGGCGGCCTCCGCGATGTAGTCGGCCTTGTTGTTGGCGGCCCAGCGCACCGAATCGATGAACTCGTCCATGGCCAGCTGTGCGAGGTTGGGGTTCTCCTCCAGCCACGCCCGGTCGACCCACACCCCGTGGAAGAGATAGGGACCCACCGCGTCGGCGATCACATAGAGCGGATACAGGCCTTCCTCGATTGCGTTGAAGCCCTCGGCGAAGTGCGCGGCGCCCGCCGCAGTCTGCCCCGATACCAGGGCGGCCATGCGAGCGGAGGTGCCTCCCACTTCGACGAATTCCAGGTCGTCGACGTTGATGCCTTCCCGGGTGAGAGCCGCCACCGACAGTGACGTGCTCACCGCGCCCGGACCGGCGGTGCCGATCTGGCGACCGTACAGTTGGTCAAGGCTGGTCACATCCGGAGACGACACCAGGATGTAGTCCGACTGGCGGACGTCGCCTGCGATCATCACCACATCTGCTCCGGTCTCGGCCCGTAGCTTGATGCCCGGAGGCACCTGCCCCACCACCATGTCCACATCACCGGAAACCAGCGCTCGGAAGGGCGGGGAGGTCCCCTCGAAGATCACCGCCTCGGCGGCGATGCCGTGCTCCTCGTTCAGTGTGTCGATCCATGTGAAGTTCATGATCTGCGTAAAGTCGGGCTGCCCGGAAAAACCTACCTTTAGAGAATCGGACTCCGGATCGTCGCCGCCGCAGGCAGCAGCCGCCAGCGCCAGGGCGACAATCAATACCGTCGCCTTCAGAATAGAACGCTTCTTACCCATCATTTCATCTGCTCCTCATTTCTACAAACAAAAGGCACCCTCTCGAACCAACGGCGGGGTCGAAGGGTGCCACTATCCCCTCCACGGTAGTGGAAGACAGCCTCCCCCGGCCTTGAAAAGCGGATGTTTTTTCACGAACCGGGCAGCCCCCGAATATGCCCGATGGCCAGAGATACAGAGGCCAATACCATCCCCGGTCGAATTCTTCCCAACACTTGGTCGCCCGATCGGAGCCCTGACACGAGACAGGCCCGAAGTAGCCTCGACTCCATGTGGCAGGCAGGTTTCCACATGCCGACTGTGTTGGGTCTCCGGAACGGGAACACGCGATGAGCGAATGGCCGTCCGACCGCGAAGCGGCGCACCGCCTGGCCCGACGGGTCCTGGAAGCGGCCGGATTCTCACCGGATGACACCTTCCGGGACTCGGTCTTCCGCTTCGCCACACTGGCACAGTCCTACCGGGAACTGGTGGTCACCACGGGCGGGGACCTTCCCGGTCGCGGCACCAGCCCTCTGCAGCCTTCCGCGCTTCCTCTTCAACCCGACCCCGAGGATGCGCCCCGGCTGGCGCAGGAGGTGAGGTCGGCCCTCGGGTGGGGGCAGGGACCGATCGCCGATCACCTCCTGGCCCTGGCTGCCCAACACGCCCTGGTGTTTCGCCTTCCGCTGGGTGAACTTCACTCCGGGTTCTTCTTCAACCACCGGTCCATCGGGTTCTGCGCGGTGGTGAACTCCCAGCTGAACCTGGGGCGTCATCTCGTCGCGCTGGCGGCTCAACTGGGCCATGCCTTCTGCCACTCCCACCTTCAAGATGTGTGGTTCTCCGTGCCGAGGGGACCGCATCAACGCCTGGCCGACTGCTTCGCCGCCCAACTGCTGGTGCCCGACCTCGCCCTGGCGGGGGCGGTGGAGACCCTGGGCGGAGGCGTGGAACCCTCCCATCCGGTGGCGGCTCTTCATCTGCAGCGGATGTTCGGTGTCAGCTATGCCCTGGTGGCGGTCCGGCTCCGCCAGTCGGGCCTGATCTCCGAGCAGGACTACCGGCGGATGGGTCGGATCTCACCCACCGGACTGGCGCCGGGGTTGGGGTACTCCCCACACCCCGTCGACCGTGGCGGGGGCGCCAACCCTCCCCCACTGGCAACCGCTCCCCGCCCCATGCTGCAACTGGTGTGCGCCGCTCTGGCCGATGGCGAACTCACCGAAGCCCAGGCCGCCCAGGTATTGGGGGTCTCCACCGAGCAGGTGGCCGGACTCGGTAACCTCCCATCGGTCGAGGAGCCCGAGTCGGCGGTCTGGGACCAAATGGACAGGTTGGGTGGCTGGTAGGGCGGGACCACCGCCGATCCAGCGGATCGGGTCCCGCCCGGGTGAAGATGTCGTTCGAGAACATGCCGGACCGGACGGCCACCGGGGCCGGATCAGCCACGTACGGAGGGTCATGCCGGTTGGATGGGAACCGGGATTGGTTGTTCCTGTCCGCAGGTACAATGCCAAGGTGTGATATTCGAGGCTGCTCCGGGCCGATCCATGCCACCCGATGAGCAGACCACACCTCCCTTCGCAACCTTTCCCAGCCTCCCCGGCGAACTGTCCGAATAGGAGATGACCATGCAGGTCGCCCCACCGGGGCTCAAGGGACTGGCGGTGTCCGACACCGAACTGGGAGACGTTCGGGGCGACGAGGGATTCTTCCATTACCGCCAGTACGACGCCGTGCATCTGGCCCGGACCCGCACCCTCGAGGACGTGTGGACCCTCCAGTTCAACGGAGCGCTACCCCCCGCCGTCCCCCGCGTCGATCCCGGACCCATGCGGGACCTCCCCGAAGAAGCCGCCCTGGTGGTGGACGCGGCCAGCGCCCGGATGGACGACCCGATGGGGGTGCTGAGAGTGGGGTTGCTGGCCGTGGCGGCGGTGGAAGGCCGCGGTCCCCTGCTGGACCGGTCCTCGACCCGGCGCCGCGACGACGCGGTGCGCCTGGCCGCGGTGGTCCCCACCATCCTGGCCCGTCACCACCGCCGCCGCTCCGGGCTGGAGCCCCTGGCTCCCGATCCGAGACTCTCCCATGCCGCCGACTACCTCCGGATGAGCACCGGAGGAACGGCGAGTCCCGCAGCCGTCCGGGCGGTGGAGCAGTACCTGGTGGTCACCCTCGATCACGGGTTCAACGTTTCGACGTTTGCCAGCCGGGTGGTGGCCAGCACCGGCGCGGACATGGCCGGCGCCCTGGTTGCCGGCCTGGGAGCCTTGAGCGGACCCCTTCACGGGGGAGCGCCCAGCCGGGTGATCGAGATGATCGAACAGATCGGCTCGCCCGAACGCGCCGCCTCCTGGGTCTCCGAGCGCTTGGCGGAGGGGCACAAGATCATGGGATTCGGACACGCCGTCTACCGGGTACGGGACCCCCGTGGAGTGGTGCTGCGCGCCGCCGCCGAGAGCCTGGGGGGCGACCTGGTGGAGCGGGCCGCCGGCATCGAAGAGGAGGTGCTCGGGGTGCTGGCCCGATGGAAGCCCAACCGGCGCATTCTCACCAATGTCGAATACTGGGCGTCGGTGGCCCTGGAACTGGCCGGCGTCCCCCGGCAGATGTTCACCCCCACCTTCGCGGTGAGCCGCTCGATCGGCTGGGCCGCCCACGTGCTGGAGCAGGCGGAAAACGGAAAACTCCTGCGTCCCGGCGCCCGCTACGTGGGTCCCGACCCGGCCCGCTCCTGAGGCCCGGTTCTCTTCAAGACCCGTTGAGCAGGTCAGAGAGACCCGGCTCGACAGGGGGAAGTAACTGCCCCGGACACGCAGAGGCCGCAGACTCAACACCACGCCGCGGCAAACCTGCGTCTAGCCAAAGTCGCTTCAACCGCCGTCACCAGACCTTAGGAGTGGGACGGAGAGACGGGCCCTGACGCCTTGGACACGGCGGGCCCCCTTGGACAGAAGGCGGCCCGTGCCTTCGGTGGCGGCTAAGACGGCATGACCACTCTCGACGGTTAGCGCCGATCCCGGCACCCGCCCCGTGTAATCCAAGGCGATATTCAGACCAAAGCCCCGATGGGGATCCCCGGTTGTGGAGAATCGGCGTTCGAAAGCCATCAAGAGAGCCTGGTGGTCATCAAGGTCCCGGTCCTCAACCATCTGGTTCACCCGAGCGGGAATACCCACACCCCGGTCAGCTATCACAACGGTCAATCGCTCACCGGGCCGATCTCCAAGTTGCACCGAGCACCACCCCCCACCATCCCCGGAGTGGACGATGGCATTGTCCGCCAATTCCACGACGACTTCCGTCAAGGACCCTATGTCGATCGGCAACTGCCTCCGGGTAAGAATCCGCCAGAGTGCATCCTCCATCCCGTCTGCTGTTGCGCCGTCGAAAGCGGTCTCGAGGAGGACTTCGTTCACGCCACCGGACCGGGTATTGACGTAAGGACGGTCGGGATGAGGATGTCGATGACCGTCTCGATCTCGGATAACGCAAGTTCCGGGTCCAGGGGTTGGCCCGTAACCGGATCGACGGTGGTGTATTGCCAGGACTGGTCGCGGTGCTTGTATCCGGCAACGAGACCGAAACACGGTACAAACCCGTCCTCGGTTTTTTCAGCGAAGGAAAGGACCCGGCAGGGCAACTCGGTGACAGGTCGGCACTCGGCGCTGGTGGAGGTGGAGAGACGCCAACCATGCCTTCCATCGTCGACAAGCTTCCGAAGCCAGCCCGCCGCCGCTTTCTCCGCATCAGAGCGGGAGGCGATCACATGCCCCGGTTCGCCCGCCACCATCGTGACCCAAGCCTACCCATCAGGGACTGCCCACCCGATGGGGAAGGGTTGATTCGGCGAAGCCTTCGGGGGTGCGCTGGGGCTTTCCGTGCGGGTTGACGAAGGCCGCTTTGACCTCGAGGGACGCCACCGGTTCGGAACCCACCTCGGCCGTCTGGGACCATCGGGTGGAAGCCCTCTTGACCTCCCTGATCCGGGTGGTGACCCGGATCTCGTCCCCGAGGCGCGCCGGGGTGTAGTAGCGGATGTTGGCCTCGACCAGCACGATCTGCAGTCCCATCTCGGCCAGGTGGCCCATCGAGAAACCCAACTCGTCCAGAAGATCCACCCGGGCCATCTCGAAGAAGCTCAGATAGCGAGCGTGGTTGACGTGGTTATAGGGGTCGAGATCGGAAAAACGCGCCCGGATCACGGTGCTGTGAGCCATATCGGAAGGCTAGTGAAGGGCTTTTGACACGCAGTCGTTTTGAACTAGACGCCGCAGTTCCGTAGCCTTTGGCGGGTGGCACAGATCGCCCGCTTCCCTCTGGTCCGTCTCCTCTATTTCGTCCTGGGACTCATCTGTCTCGGGTTCGTCTTCCTGAGCTGGTTGCCCGGGATTCCCACCGCAGATTTCGTGATCCTGGCGCTGTTCTTTTTTGCCCGCTCCTCCAAGCGTTTCGAGATGTGGCTCCGCAACCATCCGGTGTTCGGAAAGATCATCAAGAGCTACCAGGGGGGCCTCACTGTCCGCGCCAAGACGATCGCGCTGGTGGGCATCACCGCTTCGATCGGCGTCTCGGCGATCCTCCTGACCAGCGACACCACCCTCCGGGTGATACTGGTGGCCGTGGCGGGAGTGGCCTGGTGGTACGTGCTGAGCCGCCCCACCAAGCCACTTGGAGCCAGCGCCTAGCCCCCTGACCACTCCCTAGTGGTGCGTCGGTTTTGTAGTTGTGTGGGTTAGTGTTGTGGTATGCCTGTTTTTGTTGCGCCCCCGTTGGAGATGTCGGTTGAGCAGCGTGCTGCGTTGGAGCGGATAGCGAGGTCGGAGTCGTTGCCCTATCGGAAGGTACGTCAGGCCAGGGGTCTGTTGTTGGCTGCTGATGGGGTGGCCAACGCGGAGACCGCCCGGCAGGTGGGGGCGTCGGCGAACACGGTCCGGGCTTGGCGTAAACGTTTCTCTGAGGACGGCGTTGAAGGGGTGGGTGTGATCCGTCCGGGTAGGGGCCGTCCCCCGGTGATCAGCCAGGAGGTTGTGGAACAGATCGTTTCGGACACGTTGGGTACCCGCCCCGAGGATGGGTCGACGCATTGGTCGACCCGGACGATGGCTGCTCGTTTTGGGGTGGGAAAGGACACCGTGGCTCGTATCTGGAAGGCTCGGGGGTTGCAGCCGTGGAAGATCGAGACGTTCAAGTTGTCCAATGATCCTCGTTTTGAGGAGAAATTGGTGGACGTGGTGGGTTTGTACATGAACCCGCCCGAGCGGGCGGTGGTGTTGTGCGTGGACGAAAAGTCCCAGATCCAGGCGTTGGAACGTTCCCAGAAGTCGTTGCCGTTGAAACCGGGTCGGGCGGGGACCATGACCCATGACTACAAACGCAACGGGACCACCACTTTGTTCGCGGCGTTGGACACCGCCACGGGCAAGATCATCACCGATTGCCGGCCCCGGCATCGTCACCAGGAGTTCTTGGGGTTTTTGAAACTGATCGAACGTCATGTTCCCTCCGATTTGGATGTGCATCTGGTGATCGACAACTACGCCGCTCACAAACACGCCAACGTCACCCGCTGGTTGGAGCATCCCCACCGTCGGGACCGCTGGCACATTCATTACACGCCCACCTCGGCGTCGTGGCTGAACCTGGTCGAAAGATGGTTCCGGGAACTGACCCAAAAACGGCTACGCCGGGACAGCTTCCAAAGCGTTGGGCAACTCATCGAAGCGATCAACACCTGGACCGATCACTGGAACCAAGACCCCAAACCCTTCATCTGGCACAAAACCGCCCAAGACATCATCACCAAAGTACAACGAGGACGAGCCGCCCTCCACCAAACCAAAACCGCGACGCACCACTAGACGGGTCCGACAACCTCCGATGCGATCCGTTCCACCATCCGATACTGGTCGGGAGAGGGCTGGCTGAGAATGAACTCGTTCATGCCGACCTCCGCGTACCTCCCGATCGCCTCGGTGAAGGCGCCGGGGCTCGACCACGGGTCGGACAGGCCGCTCGAAGCGCGCCGGGAGGACGGGCCGACGTAGACCGAACGGGATATCTCGGTCGGTTCCCTTCCGATCCGCTCGCACTCGGAGTCGATCACCCGGTTCCGTCGGGCCATCTCCGCGGGCGTGCCCGTGGAATTCCACCCATCCGCGTAGCG
This sequence comes from Acidimicrobiia bacterium, assembly GCA_965204615.1. Classification (GTDB taxonomy): domain Bacteria; phylum Actinomycetota; class Acidimicrobiia; order Spongiisociales; family ZC4RG35; genus Bin76. The sequence goes on along the minus strand of OZ242000.1, from coordinate 2,852,960 downwards.
CGCAGTCAGCCGGAGCATCCGGGGCTGGTGGGCGGCCACCATGAAGGGCGGGCGGGGCGACTGGACCGGACGGGGCCGGAGCCGGGCGCCCGAGAGCCGGTAGTGCCGACCCTCGAAGGTGACCTCCTCTCCCCGGAGGAGGCGGTCGATGATCCCCAGGGACTCTTCGAAGCGGTCCACCCGCGGCCCGGGATCGAAGAGGGGAATCCCGAACTTCTGGTGCTCCTCCTCGAACCACCCGCAGCCGATCCCCATTACGAGGCGGCCGCCGGAGACGTGATCGACCGTTATGGCCTGCTGGGCCAGGAGGGCGGGATGGCGGAGGAGGTTGCTGGTCACCATGGCCCCCATGCGGATCCTGGAGGTCTCGGCAGCTATGGCGGCCAGGAGGGTCCAAGCCTCGAAGAGGGGCGCGGTCGGGTCGGGGGGAAGAAGCAGGTGATCGGGGTGCCAGATGCAGTGAAACCCCAACTCGTCGAAGTACCGCCACCTCTCCGCCAGCACGGGGTACGGCTCGGACTGGACGATGGTGATGCCGAACCTCATTCCCATCGTCACATTATGACATCTGGTCCCGGCCTGGAGGGCCCCCGGCGCATCCCACGGCTCTTTTTCAACTCCTGGGAACGATTACCTCCGAGGCGATCCTCTCGGCCACCCCGTACTGATCGGGACGGGGCTGGGTGATGGTGAACTCGTTCATCCCCGCCTCTGTGTACCGCCCCACCACCTCACAGAATGCGCCGGGACTCTCCCACACGTCCGGCAGGCCCTGAGGGGCGGTGGTGAAGGCCTCGAGGTGGGCGGAACGGCCTATCTCGGTGGGATCCCTCCCGATCCTGTCACAGGCCCGGTCGAGCAGGCGGTTCCGCTCGGCTATCTCCTCCACCGTCCCGAACGAGTTCCACCGGTCGGCGAAGCGGGCACAGATCCGAAGCATCCGGGGACCGTGAGCGGCCAGCATGAACGGCGGCCGGGGAGATTGGACGGGGCGGGGACGGAGCCGGGCCTCCGACAACCGGTAATGCCGACCCTCATGGGAGACCGTCTCTCCCCGCAGCAGGGGGTCGATGATCTCCAACGCCTCGGCGAAGCGGTCCACCCGCGGCCCGGGCTCGGGGAGGGGGATGCCGAACCGGCGGTGCTCCTCCTCGAACCACCCGCAGCCGATGCCCAGTTCCAAGCGTCCGTCGGAGACGTGATCGACGGTGATGGCCTGCTGGGCCAGGAGCGCCGGATGGCGGAGGACGTTGCTGCTCACCAGCGCTCCCACCCGGATCCGGGAGGTCTGGGCGGCCATAGCGGCCAGCAGGGTCCACCCTTCGAAGAGTGGCGCGGTCGGATCCAGGGAGCGGAGGAGATGGTCACAGTGCCAGAGGCTGTCGAACCCCAACTCCTCGAAGTACCGCCACTTCCGGGCCAGGACCGGGTAGGGATCCGACTGGACCACGGTGACACCGAACCTCAGTCCCTTCATCACGCGGTCAAGCCCCGAACCCGATCGGAACCCGGCGCCTGCCCGAGCCCGTCCGGCGGTCCCGGCTCAACCACCGGGACCGATCACCTCCGAGAGGATTCCGTCGGCGGTGTCCTGCTGTTCGGGGCGGGGCTGGTTGAAGATGAACTCCCCCACCCCGGCTTCGGTGAACCTGCCCACCACCTCCGAGAAGGCGTCGGCGCTGGTCCACACATCGGGCAGTCCCTTTGCGGTCACCTCGGCGTTCACGAACAGAGAGCGGATGATCCCGGCGGGGTCCCTCCCGATCCTCTCGCACTCCTCGTCGAGGAAGCGGTTCCGCTCGGCCATCTCCGCAGGGGTGCCCATGGAATTCCACCGGTCCGCGTAGCGGGCGGAGATGCGGAGCATCCGGGGACGGTGGGCCGCCAGGGTGAGAGGCGGACGCGGCAACTGGACTGGGAAGGGACGGAGCCGGGCCTCTGACAACCGGTAGTGGTCGCCCTCGTAGGTAACGGTCTCGCCCCGGAGCAGTGGGTCGATGATCTCCATGGCTTCGGAGAACCGGTCCACCCGCACCCGGGGCTCGAGGAGGGGTATCCGGAACCGGCGGTGCTCCTCCTCGAACCAGCTACAGCCCACTCCCACTTCCAGGCGTCCGTCCGAGATGTGATCGACGGTGATCGCCTGCTGGACGAGGAGCGCGGGGTAACGGAGGAGGTTGCTGGAGACCAGCATTCCCATCCGGATCCGGGAGGTCTGGGCGGCCAGGGCGGCCAGGCTGGTCCACCCCTCGAAGGTGGGAGCGGTCGGATCGGTGGGACGGAGGAAGTGGTCGGGTTGCCAGATGGTCTCGATCCCCAGCTCCTCGTAGTGGCGCCATTTTTCCACCAGCACCGGGTAGGGGTCACCCTGGGCGACGAATATCCCGAATCGGGGCCCGGTCATCTGGAAGTCACCTCCGCTCCGGCCACCGGGGTCCCGGCGCTCCGGAAGGTCGGATCGGGGACCGTCAGAGGACCTCCGAGGCGATCCGCTCGGCCGTCCGGTACTGCTCGGGCCGGGGCTGGTCGATGACGAACTCCTCCACCCCCACTTCCCGGTAGGCGCCCGCCACCTCGCAGAAGGCGTCGACGCTCGACCACGGATTGGGAAAACCCCCCGCCGCCAACTTGGGGACCGACACCCGCATCGAGCGGACTATCTCTCCGGGGTCCCTCCCGATCCTCTCACATGCCTCGTCGAGGATCCGGTTCCGCTCCGCCATCTCCGCAGGGGTGCCGCTGGAGTTCCACCGGTCGGCAAAGCGGGCGCATATCCGGATCATGCGGGGCTGATGGGCCGCCAGGGTGAGGGGCGGGCGCGGCAACTGGACCGGGTAGGGGCGAAGCTTGGCCTCCGACAGTTGGTAGTGCTCACCCTCGTAGGAGACGGTCTCTCCTCGAAGGAGCGGCTCGATTATCTCCATGGCCTCGGTGAAACGGTCCACCCGCGGCCCGGGCTCGAAGAGGGGAATCCCGAAACGCTCGTGCTCCTCCTCGTACCACCCGCAGCCAACCCCCACCTCCACGCGGCCCCCGGACACGTGGTCGACCGTGATGGCCTCCTGGACCAGGAGTGCGGGATGGCGGAGCACATTGCTGGAGACCAGCACCCCCAGCCTTATCCGGGAGGTCTCGGCCGCCAGGGCGGACAGGACGGTCCATCCTTCATAGAGGGGAACGGTCGAATCGCCGGTGAACAGCAGGTGGTCGCAGTGCCAGATGCTCTCGAAACCCAACTCCTCGAAGTACCGCCACTTTCGCACCAACACCGGGTACGGCTCGTACTGCATGGCGGAGATGCCGACTCTGAAGCCCTTCATTGGAACATCACCTTCACTCTCATCGCAGACCCTTTCATCTCAACGACTCCATCACCCCCGACGCGATCCGCTCGACCGTCCCGTATTGCTCCGGGCGGGGCTGGTCCATGATCAACTCGGTGGCGCCGGCCTCTGCGAAGACACCCGCCACCTCACTGAAGGCCTCGGGGCTCGACCACATATCCGGCAGGCCCCGGGCGCCCAGGGTGGAGGCCCCCGCCCGGAAGGAGCGGATGATCTCTCCCGATCCTCTCGCACTCCTCGTCCAGGTAGCGGCTGCGGGCGCCCATCTCCTCGGGCGTCCCCGAGGAGTTCCACCGGTCGGCGTAGCGGGCACAGATCCGGAGCATCCGGGGACGATGGGCGGCCAGGGTGAGGGGCGGGCGGGGCCACTGGACGGGATAGGGACGGAGCTTGGCGCCGGAGAGCTGGTAGTGCCGACCCTCGTGGGAGACGGTCTCCCCCCGGAGGAGGCGATCGATGATCTCCATGGCCTCTTCGAAGCGGTCCACGCGCTCGGGCGGCTCATAGAGGGGAATGCCGAAACGCTCGTGCTCCTCCTCGAACCACCCACAGCCGATCCCCACCTCCAGGCGTCCTCCCGAGACATGGTCGACCGTCAACGCCTCCTGGGCCAGGAGTGCGGGGTGGCGGAGCACGTTGCTGGCGACCATCAACCCCACCCGGATCCGGGAGGTCCGGGTGGAGAGGGCGGACAGGAGCGTCCAGCCCTCGAAGAGGGGATCGGTGGGACTGTTGGGACGGAGAAGATGGTCACAGTGCCAGACGCTGTCGAACCCCAACTCATCGAAGTACCGCCACTTGTCCGCCAGCACCGGGTAGGGCTCGGAGGGAGTCACCGTGAGCCCGAAGCGCAGCCCCTTCACCGGCGCCTCGCCTCCGATCTCATCACCGAATGGGCCACCGGACGGTCACGCCTCAACGGCTCGGTTCGATGACCCGGGAGACGATCCGCTCGACCATCTTGTACTGCTCGGGCCGGGGCTCCACGAACAGGAACTCGTTCACCCCCGCCTCGGCGTAACGTCCCACCACCTCTGAGAAGGCGTCGGGGCTCGACCACATGTCGGGCAGACCCTGGGGTCCCAGGGTGGAGTTCCCCCCGAGATAGGAGCGGACTATCTCCGATGGGTCCCTCCCGATCCTCCGGCAGGCCTCGTCCACCTGGCGGTTGCGTTTGGTGAGATCCTCCACCGTACCGGTGGAATTCCAGGAGTCGGCGAACCGCGCGCAGATGCCGAGCATCCGGGGGCGGTGGCCGGCCAGCATGAAGGGCGGTCGGGGCGACTGGACGGGAGGCGGCTGGAGCCTGGCCTCGGTTAGTTGGTAGTGCTGTCCCTCATAGGAGACGGTTTCCCCCCGCATCAGGGGGTCGATGATCTCCATGGCCTCGGAGAAGCGGTCCACCCGCACCTTGGGCTCATAGAGGGGGATCCTGAACCACTCGTGCTCCAACTCGTACCACCCGGCACCCACCCCGAAGTCCAACCGCCCCTCGGAGATGTGATCGAGGGTGATGGCCTGCTGGGCCAGGAGGGCGGGATGGCGGAAGGTGTTGCTGGAAACCAGCACCCCCAGGCGGATCCGGGAGGTTTCGGCCGCCAGGGCGGCCAGCACCGTCCATCCCTCGAAGAAGGGCTTGTCGGGATGGCCGGGATTGTGAAAGTGGTCACAGGGCCACACGCTGTCGAATCCCAGTTCCTCGAAGTACCGCCAGTTGTCCAACAGCACCTGATACGGCTTCCACTGGGGGGTGTAAATGCCGAACCTGAATCCCTTCACAACGCCATCACCTCGACTCTCATCAGAAACCGGCTGGTCAAGCCTCCAAACATAACACGGGGAGGCGCCCGATGTCCCCGATGGAGGTGGCCATTGGGCGGCGGTCGGTCAGCGACCCGGCTCGATCACCTCCGAGACGATCCGCTCGGCCATCTTGAACTGCTCGGGGCGAGGCTGGTCCATGATGAACTCGTTCACCCCCGCCTCGGCGTACCGTCCCACCACCTCTGAGAAGGCATCGGGGCTCGACCAGGGGTCGGGCAGGCCCTGGGCGGCCATGTTGGATGCCCACCCGTAGAAGGATCGGATGATCTCTGAGGGGTCTCTGCCGATCCGCTCGCAGGCCTCGTCCAGCGCCCGGTTGCGTTCGGCCATCTCCTCCACCGTCCCGAAGGAGTTCCAGCGGTCGGCGTAGCGGGCGCAGATGGCCAGCATGCGGGGACGGTGGGCGCCCAGGGTGAGCGGCGGGCGGGGGGACTGGACCGGGCGGGGACGGAGGCGGGCGTCCTGCAGTTGGTAGAACTCGCCCTCGAAGGTGACCTCCCGTCCGCGGAGGAGGGAGTCGATGATCTCCACGGCCTCCGAGAAGCTTCGGACGAGGGTGGGCGGGTCGCCGAAGGGGATCCCGAACCGGTCGTGCTCCTCCACGAACCAACCGGCGCCGAAACCTAGTTCCAGGCGCCCGCCGGAGATGTGGTCGATGGTGAGGGCCTCATGGGCCAGGAGGGCGGGGTGGCGGAAGGTGTTGCTTCCCACCAGCACACCCACCCTGATCCGAGAGGTCACGGTGGCCAGCGCGGCCAGGAGAGTCCATCCCTCGAAGTAGGGATCGGACGGATTGGAGGGCCTGATGAAGTGGTCGCAGTCCCAGATGCTGTCGAATCCCAGTTCCTCGAAGTAACGCCACCGCTCCGCCAGCGCCGGGTACGGCTCTGCCTGGTCGGTGCAGATCCCATAGAGGATCCTCCCTTCCACTAGCAAGTCACCCACAGCGCCATCCCCGGGAGGTTACCGAAAGAAACCCGGGATGTTCGACAGCCCTGCCCTCCGGGAGAGCGTCCCGGACGCGGACCGCCCCACGGAGCCGGGAAGCACATGGGCGCCGACGCAGTGGGGCCGTCCTTTGCGAGGGGGGTTGAGTTCTGTGCGGTCTCCTCTAGGAGAACAGGGCGATGACACCGGCGATGCCGACCACCACGTAGATGATCCGCGAGATCGCGTTGGTGTCGCCGAACTTTCCAGCGGTGGTGATCGCCGCAACCAGGTCGAACCGGAACAAGCCGATCAACCCCCAGTTGAGAGCCCCGATTCCTGTCAGGAGGATGGCTATGACGGCCAGCGCCGATCCACTCAGACTGGTTGCGAGCACCATGGCTCCCGCGATGCCGACCACCACGTAGATGATCCGCGAGATCGCGTTGGTGTCGCCGAACTTTCCAGCGGTGGTGATCGCCGCAACCAGGTCGAACCGGTGCAAGCCGACCAATCCCCAGTTGATGGCGCCGATCGCCGCAATCACTATGGCCAAGGTTTCCACTGCCTACTCCTTCGTTGCTTCCGTGGGCCGTTCGGCCCGTAAGGGAATCTAGTTGTCCCGCAGTGCGAAACGTTGCCTTACCGACGCAAACGACAACCGGGGCACCGCTCGATGGGCTGACGGCTTGTTGAAGTCAGATGTTGGCGGAAAGAACGAACAGGGAAATCACGCCCGCCACGCCCACGATGACATAGATGATCCGGGATACCGGGTTTGTCTCGCCGAACCCTCCGGCGGCGGTGATCGCCGCAACCACGTCGAACCGGAACAAACCGATCAACCCCCAGTTGATGGCGCCCATCGCCGCAATCACGATGGCCAGACCCTCCATTTCCACTCCTTTTCTGTTGCCAAGAGCCACTCGGCCCTGTATCCAAACTAGCCACCCCACCCGGGCGACCCGCTCCATGATCCGAGACAACGCCCGGGGTCCTTTCGATCGGATGGCCTGCACGTGGCGGGCGTGCGACCATCATTAACGCAAATGGGAGACCAGCCCTCCGCCGCCGTCAGCCCACCGCAGACCACCATCCTGTTCGGGATCTCCGGTCCCCCGCCGCCCGACCCGGCCCGGGACGGGGCCTTCCTGGACCACCTTGCCTCCCGCGGGATCCGGTCCTATGAACTCTCCTTCGTGAAGGGTTTCCCCTGGAAGGAGACCCGGTGCGCGCAATTCGGCGCCCGGGCCGCGGAGAGGGGCTTTCGGATCACGGTCCACGCTCCCTACTTCGCGGTGCTGACCACCGAGGAACCCGACAAGTCCCGGATGTGTCTCTCCGCCCTGGAGCACACCATGAAGCTGGGACAGGAGCTGGAGGCTCCGCTGGTGGTGGCCCACTCCGGTCATCTGAAGGGTCGGGCGCCCGGGCAGGTTATGGATCTGATCCGAAGCCGCCTGGACGCACTGGCGCCCAAGGTGGCCGACCTGGGGGTGGGCCTGGGACTGGAGACCGCCGGACGTTCGGGCGCCTTCGGGACGCTGGGTGACATCGCACTCCTGGCCGCCGAGTTCCCCTTCGTCAGGCCGGTGGTGGACTGGGCGCACCTGCACGCGCTGTCGGGGGGAGGACTGGTTGACACCGAGCGGTTCAAGACGGTGCTGTCCTTCCTGCGAGACTCCTTTCCGGCATGGATGCTGTCTCCGCTCCACACCCAGTTCACCGACAACCGGTTCGGGCCCTCCGGGGAGATCAGCCACGTTCCCTACGGCGAGGGGACGCTGCGGGTCGGACCGCTGGTGGAGGCGGCGTACGAGTCGGGCATCTCGATGGTGGTGATCTCCGAGGCCCGGGAGCCTGAGAGCCACGCCGCGATCGGCGCCGAGGTGGCGACCACCGTCCGCCGCCTCGAACAGGTCAGGGAGAGGGGCGGCCGGCAGGCGGCGTCGGGACTGGTGTCCTTTCCCGATCCGGTGCCGGTGGTCCCCACCGAGGACCGCCCCCGCCCCCGGAACGCCTCCCTCCCCCTGCGTCTCTCCAACCTGGCCAAGCCCTTCTTTCCCGACGGCTACACCAAGGGCGACCTGATCAGCTACTACGCGTCTGTCGCCGGGACCCTCCTCCCCCACCTCCGGGATCGGCCCCTGTCCATGTCCCGCTATCCCGACGGGATAGGTGGACCTTCCTTCTATGAGAAGCGGGCGCCGGGACACCAGCCGGGATGGATGAGAAAGCTGCCGGTGGATTCCCACTCGATGGGAGGCAAGATCGACTTTCTCTGCGCGGACCATCCCGAGTCGCTGATGTGGTTCGCCAACATGGGCTGCGTGGAGACCCACCCCTTCCACTCCCGCCATCCCGGACTGGACTTTCCCGATTGGGCGGTGTTCGACTTCGACCCGGCCCCGGGAGCGTCGTGGTCGCAGGTGGTGGCGGGCGTCCGGCTGTGCGGAGTGGCGCTCGAGCGGCTCGGGCTGAAGTCCTATCCCAAGCTGTCGGGAAGCCGCGGCATGCACGTGTACGTGCCGCTTTCGCCGGTTCACGACTACCCGAGGGTACGGCGGTTCGTGGGAGCGGTGGCCCGGTTGCTGGAGGCGGCCAACCCCGAGGACCTGACCATGGCATGGGACAAGCCCCGCCGGGCCGGGAGGGTGTTCATCGACCACAACCGCAACGCCTTCGGCCAGACCATCTCGTCGGTGTATTCGGTCCGTCCCCATCCCCGGGCGCCCGTCTCCGCACCCCTGCTGTGGGAAGAGGTGGGCCAATACCGGAACGGCGACATCCACATCGGGAACCTCTGGGACCGCCTGTCCCGCTACGGCGACCTCTTCCTGGGAGCCCTGGCCGCCGACCAGACCCTCGACTCCGCCGAGGAGGCCCTGGAACTCGGTTCCTGAAAAGCCCTGCCGGGCGCCTCCGCGGTCGGTTGGGCGGGTATCCTGTCACGCATGGACGTCTACGGGCGCATCAACATTCTGGGGGGCAGGTCGGTGCGTCTCCCCGCCCTCGACGTGACCGAGGCCATCATCCTGGACAACGATCCCTTGAGCCGCGCCAAGATGTGGGCCAGCCAGGGCGCGGACCTCCTGCACGTGGTGGACCTGAACGCCGCCGCGCTGGGCGACTACCAGAACCGTGAGCTGATCGACACCATCGTCAGGGAACTGGACACGCCGGTGCAGGTGGCCGGGGGGGTGCGATCTCCCATCGAAGCGGCGCGGTTGATCCAGAACGGCGCCTGGAGGGTGGTGATGGGAACCGCCGCCATCGAGGAGCAGATCATGATCTGGGACCTGTGCCGGGAGTATCCGGGCAAGATCGCGGTGTCCCTGGACGTGCGTCCCGACCAGGAGATAGTGACCCAGGGATTCTCGGAGAGAAGCGGCCGCTACCTCGAGGAAGTGCTGTTGGAGATGTCGTCGGCGGGAGTGGCGGCCTTCCTGGTGGCCGAAGCCGGGCGCGACCCGCTGACCCAGCCGCTCGACCTGGACATCTACGCCGAGTGCCTGGAGTTGGTGCCCGAGCCGGTGATAGTGGCGGGCGGGGTGGGCTCGGTGGACGATCTCCGCACCCTTTCCCGACTCTCGGTCGAGGGTCGGAAGCTCCGGGGCGTGATCGTGGGGAGGGAGGTCACCCACGGCCGGTTCAGTCTCCAGCAGGCCAAGCAGACCGTGATGGCCGGGGAGGAGGCCCCCGCCCTCAGTCCGCGGGGAGGGATGAGCATGGTGCTGCGGGTGGAGGACCTCGAGAAGATGGCCGGCTTCTACTCCAAGGTTCTGGGACTCAACGAAGTGGTCGCCCCGGCGGTGGCCACCCGCGGCTATGTGTGGATGGCGATCGGCGGGGGTGGTTACCTGATCCTTCGAAAGAGAAGGGAGGGCGAGCCGGCGTCTGCGGGGACCGCCGAGGTCGTGCTGTGGACCGACGACACCAAACAGTGGGCGGACTATCTGGTCAGCCAGGGCCTGGGGGTGATAAAGACCCACTCGGCCGAGGCCGGTCTCCCGCTCGACCTGACCGGTGTCACCGATCCGGAGGGCAATACCGTCTGGGTGAGCAAGCGCCCCCAGATGACCTGAAGGCGGCCGCCGGGCGCAGGTCTCCGGCCAGCCGGTATCGATTTCTCTCCCGACCGTCGGAAGACTCTCCGGTGGGAAGGGAGCCCCTTCTTCGGAGGCGACCCGATCGGAATTGGGGCTCTCGGGCGCCGGACTAAACTGTGCTCCGTAGCGTCACAGACGCTCATCCAGAGCGGTGGAGGGACAGGCCCGAGGAAACCGCGGCAACCGGCCGATAGACACGGTGCCAACGCCTGACCGATGAGTAAAGGAGAGTCGGTGACAAACAGTTCCGCCAACCCGCCACTCAGCGCCGCGGTGAACGGCCTCCCGCACACCGAGACCAGGTTCGTGCGCCTCGGTCCCTACACCACCCTGGGCGGGAAGACCATACCCGAGGTGACCCTCGCCTATGAGATGTACGGGGAACTGAACGAGGCCCGGGACAACGTCATCCTGGTGTTCCACGCCCTGACCGGGAGCCAGCACGCCGCCGGCTTCAACCCGGCGGTGCCGGGGGTGGGCGCCCGGTGGACCGAGGAGATGCAGGTGGGCTGGTGGGACGGCTTCATCGGACCGGGGCGGGCGCTCGACACCGACAGGTACGCGGTGGTGTGCGTCAACTACCTGGGCGGATGCTACGGATCCACGGGTCCGGCGTCGATCGATCCCCGGACCGGCCGCCCCTACGGATCGGCCTTCCCGTCTTTGACCGTCACCGACATAGTCGACTCGCAGATGAAGCTCCTCGACCACCTGGGGGTGGAGCGGATCCAGGCCTGCACGGGCGGCTCGGTGGGCGGTTTGATGGCGCTGGTGCTGGGGGTCCGCTATCCAGACCGGGTGAAGGTGGTGATTCCGATCGCCGCCGGATTGGAGGTGACCACCCTGCAGGTCATCCACAACTTCGAGCAGATGTTCGCCATCGTCACCGATCCGAACTTCCAGGACGGAGACTTCTACGGAGGGCCCCGGCCGGACCTGGGGTTGGCCCTGGCCCGGATGATCGGCCACAAGACATTCGTCTCCCTCTCGGCCTTCCGGGAGCGGATTCGCCACGAGATCGTGGAACGGGAGGACCTGGGCGGATACCGGGTGCAGCACCCCATGGAGTCATACATGCTGCACCAGGGCCAGAAGTTCGTGGAGCGCTTCGACGCCAACACCTACCTGCGGGTGGTGCGGATCTGGCAGAAGTTCAACCTGGTGAAAGAGGTGGGGGGAGAGAGCATCAAGGACCTCCTGGGGCGCTGCCGGGACCAGCAGTGGATGGTGTTCACCATCGACTCGGACGTCTGCTTCTATCCCGAGGAGCAGGAGAACATGGTCAAGACCCTCACCGAGGTGGGAGTGCCGGTCCTCTGGCGGACGGTGAACTCCGACAAGGGCCACGACGCCTTCCTGCTGGAACCCGAAAAGTTCAAGCCGGGCATCCACGCCGTCCTGGCCTAGGAGGTCACACCAGTTCGATCGAGGGGTCCCCGTCGACCACGGCGCCAATGGTGGCCGCCGAGATTCCATCCTCCTCCAGCCGCCCGATGAGATCCGCTGCTCCGGACGGCCCGACCGCCACCAGGAGCCCGCCGCTGGTCTGGGCGTCGCAAACCAGGCGCCGGGCGGTCTCGTCTCCTCCCCGGAGCCTTTTGTCGAAGGCCTCCAGGTTGCGGAGGCTCCCGCCCGGATAGAACCCCTCGGAGAGCAGGCTCTCTGTTCCCTCGAGGAGCGGCAGGTTGCCAATCTCGATCCTGGCCGCCGCGCCGGAGGCATCCAGCATGGAGAGGAGATGTCCCGCCAACCCGTAGCCGGTGACGTCGGTGGCCGCCGAGGCGCCCGCCGAGATCATGGCCTTCGAGGCGCGGTCGTTGAGAGAGGCCATCGACGCAACCGCCGCCGTGAGGATGTCGGGAGGGCATGCGTCCGCCTTTTGGGCGGTGGTGATGATCCCCGTCCCGAGGGGCTTGGTGAGCACCAGCAGGTCTCCGGGACGGGCGCCGGCGTTGGTGGTGAGCCCCACCGCGGTCCCGGTCACCGCGAAGCCGTACTTGGGCTCGGGATCGTCCACAGTGTGACCGCCCACCACCGTGCAACCCGCCTGGGCCATCACCTCCGACCCTCCCCGTATCACCGTGGTGAGAATCTCCAGCGGCAGGTCCCCCGACGGCCAGCACACCAACTGGAGAGCGGTCAGCGGCTCACCGCCCATTGCGTACACATCCGACAGAGCGTTGGCGGCGGCGATCCTCCCCCAGTCCGCCGGGTCGTCCACCACCGGCGTGAAGAAGTCGACCGTCTGGATCAGGACGCGCCCGTCCGGCAGGCGATATGCGCCTGCGTCGTCACGGGTCTCCACCCCCACCAGCAGACGGGGGGAGGCAAAGGCGGGATGGTCCCTGAGGGGGCGCAGGACCTGCGCCAACTCGGCTGAGCCGAGCTTGCACCCTCAGCCGGCGCCGTGACTGAAGCGGGTCAGCTTGGTGTCCATCGGCACAAAGCTACCAACTTGATATGCTGTCTTAGTTGCGATGGAAAACCCTGCCACCTTCCTCACCCCCGACGCGCACCGCCGGCTTGTCTCGGAGCTGGAGGACTTGAAGGGCCCCAAGCGAATCGAGATCTCGGAACGGATCGCCGAGGCGCGATCGCACGGCGACATCCGGGAAAACGCCGACTATCAAGCCGCCAAGGACCACCAGGGGCTGATGGAGGCCCGGATCGCCCACCTGGAGAGGGTGCTGCGGGACGCCCAGGTGACGGAGGTCGACGACACCGGCCGGGTGGAGATCGGATCGATGGTGACCGTTGTGGACACCGACGGCGACCGCATGGAGTTCCTCCTGGCGCCCGCCGAGAACCGTGGTTCGGCCGCCCTGGTGGTCTCCCCCACCAGCCCCCTGGGTCAGGCGGTGTTGGCCAAGGTCCCCGGGGACCTGGTCGCCTATGACGCCCCGGGCGGCCGATTCGAAGTGAGGGTCACCGAGGTCCGTCCCTTTTCGGCCTGATCGGACAATCACTCTTTCCGCCTGCGGGGAGAGCGGGTTTCTCATCCGGGGGTCTTCTCCGGCGACGGAGCCGTAATCTGTGGGGCAGATGAAGCCTCGACTGCACCGTCCCCGGGAGCTTGCCCAGCGTCTTCGCCGGGTGGCCCGACGGCGGCCCACCGAGGTCGAGGAGTACCTGGGCGCCAACCCGGAGGTGTGGACGGCCCTGGCCGAGGCCTCCCCTCACGATGCGGCGGACATCCTGGAGTCGGTCTCTCCCGACACCGCCGGGGAACTGCTGAGCCCTCTCGAAAGGAGCCAGAGCGCCCCGATCCTCGAGGAGTTGCGCGACGAGTTGGCCGCCGCCCTTCTGGAGGAGTTGCCGGTCGGCGAGGCGGCCTCGGTGCTGGAGGAGATGGCCACCACCGAAGCGGTGGACATCCTCGAGAACATGGAGACCGAGACGGTGGAGGCGGTGATCGACCTGATGGCCGAGCCGGCCGGCAGCGAGGTCAGCCGGCTGTTCCACTACCCGTCGGACACCGCCGGCGGGCTGATGACCACCGATGTGGCGGTGCTTCCCATCGGCCTGACCGCCGGGGAGGCGATCGAGCGAATCCGCATCATCCGGGAGACCGTGGATGACCTCACCTACGTGTACGTGACCGACGACTTCGGCCTGCTGCGAGGGGTGCTGTCCTTCCGGGACCTGGTGTTCGTCAGGCCGTCGGTGGGCCTCGACGAGGCCATGGAGGCCAGCCCGGTGGCGGTCCATGCCCTGGCTGACCGCGAAGAGGTCTCCGAGCTGATGCAGCGCTATCGCCTGATGGGTCTCCCGGTGGTGGACGACCTGGGACATCTGCAGGGAATGGTCACCTATGACGAGGTGATCGACGCCGTGCAGGCCGAGGCCTCCGAGGACTTCGCCGCCTCGGTGGGCGCCGGTGCGGAGGAGACCATCTACACCGCGGTGCTCTCGTCGGTGAGAATGCGGCTCCCGTGGCTCACCCTCAATCTGCTCCTGGCCCTGGTGGTGGCCTTCGTCATCGAGCGTCAGACCGGAATCATCTCCGCCGAGCCGGTGCTGGCCGCCCTTATGCCGGTGGTGGCCCTCCTGGGCGGGAACGGGGGCGTGCAGAGCCTGGCGGTGGTGATCCGCTCAATGGCCGCAGGCGACCTGCCCCGGGCGCGTATCTGGGAGGTGATGAGACGCCAGGTGACCGTCGGGCTCCTCAACGGGGCCTTCCTGGCGCTGGCCGCCATGGGTCTCACCGTGGCGCTCCTGTCGATGGGGGTGTTCTCCACCAACTTCGGAGCCGCACAGGTGGCGCCGGTGGTGGGAGTGGCGGCCCTGGCCAATCTGACCATCGCCACCCTGGCGGGAACCGGCATCCCCATGGCTCTTCGCCGGATGGGATTCGACCCGGCCCTGGCGTCCAGCATTTTCCTGACCCTGATCACCGATGTGGTGGGTTTCGGGGGGTTCCTGATGGTGGCTGCCGCGCTCCTCTAATCAGGACCCGTCAAGGTTGTTGTGGGCCGTGGACCGGGCGCCGACCAAGATCTGAACAGCCCTCTCTCTCGGGGCGGGGAGGCTGGTCCTGAGCCCTTACTTCGTCTTGTTTAGTGTTTTTTGGGCGGGTGGGTGTGGGTGGGAAGCGGCGTCTCCCGGTGGGCTAGGAACCTACGACGTATCCCTCCAGGTTGGCGAAGGGACCCTGGAATCGCAGGATCGCTCCCTCGAGGAAGCTGACCAGATAGTGGCTCTCCAACAGGGCCTTCTGGTCAGACGTGCGGTCCCCTTCGGGAGTCAGAAGGGCCGAAAGAGCTTCGCGGTTGTCGAGTACATGTAACTCGTAGAGGTCGTCGCGTTCCTCGTATATCGACAGCACCAGGTTCTCAAGATCCACGTCGGTGTAGTCGCCCGGTGGGACTTCCAGGTGGAGCACGGTTCCATCCCGGGTCGACTCCTGGCGGGCCACCCGGAATGAGATCTCGCCCATCTCCTGTTCCTCGGCCGCAGTGGTGGCGGGAGAGTCGGAGTCCGAGTCGGACCGGTCGCCCGCGGTGGTCGTGGTCGGATCAGCAGCGGCAGTGGTCGTGGTGAGATCAGCAGCGGTGGTGGGAGCTGCGGTGGTGACCACCCGGGAAGTTGTGGTGACCAGAGCCGGGTCTTCGCTCCCTCCGCAGGCTGTCATCATCGCCACGACTGCCAACCCCGCCAGGGCGCCGGCCAAACGAACCCTCACCGACCCGCTCATATCAGATAACCCGAAGCGTCCAATCAGCTGTTACGGGTTCTGGCAGGACCACTTCCTCAGGCTTCATCGACGGACTGTCTAACTCGGCGCACGAAGGCCTCTCTCAGGCGCTTGGTGACCGGTCCCCACTGGTACTCCTGCTCGCCGACGGCAACCACGGGCGTCACCTCCCGGGTGGTTCCGATCACCATCACCTCGTCTGCTTCCAGGACCCGATCGAGGCTGAAGCGTCCTTCCCGCATGGGCAGGTCCGAGTCCGAGACAAGCTCCAGCACCACCCGCCGGGTTATCGAATCGAGAATCAACAGGTCCAGGGAGGGGGTCTCCCACACTCCCTCGTGAACCCAGGCCACCGAGAAGACCGGACCCTCCAGGACCGTCCGGTCGTCAGAGACCAGGAGAGCCTCGTCAAACCCCTCCTTCACCGCGTGACGGGTGGCGGCCATATTGGGCGCGTAGGAGAGGGTCTTGCCCCCGGCCAGGTCCCACGCTCGACCGGCGGAGTGCCAGGGAGCGGTGAGCGGGAAGAGGGTCATGGTGTCAGGTCGGGAGGGAACGGGGTGCCAGGTCACCACACACTTCTCCTCGCCGGGTTGGGCGCCCCGGCCCACGATCACCCTGATCAGCCCCTCCGGGCCGTACGCCGCCACCTGCTTCACCCAGGAGTCGAGATCGGCGCGGGGGGGAACCTTGAGATCCATCATGGCGGCGGACCGGTGCAGGCGGTCGTGGTGGGCGTCCCACTCGAAGGCGACACCCCGGTAGACCCGCATGACCTCGAAGCATCCGTCGCCCCTGGTGATGGTGGGACTGTCCATGTCGAAGACCAGCGGCCCCGAGGGCTTGCCGTCTACCAGGATGGCATGCCCGCTCATCGGAGGTTCCAACCGCTGGTGATGGGACGGCGCCTCTCCCGCCCCAGGGACTTGGTGGTGATCTTGGGACCCGGCGCCGATTGACGTCTCTTGTACTCGGACCGCTCCACCAGCCCCACCACCCGTCGCACCAGGTCAGGGTCGAAACCGGCAGCCGCTATGTCTTCCATAGAACGTTCCAAGTCGATGTACATGGCAAGGATGGAGTCCAAGACATCATAGGGTGGAAGCGAGTCGGTATCCAACTGGTCGGGGCGGAGTTCCGCGGAGGGAGGCTTGGTGAGAATCTCGGAAGGGATGACCGGGTCCCGACCGTTCCTCCACCGCGCCAGGCGGTACACGAGGGTCTTGTAGATGTCCTTGAGAGGCGCGTAGGCGCCCACCATGTCGCCGTAGAGGGTGGCGTAGCCCACCGACAGTTCCGACTTGTTGCCGGTGGCCAGCACCAACCCTCCGTGCCGGTTGGAGAGGGCCATGAGTATCGACCCCCGCGCCCGGGCCTGCAGGTTCTCCCCGGCCACCCCCCACCCATCGGTCCCCATCACCGGAGACAGGGTGTCCACCAGGGCGGCGTGGGCGCGTTCGATGGGAACCATGTCGAAACGGATGCCCAGGTTGGACGCGAGCCGCTTGGCGTCGGTCTTGGAGTGCTCGGAGCTGAAGACGCTCGGCATGGAGACCCCCCAGACCCGGTCGGCGCCCAGCGCATCGGCGGCCAGGGCGGCGGTCACCGCCGAGTCGATCCCCCCCGACAGGCCCACCACCGCCGCTTCAAAACGGTTCTTCCCCACATAGTCACGGATCCCCAGTACCAACGCCGCCCAGATCTCCTCCTCAGACGCCATCCAAACCCGCTCCGCCCATCCCATGGAAGCCTCCTCTCCGGCCGCCGGGATGTCCAGGACAAAACGCTCCTCTGCGAACTGGGCGCCCCGATAGAGGATGTGGCCGTCGGAACCGGCCACCAGGGAGGCGCCGTCGAACACCAACTCGTCCTGGCCTCCCACCAGATTGAGATAGACCACCGGCGCTCCGGCCGCCACCGCACGGCCGGAGACCAGAGCCTCCCGCTCGGCGGCCTTCCCCATGTGATAGGGGGAGGCGTTGATGTTGACGATCACCCCGGCGCCTGCCTCGGCCAGCATCCGCCAGGGGCCTTCGTCAACCCAGAGATCCTCACAGACCGAGACCCCCACCGTGGTGTCGGCCACCGGCCAGGTGCGGACCGGGTTGCGACCCGGATAGAACCAGCGCCGCTCGTCGAAGACCCCGTAGTTGGGCAGGTGCTCCTTGTGGTAGACCCCCAGGATGCGGCCGGATCCGAGGATGGCGGCGGCATTGGCCACCCGGCGTGGAGAGGTGTCGGGCTCCCCGGCGACCGGGCGGGAGGAGTCCAGGAAGCCAACCACGGTTACGGTCCGGGCGGACCGGGAAGCCAGTCGCTCCAGGACAGCCCGGTTGGCCCTGAGGAAGTCGCCCCGGAGCGCCAGGTCCTCGGGGGGATACCCGCTGATGGCCAACTCGGGGAAGACCAGCAGGTCGGCACCCTCCCCCTCCGCCCAATCCATGGCATCGACGATCCGCCGACAGTTGCCCTCCAAATCTCCCACGTCCAGGTTCAGCTGGGCACCCGCGATACGCATACCCGGTAAGGATACGTCAGCCACCTTTGCCGCCACGCCGGTTAACTCCGTGATACTCTGGACTCCGATGACGCCGAGAGCCGGTCGCCCCCCAACGGCGATCGCGGTGTTCTGCGGAGGGTCGCTGGGAGCGCTGGGTCGCTACGGACTCGGCGAGTGGCTGGCGCCGGTGGGGGAGGTCCTCACCGCCACGGTGGTCGCCAACCTCCTGGGATCGGCGATTCTCGGGGTCCTGGCCGGAGTGGCGGCGCGCCGGGGGGAGAAAGGAGTGTCCTGGTCGCTTCTGGGGGTGGGATTCTCCGGAGCGCTGACCACCTTCTCCACCTTTGCGGTGGAGGCCATCACCATCTTCGAGGAGGCGGGCCCGGCCGGCGCGGTGCTCTACGCAGGCGGCAGCGTGCTCCTGGGGCTGTGGGTCGCCTCGGCGGCGCGGAGGAGAAGCCTGGCGTGGTGATCCTGGCCATCGCGTTGGCGGGCGGCGTCGGAGCGTGCCTCCGTTGGCTGGTGACGGCCTGGCTGGACGGCCGCAACCGGCGGGGGACCGGCACCGGGGTGGTGAATCTTCTGGGCGCCTTCGCCCTCGGCGTGGTCCTGGCCCTTACCGACGTCGGACGAATCGACTCGTCATGGGCTCTGGTGCTGGGGACCGGTTTCCTGGGAGCGTTCACCACGTTCTCGACGTGGATGATCGAGACCCTCGAAGAATCCGGCCGGCGGGCGGGGAGCGTCTGGCTGAGGACCCTGCCCCTCACCGTGGCAGGAATCGCACTGGCGTGGATCGGGATGACGATCGGCGGCGGCTTCTAGGGATCAGTCTCCCAGGAGCCGGAAGCCCTCCGCTCTCAGGGCGCGGCGCAGTCGGTCTGATTCCTCCGGTCGGACCGAGAGGGTGAGTACGCCTCCCCCGCCGTGTGTGGCGTGCCGGAGTTGCAGGTCCCGCAGGTCCACCCCGCTCTCTGACAGAGCATGACCCACCCGGGCGATCTCCCCCGGCCGATCCTCCAACAACACCCCCAGCCCTTCTCCGGGTGGAGCGAACGCGGCGCGGACCCGCCTCGCCGAATCCAGAAGCTCGCCAACCCTCCGTTCCTCGACCTCGTCCAGATGCCTGGCCCAGTCCTCCAATCCGGCTGACATCTCCCGAAGCACCGATGACAGGGACATGCGATTGGACACCAGCAGGTCCGCCCACCAGTCCGAGTCAGACAGGGCGATCCTGGTGAGGTCACGGAACCCCCCCGCCACCAGGGCCTCGGCGGCGCCGCCCTCCCGGGACAGCCGGTTGACCAGCGAGGCGGCCAGCACCATGGGAAGGTGGCTGACCAGTGCCACTACGCGGTCGTGATGGGGGGCGGTCATCTCCACCGGCAACGCCTCCAGCGTCCGGGCCACTCCCGAGACCGTCCCGATGTCCGAAGGAGACGCGCCGTCGGTGGTGATCACCCAGGTTGCGCCCCGGAACAGTCCTCCGCTCGCTCCCAGCGGGCCCGAAACTTCCCGGCCCGCCATGGGGTGGCCTCCAACGAACCGGGGGATACCCGAGGCCGCAGCCACCACCGGCTGTTTGATGCCTGCCACGTCGGTGACCAGCGCATCGGTGCGAAGCTCCGAGAGAATCGAGATCGTGGCCCTGGGGGGCGACGCCAGGATCACCAGATCGGCGCCGACGACCGCCTCCTCCAAGCTCTTGGCCTGCTTGGAGAGCGCGCCCACCGATGCCGCCTGAGCCAGGTGGTCGGAGTTGGGGTCCCATCCGCACACCTCCCATCCTGCAACCGAGAGCCCGATCCCGATCGAAGCGCCGATCAGCCCCGTGCCGACAACCGAGACCGACCGCATCTAGAGGGGGATGCCCAGCGCTCGGGCCATCACCTCGATGCTTCTCATCATTTCGGCAAACTCTTCGGGCAGTATCGCCTGGGCGCCGTCGACCAGGGCCGTGTCCGGCGCAGGATGGACATCGACCATCAGTCCATCCGCTCCCACCGCCAGACCGGCCCGAGCCAGCGGGGCTACCAGATGTCTCTTACCGGAGGCATGGGAAGGGTCGACCAGCACGGGGAGATGGGACATTTCCTTCAGCAGGGGAACGGCGGTGATGTCAAGGGTGTTGCGGGATGCGGTCTCGAAGGTGCGGATGCCCCGCTCCACCATGATGATCTCCTGATTCCCCTCCTTGTAGATGTACTCGGCGGCGTTCAACCACTCTTCCAGAGTGGCGGTGAACCCTCGCTTGAGCATCACCGGGGTCTTGGTACGGCCCACCTCGGTCAGCAGGGCGAAGTTGGACATGTTGCGGGTGCCGATGCGAAGTATGTCGGCGTAGCTGGCCACCAGGTCCACGTCGCGGGGGTCCAGCACCTCGGCCACAAAGGGCATGTCGAACTCCTCGCGGGCCTCCGCCAGAAGAATCAGCCCCTTCTCCTTCAGGCCCTGGAAGGAGAAGGGCGAAGTGCGGGGCTTGAACGCGTCGCCCCGCAGCACGGTGGCCCCCGCGGCCCTGACGGCCTCGGCTGTCTCGAACAAGACGTCACGGGACTCCACCGCGCAAGGCCCGGCAACCGAAGTGAACGAGCCGTCGCCGATGCGCACCCCCCGCATCTCGACCACTGTGTCGGGCTCCTGGAACTCGCGACTGACCAGCTTGTAGGGCCTCATCACCGGCACGGCCCGCTCCACTCCGGCCAGTGCCTCCAGGGGCAACTGCAGGATCTGGTTCCGGTCGCCCACCGCTCCGATGACAGTACGGAAACGTCCCACCGAGACATGCGCCTCACAATCTATCGACTCGAGGCGGTTTATCACCGTCTCTATCTGGTTCTGCGTGGCGTCCTTTTTCATAACGATGATCATCGAGATCCTCTGGGGTCGACCGTATTAGATGTTACGGCTTTGTCACCGGCCGCTGCCCACCGTATTCCCTGTGGCCCCCGACGACCCGCGAATTATCCGCATGCCGGACAGAACTTGCCAGCCCGAAGCGCCGGTAGTCTCTTGCCGGTATGCCGATCGACATCGCTGGATTCATCCACAACGTCAAAGAGCACGCGATCAAACACGGCTTTCACATCCACGACGAGCGCCATTTCGTGGAAACCTACTCTCTCCGGCAGTCCTGGGAGGTGGACCTCCACCCTGCCGAGTCCTGCAGCCAGCCGATTGATCTCCATCTGTCCCTGGATGTGGAACCCCGGGCGCTCCTGGCGCTGATCGACCGCCTGGACGAAATGGAGGACGATTTCCAGGAACCCGAGGACATCTACCAGATGCACATGTACTTCAACTGGTCGGTTCCTCCTCTCACCAAACCACCAGACCTGTTGGTATTGGCCACGGACCTGGCGGGGGTGGGAGAGATCTCCCTGCCCATCGAAGTGCAGGCCATCGACTCCTACGCTCCGCTGGGCGAATCCACCCAGCGCCGCCTGATGATCACCGGCACCGTGCACATCTCCCTGGTCGACATGGTGATGGGCCGCGAGCAGTTGTGCGAGACCCTGGAACTGGCCAAGGAGGTCAGCGTCTACCTGGCCGACCGGATAGAGGCCTGGGTCTAGGCTTTCCGCCCGTCGGTGGCAGAACCGCACAAACAACCTGGGAAGAAATCCGTCCGACCGCGGAAGAATTCCCGGCCGAGCGGTTGACTTTGTCCCAGGCATTCACCAATAGTGACATCAGGTCACAGGCACCTAGCGGTCTGGTCCGACGCGTCGTTCGGGCCGCCTCAGGGTTCAATTCTCGCAACTGCGCCTCTTCGGCGGAGCGCGTCCTGGCCTACGGAACAGTGGTGGCGGGGGTGGGTCCAAACATTAGAGAGACAGGAAGCGAATTTCGCGAGATTAGGTGTCGAGCGGGAGGTGGTCTGACGGTTCAGGGATAGGCGGTCTGGGGTTGGAGAGCGACCACACGGGGCTGGCCCTGCTCCATCTCCAGGAACACCAGCCAGGTGGACCAGTCGAGTCCCTGGAAGTCCTCGTTGTCGCCCGGATCGTGGATGGCGACCCACGGGAAGTTGGCGAACGCCGAGGAGATGGCCGAACCGGGCAGAACCCCGTTGGCGCCCAACTTGAGACCTCCCACCTCGATCTCCACGTCCTCATCGAGGTAGTCGGCCAGGAATGGATCGGCGATCACCTCTTTCCAGGTTCCTACGGTGGCGTCTCCCTCATCGGCGGACGCCCCGGTGTTGGACCAACGCAAGTCGGTGTCGTCGTCCACCAGGCCGGACAATTCGTCGGGGGCCCAGCGACGCAGGTTCTGGTCGTGGTGGATCACGAACAGACCCCTCCAGGAAACCGTGTCCGCCAGTCCGTTGCCCAGCACCAGCGCGTTGGCGAAGTTGTCAAGGGCCGCCTTCCACTCCCACTCCGCCTCGACATCCTCAGGCAACCAGATCTCGGTGAGGTAATAGCCGTAGGCCCATCCCCAGGAGTCCTCGGTGATGAGTTCGTGCCACATCCGGCCGTCCACCACCTCCAGGGCCCCGGTGGGAGCCAACCCCGCCTGGGCCGGGAGGAGCTCGCCCACGATGGGATTGTCGGTGCCGGGTCCCTCTCTGAAGTTCAGGCTGTTGTTCGCCTCGTCCGGAGCGAGCAGCACCACCCCCAGGCGGCGCCCGGGGGGAAGGGTCGTGGTGGTTGTGGTGGGTGGCGGCAGCGTGGAGGTGGTCACCGCGTCCGCCTGGGTCCCGGCATCGGCCGAGGTGGTCTCCTGGGCGCCCGACTCCGCGTCGGCAGCGGTGGTCTCTCCCTCGGCGACGGTCTCCCCGTTGTCGGTTCCCGCTTCTCCGTCGTCCCCGCCGCAGGCTGCCCCCGCCAGCAGGGCAAGCACCAGAAGCATCCACAGCGCAAGTCGAAAGGGATTCCGGGGTCTGGCGCCAAACATTTCTCCGAGAGGATACTAACAACCCCCGGACACGACATGCCGGAAGCTAGGGGCGCTCTCCCCTCGCCAGACGACGGTTGACGTCATCCACAACCCCCAACACCTCAAGCGGCTCGTCTATCACATAGTGAGCCCCCTCCTCCCACAGGATCCGGCGGGCGGCGGCCAGGCGTTCGGACACCTCCTCGGCAGACCAGGAGGCCGCCTCCGAAAGGCTGTGAGCATTCATGTAGTTGCCGTAGCGGGCGATCCCCACCGACCAGCATCCCGCCTCCAGCCCCTCGGAGACTCCCGAGGTGGTGTCATCCACCTTCACCACCGCCTGGATGGGATGGACGTCCATGAGATCGAGGTTGCGGTACAGCATGAAAGGACGGGGCCGGGCGCCGTGAGCCACCTCGTCCCCCGCCACGGTGCAGTCGGGGAAAAACCCCTGGCGGCGGGAGTGCTCCAGGAGGACATCCACCATCGAGCGGACGAACCCGGTGGTCACCCCGATCTTGACGCGGTAGTCGTTCTGCAGTGTGGAAGCCATCTCCACCACCCCCGGCAACAGTTCAGCGTGGTCGGGAAGGCATTCGATCTGGAGAGGGACGAAGTCCTCGAACATGGCCTGGACGTCGGTCGGGTCGGGATCCCTGCCGTGGGCGGCCCGCCAGCGTTCCCGGATGGCGGGAACCTCGAGCAGGCGACTCAGGTGGACATCCTTGGTCACGCCCATCGGACCCCGGGCCTCGGACATGCTGACCTCCACACCCCTCCTCCCGAAGACCTCGACGAACACCCGTGCCGGGGCGAGCACGTAGGCGTCCACCACCGTCCCGCTCCAGTCGAGAATCACCCCGCGAACCGGACCCCGGTAGGACCGGTCGACAGACAAACTCTCATCGGACATACCGCTCACAGTCTGGCAGGTTCACCCGGCCATGCCCTAGTAATGTCTCAATCCATGTCCGAGACCGTCCAGTTGTTCGTCACCTGCATCATCGACGCGGTGTTCCCGCAGGTGGGACGGGACGTGGTGGAGGAGTTGGAGCGCAACGGGGTGGAGGTGGAGTTTCCCGCCGACCAGACCTGCTGCGGACAGCCCGCCTACAACGCAGGCCACCACCGGGAGTCCACCGAGGTGCTGCTGCACAATCTGGAGGTTCTGGACCGGACCACCGGCACGATCGTGATCCCCTCGGGATCCTGCACCGACTTCCTCATACATCACGGCCCGCGCCTGGCGTCGGCCGACCCGGACAAGACCGCCATGGCCGAGCGGGTGGCGGCGCGAATCCGGGAGTTCACCTCCTACGCCACCGAGAAGCGGGGACAAGCCGCAACCCGGGACACGGAAGCAGACGACCGGCCCCCAACCCGGCGAGCCTTCTACCACCCCTCCTGCCATGCCCTCCGCGGGCTGGGTCTGCGCCGGGAGGGAGAGTCGCTCCTGGATTCGGTGAGCGGCGTGGAAAGAGTCGAGATCGAAGGCGCCGAGGAGTGCTGCGGATTCGGCGGCCTGTTCGCCCTGGAGATGCCCGAGGTCTCCACCGAGATCATGAACACCAAGCTGGACCGATTGGAAGAAGCCGGCGTGGAGATGCTGGTGGGGGCCGACGCGGCTTGTCTGATCCACCTGGAGGGGGGCCTCCGGCGCCGTGAGAACCCCATGAAGGTGGTGCACATCGCCTCGGCGATAGCCGCCGACCGACAAGACCCCTAATGAGCCAGCCCGTCACCTTCCGCCGCCGCGCCGTCGGAGAGATGGGCACCTCCAAGCCTGCCGCGGTGGGACGGGCGGCCCGGAGGTTCATGGGGAAGCGCCAGTGGGCGGTGGACGACTTCACGCCCATGGAGGAGACCCGCGACCGGGCGAGGATGATCCGCCTCCACACCCTGGCCAACCTCCACACCTATCTCGACCAGTTCGCCGACTCGGTGGAGCGCAACGGCGGCCGGGTGCTGTGGGCGGCGGACGCGGCGGAGGCCAACCGACTGATTGCCGAGGTGGTCGGGAGGAAGCAGGGCTCGCTGGTGATCAAATCCAAGTCGATGGTCACCGAAGAACTGGAACTCAACGCCCATCTGCAGGGCGAAGGGCACACGGTGGTGGAGACCGACCTCGGAGAGTTCATCGTTCAGCTGGCGGAGGACCATCCCTCCCACATAATCGCCCCGGTGATGCACCTCACCCGCCATGACATCGGGGACCTGTTCCATAAGCGGCTGGAGATTCCCTACACCGACGATCCCGAACAGCTGAACGCGGTTGCCCGCCGCCACCTGCGCCGCTTCTTCCTCTCCGCCGATGTTGGCATCTCGGGAGTGAACACGGGAGTAGCCGAGACCGGGTCGATCATCACCGTGACCAACGAGGGCAACGGGTGGTTGACCACCGCGGCGCCCCGCACCCACATCGCGGTGATGGGCATGGAGAGGCTGGTCCCCACCTTCGCCGACGCCGCCACCATCGTGGAGGTCCTGGCCCGTTCGGCCACCGGGCAGAGGCTCAGCGTCTACACCAACGTGGTGTCCGGGCCCAGGAGACCGGACGATCCGGACGGACCCGACGAGTTCGTGGTGGTGATCGTCGACAACGGGCGCAGCCGGGTGATGGCCAGCGACTCCTCGGAGATCCTGGCCTGCATCCGATGCGGCGCCTGCCTGAACGTCTGCCCGGTCTTCAGGGAGGTGGGAGGGCACACCTACGATCACGTCTACCAGGGTCCGGTGGGAGCGGTGCTGGCGCCCGGCCTGGCGGACTTCACCGACCACGTGGACCTGCCGTTCGCCTCCAGTCTGTGCGGCGCCTGCCGGGAGGTGTGTCCGGTGCGGATCGACATCCCCAAGCTGTTGGTGAACCAGCGTGTCCACGCCACCAGGGAGAACGATCCCTTCCGGTGGATGGGACCCGGTCTGGCGTTCTACGCCCAGGCAGCCAAACGACCGGCCGTCTGGAAGACCGTCCTCTCGGCCGCCCGGATGGCCGGACGCCTGAAGGGAGAAGGCAATTGGTTCCACCGCCTGCCCTTCCACGCCAAGGGATGGACCCAGAGCCGGGACTTCCCGGCTCCGGCCAAGCAGTCTTTCCGCCAGTGGTGGAAGGAGAACCGCGGTGGAACGTAGCCGGTTCCTCCGGCGGGTCGAGGAGGCGGTGGGCGCCGGCACCCTTCCCGGTCTCCCCGCGCCCCACCCCGGCACGGCACTCCCCGACCTGGCCGAGGTGGACCTGACCGACCACTTCATCGAAGCCTTCCGGCTGCTGGACGGGGTGGCGCACCACCGGTCGCCCCTGGAGGTGATCTCCGAGATCATGGAGGAGCGGGGAACCGAGGAATTCCTGGCCTGGGACCAGGAGCACCTTCCCGCCGACGGTCTGCTGGCCGCCCTGGCCGAGAGGGGATACCGGAGAGCCTCGACCTGCCTGCCGCCCGATCCCGAGGGCAGGGTCCCCCACCAGATGGGCTACATGGACGCGGTGGTGGGCATCTCGGCGGCGGTGGCGGCCTTTGCCGAGTCCGGCTCGGTGGTGGTGTCCTCCGGGCGGGGACGGTCCCGCCTGGCGTCGGTGATCCCGGCGGTGCACGTGGTGCTGGTTCCCACCGAAAAGATATTCCGCTCCCTCTCCCACTGGGCGGCCCAGGCCGAGTCGCCGGATCGGCTCGCCAACCTGGTGGTCGTTTCGGGCCCCAGCCGCACCGGCGACATCGAGTTGACCCTCACCAAGGGCGTGCACGGGCCGGGCGAGATCCACGCGGTGCTGCTCCAGTGAGCGTCGCCAGCCGCCTGCGTCCCTTCGGCAACACCATCTTCACCGAGATATCCCACCGCGCCCGCCAGCGCGGCGCGGTCGACCTCGGGCAGGGCTTCCCCGACTTCGAGGGCCCGGACTTCGTGAAACACGCCGCCAAGTCGGGAATCGACGTCGAGTCCAACCAGTACCCGCCCTCCATGGGCCTTCCCGTCCTGCGAGAGAGCATCGCAGCAAGCTTCGAGGACCAGACCGGGATCGGAGTCGACCCGGATGGCAACGTGACCGTCACCTCCGGGTGCACCGAAGCGCTTGCCGCCTCCTTCCTGGGCCTGGTGGAACCGGGCGACCGGGTGATTCTCCTCGAGCCGTGGTACGACGCCTATCCGGTGGGCTGCGCCCTGGCCGGGGCTCTCCCCCGGTTCGTGACGCTCCGTCCACCCGACTTCCGGCTGCCCGAGGCCGAGTTGCGGGCGGCCTTCGCCGAGGGCGCCCGCGCGATCGTATTCAACACGCCCCACAACCCGACCGGACGGGTCTTCGATCACGATGAACTGTCGCTGGTGGCCGAACTGTGCGCATCCCACGACGTCATAGCCTTCACCGACGAGGTTTACGAGCACATACGTTTCGACGCGAAGGCCCATCGCTCCCTGGCCTCCTACCCGGGGATGTGGGAGAGAACCGTGACCATGTCGTCGGTGGGAAAGAGCTTCTCCCTCACCGGGTGGAAGACCGGATGGGCGGTGGCCCCCGAGAGCCTCACCGCCGGGGTTCGAGCCGCCCACCAGTTCCTCACCTTCACCACCCCCAACCCCATGCAATACGGGACCGCCGCCGCCCTGGCGGCACCCGAGGAGTACTTCGAGGAACTGCGCGCCCTGTACACCTCCCGCAGGGACCTCCTGGCAGAAGGGCTGGACCGGCTGGGTTTCGGCGTCCACACCCCCGAGGGCACCTACTTCCTGCTGGCCGATCACCGACCCTTCGGGTTCGGTGACGACGTGGCCTTCGTCAACCATCTCATCAATGAGTTGGGAGTGGCGGCCATCCCGCCCTCGGTGTTCTACAACGATCCGGCGGACGGCGCCGAACTGGTCCGCTTCGCCTTCTGCAAGAGCGAGGACACCCTCCGCGCCGCCCTCGGGCGCCTGCAGGGGATCAGGGGGTGAGGATCACCTTTCCGGTGGTCTCCCTGCCTTCCAGCATCCGGTGAGCCCGGGCGGCTTCCCGCATGGGGAGGCTGTGACCGATCCGCAGACCCAACTCGCCGCTGGTCAACATCTCGAACAGACCGGACGCTCGCTCCAGCAACTCCGAGCGGGTGGACACGTAATCGGCCCCCGTGGGGCGGGTCAGGAACAGCGACCCCTCCTGGGTGAGGCGCAGCGGCGCCACGGGAGGGACCGGCCCGCTGGCGTTCCCGAAGGTGATCATCATCCCCCGGGGACGAAGCAGCGAGAGTCCGCGGTCGAAGGTGGCCGCCCCCACCCCGTCATAGACGACATCCAGCGGGCGGGGACCGGCGATCTCCTCCACCGCGTCCCCGAAGTCGGTCTCCCGGTAGCAGATGACATGGTCGGCGCCCGCACTCTCGGCCAGCCGGCCCTTCTCGGCCGTCCCCACCGTGGTGAACACCTCCGCCCCGCGTCTCTTGGCCAGTTGGATCAACAGCAGGCCGACTCCTCCCGCTCCGGCATGCACCAACGCCCGATCACCCTCCTGCAGAGGAAAGGTGTCGTTGGCCAGAAAGTGGGCGGTTATCCCCTGCAGCAACAACCCGGCCGCCGACTCGATCTCCACCCCCGGAGGCACGGGGACCATCCTCTCCGCCGGCCCCACCACCTGTTCCGCATAGGAACCGAGGCAGGTGCTCCACGCCACCCGGTCCCCCACCTCCAACCCGTCGACGCCCTCTCCCAGTTCACGGACCACTCCGGCTCCCTCCAAACCGGGAGTGAAAGGAAGTTCCACCGGATAGAGGCCGGTCCGGTGATAGGTGTCGATGTAGTTCACCCCCGCCGCCAGGACGGTGACCAGCGCCTGGCCGGGACCCGGACGCGGATCGGGGACCTCGCCCCACTCCATCCGGTCGGGGCCGCCGTAGCTCTCCACCCTAATTGCGCGCATCGAACCTCCAGAATCGGTGTGTCCTGAGTGTATCCCGCGGCCATCGGGTGAGAAGCGTTCGAACCGGGGCCAACAGTGTCTAAGCTGGTGAACATGCCGAGAGTACGTCTTTTCGCGGGCCTGCGGGAGGCGGCCCGCACCTCGGAGTTGGAGATCGAGGGCGCCACAGTGGGCGAGGTGTTGGAAGCCGCTTCATCCCGTTTCGGAACCCAGTTCTCCGAGGGGCTGGCCACCGCCAAGATATGGCGCAACGGGGAGGAAGTGGACACCCTCCAGCCGGTGGAACCCGATGACGAGATCGCCGTACTGCCTCCCGTTTCCGGCGGTTCCATCGCCCTGGGGAGAGATCTGGGGTCGGGAGGCGTCGCCACCCTGGTGGTGGTGGCCGCGCTGATCCTGGGCAACATGGTGGGAGGACAGGACCTCTGGACGCCGATCCTGGCGGCGATGGTGGGACTCTGGACATTCGACGTGGTCGGCGCCGCCTCCGAACGGGGATATGACCTGGCGGTGGGATCACTCCTGGGAGGCCAGATCGCGGCCATGGCGCTCATCCACCTGCTGGGGCCCCCGGCTTTGCTGATAGCCCTGGCCATGGGAGTGGTATTTCCCCTGGGCGCCGCGACATTCGTTCCCCGCCGCCGTCAACTCCCCGCGCTGGGCATCGCGGCCGGGGTGGGGGCTCTCAGCTGCGGCGCGCTGGCGTCCCTGATGCTGGCCCGAACGGTGTTCGAGCCGGGTGGTCGCACCGTCGGGTTCTTCCTGCTGGTGACGGTCGGCACCATCATCCTGGCCGAGGTCGCCCGCCGGGTGCGGTCCAACCGGTTTCTGAACCGCCAGAACACGGTGGTGATCGGAGTCGTCGCCCTCTCCATCGTCGGGGCCGTGTTGTGGGGGTTCTCCCTCACCGACTTTCTCCTGATCGGCTTCGGGCTGTCCGCGGCCTATCTGGCCGGAGAAGGCTTCGGCACGGTGCTTCGCTCCGGGCGGCTCTGGTCCACCCCCCTGCCCGGGATCCTGTCGAGCCTGGACGGACCTCTCTGTGCCGGGTTGGTCTTTTTCGCCCTGCTCACCCTGTTTCTCTGAAGGCGCCCCACCATTAGCGGGGCGAAACCCTTAACCTATCCGGTATGGGAAGATCGGAGCGCATTCCGGCCGTTCTGGTCCTGGTAGCGGTACTGATGGGTACCGGCGGAACGGTTTTCTCCGTGGCACAGGAGGAAGATCAGGACCAGACCCCGGCTGAAATAGAGAAGAGCGCGGTCGATGAGGCCTGCGCCGCTTCCCGCGGACAGTTGGCCGTCTACGAGGGCGCCCTGGATCTCTTCCACGAGGCAACCGCCGAATGGGACATCGTCCTGGCAGACATCGAGTTCACACGGGGACGGGCGGACGTGGCGCAGTCGCTGGCGGCCCGCAAGGCCGAGGAGGTGGAGATCCTTCGCGCCGATCTCGAGGCGACCGCCATCCAGATCTACATGCAGCAGGGCGTCCTGGCTCTTACCCCCTTCCTGGGAGAGACGCCCGGGGACGTGATAGTCGGCCGGCACTACCTGGAGAGCGGCACCGACACGAAGGTGGCCGACATCAACAACTACCTGAGCTCCCAGAGAGACCTCGACCTTCACCGCGACGAGATCGCCGCGGTGGAGGCCGAACTGGCGGAGTTGGAATCCCAGCAGGAAGCCTGGATGGGACAGTTGGCCCTGGCGGCCCGCGATCGGCACGCCTCCTGGGAAGACCTCGACGACCAATGCCGGGAACTGGTCAGGCAGTGGGAGGCTCAGGAGGCGCGGCGCAGGGCCGAGGAGGCCCGCCGCAGAGCCGAGGAGGCGCGGCGGATTGCAGCCGAGAGAGCGGCCGAGGCGCGGCGCCGCGAGCAGGCCCGCATCCAGGCTGCGGCGCTCGCTTCCCGCCAGGGCCAGGGGATCGGCCCCATACCGGGGCTGGTCTGTCCCTTCCCGGGATCGGCGTTCGTGGACTCCTGGGGGGCGCCCCGCTCGGGAGGAAGAAGCCACAAGGGAGTCGACATGTTCGGTCCCAGGGACGCTCCCCTCCTGGCAACGGCCGGCGGGACCATCACCATCACCAACGGCGGCCTGGGAGGCAGGGGACTGTGGATTCACTCCGACACCGGAGTGGCCTATTACTACGCTCATCTGAGCGGATGGGCGGTGAGTGAAGGAGACCGGGTGGCTGCCGGCCAGGTGGTCGGGTACAACGGCTCCACCGGCAACGCCTGGGGAGGTCTCCCCCACCTCCACCTCCAACTCCATCCCACCGGGAGGGAGGGAGCCGCCTACAACCCCTATCCGACCGTTCGAGCAGCCTGCTGAGAGATGCGCATACATCAAGACTGGGACTCCGCCGCCTTCGACCTTCCCGCCGTCGAGGACCATCTGGGTCCCTTCCCCGGCCGGGACTTCCTCCGGGCCCTGACCGCAGGGGTGGAGTTGGTGGAGGGGGATCGTGCCCTGCTGGCGCTGGAGCGGGGGGAGGACGGCGCGGTCCGGATGGCCGGTCGTGCTTCCCTGACCGACTATCACAGCCCCCGGGGCTTTCGCGTTCCGGCCCTGGTGGCCGAGTGGTGGAGACAACAGGAGCCGGGGACCCGACTCGACTGGGATTCCCTTCCCAGCCATGCCGCGGCGGTCATGGAAGAGGGGTTGGTCCTGGCCGGCGCCGAGCCGACCAGGCGCCAGACCGCGGTGACCGCCGTGTTGCACCTTCCCGCCACCTACGCCGAGTACCTACAGATGGTGGGCAAGAAGGAGCGCCACGAGATACGGCGTAAGGCCAGGCGCTACCAGCGACAACTGGGGGAGGCGACCGTGGTGACCGAGCATGATCCGGGGTGGGGATTCGAGGAGTTCGTGAGGCTTCACAGGCTGGCCGCCGGTGCCAAGGGCCGGTTCATGGACGACCGGACCGAGGCTCTGTTCCGATGCCTGGCCGGTCTCCCCGGGTGGAGAGTGGACCTGCTGGCCGACCAGCAGGGAAGGGCCACCGCCTGCGTGTTCGGCTACTCCGACGCGGACGGCTATTACCTGTACAACTCCTCCTTCGATCCCGCCTTCTCGTCATCCTCTCCCGGAGTGGTCCTCCTGTCCTCGATGATCGAGAAGGCGGTGACCGAGGAGCTTTCCCGCTTCGACTTCCTGAAGGGCGATGAGACCTACAAGCGGCGGTTGGGCGCCGTCCACCGGCCTCTCTACACGGTGAGCTGTCGAAAATGATCGCCCGGGTCGCCTTCATCTCCATGCACACATCGCCCCTCCGGAACCCCGGGGAGGGAGATGCGGGAGGCATGAACGTCTACCTCCATGAACTCTCCACAACAATGGCCTCCCAGAACGTGTCGGTGGACGTTTTCACCCGGCGGGATCATCTCAGGCTGCCCGAGACGGTGACGGTGGCCCCGGGCTACCGGGTCCATCATGTCCAGGCGGGACCCCCCTGTTCTCTTCCCATCGAATGGCAGGCGCCCCACCTGGAGGAGTTCAGCCAGTCGATTCTCGACCGTTTCGATGCCGGTATGGCCCCGCCCGACCTGGTGCACAGTCACTACTGGCTCTCGGGCTGGGCGGCGTTGGAAGTCAAAGAGAGACTGGGCATCCCCATGGCGAACTCCTTTCACACCCTGGGCAGGGTGAAGGACGCCACCCGGCGCGCCGACCAATCGGCAACCCACCCGATGCGGATCGCCACCGAGGAGACCCTGATCTCCAGCGCCGACTGCGTGGTGGCTTCCACTCCCT
Organism: Acidimicrobiia bacterium; assembly: GCA_965204615.1. Taxonomy (GTDB): domain Bacteria; phylum Actinomycetota; class Acidimicrobiia; order Spongiisociales; family ZC4RG35; genus Bin76. The sequence continues at coordinate 2,820,536 of OZ242000.1, read as the reverse complement.
TCGAGGCCGACGACCTCATGGACCACTACGGCGCCGATCCCACCAAGCTGTGCGTATCCCCTCCGGGCGTCAACCGGACCCACTTCAAGCCGGGAGACCAGGCCGAGGCACGCAGGAACCTGGGCTTGGATGGGGGACCGTTGGCGTTGTTCGTGGGCAGAATCCAGGCCCTCAAGGGACCGGACGTGGCTCTGGCGGCGGTGAGGATCGCCCGCGAGCGCATTCCGGATCTCCGCCTGCTGGTGGTGGGAGGACCCAGCGGACCCGAGGGAAAGCGGGAGATGGAATCCCTGCGCTCGGCGGCGGCCGGACTCGGGCCGGGGGCGGTCCGCTTCTATTCCCCGGTCCCCCATGACCGGCTCGGCGACTTCTACCGGGCGGCGGACGTGCTGGTGGCGCCGTCCCGCAGCGAGTCCTTCGGTCTGGCGGTGGCCGAGGCCCAGGCGTGCGGGCTGCCGGTGGTGGCGGCGCGGCGAGGGGGGCTTCTGTATGTGGTGGAGGACGGAGGATCGGGCTGGCTGGTGGACGGATGGGAACCGGAGGGGTACGCGCTGGCCATCGCCAAGGTGCTGGAAGACGGCGAGTTACGGGCCGCCATGTCCGCCCGGGGGGTGGAGTGGGCCCGCCAGTACTCCTGGCACACCACTTCCCAGCGCCTGCTGGAGCTCTACGGAAGCGTGCTTTTCAACCGATGACCGAACTCTCGGAGACCCTCGTTCAGGCCATCTCCTGCTGGGTTGCCGATCCCCAGAGCGACGTGGAGTACTCCGAGGAGGTCGAGGGTCGCTGGGCGGTGCGGATGCGCCAGGGGGTTCGTTCGGCCACCACCGTGTGGTGGACGGTGGGCGACCGGAGCATCATCGCCGAGGCCTACGTGCTGCCCGCCCCTCCCGCCAACCTGGCCGAGGTGTACCGGCTCTGCCTCCTGCGCAACCATCGTCTCTGGCGATGCCACTTCGCCCTGGACCGGGAAGGCGCCGTGGTGCTGACCGGGCGGCTGGCCGCGTCGGAGGTGAGCCTGGAGTCATTGGACCTGCTGTTGGGGGAGATCTACGAGGCGGTGGAACTGAGCTTCCGCCCACTGGTGATGATGGCCTTCCGCAGCCAGTGATCCCGGCCGGTTGGCGCGATACCGCCGGAAACCGCGAAAAGAACGCGCCCTGGAGACTTGAAGACGCCTCCCGACCGGGTGCATCCTCAATAGGAGTCGGGCGGGAGGACCGGGCTTCGGAGCCACCAGTAGGGAAGGCGGGATGGCATCGAGGCCCTCTTTCCGTCCGGCCGACCCCCTCGTTCCCTCCAACCGGCGAATGATCCATGCCCGGAGAGTAATTGTGGGGTATATGACTATGATCATGACCATAGTCATATAGGGAAGATCATGGAACGAAATGCAAGGGTGTTCAAAGCTTCGGAATTCAAGGCCAAGTGCTTGAAGCTCATGGACGAGGTGGCGGACACCGGGGAGGAGATAATCATCACCAAGAATGGACGGCCGGTGTCGCGGATGGTGCCTTACCGCAGGAAGCCGAGCACCTTCTTCGGCCGTGACCGGCACAGAATCCGAATCATGGGCGACATTGTCGGGCCGGTGGAGGTCGAATGGGAGGCCGAGACCAACCCTGGCCGGGTGCTCGACCCTTGATCCTGTTGGACACCCATGTTCTGGTCTGGACAAGATCCGGTGATCACCGGTTGGGACCGCGCGCCCGCCGAGAGATCGATCAAGCGCTGACCGCCAACGGAGTCGGTGTTTCGGCTGTCTCCTTCTGGGAACTCGAGATGCTGCGTCAAAAGCGCCGGATCGAGATCGATTATGACGTTCGGGAGTGGCGCCGTCTCCTGTTGCATGAGGGGCTCACCGAGTTCCCTTTGGACGGCGAACTAGCCATAAGGGCGGCAGGCCTCTCCGACATCGGCGCCGATCCTGCCGACCGGTTCATCGTTGCAACCGCCCTGGCAGGTCACCTGCTGGTGACCGCCGACCGACGGATTCTCAGTTGGCCTGGTTCGCTCAGCAGGATGGACGCCACCAGATGACACCGGGGACCCAACTCGCTCGCCGCCATCCTTTCACGTAAAGGCAAAGGCGCCAAAGCGACCCGTGGCAACTCCAAGCACAGGTCCCGCCGGTTCAGGGAGTAACCGGTAACGGGGGCTTGACGGAACCTTAGTTCGGCGGCGGGGTGGCCTGACTTCTAGCCTTGGTTGCCCACCCCCGAACAGCCGCGGACACATATGACCCTTCCCATCAGCTTTCTCTCGGACTTCGGAACCGACGACGAGTTCGTGGGGGTGGTTCACGGGGTGATGGCCCGGATCGCCCCCGAGTCCCGGGTGATAGACATCAACCATCGGATCCCGGCAGGAAACGTGAGGGCCGGAGCGCTGTCGCTGCTGCGGGCGGTCCAGTACCTGCCTCCGGGGGTGGTGCTGGCGGTGGTGGACCCCGGGGTCGGAACCGACCGGAAAGCCCTGGCGGTGGAGACCTCCGAAATGGTCTTCGTGGGGCCCGACAACGGTCTCCTGTCGCCGGCCGTGGCAATGGTGGGCGGCGCCCGGCGGATGGTCTCGATGGAGAACCCCGACTACCGCCTGCCCTCGGCGGGAGAGACCTTCTGGGGACGGGACGTCTTCGCTCCGGCGGCGGCGGCGCTGGCGGCCGGGGAGGCGACGCTCTCCGACCTGGGACCCCCGATCGGACCGGAGGAGGTGACCCCCCTGCTCCTGCCCCTGCCCGAGTTGAGCCCCGGCAGGGTGAGCGGCGAGGCCTGGTGGGTGGACACCTTCGGAAACGTCCAGACCAACATCGCTCCCCACGACCTGGAGGCCGCCGGCCTGGAACACTGCCCGGAACTGTCGGTGCGGATCGGCGCATCCGCCCACCTGATCCGCATGGCGAAGACCTACGCCGATGTTGAGAGGGGAGAACTCCTGGTCCATGTCGACTCGGCGGGGCTCATGGCGCTGGCGGTGAGGGAGGGGCGAGCATCCGACCGGCTTTCTCTGGCCGAGCGGCTGTCCGTGGTTATGGAGAGACCACCAGACCCCACAATTGCACCACCGCCGCCACCACGATGATCAGCGCCAGGGCGATTATGGCTATCGCGGTTCCGGGCCGCACTCACTCACTCCCATGGGGCTCACAGGATATCGGGCCGGAATGAAGCGCAGGCGGCGCCACCTGGTTTTCTACACCCGCCCGGAGTGCCACCTGTGCGCGGTGGCGGCGCCCCGGGTACGGCGGGCGGCCCTCTTCTGGGGCCTTGCCCTGCAGGAGGTGAACATCGACCACCAGCCCGAGATGGCGGTCGACTACGGACTGCGCATCCCGGTGGTGGAGGACGCGGGAGGACGGGTTCTGGCCGAGGGAGAGATCGGGAGCCCGCGAATATGGATAGCGGCCCTCCGGGTGCGGTTCGGCAGGTAAACCGCTGCCGGCCTTCTAGTGGTCGGCTGCAGGTTCTTCTGCCGCCTCTTCCTCCGCGCCGGCCTCCTCGGGCTCAGCCTCTGCTTCCCCCGCCACGAGCCCGCATTCGATCAGGGTCTGGTCGGGATCGGCGCCGGCGAAGCGGATCCTCTCGAACGCCACCACCGCCGCGATCTCCTCGGCTGTGTTGCTGGTGGCGAATCCGGGCATGAACCCTCCCCCGCCCACGGTGGCGGCCAGGTCCCCGTAGGTGTCTATCCCGGCCTCCTGGAATCCTCCGGTGGCCAGCGCCACCCACTCGATGTGATCGGGACAGCTGGAGAAGGTGGAGAGCACGGTGGCGAGCGCCGGCCCCACTCCCCCCTCGCCGTTGGCGCCGTGGCAGCCCGCGCAGGTCTCGAACACCGCCTCCCCCACCGCCAGGATGTTCCCGGTGGTGTCCTCCGCCCGTCCGGTGAACTCGCTCCCGTCGCAGTTGACCACCGTGGAGTCGATCCGGCTGACGGCCAGTTGCACTCCTCCCTCCACACATCCCGCCCGGGCCGAGTTACCGGCCAGGTACAACAGCCCGATCACCGGGATGACCAGGAACAGGGCGGCCAGCCATCGGGGAAGGGTGGATGAGGTCCTCTCGGTCAGGCGGGCGGTGGGCACCGACACCACCACCGGGAAGGAGACCGCCTCCTTGGTGGTCACCTCGGAGGGCGGGGGAAGGGGTGCGGCCACCACCGGCGCGGGAGCGGCGGCAGGCGGAGGCGAAGGCGCGGACGGGGCGGTCGGAGCGGGTGAGGCTTCAGGTGCGGGGGCCGGGGCAGGCGCCGGTTCGGGAGCGGCGGCCGGAGCGGGAGAAGGCGCAGCACCCGGAGCGGAAGCAGGCGGCGAGGGTGAGGCGCCGCCGCCCGCCCAGGCGGCCAGGACCTCTTCGACCGAGACGCCGTCCGCGTCGGCCCGGGCCTCGGCGGAGCGCTGCACCAGGATCTCCGGTGCGCCCAACACCTCCGCAGCTCTCGCCAGATTCTCACTCATCGGGTCCGCTCCCCGTCAAGACTCGGGACTCCGACAGGTAGGCCACCAGAGAGTCCATCCAGCCGCCTCCATAGGAGAGGTGCCCTCCCTCTCCGGAGAGGACCGCCTCGATCTCCCCGGGAGACATTCGATTTCCCACGCTGGCCAGATCGGGACCGTATCTCTGGCGTCCGATCACCTGGTTGGTGTCGGACAGCGTCACCCCACCCACCCCGGCCAGGGCGGCAAGCTGGGCGTCAGCCACCACGGGACGGACCATCTGGGTGTGGCAGCCGGCACATCCCTCCGCCAGGTAGATCTCCTGGCCTCGCAGAGCGGTTGCGGTATAGGGGATTTCGGAGTGAACGGCGCCCCGGCCGGTCCCGGAGAAGGCGGGAAGCACCAGGGAGACCACCAGGCACAGAACCAGAAGGGCGGTGGCGCCGAACAGATACCGGAAGGGCCGGTCCACCCGCCCGGTGAGCACCGGAGGCGGGCCGTCGGCGAAAACGGCGGCCGCGGGTCTTGCCGGAACGGGTGCGGCGGGGGCCGCGGCAGGGACGGGAGAAGCCACCGGAGCGGCGGCGGGCGCAGGAGCGGTGGGCGCGGGGGTGGGAGGAGCGGCCGGTTCGGGCGCGGGAGCGGGGGCCGCCGCCGGGGCCGGAGCGGGCGCAGGCGCCGAGGAGGGGGCAGGCGCCGAGCCGCCCCCGGCCCAGGCCTGGAGAACATCATCAACCGAGACGCCGTCCGCCGCGGCCCGAGCCTCGGCGGAACGCAGAACCAACTCGGCCGGTGCGCCCACCACCTGGGCGGCGGCATCGAGGAACTCGCTCATTCCTCTTCTCCCGTCCCGGATGTTTCCTCTCCCTCCCGCTCGGAGTAATCCTGGGCGGGGACCAGGGCAAGAACCTCCTGGGTGGCGGCGCGTCCGGAGGTGAAGGTCCGGAGGACGGCCATGCAGAAGGCGACCTGGCCCGCCAGGGTCACCAGGCCCGACAGTATGGACAGTCCCAGCAGCAACGAGGCCATCCCCACCAGGTCTCCCCAGCCTCCCCCGGTCGGGCTGATCCCGCTGAAGGACCCACCCGTCCAGCCGTAGCCGGCCACCAGACCGGCACCCACCAGCAGTGCGGCCGTCAACCCGACCCCCCAGAATGTGAGGCGCAGGTGGAGCCGGACCAGTCCCGGGCCGGCCAGGGTCCGGCCGGTGATGGAGGGGAGCGCCTGGTATGACCAGGCAGCCACCAGAAACCCTCCCGCGCCGAACAGGGTGGCATACAGGACCCCGTCCCAGAAGGGGGTCAGTCCCACCACCGCCGCCGCGGAGCGGACCGTACCGAAGCTGGCGAGAGCGGCGGTCAGCAGGGCGAAGAAAGCGCCTGCCAGGGTGGCGGCCACCACCGGCCGGTCACTTCTCTCCGCCCAGACCCGTTCGGTGGTCAGAGAGAGGTTGGCGGCGTTGGCCAGCGCCGAGACCGGCAGTGCCAGCGTCATCATGAAAGCCAGGGCCTCCAGCCAGTCGGGGACCGGGCCGAAGACCAGCGGGCCGGCGCCTCCCCAGGCCGAGGCGAAGGCCAGGGACCAGAAACCCACTCTGGCCAGTTGCCTGCTGGCGAGCGGGTTCCCCGTCTCCTTCACAAGGGCGTAGTAGGCGAGCCCGATGCCCATTCCCACCACCCACAGGTTGGAGAGCCCGAAGAGAGCCACCGACTCCGACACGGCGCCCCCGATCGCCGATGGAGCGGGAAGGGCGGCCACCAGGTAGAGGAGCGGCAGCCAGACCACCCCTGCCAGGGCGTACCACAGCGAAACATAGATGTTGGGCTCCTGCCGATGCCGGACCGTGGAGACGGTCACCACCAGGGGCGCCAGCAGGGTGACGAGAAGCGGCGCGGAGACCCACCAGGGCAGGGAGAAGGGACCGGTCCCGTCCCCTCCACCCAACAACACCACCAGCGCTCCCACCACGGTCACCGCGGCCGTCCCCGCCCCGCCGGCCAGCGCCAGGGCCTCGCCGCGCATCCGGACCCCGGTGAGCCGGGGCAGGATGTAGTAGATCCCCCCTGCCATGGACAGCGTGAGCCAGCCGATGACAGCCAGCAGGAACGCAATGGGACGGATGCGGCCGTACGAGAAGGGCCCGGTCACCGTCCCCGGGAAGCGCAGTTCAACCATCCCGACCAACCACACCACCCCGGCCACCGCCAGGAAGGCCGTGGAGGCGATGATGTGCCACTTGGCGGCGGTGTCGGAGGCGAGCCCGTCCGACCACGCGGCATAACGCCCGACTCGACTGATCGGTCTTCCCGTTTGATTATTCTTGGTTGTACTCAGAGCGCTACCCCCGGGTGCCCCGGAAACGAAAGGCCTGCCATGAGAGCCGCTCCGAAAGATAGCAAGATTGAAACCTCCCCCGGCGCAAGCCGGTCCCCGGGGACGGGAGCGGATTGTCTTTGATGGCGCCAAACGCGATAACTTTGTTTGAAACCCTCCCCGGTGTAAAAATAGGAATGGTTCGACTCCGGAAGGCCATCTGGTAGAGATGCATCGCATCGCCGCTATAAACGACCGAACACGAATCCTCATCGGATCGTCGTCACTGTTGGTGGGGACGGGACTCATGGCGGTTTCGGTGCTCTGGGTCCATTACTCCGCGCTCCCCCAGACCGAGCTTGTCAACGGCGTGTCCACCGCGGTGGTGGTGGACTACTTCAACTGGATACCCAGAGGCTGGTTCTGGAAGAGCCTCGGGTACCTCGGTGCGCTGGGGGCCTCCCAGATGATGCTGCTGGGCGCGGCTTTCCTGTGGGTGCTCAACCAGAAGATGACCTGGGCCCGGGCGGCCTTCGCGGCGTTCCTGGTGTGGATAGAACTGGTGCTGGTGTTCGGGATCGTTCCCTCCGAGTGGCTCAACCTCTCCCAGACCGACCTCGACTGGTCGAACCAGCGGATCGCATTCAAGATCCCGCCCTTCTTGATGCTGGGCAACGACGTGGCGATCAGTTGGGCAGCCATCAAGGACTCCATCTCCGGCGCTTACAACCTGGGCACCCTGGCGGGCGCCGGCGTGGTGGCATACCTGCTGCAGCAGGTGTACAAGGCGCCCAAGAAGCGGGCCGCCGCCGCCCGCACCTCCCCGTACGGCCGGCCGCTCGTGAAAGGAAACCGCTGATGCCCCGCGGCGTAGTGGATGAGACCCCTCCGTTTCGCGACGACTATCAACTGGCGCTGGTCGAAAACGACTTCTACTCGGGAAAGATCCGCCCCAAGCAGTTCCTGCACATCGACCAGTCCGAGTGCATCATATGCGAGGGATGCGTGGACATCTGCCCGTGGAAGTGCATCTTCTATCTCTCCATGGAGGCCATCGACGAGGCGGTCAACGTGGACGATCCCCGGGAGGACACCACCAACTACGGGTTCTTCGTCGTCGACGAGAACGAGTGCACCCGGTGCGCATTGTGTATCGACCGGTGCCCCACCGGCGTCATCTCTCTCGGGAAGTTCGAGGGGTCCCTGGCCGCCCAGGCCGAGGAGATGGGACTCAACGCGGCGCCCTGGGAGGTGGACACCGGCCAGAGGGACTTCAAGCACGGCTATACATATGGAATGCGCTGGTAAGGAGGAAGGGTGAGCGCAAGAAACGGCATCCACGGTCTCATGACCAAGGCCCGTACCCATACCACCGACATGCTGGGACGGGTGTGGTCGGGCCAGTTCATGGATTCGGTCCTCCGGCCGGGATCCCCCTTCAAGAAGGGGTACACAGACACCCCCCGCAACCGCTCGTACGTGATCATGAACAACGTGCTCTATCACCTGCACCCGGTGAAGGTGAAGCGCCACGGCGTGAAGCTCTCATACACGCTGTGTCTGGGCGGGTTGAGCTTCTTTTTGTTCATTCTCCTCACCGTCACCGGCATCTTCCTGATGTTCTACTACGCGCCCACCGCCGAACGGGCCTACATCGACGTTCAGGCGCTGTCCACCGACATCGCCTTCGGCTCCCTGATGAGGAACATGCACCGCTGGGGCGCCCATCTGATGGTGCTCACCGTCTTCCTCCACATGTCGCGGGTCTTCTATCACGGCGCCTACAAGCCTCCCCGTGAGTTCAACTGGGTGGTGGGCGTGATCCTGTTGCTCCTGACCCTCCTCCTCTCCTTCACCGGGTACCTGCTTCCCTGGGACCAGTTGGCCCTCTGGGCGGTGACGGTGGGAACCAACATGGCCGGATTCGTTCCCGTGATCGGCGCGCAGGTGAAATTCGCCCTCCTGGGCGGGGTGGAGGTGACGGCGGGAACGCTGTTGCGATGGTATGTGCTCCACGTGCTCTTCCTGCCCTTCATCATCGTGATCTTCCTGGCGGTCCACTTCTGGAGAGTCCGCAAGGACGGCGGCATCTCCGGACCCCTCTAGCCATGCGAGGTAAGCGCTAGTGCCCGAGATTCCCGAAGAACTGTTGAGGCGTTCCGCCGAGGCCAAGGCCAAGGCTCTCGGCCTGCCGGTGGAGCAGGTCCTCGCCGAGATGCGCGGGGAGGCCCCGGCGACCGCGATCCCGGCCCAGTCGGTGGATGTGCCCCGTCCCGAATTCGTTCCCAGCCCTCCCCCTCCCTCGGTGCCCGAGATCCCGCCCGACCCCCAACCTCCCGCTCCCGCTTCCGCTCCGCCTCCGGCCATCACGGCCGTGGTCGAGACCCCGCCCCCCGCGGCCGGGGAAGCGGCGCCGGCCGCTCCGGAGAACGGCGCCGGGAACGGACGGCTGGCCGCCAGCGTCTCGGTCCGCCCGTCGGTGCCCCCGGCCGGCGTGCCGGAGGGAGTCCGCCACCAACGACTGCTCACGGTGGTCAAGGCCCGGGCGATCCAGCAGGTCAAGGCCGATCCCACCGACAAGGTGAACACCTGGCCGCATCTGATGATCGCCGAGTTCACCGCCCTGCTGGCGATGACCGCCTTCCTTCTGGTACTCTCCACCATTCTCCAGGCGCCCCTCCTGGAGGCGGCCAATTTCAACGCCACCCCCAATCCCTCCAAGGCGCCCTGGTACTTCCTCGGCCTCCAGGAGATGCTTTCCTATTTCGATCCGCAGATCGCCGGCGTGACGGTCCCCACCGTGATCGGGATCGTGGGGTTCATGATGATTCCCTACATAGACCGCAATCCCTCCACCCGTCCCTCGGACCGCAAGCTGGCCATCATGCTGTTCACCATCTTCCTGGCCGGGTCTGCGACTCTCACCATCCTGGGGGTGCTCTTCCGGGGACCGGGATTTAACTTCGCCTATCCGTGGGTGGACGGAGTGTTCTTCGACGACCTCAAAGACTGGGTCGACTTCGGTGGCCACTGATGCCTGGTAGCCGGTTCGTCTGATGGGCGGCATCGAGCTGATCATCATCGGGGTGGCGGCGGTGGCCATCGCCGCGGCCGTGGGCGCCTTCACCATCGCCTTCCGTCGCGCCGAACCCGACTCCGCCTCCCTCTGGCCCAAGCGGGTGGAGCGCCGGGCGCGGCAGGCCGACCGTTCCACGCCGGCCATGGACCTGGTGCTGGAGACTCCCGCCGACACCGAGGATGAGACCGATCAGTTCGAGGAGGTGGTGGCCGCCGCCGAAGAGGTCGAGCGCGAAGAGGTGCTGGCGCCCATAACCGAGACCCAGGTGATCGTGGAGGCCTCCCCCGAAGAGGTGGGAGTGACCCGCCGCCAGTTCTTCAACCGCTCCCTGGCCGCCATGTCGGTGGCGTGGTTCGGCATCATGGGAATCGAGATACTGGCGTTTCTGTGGCCCAAGATAAGCGGCGGCTTCGGGAGCGACGTGGATGCGGGAAACGCCGCCGAACTGATCCCGGAGATGACCGACGCGGCCGGCCTCATCACACCGGCCTTCATCCCCGACGCCCGGGCCTACGTGGTCCCCGCCCCCGTGGAGATGAGCGAGCAGTTCGCGGGCAGGGACGTGGACGCCGGAGGGCTCATGGCCCTCTACCAGCGTTGCGTCCACCTGGGATGCCGGGTTCCCTGGTGCGACGACTCCCAGGGATTCGAATGCCCGTGCCACGGGTCCAAGTACAACTCGATCGGAGAGTATTTCGCGGGACCCGCCCCCCGCAACCTGGACCGGTTCGGGGTCCACATATCCGAGGACGGACGGCTGATCATCAGAACCGGAGTGATCGTGGAGACTCCCCGCGCCATCGCCCAGTCCGTGTCCTATCCCCAAGGCCCCTCCTGCATATAGGGAAGTAGATGGATTCCACCCTGGTAATAACCCTGGTACTGGTGGGAGCGGTGATCTGGCTCTCCTTCCTGGGAGTGGCCGCCCTCAGGTCCAGGCGCCGGGAGGGAATCCCCCCCAACCAGGCGCCGGGAGTAACCGACGACGCCCTGGAGACCCGCCGGCTGGAGCGCATCCAGCAGGGCGCGGTGCTGCTCTCTGCCTTCCTGGCCGTCGGGCTGGCGGTCTACTACCTGAGCGAGACCGATCGCCAACTGAGCTTCGTCGACCAGTTCCACGAGGAGTCCGTGGAGCGGGGAGCGGCGTTGGTGGGCGCCGGGGAGGCCGACTGCTGGAGTTGCCACGGGCCGAACGGGGTGGGAGGCGTGGCCAGCTACGTGGAGAAGCGGACCGGGGTGAGCGTCTCCTGGGCGGCGCCGGCTCTCAACGACATCTTCTTCCGCTATGACCGGGACATCATCTCCTACTGGGTCACCTACGGGCGGGGAAACAGCCCCATGCCCCCCTGGGGAACGGTGGGCGGGGGCCCGATGAACGAACAGCAGGTACAGGACATCGTCAACTACCTGGAGAGCATCCAGATCTCCCAGCAGGAGGCGCTCCGCAAGACCGACGGGACCGTGGTGGGCCAGTTGAGTCTCCTGGAGAACGCCGACGGTGCCCTGGAGAGGGCCATCATCGAACAGCGCCAGTTGATCGCCGACATAGAGAGCGCTCCTCGCCACGCCGAGAGCCTGGCGGACCTGGTGGCCCTGGCCCGGAGGACCCTGGAGTTGTCGGACCAGGGAATCGACCGGGACGGCGACAGCCTGTCGGACATCTCCGAGACGACCATCTCCGGGTTGACCGCCACGGCCGCTTCCCTCTTCGACTTCTCAGAGATAGAGGCGTGGACCTTCGATCCACAGAACCCCGCCACCGACGGCCGGCCCGATGCGGACGTGGCCGACCATGCCATCTCCACCCTGCGGTCCCTGGTGCCCCGGGCGCCGATCCTCGAGTTGCGCATGCAGTCCATCAGGGCGGCATTGGCCGCCGAGGACGAGGAGGACTCCGACGGCGACACCCTGTCGGACCGGGCGGAGAGAGTGATCACCGCCGAGTTGGCCGCCGCCCGGACCGCGCTGCGCCCCAACACGCTGACCGTGGTCAACCTCGACCCGGAGCGGGCCTCCTCGGGCGGGGGAATCACCGACGACCAGGCGGCCGCCACCGCCATCTCCGGGATGGAGGCGGCGTCCATCAACCTGACGGTGCGGACCGAGAACGCCGAGCGGCTGCTCGGTCCGGCCCGGGCCGGCCTCGAGGAACTCCTGGCTGCCGAGGTGGAGCGGAACTGGGAGATTTCCCTGGAAGGGGTGGCCCACGCGGCCTTCGACGGCGACGTCGACCGCGCCACGCGGGCGGTGGGGGTGTTCACCGGCTACTGCGCCCGATGTCACACCTCGGGATGGTCGGCCGGGACCCCCTATGCGGCACAGCCCGGGTCGGGAGGGTTCGGACCGGCGGTGTGGAAGGGCAGACCGCGGGTACAGTTCATCTCCAAGGAGGACCTCCGATCCTTCCTGCTGGTGGGGGCGGTGGCCGACAAACCCTACGGGGTGAGCGGGTTCGGGAACGGGCAGATGCCCGGCTTCGGAGCGGTGCTGTCAAGCGACGACCTCGACCTGCTGGTGGACTACCTTTGGGCAGGCGACCTCAACGGCAAGGGGAACTGAGCCATGCGTGAACTGTTTCGATCCCTGTTGTCGGCCAACCTGTTCGTCACCGGCGTCATCCTGTTCCTGACCTCGGTCCTGGTCTTCTACGGCACGGTCTACCTGCTCAACTACACCAACCTGGGCAAGAAACTGGCCTTCCTGGTGACCGGTGCCGGCACGGCGGCCTGGATGACCATCGGCAGCCTGCTCTTCGTCCTCTACGCTCCCCGCGGCCCCCGACCGGTCAACATCGAGGGGCTCAACGCCTTCGAGGTGCGCATCATCCCCATCACCTTCATGGTGGTTTCGGCCGTGGTGTTCATAGGCTTCCTGGTGGCCCTGCACCAATACGAGGAGGCCCGAGAAAAAGCCGACCTGTAAGGCGCGGCGGATGCTCGGGACACCCGCGTCCCTATCGCGTTTCTTCAAGTGGTCGACGCTGGGCGCCTGGGCGGTGTTCGGGCTTTTGGCGGCGGCCTGCGCCGATCCGTCTCCTGAGTATCTCGGAGACGGATCGCTGGGGACCGTGAAGGTCGCCCCGGGGGAGAAGATCCAGATACGTTCGATCCACACCAATCCCGGTGACATCGCCCTGCGGGGGAACTCCGTCGAGAAGGCCATCGTTTTCGCGGTCGAGGACTACGGCCCGATCCATGGCTTCGAAGTCGACCTGGGCGTGGGACTCAGCGAAATGTGCTCGCCCGAAGGGGGCATGATCGCCGGCTCCCTGGTGGTTGCGGAGGGAAGCGTCCTGGGTGTGATCGGCACCAGATGTTCGGGAGCGGCCGTGGAAGCCTCGCCGCTGATCACCGGCGCCGGCATGGTCCTGATCTCACCATCGAACACCGCCCCGTCCCTGACATCGGACCTGGCCGGAAACGAAGGCGAGAGCCACTTTCACGGTTACTACCGGACCGCCCACAACGATCTGATCCAGGGCCGGGCCGTGGCTCGCTTCTTTGGCGCGGAGAGCATTTCCAGGGTGGCGGTGGTACATGAGGGAGACGCCTACACCCGTGGTCTGGCCATCGCCTTCACCGATGCCTTCGAGGAGCGCGGAGGTTCTGTCACGGGCGTGTGGGAAGTGGAACACGCAAGCCCGGACCTCCTTCCGGCTTTGACCGACATAGCAGAGAGCGACCCGGGGGCACTGTTCTTCCCGATTCGCCCTCTCACCGGCGGTCATCTGGTGAGGCAGGCCGCAGCCATACCTGCCCTGGCGGAGACGGTGTTCATGGGTGCGGACGGGTTGCTCTACGACAGCTTTCTTTCGGTGCCCGAGAGCGAGGGTGTTTACATCGCGGGTCCCGACACCCGCTACGGGAACAACGTCAACCAGAGCACCGGATGGAGCGCACCGGAACTCGTGGCCCGCCACCGGGACACCGACGGAGAGCCTCCCGAAGGCGCGTACTGGGGTCATGCCTATGACGCAACCGTGATGCTTCTCGACGCCATCGCCGCCTCCTCCTACATCCGTTCCGATGACGTCCTGGTCGTGGACCGGGCCGGCCTGCGACAGTACCTCGACAACCTCTCGGGATTCCAGGGGATCACCGGAGAACTGAGCTGTGACGAGTTCGGAGATTGCAGCGCCTCGCGGGTGGTGATCCACGAGCACCTGGACTCAACGAACCTCCAGGCCACCCGGGACAGCGTGGTGTTCGAGTCGGGACCCTGATTGGGCATTCACTGGCCGGCCGCCATCGCAGAATCCCCTCGCCGACCCGGATCTCCATCCCTTGAGATTGGCGAGCGATCGCAATTCCCATACATCACACGAGGTCTTCCGTACCATATCGTCGCGGGATGAACCCCAGAACGAAGCAACAGAGTAGAGAAGTCTCCCGAACACACCTCTTGACGGCCGCCTTGACGGTCCTCCTCCTGGTAGGCGCCGCCTGTGGTGGCGGGACGCCCGAGTATCTCGGCGACGGGTCGCTGGGTACCGTGGAGGTGACACAGGGCGACAGCGTCCAGATCCGCTCGGTCTACACCAACCCCGGGGACATCGCGCTGTTTGGAAACTCCGCTGAGAGGGCCATCGTTTACGCCGTGGAGGACTATGGGACCATCCACGGCTTCCGGGTCGACCTGGGCGTGGGACTCGACGACATGTGCTCTCCCGAGGGGGGAATGATCACCGGTTCACTGGTGATCGCCGAAGGTGACGTGGTGGGGGTGGTCGGAACCAACTGTTCGGCGGCCGCGGCCGAGGCGTCTCCTCTCATCACCAGCGCCGGAATGGTCTTGATCTCGCCCTCCAACACCGCTCCCTCGCTGACATCGGACCTGGCCGGCACCGAGGGAGGGAGCCACTTCCCCGGCTACTACCGCACCGCACACAACGATCTGATCCAGGGCGAGGCCATGGCGCACTTCCTGTATGACAAGGATGTCTCCACCGCCGCGGTCGTCCACGACGGAGGCCCCTACACCGAGGGTCTGGCCACGGCCTTCTCCGACGCCTTCGAGGAGCACGGGGGCACGATCACCGGCGCCTGGGAGGTCGACCGGAGAGAAGAGGACCTGGTGCCGGTGCTGACCGAGATCGCCGAGACCTCTCCCGACGCCCTGTTCTTCCCGATCTTCTTCCCCACCGGCGGCGTCCTGGTGGAACAGGCCGCCGAGATGCCGGCCTTCTCCGAGACCGTGTTCGCGGGCGCCGACGGGCTGCTTGGTGACAACTTCCTGTCACTGCCCGAAAGCGAAGGCATGTACATCTCGGGTCCCAACACACGCTTCGGAAACAACACCAACCAGAGCACCGGATGGAGCGCTCCGGAACTCGAGGCCCGGTATCTGGAAGCCGACGGCGAACCGCCCACCGGCACGTTCTGGGGGCATGCCTACGACGCCACGGTCCTGCTTCTCGACGCCATCTCCGCAGCCTCCTACCTGCGCTCGGGCGACAATGCCCTGGTGATAGACCGCGCCGGGGTGCGAGAGTACCTCGACAACCTGTCCGGCTTCCAGGGAGTGACCGGCGTCCTCAGCTGCGACGAGTTCGGGGACTGCGGCGCCTCCCGGGTGGTGATCCACGAACATCTCGACTCCACCAACCTCCAGGCCACCAGAGAGAGCGTGGTCTTCGAGGTCGGACCCGGAGGGTAGGGAGTCCCTGACCGGCCCCTGATCCGGTCTGTGACGGGGGACGTGACTCCGGCATTCGTCCTGTTCGGGATCCGTTCGGCAAAGAAATCCGCTCTCCGGGGTTGACTTTTGTCGCAATGATGTCCCACAGTGACAGGAGCCGAACACCGCGGGGGCGTGGGATGAACGTGGCGAAGACCCTGTTGATGATGACCACCTGTAGGCGACAAGGTTCCGCGCCTACTGGACTGTTCCTCGTGGCCGCGTGTCCCAGGCCGGTCTTATAATGACAAGTATGTCATTTGCCAATGCGGAACCGATCCTGGCAAGTGAGACTCACCGACTTGGCGCACCCTCCTCCCGTGCCGCAGAGGAACTCCCTGTCGAGTTTCTGTTGAGCGAAAACGGGGGCCAACCGGAACGCCCAACCCGACAGCGGATGGTGTTCAGATCGCCAACCCACCCGGCAACGGTTGTACTGCCGCGCCTCCGGCTCTTCTCAGGCGCCTAACTGATGAACCCCGGCGGGCAGTCCCGGCAATTGCGAAAGAACCGGAGTCCTGCGAGGCGATCACTCGGGCTGTCCAGGGCCTCTCGAGTAGCCATTTGATCTACCGGGGCGACAGCCGACGCTTGGAGCTTTCGCCGGAGAGTGTCGAACTCGTCGTCACCTCCCCTCCTTATTGGACGCTCAAGGAATACAACGATCAACCTGGCCAACTCGGCCAAGTTGAGGACTATGAAGGGTTCCTGGACGAACTCGACGAGGTTTGGCGCCGCGTGTATCGTGCTCTAGTGCCCGGGGGACGGATGGTGGTCGTAGTAGGGGATGTCAACGTGGCGCGCAAGGCGTTCGGACGCCATCTTGTGTTCCCGCTACATGCCAGCATCCAAGAGCGGTGCCGCCTGATCGGATTCGACAACCTCGCTCCAATCATCTGGCACAAGATTGCCAACGCCAAATACGAGATGGGTGCTGGCGGATTCTATGGAAAGCCCTACGAGCCCAACGGCGTCATCAAGAACGACATCGAGTACATCCTCCTTCAGCGCAAACCCGGCGGATACCGCAAGCCCGAGTTGGCCACGAGGCTCCTTTCCATTCTTCCGGCCACGGACCATGCATCATGGTTCCAGCAGATCTGGCGCATCACCGGCGCCTCAACGAGGGACCACCCGGCACCCTTCCCGCTCAGCTTGGCCGAGCGCCTGATCCGAATGTTCTCGTTTGTCGGAGATACGGTGTACGACCCGTTCCTCGGAACGGGCACGACCGCTGTCGCGGCGGAAGCTTGGGGTCGAAACAGCGTCGGCTGCGAAATTGACCCGGTCTACTTCGACTACTCCGTCAAGAGGGTGCGAGACGCAATGGACTCCCCAACTCAACTGGCTTTGGATCGTACGGCCTAGCTGTGGCCCAATCGCCAGCTTCCACGGGTCTTGCTCTGGTAGACGACCTTGGGGATCTAGCCACTCCGGCCATTGAGGACTATTGCGCTGCTGCCGCCGAATAAATAAGAGGAGCCTCCCGAATCGGACCCAAGAAAGGGAAGGCGGTGCAGATTCGGCTCTCCAATGGACTCTCCCACGCGACCCTCGCCAGCCTCAGGGAAACTGGCCTCAAATTAAAGGGAGCCGTTGCAGGTGAGAGAAAGGTTGGCGGGGGCCTGCGCAGTGTGAAGGCCGATGTGTCGGAGATTACGGAGACCGACGGGTTGAAGTTGGCCGTCGAGATCAAGCCTGTCCATTTGGCTGTGGGCCGCGCTGTCTGGAACCGCTTCGGAGACATCCGAACCTTCGCCGTCAACCTTCATCTCAAATTTCCATTCGCGGTTGTCTGCGGCATCTTGACCTTGCCAACAACGGAGAGGGTGCAGTCAGGGCGCGATGACGGTTGGAAATCAACGTCACACCTGATCGAACGGGCCATTGGGCGGTTTCAACGTGCCGGAGGACGACAGACCGAAGGCGATGCCTCTCACTTGCTCGAGGGCATTGGAATCGTCGTATTTGATCGAGAATCTGGAGAAATCAATCTAGAGCTTCCCGCCGTTGGCAGTGGCCTTCGATGGCAGGAGTTCATCAATCAGATGGCTGAAACCTACGAAGCCCGCTTCGGTGGAGATTGACAGAAGATAGACACACTGTTCACCGTCCAGCTAGTAACTCGTGAAGGTGAGTACACCCAACCCGTAGTCGTTGGTGCTGGCCAGAGCCACCATGGTCTGGTGTACGTCGCGGGCCACGTCCACGATCAGTGCCTCGCTGGCGGTGGAGTCCCCTAGCCCGAACTTGGTCATCACCGTGATGGCGTAGGGCCGGTTGGGGAGAAACACGATGCCGACGTCGCAGCGGACCCGTTCCATTCCGCCCGACTTGTTGGCAACCGCCAGATCGGAAGGAATGGCGCGGTTCAACGGCGTGGACTTGGGCTTTCCCAGGATGCGCAAGACCTGCTCCGCCACTTTGGGGGAGGGCTTGCCTCGATACAGCATCTCCATCATCGCCACCAACTCGTTCGGTGTCGAGACGTTTTCGTCGCCGCGGTCTATAGCCTCGCTGTCCATCATCTTGCGCCTCAACCTGGTCTCTGCGAGGCCCATGTCGTCCAGCAGCGCGTTGGTGTCCTCCATGCCCGCCCAGTCGATACACATGTTGGTCGAGGTGTTGTCTGAGACAATGATCATCAGAATGGCGATGTCCAGCACCGACAGCTCCGGCTCGCTCTCCATGTAATGGATCACCCCACTGCCCCGGCCGTACATCTCGGGGGTGATCCTGACGCGGTCGGTGAGATCTATCTCACCCCGTTCGGCGCGGGCCAACAGCTGTGTCAGGATGTGAATCTTGATGCTGGACGCGGTGGGAAACACCTCGTCGCCGCGGATGGAGAATCCGTCTCCACGCTCCAGATCCAAGACCGAAACCGCCGCTACTCCCTCGAAGTCCTCGACTCTTTGGTGCGACCGTTTCTCCAGACGCTCCCACAGGCTCTTGTAGCTCATTGCTCGCTCCTTTTCTTGGATCCCCGGTGCGGCCATCAATCCCGGGACTGTTGCCAACCCCCTCTCTACCAGTCCCAGCCTAATCAAGAACCGGTGGTCAGGTCCAGCGGGTGAAGATTGGAACGGCTAGGAAAAAACCATTGTTTCCCGCAATCAAGTTGTATTGCGGACCCCCCTCCGGAAGGAGGCTGATGAAACCTCAGGAGAGAGCGAGCATGATGAGACGGGTCGCCGTGTTGGCAGGTCTATTTGTCCTTTGCATTCCTTCCCCAGCTTTCGCCATCGACTGCAATGGGGATGGCGTCGACAATCCAGCGGGGGCCTTGATTCCGCGACAGCAGCCGCAACCTGTGGAGCGGAGGTGGTCGGCGCAGTCTGGAATGCAGCTTGGCCGTTTGTGATTGCGACAACGGCGCCGTGTTTGATGGCACTTCTGGCACGCTGGGCCTTCAAAGCCATGCGTTCCGTGAGGCTATAACTAGCTGAGAGTCTCAAGCTTCTCAAGAAGGGTCTGTTCGAAAGCGCCGCGCGAAATCGTCCGTGCAGCTAACAGCTTCCTGCTGGAGTCCTCCAAAGTGAGAACTTCCCAATGACCACGAGACAACGTATAGCCGCCGTCGGTTCCGGTCGACAACTCTGGGACCATCCACACGATGTCGCCATCATTGAGATCGCGGCTTGGATCCCCACTCGGTCCTCCCATCGAATCGAAGAAGGGTCGATCCACCGCCACCGCTAGCTTGGATCCCCACCTCCGCATTGTGGGTACCTTGATCTGAAGTTGCGGCATTAGACGTTTTGCACTTGAGGATCGCCAATCCGGCCTGCGGACCGCCCCTGGGAAGGGCGGTTTCATGCAATCATCGTCTCGCAAGGCCAGATATTCGGAGTCCATACCCGTTCCCGAGAAGTAGACGGCCTGGATCTCCAAGCCGTACCAATCAAGATCGCCGTCGGATGTCTTGGCCACAACCATATCTATCTTTCCGGCCGGCCTCCCGGTGGCAGTCCCCTGCATAAAAGGCACCTCTCGAGCTATCTTCGTTTCACCTTCAGAGAAACCGACGATCTCGGTTAGCCATCTGACCAGCAATTGCCCCTCCTCAAATCGGGCAGGACAGACGACTACCGGATCGGCTACGGATCGGCAGATGCGGTCCCTCTCGCCTCTCTCATAACGGCGCAGGGAGCACACGCCACCGCGCTTGCGACAGGGAGGCCGATCGTTCTGAAACGGACAGGGTGGCGTCTCGCTCTCTTCCTTCAAGGCTCTCTTGGCCAGAGCCTTCCGATCCTCAGTTGAGAGTTCTAAAAGAGGCCTTCCGTACCACTCGGCGATCCCGTAGCGGGTGGTCATGAACCGAACACTGGCCGAGAGGTGATGACCAGTTCGGGAATCCGAGCGTGATGGGTGTTCTTCATGATCACCTGGACTGCGTGGAAGCTATGTTCCCTCACCAATGTGACGATCTCATACGAGAGGTCATATGTCATGAGGAAGTCCGCCTCACTCTCGGCCAGCATCTCAAAAAGCAATGGATGGTCAATCTCGCTATGTGCATACAGACGCTTGCCGGCTCGCTTCCCACCCGCTGTGTAAGGAGGATCCACGAAGAGCACCACATCCCCTCCGACCTCTGGCAATAGTGCCGACAGAAGTTTCATCCCATCCGTCTCGCAAAAGCCAATCCGGTCGGAGTGTCCGGTTATCTCTCCCAGACGCTTGGCAATTGTTTCGGGATACCAGCGTGAGGCCAACCCTTTGCCGTTTTCGCCCGCTCTGCTGAAAGAAGCCCCTGCAGCGAGAATGCCCCCTCGTCGGGTGCGGTTCAACACGAGAGTGCGAAAACCATGTTCCAACATGTTCCGCGGCTGTTCCTGCGCCAACGACTGAACAACTTCTCTTGTGGGAGTGAAGCACAAGACCTGCTCGGCGAGATCATCGCCGTGACGAAGAGCCGCATGCCAGAAAGCAGCAACATCGCGGTCCAATTCGACCATTAGGCACTGATCGACCAGGTTTTCCATGACCGCCGTCAAAGAAACGATCCCACCCCCGGCGAACGGCTCGATCAACAACCTTGGTCTGTGTTCATGACTTCCCAGCCACGCCCTGATGTGAGGGACCAGCCAGGTCTTGCCACCGGGGTACCGGAGCGGGCTGCGTTGGGGCACCGTGGCGACGTTGACCGCGGGGATAGGGGAAACTTCGATCTGGTGCAATCCGATAGGGTCAATTTTATCAATCATCCCCGTCTGGGCGGGGTAATCGTCGCGTAGGGCAAGATCTCTTTTGGTGTGATTGGCGCCCAAGTCGAGCAGAGGCTGGAACGCTCTTTTCATGAGGACCTCCCGGTGTTCTGAGCCACAATGCGTAGTTCTGCTTGTCGAGATGTTGGTAGGCCCCTGTGACAGTTCTTGACGAGGACTGTCTTTGGTTACCCCGCGGTGGTCAGGTCGAGGAGGCGGGCGAACCGCTTGCGGGCGATGATCAGGGCCACGAGGGTGACCACGAAGGGGAGGGCGTCGGTTATCTGCACGGGGAGGCCGTTGCCCTGGAAGCGGAAGCCCAGAGCCTCTGCCACGGCGAAGAGCGCGGCGGCCGCCAGGACGCCGACCGGATGGGCCCGGCCCAGCATCACCGCCACCACCGCCACCCATCCGCGTCCACTCGACATGTTCTCGGCGAACTGCACGACGTTGCCCAGGGACAACTGGGCGCCGGCCAGCCCGGCCAGGGCGCCGGAGGCCAGAACCGCTCCGTACTTGTAGACGGTGGGGCTCACCCCCAGGGTCTCGGCCGCCAACGGGCGTTCGCCGACACCCCTGAGACGCAGGCCGACCGGAGTCCGGAAGAGGAACACCCACAGGAGGGGCACCAGCAGGAGGGCCACATAGGTCAACAGGGTGTTGTCGAACAGGACGGGCCCGACCCACGGGATGTCGGAGAGAACCGGGATGGCTATCCGGTCGAGACCGTCGATGCGGGGATGCTGGAACACCCCGCGCACGTCGAAGAGTTGGGGCAGCAGGAACCCGGTGAGTCCCATCGCCAGCAGGTTCAACGCGATCCCCAGCACGATGGAATCGCCGCCGCGGGTGACCGTGCCGTAAGCCAGAGCCAGGGAGATGAGCATGCCGGCCGCTATCCCGAAGACGACTCCCAGCGTCCAACTCACCGCCAAATAGGAACCGGCCACCGCCGCGAAGGCGCCCGCCAGCATGATCCCCTCCAGAGCGATCTGGAAGACACCGGCCCGCTCGCAGATCATGCCTCCCAGCGCCGCCAGCAGGATGGGGACCATCGCCCGGGCGGCGGAGTCGAACAGGGCGGTGTCGAAGATCTGCTCGAACATCAGACCTCCCCCACACCTGATGATTCCGCTTCGCTCACCTCGCCGGAGGGGCGCTCGGACCGCCGGATGGCCAGCCGGCAGGCAACGGCCACGATCACCACCGCCTGGAGCACCTGGGAAAGGCGCCAGGAGACACCGGCGTTCCGCTGCATGGCAAGTCCCCCGATCTGCAGGCCCGAGAAGAACAGACCCGTGATGAAGATGGGGATCGGTCGGTTGACCGCCAGGAGGGATACCAGGAGACCCGTCCAGGCAAACCCGGCCAGCACCAACTCGCCGTCGATGAATCGCAGGGCCTCGCCGATGATGAGATGGGTTCCGATCAACCCGCCGATGGCGCCGGCCACCACCATGACCTGGACCGTTCGCTGCTCGACGTCGATGCCTCCGTAGCGGGCAGACCGCATGTTGAAACCGGTCATCTGGCTCTCATAGCCCGCTACCGCCCGCGTGTACACCATCCAAAGCAAAGCCACCAGCACCATGACCAGGACCAGTGACAGGCTCACTCCCCCGAAGATCGGCATCTTGGGCATCCGGGCCGTCTCGGGAACCTGGCGGGTGGTCGCCAGGGTCACCGAGACATCCGACAGCGGGAACCGCACCAGATATCCGGTGATGGCGCGGGCCACGTAGTTGAGGAGAAGACTGGTGATCAGGATGGGAAGGCGAAGCCAGGTCTGTCCGTAGGCGGGCAGGAGCGCCCACAGGGCGCCGACCACCGCACCCGTCATCATCGCCAGGGGCACGATCAGGGTCCCCGGACCCGGCACATAGATTGCCACGATGGTGCCGGCCAGCCCGCCTATCACCATCTGGCCCTCTCCGCCCAGGTTGATGATTCCCGACCGGAAGGCCACCGAGACCGCCAGGGCCATCCCCACAATCGGGATCGCCCTGCCCAGGGTGTTGCGCAACCCCGAGCCGGTCACCGCGCCGGTGACCATCTCCTCTCCCGCCGCCAGGGGGTCGCCTCCGGTGACGGCCACGATGGCGGCAGCCAGGGCAAATGCGAACAACAGCGAGAAGGTCACCGGGCTCAACACGGCCCGCCGGCTCACGCTCCTGACCTCGTTCAGGACTCGCTCAAACAACCGCCGCCTCCAGGTGAGCTCCGGTCATGTAAAGTCCTATCTCCGGCTCGTCGACGGTGCGAGGATCCAGTTCGGCGACGATGCGCCCCTCGAACATCACCAGGATGCGGGTGCTGAGCGCAAGGATCTCCGACAACTCGGCCGAAACCATCAGCACCGCCCCGCCCTGGTCGCGGTAGCGGACCAACTGGCCGTGGACGAACTCGATAGCGCCGATGTCCAGACCGCGGGTGGGCTGCTCGGCGATGAGAAGCGGGGTGCCGTGCTCCATCTCCCGGGCGACCACCACCTTCTGGAGGTTCCCGCCCGAGAGGGTGGAGACCGGACCCGACACCGAACCCACCTTTATGCCGAACACCTCCACCAGACGCCGGGTGAGTTCGGCGACCGCTCCCCGATCGAACCAGCCCCGTCGCTGGATCCCCGCCCGGCGGTGATGACCGATGAGGAGGTTCTCGGAGACCGACGCCTGCCGGGTGGTGCCCACCCCGTAGCGGTCCTCGGGGATGTAGGCCAGTCCTGCGGCTCGGCGTCCGGCCACATCGGCGGTGGTCATGTCCCTTCCCGACAGGGTCACGGCGCCTTCGTCGATCTCTCTCAGGCCGCAGAGCGCCTCGATCAGCTCGCTCTGGCCGTTCCCCGCCACGCCGGCTATCCCCACTATCTCGCCGGAACTGACCTGGAAACCGGCGTCTCTCACCACCGCCCGTCCGTGCCCGCCCAGAACGGTCAGGTCCTTCACCTCCAGCACCACCTGATCCGGCTGGTGCTCGGGTGCCCTGCGGTCGAGGTCCACCGCCCGGCCGGTCATGTGCAGGGTGATCTCGGCCGGGTCGGTCTCGGTGGTCACCAGGTCGGCCACCGCCCGTCCGTTGCGCAGCACCGTGACCCGGTCGGAGATGGCCATCACCTCCCCCAGCTTGTGGGTGATGAAGATGATGGTGCGTCCCGCGTCCCGGAGGCGTCTGATCACTTCGAACAACTGGTCCCGCTCCTGGGGGGTGAGCACCGCGGTGGGCTCGTCCAGGATCAGGACCTGCGCGTCGCGGTAGAGGGCCTTCAGTATCTCGACTCGTTGCAGCACGCCGACCGGAAGGTCCTCCACCGCCGCCTCCGGGTCGACGGCCAGGCCGTAACGATCGGCCAGATCCCTCACCCGGGCGACGCCGGCCGCCCGATCGATCAGCCCCCGGCGGCGCGGCTCCCGGCGAAACACCACATTGTCGGCCACGCTCAGGGTCGGGAACAGCTTGAATGACTGATGCACCATCCCCAGGCCGGCTGCGATGGCGTCCAGGGCAGAGGAGAACTCCACCCGCTCCCCCCGTATGTAGATCTCTCCCTCGTCGGGAGGAAAGAGCCCATAGAGCAGTGACATCAGGGTGGTCTTTCCCGCCCCGTTCTCACCCACTATGGCATGGATCTCCGCGGGACGCACGGCCAGGTCCACGGCGTCGTTTGCCAGGACGCCGGGGTACCGCTTAGTTATCCCGCGGAGCTCCAGCTCAAATGTCAAGTAATCAACCGAACAGGGGGTCGGGGACCACTATGTCGCCGCTGACGATGGCGTCCCGTGCGTCGCGGACCTCGGCCACGATTTCGGGGTGGTCGGCGATCACGCACTGGCTGTCCGCCAACACCTCGTCCGACTCGAGCGCCACCACGCCGGTGCCGCCTTCGGCCAGCCCGAAGGCCACCACCGGACCGGCGGTGCCGTCGAGGACCTGCTTCGCCAACTGCTCGACCAGCACATCCACCAGCTTCAGGTTGTTGTCGACGATGTGTCCCGGCGCCTCGGGGCACTGGTTGACGTCGACCCCGTAGCTCAGGAAGCCCTCCTGCACGGCAGCCTCGAAGATGCCGCCGTTGGACCCCGCGCCCACCGCAAAGATGTGGTCTGCGCCGCGGGCCGCCACCGCCAGGGCCTGCTCCTTGGCGCGGGCGGGATCGGAGAAGGGGTTGTCACCCCCGATGAACACCTGCGTGTCGGTGATGGAGGGGTCGATGCTCTGGGCGCCCAGCGCGAAGCTGTCCGACCAGCGATGGAGGAACGGGATGTCGAGGGCCACCACCGAACCGATCTCCTTGGCCTCGCTTAGACGGCCGGCCATGATGCCCAGCAGGTACGCGCCCTCGTGCTCGCGGAACACCCCGCAGTGGAGGTTGTCGGCGGGCTCGTCGGGGCAGGCGTCGATAAGGATGAACTTCTGGTCCGGGTTGGCCTTGGATAGCTCGTCGGCCAACTCGACCAGGGTGAACGTGGTGAGCACCACGATGTCGGGCGCCTCGTCGATGGCCGCCTCGATGTTGGCCCGGCGGTCGGAGTCGTTGGTCGACTCGAAGGTCTTCCACGTTCCGTCCATCTCCTCGGCCACCCGCTGGGTCCCGACCTGGCCGAGCTCGAGGAACTTGTTGACGCCGATCGGGTTGGGCGTAACGTAGATCAGACTGGGTCCTTCGGGGGCGGCTTCCTCCTCCTCGCCTCCGCATGCCGAGGCCAGCAGCGCCAGCGCCGCCATCACGGCCAAGCCCATGATCATCTTGCGGTTCTTCATCCGGTTACCTCCTTGGTAGGAAAGTCACCCTTGGGAAGAGGCAAGTCTGAGCTCCCCCAAGGGAACGTTTTCGGGACTCTCGCCTTTGTCGGGTCGTATGACTCTTCGATCCGTAACGATAGCGGTGACCAACTCCACGGGCGTGATGTCGAAGGCCGGATTGAGCGCCTCCGAGCCGGCGGTCGCCACGTCCACTCCCCCCAGGGAAACCACCTCCGCCGACCCCCGGTCCTCTATCTCGATCTCGGCGCCCGACGGGGTCTCCATGTCGATGGTGGACTCGGGCGCCACCACCACGAAGGGCACCCCGGCGTGCCGGGAGGCCAAGGCCATGCCGAAGGTCCCGATTTTGTTGGCCACGTCGCCGTTCCGGGCGATGCGGTCTGCGCCGGCCAGCGCCAGGTTGGCCTCCCCCCTGGCCAGGAGGAACGGTCCGGCACCGTCCACTATCAGCCGGAAGGGCGCGCCCATCCGGGACAACTCCCAGGTGGTCAGGCGCCCTCCCTGGAGGAGGGGCCGGGTCTCGACGGGAAGGGCCAGGCCCAGGCGTCCCCGCTCGTGAAGGGTCTGGATGACGGCCAGCGCCGTCCCCCGGGCGACGGTGGCCAGCCCTCCGGTGTTGCAGATGGTCATGGTGCGGGCCGCCGCCTCGCCGATCAGTTCCTCGGCCAGGTCCGCTCCGTACTCGCCCATGGAAATGGACGCCTCGAGCTCCTCGTCCCGGATCCGGTGGGCTTCGGCCACCACCCTGTCCAGGCCGTCGGACACCACCGCGGCCGTCCTGTCCACCATCTTGGCCAGGTTGACCGCCGTGGGGCGCGCCGCCCGAATCTCCGCGATCGCCCCCTCGAGTTCCCGCCCTTCCGTCCCGTGAAGGTGGACCGCCAGGGCCACCCCGTAGGCGCCCGCCACCCCTATGGCGGGGGCGCCTCTCACCGACAGTCGCTGGATGGCGGCCACCAGGGTCGGCACATCCGAGATCTCCAGGATGACGAGTTGGTGGGGCAGGCGGGTCTGGTCGATCATCTTGATGACTCCGTCGTCCCATTCCACGGTCTCGACGGAAGCCTCTTGCGGGTTCAGGTCCATGGAGCCCTAGCCTATTGGGGATGAGCCGGACCCGAAGGTTTGTCGCCGATCACCTGGTCCCCATGGACTCACATGGCTCGGTCTTCTCGCCGGGTGTGGTGGACGTTAGAGAAGGGAAGGTGACCTGGGTGGGAGGCTCCCGGGACGCGCCCGACCGGAACGGCGCCGCGGTCGAGAGAGTGGAGGGGGTGCTGCTTCCCGGCATGGTCAATGTCCACTGCCACACTCCCATGGTGCTGTTGAGGGGGGCCGGCGAGAACCTGCCGGTGGACCGGTGGCTGCACGAGGTGATGTGGCCCCGGGAGGCCCGTCTCACCCCCGAGGACGTGGAGGTGGGGATGGCGGCCGGCGCCGCCGAACTGCTGGCCGGCGGGGTGACCACCTCGATGGAGATGTACATGTTCGGCGAGGCGGTGGCAGCCGGGGCGGCCGGGGCGGGACTGCGCTGCGTGGTGACCGTTCCCGTCATCGAAGACGCCAAGCTGGCGGTGTTCGGCACCTGGCAGGAGCAGTTGGGCCGGATGATCGAACTCGCCGAGCGTTGGGAGGGAAGCGACATGATCCAGGTGGGACTCGGACCCCACGCCGTCTACTCCCTCTCCGAGGAGTGCCTGCGGGCGGTGGCCGAGGCGGCCGCCGACCACGGGATGCTGATCCACATCCATGTCGATGAACAGGAGTGGGAGGTGGGGGCGGTGCGGGCACAGACCGGCATGTCGGCCACCGCTTTCCTCGAGCACGTCGGCATCCTGGATTCGCCGACCATGGCCGCCCACTCGGTGTGGATCTCGCCCGACGACATCGCCATGCTTGCCCAGGCGGGAGCGGGCGTTGCCCACTGCCCCTGTTCCAACAGCAAGCACGCCTCCGGCGTCGCCCCGGTGGCGGAGATGCGGGCGGCCGGCATCCCGGTGGGCATCGCCACCGACGGACCGGCCTCCCATCATCGATTGGACATGTTCGAGGAGATGCGGATGGCCCTGCGCCTGGCCCGGATCCGTTCACAGGACGCCTCCGCCCTGCTGCCCCACGACGCCCTGGCGATGGCGACCAGCGAGGCGGCCGACGCCATCGGAAGGCCCGACCTGGGGAGGCTTTCGCCGGGCAATCCGGCAGACATGATCGCGGTCTCGGTCTCCGGTCCCGCCTTCGGCCCGGTGATTCCCGACGAGGACGATCTCATCTCCCGCCTTGTCTGGTCGGGGTCCCCCGCCGCGGTTCACTCCTCATGGGTGGGGGGAAGGCAGGTCGTGGAGGAGGGCAGGGTGCTGACGGTGGATGTCGAGGCATCCGGGAAGGACGTTTCACGGCGCGCCGCCCGGCTTGCGGCGGGATGAACGCCACCGAGGTCATCACGCTGCTGGGCCTCGAGCCCCTGGCCGAGGAGGGGGGCATGTGGACGAGGATCTGGCTCGACGAGCACGCAAGCGCCATCTACTTCCTGATGCGGCCCGGCGACTTCTCCGCCATGCACCGCCTGGATTCGACCGAGATCTGGCACCACTACCTGGGCGCTCCGGCAGGCATGCTGCTGCTCCGTCCCGACGGATCGGCGGACCGCCCCATCCTGGGAAAGGCCCTGGGAGACGGCCAGAGGCCGTGTGTGACGGTGCCGGCCGGGGTGTGGATGGGCGCCTCCACCATG
Source organism: Acidimicrobiia bacterium (assembly GCA_965204615.1). Classification (GTDB taxonomy): domain Bacteria; phylum Actinomycetota; class Acidimicrobiia; order Spongiisociales; family ZC4RG35; genus Bin76. Next base: position 2,792,331 of record OZ242000.1, on the reverse strand, counting down.
GGAGACTGGAGCCTGGTGGGCGCCACCATGGCGCCCCCCTGGAATCCGGACGGCTTCGAACTGGGCGACCGCGCCGATCTGGCCTTCCAATACCCCCGGGCGGCCCGGCGCATCGAAGAACTGACCCGTGCCTGAACCTCGATGAGCGCCCTACCCACCCCGGCCGCCATGATCGACCTCTCCGGTTTGGTGGTGGCCGTCACCGGAGCGGGGGGCGGGATAGGCCAGGGGATCGTCCGGCGGTTCTCCCAGGCCGGAGCCTCGGTGGTGGCGCACACCCGCACCACCGATCTCGGAGCACTCATGGACTCCGTGCCCGGTCCGGCGGCGCAGGTGACAGCCGACCTCCGTGAATCCGACGGGCCCCATCGGGTCGTCCAGGCCGCCGTAGCCTCCTTCGGGAGACTCGACGTCCTGGTGAACAACGCCGCCGTCCAAACCCTGGTGGCCATGCAAGAGATGGACGACGAGGAGTGGCGGACAATGGTCGACACCAACCTGACCGCCGTGCATCGGCTCACCCAGGCGGTGGCGGCTCATCTCAAGTCGCGGGACTCTTCGGGCTCGGTGATCCACATCTCCTCCATCGAAGGGCACCAGCCGGGACCCCTCCACGGCCACTACGCGGTCACCAAGGCGGGGGTGATCATGCACGCCCGGGCCGCCGCCCTCGAGTACGGCCCTCACGGCATCCGGGTGAACTCGGTCTCGCCGGGGTTGATCCATCGCGCCGGGATCACCGAGCAGTTTCCCGAAGGGGTGGCCCGCTGGCTGGAGGCTGCACCCCTGTCGAGAATGGGGACCCCCGAGGACGTGGCGGATGCCTGCATCTTCCTGGCCTCCCCCCTGGCCCGGTGGATCACCGGCGCCGACCTGGTGGTGGACGGCGGGGTCCTCGCCCGTCCGACCTGGTGATGGGAGGCTGTTCCGTGAGACTCTCGGACCGTGTCTACGTGGTGACCGGTGCAGGGGGAGGGATCGGGCAGGGCGCCACCCGCGCCCTGCTGGAGGACGGCGCCCGTGGTGTGGCGATGGTGGACCTGGAGGCGCCCTCGGAGGCCGCCGCGGAGACGGACCCCGAAGGAAGGCGGACCCTGGCCCTCTCGGCCGACGTCACCTCTCCCGGTGACGCACGGTCGGTGGTGGCGGGGACCGTGAAACGCTTCGGGCGACTGGACGGGCTGGTCAACTGTGCGGGGGTGGTGTTCCTCGACACCGCCTGGGACGCCTCTGCCGCCGACTGGAACCGCCAGTTGGAGGTGAACGTCACCGGTTCGTTCGTCTTCGCCCAGGCGGTCGGCGCCCACCTGCGGGAAAACGGAGGCGGCGCGGTGGTGAACGTGAGCTCCAACTGCGGCAAGGCCGGCTACCCGAACATGGCCGCCTACAACGCCTCCAAGGCGGCGGTGCTGGGGCTCACCCGCTCGCTCTCCATGGAGTGGGCCGGGGATGAAATCAACGTCAATGCCGTCTGCCCCGGAGGGGTGGACACCGCCATGCTGGTCGGAGTGGCGGACTGGCTCTCGCCCCGCCTGGACGTGCCGGCCGAAGAACTTCTGGGACAGATGGGCCCCGCGCAACTGGGTCGGCGGATCGAACCGGTGGAGGTGGGGCGAGTGATCGCCTTCCTCCTCTCCGACGAGGCGCTGATCATCAGGGGCCAGTCGATCAGCATCGACGGCGGCGACACCCCCTACTGAGAGGTGAAGGATGACAGAAGACCTCTGGGATGACCGGATAGCTCCGGCGGCCTCCGACCCCCTGGCCGAGTGCGTGTACGGCTCCCGGCTGATCGGATCGGACCCGGCCATGGTGCTCCATGGGGGAGGGAACACCTCGGTGAAGGCTCCGTTCCCCGACATCACCGGCGCCGAGGTGGAGGCCCTGTGGGTGAAGGGATCGGGCTGGGACCTGGACAGCATCGAGAAGGCCGGCTTCGCTCCACTGCCCATCGATCGCCTCCGCCAACTCCTGGACCTGGACAGGCTCTCGGACACCGGGATGATGCGGGAGCTGTCGGCGGCCCGCCTCGACCCCGCCGCTCCCCAACCGTCGGTGGAGTCGTTGCTCCACGCCCTGATCCCCCACCGGGCGGTTCTCCACAGCCACGCCGACGTGATCGTCACCCTCACCAATCTCGCCGACGGCGCCGACCGGGTACGGGAGGTGCTGGGAGAGGACGTCCTGATCGTGCCCTACGTGATGCCCGGCTTCGACCTTGCCCGGATGGTCCGTGACATGTGGCCACAGGGCGGTGACCGCTCGTCGGGAATGGTGCTCCTGAACCATGGACTGTTCACCTACGGGGACACCACCCGCCGGGCCTACCGGCGCCACACCGAGTTGATCTCCCGGGCCTACCGTTGGCTGGAGGAGCACGCTCCCCATCCCGCCGCGGAGGGCGGTCCGATGAGCCGGGCGGACCCGGTGGAACTCGCCCGGCTGAGAAGGGACATCTCCCGGGCGGCGGGGCGTCCGGTGATCTCGGTGCGCCATGACTCGGCGCAGGTGGCGCGGTTCGTCAGCCGGCCCGACCTGTCCTCGGTGGCCACCCGCGGGCCCCTCACCCCCGATCACATCATCCGGACCAAACGGATCCCGATGGTTGGCCGGGACGTGGCTTCCTACACCGACCGTTACCGCCGCTACTACCGGCGCAACCTCCACCGCGCCAGGGGGGAGACCACCATGCTGGATCCCGCTCCCCGGGTGGTGCTCGACTCCGAGATCGGGATGCTGGCGGTGGGCGCCACCGCTTCGGACGCCAAGGTCGCCTCCGACATCTATCACCACACGATCCCGGTGGTGACCAGGGCCGAGGACCACCTGGGAGGCTATCAGGCCCTTTCCGAGGGAGACCTGTTCGAAGTGGAGTACTGGGAGTTGGAGCAGGCCAAGCTGGCGCGCAAGGGCGGCACTCCCGAACTGTCGGGGATGGTCGCCGTGGTGACCGGAGCGGCGTCGGGGATCGGGCGGGCCTGCGCCGCAGAGTTGATGGAGCGGGGAGCCGCCGTGGTCGGCCTGGACCTCTCCCCCTCGGTGGTCGACGCCTTCGACTCGCTCTCGTGGCTGGGCGTCATCTGCGACGTGACCGACCGGTCAGCGCAGGCAGGAGCGGTCGAGAGGGCGGTGGAGCGCTTCGGAGGGATCGACATCGTGGTGGTGTGCGCCGGGATCTTCTCCACGTCGGCCATCGCCGACCTGGACCGCTCCGCATGGAGGAGGGCGATGGCGGTCAACGTCGACGCGGCGGCCGACCTCCTCTCCGACGTCTATCCGTTCCTGCGGCTGGCCCCGGCCGGGGGCCGGGTGGTGGTGGTCTCCACCCGGAACGTTCCGGCGCCGGGGCCGGGAGCCTCCGCCTATTCGGCATCCAAGGCAGCCCTCACCCAGTTGGCGAGGGTGGCCGCGCTGGAATGGGCCTCCGACGGCATCCGCGTCAACATCGTCAATCCCGACGCGGTCTTCGACACCGGGATCTGGAGCGACGGACTGATCGCCGAACGGGCGGCGCACTACGACATCGACGTGGAGTCCTACAAGCGGCGGAACCTGCTGGGAACCGAGGTCACGTCCGGTCACGTGGCGGCGGTGGTCGCCGAACTGGCGGGGGACAGGTTCGCAGCCACGACGGGAGCGCAGATCCCCATCGACGGTGGAAACGAAAGGGTGGTTTGAACCATGCACCTTCCTGTATTGAACGTAGAGGCCTCACGGATCCCCGAGCGGATGCTGGTGGTGGGCGACCCCGACCGCGCCCTGCGGGTGGCTGCCCGGTTCGAGGACCGCGTGGAGATCGGGCGCTTCCGCGAGTACCTGACCCTGGCCGGGACCCACCGGGGAGTCGACGTGGGGGTGGTGTCCCACGGGGTGGGGGCGGCGGGCGCCGCGGTCTGCTTCGATGAACTGTTCCAGGCGGGCGTCCGCCGCGTGATCCGGGCGGGCAGTTGTGGAGGAATGCAGGACCACGTCCTGGACGGCCACCTGGTGATAGTCACCGGAGCGGTGCGGAACGAGGGGCTCACCTCCCAGTTGGTCCCCGACGGCTACCCCGCCATGTCGTCGCCGGACGTGGTCACCGCTCTACGACGGGCGGCTCGTGACGAAGAGAACATCCACGAGGGCATAACCCTCACCAACGCCGTCTTCTACACCCACGACATCCTGGGCTCCAACCTGCCCCTGTGGCAGAAGGCCGGAGTCACCTCGGTGGAGATGGAGTGCGCTGCGTTGTTCGTGATGGCCGGACTGGCCGGCAGAGAAGCCGGCGCCATCCTGGCAGTGGACGGAAACCCCCTGGTGGAGAGGGACGAGGAGATGACCGGCTACAACCCCCACCGGGAGGTGGTGAGAGATGCGGTGGGCCGGATGATCGGGATCGCCCTGGACGCGCTGGTGGACCACCGTCCCTGAGCACCCCGGGCCCCTCCCACACCCTGGCGTCAACCGGCGGCGCCGACCCTACCCCCCGCCGTCGGAGTTGGACTGGTGGTAGCCCAGGATCAGCAGCTCGGTGGCGACATCCACTCTTCTGAGAGTTATGCCGGCCGGTACCCGGAGCACCACCGGAGCGAAGTTGAGGATGGACGTCACCCCCACCTTCACCAGCAGGTCGACCACCCCCTGTGCGGCGGGCGCCGGAGTGGCCACCACCCCGATCGACACCCCCTGGGGGCCGACGTCCTCGGCCAGGCGATCGGGATGCCGGATCACCAGGTCATCAACAGTCTCGCCGATCTTGTGGGGATCGGTGTCGTACACACCGGCCAGGATCAGGCCGCGGGAGGCGAATCCCTGATAGTGGGCGAGGGCCATCCCCAGGTTCCCCATCCCCACTATGACGATGGTCAGCGGAACGTCGAGGCCCAGGGCCGCGCCGATCTGGTCGACCAGTGACTGGATGTCATATCCCACCCCCCGGCGACCCTCGCATTCCAGATACCAGAAGTCCTTCCGCACCTTGGCCGCGTTGATGCTGAGAGCCGCGGCGATCTCCCCCGAAGACACCGTCTCCTGGTCGGCAGGCAGTTGATCCAGACACCGCAGGTAGAGGGGCAGGCGCGAGACGGTGGTGTGGGGGATAGCCGGCCTTGCCATCCCTGAATCCTACTCCCGGCCCTCATGCCCGGAAACCCGGCCCGCTCGGTCACCGGGCGCCGCAATCGGGCCGATCCGGGAAGCAGCGGAGGGAGACGTCAGGATGCGCAGTATCTTCTGGGATGATGAACGGCGCTGAGGTTTTGGTGGTGGGAGGAGGCCCGGCCGGGTCGGCGGCCGCCTACTGGCTGGCCCGGGACGGACATGCCGTCACGGTCGTGGAGCGCAAGTCCTTTCCCCGCGACAAGACCTGCGGAGACGGACTCACCCCCCGGGCCATCCACCAACTCGAGGAGATGGGATTCGACTTCTCGGTACCGGGCTTCCACCGCATCACCGGCCTGCGCTCCTACGCCGGCGACAAGGTGATGCTGGAGATGTCCTGGCCCGATCACTCCCGGTTTCCCGACTGGGGAGGCGTGATCCGCCGCCGGGAACTCGACCAGCAGGTGGCGGACCTGGCCCGGGCCCAGGGGGTGACTGTCCTGGAACGGACCGAGGCTCGACCCCTGGTGGGCGACGGGGCGCTGGACGGCGTGGAACTGCGCTCCAACGGATCGGTGGAGACGGTGAGACCCAAGGTGGTGATCGTGGCCGACGGCGCCCTCAACCGGTTCGGACGCCATCTGGGGGTGACACGCCGAAAGGACTATCCCCTGGGACTGGCGGCCCGCGGCTACTACCGGAGCACCCGGTCGTCCGATCCCTTCCTGGAGAGCCAGCTGGATATCCGGGACCGCGCCGGCGCCACCATGCCGGGCTATGGCTGGGTGTTCCCCCTGGGCGACGGCACGGTCAACGTGGGTGTGGGACTTCTCTCCACCTTCAAGCGGTGGAAGCAGGCCAACACCACCAGGATGATGGAGGACTGGGTGAACGCCGCTCCCGATTACTGGGGACTCTCCGAGGAGACCCGGCTGACCGATCCGGTGGGTGGCGCCCTGCAGATGTCTTTCTCCCGCTCACCGCTGGCCGGACCCAACTGGGTGGTGATCGGAGATGCGGCGGCGGCCATCAACCCCTGGAACGGAGAGGGCATCGCCTACGCCTACGAGACAGGACGCATCGCCGCCGAACTGGCTGGACGGGCGGTGGCGGAGGAGAGTTCGGAGGCGCTTTTGCAATATCCCGAGTACCTGGACAGGGAATACGGCCTCTACTACCGCACGGCCCGCATCTTCGTGAAGCTGATCGGGCGCCCCGCGGTGATGCGGACCCTCGCGCACACCGGCCTCCGCAACCGTCCCCTCATGGAGTGGACCCTGAAAGTGATGGCCAACCTACTGGATGAGGACGAAAGAGGCATCGGCGAGGAGGCGTTCCGAGCCCTGCAGGGCCTGTCCCGGGCCATCCCGGTCGCCTGACCAGGGGGTCTTCCTCGGGGAACCCCGGGTGCCCCGCTGTCCAGCCACGGTGCTGTCCTCGCCCTGCTCTTGTCGGCAATGTTTGATAAAACTTGTGGGGCATGGCGGACCAGATGGAAGCGCATCTGTCAATGATCCAAGGGGTGGTGAACCGCTTGGCGCAGAGTTCCTTCCTTCTCAAGGGCTGGAGCGTTGTGCTGGTGTCAGCTCTTTCTGGTGTTCGCCGCCGCAAGTTCCGAAGAAGCGATCCTGGTCGTCGCCTTCCTTCCAGCACTGGCTTTCTGGGGACTTGACGGGTACTTCCTCTGCCGGGAACGGTTGTATCGCGCTCCATACGATCATGTCCGCATACAGGAGGAAGCTGACTTGGACTACGGGCTCGACACCAGAGCGGTTCCCGGTCTTGGGTCCCAACACAGGTGGCTCAACGCGGTCTGCTCCCGCACATTGCTGGTGTTTCACGGGGCGATCCTGGCCACAATCGTTGCCGCCTTGGTGGTTACGGTCAGATAACAAGCCCATCAACGACGAGATCAGGCGGGTCGGGTGCCTGCTCCACAGCAAGAATCAGTCAATTTGGTGCCTTGCACCGCGGGCATCCGGGGGTTGTTGAAGTGGTCCTAACAGGTTTCCCTTGCCCCAGGAGACCTCGATCCTGAGATCCCAGCCGGTGGGACTGGTTAATATGCGTGCTGGTGGTTCGACACAGCCCAAGACGCAATCTCATCCGAGTAGTCGCATGAAGATCCCCACCCGGACAATTCGCGGACCGTCATCGAGGTAACGATGGCAAGGAAGTACCGGTTGGAACCAGAGGGCGAAGGCCTCTACCGGGTGATCGCCGTTAGGGACTTCAACACTTCCCGGGGTAAGAGCGCGGCGATCAAGAAGGGGGACCGCGGAGGACTGGTCTCCGGACCTTACAACCTGTCACAGAGGGGGCGCTGCTGGATCGAGGAGGGAGCCAGGGTGATCGACCGGGCCAAGGTCGTGAAGGACGGCTTGGTGCTGGAGAACGCCGTCGTGAGCGGCCGGGCGGTGGTCACCGATCTGTCCTGGGTGGCGGGTTCCGCGCAGGTGCAGGACAACGCCCAGATCCAGGAGGGTGGAGCGGTGCTGGACCAGGCGATCGTGCGGGACGGTGCCACGGTGAGATCGGCAGGGGTGGTGGGCGGCCAGGCGATCGTGGAGCACCGGGCAAGAGTCGAGGACGGCGCCATGGTGGGAGACAAGACCCAGGTGGGAGGAAACGCGGTGATCAGCGGCAAGGACACCATCCTGACCGGGGATCGCTACATCATCAAGGGGGTCACCAAGACGGAGACCGACTAGAGGGCGAGCCTCCGGAGAACTCGTTTCCGCAGCCCGAAAACCGTACTCCTCTCCCCCTACGGGTATCCCCGACGTTTTCTCTCGAAATGTGGCGAGATGCCGGACCGGCGGCGTGGAATGCACAATCACTGAACCCCAGAAAGTCGCGAAATCCCCCTTTCCCGGCCCACCCCCGCCTCCACCGCGCCGTAGGTCTGGGTGGCTTCAGCCCAGCCGGGACTAGGGCTGTTGTTCAGACCGGATGATCCCTTGCGCGGCCCGGGTGGCGCCAGACGGGCCGGTTCGGTTTTTGGCTTCTATCACCATGAGACGTCGGTGGGACATAGTCAAGTTTCCGGCAGCGTTTTTTGACAACCGGTGAACAAGCCGACACGGGGCGGAGTTACCGCACCGCGAGAGGACGCCCCGGGTCGCCCACCGGCGAATGGCTCGGTGAGCCGAGGAAATCAGCCTCGCGGCCCGCCTAGGGTGTCTGGCAGGTGGCGCCGGTCGGGTAATTGAACCCGACGGAGGTCTCCACCGTGACCGTTTGGCCGATGCGGACGTCACCGTACAGGATCAGCAGGACGGACCCGTCTTGGTTGGAGTGCACATACCGAGGCGGCTGCGACTCGCTCTCCACCTCGAACCAGTATCCGGGCTCCAGCGCCGTGGCGTACGCATAGCCCTCCACGGGGCACCCGAGGCTCGAATCGGACCAGGTACGACTCCCGGCCTCCACCACTACCAGTTTCGTGCTGGAGACACCCAGCCAATCGGCCAGGAACTCCACGGCCAGGTTCTGCACGCACCGAAGAGGCAAGCACCCGGGCCCCGCGTCGGTGGCGGCGGCTATATCCTCGGCCCAGCCGGTCAACACCGCGAATTCCGCCACATCGGAGTCATCCGGCGCCATCCTCAACACGCGGACCGCCTCGGCGGCCACTTCGCCCAGGCTGCCATCCTGCGCCCAGTAGCTCTGCCGGAGTATCTCGGCGTACTCCGCCACCACTGCCGCCAACTGGAAACTCGAGGACGTCTCCTCAAAGTCCGCCGCCAGTTCGCTCCGCAGGAACGAACGGTCGATCTCGTGGACCTCGGCGGTGTCAGGATCCTCATAGCGAAGATAGACGGTCCCCAGCACGCCGTCGGAGTCGTCGAACAGTTTCATCTCGTACAGCGCGGTGGCGCTGTGACCGACTCCGACCTCGCCGGCGTCCACGGTGTCGTCACGGAAGTCCTCGTCCCGGACCGCCCGGTTCTCATAACCCAGCAGGCGCCAACTCCTGACCACCTCCGGATTGAAGTCGACCTGCACCTTGGTGTCCCGGGCAATGTTCTGGAGCGTGCCCACCAAGTTGTCGACGAAGATGCGTCTTGCCTCTCTCAAGGTGTCCACGTAGTGATAGGTGCCGTCCCCGTCGTTGGCGAGTTGTTCCATCAGGACGTCGTTGAAGTTCCCCATCCCGAATCCGACGGTGGTGAGGGTCACCCCTTCGTCGACATACGACCTGATCTCCCGGAGAATCGAGTCCGCCCCCGTGGAGCCGACATTGGCGACCCCGTCGGAGAGAAGCATCACCCGGGTTATGCGTCCGGGCTGGGCCCGCTCTGCCGCCATCCGGTAGGCGAGCCTCAGTCCCTCCTCCGCGTATGTCGATCCGCCGGGCTCGAGAGCGTGTATGGCATCCAGGATGGATTCCTTCTCACCGCCGTCGGTCGGCTCCAACAGCACCCGCCCCCTGGACCCATAGATCACGATCCCGACCTCGTCCCTCGGGCGGAGTTGGTCGACCAGCAGCGCCAGCGACTCCTTCACAAGGCCCAGCCGGTCCCCGCGATTCATGGAACCGGAGACGTCGATGGCGAACACCAGGGTGGCGTCCTTGCGGTCCTCCTCGGGGATCGTCTTGCCCTGCAGGCCCACTCTGAGAAGCCAGTGCCTCTCGGTGCCGAACCGCGAAGGCGAGCCCTCCAGGTGAATCGCGAAGGCCCCCTCCCGGGGTGCTTCATAGTTGTAGTCGAAGTAGTTGACGAACTCCTCGACTCGCACCGCGGCCGGATCGGGCAGGTGGCCGTCCTGCACGAAGAATCGGGCCACCGTGTACGAACCGGTGTCCACGTCGATGGCGAAGGTGGACAGGTGATCGTCCTCGGTGTCGACGAAGGGATTGACGCCGTAGTGCTCGAAGAAGGTCAGGTCATAGGGCTCGTCGTTGACGGTGGCGGATCCCCCGATCTGGTTGAAGCCTCCCATCTCCTCGTCCTGGGGGGCCATAGCCGCGGCTTCGGCGGCCGCGGAAGCCGATGCTGCCGCTTCCTCCGCAGCCGGTTCTACCGCCACCGCCGGCGCCGCGGTGGTGGCTGCTGCTGCCGCGCTGTCCTCCAGTGCCCTATTCCTCGCCTCCGATTCGGCCACCATGGCCGACTCGGCCGCTTCCATTGCTTCTTGGGCGGTCTCCGACGATGCCGGCGTGTTCGGTGGCTGCCGGGGCGACACCTGCGAACCATCTGTCACGCTTTCATCCTGGGTGTCGCCGGCGCAGGCCGCGGCGGCAATCACCAAGGAGACGACCCAGAGTAGATGTCTGAGTCTGCTGGTCATTTTCTTTTACCTCTTGGGTTTCAACAGTTTGGAAAGGTTGGGGGTGGGGAACCGGCGAGATGACCTCCCCTACGGGGATCGGTCCCCTGTCCGGGGAAGCCGGCCGAGGCCCCTGCTATTCGAGCATATGAGGAGTGCGATCCTAAGCAGGCGGATAAGGGGACAATCCGGGCTGCCGGGAACCGTCCCCTTCACAGAACGCCAACTCCCCGGGAGGTTGCAAGTGTCAGCAGCCAGGCAAACGGAGACCTGATCGGCGCGGGTCGGGCGTCGACCCTGTGGGGAACTCCGGCTTGCCGCTCAGTCGGCGGGAAGCAGGTCGGGGGGATGGTGTTCGTGCCAGTTGGTGAGCGACTGGTAGGCGCGCGCCGCCGCCAGGACGGCGTTCTCCTGGTAGGCCCTGCCCATGAACTTGATCCCGGTGGGCAGACCCTCTTCGGAGAAACCGCTCGGCACGGACACCGCAGGAAGGCCGGCGACATTTCCGAGCGACATCATCGTGTCCTTGCCGGCGTGCAGGGTGGCGCTGCGAAACCCCTGGTTGACCGGGGTGGGAACACCCGACCGGGTGGGAGCGACCAGCGCGTCGAAGGGTGACATCACCTCCTCGGCATTCTCGGCCACCAGCCTTCTCAGGCGCAGCGCATTGATGTAGTCCTTGGCCAGCACGGTCACCCGGGGATAGGCGCCGAACCGGTCTTCGGGCGCGGTCAGTTCCGCCAACTTGCCGCTGTCCACGATCTCTTCGAAGGCGCTCGCCGCCTCCGCGAACAGGATCACCTGGAGGATCTCCTCATGGGGCAGGTCGGAGAACCTCATCTCCTCGATGTCGGCAATCTCTCCCAGGGCATCCAGCGCCCGCTCGAAGTTGATACGGGTCGGCTCGTCCACGTGGTCCGTCACGTTCTCCATCACCCCGAAGCGGAAACGGCGCGCCGACACGTCCGAGTCGTCATAGCTGAAGCTGCGGGCGGTGGTGGTCGGGTCCTTCGGGTCCCGCCCGGCGATGGCCTCCAACACCAGGCCGCAGTCATCGGCTGTGAGGCACATCGGCCCCAGCTTGTCCAGGGTCCAGGAAAGGGCCATGGCGCCGTACCGGCTCACCCGCCCATAGGTGGGACGCAGACCGGCCACCCCGCAATTGCTGGAGGGCGACATGATGGAACCGCCCGTCTCCGAGCCGATCGCGAACGGCACCAGGCCGGCACCGGTCGCCGCTCCGGACCCGGTGGACGATCCGCCGCTCCAGCGGCTCTTGTCCCAGGGGGTGATGCCCGGGCCGGTGAACGAAGCATGGGGCTGCCAGTAGCCGCCGCCTCCGGCCAGCTCCACCATGGCCAGCTTGGCGGCCAGCACCGCTCCCGCAGCCTCGAGCCTCTCCACCACCGTGGCGTCGTAGTCGAACACCTGGTTGCGGAAGGGAGCGGCGCCCCACGTGGTGGGAATGCCGCCCGCGGTGGCCAACAGGTCCTTCACACCGTAGGGAATGCCATGCAGAGGACCCCGGTAGCGGCCCGATGAGATCTCCTGCTCGGCGCGTCTCGCCTCCCGGAGCGCCCGCTCGCGGGTGACGGTCACCACCGCGTTGTAGTCGGGTCCCAGCCTCTCCAGCCGGTCCAGGAAGACCTCGGCCAGTTCCGTCGGCGACACCTCCCGGTCCCGGACCAGACCTCCCAGTTGGCGGACGCTTTTGAAAACCAGGCTCTCGGACAAGGCGTCAGTCCTCTTCCCGGTAGGGCACGAACACCGAGAACGGCTCGTCGCCGTTCTCCAGTTTCACCGCGCTCACGGCCTGCGAAGCCCGGACGATGGTCTCGACTCCCGTCCGCACCCCTTCCAGTTGCTTGTCGTCCAGGCGGTCCCCGTAGAGGCGCTTCACGGTGTTGAATCTCTCCTCCACATCCCGTTTGGTGGCTTCGTCGTTCAAGATGATCCTCCGCTGATCGCCTTCGTAACATCCCCGCCTCGGCCCTCCACCAAGCCTTCGCTGCCAGTCACAATAGCAAGAATCGGACCCCCTTCACCCCCAGAGACCGGTCCGGGATCAGTCGGTGACGTAGGTGTGGGTGATCACCTCCCACACATGCCCGTTCTCGCAGTCGAAGTAGAAGCCGCGCCCCCGGTGGCGGTGGTTGATCCTGCCGTCGGTCCGCGAACGGGGGCCGCTCCCGAACGCGATCCCCTCGTCCTTGACCCGCTGCAACACCGCATCGAACTCCTCGTCGGAGGCCAGGAAGGCGTAGTGGTTGGACTGCGGGCTCTCGGAGTCGTCGAAGTCGAGGGTGAAGGTGTCGTTGACCTTGACCGGGGCGAAGTGTCCCCAGGTCCCCTTGAAGTCCACCCCGAAGATGCGGGCGATGAACTTGGCGGACTTCACCTTGTCGTAGGCGGGCACGATCGTGTGGTCCAGTTGCAGAGCCATGGCGAACCTCCTCTCGGTCACCACTCTACACCCGGCCCGAGAGCCGGGCATTGGGGCTGACCCGACGCTTTTCCCAGGCTGAACAGGGGATCCCGAGGGCCCGTACCCCGCCGCCGGACCCGCCGGCGGGGTACCATGCCGAGCAGTAACCAGCTACCCACACATCGCACAGGGAGAAGGAGTGGGCAAGGCGCAGACGGTAATCCGGGCCAAGGCCCTGTTGGACGGCACCGGGGCTCCGCCCGTCCAGAACGCGGTCGTGGTGGTGGAGGGAGCCCGCATCGTGGCGGCGGGTCCGCAGGTCGAGGTCGAGGCGCCCCGGGGACCGGACGTCCGGGAGTTGGACTATCCCGACGGTTACCTCATGCCGGGTCTCATCGACGCCCACACGCACCTGATGTTCGGCGCCGGGGAAGCCACCTACGAGGAGGTCATAGAGCGTGACTCCGACGAGATCATGCTGCTGCGCGCCGCCCGCAACGCCCACATCCACCTCAACGCCGGGGTCACCACCCTCCGGGACTGCGGCGCTCGCAACCAGGTGACCTTCGATCTCCGCAGAGGCGTCCGCCAGGGTCTGGCGTTGGCGCCCCGGCTGCTGCTCAGCGGTCGGCCGGTGACGGTCAAGCAAGGCCACTTCTGGTGGTGCAACCAGGAGGCGGAGGGAGTGGAGGGCGTGCGGAAGGCCGTGCGCCAACTGGTCCGGGACGGCGCCGATTTCATCAAGATCATGGCCTCGGGCGGCGGCACGGCCGGCACCGACAACACCCGGCCCTCCTACAGCGTGGAGGAACTGCGGGCCATCGTGGACGAGGCCCACAACCAGGGAGTGCCCACCACCGCCCACTGCATAGCCACCCAGAGCATCGTCAACGCCCTGGACGCCGGTGTGGACTCCATCGAGCACGCCACCTTCATAGATCCCGACGGCGGCTACCGCTTCAAACCGCACATCGCCGAACGCATCGCCGGCCAGGGTGTGCGGATCAGCCCCACGGTCCAGACCGGCTACCGGCGCAGGGAGAAGCTCCTCGCCATGCGGGCCGAGGGCCATGCCCTCACTCCCGATGACAAGCTCCGCCTGGAGGACCTGCAGATCAAGTGCGAGAGGCAGGTGGAGTTCCTGGGCAGGCTCTGGACCGAGTGGGGGATCACCATCGTGGCCGGCACCGACGCCATCTCAAGCTTCGGCGATTACTGCCTCGGGTTGGAACTCCAGGTCGAGGCGGGCATGAGCACCGCGGAGGTGATCCGCTCCGCCACCGGGGTGGCCGCCCAGGCGGTCGGCCTCGACCACCTGGTGGGCACCGTGGAACCGGGAAAGGAGGCGGACCTGATCGTCGTGGACCGGGACCCCCTCGCAGACATACGGGCCCTCCGCTCCATGCGGATGGTGATGCAGCGGGGAGGCGTGGTGCCGCCGCCGGTGGCCATGGGCTTCTAGCTCACCCTTCCCTGGGTGAGGAGCACTCCCGCAAACGGCGCCGACACCTGTCCCGGCGCCTTCGACCCTCTATCTACCCGACCACCCGATCAGGCCGAGAACTCCAGCACCGGATCGCCGAGCGCGTCGAAGACGGGCTCCACACCCAGGCCCGGTCGGTTGGCGGCCTTCATCCTGCCCGACTCCCGCTGCGGAGAGCCCGTGGCGGTCGAGACCGTCACATAGGAGTTGAAGTCGGTGGCCGCGAAGGTGAACTCCGCGGGCGTCGACTGGGCCAGGTGAGAAATGGCGGCGGTGGTGATGTCGGACCCCCATGGGTCCTCGATGATCATCGGGATTCCCGACGCCACGCAGACATCCCGCATCAACCGGGCCTTGGTCAACCCGCCCACCTTCGAGATCTTGAGATTGATCACGTCCATCGCATCCTCCGACAGGCCTCTCAGGAGAGTGTCAAGCCCGTCGATGGTCTCATCCAGCACGAACGGCCGGGTGGTGCGCCTGCGAATCGAGAGGCACTCGGCGAAGGTGGCGCAAGGTTGCTCGATATAGACGTCCAACTCCCCCACCGCGCTGACCACCCGGGCCGCTTCATGGCGGGTCCAGCCGGTGTTGGCGTCGGCGACCAGCACGTCGTCGTCGCCAAGTGTCCGCCGGGCCGCGTGGATCCGGGCGATGTCATCGTTCGGGTCTCCCCCCACCTTCAACTGGAAGCGCCGGTAGCCCTCCGCCCGGTACTTGGCGACATTGGCGGCCATCTCGTCGGGCGGAAGCTGGGATATGGCGCGGTACAGCTCTACCTCCTCTTGAGCCCGACCGCCCAGCAGCGTGTAGACCGGCAGGCCGGTGGACTTGCCCAGGATGTCCCAGCAGGCAATGTCCAGCGGCGCCTTGGCGTGGGGATGGCCGAGCAGGGCGGCGTCCATGACCCGGTTGATCTCACCGACGTTCAAGGGGTCCCTCCCGATCAGGTGCGGCGCCAGTTCCGCCAGACCGGCCCGCACCCCCAGGGCGTGGGCAGGCAGGTAGGCCGGTCCCAGCGGGCAGCCTTCCGCGTATCCCGAGATCCCTGCGTCGGTCTCGATCTCGACCACCGTGTCATCGAAGACCTCTACGAACCGGCCGTCGGACCACGTGTAGCGACCCTCGACCAGGGGAAGGTCGACCTGCCAGGCGCGAACCGCGGTGATCTTCACGGGTCTCCCCCTCAGGCCGGTTCGTCGGTCGAGGTGAGTTCGGGCACTCCTTTGTAGAGACCCACTCCGAGCATGACCAGAAATGCATTGGCCAGATTGACGGAGACCGCGAACAGCAGGAAGAAAGTACCGGCCAGGCCATAGAAGGGGCTGATCGCGGCGACGAACACCGTCGACACCAGGCACGACAGAACCATGAGAGCGCCGACCACCCTGTAGGAGGTGGACCGGAGTCTCGGAAGAAGACCCACACCCAATCCCATGGAGCCCAGCAGAAAGGCAAAGAATCCCACAAAGTTGAAGGCACTTTGCATCTTCAGGAGCATCACGGCAAGAAAATCCAGAAGTTGGGTCTGATCGGCTCCGGTACCCGCGCCGATCCCGTAGGCCATGGTGTGGGCCGCGGTGTAAAACAACGTCCTGTCGATGATCGACACCACGACTCCCAGCCCTATGGCCATGACCCCGAATCTGGCGATGGTGTCGTTGGCGCTCTCACCCGCTGCCGTTCTACGCAACACCGACAGCCCGTGAAGTTGCAACACCAATCCCAAGACTCCAATGGTCGTCGTGAAGATACTCAGCGCCAGGTTGTCCCGCACGGCTTGGCTTATACCAATGAAGTCATCCGCGTCCACAAAGTCGATTAACGCCAGGCCGGGGGTGAAAAGGAGCGTGCCCACCACCAGGCACGTGCCGATCGCCAACATCAAACCCCCGATCCTGTTCTGGGGCGTTGTGATCATCTTCCCTCCTTCCGAAAGTGGAGTCGTCGCGGTCGGAGTCCAGATCTGAGAGTAGTGGAACTTCGGCCGCCCCTTCATCAGAGAGCACCATTGTCAGCCGGTCGAGACCGCCGGCGACCCGGCTTTCGGAGCGTGACGGTCGCCTCTGCGCCCGGGCTCTCGGCGAACCGCGCGGGCTAGAGGCGGCGGAGGGCAACCACCGGGATCCGGCGATCGGTACCGGCGCGGTAGGTGGCGAAGCGGGAATTCGTCGCAACCACTCTGTCGAACAGAGCTGACCGTTCCTCGCCTTCTGCTATGCGAGCCTCGGCGGAACAGCGCTCCCCTCTGGTTTGTACGACCACTCTGGATTCTGCTACCAAGTTCAAATACCACCCGGGGTGGTGATCCTGGCCGTAGTTGGAAGCAACCACGATCAAATCCTCGGAACCTTCGAACTGGAAGTACAGCAGGGGCGAGGAGCGCCGCTTGCCGCTCCTGCGTCCCCTGGTCGTCAGGATCAGGACCCCATCTCCCTCCAAGCGGCTCAAAAGGCGGCCTCCCGACAGCCGGAACAAAAACCGGTGGAGCGGCACGAACAACCAGGCGATGACAAGGCGCTTCCAGGTCGGCACTGCCGGCCTCTTCATGGGACCGATTCCCGACATCTCGAGGCTGAGCCGCCTTCCGAACGCCGACCCGCGCCTCTTCCCGGAGGAGCACACATCGCCGTCACCTCGCACTCCCGAGAGCCACTCCCCCCAACACCTCCTCCAGATTGGCGAGATACTCCGAGTATGCCCCGCGTCCCGACGGCGTGGCCTGCACCCATGTCGAAGGCTTGTCCCCTTGGAACTCCTTGATGATGGTCACGTACCCGGCGTCTCGGAGTTTGCGCAGGTGGATGGTGAGGTTCCCGCCGGTCAGATCGAGTGTCCTCTGGATGAACCGGTAGGCGATCCTGGCCTCTTCCGGCTGGGAGACCAGCAGGGTCATGATCCGCAGTCGGACCGACTGGTGGATGGTCTCGTTCAGGATGACAGGTCCCTTGATCACTCGACTCCGCTCTTGCGTATCCACAATGCGCCGGCCACCACAACCACCATGGTCGCCAACGCCGAGAAAGCCAGTGCGGCATCACCGGCCAGATAGTGAGGAACGTAGTAGGCCGCCGCAATACCGACCCCGACCCCGGCCAGCACCAGGTTGGTCATCGTCCCGAACAAGACAAAGCCCAGGGTGACTATTCCGATGGCCACGTGGGGAATCTGGGGACCCGACTCCGGGTTCCACATTCCCGCCGCTCCCGGGATCAACCAGGCCGCCATCGTCACCGCCATCCAGAAACAGAAGACCCGGATGCCGATCGCCCGGCTGACTTCCCTCGTGGCGTTTCTCAGCCCCGCCCGCTTACCGATGAAGCCGCTGCCGATTATCCCGGCCACCACCAGAACGCCGAAGATCGGCGCTCTCACCCATGGGATCTCCTCGGCCAGATCGGCGCCCCCGGTCTGGAACCAGTATTCCGCCAGGTACATCAGGGGAGTGAGCCCTCCCCACAGCAGCAGGATCCTGGAACTTCCGGCCAGGTACATCGAACTCCTGGCCCTGTGCATGGTGGCATGGATTGATTCCCAACCCTCCTGGGGAGTGAGAACAGCCTCCCCGCCTTCAGAGCCTGACATCGTGAACCTCCTCATATAGTTTGTAATGCAAACCAGTTTATAACACTAGCCTCGCGTTTGTCAAATACATGCGTGGGAATGCAGGTATCCAAGCCATCCGGCTCCCCACCGCCCAATCTCCCCCGACAATTCATGTCCCCTTGTAATTGATCCTGGCCACCAACCGGTGCTCGGCGGCCACCAGGTCTGCCTGGTCCTCCATCACCTGGTCGATAGGTTTGTACGACCACGGGGACTCATCGACCAGCCGCCGCGCCCGGTGCGACTCCCACGCCTTCCCCTTCATCGCCTCGCTCAGCTGCTCGGCGGTAAACAGCTTCCTGGCGCGGTTCCGGGAATGCACCCGCCCCGCGCCGTGGGCGGCCGAGCAGTAGGAGAGCGGGTTTCCCAGCCCCCGGACTATGTAGGAATCGGTCCCCATCGAGCCGGGTATCACGCCGCGGTCTTCCGAACCCGCCCTGATGGCGCCCTTCCTGGTCACCCACACCCGGCGGCCTCCGTGTCTCTCCAGGGCGGCGTAGTTGTGGTGGCAGTTGATCATCTCCGACAGTTCCACCTTCCCCATGTGATTCCTCAACGCCTCCCAGACCACGTCCAGGATCAATTCCCGGTTTCGCCACGCGTAGGACTGCGCCCACAGCATCTGCCGGATGTACACGTCGAACAGGTCGTCGTCGGACAGATAGTAGGCCAGGTCCCGGCCGGCTCGCCTTCCCCGGGCGGCGCAGACCCGGGCCGAGGCGGCGATGTGATGGGTGGCTATGCGATTCCCGATCCCCCGGCTCCCGGTGTGCAGCACTATCCAGAGCCGATCGAGATCATCCGTCGACACCTCCACGAAGTGGTTGCCACCCCCCAGGGTGCCCAGTTGCTTCCCCACCCTCCCACCGGCGCCCCTGGCCTTCGGCACCATCTCCGGGTGAGGGATCGGGTTCTCCTCCAACCATCTCCGAGCCGCCGGAGAAGCGGTCTGGTGCCAATCGAAACCGGCAGGCACCCCGCGCCGGATGTCCCTGAGAACTCCCTGCGGAGATTCAAGGTCCTTCAGCGACCGGTTGGTGAGAGCGGCGATCATGCCGCATCCGATGTCCACCCCCACCGCGGCCGGGAGAATGGCCCCTTCGGTGACGATCACCGACCCCACCGTGGCGCCCTTCCCCAGATGGGCGTCGGGCATCAGCGCCACCGGACCCGCCAGCACCGGGCTCAGCGAGGTCTCCAACGCCTGCCTCCTGGTCTGCGGGTCCAGGATCGATGCCCAGTTGCGGACCCCGGCGCCGCGGCCGGAGCCCATGAGCCGTCCCCCGGGACTCCCGTTGGTAGCCGCCATAGCCCCTCACCCTACCGACCGCCTACGGCGAGGTCTCTGACCGCGGTCGGCCAGGAAGGGGTCTATCGCAGTTTGTCGAACCCCTTCCAGCCGGGAATCGAGGCTGCTTGCCGGGTCCACTCCATCAACTGTTCCTCGTCGAATTCGCCCTCGTGGATGTCGACCCAACGCGCGTCTTTGTCCTTGCCTGATCCGGGCGGCCGGGGAGATAGCCGCCTGCCCTGGAAGAAGGTCACCTTCACGTAACGGGTGAACACGTGGTAGCTGAGGAACCACCCCTCCCCCTCGACGCCGTAGAAGGGGGAGTTCCATCTCACCGCTTTACGAACGCCGGGCACGGCGCGGGCGATGAGGTCATCCAGACGGCGCCCCAAATCGCTCTTCCAGCCCGGCATGGCCGCGATGTACGCCTGCACGGGAGCGTCCCCGTCGGCCTTGGCGATCTGGGGATTGCCGCCCGACAGGAGCACGACCGGTTTTGTTCCTGCCCGCTCGCTCTTCTTGGAGACCTTCGCTGACTTGTCGGGTGTCTTGGGAGCCACGGTGTTCCCTCCTGATCTCGCTTCGAGTCCTCGACTTCGCCGGAAAGCGCCAGTCCCCAACCTTAGCCACGGCGCTCAGCCACCACCGATATGACCCACGGGGAGCCCGGGTGGGACCCACCTCCCAGGTTGCGGACCGGCCTCTCCCGCCCGAGAGACTGCCGGGTGGGGCGCCGGCAAGACTCGTCGCTCTGCACACCGGCCTCCCCCGGCGCCGACTTCGTACCGGCCGAGATAGCTTATCATCCGGTTTGAATGACCGTTGAAGGGCTCATCGTGCTGGGGATCCTGATCGGGATCGTGGCCTTGTTCGTCTCCGAGAAATACCCCTTGGACATCGTGGCCATGCTGGGCCTGGGAGTGCTGCTCCTCCTGGGCCTGGTAACCGTGCAGGAGGGGTTCTCGGGTTTCAGCAACCCGGCCACGCTGACGGTGGCCGCCATGTTCGTCCTCAGTGCCGGGCTGCAGAGAACCGGCGCCACCACCACAGTCGGTCGGCTCATGGTGCGCTTCAGCCGCAACCATTTCACCGCGCTGGTGGTGATCATGGTGACGGTCACCGTGATGTCGGCCTTCGTCAACAACACCGCGGCGGTTGCCGTGTTCATTCCCCTGGTGACCATCCTGGCCGGCCGTCGGAAGCTATCGGCTTCGAAACTCCTGATTCCCCTCTCCTACGCCTCCCAGTTCGGCGGGGTATGCACTCTGATCGGGACCTCCACCAACCTGCTGGTCAGTTCGATCTCCGAAGAGGCGGGGTACGGTGCGTTCACCATGTTCGAGTTCTCTCGCATGGGCCTGGTGCTGTTCGTGGCCGGAATGGTCTTCTTTCTGGTTTTCGGACGGTGGCTCCTCCCCGACCGCCGGACACCGGAACTGGCCACCGCCTACCAACTGGGTGAGTTCATAACCGAACTGAGGGTGCGACAGGGGTCCGCACTGGTGGGAAGGTCGGTCCTGGAGAGCAGACTCGGAGAGGATCACGACATCACGGTCCTTCGGGTACTCAACACCGAAGAGGACGGATGGGCGCCGCTGCGACGGATTCTCCAACCCGACGACGTCCTGCTGGTACGCGGTTCGCTGAGCGATCTGATCCGCGTCCGGGGAACCATGGGCCTGCGGATCAACGCCGACTTCGAACTTCGCGACGAGACCCTGCAAACCGAGGAACTGCGCCTCGTCCAAGCGCTGGTGGCGCCCGATTCGAGGCTGATCGGACACACCCTCAAGGAGATCGACTTCCGCAATCGCTACCGGGCGCTGGTGCTGGGCATCC
The DNA here is from genome assembly GCA_965204615.1 of Acidimicrobiia bacterium. GTDB lineage: Bacteria > Actinomycetota > Acidimicrobiia > Spongiisociales > ZC4RG35 > Bin76. The sequence continues at coordinate 2,771,331 of OZ242000.1, read as the reverse complement.
AACGGCGGGGGGAGACGATCAACAAGAAGCTCAGTTCGGTCAAACTCGGCCTGGGGGATGCCCTGTTGGTCCAGGCGCACCAAACAGAGATAGGGGAACTGCGCCGCGGCGAAGACCTCATCGTTCTCAACGAGGTGCCGGGAAGCCTCCTGCGCCGCAAGGCGCCGCTGGCCATCGGGATCCTCGTGGCCGTGGTGGGACTGGCCGCCTTCGATGTCGTCCCGATCCTGGTGGCGGCCCTGCTCGGTTGCGTGGCCCTGGTGATGACGCGGGTGCTGCGACCCGAGGACGCCTACCGGGCGATCAACTGGCAGGTGATCTTCCTCCTGGCCGGGGTGCTTCCCCTGGGCGTCGCCATGCACACCAGCGGAGCGGCGGGCTGGCTGGCCGAGCAGACGGTGGGGTTGGTGGGAGACATGGGTCCGGTGGCGGTCCTGGCGGCCTTCTACCTGCTGACCGCCATCATGACCGAGACCATGAGCAACGCCGCGGCGGCGGTGTTGCTGGCGCCGATAGCCATCTCCACCGCCGAACAGATCGGCGCTGACCCCCGCCCCTTCCTGATGGCCATTACCTTCGCCGCCTCCACCGGCTTCTCCACCCCGGTCGGCTACCAGACCAACACGATGATCTACGTCCCCGGGGGTTACAGGTACACCGACTTCCTGCGGGCCGGGGTGCCGCTCAACCTGATCTTCTGCATCCTGTCGGTGATCTTCATTCCCCGCTTCTGGGCCTTCTGACCCGTCCCGCAGCCCCAAGCCAACCCTCCCGCGCCGAGATGTCCGTCACATGCCCCACCGGAGGGGCAGGCAGCGGGCAGGGGTAACTACTGTTGGCGACATGCCGGGCCCGCGTCTCGCCACCCACCGGGGCGACATCACCAGACTGGACGTCGACGCGATCGTCAACGCCGCCAAGCCCTCGCTTCTCGGAGGCGGAGGAGTCGACGGGGCCATCCACCGCGCCGCCGGCCCGCAACTCCTCGAGTTCTGCCGCACCCTGGGGGGCTGCCGGACCGGGGAGGCCAAGATCACCCCCGGCTTCAATCTCCCGGCCCGGTGGGTCATCCACACCGTCGGACCCGTCTGGCGGGGCGGCAACCGGGGTGAACCCGAGCTTCTGGCCTCCTGCTACCGGGAGTCCCTGGCCCGGGCGGGCGAGGTCGACGCGGCGACCGTCGCCTTCCCGGCGATCTCCACCGGCGTATACGGATACCCGATCGAGGCGGCGGCCGCCATCGCCATGGACACCGTTCGTTCAACGCCGACGGATGTCACCACCGTCACCTTCGTGGCCTTCGACCGGCAGACCTTCGACGCCTACAACGACCGTCTCCGAGCAGCGCCCCCTTGACTCGACGACCGCAGGCCACTCCGCTGACTGGCTGACATCACCAGCTGAGTCTCGTCGGAATTCTCTCCGATCGAGGTCGGGTCATAGCCTCCCGGTCCCTCCGCGAGAGGAGGAGGGCAACAGAGGCGAAGACGCCTCTGTCGTCAGTCGTACTCCACAGTCACCTTTGAGGAGGTCGCCAGGGCCTGGCAGGTGAGGATCGCGCCCCGTTCCATCTCGGCGTCGGTAAGCGCCATCCGGGCCCGCAGATGCACAGAGCCGTCCCGAAGGCGCGCCCGGCATGCCCCGCAGACACCGGACTCGCAGGAATAAGGAGGCGTTGCGCCGGCGGCCCGCATCGCATCCAGGATCGTCTGTCCCTCGGCGGCGGGCACCGATAGCAACTCCCCGTCGAGCCGTGCTTCCAACGCGGCGGAAACCCCCGGCACCGAGTCGTCGGGAGGCAGGGTCGGTCCGTAATTCTCGGTGTGGATGCGTTCGGCCGGAACGTCGATCCCGAGCAATGCCGCCCGGACCACGAGGTTCATGTCGCCCGGTCCGCAGATGTAGTGCCGGGTGTCCTGGGCATAGGGGGGATGCTCCTCGATGAACTCGGCGACACCCCTGGCGCTTATCCTGCCCAGCCGCCAGGGGCGGACCGAGGGACTACGGGAAGGAGCGGACAGGACGTGGCGAACCGTCAAACGCCCTCCCGACTCCCGTTCCAGCCGGGCCAGGTCCTCCCGGAAGATGATGGCGTCGGCATCCCTATTGCCGTACAGGAGAGACACGGCCGAGTGCGGCTCGGCCAACAGGACCGAGCACAGCATGGAGTACAGGGGCGTTATGCCGCTTCCCGCACCGAAGAGGTAATAGGTCCGGCGCGCCCGGGGGTCAGGATCGAGACAGAACCCCCCGAAGGGCGGCATGACCTCGATGCTTGACCCCGGGACCACATTCCGGTTGATGTGGTTGGAGACCAGTCCTCCCCGAACCCGCTTGACGGTGACACACAAGGGGCCTCCGGCAAACGGGGTCTCGGAGATGGAATAGGAGCGCCGCCTCTCCCGGCCGTCGAGGTGAAAGCGAAGGGTGACGTGCTGGCCGGCCCGCCAGTGAAACGTCTCCCTGAGCGGAGGAGGAACATGGAAGGAAAGGCTGGTGGCATCCTCCGTCTCGGCTCGCCTCCGGAGGACCCGAAGCCGATGGAACCTGCCCTTCACCAACTCCCTTCCACCCACTCGAGGACCAACTCCTGGTGCCGCCGCACGCCCTCCTCGCCCCTGATGGAGGAGGGACCGTGCTGGAAGTAGGGGCTCCGGAGCGACCGTTGCTGCTGTTCGCAGGCGTAGACGTCCTCGGCCATGAAATCGCCGGAGGCCATCGGATCCGAGGAGTCGCCCTCGTACTTGCCGCCGGTCCGCTTGGCCCAGAAGCCGTAGGACCGGATGGACTGCCACCCGAATGCCCACGACGAGGCGTCGGCCACCTTGTTGCGGATCACCACCCTGGTCCGGTCGGGCGCCAACGGGGTGACATGGAACACCGACCAGGAACTCTCGGTCTCCCCCAATCCGATGCCCGGGAACAGCATCGGCACCCACGCTCCCAGCCGGTCGGGAGGGACCACCAGCGGGTACGGCGCCTTCTTCTCCGCCTGCTCGGCGAACTCGGGCGCCAACGGCTCCCAGAAGGCAAAGTGCGGACCGACGAAGCCCGACTCGATGCGCGAGTGGTCGTACATCGCCAGGGTGCCGGAGTGAAGGTGCCCCAGGTGGTAGCCGTCGATGTAGTTCTCCACCACGATCTTCCAGTTGGCCGCTATCTCATATTCCGTCCGCCCCTTGGCGTACTCCACGAGCGCGTCCACGTCGTGAGGGCCCAGGTGCGGCTCCACCTCTCCGAACCACTCCATGATCGAGCCGGCATTCCCGTCGGGGTGCACCCACAGCATCCCGCGCCACAGGTCCACCGAGGCCTTCTTCAACCCGAAGCAGGCCATGTCCAGGTCGGGGAACTCACGCTCCCGGTTGGGCACCGAGACGAGGCTCCCCTCCAGGTCATAGGTCCAGTCGTGGTAGGGACAGACGATGGCCCGCTGGGTGTTCCCCACCGCCCGCAGCAGTTGTGTCCCCCGGTGACGGCAGATGTTGTGAAACGCCCGCAACCGGCGGTCGCGCCCCATCACGATGAAGATGTTGTTCAGCCCGGCTTGGATTGACATGTACTGGCCCGGCTCACCGATGTCCCCGGCCAGGCCCGCGAACGCCCAGGTCCGCGAGAAGATGCGCTCCTGCTCGCGGTCGAACCACTCCCGGGAGGTGTAGGCCTCCACCGGCAGGATCGGCATCCTGCGCCGACTATCCACCGGCGTACCCCAGCCAGACCGAGGTTCCGGGAAAGAGGTCGATGACGATGACCACAACCGCCAGAATCAGCCACATGGCGGTGACCGACCAGAACAGGTAGGGGTTCTCTTCCCGTCGCACGGTCTGCACCAGGTACACCTGCCCGTCGACCAGGGACATCACCCCCCAGTAGAGATAGAGCATCCCCCACACCCAGTACCAGTCGAAATAGGTGGCCGCCAGCAGGACCAACAGGACCACCACCGTTGGAAACTTGGTCTCGGCCGACATGGGCCGGAAAAGGGACATCGATCCGATGATAAATACCGCCCCATTACCTTGAGGGGCACTTCTGGTCCCGGTCGGCTTCTGCTGCTCACCCCGAGGGTGCCGGGATATGCCCGGCTGGTTAGACTGGCGCTGGCTTGTGGCCGCACCACGGCTTTCAAGCGCCGTTTTAACACATAGACCCCTCTCCCCCGAGCCTGCTCCGACATGTCTGCTCCCCTAACCCGCGGCGCAAGTCGCCAGCTGGACAACCGCCGCCTGGTCGTGATCGGGACCAGCGGAGCGGGCAAGACGACCCTGGCCAGGAAGATCGCGCAAGCGCTCGACGCGCCTCACATCGAGTTCGACGCCATCCGGCACGGGCCGGGTTGGGCGGAGACGCCCGACGACGTGTTCAGGGAGAGGCTGAGGCCACAGGTCCAAGGTGAGCGATGGGTGGCAGACGGCAACTACAGCTTTGCACGTGACATCGTGTGGCCCGGCGCGACCACGGTGGTCTGGCTGGACTTCCCCATATGGGTGGTCATGTGGAGGCTGTTCCGGAGGACCGTGCGTCGTGGAATCCTCCGGGTGGAACTGTGGAACGGCAACCGGGAGAAGCTCTGGTGGCACTTCTTCAGCCGAGATTCGCTGTTCCTGTGGGCGCTGCAGACACACTGGCGGCGTCGCTCGACGATACCGCCGGCGTTGGCCCACCCGGACCACGTCCACCTCGACCTGGTCCACCTGCGCTCCCCCAGGAAAGCGGACAGGTGGCTCCTGACATTGACGAATCCTCCCGTCTAGCATCGGTGGCATGACGGGAGTCGCCTCCACCGACCTGAGCCCGCAGGACGAACGGCTTCTTCGCCGGGCCATCCAGCTTTCGGCCAGTGCATCCGACAAGGGGAACATGGCGTTCGGCGCCCTCCTCGCCGACCCGGAGGGCAACATCCTCCTGGAAGCCGAGAACACGACGTTCACCGAACGCAACCCGCTCCGCCACGCCGAGACCAACCTGGTCAACATGGCGGTGGCCAACCTCGATCCCAACCGGATCGCCACCGCCACCCTCTACACCAGTTGCGAACCCTGCGCCATGTGCAGCGGCGCCATGTACTGGGGCGGGATAACCCGGACGGTGTATGCGATGTCCGAGCACGACCTGCTGGCGATCACCGGAGTCAACGAACACTGCCCCACCATGCGGGGAGTCGGCTGCCGCAGCATCCTCCAGAGCGGCCAGCATGACATCCAAGTGAGCGGACCGCACCTGGTGGAAGAGGCCTGCGCGGTCCAACTCGCCTACTTCGCAGCCCGGCCTACCGAGGTTTCATAGGAACGCACCGGCAAGTCGCCGTCCGGATCCCGACCAGATCCCCGCTGAATCGTGCAACCGGTGCGGTGAATACCGTCTATAAACTACGCAGATTGTGCGGCGATTATGCATCTACGAGCAGCCCGGGTGGCCTCATCTTCGGTGGGACTCCAGCCGAGTGGCCGACCGGTTGGCGGCTGTCCGGTACGCACAGGGCCGGCTTGCAGGCCGCATGCGGGCTCTGGGTTTCGACCTCCGGCAGGAAGCTCTTCTCGAGACTCTGACCCAGGATGTTCACAAGACCAGCGACATCGAGGGGGAACGACTCGACCCTGGACAGGTTCGTTCATCGGTGGCGAGTCGCCTCGGGATCGAGGCAGGCGGTCTACGTCATGTGGAGGAACGGGTTGAGGGTGTTGTGGAGATGATGATGGACGCCACCGCCAACTACGACCGGGTATTGACCAGGGAGCGGCTGTGGAGTTGGCAACAAGCGCTGTTCCCCTCCGGCCGTAGCGACCCGAGACGGATCATCGCGGGCAGCTGGCGTGACGACCGCACCGAACCCATGCAGGTGGTCTCCGGGACCCTGGGTCGGGAACGGGTTCACTTCCAAGCGCCGGCGGCCGAGCGGATCGAACACGAGATCGGGATGTTCCTGGACTGGTTCAACAAGGAGACGGAGACCGATTGGGTCTTGAAGGCAGGAGTGGCGCATCTGTGGTTCGTGACCATTCACCCCTTCGAGGACGGCAACGGCCGTGTTGCCAGGGCGATAGCCGACATGGCCCTGGCCCGCTCGGAAGACAGTTCGCAGCGCTTCTACAGCATGTCCTCACAGATCCGGACAGAACGGAGCAGCTACTACCGCATCCTGGAACGAACCCAGAAAGGGACCACGGAGGTGACCGAGTGGATGGAATGGTTCCTGGGCGTCCTCGGCCGGACCATCGACGGAGCAGAGACCACCCTGGAAGCGGTGCTCACCAAGGGAAGGTTCTGGCAAAACGTCCAGACCGTCCCGATCAACGACCGGCAACGGCGGATTCTGAACCGTCTCCTGGACGGATTCGAAGGTAACCTGACCACCTCCAAGTGGGCCAAGCTCGCCAAATGCTCCCACGACACAGCCCTCCGCGACATCACCAGCCTCATCAACCACGGAATCCTGGTCCGGGGTCGGGCAGGAGGACGCAGCACCCACTACCGGTTGGAAGCCGGCCGGCTCCGTTAAACCAACCAGGCGGGCATCAACCCGACCCTTGACTACTTCTCAGGAATTAGTACAGGCCGAGTTCCATTCGTCCCGTAGGGAGAGTTCTGTGCTCCTTTCGGTGTCGAGCCAGGCTCTTCTCGGGTACTCATGATCTGTAGGCGTGGGGCTTCCGAGTGTCCGGATTTGCAGGTCACTCCAATGCAGCGGCGACTACTTCGGGGACTTCCAACAGGTGAGGCAGAGTCGTAAGGGAATAGGTGCGACCCTCAGTCGCCAGCACCACATCCACCAGGGCGCTGGGGCGTTCTGACCAACCCTTGCCATCAATGACCGCGCAGGACAACAGGCCCCGGGCTTTTGCGGCTTCCGCAGCATTTCTGATCCGGGACGCCTTGTCTCGGGCAGTCCCTCCGTCTTCCGCGACCTTCGACTCGACTATCACGGTGGGAGAGTGCTCGGGAACCAGGAAATCCGGTCCCGGTGACAGGCCAAACCTCTTCTCCGTCAGAGCCGCTCCCGAAGCACCGGTCCCCGACCGATAGTACGAAATACCGCGGGCGTCGAATAGGTCCGCGATTGGTTGTTCCAGCAGATTGTCCCCTTTCACCTCCGAGTATGCATCCTGAACCTGGCGCCAAACGCCGCCGACGTAGCGCTGGTAGAGCAGTGCCGAATACGGAACACCTTGTGCAGAGGCAGCTACGGTGCGCCAACCGTCCGAGGTGTCCCTCTTGTCCAACTTTGAATGGAAAAACCTGCGTGCAGCTACGGGTACCTGGAGGATGCTCCGCTCCATAACCGCGGTCGCAGTCTTGGAAATGGCCGCAATCATCGCGGTTCTTCTTGCTGTCGACCGCTCCGGCCGCGGGCTTCTCTCGAACTTCTTGAGTGTCTGTCCCGACGTGGTCGTTCCTTCCGAAGCAAGTTTTATCACCCAAGCCAACTCGTTGTGGGTCAATCCCAGAATCATGCGTAGCGGAGCAAGAGCCTCGGGGTGGTCTGTCAAGACTCTGACCAGGTTCGGCTCAGAGACGTCACCGAAGTTGTCGGTGTATTGGGCGAGGCTCCCATACGCTTTCTCAAACGCAGCTTCGTCCGCCATGCTGTCCCCCCTCGGGATGTAATGGAAGGACGGTTGGGTCGCTCCCACGTATCCCCTACCCAGCAGATCCACGGCTTCATCCCTGGCCGCCCCGGATTGAGCCAACGCGACGGCTACGGCTTGGCGACGGACGGTGGGACTGGGAGTGGTTCCAGCCCCCGAAAGCAGTTGACGTTCTGCGTCATTGAGCGGCAAAGAGCAGTCCCTGTTCCTCTGTGCATCGTTCTGTGAACACTCTTTCCCGAGCGACGGCGACGTAGTCCGAATGCAACTCAATCCCCCCGGCCTGCCGACCGTGGCGTCGAGCCACTACCACAGTGGTCCCGGAGCCCGCGAACGGGTCGATGACCACCCCGCCAGGGGGACAGGCTGCCTTGACAAAGAACTCTGCCAGGCCTTCGGGCATCACGGCGGTGTGGAGTCCGGCGGGACCCCGGTGCTGATTGTAAGTCTGGCCCACTGTGATGACATTGCCCGGATCTGCGCCCCCACGGCCATAGGTCTGAGCGCGATTGCGGCCGAAGCCCGCCTCGGTGTTGCGCCGGCCGTTGGTGTCCTTCAGACGCCGGGCGATTTCAGCCGGATCCGCCTTGTAGGGAACCCGCACAGCATCCAGATCGAAATAGGGCCTTGGACCCTTGGTGAAGTGATGAACGTACTCGAAGGCGTCCTTGGTACGGGGTCCGAACCGTCCCGGAACGGCATTCGGCTTTTGCCAAATGTACGTCTCCGTCCACCGCCACCCCATGTCCTGGAGAGCAAGGACAAGTTCATACACATAGGGATGGCGCTGGCCTCGGAGCGGACCTGATTTGGCAACCCGATTCTTGATGTTCAGGACGAAAGAACCGGTGTCCCGAGCCGCTCTCAGCATCGCCTGGCCGAAGGGCAAGAACCACTCGACGTACTCATCGGGGGGGATCCTCGCGTAGGACCGCGCATCCGCGTAGGGAGGAGACATGAAAAAGAGATCCACGGAGTTGGACGGAAGCCGAGGAAGCCACACAGCCGAATCTCCCCACACCACACCCCTTTCCAACAACCGGCCCATAGCCCGATCCGCGTCTTGGGGCGGTTCTGGAGGAAGACGACTGACCATGAGGCGAGTTTAGCTTACACCTGTGTCATTTAGCCCCGGGAGGAAGGACGAATCGCCTATTGCGGCCTCCCCCGCGGCGAGGTTGGCTGACATGTCCGGCGGGCCATGATGACCGTCACCGCCGATGTGTGCCTCGTTCCCCTTCCCTGAAAGTCCTCCGGCTATGGTGACTTGGATGCGAGGGCAGCCGGGATGACAGTCGTTCTTGTTTTCCTCGGCGCGGTGTTGGGCGCCCTGATGCTGGATGGAGTGGGCGGGTTCCTGTTCGGCGGCCTGGTGGGTTATCTGACCGCCCAGGTGTCGACGTTGCGGCGAAGGGTCCGAGAAATGGAAGGGGCTCAGGCCGCCGCGGAGACGGTCGCCGACACCGACGTGCCCACCACTGCTCCCGCGCCGACCCCGGAGCAACCGCCACCGTCCGCTCCGGTAGTCCCGTCCGATGTCCCACCCGTTCCGGCGGCGCCCCAACCACCCTCCCGGGTCGAACCGACGCCCGTCGAACATTCCGAACCGTCCCCCGTCGAACGTCCCGTCCAGGTGCAACCACCGGTCGCCTACTACAGAGGCCCCTCGTCCGGCGGGGATCCGTCCCGGCTTTTTGCTTGGGTGAAGACCTGGGCCACTTCCGGCAACGTGCCCGTCAAGGTGGGGGTCCTGCTATTGCTCATCGGGTTGGCGTTCCTGCTGGGGGTGGCCCTCGACCAGGGTTGGATCACCCTCACCATCGGGATGCGCCACCTGCTGGTTGCGCTGCTGGGCGTGCTGCTGATGGTGGTGGGATGGCGAGTGCGCCGCCGCAACCTGCTCTACGGGTTGAGCCTCGAGGGAGGAGGGATTGCGGTCCTCTACCTGACCACCTACGCGGCGCACGCGGTCTACGACCTACTGCCCGCGTCCGCCGCCGCAGCATCGGTGGTAGTCGTAACCGTCGGCGCCGGGGTGCTGGCCGTCGTCCAGGACTCCCGCTCGCTGGCGGTGCTCGGCATCATCGGCGGCTTTATGGCCCCGATCCTGGCGTATTCGGACGCCGCCGATCACGTCCTGGTGTTCGGCTTCTACGTCATCCTGAGCGCCGCCATCGTTGCCGTGGCATGGTTCAAGGTCTGGCCGGAACTGAACCTGCTGGGTCTCGGATTCACAGTCGGGCTGACCGCCTTCTGGCTGTTGTACAGATACGAGGAGGAAGGCTGGGCGACCACCCAACCCCTGATCGCCGCACTGATGCTCCTGTACATGGCGATTCCGCTCCTGATGGCGGTCCGGCGACCTCCCGACATCCGGGATTTCATGACCAGCCCGCTGGTGTTCGGCGTGCCGTTCATGGGTCTCGGTTTCCAGTTTGTCCTGACCGACCACTTCGAGTTCGGGACGGCGATCAGCGCCGCGGCCCTGGCGGTGGTCCATGGAGTGTTCGCGATCGTGGCCCACCGTTTCGGCAAGGCATCCCGCCTACTGGTCGAGGTCTATCTGGCCCTGGCGATGACCTTCCTGGCGATCGCCGCGCCGCTGGCGTTCGACTCACGGTCCACCTCGGTGGTCTGGGCCTTGCAGGGAGCGATGCTGGTGTGGGTGGGCGTTCGCCATAGCCTCCGTGTCCTCTTGGTGGGCGGCGGCCTCCTGCAACTCTTCTCCGGAGGCTTCTTCCTGGACTACATCGGCGAAACGCTGCCCTACCCCGACGGCGCCACGATCCTGCTCAACGGCTATTTCCTGGCGGCGGCGCTGCTGGCCGCCACCGGATTGTTCACCTCCCGGGTGATCGACCGGAGAGACGACCTGTTCAAGGGCGGCAAGGACGTCCCCTGGTTCTTCCTCTTCTGGGGGATCGGCTGGTGGCTCCTGGGAGGGCTGATGGAGATCGACGGCCAGGTTCCCGCCGATGGCCGCCTGAACGTGTCGATCGTGTTCGTGGCGGTCTCCCTGGCCGGGATGGCGCTCGCCGCACCCCTGGTCCGCTGGCCGAGGCTGGCAGCCTCCGGGGTCCTGTTGCTTCCCGCCCTGCCCTTGGCGCTGGTCCTGGCGCTGGTTTTCTACGACCACCCGTTCGAGTCGACCGGATGGGCGGTCTGGATCGTTTCGCTGGTGGCCTATTACTCGGTCCTGCGCCTGCGGGGAGGCGATTTCCCCCGGATCGTGACCGCCATGCACGCCACCGGCTACTGGGTTCTCGCCATCCTGGGAGGAACCGAGGTCCACTGGCAGGTCGACCGGATCGCCGACGGTGTGTGGCCGGTTGCGGCCGCCCTGGCGACCGTACTGGCGCTGGTGGGGGGAACGTTGTCGGCCCGGGACCGGTTGGCGTGGCCCCTGGGAGCACACCGGCGGACTTACCTGCTGGTGTGCGCCGGTCCGGTAATGCCGGCGCTCGCTCTCATCTTGCTGGCCGTCAACCTGACATCCAACGGGGAGCCGGCGCCGCTCACCTACCTGCCGCTGCTGAACCCCCTGGAAGTCCTCACCATGCTGGCGGTGCTGGTGGCGCTGTCCTGGAAGAGGGCGGCGGGCGCCGAAACGGACCATGGGGTCGAGGACATCGTCTCCGGCAACTGGGCGCCCGGGCTGGCGATCGCAGGCATCGTGCTGCTGACCATGACCGTGGCGCGGACGGTCCACCACTGGGTGGGGGTCCCGTTCGACCTCGAGTCGATGATCTCATCCACCACCCTGCAGGCCTCCCTGTCCATCGTCTGGGGGCTGACCGGCCTCACCGGGATGCTGCTCGGGGGACGCCTGGCCCGGCGAATCGTCTGGGTCGGCGGCGCCTCTCTCATGGCGGTGGTGGTGGTCAAGCTGTTCCTTTTCGACCTCAGCAACACCGGGACGGTCGCCAGGGTGGTGTCATTCCTCGGAGTGGGCCTGCTGCTCCTGATCGTCGGCTACTTCTCACCGGTTCCCCCGGCGGCAACCCCCGAGGAGGAGACCACCGACCTCTGACCCTGCACGGCTGACCGCCAGCCGGTTGCCGGATCGCGATGCATCCCGTCCCGCAGAAGTGAGTCTTCCCCGGCGGGCCCTGGCTACGGTTTTGATTATCATCACCGCCTATCTCTGAGAGGATCGGCGTGAGGAACTTGAAGCTGCTGATCAGCCTCTACCTGGCGGTGATGGCCGGGTGGGTGATCGTGCACTTCTCCCAGCACACCTTCTTCGAGGAGGAGTCGGCGGGTTCCCACCCTGAAGACAGCGAGCGATTCTTTGCACTTGATGTGTGCATGGCCGTTGCATTCCTGCTGACCGCCATCACCGCTTACCAAGCCGTCAGGAGAGCAGGCAAACAGTCCCCGCCCGGTTCAGGTTGGATGTTCTCCAATCTCTTCTTCTACTTCACGATCCTGGTGGCCATCCCCTTCTACGCCAACTGGTTCGCTGCCCAGGGACACACCGACGACGGGCTGCTGTGGATATACGTGGAGACCTTGGGACCATTGACGTGGGGGACCCAGGCGGTCCGGCTGTGGCGAGGCGCCGGAACACCCGACAGAGCCACGGTCTGACCTGCCGGTTCGGGAGTAGTCGGCCGACTCCCCCGCCCCGGCGGGGATCACCCGCGCCAACCACGCAGCCAATCATCACGCAACTAACGTGGGAAACGCCATGGGTTTGACCGAAAAGCGATTCGGCGGCTGGTGCCTGCTGCTCGGGACCGCGGCAGTGGCGGTGGGTTACGGACTGTCGCCGGGCCGCGGCGCGGTGGACACCGTGCCCAGCACCAGCCTGACCGACCTCACGTTGGCGATGGCCCGCAACGAGGCTCTGTCCTACACCGTCCCCATCGTGATCCTCTTTGGGGGCCTGCTCATTCTTCACGGCATCCTGACCCTGCGACGCGATGCAGGCCCCGTCCCGCGGCTCGGTCTGCTGGGAATGGCCATGGGCTTGGTCCTGCAGATGGTGATGCGAGGCCTCGACTACATGATCACCGGCCTGGGCGTGGCGGCGCTGGAGAGCAGCGGGGAGGAGTCGCAGGAGTGGCTCCAATCGGCGCACGAGATGCAGCGGATGGTGTTCGGGTTGCAGTTCACCTCCGTCGTGGTCGGCCTGGCGGGTGTTGCGGTCCTGGCGGTGGGTCTCGCTCTCCGGCCCGAGCCTCTGCGTATCCATCCAACGCTCAACGTCATCGTTGCGGTGCTGGCCTCTGCGGCACTGGCGGTCTTCGTCGCCGCCTGGCATTCGAACGAACTGGAGTTGGCGCTCGCGCCCGCCTTTGCCGCAATGTCCCTGGGCGGAATCGCCTACATGGGCCTGTTGGGATGGGGGCTTGCCTCTTCGAAGGACGGTTAGGCTGTCCCATTCCCGGGTGAGGGCGACGCTTCCTGTTGGTTTGGGCCGCAGGTCAGCTCCCCCGGGACCTATTGGCGGTGCGGCCAAACTTGCCTTCCCCTGGCATCATCCTCTCACGGATAACCTGCCCTCTCTTGGGTGATCCCCCGGTCGGGGCGCCATAGAATCAACCCCACCCGTCCACAGCCTGTTCAGGGGTCAGCAAGGAACCAATGGAAGTCGCCGCGCCGCTGCCGAGTTGGTCGATCTACGCCATCCTGATCGCCCAGGGATCCATTTACGCACTGCTGGTGTGGTTCCTGGGACGGGCGCGGGGGAAGACGGCCGAGACGTTCCTGTCGGGCGGGCGGGACATCGGCCACGGCATGATCAACGCCTCGGTGGTGGCCACCTGGGTGTGGGCGGCCACGTTGATGATCAGCAGTTGGACGGGGTACCAGTACGGATTCATCGGGCCCTGGTGGTACGCGCTGGGGGCGACCGTGCCACTGCCTCTCATGGCCTACCTGGGCAGGCGGGTCAGAAGGGTGATGCCCCGGGCGACCTCCTATCCCGAGTTCATGGCGCACCGGCTGGACAAGAAGAACCACATCCTGCACTCGTTGATCTCGACGGTCGTGTCCCTCTGGATCACCGTCATGATCATCACCGGCGGGGCCATCATGGGGCACGCCTTCACGGGAGCGCCCTTCTGGGCCATCGCCCTGCTGATGGTGATCATCTTCGTGTCCTACATCCCCCTCGCCGGGCTCTGGGCCAGCATCCTCGCCGACACGGTGATGTCGCTGATGCTCTATGTGTGCCTGATAACCATCGCGGTGGCGGTCCTGGTCAAGATCGGTCCCTCGGAAATTTGGGCGGGGCTCACCGAGGTGGCTAGCACCCGGCCCGTGCTGCAGCCGGGGACCGGCGAGGCCGAACAGTTGAGCCAATGGGACGGCCTCAACTGGCTGAACACCGCCGGCCTGGGCTTTCTGGTCGTCAACATCGTGGGCAACCTGGGAGCGGTCCTGTGCAACCAGACCTACTGGTCCAGGGTGATCGGCGCCCGCAACCCGGAGACCGCCTTCAAGTCCTTCATGACCGCCGCCCTGTGCTGGTGGCCCATCCCTCTGGCCACGGGCACCGCCCTGGGGGTGGCCGCCCTGTCCAGGGGACTGGTGGTCGGAGAGTCGTACAGCAACGGATCCGCCACGATCCTCTTCACCGAAGCGGAGGCGGTGGCGCCCGTGATGGCCTTCCTGGTGCTGGGCTTTGCGGGGTTGACGATCTTCATCCTGGCGGTGGGTTCCGCCACCATCAGCACCGGAGCGGGAGAGATACTGGCCGTGACCACCGTGTTCGTGAACGACATCTACCGGGGTCACATAAACCCGAAGGCCAGGGACAGGACACTGCTCGTGGCCAGCAGGCTGACGCTGTACGTAATCGCCGCCGCCCTCCTGGCGGTCGTCATCTTCTTCCGGGAGATCGGGTTTTCCTTCGCGGGCATGTACCAGGCGATGGGCATCGCCTTCTCATCCGCGGTGATACCGGTGATCATGGCCTGCTTCGTGAAGAACACCAATCGAGAGGGCGCCTTCTGGGCAGCCATCATCGGCAGCATCTGCGGCATGACCTACTGGTTGGCCACCGGAGCAGACCTGCTGTGGGGCGTGGTGTGGGGGAACATCATCGTGCTCAGCGTGTCGGCCGTAATAGCTGTTACCTGGACAATCATGAGACCCCAGCCGTTCGACTTCGACAGCCTGATAGAGTCCGAAGGGGCCACGGGAGGATAGTGCGCTGATCATGTCGGAACTGTGGTACATCCTCAACCACTGGGTGACCATCGCCTGGCTCGTCCTGGCCGCCCTCTACGCCTACTACGCGGTGATAGCCGACCTGGCGGTCATCGTCAGAGACCGCAGGAGGGAACGAGAGCAGACCGACCCGAAGACCTGATCGGCTTCTCCCCGCATCGTGTCTGCATGCTCGTCGTTGGACCGGCCCGGCTCCTGACACGTGCCAGCCATCACGGGACCCCGTCGCGTCCAATGTCGCCCCGAGCAGGTTCGTAACCCCCCTATAGTCCGAAAGTGTTCCGTCGGCTGATACTCGCAACCGTTCTGGTGTGCCTGGTCCCCGTCATCGCCGCTGATGCCCACCACACGCCCGGGTTCGACTTTCAAGGCGCGGGATGGGGCCATGGCGTCGGCATGGGGCAGTGGGGTGCCCGCGGGCAGGCGCGGGAAGATCCGGCCAAGCCGGGCGAGGACATCGCGGCCCACTACTTCCCCGGTTCGGAACCGGCCTCCCTGGGGGAGCTCTCTCCTCCCAACGATCTGTTGGTCACCCTGGATAAGCCGCTGTGGGTCAATCTGGGTTCCCAGGTCACCCTGCTGGAGTTCACCGCGGTGGGCGGCCCGTTGGAACTGTGTCTGGCCGGGGACGGTGAGGGTCCCTGCCCGAAGCCGCAGCATCCCCGGTCAGGCGAGCGATGGGAGTTCCGCCGCATCGGTGGCGGCGAGTGCGGATTCTTCCACGGGGGCGAATTGCAAGGTACCGCGGGCGACTGCCGCGCTTCCATTTCGTGGCCCGACGCCAAGGGGGTCCGCCTCCGCCACGGGGAGGACAGGGACAGGCTGTGCCTATCCCGGGCCGGCGAGGAGTGCGAGTACCGTCATGGGGAGTTGAAGATACGGGACGACCCGGTCGAGATCGGGTTCCACGTGGTTCTGGCGGTCGGGCTCGAGGACTACCTGAGGGGTGTCGCCGAACTGCCCGACGACTGGACAGCGGCGGGGGTGAACCAGGCCCAAGCAGTCACCGCCCGCTCCTACGCCGCTTTCAAGTTCTTCCTATGGGAAACCAGGGCCCGTCCCGCCAATCCCGACGAAGACCCCGGAATCAGTGATGCCCGCAAGGACAGGTGCTGGTGCCATCTCTACGACAACTGGCGCGACATCAACTACATCGGCTGGACGAAGGAAGCCCGATCGACCGCGCAACCCTGGCTGGACGGGGTGGAGACGACCAGGGATCGGGTTCTCACGTACTTCGGCGACGACTGGGAGAATGTCACGAAGGGGGGGATCGTGCAGACGTTCTTCTCCGCCTCCTCCGGTGGGATAACCCGCAGCAACGTGTACGGGTTCCGCACCGTGCGGGACGGCAGGACGTCGGCCCGCGAGTGGCCCTACCTGAGGCGGGTCGCCGATCCATGGGATCTCGATCCGGCCGTCGGCAACCCGCATGCCTCCTGGGAGAGACGGGTGAACGCGGCTACTGTCGCCCGCTGGCTGGCATGGGACGAGGTCACCGAAGCGGTCCTGGTGGCGAGAGCGTCCGTGTCCTCGCCTACCCAGGTCCTGTTTCGCGGGATCCGCAATGGCGAAGCAGTGTCGGTCACGGTGGCCGGAGACGGGTTGCGGACCGGCCTGGGCCTCAAGTCATCCAACATCACCGCCATCGACGGTGTGGCCCCGGACGATCCCACCCCGGGCGACACAGAGGAGCGGCCCCCCGAACCGGACGCCTTCGAGGACGATGCCGGCGACTTCCACGAACCGTCCATCAACCGCCTGGCATCGATGGGCGTTCTGGACCGCACCGAGTGCGGTGAGCGGAGCATCTGCCCCGGCGAACCTCTCCTGCGTTGGGTAATGGCAGTGTGGATGATCCGGATCCTCGACGAGGTTCCCGACTCCCCCGTTGCCCTCACGCAGTTCACGGATGTGGAAACCGACACCTGGTGGACGCCGTACGTGGAACGTCTGGCCGAGATAGGCGTTACCAAGGGCTGCAGCACCGACCCGCCCCGATACTGCCCCGACCAGCCGGTCACGAGAGGGCAGATGGCCACCTTCCTGGCAAGAGCCCTCGGCCTCCCTCCCGCTCCTCCGGCGGGATTCACCGACACCGCGGGCAATTACCACCAGGCCAACATCGACGCGCTGGCCGCAGCAGGCGTCACCAAGGGCTGTCTAGCCGACCCGCCCCGATACTGCCCCGACCAGCCGGTCACGAGAGCGGAGATGGCCACCTTTCTGGCCCGTGCCCTCGAGGTCCTGGACTCGACCCCCGGTTAGGAGCCGGTGCGGTTCGGATTCTCATTCGAGTCCGGCCGGGGGGTCGGTCTTGCGGACCTACCGGCGGACTTTGACCCGTCGACTGTGAATTGGACATCGGGCACCGCGCCCTGCCCGAGGGTCTCGAAGGCGCCGGGCCCCTACATTCAGGTACACAACCCGCAGCGACGATCTGTTCATGTTGAAACGACGAGTGAAAGTTCCGCTGCGTAGGTTGGGATCCCCCCGACTCCTGCACCTCCTCGTCAAACGACGCCAGGTAGTCGACGAACTCCTCCGTGGTAGGGAAAGGAGGGTCCGGCCGGCCTCATGTCCCCCGTGGGATTGCTGATCACCCCTTTGCGGGCGTCGAGGTCGGCCAAGGCGCCCTCCTCGGACCCGGCTTCCGGTTCCGGCATCGAGGCGGCCTCTCTTTCCATGAGTCCCCCTGCAACTTGCGCCCGGTCGGAAGGGGTTGACTCGCTAGGGTTTGGCCTCAAGTGCTTCGCCGGCTGCTAACAACCCTGGTTCCGAAGGTCCTAGATCGGCAGACAGCACCCATCTGACAACGGTCTGGAACAAGAGGAGTTAGAGATGGGACGAGTCATCGTCGGTCGGTCCGACGTGCGCAGAATGATGCGGGTATGCATCGCCTTCACCCTCATGGTGAGCCTATTTGCCCTTCCGGGAACGGGAACCGTTTCGGGCCAGGAGTCCGCGGACTGCGAGGTGACGGACCTCGGGACGCTGGGCGAAGATCCGTTGGAGACGGTCGGGCGTTGGACGACCGAAGACTGCGAATCGCGGTTCCGCGCCGGCAGCGACGCCCACACCTATCGGTTCACGGTCGCCGCGCCGGGACGGGTCCGGATAGACCTGACATCGGCAGACGCCGACGCCTACCTCTACCTGCTGGCCGACGACGGCAGTCGAATCGCTGACAATGACGACGGCGGAGCAAGGATCGATGCCCGCGTAGAGCGAGACCTGTCACCCGGCACATACCTGATCGAGGCGACCACCGCCGGCGGGAGGAGCCGGGGAGCTGCGGACTTCGCCATCTCCGTCAGCTACGTCGACGGTTGCGAGCCGGAGCATCTCGGCACGCTGCAGCCGGGTGTCGACCTGACCGCATCCGGATCCTGGACACTCGACACGTGCGGGTCGCGCTTTGTCGTCGAGCACCCAGCTCACGGATACACGTTCAACCTCGAACAGGGTGGTCGCGTGCGTATCGACCTGACGTCGGAGGACGGCGATCCCGTCCTGTCCCTGGCGTCGGTGTCGGGCGGCATCATCGGAGCCAACGACGACGGCGGGGAATTCCGCAACTCCCGCATTGACCAGTACCTGGAGGCCGGCGGCTACTTCATCGAGGCGACCACCTACCTGGAGCGCGATTACCAACCCCTGCGAGCCGACTTCAACCTCACGGTCCACCTGGTGGACGAGCAGGCGGAACAGAAGCAAGTGCAGTTGAAGATCGAGGAATCGCACATCCCCCCGGAGGTGGTGGCGGGCGATCCCTTCCCGGTCCATTACCGCGCCGGGAACGTCGGGGGCGATCTCGCCCGAGGCGGTTACGCCGTGCTGTACGTGGTCGGACCCCGTGTGTTCCAGCGCCTCGGCCGTGTCTCGGGGCACTGGCAGGCCGGTGTCTCCTATCACACCGGATCCGGTACGCAGAGCGCCGGCAGCACTTCGATCG
This sequence comes from Acidimicrobiia bacterium, assembly GCA_965204615.1. Classification (GTDB taxonomy): domain Bacteria; phylum Actinomycetota; class Acidimicrobiia; order Spongiisociales; family ZC4RG35; genus Bin76. Next base: position 2,752,608 of record OZ242000.1, on the reverse strand, counting down.
ACGACCTCACTCCGTTCGAGGTCACTTTCCACCGGTCCGGCCCCACGTGGGTGTTCGTGGCAGTCGTCACCTACGACAGGGTGGGTAACGAGATCGGGTTCCACGGCCTGTGGAACAACCTGATCGTTCTGGAGAGTGCCATCTTCGAACCCGTGGACGTGCAGGTTGACAGCGCCGAGTACACGGTGTTCGCCGTGGGTTATAACGACGGGGAGGTGGCGACCGAGGTGATCCCCGCCGCCGGCCCGGACGCAAGGGTGGATCCGCAGGTCCGGCTCAAGGCGATCTATGCGGCGGGCGTGCGCACCCAGCTACTGGCCGACGTGTTCGAGCGGCCGGCGATCGCCGCGTTGTCGGAGGGAACCAACCCCGCACCGGTCACCGTGGCGGACCTGTCGACCAGCACCCTCCACAAGGCGTTCGCAGAGCGATACGCCTCCGTCGCCGAGGCATCGGGAGTGATCAATTCCCTCACCGCCGGGGAAGCGCTCAACCCGATCGTGATCGAGGACTCCGTGCTGCGGACAGCCGATGCGGCATCCGCCGAATTCGCCTGGATGGCCTCCTCCTGGCGCTCGCTCCAGCGGCGTCTCAACGATGGCGCGGCGCTGTCGTTCCAGGAAGCGCGAGAAGCACACTCCCAGGTCTCCTATGCCGAGAGCGTGGTGGCCCCGGCAGTGACGGCCGGAGATATCGTCACCGCCGCCCGGGCCGCCGAGAAGGGATGGCAGGATGCCGACGTCCGGGAGAGGATGGCAGATCAGACCTGCTACCCCGGAGAGAACGCGCTGCGCGAAGCGCTCGAGGCAGCGGACACAGCCAACATCGACCAGTTGATCGCTCTCGACGCCGAACTGCGCGCCAGCCGGCCCATTCACGGGCTGGCAGTGGACAGTGCACTGTGCGCGATGGAGACGGCCCGCTCCGCGAACCTCCGCTTCCTGCAACGCCTCTCGATCAGCTACAGTTCCCAGCTTCGCAGGGAACTCGGTCTCTCGACGGTCCCAGCCCCCGCCCCCGGCCCCGAGTCCCACCGGCTCCGCATATTCGCCCGGTTGGGCGCGGACGGACGCATCGAGCACGGCGTCGACCTTGCCGACGGCCGGCAAGTCCTCCCCCCGCAACGGTTCCTGCCTGCCGACGCACCTGCCGGAACCTGGATGGTGACCGGTGACGTCGAGGTGGAGGAGGGCATGATCGGAAACATCCGGGCCCGAAGACTTGCCGACGGCCGCATCGAACTGGGATTCGTCGGCTCCGACGGCGAGGCGATCATCCCGCACATCCGCTACCTGCCGGCCGGCCTCCCGGTGGGAGTGTGGTTCCGCAGCAGCGAGATCGAGGTACCCGGAGCTACGTTGATACCCCCGGCAGACTCCGGTGAAGAGTAGGTAGCCTGCGTCGCCACCGGCCTGGTTCTCTCCGGGCCAACAACAACGCAGAGTTCTTTGCCTCAAGGAGGATCTCTGCCTTTCAGACAATCCCCCAAGGACCGTTTCGGCAGAGGTGGGAGGCCGGGGGGATACCCGGTGCCGGAACCGGCCAACGGCGCCCCGTTACCGTGGGAGAACGCCGTGGTGGCCGCAGCGCACCCAAATGACATGCCTCTTGCCAGGCTGGACGGATTCGCCCCACATGAATGTGGCGCGGCCGTCAGGCGCCCAGGACATCTCGAACAGGCCTGGCATTCCCCGTACCCTCTTCACGCGAAGACCTGGGCGAAACCTGTTTATCTCCCCCGCCTCCATTGCCAGAATGTCGTCAATGAAGGCGTAGAGCGCCGCCCAAAGTCTCTGGCGTTGTTCTGTCGTAAGTTACCGAGGTCGCTATGGAACGCCCTGGTCACTATGTAGGTTGGCATCCCCCTCCCCCTGAGTCCTACTCCTCCTCGTCAAACGCCGCCAGGTAATCGAGGAACTCCTCCGTGGTAGGGAAAAAGAGGGTCCGGCCTGGATAGATAAGGGAATGATGCCCGGCGAAGTCCTAGAGAGGCGGGCGGGTGCGTGCACTCGTCACAGCCAAACCCCATCGCCTGGAAGTGGGGTGTTAGCGACCACTTCCGATCTGGGGCTCCGCCGGCCGTTCCGAGGGGACCAGTCCCCGAATTACAAGGCGACGGCTGTCGGCGCCGTGTCGTATGATTCCCATGGTCAGGAGGTTCACATTCTGAGCCGCCCCATTGGGCCTGCCGGCCAAGGCGTGCGAATAAGGTTGGGGCACAGTCTGCTTCGCGGGTAAGTTCTGATTCATATGTCGGTGCGCTCCAGGACCATCGTGGTCGCCACTCTCTTCGGTGTCGGCCTACTCGCCCTCGGGATATCCGCTCAGCAGCAGAGGGCGGAGTATCAAGAACTGTGGGAGACGTACGCTCCCGTGTGCGCGGCCCTGGAGTCCGACGGTCGTATCGTGGAGCAACCAAGAGACAACGGGGTGGTGGTGAGACTCCCCGAAGACAGGTTCACGCCATCGAGCGAACAGGCGCGATCCCTGTCCCGGTTTCTGTTCCTCGCACTGTCGCAGCGCAACCAGGAACCTCCCTCTCCCTCCTTGTGCGGAGGCCCCGATTTCGATCCCTACGAATGGGTGCGGTTTCAGCATCCCGACGGGGAGTGCCTGATCTATTTCAACAGCGGGCCGGACGTCATAAACGCCGCGCCCTGCCTGGCGAGCTTATAGTCGCGGCATCTGTTGGGAGGCCAAGTACGACAGGTTCAGCTTAGCCTGGGGCGGGTCCATCCGCTGGAAGGTACGGCTGAATGAGCCGACGCCCGTCGGATGCTTCAATATGGTGTAGTCGAAGTGTCCAGAGTGTGGTTGTTCGAGCCCGCGGGTGCACGACCGCCGCCAGAGACAGATACGTGACGTGGACATGAGCGGCCGTCGGCCGGCGCTACCAAGGGTCCTGTCCGACCCCGAGTTGATAGGCCAGTTGCGAGCGCGATCACCGACCCGGAGCCCGCTCCAGGGAGAACGGTGGTGGTCATGGGGTTCTTCCTCAGCGGTGGCGTCCAACGGCGAGGCCACTTCGATCACCTTCCGCCTGTAACCAATCCTCTCGCTGCTCTCAGCCGCCATGGGCGCCGAATCCCACCCCGGAAGGCTCCCACCAACCCGCTGGGAGGCAGGCTTCTTCCTAGTAAAAGACCCCTCCTTTTAATACCCGAATAGTAAGTGAATAGTGAGAAACCCCAGGTCAGAGGGCCAGTTAATAGACAGGAATAGAATGGAAAGAGCCGAGAGGCCTCGAATCCTACAGGAGCCGAAATGGATTTCTCCCATGTCGAAAGGCTCGCCGCAGGCGGTGAGTCGGAGCGGGTCGAATTCAAGCTATCCACGGGCCAAAGACGAGAGGCGGCCCGAACGCTGTCGGCCATGTTGAACGGACAGGGCGGTTCCGTGATATTTGGAATCTGTCGCGACGGGAAAGTGGTGGGACAGGATGTGGCAGACAGAACACTCGAAAAAATCACCGCGACATGTCGAGAGACTATCTACCCGGCATACCCTCCTTCCATAGAGCGAGTCCCGGTACCTGACGGCCACGGCCGCGAGGTGCTGGTGGCCACCGTGCCCTCCGGGAACATGAAGCCCTATACGTACAAAGGCACCCACTACGTCCGTTCAGGTACCTCCACCGTGGAGATGCCACCGGAGCAGCAACTGCAGTTGGTATTGGAACGGGCTCACACCTTCGATCGGTGGGAGACTGACAAATCCAGAAGACGGGCGGACGCAATAGACGCCGACGAGGTGCTTTCCTTTCGCGACGAGGTGATCGCGGAGGGTCGAGGCGGATTCGACCCGAAGGCTTCGGTATCCGAGATTCTTCAAGCCATGAACCTGCTGGACAAGAGAGGTCGCCCGACCCGAGGTGCAATCGCGCTGTTCGGCAATCCCGACTCCTTTCACAGTGAATACACCGCTCTCGGGTGTCATCTCGCCGCGGTGGATGGCACCCACCTTGGTGAAGAAATCCGGGACCTGCAGATCGTGGAAGACAATATCTTCGGATCCTTGAGACGAGCGATGCAGTTCTGCCGGGATCATCTGCATCGTCCAGTTCACATCAGCGGATGGCAGGCCAATACGGGCCTGGAGATACCCGAGGAGGTGATACGCGAGGCGCTCGCCAATGCACTTGCCCACCGAGACTACGCCACGGCCGGCCGGATCCAGGTTCGCGTCTACTCCGACCGGGTGGAGGTGGTCTCACCGGGAGGGCTTCCGTTCGGACTCACTCCGGCTGATCTGTACGTGCCTCATGGCTCTCGACCGTGGAACCCGAACATCATGGCATGCCTATTCAGACGGGGACTTGTTGAACAACTCGGATCGGGCACCCTGAGAATGATCCGTCTGTGCGCGGAGGCCGGGATCGGTCGACCCGTTTTTGCCACCACCGGCGCGGAGGTGATATGCAGCATTCCCCGTTCCGGCTACTGGCTGGCCCCCGATGGAAGTGAGACCCTGAACCTAACCGCCGACGAGGCGAGGATCCTAACGAGGCTCGCTAAAGGACCCGCACAACGCGGTGAACTAGCTGAGCTACTCGGCGTGTGGGGACCCGACGTGTGGGCTATGCTGAACAAACTCCGAGAATACGGTCTGGTTCATGTCGAAGGCCACGGCCGCGGTGCCTACTGGTCGCTTGGGACTCCACCACGGTGACCCCCCTCTTCAAACCATGAATAGTAGAGGAATAGAGAGAAACCCCAGGTCAGGGGCCGGTTAATAGACAGGAATAGTAAGGGAATAGTGCTAAAGCCGCCCAGGCAGCACGAAACGCTATCCGAAGAAGTCTTCCACGCGGCTGGCCAGGCGGATACTCCGGGTAGTCGAAAACAGCCCCCTCACGCACGCGATGGAATAGCGTCTCCGCCACCATCCCGGAAAGCAGTCTCGTCTCAGTGTCAAGGCACAGTTGCTCGGCAAAATCGTGACAGCCGAAGAGACCGGGATGGCGATCCGGGTTAGGCCGGTCCAACGGGGCGGCACGCCCTCCCCGGAGCCCACAGTAAACCCACTACTGTCGGCTTCGCCGCGCTCAGGCCGTTAAGGGCAAGACGGCGTAGAATGATCCGGAACCTGTGATACATGCTCGGAGAGACGTGTAGACAGGCCGCTTGACACCTCTCCCATCTCTCGACAGCGTCGCTCGCCGTTGGAAGGGACTTCAAGGATTTGCGGGCCGAACCTTGCTCTCACAACACGCCGGCAGGCCCTATATTGGAAGCCATGAGCTCATCGGTTCGGGCATCGGCGGGACGCAGCGCTGTACCCAAGGGGATTCGGCCAGACCCTGCGGCTGATGCTGCCGAGGTTCGTAGAGCCTTCCGCCGCTTGTTTGATGCGTGGGATAGCGAGACCTTTCTCTTTTCCTTCCCTCATCAGATCTACGAACATTGGGCATACGAGGAGCTGGTGGGTCTCGGCGAAGCCGCTATTCCCTACATGCTGGGAGAGGTACAGAGGGGTCGGCCCAATCTCGTGGTAGCCCTGCGGTCTATAACGGGAGAGTCTCCCGTTAAGGCTTCGGAACCGAATACGGAACAGGTAATGGCAGCGTGGGTGGCCTGGGGAGAGGCGAAGGGGTATGTCCCTACCATCGCGTGACGGCACAATTGAAGCATGGTTACCCCGTCTCGCTTCCGGGTACTCGTGGTATGAGATAGCAAGCCCGCCCGACCCTCGTTACAACTGCATGGCCTTCGCCATGGGAGACACGACGAAGCGGTGGGCACCAACAAAGGGCGAAACAGCGGAACATTCGTATTGGCCTTTCGAACCGCTGGAGGATCACCTCAGCAACTTCCTGGCGGTGTTCGAGTGGGAAGGCTATCAGCAATGCGAACACGAAAAACCCGAGGAGGGTCTTGACAAAGTAGCGATCTTCTTGAACGATTGGGGGCTGGTGGCGCATGTAGCTTTCCAGCCTGCGGGGGCTGACTACTGGCTCAGCAAACTGGGCGAAGGGTATGACATCAAGCACGAGAAGGTCGATGCGGTGAGCGGTTCCCTATATGGCTGGCCTGACATCTACCTGAGCCGCCCCTCCGACAACACCTCTTGACTCTCTCCGATCAAAAATCCCTACAGCGCCGCTGCCGACAGGCCAATGGCACCATCACGGAGCTTGCAAGGAAACAACGGCTCCTTCGGAACCTGCGGAAAACCCCTCGGAACCTGTGGATTTGGAGCTATGTGGCCGAGACCACAATTAGAAGGAGATTCTTCTTCCCCTACCGGGGACCTCAGTCCTGTCGGTCAGACGGTCAACGAGGACGCCAAAAGGGTGCGGGTGTACGGGTGCCGGGGCCGGGAGAAGAGGTCGTTGGTCGGCTGTTCCTCCACCACTTCTCCCGCCTGCATGACTGCGATCCGGTCGGCGAGATGTCGGGCAACCCCAAGGTCGTGGGTGATGAATAGGTAGGTGAGTTCATGATCGACCTTGAGCCTTCGCAGCAGGTTCAGAACTCCGGCCTGCACTGACACATCCAGTGCTGAGGTGGGTTCGTCGAACAGGATCATGGAGGGTTCCAGGACCAGCGCCCTTGCCAGCACGACCCGTTGAGCCTGTCCCCCGCTCAGTTCGTGGGGATAGCGATGGCGGACCGCCTGGCTGAGGCCCAGGGCGGCAATCATCCCATCGATGCGGTTTCGGCGTTGGCGGCGATTGAGGTCGGTGTGTACCCGCAGTGGCTCCTCGATCTGATCCGCCACCCGTCTTCGGGGACTGAGAGATAGCAACGGGTTTTGCGCGACCATCTGGATCCGCCGGCGAACCTCCCGCCGGTCTCGACCTCGTAGGCCGACCACCTCGGCGCCGTCAAACCGAATGCTGCCGGCGGCCGGACTGACCAGGCCGACGATTGCCTCCGCAAGGGTGGATTTTCCTGCCCCTGACTCTCCCACCACCGCAAGGGTCTCCCCGGTGTAAACCTCCAGATGCAGGTCGTTGATGGCCCTGGTCGGTTGTCGACGACCGGCGCCCCGACCCGGAAACTCGACGCGCAGACCCTGAACGGAAAGCAGGGGGGTCACAACGGCTCCTCAACCAGGACACAGGCTGCCGTATGGCCGGGGACAACCGGGCGCAGGGAGGGCTGTTCGGAACGGCAGACCTCATGTGCATGGGGACAGCGGGGAGCGAAGGCACAGCCGAGGATCTCCTGGCGACCATCGGGAACGCGCCCGGGTATCGAGGAGAGTTCCCCACCCACGGCCTCCGGCCTGGGAACGGACTCGAGCAGCGCCCGGGTATAGGGGTGGTTCGGCGAGTTCAGTACCTGGTGGGTGGGGCCCGCCTCGGCCACCCGGCCGGCGTAGAGGACCATCACCCGATCACAGATCCGCCGGATGACTGCCAGGTCGTGACTTATGAGGACCACCGTCAAACCGTGACGTTCCCGCAACTCGGCGATCAGGTCCAGGACCTGACTCTGGGTAGTCACGTCCAGGGCCGTGGTGGGCTCGTCGGCGAACAGCAACCGGGGTCGCTGCGCCAGCGCCAGGGCGATCACGGCCCTCTGTCTCATCCCTCCGGAGAACTCATGGGGATAGGCCCCCAGCAATTGCTCCGGGTCCCTGAATCCGGCCTGCTCCAACAGGGCGCACAGCGTTGCCGGATCCCGCGTGCCGGTCACGAATCGGAGTTGCTGGCCTATGTTGAACACGGGATTCAAGGCTGCGCCGGGATTCTGGTAGACGACGGCCGCCGAGGACTGCAGGGTTCCGTCCATCCCGGTCGGCGCTCCCTCCAAGGCCATCGTTCCCTGGACTGCGGCGGTGGTCGGCAGCAGGCCGAGCAACGCCCGGGCCAGCACGGACTTGCCGCACCCCGACTCGCCGGCCACTCCCAGGATCTCGCCTTCCCGCAACTCGAAGGTCACTCCCCGCAGGGCCCGCACCGGGCCGGTGGGCGGGTTGAAGGTGACGTGCAGGCCCTCGACCTGCAGCAGGGCAGTTCCGCCGGATGTCTCGGAGTGGTTCCTCGGTGCGGGGCTCATGGCTGGGATCACCGGGTCTTGGGGTCGGTGACGTCTCGGACCACGTCGCCTGCCAGGTTGAAGGCCATGGCAACCACCACGATGGCCACCCCGGCAAACCCGGCGATCCACCACTGTCCGGACAGGACGTACTGTCGGCCGTCTGCGATCATGGTTCCCCAGTCGGCGGTGGGCGGACGCGGTCCGAGCCCCACGAAGCTGAGGCCTGCGGCCGTCAGGACCGCCGCTCCCAGGTCGGCCGTGGCCTGCACCCACACCGGCGCCATGGCATTGGGAACGATGTGCGAAGCCATGATGCGCCAATTGGGAAGGCCGATTGCCTGAACAGCCTTGACGAAGGGCCGCTCACGCAGGCTGAGCACCTGCGATCGCACCTGGCGCGCGTACCAGGGCCACCACGACACGGCGATGGCGATGACGGTATTGCGCAGGCTCGCCCCCAGGGCCGCCGCCACCAGCACTGCCAGCAGCAAGGGAGGGAAGGCCAGGAAGGTGTCGGTGATTCGCATGAGAACCTCGTCGGTCCAACGTCCGAAATAGCCGGCCGCCGTCCCCACACACACGCCGACCGCCACCGACAGTGCCACCACTCCAATCGCCACCACCAGGGCGGTGCGGGAACCGAACAGCAGCCGGGCGAGTACATCCCGACCAAGGTCGTCGGTCCCCAGCCAGTGGGACCAGCTGGGCGCCTGCAGCCGGATCGAAAGGTCGGGTACGCCACGGCCCGCCTCGGCAAACGGCGTGAGCCATGGAGCGAATACCGCGGCGAGGACGAAGAGAATGGCGACCGCCGCTGCCGCCATTCCCAGCCGGCTGCGCAGGAAGTACCACGTGGCGCCGCCCGGAGTGACCGTGGGCCATCTGCCCCGCAGACCGCCTGAGCCGAACCGGCGGGCGGGCGGTGGTGAGTTCTCCATCAACCCAGCCGCACCCTGGGATCCAACCAGGCCTGGAAGAGATCCAGGACCAGGTTGACCACCACATACACCACGGTGATCACCAGCGCCCCAGCGGTGATCACCGGGAAGTCGACTCGGACGATGGCGTCGGTGAGGTACTTGCCCAGTCCCGGCCAGGCGAACACCGCCTCCACCAGGAAGGCGCTGGACACCGAGTAGGCAAACGTCAACCCGAGCACCGTGAGCGCCGGCAACAGGGAGTTCTTGAGAGCCAGTCGGGCCAGCACCGTCCCCCTGGGGATCTGTGCCACCCTGGCGGCCTCTATGTAGTCGCTGCCCAGCACCTCCAGCATGGAGCCTCGGATCAGACGGATCGTCAATCCGAGCGGATAGGCGGCCATCACCGCCACCGGCATCATCAGATGAACGATCACGTCTGCCAGGTTGGACCAACTGCCCGACAGCGTCGCATCGATCAGGAAGAATCCGGTCACCTCGGTGAACGCCGTGGAAGAGTCGGTGCGGCCCGCCAGCGGCAGCCAATCCAGATTGGATGAGAAGAGCATCTGCAGCAGCAGCGCCGACCAGAACACCGGCACCGACACACCCAGGACCGCCAACAGACGAATGGAGGTGTCGCTCATCCGGCGACGACGGGCCGCGGCCGCCACCCCTGCCGGGACCCCCACCAGCATGGAGAGTGCGGTGGCCGCCCCTGCCAACTCCAGGGTGGCCGGCAGGAACCTGCGCAAATCCTGGGCGATGGGGCGCTTGGTGGCGAAGGACACACCGAGGTCACCTCGAGCCAGGTCAGCCAGATAGGACCCGTACTGGCGCAGCACCGGAGCGTCGAGATTCAGGTCCTGGCGAACCTTCTCCACCTGCTCGGGCCGAGCCCTGGCCCCGGCGTACAGGGAGGCGGGATCCGAGGGCACCACCCTCGACACGACGAAGGCAATCGTCACCACTCCCAGCACCACCAGCAGGCTCGTGACCACTCGCCGGAGCAGGTACCTGACTCTCTCCCGTCGCACGCCGCTCATGAACCTCGACCCTTCAGGGCCCGGGCCGCCTTCAGATCCCATGATTCACCCCAGTATCCCTCAAGGGCCCCTTACGGCAAGACCCCGACCTGCCGTCGGCGCAAGGGACCCTGGCTGAAGGGATGCTCGGCCAGGGTCGCAGCGTGCCAACATGTGATTCACTGGCAGACGAGCCGGACTGCATGTGAGTCGATAAGGCCGGCTCCGCCAAGACCCCCCTTCGATGGCTCGGAAGGTATCGGCCACCCGGTTCCCGGCTCTTCGCCCCGGTGCCGGAAGGTCGTACCCAGGTGGCCGCCTCCGAATCCGTCCCGACCGCCACGGCGGGTATCCTGTCGGGCGGTCGCTCTATCCCGGTTCAGAACAGGGGCGGCTCCTGGGGCGACGGCGGCATCTCGATCATGACATCGTGCTAGCCCGTCCGACTCAGGTCATGGAACCAGACAACGTTGGCATAGGCCGGGTTGGGGGTGTATCCCGCGATGTCGGCCCTGATCACCGAAACGCTGGGAACATCCAGCATGAAGATGGCCGCGTTGTCTTCGATGAGGATCTGCTGGGCCTCCCGGAACATATCGCCGGCCGCGTCGGTGTCGGTGCCGCTGGCGGCGTCGGCGGCATCGAGGAGTGCATCGAACTCGGGGTTGCTGTAATAGCCGAGGTTGAAGAACGGGAATTCCTCCGAGCGGTAGAGCGAGTACAGGAAGTCGGTGGGCGTCACGTAGGTCGGGTACCAGAACATCGTGAAGACATCCTGGGCGCCGGCCGGATCACCCTGGGCGATCTCCCAACGCGCGTCCCAGGTGAGAGGCTCGAGGACCAGTTCGACGCCGATGGACGCCAGATTGGCCTTCCAGACCTCGCCGATCTGTTCCTGTTCCACTTCCCCCACGTCGTAGCTGTAGGTCAGCGACAGGTCCGCAACGCCGGCGCTGGCGAGGATCTCGGCGGCGCGGTCCAAGTCGGTCCGGGGGAGGTCCAGGTCGGTGGTGGCGCCCCAGATGGTCTGGGGGATCGGCCCCACAGCCCGGGTGGCCTCTCCACCGTACAGGTTGTTGACCACGTCGTCATAGGGGAAGGAGAGAACCAACGCCTCTCGTACCTCGTGCGACAGGCGAACATTGTTCAGCAGCCCGAACAGGTTCGTCATCGACAGGCCCCGCACCACCGACAGGCCCTCCTCGCCTTCCAGCGAGGGATAGGCGTCAAAGGGCAGGTTGAAGGTGAAGTCGGCGTCCCCGCTCCGAATCATCTGCTCGGCCAGCACCGGATCCTCGACGATGCGAAGCTCGACCTCGTCGAACTGCCCGTCGGACCAACCGCCCCAGTAGGCGTCATGGCGAGCCAGGATCACGTTCTCGTTGGGAGAGACCGACTCGATCACATACGGGCCGGTGCCCGCGCCGTTGCCGTCATTGAACCACTGGCTGTCCCGGGTCGCGGATTCGGGGCTCATGATGTAGGCCGAGAAGCTCGACGACATGACCAGGTCAAGCGGCGCCGGCCAGGCGAGACTGAAGTCGATCGTCAGATCGTCCACCGCTTCCATGGACGCGATCGGCAGGAAGATGAAGGCCGCGCCAAGTCCCAGATCAATGGTCCTCTGGATCGAACCGATCACCGCCTCGGCGGTGAGCGGAGAACCATCGTGGAATACGACGCCTTCGCGAAGCCTGAACGTCCACGCGGTTGCATCGTCGTTCGCCTCCCAGCTGACGGCCAGACCGGGAGAGAGCAGCTCCGAGGAGCCGGGCGGATTGAACCTGGTCAGGGTCTCATAGACGTTCTGGAGAACGATGTGCTCCGCAGAAAAGGCCGAGGACGGGTCAAGGTCCACGAACGGGAACGCGCTGGCGTACACGAAACGGCCCGCGGTCATGACGGTGTCTTCGGCAGGAGCGACCGCGTCAGCGTCATCCTCTGACGTCTCAGCCGGCTCGGAGATGTCGGCCGGTTCCTCCTCCCCTGGTTCTGCGCCATCGGACTCCGGTCCATCCGTCTCGGCAGCGGCGGCATCCTCGGACACCGCGGCAGTCTCTTCAGAGACAGGATCGGCCGCGGCCGGATCGTCACCGTCGCCGCAGGATGCGACCACCAGTGCCAGTATCCCCAGTAACAGTAGAATGCGTCTGATCCTCATGGGTGTTCCCTTCTCTCTGGCGCCAGCGTTGTGAATCCGGGTCTCCACTGGCGGGATGTTCTCGCTACCGTTTGCCAGACATTACCACTAACTTGAAGTAGAACGCCAAAATTTAGATATTTAACCTATAGAAAGTACAAATCTTGCAGTTAGATGAGTTGGATCACGCAATAATTAAGGTGCTCAGCCGAGATGCCCGCGCCACCTACAGCGAGATTTCCAAGGATGTGGACGTGTCGATCAGCACCGTTCGGAACCGGATCAACGCGATGAGGAAATCGGGCGCCCTGCATCTCAGGGTGTGGCTGGATCTCGGCCGGGCAGGAATCGGCCTGGCTGCCACGTTCCTGCTGAGGGTCCAACCCAACATGCTCGCCCAGGTCACAGAGGCGCTCATCGATCTCGACTCCACCGGCTACATCGCCACCCTGGCCGGCGACAGCGACCTCATGGTGGATGCCTTCTGCCGGGATGTGGCTCACCTCGAACATGTACTCCACAATGAGATACAGGCCATCGACGGAGTGGTGTCGGTCACCACCTACGTGGTCACCGACATCAAGTACGAATCCAACATCAACATAACCGCCCTGCTGAACGGCGCCGGTGAGGAGGAGCCCCGACCCGGCAGGCCGAACCGTTAGAGGTGGACCTCTTGGATCGATCGGATCGACCATCCACCAGCATTTCAGCCACCCGACGTCGCCGACCTGAACCGACAGCCGATGAGTATTCCACGCGGGGGACCAACCTCGAGTCGGCGGAGTCGGAACTTGACCACGCCGCCAGAGTACTGCTCACCGAGGTGCGGCCGGTTGAGCCTGGCGATCAGGTACTGATAACCGCCGACAGCCGGGCCGACCAGCGGGTCGCCACCGCCACGGCCTCCGCCGCACACGCGCTGGGCGCGGTACCCACCCTCCTCAGCTACCCGACCGGGGTTCCCGCCGGGCCGGTCCCCGATCCGGTGGCCGGCGCGGCGCTGGGCGCCAAGCACTGGATCAACTTCTCCGTCGGTTACCACCTGTACAGCGCCGCCTACGACGCCGCCATCGCCAACGGGTGCGTCTACGTGGAACTCACCGGGATGGACGTGGACATGATGATCCGGACCATCGGCAGAGTGGACAACGCCCTGCTCGATCAAGTCAAGGATCTCCTCTACCGGAGGTCACAGGCCGCGAGCACCCTCCGGCTGACCAGCCCGGCCGGCTGTGACGTCACCATGGAGATAGACCCTGCGGGCGACCCCTTCTGGGAGGACCCGCCGGCTGTGGGAGGCTGGCCGCAGATGCTGGGCGGCCAATCCGGATGCATGGTGGTGCGCAAGTCCGTCAACGGCATCCTGGTGTTCGATGGCACGGCATGGCCTCCTGACACCCTCGGGCTGCTGAAACGACCGATCGTGATGGAAGTCGTCAATGGATACGCCACCCGCTTCTCCGGGGGGAGAGAGGCGAAGCTGTATGAAGAGTGGCTGCGGTCCTTCGACAACCCCGAGGCCTTGCTGTTCGACCACTTCTGCTACGGGTTCAACCCGGGCGTCACGCGGCCCTCGGGAAAGATCCTGGAGGACGAACGGATCTTCGGATGCGTTCAGATCGGCATCGGCGCCACCGAGATGGGATCTCCGGTGCACTCCGACGGTGTGGTGCTGAAGCCATCGGTGTGGTTGGACGACCAGCAGGTCCAAGCCGATGGTGTCTACGTGGACCCTGAGATCGCGGCGTTGACCGATCGCCTGACAGCCTGACCGCGGCTCGTCGCGGATCTATCGGCGAGTTGCCTCCGCGTGGAGGATGTCGGCGATGCAGCAGGTGAGCTTTTCGGCGTAGGCCAGGTGAAGGAACTCGTTGGGACCGTGCGCGTTGGACTCCGGCCCCAGCACTCCCGTGACGACGAACTGCGCTTGCGGGAACATCTCGCCGAGCATGGCGATGAATGGGATGCTCCCACCCTCTCCGAAGAGTTGCATGGGCTGGCCGAAGCGGTGAAGGGCGCTGTCATCCAGTGCCCTGGCCAGCCACGGCGACAAAGCCGGGGCGTCCCAGCCGTCGGCGTAGTCGATTCCCTCCACGCTGACTGACACCTGCAAAGGAGGATCGGTCGTGAGCCGGTCCGTGAGTTCGGATGCGACAGCCTCCGCCCTGGCGGTAGGCGGCAGGCGGAGGCTCAGCTGCAGGGCGGTGTAGGGTCGCAGCACGTTGCCCGCAGAGGCGGTGGGAGGCAGTCCGTCGGCGCCCACCACACTGAGAGAGGGACGCCATGTTCGCGCCAGGAGACCCTCGGCGGGATCCTCCTCCATCAACCTGAGGTCTCCCACCAGACCAAAGTCCTCACCGGTGCCTCCCAGCGCCGCGGCCATCGATCGCGCCTCGGCGACCCGGTGCGCGGGGATCCCGACGCGGGTGGTGTCCAACAGCACCCGGCCGGTGGCCGAGTCCTCGATCCGGTCCAGCAGTATGCGCGCCAGCCGAAACGAAGACGGCACCAGACCACCGGCCATGCCGCTGTGCCAGCCTTCGGAGATCACGTCCACCCTCAGCGTTGCATCCACCAGCCCCCGCAAAGAGGTGGTAAGCCACAATGTGTCATAGGTGGCACAGCCCGAGTCCAGACATATCAAAAGGCTCACATCGCCCAAGCGGTCTCCAAGGGCATCCAAGTGATCCATCAGATCCTGGGTGCCGGACTCCTCGCAGGCCTCGATCAGCAACAGGCATCGGCTGTGGCTGCCCCCGGCGGCCTGGACGGCTTCGATGGCAGCCATGCCGGCGAACGCCGCATAGCCATCGTCAGCACCGCCCCGACCGTAGAGTCGATCTCCGTCTCGCACCGGCGTCCACGGATCCAGGCCGTCCCTCCACTCCTCAATGGCCGGTTGTTTGTCCAGGTGCCCGTAGAGCACCACAGTGGACCCGTCATCACCATCGGCCGAGGCATCACCCCACGGCGCCACCTCCACGACGATCAAGGGAGTTCGCCCCGGCAACCGTTGGACCTCCACAGTCATACCGGCCACCGGCCTCGACTCAATCCAGCTTGACAACTGCTGCACCGCAGCCTCGATATGGCCGGCCGCCTCCCAATCAGGGTCGAACCCCGGCGACACAGCAGGTATGGCGATGTAGCGCTCGAGCTCGGAAACGATCTCGTCCCGCCAACACCTCCCGATGGCGGCCGAGACGCGATCTCTGTCCATTTTCCGGCTCCTCCTTGCTGCTCGACAACCGAAGCCTAGGTTGTCCTGTTTGGTCGGCGCCGCCGATGACCGCCCAGCCCCCCGCTTTGGTCATTAAGGGGTCAGCGAGTCGGCGGGAATCGTCCCGGGCCACCGGCGCTATCCAAAGCGGCCAGGAGAAATCGAATATCCGGCAAGGTCACCCGGGTGGGTGGGTTGGTCAGTGGGGTGTTGTCGGACCCCCTGACCGCGTCTCTTGAGGAGGGTTCTGATCGAGTGATCAACCCTATCGGGAGTCGTGGGTAGGTTCAATGCTCAGGTTGGGCGTGGTCGAGAAGTCCCCAGCATTCAAGGGTGCCGTCGGTGCGCACCCCGCATGATCGCCAGGCGCTGACGGAGACCGAAACAAACGTGCCTATTGGTGAAACAAACTCGTAGATGCCGAAGTTCCAGCAGTGAACGGTGCTGTTGGTCCGTAGCCCGCATGAGTGCCATTGGCCGGCGGATACCGAAACAAACTCACCATCCGGTGGCTCGTGATCTCCTATCCAGCCCCAGCATTCAACAGTGTTGTCAGTGCGGATCCCACATGAGTGCCGGGCGCCGGAGGACACCGAGACAAACTCACCTACCGGTAGGTCCAGCTTGTCCCTGCCCCATCCCCAGCATTCAACGGCGCCGCCAGTGCGGACCCCACATGTGTAGCTGTGTCTGGCGGACACCGAAACAAACTCACCCACCGGCTCATTCAACTGCCCGTAGTCGTTGGCGCCCCAGCATTCGACGGCGCCGCCAGTGCGGATCCCACACGCATGTCGGCCGCCGGCCGATACCAATGTGAATGCGCCTCCCGGCGCTGTCGATTGCCCGTGGTCGTTGGCGCCCCAGCATTCGACGGCGCCGCCAGTGCGGATCCCACAGGTAAACCCCCAGCCGACGGACACTGAAACGAATGCGCCTCCCGGCGCTGTCGATTGCCCGTGGTCGTTGGCGCCCCAGCATTCGACGGTGTCGTCAGTGCGGATCCCACATGTATGCCCATCGCCGTCGGACACTGAAGTAAAACCTCTTCCGAGTGCCGTCGACGGCCCCCGGTCTGCAAATTCTGGGGGACTGGATTGGCCATATTCATTACTTCCCCAGCAAGTGACCGTGCCGATGGTGCGGATCCCGCATGAGTGCCACTCGCCGACCGAGACGGCGGTGAAGGTTCCATTCGGTGGGGTGGATTGGCCGTAGTCGTTGTTCCCCCAGCATGCCAGGGTTCCGTCCACCCTTATCCCGCAGTAATGGAGCCTGCCTGCCGAAACGGTTGTGAACGCCCTGTCGGGCGGCTGGATGTCACGCTCGCGACCCCAACAGACGATGGCGGTACTGTCGGTTCTGATCCCGCAAGCGTGGTCGCCGGCGACGGAGATGCGGGTGAAGTCTCCGAATGGTCGCGCCGTCTGGCCGGATTGGTTGTTCCCCCAGCAGGTAACGATGCCGCTGGTGCGGATGGCGCAGGAATGGGCCCTTCCGTTGGAAATGCCGGTGAACGTGCCATCCGGTGGTCGTGATCGGCCCTGTCCGCCCGCTCCCCAGCAGACGGCTGTGCCGTCGGGGCGAATGCCACACGAATGGGTGTGACCGGCTGCTATGGAGGTGAAGCTGCCGTCCGGCGGGTCTGATTCTCCGAAACGGTTGCTACCCCAGCAGTCGACGGTGCCGTCGGTGCGGATCCCGCAGTTGGTGTGGGCGTGGGCCGAGATGGCCACAAATGTGCCGACGGGCCGGGTGCTGATGGCGCCGTAGGAGTCTTGACCCCAGCATGCCAGGGTGCCGTCGGCGCGGATCCCGCAGGAGTAGTCGAATCCGCTGGCGATGGCGGTGAACCCCGCGGTCAGTTTGATGGCTCTTCCCAGGAACGTGGCCATCTCCGCCCGGGATGTGTGGCTGTCCGGACAGAACCTGGCCGGGGTGGTGGCGCAGCCCACCGTTATCCCGGAAGCCGCCAGCGCATTGATGTCTGCGGCATGGATGTTTCCGTCTGTGTCAACGAACGCCTCGTCCGATGAATCGGGGAGCGAGAAGGCTCTCACCAGAAAAGAGGCCATCTGCGCGCGGGTGACCGGTTCGGTTGGGCAGAACCGGGCGGGACTGGCGGCGCAGCCCTTGGTGATACCAAAATCGGCAAGACGCTCCGGATAACCTGACCACCACTCGTCGGGATTCACGTCGGCGAACCGGGAGGTGCTCACTGACCCAGGGCGGGAGTCCTGGAGGACCCGGTTCAGCCAAACCGCCATTTCCCAGCGCAGGATGGGTTGGTCCGGACACAGTCTTCCCGGGCCGCATCCGGTACCCGAAAACACATCTTCGGCATTCAGGCCTTCGATGGCCGGACGATGAACAGAATCCTCGGGAACATCAGCAAAGCCGGGCAGGGTGGTCGCCGGGTTCGGCTGTGGAGAAAGATCGTCCCCCCAGCATGAAACACTGCCATCGGTGCGGAGTCCGCACCCATGCTTGGAGCCCATGGCGATAGTGGTAAACGTGCCGTCCGGAGCGTCGGACTGGCCCACCGCGTCGGAGCCCCAGCAAATGATGGTTCTGTCCGTCCGGATCCCACACGAATTTTCCCCGCTGGTTCCGATAGCTACGAAGGTCCCATCCGGCGACGCGGACTGACCGTGAGCGTTGCCACCCCAGCAGGTCACAGTGCCGTCGGTCCGGATTCCGCAGGAATGGGACCAACTTGTCGAAACGGCGTCAAACTTGCCAGGCGGTGGACTGGACTCACCATGGCTGTCATCCCCCCAACACACAGCAGTGCCATCAGTCCGGATTCCGCATGTGGAATCCCAACCTGCCGTGACCGAAGAGAAACCACCCGCAGGCGGGCGGGACTCACCATGGCTGTCATCCCCCCAACACACAACGGTCCCGCCAGGGCGTATCCCACAAGTGTGATGGTGCCCTGCTGAGACGGCGTCGAACCTGCCCTCCGGTGGGCTTGAACCACCATGCCTGCTGTCCCCCCAACAGATGACGGTCCCGTCGGGACGAATCGCACATGCATGATTGCTGCTGCCGAGTGAAACAGCGGTAAATGTTCCATCCGGCGGTCCAGCCTTGTCTTTGAAGCCCCTACCCCAGCAGGTGATCACTCCGTCGGTTCGGAGCCCGCACGAGTTGTACCAACCGGCCGTGACTGTCGTGAACCGGGCTTCCCTGGATAGGACAACGTCCCCGGGAGCGGCTGGAAACCCACCGGAGGCGCTCGCCGGACTCCAAGCGATGAACATCCCAACCCCCAGCACAACTCCGAACACACCCCACATCAGGCACCTGACTCTCCCTCCAGCCAAACACCATCGCACAAGGGAATTGCCCATAGACCAACACGTTCGTCGTCAGTAGTAACAGTTACTATAACGTCCTGATGGGCAGAGCGGCGTTGACTGGGAGGATTCGTTGGGACGGATTCTGGGCGGTTGTGGTCGCGGCGTTGTTGATGGCGGGGTGCGGCGAAGCTGCGGATCAGGTGGAGTCTGTGACTGTTGAAGAGGTTGGGTCCGGGGAGGCGCTGGCGGCGGGAGATGAGATCGGGGATGCGGATCCCGGGGTTGGCTCAGTTGGGGATGGCACCGGCGGGGATGCGGCGGCGGACGCCGGGGAGTCAGACGAGAAGGGGATCTCGGGCGCTGCTGGTGGGGATGTTGGGGGTTTGGTGGAACGGATCGTCTTCACGCGATATGGAAGGTATGGTGATCGGGACATTTCCGTGGTGGGTGCGGATGGGGGAGGTCTGTGGTCGGTTACCGATGGCATGAGGGCTACCGAAAGCCCGGCATCGGCATTGTGGTCGCCTGACGCCAACAGGATCGCCGCGACTTTCCAGGGGCAGGTCTTTGTGATGGATTCCGATGGCGGCAACCGGGTGATGGTGGCCGATGGGGGCTCCGGCCAGCCGGTGTGGTCGCCTGACGCCAACAGGATCGCGTTTTTCACTAGAGGCATAGAGGAAGGGGCCGGTGTTCAGCTTGTTGTGGTGGATGCCGATGGCGGCAACCGGGTGGTGGTAGCCGGTGGCGATGAGGTTCATTGGTGGTTCCGCTGGTCGCCGGACAGCACCAGGATCGCTTTCGCGGGGCGCCGGGAATCCGATGCCAGTCAAGAGATATACATCGTGGATGTGAACGGGCATGGTTTGGTCCGGGTCACCGACAACGACGTCGGGGATGGTCTTCCGGTCTGGTCGCCGGATGGCGCCAGTCTTGGTTTCTATGAGTCTCCCAACCGGGGGGAGGCTCAGGTCATCGTGGCGGACGCGGATGGCGGCAACCCGAGACAGCTCTCCCGGGGCGAAGGCGGCCACCTGGGACTGTTGTGGTCGCCCGACAGCAGCAGAGTGACGTTCCGAAGCTATGGCGAGGCGGAGGTGTTGGTGGCGACCAGGGACGGCGCCGGACTGACGGTGGTTGGCTACTCCGATTCCAGAGTGCCGGAGCCGGCGTGGTCCCCCGACAGTTCCCGTCTACTGTTCGAGGGCTATCCGGAGGATCCCGCCTGGGACTTGAGAAACCTGGTGGTACTGGTCGTGAACGCAGACGGGAGCCACCTCCGGAGACTCGCCGGCGAGGACCGGACGTCTGATCCGGTGTGGTCACCCGGCGGCGATCACATTGCGTTTTGCAGGACCGGTTCGTTGTGGATGGCGGACGCCCACGGGGGGAACCAGGCACAACTCACCGATGACACCACCGGCTGTCGAGGCCCCGTATGGTCCCCCGACGGCTCGAAGATCGCTTTCGCAGGCCTCGACAGCGGTGACATCGACTCGGAAGTCCTGGTAGTGGATGTTGACGACAGGACGGTGGAGACACTCTCCGACAACAACTACCCCGATTCGGGAATCGCGTGGTCTCCTGACAGCAACCAGATCCTGTTCACCACAGAATATGGGAGCGACATCTTCGTGATGGATCCGGACGGCGGCAATCAAACACCGCTCACCGGCGACAACGCGCCAAGCTACGGTCCGATCTCGTCACCGGACGGGTCGTCCATCGCCTTCAAACGCCACAACACCATATTTGTGATGGACGCCAACGGTGACAACCTTCTCGACACCCACGTCAGCCCCGAAACGGAGGGAATCTCAGTCACCTACATAGAGCCTTGGCTATGGGACCCAATCATCCATGATCCGGGAGACTTCGAGATGGCCTGGTCGCCGGACGGCACACGGATCGCCTACACCGACTACCACAAACTAGGGGTCCTTGATCCGGAAGCCGGGACATCTGAATCGATCGTGGACAAAACGCAGGCCGAACATGATCGCTGGGACTACATAACAGACGTGGCGTGGTCACCCGACGGCGACAGCATAGCCTACGTAAACAGCGTGGGTGACCGCTTTCAAATCCGCACCGTCAACCCCGAGAGCGGCGAAACGAACCACCTCACCGCCACCGGATCTTGGAAGGGAGACCCAACGTGGTCACCCGACGGAACTCGACTCGCCTATGTCGCCGACGGAAGAATCATGGTGACCGACCCCGATGGAGAAAGCTCGCGACAGCTCACCGACACCGGGGCCTTCAATAGAGAGCCGGTGTGGTCGCCCGACGGCGAACGCATCGCTTTCCTCACCCGCTACCGGGACGGACAAGACTACGAAATCTCCGTAGTGGACGCCAACGGGGAAAACCCACAACGACTCACCGACAACGACTACGCGGAGTACCAGGTCGGATGGTCCCCCGACAGCAAAAAACTGATCTTCATCAGCTACCGAGACGGCGACTGGGAAGTCTTCACGATGGACGCCGACGGCCAAAACCCACGACAACTCACCGACAACCACTACCACGACTATCAACCCACCTGGATCTCCACCACCAGGTAAGGCTTCGCCAAAAAGGACACTCCCGTTCATGTGGGGTGTTGGCCACCACCCCTGACCTGGGCCTTGGCAGGGGGTTCGGGGAGGACGCCACGATCAGAACAGGGGGGACACCACGACTGGATGCCGTCCGAAAACGCCTTCAGGCGGCGTTCTTGATGTCGGCGCACGGGCCACCTGGACGTTGCCAGGCTCTTTGAGGACATAACCCTCCCGCGGGGGCCAGCCGAAGACGCTTAGGAGATGCAAGCCGCGGTTTCCCCCGGCGGCTTGTCGCTAATGGCTGGGGATCCCCCTTGAGTATCGGCTCAGGAGACAACCCGTTGCAAAAGGCTCGGAGCCCGAACCTCCAACGCGTCGACATCTACATGCCTGGACGCATGGTCGATGTCAAGTCCGACTATGCCGCCCGACGCGTCGAAGTCAGCATTGAACCCGTCGACAATCTCCACGGTGTGAACACTCGGCGTAGGCTGGAATTCAATGTAGAGGCTGTCCGTATCTGGGTGATAGCTGAGTCTCATTGGCTTGCCTTCCTGAAACGAGAGTCTATGAAAGCGTTGTGTATCGTTTTCCCATCGGACAAGGTCACCACACGGAGGATACGAGTCTTGGCTTCGCCCGGGGCCCAGAGCATGTTGCGCACCCTGGAGTAATACTCCGCTGGTGGGAGGTGAGCCCCACCGCAGTCGTTCACCCTCGCGTTCGTCCCGGCCAAGCAACATCCCGATCCGCCGCCGCCGCGAGAGCAGTGTCGAACCGACGGCCGCAGGATCGTCATCCACCGCCGAGCCGCCGCCAAAACGCCGATGCTCCCCTGGCAGGAGAGATAAACCCCCGGCAACAGACGAAAACCGGCCCCATTGCCCGGGAGGCTGGATCTTTGCGCGTCAGGTTATGGCCGAACCGGCACAACTGGAACATCAATGTCGCCACGGAGGACAGGTAGCCAGTCGGACAATGGGGTGATTGCAACCACGACTCGGTGGCATGTTGGCCACCACCCCTGACCTGGGCCTTAGCAGGGGGTTCGGAGAGGACACCACGATCAAAACAGGTGGGACACCACGATCGAATGGAGACTGGTCGAAATGCCACGCCCGATTCCCCCACTAATGATGATCGTGGTTGTGGTCTCCCCGAGAGGCGATTACGCTGGTCTTCATGGAGAACCCCGTCAAAGCGCAGGGCGCTGCTGAACTGGACAGAGACCCAACCGGTTGGTTCGTGGAGTCCGAACAGAGGGAGCGGGGGCGGCGCATAGCGAGGGGGATAGCCGACTCCTATACAGATGCGGACTGGGAGTATGTCCTAAACGCCCTGGACCCATCCCGCGCCGCACGAAAAATCGCCAACCGTCCTGCTGAGGACCGGGGCCGCCTTCTCAACCTGTTGCGCCCCGAGCAGAGGTCCGTCGTGGAGTCGCTCCTGTCCCCCGTTGTCTGATACGACTTGCAAGACGCGGCTCCCTACATAACCCAATCGGCGCTCAGGGACTGGATTACCGCCTACGACATTGAGGCGGTCCTTGACGAGCCAATAGAGGTCTTGCCTTTGGCGGAAGCCCTGACGCTGAACCCGGAACCAAGGGAACCTCCTTGGGAGGAGTGGCGGCTGGAACCCTCAGAGCGCCCCAACGTGGTCGTTTATGTGGGGTATGGCATTAGTCGTCCACTGGTGATCTTCGTGGACAGGTTCGAGAATTGGTTATTCCACGCCGAACCCGCTGAGCGTAACTTTGGGTGGCTGTTCTGAGGACACTCGGCGTTTTCCTAGGACTCGAATGTGTCCACCGGCCGCCCCCCAACAACTGGTCATCGCCTTTGCAGGGATGATCCTGGCCAAATACACACCCGAACACCTCCTCCAGATATCTAAGGACGCCACCGAGGAAGAAATCAAGGAACGTTCCATCGACCTCGTCAAGTACCGGTGGACACCCATCGCCATCATATATGTGGGGTGTTGGCCACCACCCCTGACCTGGGCCTGAGCAAGGGGTTCGGCGAGGACGCCACGATCAGAACAGGGGGGACACCACGATTGGAGAGAATCCCCGAACATCCCCGTTCGTGGACCTTAACCGAAGATTGACCTGTTGCCGCAGGTGGATTGAGGAGATACTGGAAGAGGACAGGGATCTGCTTCAGATGCTGGTCGATGCCTAGATATGGGAGGCGCTGGCGCGTAAATATGAAGGCGCAGGTCACAGGTTCGCCCGCAGGGGGCTTTGACACGATTCAAGCCCAGATTTGCCACGGTTTCCATTGGATGTCGTTTGCGAAGTTTCGTATTGTTGGGTTTGCATTTCTGCGTATCTGGTCTTGTCGCATGCCGGCCGAGGAGCATTGTCAACCGGCAGGCCCCCTTACCTTGTTAGGTAGGCCTTCGGTGTGAGACTGGGGGCTTGATCGTCCGACACGGCGGGTAGGGCTTTTTGCCCCTGTCACCTAGATGGCCCGGGGGGTGTTGCCACCCGCCGTGTTAGGGCGCTGTTGACCTCTGATAGAAACATGCACACTGTTGATGGCTGGTCCGTAAGGTGGTTGAAGGCAACCGCGCCCAGGGGGACGATCCGAGATTGGAGTCTACAGAAAGGAACACCGTTATGAACGCGGTGACGGTTGATGTGTTCGTCGGGGTAGACATGGCCAAGGGCGATCATTACGCCCAGGCGATCACCTCCGATGGTGAGGAATTGTTCGCCGGTCCGGTCCGCAACGACCAGGCCGCGATGGAAGCGATGCTCGACCGGGCGCAAGCCCATGGTCGGGCGGCAGTGGTGATCGACATGACGTCGGCGGGAGCCCAGCTGATGTTGGGGGTTATGGCCCGACGGCAGGTACCGGTGGCCTATGTGAGCGGGCTGGTGATGCGCCGCGCCGCCGACCTGTACGCCGGGGCGGCCAAGACCGACCCCCGCGACGCGTGGGTGCTGGCCGACTACGCTCGCCGCAATCCCGACCGGTTGACCTGGACCGAAATAGACGACGAGCTGTTGGTCTGTTTACGGGTCCTGAACGGGCGTGACACCGACCTGGCCGGCGACGCCAACCAGACCATAAACCGCTGCCGAGAAGCGCTAATGGCCGTCTCACCTGCCCTGGAACGGGTCCTGGGAGCCCGTCTCGCCCAACCCGGCGTCCGGAACCTACTGTCCAAATGGGCCACCCCCACCGCGTTGCGAACCGCGGGGCGGACCAAGATCCGCAACGCTATCAAGAAACGCTCCCCCCGACTGGCCACCACTCTCACCAACCAGATCATGGCCGCCCTCGACGCCCAAACCGTCACCCTCCCGGCCGAGAGCACCTGGGAAAAGGTCATCAGCGCTCTGATCGACGACCTGAACCGCATCCAGGCCCACCGCACCGAACTCGCCACTGACATCGCAGAGGCGTTCCTCCAGCATCCCCTCGGGCAAATCCTGAACACCCTGTGCGGGTTCGGACCCAGAACCGGGGCCCGAACCCTGGCCGAGATAGGAAACCCCCACCGCTTCAAAAACGGCGCCCGGCTCGCCAGCTACGCCGGCCTGGCACCGGTAAACCGCCGCTCAGGCAAAAGCATCAACCGCACCAGCCAACACCGCGGCGGCAACCACCGCCTCAAAAACGCCATGTTCACCGCCGCCTTCGTCGCCACCCAACACGACCCCACCGCCAAGGCCTACTACCAACGCAAACGATCAGCAGGAAAACACCACAACGCCGCCGTCATCTGCGTCGCCCGACGCCGCTGCGACCTCATCCTCGCCATGCTCAAAACCCAAACCCCCTACAACCCCCACCACCCCAAAACCGATTTGGAAAAAAGATAGAAACACCCCCCCACAACCGACCGTCCTGCAGCTGACCGGCGGTGACCCTGGCAAAGGCAAAGGGGACTCATCACGGCCGCCAGGCACAGACGCCAATCCTGACAACCCCGACGCGGGTGTCACACCCTGGTCTTAGCATCTCCGAGCAGACCCTTGGACAAGGCGGCTTCGTTCGTTACCGGACAGACCGCCCCCGCGGTATGGAAAGGAAGGATGGTTGTGGGTTCGGAGAGTCAAAGCCGACTGGGAGTGGCTGTTGTCACCCGCCGTGGATCCGGCCGGGAGATCAACCAGGACAGGGTGGTGGTCAACGACATCGTGGTTGACCACCACCAGCCCACCCCGGTGATGTTCACCGTTGAACCCCCCAGCCTGATAGCTGTGCTCGACGGACTGGGCGGACACCCTGCCGGTGACACGGCAGCATCCCTAGCCGCCGAAGTCATCCCCGCGGGAAGTGCCCAGGTCGGAACAGAACAGGACCTGATATCACTGGTCGAGCAAGCCAACCGGTACCTGTACGACGCGATGCTCGTCCACAAGGGCCTGCGGGACATGGGTACCACGGTTGCCGGTGTCCACCTCACCGACGACGGGGCGACCGTATTCGGTGTGGGCGACTCCCGGGTGTACCTTCACGACGGCGAGGGTCTGGCGCAAGTCACCGTGGACGACTGGGAAGGGGGGTGCATCACCCAAACCCTGGGAGGCTACCCATGGTTCCATCCCATCCGCGTTCACACCACACGAGTCTCCTGGAGGAGCAGGCGGCTCCTGGCGGCAACCGACGGTCTGTTCGGCCACGTCACTCAGGCAAGCCTCTCGGGGGCTATGGACGGACCCTTGGAAACAACACCCGACCGGTTGGTCGAGATGGCCAGATGGTCGGGAAACACCGACGACTGCTCATTCGCTGTGATCGAACCAGCAGACCTCGCCAATGAATTACCCGGCGATCAACGGCAACCGGACAGGTTGCCGGTCGACTTGTGGCCAGCGGATCACAACAATTGAAGCAGTCGAGCTCCGGCCCGTCGGGTCCGATCGTCATCGGCTTCGAGCAGGTCAACAGCCACGACCGCGAGAGGCGCAACCTCTTCATCGGAACCGAACGGCCACAGGTGATCAGCGACAGCCCGCAAAGAAACGTTTGGCCGTGCAGCGGCTTCGTCCAAAGAGAACCGTTTGACAAGATCAGGCAACACCGCGGCCCGGACATAAGCCTCGAAATGGTTGACAACGACTATGTCAAGTTGGTAATGACCTGCTGCGCTTACGCCCGAGACAACAACGTCCGGTTCGTCCTTTAGAAGCGACAGGACGGACTCGTGTGCGTAGAACGAACACAGCCTGGCCCGCACCGACAACTGCGCGAGACAATTGATCAACCCCGCGTCGAAACGGCGCCGAACCCGAGAACGCTGGGAAGGAGTAAGGTCGACATCGCGGCCGGAGGCAATAGCCAAAAGCGACCAGGCCGAATGTGGCTGCCACGGCCTACCGACAGTGGGGCGCTGCCTTCCCGAGAACCTCAGAGCACTGCGTTCCATTACCCAGGTGTTCCCAACCCGCTGACCGACGATCACACCGCTGGCAAGCATCTGACGAACTCGACGTCGGCTGACACCCAGTTCGATCGCTGCATCAGAAACCCCCACCAAACCCATGAGCCGTATAGTACCGTAACCGGAACTATTACGCAACACCTCTTGGGTATCTCCGACCAAAGGAGACCAATGGGATGTCGCAGGAGCAGCTACGCCGCCAGACCGGACACCCAGCACCCTGCGACGGAACTCGTGCCGATATCGATAAGACATGAAGACCCTCCGTTGGGTCGGTCACACCACCAATTCAAATATCCCGACTCTACGAAAGTGGGGGCTTTCCTAAGCCTCCAAGAAAGCCGAGGGGATTCACTCCTGTTCCGCCCGTCATCGTTTGTTTTCCACTACGATCCTCCTGACAGGGCTATGTCCCCCTCAGGAGGCTTTTGTGGCGATCACTTGGACACATCCATCGGTCGTGGGTGCGCTTGAGTCGGAAAAAACAGACGACCCGATCGGCTGGATTGAGAACGCATCGCGGGAGTTGTCGCTAAACGCCATGGAAGACGGTTGGGAAGGCCCTCCGTACGACTCCTTCAGACTAGCTCAATGGATGGGGGTTGAGGTCGTGGCGAGACAGGATGTGCACGACGCTCGCCTTGCATTGGCTGACGGAGGCCCTCGTATAGAGTTCAATCCCTACCGTCCAGTTGCTCGCCTCAATTTCTCAATCGCACACGAGATTGGTCACCTGCTCTTTGCGGACTACGCCGAATACACCAGATACCGAGAGGGTGAGAGTCGGAGGCGGGATGATTGGCAGTTGGAGATGCTGTGCAATATTGCGGCGGCGGAGCTACTGATGCCCGCGGGAGCTTTACCAATATCCGGGACGGACGACCTCAACCTGGTACGGCTGGTTGATCAGTGCCGACGGTTCGGCGTATCCACCGAGGCGTTGCTTCGACGGGTCGTGAGACTCACCGATAGGCAGGCGTGTGTGTTCGCTGCAGCGCGCATTCAGAGTGCACCGATGTTTCGGATCGACTATGTGATTGCATCCCGCAACTGGGATTGCCCCGTGAGATCAGGTGACAAGGTAAGCCACGATGTGCTTGCCCGCTGCACAGCAGTCGGGTATTCGGATGACGCCGTTGTGGCGTGGGGCGCGACTGAACTTCAGGTGCAGGCCGTGGGAATACCTCCCTACCCCGGGGACCGGTACCCGCGTGTCGTGGGTCTCTTAGAGCCAGTTGACATTACGGAAACACATAGAGGGATTCGCTATGTGCGGGGCGACGCGTCGGCGCCGCAGACACGGGGACCGGTTGTGATAGCTCACATTGTAAACGACAGAGCTCGCCGTTGGGGAGGGCGCGGGCTTGCAAGAGACCTCAAGAACAAGTACCCGGAAGCAGCGGAAGAATTTGCTGGGTGGCCGTGGGGAAGTCGCCGCCTTGGCGAGATCCACGTGACCAAAGCAAATGATGAAACGTGGATTGCAAGTATGCTGTCGCAAGTTGGCTACGGTCCCCCAACCCGGACACCGCGTTTACGGGTTCATGCTCTGCAAAAGGCATTGGAACGCGTAGCTCGTCTTGCCGGACAAAGCGACGCAGAGGTGCATATTCCCCTTCTTGGCACCGGCCAAGGCGGTGCAGATTGGCCAACAGTTCGCGACCTTGTACTTGAGGAACTAGTCAACAGAGGCGTTCCGGTCACTGTGTACGTTCTCCCTGATGCGCAGATGCCTCCGGAGGCGATGGAAGCTGAGCAACTCGCCCTGAAGTTCTAGACGGATCGCACCTTGACTCATCCAACGGCGAGCGAAGTAGTGCCACAGCGGCTGATTGTCGTTGTATCAGGACGGGTAGCAAGCGGAAAGAGCCTTCTGGCACGGGCCCTGGCCTCCGGATTCGGCGGGATTCGACTCTCTACCCGAGATGTTCTCTTGGCCAAATTAGGCGACGACGAGGAGGCAACCCGCTCAACGCTGCAGCGTATCGGCGCTGAACTAGATGAGAGTTCTGATGGCCGGTGGGTAGCTGACCGATTGTCCACCACCATCTACATGGCTTCCGAACAACTAGTGGTCATTGACGCCGTTCGCACAGCCAGCCAGGTGGAAGGTTTGCGCCAAGCGTTCGGTTGGCAGATCCGCCATGTTCACGTCACAGCCTCCACAGAAACCTGCGAAGGACGCTTTGAAGAACGGCGGGCCACTTCGGGTTTGGTCGAACCGGAGACCTATGCGGAAATCATGTCCCATCCAACAGAGGCAGATGTTGACTCCTTGGCTGAGATAGCTGATATCGCAATAGACACTGGTGGGGCCGGACAGAAGGATGTTGAAGTCAGGGTTGCAGCCCAGCTCGGTCTGCTTGACCGCAGCCACTCTCCTTGTGTTGATGTTGTGGTCGGAGGGAGCTACGGCTCTGAAGGGAAGGGGAACATTTCCTTCTATCTGGCTCCTGAGTACGACATTTTGATACGCGTTGGCGGACCTAATGCGGGCCACACAGTCTACCCGCCATCCGGGGAATACACCCACCACAGTCTGCCGTCGGGCACACTCGCCGGCGAGGCGGAACTGGTGTTAGGACCGGGTGCAGTCGTTTACCCGTCTCAGCTGTTGGGAGAGATTGCAGATTGTCGTGTTGACCATGAGCGTCTCTCCATCGACCCACACGTAATGATCATTGAAGACAAGGACAAAGAAGCAGAATCAGGCTTGGAGGCCTTGATCGGTTCAACAAAATCGGGTACCGGTGCGGCAACATCGAGGCGTTTGCTCCGGGGAGAAAACGTTCGCCTTGCCAGGGATATCAGGGAACTTGCTCCGTTTATACGTCCCACGTACAAGATCCTTGAGCGCGCGTACGCCTCCGGCATGCGGGTGTTACTGGAGGGAACCCAAGGAAGCGGCCTTTCGCTACACCATGGCCCCTACCCATTCGTGACCTCCCGTGACACCAACGTGGCCGGGTGCCTTGCTGAAGCCGGGATCGCACCCGCACGCGTGCGGCGCGTGATTATGGTTGTTCGCACCTACCCTATTCGGGTAGAGGGGAACTCTGGGCCCCTAACCGCCGAACTGACGTGGGAAGAGATTGAACGACGGTCTGGTAAAAGCAACCTAGAGGAGAAGGAGCGGACATCAAGCACTGACCGACTTCGCCGTGTCGGAGAACCCGAGTGGGATCTGCTTCGGCGCTCCGCACTTTACAACGCCCCGACTGATATCGCCTTGACGTTTGCTGACTATCTAAGCAAAGAGAACGAAGAAGCGCGGCGATACGAACAACTCACAGAGGAAACACTGAGATTTGTCGAGGAAGTGGAACGCATTACCGGAGCGAGAGTGTCACTCATATCAACAGGATTCATGCTGAACCGTGGAGTCATCGACAGGCGCTTATGGTGATACCGGCGCTCACCTCGGACCACATTGCCAACCGGTGGCCTCGTTTGTTCCACATGGCAGAGTATGGCTCGTGGGAATCAATCCAGAAACATGGACTTCGCTCCACAACGGCACTGCTCGATCTTTTCCAGATCGAGGACACCGAA
The DNA here is from genome assembly GCA_965204615.1 of Acidimicrobiia bacterium. GTDB lineage: Bacteria > Actinomycetota > Acidimicrobiia > Spongiisociales > ZC4RG35 > Bin76. Next base: position 2,722,506 of record OZ242000.1, on the reverse strand, counting down.
CGGGAGGCAATAGAGTCAGCCCGACGACCCGAGGCCGTCACAATAAAACACCCAGTACACGGTGTAGCGTGGCTACGCGACAACAAGCCGATCAACGAAACTGTACTTCGTCGCACGCTCATTGGCATGTCCGAAGCTGATTGGTACCGTACACTGAATGGACGTGTCTTTTTCTGGTTGAGTCAGGACAGACTCAACAGCATCCGAAGTGCGTCAGCGTATCGGGATCGTCAGCATGACGTGCTGGTTTTTGATACCGCCAAGCTATTGGATCGCTACGCCGAAGTAGTGGAACTCTCTCATCTCAACAGCGGAGCTGTTCACGCCGCAGCCGACTATCCACGAGGAGCAGGCACATTTGCGCGAATCTCCGAGTACCAGTGGGCAGAGCGTCTTTCCAAGAGGCCAAGAGAACCCATCGTCGAACTCACCCTGCCATACATGCTCAAAGATCCCCAGAATTACGTTATTGACGTCTGGACTTGTTGAGGCTTCGCGAAAAGGGCTCGGTACGTGCGCGAGGAAAACCCGCCGGACACACCGGCAAACGGGACGTGTCGGTAGAACCGGCGACCGAAAGGAGACCCGCTAGCCTAAAACCACCAACCCCAGGGTGAGTACTGTCAGTGATCGAGAGTGGGGACTTTCACTGATCGCCTACAAGTGATGGCGATCATCGTAAGTACTCAGGGTCGATCACCGAAAGTACTCATGCGTGTTTGAATGGGGGGGTGTGGCAATTCGGCGAGGCTTCGCGAACTGTTGGTGAGCGGCAATGGTTGAGGTGCTTGTTGAGGGGTTGAGGCCTCGCTGGAATTGGTGGTGCTAAGTCACCTAGCCAGGAGGCCTCAATGAGTACTGATGTTTTTGTCCGTGCGTCTACACCTGCGCGGAGTTCGTGTTACCGAGGTGGTGGTCGACACCCCGTCGGAGTTGGTGGTAGGGGTGGTGTCCACGAAGAAGCTGTCGGGGTGTCCAGGTTGTGGTCGTTCGTGCCGGCGGGTGCATGACCGCCGCCAGAGACGGAGAAACCACTTCGCTTATTGACCCCCGGGGAGGCCGCTAATGGTCATTGTCGACCCCGCGGAGGAGGGCCTGGCGGACACTGCCGGGTCCTACCCAGCGCTAGTAAACCAGCCGAACATCAAGCCCAATCCCACCCAACCAAGAACCCAACACGCCGCAGATATCGGCCCGAACAGGAAGGCAACGGGTGAATAGATCGGGTAGCCGAACGCGGAACGGTTTCCGATTACCGCTATCCATGGGACAGTCCAGCACAACATCAGAAACGCTGGCGTCCACAGAAAGCCAAATCCCAGCGCTGCAGCCAGAAGAACCCATTGAGAAAGAACCACCATTTTCAGGGAATCTGTCCCTCGAACCGTGGGCAATAGGTGAGCACCCCACCGGTCACTATCACCACTATCCCCTCCTCGAACGCCGCGACGAGTCGTTATCGGGAAACGACACGATCATGTCATCGAATGTCTCACCGTGGCGAAGGCCGTAGCATACGGCCTTCGCGAAGTCCTTGGCGTCGTCCATGGACACACATGGCAACCCTGCCAGCCGGGGGGTCACAAACGCCTCAAAGCCAGAACCCTAACCTCAAGGGCGGATAGGGCCTGGCGTGCGGGCGTGTGCCTCAGCGGCACCTGTGGATCACCCACCATGAAGGGGACCACCAACACCGCGGTGGCTAGTAAGTCCAGTATCGCGGCGTTCCTCCCCCAGCGTGGCTTATCCTCCAGGGCGTCCATGCGGGCCAACGTTAGGGCAGTTCGGACGTTATAGGTAGCAGATGCGCCTGAGGGGCCCGTGATGCTTCTATGTTCTCCAAATCGTGTTTTTGGGGTGGAGAGCTGGTTCGGCCGTTAGGCGGGTGGGGGTGGGTTTTCGAGCAGTCGGTAGAGCTGGCGGGCGATGTAGCGTTTGAGACACCGGCGGGCTTCGCGGGTGGTTTTTCCTTGGCTGATGCGTTTGGCGATGTAGGCGCGGGTTTTGGGGCAGGCCCGGGAGCGGGTGATAGCGATGGTGTGGATTGCCTGGTTGAGGGTCCGGTCGCCGTGCCGGTTGAGCCGGTGGCGGGTGTGTAGCCCGGAGGAGGCTTCTAGGGGTGCGACGCCGGCGAGGCGAGCGAACGCGGCTTCGTTGCGGCATCGGCCTTTGTGGGACCAGGCGATGTATACCTGCGCGGCGGTGATCGGGCCTACCCCGGGCTGGTTCAACAGTTGGGGGGCCACAGAGTTGACCAGTTCGTTGATTGCTGTGCGCAGTTCTGCGATTTCGGTGGCGAGAGTGCGTATGCGTCGGGCCAGAGAACGCATAGCCTGCTTGGTGGCGGTGTGTTCGGTGACCGGCGCCGATGCGAGTCGGAACCGTGCGCATTTGGTGACCAGAGCAGCAGTGGTCAGCCCTCGGAGTTGGTCACGAAGATCGACTGGTGCGGTGACCAGGAGAGCTTTGAGTTGGTGGATAGCCGCTATTTTGTCGTTTTTGGCGCTGTTGCGGGTCGTTTCCAACACTCGTAGGGCTTCTCGGTCTCCACGAGCCCGCGGGACCGATGGCCACCGGCGACCCAGCGCCTGGCGGGCGGCGCGTCGGGCGTCCAAAGCGTCGGTCTTGGCGCCGTCGCGGGTGGGGATGGGATCGTTGAACTCGGTCACCCACTCACCCCGCGAAGTGAGATAGGCTGTTGCGCCTGCTCCGTAACTGCCCGTGCCTTCCACCGACCACACCCGATCAGAGACGGTGGTATACCGATTGGCCCATTCCAACAGCCGGTCATACCCCACCCGGGTAGTAGCGAACACCGCAGATGCCTGTTCTCCGGTAGTGGACGTGTCCACTACCGAGGCGGTGACCCGGTCACGATCAGGATCGATCCCGATCACATGATCTACCATTGTGGCCAACATAAGAAACTCCCTTCTTGTGCAAACTGGGTTATTGCCCCAAGAAGGCGCAAACCGTGACGGCAACACTGTGATGGGTCACACCCCCAAGGGGGTGGACAAGCTTCTGATCAGGCCAGCAACGGAACGCCCAGAAGGCGCCACGGCGGTGTCGGACATATCACGTGTAAGACACAAAGGTCAGAGTGGTCTTGGGTCACGACACCGCCGCTGACGCCATTCCTGACAACCTCCACGAGGCCCCCCTAATACTCACAGAGGGGTCTGAAGTGTTCTCAATGCCTCCAACTTATCGCTAAATCTTCGACGTGTAGCGGGAAGGTGAGAATCTTCGACGGATCCCGTAGATCAGTGAGGGGTGTCGGGTGGGAGATTGGCGGGTGGCCTGGTTTCCCGAGGGTGTCCGCCAAGAAGAACACCCCTTCGGAAATTTGGGGGAACTGGACGCCTCCCAGCCTACTCAGGACGGGTGGGTAAAGGACGCGACACGGGGTACATGACGCGCCCAGGGTCCTTGGCGGCGCGGTGTCGGCTGTGGCGTTCCAGGCTTCGGGCATGCCCTTGGCTATTTAGTTCGCGGGTCACCCCTCTTGGAGCCCCTTCTGTTCTCGAATCGGTGAAGCGATGACGGAGCGGGGTCCTCTCATCCGAACTGTCACTGCCTGTCGGTACGCTCAGAGTGGGATGAAGGATTTGCGTTCCAATACGAATCGTCGAGGCTCTGACCTGCATGTTTGCAGGTCGATCGGTCTTTTTCGCGGGACTCCTCAATGACTGTTGAGACAGAGCCGAGACGAACGATCACAATCGAGAGCACCGTAGTTTCTTCGCTGCGGGAAGGCGACCTGATCCACATCGCCCTTCCGTTGCCCCAATATCGGGTCCTAAGCAACACTGGCCGGGGGCATTTGCTGGCGCGGAACCGCCGCAGCGCGGTGACGCTGGTGGATTCCGAAGGAGTGGAGAAGCGGTTTCTCCTGTCGCCTAAGCGCACAGTCGAGCGGGTCACGAATCCTGCGGTCCCGGTCGGGCCTTGGTTCTTCGACCTGACCGGGACCGACACCTCAGACATCCTAGAGTGGTGGCAGCGAGAGGATGCTCTGTGGTACAAGGCGCTCTGGCCCATCGGCAAACCCTTCGTGCGTTTGTGGAGAGAAGTCCTCGATTTGCAATGCCGCGCGTACTCCCTGAATATCCAAGCGGGCTTTTTGAGTGTCCTGATCGTCATCGTCGCTGTTGCGATCGGGCTTGTGACCGGTGCCCCTGACGAACTGTCGGTTCCCATAGGCATAGTCGGCGGGTTCTTTCTGCAACGGTACTGGGAACACTGGAACGTGAAGGCTCGGCGTAGGCTGGCGACAGGCACGTCCTTGCGTGTGCGTTACAAGCCATTCGGTCCCGAAAAACTGCGCTACGGAACTCTTAAACTCAGGAAATGGGGAGGGCTTATTTGGGGAGAAGAGCCAGGGCAGGTGTGGTCCACCACACAGATGGCCCTGATCCAAGGCAAAGTCTTGCTCGCGACGTGCACGTTCGCTAACGACATCAGGGGCGACCTGAGGTACACGACCTCTGCGGTCGCCGAGGCAATCCGACACCGACTCAACAACGGCTCCCGCCGGATGATCTACGCTCCGTCTCCCAAACACGACCCGGCAGGAGAAACCCCGCCGGACATCACCATCTGCCCGTCTGACAGGTCGTTCTCCCTCGATTTTCCGGACGACGGAGAACGAACCAGGTTATTCAGCGTCAAGCTCAAGCTGTACCAGGCGCGGGTCTTGGCCGATGTGCTGGAAATCATGGACGAAGGCCGTCGACTCTGAATGAAGGGATATCGTGATCACTGACCCGAACTGGCTACTGGCAACAATGGCCCAATCCGCGGCAGCGATGGTAGCTGTCATCGGTGGGCTCCTGGTGAGTCGGGTAATCACCCTTTCCTCCGAGCGGCGAGGCTTGGACCGCCGGGTACGGGAAATCAGGGAGAGAACCGATGACAAGAAGAGCCTTTTGGGCGAGGTCCGTCAGAATCGCCAAGACATATCGTGGGAGTGGTTTCTTGACCTGGCCGTGGAGGACTCCGCCAAAAGCCGCGGGAACGTATCTGACGAGAAACTCGCCGAGGACCACTGGGTCCGGGGAGTGCCGGATTCCGATGAGATGCTAGAGATGGCAACCGCGCTCAACACGAAAATGCGGGTCGCTTGCCGACGGATAGAAGACCTATCGACACGTCCGCCTAAGCCTTCATCGGCTCTTGCACCGCACTTGGAGCCATATGGACAGCATGCGGAAAAACTACTGGACAACTTGGGTGTTTCATCCCCGAGCGGGCGGCTGAGGTCCCACATCGAACAGCAACTGGAAATCCCCACGGGAGAGAAACCCATTTACCAGGCTGCCCTAGATGAGATAGTTCCAAAAGAGCCATCCATCATCCCAGAATTCGCCATTCCGCCGGGCTTGGTCAGCGGCGAGGCCGAGGCGAGAGACTATCAGAAGTTGGTTGACGAGGAACGGGAACTAACCCTGGAGGTGCTAACCCTGAAACGAGAGGAGCAATTCTTCGCAGGGGAACTAGCCAAAGTTGCCCGACCACCGGGCCTCGGCTGGAGCATAGCAACCCTTGCCTACATCACCACTGTCGGCGTCGTAATCCCCGTCGTTGCTCTGGCGACCCGCCCTGTTCCGTCTGGCTTAGCCAGCCGCAGGACACTGGTTTTGCTCTTCATATCGGGCTTGGTCGTTCTCTTTATCTACCTGGTGCGTTTCGGGCTACGCCCCCGCCATCGTCCAAACCAGAAAGGTGAGACGCCTGGCATAGCCTCAAGACTCCGCAAGCACCGCGGCAAGAAAGTACCCGAACCCGAGTTGTAGCCAAATCAACTTGGTCGTCCTTGAGGGGCATTGCGTTGCCTATCTGAGTTCGGGCTGTGCCACATGCGCTGCGGTTCCTTTTGGAACTGGCTGCGAATTGCAGACGTCTATGGGATCGGAGGAGGCTTGCCAGCACCGCCGTAACCGACCAGCCCGGCATTAACCCCAAGTGTCGCCACAACTCAGAAACAGGACAGCCAGGCATTGGTCAGGGGTGCGCCCAGAGAGATGCCGACCGATCTGCTCTTATCCGAAACGAAGGCCACCCCCTATTGCTAGGGGGTATCATCTGATCGTCGATACGTAGGAAGGATTGAGAGGCATTACGGGTCTGTTAGCAGAACTTGGCGCTTCGCGATCTCTCGATTTGTGGGCAGGGTCTGATGATTCGCATACTGTCGGTCAGGTCGTGGAGAGGATACGACGGGAAGCCCGCGACACGGCAGAGCTGGGCCGATGGTTCTCGAACCTTGTCAGGGTGGTGTTGGTGGACCTCCCTGAGTACGAACTGGTAGAGGTTCATCATTGGGCGGAGTGGCCCGAACGCGAGGCCCTTACCGGTCGTCCTCCGGATGATTGGGGTATTGATCTGGTGGGGCGGCGTATGGATGGCAGTTTTGTCGCTATTCAGTGCAAATGTTATAAGCCGTCCCGCAAGGTCGGAAAGACAGATACCAACTCGTTTCTGGCCAATTCGCAGTTGCCGGTGTTCACGAAGCGGTGGATTGTTACCACCAGTGACTGGACCAGACCAGCAGCTCGGGAAATCGACGGGATGCATCCGCCGGTTGGGCGTATCAACTTTTTGCAGCATTGGGACTATCCGGTTCCAGACGAGGCTACGGAACGGCCCACACAAGCCCTGTTGCCGCGACAGGTGGAGGCCTTTGACAAGGTAGTGGCCGGGTTCGCCCATCATGATCGCGGGCGTTTGGTCATGGCCTGTGGCACTGGGAAGACGTTCACTTCCTTGCGGATAGCCGAGGAAATGGTGCCGGACGGGGGACGCATCCTGTTTTTGGCGCCGAGCATTTCTCTCGTGTCTCAAGCGAGGCGGGATTGGCTGAACCACACCCGACGCCGCCTGTCATCACTGGTGGTCTGTTCGGACAGAACAGCAGGTGGCAGAAAAGAAGGAGACATGCGCGTTTCGCATCTGGCCTGTGATGTGACGACCAGCCCCGAATCCGTAGCAGCCAGGCTGGACACCGATGACACCTCTGTCATATTTAGCACATATCACTCCCTTCCGGTTATTACCGCAGCTCAGCGAGAACACGGAACATCCCGGTTTGATCTGGTTGTATGCGACGAGGCTCATAGAACGGCCGGTGCTTTCAAGAACGACCCGAGGATCTTTCAGATGGTCCACTACGAGGAACATCTGAAAGCCGCCAAGCGCCTGTATATGACTGCCACGCCGCGGGTGTATACGCCGGCCTCCAGGTCGTCCCTCGCGGCGAGAAACATAAGCGTTGTGGACATGACTGACCACGGGATCTACGGACCACAGTTTGACCGGTTGACCTTCCGAGAGGCTGTTGAACTCGACATGCTGAGCGACTACCGGGTGATCGTTCTGCGTGTGCGGGAAGCAGCCCTGTGGCCCAGCATCCGAGCCGCCCTGGTGTCCCTTGCGGACGACTCAACTCTGAAGAGCGGTAGCAGGCCCCTCACGGTGACCACCGAAGATCTGCAGCGGGTACTCGGCGCCTCGTTAGCGGTTAACGGGATGGCGGAAGGTGTCGGCCCTGATGTACCCGACCGGCTGAACCGGAGCATCGCGTTCGCTAATTCCATTGCAAGGTCTAAGTTCTACGCCAAGGCACTGGACCATCCGCTGCTCAAACGATTTGTGACCCGTAGGCGAAGGCAACAACGCGCCGGTGCAGACGCGGCGTTGAAGACCGAAGTCCAACATCTCGACGCGAGCCATTCTTCGTATCAGCGGTTCCAAGCCTTAGATCAGCTTCGGACCGCGGGTGCGGATGACGCCGCCCGGATACTGATGAACGTAAAGCTGTTTACCGAAGGCGTTGATGTGCCTTCCCTTGATGCGGTTGTCTTCATGGAACCCCGCAAGAGCCACATTGACATCGTCCAGGCAGTTGGGCGCGTGATGCGCAAAGCAGAAGGCAAACACCTCGGCTACATCATCGTTCCGGTGGCGGCCAGCAGCCAAGAACCGCTCGAAGGTGGGCTGGCCGTTCACCACTCCGAATACCGTGTCGTGGGACAGGTCCTTGCTGCTTTGCAATCTCACGATGAACAGCTCATGGAATCCGTCGCCCAGTATGTGACGATGCTTGATGTAGACCGGAAAGGTACCTCTCCCAATGGGGAAGCCACCGATGTCACCGACGAAGACTGGATCACGGAAACACTGCCCATAACCATCGAGGAAGTAGGGGATGTTCTGCGTCCGGTTGTCATAGCGGCTTCGGGACTGGGACGCCCTGGCAAGTTGGTCACTGACCTGATAGCGTCCGCTGTCCGGGCCGCAGCGTCCGTGCTTGACGAAGCCAGACGGGACGCTGTGACAGGTGACTTTATCCCGGAACTGTCGAATGCTCTAGGCGTACCGATCGATGACACCAAATCGTTGGACACCTGCAAAATGGCTGCGTTGCTGATCGGCAACGCCTGCCTCCTTCATAAGCGGCTCCGTACCGTGGAGCAGTGGCGGGATCTTCTGCCGGACATGTCTACTGTCGCGGTGTCTTCCGATCCCCTCGACGCTTTGAGAACCGCGTGGGAGACCATCCTGGACAAGGACTACGAACCGGTGTTCGACCCGGCCCTTGCGGTGCTCGAATGCCTACCAGGGTCACAGGCATCGGTACAGCACAGCATCAGGATGCTCGCTGAATGCGCCGACAACACAGCCGACACCCTCAGCGAACTCGGCTACGACCACGCCGGGCCCCTCTATCACAATCTCATGCCCGATTCGCAGGCGAGGGGTGCCTACTACACCAACAACCTCTCCGCTCTGATGCTCGCCCGCCTTGCCATCGGACCGGACTTCGCAGACTGGCACAACCTGGACAGCATCAGCGGACTGCGGATCATGGATCCGGCATGCGGCACCGGAACCCTGCTAATGGCCTCCCTAAAAACGATCAAGGACCGGATAGCCGAGGCTGGGAACACGGCAGCCAGCGGGGAAGCGTTGCACAAGACCCTGGTCGAGCGAGTGCTCTACGGTCTCGACATCAACCAGGTCGGCGTCCAACTGGCCGCTTCTAACTTCACACTAGGGGCACCAACCGTCGATTACCAGCGCATGAACCTGTACACGATGAAACACGGACCCCAGCCGGACGGGACGGTCAAAGCGGGCACGCTCGAGATGCTGACCTACGCCGACCCGCATTCCCTGCAGAGTCTCGTGCAACCGACGGGTCCCCGACCCGGGGTGGATGGCGATCATGTGGGCGGCGGTGACAGTACCTTTCCCCACAAGGACCTTGATCTGGTCATCATCAACCCTCCGTACACCCCCAAGCATGTTCGCAACCAGCAGTTCACCGACGAGGTGAAAGACGCGATGCAAGACCACGAACTGCGAATCAGAGACGCGGTCGTGGCAACTAATGCCAGCCTGCGAGATGTTGTCGACCCCAACAGCATCAGCACGTTCTTCACTCCTGTGGTGGAACGCTTAGTCCGAGACGACCAATCTTCGCCACCTGAGAAGGCGGATCTGGAAAGACATTCCACCGATCCCAGAAGCAAAATCGGGACACCGAATCCGACTCTGGCCAAGGTCCTCCCAGCGGCGGCGTGTCTCAACGCAGATGGTGTCAGCGAACGCAGGTTCCTCGCAGGAGCTTTCCATATCGAGCGGATTATCACCTCGCACGATCCCAGGCGAGTCAACTTTTCCGAGAACACCAACGTGCATGAATGTTTACTGATCGCACGCCGCGCCAACCAACCACACAAGCCGACCGAGTTCGTATCCCTCCGCACAATGCCTTCCACACCTGAAGAAGCCATAGCGGCAGCAGACCAAATATCTGCGGGTGAACCTTCCTCGTGGGGATCAAGGACACTGTGGCCAGCTGACCGAGTGCAAGATGGCGACTGGGCGCCCGTGCAGTGGTACAACTTCGACATGGGAAGAGCTGCCCGGCGACTCGGACAGCACAGTGCCCTCGAAGCGGTCGGACAAAGACACTTCGTAGGGCCCACCGGTGAGAACATCGAAAGCACCACCCGCAGAGTCAGCGAAGACATCCCACCAGATGCAAGACGATGCTTTCAATCCATAGCTGTTCGCAACCACCAGACCATGGGCGCCACCCCAGACGCCTGGGTAGCCGCCAAACCGGGCAAACAAAACACCTTCGACTACTACTGGAACCAGAAGAGCCATGTGCTGGTTGCCAAACGGTACAGCACCACATCCAGCCTGCTCTTGGCCCTGTGGAGTGACACGCCTTCGATAGGTAGAGGCAACGGGTGGATGCCCGTAGGCGTTAACGACGAAGCAATGGGCAAGGGACTGGTTGCGTGGTGGAACTCGACCCCCGCCGCCATGATCCTGCTGAACTGCCGCTCAAAGAAACTGACCTACCCGAAATGGTCCGTAGGACAGATCCGTTCTATAGGCATTCCCAAACCAGACAATCCCGCCTGGTCGGCTCTGACCTCGGCGTACGAAGAAGCCAAGAACACACCGATGCTCCCCCTCAAGCAGGGCACCGCCTGCGACGCCAGATTGATCATCGACCAAGCAGCCGCTCTTGCGCTCGGCATAGACGACGAACAAGTAGCCGAATGGCGACACATGCTCACCGAAGAACCCACGATCTCTAACCGTCCAGCCAACTAGCCGGATGTGCCGAGGCGCTGGCCCGTAGACACATAAGCGCAGGTCACAAGTTCGCTTGCGGAGGCCTTTAGCCGCTGGGGCAATGTAGGTGCACCGCCTGTGGAGCATCACAATCTGATCCCAAAGGCCGCTACACGGTGCCCATGTAGCGAAACTCGACCCCCGAATCGGGATGTATCCGCCTAATCTTTGGGCCGCTTGGCCAAGGAGTCGTCTGTTATTGACTCCCGTGATGGCGATGGATGGAAGGAAGGTTGGGTGGAGAAGGAAGGTTGGGTGGATTGGGTGATCGCCATCACCGTCACAGATCACAGCATCAGAACCGGCACAGAAAGAGGAGTGCATGAACTTCGATGCTGACCTGAGAGACATCATCGAGTCCTATTTCGCCTCCCAGGGCATCCGGTACGACGACAGCGACGAACTGAGCCGCCTGGCGGTCCGTTACTTCGAAATGCGGATTAGAAGAATCCCTGCGGTGCCCCGCACAGTGCATTTCTCCGATGAATTGCATTCCTCTTTGGGTGAACTGGCCCGAGAAACGGACAGCGCCAAGGCAGCTAAGGCATCAGAGGCCTGGGGAACGGTCTTTTATCTTCACCATCTGTTTGCGGAAGGGGAGTCTGTGATCCCTCATCTGAGCAGACGGGTTGAAGATGCTGAGGACCCTGCAAAGCTGGACCGGCTGTTGTGGGACTGGGGCATTCATCATCTCCACCTCAGACGACATCCCGAGGGCTCGGGTTTCGTCAAACGGTCCGATTACTTGCTGTTTGCCATCGTCACCGACACCGAGGCGTTCTTTGTGGATGTGAGACCCCACAACGATCCCGAGAATCTGCTGTGGTACAGGCAGGATCTACTACGGATTGTTCATTCGAACTGGCCAGAGTTGATCAGACCAAATGTCCTTCGCGGTGTGACAGGTGGCGATTTGACGGACCACCAAAGAAAGGTGCTAAGAGATAAGAACACGAATTTCGTTATGGAGTTGGGAGGGAAAGCTGTTGCTCCGCTCGGAGGAGGACTGATGGCTGACGGCAGCAGCCTCTGGTGCAAGTGGTGGGTGATGCGGCTGCGGTGGGAGTTGAACCAACACACAGACCACCTCAACGCCAACGCCGCCGTGGTGAGGGAAGCACTGAAAGAGAAAGGGATGGGTACCAATGGAGATCCGCATTTGAAGCTGGCGCTACTGGAAGACCTGAACCTTCCAGCGGATCTGGTCCAGTCCCTGCAGGAAGAAGACAGTTTGAGCAAAGACCTTTCCCGCATGGGGTTTGTAATCGTCGAAGCCACCACGCGAACACCCATAGCGGTCAGAATCGAAAAGCCAAGCCTTTGACCCCGACACTTTGACTTCCGTATGAACAAGAGGGGAGAACGGTTTCTCGCGGTTCAACAGTTCATCAGGCAAGCCTCCAGTCTCAAGGTCCGTCTAACCATTCGTGAGCTTCTATGAACGGCATTGTCTGTTGTTGCCGGTGGCCCGTACCTGCATGGACACTGCTAATGCCGTCGCCTGGGCGCAAGAGCCAAGACGCCGTCCGTTTGGCAGTTCCGAAGGCCCTGACCCACCAGAAGCATGAAAGCGACGGCCACCTTCCACCATACAGACCGGGTGTAGGCGATCAGACTTGCTCGTTTTGGCGTAGCACTCACCTGCACCTCCTCCCCGGCAGTTCCTCTAGCCGTCAGGTACGAGGGAGGCGGGGTGTTCCTCTGCAATGACCTTCCTCCCCGCTATCCTGACGGCTGGGTTATGGAGTCACATGGTTGTGAGAGCGAATGTCTGAACGCGAGCAATTATCATCGACAGTCCGCGGGCGATTAGAGACTTTGTACAAGGTTGACGTTTCTAAGGAACTCGTTCGGCCGGACTTGGGGACGGCCAATTTCGAACAGGGTGTCCAAATGTTGGAGATGACTTTGGCGCTATTCGGAGATTTTCGTTCCTTGGACCCTCTCGTCCTGCCGATAGAGGCTCTGCGGCGAATAAGCAACAGGGCGGAAGTCACCCTCCTATGGCTCGACGAAGTACGAAACTTCAATCTGGATCACTCGAATCCCAAGGGGACCCGTGACCGGTTGCTTCAGACACTCGAAAGGGAATACCACGAGCATATGTCACAGTTAGGGGGGTACATTGGCTATCTGCTCGTGAAGCAGACCAATTTCAATGCCCTCGACGCTGCGGCTCGGGACAAAATGCGAGAACTCGATGAGTTCACCGCAGAGACCCGTACGGAGCAAGACCGCATCCGCACAGAGATGGATGCCGCTCTACTTAGTGTCCAGGCGGCTGCAGCCAAGGCCGGGGTCGGCCAGCAGTCGATCGCGTTCGAGGAGCAGGTAAGGGCAGATGCTACGACTGCTAGGCGGTGGCTGTGGACAGTCATCGGTCTAGGGATCCTCTCTGTGTTCGGTGTGTGGTTGCTCCTGTTCGACTGGGACCCATCAGGAGAGACGACCGCCGAGATTGTCCGAGAAATAGGTGGACGGTTTGCCGCTCTGACGCTCCTAGCGTTCGCTATAGGGTTCACAGTCCGTCAATACACGTCTTCAAAACACAACGAAACACTAAACCGTCATCGGCAGAACGCTCTTCGAACCTTTGAGACATTCGTTAGCGCTGCAGATGACAAGGAGACAAAAGATGCAGTACTCCTCGAGGCGACGCGAGCAGTATTCACCCCACAGTCGAGCGGCTTTCTTCGGAGCGGTCGCGACACAGACTCCCCTAGCACGATGGTTGAGGTCATCCGGCGAATTGGCTCCGGTCATTCGAGCCAAACCTAGACCAACCAAGCAAGGCGCAGCCACCCACACCAACCGGCGCCCGACCATCACACGCCCGAAATCACTAACGGGCTGAAAACCCGGGGCCCGCCTACCTAACACACCCCGGGGACTCAACACCGACAGCAACCAGCCCCGCTGTCGGCTTCAACGCGCCCGGGAAACCCCAATCCCACGCCAAATAGCCACCACACGGCCCTCGGCTAGGCAAAACACCACCCGAAACGGTCCAGACCCCCCAAACCAAGCCAAAAACGCCCTAACCGGCCCTTCAGTGCCCTAAATCACTAAGGCATTGAAATAAATGGCGCACTGCTCTATGTGGGGCTGGTGGGAATCGAACCCACGACCTCCGGGTTAAAAGCCCGTTGCTCTGCCAATTGAGCTACAGCCCCGCCACACAGGATACGACATGGAACGGACCTTCTGCATTCGAATAGGCTCGCAGAGGCCGAAAACGCCACCAAGATCATTCAGCTTGCACGAACCAAACCCTCCGGTACTCGCCCTACCCATGGAGATGACTGTCGGGCATGGGTACCGGCCTTGCATCCGGTAGGGTCTCTGTATCGATGAGCGATTCTGGATCCCGTGGGCCCCTTCAGCAGGACTGGAGGACGGTTCTTGGTCACGAGGATGGCACTGTGCTGGCCCGCTACGCACGGCCCCGGGAGCCGTACGCGGGGTCTTCTCCCATCCTGCTGGTTGTGGACGTCACGGAGGCGTTCGTCGGACCCGATGTGCCGGTTCTGGAAGCCCAAAAGGAGTGGCGACAGGCATGCGGGGAGAGAGCGTGGTCGGCCGTTCCGGCGATCATGCGACTGGTGGAGGCGTTCCGATCGGCCAGGCTACCTGTGGTGTTCACGACTCCCGACCGGGTCCCGCGGCGAAAGAGGCAAGGAACCTGGAACGTGCGTACCGATGACGCCGCCGGCCTGGATGTCATATCTGCGCTGCGACCGCGAGCGGAGGAGTGGGTCCTGAGAAAGCCCAAGGCGAGCGCTTTTTTCAAGACGCCGTTGGCGGATCACCTGGTGGAGACGGGATGCGACACAGTTGTGGTGGCCGGGGGGACCACCTCGGGGTGTGTCAGGGCCACGGCCGTTGACGCTTCTTCGCAGGGCTTTGAAGTCCTGGTGGCGGAGGACGCCTGCTTTGACCGGGTCTCCCTCAGCCATCTGGTGAGCCTCGCCGACCTCAACGCCAAGTACGCCCGCGTCTTACCCACCACCGGGATCCTCGATCTGCTGGCATTGTCCTGAGTCCCCGCCTGAGCCCCTTGATCCCTCCCTCGGGCAGCGCACGTACACTTCCGGCCCATGTGTCCGGAGCCTGGACCGAGCATCCTCCCATGAAGAGCAAGGCTTGGATTAAGGTGCTGCTGGTGGTCCTGACCGGACTCTTGGCGGTTGCTTGTTCGGATGCGGACGACTCCAGGTGCCCGGAGGGCGCCGATCACTTCGTCCGGTACGAACTCTTCATGGGTAGAAGCGGTCCCGGGGGTGAAGTTGTCAGCGACCAGGCCTGGGAGGCGTTCCTGGCGGACACCGTCACTCCCCGGTTTCCGGACGGCCTGACGGTTCTCGACGCCCGGGGACAGTGGCGGGACTCCGAGGGTGAGATATTGAAGGAGCGCTCCAAGGTGCTGGTGATCCTCGCTCCCCCCGGAGATGACCCGAGAGGACTGATCGACGAAGTCTCCGATGAGTACAAGCGCCGATTCAGCCAGGAGTCGGTGCTCGAAGTGGAGAGCGACACCTGCGTCTCCTTCTCCTGAGACCGGCGGCGACTCAGTAGAAGAGGCGGCAGTCCCCGATAGATTTGACGCCGTGGCGACGCCTCCGCTTGTCCGCACTGGGAGGGTCCGAGACCACGATACGCAGGTCAAAGGCGGTATATTCCGCTCCGAATTGAGCCGCCTGATCCGCCCCGACCACCTACTCGAAGACCTCCGCTCCATGGAGGAGGCGCTGGGTCCCCGGGCGGCGGCCGTCAACCGGAGGCTGGAGGTGCCGGTCCTGTTAACGGCCCTGGCCGTGTTCCCGATGTTCCTCCTCGAGTTGGCAGCCTCCGACGGCTGGCCGGTGGCCGCGGCGGCGGTCGTCAACTGGCTGATTTGGGCTGCCTTCACCGTCGAATTCGTCCTGCTCTTCTCCCTCACCCACCATCGGGCGGCCTACCTTCGGAGAGCCTGGTTGCACCTGTCGGTGATCCCTTTCGCTTTCCCCATGCTGATGGACGTGTCCTCCGGTTCCGGACTGGAGGGGGTGTTTCGGTTCCTTCGCTTCGTTGTGCTGGTGGTGGTGTTCGTCCGCAGTTGCATGACGCTCTTTCGCCTGATGAAGCACCTCTTCTTCGACCTGCTGGCCGTGGTCCGCCACCCCAGGACTTTTGTCCTCGGCCCCCTGTTGAGGATGCGGGGCTTGGGCTTGGTGGTGCTGGTGTTTTGCGGATTGGCCGTGGTGGCCGGACTCATTCACTCGGTGTTCGAGGAGCGCCACCCGATCGATGGCATGTGGTGGGCATTGGTGACCTTGACAACGGTCGGTTACGGCGACATCACCCCGGTGACCGTCGGGGGGCGGATCACGGGTGCGGTGCTGATGCTGTCGGGAATCGGAGTGCTGGCCTTCACCACCGCCAGCGTGGCGGCCTTCTTCGTGGAGGGGGACCAGAAGAAGGAACTCCACGAAGAGGTGCAGTCTGTCAACCAACGGCTTGATTCCACCAACGAACGCCTGGACCGCATAGAAGAATTGCTGTTGTCGGGTGCGTCGCCAACCGTTACGACCGACCCCGACGACTAGCGCTTGGTGAGCACCTCCCGGGGGTTGTCCACGAAGATTTGGTGGATCAACTCCTCGGAGAAGTTCTTGTAGCGCATCAGGTTGCGGACCGTCTCGGGGAGGTGGCGCCAGCCGTGGCCGCCGTAGCGTCGCAGCCAGTGCTTGAGGGCGATGTCGGATGAGACCAGCACCCGGTCGGGGTATCCGGCGTCGACCACCGCCTTCAGCCAGTTGAGACGGATGGCGTCGTTGGGCTGGTCGACCGGTGTGCGCTGGCGGAACGACCCCTCCCAGCCGAAGGTGTCGAATGCCAGGTAGACGCCGGTCCTGGCCAGTTCCAGGAGGGGCCCGCTGTCGAAGACGTTGGTGCCCGCCGAGGTGTTGAACCGGCTGTCGCAGTGATCGATGACGGTGCGGCTCAGGTCTCCCCCCGCCTCGTCGACCACCCTCACGATGTCGAAGGGCGAGGCGGGATTGAAGCCGGGATGCACCGACAGCGCCACGCCGGTGGCCACCGAGGCCTTGGCGGCGGCGCGCAGGGACTTCTTCTCGTTGGGGTGCATGGGGTGGTCCATGCCCACCTCTCCGATGATCCCGGCCTTCACGCCGCCGGCCACGCCGACCTCGATGTCTTTGACCATCAACTCCACCAGTTGCTCCTCTGTGAGATCGTCCATGTCCGGTGGGTGGTAGTCGGCCAGGTACCAGCCGGTGGCCATTACCAGGTTCACCCCCGTGGCGCGGGAGATCTCCACCAGGCCGAGGGGATCGCGGCCCATCCCCCGGGTGGTCTGATCGACGATGGTCGAGCCTCCCACCCGCCGGAACTGGTCGAATTCGTAGATGGCGTCATCGATGGAGTCGAGCTTCTGGTCGCCGTAGTAGACCCAGTGTTTCTGGCGGTCGTTGAGGTTCTCCAGGGTGACGGGCAGGCCCCACTTGGCGCCCCAGGTGGCGGCCGTTCCGGGACCCTCCTCTCCCGGTTCCCAGCCCGCCTCGGGCCTGCGCATGATCGGCACGTACTTCTTGGCGCCGGTCTTGTACTGCTCGACGCCGGTGATTCCCTTGGTGAGGTCCAGGAGCACGTGCTCGTGGATGAGGGAGATGCCCGCCTGCTCGGGCGCGATGGGCCCGAGGACCGTCTGGATGTACCCGCGGTCGGCCATCACAGCACAGCCACCGGTGTGACCAGCGACCCGGTCCCCTTGGGGAGGTTGAGGGGGCCCACCGTGAAGAGGAAGGTGTCCTGTTCGTCCTCGGCGCAGGCGGCGCCCAGGGCCTCGAGGTCCATGTTGTGGATGAGCGGCAACCCGTAGAACACCTCCGCCAAGACGTGGACCGGGCTCCGACAGTACGCCTCGTGCCGATGGGGGAAGGTGTCGCCCGGCGAGTCGGTGGCCACCAGGCTGACGTCGCGGGAGGCCAGCACGTCGATGCAGTCGGTGTCGAGTCCGGCCCAGGTCCCGTGATGCCAGGTCCCGTGCTCGCTGAGGTCGGTGGCCGCCAGGCCGACTCTGATGGTGCCGCCGATGCGGATCACCGCAGCGTCGCCCGGTTCTATCCGGTCCAGGGCGTACTCGAGTTCCTCCGGCCACACCGAGTCTCCAGGATCCAGGGCGTCCACGCCCCGGCGGCGGGCGACGTCGATGAACACCGCCCGGGTCACGACGGCCGCCATGGGAGTTATGTCCATCTCGGGATTCTTCACCCCCTCGGCCATGGTCACCACGTCCGGGAAGTAGTAGCCGTTGAAGGTCCGCCCCCGGTATCCCATGTGAGCCAGGGCGTCGAGGTGGGTGTGGGTCATCCCGTGTATCCGGGTGGAGAGACGGTCGGAGGAGGACTGGGTGAGGTCGCCCTCCTCGTATCCCCCCTCGTCGGCCTTGATGATCTCGTGCACCACGAACGGGTCCGTGTAACGCTGGTGGGTCTCCTTCAGGTCGAGCGGCCGGGAGAGGGGAAAGGTCTTGCCGCTGCGGACCGCGGCGGCGCCCCGGAGGACCGCTTCGGAATCGAGCAGGTTGAGAGTGCCCAGATCGTTGGGCCAGCGGTTCCAGTTGCCGGAGTGTCCGGGCCAGTGGTCGGAGGGCCATTCCTTCATAACGTCCATCGGGTTCATCACCTCCTAGATGCCTGCTGTGAGTGGTGTTCCCTGAAAAGATTCCTTCCGGGCGAAGGTCTCCACGGGGTTGCGGGACAGCCGGGTGGCTCTCCACTCGGGATAGCCGATGGTCATCACCGCCGCCAGGCCATAGCCCTCGGGGACCGACATCAGGGCGGCCCACTCCGCCTCGGCGGGGATCGCCAGGGCGGTGATGCGGGACCCCACTCCCCGGGCGGAGAGTGCGAGTTGCAGGTTCTGCACGAACGGGTATATGGATCCGCCTCCCACGAAGCTCACCCGGTCCAGGGCGAGGTCGGTGAGGGCAAAGGAACCCAGTTCCGCCCACACGAACAGATGGACCGGCGCCCGGTGCATGTTGGCGTGGTAGTCGGTCCCCTCCCGGAGTTTTCGGGCCTTGTCGGGGGTTATCTCATCGGGAGAGGGGTACCACTTGGCTGTGTAGGCCCGCCACTCCCGCGAACTGACCTCGCTGACTCTCATGCGAAGTGCGATATCCCGCACCACCACCACCCGCCACGGCTGGCGGTTGCCGCCGCTGGGAGCGAACCGGGCATCGTCCATCGCGGCGTAGATCACCTCGTCGGGGACGTCGTCGGGCAGATAGAGCCGGACTCCCGACATGGTGCGCATGACTTCGGACAACTCCATTCGGCAATCCCTCACGACTCGGCTCGGCTTGCGCCTATGAGACTATCACTCTCCACACCGGCCACTATCCAACGGGAAACCGGCGCGTCAAGGGGTTGGCAGGTGGCATGACACAACCTCCCACGGGTCATGGGGCCAGTAGGGACAGGGAGCCGCGATCCCCTCCTATCGATTGATCAATCCTGGAGTAGAGGCAGGGCCTTTTCCGGTCCGGGGTGGTGTCGAAGGAAGTCGTTCGCGTATCTGCGGTACCGAAGTCTCCGTTCTTCCCTCTGCTCCCCGGGAATGGCGCATTCTCTCATGATGTCATCCAAGGTGACGGTGAGGAAGTCGAACCACACCCAGCGGTTTTCCGTGTGATGACCGACGGCGAACAGGGTATCCCCTCGGACGAACGGGCCGTGTTCGTCAAGATGACTGGACATCTCCCTACCCATCTGCTCGTATTCTTCGTGTCGCGTCTGTTCGTCAAGCAGATCAGAGGGCGGCGACGGCGGTTTGCTCATCGAAACCCCGAGCATATCCAAATCCGGGTCCTTGCGACCGCGAGATGCTCGAGAGGATGTGGAGAGATCCTTGACCGGGGCGGTGGTGGGTTCAGGCTCAGGCGCCGGTTGCACGGGCCGGGATCACCATGGGAGCGCCGCTCACCGGGTCGGGGATCACCATGGCTTCGATGCCGAAGACCGCGGCCACCATCTCGGCGGTTATCACCTCATCGGGCGTTCCCACCGAGACCACGCGGCCGTCTCGCATGGCCACCAGGTGATGCGCGTAGCGGCAGGCCAGGTTCAGGTCGTGGAGGACTATGACGATGGTGCGTTTCCAATCCCGATTCAACCCGGACACCATGTCCAGCACCTCTATCTGGTGGGCAATGTCCAGGAAGGTGGTGGGCTCGTCCAGGAGCAGCAACTCGGTCTCCTGGGCGAGGATCATGGCGATCCACACCCGCTGACGCTGACCACCGGAGAGCTCATCCACCATCCGGTCTGCCAGGTGGGCGATGCCGGTGGCGGCCATTGCCTCCCCGACGGCGGCCTCGTCGCGGTCCGACCACTGCCGGAAGAGGCTCTGATAGGGTGTGCGACCCCGGGAGACCAGGTCGGTCACGCGGATGCCCTGGGGCGCCACCGGGCTCTGGGGCAGGAGTCCCAGGCGCCGCGCCACCTCGCGGGTGGGCAACTCATGGATGCTGTTTCCGTCGAGCAGCACCGTCCCCCGCCGGGGCCGGAGGATGCGGGCCATCGCCCGGAGCAGGGTGGACTTACCGCATGCGTTCGGCCCGACGACGGCGGTGATCCGACCATCCGGGATCGTGAGACTGAGGTCTTCCACCACCATCCGGTGGTCATAGGAGAGGTCCAACCCTCTGGCTTCCAGCCTGCTCACCTTCCATCTCCTTTCGGTAGCGGGTGTCCGTTGGCGGTCCGGCGGTTCACAGGTCACCGACGCGGGTCTGGCGCACCAGCAGCCACAGTAGGTACGGGGCTCCCAGCATGGCGGTGAACACCCCCACCGGTAACTCGATGGGCGCCAGCAAGCGGCGACCGGCCAGATCGGCGGCCACCACCAGGAGGGCGCCCACCAGGGCCGCCGGAAGGATGCCCGCTCCGGCGGTACGAACCAGGCGGCGGGCGATGGGTCCCGCCATCAGCGCCACGAACGAGATCGGCCCGGCGCCGGCCACAGCCAGGGCGGCAAGCGCCACCCCCACCGACACCAGGGCGAGCTTCAGCCGATTGACCGAGATCCCCAGGGACACGGCCACGTCGTCTCCCAGAGAGAGGACATCCAGGCGATCCTCCAGAGCGATCGCCAGGGGTCCCAGCACCGCCAGGGCCGTCCCGGCGATCGCCACGTTCTCCCAGGTGCGACCGCTCAGGGACCCGGTGAGCCACACCGCCGCCCGGGACAGTTCGGTGACCTCGGAGCGGATGATCAGGTACTCGACCCCCGCTCGGACCAGGAATCCCATCCCGATCCCGATCAGCACCAGCCGGTAGATCCTGACTCCCCGCTTCCAGGCCAGCAGGTACACGGCCGCGGCGGTGGCCATCCCTCCGATCACCGCTCCCAGGGCCATCCGCAGCGTGGAACCCGGCCAGAGCGCCAGGGTGAAGACGGCGCCGAGGGCTGCTCCCGGAGTGAATCCGATCACATCGGGAGAGGCGAGCGGATTGCGGGCCAACGACTGGAAGATCGCCCCCGAGATCCCGAGCGAGGCGCCCACCAGCGCCCCGGTTATCACCCGGGGAAGGCGCAGGGTTCCGATTATGAAGTCGGCGTCCCGGCCGCCGTTTCCCCGGAGGTACCGGATCACTTCGTCCAGGGGGATGGGGAAGTCACCCACGCTGATCGACCAGAGCGAGACGAGAACCGTGGCCGACAGCAGGAGGACACAGACCGTGATCCCCCTCCCCGAAAACCGTATCCACCCGCCGCGGCGTCCGACCGGCGGCTCGTAGCCCGAGCCGGCTGGAGCGGAGGGCTTTTGCGAGACCCTCCCCGTCACAGTTGCGCCATCCGGACCCGGCGGACCACCGCCACGAACACCGCTCCGCCGATGGCGGCCGTGGTTATGCCCACCTGCACCTCGGCGGGGCGGGCGACGACCCGGCCGATCGTGTCGCACACCAGCAGCAGGGTGGGTCCCAGCAGGGCGCAGGCCGGGATCAGCCACCGCTGGTCGGCGCCGGACATCACCCGGGCGGCATGGGGCACCACCAGGCCCACGAAGACGATCGGCCCGCAGGCGGCCACCGCCGCCCCGCACAGCAGGGTCACCGCCGCCACCGCCACCAGACGGACCCTTCCCAGGCCGATGCCGAGCGAGCGCGCCACCTCCTCCCCCAGCGCCAGGGCGTTCAGCGAGCGGGACAGGCCCAGAGCCAGCAGCATCCCCGCGGCCAGGAACGGGAGGATCTGGAAGACCACGCCGCCGTCCAGGCCCGAGAGCGACCCCACCGCCCAGAACCTGAATCGGTCCAGCACGGCCTGGTCCAGCAGGGTGACCGAGGCGGTGAGCGAACCCAGCAGGGCGGCCAGGGCCACACCCGCCAGGACCAACCGGACCGGGTTGGTCCCGCCCCTCCCCATCGAACCCAGGGCCAGCACCAATCCGGTGGCCGCCGCCGCCCCTCCGAAGGCGAACCAGACCAGGCCCAGCAGGCTCTCCAACCCCAGTGCCCAGATGGCCAGCACCACCGCAAAGGAGGCGCCGGCGTTGACGCCCAGGAGGCCGGGATCGGCCAGGGGATTGCGGGTCACCCCCTGCATCAGGGCGCCCGCCACCGCCAGGGCCGCCCCTACTCCCATCCCCACCACGGTTCGCCACAGCCGCAGTTCCCTGACTATCAGATGATCGGTGGCGGAGGGATCGAAAGACCAGAATGCCTCCAGCACCGTGGAGACCGGTATGGGTTTGGCGCCGGTGGCGAGAGAAGCGATCACCGCCACTCCGAGAGCGGCGGCCATGATCACCAGACCGCCGACCTGTCTACTCCGTGACGCGGCCGGGGCGTCAACCACGGTGGCGCCTCCGGCTCCAGCAGCATTCCTCATCCACTGGTCCCATCCGGTGGGCAGGGCGCCCGGCTTTCATCGGGCCGGGCGCCTTCCGTCACACCGCTTCTCAGGCCCGCAGGCCCGGTCCGGGGAGGCCGCGCCGAAGGGTCCGTCTACCCACAGGGCGTCCGAGCCTGGGCCAGGAATCCGCAATAGGTGTCGCGGCCGACCACCCAGGTGCCGTCCACCAGGCTTATCGCACCCTCCAGGTCGGTGTAGGCGGGCGATCCGCCGAACAGCACGTCGTAGGTGATGGTGGCGACGTCTCCTTCGATGACCGCCCGGGTGGGAAGGAGGCTGAAACCGCCCATGCTCTCTCCGCCGGCATGGTAATTCTCGTTGCTTTCCTCCAGGTTCTCGGAGTCCTCGATGTGAGGCGCCTTGAGTGACCATTCGGCGTTGGAGTCGAACACGATCGCCCAGGCGTTCATGGCCGCCGCCTGCTCGGGATAGACCTTGGCCATGATGAGCGGCGCCAGTTCCTCCAGCAGGTACTCAATGCTCAGGATGGTGGTGAAACTGAGCGCCCCGTAGATGGTGTCGGAGGAATCCAGCCACAGCACCCGCTCCTCGGCCATGACGTCCAGGGCGCCCCACAGGGGGTCCGCCTCCAGGGTGGCCTGGAGGTCGGGCGAGGCCCGCATGATGAGAACATCCACATCCAGCAGTTCGATCCGCTCACCGCTGAGTTCGTAGGAGTCGAGGTCCCCGACCACCGCGGCGATCTGGTCCGGGTAGGTCAGCCCCAGGTCCTGCAGCAGTCTCATGGGAGGAGTGTTGGCGCCCACCACCCAGTAGGTCCCGTCTCCGGTGGGATTGGCCCACGCGAAGGTTGCTCCTCCGAAGCCGCCATGCCGGTCCCTGGTCTGTTCCACCGCGGTGGTGGTCTCGGCCACCAGCGCCCCGGCCTCCTCGGCCAGGCCCATGGCGGTCCCGATCAGCACGGTCTGGTCCTGCCAGGAAACACCGAAGGCGGGGAATTCGGCAGGTTCGGGGAGGGTGGGGGCTATGGCGGACAACAGCGCGTACTCCTCTTCGGTGATGCCGGCGTGGGTGGCGATCATCAGGTCGGGAGACAGAGAGGCGAGGAGTTCGTAGTTGAGGTCGCCGTAGGCCATGGTCAGCACTTCCGGAGTCCCCTCGCCCAGTTCATCCAGACCCCAGGGCCAAACCGCGTGGGGATGGCCGCCGAACCACTCCCGGATGGCCACGGGAATCACTCCCAGCGCCAGGACCGGGTCCTGCTCGCTGAATCCCACCGTGATCACCCGTTCCGGCGGGGACTCCACAACGGTCTCTCCGTACTTGTGCTCGATGGTCACCGGAAAGACCCCGTCGGCAGAAGGCATGTCGTCTTCGGTGGCGGCGGGTTCCTCGGCCGCGGTAGTGGTGGTGGTCGCTTCGGCCGAGGTGGTGGCCGGAGCGGAGGCGGTGGTAGTGGTCACAGCCGCGGCGGTGGTGGCCGGCGCGGAGGCGGTGGTAGCCGGCGTGGAAGTGGTCGCCACCGGAGCGGCGGTGGTTCCGGCCGGCTCGGGATCGCCACCGCAGGCGGTCCCCACCAATACGAGGACCAACCCGACTGCCATCCGGACCCCCAGGGCGGACCGCATGCCTGCCCTCCTGGTGGGTGAGATACTCTGTTTCCTGTTTCGAACAGGCTTCATCAACTCATTCCTTTCCTGTTTCGCTGACAGCTTTAAAGTCACTGGCGAGCCGGCTGAGCAGGTCCGCCACCCTGGGACCGTTCCCCAGCAGTATTTGGGCGTCATAGGCCAACACCCGTCCCTCCCGCCCGGCGGGGGTTCCCGCCAGGCCGGGGATCTCCAGCAGGCCGTCGAGGCCGCCCACCGACTCCAAGCCGAGTTCGGTGGTGATCAGGACATCGGGGGCAGCCGCGACGATCGCCTCTGCGGAGATCGGGGTGGGATCCACCACGCCGATCTCTCTGGAAACATCCACTCCCCCCGCCGCCTCGATCAGCCAGCGGGTGGGGGAGGCTTCTCCGAACACCAACTGCGCGGAGGTGCCGCGCACATAGACCATCAGGACCCTGGGGCAGTCTGTGCCGCACTCGGTCTCCGCCACCGCTGCGGCTATGGCGTTCTCCACCTCGGAGGCCAGGGCCTCTCCCCTGCCCGGGACGCCAAGTGCCGCGGCCACCGCCCGGATCTTCTTTCCCGGACCCTGAGAGGTGGGTTGATTGGGAACGATGATCAGTGGAAACCCCAGACGCTGCAGCTCGTCCAGGGTTTCGGGAGGTCCTGCCTGGGCGGTGGCCAGCAGCACGGTTGGATTGAATGCGGCAATCGGTTCGGTGGAGAGCGCCCCCTGGTATCCGATCTGGGGGAGAGCGTCCGCCTCGGGCGGGTAGGTGGCGGACAGGTCGGTGGCCACCACCCGGTCTCCCAGGCCCAGGGCGAACACCACCTCCGCTATGTCCCCGTCCAGGGGAATGATGCGCTCGATGGACTCGATCGTTATCGACGCTCCGGTCTCGTCCACCACGGTCACGGGCAGGTGGGGTTCCTCGGCGGCGCCTGGCGGGTCGGCGACCTCGCTCCCGTCCGCTCCGGTGTCCTGCGCCGCCTGCGCCTCGGTGGCGCCCGTCGCCTCCTCCGGGTCTGCGGCGGGGACCATCCGGGTCGTGGAAGGCGCAGACTGCCCGTCGGGGCGGTCCGTGTCCGCAACGGTCGATTCCTCCCCATCCTCAGGTATGCCTGCCTCCTGATCCCCACCGGCGGACCCACATGACGCCGCCACCCACAGGGCAAGGAAAACCAGGACAGGCAACCACAGCCTCCCCCTCGGTGCTTCCCTGGTCGCCTCTCCACCTTCCCGGCTTTTACCGTCGGCGACACTGGGGCTAATATGACAAATCACGATATGGCTAATATAATAAACAAAATCTCTGTTTATCAAATGAAAGGAGTAGAGGTGTTCAAGAAATATCCGCGCAGACGGGCCGTCAGCCTCGTGGCGGTTCTGGTGATGGGATTGGGGATTCTGGCCGGCGCCTGCGGGGACGGGGACGAACCGCTGCTGATCTATTCGGGTCGAGGCGAGGAGTTGGTCGGTCCATTGATCGAGCAGTTCAGCGAATCGAGCGGTGTGGAAGTCGAGGTCAGGTACGCGGGAAGCACCGAACTGGCCTCGACCCTTCTCGAGGAGGGTTCCGGCACCGAGGCTGACGTGTTCCTCGCCCAGGACCCCGCCTCTCTGGGACTGGCGGCGCCGCTGATGGCGACCCTTCCCTCCGAGGTCATTGACGCGGTGCCCCCTCGATTCCGTGACCGAGGCCATCGCTGGGTGGGAGTGTCGGGACGGATCCGGACGGTCATCTATGACCGCGACCAGGTGCAGGTGAGCGACCTGCCCTCCAGTATCGACGACCTGCTCAACCCCCAGTGGAGAGGCATGATCGGCGTGGCGCCCACCAATGGCTCGTTCCTGGCCTTCGTGGCGGCGATGATCCTCGACCGGGGTGAGGCCGCAACGCTGGAGTGGTTGAGGGAGCTGGCTGCCCTGGATCCCCAGGACTACCCCAAGAACTCACCGATCGTGGCCGCGGCCGACGCCGGAGAAGTCGGCCTGGGGCTCGTGAACCACTATTACCTGCTGCGCCTGCAGGCCGAGGGAGGCGGCAAGAGAGCCGCCAACCATTTCCTCTCCGCCGGCGACCCGGGAAGCCTGGTCATGCCATCGGGCCTGGGGGTGCTGTCCAACTCCGAGCAATCCGAGGATGCTCACAGCTTCATCGAATTCATGCTCTCGGAAACCGCGCAGCGATATTTCGCCGAACAGACCTATGAGTACCCCCTGGCGGCCGGAGTCAGGCCGGCGGCAAGCCTTCCGCCCATCGACTCCATTCCGACGCCGGACATAGATCTCTCCGACCTGCACACCGCGTTGGAGCGGGCCACCGACTTGGTCGCTGAGGCGGGACTCTTGTAGTTTCCACCTAGATGATGGGGGTAGCGCGCCCGGTTCTGCGTCCTGGGGCGCTACCTCCCAACACTTGGTGGTGGGTGCTGGCCGGGGTGGTGATGCTGCCCGCCGCCGCCCCTCTGGGGGCGCTTGCCTACGGGCTGGTGAGCGGCGTGGTCACCACCGTGCCCACCAGTCGACTGCTGGAACTGGCGGCCAACACCGGGGCGCTGAGCGCCGCCGTCACATCGACCTCCTTAATCATCGGCGGCGCCAGCGCCTGGCTGGTGTCCCGCACCAACCTCCCGGGAAAGAAGCTGGCCACGGTGTTGATCATCACGCCCTTCGCGGTCCCCTCGTTCGTGGCGGCTCTCGCTCTGCTGGGCGCCACAGGCGCCGACGGGATACTCTCGGCGGTCTCCGTGTGGTTGGGAGGCGACATCATTCGCTACCCCTCCGGATTCTGGGCGGCGTGGCTGGTTCTCACCATGATCTCGGTCCCTCTGGTGCACCTGGCCGTCGCTCCCGCAATGCACTCTCTGAACCCCACCCTGAACGAGGCGGCCCGCGGCCTGGGCGCGGGACGTCTCAAGGTGTTCCGGACAGTCACCCTGCCCCAGTTGCGACCATCGCTGACCGCCGGAGCGCTGCTGGTGGGCCTCTACACCCTCTCCGACTTCGGAGCGGTCTCCCTGCTTCGCTACGACACTTTCACCCGCGCCATCTACCTCGAGTACGCCGGCCGGGTCGATCGACGACCGGCGCTCGGGCTGGCTGCGGTGCTGGCCGCCGCGGCGGTGATCGTGGTTTGGATAGAGAGGAGCACCCGCGCCGAGGGAGTGTGGTTCACGGCCAAGCCCCGGCGCACCTCCCCGCCTGTCCGACTGGGACGGGCCGGTAAGGTGATCGGATGGGGATTCCTGTCGAGCCTCGTGACCCTCTCTCTTCTGGTCCCGATAGCGGTGCTAGCCGCCTGGATGCTCAGAGGCCTGTTGTCGGGCACCCTGGTGAATGCGCCCTGGGCGGAGACGGGGCGATCGATCTGGGTGGCGCTGCTGGCGGCCCTGGCGGCGGCGCTGGCGGTGATGCCGGTCGCCATGGTGACCACCCGCTATCGCAACCGATGGGCGGGTCTGCTGGAGGGCGGGGCATGGTCCCTTTACGGCGTGCCGCACATCGCCGTGGGGATGGCGATGATCGTCTTCTCGCTCCGGCTGGCCCGGCCGCTCTATCAGACCCTGGGGCTTCTGATCGGCGTGTACGTGATCATGTTCCTGCCCCAGATCCTGGGGCCCAGCCGGGATTCGCTGGGCCGGGTGTCACCCTCCATGGAGGAGGCTTCCCGCAGCCTGGGCAGGTCGCCGGCCCGGACCTTCTTCACCGTCACCCTCCCCCTGATGTCGCCGGGGCTGCTGTCGGGCGCCGCCCTGGTCTTCTTGACCACCCTGCGGGAACTTCCCGCCACGCTGCTGCTCCGACCGGCCGGGTTCGAGACCCTGGCCATCCGGGTTTGGAGCGCAACCGGGGAGGGGTTTTACACTCAGGGTGCGTTGGCCGGTCTGCTCCTGTTGCTGGTGGCAGCCCTTCCCCTGGCCATCGTTGCTCGCCATGAACTCATCCGCTAGACACCGCCCCCTCTTTGCCCACGCTCTCTACAAGAGCTTTTCGGGAACCGTGGCTTTGGATGACTTCAACCTGGAGGTGGAGAGCGGGTCGTTTCTCACCGTGCTGGGACCGTCCGGGGTGGGAAAGACCACCGCCCTGCGCATCCTGGCAGGCTTCGAGATGCCGGACTCGGGCACGGTGAGGGTCAACGGGCAGACCGTGAACGGTCCCGGCGTGTTCGTGCCGCCCGAACGGCGCCAGGTGGGAATGGTCTTCCAGGACTACGCGCTCTTTCCGCATCTCAACGTCGGCCGCAACGTCGCCTACGGGCTCGACTCCCGGGAGCGTGGCCGCCGGGTGTCGGAGGTGCTGGAGATGGTGGGACTGGCCGGTTTCGAGAAACGCATGCCCCACGAACTGTCGGCCGGCCAGCAGCAGCGGGTGGCCCTGGCGAGAGCACTGGCGCCCCGACCGCAGGTCATTCTGGCCGATGAGCCCTTCTCCAACCTGGACGCGGCCCTTCGCAAGAGGCTCCGTGCCGAGGTGAGCGCCATCCTCCGGGAAGCGGAGACCACCACCATCATGGTCACCCACGACCAGGAGGAAGCCCTGGCGATGAGCGACCGGTTGGCACTGATGAATGAAGGGCGGGTGGTGCAGACCGGGCCTCCCGACTACGTCTACCGGAACCCCGCCACCTCCTGGGTGGCGGAGTTCCTGGGCGACGCCGACTTCTTCGACGCCCAGGCGCACGCAGGGAGAGTCACCACGCCGTTCGGCACCTTTCCCACCACTCGCACGGGCCATGTGAAGGTCATGGTGCGGCCCGAGTCGGTGACCGTTTTCCCCCACGCCCAGGGAGTGGCGGTGGTGGTGTACCGGGAGTTCTTCGGACACGACCAACTGCTGTCGGTGAAACTGCCGGGCGACATCACCCTACGCGCCCGGTGCTGGCCCCAGCCGGCGCTGGCGCCCGGCGACCGGGTGGCCGTATCGGTGGACGGCATCCACATCTTCGACGAACCCCGCACTCCCCCTCCCCCGCCGGAAAGCCCACCGCCCGGGGCACCCATCCCCCAGCGGGTGGTGATTCCCCGCTGACAGTTCTCCGAGAGGGAGCGAGCCCCCTCCGCCGATCCCTTCGGCGACTCATGGCTCCCCTCGGTTTCACACTGGGAAGTTTGCTACTGATTTAGTAGAAACCAGTAGTTTTCAGTAGGAGGAACCACAGCGGGACACGTGTGTCATAGTGTCAAGTTGGTAGAAGGGAGCCGCGTATTGTGAGCGCCGAGCGGGTCGTGATCGTTGGCGGGGGCTTCGCCGGGTTGAGCGCTGCCTACACGCTGAAGAAGCAGGGCATCACGCCGGTCCTGTTGGAGGCGGGCGAGCGGGCGGGCGGGCGCGGGATGGGCGAGCGGGTGGACGGGTTCTCGCTGGACATGGGCGCCTTCGTCTTCACGTCTACCTACGACACCGCATTCCGCATCTGCGAGGAACTGGGGATGCCGCTGGTGGCATCGCAGATGAGGTTCGGGCACCTGCGCGGTGGGCGTTGGGTCACCACCATGCCGGACCAGACGTTCTGGAGCTTCCTGCGACAACTCCCCTCCGCCATGGCCATGGGGTTCCTTTCACCCGCAGGGATGCGAGCCGGCATCAGGGTGATGCGGCAGATGCACCACGAGGAGGACTATCTGAGCTTTGCCAGCAACAGCCGCCTGGCCGAGATAGACGACCAGGAGAGCTACGGCGACTACCTGGAGCGGATGGGTGTTCCGGAGAAGCTCCGGGTGACGATGGGAGGGCCGCTGGAAATGGTGCTGGGCGACGTCGAGCCCGCAGGACAGGCGCTGATGCGGGCCTACATCGGGGAGACGATGCTGAGCAGCGGCAGGGTGTACATGCCGGAGCGGGGCATCGGCTCACTGAGCGAGGCGCTGGCCGAGATCTGCTCCGACGCGATCCGCGTCTCGACGCCCGCCAGGAGGATCGTGGTGGCGGACGGGAGAGCGACCAGCGTCGTGGTGGACGGAGAGATCATCGAGGCGGACGCGGTGATCTGTGCCGTGCCCGGCACGAAGGTCCCGGACCTCATCCCCGGCCTGCCGGAGGCGACCCGGCGGGCGCTCGGCACCGTGAACTACTCGACGGGCTGTCGGGTGGTGATAGGCATGGACCACTCTCCTCTCCCTCCCGGCTGGCACGGGGCGCTCTATCCCGAGGACGACGACACGCCGCTGCTGCTGGACCGCTCCGCCTTCCTGCCCGCCTGCGCGCCTCGTGGCAAGAGCATCCTGGACCTGCTCATCGGGAGGGACCGGGCCAGGGACCTGATCCTGCTGGAGGACGAGGAGATCAAGCGCCGGATGCTGGGGGCCGCCCGCCGTAAGGCACCTCCCGGCTCGGCTCTTCCCGGCGACCACGAGGGGCTGTTCTACCGGGTGTACCGATGGGAAGAGGCGCTGTGCATGGGGACACCCGGGATGCTGGCCGCTCTGGCGAAGATCCCCGAACAGCTGGCCGGGAGCATCGACAACCTGTTTCTGGCGGGCGATTACATGGGCATACCGTCGGTCAACGGCGCGCTCTCCAGCGGCCAACGCGCAGCGACGGAG
Organism: Acidimicrobiia bacterium; assembly: GCA_965204615.1. Lineage (GTDB taxonomy): Bacteria > Actinomycetota > Acidimicrobiia > Spongiisociales > ZC4RG35 > Bin76. The sequence goes on along the minus strand of OZ242000.1, from coordinate 2,691,799 downwards.
GCGGCCGATCTGTTGGCGAGGCGCCGGAACTAGCCGACAGTAGGGGGCGGGGGTTCCCCACTGGTTGCAAGCCCTCCCCTATGAGGCTGCTGATTTATTCGGGTGGGTGGGGGTTGGTGAATGCTGGTGTCGGGTGCCGGTTTATGAGATAATTCGGGGGATGTTGGGTAGTGAAGGTTTTGATCGGCAGTTGTTGGACGCGATGGCGGTGTGTGGTGATCTGGTTCCTGAAGGGTCGGTTCATCGGTTTTTGGCCGAGCACCGCAAGACAGTGTTCCCGGATGGGATGTTCGAGGATCTGTTCGGTCCGCGGGGTCGTCGATCGGTTCCGGGGTCGGTGGTTGCGACGGTGATGGTGTTACAGGCGTTGGAAGGCCTGTCGGATCGGGAAGCGATCGGTCGGTTGCGGTGTGATATTCGTTGGAAAGCCGCCGCGGGGTTGGCGTTGACCGATGAGCTCCTATGTCAAATTCGGGCTGGTTTTTGGTGGTTGGAGGTGGGTCCAGATGCGGTCTGAGATTCGTCTTTTGAGGACGCGTATGGCTTCTCTGTGGGTTTTCCCGCGGGTTTTGAGTTTCTGGTAGTAGCGGCGTCCTTCGCTGTTTGGACGGGCGATCTGGGTCAAGGCGGCGGTGTGGATGGCCCTGTTGAGTTGGCGGTTCCCGCCGGGGTTGAGGCGATGTCTCACCACCCGCCCGGAACTGGCTTCGATGGGTGCGGTGCCGTTGGCCATGGCGAACTTGTCTTTGGTCGGGTAGCGGTGGGGGTTGCCCACTTCTGAGAGGATGGTGGCAGCGACCAGCACTCCCACTCCGTGAATGTCGAGTAGACGGGTTCCGGATTGGTCGACCAGTGTTTTGATCTGGGCGGTGAGTTCTTTGATCTCGGTGTCGAGTTGTCGCAGTTTTCGGATGCGTTGTTTGGCTATCCGCCCGTGACAGGTGGTGTCCCGCCATAGGAGTTTCATGGCCTGGTCGAGGGCTTTGCGGGTGGTGAGCCGGGGGATGTTCTGGTGGTAGCCGGGGTGGAGCTTTCCCAGGTCGGCGTGGAGGCGGTTGGCTCCTGCGGTGCGGTTTTCTACCAGTTCACGGCGGTATGAGACCAGTACACGCAGGTCTTCGGTGTCTTCCCAATAGGTGGGAGCAGAAAGGGTGTGGTCTCGGAGAGCGACCCGGGCGATCACCAACGCGTCGACCTGGTCGGTCTTGGTCTGGGTACGGCCCCGGCGGCGGAGGCGGGCGGTCATCTGGGGTGGCACCTCCCGGACATCCAGACCGGCGCCGACAGCAGCCACCGCGGCCGGGCGACCGAACATGCCGGATCCCTCGACCGCCACCCGGGCGGTGTCGGTGGTCTCAGCCCAGTCAACCAACTGGCGTTGACCGGCAGGGGTGTTGGGGATGGTCCGGTACTCCAGGGCCGTGCCCAGGTGGTCCACCAAACAGGCCGAAAGGGTATCCTTGTGCGAGTCGATCCCGATAACCAACATCGGCTTCTTCTCCAATCGAATAGGGGCTTTGTTCGGGAGCGGCAGAAAGCTCGGTGAAGCGCATCCATGCGTTGAGCAACAACGCCGAAAGGCGGCTTAGGTCACGCTCCTATAAAGCGACAACACCGGGCCGGCAACCGGTGGGGAGGCGCTCATCACTGAAAGCCAAATCCCCCGAAAAGGGGATCGGCAGGGGGGTTTGGAGCCATCCCCACCGGCACTGCCACACCCCCACATATAACACGCATGGGGGGTTTCATCCCACGGTGTTGACTTTGTGGCGGGCGAGACTGAGAAACAGTCACCAGCCGGAGCGGATCTTCGACGCGGTTAGGAGGGTGGTAAACGAGACGGGGGTGTTGTCGGGTCGCACCCGCCGGGTGTTGGACTCCACGGTTTTGGATGATGCGGTGGTCACCCAGGACACGGTGACCATGATCACATCCCAGATTCGCCGCTGCCGCCGTCTGATCCCCCAAGCGCGTGAGGTGGTGTTGTCCCATGATTACTACCAAGGGAGCAAGCCATCCTGTGATTGGTCGGACCCGGACAGTCGCTCGGAGTTGATCAACCGTTTGGTCACCGACGGGCTGGCGGTGCTGGAAACGGTTAGGGACATTGATCTGGATGATCGACAGTCAGAAGCGGTGGGTTTGTTAGGGGTGGTAGTCGGCCAGGACGTGGAACCCGACCCCGACCGGACGGGAAAATGGAGGATCGCCCGCCGGGTCGCTTCGGATCGGACGATCTCGGTCGTCGATCCGCAGGCTCGTCACGGACGCAAAACGTCTTCGCAGCGTCGGGACGGTTACAAAGCCCACATCGTGGCCGAGCCCGAAACAGGGATCGTCACTGCCTGTGAGATCACCTCGGCCAACACACCGGACGGTCCCACCGGCGTGCGCATGCTGGAAGACGAACCGGAACCTGCTGTCGAGGTTATCGCCGATTCGGCCTACGGATCGGGCCACGTCAGAGCCGCTTTGGCCGAGGCCGGTCACCCGGCCACGATCAAACCGATACCCGCCAGACGCAACCCTCGGTTGGGCGCCGACCAGTTCACCCGAGACGACTTTGTGATCGACCCCGAACACCGAAAGGTGACCTGCCCGGCCGGTAACACCGCCACCATCGGATCGACGGGACAGGTCCGTTTCAGAGCGGTCTGTACCGACTGTCCCTACAGGAGTCGTTGCACCACCAGCAAAACAGGACGGCACCTACAGATCCACCCCCACCATCGGCTGCTCGACCGAGCCAGACAACGATGGAAACAACCCCAAACCGTCGCCCGTTACAACCGCTGGCGACCATCAGTGGAACGGATCATCGCTCACATCGTCGCCCGAGGAAACCGAAAACTCAGATACCGGGGCATAGAACCAAACCGACAACAACTCCACACCCGGATCGCCGCAATCAACCTACGACGCCTCATCAACCTCGGACTACACCACACCCCCACCGGCTGGGCCACCAACCCCACCTAACCACCCCGAAACCCACCCCCGACCGCCTCCACGGCCTCCCCCAAGGGAAGAAACACAACCCAACAGAACACCAAACACCCAGCCTCAGACCACCAACACCCCACCCACCAACACCAATACTCAGCAGCCTCCTATGGGACCAGGGTGAAACGACCGCCCGCCAGGGGGCTCAGCACGCTGAAGTGCCTCCTGTCCAAGGTCAAAACGGTATTGGTGCGATAGCGGTCAGCCAGAACGACTATGGACGCATCTGCAATACCGATGTCAAGATTTCGGTAGCGGTCCACAACGTCGATTGCTGCGGCAAGATCCCGTGGTCCGATGGCAGGCAACAGATAGGCGCCGCCCGCCAACTCCCGGAGGACCGCCAACTCCGCGGCCACCCCCTTGCGAGTGGCGACCAGGTAATCAACCTCGGCCAACACGAACGGGGAAACCACCATGTCGACGCGGTTGCTTTCAATCCATGTCACGACCGCTTCATGGTCGGGGTCCGACTCGTTGAAAAACGAGATAAGGCCACTGGCGTCGGCAATGATCACCTTTCGCCGAAGCCCTCCATGTACTTATCGACATCGCTTGCCCACAGGTCGTCGCCAGAGATGATCCCGGGCCGCGGCTTGGGACGCGCCACTGCGGCCCGGATGGCTTGCCGAATCACCTCAGCCTCGGAGCACGAGCGCTGCCGCGCCTGTCGTTCCACCTCCCGCTTCAGTGACACCGGCAAATAGATGGTGGTCTTGATCATGCCATATATGGTACCACCGGTAGCATCCGCCAAGATTGACTCTGCTCTCTTGATCCGGAGACCTCCGAAGCGCCTCATCTACCAATTCTGTATGAATTGGGTACGTTTTTGGTATATCCCGTCCGGAACTGTTCCCACCTCCTGCCTTAGGTGAATAGCCCCATACAACTGAATGACCTGCGTGTCAGCGCACCATTGCACGGCTGGGGCGACCCGCTGCAGCTAGCCCGCCGACAATTCATAGGGAACCCACAACTTCGACAAACGGGAAGCGCCTCCTTTCTAATCAGTTAGCCCTCCCTCCGGTGCGCTGTTCATTCTCATCAATCCTCGCGGCGCGCTCTCTTAGAAGGAACGGCAGAATAGTGCCGACTTATCACGCGCTTTCGAATCGTTTCAGCCAGCGAAGTCGCCCGGGCCTGGAGACATGCTACCGGCTGAAACGATCAGGTTCCAAGTCTCTCCTCCAGCGCTTCAACAGCCGGGAAGAATCGATTCTCCTTGCCCGATCTTCTCAATGTCAGGAAGCCCCGCTCCTTCAAACCCATCAAGTCGGTCCGAGCAGTTTCATACGTCACACGATGACTCGACTGGTGTTCCCGGATAGTGTAAAGAGAGTAAGGGTTACGTAATGCATGACCTAGCAGGGCAATCTGGCGATGGTTGAGCCCAGGGTCACTGTGCAAGACCCTCTCCACTTGTCGAACTTCTGCCGCTTTTCTCTCCAAATCCTTCAAGAGTTCTGCAATTGCCCTCCGAAGGACCCTTAACTGGTAGAGCAAAAAGTAGGTGAAGTCGCTTTGGTCAGTCTCCGTGTACAGGAAGGACCTCGCATACTGCGTTGGGGCCTTATAGAGGAGCCTCGAAATGGAGAAGAACTCCGCCAGCCAATACCCACGCCGCAGCAGAGAGCGGTAAAACAGGGCACGTGCCGTTCGACCGTTTCCGTCGACGAACGGGTGGATGTAGGCAAGATAGAAGTGAAGAGCGACTGCCCGCACCACAGGATGGACAAATGTTTCGTCTCCCATGTCATTTGCGAAATCCACCAGCGACTCCAGCCTGCTTGGAAGTTCGGAGGCGGGCGGTGGTTTGTGATGGGGAATCTCGGAGTAGTCATCGCCGACATCTACACGGCGTTCACCAGGGTGCTGGATGCGACCTGCATCCTCAGGTTGATCCAGGGTGTGTTCCGTCACCATCCGATGGATGTCCTGCACCATCTCTACGGTTAGAGGCGCATCTAGGTCGCGACCTATGTGTTGCATGGTCAGATAGTTGTTGACCACCATCCTCTCGGCCTGGGTTCGGGGCTTTCTGCCGGATCGCAAGAGTTTCTTGGCATCGCGGCGCGTGGTGGCGGCATTCTCCAACAGACTGGAACTGATCGCCTCTTCCATGAGGCCCGCCACGATGTAACGATCCCTGGTTGCGGAGTTGGTTACAACCTCCGGCATCTGAATCTGCCCTGCAGCCTGCTGATCGATCTGATGCAATATGGAGAGGGCTTCGTCCGTAACCACATAGCTGATTTCGCGCCCTTCCGTATCTGTAAAGGGCAAGGTCTTTGCCACCTGAAGACGGGACACCTTGATCCCCAGCCACCACTCTTCCCGGGAGAGGCCTTCCGGGGGCGTTCGCCGACGAAGGTCCTCCCAGTGGTAGTAACGACCATTCGGTGCTGGACCGATTTGGTCATGAGTCAGCACGGTCGCGACGCGATTTGACTCAAGATTAGCCAGAGTTTCCCCGATATTCGGAGGAGAAGCCGGTATAGCGAGACCGCCGGAGATCTTCATGTCTTCAATTTTCCTACTAAATCTGTATGAATTAGGTACATCTTTGGCATGTTAGCCCTCCCTTTAGCCTTCTACCTACCAATTCTGTATGAATTGGGTACGTCTTTGGTGTGTTCCAGGCGGAGGTTTCTTCGCGCCATTCAGGGAAAAATGCCAAACGCCAGGCCGCAAGGGGGGAATGGTCGGTGCATGGTTTGCAACTAGCCTGAGGCGGATGGACGCCGCAGAGTTCCGCAAGCACGGGTACGGGCTGGTCGACTGGCTGGCCGACTACTGGGAGCGAGTGGAGGAGATGCCGATCCTTCCCGACGTCGAGCCGGGAGAGATCCGCTCCCGTATGCCCCGGGCGGCGCCCGAGCAGGGGGAACCGTTCGAGGACATCATGGCCGACCTCGACGAGATCGTGATGCCCGGCATCACCCACTGGCAGTCGCCCGGGTGGTTCGCCTTCTTTCCGGCCAACTCCTCCCCTCCCGCGGTGCTGGGTGAGTTGGCCGCCGCCGGCCTGGGCGTGCAGGGGATGCTGTGGGCCACCAGCCCGGCCTGCACCGAGGTCGAATCACAGGTGATGGACTGGCTGGTGGACCTGATGGGCCTTCCGCAGACCTGGAAGACCACCGGCCCCGGAGGCGGGGTGATCCAGGGAACAGCCTCGGAGGCCACCCACCTGGCGGTGGTCATCGCTCGACATGTCAAATCCGGTGAAGTAACCGCAGACGACATGGTGGCATACACATCCGCACAGGCCCACTCCTCGGTGGAGAAGGGAGCGCGGGTGGCGGGAGTCGGTCACCTGCGGTTGGTGGAGACCGACTCGGTGCAGGCCATGTCCCCCGCGGCGCTCTCGAAGGCGATCGCCGCCGACCGGGCGGGCGGCCTGACTCCGGTGTTCGTGGCCAGCACGGTGGGGACCACCGGAACCACCGCGGTCGATCCGGTGCGAGAGATCGGCGAGATCGCCCGGTCGGAGGGCATGTGGCACCATGTGGACGCGGCCTTCTCGGGGACGGCCATGATCTGTCCCGAGTTCCGCCGTCACCAGGACGGCCTGGAGTTGGCGGACAGCTACGTCTTCAACCCCCACAAGTGGATGTTCACCAACTTCGACTGCTCGGCCACCTACCTCGCGGACCGCCGTCCGATGATCGATGCCCTGAGCATCACGCCTCCCTATCTTCGCAACCGGGCCACCGAGGCGGGGGACGTGATCGACTACCGCGATTGGCAGGTGCCGCTCGGGAGGCGCTTTCGGGCGCTGAAGCTGTGGTTCGTTCTCCGTTCGTACGGCGCCGAGGGGATCAGGGCCAAGGTCCGGGAAGACGTTCGCCTGGCGCGGTGGCTGACCGAGCGGGTCGAGGCCCACCCGAGCCTGGAGATGGTGGCGCCGACCACCTTCTCGTTGGTCTCGTTCCGCCATTCGGAGACCGACGAGGAGACCACCCGGCTGGCTGCGGGGATCAACTCTTCCGGCTGGGCGTACGTCACCGCCTCGGTCCTGGAGAACCGGCCCTTCATCAGGGTCTCGATCGGCCAGACCAACACCGCCGCCCGTCACGTCCATCGCCTCTGGGAACTGATCGACCGGCTATCGAAGGAGAATGCATGACCAACCCGACCGAGACCAGCGCCAAGGTGGTGATGATCAACCCCAACAGCACCGAGTACATCACCCGCCAACTCGCCCAGGCCGCCTCGGAGACGTCCGGGATCGGAATGCAGGTGGAGGTGATCACCAATCCGGGGGGACCGCCGGCCATCTCCTCCGACCAGGACGTGGTGGATGCGGTGGCTCCGATGCTGCGGACACTGAGACAGCACCCGGCCGACGCCTACGTGGTGGGGTGCTTCTCCGATCCGGGGCTGGCCGCGGCCCGCGAAGAGTTCTCCTCTCCGGTGTTCGGGATCGCCGAGTCCTCCATCCATGTGGCCCTCCAGATCTCGCCGCGGGTGGGGATCGTCGCCGGAATGGAAGGGGCCATCCCCCGGCACGAGCGCTACTGGGAGGCGCTGGGCGCCACACCCAACATCGTGGGCGAGACGGCCTGCGGGCGGGGGGTTCTGGACCTGGAGAGCGAGGAGGCCTACCAGGACGTTCTGGCCGCAGGCGCCCGTCTGCGGGAATCCGGCGCCGAGGTGCTGGTGCTGGGGTGCGCGGGGATGACCAAGATGGCCGACCGGCTCTCATCGGACCTCGGGCTGCCGGTGGTCGAACCCTGCCGCGCCGCCCTCCAGAGAGCCGCGGAGGCCCTGTCCAGAACCTAAACTCCCCGAGGACATGAACCCCATCTCTCATCCTCACCCCACCCGCATCAAGGCGGTCACCGTGGACGCAAGGGATCCCAACCGGTTGGCCGACTTCTGGGCCTTCGCGCTGGGGTATGTTGTCCAGCCCCCGCCCGAGGGATTCGAGACCTGGGAGGCCTTTGCGGACGCGTTGAACCTGTCCACCGAGGAACGGGAACGGTACGGGGCGGTCGTCGATCCTGACGGGATCGGCCCCCGGATCCTGTTCCAGAGGGTGCCGGAGGGAAAGGCCGTCAAGAACCGATGGCACCTGGACATAGACGTGGTGGACCCATCCCTGCCCGAGGACCGGCAGAACCTCGACCGGGAGGCCAAGATCGAGGCGCTGGTGGCGAGGGGCGCCACCGAGGTGGAACGCTTCGACGAGCCGGTGGGGAGGTGGGTGGTGATGACCGACCCCGAGGGCAACGAGTTCTGCGTCCTGGGCGCCTGAGCACCCCGGGACACACCACCCCCGGACGCGTCCCTCGACTCGGGGCCCCCGGTTGCCCGACGGCAAAGCCCCTATCGCTATCGTGCCCGAAATGACGCTGGTGTCCGCCCAGGCGGAGCGCAACCGAACCGCAGCCATCTACACGCTGGTTGCCGTGGTGGGCATCTCGGTCCTGCCGCTTGTCATGGTGATGGTGGGAGCGCCCGAGAGTCCGCTGCTGTTCGGCGCTTTCCTGTCGGCAGGCACATCCGCAGGCTCTCTGGCGTTCCTGCTGGGCAGGTACCGCGCACAGTTGCGAGACCGGGACGTGCTGGCCCTCATCAAGAAGAACCTGGCGAGTTGGCCGATCTTCTTCGTCCTGATCGGCACGTTCGAGTTCACCTTCTTCGCCTGGAGCACCAGGTTCGTCGATCCCTCCGTGGCCACGATCCTGTGGGGAAGCTGGCCGATCATATTCGTGTTCCTTCTCCGCCGGATCTTCAGCCAAAAGCGGGCGCGGCCCAGCCGGTACAGAAAGATCACCCCGTCGATGGTCCTGCTGATGGTCCTCAGCCTGGTCGGCCTGGCCTTCGTGGTCCTGGCACAGGCGGGCAAGCAGACCGGATTCGACTGGACATCGGACTCCTCGTGGGTCGGGTTCGTCTTCGCGGTGCTCAGCGGGGTGCTGATAACACTCAACATCTTCTCCTTCTCCTGGGCGGCGGACCTGGCCGGAAAGGCCGGAAGGTTGAACGTTGCCAAGGGGTCGCGCAGCATGGAGTTGTTCTTCATGACGGTGGTGGTGTGCATCTCCAATGCCTTCACCGCGCCGATAAAGGCGGGGTTCAGCCTGGCGGCCTCCGAGCAGATCCAGATGGACGTGATACTGGGAGGCCTGATCATGGGCGGGACGCTGAGAGTGGGAAGTTCCCTGCTGTGGCGTCATGCCAACCAGATCACCCATGCTCTGGGGATCAACGCCATCGGATACGGAGAGCCGCTGTTCGGCGTGCTGTGGCTGGCGCTGTTCTGGGAAGTCGACATCTCCCGGGTCGACTACCTGGTGCTCGGGACCTGCGCCATCATCGCCTCCAACATCCTCATCAACTCCGAAGTAGAGATCAGCCGGGGATTCAAGTCTGCCATCCTGGCGATGTGGACCACCGGCGCCGTCGTCTACCTCAGAGACGACGGTCCGCTGTGGGGAAGCGGACGGTTCTTCGGCGTCCTGGCTCTGCTGGCCGGCGCCTTCGCTCTGCTCCAGGGACTCCGTTCCACGACCACCCCTACTCCTTCTACCGGGAGACACGTTCTGGAGAAGCCACCTTCGCCGGAGACGACACCTCAGGCTGCCAGGACCCCCCTGAACACAGGTCGCTATACCCTTGTCCAGACCCTCGCCATGGGCCTGTACGGCGCTGTGGCGGTCGGATTGGCGATGGTCGTGCGTCCCGCGGTGACAGGTTGGATGGGAATGGCGGTCGATGTGTTCGCGGTCTCTTTCTGCACCGCCATCGTGGCGTCCGCCTTCTACAACTCCCGCTGGCCCGGGGAGCCCGCCGGACCCTCCAATCAGGTCGTGAGTCCGGAACTCTCGGCGTCTGCGTACACCGGTTGGGAACTCCGGGAACGCCGGATTGCCAACTGGACCAATGGCGTGGTGGCGACCGGGACCTATCTTTCGTTCCTCTATCTCCTGTGGGACAAGTGGATCAATTGAGCCCTTGAGACTCTGACCTGAGTCGATGTCCCATCCCTGGCCTATTGCTTATCATTGCCGCATGTCGACAAAGGGGGAAGGCCGAGTGACCGTGGATTATGAAGATCGTCTGGATGAACAGAGCAAGGCCGTCTTGGAGACGATTCCCGAAGAGGCGCTGGACCTCTCCGACATCCCCCGGCTTCGCAAGACCCTTGATGTCCTGGTAGACGCCATGTTCGCCAACGCACCGGAGGTGCCGGGAGTGGATGTGGAGAATCACTGGGCGCCGGGCCCGCCGGGAGGCCCCGAGGTGATGGTGCGGGTCTACACGCCATCGGATCTGGACGGGCCGGTCCCCGGTTTCTACTGGATCCACGGAGGGGGAATGGTGATCGGGTACGCCTCCATGGAGGACCCGGCCTCAAAGGCGACGGCAGCCGAGATGGGCTGCGTGGTGGCGTCGGTGGAGTACAGACTGGCGCCTGAACATCCGCATCCGGCGCCGATCGAGGACTGCTACGCCGGGTTGAAGTGGTTCGCCGACAACTCCGAGAGCCTGGGAGTGGATCGAGAACGGATCGCCATCGGCGGCGGTTCCGCGGGTGGCGGATTGGCGGCCGCCCTTGCCCTGCTGGCGAGAGACCGGGGAGAGATCGACATCATCTCCCAGCAACTCATCTATCCCATGCTGGATCACCGGAGCATCACTCACGCCAGCCACTACGTCCAGCATCCCAAGGTGTGGAACCGAAAATGCAACATTGCGGGTTGGAGCGCTCTGCTGGGAGAGTCGGTGGACTCCGACGACGTCTCTCCCTACGCCTCCCCGGCCCGCGCCGAGAACCTGTCCGGCCTGCCTCCCGCTTTCATCATCGTGGGCGAATTGGATCTGTTCGTGGATGAGTCCATTGACTACGCAACGCGCCTCATCCAGGCTGGTGTAGCCACCGAGTTGCATGTCTTTCCCGGGGCCTTCCATGGCAGCGAACTGATGCTGCCCGAGGCCAAAATCAGTCGGCGCTGGTTAGAGACCCAAAAAGCAGCCTTACGCCAGGCTCTGCACGGATGAGTCTCTCGGAGACGGTCAGGTCGGGCACTAGGTGGCCCTGGTTGGCCTTCCAGCCTCGAGTACATACCATTGCGGGTGAGTCGACATTCCGGAAGGCAGTATGACCATGGACTTTGAAGATCGCCTCGATGAACAAAGCAAAGCCGTGTTGGAGATGATCCCCGCAGAGATGTTGGATCTATCCGACATTCCGCGGGCCCGGATGATGGTTGACGGCCTGTTGGACGCCATGTTCGCCGCCGCACCTGAGGTGCCCGGGGTGGATGTGGAGAATCACTGGGTTCCGGGGCCCCCGGGAGACCCCGATGTCATGTTGCGGATTTACACACCATCGGGCATCGACGGGTCGGCGCCCGGTCTGTACTGGATCCATGGAGGGGGAATGGTGCTGGGGAACGCCGCCATGGAGGACCCGATGACCAAGGGAGTTGCAGCTGAGATGGGCTGCGTGGTGGCGTCGGTCGAGTACCGTCTGGCGCCCGAGCACCCCCACCCCGCGCCGATCGAGGACTGCTACGCGGGGCTGAAGTGGTTTGCGGACAACTCCGAGAGCTTGGGAGTGGATCGGGGGAGGATAGCGGTGGGCGGCGGATCCGCGGGTGGCGGCCTGGCCGCGGCCCTGGCTCTCCTGGCCAGGGACCGGGGAGAAGTGGAGATCTGCTTCCAGCAACTCATCTACCCGATGCTCGACGACCGGAACATCACTCCCGCCAGCCACTATGTCCGGCACCCCAAGGTGTGGAACCGGGAGGCAAACATCGCCGGATGGAGCGCCCTGCTGGGAATGCCGGCCGGCTCCGACGATGTCTCCCCCTACGCTTCACCGGCCCGCGCCGAGGATCTCTCGGGCCTGCCTCCGGCCTTCATCATCGTGGGCGAACTGGATCTATTCGTGGATGAGGACATCGACTACGCCACACGGCTCATCCAGGCGGGCGTAGCAACCGAGTTGCACGTGTTCCCCGGGGCCTTCCACGGGAGCGACATCATGGTGCCGACCTCCGACGCCAGCCAGCGTTGGGCCAAGGTCAGATCCGAAGCCCTGCGTCAGGCTCTCCATGGCTAGAGCCCGATAGAAGCGATCCCTCCCGCCTACGTTGATGCAGTCGATCAACGCGTGAACATCGACTGGGACGACCGCCTCGATGACCGGAGCAAAGCGGTACTCAACCTGATCCCGGCGGAACTGGGAGACATGTCCGACATCCCGGCCGCTCGCCGGGCCAGGGAGGAGTTGACCGCGGCCATGTTCGCCGTCAATCCCGACATCCCGGGAGTGGACACCGAAGATCATTTGGTTCCGGGCGCCCCGGGGGACCCCGACGTCATGGTGCGGGTGTACACGCCATCGGGCGTCGCCACGCCGGCGCCCGGCTTCCTGTGGATTCACGGGGGCGCGATGGTGGTGGGCAGTGTCGCCATGGACGACCTCCGGTGCAAGGCAGTGGCGCTGGAGACCGACTGCGTGGTGGCCTCGGTGGAATACCGCCTCGCCCCCGAGCACCCGCATCCGGCGCCGATCGAGGACTGCTATGCGGGTTTGAAGTGGTTCGCGGCCAACTCCGGGCGCCTGGGGGTGGATCGTGACAGGATTGCCGTCGGCGGGTCCTCGGCGGGCGGCGGGCTGGCTGCCGCCCTGGCTCTCCTGGCCAGGGACCGGGGAGAGGTGGATGTCTGTCACCAGCAACTCATCTACCCGATGCTCGACGACCGGAACGTCACGCCTTCCAGCCACTACATAGACCACCCCAAGATGTGGACCCGCCAGGCGAACATCGCGGCATGGGGCGCCCTGCTGGGAAGCCCGGCCGGCGCCGAAGGCATCTCTCCCTACGCCTCCCCCGCTCGAGCCGAGAACCTGTCGGGCCTGCCCCCGGCATTCATCATCGTGGGCGAGTTCGACATGTTCCTGGACGAGGACATCGAATACGCCCAACGGCTCACCCGGGCCGGCGTGCCCACCGAACTACACGTATTCCCCGGCGCCTTCCACGGAAGCGAGCGTTACCTGCCCAAGTCCCAAACCAGCAAGCGGTGGAATGCTGTTACATCGGCCGCCCTGCGCCAAGCCCTCCACGGGTAGCAACAGCCTCAGAATATCTACCCCCGGCAGGCTCGGCTACCTTCTGGCTTGAACGAGGACACGTCCACCGTTTTCCACATCGATGTACAAGCGGTGCCGATCCATTAATCGCATGCCGACGGGGGGAACCGTGTCGGACATGTAAGCGTGTTGGCGAGTGATGCCGTCCCACTGAACCGTTGCCCGGTACACATCGAATGCGGCCTCACTGCCATCCGCAAGAATGACTGATGTGCGGAAGACCCTGGGTAATCCCAATGCAGTCACCAATCCCGACGACAGAGTCAAATACCCGTTGAACCCCGTGTCGACGACAGCCTCGGTCTCCCGGCTACGCCCGGAGGGACCTTGGAAGACAAGTGATAAGACCGGTTCGTAGGCGGCGTTCACGACGCCCCGTATCACTCTGCCCTCTGTAGGGACCGGCCCCCAAAGCTGGCCATCGCCCGGTACCCGACCCGCTCGCCCCAAACGTCGACAGCCCCAGGGCTCTGCTCCCGCAGACGGTCTACGGCCTCCAACACATCGTGACCGATGGCCCAAATGCCGGTGTCCACATCGATGGCGACAACCTCGCCAACGTGGTTCGCCTCCACCTGCCGCCGGATCTCCCGCTGGTATATCTGCTTTCCCAAGCGGGCAGTCTCCTCCTTCGACAAGGTTGGAAGCCTGGGGTCCACCGCTTCTTGTTTCGGTGACACCATCTCCACATCTCCCATCGTCAATCCCTCCTTCTAAAGGCGTCCTTCGACATGGCTCATTGTACGTCGCTCCCAGCCGATGAGACCGTGGAGGATGCCGCACAGCCTTGAAGAAGGCTTCGGTTCCAGTCTCCGGTCAGGGAACCAGCGCCGCCGCCGCGTCGCCGAAGAAGGTGGCGATCCCCTGCGTCTAGCTCTTCACGGGTAGTTCGTTCAGCTTTGGGCACATTTGGTAACTAGCGAGAGAGAAAATTGCTCATTAGTTGAGGGGACAATTGTAAAGTAGCCAGGCCCGTTTGGAGAGTTGGCCGCCGCCCGGGTCGGACCGTACCGGCATCGCAATGGGATAGCGGCGTGTCTCGGGATGGTCCGAGCGGGGGTGTCCTTTGGTCAGGGAACCAGCGCTGCCGCCGCGTCGCCGAAGAAGGTGGCGATCCCCGGGAAGACTCCCACCACCAGCACCACCACCAGCGCCAGGCCCATGGCCAGTGACAGGGGTCCGGTGGGTCCGGTCTCGGTGTCCTCGGGAATCTCGTCGGGCGCCTGGTCGAACCAGGCGCTCTTCACCACCCGGGCGTAGTAGTAGAAGGCCACCACCGCGTTCACCGCCGCGATGACCGCCAGCCAGACGCCGGCGGGGCCGGTGGAGATCAGCACCGCCCGGAACATCACGAACTTGGCGAACCACCCGGCCAGCGGCGGAAGTCCCGCCAGGGAGAGGAAGAACACCGCCAGCATCACCCCCAGGCGGGGCGAATAGGATCCCAGCCCCGCCCAGTCGGAAATCTCATAGCTCCCGATGCGCCGTCCGCCGGCGATCACCACCGCGAAGGCGCCCAGGTTCATCACCGCGTATATGACCAGGTAGATGACCGTGGCGCCCAGACCCTCCGACAGGCCGTCGTCAGCGATCGCGCCTCCGGCGAAGGGCACCAGCATGAACCCCGCCTGGGCCACCGACGAGTACGCCAGCAGGCGGATCAGATGGGACTGGCGCAGAGCGGACAGGTTGGCCACCGTCATGGAGACCGCCGCCATCAGCCACAGCGCCGGGCCCCAGAATTCGGTTACCGCCGGGAGCGCCAGGTAGATCACCGCCAGCATGGCCACGAACCCGGCCAGCTTGGACGAGACCGAGAGGTAGGCGGTCACCGGCGGAGGGGATCCCTGATAGGTGTCCGGCGCCCAGAAGTGGAAGGGGACCGCCGAGACCTTGAAGCCGAAGCCCACCAGGATCAGGAGCACCGCCAGGCCCAGCACCGGTTCGGAAGCCATCCCGCCCGAGGCGATCGCCTCCCGGATGCCGTCGAAGGAGAGTTCCCCGGTGAGACCGAATAGGAGAGACATCCCATAGAGCATCAGGCCGGTGGACAACACGCCGATGATGAAGAACTTGAGCGAGGCCTCGTTGGAGCGAAGGTCGCCCTTTCGCCATCCGGCCAGTAGGAACAGCGGGCCGGTGGTCAACTCCAGGGCGACGAACAGGACCACCAGGTCCCGCGCCGAGGTGAGGACCATCGACCCCAGCAGCGAAGAGAGGAGGAGCAGGTAGTACTCGCCCTGGTAGTAGCGGTCGGACTCGATGTAGGAGACCGAGATCAGGAGCACCAGGTAGCCCGCCACCAGGAAGACCCCCTTGAGCACCAGCGCGAAGTCGTCGACCACGTAGGACCCGCCGAACATCGAGTAGGAGTCGCCGGAGACCGCCATGAGGATCACCGGCACCATGGCGAGGGTGGTCCCCACCACCGCTAGGGCCGCCACCCAGTACTTGCGTTCCCGGGGCAGGAAGAGATCGACTGCCAGCACCACCAGGAGTGCTGCGGCCACCACCACCTCGGGCGCGATGGCCAGCCAGTCGATCCGCGTCACTACCTAGCCTCCGACGGCCCGGAAAGCCGCCTCCACCAGGCCCACCACCGCGTCGGTGGTGGCCCCCAGCACCAGCTTGGGGTACACGCCCACCGCCACGATCAGCACGATCAGCGGCACCCAGGCGGCCATCTCGTAGCGGTCGACGTCGTGGAATTCCTTGCCCGCCCACTCATCCGAGGGCTCGCCCAGGTTGACCTTCTGCAGCATCCAGAGCATGTAGCCGGCGGTGAGCACCGTCCCGATGGCGCCGATCACCATGGCGGTGCGGAAAAAGGAGGTGGAGAGACCCGGCAGCGGCTGGTAGGAGCCGAGGAGCGCCATGAACTCGCCCCAGAAGCCGGCCAGGCCGGGGAGGCCCAGGCTGGCCATGGCGGTGAATCCCAGGATGCCGCCCATGACCGGCATCAGCTTGAGGTTGCCGCCCAGGCGCGACATCTCCCGCGTGTGGTAGCGATGGTGGATGGAGCCTGCCAGGAAGAACAGGAGGCCGGTTATCAGCCCGTGGGCCACCATCCCGATGATGGCGGCGTTGATCCCCACCTCGGTGAGGGTGGCGATGCCCAGCATCACGAATCCCATGTGACCCACCGACGAGAAGGCGATCAAACGTTTGACGTCGGTCTGGGCCAGGCAGGCCAGCGACCCGTAGATGATCCCGATCACCGCCAGCACCGCGATGGCCGGCGCCCAGTCCCGGGCGGTCTCGGGGAGGATGGGGATGGCGATCCGGATGAAGGCATACGAGCCGAGCTTTAGGAGGATGGCCGCCAGGAGCACCGATCCGACGGTGGGCGCGGCGGTGTGGGCATCGGGAAGCCAGGTGTGGAAGGGCCACATCGGCACCTTCACCGCGAAGCCGAGGAACATCGCCCCGAACACCAGCCAGGCGAAGGTGCCGCTGAAGAGGTGCCCGCGGGCGATCAGTTCGGGGATGTCGAAGGTGGACTGCTGTCCTCCCGATCCCGACTTGAAGTAGAGGGCCAGGAAACCGAGCAGCATGAAGGCCGAGCCGAACAGGGTGAAGATGAAGAACTTGATGGCCGCATACAGGCGGGTCTCCACCTCTTTTCGGAACCCGGGGATCTTCCGCATGGTGCGGTCTCCCCAGATGCCGATCATGAAGTACATGGGTAACAGCACCAACTCGAAGAAGATGAAGAACAGCACCAGGTCCAGGGCCACGAAGGTCCCGTTCATACCGGTGGCGAGGATCAGCATCAGGATCAGGAAGGCCCGTGGGTTGCGGGGCTCGTCCCAGTGCTGCCAGGAGTAGATCACGCACAGCACCACCACCAGGGCGGACAGCACCAGGAGCGGCAGGCTGATCCCGTCTATGCCGATGTGGTAGTTGGCGCCGATGGCGCTGATCCAGGGCACGTCCACCTCGAACTGGAATCCGCCGGCCGCGCCGAAGTCGAAGCGGGCGGCGACCACCACCGCCAGCACCAGGGTCACCCCGCTCACCAGGAGCGCCCACAGCTTTACCGCTTCTTCCCGCTCCTTGGGGATGGCCAGGGCCACCAGCGCTCCCACCAGCGGGAGGAAGACAATCAGGGTCAGAACCCAGCTTTCCAACAAATCCATTTATCGTTCTCCCGTTCGGTATCTCATAGGACGAAAAGGACCACGACCACCAGCAGCAGCAGACCCGCCACCAGCAGGCCAGCATACTGCTGGACCCGGCCGCTCTGTATCCGGCGAATCAGGCCCCCCATTCCCGAGGTGCCCCACGACAGTCCGTGCACCACCCCGTCGATGCCGTGCTGGTCGACCCCGCCGTACAGCAGATCGGCCAGCCGCTGACACAGCGCTCCGACTCCGTTCACCACCCCGTCGATCACATAGTCGTTGACCCAGTTCACCGCCCGGGCCGCCGGTTCGCGGATCACCCACACCAGCCCCAGGGCGGCATGGTCGAGGTAGTACTTCTGGCGGAGGAGCGGGTAGAGCACCGGAATCTCCACCCGGTCACGGTTGGCGCCGCCGGCTGCGGACGGCCCGAATGCCTTCCACCCCAGCCACAGACCGGCCACCGCCGCGGCCAGGCCCGCCGCGGCCAGGCCCAGGTCGATGGCCTCGGCGTGGTGGTCGCCCATCGGCACGCTCCGCACCGAGAGCCAGGACGTGAAGCTTCCGATCCACGGCAGCTTCAGGCCGGGAATGTTCACCACCCCGGCCAGGACCGCCGGAATCGCCAGCGCCCAGAGGGGACGGGTCATGATCGGCGGCGACTCGTGAGGCTCGCCGTGTCCCCGGTACTCGCCGAAGAAGGTGAGGGCCACCGCTCTCGCCATGTAGAAGGCGGTCACGAAGGCGCCCGCCACCGCGATCCACATCACCAGGGTGTATCCCTCATAGCCCAGGGTGGCGAGGATCTCGTCCTTAGACCAGAACCCCGACAGGGGGAACACCCCGGCCAGCGCTAGGGAGCCGATCACGAAGGTGCGGTAGGTGTCGGGCATGTGGCGGCGCAAACCACCCATGTCGGACATGTTGTTGGAGTGCACGGCGTGGATCACCGACCCCGCTCCCAGGAATAAGAGCGCCTTGAAGAAGGCATGGGTGAAGAGGTGGAACAGCCCGGCGGTGTACCCCCCGGCCGCCACCGCGGTCATCATGTAGCCCAGTTGGCTGACCGTGGAGTAGGCGAGGACCTTCTTGATGTCATCGGCCACCAGCGCCAGCAGCCCCATCCCGAACAGCGTGATGGTCCCCGCCGCGATCATCCACGGGCGGGCGGCGGTGGCCAGTTCCTGGTAGAGCGGGAAGGTGCGGGCCATCAGGTAGATGCCGGCGGTGACCATGGTGGCGGCGTGCATCAGCGCCGAGACCGGGGTGGGACCGGCCATGGCGTCCGGCAGCCAGATGTGGAGGGGGAACTGGGCGCTCTTACCCATCGCTCCGAAGAAGAGCAGCAGACCGGCCGCCACCGCCACCGGCCCCAGGGCGGCGCTGTGCTCCGCGGCGGCTTCGGCCAGGTCCCAGAAGTGGAAGGAACCGAGCACGATCCCGATGATGATCACCCCGATCACCAGACCCACGTCGGCCACCTTGTTGGTGTAGAAGGCCTTCATGGCCGCCGAGGAATTCTCTTTCTGTTCCCAGTTGTGGCCGATCAGCAGGTAGGAGGCCAGGCCCACGCCCTCCCAGCCGATGATCAACTGCACCAGGTTGGGACTGCCCACCAGCACCAGCATCGATCCGGCGAAGAGCGAGAGGGCGGCGAAGAAGAATGTGACCCGTACCTCTCCCTTCATGTAGCCGTGGGCGTAGACGAACACCGCCAGGCCCACCGCCGCCACCACCCAGTACATCATGATGGAGAGGCCGTCCACTATCCACCCCAACTCGAAGACCAGCCCCCCGCCCACCGCGGCGATCTCGAGGCTCCGCTCGTAGAGGACCCCCGAGGCGCCCATGTTCAACAGCAAGAGGACCGAGGACCAGACGAAGTTGAAGGCCATGGCGCCGATCGCCACCTCCGCCCCCTGGTACTTCATCCGCTTCCCGAACAGGACGATCACCAGGAAGGCCAGCATGGGGCCGATCAGCATCAGCCCGGCCCACTCCGACCAGATCCCGCCGGTCGACGCCACCGCGGCTGCGCCTTCGGCGGCCAGATAGAGGTTGGTGCTCACGCCCATGGTCACCAGCGCATCAGGTTCAGCTCGTCCACGTTGGCCGAGCGCCGGTTACGGAAGATCAGGAGGATGATGGCCAGCCCGATCCCGACTTCGGCGGCGGCGATGGTGATTATGAACACCGCCAGGATCTGTCCCAGCGCCTCGGCGGTCTGCCAGAAGGCCTCCAGCGCCACCAGGTTGATGTTCACCGCGGCCAGCATCAGTTCCACCGACAGCAGCACCATCACCGCGTTGCGGCGCACCAGGAGTCCGTACACCCCCATGGCGAACAGCAGCGCCGCCAGGATCAGGAACTGGTTGAGAATCACCGGGACTCCCGCTCCCTCTCCTCGGCGGGGCTGAGGTCGCGGCGGGCGATGGTTATACCCCCCACCAGGGCGGCCAGCAGCACGAAACCCACCACCTCGAAGGGGAAGACGAACCGGCCCAGGAGACCCTCGGCAAGCACCTCGGTGGGCGTGCCGGCGGTGACCCTGTCCAGGGTCGTGTCCCCCCACTGGGAGAGCAGACCCCACAGCAGCAGGGCGAAGAGCCCCGCGGAGACCAGCACGGCGGGCAGGCGGCGGCGGTGGTCGACGTCCGCCTCGTCGCGTCCGGTGGGGGCGCGGGTGATCATGATCCCGAACAGGAACAGCACGATCACCGCCCCTATGTAGACCAGGACCAGCACCCAGGCCAGGAACTCGGCGGCCAGCAGCAAGAAGATGGCGGCGGTCCCGGCCAGGGCGGCCACCAGGAACAGTGCGGCGTGGACCACGTTCGGGGAGGTGACCACCCGAAACCCCGAGACCGCGGTGGCCAGCGCCACCGCCAGGAACACCCAGTTGAGCGGCTCGGCTATCCAGTCCTCGAATCCCATCTACCGCTCCAGGGCCGGAGCGGGGGGCACAGTGTCCAGCCATTCGAAGAGGCGGTCCTGATCATGGAGCATCGCCCCCATCTCGGTCTCGGAGTACTCGTAGTCGGGACTCCAGAACAGGGCGTCGAAGGGACAGACCTCCACGCAGATCCCGCAGTACATGCACAGGGCGTAGTCGATGTCGAAGCGGTCCAGGGTGGCCCTCACCCGGGGGCGTCCTCCGGGCCGCGAGGGCGGACGTTCCTCTTTGTGGCCCTCTATGTAGATGCACCAGTCGGGGCACTGGCGGGCGCACAGCATGCACACCGTGCAGGCCTCGGGCTCGAGGGCGATCACTCCTCTCGCCCGGGGGACGGGGGTCTCCTTCACCTTGGGGTAGTTGACGGTGACCGGGCGGGTGAAGAGAGTGCGGAGGGTCACCTTCATGCCCTTCAGCAACCCGACGCCCGGTATGGACGGTATGGAGAGCTTCATTCAGATCACCACCTTCAGGATGCCGGTGACAATGATGTTGGCCAGAGAGATGGGAACCAGCCACTTCCAGGCCAGCGACTGCAACTGGTCCTCCCGAAAGCGCGGGAAGGTCCAGCGCATCCAGATACTGAGAAACACGAACAGGCCGATCTTCCCCAGAAGCACCAGGGGCCCCACGAACTGGAGTATCGAATCGGGGACTCCGGGCACCCAGTAGCCGCCCAGGAAAAGGGTGGCCGCGATGGCCGAGAGCGTGAACATGTTGGCGAACTCGGCCAGGAAGAAGAACAGGAACCGGAAGCCCGAGTATTCGGTCAGATACCCCATCACCAACTCCGACTCGGCGATGGGCATGTCGAAGGGGATGCGGGACAATTCGGCCAGGCTGGCGATGAAGAACACCCCCAGTCCCACGGCCTGCACGATCACGAAGGGCATTCCCAGCCCCCAGCCGACCTCGGAGAACCAGGAGATCTGCGCCTGGACTATCCCGTCGAGGCTCATGGTGCCCGCCAGGATCACCACTCCCACCACCGCCAGCACCAGCGGCAGTTCGTAGGCGATCAACTGCCCGGCGGCCCGAAGTCCCCCGATCAGTGAGTACTTGTTGCCCGACGACCATCCGGCCATCAGCACCCCGATGGTGCCGATCGACGAGATGGCCAGGGCGTAGAAGATGCCCAGGTCGAGGTTCTGGGGAGTCAGGCCGGGTCCGAAGGGAATCACCACGAACAGTCCCACCGTGCCCACCATCACCAGCACCGGGGCCATCTTGAACACCGGACGGTCGGCGTTGTCGGGGACTATGTCCTCTTTCTGGAAGAACTTCACCCCGTCGGCGATCAGCTGTGCCCACCCGAACCGGCCGCCCGCGAAGTAGGGCCCGATCCGGCTCTGCATGTGAGCGGAGATCTTCATCTCCGCATAGCCGATCGCCATCCCCATCACCGGGATGATGGTTGCCACCACCACCAGCCAGATCGCCAGCGCCAGCCAGGGGCTCATGAGAGCGCTTCCCCCTCCGGCGACGGGTCGGGCGTCTCCCGGGGTTGGGAGACTTCCCCGTCCACCGGGAAGAAAACCTGGCGGTCGGGGTTGGAAATGTCACTGCCCCGGTCCATATTGGGAGGAGTCACAAAAACCTCTCGGGCCGACTCGACGTCGCCGGTCCGCATGGGGGTCCCACACAGAATGCAGCAGCCGGCGCCCCGCCCGGCATCGGCCGCCCGCGTTCGAACCTCGGAAAGGCGGTGGCGGGCCCGGTGGCGGGGAGAACCGGGTCGAATTTCGCGAGTTAGGGGGGAGGTCGGGGTGCGGGGAATCCTGCAGCGGTTCATCGGTCGACATCTCCCAGGACGAAGTCCAGCGATCCGAGGATGGCGATTATGTCGGGAACCAGCGTCCCCTCCAGCACCCAGGGCAGGATGGAGATGTTGGAGAAAGATGCGGAGCGGATCTTGAGCCGGTAGGGACCCAGACCCCCGTCGGAGACCACGTAGTAACCCATCTCACCCTTGGGGTTCTCGGCCCGAACGTAGATCTGGCCGGCCGGCACCTTGATTATGCGAGGCACCTTGGCCTGGAGCGGTCCCGAGGGGATGCTGTCCACGGCCTGGCGGATGATGGAAGCCGACTGGCGGATCTCTTCGAGACGGATCCACCAGCGGTCCCAGCAGTCCCCGTTCTCCCCGGTGGGGATCTCGAAGTCGAACAGGTGATAGGGCAGGTAGTCGGAGACTTTGCGCAGATCGAACCGCACCCCCGAGGCACGGAGGATGGGGCCGGACACGCCGTAGGAGATGGCCACCTCGGGCGGGATGATCCCGATCCCCTTGGTACGGGCCAGGACGATCTCGTTGCCCGCCACCAGGTCCTCCAGTTGGTCGGCCGTCGACAACACCCGGTCCATGGCGTCCCGGGTCTCCGCCAGGAATCCGGCGGGCAGGTCCTGGATGGTCTTGCGAGTCACCGGCCCCGCTCCCACCGCCGGCTTCACACCGCCGATCCGGTTGAAGTTGGGATGGAATCGCCCACCGGTGACCGACTCGATCAGATCCAGCACCCGCTCTCGGTCCCGCAGAGCGAAGAACAGCGGGGTGGCCGCCCCCAACTCCAGTGGATAGGAGGCCTGGAAGATCAGGTGAGAGGAGATGCGGGCCATCTCGGTGAGGATCAGGCGGATGAACTGGGCCCGGTCGGGCGGCTCCACTCCCATCAGCCGTTCGGCCGCCACCATGAATGGAATCTCGTTGGCATACCCCGACACCCAGTCGATCCGGTTGACCAGGGCGGTGATCTGGGGATAGTTCCGCACCTCGGCCAGCTTCTCATACCCCCGGTGCATGTAACCGATCACCGGGTGCACGTCGAAGGCCCGCTCGCCGTCCACCTTCGCCACCAGCCGCAGCACCCCGTGCGTCGAGGGATGCTGGGGACCGATGTTGAGGGTCATGTCGGGAGTCTCCAGTTCCACAGAGACCGCCGCTCCGGAGAGATGACGTACCGTGTCGGGCGCCATGGTCATCTCAGCCACTCCCCATCACTTCGGGCATGTCCTCGACGTCCACCTCTCCCGGCCACGGCTTCACTTCCCGGCTCAACAGGGGGAAGGACTTGAGCAGGGGGTGGCCCACGAACCCGTTGGGAAGGTAGAGGTTCTCGGGTCGGGGATGTCCCACGAAGGTGATGCCGAACATCTCCCGGCACTCGCGCTCATGCCAGTCCGCCCCCGGGTAGACGCCGATCAGGCTGTCAACGGTGGGATCGGTCGCCTCCAGGTCGGTGGAGAACACCACCAACTCCCCGGCGGTCACGTCGGAGACCGCGCACAACAGCTCGAATCGCTCGTGCACCTCCTGCGACAGCGAGTCGCCGACCTGCGGATCGTTGGCCCAGTGGACCGCGGAGAGCCAGGAGAAGAACGAAAGGCCCAACTCGTCCCGGGCGATCCGCAACGCCTCGGTCCAGCGGTCGGCCGCCACTCCCAACTTGGCGGTCTCCAGGGCTTCGAGAACCACCCCGCCCACCGCCTCTGCGGCCCGTTCCACCAGGGGACGATCCTCCCCGGAACCCTCGGCGTCTGCCATCTCCACCTCAGACGGGCTGGCGGTCACGCCGGTTCCATTTCTCTTTGATGTCCTCGTTCTTGATCTTTTCCTGCAGGAGGATGATCCCGTCCAGGAGCGCCTCGGGCCGGGGAGGGCACCCGGGCACGTAGACGTCCACCGGAATGATCTGGTCCACTCCCTTGGTAACCGAGTAGGAATCCCAGTAGGGACCCCCGCAGTTGGAGCACGACCCCATGGAGATCACGTACTTGGGTTCGGGCATCTGTTCGTAGAGCCGCTTGACGGCGGGCGCCATCTTGTCGGTGACGGTTCCCGCCACCACCATCAGATCGGCCTGCCGGGGCGAGGCGGGAAGCGGGATGATGCCGAAGCGCATGAAGTCGTAGCGGGGACCGGAGGCGGCCATCATCTCTATGGCGCAGCAGGCCAACCCGAACTGGAACATCCACAGCGAATACCGCCGGGCCCAGTTGAGCAGCCAGCTAACCGGCTTGATGGGGGCTCCGAACCGCTGGACTACTCCCACCGCAGGACTCCCTTCTTGATGGCATAGAACAGCCCCTCCACCAGGGTGAGCATGAAGATGATGATCGCCACCAGGCCGAACACGCCCAGTTCCTCGGCCATGATCGCCCAGGGGAAGATGAAAGCCGCCTCCACGTCGAAGATCACGAACAGCAGGCCGAACACGTAGTAGCGCACATACGTCTGGCTCCACCCCTCTCCCACCGGGTCGACCCCGCACTCGTAGGTGAGCTTCTTGGCGGCGGTCGGCTTATTGGGCCTCAGAATCGAAGCAACGCCCAGCATCACCAGCACCAGAACCATCCCCAGCAGGGCAAAGGCAGCCACGAACAGATAGTTCTCGAAATAAGAGGTCATGCGCGAAAACTTGAAGCAGGCACCCGTTTGTCATTATAGAAACCCGAACACCCCCCAAAGACCATCACCGCGCAGTTCCGGGCAGGCTTTTCGGGACGGTGCCGAGGCACGGAGATTCGTCCCCTCCGGAACGGGGCGACGCCGGGCGGTCGGCCCCCTGGAAAAGCCGGAAATCCTCTAGGATTGCCACCATGAGCAAGCCCAACGTCGTCCTGATCATGGCCGACCAGTTGGCGCCCCACTTCCTTCCCAGCTACGGCCACCGGGTGGTGCTCGCCCCTCATATCTCCCGCATGGCCGACGAGGGCGTCACCTTCGACTGGGCCTACACCAACTCCCCTCTGTGCGGACCGTCGAGGTACGTCATGATGACCTCCTGCCTGCCGGCCCGGATAGGCGCCTGGGACAACGCCGCGGAGTGGTCGGTCGAGATTCCCACCTTCGCTCATTACCTCGCCGATCGCGGCTATCTGACCTGTTTGTCGGGCAAGATGCACTTCATCGGCCCGGACCAGTTGCACGGCTTCGAAGAACGGCTGACAACCGACACCTACCCCGCCGACTTCGTGTGGCATCCCCGCTGGGACCGGCCCTATGAGAAACAGGACTGGTTCCACACCATGAAGGTGGTGACCGAAGCCGGGAGCACCCTGGCGGCGGTGAACATCGATTACGACGACGAGGTGACCTTCCGGGCCCGGCGATGGATCTATGACCGGGCGCGGGCCGGCGAACGCCCCTTCATGCTCACCATCTCCTTCATCCAACCCCACGATCCCTACCTGGCCCGACCTGAGACCTGGGACCTGTACGACGACGACGACATCGACATGCCGGTCACCACCTACGAGCAGGCGCCCCGGGACCCCCACAGCGACCGGCTGCGATGGTCGATCGGCGCTTCCGACATCGTCCTCACCGAGCAACAGATCCGGGCTGCCCGCCGCGCCTACTACGCCTCGGTCTCCGACTTCGACCGGCGGGTGGGTCTGGTGCGCCGGGCGCTGGAGGAGACCGGCATGGCCGACAACACCATCGTCATCATCACCTCCGACCACGGGGACATGCTCGGCGAGCGTGGCATGTGGTTCAAGATGAGCTTTCTGGAACGGTCGGTGCGGGTTCCTCTGATCTTCTGGTGCCCCGACCGGCTGGCGCCCCGGAGGGTGTCCCAGGCGGTCTCGCTGGTCGATCTGGGACCAACCCTGGTGGGGCTGGCCACCGACGGGGCGGACATCGACTATCCCACGCAGTTGGACGGAAGGTCTCTGCTCCCCCATCTGTACGGCGACCGGGGACACGACGAGGTGATCGGCGAGTACTACGCGGAAGGCGCCCTCAACCCGATGTTCATGGTGCAGCGAGAGGGCGCCAAGTACGTGGTGTCCGAGGGCGATCCCGACCAGGTGTTCCATGTGAAGGCCGACCCGGAGGAACTCTCCAACCTGGCCGAATCCGATGCAACCATGGCCGCGGTGAAGAAAGAGGTCACCGAGCGGTGGGACAGCGCGCAGCTCACCGACCGGGTGCTGGAGAGCCAGCGCCGGAGAGCCTTCGTGAGCCGGGTCATGCAGAGCCAGGGGATCAGATGGGACTTCACCCCCGGATTCGGCGGCGAGGACCTCTACATACGCAGCCACCTGCCGATCGGGGTCCTGGAAGAGCAGTCCCGCTTCCCTCCCTACACGGCGCCGTACTCCCGCTGACCCCTATCGGCGATGGACGGCCACGACTTCCTGATCATCGGGGGAGGTTCCGCCGGGTGCGCGCTCGCCAACCGGCTCAGCGCCGACCCCTCCAACCGGGTGCTGTTGCTCGAAGCGGGACGTCCCGACTACCGCTGGGACGTATTCATCCACATGCCGGCCGCCTTGACCTACCCGATCGGATCGAGGTTCTACGACTGGAAGTACGAATCGGAGCCCGAACCCCACATGGGGGGTCGGAGGGTCTATCACGCCCGGGGAAAGGTGCTGGGCGGGTCGAGTTCCATCAACGGGATGATCTTCCAGCGGGGCAACCCCATGGACTATCAGAAGTGGGCCGCCGAGCCGGGGATGGGCAGGTGGGACTACCCCCACTGCCTTCCCTACTTCAAGCGCCTGGAGACCACCCTGGCCGGCGCCGATGAATACCGGGGAGGCGAGGGGCCGCTGATCCTCGAACGGGGCCCTGCCGCCAACCCCCTGTTCGGCGCCTTCTTCAAAGCCGGCGAACAGGCGGGAATCCCCACCACCACCGATGTGAACGGCTACCGCCAGGAGGGCTTCGCGCCCTTCGACGCCAATCGCCACCGGGGTCGGCGCCTCAGCGCGTCGCGGGCCTACCTGCATCCCGTCATGGACCGTCCCAACCTGTCGCTTATCACCCGGGCGCACATCACGCGGATCCTCTTCGAGGGGAACCGGGCGGTGGGTGTCGAGTACCGCAAGGGCCGTCGGCTCCGGCGGGCCACAGCCGGGGAGGTGATCCTGTGCGGGGGTGCGATCAACTCGCCGCAGACGCTGATGCTGTCGGGCATCGGAGCGGCCCGGCACCTGGAGTCGGTCGGAATAGGGGTGGTGGCGGACCTTCCCGGGGTGGGGCAGAACCTTCAGGACCACCTGGAGGTCTACATCCAGCACGCCGCGAAGCAACCGGTGTCCCTCCAGCCCTATCTGGCCCGGTGGCGGATGCCCTGGATCGGGCTGCAGTGGCTGTTCCGCACCGGCCCGGCCACCAGCAACCACTTCGAGGGCGGCGCCTTCGTGCGCAGCAACGACCAGGTGGACTATCCCAACCTGATGCTTCACTTCCTGCCGGTGGCGATCCGCTACGACGGGTCGGTTCCCGCCCGGGGACACGGCTACCAGGTGCACGTCGGCCCGATGTTCTCCGACGTGCGGGGAAGCATCACCCTTCGATCGGCCGATCCGTTCGACAAGCCGGCGCTGCGCTTCAATTACCTCTCCACCCCCAACGACCGAAGCGAATGGGTGGAGGCGGTCCGCACCGTCCGCAACATCCTCGGCCAACCGGCCTTCGAGAGCTTCGACGGCGGGGAACTCTCACCGGGACCGGCGGTGCAGACCGACCGGGAGATCCTGGACTGGGTGGCCCGGGACGCCGAGACCGCCCTCCATCCCTCCTGCACGGCCAAGATGGGGACCGACCAGATGGCGGTGGTCTCGCCGGACACCCTCCGGGTGCACGGCGTCGAGGGCCTGCGGGTGGTGGACGCCTCGGTGATGCCTACCATCACCAACGGAAACATCTACGCACCGGTGATGATGATCGCCGAGAAGGCCGCCGACGCCATCCTGGGAAACACCCCCCTACCACCCGAAGAGGTGGAGTGGTACCGCCACAGCTAGAAGGTGGCTTCCACCGGCCGTGGCACTCTGAGATATAGGGATCACCGACTCACGCCTGTTACCGGGGGTGGGTGACCCAGGCGCCCGGTCTTGTCTCACCTGTGATACATTTGGCGGGTGGCTGAAGTGACCATGAGAGACCTCCGCAACAAGGGGGGAGCAATCATCGACCGGGTGCTGGCGGGAGAACGCATCACAGTGACCCGGTCCGGGCGTCCCGTCGCATCGCTCCGCCCGCTGCCCCGCAGAGGACCTGATCCGGCCACCCTGCTGGAGCGCCGGCGTCACTTGCCCCACATCGATCCAACCGCCCTGCGACAGGACATCGATCAAACCATCGACCCGTCCCTATGACCTCCACCGGGGACGGCGTGGGCGTATCCCGCTGCCCCACCCGGATTGTGACGAACTCTCTGACGGCCGGAAGCAGCGGACCTCCCCGACGTCGGGTAGAGGCCTGCAAGCCTGGGAGGACTCAAACCAACTGTGGTACAACCACTTCCCGATCGGACCGATGGCCCTCTGGAGGGCAACCATCTCCTTGGAGTAGGGTTTAGCTTGACGGCCATGGAGCGGATAGTCCCTTCATACGCGGGAAACAACCTGGTCAACCTGGCGGCGGAGTTGGAGCGCCGTCTCACCGGACGCTCTCCCACCCGGGGACTCCGTTCGGACCTGGCGGCGCTGGTTCCGGATGCCCGCAACTACCTGTTGGTGGTCTACGACGGGTTGGGAGCAGGCCAGTTGTCCCACCCCAATGCCCCCGCATTGGCGGAGTCCAGCCGGGCCGGCCTGGAGGCGCCATTCCCGACCACCACCACCGTGGGTCTCTCCTCGATATGCACCGGGCTCACTCCCCTCCAGCACGGGGTGATCGGCTACCGCCAGTGGTTTCCCGACCTTCAGAAGGTGGTGAGCCTGCTGCGCTGGACGGATCTCTCCGGGCGGCGGGTCCGATACGACACCGGTTCCTTCCTCCCCGGTCCCAACCTTTGGGAAAGGCTCTCTTCCCGCCGTGCACGGGGGGTGATCGTCCAGCCGGCCGCCTTCTTCGACACACCTCTCACCAGGATGCTCTACCGGGGCGCGGAGATGCGAGGCTACCTCTCGGCCTCGGAGGTCGACCCGGCTCATCTGTTCACCGGATCGAAGCGGACCCTGGCGGTGGTCTACTACCACGGGGTGGACGTGGCCGCACATGAAGCCGGACAGCGATCGGAGTTATACGGCCTGGCAATGTCGGGCGCAGACCGCCTCTGGGCCAGGCTGGCGAGGCGGCTTCCTCCCGACACGGTGATGGTGGGCACCTCCGACCACGGCCACTGTGACATCCCGGAGGAGGGCAGGTTCATCCTCGAGAGGACCGACACCGAAGGGCTGCGCTGGTGGGGCGACAGCCGGGCGCTCATGCTCAGCGGCCCATCCAGCCGGATCGCCGGGTTGGCGGAGGAGACCGGCAGCAAGATCATCTCCGCCCGACAGTTGCGGACCTGGCTGGGGCGAGGGAGACCACACCCCGACCTGGAGGCTCGCATGCCCGACGCCGTACTGCTTGCCCGGGATAACACCGGGATCTTCCCCAAGGGCATGGACACCCAAATGACCGGCCACCACGGCGGCCTGACTCCATCCGAAGCTCAGATTCCCCTGCTGATCGGAGACTGAGCGCAACCCGGCCCGCAACGGCGCCCGATCAGCAAACCGGGACAACCCCCGGGCTGGCCCAAGGTGCCTCACTACCATGGCGCGAGGAGATCACATGAGAGTAGGCATTCAAGAGCTCAAGGCCCGACGGTCCGAGTACGTGACGAGGGCAGGCAGGGGCGAACACATTCTCGTCACCGATCGTGGCAAGCCGGTAGCCCGCCTGGTGAGCCTGCGTGGTTCATCCATGGTCGACCGGGGCATAGGGGAGGGTTGGATCACCCCGCCGTTGAAGGAAGGTCTGGAACCGATCGAGCGTTACCAGGCTTCCAGAACCACCTCCGAGGTGCTGGATGAAGATCGCGGATCACCCTCTATGCGGACGCATCACCCCCATGAGGCGCTAGACATCACCGAGTAGCTGACGGGCTCCGATCCGGTGCTGCCAGAGCCGTCACAGGACCTTGATACATTTCGGAGATGACATTTCCGGGACCGGACCTGCTGGGCAGAGGGGTGGTGGTTGCCGAGGGAGGCCGGTCGCCTCTTGAAACCGCCCGGCGGGTTCTTGTTGACAGATCAGTGCTGGACAGCCCCCAGGGGCTGGAAGAGACCGTGGAGCGCCTGCACAGGCTGTGGGTGGAGCGGCGGACGGTGACGGTGGAACTGGGAGTGGAGGCCTCCGAGTTGCGCCGGCCGGTGGTGGAGGAAAGGCCGCCGTGGATGCTCGGCGCCGGCTACGTCCCCCTGCTCGAGAGGCTTCACTTTCTGGTGTGGGCCAACAACTGGGATGGGCGCGGGGGCGATCCCATCTGGTGGTGGGGCAGGAAGGCGGCGCGGCTGGGAGCCCGGGTCGGCGGACGGGCCGATGTCGTCACACCGCAAGGAGTACATGCCTGGGTGGACGGAGGCCCCCGGTCGCCCCTGGACATCCCGGTGATACATGCCCAGACCGTGGAACTCGGGCGGCTTACCCTCCAGCCTCCCGCCACCGGATCCCGGGCGGATCTGGCCCAGGACCAGCAGGCGGCGGTGGAACACCACACCGGCCCGGTCAGGGTGATCGCGCCGGCCGGATCGGGAAAGACCCGCACGCTCGGCGCTCGCCTTCTTCACCTGGTGGATGATCGAGGGATAGAACCACGGTTCGTGACCGCGGTGGCCTACAACAACCGGGCCGCCCGGGAGATGCGAGAGCGTCTCCGGCGGGACGACCTGAGCATCCGCACCATCCACTCTCTCGGGTGGGCGATCATCCGCGACGTGCGGCCCGACGCCACACTCCTGGGAGAACGGGAGGTGCGGAGCAGGCTGGGCGCCATGGTCCCCAAGAGGCCCCGCCCCAACACCGACGTGATCGGCCCCTACCTGGAAGGTCTGGCCGAGATCACCATCGCCCTGCGGGACCCGGGCGAGGTCGAGGAGAGCAGGAGCGACGTCGAGGGTCTGGCGGAGTTGTTCCCCAGGTACCGAGCCCTGCTGTCCCGGAGGAACGAGGTCGACTACAACGAGCAGATCTGCGGCGCCATCCAACTGCTCCTGGCCGACCCGGAACTCCGGAAGCGCTGGCAGGGGCGCTGTCGGCATTTGCTCATAGACGAGTTCCAGGACCTGACGCCCGCCTACCTCCTCCTGCTGCGACTGCTGGCATCTCCGGAGATGAGCGTGTTCGGAGTGGGCGACGACGACCAGACCATTTACGGGTACGCAGGCGCCGATCCGAAATTTCTCATCGACTTCGACAGGTACTTCCCCGGCGCGGGTGACAGCGCTCTCACCATCAACTACCGCTGCCCCACCGGCGTGGTGACCGCCGCTTCCCGGCTGCTCTCTCACAACCGGATCAGGGTCCCCAAAACCATCGAGGCCCTCGGAGATGCCGCAGAGGGGGGCTTTCGGATAATCACCCCCGACCGGCACCGGATGGCGGTGGAGCCGGCGGACATCGTCAGCAAGTGGGTCGCCGATGGCACATCGCCCCGGGAGATCGCGGTCCTGGCCAGGGTCAACTCGGCTCTGCTGCCGATGTTGGCGGCGCTGGGGAAGGCCGGAATACCGTGGCGTTCGCAACTCGATGCCAGTCTCCTGAACCGAACCACGATGCGGGCGGCTCTGGCATGGATTCGGCTCGCCCTGAACCCAGAGTCCATGAGCCGCCGGGACCTCCTGGAGGCGGTGCGGCGGCCCGCCCGCCGGATCAACCGGCTGGCTTCCGAACTGATCCCGGCCGGCAACACTTCGATGAGGAAACTAGCCACCCTCGGGCGGGGACTCGACGAACGCAAAGCAGCCACCTGGCGCAGGTTCGTCGAAGCGATAGAGGGCGGTGCGCAGGTGGCTGCCCGAGGCAGATCCGGCCTTCTCCTGGACTACCTCTCAGGTGAGGTCGGGCTGGGCAGGGTGGCCCACAGCCTGGACTCCAAACGGGGCCGCGCCGACCGGTCCACCCACACCGACGACCTGGTGGCGTTGCGTCGCACCGCCGCTCTTTACAGGCATTTGCCGACCTTCGAGACGGAACTGCGCCGGTTGCTGGACCGCGGTCCGTCACCACCGGTGGGAGTCACGGCCACCTCCGTCCACCGGGTGAAGGGATTGGAATGGGATCGGGTGATCGTGTTCGGGGTCGACCGGGGCCTGGTGCCCCATCTTCTGGCGGAGGATGTGGAAGAGGAGCGTCGAGTGCTCCATGTCGCCATAACCAGATGCCGCCAGGGGGTGGTGGTCGTGGCCGAGAAGGGGCGGGAGTCCCCCTTCATCCCGGAACTGACCAGGATGTACCAAGCCAGGCCGGAGGGCGAGATCCCACGTGTTGACCTGAGTTCCCCGCATCCTGCCCCCGATGAAGGCGACGAGCCATACGACCCCAACCTGTACGAAGCGTTGCGGGTGTGGCGATGGGGAGTTGCCCGCCAAAAAGGGGTGCCCGCCTTCGTGGTCTTCTCCAACCGGACCTTGGAGAAGATCGCAAGGGTCCAACCCCGGTCGGAGGCAGAACTCCTGGGAGTACGGGGGGTCGGACCCCGCAAACTCAGCGAGTACGGGCGTGACGTCCTCACCCTTGTGGCTTCCGCCGGGACCGAACGGACAGACTCGACTGACCACTCTCCGACCGGACCACCGCAGCCCAGATCCGCCCCAACCTCTCCGGATCCGCCTCGGCCCGCTTCCCCGGAGGATTCCGCGCTGTTCGATGCGCTCTGGCAGTGGCGTCTGGCGATGGCCCGCCGTGAGAAGGTACCCGCGTACGTGATCTCCAGGAACGAGACGCTGGAGGAGATCTCCCGCGTCCGGCCGATGACCGAGGCCGAACTTCTCCAGGTGCGTGGCATCGGCCCTGAAAGGCTGGCCAGATACGGGCGGGACATCCTCGGCTTGGTCAGATCCAGCATGCCGGACTGAGAACGGCCTACTGCAGAAGAACCCTGCCTCCTGTCTCGACTCCTCCCGAGCCGCAGCCTGTTGCCGGGGACCGGACGGACGATGTCCTCCACGGACACTCCTAGCCTTATCTGTTCGAGACCTGGATGAAAGGAACCGGCATGCGCGACTACAACGCTTGGAACAAAGAGGTCATCGAAGAATTCCGGGCCAACGGAGGATGGGCCGGTGGGCACCTGGAGGGAATGCCCCTGCTGATCCTGTTCAACCACGGCGCCAGGACCGGCGCCCTGCGGACCAACCCGCTCGCCTACCAGAAGGTCGAGAGCGGCTATGCCATCTTCGGCTCGAAGGGCGGCTCTCCCACCCATCCCTCCTGGTACCACAACCTGATGGCCAACCCCGAGGTCGAGATCGAGCTCGGCACCGAGACCTTCATGGTGCGGGCCCGGCTGACGGAGGGAGAGGAACGGGAGCGCATCTGGTCCCGGCAGAAGCTCGACTTTCCGCAGTTCGCCGACTACGAGAAGAAGACTTCCCGCCAGATCCCGGTCCTGATTCTCGAACCCATCTAGCTCCCCCTGCGAGCTCCGGGGGTGGAGCGCAGGCGGCAGGGGCCCGGCAGAGTCGATAGCCGGTTCGCAACATCGCGTTTGCCTATAGTTCCCGGATGGAGCAAACACCCTCAAGCCAGCCACTACCCCAACTCGATCTCGCCCTCACCCCCACCCCGCTTCACAGATTCCCCCGATTGAGGGAGGCATGGGGCGGCCCCCACGTGTGGGTGAAACGCGACGACCTGACCGGTTTCGGCCTGTCGGGCAACAAGGTCCGCAAACTGGAGTTTCACCTGGCGGCGGCTCTCGAGTCCGGCGCCGACACGGTGATCACCTGCGGGGCGTTCCAGTCGAACCACTGCCGGGCCACCGCCCTGGCCTGTGCCCGGTTGGGCCTGGACGTGCGCCTGGTGCTCCGCACCCCGGATGGCGAAAAACCGTCCAGGATCGGCGGGAACCTGCTCATCGACATGCTGGCCGGCGCCACCATCAGTTACATATCGGTTGCCGACTGGGAGCACCGGGATGAGATCATGGCCGAGGACGCGGCCCGTCTGGCCGCCTCGGGTCGCAAGGCATGGGTGATTCCCCAGGGCGCCTCCGACAAGCTGGGGATGTGGGGGATGTCGCTGGGCTTTCGGGAACTGGTGGAACAGATTCCCCGGGAGATCGGCACCGACGTGGCGGCGGTGGTGCACGCCGGCTCCTCGGGCGGCACTACCTCCGGTTTCGGTTGGGCGTCCGACCGGACCGGCTTTCCGAGCCCGCTCCTGGCTCTCTGCATATCGGAGCCGGTCGAGTCTCTGATGGCCCGTGTCCGCCCGATCTGGCAATCGGGGATCGAAGCCTTCGGAGGGGAGATGCCGTCACCGCTGCTGGAGCACACCGACCAGTACCTGACCGGTGGGTACGCCCAGGTCAGCGAGGAACTGATGGAGGTACAGACCCAGGCCACCAGGCTCACCGGCCTGCTGTTCGACCCCACCTACACGGGAAAGGCCATCTACGGGCTGCGCAAGGAGATCGCCGCCGGCCGCTTCGACGATGACGATCACGTGGTCTTCTGGCACACGGGTGGAGGCTTCGGCGCCCTGGTCGATCGCAGCTGATGTAGCAGACCGAGAAAAAAATCGGCGCCAAGTGTATGTCTTGCCTCAATCACCACCGTATACTTATGTTTGAAATCTCCCCGCCGTCCGGGCCTCCGGGTCCGCACTGGCGGGGTTTCCCTTAAGAGCAGTGAAAGAATGACAAAACGAGTAGTGGTCTTCATCGACTACCAAAACGTCTATCACAGCGCTCGGGATGCTTTTCACTCCTCGGGCGGCCCACACTGGATTGGCCAGGTCAATCCGAGAGCCTTGGGCAATCTCATTGTGGATCTCGACAATGACACGAATCGGGTGCTTGAAGAGGTTCGTATCTATCGAGGACTACCCAGCAACTCGAAAGACCCTAAAGGCTATGGAGCAACCAGACGCCAAATGGCAGCTTGGGGAAAGCTCCCTTGGGTCGAAGTTACAGCGCGGCCACTGCGCTACCCAAGGAACTACCCCGACCACAATGCCGAGGAGAAGGGCATCGACGTTCAGATAGCCGTCGATTTCGTGATAATGGCCGTACGGCGCGAATACGACATAGGAATTCTAATGTCCGGTGACACCGACCTTTTACCCGCCATTGAAGCAGTCACTGACCTCGGCACCGCAACGGCCGAGGTGGCCGCTTGGAAACCCCCCACCGGTCAGGGCCGCCGACTGCATATCAAAGGCAGGAGTGTCCGGTGCCACTGGATTGAAGAGCATAACTACATCACTATCCAGGACAATACGGACTACAACATCCGTTAGGCCAATTCGCAGGAGAGTTCAACCTTATCGTCACTCGCGGCTAGCGAATCAATGGGGAGGGATCTCCGGTGGGCAAAAGCCAACCCCTCCGGGAGGGCGGGGCCGGCGTTTCTTCTCCCCCGAGTCGGCGACCTTGTCCCGGAACACCCTCTAGCCTTCCTCTTGTCCACCGGAGAAACGGCCGAGAGGAGTACCGGGCATGCACCACTGGAACGACTGGAATAAAGAGGTCATCGAGGAATTCCGGGCCGCCGGAGGGATCGGTGCGGGGCAGTTCGAGGGACGGCCGCTTCTCCTGCTGCACAATGTCGGCGCCAGGACCGGAGCCAAACGGATAGCTCCACTTCTGTACCAGGACGTGGAAGGCGGCTACGCCATATTTGCCTCCAAGGGCGGCTCACCCACCCATCCCGACTGGTACTACAACCTGTTGGCCAACCCCGAGGTCGGGGTGGAACTCGGTGGGGAGGTCATCCCGGCCAGGGCGCGGGTGACCGAGGGCGCCGAGCGGGAGAGAATCTGGCGCCGGCAGAAGAGGGAGTACCCGTTCTTCGCCGAGTATGAGGCCAAGACCTCCCGCGAGATACCCGTGATCGTGCTGGACACCGACTGAGCCCACATAACCAACCAAGGGAGACACACGAGGCCCCTCCACAGAGGGATCTGCTGACGGACCCTCGCCCATAGATGCAACGATCAGTTCTCCGGTGCCGGACAGGTGTCGGACAAGACACACGGATGGACTTCAACGATTGCTTGGCGGGGTTGGTAGTGAACGTTCCACTGCCGAGTTGTTTCCTTCCCCGACTTGGTGATCGTGCGGGTGACCCGGGTAGTCCATCCAGCTTCGGCGGTCTGGATGTACCTCCTGTTGCCCACCGCCAGGTCCGGATCGGCAACCAACGAGGGTTGGGGTGGGGCAATGACGCCAAGACGCTCCGAAACATCCACCGTCACCACCCGCGCATCGGGGCCTCCCTCAAAGGCAACCTCCAAGTCGTTTACGCCATCATCCCACTCCCCCTCGACCGATCGTCCGTCGTTGTCTCCGAAGAACTTGACGGTGAGAGAAGTGTCTGTGTACTCGGTTCGGATCAACACATCCGCAGAAGAGTCATTAATAAAGACCAGGTCTATATCGGGCCAGTTGATCGTGGCCTCTATTCCCTCGGGATAGCGGGAGAAGTAGCTGCTGTGCGGCTTATGGATCACGTCTTGATAGCCGCCCCAGAACACCGCGTTGTAGAAGGTGGTGGCGAACTGGCTCACTCCCCCTCCCACAGTGTCGGTCAGGATGCCGTTAATCAGAGTCCCCGCCTCCATGAATCCCTTCTCGGTGGTTCGCTCTCCGACTCGTCGGTTGAGGCTGAACCGCTGGCCCGGCTTCACCACCGCCCCGTCCACCAGGTCCGCGAAGAGGTGGATGTTGGTGACCCGGGGAGAGCAGCAGTAGTGGTAGGTGGTGAACTGTGACACCAGATGGAGATCGCCAACCCTCTCCAACTCGATCCCCGGCTCCACCTCTTCGATCTCCGGCTCCACCTCTTCGATCTCCGGCTCCACCTCTTCAACGATCTCTGCCCTGGGAACCAGGTTCACGGCCCGGGCCAGGAAGGTGGCCATCTCCGCCCGGGTGACCGGACGGTCGGGGCAGTACAGGGCCGGATGGGTGGCACATCCGAGGGTGATGCCCTCGGCAGCCAGGGCGTCGATGTTGGTCGAGTGGACGTTGCCGACCGTGTCGGTGAAGACTGCCGGCTCGGCGGGGGACAGTGCGAAGGCTCTGGTCAGGAAACTCGCCATCTGGGCGCGGGTGACCGGCTGGTCGGGGCAGTACAGGGCCGGGTTGAGGCTGCACCCCCGCGTTATCTCCAATTCCGCCATTTTCTCCACATAGGATCCCCACCACGATCCGGGTTCCACATCCGCAAACCTGGTGGAGTCAACGACGGCCGGACCAAAGCCGAACACCAGCCGCCCCAGCCACACCGCCATTATCCGCCGCGAAATGGGATCGTCGGGACAGAACCTGTCCACCGCGCACTCGGTGCCGACGAAGGTCCCCACCTGTTCCAGGGCCTTGACCGCGTCGGCGTGTTCCCCCGCTTCGGCGATGTCGTCGTAATCTGACACCACGGCGGGCGCAGGGGTGGCCGCCACCCCCGGGGCCATCGCCAACAGTACAACCACCAACAGGGCCGGCAAGCGAGCCAGGAGAGTTCTTAGACGGGGATCGACCAAGCCACCACCGAGAATAAATGCGGTGCATGGCGGCGCAGGGTCTTTCGACGCCGACCGCCGGCCGACCGCCTCCTTTCGACCCAACCCGGCTGGGGCAGGAGCAAAACCGGATACCATCAGAGCACCACCCCGTCTCCGGAAACGCTTTGCCGAAGAGCCCACAGCCTCTCCCCCCCGCCTCGCTCGCCTCCAAGATCCCGGTTCCCTGGGGCATCGTCCTGGCCGGGGCCGCCATCGCCTTCCTGGTGATGGGCGCCCGCCAGACCCTTGGCATCTTCCTGCGAGCCGTCACCGAGGAGCTGGGATCGGGACGGGAGCCTTACAGCCTGGCGGTGGCCATCCTCAGCCTGCTGATGGGTTTGCCGGTCGGGGGCTACCTGGCCGACCGCTTCGACCCCCGGCGGGTGCTTCTGGGATCTGCCGTGATATACGGGATCGCCATGCTGGGCGTGGCGCGTCTCACCTCCGCGGCCGGTCTGTTGTTCTTTCTGGGACTCCTGGGCGGCATCGGGTTCAGCGGGGTGTCCCTGGCGCTGGTGATGGGGGCGGTGGGCCGACTGGTCCCCGCAGAGCGGCGCTCGTCGATGCTGGGGGTGATAACCGCGGGGGCCTCGGTGGGGATGTTCCTGACCGTGCCGGTCGCCCAGGTGGGCCTGGATACGATCGGATGGCGATGGAGCTTCGGCGTCATAGCGATGTCCGCGGTGCTGATAGGGACACTGGCCTTCCTGTTCCCCGGCCGACGGAGTGAGGGGGCACAGAGCGAGGACACGATCGACGAACCCTTCGTCGACACCCTCCGCAGGGCCCGGCGGGACCGGAGCTACCTGCTGCTCATCTCCGGGTTCTTCGTCTGCGGATTTCATGTGGGTTTCGTCGCCATCCACCTTCCCGCCTTCCTGACCGACGCCGGGCTCAGCGGCCGGGTTGCCTCCGTAGCCCTGGCGATGATCGGGCTGTTCAACATCCTCGGCTCTCCCCTCTTCGGACGCCTCGGCGACAGCTACCGCAAACGGACCCTGCTGTCTCTGCTCTACGGCATCCGGGGATTATTGATGATCGCCCTGCTCCTCGCGCCGCTCACCTCCGTCACGGCAATCCTGTTCGGCGCCGCCATGGGAGTGGTCTGGCTGGGAACCGTGCCGCTCACCTCGGCCACGGTCGCCCACCTCCTCGGCGCCCGGTACCTGACCACCATGTTCGGCGTGGTGTTCTTCTCCCACCAGGTGGGCGCCTTCCTGGGGGTGTGGCTGGGCGGACGGGTATACGACGCCACCGGTTCCTACACCCCGATCTGGCTGATCGCCATCGGGCTGGCGGCGGCGGCGGTGATCGTCCACCTGCCCATCCAGGATCAGCGACAGACTGTCCCGACCTTGGTAGCGCCGGCGGAACAGAAGACGTGACCGGGTGACCGTCACCCCTTCCGAGAGCGCCGGTACCGCCGACCCGAGGCCGGAGCTTTCCACCCCGTCGCAGGTTCCCTGGGCGATAGTCCTGGCCGGTGCGGTGATCGGTCTCCTGTCGATGGGGATCCGCCAGTCTCTGGGAGTATTCCTGCTTGCTGTCTCCGAGGACCTGGGACCGGGGCGGGAGCCGTTCAGCCTGGCGGTGGCGGTGCTCAGCTTCCTGATGGGTCTGCCGGTCGCCGGGTACCTGGCGGACCGCTACGACCACCGGCGGGTCCTCCTGTTGTGCTCTCTCCTCTACGGCGGCGCCCTGGTAATGGTCTCCCAACTCCACTCCTCGGCGGGCCTGGTGCTCTATCTGGGGGTGGTGGCGGGCCTCGGCACCAGCGGCCTGTCGTTCGGCGTGCTGATGGGCGCCGTGGGAAGGCTGGTGCCGGTGGATCGGCGGTCGGCGATGATGGGAGTGGTTGCTGCCGGAACCTCGATGGGAATGCTGCTGGTGGCGCCCGCCGCACAGTTCGGCCTGGAGGCATACGGCTGGCGGGCTTCGTTCGCCACCATGGGAGCTGTGGTCCTGGTCATGAGTTCCCTGGCGTTCCTGTTTCCCCGCCAGGCGACCATGCAGGCCGCACAGGACGGACTGATCGACGAGCCGTTTGCCGTCGCCGTGCGCAAGGCCCGCCGGAACCGGAGCTACCTGCTGTTGACCGCCGGTTTTTTCGTGAACGGGTACCACATCGGGATGATCGTCACCCACCTGCCTGCCTATCTGATAGACGGTGGGATATCCGGGACCGTGGCTTCTGTGGTCCTGGCGGTGATCGGCGGGATCAACGTCTTCAGCTCGCCCCTGTTCGGGAGGCTGGGCGACAGGCTGCGCAAACGAAACCTGCTGATGCTCATCTACGGGACGAGGGCGGTGCTGATCGCCGCGCTGTTGATCCTTCCCCTCAGCACGGCGACGGCAGTGCTGTTCGGCGTCTGCATCGGGGTGATGTGGATGGGCGCGGTGCCGTTGACCTCGGCCACGGTCGCCCACCTCCTGGGCGCCCGTTACCTCTCGGCGCTCTTCGGCGTGGTCTTCTTCTCCCACCAGATCGGCGCCTCCATAGGAGGATGGCTGCCCGGCCGGGTGTTCGACGCCACCGGCTCCTACCTGCCGGTCTGGTTGCTGGCCATCGGGCTCTCGGTGGCTGCCTTCTTCATCCACCTGCCCATCCGGGACCGGGGCGCCGCCGCCGGGGGGTAGGTGTCCCACTACTGCCGCCGACGCTCGTTGATCGGCACCTGTGAAAAAACCCGACGCCGGATGGTTGACTTCTGTCCCACCGGCAGTTCATATTGATAGGAGCCGAACACCGAGACGGTCCGATCCGGCGTCGTTCGGACCGCATCGAGGGATCAGAGAACGCCGGAGATGAGCCCTGGCTCCGGGCTGGGGGGGAGCCTGCCCCAACCGGCGGCGGTGGGCCAGGAACGAGGGATTCTCGCGGGAACAATTGTTGTGATAGGAGACTGGGAAGCGGTGACGGCGCCGCCTGAACGGGAAGCTTGGTTCAGTCCGGGGAGATCCAGCCAAGGCCGAGCGGTACCGGGCGACCCGTGTCGTGAGACTCCTGGGCGGCTTCCGCCAGCGCCAGGGCCTTGAAACCATCCCTCCCGGTGGCGGCGGCCGAGGGCTCTCCCCCTCGAACCAACGCCAGGAACTCCTGCCACTGTCGCAGGTAGGACTCCTGGTAGCGCTCGATGAAGAAGTGGTGGAGCGCCGGTGTGGAGAACCCGCCGGCGGTGGCCAGACGGGTATGCCGCAGCGGTGGGTCCACCGAGGCGATCTGGCCCTTCGACCCGTTCACCTCGATGCGTTGCTCGTACCCGTACGAGGCTGCCCGGCTGTTCACGACCAGGCCCAATGCGCCGCTCTCGTAGCGAAGGGAGATGAACGCCAGGTCCACGTCGCCCAACGCCGCCGCCTCGGGGATGACCAGGCTGGTGGCGGTGACATTGACCTCCACCACTTCCTCGCCCAGCAGGTAGCGGGCCATGTCGAAGTCGTGGATGGCCATGTCCCGGAACAGGCCTCCCGACACCGGCAGATAGTCGGCAGGCGGGGGCTCGGGATCCCGGCTGATGATCAACACCTGCCAGGGGGTCCCGATCTCACCCCGGACGATGCCGTCCCGGACCGCCCGGTGCCCGGGGTCGAGGCGGCGGTTGAATCCCACCACCAGGGTGATCCCGGCCGATTCGGCTGCCTCCACCGCCTCGGCGGCCTCGGCCAGGTCCAGGGAGATCGGCTTCTCGCAGAAGGCGGCGACCCCCGCCCGGGCGGCCATCTTGATGTAGCGGGGATGGGTGGGGGTGGAGGAACAGATCGCCACCGCGTCTATCCCCGACTCGAACAATGCGGCCTCGTCCTCCACGGTCCGCACGCCCGTCTCCACCTCCGCCCGTCGAGCGACCTCGGGGACCGGTTCGTAGAGGGCGGCCAACTCCGCGCCGTCCACGAACCGGGACACCAGACCGGCGTGCATGGCGCCGATCCTGCCGTATCCGATCAGCCCGACCCTAAGGGTCATCTCGTCTCCTCTTCCTGCCGGTCACCGAGGCCTCGGCGCGCCAGGGTTTCTCGTCTCGGTCTGTCAGTCCTCGGCCACCACCGGGTTGCGGAGCACT
Organism: Acidimicrobiia bacterium; assembly: GCA_965204615.1. Lineage (GTDB taxonomy): Bacteria > Actinomycetota > Acidimicrobiia > Spongiisociales > ZC4RG35 > Bin76. Next base: position 2,650,092 of record OZ242000.1, on the reverse strand, counting down.
CCCAGCCCGTCGATCTCCACCTCGGCCACATCCCCGGGTCGCAGCCAGCGGGGAGGAGTCCGGGCCATTCCCACACCCGGCGGGGTGCCGGTGGCGATCACGTCGCCGGTCTCGAGCATCATCACCGAACTCAATTCGGCGATGAGAGTGGGGATGTCGAAGATCATGTCCCTGGTGTTGGCCTCCTGGAGGGTCTCACCGCTCACCCGGCAGCGAATGCCCAGGTCGTGCGGGTCGGGGACCTCGTCGGCGGTGACCAGGGCCGGGCCCATCGGCGAGAAGGTGTCGAAATTCTTGCCGAGGGTCCACTGGGAAGTGCGCATCTGGTAGTCGCGAGCCGAGACGTCGTGGAAGGGCAGGTACCCGACCACATGGTCATAGGCGCGCTCGGGCGGGATATTCCGCCCCGGCGCCCCGATCACCACCCCGAGTTCTGCCTCGTAGTCCACCTTCCGGCTGATCCTGGGCAGCACGATCGGCGCGTCCGGTCCGACGATGGTGGTGGAGTATTTGGCGAACACGATCACATTCTCGGGAGGTTCGTTACCCGTCTCCCGGGCATGAGCGGCGTAGTTCTCGCCGATCCCGAACATCTTGGGAGGGTTGAGGATGGGCGCCAACAGCTCGATCTCGTCCTCGCCCAACCCCGCACCGCTGAAACCGGCCACCGCCGCGGCGGCACGCTCCAGCGCCTGCGGCCCCCCTTCCAGCAGCGCCACCATCTCGGTGGGTAGTCCGGCGTCGGCCTGGCTGAGATCCACCACGCCGTCGGCGGTCTGGGCCCCGATCCTGGTGGTTCCGGCTTGTTTGAATGTCACTAAACGCATGGCCCCTCACTTTACCTGCCCGGTTCCCCCCTCCCGCCAGCGGCTCCCGCCCATCGGGCGCCATCCTGGCGAGGGGCGGGACGGGATTAAGATGGGACTTATATACATGGGTAGGCAGATCCCGACTGTCCTTTTTGTCACACCTTCCTCGTGCCTTTCCTGTGTGCCTCGGATGACGCAGACCTTTCGCTTTCCGGCCAAGTGCTCGCCGTCTGGGCACCGTCGGTTGACGGAGATTTTCGGTATGTGCTCAGAGCTTTACAACGCGGTCCTGGAGTCTTGGAAGGGCACCTACGCGTGGTGGAGAGAGCACAATCCGGAGACGGAGAAGTTCCCTGGAGAGCTCAACCAATCCCTGTATGACCGGATGAAGATGTTCACCGATGTGCGCCGGGACCAACCCGGAGTGGGGCGCCTTTCCGTCAAGGTCGGCCGGGGTGTTCTGTGTCGCTTCGACCGCACTGTCCAGGCCTTTTACAAACGCTGTGCGGAGGGGAAGAAGCCGGGGTACCCGAGGTTCAAGTCCCGCCGCCGGTGGCGCACCATCGAGGTACCTGACGCCTCTTCGTCCATGATTGTCCAGCCGAGGAGTCCCAGGAACCAGAGCGCTGTGTGGTGGCGTGTCCAGGTGAAGGGCGTTCCCCGTCTGAGGTTCCGGGACAAAGGCGACCGCCTGGCAACGGCTCTGGCAGCGGGGGCCAAGCTGGCGGAGTTGCGGGTGGTTCGCACGCCCCTCCGCACGGAGATCCACGCGGTGGTGAGGCACCCTCCATGCGAGATAGCCGTGAAAGAGCCCGTCAACCCGGCGGGGATCGACAGGGGGTTGAAGGTGCGCCTGGCTCTCTCGGATGGAACTTTCATCCCTGCCCGTGAGCCCGACAGGTCGGCCGTCAAGCGGTCCCAGAGGAGGCTCTCCCGAGCGCAGAAGGGATCCAATGCCCGAAGGAAGAAAGCCCTCGCCCTGGCCAAGGCGCACCGCAGGGAGAAGGAACGGGCCGTCCAGGCCGACTTCCACCTCGCCCACCACCTGGTGATCACCTACGACGGGATCGCCGTGGAGCGCCTGAACGTGGCGGCGATGCTCAGGACCAAGAGATTCTCAAGAAAATTGTCCGACCAGCGGTGGTCGGCCCTCGACTCCATACTGGGATACAAAGCCTGGAAAGCTGGTATCCCCTATGAGAGGGTCGACCCGAGTTACACATCCACCGACTGCTCTATCTGTGGCAATCGCCAGGCCATGCCCCTGCACCTCAGGGTGTTCTCCTGCTACAGGTGCGGGCTGGAGTTGGACAGGGACGTGAACGCCGCACGAAACGCATGCGCCCGGGGCTTCCCGGGGTCGGGAGGGACTCTTCCCGATGCGATGCGCACAACAAGTCTCCGTCATAAGACGCCCGCCCCCCTCCGGGCGGCGCGGCGCAAGCGGACATCGCAGAACAGTATCCCCCGGGTCGACTCCGTCCACCCAGGTACATAAGGTCCCATTAAGATAGACCGGCATGAACGAGATGCGTTCTTTGCTCTTTCACGGCCCGGAGCAGCCTCCCGACCGGCGGTTCACCGTCGAGAAGGCGCCGATACCCCGACCCGGACCGGGCGAGGTCCGGATCCGGATTGCCAGGGTGGGCCTGTGCGGCAGCGACCTGCACGGCTACACCGGCGAGTCGGGCCGGAGGGTGGCCGGAATGGTGATGGGACACGAGGCCAGCGGTTGGATAGACGCCCTGGGCGAGGGCGTGTCGGGTCCCGCTCCGGGTACCCACGTCACCTTCAATCCGGCCCTGCCGTGCAACGGCGCCTGCGGCCACGCCATCGAGAGCCGCTGCGAGTTCCTGGAGGTGGTGGGGGTGACCCCCCACATCGCCGGGGCATTCGCCGATTATCTGGTGATCGGCGCCGGTCGGGTGGTCCCCATCCCCGATCTCACCCCGGAGCAGGGAGCGGTGATCGAGCCGATGGCGGTGGGACTGCATGCCGCCAACCAACTGGGCGCCACACCCGATGACCGGGTGCTGGTGGTGGGCGGGGGGATGATCGGACAGGTCACCGCCCATGCCATCCGATCCCTCGGGGCGGGTGAGATAGTGATCTCCGAACCGCACCCGAGGAGGCGCGAGATCGCCGAAGCCGCCGGATTCACAACTCTCCACCCCGATGAGGTCCAGGCCAACGGCCCCTTCGACCGGGCGATGGACGCGGTGGCGATCTCGGCCACGGTGAGCGCCGCGCTCGACGCGGTCCCCAAAGGGGGCGTGGTGTGCATCGTCGGCCTGGGGATGCCCCAGGTGACCATCCCGCTCTTCTCGATCGTGGTGGGGGAGCGAGTGGTGGTGGGCTCCTACTGCTACTCGGACGCCACCTTCATCGAGACCGCCCGGAGGCTGTCGGACGGCAGCCTCGATCCGGCGGCCCTGATCGGACCCACGGTGAGCATGGAGGACTTCCCCCAGGCCTTCGAGGGACTGGCCACCGGCGCCATCTCGGAAGTGAAGGTGTTGATGACCACCGGCCCGGCCTCCAACTAGGGAAACCATGCCCCTTGTCTCCCTCCCCACCGGGATCGAGATGTTCTACCGGGTGGAGGGATCCGGGGAGCCGGTGCTGCTGATCATGGGCACCGCCGCCGATCACACGCCTGGGCGCGCCAGGTGGCCGACTACCGGGACCACTTCACGGTGATCACCTACGACCACCGGGGCACGGGTCGCTCAACCCACCCGCCCGATCCCCGCACCTATTCCATGAGGGTGCTGGCGGACGACGCCGCCGCGCTGCTGGACCATCTCGACCTGGGGCCGGCCCATGTCTCCGGACTCTCCCTGGGCAGCGCCACCGCCCAGGAACTGGCCATCAACCACCCCGAAAAGGTGAGGTCACTGCAACTGCATTGCACCTGGGGGTATTCCGACGAGTGGTTCCGCCGGATGATCGACTCGATGGAATTCATGGTGCGCAACGACGACTTCGCGGCCTACATACGCTGTGCCCTGATGTGGGTGGCCAGCCCGGACTTCATCAACAACCGCCCCGAGGACGTCGATGCCTTCGAGACCGGCTTCATCCTGGAGAACCCCCACCCGCCCTCCAAGGAGGGGATGATGGGGCACTTCCGGGCGGACAAGACCCACGACACCCTCGATCGGCTCGATCGGATCACCGCCCCCACCCTGATCACCTCCGGGGAGATGGACTACCAGGTGCCGACCCGCTACGGGATCCAGGTGCACCAACGCATCCCCCGCTCCACCCTGCATGTGTTCGAGGGTCCCCGGTCCAGTCACATCGCCTTCCACGAGATGCCCGAGGAGTGGAACGCCTTCACCCTGGAGTGGATGAGCAGCCACACCGACCGCTAACGACATCGGCCAAGACTTCGGCGGCCAGGCTCATGCCTTGGAGCGGCCCTTTCGAGTCTCGGTAGGAACCTCGCCTTGAAGGGTGAGAGAAAGTCCCGCAGCCAGTCGCTCCGGCTGCTGTCCGGTTACGGTCCGGGGATTGTAGAGACGAAGGTATCTCTTGTCACGACCAGGGTGCCCTGGCTGATTATGTCGAGTCCTATCAACACATCCAGTCCCCGGGGCGGCGTGAACTCCGCAGCGTTCACATGTTGGCAGAGAGCAGTAACCGGGTCACTTTCGGGAAACACCACCGATGCTCACCGAGTAGGTGCTGACCAAGGACACACCGGTGGCCGATTGCACGGGCCTTATCCCGATTGGTTCAAGTTGCAGCCGCTTCGCCACTTCGGGAGAAATGCAGCTTTGGGTGGCGCCGGTGTCCAGCAGACCTTCGAACCGCGGTATGTCCTCCGGCGATCCCGTCAGTTCCCGCCCCGGGATGACACCTACAGTGAGTCGGGGGCCCTCCTGCCGGTTGTATCCCCCGCTAAGCCGGAACACCGGAGAACCAGCCCAGGGAGATGGGATGGGTTGTTATCTCCTGTATGGAGAAACAACCCTCCGGGTACCGCATCTCACCTGCGGCCTCCGCCTCTGCGCTGGTATTGAAGACCTCAACCATTTGCCGGTGGTGCAGAAGTGCCCACTCTCCGGGACTGGATTCCTTTAGCTCCGGAAGCATTTCCTGAAATGCTTCGTAATTCCGATCCACTTCGGTTCTTCGATTGGCCAAGCTTTCTCCTCCCCTGAGTATCGTTCGCCGCCTCCTGCCGCTTCCTGGCCGGTACCTCAACAATAACAGCGCTTCGTTCCATCCCAAGGGCCAAAAAGGACCTGGTTTTTCCCTCACCTGCCCGCGAAATCCGATGGCGTATTCACCACCCACCCGGTGTAGCGTGGGAGATGAGGTGCTGAATTCAGCCAAGGAACGCATCACCGACTCGGTGGCGGGGTTGTTTGCCCACGGCGACACTCCCCTCCGGGACACCGCCCGGTTCCCCGGAGACCGGGGGCTCTGCGGTCCGGGCTCGGTCAGCTGGAAGGTGATAGGCGACGTCTCCGCCTTCCTGGGCGGCATCCGGGCGTTGTTGATCCAGTCGGCCCATCCCGAGGTCGTGGCCGGGGTGGAGGACCACAGCCGCTACCGGGAGGACCCGCTGGGACGGCTCAATCGCACCTCGTTCTTCGTGACCACCGCCACCTTCGGGGCGATGCCGGAGGTGGAGAGCGCCATCGGCAGGGTGCGCTCGGCCCATCAGGGAATCAGCGGTCTGTCATCCCGCAACCGCGCCTACAGCGCTGCGGAGCCGAACCTGTCGGCCTGGGTGCACAACACCCTCACCGAGTCCTTCCTGGTGGCCTACCGAGAATTCGGCCCCGGACTAACCGCCCGGGAGGCCGACCGGTTCGTGTCCGAGCAGACCCGGATCGGGGAGATGATGGGCGCCGACCCCCTCCCCTCCACCGCGGACGAACTGGGCGAATGGGTGGATTCTCATCCGGCGCTCGCTCCCAGTCCGGGAATGCGGTCCGCGGTGGGATTCCTACGCCGGCCTCCCATCCCGGCCCCTCAACGGTGGGGCTACCGGGTGCTGATGCAGGGAGCGGTCGCCACCATTCCAACCCAGGTTCGAAAGGTCCTGGACCTCGAACCGGTACGCGGCGCCCGCCCGGGTGCGGGCGCACTGCTGCGAGGACTCCGGTGGGCCATGAGGAACAGCCCGGCATGGAGAGCGTCTCTGGAGCGCTGCGGTGAACCCTACGATCCCCGCCAGTTCCGCCGGTTCGCCGAGCCGCCACGGTGATCGGCCGCAGGGGACCGACCTGACGATTTGCCGCCCGGCACAAGCTTTTCAGAGAGCGCGACTCTCCTGCCACCGGGGTGGAAAACCGGTGTAGTCTCATCGGTATCTCCTCCATGAATCAGACACAGCATTGAAGTATCGAGCACCCACTTCTGTAGATGAAGCCGTGGGTTTGCTGGCCTCCCATCCCGGCGCGGCGGTGTTCGCCGGCGCCACCGACCTGATCCCCCAGATCCAGGGGGGCAGACCCGAACCGTCCCTGGTGGTTGACCTCAAGAGAATCCCCGAGACCGTCCGGCTTGCCGCCGAGAACGGCTTCTGGCGGGTGGGAGCGGCGATCCCGGCGGCCGCGCTCACCGCCAACGCCGCCCTGGTGGCTTCCTTCCCGGGCCTGGTGGAGGCGGCAGGTCTGATCGGGTCCGACCAGATACAGGGACGAGCGACACTGGGCGGCAACCTGTGCAACGCCTCCCCTGCGGCCGACTCGGTCCCCCCTCTGGTGGCTCTCGGCGCCGACGCCATCATCGTCGGGCCGGACGGGGAGCGGTCGACGCCGGTTTCCGAGGTCGTGATCGGGCCGGGCGCCACATCCCTGGACCGTGCCGAGTTCATCACCGAATTCCGGATACCCTCTCCTTCCCGGGGATCGTCCGACGCCTACGAGCGGTTCATTCCCCGCACCGAGATGGACATCGCGGTGGTGGGCGCCGCGGCCCGCATCCGGGTCGACGGCGACGGGAGGTGCGAGGAAGCCACGGTGGTGCTGGCCGCGGTGGCCCCCACCGTGGTGGAGGTCGGCGCCGCCTCCGGGATCCTGGAGGGCCGGGTGATACCCGAGGACTCCGGACGTAGCGCCTTCTGGGACGAGTTGGGAGAGGCGGTGGTCTCCTGCTGCAACCCGATCGACGACAAACGGGGCACCGCGGAGTTTCGCCGGAAGGTGGCCCAGGTCCTGGCCCGCAGGACCGTCGTCACCGCCGCACGGCGCGCAAGGGAGACCCTGTGAGCAGAACCCACGTCACCTGCGTGCTCAACGGCGACCCGATCGACTTTCTGTGCAACGACTACCAGACCCTCCTCAGCGCCCTCCGCGACGAGTTGGGGATGATCGGCACCAAGGAGGGTTGCGGGACGGGAGACTGCGGAGCCTGCTCGGTGATACTCGACGGACAACTGGTCTGTTCCTGCCTGGTGTTCGCCCCCGAAGTGGAGGGAAGGCATGTGGAGACCATCGAGGGACTGGCCGAGGTCGACCATCTCCACCCCCTCCAGGACAGCTTTCTGGAAGGGGCGGCCTTCCAGTGCGGAGTCTGCACGCCCGGGTTCCTCATGGCCGCCAAGGCGCTCCTGGACCGCAACCCCACCCCCACCGAGACCGAGGTCCGCTACGGGGTGGCCGGGAACCTCTGCCGATGCACCGGATACGACAAGATCGTCCGCTCCATCCTGGACGCCGCCGCCCGGATGAACGACGAAGGAGACCACAAGGAGGAGACATGACCACCACCCGCACCGGATACAAATGGGTGGGGACCCGCCCGGTACGCCACGACGGGCTCGACAAGGTGACCGGCCGGGCGCGTTTCGGAGCGGACTACGCAACGGCGGGGATGCTGCAGGGAGTCGTGCTCCGCAGCCCCCACGTGCACGCTCGAATACTCTCGATCGACTTCTCCGAAGCCGCGGCCATGCCCGGTGTGAAGGCGATCATCACCGGCGCCGACCTGCCCGACCCCTCCGACGAGGTCGCCATGGGGAGCGAGGGAGGGATCAATTTCCGTGACCTGTCCCGCAATGTCCTGGCCAGGGACAAGGTCCTCTACGAGGGCCATCCGGTGGCGGCGGTGGCGGCGGTCACCCTGCGAGCCGCCCAGCAGGCGGCCGAGAAGATCCGCGTGGATTACGAGACCCTCCCGCCGGTGCTGTCGCTGGAAGAGGCCATGGCGGACGGCGCTACCGTCCTGCACGACGACCTTTTCACAGTGGGTCTCGACTCCCCGCCCGATCGGCCTTCCAACATTTCCCGCCGCCGGGTCATCGCCCGCGGAAACCTGGACGCCGGATGGGCGGAGGCGGACGTGGTGGTGGAACGGGAGTACACGACCAAGGCCGTGCACCAGGGCTACATAGAGCCTCACGCGGTGGTCGCCGAGACCGGAGAGGACGGGCGGTCCACGTTGTGGTGCTCGTCCCAGGGCCACTTCGCGATGCGCACCTACACCTGCAAGGTGCTGGGATGGGAGCCCGGAGACATGAAGGTCATCCCGGCCGAGATCGGAGGAGGCTTCGGAGGGAAGACCACCATCTACCTAGAGCCCCTGGCGGCGCTCTTGTCCCGGCGGGCGGGACGGGCGGTGAAGATGGTGATGACCCGCAGCGAGGTCTTCCGGGCCACCGGGCCCACGTCGGGATCGGTGATGAGAATCAAGATGGGAGCGCGAAGGGACGGAAAGCTGGTGGCGGCCACCGCCTGGATGGCCTACGAGGCGGGTGCGTTCCCCGGATCGCCGATCGGGCCGGGCGTCATGACCGTCCTGGCTCCCTATGACATCCCCAACGTGCTCATCGAAGGCTTCGACGTGGTGCTCAACAAGCCGAAGGTGGCCGCCTACCGGGCGCCCGGGGCTCCCATGGCCGCCTTCGCCGCCGAGTCGGTGGTGGATGAGTTGGCCGAGAAGCTGGGAATAGACCCCATCGAGTTGCGGCTCCGCAACGCGGTCACCGAAGGGGTGCGGGCGGTGTACGGCCCGAAATACCGGAAGATCGGGTTCGTGGAGACTCTGGAGGAGGCGCGGGACCATCCTCATTACTCGGCGCCGCTCGGACCCTGGCAGGGCCGGGGAGTGGCCTCGGGCTACTGGTTCAACTTCGGCGGGGAGACCACCGCCACCGTCAGCATCAACGAGGACGGGACCGCGGTGGTGATGTCGGGCTGTCCCGACATCGGGGGAACCCGGGCCGCGCTGGCCCAGATGGCCGCCGAGGAGTTGGGGATAGACGTCCACCGCATCGAGCCGGTGGTTGCCGACACCCACTCCATCGGGTACAACGACATGACCGGGGGCAGCCGGGTCGCCTTCGCGGTGGGAATCGCGGTGGTGGACGCCTCCCGCAAGCTGATCGACGACATGTGCGCCCGGGCCGCCCTGATCTGGGACGTGCCCCGGGAGGAAGTGGAATGGGTGGACGGCCGCGCCCAGAGCGTCACCGGCGCCGCCGCGCCGCTCACCCTGGAGGAGTTGGCATCGGGATCGGGCAGCACCGGGGGGCCGCTGTCTGCCACGGTGACCGTGAACCCCCGGGGGGCGGGAGCGGGTTTTTCCACCCAGATCTGCGACGTGGAGGTCGACCCGGAGACCGGACTGGTGACCGTCATCCGCTACACGGTCGTCCAGGACGCCGGGCGGGCCATCCATCCCGACTACGTGGAGGGCCAGATGCAGGGGGGAGCGGTGCAGGGCATCGGCTGGGCTCTCAACGAGGAGTACATCTTCGATCGGGACGGCGTGATGGAGAATCCCACATTCCTCGACTACCGGATGCCGGTGGCCTCCGACCTGCCCATGATCGACACGGTGATCGTGGAGGTGCCCAACCCCGACCATCCCTACGGTGTGCGGGGCGTCGGGGAAACGGGGATCATCCCTCCCATGGCGGCCGTGGCCAACGCCGTGCACGCCGCAACGGGAAAGCGAATCCAGGACCTTCCCATGTCTCCGGTGAGAGTCTTGGAGGCGCTGTCCGAGAACTGATGGCCCGGGTCTTCTTCCCCACCTCCACACAACAGCTTACCGGAGGCCTGGAGGAGTGCGAGATCGCGGCCTCCACGGTCAGGGAGTTGTTCGCCCGCTTGGAGGACCGCTTTCCCGGCATCAGGGAGCAGTTGGCGTCGGCGGCGGTAGCCATCGACGGCGACGTGGTCCCCGGGGCGCTGCTCGAACGGTTGGAGCCCGACAGCGAGGTCCACTTCCTTCCCGCCATCAGCGGGGGCTAGGAACCGGGTGAACCCCCGACCCCTGCTGGTTTACGGGGATGTCTCGGTCGACATCGGCCTGCGCATAGATGACTATCCCACCCCCGGAGGTGATGTCCCGGCATCCCGCCCGCGGGTGACCCCGGGAGGGTCGGCGGCCAACTGCGCGGTGTCGGCCGCTCGGCTCGGCGTCGGTGTGAACCTGGTGGCCCGGGTGGGTGACGACCTCTTCTCGGACCTCCTCACCGGAGCGCTTGAGCGACATGGCGTCGGGACCTCCGCGGTCGAGAAGGCCGAGGGGCCCTCCCCGCTGGTGGTCGCCCTGATCGACTCTCGCGGACAGCGGTCCTTCGTCTCTTCCCGCGGGACAGCTTCCGGACCTGTTCCACCCGAGATCTACCTGCCCCGGCTCGGCGAGGCGTCGATGGTTCACCTGAGCGGCTACTCCTTCCAGGACGAGGGCTCGCGGTCGGTGGCTCTCCACCTGCTTGAGGAAGCGCGCCGGCGTGAAATAGCCGTCTCGCTCGATCCTTCTCCGCTCTTTGCGGAGAACTACCGCACGGAGTCCGGATGGCTGGAGGGGGTCGACTTTCTCTTCCCGAACCTGCATGAGGCAACCGCCATCACCGGGAGGTCCTCACCGGAAGGCGCAGCCCGGGCTCTTCGGAGTTTGGGAGCGAAGGCGGTGGCGGTAACAATGGGAGGTGATGGATGCCTGGTTCTCGATGACAGCGGTCCGGTGCAAATCCCGGCGATCAGGGAGTTCCCGGTGGTCGACACCACCGGGGCCGGAGACGGGTTCGCCGGCGGGTTCCTGGCGGTGATATTGGCCGGAGGCACACCCGCCCAGGCCGCGTGTTTGGCGACCCTGGTCGCCGCCCGGACCATTTCGGAGCGGGGCGGGCACACCGGGAGTCCCTTCCTTGACGAGTTGGGTGACCTGGTTCGCAGCCTGGGAGACCAAGACCTGCAGGAAGCCGCAGATCTGCTGTTGGGAGCGGTCCGCTCGGGCTTGTCAGGGGGGATCAGGGGTTCATGAAGGCTCCGATCCGCCTGGGAGAAGAGGTACGGGATGCGCTGGGTGAAAGCCGGCCGGTGGTGGCGCTGGAAACCAGCATCGTCACCCAGGGAATGCCGTATCCCACCAACCTCGAGACCGCCAGAACCACACAGAAAGCCGTCCGTAGCGGTGGGGCTGTGCCTGCTGTGATCGGAGTCCTGGGTGGGGAGTTGGTGTGCGGGTTGTCCGAGGGGGAACTGGAACGCCTGGGGACCTCCCGGGAAGCTGACAAGGTCCAGTTGCGGGACCTGCCCCGCATCGTGGCCGAGGGAGGAGACGGCGGAGTCACGGTGGGAGCATCCCTGTTCACGGCGGCCCGTTGCGGGATCGAGGTGTTCGTCACCGGTGGGATCGGAGGGGTTTCGCCGGGAGCGGGAACCTCCTTCGACGTCTCCGCCGACCTGCGGGCGATCGCCGGACATCGGTGCATCACGGTGTGCGCCGGCACCAAGGCCTTCATGGACGTGGCCGCCACACTGGAGTACCTGGAGACTCTCAGCGTGCCGGTGGCGGTTTGGAAGTCTCATCGGTTTCCCTGGTTCTACAGCCCTGACAGCGGCGTGGAGGTGGAGTGGCGGGTGGATGACCCCCGTCAACTGGCAGATGCCTTCCGGGCGGGCCGGCAGATCGGGTATGAAGGCGGGATGCTGTTGGGCGTGCCGATCCCCCCAGAGAACGGCCTGGACACCCAAAAAACCCGAGATGCGGTGGACCACGCATTGAACGAACTGCAGCAACAGGGCATCGTCGGCAAGGACGCCACCCCCTTTTTGCTGCAGGCCGTCTTCGAGTACACAGCCGGGGCCTCCCTGGTCGCCAACACCGCTCTGATTGAACACAACGCCCGGGTCGGAGCGCAATTGGCCCTGGCGCTGGAGGAGAGCAAGCGTGAAATCCATGACCGGTAGAGCCTGGTCGATCCTTGCGATCGCCTTTCTTATCCCGGCGGCGGCTTGCGGGGGCGCCGAGGGACCCGGTTCTCCGACACCCACGGCCGAAAGGCCGTCCGACTGGGGAGAGGGCATGACCTATGACGACTGCACCGAGCAGGGATTTACGGACTACGGTGTCCGTACCGGCCAGAAGTGGATCGGGGACTTGTACGCCGACCTGTATCGGTGCGTAGCACCCACCACCGGCGCCAACGGCTCCACGTCCCCGCCAACCACAGATTCGACATCCACAGGCGCCCAAGAGCCCGTGACCACGTCCACCCAGCCCATGACGACCTCCACCCATACGGCGCCGACCACCACTACAACTTTGGCACCCCTGCGGGGACTCCGCTATCAACCGGTCTTCTCCGATGTCCGCACCATCCTGGATGACGAGTTCGCCATGCCACTCCAAGTTGTTGCCAGACCGGGAGGAGAGTACAACTACATGATCACCCGTGAGGGAAGGGTCTGGATCGTGGAGGAAGACACCTTCTCGCGTCCACCGGTACTGGACTTGCGGGACTCCGTAGGGATCGGATCGGAGGCGGGACTCTTGGGTATGGCTCTTCATCCCGATGACCCCACGAGGATCTTTGTCAACTACACCGACCTGGTGTACGACCTGATAGTGGCCGAATACCAACTGGACGATTCGCTACGAACCGCAATCCCTTCCACCGCCACAGTGATCCTGAAGATTCCCACCCAGACCGACTTCCACAAAGGTGGAATGCTCCAATTCGGACCCGACGGCTATCTCTACGTAGGGGTGGGAGACGACGGATACGATTTCAACGGCCAAGATCCGACCACTCGGCTGGGCGCAGTACTCCGTCTGGACATGGACGGGGAAGAGCCTTACGGGATTCCGACCGACCACCCGCCCTTGACCCAGGAGGCGCCCGAGGTGTACCTGTACGGGTTGAGAAACCCCTGGAGGTTCTGGATAGACCCGGAAACCAACACCATCTACATAGGTGATGTGGGAGCCGACTCCTATGAAGAGATCGACATCACCTCGCTTGATACGCCGGGAACGAATTTCGGATGGTCCATCCTGGAAGGGCATGATTGGGGACCTTTCAAGGCAGGCATGAGATGCCGGGACAACCCCGAGAATTGCGACACCATCGGGTTCACTGCGCCAGCATTGGCTCTTCAGCACAGTCCGGATGTTTGCGCGGTGATCGGCGGCGTTGTCTATCGGGGAGCGGCCATACCCGAGCTTGCCGGAACCTACTTCTATTCGGATGCCTGCGGCGGATTTCTGCGAAGCTTCCGCTGGAACGGAACCCTGGCCGTGGATCTGAGAGATTGGACCGACCAAGTCGAAAGGCAAAGCCCTCTGCACTCCTTCGGGGTGGACACCGAGGGAGAGATGTATGTGATGACCGCAGACAACGTGTTTCGAGTGGAACCGGTCCGCTGACTCAAACTGCAGAGCGGCGCGCCGGGAAACCGCGTCCTCTGTCCCCAACCACGGCCACTAGCCGAGTTTACGCACCAACCGGGTACAAAACAACACCATAGATCACACCCCTCGGGTGCGGGGAGCATAAAAGGGTCGGAGAGAGGCAGTGGCGGGAATGCGCAGTCCGGCAACCTCGATCTCAAACTCCCCTGCCTCCAGCCAGGACTTGGAGACACCGTCGGGGTTGGAGAGATACCCCATCGCCAGGCAGCGGTCCTCGGTGTAGCTCCACATCCCCGAGGTGGTGCGACCCACCAGTCGGCCGTCTCTGAAGATGGGCTCGTCGTGGTAGAGCAGCCGGTCGGGGTCCTCCAGGCGGAACTGGACGAGCCGCTTGGTGGGGACCCGGCCTCGCTGTTTCTCGAGGGCCTCCTTCCCGCAGAACCCATCGGGCTTTTTCCAGTCCACCGCGAAACCGAGACCGGCTTCGACAGGCGTGTCCTCGTCGGTGATGTCGTGTCCCCAGTGCCGGTAGCCGGCCTCCAGCCGGAGGGAGTTCATGGCGTGGTACCCGGCGTGACGAAGACCGTGAGCGGCGCCTTCGGCCACCACCGCGTCGTATAGGGAGACCGCCTCCTCCGCGGCGACGTACAACTCCCAGCCCAGTTCTCCCACGTAACTGACCCGCATGGCCAGCACCGGGTGTCCGGCCACCGTGATCTCCTTGGCGGCGCCGAACGGAAATGCCTCGTTCTCGAGATCGGCGTCGGTGAGCGCCGACAGCAATGCTCGCGAGCGGGGACCCATCACGCCCAGCGTGGTCATGGTGTGAGTTATGTCCCGCATCCGGACGTCGTGGCCGCGGGCCGCCCGGCGCAGGTGCGCCCAGTCCCGGGAAGGCGCTCCCGAGCCGGATACCACCAGGAAGCGTTCCTCGGAGAGGCGGGTCACCGTCAGATCGGCCTCGATGCCGCCCCGGGGGTTCAGCCACTGGGTGTAGACCACCCTGCCCACCGGACCGGGGACCCGACCGGAGGAGACCCACCCGAGCAGGCGGGCCGCGTCGGGTCCTTCCACGTCGAACTTGACGAAGGAGGTCTGGTCGAACAGTCCCACATCGTGGCGGACCGCCAGGCACTCCTCTCCCGAAGCCTCCCACCAGTTCTGCTTCCCGTAGGAATACTCATAGCGTCGCTCCATCCCCTCGGTGGCGTACCAGTTGGGCCGCTCCCACCCCGACATCTCCCCGAATACCGCTCCGGCCGAGTCCAACCGGTCGTGGAGCGCCGAGAGCTTGACGTCCCGGGCGCTCTGGTACTCATAGAAGGGCCAGTGCATGGCGTACAGGAGGCCGAGGCTCTCGGAGATCCGGTCCTCGAGGAACCCGAGTTCGGTCTGGTGAGGCAGGGCGCGGCGGATGTCCACCGGCCACAGGTCGCTGGGAGGATGGCCGTCGATGATCCAGTCGGCCAGCACCCACCCCACGCCGCCTGCCGACTGGATGCCCACCGAGTTGAACCCGGCCGCCACGAAGCACCGGTCCACCTCGGGAGACTCCCCCAGGTAGTAGACCCCGTCGGGAGTGAAGGCCTCGGGTCCGTTGAAGAAGAGTTGTATCCCCACCTCGCCCAGGGCGGGCACCCGGTGGATGGACCGCTCGAAGATGGGTCCCACGTGCTCCCAGTCCTCGGCAAGCCTCCCGAACGTGAAGTGGCGGGGGATGCCGTCGAGTTTCCAGACCTTCCCGCGCGGCTCGAAGAACCCGGCCATGATCTTGCCGGTCTCCTCCTTGAAGTAGGTGTAGTTGGTGGGATCCCGCAGGGTGGGCATCCCGGGAGGCACCCCGTCCATGGGTTCTGTGACCAGGTAGAAGTGCTCGCAGGCCTGGAGCGGCACGTGGACTCCGGCGGTGGCGGCCAACTGGCGGGTCCAGATCCCGGCGGCCAGCACCACCGTCTCGCACTCCACGTAGCCCTGTTCGGTCTCCACCCCCACCACCCGCTGGTTCTCAACCGCCAACCGGGTGACAGCCACGTCCTCTCGGATCTGCACTCCCCGGTCCTTGGCGCCCTTGGCCAGGGAGATGGTGGTGTCGACCGGGCTGGTCTGGCCGTCCTGGGGGATCCAGGCGGCGCCCACCAGGTCGTCGGTGCGGACCAGCGGCCAGCGCTCCCGCAACTCGTCGAAGTCCATCTCCCGCATCTCCACCCCGACCGTGCGAGCCATGGACAAACCCCGCATGATCTCCTCCCAGCGCTCGGGGTCGGAAGCCACCGAGATGGAGCCCACCGCCCGGTATCCGGTCGCCTGGCCGGTCTCGGCCTCCAGATCCTCGAACAGCCGGGCCGAGTAGGTGGCCAGGCGGGTGAGGCTGTAGGACGACTTGAGTTGGCTGACCAGGCCGGCCGCGTGCCAGGTGGTCCCGCCCGTCAGCTTCCCCTGTTCCAGGAGCAGCACATCCGTCACCCCTCGGCGGGCCAGGTGGTAGGCGACGCTGCACCCGACGATCCCCCCGCCGACCACCACCACCTGGGCGCGGCCGGGCAGCCTTTCGGCGCCCGCCGAAGACTCCGGCCCGGAAATCAGCCGCCCCTCACCGACTCGACGGGGAGGCGGATCGGGAACCGCTCCCGTATGCGTTCGTCGACCTCCGGCGGGACATGTGCGGGGAAGTGGCCTGCCAGGGTCTGGACCACGTACTCGTGAGCGCGGTCCGAGGCCGACAGTCCCCCGGCGTCCCACCAGTCGTCGGGACTGAGCCGGTCCCCGATCTGGGGATACACATACTCCTGCTGCATGACCCGGAGGGTCTGTTCATGCCCGAGGAAGTGCCCCTCGCCGGCGATCACGTCCCTGATCACCTGGGAGGCGAGGCTGTCGGAGTTGACCTCGATGCCCCGTACCGTGCGATTGACCGCTCCCAGCAGATCGTTGTCTATCACCATCATCTCCAGGGAACAGGCCAGGATCGAGGCCATCATTCCTCCCGACTCATAGATCAGGTTGGCGCCGGCCTGCGCGGCCAACGCCACGGTGAGACCCTTCTCGTGCCCGGCCTGGCCGTCGATGAGCTTGGAGTCCGTCATGCCGGCGGGCACGCCGGAGGGCAGGCCCAGCCAGTTGGCGACCTGGGCCGCCCCGGCGGCCAGGACCGCCTCCTCTCCGCTGCCTCCGGTCATCGCTCCGGTTCGCAGGTCGGAGACGAACGGCCAGAGGCCCATGATGCAGGGGTGGCCGGGGGAGAGCAGGTTGATGCAGGTCAGGGCCGCCAGGCATTCGGCCAGCGCCTGGACGAGGGACCCGGCGAGCGTGGCCGGGGAAGTGGCGCCCGCCTGGCCGGCCGACAGGAGGTTGATGGGCATCCCCGTCCGGACCTGGGCCACCATTCCCTCCGCGGTCTCCTTGGCGAAACGGAGCGGCGGGACCACGAAGGTGGCGTTGGCGGCGATGAAGGGGCGCTTTCGGAACTCGCCGGGACCCCCCAACACCATGTCGCACATCTCCACCACCTCATAGACGTGGGCGGCCTGGAAAAACGACGTGCCGATCGGCTTGGTGGTGCCCTGGATGGCGGCATAGGCGGTGTTGATGTCAACCTCGCGGGCCCCGTCCACCTCCCGTGTGACCACCGGGCGAACGAAGAAGTGAATGTGCTCGAGGGTGTCGACCAGGCGGGCGAGGTCATAGAGGTCCTGGGTGGTGGAGGGGCGGTAGGCCTGCGTGAGGTGGTCGAACATGAGAACCGCGGCGCCCGCAGTTCCGAAGTGCACCTTCCGGTCGGCCAACTCGATGGAGCGGCTCTCATCGAGGCCGTGCCACACCCAGGACTTGGCGGCCGTCTCGATCGCCCTGTGCACCACCGAACCCGGGAAGTGGAGCCGTCCGTCGTCATCCACCCACCCTCCGGCGTCGGTCACCGCCTCCGTGAACTCGGGGATCGGATCGCCCATACCCACTTCCTCCAGGAGTTCGAGGGCGGCCCCGAAGACGTCCTGCATCTGCGAATCGGTGAGCGGGCGGTAGGCGCCCCCCGTCATTCCCGGCCTGACCGGGCGCTCGCTCTTCTTGAGGCCGGCGGCGCGAGCGGCGACCCGGGCGGCTCTTCCTCCCGATCGGCGGCTTCTCCTGCTCATCAGGCCCGCAGCCTCTCCGAGCGGGGATCCCAGGCCGGGGCGGCCAGCACCCGGGCCCGGCGGCGCTCGCCCATCACCCGTATCTCGAATTCGGACCCGGGTGATCGGTAGTCGGGATGGACGTAGGCGAAGAACAGGCTCTTTCCCACCGAGTACCCGTAGGCGCCGGAGGTGGTGAGGCCCATCATGGTTCCGTTGCCGTAGACCGGCTCGTTGCCCCGGCAGTCGGCGTCGGCAGCGTCAAACTCTCCGTAGACCAACACCCAGGCAAGATCGGTTTCCTTGCGCGCCAGGGTGGCGGACTTGCCCTGGAACTCCTTCCGGTAGTTGATGAAGCGCTCGATGTCGGCCTCCACCGGGGTTATCTCGGTGGTCAGTTCGAACCCGTGGGCCTTGTATGCCTTTTCGATGCGCATCACGTTCATGGCGTAGGCCCCGAAGTCGACCAGGCCCAACCCCTCTCCAGCCTCTTTTATGGCCGCATACAAACCGGACATCCCCTCGATCGGGTGATGGAGTTCCCAGCCCAGCTCACCCACGTAGCTCACCCGGAGCGCCAGGCACGGCACTCCCGCCACCTCTATCTCCTGCCCGGTCAGCCAGGGGAAGTTCGGGGTGGTGAGGTCGGCGTCGGTCAGCTTGGCCAGGAGATCCCGGGACCTCGGGCCGGTGACGGCCAGGATCCCCCACCGGTCGGTGAGGTCGGTGACCGTCACCTGCTCACCGGGAAGTACGTGGTGGCGCAGCCAGTCCTGGTCGTGCTGTTCGGCCATGATCGATGAGTTGAGGTAGAAACGTTCGTCGCCCAGGCGGGTGATGGTCACCTCCCCCTCTATCCCCCCCAGGGTGGTGAGCATGTGGGCCAGCCGGATGCCGCCCCGTCTGGTGGGCAGGCGGTTGGCGGCCAGCCGGTCCAACAGCGAAGCGGCGTCGGGACCGGTCACCTCCAGCTTGGTGAAGGCGGTGAGATCGGCGACGCCCACCCGCTCACGAACGCCGTTGACCTCCTCCCCGACCGGTCCGAAAGCCGATGAGCGCCGGAAGGAGTACTCCTCAGGGGAGCCGTCGGGAGAGAAGTAGCGTGCCCGTTCCCAGCCGTAGATCTCCTGGAACTGGGCGCCTTCGCGGGACAGGGTGTCATAGAGCGGGGTCTGTTTGATAGGGCGTCCCGCCTCCCGGTACTCCCCGGGCATCCGCACCTGGTACATCTCGTGGTACTCGTCGATCGCCTTGTCGTGGGTGAAGTCGCCGGGAGCATAGGGACCGAACCGGCGGGGATCCATCTCGGCCACGTTGATCTCGGTCTGCCCGTGCACCATCCACTGCGCCAGGTACTTGCCCGCTCCCGGTCCCTGGCAGATACCGATCGATGAACCCACACACATCCAATAGTTCTTCAAGCCGGGCGCCGGGCCCAACAGGATGCCGGAGTCGGGGGTGTGGGTGATGGGACCGCAGACAACCCGCCTGATCCCTGCCTGCTCCAGCACCGGGGTCCGGCGGGCGGCCAGGTCCAGCCAGGGAAGGAGCTTCTCCACATCGGGGGGAAGAAGATGGAAAGTGAGGTCCCAGTCGATCCCCTCCATCCCGTAGGAGCGGGACCCGGTGGTTTCGTAGGGGCCGATCAGCAGCCCGTCGTGTTCCTGTCGGGTGTAGCAGGAGGAACGGGGATCCCGCAGCACGGGGACCTCGAAGTCCAGGGCGGCCACTTCGGGAATGGCGTCGGTGACGACGTAGTGATGGATGACCGACACGATCGGCGTATCCAGGCCCACCATGGCCGCCAACTGCGGACCGAAGTGACCGGCCGCGTTGACCACGTGTTCGGAGACGATCCGTCCCTGCTCGGTGATGGTCTCCCAGCGCCCGTCGGGTAGCCGGTTCATGTCGAGCACCCGGTTACGCCTCGATATCTCCGCACCCAGTTGGCGGGCTCCCGCCGCCATGGAGTTGGTTGCAGACGACGGGTCGGTCCAGCCGTCGCCGGGGGTATGGAGACCCACCACCACTCCGTCGGTGTCCACCAGGGGGTGCAGGCGGCGTATCTCCTCGGGTCCCACTAGGTGGGACTCCACCCCTACCAGTTCCAGGACCCCGTGGACGTACCTGAACCAGTCGGCCTCGTCGGGATTGGTGGCCAGGCGCACCGCTCCGCAGCCGTGCCATCCGGTGTGCAGGCCGGTCTCCTCCTCGAGCCGACCGTACAACTCCGCGCCGTAGGCGTGGACTTTGGCCATGTTCAGACTGCCTATGAAATGGGGGACCAACCCTGCCGCATGCCAGGTGGAACCCGACGCCAGTTCGTCCTTTTCCACCAGCACGGTGTCTGTCCATCCCTCATGCGCCAGGTGGTAGAGCAACCCGACGCCCATGGCGCCGCCACCCACGATCACACAACGAGCTTCTTCTCTCATGCCCCCTTCTCCATCGTCCCGAGCGGGTGTTCCGAATGCGGAATTAAATTTGCCATCTCACACGCTGCTCTTCCAAATTCGTTTTTCCTCTTAGTTCCGGTCATCGGAACATTCCGACCAATGATATGATTAGGATACCCACATTGTCGGAGGCTTGGAGTATGAAGAAGAAACTGGCCACTTGGGCGGGAGGAAGCGGGGACTACGCATCCGAGCCTGTGTTCGACACGGTCGCCGAGCTCCGCAACCACCGCAAACGGCAGACCGCTCTTTCCTATCGGCTGTTCGGGGCGTTCGGCTGGGGGTCGTTGGGAGACGGCCACATCACCGCCCGGGACCCCGAGCGCACCGACTGCTTCTGGCTGCTGAAGTACGGCATCCCATTCCGGCAGGCCACCGTGGACGATCTGGTGCTGGTCGGCGCGGGCGGCAGGGTCGTGGAGGGAGAGGGGCCGATCAACATGACCGCTTACTACATCCACGGCCCGATCCATGACGCGCGGCCCGAGGCGGTCTCCGTGGCGCACACCCACACCCCCTATGCCACCCCCTGGGTGGCCAACGTCCGGCCCTTCCGGATGATCTGTCAGGAGGCCACCGCCTTCTTCAGGTCACAGGCCATCTTCGAAGGCGAGGAGGTGCAGGTGATGGACGCCGACACCGGAAAGCACATAGCAGCCGCTCTGGACGAGGCGAAGCTGGTGTTCCTGCGCAATCACGGACCGGTGACGGTGGGACAGTCGGTGGAGGAGACCATCGGTTGGTTCCTGCTTGCCGAGAGGGTGGCCGAGGTGCACATCAAGGCGCCGGAGGCCATGCCCATCTCCGATCACGCGGCATTCATCGCCTCGACCGAGATCGGCCACCCCTCCAACGCGGTGGCAGCCTACGAATACGCGATCATGTCCCACATTCCCGATCCGTCGGTGGTGGACTGACCCGAGCGCCGGGCGCCGCCACCCGGCCGGTCCAACCGCCCGGTGGGTCTGCGCCATCATGACGGGCGCAGGCTATCGCCCGGAGGCGCGGGCCGCGGCAAGTTGCGTGTGTGAAAGGCTCCGGCTGGCAAAAGCGGCCGTGAAGGGTTGACTTTGACACAGCGGTGTCGCATGCTTAATACGTCACACAAACACCTCCCGGCCCGGTTCGACGTCACCGGGCCGCGCCTATCCCACGGAGGTCAGATACCCGTCGGAGAGCGACCCCGGAAGGGGCCGGCCCCAGCGCGGCCTCCGACTCACGGCGGTGGTGGTGGGCCCTTCGGGTAAGGAGAGCAGGGTCGAATTTCGCGGGACAGGGTTGTGTTTCGCGACACCATGGGAGCCCGGTTCGTGTTGGCGCCCATCGGCGAATCCGCCTAGGTGTTCACCTCTTCGTAGCTCGGGCTTCCGGTTCCCTCCACCCAGTACCGGCGCGCCCAGGCAACGCCCTGCCAGGTCCTCACCTTCTCGGGGACCACCTTGATCAGCCACCGGGGCTGCTTGAGGGTGGGGACCAGATAGGTGGGGCCGTTGGGTCCCAGGTACCGCAGCGACATCTCCTCGGCGACCTCCACCCACTTGCCACCGATGTTGGGCTCCTCGACCACCTCCGCTCTTCCCTCCACGAACACCTTGGGAATCTCCGCGGTCTGACCCGACTCATCCGGCGGGCTGTGGGCCGCGTCGATTACCACGCACACCCGCGGATCGTTGACGACAAAGTCGCACCACCTTGCCCTCTGCCTGCCCACGAACCACAAGGCCTCCCCGTCCCACTGGTACCACAACGGGATCACGTAGGGAGCCCCGTCCGGCTTGAGGCAGGCGAATCGGGCCAGGGCGGGGGATGCCAAAAAGGCCTCAACCTCATCACTGCTGAGTGCCCCTATCTTCCCGCGGAAAGATTCGGACATTTTCTTCCTCCTCGTACTCGACTGATTTCGATTCTCACGATAACAAGAGGACTGGCCGGGCGACCAATCTGGCGCGATAAGCTTCCCTACATCCGCTCGGGCGACCCCCTTCCACAGCCAGACATGATCTCAACCGACTCGACGACTCTCCAGATTGGGACAGACTCGGCAATCTCGGTCCGCAACCTGGTGAAGAACTTCGAAGTGGGCGGGGGAATCTTCTCCGGCGGGCCGAGGGGGGTGGTGTCGGCAGTTTCGGGAGTCTCCTTCGACATTCCGCGGGGCACCACCCTGGGACTGGTGGGAGAGTCGGGATGCGGCAAATCCACAACCGCCCGGTGCGTGCTGCGGCTCATCGAGCCCACCTCGGGGAGCGTGCTGCTGCGAAGGGAGATCGAGGGCGGTGGCTCGGAGGTCATCGACATCACCACCGCAGACCGCGACACCCTCCGTCGCCTCCGCCGGGAGATGCAGATAGTTTTCCAGGATCCCTACGCCTCCCTGAACCCCCGGATGCGGATCGGGGACGCCATCGGCGAGCAGTTGGCGGTCCACACCGACATGACCCGTGACCAGCAGCGCCGGCGGGTGGGGGAACTCTTGGAGATGGTGGGTCTCAACCCCCGCTATGCCCGGCGGTTTCCCCACGAGTTCTCCGGCGGCCAGAGACAGCGCGTGGGAGTGGCGAGGGCTCTGTCGCTCCATCCCAGCTTCGTGGTGTGCGACGAACCTGTCTCGGCTCTCGATGTCTCCATCCAGGCCCAGGTGCTCAACCTACTGCGGGAACTGCAGGACGACCTGGGACTGACCTACCTCTTCATCGCCCATGACCTGGCGGTGGTGCGCCACATCTCCGAGCGGATCGCGGTGATGTATCTGGGCAAGGTGGTGGAGATGGCCGATTCCGAACAGCTCTTCGCACAGCCCCTCCACCATTACACCAACGCCCTGCTGTCGGCTGCTCCCCTCCCCGACCCGGTGGAGGAACGCAAACGCTCGCGGATCCTCCTGGAGGGAGAAGTCCCCTCTCCGATCAACCCGCCCCCAGGGTGTCGCTTCCATCCCCGCTGCCCGGTGGGCCGCACCCGGGAGATCTGCCGGAGCGAGGAGCCCCTCCTCGAAGAGAAGCAGCCCGGGCACCTGACCGCCTGCCACTTTCCCCTAATGTGAGTGTGATGCTCGGTCCATCCAACACCATCCTGTCGATGCCCCGGTCGGGCATCCGGGAGATAAACGACCTCGCCTCCCAATACCCGAATGTGATTCACCTCGAGATCGGCCAGCCCAACTTCTCCACCCCCGAGCACATCAGCCGGGCAGCGGGAGAGGCGGCCGTCAACGGGTTCACCTACTACACCCCCAACTCCGGCATTCCCGAACTCCGGGAGGCGATCGCCGCCAAGATCCAGAGTTTCAACGGCCTGGCGGCCGGGGTGGAGAATGTGACCGTGACGACCGGCGGGTGCGGTGCGCTCTTCACAACGCTGCTGACCCTGTGCGACCCGGGCGATGCGATCCTGCTGTCGGACCCCACCTGGCCCAACTACGAGATGATGGCATCCCTCCAGGGTCTGGAGGTGCGCCACTTCCCCTTGCGGGCCGAGGACGGGTGGCTTCCCAACCCCGAGGAGATCGAGAAGCAGATCACCCCGAACTCTCGGGCGATGATTCTGGTTTCGCCCTCCAATCCCACCGGGACGATGATCGGCGATGATCTCATGAGGGAACTGCTGGACCTGGCCCGGCAACACAATCTGTGGGTGATCTCCGATGAGGTCTACGACGAGATCACCTTCGGCAAGCCCGCTGTCTCTGCCTATGGGATCGATCCCGACCGGGTTATCTCGGTGTTCAGCTTTTCCAAGACCTACGCCATGACCGGCTGGCGGATCGGCTACACGGTTGCCCGGCCCGACATCGCCGCCGTGCTCGGCAATTCCCAGGAGCCGACCACTTCCTGTGTCAGCAGCCTGTCACAGATCGGGGCCTTGACCGCTCTGCGGGGCCCCCAGGACCAGGTGCGGATGATGCGTGATGCCTACTGGGAACGCCGTGACCTGGTGACGGAGATGCTGTCGGGAGCCGATCTCCCTTACGCTCGGCCCGAAGGCGCCTTCTATGTGTGGGTCGACATCTCCCAGAGTCGCCTGTCGGACGGCGAGTTCGCCCGGCGGATGGTCATCGACCACCGGGTGGCCGTGGTGCCCGGCACCACCTTCGGACCCGGGGGAGGCACTCATGTGCGCGTCTCCCTGGCGACCGACACCGAATCCCTTCTGGAAGGCGTGTCCCGACTGATCAAGGCGGTCCGCTCCGGCGGCTGACACTGCCGGCGATCTATACCGGGCGTGGGTCCGGGCCTTCCCAATACCCGGACAAGCCTCACCCACCTGTGAATTCAGCGGTCTGATGATGAGTTGCCCACCCGAGTCCGGTAGGCCTTTATCGCGTCACGGAGCCCGGATCCACCACGGCGGAGATGGTTGGCCCCTGGAAAGGCTTGGAAATCTCAGGAAGGGCGTACTACTTTTGAGACCCGAGGAGTCTGGCAATCGTTCTCATTGAGTCCGTCGGTGTGGTCATCTCTCGCCGCTCTGCGACCAAGGCGTTCATACCCCCTGTGCTCTCAAGGATGAATGCAATCAAACTCCAGCGGAAACCGCCGCGGTGGCGGTGGTCTCCAGCGATTACCTAGCCAACCGGGAGCCACCGGTCGCAGGTAGAAGGAACGGATCTAGAGGTAAGAGAATGGGTAAGAAACACAAATCGGGACCTCGGCTTCGTGGATGGATCGTCGGAGCGTCCCTCGTAACGATCGTGTCGGGAACCGCATGCCAGGCTTCGGACGAGACCGAGCCGGCAGACCGGTCCGGCGCGGCTCCCCCGGCGATGGTGACGGCGGATGAGCAGATGGCCGGCATTACCGATGACAGTGTGCTGTTCGGCCAGTCTGCGGCGTTCTCCGGGCCTGCTCAGGAGTTGGGCCGTGAGATGCGCCTGGGGATCCAGGCCGCGTTCCATGAACAGAACCAGGCTGGCGGGGTTCACGGCCGTCAACTCGAATTGACAACCCTGGACGACTTCTACGAACCGGACTCCGCCTATTTGAATACGCGCACTCTCATCAACAGGGAAGGGGTCTTCGCCCTGATCGGAGAGGTCGGCACTCCCACATCCCGTTCCGCCTCACGGTTGGCGAACGCCCTGGGCGTTCCCTTCGTCGCTCCATTCACCGGAGCGGAATTGCTGCGTGACGCGAGCCTGGGAAGCGTGATGAATCTGCGCGCCTCCTACCACCAGGAGATCGACGAGATGGTGGAACGTCTTACCGCGGACGCCGGCATCACCCGGGTAGCGGTCCTCTTCCAGAACGACTCCTACGGACAGACCGGGCTGGACGGGGTTCGACTCGCCCTCGAGAGACGTGGGCTGTCTCCGGTGGCGAGTTGGTTCTACCAGCGGAACACGAGTGCGGTCAAGACCGCAGCCGTGGACATCGTCGAATCCAATCCCGAGGCGGTGATCATGATCGGCGCCTATTCGCCGGTTGCCGAGGCTATTCGACTGATACGGCAGGACATCGATCCGGTGTTCATGACGGTCTCGTTTGTCGGCAGCAACGCACTCGCCCGAGAGTTGGGCACCGAGGCTGCGGGTGTTTACGTAACGCAGGTGGTCCCGCTGCCGGGAGACACGAGAGTTCCCGTGGTCGATGCCTACCAGGAGGCACTCCGGGCCTTCGACGGCGATGCCATCCCGGGGTTCGTCTCGCTGGAGGGTTATCTGGCCGGCCGACTGGCCATTTCGGGGCTGGACCTGTGCGGCCCTGACCTCAGCCGGCAGTGTTTCCTGGACGCCATCCGGGGAGCCGGGTCGATCGACATCGACGGAATGGTGCTCGAATACGGCGCCTCGGACAATCAGGGCTCGGATGCCGTATTCCTGACCGTGATCGGTTCCGACGGCAATTATCGCTTAGTAGAAGAGTTGGAAGGGGTTGGAAGATGAGCAACCTTAGTATGCGGAAACCCCTCACCGTCACGGTTGTCGTGGCGTCGGTGGTGCTGATTGCATTCACAGTTGTCGGTTGGCAGACTCTCGGAGGGCTGACCGATCAGAGCGACATCAGTGACGAAACGTCCATTCCGGCTACGGCGCTGGCCCTGTCGCAGCACTCAAACTCCCTGGCGTCTGTGGCGTTGGTCACGACCAGCCTTGCCATGGACCGCGACAGCGTGTTGGACATCAGAAGGTCGATGGCTGCCGAGAAGGCCGAACTGGAGGCCCTGCTTTCGGATCTCTCGGGTAGAGGTTACGACGCAAGGGTGTCCAGGATCGAGGGTCATGTGAACTCATTGATCTCCATAGTGGAGCAGGTGGACAGTGCCCGGCCGGCGCTGTTGCGGGCCCTGTTCGACGGAGAGATCAGGCGGCGTGCACTCAGCGACGCCACCACGCGCGAGTTGGGGCCGGCCATCCTGAAAAGCGAGGACGATCAGTACTACTACATGATGACCGGCAGGAGTGAAGCCCGGGGCGCCACGGGAGATGGGGAGGCAGTGTCCCGTGAGGAGTTCCTGCGGTACAAGCACATGTCTACCCTCTCGCGCGCCATTGGTGTTGCACACTCGGCCCTGTCGGCTGCGGTCAGAATGGAGGATCCGACGTTGGTCACCACCCTCGAGGAGGCCTTTGACTCGGCCGCGCAGCGCGCCAGGGGAGCCCTCGAATACCTGGCCGCCAACGGGGGTCCCGAGTTGGACTCCGAGGTGATTCCGCTCGCAACCAGTTTGATCGACGCCGGTACGGGACCGGGCAACGACTTCGACCAGGTTAAGGCAAAGCTGTCGATGGCACAGGCCGAGGAGCGGTTGATCTCATCGAGCGTAGGCCATCTCGCAACGCTTGAGGCGGAGATTGCCGGACTGGTGGATGACGTGAATCGGAGCATCGTCTCCTCAGCCGAGCAATCGGAGCAGGCAGCCGCCAACGGGCAGACGACCATCTTGGTTGCCGGGATCATCGGGATACTCCTGACCGTCCTGGTCGCCTGGTACCTGGGTTCCAGGAAGCGACCGGCATAATCACCCCTCTGGCAGGAGGGGCCCGGCGTCCCCTCGGCCGGTTGCGGAGTGTCGCTTCTGAGATTCGACCACCGGCGTCCGGGAGAGCCGAGGCGGTGACACCCACCGCCGGGACATGAGCTGAAGATCGCTCGGACTCCGGGCCGGAGGACCCCCCGCGTGGCCGGAAAAAGGGACCCTGCGCCCCAGCCTGGTTTGACAAGGCGAAGTACCATTTGCTCATGGTTCAAGGAGTCAGAGACGGTGATCTCGGAGACTTCCTGAGAGCCCAATACCGTCAGCTGACCGAGCGACGACGCACGATCTGGGCGATAATGTGCTTGGGAGGAGGACAGTTGACTGCAGGGCAAATCACCGAAAAGGCCCGCAGGCGAGACCCCGACATCGACCGGGCCACGGTAGACCGCGCGTTGAATCTCTTCGCGGACATGGGTTCTGCTCTCCAGACCGACGCCCACCAAGAGGCAGAGCCCCGATGGGAGATCGTTCACCGAGGTGAGCACTTCCACCTCACCTGTGAGCTGTGTGGCGACGTCCGACATCACACCGGCGTCCTGGCGGAGAGAGTTCGGAACCACCTCGCCGACACGTACGCCTTCTCCGCCACCCGCATGGACCTGCGGGTGTTCGGGGTCTGCCAGCGCTGCGGGAGTGGCTCCGAGACCTGACAGCGCCTCCTCGCAGCTCCGTCAGCCCTGTTTCACTGCCTTCTGGTAGCGAAGATTCGCAAGGGGTGCGAAGATCGCAATGATCACCACTCCCCAGATCAGGGTGTAGATCACCGGATTCTGAAGCGGCCAAACGGTGGGGTCGGGGGTACCCGACGGGATGTTGCCGAACAACTCCCTCACGGCCTGGGTGAGAGCGGAGATGGGATTCCACTCGGCGAACGCTCGCAGCACGCCCGGCAGGTTCTCTGACGGCACGAAGGTGTTGGCGATGAAGGTGACCGGGAAGATCACCATGAAGCTGGCATTGTTGATCACCTCGACGCTGGGCACCAGCAACCCGACATAGGCCATCACCCACGAGAAGGTGTAGGCGAAGGCGAGAAGCAACCCGAAGCCCACCATGCCCTCCCAGAGACTGCTGTTGATACGCCACCCGACCACCAGGCCGGTCAGGCCCATGATCAGAAGAGTGAGCACGTTGTACACCAAGTCGCTGGCCGTCCGCCCGATCAAAACCGCTGCCTGGGACATGGGCAGCGACCGGAAGCGGTCGATTATGCCTTTCTGAATGTCCTCGGCAATTCCGACCCCCGTGAAGGTGGAACCGAAAACGACAGTCTGGGCAAAGATCCCGGCGATCAGGAATTCCCGGTAGGAACCACCGGGAATGTTGATCGAACCTCCGAAGACATAGGCGAACAGCAGCACGAACATGATCGGAGACAGGATCACGAACACCAGGATCTCGGGGACCCGCTTCAACCTGATCATGTTCCGCTTGGCGATCACTGCCGCATCGGCGAACATGCGAATGACCCTCATGACTTGGCCCTCATGACTTGGCCCTCATGACTTGGCCCTCCGGCGCGAGGATGACGGTTCTTCGGACTTCGGTCGGTTCCCGTTCGGATCGGCGGCATGGCCGGTGAGCGTGAGAAACACATCGTTGAGGGTTGGCCGTCGCAGACCGACGTCGAGGATGTCGACAGCCTCGGCGTCCAGGGCCCGCAGCGCTCTGGTCAACACGGCCGCGCCGCCCGAGATGGGAGCCGTGATTCTGCGGTTTCGCTCTTCGCAGGCCAACTCGCCCACCGCGAACCGTCGCATCACCTCCTCGGCTCTGGGGAGATCCGAGGAGGACTGCACGATGACCTCGATCCGCTCTCCCCCCACCAGGGTCTTCAAATCGTCGGGGGTTCCCTCGGCGATGTCCCGCCCCTGGTCGATCACCATGATCCGGTCGGCCAGATGGTCCGCCTCCTCCAGGTATTGGGTGGTCAGCAGCAGTGTCGAACCGCGAGCCACGAGTTCGCGGATCACGCCCCACAGGTCCATGCGGCTTCGCGGGTCCAACCCGGTGGTCGGCTCATCCAGGAACAACACGGGTGGGGAGGCCACCAGGGCCCCTGCCAGGTCGAGGCGCCGGCGCATGCCTCCCGAGTAGGTCTTGACCGGCCGGTTGCCGGCCTCGGTGAGATCGAAGACCTCCAGCAACTCCCTCGCCCGCGCCCGGGACCTTGACCTTCCCAACCGGTAGAGACGTCCGATCATGTCCAGGTTCTCGTATCCGGTGAGATGCTCGTCCAGCGCCGCATACTGGCCCGACAGACCGATCCGTTCCCGAACCAGGGCCGGTTCGTTCAATACGTCGGCCCCGGCAACCCGGGCCGATCCCGAGTCGGGAACCAACAAGGTGGCCAGGATTGAGACGGCGGTCGTCTTGCCGGCGCCGTTGGGACCCAACAGTCCGTAAACCGACCCCTCCTCAACCGACAGATCCAACCCGTCCAGGGCCACAACATCGCCATACGTCTTGACCAGCCCCGAAGCTTCAATGATTCTGCTCATGGTTCTCCGACCTTGACCTTCCACTTACCTCCCACAGACCCCACCCTCCCGGTTGAGGTTACGCCAGCGGCATGACTACCCAAAACTCTCACAACTCCGCCGAAGGGGTTGCCGGAGCCCCGGTCGGGAGGAAGCGACGGGGACCGCAATGTAACAATGGCAACTCGACTGGCAGCAAGGACCTCCTCCCTCCTTCGATATGATGAAAAAGGCCGCAGAGAGGACCCGAGGAAAGCCAAGTGACCCGATACGACGTCGTGACCTTGGGGGAGACCATGTTGCGCCTGACGCCGCCGGGGGTCGGACGCCTCGACCAGGCTCGTCGCTTCGAGGTGGAGGTGGGCGGAACCGAATCAAACACAGCGGTCGGTTTGGCCCGTTTGGGCCTACGTTGCGCCTGGATCTCCCGGCTGCCTGCCTCGCCGCTGGGGGACCTCGTTTCCGGCGAACTCTCCCGCCACGGGGTGGACGTCTCCCATGTGGTCCGGTGCCCGGACGAACGTCTCGGTCTGTACTTCTATGAGGATGCCCCACCGGCCCGGCGCCGGCGTGTGATCTATGACCGGTCGGACAGCGCCGCCAGCCGCCTGAGCCCGGCCGACATCAACCCCGAACTCCTGTCCTCAGGGGGTTGCCGGCTGGTTCACCTCACCGGCATCACCCCGGCCATCGGTGGGTCGGCCCGCCGGACGACCCGCCACGTCATGAGAGCGGCCCGCGCCGCCGGGTTGCCGATCAGCTTCGACACCAACTACCGGGCCGGGCTGTGGTCGCCGGACCGAGCCCGCAGCGAACTCCTCCACCACATGGAGCGGGCGTCGATCGTCATATCTTCGGTAAGCGATCTGATGGCGGTCTTCTCCACAGATCTCGACCGTGAAAGTGGCTTGGAGTGGCTGCGCCAGGTGCTGCCGGAACAGGTCTGCGTGGTCACCCTGGGTGCCGAGGGGGCGACAGCCTGCCTCCCGGGTGGCGAAGCGGTTTATCGGCCGGCCATTCCTACCACTGCGGTCGACCGCCTGGGAGGGGGCGACGCCTTCAACGCCGGGTTTCTGTACGGCTGGTTGCAGTTCCCTCCAGGTCCCGAGAAGCTGGGACGCTGCCTGGAGTGGGGCGTAGCCGCCGCCAGCCTCAAGTACGCCACCCCCGGGGACATGGCCATCCTGGACTCCGACGAAATCGCCGCCCTGCTGGAGAACGGCCCCGATCTCGGACGGGTGCATCGATAAGGTCTGGCGACAACCGGTCCATGACCGGATGCTCAACCCGGTTGGTCAGCAAAGACGGGAGATCCGGACCTGCGCCTCGGCCATATGGAGGGACGCCACCACCGGATCGATACAGAACGCATCGATCTTGTGATCGACCTCCGCCACCAGACCACCCCAGAGCGTGCATCCGAAGAAGATGGCCTCCACCCGGTCCTGCTCGATCATGGCCCGGGCGGTCTCCACTCCCTCCGCATGGAGTTGGCGACGGAACTGCTCCTCGACGATCTCCGCGGTGACCTCGGTGTTGCCCACCAACGACGCCTCGCCCTCCACGTGCAGGGGGACGAAGGCGACGGAAGTGAAGGCTCCCGAAAGCCCGTAGGCCGCAAGCATGCGATCGGTCAAGTTGGCGATCCTGCGCCGGCCGTGCTCGTCGGGTGACAGCATGCCGACGGTGGCGCCCCGGGCGGCAGCCAATGCCACCGCGGCCTGCAGCGGACCGATCACCGGAATCTTTGCGAACCGCTGTGCCTCCAACAACCCCGGATCCGCGCAGCAGGCGATTATGGCGGCGTCCACGCCGTCGCTCTCCGCCTGGATGACCGCGGCGATCAACTCGTTCAGATAGAGGGGCTCGAGGGGAAGCATCGGCCCGGCGAGTTCCGGGGGAAGTTCCAGGTGGCGCACTTCGACGTCCACGTCGCCGGCGGCATGCCTTTCGAGAACGGACAACATGCGTTTGGAGTGCAGGTCACTCCCTATGGGTTCTATGAAACGGATTCTCATGTGCTCCTCCTGGTCCCGGCGCCCCGGAGGTCGTCTGTTTAGAGCGCTGGGTTCCCCAAGTATATGGATCGACGCTTCGGTGGCGCCCCGATCGAGGTCGTTCCTCAGCGCAGGTGGTCGGGATAGTCGCCGGGAGACTCGGCCTGCCGGGAAACCCCGGCGGCCGCACGGATCAACAGCGAGGCCACCGTGGGAGTCCCGGTCAGAACACCGCCGTGCCACACACCCGCCGGGCGGTAGAAGTAACCCTCCTTCACGAAATCGACCACCTCCACTCCCTCTCTGCGCCTCACGGCCTGCTGCCAGACTCCCTCCAGCACGAACACCTCGGTGGGGTCTGAGTCCACGTACCATGTGTCCAGACGCAGGTCGACCGCGGCCGTCTGCCAGAAGGCGCCGCCACCCAGCGACGGGGCAAGTTCCCGCTGCCGGGAATTGGGCGGGGCCCCGGGCATCTGGATCCACTCCCGCTCGCCGGCCACCACCGGCGCCGGACGTTCGGGGTCTTCCTCTCCGTCTCCGGGCATGAACCGCAACGGAGCACCGGCGAACAGCAACAGGGTGGCGCCTTCGGGACTGCCCAACCCGCCGACAACGGTCCCGGCGCGGGCCCCCCACAGGGTGTGGGAGCCCATGAGATGACCGTCCGCCTCCACCTGGCCGGAAATCACGAACAATTCCACATCTCCGGTGAAGCTGCCCCGAAGCGAAGTGCCCCAGCCGGGAGGAACCTCCAGCAGCCGGGTGGAAGGGCCGGATCCGTCCCTGCTGAGAATCCAGGCATCGGGTCTCCCCTGCAACCCGTGGATGGTCATCGGCCGGGAAGGGAAGGCCCGCGGGCCGGGCACGGTGACCGGCTGGAAGCGCCGATCGACTACGCCGGGATCATCCACTCCCCGAAAGACGCTCGCTACTCGAAGTCGAACAGGCGCATGGCGGTTCCGCCCCGGATGGCGTCCCGGTCGGCGGCCGGGATGTCGGGCAGGTAGTGGTCCACAAGCGCCAGTTGTTCCGGATAGCCGGGTTCCACCGCGATCCACGGATAGTCGGAGGCCCACATCATCCGGTCGCCCCCGAACGTCCCGTACACGGCGTCCACCGTCGACTGCAGGTCGGGATGGGGATAGGGCTCCTGGGTGAAGGCATATTGCCCGGAGAGGTGAACATAGACGTTGGGGCGGGCTGCGATGACCTCGATGGTCTTGAGGGACGCCGGGGGGAGATCCAGTGTGAACCGGGGCCGGCCCCATTCGTCCGCTCTGATCTCGTCCCAGATACTCGGACAGAACCCCAGGTGGTTGATGACCACCGAAAGGTCCGGGAGCAACTCCAGCACCCGATCCAACAAAAGCACCTGTTCCTCGGTGGCGTAGAACCAAAGCTTCACCCCGTCTGCCGCCATCTGCTCGAGCACCGGGAACATCGCTATCCGGTCGGGAGGTTGGGAGGGATCCTCATCGAGGTTGAACAGCCGGAACCCCTGGAAGGGGGTGGCCCGGCGACGCTCCGTGTAGTTGGCCAGTTGATCGGGCGCCGAGACGTCCTGCACACCCACGATGGCGAACAGGTCAGGTCGGGTGGCCACCACGTCGCGCACGTACTCGTCATGATGGGAGATCGCCACGATGACCGCCTTGTCCACTCCCGCCCGATCCATGTAGCCGAAGTACTCGTCCATCGGCGCCCGCCTCTCCGGAGGCGTCAAACCGGGAAACACGTCGCGGGGATACTGCTCGGAGAGAGACTCGAACAAATGGAGGTGGGCATCAACCACCGTCATGGGGCAACTCCTTTCTCTGTAACCTACCCGGATATCGTACCCGGGGAGGCGGATCTCACTCCCGTCCCGTCAGAACGCTACAAACCGGCAGTGAAGGTCTGGAAATTACCGTGAGGATTCCACCCCCCTGAAGTGCCGGCGTAGGCACATCGAGGCTGTGGTTCCCGATCACATCGAGGGGCCGCTGATCCTTTCAGACCACCATCCCAGGTCGTAAATTCGCGACTCGCCTCGAAAAACCCTCCATATCTGACAGCTGGTTTGCTCTTCATGTACTCTGCAGAGCTAGCCCAAGCCCAGGGCTGTCACATCCATGAAATAGCATGGATGTAGTTTAAGACTACGTTCAAGTCAATAGGAGGTTTCTCAAGGATGACAACCACGATTTCACGCGATTGGCAATCTGAACGGCTTATGGATGAGAATGGGTTACATCCTGATGAAGAGCGAATGCTGGGTGTGTTCCGAAACCGCAATCTCATACGCAACATGGGGGAATTGTTGGACGAACTAGGGGAGCCAAAGATGAGTCACGCTGACGCACATGTTGCCGTATGCAATCTGGCGACAAAGGGTCATGTTGCCTTTTCGTTCGAGGGATATCGTCTTATCTCTTGATGGAACCTGGTCAAGAGCGGCTAGACCCTTCCGGTTCCCCATCTGATTATCGCTCGGAGTTTCAACGCGATGTTGACAGGATCCTTTACTCCCCGGAGTTTCGCCGTCTCAGCGGAGTCACTCAGGTTGCCTCTGCCACGGAAGGCGACATTTTTCACAACCGATTGACCCACTCTCTGAAAGTTGCGCAAGTAGGACGTCGACTTGCCGAACGTCTAATCTCGGATTTGGATCCCGACCAGATGGCTGAAGTTCCACTGGACCCAGATGTTGTGGAGGCGGCCGGCCTTGCCCACGACTTGGGACACCCTCCATTCGGACATGAAGGTGAGGACGCCATTTGCGAGGCGATGCGTAAAGAGACCGCCAGTGGCGTCGAGCGCGACGAGGAGGGGTTCGAGGGAAACGCTCAAACCTTCCGAATCGTGACCAGGCTGGCTGCTCCTGAGCCTCCCATAGGCAGAGGCTCTGGCCTCAACCTAACCCTGCGCACTCTGAACGCAGTCCTCAAATACCCATGGCTGAGTTGTGACCGCGGAGAGAGGAGTAAATGGGGGGCGTACAAGAGTGAAGGGAACATCTTCGCTCGAGTGAGGCAGTCTTATGCGGGAGAGCGACTTAGCTTTGAGGCGGAACTGATGGATTGGGCAGACGATGTTACGTATGCGGTACATGACCTAAACGACTTTTACCGAGCGGGCCTGATACCCCTACACAGACTGCATACCGGAGGTATCTCCCAAGATGCCGCCATGAGCACCCCCGAATTAGAGTTCTTCATGGCGGAGATCGATAATGCCTCTGACTCAGACGCCGAGGTTCTCACCAGTTTGCTCAATAAGAGTTACTCCTTTCTCAATGCCCCTTATAGGGGATCGGGGCAACAGAAGGCAGCGCTGCGAGCAAGCACTTCCTCTTTGCTTACCAGTTTTGTCAACGCTGTCACCCTCGAAAGCAATCCCCCCAAGGTCAGAATATGCCCAGAGAGACGCCATGAAGTCGATCTATTGAAGCATTTGACTGTGTATTACGTTATCAAACATCCTCGGGTGGTGGAGGTGCGGGAGGGCCAGCGGAGGATCCTGGCCAAGCTCTTCGAAACCTATGTCGACTCTATCAGTGGTCATGCCAAGCGACTCGAGACACTGCTACCGCAGGCCACGGTCGAGCGCATCGACAGCGGGGAGACCCCGCAGCGTTTGGCCGCTGACCTGCTGGCCGGGATGACCGAGCGGCAAGTAATCCAGACCTACCAACGGCTGTCAGGAATGGCGCCGGGCCCGGTGTCCTACTTCGACATTTGAAGTAGACCCAGCCATAGGAGGTCGGGCCGCCGCCGCCGGTCTTGCGTTCCGGCGCCACAGAACCTCTCGGCTAGACCCGCCCGCCCAAGAAAACCCAAGATTGGGCGTAAGCTGGACCATGTTGCTTTCTACCACTTCTGAAGTCCCCGGACACACGATCACCGGCTACAAGGGGATGGTCATATCGCAGGTCACCGCCGGTCGCCACCTCGGAAAGGACGTGTTGACAGGCGTCCGAGACGTGTTCGGCGGCAGGAGCAAATCCCTTGAGAAGGACCTGGAGGGTGCTCGCCAGGAGGCCCTCTCGGAGCTGGCGGCCAAGGCGCAGAGAATGGGCGCCGACGCGGTGGTTGGAATCCGGCTCGACATGGAGAATGTGAGCGGTTCCATGCTGCTGTTCGTGGGCCAGGGCACGGCCGTGACCGCCTCGAAAGACTAAGCCCCGACCGCTTCGGCGGACCCGCCGCTTAGAACCGGAGCGGATCCCACATGGTAGAGGACATCCTCGCTATGTGTTCCGAAGCCGCGAAATGCAATAGGGCAGGGCGATCAGGGGAACAACGGCGAATACCAGGGGCAGCGCCCAGTCGCCCTTGATGGCGCCGGACCCGATGGCCACGGCAAGCGCTACGTCGGCCACGACATTGAGCGCCAGCAGAGAAGCGGTAGCCAATGCCAGGCTCCTGGCGGGAGTCCTGCCCATGACCAGTATGACCAGGAGCACCGCTGCCACCGGATGGAGACCCACAAGGATCAACCGTTCCCACCACTGACCTCCATCTGCGAAGCTGCCCACCAGCGCGGTGAAGGCGGCGAAGAAGACCTGAACCACGGCCAGGACTCGGAGTGCATAAATCATGAATGCTTCACTTTCACCTAACCGCAGAGGGCCATCTCTGAAGGATAAGCTCAACACGCGGTCTGGATTAGCCAAGCGGATCGATTGCTGAAGGAACTGGACGATGAGTTGCCTCGGGATCCGGAACAAGAGGACCAGCGAAAAGCAACTGGCGGGTAACAACTACCCATAGCTCCCCAGTTGGCTTAAGCTTTCCGACCATGTTGCTTTCTACCACTTCTGAAGTCCCCGGACACACGATCACCGGCTACAAGGGGATGGTCATATCGCAGGTCACCGCCGGTCGCCACCTCGGAAAGGACGTGTTGACAGGCGTCCGAGACGTGTTCGGCGGCAGGAGCAAATCCCTTGAGAAGGACCTGGAGGGTGCTCGCCAGGAGGCCCTTTCGGAGCTGGCGGCCAAGGCGCAGAGAATGGGCGCCGACGCGGTGGTTGGAATCCGGCTCGACATGGAGAATGTGAGCGGTTCCATGCTGCTGTTCGTGGGCCAGGGCACGGCCGTGACCGCCTCGAAAGACTGAGCCCCGACCGCTTCGGCGGACCCGCCGCTTAGGACCGGAGCGGATCCCACATGGTAGAGGACATCCTCGCTATGTGTTCCGAAGCCGCGAAATGCAATAGGGCAGGGCGATCAGGGGGACAACAGCGAATACCAGGGGCAGCGCCCAGTCGCCCTTGATGGCGCCGGACCCGATGGCCACGGCAAGCGCTACGTCGGCCACGACATTGAGCGCCAGCAGAGAAGCGGTAGCCAATGCCAGGCTCCTGGCGGGAGTCCTGCCCATGACCAGTATGACCAGGAGCACCGCTGCCACCGGATGGAGACCCACAAGGATCAACCGTTCCCACCACTGACCTCCATCTGCGAAGCTGCCCACCAGCGCGGTGAAGGCGGCGAAGAAGACCTGAACCACGGCCAGGACTCGGAGTACGTAGATCATGAATGCTTCACTTTCACCTAACCGCAGAGGGCCATCTCTGAAGGATAAGCTCACCACGCGGTGAGCTCAGACGGACCGCACCCATCCCCCTTTCACACCGTGCATCGGCGCCGGCCCCTGCCTAGCTCAGTTCAGCGGTTGCGAAGAGAACGTGGAAGGGCTTGCAGTAGATGATCACCGTCAACTGTTCGGGAACCTGGTAGCCGTCGGGGAAGTCATAGTTCTGAGAGCCGATGTTGCCCTTGAGCGGACCCAGTTCTACATAGCCCGCCGCCTGCAGGGCGCTGCGATCGGTGATCCCATGCCCGGGGGCAACCAGCACCCGGAGGTCGGGACCGTTCGTCACCTCGATGTCTTCCAGCCGGAGTACCTGGGAGCCGTCCTCCAGGCGGTACGCTGTCACCCCTCCTGAACCTCTGTGGAAGTCGTCGGCGTCCATGAGGGCGCCAGTCGCCAGGGCCACCGGTCCTGTGGCGTCGGGTTCCTCGGATTCGGGCATCTCCTCTGTGACCATCGTCTCGACAGCCTCGGCTTCCATCATCGCATCCTCGACCTCCTCGGAGGTCATGTCGTCGGGGACCACCGCCATGGCCGCTCTGGGGAAGGCCTCGTCGACAACCTCGTCAATGAAGAGGGGCGAAATCAGCCACCACGCCACGGCCAGAACCGCGATCGCTCCGATGGCCACCACGATCTGCACTGGTCTCCGCTTGTAAAAGGGGGAACGGTTCGTTTTACACCTCCTTGGGCTCAGTTTGGAATCTGGATGGTGGCGGACTCTGTCTCAGGGGGGTTTCCTCCTGGACTGCACCCACGCCAACCAGCAACAACTCGGCGGTATCCGTCAGCCCGCTTTTGGCCATTGCCACTCGTCCTGGGAGCGCACACCTCTGCGGCCCCGTCTCCGATGACCTGCCGTTCGCCGCTTCGGTCGCCTCCCGGAGCGTCTCGGTTGCTTCCGGGTCGGGGCCGGCGGGCCCGTAAACCACAAGGCGCCGACCAGCAGGATCAAATCAGACGTGGGGACCCTTTCCAGACCATTGTGGAATGGGGCCTGAACAATCTGGTTGGTGACCTCGCCATCGGGTGGACGGGTCACGACCAGCGAAATTCTTCGGGAGAGTTCGTCGACTACTCCGTCCAAATAGGGAGCAGGGGGAAGGTTCGTTCTGCACCTCCTTTGTCTGATTCCAATTCTAGGAAATGACAGGGACTGTGCTCAGGGGGTTTCCGTCGCCTCCGCTTCCTTGCGGGTGATCCAGGCCATGTTGATGGGGGCCAGGTAAAGACGGAAGAACTGCGCCATATCCTCCAGGATGGAGGGTCGCAGGCCGGCCAGGGCCACTCCCCTCTCGGTGGCGCCTGAAACGGTCATCAGCATCCGCTGGCCGGGGAGATGATCGTGGGCGCTCTTGGCGGCGGCGTGGCCCCCGGTGTCGCCCCCGCCCGCCATGATGATCCGCAACGCCTTCTCTCCTCCCTTCATGAACTCGACCGACATCTCGGGGGGAGAGACCAGTACGTGCACGGGGGCGCCGGCCGCGGCGCCCGTTCCCACCGATCCCCTGGCGCTCTCCCCGCAGGTGACCAGCCCCACGGGTCCCCACAGCCGGGAGGCCTGGACGACCATCACGCCAATGTCACGTGGGATCGATCCCGGGTGGGGCTCTCCGTCGGAGAGGCCATGCCCGGAGAGTTCCAGGCTGATCACCCGGAACCCGGACTTGGCAAGGCCGGCGGTGAGCGGACCCCACTGGTCCAGATCCGCCCCGTAGTCGTGCACGAATATCACCGGGGGTCCGGGGACGGGCCACTCAAGTCCTCGCAGCCTCACGCCCTCCTCCCCCACAACCTCGACCGGAACCGGCGCCTCCCTCACGCGGGAGTCAGGGGCTGGGGATTGAAGCAGCGCAGATGCCTCCCGTTCTCGGAGACCAACTCCGGGTGCTCTTCCCAGCAACGCACCAGCGCCTGGGAACAGCGGGGACTGAACGGACAACCCGGTGGAACGAACTGTGGCGGGGGTACCCGACCGGGGATGGTGTGCAGGGCGCCGCGCTGGTGGCGGGTCTGGGGGACGGCCCGCAGGAGACCCTGGGTATAGGGATGCTGGGGATCGGAGAACAGTTGCTCGACGGGCGCCTGTTCCACGATCTCCCCCGAGTACATCACCGCCACCCGATCGGCGACGGCCGCAACCACCCCCAGGTCATGGGTGATCAGGAGCATCGACATTCCTCTGCGACGCTGCTGGCCCAGCAGTCGGTCGAGAATCTGGGCCTGAACCGTGACGTCCAGGGCGGTGGTGGGCTCATCGGCGATCAGGATGTCGGGATCGAGCATCAGCGCCATGGCGATCATGACCCTCTGGCGCATCCCGCCCGACAATTGGTGGGGGTACTGGTCCATGCGGGTCTCGGGGTCGGGCAACTCCACCTCCGCCAGCGCCCGGAGCGCCATCGCGTCGGCCTCCGAGCGGGAGACCGGTCGATGGCGGCGGATCACCTCGGTGAGCAGATGGCCGATGGAGAACATGGGGTCGAGGGAAGTGAGCGGGTCCTGGAAGATCATGGAGATGTCGTCGCCACGGACCTCTCGCATCTCCCGCTCCGGGAGACTCACCAGATCCCTGTCACCGAAGAGGACGGCGCCGCCGGCGATGCGGGCGGCCGGGGTAGGGATCAAACCCATCACGGAGAGGGCTGTCATGGTTTTCCCGCAGCCCGATTCGCCCACCAAGCCCAGGATCTCATTGGGGTACATGTCGAACGACACCCCCCTCACCACGTCGAACTCGATCCCCTCGGTGCGGATTACGGTGGTGAGGTCCCGTACGGAGAGAACAGGTGCGGCCATCAGGTCCTCCTGAGCCTCGGGTTGGCGGCGAGATATCCCAGATCGGCCAGCCAGTTGCCGAGCACCACCATCACCACCAGCACCAGCGAAAAGAACTGGGCCACCGGATAGTCCCGGCGCAAAACGGCGTTGACCAACACCTGTCCCAGTCCCGGCCATCCGAAGATCACCTCCACGATCAGGGCGTATCCCACGATTTGGCCGATGCGCAGGCCCGCCAGGGAGATGATCGGTATCAGGGCATTCCGGAAGACGTGCTTGCCTATCACCCGGGCTTCGGAGAGGCCCCCGGCCCGGAGGGTTCGCACCCAGTCGGAGTCGAGATTCTCCAACATTGCCGAGCGGGTCATGCGCACCGTGAGGGCCGTGCCTTCCGCAGCCAGCACGATGGCGGGAAGAATGAGTTGCCTGGGTTCGCAGCACCCCGCCGAGGGAAGCCACCCCAGCACGCTGGCAAAGAGCCAGATACTCAACAGGGCAAGCCAGAAATTGGGCACGGCCATGCCCGCCACCGACAGGCTCATGATGCCCTGGTCCATGAAGGTGTTGCGTCTGACCGACGCCAGCATCCCCAGCGGCACCCCCACCAGAAAGACCAGGAGGAATGCGGCGGCGCCCAGGATGATGCTGTTGCGTCCGTGCTCGATGACCATCTTGGAGATCAAGGCGTTGTTGGTCAGGGAATTGCCCGGGTCGCCGCTGAGAAGCCTCCCCATGTAGGTGAAATACTGCTGGTATATGGGATCGTTGAGACCCAGGACCTCCCGGAGGGTTTCGCGGTCTGCCTCGGTGGCCGAGGCCGGCAACCGGGCGGCGGTGGCGTCTCCTCCCGACAGTCGGATGGCATAGAACACCGCCACCGAGGAAATCGCCAGGATCACCAGCATGTAGACGGTGCGGCCGGCCAGGTACCTCATGATTCGAGACCCTTGGCCTCATGCCGAAGCCGGGGATCGAACACATCCCGCAGACCGTCTCCGATCAGGCTCACCGAAAGCACCATCACCACCAGGGCCAGCCCGGGGACCGTGGTCTCCCAGTGGTTGAGTTGCAGGAAATTCCGGCCCTCCGCCACCATCTGCCCCAGGCTGGGCAGAGGTGGCTGGGCGCCCAGGCCGATGAATGAAAGAGCGGCTTCGGCGATGATGGCCACCGCCACGTAGTAGGAGGCCAGCACCAGTGCGGGCGCCAGGATGTTGGGAAGGAGGTGTTTGCGGATGATCCTCCAGTTGGAGAGTCCCCCCGCCCGGGCAGCCTCTATGAACTCCCGTTCGGAGAGCGCCAGGACCTCGCCTCGCACCACCCGGGCGATGGCGGCCATATTCACCAGTCCCACCGCCAGGATCACCGACAGGAGTCCCTCACCCAGCCCCCCGGCGAACAGCACGGCCACCAGGATGAGCGGGAAACCCCAGATGAAGTCCATCACCCCGCTGAGGGAACGGTCTGTCCAGCCTCCCCTGAACCCCGACACGGTCCCGATCGCCAAGCCGGCCAGCAGCGCCAACCCGGTCACCCCCACCGCCACGGCCAGACTCACCCGGATGGCGACGAACAGTCTGGTGGCGGTGTCGCGCCCCAGATGGTCGGTGCCCAACAGTGCGTCCTCGCTGAACGGGACAGCATGGATGTTGGAGAAGTTGATCAGCTCGTAGTCCCCGCCCACGATGATCGGACCCAGCACGCCGGCGCCTACCACCAGCATCCCAAGAATCACGCCGGTGAGCAACAACCGGTTCCGTACCAGGTTCCGCATGCCCCTCCGGAACGCCGAGATGTGCTGGCTCTCTTCGAAATCGAGAAGTCGCTGGTCCCATTCGGCCAGATAGGACTCGGGAGTCGAGGCAGTCATTACCGGGTCAGTGTAAGAGGTGATACCGCGGCGGCGCGTCTACAAGAGAGACCCCGCCCTCGACAGAGGGCGGGGAGATCTCTCTCGATCGGATCGGTCTCTAGCCCTCGATCCAGGTGTCGTTGTAGTAGGGATAGAGCAGCCACACGTGGGGTGACCAGCCATGCACCCGATTGTTCTTCACGAACGTGGAGTTCTGGTTGATGAAGGACATGTTCGGAAGCGTCTCGGCCCAGGCGATCTGGAAGTCGGACTGAGCCTTGGCGGCCGCCTCCTCCGTCCCGGCGGCCTGCCAGTCGGCAATGGCCTGGTCGATGCGAGGCTCATTGGCATGGGACCAGTTGGGCACCGGAATGGTGTAGCTGGCGCAGAACAGCGTCAGCACGTCGATCGGGATGGGCCACAGCCACATGAACAGACCGGCAGGGACCTCGGGGCCTCCGGCCCTCTCGAACCACACCGCCCGGTCGACCACGTTCACATCCGCCTGCGCGCCCACCTGTGAGAACTGGGCGGCGGCGGCAGTGGCGATTGCGGTCTGCAGGGACTCGTTCTCCACCATGAACTCGAACTGGAGCGGCACGCCGTCGCGCTCTCGCACTCCATCGGAGCCCATCGACCAGCCTGCCGCGTCCAGCAACCGGTTGGCCTCGGCCACATCGTAGTTGTTGTGCTGCTCGACAGCCGGGTCGTAGTAGCGGTCGGTGGTCGGGAAGGGCCCGTAGGTGGCGGCGCCGTTGCCGAACAAAAGCGCCTGCACCATGCCTTCCCGGTCAACGGCGTGGGAGAGGCCGCGCCGGGTCTCCACGTCGCCGAAGATCTCCGGGAAGTTCTCCCGGTTCATGAACATGAAGTAACCGGACCACTCGGCGTGCTGGTAAACGGTGAGATCCGGGTTGCCTTGCAGCCGGGCCAGGTCCTGGTGGGCGGGGTTCAGCAGGGTGTCGATGTCCCCGTTCTCCAACTGGGTGGCTCGCTGCCCGGCCTCGGTGATCACCGTCCAACGGATGGCGTCGAGGTGAGCGGTCCCCTTGTTCTCGAAGTAGGGGACGTTGGAACCCGGATAGTCATCCCAGCGTTCGACATAGGAGTGGCTGCCGGGCACCCACTCGGTGTGCTTGAACGGACCGGTGGCGTCGACCACTTCCGTACCGTAGACGGAGGCAACCACGCTCTCGCCGGCCAGACCGGTCTCGTCGTCGTATCCGCCAACTTCCTTCCAGGTGTTGATGTTGGCGATCCGCCAGTATCCGGTGGCCAGCGGCCCGAGGGTGCCCACCCAGGCATTGTTCATCTTGGCCACCACCTGGTTGCCGTCCACCTCGTAGTGGCTGATCGGTGAAGCAAGGCTGGCGATGAAGCTGAACTTCTGGATGCGATAGAACTCGGCCACATCGGCGGCGGTGATGGTGCCGCCCGAATGGGACTGGCGGTCCTCCACCGTGAACCGGTACTCGAGGCCGTCGTCGGAGACGCTGAAGTCCGAGCAGTACTGCGGGACGAAGTCGCCTGCGGGGGAGACCGTCACGATCGCTTCGTAGATGGCGAAGAAGGCCGGGTCATACCAGTTGGTGGTGATCGGGTCATGCTTGGAGACGTCACGGTTGTAGCCCTCGCGCAACGTGCCGCCCCGGGTCGGGCCCATCTCCTCGGGCGCCGCAGTGGTGGCGGGCGCCGCAGTGGTGGCGGGCGCCGCAGTGGTGGCGGGCGCCGCAGTGGTGGCGGGCGCCGCAGTGGTGGCAACCGGTTCGTCGTCATCGCCGCAGGCGGCCAGCAGCGCCGCGGCAGCCGTGGCTCCCACACCGGCCGCTCCCACCTTCTTGAGGAACTGGCGGCGACTCAGCTTCTTCTGCTGGTACTCGTCCAGGATGCTCTGAATCTCGGGACTGTTCTCATTCATAGCTTCACACTCCTTCTTAGCGGCTTCACTTCTGGCTTTTAGAGAACTTCGGTAGCAGTCCTAATGGTGAACTCTTGGGTCCGCAGATCACCTACTCTCCACCCGACTGCCTTTAACCCTTCACATAGTAACCAACCCCCCGTTGGCCGGCGCAGAGCAACGGCTCTCTTGGCACGGCGTGATCACTCCGAAGGCCCGAGAGAGCGCGGATCACCCCCTGGGGCTCTTCCCCGGCAAGTTGCCGATACCCTACAGGAGTGATCCCGAATGTGCACCACAGGCGCCCTACGAACCGAGACCGGATATCTCCTGTTCAAGAACAAAGACTTCGGACGGGCCTCCTTCGAGGACCGTCTGGTGGTGGAGGAGGGCGTGTTCGGCATAGCCGGGGTGGAGACCTGGGCGGGAACCGACCCCGACCTGGACCAGTTCTCGGGTTTCTCGCTGGGCGCCAACCGCCACGGACTGCTCTGCTGTGACTCCAA
Organism: Acidimicrobiia bacterium; assembly: GCA_965204615.1. Taxonomy (GTDB): domain Bacteria; phylum Actinomycetota; class Acidimicrobiia; order Spongiisociales; family ZC4RG35; genus Bin76. Next base: position 2,606,041 of record OZ242000.1, on the reverse strand, counting down.
TGTGCGCACGGTCCCCGGCCTGAACTACGACCGGCTCACAGAGATCGCTCTCCGGGAGGGCACCGACGTCCTCAGCGGGGTGGCAGCCGTGGAACGGGCGGTGGAAAAAGACCCCTACATCTGGGGGAACCTGGTGATGATCGACCAAAGCGGCCTGGCAACGGTGGAGGTACGGGGACAACAGCTCAGAGCCACCTACCACCCCGGCGACCGAATATCCCGGTCCAACCACCATGTCGAGTTGGGCGCCACCCCCCGGGACGATGACACGGTCACCACCGGCCCCCGCCTGAGATCCGCTTCCCGCCGTCTCCGCCACGCCCGGCAACTCTCGGACATCTTCGAGTTGCAGGAGTCCCATGATGACGGGGAGAGCGGTATCTGCAACCACACCTCATACGACACCGTCTACTCATATGTATTCGAGAGCCGCGGCGGGTCCATCTATCTCCACGTGACCCAGGGGAAACCCTGCCAGAATCCCGAACGAAAGGCCCTGCGCCTACCTCTGGGAGCGGACTGGAGCCACGGGGCCGTAGCCGCTTTAGAAGCCGCCTATCCCTCCACCCGCGTCGGTGTCCCGGTCTGATGTCGGCGATTCCCTGCTATTCACACCCTACGGAGAAAAGTTGCAGACTCCCACCAGTCTGTTCAAATATTCTGATTTTTCTTAGATTCTCAATCCCCTGACCCATCCTCCAATTTATGAGTATCTTTTCCCGCAAACAACCAAGAAACGTCTTATTCGGGAAAGATAAAGATATCTTGCCCGAACCCATCACAGGTAGATCGCCGTCTCCACCAGCTTGAGCAGGGGCTGAGGGAACACTCCCAGAACCACGGTGACCGCGGTGGCCGCCCCCAGAGCCCAGGAGGTGGGCCGGTCGAAGCCCACCGGATCGTCCACTTCCGGCGCCTGCATGTACATGGTCACGATCACCCGCAGGTAGAGATAGATCGCCATCGCCGAGGCGACCACGGCCACCACCACCAGCCACTCCAGGTCTCCTCTCCAGGCCGAGAGAAAGACGCCCAGCTTGGCCACGAACCCGGTGGTGAGCGGGAGTCCCGCCATTCCCAGAAGGGAGACCGACAAGACCAGGGCCAGGAAGGGCGAGCGGCGGTAGAGCCCCCGGTAGTCGGAGAGTTCCGACCCCGAGGAGACCGCCCCCCCGAACACCGAGACCACCGAGAAGGCCGCCACCAACTGCACGGTGTAGACCGCAAGGTAGAACCAGACCGAGGATGATCCCGGGGCGCCGGCGGCGACACCGGTGAGAATGAACCCGGCGTGAGCCACTCCCGAGTAGGCCAGCAGGCGACGGATGTCTGTGGAGATGATGGCCATCAGCGCTCCCACAACCATCGAAAGAGCGGCGATCCCGGCCACGATCGGCGCCCAGTCCGGTCGAAAGCTCTCGAAACCGGACAGCAGCACTCTGGCCAGCGCCGCGAACCCGCCGATCTTGGCGACCGCGGCCATGTATCCCACAATCCCGGCCGGGGCCCCCTGGTAGACGTCCGGCGCCCACACATGGAAGGGAGCAGCCGCAACCTTGAAGGACAGCCCCGCCGTCAATAGGCCGATTCCCGCCAGGAGGACCGCCGGAGAGAGCACCAGGTTTCGGGCCAGGAACTCGTCAATCCCCAACAGGTCCAGAGAGCCCGTCCCGGCAAACACCAGGGCAACTCCGTAGATGAAGACCGCGGACGCCACCGCTCCCAACAGCAGGTACTTGAGGGCCGCCTCGTCGGACCGCACCCCGTCACCGGCAATACCGGCCAGGATGTAGAGGGCGATCGATCCCATCTCGAGCCCGAGGAACATCATCACCAGGTTCTGGGAGGCGGCCATGAGGATGAAGCCGGCCGCTGCCAGGAGCACCAGCGCCAGTCCCTCCGCAGCCCGACTCCCCAGGTGAGCGAACAGGCTGCGGGCGGCTGCAATGGCCTGGAGGGAGACCACCAGGACCACCAGGCGGGCAAGGGCGGCCGAACGATCGAAGATGAGCATCGCGCCGAAGATCGACTCTCCATCGGGAGTGGCCGCCACCCATTGCCAGATGCCCAGCCCGAGGGCGACCACCGTTATCACCAGAGAGGTCACCCACAGGACCCTCACCCCGGGCTTCTTCTGCACGTCCAGCAACAGGAGGGCCACCGCTCCGAACACCAGCACCAACTCGGGCCCCAGGGCCGCCCACGATATCTCGAGAAAGGCGCCGGGTATCACGGTCCCTCCTCAGAGGTGGAGGTGAAGACATCCGCCAGACGCCCCGGAGAGGGGGCCTCGTAGTCGGTGTTCTGCTCGATGCGGTCGAGAATCGCCTCCACGGAGGGAGCGGTCCGCTCCAGGAGGATTCCCGGGTACAGACCAAGCAGCAGGACCAGGACCGCCAGGGGGGCCAGAACGGCCGTCTCCTTGGGGGAGAGGTCCGCGAGTTTCCGGTTCTCGGGTCTGTCCACCGGTCCCGTGAACACCCGCTGATAGGCCCACAGCATGTAGATGGCGGCCAGCACCACCCCGAAGGCCGCCACCACCGTCAGGCTCGGAAGGGAGGGGAAACTCCCCACCAGCACCAGGAATTCCCCGACGAACCCGTTGAGACCGGGCAGGCCGATGGAGGCGAACGCCATGAACAGAAAGAACCCGGCCATGAGCGGCGCCGGTGTGGCCAGACCACCGAAGTCGCTGATCTGTTTGGTGTGACGCCGGTCATAGAGCATCCCGACCAGGAGGAAGAGCGCGCCGGTGGTGAGCCCGTGGTTGACGTTCTGGATCACCGCCCCCTGCAGTCCGGCTGAAGTGAGGGCGAAGATCCCCAGCACCACGAACCCCAGGTGGCTGACCGACGAATAGGCAACCAGCTTCTTGAGGTCGGGCTGGACGATCGCCACCACCGCACCGTAGATGATTCCCACCACGGCCAGCACCGCCAGGACCGGCACCAGGGAGACGGTCGCCTCGGGAAAGAGGGTGAGGTTGAAGCGGAGCAGTCCGTACGTTCCGAGCTTCAGCAGCACCCCCGCCAGGAGCACCGAGCCGGCCGTGGGCGCCTCCACATGGGCGTCGGGAAGCCAGGTGTGGAAGGGGAACAGCGGCACCTTGATCGCGAACGCCAGGGCAAATGCGCCGAACAGCCACATCTGGGCGGTGGAGGAGATGTCAAGATCCAGCAGGGCCAGATAGTCGAAGCTGAGCAGGCCGTCGGGCGTCTGGGAGGCGTGCATGACAGCCAGAGCGATGATCGCCGCCAGCAACAGCGCGGATCCGAACGCCGTGTAGATGAAGAACTTGACAGCCGCGTACACCCGGCGTTCGCCTCCCCACACTCCGATTATCAGGTACATGGGGACCAGGATCACCTCGAAGAAGACGAAGAACAGCAGCAGGTCCAGGGCAAGGAAGGTCCCGATCAAACCCGTCTCCAGAAAGAGCATGGCCACCACGAACGCCTTGCGCCGGTGGGAGATGGAGTCGGAGACTGCCAGGCTGAGGGGGAACAGGATGGCGGTGAGCGCCACCATCCCCAGGGAGATCCCGTCCACGCCCAGTTGCCATGAGACTCCCCACGGCTCCCACCACGTCACCTTCTCCACCATCTGGAAGGAGGCCTCCCCCGCGTCGAAGGAGAAGAACATCGCACCCGCCAGCCCCAGGGGGGCCACCGACAGCGCAATGCCCAGCGGCAGGTGGAGTTCCCGGCGCCGGGCCGGGATCAGCGAGATAACCACCGCCCCCAGGAGCGGCGTGAGCACCAGCAGGGTCAGCATGGCCGGTGACTCACACTCCCCCCCTCACGAGAATCCATGCCAGCAGCGCCACCAGTCCCAGGCCGAACCACAGCCCGTACTGGCGGATCAGGCCGCTATGGGCGGGACGGATCATGGCGCCCGTCGCCCTCACCAGGCGCGCCACGCCGTTCACCGCCCCGTCCACCACCCCCAGGTCCACCCGGAAGGCGGCCTGCTCGGCGAGCCGGCGCCCGGGCGCGACCAGCATCGTCCCGTAGATGTCATCCACCCGGTAGCCGTCCTCCCACCACCCCCACACCTTGCCGAATGCCGCCTGGAAGCGGCGCCACGCCTCGGGTGGGCGGTGATAGGCGAAGAAGGCCATGGCGGCGCCGACCGCACCGGCCCCCACGGCCACCGCCGCCAGCACCAGAATGGAGACCACCCCCTCGGCGGGATGCCCGAGCTTCACCCCTTCGAAGGCAGGCTCCAGGAAATGCTCGAGCCCCAGCCGGAAGGGTGTGTTGACCAATCCTCCCACCACCGACAGGACAGCCAGGACGACCAGCGGAAACGTCATGGAGCGGGGAGACTCGTGGGGGACCATCCCCTCGGGCCAGCGGGGCTTTCCCAGAAACACCATCACGAACTGACGGATCATGTAGAAGGCGGTCAGCAGGGCGGTTACCAGCCCCACCAGCCACAGCACGGTGAAAAGGCCCCCCTGGTTGAAGACAACGCCCAGGATCTCGTCCTTCGACCAGAAGCCCGCCAGCGGGGGGAGCCCGGCGATGGCCACCACCCCGATACCCATGGTCAGGAAGGTGACCGGCATGGCCTTGCGCAGTCCCCCCATCTCCTCCATGTCCTGGCGTCCCCCCATGGCATGAATCACCGAACCGGCCCCCAGGAACAGGAGAGCCTTGAAGAAGGCATGGGTCATCAAGTGGAACACGCCGGCCACATATGCGGTCGCACCCACGGCCAGGAACATGTAGCCCAACTGGCTGATGGTGGAATAGGCCAGCACCCGCTTGATGTCGGACTGGCCTATGGCGATGGTCGCCGCCCACAGGGCGGTCAGGGCGCCGACCGCGGCCACCGCTCCCGAGGCGGCGGGCGCCAACTCGAAGATCGGAGCGGACCGCGCGATCACATACACCCCGGCGGTCACCATGGTGGCGGCGTGAATCAGGGCAGAGACGGGAGTGGGACCCTCCATGGCGTCGGGCAACCACACATACAGGGGGATCTGCGCCGACTTCCCTATCGCACCGGCCGCCAGCATCAGCCCGATCCAGGTGGCCGCCGTCCCCGTCAACTCATCCCCGGCTCGCCCGAACACCCCGGAGTACGACAGCGTCCCGAAGGAACTGAAAATCAGCATCAGCGCTATGAGAAAACCGAAGTCCCCTATCCGGTTCACCACGAACGCCTTCTTTCCCGCCGCCGCGGCGGAGGGCCGGGTGAACCAGAACGAGATCAGAAGATAGGAGCAGAGACCCACCAACTCCCAGCCCACGAACAGCATGGCGTAGTTTCCCGCCAGCACCAGGGTGAGCATGGAAGCGGTGAACAGGTTGAGATAGGTGAAGAACCGTGCGAAGCGGGGATCTCCGTGCATGTATCCCAGCGAGTAGATGTGGATCAACGAACCCACCCCGGTCACCACCAGGGTCATCAGAGCCGAGAGGGGGTCCCAGGCGATCTCGAAGGAGGCGCCCACCGCCGGCATCCACTCCCACAGAAGGGACTGGGAAGGATGCCCCTCCCCGGTGAAGAAGGGCACCGCGGCCACCGCCGCCACCCCGAAGGCAGCCAAAGACGCGGCGCAGGCGATATATCCGGCCCGCGGCTCTCCCAGCCACCGGCCGACGAAATGCAACAGCACCGATCCCCCCAGGGGGAGGGCTATCACCAGCCACAACGCCTCGGTCGGAAGCTCGATCATCCCCGAAGCGCCGCCAACTCGTCGACCGAGGCGGTCTCCCGTCTCCTGAAAATGGCGACGATGATCGCCAGGCCCACCACCACCTCGGCGGCTGCCACCACCAGTACGAAGAAGACCGCCACCTGCCCGTCCAGCACCCCGGCCGCCCGTCCGGCCGCCACGAAGGTGAGGTTGACCGCGTTGAGCATCAACTCCACGCACATGAACATCATCAGGGCGTTACGCCTGATCAGGACCCCGGTCATCCCCAGGACGAACAGGATGGCGGCCAGCGTCATGTACCAACCCGGGGTTACGACGGGCATCAGTCCTCCGTGGGCGTCTCGGCGGACCGCCGGTGAAAGGCCAGGGCGATAGCCCCCACCGCGGCGATGGTCAACAGGAGGGCGGTCACCTCAACCCCCAACACCCAGGTGGTGAAGAGCTCTCCTCCCAGAGCCTGGACGGTGCCGTTGGGTATCTCGGCAGCCTCCCCCGAAGCAGGGGTCCAGGAAAAGCGCCCCCTCGTCACGAGCGCCGCGGCTCCCAGGGCCACGGCGGTGGCGAGTCCGGCCACCAGCTTTCGCTGGAAGGGAATGGTCTCGGAGGTGTCCTCCTGGCGGTCCACGCCGATGAACATGATCACGAACAGGAACAGCGTCAACACCGCCCCCGCATAGACCACCACCTGCACGGCCGCCACCAGGTGTGCCAGGTTGACCACGTATATGACTGCCAGGGAGACCAGGGCTCCCAGGAGCCCCAACGCCGAGCGGACCGGGTTGCGGGCCAGGACCACCGTCACCGCCCCGGCCAGCGTCCCCGCCCCCATCAGCACGAAGATCACCAGTTCAACCATCCGGTGAGTCCCTGGTCTCCTGATCGGGCTCAGGCGTCCAGGAGGCGGGGCCGGGGGTGGCCTGCCACATGGTCTCCCCCTCATAGGCTGCCACCCCGCTGGGTGAGGTGGCTCGCAGCCAGCCGTCGGCGGCGTCCAGTTCGGACAGGTCGGCAAACGGGTCCTCCCCGTAGATGTGGGGAACCGACCCGTCCTCGGCCATCAACAGCTCCCTCTTGGTGTGGATGGCGTCGTTGCGGTTGGTGACCGACATCTCGAAGAGATGGGTCATGGTGATGGCCTCCGTCGGACAAGCCTCCACGCACAGCCCGCAGAAGATGCAACGCAGCATGTTGATCTCGTACACGTAGCCGAAGCGTTCTCCCGGACTCTGCGGATCATCCGGCGGATTGTCCGCTCCCCGCACGTAGATGCAGCTAGCCGGGCAGGCGCCCGCGCACAGTTCGCACCCGATGCACTTCTCCATCCCGTCGGGATAGCGATTCAGGACATGGCGACCGTGGAACCGCACCGGCTTCTCCCGCATTTCGGAGGGGTAGCGGGTGGTGACGATGTCCTTCCCGAACAGACCTCGCAGCCCGATCGAGCCGGTCACCTTGAAGCCTTTCCAAAAATCTCTCAGTATTCCCATTTTTCACCTCACCCGATAAAAGGCAGCCCGAACTGACGGAAGCCGATCACCACGGTGGAGACCACCAGCCACAGCATCGACGCGGGGATCAGCCGCTTCCAACCGAGGGTCATCAACTGGTCGTAACGCAGCCTCGGAAGGGTAGCCCTGATCCAGAAGAACGCCACAACCAGCACATAGCTCTTCAGCATCAGCCATACCACCGGCAGGACGGCGGACACCCAGCCGGGTACCACACCTTCCCAGGTCGGGCCATTCCAACCTCCGAAGAAGAGCGTGGCGGCGATGGCGCACATGGAGAAGATATTGATGTACTCGGCCAGAAAGAACATGGCGAAGCGGATCCCCGAGTACTCGGTGTGGAACCCGCCCACCAACTCCTGCTCGGCCTCCACCAGGTCGAAGGGCGCCCGGTTGGTCTCCGCCACCGCCGCCGTGAAGAAGATCACGAACGCCACCACCTGGGGGAAGACGAACCAGCGGGGTATGAAGCTGACCACCGGGTCGAGGAAGGCGACCGTCCCCGACCAGGTCCCCGACTGGCGCTCCACGATCTCGGCAAGGGAAAGGGTCCCGCTCTCCGCCCCGGGGGCGGTGGCCGAGAACATCACAACCGCCACCATCGCCAAACCCATCGCCGCCTCATAGGAGATGGCCTGCGCGGTGGCCCGCACCCCTCCCAGCAACGGGTACTTGGAACCCGACGACCACCCGGCCAGCACCACCGCGTACACGGCCATGGAGGACATGGCCAGGATGAAGAGGATCCCGATGTTGAGGTCCGCCCCCTGAAGCGGGACCTGTCGACCCGCAATCTCCAGTCCCGGGCCGAGGGGAACCATCATGAAGATCAGGAAGGCGGGGACCACCGCCAGGAAGGGCGCCAGCAGGTAGGCGCCCAGATCCACCTTCCGCGGGGTCACCTGTTCCTTGAAGAACAACTTCAGCCCGTCGGCAATAGTCTGGAGGATCCCCCACGGCCCCGCCCGGGCCGGGCCCACCCGGTTCTGCATGTCCGCCACGATTTTTCGCTCCAACCAGATGTTGAGGATGGTGAGCACCACCAGCAGGGCGAACACCCCCACCACGCGGGCGGCTATCAATAACAGATCCACCCAGTCCATCAGAGGGTTGTCACCAGGAAATAGAGCGCTGCCACGGCCTAGGCAAAAGATTAGAAATTTGCACCCTCTTAACAAAACCCTCCCCCGGCCAACCATCGGAATCTCGGACACAGCCGACCGATCCATCCCCTGGGAGCCTTGGGACGGAGGCCGGAGGGGGAGGAAGAAAGAGTCGCCCGCCTTGTCTCATTGGCCCGTCCAACCGGTAATATCGGCCAAGAGCCGATCGAGCCGGCATTCCCCTCATCCCACATCTCTTCAACCAGGAGGCGCCCCTTGAATTCATCCCCCATCCCCTCCGACCTGGACATCGCCCAAGCCGCCACGGTGATACCCATCACCGAGATCGCCGACCGGGTGGGGATCGAGAGCGAGGAACTGATCCCCTACGGGCACGACAAGGCAAAGGTCCACCTGGACATCCTGCGACGGGTCCGCAACCGTCCGCGAGGCCGTTACGTGGACGTCACCGCCATCACGCCCACCCCACTGGGAGAGGGCAAGACCACCACCACCATCGGCCTGACCCAGGGACTGGGAGCGCGCGGTCGCAACGTGATGGCATGCATCCGCCAACCCAGCATGGGTCCCACCTTCGGGATCAAGGGAGGAGCGGCCGGAGGTGGGTACAGCCAGGTCATTCCCATGGAGGAGTTCAACCTCCACCTCACCGGGGATCTGCACGCCATCGGGGTGGCTCACAACCTGGCTGCCGCCGCCATCGACGCCCGGTGGTACTTCGAGGAGAGGCTCAATGACTCCCAGCTCGAGGAGCGGGGCCTCAGCCGCCTGAACATCGAACCGCAGGCCGTTCTGTGGCGCCGGGTGGTGGACGTGAACGACCGGGCGTTGCGCAACATCGTGCTGGGGTTGGGCGGTCGGATAGACGGCCGGCCCAGGGAGACCGGCTACGACATCACCGTGGCCAGCGAGATCATGGCCATCCTGGCCCTGGTGGACGGCCAGGACTACGCCTCGGCCCTTCGCAACCTGAGGGAACGGTGCGCCAAGATGGTGTTCGGCACGTCCAAGAGCGGGGACCCGCTCACCCTCGAGGACCTGGGAGTGGCGGGAGCGGTGACCGTGCTGATGAAGGACGCCCTCCATCCCACATTGATGCAGACCCTGGAAGGACAGGGCGTCTTCGTCCACGCCGGGCCCTTCGCCAACATCGCCCACGGAAACTCCTCGGTGCTGGCCGACCGGGTGGCTCTGCAACTGGCCGACTACACGATCACCGAGTCGGGTTTCGGCGCCGACATGGGCATGGAGAAGTTCTTCAACATCAAGTGCCGGACCTCGGGGCTGGTCCCCGACTGCGTGGTGCTCACCACCACCATCCGCGCTCTCAAGGCCCAGGGGGGAGGTCCCCCGGTGAGGCCGGGACGTCCCCTTCCCAGCGCCTACGTCGAGGAGAATCTCGGGTTGCTGGGAGAAGGTGTGGTCAACATGCAGGCCCACCTCAACACCATCAGACGGTTCGGAGTGCCGGCGGTGGTGGCCGTCAACGTCTTCCCCACCGACACCGACCGGGAGATCGAGTATGTCCGGGCGGCCGCTTCGGAAGCCGGCGCCCACGCCGCCGCCCCCACCACCCACTGGGCCAACGGAGGCCAGGGGGCGGTGGAGATGGCCGAGGCCGTGGAGGACGCCTGCACCGTCCCGGGGAACTTCTCCCTGCTGTATCCGGATGATTTTTCCCTCAAGGAGAAGATCTCGACCATCGCCCGGAACGTGTACGGCGCGGAGGACGTCTCCTACACCGCCCTGGCCAACCGCCAGCTCGCCCAGTACGAGAAGGCGGGATTCGGCGATCTGCCGATCTGCATGGCCAAGACCCACCTCTCCATCAGCCACGACCCCAAGCTGCGGGGCGCCCCGCGCGGATACACCCTGCCCATCCGGGAGGTGCGAGCCTCGGTGGGGGCGGGGTTCATCTATCCACTGGTGGGAGCGGTCCGCACCATGCCGGGGCTCTCCTCGACGCCCGCCTATCTCAATGTGGACATCGATGCCGACGGCAAGGTGGTGGGGCTCTTCTGATCGGGCCGGAGGCGGGACAGACTGTGCGGGGTCATCCGGCCCCGGGAGTCGACTCCACCATCCGCACCAGCCGGTAATGCAGGGAACCGCCGTCGACCGGTGGGTCCTCGACCTCGGTGATCTCCACCTCCAGAACGTAGGAAAGGCCCTCGGTGTGGACGAATCCTTCGATGCCGTCGTAGAAGAACTCCCGGTCGGCGTCCTCCGAATCCTTCACCAGCAGGCATTTGCGGGGACCGACTCCCACGCAGTCAACAAGGTCGGGCCCGACCCACATCCGGACAACCCGATCCCCCGAACAGGCGCCGACGGCAATCGCCAGAAAGACCAGCAGAGTTAGGAGAAGGCGGGCCATGATGTACCTTCCTCCGGAGGGGCGTTTTGCAGGCCTACGGACAAATCTATCCAAGCTCCGCTCCGGGTTCCAGCCTCCCGAATCCCCGTGGCACTGCGAACCCTTCCTTTTACAGATTGCTAAAATAACCCCAACGGACGATATTCCCCCGTTCAACCCAAGGAGAGTCAACTATGGGAAGAAAGACCCGGCTGACCCATCCGCTGGTGAGACAGAACGGTGCACTTCGACAAGCCACCTGGCCCGAGGCCCTCGCCGCGGCGGCCCGGGGTTTGGGTGAGGTGCGCGATGCTCACGGCGGGGAGGCACTAGGGCTGTTTTCCTGCTCCAAAGCCACCAACGAGACCAACTATCTGGCCCAGAAGTTCGCCCGGGTGGTGTTGAGCACCAACAACGTAGATTCCTGCAACCGGACCTGACACGCTCCCAGCGTCGCCGGTCTGGCGGCGGTTTTCGGAGCCGGAGGGGGAACCAGTTCCTATCAGGAGATGGACGACGCCGAGGTGGTGATCCTGTGGGGATCCAACGCCCGGGCCGCACACCCCATCTTCTTCCACCGGATCATCCGGGCGGTCCGCCGCGGCGCCCGGCTGTTCTGCGTGGACCCGCGGCGGAGCGAGTCGGCGGAGTGGGCCGACCTGTGGCTGGGGATCGACGTCGGATCCGACATCGCCCTCTCCAACGCCGTGGCCCGCGAGATTCTGGCAAACGGCCTCGAGAACCGGGAGTTCATCGAACGGGCCACCCTCAACTTCGACGAGTACGCCCAGAGCGTGGAGGAGTGGACCCTGGAGCGGGGCGAGGAGGTAACCGGGGTGCCGGCCCACGCCATCCGCTCCCTTGCCCATGCATACGCCAAGGCCGACCGCGCCCAGTTGTGCTGGACGCTGGGAATAACCGAGCATCACAACGCCACCGACAATGTGCTGGCTCTCATAAACCTGGCGCTGCTCTGCGGACACGTGGGCCGCTACGGGTCGGGCCTGGTGCCCCTCCGGGGCCAGAACAACGTACAGGGAGGTGGCGACATGGGTGCCATCCCCAACAAATTCCCCGGTTTCCAGGATGTGGAGTCGGACGAGATCCGGGGCCGATTCGAAGCCGCATGGAATGCCTCCGTCCCTCCCCGCAAGGGCCTCCACCTCACCCAGATGTTCGAAGCCATGGAGGAGGGGCACCTGCGAGGCCTGTACGTGATCGGAGAGAATCCCGCAGAGTCGGAGGCGGACGTGAATCGAGCCCGCGGGCTCTTGGAGGGACTCGACTTCATAGTGGCCCAGGACATCTTCCTGACCCGCACCGCCCAGATGGCGGACGTGGTGTTCCCCGCCGCCGCCGACTGGTGCGAGGCCGAGGGCACGGTCACCTCCAGTGAACGACGGGTGCAGCGGGTGCGTCCCGCTCTCCGCCCTCCGGGCGAGGCTGTCACGGACTCTCACATCATCTGCTCCCTGGCAGACGCCATGGGTCACGACTGGGGCCTCCCCACCGCAGAGGAGGTCTGGGACGAAATGCGCAGTCTCTCCCCCATGCACGGGGGTATGTCCTACCCCCGGTTGGAGCATGGCGGGTTGCAGTGGCCCTGCTACGACGAGGACCATCCCGGAGAGTTGTTCCTCCACTCCCGGCTCTGGGCAGACCCGCCGGGCGGTCCGTTGGCGCCCTTCTTCCCGGTGGAGTGGGTACCTCCGGTGGACCGCCTGACCGAGGACTATCCCATCCGGCTCACCACCGGACGTCATCTCGACTCCTACAACACCGGCGTGCAGAGCGGTTCCATGAAGTCCCCGATCCGGATCGGAGGGACGATCGACATCTCACCCGAGGACTGCTCGGAGTGGGGGGTCTCGGAGGGTGAGGAGGTCCGGGTCACCTCCCGGCGGGGATCGATAAAAGTTCCAGCCCGGATGGACGAGAGCCTCCGGCCCGGCCTGGTCTTCATGTCCCTCCACTTTCCCGAAGAAGTCGATATCAACCAACTCACCATCGAGGCCTGGGATCCGAAGAGCGGCACCGCCGAGTTCAAAGCCACCGCGGTGCGAGTGGAGAAGATACCCACTCCGGTCGGGTAGCCTCCACCCGCCGACCTTCTCATGGACCTGCGTTTCACAGATGCCCAGCCCACCGCAGCCGAGCGGGAAGCGGTGGAGTCGGTGATCGGGAGCGCAGAGATGGACAGCCATCAGCGGGTCCGTACGGCCGCCAATCTCAGGATTTTCGCCACGGGGATGCAGAGCGTCGCCGACCGGCGCCACCTTCTGCTGCCGGCCCTGGAAACCGTGCAATCGGAGATCGGCTGGGTCTCGGAGGGGGCGCTGATGCACATCTGCCGGGAACTGTCGGTCCCGCCGGCCGAGGCCTGGGGAGTCGCGACCTTCTACTCGCTCATATCGGTCGATCCCTCCCCGCCGGTGGTGCTGCACGTCTGTGACGACATCGTGTGTCGCAGAGAGGGGGCGCTGCAACTGATGGAGGGACTGGAAGCCAACGGACGGACACCCGACACCCGCTGGCTGCCCTCGCCCTGTCTGGGACAGTGCGACCGAGCCCCTGCGGCCTACATCCAGCGGGCCGGCGAAGACGACGGGGTGCTGGTCTCCATGGACCCCGGGACGAGGCCGATCGGACCCGACGGGAGCATCGTCTCGCCCAACGGTCGACACCAGAGCCTGGCGGTTCCCCAGGCGGGAGAACCCCATCTCCGGCTTCTGCGGAGGGTGGGTGCCGTGGACCCCGGATCGCTCTACTCCTACCTGGAGGCGGGCGGCTACCGGGCCCTGGAGGCGGCGGTGGAGATGGGACCGGCGGCGGTCGTGGCGGAGGTCAAGGCCTCCGGCCTGCGGGGACGGGGCGGAGCGGCCTTTCCCGCCTGGATCAAATGGGAGGCGGTGGCCAACTCCCCCGAGCCGGTCCGCTACCTGATATGCAACGCCGACGAGTCGGAGCCGGGCACCTTCAAGGACCGGGTGCTGATGGAGGACGATCCCTTCTCGGTGATCGAGGCGATGACCATCTCCGGCTACGCGATCGGCGCCCGCCGGGGATACCTGTACATCCGGGGGGAGTATCCCCTGGCCACCCGGCGCCTCCGTTCAGCCATAGACCAGGCGCGACGGGCAGGTCTTCTGGGCGAGTCGGCCCGCAACGGGGTCTCATTCGACATCGACCTGCGCCGCGGACAGGGCGCGTACATCTGCGGCGAGGAGACCGCCCTGATGAACTCCATCGAAGGCCTGCGGGGAGAACCCCGCAACAAGCCCCCCTTTCCCACCGTGTCGGGACTGTTCGGAAAGCCGACGGTCATCAACAATGTGGAGACCCTCTGCAATGTCCTCGACATCGTGACCGGCGGGGGGACCGCGTTCGCCTCGGTGGGCACCCCCCAGTCGACCGGGCCCAAGCTGTTCTGCCTGTCGGGTTCGGTCAGGCGTCCCGGGACCTATGAAGTTGAGTTCGGCGCCACCATGGGCGATCTGATCGAGTTGGCCGGGGGTCTGCCCGAGGGCAGCCGGTTGCGGGCCATCCTGCTGGGCGGCGCGGCCGGCTCCTTCGTGCTTCCCGACCTCCTGGAGATGCCTCTCACCTTCGAGGCGGCCTCCGCCGCCGGGGTCTCACTGGGGTCGGGAGTGATAATGGCCTTCGACCAGCACACCGACTTCGGAGACATCCTGGCGAGAATCGCCGCCTTTTTCCGTGACGAGACCTGCGGGCAGTGCGTTCCATGCCGGGTTGGTACCGTACGGGTTGAAGAAGCGCTGGCGAGAATACGGCGCGACCCCCAGCCCGGAGACTTGGAATTGATCGAAGAAATCGACCTGGCCATGAGGGATGCATCCATCTGCGGCCTGGGACACACCGCCGCCATAGCCCTGCGCTCGGCCCTCGAGCTCGGACTCCTGGAATGACCGGACCCGAGGCCGCCGAGACCCGCCAGACCGTCCGGGTGACCATCGACGGCTCGCCGGTGGAGGTCCGGCCGGGCGCCACCCTCCTGGAGGCATGCCGCCAGGAGGGGACCGAGGTTCCGACCCTCTGTTATCTCGAGACACTCACCCCGGTGAACGTGTGCCGGATCTGCGTGGTGGAGGTGGAACGCAACCGCACCCTGGTGCCCGCATGTTCGCGGGTCGCCGAAGAGGGCATGGTGGTGGAGACAGACTCCGAAAGGGTCCGCCACAGCCGAAAGATGATCCTGGAATTCCTGGGCTCCTCGGTGGACCTCTCGGCCGCCGAAGACGAGGTCGGTGAGTGGATGGAGCAATACCAGGCCGATCCGGCCCGGTACGGTCCCCAGTCGGAGCCCACCGCCGCCGGCGAGCGGGACCGGCGCCATCCGGGACATCACGCCGAGGTGAACGGCCGGACGGCCGAGGGAGTGCACCAGCCGACCAAGGTCGACAACACTCTCTATGTCCGCGACTACTCCCGTTGCATCCTCTGTTACAAATGCGTGGAGGCGTGTGGGATCGACGCCCAGGGAACCTACGCCATTGCCGTGGCCGGCCGTGGCTTCGACGCCCGGATCTCAACCGAGATGGACCTTCCCCTGGGCGATGGCGCCTGTGTGTTCTGTGGCAACTGCATCGGGGTCTGCCCGACGGGCGCTCTCATGTTCCGCTCCGAATGGGAACTGCGGCGTGCGGAACTATGGGATCCCGACGCCCAGTCCGTCACCCGGACGGTCTGCTCCTACTGCGGGGTGGGTTGCAACCTGGAACTGCACACCCAGGACAACCGGATCGTGAAGGTGACCTCCCCCCAGGATCACGACGTCACCAACGGCCATCTGTGCATCAAGGGCCGGTTCGGCTACGACTATGTACAGAGACTGGGCGACATGGACCGAAGCTCCGTCGACGATGCGCTGGCGGCAGCCCGCCGTCCGGCGCCTGAGTAGCCCGAGGCGTCAGGCCGGAACGGGACTCCTCCGGCGCAGGTGATCGCGGATCCGCGATCCCGTGAGGGCGACGAAGAACAGCAGCACCGAGATGACCACGATGGTGGCCGAGGCGGCCGTTGAAAACTGATAGCTGATCACCAGTCCGCTGACCACCGAGAAAACCGAGACGACTGCGGAAACCCCCATCACCAGCACCACCCGACGGACCAGGATTATGGCCGTGGCCGGAGGTCCGATCAACAAGCCGAACACCAGGATGGCCCCCACTCCCTGGAACAGCACCACCATGGTCCCGGTGATGAGCACCAGCAGCATCAGGTGGGCCATCCGGGGACGGAGGTCCATCATCTCGGCTTTCGCCTCATTGAAGGCAAGAGCCAGGAACGATCGGTACATCACCACCGAGATTGCCGATGCGACCACCAGGCTCGCCGTCTGCAGCAGGATCCCGCCGGTGGTCACTCCCAGGAGGTCGCCGAACAGAACCGCGGTGATCGAGACCGAGAAGGAAGCGGTCAGGGAGATGATCACCACCCCCAGGGACAGCATGCCCACGAACAGGAGCCCGATACCGATGTCGGCGCTGAGCTTGGTGTGCTGGTGAACCTGGTTGATCCCCCACACCATCACGATCCCGGCCGCCAGCGCACCCCACAGGGGATTGATTCCCAGCACCAGTGCGAGCGCCACACCCGGAATGATCCCGTGCGCCACCGCATCTCCCATGAAGGACATACCCCGGATCACCACCCAGGTGCCCACCACCGAGGTGAGCAACCCGGCCAGCACCCCGGCCAGCAGCGCCCGCTGCTGAAAGGCGAGTGCAAAGGGCTCGAGCAACCAGTCCATGCCACTTCCTTAGAAGTTGGAAAGCGTGCAGTTAAACGTGCAGCTTAAGATTTGATAATCATTATCATAAAACACGATGGTTGGTCTTCACGCCAAAGTGGAAGAGAGCCTACGCTCACAGGGGGTCCGGTACACCACCAACCGCAGGGCGCTGATCGAGGCGCTGGAGAACACCCCGGGTCCCCTCACCGTGGAGGAGCTTTACCGGGTTACGGAACCCCGTATCCCATATTCCTCCATATATCGGGATGTCCGGGTCCTGACCGACAGCGCGGTGCTCACCCTCCACCACGGCGCCGACCGGTCCAACCGATTCGAGCTGGCCGAGTGGCTGTCGGGACATCATCATCACCTGGTGTGCGTCCCGTGCATGGCCATCTCCGATGTCTCCCTGGATCCCGACTCTGAACGCCGCATCGCCGAGTTGGCGGAGAGCGCAGCCGCCAACAGCGGCTACCGGGTGACCGGCCACAGCCTGGAGATACAGGGCCTGTGCCCGAAGTGCCAAGAGTGAAGGAACCGCTGGAACCTTCTCAGAACGCAGTCGAGGCGGAGGGCTTGGAGTTGCGGTACGGGTTGAACGTGGTGCTGGAGCCCTCGTCCTTCACAGCGCCGATGGGGGCGATCACCGCCCTGATCGGGCCGAACGGCGCCGGCAAGTCGACCCTGCTCCACTCGATGGTCGGTTTGATGGACCCCACCGGCGGGCGGATCAGCGTGATGGGCACCTCCCCGCACAAGGCTCGGAAACAGGTCGCCTACGTGGTCCAGTCCAAGGAGATCAACCAGTCCCTGCCCCTGACGGTCGCCCAGGTGGTTGCCATGGGGCGCTACGCCAACCGCGGCATGGTCAGGCCGCTGAGAATCGATGACAAGGCACGGGTCCGAGAGGCCATGGAGAGGATGGGCATCATCGACCTGTCCAGCCGCCACCTCACCGAACTCTCCGGGGGCCAGCGCCAGCGGGTGTTCATGGCGCAGGGAATCGCACAGGACCATCGCATCATGCTGCTGGACGAGCCTCTCAGCGGCTTGGACGTCGTCTCGGCAGAGGCTGTGGACAGGACCATTCACGAAGAGAAGGCTCACGGATGCGCGGTTCTGGTATCCACCCACGACCTGGGAGAAGCCGGGACCGCCGACCACGTTCTCCTATTGGGACAGAGACGGGTGGTGAGCGGCCCACCCTCGGAGGTTCTTACCAACGAGAATCTCCTGGCGGCCTTCGGCGCCGGGCTGATACATTTCTAGGGCCGGACAACGCCGGACAGGAGGCGGGTCTTTCAGAACCCACATCGGATGAGCATCAAGAACGAGTTGCGAAGCGAGTTGGTGGACGCCATGAAGTCGGGCGACCGCGGCCGGAGAGACGCCATCCGCTCGGTGCAGGCGGAGATCCAGACACGGAGGACCGCCCCGGGCTTCTCGGGGACCGGAGAGGACGACGAGTTCTACCAGCAGGTGATCGGGGGCTATGTCAAGAAGATGCGCAAGGCCGCCGCCGAGTACGCCGACCTGGGAGAACGCGGGAGGGACATGTCGCAGAAACTCTCCTTCGAAGCCGAATACCTCTCCCGGTGGCTGCCCGCCCGCCTCGGCGAGGAACAGAGTCGCAGGCTGGTGCGAGAAACGGTGGCCCTGCTGGGGGTGGCGGGCCAACCACGGGCGCAGGGAAGGGTCATGGGCCACATAATGAAGGCCCATCGCCAAGAGGTTGACGGAGGTCTGATCTCCCGGATGGTCGCCGAGGAGTTGGCAAGCGGTTAGACCTTTTCGTGGCGGTGGCGCACCGACTCCGGTCGACGGCCTGATCAAAGGGTGTGAAAAAGGCGGTCCCGCAGGGTTGGAAATGTCCCTCACAGGACTCACACTGGTAAGCGTCAAACACCAAGACGGTCCGCTCCAGGCGCCGAGCGGACCGTTGGGGAACCAGATGTCCCCACTCTGTGCCCCCCATCCCGGGTGGGCAGAGCCTATTCGACCCTGGCTAGGCGGTGGCGGGGGATGGGCCCGAAAGGGGCATCGTTTTTCGCGACTTTTCGGCTTCGATCAGAGGCATCTCTCGCCATGGCGGGCCGCGCTGATCACCCACCCGCTTCCGCAAGGCGCGGGATGTCTCGTTTCAATCGGCAGGCGCGGCCTGTTCTGTGCCTCGGCGGCCTGAACACGGCAGACCTGTACAATCGGGGTTCTGATGCGTCCCGTTTGGAAAGGCGCCATCTCCTTTGGCCTGGTGAGCATCCCGGTGGTCCTCTACTCGGCAACCGAAGACCGGCGTCCCAAGTTCAAGCAGTTGCGCGAGAGCGACCGGAGCCCCATCCGCTACAAGCGGGTGGCCGAAGTCGATGGACAGGAAGTCCCCTGGGGTGAGATCGTGCGCGGCTACGAGGTGGATCGCGGCGCCTACGTGGTGTTCACGGACTCGGAGTTGTCCGCCGCCGGGATAGGCAAGAAGGGCCTGCCGTTGATCGAGGTGCTCAAATTCGTGGAAGGGACTGAGATCGATCCCGTGTACTACAAGTCCTCCTACTACCTGAAGCCCGAGAAGACCGGCCTCCGCGCCTACCGGATCCTCCTGGAGGCCCTCCGCGCCGCGGGAAGGGTGGGCATCGCTCGCTTCGCCATGCGAGGCAAGGAGCATCTCTCCACCCTCCGCTTCCACGAGGAGAGTCTCCTGCTGGAGACCATGTTCTGGCCTGATGAGATCCGGGAGACTCCCGTCGCCGACCAGGACGAGGAGGTGGAGATCCGCCCCGAAGAGGTGCAGATGGCCAAGCTTTTGATAGAAACGATGAGCGGGCCGTTCGTGGGTGATGACTACAAGGACAAGACCAGGGAGAAGATCGAGGAGGCGGCCCGGCTCAAAGTGGAGGGAAAGGAAGTCGTTTCGGTGGACGCCGCCACAGAACCCGGGGAGGTCGTCGACCTGCTGGCCGCCCTCAAGGCCAGCGTGGAGGCGACCAAGCTTGCCGCTGAGGGCCACGATCCTTCATCTGCCCAGAGAGCTGTCAGCTAGGCGCCGCCGCCGGAGCGGCGACCCCCGATCACCCCATCTCCAGGCGAAACATGTCCTCGTACTCCTCCCTGCGTACCACCAGGCGCGACTCTCCATCGGAGACGAAGACCACCGGCGGGCGGGGGACCTTCTGATATCCCGAGCCCATCGAGTGCCCGTAGGCGCCCGTGACCGGGGTGGCGACAACATCGCCCACCTCGACCCGGCGGGGCAGCCAGCCCGAGGCGACCAGTCGATCCCCGCTCTCGCAGTGCTTCCCCACCACTGTCATCTCCCGCTCCCTCGGGGCGGACACCGCCCCGGGCAGGAAGACCTCGTAACCGCTCCCGTACAGCACCGGCCGGGGGTTGTCGCTCATCCCTCCGTCCACCGCCAGGTAGGTGCGGACTCCCGGGATCTCCTTGATGGTCCCCACCCGGTAGAGGGTGATCGCCGCCGCAGCCGCGATGGCCCTTCCCGGCTCGGCCATGATCGGCCCCCTGACTCCCTCGGCCCGGCAGGTCTCCACCAGCGCCTCCGCCCACTCTCCGATGGTCGGAGCCGTCTCCCCCTCCACGTAGGGAACCCCCAACCCGCCTCCCAGCGACAGCTCCTCCAATCCGAAGGGAGCGGCCATTCTCGCCACTATCCGGGCGGCTTCCCGGAAGGACTCCAGCCGGAAGACCTGGCTGCCGATGTGGGCGTGCACGCCCCGGGCGTTCATGGAGGGAGACTCCTCTGCCCTGCGTACGGCCCGCTCGGCGGCGCCCGATGAAACCGTGAAGCCGAACTTGGTGTCGTCGTGGCCGGTGGCCACGAACTCGTGCGTGTGAGCATCCACCCCCGGCGTGATCCGGATCAGGACATCCACCGGCGCACAGCCGGTCCGCGAATACAGCCGGTCGATACGATCCATCTCGTCGAAGGAGTCCACCACCACCCTGCCCACTCCCGCCTCGATCGCCATGGCCAGCTCCCCCGCGGACTTGTTGTTACCGTGAAACACCAGCCTGGAGGGTGGGAAGCCCGCCCGCAGGGCCGTCGCCAACTCCCCTCCGGTGGCCACGTCCATGCCCAGGCCCTCCGATTCCACCAACTTCGCCATGGCCAGACACAAAAAGGCCTTGGCCGCATAGGAGACTCCCCCGCCGAAGGCCTCCGACGCCTCCCGGCACCGGCGGCGAAGATGGAGTTCGTCATACACGAACAGGGGGGTGCCGTACCGCTCCGCCAGGGCGACGAGGTCGCATCCGCCCACCGTCAGACGTCCGTCCACCACCGCGGAGGTGAGAGGAAGAAGATGAAAAGGCAGAGGTCCGGCCATGACCACTTGGTCTTCGGGGGCGATTACGTTTGCCGAAGGCTACCCGATTGCCTCTAGCATTCCCGCTATGGAAATTGGCGTAGGCATCCTGGGAGGAGGCACGGTCGGCGGAGAGCTGGCGAGACGGCTCCTCGAAGACCGGGAAGCCATACTGGCCAAGTCCGGGATCGATCTGCGACTGCGGGCGGTTGCGGTGCGTGAGGTGGGCAAACCCCGCCTGTTTCCATCCCGGTACGTCGTCGACCGCCCCGACCTGGTGGTCTCCCACCCCGAAGTGGACCTGGTCGTGGAGTTGATGGGAGGGGTCGATCCTGCCCGGGAGATGGTGCTCTCCGCCCTGGATCTGGGCAAACCGGTGATAACCGCCAACAAGGAACTCCTATCGCTTCACGGACCCGAGTTGTTCGCCCGGGCGGCCACCAAGGGGGTGTCCCTGCTCTTCGAGGCCGCGGTGGGAGGAGGGATTCCCCTGATCCGGCCCCTGTCGGAGTCATTGGCCGGGGAGAGAATCGAGCGGGTCATGGGGATCGTCAACGGGACCACCAATTTCATCCTGACCGCCATGGACTCCGAGGGCATCCCCTACCAGGAGGCTTTGGCCGACGCACAGCGACTCGGATACGCCGAGGCCGATCCCACCGCCGACGTGAGCGGCAGCGACGCGGCGGCCAAGGCCGCCATCCTGGCCGGCCTGGCCTTCGGTCGATGGGTGGGCATCGACCGCGTCCACACCGAGGGAATCGCCGACCTGGCCTCTCAGGATCTCGGGTTTGCACGCCAGCTGGGATACACGATCAAGTTGCTGGCCGTGGCCGAGAGTTCCCCCCAGGGTCCGGCGGTGCGGGTTCACCCCGCCCTCGTGCCGGCGGACCACCCGCTGGCGCTGATCCGCGGGGCCAACAACGGCGTCTTCCTGGAAGGACCCGCCATCGGAGAGCTGCTGTTCCTGGGACCGGGAGCGGGGGGCAAGCCCACTGCAACCGCGGTGCTGGGAGATGTGATCCTCGCCTCCCGGGAATTCCTGGCCGGCACCAAGGTTGCCCCCCGGGTCCGATTCGGGAACGGGGAGGTGCGGGACTTCTCGGAGGTGGAGACCCAGTGGTACCTGCGCCTGGAGGTGAGAGACCGCCCGGGGGTCCTGGCGCAGATCGCGGCCGTGTTCGGGATCCACCAGGTGTCGATCATGTCGGTCTGGCAGGATGGACGAGGAGACTACGCCACTCTCCTGCTGGTCACCCATCATGCCCGGGAGACCAACCACCGGGCGGCCGTCAAGGACCTGGAGGCGCTGGGGGTGGTGAGGCAGGTGGCCGCCACCATTCGAGTAGTCGGCGCCGGTCCCTGATGGACATGGCCGCCGGCCCGGGCCGGCCGTGAAGTACGTTTCAACCCGGGGAGGAACCGCGCCCGCCTCCTTCGATGAGATCCTGCTGGCCGGTCCGGCGCCCGACGGGGGACTCTACGTCCCGGTTGAGTGGCCGGAGGCTCCGCGGCTGGAGGCGGGAGCTTCCTACCACGAGATGGTGACCGCGGTCGCCGCTCCCTTCATGGGGGACAGCCTGCTGTCCGAGCACCTCCCGCGATTGGCCGCCGAGGCATACGCCGACTTCGGGCCGGAAGGTCCCGCGCCCCTGCGGGAGGTTGCCGAGGGGCACTGGCTCCTGGATCTGACGTCGGGGCCAACCCTGTCCTTCAAGGACTACGCCCTCCAGCTGCTGGGGAGGCTCTTCGATCAACTGCTGGACATCCAGGGAAAGCGGATTCTCGTGCTGGGCGCCACCTCCGGGGACACCGGCTCGGCCGCCATCGAGGCCTGCCGGGACCGGGCCGGCATCGACATCGTGATCCTCTACCCCCAAGGCCGGGTCTCCGACATCCAGCGTCGACAGATGACCACCGTGGAGTCCCCAAATGTCCACGCCGTGGCAGTGGAAGGCACCTTCGACGACTGCCAGGACCTGGTCAAGGCGGCCTTCGCCGACGCCGCGGTCCGGCGCCGCATGGCCCTGGCCGCCATCAACTCGATCAACTGGGCGCGGATCCTGGCGCAGGTCGCCTACTACCTGTGGGTGGGACACCGACTCGGCCGGGCGGTCAGCTTCTCGGTTCCCACCGGCAATTTCGGCAACGTCCTGGCCGGATGGGCGGCCCGACGGATGGGCGGGCCGGTCAGGCGGCTGGTGGTGGCCAACAACCACAACCGGGGCCTGACCCGGCTCATCTCAGAGGGTCTGCTCTCCATCGGGGAGGTGCGTCCCACTCTCGCCCCGGCCATGGACATCCAGATCCCCTCCAACCTGGAGAGATACCTGTTCGAACTTGGTTCCCGGCGGGGCGGGTGGATGTCGGAGATGATGGACACCTACCGAAGCCGCGGCGAGTTGCGACTCGACAGGGAGCTTCATTCCCGCCTGTCGGACGACTTCGAGGCCGGATGGCTGGATGACGGCTCGATAGTCCGGGTGATCGCCGCCGCCCACCGCAGGCATGGACTGCTGCTCGACCCCCACAGCGCCCTGGGATGGGCCATGGCGGAGCCTCTGCGAGCGGCCGGGACGGAAGTGGTGAGCATCGCCACCGCCCATCCCGCCAAGTTCCCCGAGGCGGTGGCAGAGGCGGTGGGGTTCTCTCCCGATCCGCCCTCCCGGCTGGCCGACCTCTCCCAGCGTCCGGAGAGGATCACGGTGATCCCCGCCCGGCTCGACAGGCTGTTGTCCCTCCTCGAGGAGAGCCGCCGCTAGCCGGCCGATCCGGTCAGGGGGGATGGCCCGTTTTATGAGTTTGGCACGTGACCCGCCAATCTGTTATAGTCCGTACGGTCTGGTTCGTACGCCCATCTGGGTACGGCGGCGAACACCCAACAATCTCTTCAAGGCGGTTTCTGTAACGCGTTACAGCCCCATACCTCCGCAGAGTAAGCAACAGGCAATTCGGAAGCTTCGAGAAGATGAGGAATCCTCTATGACCAGTGAATCCGAAAACGGACAACTCCTTTCCAAGTCGGTCAACGACCTGCGCCAGATCGCCTCGGCGATCGGCATCGATTCCGGCGGGATGGGCAAGCAACAGCTGATCAAAGCCATAAAGGGCAGCAGTGCCGAGTCCAACCCGACCGGCGGGAAGCCGGCTCAGGCATCCCGAGCGCGCAGCGGTGGGCGCCAGCAGGCGCCTCCGGCGCCGGTACCCCCCTCTCCGGCGACCAAACGATCCCAGGGCGGCGGCTCCCCGGACGGGGAGGGCCGTCGTTCGTCGGATGGCGGTTCCCCGGACTTTGACTTCAAGGTGACCGCGGATCCGGGGCCGCCGCGTTCGGGAGGAGGTCGACGCCGACGGGGACGGGGCCGGCGGCAGTCTTCTCATTCCAACATCCCCGAAAGCGAGATGGAGGTGAGGGAGGGTTTGCTGGACATCCTCCCCGAGGGCTACGGGTTCCTCCGGGTGTCGGGTTACGGGCCGGGCGAGAGGGACGTCTATGTCTCCGCCGGGCTGATCCGCCGCCTGCGGCTTCGCAAGGGCGACTTGGTGGGTGGGCCGATCCGGCCTCCTCGCTCACAGGAGAAGTACCCGGGAATGGTGAGGGTGGAGCATGTCAACAAGATGGATCCCGGCCAGGCGATGCGCCGCCCCAAATTCAGTCAGCTCACGCCTCTCTTTCCCGATCAGCGGCTCCGCCTGGAACTGGAAGGGATGCCCCAGCGGACCCTGGCCCGCCTCATCGATCTCATCTCCCCCATCGGCAAGGGACAGCGGGGACTGATCGTCTCCCCTCCCAAGGCAGGAAAGACCACCGTGCTCAAGGAGATCGCCCAGTCGATAACGGTCAACAATCCGGAGTGCCGGCTGATGGTGGTGCTGGTGGACGAGCGTCCCGAAGAAGTGACCGACATGCAGAGGTCGGTCAAGGGTGACGTGGTCTATTCCACCTTCGACCGCCCCGCCGAGCAGCACACCCAGATCGCGGACCTCGCCTTGGAGCGCGCCAAGCGCATGGTGGAGACCGGACTGGACGTGGTGATCCTGTTGGACTCCATAACCCGTCTGGCCCGCGCCCACAACCTGGCAGCCCCCGCCTCGGGACGGATGCTCTCGGGAGGAATCGACGCCACCGCCCTCTATCCGCCCAAGCGTTTCTTCGGAGCGGCCCGCAACATAGAGGAGGGCGGGAGTCTGACCATCCTCGGCACCGCCCTGGTGGAGACCCGCTCCAAGATGGACGAAGTGATCTTCGAGGAGTTCAAGGGCACCGGCAACATGGAGTTGCGGCTGGATCGCAAGCTGGCCGACAAGCGGATCTACCCGGCGGTGGACATCGAGTTGTCCGGTACCCGCCGCGAAGAGTTGCTGTTCACCGTCGACGAACTGCCCCAGGTTTGGAAGCTGCGGCGGGTGCTTCTCTCGCTCGACCCGAGTGCCGCCATCGAGTTGTTGCTTGATAAACTCCAGAGTTCCCCTTCCAACAAGGTGTTCCTGGCCGAGGTGGCCAGAAACACCGGAGATCGAGTCAGGTCGGTATGAGAACAGATATACACCCCCAATACGACATGACCACGGTCACATGCTCGTGCGGCGCCAACTTCGTGACCAGGACCACCAGGCCTCCCGCCATGAGCGTGGAGTTGTGCAACGAGTGTCATCCCTTCTACACCGGAGAGCAAAGGCTGGTCGACACCGGAGGAAGGGTGGAGCACTTCCAAAGGCGCTACGGGGCTGCCGCCGAAGTCCGTTCCAAGCGGTACCGCAAGAGGACCACGGCTCTCACGGGAACACCTTCATCCGGCCCGCAAG
The DNA here is from genome assembly GCA_965204615.1 of Acidimicrobiia bacterium. Lineage (GTDB taxonomy): Bacteria > Actinomycetota > Acidimicrobiia > Spongiisociales > ZC4RG35 > Bin76. The sequence goes on along the minus strand of OZ242000.1, from coordinate 2,580,511 downwards.
TGACGGACGCTGAGGGGTCTTCGACACCCGCCGCCGGAGTGGCAACTCCGGAAACAGGATCCGAGGTGCTGAGGACCGACGGCGCCTAACCCGAATCTGCTCACATTGAGGGCCGATTCCCAACCTGTCCGAGCGCCTGACTCAGTATCACTGACCGTAGGCGGGCAAGCCCTGATCGAGGGTGTGATGATCCGCGCCCCGGAGGCCTGGGCGGTGTCGGCCCGGCGCCCGGACGGGGTGATCGTAGCCGAACGGAGGGCGCTTCCCCGCCTCTCCACCCGACGCTGGGCAGCCCGGGTCCCATTCCTGCGCGGCATCCTGGTCCTGTTTGAATCCCTCAATCTGGGATTCCGCTCCCTGGCCTGGTCGGCGGAGATCGCCGCCCAGGAACCCGGGGAAGACCCGGACGGCGCCGAGGGTCCCCGGGAAACGCTCGGATGGCAGATGTGGTTGTGGATGGCGGTGGCCCTCTCCTTCTTCGTCGCCTTCTTCATGGTGGTTCCCGCCACCGTCGCCCGCCTGACAGCCGGCGAATCCGGTCTGGCCTTCGGGTTCTTGGAATCGATCATCCGATTGGGCTTGTTCATCGGCTATCTGTGGGCGATCGGCCGGATGTCAGACATCAAGAGGGTTTTTGCCTACCACGGCGCCGAGCACATGACCATCCATGCCTACGAGCATGAAAAGACCCTGTCTGTCGAATCCGTCTTCAAGCACCCACCCGAGCATCCGCGGTGCGGGACCAACTTCCTTCTGCTGGTCGTGATCATCTCGATCCTGGCCTTCGCCCTGGTGGGCAACCCCGGGTGGATGGTCCTGATCCTGAGCAGGGTGATCCTCATCCCCGTGATCGCGGCCATCGCCTACGAGATATTGAAATTCGGAGGGAGAAAGCAATCGCAGGTCCTGGGCAGATGGCTCGCCGCCCCCGGAATGTGGCTGCAGAAACTGACTACCAATCAACCCACTCCCGACATGGTGGAGGTGGCTATGACCAGCCTGTTGGCGGCGGTGGATGCTGACGAATCGGATCGCCTGGTCACCACCGGAGCCATCCCTTCGGCGGTCATGAAGGCGCTGGCGCGATGACCGACCCGGTGTGGCGGGAGCGGATCCCCGACTTGGAACGCCAGCTTGCCGACGTGGAGAGGTCGATGGTAAGGCCGGAAGTCATCTCCGACCATCGGCGGCTGGCCGAAGCAGGCCGGCGCCGAGCTGAGCTGTGGCCGATCGTCAAGACCGCCCGCGCCTGGCTGGCAGCCGTGGAGGAGGCCGACGAAGCGGAGGAGTTGGCCGAGACCGACCCGGGGCTGCGCGAGGAACTCCTGGAAATGGCCGAGGAGCGGCGTGGCGAGGCCGTCGGTCTGGAGAAGGAGTTGGAGATCCTCATGGTTCCCGCCGATCCCGACGATCATCGGGACGTGATCATGGAGATCAGAGCTGCGGCCGGCGGGGACGAGGCCGCCATCTGGGCCGGGGACCTGCTTCGCATGTACCAGAAGTTCGCCGACCGGCGCGGGCTGCGCACCGAGGAGATGGACGCCTCCCCCTCCGGGGTGGGTGGATACAGCAAGGTCTCTATCGCGGTCAAGGGTCGCGGATCCTATGGATTGCTTCGTTATGAGGGCGGCGTGCACCGCGTGCAGCGGGTGCCCAGAACCGAATCGCAGGGGCGGGTTCACACCTCCACGGCCACTGTCGCCGTCTTGCCGGAGGCCGACGAGGTGGAGGTGGAGGTGAGCCCCGATGAAGTCCGGGTGGACGTGTTCCGCTCCTCCGGCCCGGGTGGCCAGTCGGTCAACACCACCGACTCGGCGGTCCGCATCACCCATCTGCCCACCGGGCTGGTGGTGAGTTGCCAGGATCAGAAGAGTCAGTTCCAGAACAAGGAGAAGGCCTTCCGGGTACTGCGCGCCCGGCTGTACCAGTTGGAGATCGAGCGGCGGCAGGCCGGGATCGCCGGCCAGCGACGCTCCCAGGTGGGTGGTGGCGATCGATCGGAGAAGATCCGCACCTACAACTTCCGGGAGAACCGGGTAACGGACCATCGGATCGGGCTTACCCTGAAGTCGCTCGACAGGGTTCTTGAAGGGGAGATCGACCAGATGACCAGCGAGCTGTCGGCCCGGGAGCGATCCGAGAGACTGGTCTCCTCCCTATCGGCGCCGCGCCCGGACTGAATCCGTCGACACAAATGGCTTCCCTGGCTCCCTCTCCCTTGCAGATCTGTCGCCGCAGCAGGCTCCCCTACCACGAGGTACGGCGTCTGATCGAGACCCTCACCGAGGACAGCGTAGATGCCGACCGGCCCCTGCCTCCCGGGATCGCCGCGGCGACCGAGACGTTGATCAGAAAGCGCCAAGCGGGGGTCCCCCTCCAGTACCTCGAGGGATACGTCGACTTCGGCCCGGTACGAGTCTCGGTGGATGAGAGGGCGTTGATACCCAGACCCGAGACCGAGCAGTTGTGGGAACTTGTCGCCCGGCTGGTCCCGGCCTCCATGCCTTCGGTGATCGTGGACATAGGAACCGGGTCGGGCGCTCTGGCGCTGGCGCTGGCGCACTCCTATCCCGGTGCGGAGGTGGTGGCAACCGACATCTCTCCCAGAGCCCTGGAGTTGGCCCGGGAGAACGTCAGGGCGAACCGTTGGGTGGCCGGGCGGGTTCACCTTCGGGAGGGCGATCTCTATGACGCCATACCGTGTTCTCTGCGGGGCGAGGTGGACATAGTGGTCTCCAATCCGCCCTACGTCGCAGAGTCGGAGTGGCCCGGTCTCCCGGCTGAGGTGAGGGCGGAGCCCTACCCGGCGCTGGTGGCGGGGCCTCGGGGCACCGAGGTACTGGAGAGACTGGCCGCCGACGTTTGCGAGTGGCTGAGACCCTCCGGGACGGTGGCGGTCGAGATCGGGGAAGCACAGGCCGATGAGGTGCAGGAGGCCTTCCAGGCCGGAGGCATCGCCGCCAGGATCCACAACGACCTGGCCGGTCGTCCCCGCTTCGTCTGGGGAGGACCGCTCGGGCCGTGATCACCGCGCCATTGGCCCGCGCCCGGGCCCTGCTAGCCGAGGGGAAGGTGGTGGGCGTACCCACCGACACCGTCTACGGGCTGGCCACCCGCCTCTCAGATCAACAGGAACTCTTCAAGGTGAAGGGACGCCCGGCGGACAAGGCCATTGCGGTGCTGGTGGGGTCTGTGGCCGACGCCTTGGAGCTGGCTGTCTTTCCCCCCATCGCCCGGGAGTTGGCCGATGCTCACTGGCCGGGTCCACTGACACTGGTTCTTTCTTCCAAAAGCTCCACCGGGAACAACAGCCCCGGGACTGTCGGACTCCGGATGCCCGATCATCCGCTCGCCATTGAACTGCTGAACTTGTGCGGACCACTCGCCGTGACATCCGCCAACCGGTCGGGAGATCCACCGGCTCATTCTCACCTGCAGGCCCGGGACATCTTCGGCGACCAGATAGAACTGTATTTGCCGGGTGTCTGTCCGGGAGGGGTGGCCTCGACAGTCATTGAGGCGTTGGCCAACCATGAACCGAAGGTGTTGCGACCAGGTCCGATCAGCCTCTGACTGACCCGATCCCAGACAGCAGCAAACATTACGAAGACCGAGAGGGACATTTACGGTGAAACTGCACACTGGTATCGACTACAACGCCGTACTGGAACAGACCGTACCCCAGATCGAGGAGATGGGCCGTTTGTTCAAAGAGCGCGCGGAGGCGCAACAGGGTTAGGAAGGACGGAGAGTACGGCGCATGATCTTGCCGGTGGTGGTGCGGGGGAGGTCGTCGAGAAAGGTCACCTGACGGGGGGTCTCGTGGGCGGCCAGCCGGGTGCGGACATGGTGCTGAAGCTCCGTCGCCAGAGCCTCCGACGGTTCCGTGCCCGACCGGAGAACGATAAAGGCTGCGGGGACGTGACCCCGGATGTCGTCGGGAACCCCCACCACCGCGCACATCGCCACCGCCGGATGGCCCATCAGGCACTCCTCGATCTCACCCGGTCCGATCCGATAACCCATCGAGGTGATCACGTCGTCCTTCCGACTGCGGAACCAGAGGTAACCGTCGGAGTCCTCCATCCCCAGATCGCCGGTGAGAAGCCACCCGTCCCGGTACTTGTCGGCAGTGGCCTCCGGTCGGTTCCAGTAGCCGAGCATCATCACCGGGTCGGGAGCGCGCACGCAAATCTCTCCCTCCTCGCCGAAGAGCCTCTTGCCGTCCTCGTCCTGGACCACCACCTCATGGCCGGGGATGGCCCGGCCCATGGACCCGGGCCGCACCGGCCAAACCGATGCGCAGTTGCCCACCACCAGGTTGGCCTCGCTCTGTCCATAGCCCTCGTTGATATGACATCCGAGGGTTTGCTCCGCCCACTCCAGCATCTCGGATCCCAGCGGCTCCCCGCCGGTGAAAATGGTCCGGAGAGACAGATCCGAACGGCTGACGCCTGAGGCCCGCATCATCTTCAGGGCGGTGGGCGGGAGGAAGGCGAGGGTCACCCCGTGCTCCGCCATCAGGTCGAATGAGCCTGCGGGATCGAAGTCGGCCTCGGCGGTGAGCACCGCCATCCCGTAGTACCAGGCGGGGATCAGCACATCCATCAAACCGCCCATCCATGCCCAATCGGCCGGCGTCCAGATCAGGTCGCCGGGCCGGGGAGCGAACTCGTAGTAGCACTCGAACGCCGGGAGATGCCCGAACAGAGAGCGGTGGGCGTGAAGCGCCCCCTTGGGCGGCCCGGTGGTGCCGGAGGTATAGATGAGGTAGGCGGGATCCTCGGCCGGGGTGTCGAGCGCCACATCCAAACCCGGACCGGAGCAGAGGGCGTCGAACTCCGGGCCCGTCTCGATCACCGCAATCTGCGGCGCCGCCTCCTCCACCTTCGCCCGGTTGGCCGGGTGGACGATGGCCGCCTTGGCGCCCGAGTCGGAGAGACGATAGGAAATCGCATCCGGACCGAACAGGGAAGCGAGGGGAAGCGACACCGCGCCCAACTTCCACAGGGCGAGATGGGCCAGGCCGACCTCAACCGATTGCGGCGCCACGATCGCCACCCGATCCCCCGGGTTCACCCCCTGCCGGGCAAGACCGCCGGCCAGCCGGTCCGAACGTTCGGCCAACTCTCCGAAGGTGTGCCGGGAAACCCTCCCCGACCGTCGCTCCGCCACCAACGCCAAGGCATCCGGATCCTGTTGGTCGGCACAGGCCACTCCCATGTTGAACCTGCCGGGGATCTCCCAGCGGAAGGAGGCCACCAGTGACTCATACGTCATTCCCTCATGGGGAACCAGCACCCGTCGCTCAGCCAAACCCAACTTCACTACTCCTGGACAGAAACCCTCTCAGGCGTTGTCACCCACCGGCTGCGCCGACCCGGAATCATCCGCCAGGCGAACAGCCTGGATCAGCTTCACCGGGACCTCGTCCAAGCTGTCTTCCCCTGCCCGTTCGATCCGGAAACCCGCCCCCTCCAACAACCTACCGAGGCGATCGGTATCTATCTCGTGGAAGAATCCCGGTTCGCCGTGCCGACTGTCGTCATAGCGATCATTCCGGGGATGGCTGGGATCGCTGAACTGCTCATCCAGGAGCAGCAGGCGACCGTCCGGCCTCATCACCCGCCCCAGCTCCGTACATGCCACTTCATCGTCGCCCCAGTGGTGAACACAGTTGATTGACCAGGCGCCGTTCACGGAGGCGTCGTCCAGAGGGATCTCCTCGGCCTTCCCCTTCATGATCGACAGGCGATCCACCAATCCCGCCCTCCGGCGGCGAACCCGCATGATTCCCCTCATCAGGGGCGAGGGATCCAGAGCGAAGACCCTGCCCTCGCCCACCCGACGCGCTGCGGCCAGCACCGCCGGGCCCATCCCTGCTCCCACGTCCAGCATCGACTCTCCCTCCCGCGGGTCGATCAATTCCACGACTGCCTCGTTGACAGATGACGTCCAGAGTGTGGGGGCGTGCTTCAGATACCGCACCTGGTGCCACCATCCCTCGTGATCATGCCCGTGAAGGTGCCCCGAGCCATGATGACCATGGTCTTCGGTTGCCTCTCCCCGGTCTTCCATTTCCTTGTCAGATGCCATTGTCAGCCTCCGTGGTTCTCAGATTTCCGAAAGCGCCTCGCCGGCCGCGGCCAGGACCGCTTCCACATCATCGGCGGTGTGAGCAGCCGACAGGTACCAGAGGCCCCTGCCGATCAGTCTTATGCCTCGCCGGTGCATCCCGGCCACGAAGCGCCCGTAGCGGGCAGTGTCGTAGGAAAGCGTGTCCCGGTAGTCCCGGATGCGATCGGCGTCCGTGAAGCCGGCGTGGAACATGGGCCCGGGACCCTCCACCCGCAGGGGCTGTCCCGCTTCCGAAGACACCCGTCGCAGGCCCTCCATGAGTTCGGCGCCCACAGCATACAGGTGGTCATGGACCCTCTCTCCCTCCAGTATCGCCAGGGTGGCCGCCGCGGCTGCCACGGTGGGATTCGAGGTGTTCATGGTCCCGGCGTGCAGCGCCCTCCCCTCGGCAACGTGCGCCATGATCTCGGCCCTTCCCGCCAGGGCGCTGATCGGAAACCCGTTGGCCATGGCCTTGCCGAAGGTGGCCAGATCGGGCACCACCCCGAAGTACCCCTGGGCGCCCGCCATTCCCAGGCGGAATCCGGTGATCACCTCATCGAAGATCAGCAGTGCGCCATAAGAGGAGCAGAGAGAACGCAAACCCTCCAGGAAGCCCTCGGAGGGAAGGATGCAGCCACTATTGCACATAACCGGTTCGGTGATCACCGCCGCTATCCCGTCGGGATCGGACGCCAGAGCCCTCTCCACCCCTTCCAGGTCATTCCAACAGGCCGTGGTCACCTCGGCATGGGAGGACTGCGGACGGCCTTCCGTCCAGGGCAGCGGCCGGGGCCGCAGGCGGGAACCGAGCGCGTCCGCCGAGGGCGCGGAGACACTCACCGCCACATTGTCGAACCAGCCGTGGTAATGACCTTCGAACTTCAGGAAGCGTTCCCTTCCGGTGTGCACCCGCGCCGCCCGGATAGCCGCGTGCACCGCCTCCGAGCCACTCAGGCTGAAACGCACCAGGTCGGCACAGGGAACCAAACGCCCGACCGTCTCGGCCAACTCCAGTTCAGCCCGGTGTTGGCCGGCGAAGATCTGCCCCGAGGCGGTCGCCCTGGCCACCGCCTCCACCACCTCGGGCCGGGAGTGGCCGAGAATCAGGGGGCCCTGGCTGAGCGTGAAGTCCAGGAAGGTGTTCCCGTCCACGTCGGTGATCCGGCTTCCCAGACCCGACTCATAGAACATGGGATGGGGATGGTCGTGGGACCGGAACTGGCTGGAAACCCCGCCGGCCAGCACCCTCTTTGCCCGCTCGAATAGCTCCGCCGACCTGTCAAACTTCATCTCCGCACCATCATACGACCTGTCTCCATCCCCCCGAGCCTGCTCACCCGCCCACCAGCCACAGGTCGCCCACATTGACCCCGGTGGGACCGGTGACGACCAGGTCACCCGAGCCGGCCAGAAAGGATGAAGAGTCGTAGCGGCGGAGGTGCTCACGCCAGTCCAGGCCGACAGCCCGGCCCCGTTCGACAGTCGCCGGGTCCACCAGCCCTCCTGCGGCGTCGCTCTCCCCGTCCACCCCGTCGGTGGCAAAGGCTCCAAAGATTCCCCGTCCCCGCCCGGCCATCCACCCGGCGGCGACCAGGGCGGCGTGCTGGTTTCGTCCCCCCCGTCCCGGCGAGGAGACGTCGATCCTCACGGTCGTCTCTCCCCAGTAGACGTGCACCTGATTCGCCGTGGCGTTGTCCATCGCCTCCCGGGCAGCCGCTTGCGCATCTCCCACCACCGGGGCTGCCACCGTCTCGGTGGAGATGCCCCGTGAACTCAGTTCTGCCCCGGCGGCCCGGGCCGCTTCCCTCCCGTCCGCCAACACCTGGAACGGCCGCCGAACGGAAGGGCCGGCTACAGACCGGGCGGAATCCAGGTAGGCCGGCACGGAAGGCGGCACCCTCCCCTCCAGCCGGTAGTCGGCCAGCACTGCCCGAGCCTGGCCGGGAGTGGTGCCGTCGGCCACCGTGGGACCGGAAGCCACCGCGGAGGCCGGGCCATCCACCACATCTGAGATCAGCAGGCTGGCCAGGGGTCGCCCACCGGCCATCCGGGTTATCCCCCCGTTCTTCACCGCGGAGAGATGACGGCGGACAACGTTCATCTCCGAGATGGGAACTCCTCCGGTCACCAGCGCCCGACCCGTCGCCGCCAGGTCACCGAAGGAGATACCGGGAGCGGGGACCTCCATCAGAGACGATCCGCCGCCCGACACCAGCACCAGAAGAAGTTCATCGGGATGCCCTCCGGCCGCCAGCGCAAGTGCGGCCTGTCCCGCCGACAGGCTGGCCTGGCCCGGATAGGGATGATCGCCCACCATCACCCTCAACCGGGGATCGGGCGCGGGCCGGTGGTGATCGGAGATGATCAAACCCCCGACCAGGCGCGAGGCCAGCACCGCGAGAGCTCCACGGGCCATGCCGTGAGCCGCCTTCCCCACCGCCAGGATCCGCACTCCCCGCCCGGTCAGCACCGCCTCTCCTCCCACTTCCAGCCGCTCCCCCATCCCCGACAGGTGCCTCTCTGTGACGAGGTAAGGGTCCACCGCCCGGAGCGCCGCCCGGTAGGCGGCCAGAAAAGCCCTGCGGGCGGACCGGTCCGCCATCTTCAGGGTGTGACGATCTTGAAGACCTCCGCCGCGGCCAGGCCCGCCGGTTTGCCGACCTCCGAGGCCCATCGGGTGATCCTGGCCGCAAACCTCTCCCGGTGCGCGGAAGAGGCCCCCGCATCGTCCATGGTGGTCTGGGTTTGGCTGGAGTGGCACAACAGGGCGGCGACCTTCCGGTCCACGAAACCGGTGATGTCCTCCCGGTGGTCAGGCTCGTCCGCCTGCCAGTAGAGCACCGCGTCCGGTCGGTGCTTACCGATCTCCCCGGTCAGTTGGGCCGGAAAGAAGAGATGGTCCCGGGCGGCGACCACCCCGTCGGTGGCGACCAGTCCTGTCACCCGGTGGTCGGGATGCAGCATATAGCGCTTCCAGGGGTCATGGGTGATCACAACGTTGGGACGCAACCGCCTGATCCACCAGCACAGGGTCTCCCGAAGCTCCATGGAGTACTCCAACTCTCCGTCCACCCGGCCCAGCATCACCACCTCGCCGGTGATGCCCAGGACGGATGCCGACCGGAGTTGCTCGGTGCGCCGGGTCTCCATCAGATCGTCCGGATCGGCGTCCGGATCCCAACTCCCCTTCGATCCGTCGGTTATCACCAGCATCGAAGCCTCACACCCCCCCTCGGACCACTTGGCAAGAACGCCCCCCGCCCCGAACTCGGCATCGTCGGGATGAGCGCCGATCGTGAGCGCCCGGTCCGGAGTGGGCAACTGCTCGCTCACCTCGACTGCTCTTCCGTTGTCTCGCCGCCAGTTTCACCTTCTTGATCGTATTCGAGCATGGTCTTCAATCCGGCCTTCGTCAAGTGCGTATAAGAAGGAGGGCCATCCAGAGACATTTCGATGTCATCCCAAGGCTGCAAGAGCAACGCGACGTTTTCCTCAATGCTGAGATTCTTTGTCGTAGCAACTACCACAGCGCGTACCCTGTACTCCTCCAGGACAGCCCGCTGCCACCGTCGATAGCGGATGCGCCTGTCCCGAAATATGGCACACCAGTCCCTCTCGCCAACATATCGGAGCCACACTTCGTCGGGTGCATCCTGGCTGTAAGGCCACTCAGGATGCCCTGGGTAGACAATTCCCTCAACATGGCCCTCTAAGACACGGGCAACGCCAACAAGACTCGCGTCGAAGAAGATGCGGCGATTCACGCCGCCCAGAGGTAGGTTTCAAAACGTAGCGCAGCTTCAATGTCCTCTTCCGTTATGCCGAAATCGCCAAACATCCCACGCAGGGTGGAAACGGACTCTCCGGCCGACCGGAGTTCGGCGATTACTTCCGTGCGAATGCCGTTGATGTGCGGCAAACCAAAGGAGGCACGAGGGTCCAAGACAATCCTCCGATGATCCTGCCACGGAAACCACTTGGCAGCAACCCCTCCTTCATTGTCAGGAGGTTCAAACTCAACTCTGTCGAAGAACTGCTTAGCCACCGGCGCCAAAACAAGTTGAAATGCATCTTCGCTGGGTCCCTCTGCCACCAGAAACAGCTCCCGCTCAATGCCCAGGCTCTGTTGCTCCCGCCACAGCAGTTGAGGACCGTCGGAGTACAAAGGCCTGGCTTGGGCCAATGGGTAGGGAGTTTGCAGTTCCTCGCGTAAAGCAGCGATTAAGGGACGAAGTCTCTCAATGGGAAGCCGCTTGTTGCGACAGACACACAAGAACCCCGCCTCAACGAACTCGCCCCATGTGACATCGGTCTCCGCCGTGCGTTCCTCCCTTATGAGCGGCTTCATGACCCTCTCGAACCGGCGATCACCGTCCAGCCACCTACGCAAGGTCTTGTCCGGAATGCCAAGTAAACGCGCAGCCTCGTTCATCTGGTACACAGGACGATCTAGTGAGGGTGGGGATGGCACCACCTGATTCCTCCTTGATAGCCGCGGACTGCTGACCGACGAATCCAGGGACATCGCCTCGCTATAGCTTACTTTTCATCACCGCCCGCTCCTTGCCTCCCGGCCGCCCCCGCTATCCACTCTGCCAGCCACCGACCCCGGGGATGGGACAGGGTGGCCTCCAGGTCGGAGGGACGGTCGAGATCCAGGGCCAAGCCGGGCCGGAAGACGATCTTCACCGGCCGTCGGCGGAGCCGGGCCAGGTGGCGGTGGAAGCTTCCCTCTCCGTAAGCGAAGCCGAAGTGGGGATCGCCCGATCCCCCTATCAGGGAGGTCCCCCCGTCCGAGGAGGGCGCCAACACCCAACTTCCCGAACCCACCGCGGCCAGACTGTCCCGCAGGTCGTCGGCGGTGAGGAGCGGAAGGTCGGCGTGAACGATCATCCACCCCATCTCCCGACCGGTAGCCACCGCCACGGCACCGGCCGCGGCCCCGTTCAAAGACGGCGTGCGGTCCTCAATCGCCTCCCAGCCCCGTTGGCAGGCCCAGTCCATGACCACCCGGTCGGCAGCGAGCACCAACGGTCGGCCTCCAGCCTCTTCGATGGCGCCCACGACCCTGGCGGCCATCTCCAAGCTCAGCAGGCGACGCGTCCCCGGGGAGAGCACCGTCGCCAGTCGGGCCTTGGGGGAGATCGCCTGCCTAACAGGTACCGCCGCCAAGACCTCCATCGCCGGGAGCTAGGAAGCGTCGACGGAGAGCCCTGCCAGCACCTCGTCCAGCGTGTACCCGACCCAGATGTCCTCTTCCCACTGGGCGAGTTGGATCAGCACCCCGTTGGTGGTGCGCGGATGCAAGAACGCCTCGCTCCAATGCTCGCTGTAGTTGAGTCCGGTGACCCGAAAACCCTTCTGCTCGGCGATCCGCACCGCATCGGACAGGTCGGCGACCTCGAAGGTGAGATGATGCAGACCCTCACCCCGATCCCTCAGGAACTTGTGAAGGAAGGAGTCCTCTCCCAGCGGCGACATGATCTCCAACATCCCGTGTGGCAACCGGAACTGCACCCAGCGGAATGAGTTGCGGGCATGGTCAGCGCCCTGGTAGAAGCGGCCTCCCAGCAACTCGACGAGGGGGAGGGCGCTTCTGATGTCCTCCACGGCCCAGGAAACGTGATCGAGCCTCTTCACGACCCCGTCCAAACCGAGGGAGTCCTGGACGTTCATAGCAGGATGAGGCTAGCGACCCAAGCGCCGCCCGAAGAGATCGGATGCCGACTGATCCGGACCGTGTCCGGCCACGGGTATCTCACCAGGTGGCGAGGACCTCGTCGAAGGACTTGGTGGGGACCAGCACCTGGGCGCCGGAGGGCGCCCGGTAGTCGGCCACCGGGATGGTCAGCCGGGAAACCGAGGAAGGATCGAGATCGCGATAGCGCGTCGCCCAGTCCACCGCCTGGGCGATCGACCATCTCCTGTCCAAACGAAGGGTGTGGGAAAGGCTGTCCATGGTGGAAAGCAGGTCAGCCGGGGAATTGAACCGGAGTTGGCCGGCGAGCGTGAGGATCAACTCCTGTTGGTGCGCCTGGCGAGTGAAGTCGGATGACCAGGCTCGCTGCCACTCCCCATCCACGAGTTGTCGGGCATTGCGTGACCGGGCGTACGCCAGAGCGGTGGCGCCGTCCGCCATGCGGCATCCCGCCTCGGTGACATCCAGGTGGGCCTTCTCGTCATAGGTGGGGTAATCGAAGCAAATCTCTATCCCCCCCAGACCGTCCACCAGCTCGACGAAACCATCGAAATCCACCCTCGCGAAGTGGTCCACCGGGATCCCCGTGAAATCTTCAATGGCCAGGGCCAAGAGTTCGGGACCATTTGCGAACCCGGTGCATCCTCCCAGGTTGGCGTTCACGCGCCGGAAGTCCTCCGAGCAGAAGTTGTAGAGATACAGGTCGCGAGGAATCGACACGAGTGCCGGCGCCGAGCCATCCTCGGGGAACAGTGCAAAGAGGATGGCATCGGCCAGGTACCCACTGGCGTCGGCGCCCATCAGCAACACCGAGTCAAACATCGCGTCGGGCGTCTTGACCGAACTGCGAGCATGGGCAACGGGAGGGGGCTCCGATACTTCCTCGGCATCCTCGGGCTCCGGAGGGACCTCCTCGTCGGTCTCTTCGGGCTCGACAGGTTCTTCCTCCTCGTCCTCCGGCGGCGGGATCGTCTCGGGCGTCCTCTCCTCCGCAGGTTCCTCGTCCTCTATCTCCTGGGCGTCTATTTCCTGACGACTCTCCTCCACCTGCTGGGGAGTCCGCTCCTCCAAGGCCGCCCCGGCTTCCTCCGGCGCGAAGGGCTGATCGGCGATCTCCCTGAAGCCCCCGTACAGGCGCCATCCCGCCAGCGCCATGAGCACGAGCACCAGTGCCCCCATCCCCATCCAGATCCGGCGTTGCATCTTGCGCCGTCTCATTCGGAGCGCGGTTCTGGAGTTCAACCTCTTCAATCCCTAATCGACAGGTCGAGGCGTCACCCGCGCCCCGCCCGAAGAAGGGTACCGCCCCCGATGAAACACCGTTCCGGTGAAGATCGCCACCACCCGCCCGTCCCCCCGCTCCACGGTGATCCGGTAGGTGGCCACCGACCTGGAGCGAGTGGCGGGGCAGGCGGTGGCAGTCAGCCGATCTCCCGCCCGGGCGGAAGCCGCCTGCACCAGGTGGGTATCAAGGGCAACCGCCTCCACTTCCGCATTGGAGATCAGGGAGAGGGCGAAGTCGGCAAGGGAATACACTGCCCCGCCATGCACCAGCCCCATGAAGTTGGTGTGCCGGGGCGCTACCTCCAGCTCCACCACCAGTCGTTCAGGATCGTCAACAAGTAGCCTCGCGCCCAGGAGTTCAGCGTAAGGATCGGCAGCTGCCAGCGCCCTGAGCCGAGTGGACGTCGTCTCCATGGAACGGGCCGGGCTGGGCGGTTCAGCCATCCAGTCCGGCGATCCAAGCGTCGGAGAGTCGATCAGCGCGGCGGGTCATCTCTTCCTCAGCCCCTTCCATCTCTTCCATTCCACACCGACCGTCCGGTTGTTCCCCCGGTCTGGGATGAATTGAACAGCGCCACGTTCCCCATGCCTGGGCAGTTTACTTTGGCCCTAACTATGGGACTCTTAAGGAAGAGTTGACAGTGGCGCTGTCGACTGTTCGATACTGTTTTGCGATGTCCGCCTGCGGCTTCCCGCCCGGAGGCGGGGGGCGTCTTACGACGGATCTTGTATGGCGCATCGCATCGGGAAGAGTCCCTCCCGACCCAGGGCCGAAGGCCTCGGACGCCGATGTCTCCTGCGGAGTTCACGTCCCTGTCCAGTTCCAGCCCGCAGAACACCCTTATGTGGAGGGGCATGGCCTGTCCGTGCCCGCAGACGGAGCAGGCGGCGGTGCTGGGACGCCGAACACCTCCCCGCCAACCTGAACGTCCGCACCATCTGAGCCACACCACGAAAGGTACGCGGGGGTGTGACACAAGTGTCAACTTTCCTGTATGAGTCCCCAAACTATCGTAAGGGGGCGTGTCAACCGCAAGGGACCAAGCAGCGTGACAGAAGGCTCAGAGAGCCCCGGGCCTGCGTCCACCGATCAGGGACAGGCCGAGAGCCACGCACCGGCGCCACCCCATCGACTGCTGGGACTGACGGACCCCGAGTTCGAGGCGATAGGTCGCGATCTGGGTCGGGCGCCCTCCCTGACGGAGTTGGCCGTGTACGCGGGGATGTGGGCGGAGGCCCGTTCGTACAAGTCCTCCATTCCCTATCTGGGCCGGCTCACATCCGTCGCCCCCTGGGTGGTGGTGGGTCCCGGAGAGAACGCCGGGGTGATAGACCTGGGCGACGGATGGTTGTTGGCCCTGCGGATCGAGAGCCACAACCACGCCACCTCAGTGGATTCCCGCCGGGGCGCCTCCACCGGAGTGGCAGGAGTGCTCAGAGACGTGGCGGCGATGGGCGCCCGCCCGGTCGCCCTCTTGAATCAGATTCGCTTCGGGCCGCTCAGTGAACCCGAGAGCCGGCTCAGGCTGCGGGAAGTGGTGGAAGGGATGGCCGGATACGGCAGGGATGTGGGAGTTCCCATGGTGGGAGGCGAGGTGGCCTTCTCGGAAAGCTATTTGAACAATCCCCTGGTGAACGTGATGTGCGTGGGAATACTCCGCCAGGAAGAACTGGTGCTGGGGAGGACCGGGGCAGAAGGTACCAAGCTGGTGCTGATGGGCGCCCCCACCGGCCCGGATGGCGTAGGAGGGGTGGCGACACTGGCCACCACCGGGGCGCGCACCCTGGAGGGATCCCCTCCCCAGATGATCCCCGAAAGCGATCCCGAGTTGGCGAAGCGACTGCTGGAGGTCTGCCGGGAGTTGGCCCGTCTCGGTCTGGTCGAGGGCCTCCAGGACCTGGGAGGAGCAGGACTGGCCAGCGCTGTTACCGAGCCGGCCTCCCGGTCGGGCGTCGGAATCGACCTCGACCTGTCCGCAGTTCACGTTCGATCCGAAGACATCGACCCGATCGGGGTGCTGACTTCGGAGACGGAGGAGAGGATGCTGGCGTTTGTGGACCCCGGGTCGGTCGATCGGGTGATCGAGACAGCCCGCCGTGAGAGAATCCAGGCTTCGGTGATCGGAGAAGTGGGTACCTGGGGGATGCTGCGGGTGAAGAACCGGGAGGAGACAGTGGTGGAGGTGCCGATCGGATCCCTGGCCGAGGGAGCAGTGGTCGACCACCATCAGATCGGAGAGCCGGGATGGATGGAAAACCTCTGGTCCAACAGCATCCGGTTCTTGCGGAGGCCGGCGCTGGGAGGCGTTCTCCTGGAGATCCTGGACGATCCCCACCTTGCCTCGAAGCGCTGGATTTATGAGCAGTACCCCACCAAACCCCAGGGCGACGTGATGGTCGGCCCGGGCCAGAACCATGCCCTGGTGCAGATACCGGGCACCTCCAAGTCGATAGCCGTCTCCACCGACGGCAACGGGAGACTCTGCTACCTCGATCCCCGCCGCGGAGCGGGGAGGCTGGTCTGCGAGGCGGCCCTGAACGTGGCCATCTCCGGCGCCCGGCCCAGGGCGGTGGTGGACAATCTCAACTTCGGAAGTCCCGAGAGCCCTGATGTGATGTGGCAGTTCCGCGAGACGGTGGAGGGTCTGGCCGAAGCCTGCGAACTGCTGGGGCTTCCGGTGGTGTCCGGCAACGTCTCCTTCCACAATGAGGTCGACGGTTACCCCATCCATCCCACCCCGGTGGTGGGGGTGGTGGGAGTCGCCGATCCGGCGCCCCTCTTCCCTCCGAGCCTGGACCGGGCCGAAGAAGGCATGGAATTGTGGATGCTGGGACTGGGACACGCCGTGAACCTGGCCGGAAGTTCCTTCGCCAAGATCGCCTTCGGGCACCTGGGGGGTCGCCCCTCCGCCGCCGACTTCACCCTCTGCCGAGCAGCTATCGAGACCGCTCTCGACCTGGTGGCAGAAGGTGTGACACCGGTTCTGCACGACATCTCCGACGGAGGCTTGGCACTGGCCGCGGCGGAGATAGCCATCGCATCGGAAGTAGGAGTGAAAGTGACCTTCCGGGACTGGCGCAGCCTGTTCAGCGAAGACCCCAACCGGCTTTTGGCGGCCGTAGCACCGGAGGAAGTTCCCCGCCTGACCGGTATTGCGGCTCGACACGGTCTGCCGGCTTCCCGGATCGGTACCTTCGGCGGCCGGGAGATTTCCATGAAGAGCGGCGGGGTGCGCGGCGCCGTCAACCTGGCCGTTGCCTCCCGCACATGGAAGGACGCCATCGGGCGACGCATGGAAGAAGAGTCCCCGTATCCGTGAATCGAGTAGGACTTGCCCCCAGAGTTTCCAGCGCGTTATCCCACAGGCTCTCAGATAGTCCTCGATTGCCTTTCCGTGTTGCCAATCGATTCCCATTCCGGTCGAAGGGCCATATCAGTCCTGCTTGGAACGTGACGCGAGTTTTGTGCTCGCTACCTCCTGAGGGGTTCGCTCTCGCATTGCCAGAAGACGCCGATACTTTTCCCTCTGCTCCTGGGAGATCTGATCGATGGCGACGGCCACCACCAGCAATGCTCCATTGGCAACCTGCGCCCACGCCGAGTCGAGCCCAACAGCGATAATCCCATTACGGATGTTGCCGATCAGTACCAATGCAATGAGGACACCTCCCAAGGACCCCTCACCCCCACTGAAAGCCACCCCTCCCAGAATGACGGCAGTGATCACCTCAAGTTCGAATCCGACTCCGAAAGTAGGGTTGGCGGTGCCCAAGCGACTGGCGGCCAGCAGTCCCACCAAACCGATGATCAGCCCGTTGACCAAGAACAATCCGGTGGTCATCTTCCGGATATTGATGCCCACTCGCTGGGCGGCATCCCGACTGCTCCCCATGGCGTAGATGTGGCGACCGGTCGTGGTGCGGTGGAGATAGGTACCCACCACGATAAATCCCAAGAACAGGAACCACACCGGCGACTGTAGACCGAAGATCCTGCTTCCTCCCAGGATCTTGAACTGATCGGGCACGCCGGTAACGGCATAACCGCTCGTCATCAGAATTGCTATGCCCCGCAGCACCGCCAGCATCCCCAAAGTGATTATCAAAGGGGAGATCTTGAACCGCCACACCATCAGGCCGTTGAAGAGTCCAATGGCTCCGCCCACCGCGATGCCGGCGAGCACAGCGGGGATCACCCCGATGTCGCGAGCCACCAAGGCAGCGGCGGTAGCGCAGACCGCCATCATCGAACCGATCGACAGGTCGATATTGCCTCCGATCATCAAGAGACTGGTACCGAGCGCCCCGATCCCGATGAATGCAATCTGCAGTCCGATCACCCGGTAGTTATCGAAGTTGAAGTAGAAAGGAGCGGTGAAGCGCAGGAACACCAGCCAGACGGCAAGGGCGATCAGGAGGCCCAAGTTGCGCGCCCCGACACGCGGCAGGAAACGCAGCCGGCTTCGCACGCCCGTCCCCGCGGGGCTCAATTTGCCCCCACCGTCTCGTCCAATCCAGTAATGGCCGAGACGATCTCTCTCCGACTGGTGGCGTTGGCCGGCGTGTCTAGCACGACAGCGCCCAAGCGCAGGACAACAATCCGGTCGGCGACCCTGAAGACATCCTCCAGGCTGTGGCTTATCATCACCACCCCCACACCTTGCTGGGCTACATTCCTGATCAGGACCAGCGAAGCCTGAGTCTGGGCCACCCCCAGCGCCGCAGTCGGCTCGTCAAGGATTACCAGCCGATGAGCCTGGACCAGAGCCCGGGCAATTGCAATGGCCTGACGCTGGCCGCCGGAGAGCCGCGCCACCTTGGCCTGCAAGTCAGGAACGGCAGCACCCACTCTTGCGATCAGTTCTCCAGCCCGCTTTGCCGATTGGCGCTCATCAATGAACTTGACAGGTCCTATCTTCAAACGAACCGGCTCTTGGCCCAACATCACATTCGCCGAAGCGGAGAGCGTGTCGCAGAGCGCCAGATCCTGGTAAACCGCTTCGATTCCCAGTTGCCGGGCCTGGAGCGTGGTCAGGCTGGAATAAGACTCACCGCCTACCAGAATCTCGCCTTCATCGGGACGATGAAAACCCGTTATGACTTTGATGAGGGTACTCTTTCCAGCCCCGTTGTCTCCAACCAGGCAAAGCACTTCCCCGGCCCGAACTCCCAGGCTGGCCTGGTCCACCGCTTGGAGCGCACCGAAGTATTTGGAGACGCTGCGCACTTCCACCACATAGCCTGAGGAGCCGTGGCGACCACTCCTGCTAATGACGCCAGGTTGTGTGCCTTGGTTCAATAGGTCAAGACTCTAGGCGTCAGAGCAGCCCTACATCCGTCTCTGGGTTGAACGGCCGGTTGTATGGGATCGAGTACTGATCCCATATCTTCTGGTTCATCGGGTCAGCCGTGTCAGCGATGTACTCCTCGACATTCTCCGCATCGACTATCAAGGCAGTCTGGTTTCGCCATGTGGGAATCGACTCTCCTTGCAGAGCCGCCGCCATCTCCATACTTGCCAACGCGCCGGATGCGCCGAAGAGGAAAGAGGCGGATGCCTGCACGATCGACGTTCCCTTCTTCATCTCATCCAGAGCGCCCGCAATAGCATCCACTCCCCCGAGCCAGAAGTCGTCAGGGTCGTCCCTGCCGGCCTCGAGAGCGGCTACCTGTGCGCCCAGCATCCCGTCATCGTTGAAGCACAGGATGGCATCCAGATCGGGATGTGCCTGGAGGAGACTAGCGCCGCCGTCGACTCCCGTCTGGTTGCTAAAAGCTTCGGCCTTTCCGACCAACTCCACGTCGGGAAGCAACTCAGCCATCTTGACTTCCATCGCCAGGGTCCGGGCGGTGAGGGCCGGGATAGAGGTAAGCTCGAACAGCGCCCACTTGCCTTTTCCGCCTTTCTTCTCCTGGAACCATTCGGCCGCCGCCTCGGCAACGCCGAATCCAGCGCCCACGTTGTCCACCTGGATGAATTGAGTAGTGGTGGGGAACCAGGAGGTCCAGGTGATGGTGATCAAACCGGCATCCTGAGCTCGCTGACCCCAGTCCTCCCAGCCTTCGGGCTGGATGTTGAAGATGAAGGCGCCGTCGAAGTTCTGCGTGATGAAAGCCTCGGCATCGGTAACCTGTTTCACCCCGTCTCCGCCGGCGTCAAGCACGGTTTCCACATCCATTCCCGTGGCTGCCATCTCCTGATACAGACGGATGGCGTCGATGATCTCGTCATGGACACCAGCCTGCACCCACTGGGAAATTCCGCAGCGAACGCCCGCCAAGGGCGGCCCGGCGGTCGTGGTGGGCGCTGCCGTGGTCGTCGTAGCAGGAGCAGCCGTGGTGGTCGGGGCTGCCTCTCCTCCACAAGCCGCTATGGCAAATGCCGCCGCTCCCAACCCGGCCAACCGGATAAAGTCCCTCCGACCCAGATATAGCAACTGCTCCTCATTATTGCCCGTCCTTGCAGTGTTGTTTGGACCCCTCCCCATTGAACTCGTCTCTCTTCCAGACATGGTTGCTCCTCCTCTACGCTCAAGCACCAGGTAAAGAGATCATATCATTGAATGTCTGGTCTTGTCAAGCGAGGATGAGCTATTAACCTGCGACTGGTTGGGAGAATCCTGGCTCGCATCGCGCATCTGCACGAGTGGACGACATCTTGACCCCCACTCAGTTTCCGGCCGCCGCAGCCCTCCACATGTTCCCCGATTGACCGGCAATACGGCTGGATACCGCCTCCCGCCTCCCAAATCGGCACCTTCGGCGGTCGGGAGATCTCCTCTGAGAGCAGTGGGGTACGCGGCGCCGTCAACCTGGCCGTCGCCTCCCGCACCCGGCAGGACCCCATCGGGCGCCGCATGGAGGAAGAGTCCTTCCGCCTGGTAGGCACCCGCCGGCGCCTCGAAATGCTCGCCGGCTAGGAGAAGACCCTGCTCAACGGGCCACCCCGCAGGCTCTCAGATAGGCGGCGATGGCATCACTGAGCATCCACGCGTCAGGGGCCAGCGCCATCAGCGACGCCCCTCTTTCAACGGCCGTTCCGGCTTCCGCCGGTGAAGCTACAGCGATTCCGTAGGGCATACCCTGGTTCCGGCATTCCTGGAACACCTGCTCGACAAGCTCCCAGCGAGATGGTTCGTCGCCGAACACCCCGTGGGTGAGGGAGAGATCAACCGCCCCGACCAGAACGGCGTCCACACCGGGAACCGCAAGGATGTCACCAAGGTTGGCCAGCCCGCCCCGGGTCTCGATCATCACGATGCACAGCACCTCGTCGTTGGCTTCGTCGGTGGTCCACTCAGGTCGTCCCAAGGAGGCCCGGACAGGCCCGAAGCTACGGACCCCCAGAGGTGGGTACCGACAAGCCGCCACCGCTTCCTCCGCTTCGGCCCGGCTGTCCACCATGGGGACGATCACACCTGACGCCCCCGCATCCAGGACCCTCCCGATCTCCCACCTGTCAGCCCCGTTCACCCGCACGATCGAGGGAAGACCGAACCCGTCGATCACCTGCAGCGCCCCCACCATCTGGTCATGGGACCAAAGACCGTGCTGGAGATCGAGAGCGATCCAGTCATACGGCTGGTGACAGAACACCTCCACGACGAATGGTGAGGGAATCATGCACCAGGCCCCGTAGGCGACGTCACCTCTTCGGAGACGGTTCTTCAAAGTGCTGCCGCTTTTGCTCATGGTGAGGTTGGCCGATGATAACTATCGGGCCCGTCCAGTCCCCGCCGGTTCAGATCGCCCGCACAACCGAGATGCTCGACCCAATATGTGGCGGGTTAGGAAGGGTCAGTAAGAAGAGGGGAATGTTACGGCGGTTGCCCCTACCCACACTTGTGCCGCTGCTATTGGCTTCTACTTACCCCTTGAGTTCCCACTTATTCCTCGGGCTCTGTCGCCGAGGCTCAGTAGGCTGCACCCTCCCGCTCTGTTCCATTTGGCGAAGCCACCAAAGGACTGCTCCGCGGGTCAAACCTAACTCTTCGGCCAACTGTGTAGTCGACATGGGGCCTTGAGACAAGAGAGCCCGGATTTGTGACGACCGGTCGGATCTCGTTGTACTCCTGCCTC
The DNA here is from genome assembly GCA_965204615.1 of Acidimicrobiia bacterium. Classification (GTDB taxonomy): domain Bacteria; phylum Actinomycetota; class Acidimicrobiia; order Spongiisociales; family ZC4RG35; genus Bin76. The sequence continues at coordinate 2,559,330 of OZ242000.1, read as the reverse complement.
TTCCGCCTGCGGCAAAGCCCTTTCGGATCTGTCTATCACGCAGGCCGACCGCAAGACGCCAGACAGTCCACAGTTGGCCACGGGCTTTCTCAATAATCCCGCTGGTTGCCAGACCGTTTAACTCCCGGGCTGCGGTTTGGGAATCGCAACCTGTGAGAATCCGGTACTGAGAGTTGGTTATAAAGGAGTTTCGACGAAGGAACACCAAGCCAAGGCGTTGTCGGTCGTTGATGTGAGCGATGTTGAGCGTGGACAGCCACTCGACAGCCGCCGCGTCGAGCAATCCGTCGTTACGAATGACGACCTTGAAGCTGTTGACATCGTCTTTGATAATCGGCGGTTCCAAGCCAGCCTTCCTAAGAAATGCGGCGATGGTCAGCAGCCCCGAGCCCCGGTTTTCACAAACAGTGATGCCTGACCGGGGAATCTCGACATCTTCCAACAACTTGGCAAGTTGAGCATTTCGCGAAGACGTAACCGGCTCAGCCAGCAGCTTCTCCCGGTCAACCGCACCATGAAGGCCACCAGGACTCACAATCTCTAGCCGGTCGGGATAGAGTTCGATTCTTACCTGGGTTCCATGTGCCAACGGGTTGTAGTCGCGGTGCATAAGCGCGTTTACGATTACTTCTCGCACGGCCTGTTCAGGATACTCCCAGTGGTCCAAGCGGCCCTCGCCGGTAATGACCGCCCTTCTTCTCAGGTTTCGTCGCACCGCGGCCAACGCACCCATCACCATTTCGGGGATCGGACCATCCAGGGACTCATTGTCGAGAAAGCGGGTGCCGTCATCAAGTGGCTCGCCGTTGACGGTTGGATAGACGACGAACGTCACATTGAGTTGCGGGACGAATTGCTGCGGGTAGCGGCCCAGGGCAAGAAGTCCAGCAAGACTGAGCCCAGGATCGGTATCACCTAGGGTGACTCCGACCATACGCAGGATCTGATCGTCATCCGCATTGCTGATAGCCGGACCCCGGCGGCGCATGCGGCGTAACATCGCGGCAACGAGCTCCGGGTCCAGATGTTGGTACGTTGCGCCAACGACCGGTGTCATGTCGTCCCGGGGCTGTCCTCGGCCAGATATCAACACATGAATCTCATAACCACTTAGGCGACGGTATCCATCGTGAGTACGGATGTAGGCGCCGCCTTCGAGGCCTTTGCTTTTCACGTAACACGGCTTCTGCGCCGGTGACAACTCCTCTACGAGCGCCACCACCACCTGATGACCCTCCATCGTGATGATCTCTATCTCAGGGCGGATCGAGGGTTCAAGGTCGTCAGCGCAGGTGGAAGCTAGGTCGGCGGCCAGCTTTGCCGCGTCGACGGTCAATGGCTTGAAGTCGGGATCACTTAAGCCGAGGAGGAGCAAACCGCCGCTCGTATTGGCAAAGGCCGCAATCGAGTTTTTTGTCTTTCTAGGCAATCCTCCAGACGCTGACTTGGCTTCAACAGCCCGATAGTCAGTACCGACTTGTCTCATCTGTAGCACGGTCTCGTAGACCTGTTCCTCAAGACTCGCGCTCATTGATCTGGGGCCTTGCGTTTGTCTGGAGGATGGTTCCTCACTGGCAAGAGACTTCCCCTTTCTAATGAATAGAAGCTTCTAAGAACTTGTACAGTAAACTTAGCAAATTGATTAGTTAGTGTAACAGGATATTGATAAGTTCTCCACAAATTTCGCGGGTAACCTAGCAAATTGCTAAGTTATTGCACAGTCTACTAAGCACATCAAAGGTCTTGATAGCTATTTCGAGCTATCGCCACCCCTACCAGAGACCGCCACCTATGGCCGTCCCGAACCTCACAGGGTTGTCACAAAAACCTAAGCAGCATTGGGAGAGACTTGAACACCGATCCGGACTTACCACAATTAAGGGCGGATCGAGGAGACGATCTCCTCTACGGAGAGGCCCTCCAAACCGAGGCGCTCCAAGGTACGGCCTCCGGCGATTGTCTCCTCCAGGCCTGCCGCGGCTGCAAGGTCCAGCAGTGACTCCGCGACCGGAGTGGGCACTCCCGCAACCTTGGCCAACTCCACCAGAGGCAGCAGTCCATACCCGAAGTCCTCGGTGTAGTAGCGGTGGGCCAGGGAGTCGGGGGCCATGATCCGGGCGTTGGCGCTGCCGCCCCTGATGGCCGCCTGTACGTCGTCCAGATCGGCGTCTGCCTCCACCGTTCCGATCGCCGACATCTCCTCCATCAGAGACCACAGGCGGTATCCGAAGGCGTCGGCCACCGCCAGGCGTTCTTGGTCCAGGCGCGCCATCACCGAGGCCACCCCCCGGGTCATCCCGTCCACGTAGAACCGGAAGTCCCCGCCCGTGGCCTCCACCCAAGCCGCTCCCAGAATAGATCCGGGAGGATGGAGGACCATGTTCACCTCCGCCAGCCCCACCGCCAGGACGTCGGGCAGGGTGATGGCCCCGGGGTAAAGCCGATGGGCCAACCCGAGAGCCGCCTCGCCACCGGGAAGGCAGGCGACCGGCACCCGGGCGGCGGCGCCGGTAATGTTCACTCCCCACTGCACCGCCCGGCCGTCGTCACCGTCCACCGCGAACGCCCGCACCGTGTAAGGAAGCGTTGAACACTCCGCCAGTGGTGGCAGACTGCTCACCCGGGCGTCGCGCCACACCTTGGCCACCTCCAGGGCGCCTCCCAGATGGCCGGGGGCCAGCACCACCGGCGCCTTGCAACCGACCCCGGCCAGGAGCCGGGCTATGTCCCGGTGGGCGGTGGAAGGCAGGCACACCAACACCCCGGCCGCTCCCCCCAGCGCCGAGGCCAGGTCGTCGGTGCACCTCACGGGCATCACACCTGCTCCGCACACCCCCCGGTAGGCAAGCCGGAACCCGGTCGGGGGCTCCTCGGGGACCGTGCGTCGCCACCAGACCACCTCGAGTCCCCGCAGGGTCAGGTCGACCGTGGCCGCCATGCCTCCCGCTCCGCCCCCCATCACAACTATCCGGTTCATCGGTTCTCTCTCACCCGTCTCCGCCCAGGTCGAGACTGACCGCCTCCCCCACCGCGTACTTCTCCACCTTGGCCACATCGACTTCCACCCCCAGACCCGGACCGTCGGGGACCGACACCCGCCCATTTTCGAAACCAAAGGGGGCGGTGATCAAGTCATCGGTGTAGTAGATGCCGGCAATGGCGGGGCGGTCACTTCCCTCCGGGCCGGACACCGGACACACGCTGGGAAGAATGGCGTTCTCCACCGCCGCCCCCAGAGCCAGGTTGGCGGCGTTGCCGATCCCGGTCTCGATCGAGCCTCCGATGTCGCACATCATGCCCAGACGACGGGCGGTCTCGGCCTGCTGCCGGGCGCGGAACAGTCCCCCCGGTTTGGTGACGTAGCACGAGAAGTATTCGGCGGCGCCCATGTCGACCAGTTCCCAGATGTCCTCGACGGTCCAGGCCGACTCATCGGCCATGACCGGCGTCTCGATCCTCTGGGCCACAGCCGCCAGGCCCTCGGCACCGGCCACAGGCTGCTCGCAGAGCATGATGTCGTATTCCTCCTGGGCGCGGGTCACCCTCACCGCCTCGGCCACATGGGAGTATCCCTCGTTCCCGTCCACCCTGATATTGATCCCGGGGCCCACCAATTCCCTGAGGCGGCGCACCAACTCCACATCCCGGACAGGGTCGAGGCCGGTCTTGCACTTGATGGTGAGAGCGCCCTCCGAAACCGCCTGCTCCGCCTCCTCCAGGCAGCGTTCGATCGGCATGATCCCCAGCGAGTGGGCCAACTCTATCCCCCGGCGGTGAGCACCCCCGAGGAGGGTTGGGACTCCCACCCCCATGGCTCGCCCGGCCAGGTCGTGGCAGGCTATGTCGATCATCGCCTTGGCGTAGGGGTGACCCTTCACTGCTCTGTCCATCCGGGCGTGGACCACCGCGATCTCACGGGGATCGGAGCCTGCCACGGCCGGCAACAGGTAGTCGAGCGCCACGATCCGGACCGTCTCCGGCGACTCGCCGTAGTACCGCATCGCCGACCCTCCCCAGGTGATCCCGGCGGGCGCTTCCCCCCATCCCTCCAGCCCCCGGTCGGTCTGCAGCCGGAGGATGGCGTGACGACCGATGGGAGCGGTCATCTTGGAGGCCCAGGAGTGGTGACGCCGAGTGGGCAGGGCCACCAGGTAAATGGTTGCTGCGGTGATCTTCAAGACGCCTCCGCTTCGTAGAGTTCGATCTCGTTGCCGTCCGGGTCGGCGACATACACGGTGAGGCCGTAGGGCCCGGGACCCAGCGGACGAACGATCCGGTACCCGGCCTCGTCCACTACACGGGCCCACTCTGCAACCCCGTCGACCTCGAAGGCAAAGTGGTCCACCTGTCCCCCCTTGCCGGCGCCGCCCTCGGTGAGTCCCAGTCCCTCCTCGGTGCTGATGAATCTCCTACCGTCACGGAACGGGGTACGGTTCCTCACCCTGAACCCCAGGAGGTCCACGTAGAAGCGCTCGGCCGCATCCAGGTCGGTGGTCTCCAACAGCACATGCCGTATCCCCCTGACGATGGGACGCCGGCTCTCTGACAGCCAGGCGCTCACCTCCCGGGAGGTAGCCAGATGAGCCAGGTAGTGCGACCACACCTCCAGGGCGGAGGGCTCCCACTGCGGGCGCACCCCCGCAATGCAGTCGGTGACCGCCACCACGTCGTAGTCCCGCAGGTAAGCCTCCCGGATGGTGGTCTCGACACAGGCGTTGAGGGTCACTCCCGTGATGAACAGAGTTCGCACGCCCAGCATCCCCAGCAGCGCCTCGAGCCGCGTCTCGTAGAAGGCCCCGAACCGGTGTTTCCGCACCACCATGGTCGGGTCATCCGCCCAATCGGCCAACTCCTCAATGATCTCCGCATCCCAGGTGCCGGCCAGCGCCGCAACCCTGGAACGACGCTCGGTGTGCGACGGCAGGCGTTTCTGTTGGCGACTCCGGTCAGGTTGCAGGTGCTCCTGCACAGTCCATATGACCGGGATCCCGGCCGCCTTGAAGGACTGGACCAGGCCGCTGATGGGCTCATAGATCTCCTGGACCGGGCCGACATTGACCCCCGAGTCCCCCAGGGTCCCTCCGGGATGGCAGAAGGCGTTCTGCATGTCGATGACCAGCAGCGCCGCCGTGTCGGGGTCGAGGACGGTGAGGTTGACCTCCCCGCTCATACGTCGGTGCGATCCGGGCCCAGAACCCCGGCCAAGCCCCAGTTCTCCCGTGGAGTGTCATGGATTATCACATGCAGGGCGTCGGGTCGGGCATCGGCATGTTCCACCATTGCCTCGGTAATGGCCTTGACCAGCCGACGCTTCTGCTCGACTGTCCTTCCTTCCCACATCTCCACGGTGACGACCGGCACGACACTGCTCCTTTTTGGCCTTCGCATCTAAATTTAGGCCATACCGGTCACCGCCGATTCCGATAGCCTTACAGCATCGCTCCAACAGACACCCCCGACGCCCCGCACCCCTCCTTCATCTGGGAGATCGTCGTCATAGGTGACCGGCTGGCCGGTCTGTCCCTCGCTTCGGAAGCCGCCGCCGGCGGCTTGCGGAGGGTGCTGGTGCTCTCCCCCTCCGATCCCCAGGTCTACCCCAGTCGTTTCGAGGCGCCGGGGGTGACGGTTCGATACGAGACCGTTGCCCGCAGAGTTCGACAGGTTCAGGGACCGCTGCTGGTGGTGGAGACTTCCTCCGGCCCGGTCGCCGCCCGGTCGGTGGTGATGGGATTGGCCCATCCCCCGCTCAGGCAACGCTCCCCCCGAATCTCGGTCGATCCGTCGGTGTCCCACCGCGCCCACACCCATCCCGGCCGGATAGAGGGGTCCCCCGGGGACGTGGTTGTGATAGGAGAGGGCGACGAACCGGTGGAATGGACCCTCGATCTACTGGCCCAGGGCGCCAAGGTGGTCCTGTGCATACATCACACCGAGTTCGGCAAGATGTCCTTTCTGGCCAGACGAATGGTTCGCCGCCTGGAGGCCCAGCGCCAGATCACGGTCTTCTGGAGAGCCCGGCCCACCCGCGTCTACGACCTGCACGGTTATCCGATGGTGGCCTTCGACAGTCGTCAAACGCCGGACCTTCAGTTCGACAACGTCCTCCTGTCGGAACCGGACTCCTCGGCCTCTCATGTGCTGGATTACTCAGGCATCGAGGTGGAGAGGGGGGCCCTTCCCATTCACCTGCTGGTTCACCAACACGGGCCGGAAGAGCAACTGGAGGGCGTGGTCCCGGTCCCGCCGATCAAGCCTGGGAGCGAATGCGATCCCGGCACTTTCCCTCCCTGCCGTCTGCGACCCCCGCGATCACCACGGTCCAGGCCGGACACCTGTTCGACCTGGAGAGCCGTTACTACAACGCCACGATCACCTGGTTCCGCAGGATCAACCCCGACCTGTGGATAGTAAGGGTGCGCCCTGACCAGCGCGACTCGCCTCTGGTGCCCGGACAGTACGCCACCCTGGGACTCGGCTATTGGGAACCCAGAGTCGATGGCGCCGAGGACCGCTTCGCCGGGGCGGAGCGGCTGGTGAGAAGATCCTATTCCATCTCCTCCCGGATCTTCGACGCCCGCGGCTACCTCACCGATCCGGCCTATGAGGGTTCCCTTGAGTTCTACGTGGTGCTGGTTCCTCCCACCGTCGATCGCCTACCGGCCCTGACGCCGCGACTGGCCCTCAAACACGAGGGGGACCGGATCTACCTCGGTCCCCGGATGGCCGGCCGCTATACCCTGTCCACGGTGACCGACCCCTTTTCCGATGTGCTCTTTCTGGCCACCGGGACAGGGGAGGCGCCCCACAACGCCATGGTGGTGGAGTTGTTGCGAAAGGGACATCAGGGGCGGGTGGTTTCGGTGGTGTCGTGCCGCTTCGCCGCCGACCTCGGGTATGTGGCCCGCCACCGGGCCCTGGAGGAGCGCTTTCCCAACTACCGCTACCTTCCTCTCGTCACTCGCCAGGACGCCCCCGGATCGCTTCGAATGCGCATACAACAACTTGTCGAAGACGACCTGCTGACATCCGAGACCGGATTGGAACTCGACCCCTCGCGTGTGCAGGTCTTCATGTGCGGCAATCCGGCAATGATCGGGGTACCTCAATGGATGGACGGCCGACCGGTGTTCGGAGAGACGCTCGGGGTGGCGCAACTCCTGGCCGAACGAGGCTTTACCCTCCCCCAGCAGGGCGTGAAGGCCAACGTCCACTACGAGGAATACTGGTAGAGGCTTTTGGTGACAGTTCCCTGGAGCGAGAGAGTGATCGCCGTGGTGGGAGGCGACTACCGCGAGCAGGAGATTGCCCGCCGGGCGGCGGCCACGGGAGCAGTGGTGCGGGCCTACGGGTTTCCCTGGCCCGAGCAGGGGATCACCGGAGTGACACCGTGTCGAGACCCCGACGAGGCGATGCGAGACGCCCACTACGGTCTGCTGCCCATCCCCGGCATCGCAGGGGACGGATCTCTCTATGCTCCTCACGCCCCCCGGCCCATCCTGATCGGTCCGGAAATCCTGGGAAGCATGGCAGCGGGTGCTCACCTGATTCTGGGGACCGCCGACCATCACCTGCGGACCGCGGCTCTGGCGGCCGGGGTGGGCATCGTGGAGTACGAACAGGACCGGGAGTTGATGCTGCGCCGCGGCCCCACCATCGTGGAGGGAGCTCTCCAGAGAATCATCGAGTTGACCGAGATCACCATCCACGGATCGACAATAGGAGTGGTCGGGCAGGGGACCATCGGCTCACTTCTCACCCGCACCCTGGTGCTCCTCGGCGCCAGGGTCCTGGTGGCGGCTCGCAACCCCGTCCAGCGGGCGGAGGCGGAGGTGGCCGGGGCGACGGCCGTGCCGCTCGACCAGCTTGATCGGCACGCTCACCGGCTGGACATGCTGCTTTCCACGGTTCCCGTCCAGGTTGTGGGAGAAGCTGTGCTGGAGGCCCTGCCCCCCGGTAGCCTGGTCATGGACCTGGCCGCACCACCGGGAGGAGTGGACCTGGCACGGGCCGCCCGGTTGGGTCACATCACCTCCTGGGCCAGGGGATTGGGAACCCGTGCGCCGGTCACCGCCGGCGCCTCCCAGTGGGATGGCATACGAAAGAGAATCGAACGGATCGAAAGGAAGATATGAAGGCCGACTTGGTGATTAGAAACGCCCGGGTGGTGACCCACACCGGCGAGTTCCACGGAGGGGTCTCAATCATGGGAGAGCAGGTCTCCGCGGTCGGAAAGAACGGGGAGTTGCCGCAGGGCCGGAGGGTGATCGACGCCGACGGCCTGGTTCTCATGCCGGGGGTGATCGACCCCCATTGCCACCTGGGAGTGAACTACCCCTACGACCAGGACATGGACACCGAGACGGCGGCGGCCGCCCGGGGCGGGATAACCACCGTCCTCCTGTACATAAGGAACCTTGAACCCTCGTACATACCGTTCTACCGGGACCGCCGGCGCCGGGGAGAGGCGGTGGCCCGCATGGACTTCGGGTTCCACTTCGGGATCCAGAGGGAAGAGCACATCGCCGAGATCCCTCGCATCGCCGAAGAGACCGGCGTGCAGTCCTTCAAGTGCTACTTCGGATACGAACAGCAGAATCCGATCGGGATCGTGCCCGCCGACGACGGGTGGGTGTACACCGCCATGACCAAGATCCGCGAACTTCCCAAGGGCGTGATCTCCGTTCACTGCGAGAACACCGAGATCGCCCGGTGGATAAAGAAGTCGATCCAGGCCACGGGGCGTCAGGACCTCGGCGCCTACTCCGAGTCCCGGCCCGCCTTCTGCGAGGAGGAGACCATCGCCCGGATGATCTTTCTGGCCGAACTCACCGGATGTCCCCTGTACGTGGTGCACACCAGCGTCAAGGCCGGACCCAAACTGGCCGCCCAGGCCCGCGCCCGGGGAGTGGACGTCACCATCGAGACCTGCCCCCACTACCTGGTGCGCACCGCCTACGACGCCGACCTGGACATGCGGGCCAAGATCTCCCCTCCCCTGCGGGACAGGGAGGAACAGGAGGGACTGTGGGAGGGCATCTTCGCCGGCCAGGTGCACTCGATCGGATCGGACCACGTGCCCTTCTTCCCCAAGAAGGGCGAGGACCTGTGGGAGGAAAAGCCCGGAGTGGTCTCCTTCCCGTGGGAGTTGGCGCTCCTGATGGAGCACGGCGTGCATCGCCGGGGCCTCTCCCTATCCGATCTGGTCAGATTGAATTCCTACGGCCCGGCGCGCCGCTTCGGCCTCTACCCGCGCAAGGGGGCGATGGTCCCCGGCGCCGACGCCGACCTGGTGCTGGTCGACCCCGACCGGGTGGACACGGTGCGCCACACCGGCAACGGGACCTGTATCTATGAGGGGATGGAGTTGCGGGGATGGCCGGTGATGACGGTCAGCAGGGGCCGGGTCGTCTTCGAACAGGACCAGGTGGACCCCGATTCCCTGGGCCACGGCCGGTGCGTCACGCGGCCGGACTGATGGGCGCTATAGGGCCGGTCACCTAGCATTCCCTTCTCGACAGCCCCTTAAGGCAACAAAGGAGTTACCGGATGAGAATCCTGGTGGTGTGGGCCCATCCCCTCGCCGACAGCTACTCGGCAGCCCTGAAGGACCGGGCAGTGGCGGCGCTGGAGGCGACCGGTCACCAGATTGATCTCCTGGATCTGTACGCCGAGGAGTTCGATCCGGTCCTCTCGGCCCAGGAACGCATCGACTACCACGAGATCGGACCCAACCAGGCCAACGTGGAGTCCTACGTGGCACAGCTGCGGGCTGCAGAGGGTCTGCTTCTCATCTTCCCCACCTGGAGTTTCGGGTTCCCGGCCATCCTCACCGGGTGGCTCCAGCGGGTGTGGGTTCCCGGAGTGGCCTTCGGGCTGAGAGAAGAGGGAGGACCCATCATCCCGGGGATACTGGGCATCCGCAGAGTGGCGGCCATCACCACCACCGGATCACCCTGGTGGTACGTGAAGGCGGTCGGCAACCCCGCCAGAAAGGTGCTGAAGCGGGGCCATCGAGTCATGTTCGCCAAGCGTTGCCGGACGAGGTGGCTGGACCTGAACAACATGAACAAGGACTCGCCTCGCAAGCGTGCCAAATTCCTGGCCAAGGTGGAACGCGTACTGCCGGCCTTTTTCTCTGGATAGGCCAGGGCTCCAAGCCCAAGGGCGGCATGTATAACAAAGTGCGAAGCGTATAAGAAATACGCTATAAACGCCGCACAATCCTATACATCCACTTTTTCTCAGCGAATAACCGGACCACCCTTCCCCAAGGGCGGCATGTATAACAAAGTGCGAAGCGTATAAGAAATACGCTATAAACGCCGCACAATCCTATACGTCGGGTCGTATCCTTTGCTGGCAGAGCCAACGCAATTCTATGGATCCCAGCAAGAACCCTTACAGCCCCAGTGCGGGCACCCGTCCTCCTGCTCTGGTAGGACGGGGAGACGAGTTGGAACAATTCGAGATCGCAGTGCGAAGACTGGGCAACGGGCTGTCCGACCGGAGCTTGATGTTGAGCGGCTTGCGGGGCGTGGGCAAAACCGTTCTACTGAACGAGTACTGCGGGATTGCCCATCGGCATAAGTGGGTTTACCAGCAGATCGAGGCGACCAGAGATCTCCATCTGCCGCGTATCATGGCTGAGCGGATACGCATCACTCTGCTTCAACTGTCCGCTGGCCATCGCCTCGCCCAGCGGGCTCGCAGTGGTCTAAGAGTGTTGCAGTCCTTCAAAGTACGCTGGAATTTGCCGGATGGCGGTGATGTCGAGCTTGGCATCGATCCCATCCCAGGTCGGGCAGACACCGGCATTCTGCAGGAGGATCTCGCTGATTTGTTCCTCGCAGTTGGCGAATGCGCTAGGGAACGGGGAGTTGGGGTTCTCTTAACCATCGACGAAGCTCAGTACCTGCAACAAGACCAACTCGGCCCTCTGATCATGGGTCTCCACAAAGTAAGTCAGAGGCAACTCCCGTTCATGGTGGCCTGTGCCGGACTGCCGTCCCTTCCCGCCTTGGCCGGCGAAGCCAGGTCATATGCCGAGCGGCTTTTCTCTTTCCTTCACATCAACAGCCTTCCACCGAACGATGCTGCCCGCGCCCTCGCCGATCCGGCTAAAAACCACCAGGTGCGTTGGAACCCTGACGCCTTGGACCGCATCGTGGAAGAGACAGGCGGGTACCCCTACTTTTTGCAGGAGTTCGGCAAGCAGACTTGGAATCTGGCCACCGGTCCCAACGAAATCATCCTAGAAGACGTGGATAACGCGATCCCGATCGCTGTGCGAGCCCTCGACCAGGGATTCTTCAATGTCCGATTCGACCGGACAACCAACGCCGAACGAGAGTATCTGGCAGCCATGGCGTCCCTCGGTCCAAGCCCTCACCCTTCAGGTCAGGTGGCGGCGGCGATGGGCAAGACCACACGCCAAGTCGGGCCCCTGCGGGACTCCCTCATCAAAAAGGGCCTCTGCCATGCTCCCCGCCATGGCGAATTGGCCTTTACTGTGCCCATGTTCGACCAGTTTGTTCAACGCCGAATGTCGCTCTGAAACGTTCGCATAGAATCAACCATGAGGTTCTGAGGCAAAGGAGGCGGCCCCGTGGCTGAAGAACCCACACTGCTAGCACATTTGGTGCCGAAGCTGACCAGTCAGGTGGAGGATGCGGCAACGGAGGTGCTTGCTTTCATTCTTAACGGGTCAGAGGATTGTCGCCGCGCAATGGACGCCTTCCTTCAGGCCGACAACTTCAAGCCTGAACCGATAACAAGAGTCCAGACACAGGTGATCTGCGACAACGGATCCATACCCGACATGGTCGGCTATGGCCAGAGAGACTGCAAACCGTTGGTGGTGGAGTCGAAATTCTGGGCGGAACTTCAGCCAGGCCAGGCCATTCGCTACTTGCGTTTGGTCGACCGGCCGGGAGTCCTTTTGTTCATCGCGCCGGAGAGCCGCATCGAAACCCTCTGGTGGGAGATCAGGCGCCAAATGGAATGCGAAGATGACAGACCGGAGCGCGGGAATTGTGTGCAACTGGAATGCCTCGAATCTCCGGAGGGGACCCGAAGAGCCAGGATCGATGACTCGGACCAGCATTTGATGTTGGCTAGTTGGACCGCCTTGTTGGATATCCTGGACGGCGCCGTCCCCGGGGCGGCTGCGGACATCCGACAACTTCGCGACCTTGCCCAGGCTCAGGACGAGGAGGCTTTCCTTCCGATCCACCCGAACGAACTCGGGCCGGTCCTCCCGCGGCGCCTCCCGGGGCTGTACCGCTTGGTTGACAATGCGGTAGATCGCGGAGGGGGCGAGGAATGGATATCTACCGAAGGCCTGGCCTCCAGTCTGACAAAGCAATACTACGGACGGTTTTTTGCATTCACCGATGAGCGCAGGGCCTTGCCGGGGTGCTTGTTCCTATGCGTCAACTTTGACTTCTGGGCAACCAGCGGCGACACCCCGGTGTGGCTCTGGATCAGGGATGACGTGCCGATCAGCATTGAAAACTTGCGCCGCAGGACACCCTCACTGAATGAGAAAACGAACTCGCGCTCGTGGCCCTACGCAATGCCCATTTATTTGAGGACCGGTGTTGAATACGACCGGGTCTTGGACGACGTCATGCGCCAAGTCAAGGAGATCGCAGACTTGGTCGAGAAAGCCTGATCTCGCGTTCGCTGCGAATTTGAGGTCAACCTGCGATTCAACCGATGGGGATCAATTCCCGATTCTCGTTCACATCAGACAACAGCCTTGCCCCCTGGGCGGTTACCTCAACCATGTCCTTTAGTTGCAGGCCGAACCCGTGGCCGGTGTCGTAGATCAGGGGTTCGACGCCGAACACCATTCCCTCTTCCAGCACCTGGTCGTGACGAGGGCTGATGTACGGATGCTCGTGCAGGGACAGTCCTATCCCGTGGCCAACGAATGAAAAGAGCGGCAGGCCGAGGGGACCGCACACCGCCTCGAACCGGTCCCACACCGAGCGACTGGAGACCCCGGGGCGGATGGCGTCCAGCAGGACTTCCCGGCACTCCACCAGATTGGCCCATATCTCCGTCGCAACCGGAGGCGGAGTCCCGACCACCGCGGTGCGGCACACCCCTGCGTGATATCCCTCCGCCACCGCGAACATCTCCACCCGGCACACGTCCCCTTCCTGGAGGACCCGTCCGGTGGGACCCACATTGGCCAGTTGGCTGCGGGGACCGGTGGCAACGATCATCAAGGTGAAGTCCTCGGCGCCTCCCCGGTAGATGCCGTCGGTGAGCGCGGCTGCGATCTCCATCTCGGTGTCGCCCGCCCTGACCGATCGGAGCGCTCCACCGATGGAAGCATCCGAGATCCTGGACAGGCGGGCCAGGAGTTCCAGTTCCTCGGGTGTCTTGACCTGACGCCGGGTGCCCAGCCAGCCGTCGGCGGCCACCCACTCCACTCCGGGAGCGGCTTCCCGGAGGCGGGCGAAATCCGCCGCCGGCAGGAATCCCAGTTCCACCCCCAACCGACCTCTACCCAGACCCAGGCGCTCCAGCAGATCGGCCAGGCATCCCATGGGGTCGTCACCGAATTCGTCCCACACGGCCAGATCCGCAGCGCCGGCCCGTTGGCGAACCATGGCCTCTTCCACCCCGACGCACATCACCGCCGGTTCGCCCCCGGCCGGGAGGACAACCGCCGCGTGGCGCCACCGCATCAGCGGATGGGATGGCACCACGAATCCGGCCAGATATGCGAAGTTCTCAGGAGAAGAGACCACCAGGCCGTCCCACCCCCGGTCCTCGATGGCCGGGCGAAGCCGAGCAATTACCTGTTCTCTCATCCCGGATCCTTCCAGTGATCGATGGAATCGTACCAATCGGCGCCCACCCGGCCTGCTGTTGATTGCGGTAGTGTTGAGTCCCGGCAGACAATCCCAGGAGCAGGCTTAGAAGGATGACACAGATTTCCCCCATCTCGGTAAGTGGACCGGAACTCCGGTTCGAGACCCTGTTCGATGTAGAGACCACCTCCGACGGCGAGGGGACAGAACTGCATCCCGACTTCGCCTCCGTGTACGGCGGTCCGTTGCGACTTCATCCCCCCGTCAGGGGTCTGCCGCTGCTTGCGGCCAATTTCGTCACCGCTCATGACGGCCGAATCGCCTTCAACCATCCCGATCACCGAGGAGGCGGGCCGATCTCGGGATTCGATGACAACGACATCTGGCTCATGGGTCTCCTGCGGGCTCGAGCCGACGCCGTTGTCATAGGAGAGGGCACTCTCCGGGCCGAGCCCAGCCACGTCAACACACCCGACGACATCTATCCGGGAGACAAGGAGGCGTTCGCTGCTCTCCGCCGCCACGAGAACCGCTCCGACCTCCCCATCATCTCCTACATAACCCTCTCCGGCCACCTTCCGCCGGAGGCCAAGGTGTTCTCGATGGAAGAGGCCCACGTAGTGGTGGGAACAACCAGGGCAGGCGCTCGAATGATCCGCGCCACTGTCCGGCCCGCCTGCAAGCTGGACATCCTTGAGTTTGGCTCCAGCGGAGTGAACCTGGAGCGCTACGCCCGGATCATGGCCGCAGACTACGGAGTCGAGTTTCTCCTGTGCGAAGGTGGCGCCACGCTCTACGGGGCCTTCCTCAAAGCCGGAGTCATGAACGAGCCTTTCATAACCCGGTCGCCGCTGGTGGTGGGAGAGAGTCCCGGCAACCCGCGGCCCAGCCTGGTGGAGGGAGTCGGCTGGCTCCCTGAGGACGCCCCGAGGATGCAAATCATGTCGGCTCGCAAGGCCGGTGACCACCTCTACATGCGTTATCGGACCGCCTACCCGGCGTAGGACAGCGGGGGTAGGGCCTTCACTGTATCCGGCTCTTCAATGTCTATGACAGACGGTTCCGGGTCAGGAGAATCCTTGACCCGTCGTTTGGGACCACTGGTGCTCGCGGTCGTGGTAACTGCGCTGTTGGTCTTTGTAGCTTGTTTCTTGGTTTGGCATCACCTGGGTGGGGGCGCCTGGCGTGGCGAAGTAGAGGTCCGGGAAGCGTTTTTGGTTAACCCGCAGAGGCTCGAACTCATTGTTTCATCCTGCAATGGCGCACCGCGAGTTACGGTTCGGGAGACACTCGACGAGATACAAGTCAAGGTGATCGCCTATTCCACACCGTCCCGAGGTGGTGATGACTGCTTGGATAGCGTTGTAGCTCGCCTCCTGTCGCCGCTGGGAGACAGGGCCGTCGTGGACAGACACACCGGCCAAGTCGTGAGAGTCACGAATGCCCAGTGAGTGTGTTGAGGAAGACTCACAAAAGGCTGTGACTCCGGTGATGTCGCGGATCCTCATCGAACACCTGGATTTCACCATCACCTGTGACCGGGACGACCGGGTGATCACCGACGGGGCGATCTTGATAGAAGGGGATCGGATCAAGGACCTGGGCACCACCGCAGAGGTGGTCGAACGGCTGGGATCGGAGGGTGGTAGCCAAACCGTGGAGCGGTTGAGCGGCGTCCGCCTGGGACTGACGCCCGGATTCGTGGATTCCCACGTCCATCTCTCCGAAACCCTGTCAAGGGCGGTGTTCCCCGATGTGATCGACACCCGGACCTGGGTGTTTCACTGGGCGAAGCCCTTCTATGCCCATGTCACCACCGAAGACGAGGAAGTGGGCTCCCTCCTGGGGACCGCGGAGATGCTCCGGGGAGGGACCACCTGCTTTCTGGACATGGGCGCCCAGAACGACCCGGCGCCGGTGGCCTCCGCGGTGGAGCAGACGGGGATCCGAGGCATAACCGGCCGTCACGCCGCCGACGTCAAGCCCGCGGAGATCCCCCGAGGCTGGTCGCCGGAGATGGTTGATCACCACTTCTTTCCCGATGCGGACACCGCGCTCCAAGCCCTGGCCGAGACGGTGACGGCCTGGAACGGATCGGCTGGGGGACGGCTGGGGGTTTGGGTGAACATCGAGGGCAAGGAGCCCTGCAGCCTGGACCTTCACGTCGGCGCCAGGGAACTGGCCGCAAGTTTGGGGGTGGGCGCCACCTACCACCTTGCCACCTCCCTGGCCGAAGCTCGGATCTCCCAGCGGCGCCACGGATGCTGGCCCATCACCCGGGTCGCGCAGGCGGGCGGTCTGGGCGACAACCTGGTGATCGCCCATGCGGTGGCGGTGACGCCGGAGGAGGTGGAGCTTCTCTCCTCCCATCGGACCAAAGTGGCCTTCTGTCCTTCCACTTCCCTGAAACTCGCCAAGGGCGCCACCTCCATCGGCAAGTATCCGGAGATGCTGGAGGCGGACGTGACGGTGGGACTGGGAACCGATGGGGTGTCCGCAGCGGGAAATCTCAACCTGCACCGCCAGGTGCATCTTGCCGCAGGGTTGTTCAAGGATGCCCGGATGGACGCTTCGCTGGTGGGTGCCAGGAGGGCGCTGCGCATGGCCACCATCGATGGGGCGAAAGCCCTGGGGATGGATGACCGGATCGGCTCCCTCGAGGTGGGAAAGAAGGCGGACTTCGTGTTGTGGGACCTCGATCATCCCGAATGGGTGCCCTACGGGGATCCCCTCTCGGCGCTGGTGTGGTCGGTCTCCACCGCATCGGTGCGGGAGACCTGGGTGGACGGGCGGCCCTGCTTCCGGGATGGCCGGGTGATTGGCGTGGACGAGGCCGGGTTGCACGTCGAGGCTCGGCGCAGAGCCTCGGACATCCGCCTCCGCGCCGGGCTGGGCCGCCGGGACGTTCCCCTGACCACCACTCTGTACCGGTAGTGGAACCTCCCATCCACCCCCGGCGGCTGGTTGAAGGCGACCGGCCTGTGGCTGTCGGCCCGGTCAGGGTGCCCGAGTACTCGGGGCGCCAGGCCATCTCGATTCACCGCGGCCTCATCAAGGAGGTCAGACCGTTCCCCGACCAGCCGGGAGAACCCGTCTCGGAGCCTTCCCATCTGGCCCTTCCCTCCTTCGCCGAGCCGCACCTTCATCCCGACCGCGCCTACGTCGGCTCTTCCCGGCCACCCCGTTCCCTGGACGACGCCATAGAAGCGGGCGCCAGGCCCGAGGGCTACATAGCGGAGACCGCGGCCGAGCGGGCCACCAGACTCTTTTCCGCCCTGGTTGCCAACGGCGCCACCCGGGCCAGGGGCCACGTCGGGTGCCACCCCCGACACGTCGCCGCCCCCCGGTGGCAGGTGATGGGGGAAGTGCGGGAACAGATGAAGAAGGTCATGGAAGTCGAGTTGGTGGCGTTCGCAGTCTTGGACACCCTGGCGGACCGGGAGGAAGCGTCAAGGATCCATCGGGACCTGAGCAAGGGCCGATACCAACTGATCGGAGGGTCGCCCAATCACGATTCCCGGCCGTCCGAATCGATCAGCTCAATGATGGATCTGGCGGCGAGAACAGGTGTGGAGGTGGATGTACACATAGACGAGACCCTCGACCCCACCCGGCTGCTGATGGACTTCGCCCTCGACGAGGTGGAACGCCGACGACTGGAGGGCCGGGTCTCGTTCAGCCACTGTTGCCTGCTGAGCGTCCTCCCCGAACGGCAGACCCGCTCCATGGCTCGACGCATGGCCGGGCTGGGGGTAACCGTCAACTGCCAGCCACGCACCAATCTGATCCTCCACGAATACCGGGTTCATTCACCCCAGAGGGCTCTGGCGCCCATAAACCTGTTGATCGATGAGGGAGTGCATGTGCGGCTGGGCGTCGACAACGTGGACGACACCTTCTGTCCCTTCCCCACCGCGGACCCCCTCGAAGTGGGCTATTTGGCCAGACTGGCCGGACACCTGTACGACGATGCCCGTCTCATCTCCGCTCTCAGTGACGGCCGGTCGACACTCCGGTCGGGGGAGAGCGCCGATCTGACCCTCGTGGCGGCGAACTCCCTCAACGAAGCGTTATCCCTCCGTCCCGCGCGGAGTACCATGAGGGAGGGCGTCGTGGTCGCCTCTGGAAGCAACTAGTCGAAGACACGGATGGGGGACCGACAAATCTCAAACATCCAGCCCTTGAACAATGGAGACACGCGGGGCGGCGGTTCTTCCTCTACCCTGATTTCCTTCGCAAACGTCAGCAAGACATTTCCCGATGGCACCCACGCGGTGGACGATGTCTCCCTCACCGTGGAACCGGGCCAATTCGTGACGGTGGTCGGCCCCTCCGGTTGCGGAAAGTCCACACTGCTCAGGATGGGATCGGGCCTCCTGCCGGTCAGTTCCGGCGAAGTGAACCGGGCCGAGGGAACCTTGGGATATGTCTTCCAGGACGCAACCCTCCTGCCCTGGAGAACCGTACAAAAGAACGTGGAGCTCTTCTGCGAACTGCGGGGCTTCGATCGAAACGAGCGCCGCCGGAGAGCGAGGGACGCCATCGACCTGGTGGGCCTGGGCGGCTTCAACCGCCACTATCCCGCCGCCCTGTCAGGCGGAATGAAGATGAGGGTTTCCCTGGCCAGGTCCCTCACCCTGGATCCTCCCCTGTTCTTCTTCGACGAGCCCTTCGGCGCCCTGGATGAGATCACCCGGGAGTACCTCAACCTGGAGTTGCTCCGCATCTTCGCCCACGCCGGATTCGGGGCGGTGTTCATCACTCACAACCTGTATGAGGCGGTGTTCCTGTCAACCGATGTCCTGGTGATGTCGTCGCGGCCCGGACGCATACTCAAGTCCTTCAAGGTCCCGTTTTCCTATCCTCGCCATCTTGACCTTCGATTCGACCCGAAGTTTGCCGAGTTGACCGGTGAAGTCTCCGAAGTTCTGAGAGATGAATAGATGACCGCCAGACACACCTCGTCGCGTCTCCGTTCCTCGACCTACCGGCTGGGACCGCCCGTCGTGGTGTTCCTGGC
This sequence comes from Acidimicrobiia bacterium, assembly GCA_965204615.1. GTDB lineage: Bacteria > Actinomycetota > Acidimicrobiia > Spongiisociales > ZC4RG35 > Bin76. The sequence continues at coordinate 2,540,484 of OZ242000.1, read as the reverse complement.
GGTGCTGGGCATCTGGTACGCCATCAGCCTGAGCCTCGATCCCGACCGGCAATTCCTGCTGCCCACCCCGAACGAAGTGATCGATGTCGGGTTCGTCAACCAGGACAACCTGTTCCAGGTCCTGGAGGGACTGCTGTGGACGCTGGCGGTCTCCATGACAGGCCTGGTCATCGCCATCTTTCTGGGGATGACTTCGGCCATCATGATGAGCCAGGCCAAGTGGGTGGAGACCTCCTTCTACCCGTACGCGGTGATCATCCAGACGGTGCCCATTCTGGCCATCGTTCCCCTGGTGGGCCTGTGGCTCGGGTTCGGTTTCACCAGCCGGGTGGTGGTGTGCGTGATCATCTCTATCTTTCCGATCATCACCAATACCCTCTTCGGCCTCCAGTCGGTCCCCGCCTCCTTCCACGACCTCTTCACCCTGCACAGGGCGGGCCGGATGACACGCCTGCTGAAACTGCAGTTTCCCAATGCCCTCCCCGCCATTTTCGCCGGGTTCCGCATTTCCGCGGGTCTCTCGGTCATCGGCGCCATCGTTGGCGAATTCTTCTTCCGGAAGGGAATCCCGGGGTTGGGAAGACTGCTCGACCTCTACCGTGCCCGACTGCTCACCGAGCAACTGTTCACCGCCCTGGTCTTCTCCTCCCTGCTGGGCATCCTGGTCTTCTGGGGGTTCGGCTTCCTGGGCAGACTGGTGGTTGGCAAATGGCACGAGACCACCTGACCTCCGGTGTTGAACCATCCCCGATGACGCTACGCGAACGACAAGATATTCAGGAAGGAAAGGAGAACAAAACCATGAATAAGACTCGCAAAGTACCGAGATGGCTGGCCGCCCTGGCTGTGCTGGCCCTGGTGGTTGCGGCCTGCGGTGACGGTGACGAGGAGGTCGCCGAGACGACCGCCGCACCGGCCACCACCGCCGCACCGGCCACCACCGCCGCACCCACCGAGACCACCGCCGCAGCCATGCCGGATGTGGCTCTCGCTGACGTGTGCCCTGCCACGATCGTGGTCCAGACCGACTGGTTCCCCGAGGCCGAGCACTCGGAGTTGTACCACTTGGCAGGTCCGGGCGGTGTGATCGACTCCACCAACGGGACCTACACCAACGAGATCGGCGACACGGGTGTGATGCTGGAAGTCCGGGCCGGCGGCCCCTACATCGGCTTCCAGAACGACATCTCCCTTCTCTACCAGGATTCCTCGATCCACCTCGCCTACACCAACACCGACGAGCAGGTGAGACTCTCCGCATCCCAACCCACCCTGGGAATCGTCGCGCCCAGGGAAAAGAACCCCCAGATCGTGATGTGGGACCCGGCCGTGTACTCCTTCGACAGTTTCGCCGACATCGGCGCGTCGGGGGCAACGCTCCTCTATTTCGAGGGCGCCACCTACATCGACTACCTGCTGGGCAAGGGTTGGGTCTCAGAGGACCAGATCGACGCCTCCTATGACGGGTCGCCTGCCCGGTTCATCGCCGAGGGCAACCTCGTCCAGCAGGGATTCGCCTCCGCCGAGCCCTACCAGTACGTGCACGAGTTCGAGGACTGGGGCAAGCCGGTCGACTTCATGCTGATCCACGACTCCGGCCTGGAGATGTACGCGCAGTTGTTGGCCACCAAGCCCGACATCATCGAGGAACACCGGGAGTGCTGGGAGTTGTTCGTGCCCCTGGTGCAGCAGGCACAGGTGGACTACGCAGCCGACCCGGCCGCCACCAACGCCCAGATCGTCGAGATCGTGGCCGCCCTGGAGAGCTTCTGGACCTACAGTCCGGGAGTGGCGCAGTTCTCCCATGACGCCCAACTCGAGTTGGGTCTGATCGGAAACGGTCCCAACGACACCATCGGCGACTTCGACCTCGGTCGGGTCAACGAGGTGATCGCGCTTCTGGCCGACATCTACGGTCCGCAGGGACTGGAGACCTGGGACCCGAACGTCACCGCCACCGACATCGTCACCAACGAGTTCATCGATCCCAGCATCGGGCTGCCCTCGATGGATATGGATGACATGGCGATGGCTTCTCTGTCCGACGTCTGCCCTGCCACCATCGTGGTCCAGACCGACTGGTTCCCCGAGGCCGAGCACTCGGAGTTGTACCACTTGGCGGGTCCGGGCGGTGTGATCGACTCCACCAACGGGACCTACACCAACGAGATCGGCGACACGGGTGTGATGCTGGAAGTCCGGGCCGGCGGCCCCTACATCGGCTTCCAGAACGACATCTCCCTGCTATACCAGGATCCCTCGATCCACCTGGCGTACACCAACACCGACGAGCAGGTGAGACTCTATGCCTCCCAGCCCACTCTGGGAATTGTCGCACCCAGGGACAAGAACCCCCAGATCGTGATGTGGGATCCCGAGCTCTACTCGTTCGACAGCTTCGCCGACATCGGCGCTTCGGGGGCGACGCTGCTGTATTTCGAGGGCGCCACCTACATCGATTACCTGCTTGGCAAGGGTTGGGTCTCAGAGGACCAGATCGACGCCTCCTATGACGGGTCCCCCGCCCGGTTCATCGCCGAGGGGAACCTGGTGCAGCAGGGATTCGCCTCCGCCGAGCCCTACCAGTACATGCACGAGTTCGAAGACTGGGGCAAGCCGGTCGAGATCATGCTGATCCACGACTCCGGCCTGGAGATGTATGCGCAGCTGTTGGCCTCCAAGCCCGACATCATCGAGGAACACCGGGAGTGCTGGGAGTTGTTCGTGCCCCTGGTGCAGCAGGCACAGGTGGACTACGCAGCCGACCCGGCCGCCACCAACGCCCAGATCGTGGAGATCGTGGCCGCCCTGGAGAGCTTCTGGACCTACAGTCCGGGAGTGGCGCAGTTCTCCCATGACGCCCAGTTGGAGTTGGGCCTGATCGGGAACGGTCCCAACGACACCATCGGCGACTTCGACATCGGTCGGGTCAACGAGGTGATCGCGCTTCTGGCCGAGATCTACGGTCCGCAGGGACTGGAGACCTATGACCCGAACGTGACCGCCACCGACATCGTCACCAACGAGTTCATCGACCCCAGCATCGGACTTCCGTAGCCGGGAACGAGGAAACGACAGTAAAGAAGGGGCCCCGGACGGGGCCCCTTCTCTTTTTCGGGTCTCTATTTCCAAACGGAGGGCACCTTAACCTCCAACATTCCATCAAGGGAGCGGGTCTCACCACATGAAGAGATGTTCGTACTTAGGCTCCATCTTCTGAGCATGGAAGGCCCACCCCTTCTCCATGTTTATCAGAATCACCATTGGAATCCGACCCCTCTTGCTGAACCCGGCAACCGCAAGACATCCCTCCCGAGGGAAATCGGACATCCAACCCCGCGGGTCCGAAAGAACATGGTAGATGTCGTCCTCAGAGAACCGGGTGGTCGCTGATGGGCGGATGTCCTCTACGTCAAAACGTCAAGCCACCCCCACGGACAACAGCGAGACGATCTCTGCGGCTAGTTCTTTTGGCACATGGGAAAGCAGCCGGTCACTGTCGGCCGCGGACATTTGGGCTAGCCGCCTCGCTGAAACGTGGGGGGGGAAATGAAGGATGTCCTCGATCTGCTTGTCGAAGGGGCGCTTGAAGAACATCGAGTCCGCTAGAGCAGTGACGAGCGACACCTCCTCGGGGGTGGGGACCCTGCCTTGCGTGTCGTTGAAGTCCGCATTGGGATCTTCGCTAAGAGCAATGACTTCAGCTTCGTTCACGCTTTTGAATATTACGCGCATCCCTAGAGTGTCGCAAGCCTCTTCCGGGTAGTGGTTCCAGCTTGAAATCCGGGCGGGATGTCTATGCGACTTTCTGGTGATTCTGACTGAATCCCCATTCCCCGTCCAAGACGACCGCCCCCTCTTGGCAGGTTCAAGCTGTACTACAACCGCATGGACCGCTATCGGTTCCTCGAGTCGCGATAGTCAACCCACTTCTCCAAAGTGGAGAGGTCGTAGTCGGGACCGCCGGCGCTCACCACGAAGAAGGTTGCCCCGACTGCGGCAAAGTCGTCTCCCATCGAGACGTCCACGTCTCGAACCGAACATGACCGCTCGATGCCGGAGGGGTCCCGCTCCTCCACTTCACACCACCGGTCGATCACCGAGTTCTTGTGAGCTATGGTGTCCACGTCACCGAACCCGTGCCAGATGTCGGCATGACGGGCCACCAACCTGAGGGTCTTCTTCTCCCCCCCGCCACCGATGAGGATGGGGATCTTGCGGGTCGGCGGCGGGTTGAGCTTCGTGAAGCGGGTCTCTATCCGGGCCAGGGCCGCGGCGAGGTCGTCCAGCCGGCTACCCGCCGTTCCGAACTCGTATCCATAGGAGTCGTAGTCCCAGCGGAACCAGCCCGAACCGATTCCCAGGATGAAACGCCCGCCGGAGATGTGGTCTATGGTGCGGGACATGTCCGCCACCAGGTCCGGGTTGCGATAGGAGTTGCAGACCACGAGAGCGCCGATCTCCGCCCGGGAGGTGGACTCTCCCCAGGCCGCCAGCATCGTCCAGCACTCGAAGTGCTTTCCTCCCAGGTCGCCGAAGAGGGGATAGAAGTGATCCCAGTTGAAAACCACATCGGCGCCGATCTCCTCGGCGCGAGACGCGGCCGCGCGGATAGTGGAGTAATCGGCGTGCTGGGGTTGGAGGTGGACGCCGATCCGTATCGGATAATCACTCATTGTTTCCTCTCGGGTCGTTGTATCTAACGGTCCCGGCGCCTTCAGTGCAAGTTCGCCGCCGTATTGCTCACCAGCATATCCACCACATCCACCAGGGCTTCGCGCTGGGTGGCGCCGTCGTTGAGCGCCCGTCGGAAGGTCCCCAGTTGATGTTCGGCCGAGGTGCCGTCCATGACTATCTGCCGCACGCGGTTGAGCTGTGGCAGGCACCCCAACTGCTCCGCCTCGGGAGTGAGGATCTCCACCATCTCCTCCGCCAACTCCGAGAAGGGAACCAGGCGGCGCAGTCCGAAGTCCATCAGAGCGTCCGTGGAACCGTATCGCTGAGCGCGCCAGACGTTCTCGTCCAAGAGAAACGTGGCGTAGGAGCGCCACTTCTGGTTGTTGGTTCTCAGTCGAAAGAGCATGCTGAGCAGGCACACGTACGCGGTGGCCACCGTCAAAGCGTCCTCGATCCTGGTGCACACATCGGTGATGCGCATCTCGAGAGTCGGATAGCGAGCGCTGGGCCGGATGTCCCACCACACTTTGCTGGCGTCCTCGATGATCCCCGCCCCCACCAGGACATCGATGTGCCTCTGGTAGGAGCTCCAACTCTCGAATGCTTCGGGGAGGCCCGTGCGAGGCAGGCTCCGGAACACGTTGAGGCGATAGCTCTTCAACCCTGTGTCCTGTCCCCCCCAAAAGGGAGAGGAGGTGCTGAGCGCCAACAGGTGGGCGAGAAAGTAGGTGACCTGCCCCATCAGGTCGACCCTCATGTCCGGGTCCTCGATGCCGACATGGACATGCATCCCTCCGGTAACCAGACGATGAGCGAGAGTCTGCATGTCCCCGGCCAGCATCAGGTAGCGTTCGTCGGCCACCACCTGCTGTTTCCACCACTGTGCAAAGGGGTGGGTGGAGGAAGCGATGACCTCCATCCCGAAGTCCCGGGCGGTGTTCACGACGGTCCCGCGAAGGTGACGCAGATCTTCACCGAGGGCGGCGATGGAGGAGTAGGGCCTGGTGCTCACCTCGATCTGGGATCGCAACAACTCGTGCGTGACCCGTTCGCCCAGCAACTCCTGGCATTTGGCGAACATGGCAGGATCGGGATCCGAAATCAGATCCCTGGTCTGGGGATCGATCAACATGTATTCCTCTTCGATCCCCACAGTGAAAGATGGTCTCTGCAGCACCGTAAGTCTCCCTCTTGGGCCGGCAATGCCTACCGAGGATATCTCCTCTCTTCGTCCCGTGCGGAGAAAAACCTGTTTCCGGACCGGGAACTGCCATCCCTCGACTCCGGGGCCTGCAGGTGATGGGATAGCCGGCCCCGGGGTCTTCCAGGGCCCGCTTAGACTTCCCGTCGTGCAGAATCCCAAGGTTCCCCTGGCCGGATGAGCTTCATTCCCTTTCTTGACAGGGCCGCCGTGGCCAGGCTGGCGCCCTACGGAGAGCTTGTCGAACACCTCTATCGGAGCCATCTCGACCCACCTGCCCATGTCCGGCGGGTCGTCTACTCACCGCCCGGATCCCAGGAGGTCTTCATGGGACTTCCCGCCTGGCAGCCGGGAAGTTCCCTGGGAGTCAAGCTGGTGACTGTCTTCCCCGACAACCCGGTCGTCTCCGGCCTTCCCTCGGTCCAGGCGGTTTACGTCCTGTTCGACGGAAGAGACGGCAAGCCCCTGGCGATCATGGATGGCACCGAACTCACCTACCGGAAGACTTCGGCGGATTCCGCTCTCGGCTCCCGGCTCCTGTCCCGACCGGACAGCCGGACCCTGTTGATGGTGGGCGCCGGCGGCCTGGCGCCCCATCTGATCGCCGCTCATCGGGAGGTGCGACCGTCTCTGCGCCGGCTACTGGTATGGAATCGGACCCGCTCCAAGGCGGAGAGCCTGGCGGAATCGGCGGGAGGGGAGGTTGCGGACGACCTGGACGAGGCCGTGTCGGTGGCCGACATCATCTCCACCGCCACCATGACCACCGAACCCCTCATCAAGGGAGAGTTGCTCCGGCCCGGCGCGCACCTCGATCTGGTGGGCGCCTTCCTGCCCCACTGCCGGGAGGTGGATGACGACGTCATCCACCGGGCAACCATCTTCGTGGACTCCCGCGACGCCGCCGTCCACGAATGCGGTGACCTGGTGATTCCACTGGAATCCGGGCTGATCACCGAACAGGACATCCAGGCCGACCTGTTCGAACTCTGCGGCGGCCGGCACCCCGGACGTCGGGACCGGACCCAGATAACCATGTATGAGAACGGCGGTGGCGGCCACCTCGATCTCATGACCGGCACTTTCATCCGTTCACAGAGCGCCAACCCCTGATCCGATCACCCCGAGTTGTGGGGACATCCGCGCCCTGCGCGTGGTTCGGTGCCTCCCCTTGCTACGTCGAGACCTCCCGAGCGGCCCTTCGGCGGGATCTCTCCGCCTCCTCCCGCACCCAGCAGCCGTCCAGGTGGTCGTTGACCAGTCCCATGGCCTGCATGAATGCATAACAGGTGGTGGGTCCGACGAACGTCCACCCGCGGCGACGCAATTCCTTGGCCAGGGCGCCGGATGCCTCGGTGAAACCGGGAGGCGCCGCACGAAGGGGCGCAGAACCGAACTCCGCCCAATCCCAGAAGAAGCCGGCAAGCGATCCATGACAGGCCGCCATCTCCAGGGCCCGGGAGGCATTGTTGATCACCGAGCGGATCTTCCCCTGGTGGCGGATGATCCCGGCGTTCCCCATCAGCCGCTCCACGTCCCTCTCCCCGAAGTCGATCACCCGCTCGGGATCGAAACCCGCGAAGGCTTCCCGGAACTCCTCTCTCTTGCGGAGCACCGTCAACCAGGAGAGACCCGCCTGAAAGCCCTCCAGGCAGATCTTCTCGAACAGCCGGTGATCATCGGTGACTCCGAAGCCCCACTCCCGGTCGTGATAGTCGCGGTACTCGGGAGGATCCGACCCCCACCGGCAGCGCCACTCCCCGTCGGGACCCAACGCCATCAGTCCGGGATCCATCCTGGCAGGATTCTCCCGGGCCGCTCCGGACCGGGTTGCCGCTAGGCGACCACCGTCACATGTATGGTGTGCCAGCCGGTGGCGCCGTCGGGAGCGGGAGGAACGCGAATGTCGGTCTGTGTGATCCCGTCACCGTCGGTGGCCCGCACCTGGATCCGGTACCGGCCCGGCTCGGGATCCCAGTCCACCTTCCACTGCCTCCAGGAGTTGTCAGAGATCTCTGAGGACAATTCGGCCTCGATCCACGGGTCCTCGTCGATCCGCACCTCTACGCGGTCGACCCCCCGGTGGGGCGCCCAGGCCACCCCGGCGATCGCCCTGGCGCGGGCGGCGATGCGGCCTTCCAGAGGGGTGTCGATCCGTGACTGGGTCTTCACCGGCGCCTGCTTGGCCCATCCCCTCGGTACCCAGTAGGCGTCAAACCCGTCCCAGGTGGTCAACTCCAGCTCGGAAAGCCACTTGGTGGCGGACACGTAGCCGTACAGTCCGGCCACCACCAACCGGACCGGGAACCCGTGCTCGATGGGGAGGGGCTCATCGTTCATCCCCACCGCAACCAGGGCGTCCCGGCCGTCGTAGGGGATGCTGGATGGAAAGCCGACCGTGAAACCGTCCACCGAACGCCCCACGATCTGCTCCGCCTCGGGAAGGAGCCCGGCTTCGTCCAGGATCAGGCTGAGGGGCACCCCCAGCCACTTGGCGTGGCCGACCAATGAGCCTCCCACCTGGTTGGAGACACAGGACAGGGTCACGTAACGCTCCACCAGGGGTCGGGTCAACAGCTCATCGAAGTTGATCTCGTAGGGATTCTCCACCAGACCGGTGACCTTCAGGGTCCACTCCTCCAGGTTCACCTGCGGCTTGCTGAGGGCGGTGTCGATCAGGTAGAACTGGTCATTGGGGGTGATGATCGGGCTGATCCCATCCACGTCCAGCGCGTGTCCGGCAGGAAGCGGTCCCGCTCCCTCCACGGCCGGCGCGGTAGTGGTGGTGGTGGCCTCGGTAGTGGTGGTGGCCGCGTCGGTCGCGCCCGTAGCCGCTGCGGTGGTGGAGGGGCTCGGGGCGGTTGTGGTTGGAGTCGTGGTAGTAGTCGTCTCGGTGGCCTGGGGAAGCACCACGTCCTCCCGGCCGGCCAGAGCCTGCTTGGTGCGCTCCAGTAGCAGGCGACCGCCGGCGGCCGCCGCCACCACCAGCCCGAAAGCCGCGCCCGCTCCCACCAGGAACCTCCGCCGGGACATCTCCGGGCGTGACTCCGGAGCGGCGGATCGGCCCGCTTCGGCATCTCCGGTCAGGGCCGCGCCCTGCTCGTCGCTTGCCATCTCTGCGGGCAACCGGGCAGGGTCGTCGGCCGCCGGGATCAACCGGTAGAGGATTCGGAGCGCCCCGAGCGCCACTGCTGCGGAGACGGCCGCGTAGATGATGGACTCGGTCCAACCGATGTCCGGCTCTCGTTGCAGTGAGAAGGCGCCCAACAGGCCGAACAGGCCGAACACCCAGACGGCCACCGACCAGCGACGAGCCGCCCACTTGCCCACCAGGGCCCCCAGCACCACCGTAAACACCACCATTCCGATGATCAGGGCCAACTTGTCGTAGACGTCGAACAAGGCAATGGCAAGGTCCTTGACCGGTGGGGGGACGTAGTCGATCGCAAGACCCCCAACCGCCTCGGTGAGGGAGACGGAAGCCGGAGAGACCCCGGCGATCAGCTCGCCGGCGGCCAGAGCCAGCGCCGCCGCCAACGCGCCGGCGATCCTATGGTGAGAACGAGAGAAGAAAGAACGCATGATCCCCAAGATTACTTCGCTCTGCGAACTGTTTTCACCGGGAATCGACAAGGGCGGCCGGGGTGGGAGCGCCCGGTCGGTCTAGCCGCGAGGGGCGTCTCCCGGGTGGGATCCGGTGGCCACCAATGGATCGGAACGGCTGGACCAGTCGCTCCATGACCCCTCGTAGAGGCGCCCGGAATACCCGGCGAGGCGCAGAGCCAGAAGGTTGTGGCACGCAGTGACTCCGCTCCCGCAATACACGACAGGGGTGTCCGCCTCCCTCACCCCCATCTCCCGGTAACGGCGCCGCAGGGATTCGGGAGGCAGGAACCTGCCCCCGGGAGTCAGATTCTTCCCGAAAAAGGCGCTGCGGGCGGTTGGGATGTGGCCGGCCCGGGGATCCACCACCTCGTTCTCGCCCCGGTAACGGTCCTCGGAGCGGGCGTCCAGGATGGGACGGCGACCCAGGAACGAACGCACCTGATCGCCGTTCACCACTCCCCTCCACCCCTGCGAGGTGGGGTAGTCGACCGGTGTGGCTTCGGGTATTGCGGCGGTGAGCGGCAGGCCCGCCCCCACCCAGGCCTGAAATCCCCCATCCAGCACGAACACCGACCGATGGCCGATCGAATCCAGCATCCACCACAGACGGGCGGCTATCGCGCCCCCGGAGGCATCGTAGGCCACCACTGTGTGATCGGGGCCGATGCCCATTCGCCCCAGGGTCCTGCTGAACACGTCCGGCGGAGGCAAGGGGTGACGACCCGGGCCCTCCGGTCCGCTCAGGTCGGTGTCCAGGTCGACGAACCTCGCACCGGGCAGGTGCCCGCGGTCATACTCGAGACGGCCCTGGTCCGGATCGGCGAGATACCACCGGACATCGCAGATGACCGTGCGCGGGTCCGAGAGTCGCCCCGCCAGCGCCGCCGCAGCCATCAGCGCCATCGGATGCCCCCCTTGGCGACTCAGGCGCCGGCGGTGGTGGGGTCGGGACCGGCAGCCTCGCCATCCGACCCGCCGGCCTCGGTGTCAGCCGGGTGGGAGGAGGCCGCTTCGGCGTCCGGGGAATCTCCGGCCTCCTGCTCCTCCTTCTCCCGCAGGCGGCTCCGCAGGTCGGCGCTCCAATCCAGGAGAATCCCGCTTATGGCCGAGACGGCAGAGGAGGTGGTCTTCTTGACCTGCTGCTTCACCTGGGGATCCTTCAGGGTGTTCCCGGCGCCCGAGGCGATGTTGGTAATGGCCTCTCCCAGGGTCCGGAAAGCGCTTATCACATCTTCCCGGGAGGGACCTTCCGCGGCGCCCTCCTGGTAGCTGGAGCGGAACGTGTCCCGGAGGTCGTTCAACTCCTCGCCCGCCTCCCGCCAGCCGGGTCCGCTCTCTCCCTCGAACCCGTCGTCTCCCGGCTCTGCAGCGGCGGCGCCCGACTCCTCGACCGCGTCGGCCGCCTCGCCCTCTTCGGAGCCGGCTTGACCGGGCTGAGAATCCTTCATAGCATCATTGGCATGTTCGTTCATCTGCTGGATGGTACATACGAACTGTTCCGCGCCTACTTCGGTTTCCCTTTCCGCACCTCGCCGGACGGTCGAGAGGTGGGGGCCGTGTACGGGTTGCTGAACACCACTCTCTCGCTCTTGCGGGATCCCGATCTGACCCACATCGCCGCGGCCACCGACACCGTGATCGAGAGTTACCGCAACGATATGTACCCCGGCTACAAGACCGGAGAGGGAGTACCCGAGAACCTCATGGGCCAGTTCGAACTGGCGGAGCGGGCCTTCGGGGCCCTGGGGGTCACTGTGTGGGGGATGATCGACTTCGAAGCCGACGACGCCATGGCCAGCGGCGCCCATCGCTTCTCCGACGAGGCGGAGAGAGTGATACTGGTGAGCCCGGACAAGGACCTGACCCAGTGCGTCTCGGGCCAGCGGGTGGTCACCTTCGACCGTCGCAAGCGCCAGATGCTCGACGCGGATGGCGTGGTGGCCAAATTCGGCGTGGCGCCGGCGTCCATCCCCGATTACCTGGCGCTGGTGGGGGACTCCGCGGACGGCATCCCCGGCATCCCCGGTTGGGGCGCCAAGTCATCGGCGACCGTCCTGGGGCATTACCAGCACCTGGAGTACATCCCGCCCGACCCCGGGGACTGGGAGGTGACGGTGAGGGGGGCGGCCCGCCTGGCCAGGAACCTGAACGAGCGACAGGACGACGTCCTGCTGTTCAGGGAATTGACCACTCTCCGCCTCGATGCCCCCATCTCCCCCACCTTGGAGGAGATCCGCTGGGACGGCGTCGATCGGGCGGAGTACCACGCGCTCTGTTCGGAACTCGGCTTCGTCAATCCGCCCGCGGTGCACCGCTGGGCCCCCGACCCGGCCTGATCAGTCTCCGGTGAACCGGGGAGGCCGCCGCTCCATGAAGGCGGCCATTGCCTCGGCCAGATCATTCGACTCCAGAAAGGCGGTGTTCCACAGGGCCACGTAGTCCAGGGCCTCGGTCACCGACCGTCCCTCTTCGGCCGAGAGCACCGCCTTGGCGCCCTGGACGGCGAGGGGAGAGTTGGAGGCGATCCGGGTCGCCCAGGCCCGGGCCCCCTCCATCAATGCCTCGGCATCCGCATAGACCTGGTTGACCAACCCCATCCGCTCCGCCCGCGCCGCGTCTATGTCCTTTCCGGTGTAGACAAGTTCCGCCACATGACCCGCCGAGACCACCTTGGGAAGCCGCTCCAGGGTACCCATGTCAGCCACCATGGCCATGCGGGTCTCCCTCACCGAGAACACCGCGTCGGAGGATGCCAGCCGGATGTCACAGGCTGTGATGAGATCCATTCCCGCTCCGATGCACCACCCGTGTACCGCGGCGATGACCGGTACCGGGGAACTCTCCAGAGCGCTGAAGGTCCGTTGCAGTTCCTTGAGACGACCAAAGAGCGCCCTCCGGACCGCCACCGGCGACTCTCCGCGGGGCATCAGTTCACCGAGCATGTTCAGATCGATTCCCACTGTGAACGCCCGGCCCCGTCCCGCCACCACCATCACCCTCACCTCGGGATTGGCGCCCAACTCCTCCACGGCCCGTGGCAGATCTTCCCACAGGTCGGGAGAGAAGGCGTTCATCTTGTCGGGACGGTCCAGCCACAGCCACCCGACGTGTCCCTCCGTCTCGATTTGGATGTGTTTGTAGCTCACACCCACAGAGAATAAGGCATTGACAGACGGTAGCCTTCCAAGCGTCTATGCCCGTCCTGCCCACCACGGTTGACCGGTCATCTCCGGAGTTCCAGGCCAACCGGGAGTCCATGGTGGCCGCCCTGGCCGAGTTCGGGGAGTTGATGGCCCGAGCCCGGGAGGGTGGAGGACCCAAATACGTCCAGCGCCATCTGGCCAGAGGAAAGCTCCTGGCCCGCCAGCGGATCGAATTGCTGGTGGATCGCGACTCTCCCTTTCTGGAACTGTCCACCCTGGCATGCTGGGGGATGGAGAAGACCCTGGGCGGGAACCTCATCACCGGGATAGGGGTGGTCGAGGGGGTGGAGTGCGTCATCTCCGCCAACGACCCCACCAGCCAGGCGGGATCGATTCACCGGATCGGGGCCCTGAAGGCCCTGCGGGCCCAGGACATCGCCCGGGCCAACCGCCTGCCCCTGATCAACCTGGTGGAGTCCGGCGGCGCCGTCCTTCCCGAGCAGGCCGAGGTGTTCGTGATGGCGGGGGCGACCTTCCGCAACCTGACCCAGCTTTCCCAACTGGGCATCCCCACGGTGGCTCTGGTGTTCGGAAACTCGACGGCGGGCGGCGCCTACCTGCCCGGCATGGCCGATTACGCGGTGATGGTGAAAGAACGGGCCAAGGTCTTTCTGGGCGGTCCGCCCCTGGTGAAGATGGCCACCGGCGAGGAGTCCACCGACGAGGAGTTGGGAGGGGCGGAGATGCACTCGCGGGTATCGGGGCTGTCCGACTACTTCGCGGAGGACGAGATGGACGCCCTGCGGATCGGTCGGGAGATCGTAGCCCATCTGAACTGGCGCAAGCAGGGATACGGTCCCACGCAGCCCGCCGCCGAACCCGAGCACGACCCCGAGGACCTGCTGGGACTGATCCCCCAGGACCTGAGGATCCCCTTCGACATGCGGGAGTTGTTGGGAAGGGTGCTGGACGGTTCCCTGTTCGACGAGTACAAAGCCCTGTATGGGCCGTCGCTGGTGACCGGGTGGGGTTCCGTACACGGCTTCGGAGTAGGCGTGGTCGCCAACCAGCAGGGAGTGCTCTTCTCCGAGGAGGCCCACAAGGCCACCGAGTTCATCATGCTCTGCAACCGCTACGACGTTCCCATCATCTTCATCCACAACACCACCGGGTACATGGTGGGACGCGACTATGAGCAACGGGGGATCATCAAGGACGGTGCCAAGATGATCAATGCAGTGGCCAACTCCACGGTCCCCCACATCTCGCTCCTGGCGGGTGTCTCCTACGGGGCCGGCAACTACGGCATGTCCGGACGCGCCTACAACCCTCGATTCATGTTCGGGTGGCCCAATCACAAGATCGCGGTGATGGGACCCAAGCAACTGGCCGGGGTGATGTCCATCATCCGCCGAGCCGCGGCCGAGAGCCGCGGCCTGCCCTACGACGACGAACTCGACGCCGCCGTCAGGGCCAAGATCGAGAACCAGATCTCAGCCGAGGAGTTGGCCTATTTCGCCACTTCTCGCATCTGGGACGACGGGCTGGTGGATCCCCGGGACACCCGCACCGTGCTGGGCATCGCCCTGTCGGCCGTGCATTCGGCGCCCGTGGAAGGAACCAGTTCCTTCGGCGTGTTCCGGATGTGACCGAAGCGTCAACCCACCCTGTCTTGAAGGGTATGAAACTGAGTTCTTCAGCGTCCGCCCCGAGGAGTCCCTTACCGTAAACGCTCCCGGACTGCCTCAGCGATGGCTGAGGCCAGCTCTACAGGCACTGCGTTTCCGATCTGGCGGGCGATGTCGATCTTGGTTCCACACCACAGATAGTCGGAGGGAAAGGTCTGAAGAAGAGCAGCCTCCTGATGGGTGATGGGGCGGTTGACCCGGTTATCGGGGTCCTCGGGGTCCCACTGTGGATGTAGGTATTGGCCCTTCTCGGGCTTGAAGAATTCGGTTCGAATAGTGAGACTCGGTCTTGACCACATCATCCGCCCCATCACATCCGTCGTACCCGTGGGCTTGTTTGCCCAGCAAGGAGGCAGGAGGTCATGAGGAAGATCGAAACGGCCCCCACCGGGCGGTACGTGGTCATACCGCTGCAGGGATAGAGGACGCGGCCGTCGACCGACGTGGATTTCAGTTGACTTGAAGATGCCCGGCACTCGCTGTCCGAAACACCCGATCACCGCCTTGGGCAGGTCAGTGGTCTCGGGGTACCAGGGCAGGTGCCCAATGGCCTTCCGGACCCCTACCCAGGGTTCCCTATCAAGCATCCACTTCTTAGAGTGCGTAGGGGTGGGGAGGCTGATCGGCCCGACTCGGGATGCCACGAGGATTGACCGCCTGCGGCGCTGAGGAACACCGTAGTCGGCAGCGTTCAAGACGTCTACGTCGAAATGCTTCCACCTTTTCAGGACCCCCGATCGCATTTGGTCCATCAGCAGGGCAAACTCCTTGCTCTTCCGGAAGCGATCCACGTTTTCAATGACAAACACCTGTGGGTCCGCCGCCAAGACCACTCTCATGAACTCAAGCCACAAAGCATTGCGGGGGTCGTCCGGGTCCTTGGAGCCGAGGTTTGAGAAACCCTGGCAGGGAGGGCCGCCGATGACAGCGTCCGCCTTTGGAATGTCATCGCTTCCCAGGCCGGCGATGTCGGTCCAGCGTACGTGCTCCATCCCATGGTTTGCGCCGTAGGTAGCCGCTGCCGATAAATCCCATTCGACCGCCAGAATCGGGTTGAAGCCTCGTTCCGAGAAGCCTGCCGTCATCCCACCGGCACCGGCAAATAGATCAATGACTGTAGGTCTGCTCATGCCACCCCCTGCTTAGGCTTCCGCCAACTATAGACGAACACATGTTCGATCACCAAGGACCCTCCCTGTCCTTCATATTGTGAGCCCGGTGTGACATCTCACCCATGGGAGTCGCCGCCGAACTCAATAGGTCGCAGGCCCGGGACAAAGCGGATCCTCCTCACTCGCCAGTTGCCAGTAGGAGTCGCCAATCTCAACCACACCGACATCCAGGGCATTTGTGGGAACTACCCTGCCACTGACCCAGGTACCTTGGGACGGGACTGGAAGCGTGAGGGCCTCAGCAATGGTTCGGTGGCCTATTTGATGACCGAGGATGAGGATGCCTTCGGAGCGCAGACGGTTCCTGGCGTCCCGAACACGCTTCGGCCCGTCATCCTGCCTGGCCACGGTGAGAACAACCTCCCGGTTCACAAGACGAGCCTGTACCAATCGGAACATCTCGCTGATCCGGCGCTGCCCACTCCGATGCTGAAGGATGCGTTCTCGAGTGGTTGCCTGCAGATGCAACAGCAGGTTCTCCGGCAGTGGCGCCCGCTCAGCGAGCCACACGATCGCCGACTTCCCACCGTTGTTCAGTTGTCTCTTGCGGTCTTGGTTTCTTGAATGCCGGAGGAGGTGGTTGCTGGCTCGAACCACCCCAACCGAGAAGGTCGAGTCGTCATCACTCGCGGTGAGGCAAAGGCATAATTGCCCAACGGCCTCCCTGGGGATCATCCACCCTCCCAAACGTTTGGACCACTTTGCATCCACCTCATGCCCCGCGACCGAGTAGTCCATCAGATCACCGCTTTGCAACCGGAATTCCGCTTGCACCAGAATCTCCACCTTGGTACCTACATAGGTTTTCTCCACCTTCGACAGATCATCCAGCCGGTACCGACCGGTCCTTTGGCCATCAAGTACTTCATAGAGGCTCCGGCGAATGGCAGCCCCGAAGCGTTCCTGCATACGCTCCTGCCGGCGAAACCAATCCACGACTTCGGCCAAGCCCTGATCTTCACCCGACTCGGTCACGATCGGCTCCACAGGTGAGTCCCAAGAAAGCAGTGTCACCCAGGATCACCTCGTCTGGCCCGTACATGCTCCTCAATGGTGTCTGCTACCTTCGTAGGGTCTTGATGCTCCCAGAAGCGCAGCACAAGCCAGCCGTCGGCTGTCAAGAGTCTGTCCGTCTGCCGATCTCTCTCAACATTGCGGCTCAGTTTCTCTCGCCACCACTCAGCATTCGCCTTCGGCTGGGTCGCGTGTTGGGGACAACTGTGCCAAAAGCACCCATCAATCATTACTGCCACTCGCGTGGGACCGAAGACAATGTCCACCTTGCGACGGATACCGTCCACGAGTGGTCGGTGTAAGCGGTACCTGAGGCCCCGCCTGTGCAGTTCGGCTCTCACAGCCCTCTCCGGTTCCGTGCCCGTGGTTCTCTGTAGACTCATCTGCCGGCGTACTCGCTCGGAAGAAGCAGGGGGGCGGTCCACAAGGGTGATCCTAATGTTGAATACCTCTCCTCCCCGTTACCCCCATTAGGCCCAGCGGTTTCAGGATCTACATGCCGGGTGGAGGAAGCCTCCAAGCAGCCGGTAGCTCTTGCGGATCAGCCAAATTCTCGCCTGCGCCGAGCCACGGTAACCCAAACTACGATCCCGCACGAGAAGGTCGGTAGAAGTTTCCTCCCTGCGGGTTTCGGGGGAGGGATCGGACTATGAACGAAGCCATTTGCGCCCGGGACACCGACTGATCGGGACAGTACCGGAGGGGCCTCGTGGAGCATCCCTCCGTTATTCCCGTCTGGTAAAGACCCTCCACCACCGGCCAGTGAAGGCGATCCACGTCGCCGAAGAGTCCCTGTGGGTTGGCGGCCGGGGTTATGTGATCGAAGACCCGCGTCAACCATTGGGCCATCTCCAAACGGGTCAACAGAGCCTCGGGGCGCCACTCACCGTTCCTGCCGGTATCCACTCCCATCTCTGCCAGCCGGAGGACGTACCCGGCATACCACTCCCCACCGGGTACATCGGAGAATGGGTTGGCGCCGGCGGGCCGTGGATCGGGCTGTCCGATGGCCCGCAGGAGGAATGCCGCCATCTGGGCGCGGGTCACATGCCCGTCAGGACAGTACCTGGGTTCGGGTCCGGTGGCACACCCCAGGGTGATACCCAGGACAGCAATGCGGTGGATGTCATCGCGGTGAGGATTTCCGGCCACGTCGGCGAACCTGGCCCCCGCGTCCCTGATCGGCCCGGGTGCGGTCGCGCCATCCGCCGGAATGAACACCGCATTGTCCCCCCAGCACTCGATCGACCCGTCGGCATGCAATCCGCAGGAGTGCGCCAACCCGGCGGAAATGGCTGTGAATGAACCTCCCGGCGACAGTGATTGCCCGTCCGAGTTGTATCCCCAGCACGCCACGGTCCCATCCAGCCGCAGGCCGCACGAATGCTCCCCGCCGGCCGAAACCGCGGAATACGAACCCTTGGGCACGGTTGTCTGCCCCAGGTGATTCGCGCCCCAGCACTCGATCGACCCGTCGGTACGCAACCCGCACGAGTGCGCCCCACCCGCCGAGACCGCAGTGAACGTACCCTCCGGCGGGATTGACTGGCGGTAGGCGTTGTGACCCCAGCACTCAACGGAGCCGTCCGTACGCAACCCGCAGGAGTGCGCCAGGCCGGCGGAGACCTCCTTGAACGAACCGCCCGGCGCCAACCCGCTGCGACGCCAGCACTCCACCGTCCCGTCGGTACGCAACCCGCAGGAGTGCACCCCTCCCGCCGACACGGAGGAAAACGAACCCCCGGGCGCGTTCGCCCGACCATCGGCGTCGGAACCCCAGCACACCACCAGCCGATCCACCCGCACCCCGCAGGAGTGGAAGGCGCCGGTGGACACCGCAGTGAAAGAACCACCGGGAGGGCTCGCCCTCCCGTCATCGTCGTTGCCCCAGCACACCACCGACCCACCGGCCTCCAATCCGCATGAATAGCTCCAGCCGGCGGACACCGCAGTGAAACGACCATCGGTGCCGGTGGTCTGCCCGAGGGAGTTGCTGCCCCAGCATTCCAACAACCCATCGCTACGCACTCCACAGGAGTGCTCCCGGCCCGCGGACACCGAAGAAAAGGAACCCCCGGGCGCCGCTGACTGCCCGAACGCGTCGGAACCCCAGCACACCACCGACCCACCGGTACGCACCCCGCACGAATGCCACCAGCGTGCGGAGATCGAGGAGAAGGTCCCCGCCGGCGCGGTCAGCCGACCATCGGCGTCGGAACCCCAGCACGCCACCGACCCACCGGCGCGCACCCCGCACGAATGCACCCCGCCCGCCGACACCGCGGAGAACAGACCCCCCGGTGGGCTCGCCCTCCCATCATCGTCGTTGCCCCAGCACGCCAGCGACCGGTCGGAGCGCACCCCGCACGAATGCTCCACACCGACTGATACGGATGAGAACGAACCCTCCGGCGCCGACGACTGCCCGAAATGGTTGGCGCCCCAGCACACCACCGACCCGTCGGTACGCACCCCGCACGAGTGTCGCACCCCGGCGGACACCGAGGTAAACGAACCCCCGGGCGCGGTCGCCCGCCAGTCATTGTTGAATCCCCAGCACACCATGGAACCATCGATACGAACCCCGCACGAGTGCACCCCGCCCGCCGACACCGCGGAGAACGTACCCTCCGGCGCCGAGGCCTGCCCGAAATGGTTGGCGCCCCAGCACACCACCGACCCGTCGGCGCGCACCGCACACGAGTGCGCCGCGCCGGCGGACATCACCGAGAACCCTGCCGGACCGATCTTCCTCCCGGCGGCTCCTGATACGGCGACATGCACCTGCGCCCCGTGTGGTGAATCGACCCTCCCCACGCCACCCTCCGACACCGATTCAGAGGACATCCCGGGAACAACTGCCTCCACCCCCGAGCCGAGAACCTCCGAACCCCCCGGGTCGGCAAGGGACGGAACCGCGATCAGCGCCAGCACCAAAGCAGCTACCACCACACGCTTCATCGTCTCACCAACCGAACAATGGCCAGGATCATAACCATTCGCCACTCGCTGACACTGAGCCCGTGTCAGGCAACCACCTGGGAGAGAGGAGTGATATGGAACGGGGGATGAGGGCCATTAAAATTGGTTGCTCCGCGGTTAGAGGCCTTCCCTGCCAGCACCACAGAACCACTCAAGAATGCGCCGATTCATCAACCTTGCCGTGGCGGCTTTGGCGCTGACGGTCCTGGCAGGGTGTGGAGGCAGTGGCCAGGAGGGAACTCCCATCTCGGATGCTTCTCCCACTTCGCGGACCCAGGACGGGTTCGCAGGGACGGTACGCCTCGGCGCCGCACTGAGCGAGACCGGCAAATTCGCGGTGGAGGGCCGCGACTCCCGGCAGGGTTATGACACCTGGGTGAGGTGGGTGAACGAGGAGTACGGCGGCATCGAGATCGGCGGGGGGCGCTATGAGGTCGAAGTCATCTACTACGACGATGAATCCGACGCAGACACCGCCGCCAACCTGGTGCAGAGACTCATCGACGAGGATCGAGTCGACTTCCTGCTCGGCCCCTATTCGAGCGGTCTCACCACCGGCGCCAGCGCCATTGCCGAGGCGAACAACGTGATCATGGTGGAGGGAAACGGGACATCGGACACCATGTTCGAGCGGGGTTTCCGGAACCTGTTCCTGGTGGCGACCATCGCCAGCGACTACACCAAGTCCGGCATCGAAATGCTGGCCGCCGAGGGGGCGACCAGTGCGGTGATCGCCTACGAGGACACCTCCTTTCCCACCTCGGTGGCGAACGGGGCGCTCCGTCACCTCGAGGGCAACGGCATAGAGGTGCTGGCCGTGGAGACCTACCCGAAGGACATCCAGGACGTCTCCGCCATCATGACCAAGTTTCGCGATCTGGACCCGGACATCTTCGTGGGGGGAGGGCACTACAACGATGCGGTGCTGTTCGTCAACTCCGCCAAGGAACTGGGATTCGCCCCCGAGGGCATGCTGATCACCGTGGGCCCTTCCAACCCCAAACTGGTCGAGGAGTTGGGAGAGGACGTGTACGGGGTGCTGGGGCCCACCCAGTGGGAGCCGGTCATGGCCTACGAGGGCCCCTACTTCGGGACCGCCTCCCAGTACGCGGCCTACTACGAGAACCTCTGGGGCGAGCCACCCGTCTACCAGGCGGCCAGCGCCACCGCGGCCGCCCTGGCTCTGCACCTCGCAATCGAAGCGGCCGGCACCACCGAGACGGACACTGTGCGGGATGCTCTGTATTCGCTGCAGGCGGACACTTTCTATGGTCCGATCTCCTTTGACGAACGGGGCGTCAACACGGCCAAGCCGATGGGCACAGTCCAGGTGCAGGACGGTGCGATCAGGGTGGTGGCCCCTGCCGCCGCGGCGGTGGCCGAATACTCTCTCCCGGAGGCGGCGACCTTCAACCGCACCTCCGGTTCGGCCGGCATCGATCAACTGGCACAGGCCCTGATCAACGGCATCGCCCTGGGCGGGATGTACACGATCCTGGTACTGGGCTTCTCCATCATCTGGGGAGTGATGGGGGTGATCAACTTCGCACACGGAGAGTTCGTGATGATCGGCGCCTACCTGGCCTGGCTCGCCGCCGAGATCTGGGGGGTGGACCCCTTTGCCTCTGCACCTCTGGTCTTCGTGGTGATGCTGGCCCTGGGCTACGTGACGCAGCGTCTGGTGGTTAACCCGATACTCGACCGCTCCCACCTGGTCTCCCTTCTGGTGATGTTCGGCGTGGCGATCATCTTGCAGAACGCCATGAAGCTCATCTTCTCCGCCGACTTTCGCCGCACCGACACCGCGGTTGGCGGTGTGTGGGAGTTGACCGACGGGGTCACCGTGCCGGTCACCCGGTTCTGGATCCTGATCGTGGCCCTGGGCGTTGCGGCCGCGTTGACCCTGTTCCTGCTGCACACCCGTCTCGGCAAGAGCATCAGGGCCGCCGCCCAGAATCGGGAGGCGGCCGGCATCGTCGGCATCAACGTGTCCCGGGTGTACGCGCTTACCTTTGCCATCTGCATAGGCATCACCGGTCTGGCCGGGGCCCTGATCAGCCCGGTGCTCGCCATCCAGCCATTCCAGGGACCACCGCTCACCCTGAAGGCCTTCGCGATCACGGCCATGGCCGGCCTCGGCTCGGTACGCGGAGCACTGGGGGGCGCCATGGTGCTGGGGATCGTGGAAGCCGGGCTGGCCATCTACATCCCCCGGATCGGCACCAACCTGGCGGTGGTGGCCTCCTTCGTCTTCCTGGTGGCAGCCCTGGTGCTGCGGCCCCAGGGTATCTTCCGGGGATTGAGACCTGTGGACGCCACGGCATCATGATCAGAGACCGCCACCCGGCAGCGAGCATCCCCCATGGGTGACAGCCTCTCCACCCGGTCGCTGCGCGGAATGGTTACCGGGCGCCGTCTCCGACAAGCGGGCTGGACCGCCTCCCTGGCGGTTCTGGTGGCTCTCTTCCTTCTCCCCCTCCTACCTTCGGTCACCAACTCCACGCTGTTCACCCTCACCCTGATGCTGACCACGGTGGGGGTGGCGGTGAATTGGAATCTCACCGGGGGGTTCACCGGCTACGTGGACTTCGGGCACGCGGTGTGGTTCGGGATCGGCGCCTACACCACGGCCATCCTCGTCTCACTGCAGAGCAACGGACCGCAAATCGGGTGGTCTCCCATCCCGGCCATAGGGTTGGGCGCCCTGGTGGCCGGCCTCCTGGCTGCGGCCATCGGGAGGGCCACCATGAGGCTCAAGGGACCCTACTTCTCGATCGCCATGCTGGGGACTTTCGTCGCCGTGCGCGAGATCGTGCGGGTCACGGGCATCACCGGTGGCGGGGTGGGTCTCACCCTGCCTCCCTACCTGAACCGGCCGCTCTTCTACTACATACAGTTGGTGCTGGTGGCGGCGCTGGTGACCTTCACCTGGTGGCTGCGCCGGACCCGCTTCGGCGCGGCGCTGGTGGCGATCCGCGAGGACGAGATCGGCGCCGAGATGCGGGGCATAGACACCACCCGGTTCAAGGTGAGCGTGTTCAGCTTCGCGGGCTTCTCCACCGGTCTGTTCGGAGGGCTGTGGGCCTACCAGAACACCTTCGTCGATCCCGACATCGCCTTCGTGGAGGTTCGCACGGTGGACGCGGTGATGAGCACCATGCTCGGGGGGTTGGGCACCGTGGCCGGACCCGTCGTGGGTGCGGTGGTCCTCTACTGGTTGCGGGAGGTCCTGTGGGCAAATCTCCTCGATTACCACCTTCTGACCCAGGGGGCCCTTCTGATCGTGATCGTGCTGTTCCTACCGCGGGGTCTGGTCGGTCTCGCCGACCGGCGCGGCACATCGGTCACCGCCCTGTGGGGACGCTGGCTGGGACGCGCAGCCGAACCGGGCAACCGGGAGGATGAGCCGTGACCGCCCTGTTGGAGGCTCGCGGCGTGGTCAAGCGGTTCGGAGGGCTGACCGCGGTCGACCACGTGGACATCACCGTGGAACAGGGTGAGATGGTGGGACTCATCGGACCCAACGGCAGCGGCAAGACCACCCTGTTCGATTGCCTGAGCAGGGTGTCGGGTGTGGACGCGGGCACGATCACCCTCGACGGGACCGACATCACCCGTCATCGCCCTCACCAGGTGGCACGCCTGGGAATGTCCCGGACCTTCCAGCTGATCCGCGTCTACCGGGAACTCACGGTCTCCGAAAACATGGAATTGAGCATCCAGTGGGCAGGGTTGGGCGTGCCGCGACTGTTCACCGGGACCGACCCGGGCACCCGGCGCAGGGTCGAGTCGCTACTCGAGTTCCTGCGTCTCTCGCCACTGCGGCACGAGCGGGCCGGCACCCTCTCCGGGGGCCAGCGGCGCCTACTGGAGATCGGAATGGCCCTGATGAGCGAACCGAGACTGGTGCTGCTGGACGAGGCCACCTCCGGAGTGAACCCCGCCCTGGTGGTCGAGATCGCCGATCGCCTCCGGGAGGTGAACCGCAGCGAGGGAGTTGCCTTTCTCCTGGTCGAGCACAATGTCCAGTTCGTGGCGGACCTGTGTCAGAGGGTGGTGGTGCTCAACCAGGGCGCCAAGCTCGCCGAGGGCACTCCCGGCCGGATCATGGAAGACCCGGCCGTCATCGAGGCCTATTTCGGCGCTGAGGGCGAGGTGCGGAGATGACAGCCGGGGGAGGCCCTCTGCTGGAGCTGCGGTCCGTCTGCGCGGGTTACTTCGCCGGACATGACATCATCTCCGACGTCAACCTGGAGGTGGCTCAGGGAGAGATAGTTTGCGTGATCGGCCCCAACGGCGCCGGCAAGTCCACGGTGTTCAAGGCCATCTACGGCCTGGCCCGGGTGAGTTCCGGCCGGATCCTGTGCGACGGGCGTGACATCACCAACATCGCTCCCCAGGACGCCCTGCGCACCGCAGGGATCGCCATCGTGCCGCAACTGCGCAGCGTTTTCCCGCAGATGACCGTCCACGAGAACCTGGAGCTCGGCATGTACGTGGAACGGGACAGGGAGCGGATACGAGAGCGGATCGACTACGTGTACGGGCTGTTCCCGCGGCTGGCCGAGCGCTCCCGGCAGGCCGCCGGCACCATGTCGGGTGGAGAGCAGCGCATGCTTGAGATCGGCCGCTCCCTGATGCACGAACCTCGCGTGGTGCTGATGGATGAGCCGTCTGCCGGACTGGCGCCGATCGTCACTCGCCTGGTATTCGACGCCATCCGCCGACTCAACCGCGAGATCGGGCTGACAGTGCTGATGATCGAACAGAACGCCCGCCAGGGACTGGAGGCGAGCCACCGGGGTTACGTGCTGGAGATGGGTCGCAACACCTACCAGGGACCCGCACCGCAGCTACTTGCCGACCCGCGGGTGCGACGGTCATTCCTGGGAGCGCGCTGAAACCCCGCTCACCGGGAAGCTGAGATCACCCTAATGAGCTCCCGAGTGGGCCAGCGTGCCCTGGCCCGCCGTTCTCGGCACCGACACTCTGTCGGCCAACACCTGGCATTCACTCCGGTAGCCGGTTCGGTGTCCTGACGACCCTGACGGGACCTTCCCCGGGTACAATGGCCGGAGTAGAGGGAAAGCCGGTCGGTTTTGAGAAGCCGGTTGTCCATGGCGGCGCACAGGCGGAGTTGATGCGATGGTAGTTGTTGACTCGAGTGTTCCCACGTTGGCGGAGGCGGAGCGGGCTGCGAAGGTGGTGGCCGATGCGGGCGCCGCGAGCGTGCTGTTGTTCGGGTCGGTTGCCCGGGGCGAGGCCCACCGTCACAGCGACATCGACCTGATGGTGATCTACGACAACCTCGATTATGCCGTCCGGGAGGACCTGGCGGTGGAGCTGGAGCGTCTGGCGGGTGCCGAGGTCGGCTGCCCGGTCGACGTTCATCTGACCGACCGGCCGGAGTGGAGGATGCGCACCGAGCAGGTGGTGACCTCTTTTGAGAGCAGGGTGAAAAGCCAGGCGCTGGTGATGGTGGAGGGACCTGCGGGTGAGGTGGACTGGGACAAGGAGATGGTGATGCCGACAAGCGACTACGAAGAGGCCGTGGAGCGGCTGCGACAGGTGGCGAACGCACTGGTGGGCATCCAGAACAGTTTGGCGCCCAACGATTACCAGCGGCTCATGGAGGAATCGGGCCAGGAGTCGAAAGCGTTCGCCGTCTACGAACAGAGGCTGGCGCTGGGTTGCGCGGCCGGGCATCTCACCGTGGAGACCGCTGTGAAGTCTTTGATCCACCTGTCGGCGTCGCCGACGGGTCAGGCCTGGGGCCATGAGATAGACAGGCTTCTCGGTCGGCTCCCCGAACCTCACAGAAGCGAGATCGAGTCCCGGCTGGCAGCGGTGGGCGTCAGGAACCTTCAGAGATGGCAACAACAGGCCCGTTACGAACGGTTTGTCACTCCAACCCCCGAGCTGTTCACCGCGATCACCGAAGCGGCCTGCGAAGTGGCTCTCTACACTGCCGGCCAGTTCCACCCGGAACCGGATGTCGCGGCTGATGTTCGGAGCATGGCGGCTTTCACCGCGGAGGCGATCTCCGGCCGCGATCTCTACACGGGTCTGGACCGGCCCGGGGACGACACCGAAGGGCGGGACCTGTCGTCCCATCTGTGACCCCGGCACACCGAGTTCAGCGTTTGAGTTGTCTCCGCTTGATCGCTGTGTTCGCCCGGATCTCGGCCCGCTCTCCCTGAATCCCTCATCTCCTTGAGTGAGACGTCCTGGCGGGCAAAGCCCACCGGAGTTCGGCTGCCCGGTCCCTCGCTAATAGAAGGTGGATCTCTCCGCGTAGACATGATCCGGCAACCGGTAGCTGATTCCCGCTTCGTCGTAGGCCGAGACCTCCAGCAACCCGGTGAAGTAGGTGTAGGGGTTGTTGACGAGTTTGGGAAAGCTCCTGCCCATGACCCGGCGGAGGCGTCCCAGGTTGCGGAAGTTCAGGAGCGTCCCCACTGACCCGACCCGGGGGTACTTGAGTTGATCGGCAAGGTTGTTGCCGATCAGCGCCCTGGAAACCTTGTAGGCGTAATTGGTCAGCTTCAGCCGGGCGTCGTGATCGGGCACGCCGGCGACATAGGGAGCGGAAGCGATCAGGGAATTGGCCATGGCTATGGACTCCAGGCTTATGGGAGGTTCAATCATGCCTCCGACCCTGAACACATTCAAGGCCTCGTCCTCGTTCTTGAACAAGATGGACTCAGGGATTCCCATCAGATATCCGATGTAGCGCCACACAGCCATGAAGCTGGCGCGTTCCTCCTCGTCGAAAGACGCTCCCAGTCCTTTCATGTGTTTGAGAAGCCGCGCCGAGAAGGCGGTAATCGAGTATCCGAGGTGAGCGGAGCTCAAGGGAAGACCCCACGCGTCGGTGTCCCAATCATCGGACTGTTTGAGCAAATGCCGGATCTGTGCGTGAATGATGCGCACCCGAACCGAGAGTTTCAAGCCGTCGCCCTGCCTGTCCAAGCCGCCGGGAAGAAAGGACTCGACCATGTGGCGGTTGTTCTGCTTCAAACGCCTCACACCCTGATCCCGCAGACGCCCGGTGATGAAAAAGGACTTGCTGATGTTGGTGGCGAATCCCTCGACCAGCACGCCGCCCACGAAGCCCACCAGCACCACCCTGGAGTTCCTGTGGAACATCCTGATGCCGGGAGTGAAGGTGGAAGGGTCCAGCCAATCCGGTGGATTGTCCAGACCGTCGAAGAACTTGACCACCACCGGTGGGGCATCCTTGAGCACCTCTTCATCCCTCTCCATCCCGGCTTCGATGTAGCGGTGGGCGTCTCTGACGGGAAGGGCGGCCAGTTCATCCATCATCGAGTCGGCTTCCGGGTCGCCCACCATCATGTGCCCGACGTAGGCGTCGGCTATCTCGGGATCCACAAGCCGGGCCCGCTCATAGCCGGCCATGTAGTCGGACGGGATGATCATCAGCGACCCAACCCTTCATCCGTGGTGCCCATGAGCCGTCCTACTCCTCCGCTTCCACCCGCAGGTCCGGCAACCAGCCAAGCCACGACGGCAGGTACCAGTTGCGGGCGCCCAGCACTTCCATGCTGGCGGGGACCAAAACCGACCGGACCAGGGTCGCATCCAGGAACACTGCAACCGCCAACCCGAATCCGACCAACTGGTTGACGATGGTCTCGCCTGCCGCGAACCCGCCGAACACCGCAACCATGATCAGGGCGGCGCCGGTGATCATCGCTCCCGTGGAACGCAGCCCGTAGGCCACCGCCTGGGCGTTGTTCCCGGTCTGGTCGTAGCGTTCCCGGATGCGGCTCAGCAAGAACACGTGATAGTCCATGGAGAGCCCGAACAGGATGCTGAACAGGAACAGCGGTATCCACGCGTCGATGACTTCCGCACGTTGGAATCCCAGCAGGTCCGCTCCCACACCCTTCTGGAACACCAGGACCAACAGACCGTAGGTGGCGCCCACCGAGAGCAGGTTCATGATGATCGCCTTGATGGGGATGGCGATCGAACGGAAAACCAGCATCAGCAGGATGAAGCTGAGACCCAGGACGAAGGCAAAGACGATGGGTGTGTAGACATCGACGATGCCGTAGAAGTCGGTTGCTTCGGCCGTCACGCCACCGACGTACACCTCGGCCTCGACACCTTCGAAGGCAGCCGGAATGTACTCATCCCGGATTTTGGACAGCCTTTGGGTGGCCAACCGGCTGTTGGGTTCACCCGGGAAGGGGAGGGAGAGCAGGGCGAGATCCCCCGCCGCGTTGAACTCCGGCTGGGGCGGGATCGGAAAGTCTGGGTCCCCCTGGAGGAGTTGCACCAGGCGCAGTCCCGCCTGTTGTACCGCCGGGTCGGCGATGTTCGCATCCACCACGATCTCCGCCGGGCTGAGCACCCCGGCCGGGGTGACCTCTCCAACCGAGAACTCCTCTTCGAAGACGATGAACGTCTCCTTGGTCTTCGACTTGTCGGGGAAGGAGTTGACGTCGTTCAGGCCCGTGTGGATGTCGAAGTAGAAGACCGTCAGGACGATGAGGGGAACGCTGGTCAGGAGGATGCTGACCCAGGGATAGCGGGTAACCGCCTTGGTGACCTTCTCCCAGAACCCGTGCTCGGTGGTCTGGGGACTCCTCAGCGAGAACCTCTCCAGGAAGGGCACCCTCAAGAGACCCACCTTCGGGCCCAGCAGGGCAAGCACCGCGGGAAGAAGCGTCAGGGTGGCTGCCAGGGCGGTGAGAACAACCAGAATGGCGCCCAGGCCGAGTGACCGGAAGAAGGAAACCGGGACGATGAGCATGCCGATCAGGGCCAGAACCACGGTGGTGCCGCTGAACAGCACCGTTCGTCCCGCCGTATCGCCGGTCTTTGCGACCGCCTCCTTGACCTCCAGCCCACGATCCAACTCCTCCCGGAAACGGGAGACGATCAACAGCGAGTAGTCGATTCCGACCGCCAGGCCGATCATCGTGATCATCATCGTCACGAAGAAGACCAATTCGAAGAACTGGCCGATGACCCCCACCGCCCCCAAGGCCAGCACGATGGCGACGATGGCCAGTCCCAGAGGCAGCAGGGTGGCTACCACCGAACCGAACAGCGTCAGCAGGATGATCAACGCCACGGGTATGCCGATCCGCTCCCCCTTCTCCAGGTCTTCGGCGCTCAACTCGTTGTTTTCGAAGGCCACGCTGGCATCTCCGCCGATCAGCACACGGAAGCCGTCCAAGCCGTCCGCCTCATCGATGAGATGCACCACATCCTCCACGTTCTCGGTGGCTTCCTTGAAGTCGCCCGCCAGGACGAAGCTCATGATGGTGGTTCTTCGGTCGGCCGAAACGAGAAGTTCCTCACCGCTCAGGTAATAGTGCGAGCCCGAGACAACGATCTCCGGTCCCAAGGCAGTGACCTGGTCATGGAGGGACTCGACCCTTGACCGGAATCGAGGGTCTTCCACGGTCAGGGATGGAGACTGGACTATCACCAGTTCGTTCAGGGGCGTGGGCCCTCGCAGCTTGTCCTCCAACAGGGTGGCCGCTTGTTCCGATTCGTAGTTGCTCCCCAAACTCAACTCGGTGGTGGTGGCGCTGGGCAGCAGGGCCTGGACCAGTCCCAGGGCCACTGCAACCACCACTATCCAAACCCCGATCACAGTCCACGGCCTCCGCGCGCTCGCCCGGGCCAATTTCCTTGTCACAACCGGTTCCTCCGCGCCAGACAGATCCGTATCCCGATCTACCATACCATCCGCCGGCCAGGGCGGAGGCTCGATAGAGGGCGGGGGCGGTCCATCACGAGACGGGAAAAACCGGGCCTTGAGGGCCCTTCGTCGCCGCCCCTTGGTCGGACCAATGCCGGCGCTCATCGAACCCGGTAGGCCATCTCCCGAAGAGGGGCCTCTTCAGTTCGACTGGAGAAGCCGGAGCGGAGCCTCTGCCCGATGGGGAGGCCAGACCACCCGGCGGCGGCCCTCCTGCCACTGGACCGTCACCACCCGATGGCCGACCTGAAGACCGGTGACGGGATCCAGTCTGAACGCTCCGTACAGGGTTCGAATCTCCAGGCTGCGGGCCTGGGCCAATAGTGCGTCGTCATCCAAGGTCCCAGCCGCGCGAACACACTCCGACCAGATGACCGCTGCCGCCAGAGCCTGGGCGGCCGGATAGGGAGGAGGGCCCCCGAACCGCCGCTGATAGGCGCTGGCGAACCACTCGGCATCCGGACCCGTATCGGGACGAGGAGCAGTGCCGGGTGTCCACTGAGCCGGACCCATAAGGCCTTCCCTCCGGTCGCCCAAGGCCTCCAGCACTTCGTCCACCCCGGCCGCCACCGACATGACAGCTCGCCAGGGTCGCCGTTTCACCGTCCTCACCATCTCCAACTCGTCCCCGAAAGATCCCACCAGGGCCAGCACATCGGCGCCGGGCGCCCGGGACAGAGCCTCTCCGGCACACCCCGTCCGGAACAGCACCTCGGTGCACCCCACTCCGACCGCTTCGGCGGCGGAGGCCGCTCCCGCCGCCACCTCTCCGGAGAAGCCCTTTCCGGTGTGGATCACCACCAGCGAGGCGACCTGCGGGTCTCCGGCGCGAATGGCCGCCAGCCCGCCCTCGAAGTAGGAAGCTGCGGGAGCAGGGATGTTCACCACATTGTCGAACTCCGGCGCGGCCAGTCGAGCGGTTGCCCCGCCACCGTTCCAGACCAATCTCGAGGTCGCCCGGGCCACCGCCAGAGCCGGACCTCTCCCGTAGGGTCCGAACAGCACATCGGGTCGAGACGCCTCTGCCCGGCGCACCGCGGATACCGGATCGGGATGGGCGTCGTACAGCTCAAGATCCACCGGCGCCGGCCCGGCGACCTCATCACTCCACAACCGGACCGCCTCCCCCGCCACCCGGCCGTACATTGCCAGCGGACCGGTGAGAGGGGTAACCATCGCGGCTCGGATTGGATTCAACGTTCGGCGACCTTCATCGCTCCAGCCCCTTTTTTTGTAAACTCCCAGGGAGTTAAGCTCCTGGCATCAAACATATCGCCGTTGAGGACGCCCAGGGGATCCAGCATGCCTGATTACAACGCTCAAGGACACATCGAGCGGTTTCTTGGGGACAATCCCCACGGACATCTTTATGTGTTGGTGGGATATGCAAGCGTGTGGGGGTTGGGTTGGCTGCAGGAGAACACGCCGGGACGGCCCGTAACCCTGATCATCGGGGACACCAAGCCACACCACTTCGAGAGTGCAACCAATCCTGATCGCGCCAAGGCCCTTCAATTCCTTCGGCGAAGAGACGTCCGGACCCTCAATTGGTACAGGACCGGGAGAAGCGCCGAGGGAGAGTCGATGCTTCACGCCAAGGCCTGGGTGGTCGCCGAACCGGCGGAAGGAGCGGCCAGGGCGGCATTGATCGGCTCCGCCAACCTGACAAGAGCGGGACTGCAGGACAACTGGGAGATTATGGCCCGGGCGGCGGACCGCGACCTGTCCCGGATCCGGAGACAACTGGACGGGTTGATGGAGGCCAGAACCGTGAGTCGCCAACCCTGGGACGCAGAGTCCAGGCTCATCGAGGCCATTGAGGGAGGCAGGAGGGTCCAGGAGCTGACCAAGGCGATGCCGCCCCGCCAAGGGAGGTCACCTGTTGCCAGGAGGAGAAGTGGTTGCCTGACTTTGGCGGCAGCGATGGGTGCGCTGGCGGCCTCAATCGCAACCACGGTCTGGCTCCTTCCCTAGTGGTGCGTCGCGGTTTTGGTTTGGTGGAGGGCGGCTCGTCCTCGTTGTACTTTGGTGATGATGTCTTGGGCGGTTTTGTGCCAGATGAAGGGTTTGGGGTCTTGGTTCCAGTGATCGGTCCAGGTGTTGATCGCTTCGATGAGTTGCCCAACGCTTTGGAAGCTGTCCCGGCGTAGCCGTTTTTGGGTCAGTTCCCGGAACCATCTTTCGACCAGGTTCAGCCACGACGCCGAGGTGGGCGTGTAATGAATGTGCCAGCGGTCCCGACGGTGGGGATGCTCCAACCAGCGGGTGACGTTGGCGTGTTTGTGAGCGGCGTAGTTGTCGATCACCAGATGCACATCCAAATCGGAGGGAACATGACGTTCGATCAGTTTCAAAAACCCCAAGAACTCCTGGTGACGATGCCGGGGCCGGCAATCGGTGATGATCTTGCCCGTGGCGGTGTCCAACGCCGCGAACAAAGTGGTGGTCCCGTTGCGTTTGTAGTCATGGGTCATGGTCCCCGCCCGACCCGGTTTCAACGGCAACGACTTCTGGGAACGTTCCAACGCCTGGATCTGGGACTTTTCGTCCACGCACAACACCACCGCCCGCTCGGGCGGGTTCATGTACAAACCCACCACGTCCACCAATTTCTCCTCAAAACGAGGATCATTGGACAACTTGAACGTCTCGATCTTCCACGGCTGCAACCCCCGAGCCTTCCAGATACGAGCCACGGTGTCCTTTCCCACCCCAAAACGAGCAGCCATCGTCCGGGTCGACCAATGCGTCGACCCATCCTCGGGGCGGGTACCCAACGTGTCCGAAACGATCTGTTCCACAACCTCCTGGCTGATCACCGGGGGACGGCCCCTACCCGGACGGATCACACCCACCCCTTCAACGCCGTCCTCAGAGAAACGTTTACGCCAAGCCCGGACCGTGTTCGCCGACGCCCCCACCTGCCGGGCGGTCTCCGCGTTGGCCACCCCATCAGCAGCCAACAACAGACCCCTGGCCTGACGTACCTTCCGATAGGGCAACGACTCCGACCTCGCTATCCGCTCCAACGCAGCACGCTGCTCAACCGACATCTCCAACGGGGGCGCAACAAAAACAGGCATACCACAACACTAACCCACACAACTACAAAACCGACGCACCACTAGAAATGCTCAATAGCCTGTTAGCCGCCGCAGACCAGGGAGCCGACCATCCACTCTCTCCTATCCCCTTCGTCCTATTCCGGCGGGATGCCGACTGCCGAGCACAGTGGCTACCGGAAACCGATAGGCATGTCGAGGAACAGAGGAACACCCCTCCACCCGTCTCCTCCCGCATCGCTCGGCTGACAACATGAGCCGGGACCTCGTAGACCGCCTTGCCATCCGAGAGCTCGCCTCCGGGGACTGCACCCGGGCCTTGGAGGTCATCAATACCGCTGCCCGGTGGTACCGGGAGTTCCTTCCCCCAGAGGAGTTGCATGACCCGGAGATGGACGAAGCAGCCTGGGAATCCGAACGTTCTCGCATGACCTGGTGGGGAGCGTTTGTGGGTCCCATACTGGTCGGGGTGATGGGAAGCGAGCCGATCGGGGAGGTGGCCCTGCTCCGCCACGCATACATACTTCCCCGCTTCCAGAGGCAGGGCGCGGCGTCAGCCCTTCGCGAACATATCGAGGAGCGCTTGGCGGGGGTGAGACGGGTGATCGTGGGGACCTACGCCGCCAACTACAAGGCCCGGGGGATTCTGGAGAAGGGCGGTTACCTTCTGTCGGTCGACTCGGAGGCCGTGTTGCGTACCTATTACGACATACCCGAGGACCGCCTGCGGACATCTGTCACCTATGAGAAGGAACTGGACAACTAGCCCATTCCAGGAAGGCCGATGCTCCTCCGGCCTCACGGTGAAGCAACAACATCTCCACAGCAGGTCTCCTGGGACGGAGCGTCCCCGGTCTCGACTTCGCCGGTTGCCCCCGGGCCATCTCCCGCGGTCCGCGCCGGATCGGATTGCGATGACTGATGGTGATAGTGGCTAATCTGACTAGCAACGAATTGAATGTGCTGGTCCCGAAGTGGGTTGGGCAAGTCGTCCGTGCGCCCCGCGCGGGTACTGTGACGGCAAGGACACCGTCAACCCAACCTCGGGAGAGGAGTTCCTAACTGATGGCAACCGCGAATACGGAGCTTGGGGTCGCCCCACTGCCTTCCCCATTCCCCGAGGGCTGGTATTTCGTAGCCAGCCGGAAGGCGGTGGTGAAGGCCAAGCTCATCGAGAAGACCTGGATGGGAGAGAAAATCGTGGTCTGGTGCGATGAGAACGGCCGCGTCTGCGTGGCCGAGGCCGTTTGCCCACACCTCGGGTCCGACCTCACTCCCTCCGGGGGAGGCCGGGTCTGCGACGGCCGGCTGGTCTGTCCATTCCATGGCTTCGAGTTCGACACCACCGGCGAGTGCGTCGCAACGCCCTACTCCAACCCACCCAGATTCACGAGGTTGCGAGTCTTCCACACCAGGCAGGTTGCGGACCTGATCTTCGCCTGGTGGGGGATCGGGGGACGGGAACCGCAATGGGGTTTGCCCGCCGAACCGCCGGACCAGACCGGGTGGAGTGACCTGGTGATCAACACCCTGCGCTTCCCCGGTCACCCCCAGGAGACAACCGAGAACTCGGTGGACCTGGGCCACCTCCGCTACGTCCACGGGTACGACAGCGTGAAGCGAGCCGAGAAGGTGATGATCGAAGGCCCCCGTCTGGAGAGCGACTTCGACTTCAGCAGGACCCAGAAGATAGCCGGGGTGGCAAAGTTCACCACCGACGTCTCGGCCAGGACCCGCATTTACGGTCTGGGATACTCGTACGTGAGAATCAGGGAGCACTCCATCGGCATGGACATGCGCCTGTGGGTGCTGGCGACGCCCGTGGACGGCGCTCTCATCGACCTGTCGCTGGCCTCGCAGGTCAAGGAGATTCGCAAACCGAGACGGTGGATCGCAGGGATGGGGTTTCTCCCGGTGGGTTTCCGGGCGCCCATCATGAACAGATTCATGGCCTCGTTCCAAAAGCATGACGTCCTGCAGGATCTGATCATCTGGGAGAAGAAGCGGTTCATACCCCGCCCGCGCCTCTGTCGTTCCGACGGGGAGATCATGCGTTATCGACGGTATTGCGCCCAGTTCTACCCCGAACCGGGTGATTCGCCCAGTCCGGTCAGCATCAAGACCGGAGGTTCGGCGAAATGAGCGCAGGCGCCGGCCGTGAACCCGAGGGGCGGGCCTCCCCGGCCTTCCCCGACTGGAAGGATGGGCAATGAGCGAGATACTTGACCGGGTGCGCAGGCTGGTGACGGGTTACCCATGGATCACCATTCTCATTCTCTTCGTGGTCACCGTTGCCCTGGGTGCGGGGTCCACCTACCGCGCGGAGCCGCCGGAGACCTCCGAGACTCTTCCCCAGGGAAGCGAAGTTGCCGAAGCCCTGGCTGAGATCGAGGAGCTCTTCGGGGATTCCGGCGGGGCCCACGTCGTGACCATCATCTTCCGGGGGGAGGCGATCACACCCGACGGACTCTCGCAGATGGACGGCCTGATCAATGAGATACTGGCCGATCAGGGGGTGGCCCGGTTGCTGGCGCCTCCCGATCCTGTGTTCGCGCTTTCCTCGCTGGTCAAGGCCGTTCTGGGAGTGGACACATTGGAGTCGATCACGCAAGCCGAGATCGACTCCGTCCGCGACACCCCCGGCATCGGGGAGGCATTCGACGCAGTGACCGGGGTCGACTCGGACGGGACTCTCATCACCATCGCCACCATCAATTTGCAGGACACCAAAGACGAGGCAATCTACGACGCCTCTCGGAGGGTCGACGAGCTGGCCAATGCGGATGAGGGCCCCTTGCAGGTCAGCACCATCTCACCCGTCGTGGTTGAAGATGAGTACAAGAGGGCCACGCAGGAGGATATGGCCCCCCTGGTCGGGGCTTCGTTCTTGTTGATTGCCGCCCTGATTCTCCTGTTCATGCGCACGGTCTCGGATCTGCTGCTCACCCTGGGAGGCCTCTTTCTGTCGATTGTCTGGGTCACCGGCGCGGAGGGGTGGCTGGGCCCCAAGGCGCTGGGGATTGTCGGGCCCCCCAATTCGCTCACTTCGATGGTGCCGATCATCCTGATCGGTCTCACGGTGGACTATGCCATCCAGATCGTCTCCCATTACCGGGAACAACGCCTCGCCGGCCAGGAAGTAACGGGAGCAGTCCGGATGGGACTGCGACACGTAGCCATGCCCCTTACGCTGGCCGCCGTCACCACCATCGTGAGCCTGTTGGTGAGTCTCTTCTCTCCGATCGGAATAGTCAACGACTTCGGCGTCATCGCGGGACTGGGGGTGGGGATGAGCCTGTTGGTGATGCTCACCCTGATCCCGGCGGGACGGACGATCATCGACCGAAGGCGGGAGGCCAGGGGCAAGTTGAAAGAGCCCCGCCCGATATCGACCGCCCTGCCCGGCGTCGGCCGGGTGGCGGGAATGCTGGGGAGGAACGTCACCCGCAGACCCACGCCCTACCTGGTCGGCGTGGTCGTCATCACCATCGCGCTCGGATTCGCGGCGACCGACCTGGAGTCGGAGTTCAGCATCCGCGACATCCTTCCCAGGGGTGGCGGACTGCTCAATGACATGAACGCTCTCGATGAGGCCATCGGCGGCTCCACGGAGATGGTCAGCCTGCTGGTGAAGGCCGAGGCAACCGAGACCCGCACGCTGTTGAACCTGGAAGACCTGACAACCGCCTTCGAGGACGAAGGGCTCCGCCCGGGCGCCGCGGCGGGACCGATCCAGGCATCGTTCAACCTGGTTGTCCAGGACTGGATCGACGACAGCGGAGAGCCCGGCGACAAGTACGACCCGGAACTCGCCGCCCTGATCCAGGAGGCGTCGGCCGGCATCGAACTCGATGCTCGATTGATGCAGGAGTTCCTGAACAGGCTCGAGGCCAAAGATCCCATCCTGGGAGGCCTCCTGGTCAACAATCCCAATGGCGGAGATGCCATGCTCGTCCAGTTCCCGGCCTTCGCAGGCGATACCGCGCAGGCGAGGAACACCCAACGTGAACTGGAGGAACTCTGGTTCGGCGAGGACGACGCGATCACCGCCACCTCGTCGAGCATCATCTCCTTCACCGTCACCGACGCCATCACCGAGCAGCAGACCGAGGCCATCAGCACCACCGTCGCGGTGGCCTTGACCGTTCTCGCCCTCTTCTTCTGGGTGACGGTGCGCCAGCCTGCGCTGGGATTCGTGGCGGTGTTCCCGATAGTGCTGGTTCTCATCTCGGTGCTGGGGACCATGGCCTTGCTGGACATCCCCTACACGCTCATCACCTCGATCATCACGGCTCTCTCGATCGGGATCGGGGTCGACTACACGATTCATGTGATCCACCGCTACCGCGAGGAGTACGCGCACGCCCGGAATCCGGAGCAGGCCGCGGTCCGGACCCTCTCCATCACGGGTTCGGCGCTGCTGGGTTCCGCTGTGACCACCGCGCTCGGGCTCGGAGTCCTGGTGTTCTCGCCGTTGGCGGCGTCCCAGCAGTTCGCCATCACCGCCGCGATCACGATCGCATACTCACTGATAGTCTCCATCGTTCTGGTGCCACCCGCCATGACGGTATGGGGCGCCTACCAGAATGTTCGGCTGCGCTCGAAAATGCTGCGCTGGGAGAACGAACTCGACGAACTCGACGATGCGATCGAAGCCGTGTACGAGCGTCTCGAGGAGTAACGGGAAAGGCACCCCCGGGAGGGGGTACCTCTCAGACGGGGATCTCGCGCCGCTGCTCGGCGAGCCGGAATTTCAGCTTCTTGCTCGGTTTCAGCGACGGAAGCGGGCTGAATTTGAGCTTGTAGTTGGCAGGGGACACTTCCAGTGTGAAATAATGCGCCACCAGCAGCACATTGGCGGTCAACTGCAGTTCCATCCATCGGGAGCCGAGACACCTGTGAGTGCCCAGCCCGTAGGGTGCGTACCCGGGACTCTGGTGCTCGAGGCGCGGGGGTAGATACCGATCGATGTCGAACTTGAAGGGTTCGGGAAAGACATCTTCCATGTAATGGGCGGCTGTCTGGGCAATGTGGACCCGTGATCCCAGCGGCAACTCGTATCCTTCGACAAGACAGGTATTCATCACGTTGCGCAGGGACATCGGAACGATCGGATAGATACGCAGAGACTCCATCATCATTCGGTGGGTGACGTCGATCGTGGACGGGCTGAAGTCCCGGCCATCGGGATCGCCGTCGGCGAACAGGGCATCGGCTTCGCTCTGGACCCTGGCTTGGAGGCTCGGATCCGACGCCATGGCGTAAAGGGCAAAGCTGACCGCGTCGCCCAGGTACACGCTGGCAACAAGCGCTGCTCCAAAGGCGAACGTCAGGTTTGCTTCCGGCACGAACTGGGGATCACTGGCGTGCAGGCTCAGAAAGTCATCCGCTATGTCCCGCGGCCTTCCAATCCGCTGGGCGGGTGTATGCCCGCTGTGCACGCGTTCCAACAACGTATCGAGCGCTTTCCTTCTTCGCCTCATTCCCGGAGTGTTCAGCATGAACTTGGGCATGATATTGATGATGTGGGTGTTCAGCGCCCGCTCCTTGAACGCCATCAAGTCGTCGATGATGTCCTGGGATTCGACACTCACCGCCAGCGGCGAGATTTGTGCGTTGACCAATCGTCTGCACATGCTGGTGGCAGGGTAGGACTCTCCAGCCTTCCAGGTCGCCAGGTGATTGCGTGCGTGACTGTAGAGTGCATCCAACTGACTGGCCAGTCTTCTGCGAGAGTAAGCAGGCGCCATGGACTTGCGGAGGCGGAAGTGATCGGCGCCGTCCAGGGAAGGCAGGACACCGTTGGCGCCATAGACTTTCTCGAACTCCACGAAGTAGTCCTTGGCTCTCAGGTACATACGGCCGTTGCGGTTGACCCAGTGATTCATATCGGGCCCGGCCAGGAATAGCTTGGGACCGACGAATGGGGGTCGGAGTTGGAACACCGGGCCGTACTCCTTGGTCAGATCCGCAAACAGCGCGGGAATGTTCCCCTGCCGCAGATTCTTGTTGAAGAGGAGCTTGCGCAGTGGAACGACCGGGATGCTCTTGCTCAGAGCGGAGCTTCGAAGGATCGGCCCGGCGAGGTTGTGGGAGACCGCGGCGGCGATTGACCGGCCCAACAGGTCCATGTTGCAGATGAACTCGATGCGCCTCTCTGCCTCCTCATCGAGTTGAAACATGAAGCGGAAGACATCGCAGGTGTTGACCAGACAGATGATGATGATGTCTCTCGGATCGGGAATCTCGTTGTTGAAGATCGCCTGGCTGATGCGCGTCTTGACGAACTGTATTCCACCTCCCGCAGCTCCGTTGAACCTCTCCTTGCCTCCGGTGGCGCGAGCCAGCGTCCAGAAGTCGCCATCGTGGTGCTCCAGGATCTTCAGATCAACCAGGCGGTCCAGAGTCAAGTCGATGATCGACTCCGCATGGGGACCGAGCCGCTCAACCCAGTACTGGGCGTTGTGTTGGCCCGGATCAGCAGCGATTTCGGCCAGGACCGGATCCAGGACGGGGTTACCCGTCTCTGTCGGATCCAGCAGGAAGAGGGACTCCATGTCCGTGTCTATACGAGACATGAGTGAAAGTTCCGCAAGCACCGCCCCTATCACGGCGCAGTTCAAATCCCAGCCGGGCACCTGGTGAAAGTAGCCGTTCTCTTCGTTCAGAAGCATCAGAACGAGCTCATCCGCCAACCCGAGCGGGTTGCTCCTTACTTCACTATCAGAAAGAACCATTGTTTAGGTTCTCCAAACCTAGGTCAAACTGTTCAGGTTGTCGTGGTGTTCGGGCAGTATACCTGTATCAGCGCACAGACAGAGGACAGGCATCGGGGGATGAAAAACGCCACGGACTGCATTGAGAACACTCGCCGCCGGACGCGGCAGGGTCACCGGCGCGGGTGGGCGTCAACCCCTTGCCTTCCTGAATCGCCAGCCGTGCAGGAGACTCCCGTAGTGGTTGAACGACCGCCGTGCCTCGGGATCGTCGAAGGGATAGTCCGCGCCGATCTGGGTCGCCGCCGAAAGCCCGCTCACAAAGCAGGTTTCCTGGCTGTTGATCAGGGTGTGTGCGCCACAGTGCCAGGTCCGTCTCCTGCCCTGGATGTACCGGAAAAGGTAGACCAGCCAGGCGACTTGTCTCACATCGTGCACGATGTGTTGGAACCACCACCTTCCGATCACCTTCTTCCCGTCTATCGGACTGATCGGGTTGTAGGTCACCAGGCAGGGCTTGTCAGAACGGTTGGCCCATGGCTGCTGGTTGTGCATGATGTAGGTGATCTCATAGTTGTCCGGCCTGACGCCGTACTGTTCGATGTGGTTGCTGCGCGTTCTCAGAGGCCTCACTTCGTTGTCCGGAAGGACCGAGGAGTCCGAATGCACGACCGTGTGGTTGTGGAGTTCGCTCTCGTAGCGGATCGAGGAGAGGATGTAGCGTTCCAGCATCGTGGGTCGGTCGAGCATCATCAGCGTCTGATTCGCATTGCAGGCGAAGATCACCTCGTCGAATGTCTCCTTCGCGCCCTCTTCATCCTCGACCACCACGCCGGTCGCCAGCCGGAACACCTTCCGAACCGGTCGGTTGAGATATATCTTGTCCCCGAAGTCGGCTGACAGATTCTCGTAGATACGAGCCGTCCCCCGGTCCCAGGTCTGCATCGGCGTGGCGGTCTCGATGTCAAAGAACTCGAGATATCTGGAGAAGAGAGCCGCAGGCATGTCGAACACATTCGTCGCCATCAGGAAGTTGACGAACATGGGTTTCAGTACCTTGTAGCGGAAGTCACCGGAGAAACCGCCCAGGTTCAGAACGGTTCCCATACTGATGTAGTTGAACGGGTTGAGCGCGTTCAGAAACTTGGACCGGGAACGGGTCAGACGGCCGAACCGATGCAGGCGTCTCAGCAATCGCTGGAACTTTGCGATCTCGGGTTGAAGCTGCTCTCTGATCTCGGAGTCGAAATCGTGGGCGTAGACCTGGCCGCGGTACTTCACGCTGTAGCTGAACCTGGTGTCGATCAACTCGATGCCGAACCGTTCCATCAACGACACGATGTGCTGGTAGACCGACGGGATGCAGGCGGTGACCGATATGTCGAAGGGAATCGAACCGCCGTCATCCTGGGGCATCTCGGCTGTGACCGCATTCCCGCCGATCCGGTCCTGGGATTCGAAGAGCCGGAAGTCGAACCGGTCCGGATGGTGATGCAGGCCCCACGCGGCGGCCAGCCCGGAAATCCCCCCACCGACAATGGCTATTCGTCGCAGTGGCGCCCCGGATCTGCCGGTTGCCATGAGCCTCCTATCCTACAGACGCCTCCACCCCGCCGGCCGAGGGTCAACGGCAGGCCATCCGGCAAGGCTTGAGGCGCCGCTTCGGATCCCAACGGCGCGGAACCCGCCCGGCGGCGGCAGTTCAGGGTCTAGGACACCCCCACCAGGTGACATGAGACCATGCGGCGGCCGCCCTTGTCCTCGAGGGGCGGGTGGGGCGCGGTACGGCAGATGTCGGCCGCCTGGGGACAGCGATCGACGAACCGGCACTCGGGCGCCGGATTGACCGCCTTGCCGATGCCTCCCTTGATGCGAACCTCCGGGGGAGGCAGGGCCGGGTCGGGAACCGGGACCGCCGACAGCAGCGCCTGCGTGTACGGGTGGAGAGGGTTGGCCAGCAAACGCTCGGTCTCCCCTATCTCCACCACCTTCCCCAGGTACATCACCGCGATCCGGTCGCACATGTAGCGGGCCACCGCCAGGTCATGGGTTATGTAGAGATACGAGACGCCCAACTCCTTGGCCAACTGGGACATCAGTTCCATTATCGAGATGCGGATGCTGACGTCGAGCATCGAGGTCGGTTCGTCGGCCACCACCAACCGGGGTTGCAGGATCAGAGCGCGGGCGATGGCCACACGCTGGCGCTGGCCGCCTGACAACTCGTGGGGAAAGCGGAACATGAACGACTCCGGCGGGGCCAGTCCAACCTTGCTCAGCATCCCCCGGACCTGGGTCTCCCGGTAACCGAGATTGCCGATCCGATGGATCAGGAGCGGCTCGGCGACGGTCTCGTACACGGTCCGCCTCGGGTTGATCGATTCATAGGGGTCCTGGAAGATCATCTGCACCTGGCGGCGGAAACCCTCCCTGTGGTCGGCATGGAGGTTCCCGATGTCCATCTCCGTCCCGTCGGCCTGGCTGAGGAGGATTCGTCCCTCGTCGGGCTGCTCCAGGCCCACCAGCATGCGGCCGGTGGTGGTCTTGCCGCACCCCGATTCGCCCACCAGCCCGAGGCTCTCGCCTTCCCCGATCTCGAAATCGAGGTCGTCCACGGCATGCACGAAACCCGTGTTACGACGGAACAGCCCCGGCGAGACCGGAAACAGTTTGCGGAGTCCGTCTACCTTCAGCAGGCTCATGGCAGCTGCTCTCCCATCTCCGGGACCTGGTCGGAGTTCCAGCACGCCGCCCACTGGGAAGGTCCGATCGGCATCATGGGCGGCTCCTCGGTGCGGCATTGCTCCGTCGCCCATGGGCAGCGGGGATGGAACCGACAGCCCGTGGGAGGCGCCAGCAGGTTGGGGGGCGTCCCCTCCAGGGAGACCGGTCGGCGGCGGGGCCCGGTCACCGACGGGATGGAGGACAGCAGCAGATACGAATACGGGTGACGGGGCCGGTGGAAGACGTCCTCGGTGGACCCGAACTCGACCAGCTTGCCGGCGTACATGACTCCGATGGTGTCGGTCACCTGGGCGATCACCGCCATGTCGTGGCTGATGTAGAGGATCGAGAGCCCCAGATCCTCCTGGATCTCCTTCAGTTCCTCGAGAATCTGGGCCTGGACGATCACGTCCAGGGCGGTGGTGGGCTCATCGGCGATGATCAACTTCGGCTCGCACGACAGCGCCATGGCGATCACGGCCCGCTGGCGCATCCCTCCCGACAACTCGTGGGGGTAACGGTTCTGCACGGCCGGATCCAGCCCCACCAGCCTGAACAGGTCATCCACCCGCCGATGTGTCTCCGCCGCACTGAGCGGCGGATCGAAGTGTTGGTACATAGCCTCCCGGATCTGCTCTCCCACGCGGTACACGGGGTTCCATGCGTTCATCGCCCCCTGGAAGACCATCGAGATCTCCGCCCACCGATGTCTACGCATCTCCTGTTCGGACAACCCCAGCAGGTCGACACCCTCCCAGCGAACGGATCCCGACTGGTACCGGGCGTTCTCGGGCGCCAGGCGGAGAAGCGAGAGCGCCACCGAGGTCTTTCCGCATCCGGACTCCCCGACCAATCCCATGGCCTCTCCCCGGCGCAGCGAAAAGCTCACGTTCTCCACCGCCGACACCTCCCCCGCCTCGGTGTCATAGCGCATCACCAGACCGTCGACCTCCAGCAACCTCTCGCGGCCGCCGGACACCTCCAGGGGGAGTTTTC
Source organism: Acidimicrobiia bacterium (assembly GCA_965204615.1). Lineage (GTDB taxonomy): Bacteria > Actinomycetota > Acidimicrobiia > Spongiisociales > ZC4RG35 > Bin76. The sequence goes on along the minus strand of OZ242000.1, from coordinate 2,497,761 downwards.
TGGCAGTCATCGTCTACGCAACCTCGGATTGACTATCTCGTCCATTCCCCTCCCCACCAGGAAGAAGGCCGCCGACAGAAGCGTCACCGACAGGCCGGCCGGGACCGTCAGCCACCAGTAGTCGGTCACCTGCAACAGGTACCCCTGGGTCCTGGCCAGGTTCATCATCAGGCCCCAGGAGGTGTCGGTGTTGAGAATCCCCAGAAAAGACAGGACCGCCTCGGATTGGATGGCGCCGGTGACGGTGAACATCATGTAGAGGACGCTGAGGGGCATCACATTGGGAATCAGGTGATAGAAGATGATGTGCCGGGCGGATCCCCCCGCCACCCGGGCGGCGTCGATGAACGGTTTGACCTTTACCGCCAGAGCCTGGGACTTGAGCACGATCGCCGTGCCGCCGAAGCCCGACAGTATCCCGATCACCAACGCCAGGTGCCAGAGTTGGAAGGTGAAGAGGCCTCCGATCACGATCAGCAGAGCCACGCCGGGGATCATTATCAGCAGGTCGGCCAACCGCATCAGCGAAGCGTCCACGATCCCTCCGAAATAGGCCGCCATCGATCCGATGGTGGTGCCGATCACCACCGTCACCACCGCCGCCAGGATGCCCAGGAAGAACGAGGCCCGGGCGCCGTGCATCAACTGGGACATGATGTCCCGTCCCAGTGGATCGGTCCCCAGCCAGTGCCGGCCGTCGGGAGGCGCGGGCTGCAGGGGAAGGTCGAAGGTGTCGCCTATCTGCAGTGTGTCGGGTATTCGACCGTCCAGGAGCGCCGCGCGGCGATCGATCTCGGTGTTGGGGTCGGATATGCGCTCCACCATGGTCATCGTGCGGGTGGGCGGATCGAGTTCCAGTCCGGTGACCGGGTCATACACCGCCGGAGTCCAGAAGCCTGTGGCGAAGAACACGGTGGGCATGATCGCCATGATCGCCCAGAAGGCAATGATCACCAGTCCGAACACCCCGACCTTGTTGCGGCGAAAGATCCTCCAGTTCTCCCCGAAGGACCGTCGCATGAGAGCCAGGCGGACCTTCCACCAGGAGCCCGCCTCCTCGACAATCGCCTCCGGTGCCGGGGGATCGGTCATTTGGGTCTCTCCGGGAAGGTTCGTCATCTCAGCCATGCTCGGTCACCCGGATGCGAGGATCGAGCACCCCGTAGAGCACATCCACCACGAAATGGCCGATCAACGCCATTATTCCGATGAAGGAAAAGGCACCCACCGCCAGTGGAATGTCCTCACTCAACACCGAGGAGATCAGGATCTCCCCCATTCCCGGCCAGGAGAAGACCGCTTCGGTGATCACCCCTCCGTCGATCACGGTGGCCACCGCCAGGACCAGCGAGGTGGCCACGGGCAGGAGGGCGGTCCGCGCCGCGTGGCGGTCCCGGATCACACCCTCCGGCAAGCCCTTGGCGCGAGCGGTGAGGATGAAGTCCTCCCGCAGAGTCTCCAGCATGGAACTCCGTGTCAGGAGCATCACCCCCGCGAAGTTGATGAGGGTAAGGGTCAACACCGGAAGGACCATGTGAAATGCGATGTCTCCGGCGTACACCCGCATTTCCTGGCCCGTCCCGGTCCTGAACCAGTAGAACAGGACCCACACCACCCCCAGCGCGATCCCACCCCACCGGATGGTCTTTTCCAGCCGGCGATTGTTGGTCCGCATCGCCAGGAAACTTGCCGCGGTTACCACGATTCCTGCGATCAGGGTTATCCAGAAGAGGCGCATGAACACCTCATTCGCCGCGAACGGAGCGTCCCGCCACTGCTCGGGATTGAGGAACTTCGATATGGGAAGGAGGTCCAACTGAACGCTGAAGAACCAGATCAGCATCAGGGCGAAGAACGGCAGGAACATCGAGTAGAGTCCCACGCCCGACACCGTGATCGCCATCTCGCCACGGTTCCCGCGACGCCAGGCCAGGTACTTGCCGGCCACGAACCCGGCCCAGTAGTAGGTGACCAGGGCGGTCAGAAACAGCACCAGGGTGCGGGGCAGACGCTCGCCGATGATGTCTGTGACCGGGCGCGGGTACTGATTGAAAGAGACTCCGAGGTCGCCCTGGAAGAAGTTGAACATGTAGTCGCGGAACTGGATCAGCACCGGTTTGTCCAGGCCCAGTCTCTCCAGCGCCACCTCTCTGGCCTCGGGCGGGATGTTGGGGTTTCCCGCGTATTTGAGGGCGACCGCGTCCCCGGGAAGGATGTAGAGCAGGAACCAGGTCACCGTCAGGAACACGAGGAACAGGAGCACCATCTGGATCAGACGCCTGATCAAATACCGGATCAAGGTGCTATTCCTTCAACTTCTTGCTCCCTTTCCTTTTTGCGGTGACCGTGGGGAGCCGCCATCGCAACGGCTCCCCACTGTCACGTAGTGGTGACGATCAGCCGATCGTCACCACTGCCGTCAAAGCCCCGACGTTCTGCAAACCGTCGAGGATCGTCGTGTACGGGAAGGCGAGCTGGTTCGAGTAGGCCTCGATCAACGGTGTGTTGAACAGCGTCACGTAAGGCAGGTCCCGGGCGATTATGGCGTCGGCCTGATGGATCAGGTCACGCGCCTCCGCCAGGGTCTTGGCCTTGTCGAACTCGTCCGCCAACGCATCGAACTCGGGATTGGAGTATCCGGGTGTGTTGAACCCGCCCAATGCCGAATCGTACTTGGAGCGGAAGAAGTCGAACACGTGGTCGGGGAACGGAGTGAGTCCCCACCCCAGGATGTAGATGTCCCAGAGCAGCGGATCGCCCACGAACACCTTGTCCACGATCACCGAGAATCCGGTGGGCTCGGCCTCGAGCGGAATGCCCAGATCGCTGGCCCATTCCTCTATGAACAGCGAATAGGTGGCGCGCATCGGGTCATAACCCGGTCCGGGAGCGAGCAGGGTGAGCGGAGGAATGGTCTCCCCGCCGGGACCCCGCAGGCCCTCGCCCTTGGGAATCACGTCACGGTTGCCCTCGTCCCAGGCCGGTTCCACGTCCCAGGTCCAGCCGGCGTCCTTGAGGATCTGCACTGAAGAGGCCACCCTCTCCTGGGTGCTCTGGCCGGCGCAGGGCGCGGTGATGTCCGGGTTGTACCAGTAGGCGTTGCCCGGGGGCACCAGCGAGTTGATCGAGTAGGCCGTGCCTCCCAGCACCGTGTTGGCCACGAAGTCCTTGTCGATCATGCAGGCCACCGCCTGTCGGAACGAGAGTTGGTTCATCGGGAACTTGCGGGTGTTGTACGCCATGTACCGCATCCCGTTCTGGTCGTTGACCGCCACCTCCAGGTTCGGGGCCGCCAGGATCTCATTGCGGAGACCGGCCTGCAAACCGAGCGGGTTCAGCAGGAAGTCCACTTCGCCCTCGGTGAGCGCCAGCACCGCCGCGTTCTGGTCGGTGTAGATCGAATAGAGGCTCTCTGAGATGAACGGTCCCTCGGTGTAGTCCGCAAGGACGTCACCGCCGGGATCGCCACCCCAGTTCTCGGTGGAGCCGTCGGAGGTGTACTCCACCGCTCCGGAGCTGTACACCGTGTACTGGCTGCCGCTGTCCCAGTAGGAATCAAGGGCAACGTTGCGCCAGAAGGCGCCCGGCTCCCACTCGGCGGAATCGAATGCCGAGGCGTTGGGAGCGCCCAGACCGGAGGCCGCGTAGAGGGTCTCGAAATCGTCGGAAGCATCGACGATCGGTCCCCAGAAGGACTCCTGGAATATGGTGGCAAGTCCCACCGAGAGCGGCCAGATGGCCAGCCCCGGCTCGTAGTTGAAGGTGATCTTGACGGTCAGGTCGTCAAGCGCCTCCACCGACGAAACGCCCTGGTTGGACTCGTCGTCCTCGGTGTCCGGATCATCGTCCCGGGCCAGGGGCCAGATGCTGACGAAGTTGCCGCCCAGGCCGTTGTACTTCTTGATGGTGTTGAAGGTGAACACCGCATCGTGGGCGGTGATGGGAGACCCATCCGACCACGTGGGGCCCGTGCGCAGGTTGACCGTCACCGAGTAGGCGTCGCCGTCAGCCTCGACCTGGGGAGGACTGGCATCGGCCGCCAGGGCAGGGACCACCGTGTAGGTCGGGCCCTGATAGGTGTAGAGCGAAATCTGGCCTGGAATCACATACTGGTTCCAGATCTCGGCCTCGGTATCGAGGGCCGCCCACGGGTTGTCGGTGGTGGGAGCGGAGAAGATACCCAACCGGTAGGTGGGGCCCACCGGCATCTCCTCGGGCTCGTCCATCTCCTCGGGCTCGTCCATCTCCTCGGGCTCGTCCATCTCCTCGGGCTCGTCCATCTCCTCGGGCTCGTCCATCTCTTCAGGCTCGTCCATCTCTTCAGGCTCGTCCATCTCCTCGGGCTCGTCAGGAGCAGCGGTTGTCTCCGGAGCGGGCGCCGCGGTGGTCTCGGGCGCCGGCGCCGCGGTGGTCTCGACGGCTTCATCGCCGTCACCGCATGCCGCGGCCACCAGAGCCAATACCCCAGCCAAACAAAGCAATCGTGTACGCAATCTCATCGTCTCCCCCTTTCTCGGGATCAAGATTCCTCTTCTTTACAAATAGGCTGCTTCTCTTCTTTACTCAGGCAAAAAGAATACCCCGATGACCGGCTCTTTGCCGCGTCAGAGAGGGAGATCCCTGTCCAATCCCGTCAAACTTCCCACACCCACTCCTCATGCCGGAGGATGACGATTGCAATGATAGCAATGCTATCACTATTATGGTGTGGGCGACATCTGGAGAAGGAACCCGTGGCAAGCATTACGGTGCGCAACCTGGACGAAGACCTGAAGCGGCGACTCCGCATCCGGGCGGCCCAGAACGGCAACTCCATGGAACAGGAAGTCCGAAACATTCTGAGGGAGGCGTTGCGCAATGAGCCCTTGACAGGCAAAGACCTGGTGGATGCCATTCGTTGGACTTTCGAGCCCCTCGGCGGCGTTGAACTGGAGTTGCCGCACCGCGGGCCAATGCGCGAACCGCCCACCTTCGACTGAGTCGGGGCAATGATCATCCTCGACACCAATGTCGTCTCCGAGTTCAGTCGACCCAGCCCCGACATGGGTGTCATCAACTGGATTACCGGTTTAGCGCCATCCAATGTACACATCACTGCGATCACCGAAGCCGAGGTGCGCTACGGGATCAACATCCTGCCATCGGGCCAGCGACGCGAGAGGCTTCTCTCCAGGATCGAAAGAACGCTTCGGCAGTACTTTGCGGGGCGCATCTTACCCTTCGACGGCAAAGCCGCTCGATCCTATGCCGCAATAGCCGCCGAACGCCGCTCTGCCGGACGCCCCATGAACCAGGCCGACTGCCAGATCGCGGCGATCGCCCACTCGCTGGGAGCGTCGCTCGCAACCCGGAACACGACCGACTTCGAAGGATGCGGCATCGACGTGATTAATCCCTGGTCGGACACCCGGGCCAGGGGCTAACCCGTGAGTCGCCACCCTTGAACATCCCAACCCGGCCGGTTACAGGTAGCGGGCGGGAAACACTATGCACAATTCGCGTTCGGCCCGATGGTCGAGACGCAGTCCTACCTCTAACAGATCACCGCCGGCCGTCCAACCCCTGGCCAAGGTGCTTCTGCCGCCATAGATGAAATCCCGTTTGTCGACATGGCCAAACCCGAGCAGATCGAGATCATGAGAACGGACAGCCAACATGTGCAGAATGTCTTCTCTGTGCACACCGCGTTTCAACGCAGATTCGCGGAACAGCAACAAGGCATCTTCGGTTGGCCAGTAGGCCGTCGGCACTTATCCGGTCGCTGCGGAAGTGGAAGGCCGGATTTCACTCAGCAGGGGAACGCGCCCCTCGATGCGCCCCCGGTAGTACTTGAGATACTCCTCCGTACCGCGTCGGTGGGAGTAGGCGAGGCGTTCCCGTTCGCTCTCCGGGTAGCCACACTGGGTGATGATGTCATCCAGGGTTGAGGTCAGATAGTTGAATTTCACCCACCGATCCTCCTGCCGGTGATGAACCCAGAAAGTGGGATCATCGACATCGTAGGGTCCAAACTTCTCCAAGTCATCCGCCCACCTGTTCACCAGAACGCACTCTTCTTCACCGAGCACACGGGCAGGGCACCGGTGGCCGGTCTCACCGTGTTTGGAATTGTCCATGGAACCCCATGATATTTACCGCGCCGGATCTACTCCTTCCCGTACCACTGTTTGGCTATGCCCGGGATATCGCCCTGCCGGCGGGATCGACGGCGTGTAGGTCGGGCAGGATTCGCACGGCCAGGGTGGCGAAACGGGTTCGGTTGGAAGGACTGGCGATCAGGATGGCCGAGATCTGGGCAGGTGTCGTGCTCCACCCTGGTTTGGACCGAGACAGTTGAGATCGCCCAGCGTGGCCGTCGCCAGCACCGTGCAGATGTCCCGGTTGTTCTGGCTGGGTACCAGAAAGGCTTCTATCGTCGTCTGGGTGCGCATCGGGTCTGCCGCCCGGTGGCGCACAGATCGAAGAGACGGTCGGTTGCGATGATCCCGAAGGGGAGTTGTCGGGTGAGGCTGACCAGGATCGCCGGCCCCCTCCCTGGAGCCTCAGCAGCCTCCTGGCAACCCGACTACCTCCGAGGGGGATCACTGGTTTTTCAGAACATCGCTCCCGGCGGCACATCCGGTGTTGATAAGGTCTTGGTCGAGGTGGCGGATACCAACAGAAAGGAGCATCTGATGGCCCGTATGTACTTCGAGGAGGACTCCGACCTGAGGCATCTGGCCGACCAGACAATCTGCATCGTCGGGTACGGCAACCAGGGTCGCGCCCAGGCGCTCAACATGCGTGACAGCGGGCTCTCGCTGATCGTGGGAAGCCGCCGCGATGAGTCGTACCGGAGGGCCCTCCGGGATGGCTTCTCCGTGTTCGATGTTGATGAGGCGGTTGCCCGCGCGGATGTCATCTTCCTCCTGGTTCCCGACGAGGTGATGGCCCAGGTCTTCGGCCGGGACATAGCCCCCAACCTGGCGCCGGGCGACATGCTGGTCTTCGCCAGCGGATACAACGTCGCTTTCGGCCTGATCCAGCCCCCCTCCGACATCGATGTGGTGTTGATCGCTCCTCGAATGATCGGCGCGGGCGTCAGGGACACCTACCTGAGCGGTGAGGGCTTCCCCAGTCTCGTCGCCGTCCACCATTCGGCCACCGAGACCGCCTTCGAGCGGATGCTGGCCCTCTGCGAAGGAATAGGGTCCGCAAAGATGGGCGTCATCGAATCCAGTTTTCTGGAGGAGACCACCGTGGACCTGTTCGCCGAGCAGGTGGGCTTTCTCTACGCGGTGCGACGTTACTGCGAAGTGCTGGTGGAGGCCGGGTGCAGTCCCGAGGCGGCCATGCTGGAGTTCTACGCCTCGGGCGAGGGCATAGAGACCGCCAGGGCGTATCGTGACATCGGGCTCTGGGACCAGATCACGCTTCATTCCCGCACCAGCCAGTACGGCCAGGAGGTGACCAGCCGGCTCTCTCCCGAAGATGAGGAGACCGAGCGGGCCAGGCTGAGAGCGATCATCTCCCACATCCGGGACGGCTCTTTCGCCCGCGAGTGGACAGCCGAACAGCAGGCCGGGTTTCCGGAGTTCAACCGGGTGAGGGACCTGAACATGGCCCATGAGATGCGGGCAGCCGAAAGAAAGCTCTACAAGGTGCTGGGGCGGATACCGGACGACGGCTAGGACCAGGCCGTCCGATCTCCGAGGGGCGTTCGAACCGGATGTCACACCCCTCTCGTAGGCTGGAACGTGTGAAAAAAACTCCGCCAGTTCAACAAAAACCCCGCTAAGTCGCGAAATATCCGAAATACCTGCTAGATCGGCAACCCTTCCACCAGACCGGAAAAACCTCTGCTAAGTCGCGAAGATTCTTTCTTTACCTTGATGAACAAAGCCCTCCACCGCCCCCCTTCCCTCCACAAAAGGTCCCGCCCGCATGGTTCATGACCCCTACCCGGAAGACGACTATCCGGATCAGCCGCCCCCGGACCGTCGTCGCGGCCGGGTGGGGCGAGTGCCCCCTCACTCCCGGGAGGCCGAGGAGTCGGTGCTGGGAGCCATTCTCCTGAGCCGGGACGCCACCAACACGGTGATGGAGATGCTGGATAGCGAGGACTTCTATGAGCCCATCCACGGATTGGTGTTCGAGGCGGCCCACCGGCTCTTCAATATGAGTCAAGCCATAGACGTCCTGACCCTGGCCGAGGAGTTGCGCCGAACCGACTCCCTGGAGCGCATCGGCGGACATGAACGGTTGGCGGACCTGAGCCAGAGCGTTCCCAATGTCGCGCATGCCGATCGTTACGCGGCAATCGTGGCGGAGCATTCCCAGAGGCGGCGGCTGATCAACGTGAGCCAGCAGGTAACCGACCTGGCCATGAACCTCGACAGGGCGACGGATGTGGTGATCGATCAGGCCGAGCGGATGATGCTGGAAGTGAACGACGAGGTGGCAGACGAGGGACTCCAGCCGGTCAGAGACCTGATGAGAAGCGTATTCGAGAGTATCGACAAGCAGGGGGACGATCTCCCCGGTCTTCCCACCGGACTCAAGGATCTCGACGAGATGCTGATGGGTCTGAAGCCGGGGACGTTCGTGGTGGTGGCGGGACGGCCGTCCATGGGCAAGTCGGCGTTCGCCCAGACCATTGCCTCCAATACGGCCCAGGATGGCGGGGTGGTGGCCATGTTCTCACTGGAGATGTCCAACGACGAGGTACTGACCCGCCTGCTCTCCATGGTGGGTGAGGTGAACTCCTCCCGCATTCGAGCGGGAGTCGGCAACAACCAGGAACTCTGGGGACGCTTGCTGGGCGCGGCGGAGAGGATTGACGAGTGGAAGCTGTACCTGGACGACTCCCCGGAGCCGACGGTAACCGAGATCCGGGCGAAGTGTCGCCGACTCCGCCATGAGGAGGGACTGGACCTGGTCATCATCGACTACCTGCAGTTGATGCCGTCGGGGGGAACCTCCGGCCCCCGCAACGCAGATAACCGCCAACAGGAAATCGCCGAAGTGTCACGCTCCCTGAAGGGTCTGGCCAGGGAGTTGGACATTCCGGTGATCGGCGTATCCCAGTTGAACAGGGCAGTCGAGCTTCGCAAGGACAAACGTCCCATGTTGTCCGACCTCCGGGAATCGGGGGCAATAGAACAGGACGCCGACGTCGTCCTGTTCCTCTACCGCCCGGAGTACTACCAGCCCGACGACCCCAAGGTCCAGGGCTTTGCCGATGTGATCATCGCCAAGCACAGAGCGGGGCCCACCGGGGATGTCAAGACCACTTTCGCCAAGGAGTACACGCTGTTCAGGAACTATTCGGGTCCCGCCCCGGCCGACGTGTACCAGGCAACCTACTGAGGCCGTCCCGGGGAGTCGCCGCTCTCAGCCTGCCGTGGTCTCGGTGTCCTCGTCGGGCGTTTCGCTCTCCGGGACCGTGGTGTCTGTGGTTGTGGTGCTAACCGGGCCCCCGGAGATCACCACCACCACCTCGCCGCCGATGTCCACCTGCTCACCGGCGCCCGGCTCGGTCCGGATCACTCCGCCCGCCACCACCGTATCGGAGGCCTCGACCACCTCGACCCAGGCCAACCCCAGATCGCCCAGGTTCGAGAAGGCCTCGCTACTGGGGAGTCCCACCAGATCGGGCACCACCGGCAGTGCCACGCCCTGGGAGATCACCACCACCACCTCCTCGGTGGGTGCGACTCCCCCACCGGCGCCCGGCTCGGTCCGGATCACCTGACCCACCGGCACATCATCGGAGGCCTCGCCGGTCTCCGCCCACCTCAGACCCGACTGGGCCAACACCGACAGCGCCTCCGTGCCGGACAGTCCCACCACATCGGGGACCACCAACAACTCCGGACCCTGGGAGATCACCACCACAACCTGTTCGGTGGCGGTGATGCCTCCACCGGCGCCGGGCTCGGTCCGGATCACCTGACCCACCGGCACATCATCGGAGATCTCGCCGGTCTCCGCCCACCTCAGACCCGACTGGGCCAACACCGACAGCGCCTCGCTGCCAGGCAATCCCGTTACATCGGGGACCACCAACAACCCGGGACCGGTGGCGACCATCAGGTCGATCGGGGCGCCCGACGGCAGCAGGGGACCGGGCAGAGGATCCTGGTCGAAGACCGTCCCCACCTGCCAGCCGCTGTCCTCGACGAATTCGATCTGGCCCACGGTGAATCCCTGCGCCAGGATGAGGCTCTCGGCCGTGCCCTGGGTCTGGCCGATGACCAATGGGACTGCGAACCTCTCCAGCCCGCTGGAGACCACCACCTCAACTTCGGTGCGGGACTCCACCCGCTCGCCGGCCGCCGGATCGGTGGCGATCACTCTTCCCTCCGGCATCTCCTGGCTGTTCTGGCGCACGACCCGAACCAGCAGTCCCGACTCCTGGATGGAAGAGAAGGCATCCGTCTCCCATCTGCCCACCACGTCGGGGATGGCGACCATCACCACACCGGGCTCCGGCTCCGGGGCTTGCAGCAGCGACCAGACCACCCAGCTCAGGCCGGCCAGGGCGGCAAGCAACACGAACACACCCACCACGAACGGCAGAGGGACGGGTCGTCGCTCCTCCATGGGGGGGTAATAGGGCTGGGGAATCACCCTTCCTCCGCTCCGAGCCGATCTCGCCGGGGCCCTGGAGACCGCAGCCGGCCGGCGCACCACCACCTGTTCGGGAACGATGGCCGGCGCAGGTCCGGCCGGCGCGCCGTCGGGGATCCGCTCCCCCCTCAGCCACGCCTCCAGATCGTTGAGAAACGGGTCTGTCTCCTGGTAGCGGCTGTCCGGGTCCTTGGCGAGGGCGCGGAGCACGATGGTGTCCAGTTCCGGCGGGACCTCGGGGTTGCGGGAGGAGGGGGGAGGAACTTCGGTGGAGACATGCTGATAGGCCACGGCCATGGGGGTCTCGCCCTGAAAGGGAGGGATGCCCACCAGCATCTCGTAGAGGACCACCCCCAGTGAGTAGATGTCGGATCTTCGATCGGCGGAGCGGCCCTGCGCCTGTTCCGGGCTGAAGTAGGTGGCCGTGCCGATTATGGAACCGGTTCGCGTGAGGTCCGTGGAGTGATTCCACGCCCGGGCGATTCCGAAGTCGGCCACCTTCACCGTCCCGTCGTTGGTGAGCATGATGTTTCCCGGCTTCACATCCCGGTGGATGACCCCCAGCCGGTGGGCTGTGGCCAGGGCCAGGACCACCTGGCGGGCCACTTCTACCGCCCTCCGGGGATGAAGCGGCCTTCCCTCGGCGATGAGATCCCGCAGGCAGTCTCCCTCCACCAACTCCATCACCATGAAGTACGACCCTTCCGCTTCCCCCCAGTCATAGATGCCCACGATGTTGGGATGGTTCAGATTGGCTGCGGACTGCGCTTCGCGGCGAAACCTTCGCACGAAGGACTCGTCCTCGCTGTGCGATTTGGGAAGCAGCTTGACCGCCACCCGCCTGCCGAGGGCAACGTCCACCGCCAGGTACACGTCCGACATGCCCCCCTTGGCCAGATGGCTCACCAAACGGTAACGATCAGCCAGGGTATAGGGGAGTTCCATCTCCTAGGCGATAATAGAGGGACTTATAAGGAATAATTGACACTTGCGTCACACCCCCCTCGTACCTTTTGTGGTGTGGCTCAGATAGTACAGACGTTCAGGTTGACGGCGAAGTGCTCGGCGTCCCAGCATCGTTGCCTGACGGAGATGTTCGGGATGTGCTCGGAGCTCTACAATGCGGTCCTGGAGTCCTGGAGGGGCGCCTACGGGTGGTGGAGGGAGCACAACCCGGGGGCGGGGAAGTTCCCCGCCGAGAGGTCCCAGTCGCACTATGACCGGATGAAGATGTTCACGGATGTGCGCCGGGACCACCCGGAGTGGGAGCGCCTGTCCGTGAACGTGGGCAGGGGCGTTCTGTGCCGCTTTGAACGGACTGTCCAGTCCTTCTACAAGCGCTGTGCGGAGGGAAAGAAGCCCGGGTTTCCCCGTTACAAGCCGAGGCATCGGTGGCGCACCATCGAGATACCGGACGCATCCGCCTCCATGGTCATAGCCCCGGGGAGTCCCAAGAACGGGTCTGCGGTGTGGTGGCGCCTCCGGGTGAAGGGCGTTCCCCGCCTCCGCTTCCGGGACAAGGGGAATCGCCTCGCCACCGCCCTGGGTTCGGGAGCGAAGCTGTCGGAGTTGCGGGTGGTGCGCACCCCCCTGCGCACGGAGATACATGCGGTGGTCAAGCATCCCCCGTGCGACATCCCCGCGAGAGAACCCACCAACCCGGTGGGGATCGACCTGGGACTGAAGCAGCGCCTGGTGATCTCCGACGGGACCCGTGTTCCCGCCCGCAGGCCCGACAGGACCCGCATCAAGCGAGCGCAGCGGAAGCTGTCCAGGGCTAAGAAGGGCTCCAACACCCGCCGCAAGAAGGCACTGTCCCTTGCCAAGGCGCACCGCAGGGAAAAGGAACAGACCACCCAGGCCGACTTCCGCCTCGCCCACCACCTCGTCACCACCTACGACGGCATAGCCACCGAAGACCTCAACATCGCAGGGATGCTCAAGTCCAAGATGTTCCCAAGACAGATATCCGACCAACGATGGGCCGCCCTCGTCGACATGCTGCAATACAAAGCCTGGAAAGCTGGCATCCGGCATGTGAGAGTCGACCCCCGGCGCACATCCACCACCTGCTCGGTCTGCGGACACAGACAGCCAATGCCCCTCTCGGTGAGGGTGTTCTCCTGCCAGCGCTGCGGACTGGAACTGGATCGGGACGTGAACGCCGCGAGGAACATCGGCGTCCGGGGCTTCGGCCCTGGGTCGGGAGGGACCCTTCCCGATGCGATGCGCCATACAAGATCCGCGTGTAAGACGCCCCCCGCCTCCGGGCGGGACGGCGCAACCGGACACACCGCAGAACAGTATCGAACGGTCGACAGCGCCGCTGTCAACTATTCCTTATAAGTCCCATAATAGAAACCGCCCGGCCCCAAGGCGTGTCGTTTCGTGGAACCTCCGGCGTTCGGCTAGCTTCGCTGCAACCAGTAGGAGAGGAGTTCGGAGGCGACAGGCGCCGCCGCGGTCCCTCCGGTCACCGACTCTCCGAACTCTCCTCCCGGTTCGATCATCACCGCCAGGGCTATGGAGGGCGAGTCCACGGGAGCGAATCCCACGAACCAGGCGTGGTTCCGTCCATCCGGATCCTGGCCGGTGCCGGTCTTCCCGGCCACCCGGTGGCCTGCCACGGTGGCTTCTCTGCCGGTGCCCTCCGTAATCACACGTTCCATCATGCGAGCCAGCGTCGCCGCCGTCTCCGGGGTGGTCGCCCGGTTCTCCGCAAGAGGTTCGGCCCTCTCGACCACTGCTCCGTCGGCATCCGTCCAACTGGCAACCAGGTAGGGTGGCGCCCGGAGTCCCCCGTTGGCCACCACCGCCGCAACCGAAGCCATGTGAAGGGATGAGGAAAGGGCCAGCCCACCGGTTCCGGCCGAGGCCAGAAGCCCCGGATCGGATGATCTCTCCCCCCCGAAGGACGGCGCCGGCGTCGGCAGGGGAAACTCCATCTCCGTCCCGAACCCGAAGGCGGCCGCGTAGGCGTCCATGATCTCCGAACCCATCTCCAGGGCCAGTTCGGCGAAGGCCAGGTTGCAGGAGAGCACGAAGGAGGTGAGCAGGCTGACCTGGGCCTCATCCCCACACGGAACGGTCCCCGGGTTGACCGCCACCAGCGAGGCGCCCGGAACCTGCCATACCGCACGGTCCTCGAACAAGCTCTCGATGTCGGCGGTCCCCGTGTCCAGGGCGGCGGCGGCGGTGACGATCTTGAACACCGATCCCAGGGGATACAGCGCCCCGGCCGCCCTCTCGGTCACGGGTATTCCCGGTGAGGAGACCAGCGCAAGCACCTCCCCGGTGTCGGGACGGATCGCCGCCACCGCCCCCCGGCGGCGGGCCAGGATCTCATGTGCCCTCTGCTGCAGGTCGGCGTCCAGGGTTATCTGCAGTCCCCGCGGGCGCAGATCCTCACCGAACATGGCCGCCATCAGATCGGAGACGCTCAGGTCGCGGCGGGATCGCAACTCGTCGGCGTAGATCTCCTCCAGTCCACCTGACGAGGCCTCCGTTCCCACCACCGACTCGAATGCCTCCCCGGCGGGATATCTCCTGTTGTAGGACCTGAAGCTCGCGGGATCCTGCTCCGAAACAGCCAGAACCCTTCCCCCGACGGTGCTGATCAACCCACGCTCCTTTCCCGCCTGCAGGAGGGCTGTCCTGCGGTTGTCGGGATGGTCCCGGTAGCGATCGGCCGCCACGAACTGGTGCCAGGTCGCCCCGGCGACCAGAACAACCATCCCCGCCATCAGGAACAGGGCCACCCGGCGGATGGGGCGGTTCACAGGTGCCCCTGCTCCTCATGGCCGATTCTTACCAGCAGTCCTATCGCCAACCACCCGGCCACCACGGGGACACCGCCGTAGGCCAGGAACGGCAGTCCCATGTCGGTAGGCGGCAGCAAACGCTGGAGGCTCCCGGCGCTGGCCAGAAGCATGAGACACAGCAGGAAGGAGAGCGCGCCGGCGACCACCTTGTTGAACAGATCGCGGGAAGCCAGCGAGATCCCCACCCCGGCTGCGGTCACCAGCCCGAAGAGCGCTATCACCGCCACCGTCCCCGCCAGTCCCAGTTCCTCCCCCAGCGCGGCCAGGACCCAGTCACTGGTGGCCCGGGGTACCAACTCGGGATCACCCATCCCCAGTCCTGAACCCGACAGGTGACCGCTGCCCAATGCCAGCAGGCTCTCCTTCAACCCGGCGCCTGCCTCTCCGGCCGAGAACGGGTCCAGCCAGACTGCCAGGGTCTCCCTTACCCGGGAGGAAATCAGTCCCACGACCATGCCGGTCCCCAGAAGAGCCAGCCCCGTCCAGACAGCCCGACCTTCGCCGGTGGCCGCGTATGCGATGGTGGCCGAGAGAACCACCAGCACCGCCCAGGCGGTGACGTCGCCGGTGGCCCACAGCATCGGCAGGGTGGCTGCCCAGACCGCCGCAATCGCCAAAAGATCCCTGTTCGAGACCAGCGGGTCGTCATCGCTGTCCGACCGGGGCTCCAAGGCCCACCGGGAATGGATGCCGGCCAGACCGATGGCCAGCAACACCGCTCCCAGGCCGAATGGTTGCACCATGACCGAGACGTTCCCCCACTCCATGGTCAACCACAGCCCGTGGGTGTCCGATCCACCGCCCAGCAGGCGTGGCAAAAAGGGCAGAACGATCAGGCACAGGCCGCCGCCGGCCAGCCAATACCCCACCGGCATGAGTCTTTCCACCCCCAGGCGGAACGCCACCAGCACCCCGATGGCCGCCACTACGCCCGCCACGATCCACCACATCTGAATGGGCGCCTCGGCGGGATTGATGCGATAGATCAAGACCAACCCGAGGGCAACCAGCAGCGCCGTCGGCCACAGCAGGAAGGAACCGGCCCCGGGCGCCCAACGCCGGACAGCCGCCACCAGCCCCGCCAGACAGCACCCGAAAGCCAGGAAAACAACTGCGACCGCCCAGGTGACCTGCCCGGTCTTTCCCACGTCGACCAGAGCCACGCCCAAGCCGGCAACCGCCGCCGAACCGGCCACCCAGGCCGCTTCGGTCACCAGTTTCATGACGAGATGTCAGCCAGCACTACTGTGACGTTGTCCGAGGCGCCCCTGTTCAGTGCCTTCTCCAACAGACCCCAGACACATTCCTCGGTGTCCCCGCTTGCCAATGCCCGTCTCAATTCCCGGTCCGACAGCATCCTGTACAGCCCGTCGGAACAGACCACCCACCGGTCACCGTCCCTGAGAGACATCTTCGTCTCCTCCACATCCAGATCCCCGCCAAAACCGAGCACCCTCACCAGGCTTCCCGAATTGGGCAGACTTTGCGCCGCAACCGGGTCCATCCCCCTCTGCGCCCACTGCCACGCAACGGTGTGGTCGTTGGTCAACTCCATGATCCGGCCCTCCCGGTACAAATAGGCTCGGGTGTCCCCCACGTGCGCCACGCGGGCCATCCCCCCCGAAAACTCCACCAGCGTAAGGGTGGTATAGGTTCCCTTCCATCGGGGCTCCCGTTCCACCAAATCCAGAATGGCCTGATTGGCCGCTCTCACCCGGTCAGCGGGAGACCCGACCGCGGCCCGAGCCGTGGTGACGGCCAGATCCGCGGAGACATGGCCGAATTTCTCTCCTCCCAGCCCGTCGGCCACCATGATCGCCACCGGTTCCGCGGATCGGCCCGACCCCTCGGGATACACGCGATCCTGGTTGATTTCGGGGCCGTACCCGATGTGGGTGGCAGCCGCCCACGTGCAGATCATCGAACCTCCATGACTGTCCTACCCACCTGCAGGGCGTCCCCCCGAGCCAGGTCGACCGGAGTCCGCAGCCTGCGACCGTTGAGATACGTGCCGTTGTCGCTGCCCAGGTCGCTGGCCGACAGCTTTCCCTGGCGTCTGCTGATGCGAAGATGGAACTCGGACGCATACGGGTCGTCTATCGGGACATCGGCGTCGGGGCTCTTCCCCAACACCACGGAATCGGCCACGGTGAAGTGCATGCCCGACTGGGATTCGGAACGGATGAACACCAGCCGGGATCCCGTCCGGTAATTACGGAGAGAGTTCCCCAACCCCAGATGATTGGCGATCCCCTTGGCCACATGCCACACGAACAAATAGATCAGGGCCAGGAAGATCAGCCGAAGGGCCGTGAACACGAAATCGGTCACCGAATATCCCGTCCAAGGGACTCTCCAAACATGCGGCTTAGTGTATGTCGCCCACGCCTCCGCGCCCACAAATTCGCCAACCCCTTTCTTCCTCTCTGCCGGGGCGGGGTAGAATAAACGCCTCGGCGGAGGGCGAGTGGCGAAATTGGCAGACGCGCAGGATTCAGGATCCTGTGGGCTTTAAAACCCGTGGGGGTTCAAGTCCCCCCTCGCCCACCAGGGGGGTTTAGCGATTAATTGCTCCGCCCGTTAGCGGCAGACGCGCCGGTTTTCCCTGAATATCCCTGGTTTTGGGGGTTTTCGACCGTCTCGGAGGGGGTGTTCGGCTGGTCAGCAGCCGTGATCCAGCGACCTGGTAGAAGGGACTGCTTTTTCGGACGCGGCGAAGCCGAGGGTAGTCGGGGTGGCCTCGCATGTGTGGTGCCCGCTCAGCACCTGACCCGAGGGGCCGGGTGGCGGGATGCAGCCCTGGCCACCGTGATCATGCTGGCCTCCGGGACAGGAAGTCGGAGGATCCTCCGCACCGACTTCCACGCAGATGTTCTGATCAGAGGGCACCTGACCTTCGGGGCATGCGGTGGTGATCTCAGCAGTTTCCTCGCTGCCAACCGAATCGATGGTGGGACTGCAAGTGGCGCTCCAGCACACCCAGAGGTGCTGGGCCCGACCCTAGGGATTCTCGGGGCTGTTGTTCTCCGCCAGCCCCCAGTCGGGTTTGTCAGCATAGGGCCGGTGCCCATAATCTGACCTTCAATCATGGTGTGAATCCGCTTCGGCATGCAATCGCCCGTCGGGCAGTAGCTGAGGTATCTGGACTCCGCGCCTCCTCGGCAACGGCTTCCCTCCGCCGATGCCAGAAAGGCATCCGCCAGCGCCACCCTCCATCTATCCTACGCGCCGTGGAGCCCCGGTTGATTCCCCTCAACGTGCTCGTCGCCCTTTGCATCGGCCCTAGGATGTTGTACCCGACCCCTCTCTTCGATAGCGGATATCGATTGGAGGGCATCGAAGTGCCTGTTAGCGGGGATGACGACAAAGTCGTGGTTGATGTTGTCATGTTTCGGTCGGAACGCAATGCGATCCTAGCCGGGGAGGCCAAATCCGGATCCAATGTCGACGAAGACCAGGCCCGCCGTTACAAACGCCTGAATGTTGATGCGGTCATCCAGTCAGCGTCAATAAGCATCAAGACTCTGGGTGCCAAGGGCGTCCAGCCTCTCTACTGTTGCCCTTCCGATAAAGCTGACAGGGTACTCATGGGATTGAGAGCGGCCAAGCTTTCTTGCCCCGTGCTGGCTTTCGACGATGTCGCCATTGAGAACCGCGGAGGTGCCTTTGCGGATCAGACCCTCCAAGAGGCATTCCGAGAACCGGTGAAGACATCGATCCTTCCTCCTAGGATCATATCCGTTGATGAAGATTCTCCTGCGGAGTCGTTTGAGAAGCTGGTGGTGGCCGCTTTGGTTACGGAAGTCAGTTGGAGACGGAGTTACATCAGTGTCCCCGCTCTCGCGGAACGGGCACTAAGCCATCTGGCCATCTACGGCAAGCCCACACGTAATAGATTGGTCAAGAAAGTTGACGAGGCAGCTAGAGCAATATCGCTGAGAATCGGCGACTGGTTTGAGTACCGGGGCCGAACGGAACGCCGCGATTATGCCGTCATCCGTATCTTGAAGTCGCCGGAAGATGCCGCGCTACAGGGACGGACGCAGGGTTACCAGGCTCTCGGTAGACAATTCCGCAAGGAAGCGAGCGGAATGGCTCAGAAGATGCCACCTCCAAACCAGAAGAGCCTATTTGATGACCTTATGGACGAGATCGAGCAGATTGACCCCATGGCTGACTTGGAAGATCAATGAACCGCGCAAAGTTAGCCAAAGACTTTGCCGCCTCCACCCCTCGGGACTCATGGAAGACGTTCGTGCTCGAAACTCACCCGGCGAACGGGCCTGAGGACTTCCTGCAGGAAGGATTCGGATCGGATTGCGTTGAACCCACCGAGGATGTTCATCTGCACCGCCTCACGGGCGAGGTCGATTTCGTGGTGGACCACCTCAATGATCGGTTCTGGAGTTTCCATACGACAAGACCGGTTGCGGAGGCGAAACCATATCTCCGCGATGCGGTGAGTTCCCAGCGCACTCTTGACTGGATGTGGCTTCCATCTGATCATTTGACCGACATTTGGGATGAGGCATCCCTTCAATGGTCAACAACCGATTTCCGCGGCAGAAGACTCTCGCCATCCGAGAGCCCGGTTGATGATTTGAACATCCGGGTACGCGGTCAAGCAGCTAACGAAGTGCTGCGTTACATTGCGGATCGCTACCAGATCGCGATGCCCCGCAAAGAAGTGGGGATAGCTGTGCAAGATCCCGATCTTGGGTGGGTCAACGAAGGGATCAACCATCGTGGTCGTTTCGTGGCCAACGGAGACGACTTCAACATTCACCAAGCGGTGGTGCGACGTGTAATACGCAGATACCGAAACTTTGTCGAAGCGGTCGAACAGCGCCTGTTGCTGTGGGAGAAACTTCCTCACGGCGGGGCGCGCCTGCGGGGAGTGCCGATTGACATCCAATTCAGCCGGCAAATACCCGACCTCCGACGATTCGTCGAAAACCTGTTCTCCTCCCGCGAACCCTTCAGGCTATGGGGCCTCTACGACCTCATAGGAGATGACCTGGCGGAAGTTGAGGCCGTGGATCTTCACATAGGCCAGCGGCTTCGGTTCGACATCACAACTCACTGGTTACGTGTCTACTTGTTCGAAGGAGGATGCGGCAACACCGTAGCCCGCCTCGTGTCAAACCTACAAAGGTACTTTGACAGCGCACTGTCCATCGTGGATGAGGAGCTGCAAGCACTTCTAAAGCCCAGACTTTAATCACAGGGCTGAGGGGCCCCCTAGCGGCAGGAGGCCAACACATCGATCAGCGTAGTGTTTCCAGCGGCCAAACCCTGCGCCGGCGACCATCCCTGGGACGAACCCGTCGGCGGCTACGACCCGCTAGGGCCACCAGGTAGGGGGCGGTAGCTGGAACATAGGTGCGGGCGCTGGTTCCGAGTTCAAAGCCGAACATCACATCCCCAACTACCGGTCGGAGTCGGAGAACCGTCTGGCGCACCTGACGGCGGTTCTCCGGCAGCCAAAACCCGACCAAATCGAGATCCCGGGCCAGCGCGACACAGAACAGCACTGCCAGCCCCGCCACCATGACTTCTGGTGGTGGGGATATTGGGAGGAGTCCGCCCGCAACCGCCAGAGCCATCCCCGTTGTGACACCGCCCAACACGCAGGCGGCGGCGAACACGAAAACGTTGAACCAGCCACGCTCGGGACTGTCAACCATCCAGACCGAGTTGAAAGTTCAGGTCGACCCTGACACGGACAACGCGACCGCGACACCTGCGGCCATCCACGCCCACGGTTCGGCGGTGGTGGCTACCCACATTACGGACCCGCCTATGAGCGGCAGACCCAACAACAGCGGTGGCTGTGTTCGATGATTCCACCCCGGGGATGTGTGCGGCCGTTCAGGCAGCGTCATATATGAAATACCCTTCGGGCAGTTCGACGACTGTTTGCCGCTCTCCTGATCGGAGGTCGATGGCGATGATCGCCTGGCCCTGGCCTATCACCCCGGAGGAGAAAAACAGGAGGTCGTCCACAATGCCCAACGGGCTGAGAGCCTCCCCCTCCCGCTTGTCGTACAGCCATCGCATGGTGTGGTTTGAAAGGTCGGCCGCGTAGATCGCTTTCGTGATACTGTATTGGTTCGTCGGATCCGGTTCCAGGTATTCGAGTAACAGTTGATCCATATGACGTCCGGCGATGTTCGCTACCTCTGCCGGGATTGTGGGCAGAACAATCGGTGACCAATGGCCCGACTCGAACGCCGTGAAGCGGTCGGTTTGCCCGGTGGTCACGTCATAGAGGACTAGATGTCTTTCGTCATCGCTGAGACAAGCGGTGTGATGTCCATGCACAGACACGACACCTAGATTTCCGTTCTCTATGTCGTCTCGGCATGTCGTCACCTCATCAATGGCGCCGGTGCTTTTCAGCACCAGATCATCTCGGTCATAACGGTCGATCACAATGAGGTCATTGTCCAACAACCCGGCCGCGTAGTAGGAGCCCTTCAGTTCGAACTCAGCCAGTACGGCTCCTTCTTTGGTGATCAGTTCGACCAGCGTGCCAGCATCGGTTCGCTTCAACAACCAGATGTTCTCTCCGGATCGATCCCCCAAGGCCTGGACATCATAGCCCAGGGTGTAAGTTGAATCAGCGCCGGCTTTGCCGAATCCTGGCAGACGGATGACCGCGGGTGCAGCAGAGATGTCCCCGCCAGGCACCACGTACAGGACTGGTTCATCGTACGGATGGACCAGCAGATCGCCCGACCTGGTGAACGCTGCCACGTCAACAGATCCATATTGCAGTCCACGATGGTCGAACCGTTCAACTCGCATCACACCGGCGGCCAGGTCGACCACCGCAAACCCACCCTGATGATTGATAGCGAGCACCCGGAACTCCACCGGTTCGCCCTCCCACTCGAGGGTCACCACACGGGAATGAAAGAACCCGGTTTCCCATCCGATCAACAGCCCGACCACGACGATCAGCAGCATCCACCAGTGCCAGACTCTCGACATTCCTCAGCCCCTAGGCCGTTGGCTATCGTCCCACTTCGGGGCGAAAGTCCCTCCCAGACAACAACCGGGCAACACCGTTTTCTGCCAAGTCCCGCACTTCCATCCACCACCATCGTAGTTGGTGCACACTTTCTTCTCTCCGTCAGAGCAGCACCAGTCGGTGCTCCCGACCCGCCATATCCACGCGTTCCGTTTGACACTCGATTTGCGGCCGCAAACGTGGATTCCCCTGCTTTCTCGGAGACTTTCCATCTTGAGAGGATGGAGCGTGATTTGCTCTCTTGAGCCGCGGCCTTCTTCGCCCGGGAGAACGACCAGTCCCGAGGTTCGATGCCCTTGGCGGGCACGGAACAGGGCGTTCTCCTTGGAACACTGGCGGCAGCTGTTGGGAAATCCGAAGAGCCGTTAAACTTGGGGATTGCCGTTTTTGTTCGACTATCGAAGGATGATCGAGGGTGGGTGAACGCGATATTCTGTCCGAGCGGCGGCAGATTGATGATGCCGTGGAGGGTCTTACCCTGGTGGATCTTCTCAACCGCGCCGCGGACGATCATGGGGAGCGGGTAGCGGCCAGATGGCAGGGTGGGGACGGTGAGTGGAGGAGCCTGACCTGGGAGGAAATGCGGAGCATCTCCCATCAAGCCGCGGCCGGTTTGCAGACCTTGGGAGTGGGAGGAGGCGACTTCGTCGGGATCATGGCCGGAGTCCGCCCCGAGCATGCTCTCACAGATTTGGGGATCGTCCACACGGGAGCGGTTCCCATCACCTTCTATGACACCCTTGCGCCCTCCCAGATCGCCTACATCGGCAAACAGTCGGAAGTAAAGGTGGCCATCTTGGAGAATTCGGAGGTCCTGGAACGTTGGCAGTCGGTCCAAGCGGAGCTTCCGAGGCTGGAGAGCTTTGTTTTGATGGATGTTCCTCAAGGGGACCTCCCTGAGGGGGTCTTTTCCTGGCAGACGCTCTTGGACCGGGGCGCGGAGCGGCTGGAAGCCGATCCCGAGGCCGTGACCCGCTCCGCATCGGCGATCACACCTTCCGATCTCGCCACCCTGATCTACACGTCCGGGACCACCGGACACCCCAAGGGAGTAATGATCACCCATCGCAACGTGGTGTGGACCGCGGAGTGCGTGTTCCGCACCATTGGTCTCCTTCCCCACTTCCGCACGGTGGCTTATCTTCCCTTCGCTCACATCGCAGCGCGAGCCGGAACCTATTACGTACCCATGTCAGCCGCGGGAGAGGTCTACTATTGCCCCGACCTCACCGCAGTCGCCGACTACGCCCGGGCCTGCCGCCCGCAGTCTTTCCTCGGGGTGCCGCGGGTGTGGGAGAAGTTCCATGCCCGGCTGCTCGACGCGTTGGATGCCGATCCAAAACGCCGCGACCTGGTTATGAAGGCCATCGCCAATGGCAAGGAGGTGGTGGAGGGCCGGGTGTCCGGAAAACCCGCCTCCCTCGGCAAGCGAATCAAGCACGCACTCTTCGATCGACTGATCTTCTCCAAGATCAGAGCCCGCCTGGGAATGGAGGAACTGGAGTTGGCGGTGACCTCCGCCGCGCCGATCAGCAGGGACCTCCTGGTGTTCTTCCATGCCCTGGGGATCCCCCTCTATGAGCTCTACGGGATGAGCGAGAACACCGGACCGTCCACCTGCACTTTGCCTGACAATCCCGCCCTGGGCACGGTGGGCAAGCCGGCTATGGGAGTCGAGGTGGAGACCACCGATGACGGGGAGATCCGAGTCCGGGCAGGATTGGTGACCGCCGGCTACCACCGCCTCCCCCAGGAGACCGCCAGCACCTTCTCCGAGGACGGATGGTTGTATACGGGGGATCTCGGCGAATGGGACGACGACGGAAACCTTCGGATCGTAGGCAGGAAGAAAGAGATAGTCATCACCTCGGCGGGGAAGAACGTCGCTCCCGCCACCCTGGAGACTGCCCTCTCCCACCATCCGCTGGTGGGCGGGGTCTGCATGGTGGGAGACAATCGACCCTATCTGACCATGCTGGTGTCGCTCGACCCCCAAGAGACGCCCGGGTGGGCGGAGCAAAAGGGGATCACCGCCGACGACTGGGAAGCACTGACGAAGCATCCCGAGGTCGTGAGGGAGGTGCTGGCGACCATGGAGAGCGCCAACCAGATGGTTGCCCGAGCCGAACAGGTCAAAAAGACCGCCATCGTGGCGGATGTCTGGGACGTCGATAGCGGTGAGATCACCCCCACCATGAAGGTCCGAAGGCATGTGGTCCTCGACAAATACTCCGCTCTGATCGAGGACCTCTATCAGGAGGCGACCACCTGAACCCGGGGCGGGACCTGTGACCCGGGGGTGGCGAGTTGCGAACCAACCTTCACGGGGACCTGCTGTCGGGATGGGGAACATGCCCCTGGGGACTCCTGGAGGGTATGACTCTGGCCAGTAGCAGGTTCGCCGTGACAATCCCCACGGCGCCTATCAGCACATAGTCGATGTTCGCCACCTGTATGTCCGAGAACACCCACAGCCACAGCAGGCCCAGGAGGGGAGTGGAATAGGAGAGGGCGCTGATGGCCAGCGATCTGGTGCGGAGCATCGCGGTGCGGTGACATATGGCGGTGCCGCATTGCACTATCAGCCCGTAGGCAAATGCGGCGCCAAGAGGCAGGATGCCCATGCGCTCTCCCGTGCCGAGGGCGATCACGATCGTGGGCACCGACGCGCCGAGGCTGCCCACCCCGATCGCCAACAGCACGCACGCCGACTCGATTCGCTGCCGGTCGGCGGCTGATGCGTGGCCCATGGTGCACAGATCGGAGGCCATCTCGGATCCCCATCGAAATGCCCTGGCGCCGAACGATATCAACACGGGGGCCAGCAACGCCAGTAGCAATCCGATGACCAGACCTCCGAGAGGCGTGGGCCGAGTGGAGGAGGCCAGGTCGGTCGTTCCCAGCACCACCAACGTCAGACCCGCGAAAGCCAGCAACAGCACCCCGAAGGTACCCACGGTCAGTTTGCTGTATCTGCCCACGGTCCGGTCCTGTCTCGACAACAGCACCACGAAGAGAATCGGCGCAATGGCGTTCAATATGGCGGTGACGGCAGTGTCCACGTAGTTGGTGGACAACACATAGGGGATCATGCTGATCTGGGCGCAGATACACACCAGGCTCAAGCGGGACAGCATCCTCTGGCGTTCCCGGTCGGCCGCGCCCTCGCCCCGTCCGATCGGCCAGGGGGACGCCCTGCGGAGCAGCAACCGCAGAACGGTCCTGTCGGCCACCAGGTTCTTGTGGAAGAGTGCCAGATGCAACGCGATACCCGCCGAGTTGCCCAGGAAGATCATTCCCGACAACAGAAAGGCGTCCTCATGGGGCATGACCTCCACGAATATGGGGAACAGGGAGGCCAGGAACACCGAGCCCAGTTGCCACTTGACCGGCGTGTACCGCCCCGGTTGGCGCGCAACGGACAAGGAGGATCCCTTAGGGTTCATTGAGACCTCTAGCCTATGTTGGGAGCCCGGCCATCTGCGAACCGCCGAGCAAACGGCTCGGCGCGCCAGGGCTTGGAGTGTGGTCAGACACGGTGGGCCGCCTCGGTCTGCGCCGCGATCAGCGAGGGGTAGGCGCGACCGTGAGCAAGGAGGTCGTCATGGGTGCCCTGTTCCACGACTCGCCCTTCCTCGAGGACGACAATCCGGTCGGCGGTGCGAATCGTCGATAGCCGGTGGGCGATCACGAGTGTCGCCCGTCCCTCCCGGACGGCATGCAGCGCCAGGTTGAGTTCCTGCTCGTTGCGAGTGTCGAGACTCGAGACAGCTTCGTCGAGGACCAGAACCGGCGAGTCCTTCAGCAGGGCGCGGGCAATGGCGATACGCTGGCGTTGGCCTCCGGACATCTGTACGCCCCGTTCGCCCGCCACAGTGTCGTAGCCGCGAGGCATTTCGGTGATGAACTCATGCGCCTGGGCCACCCGGGCCGCGTTCTCGACCTCGGCGTCGCCGGCGCCGGGGCGCGCCATGCGAATGTTCTCCCGCAGACTCGTATTGAAGAGGTAGATGTCCTGGGGCACCCAGGCGATGATCTCTCGAAGGAAGCGCTGCGGCAGGTGGCTCACGTCGTGTCCCCCGATGGCAATGCTCCCGGCGTCGGCGTCCCAGAAGCGCATGAGCAGACTGGCCGACGTGGTCTTCCCGGCCCCGGAATGGCCCACGAGCGCCACGGTTTCCCCGGGCGCAATCTCGAATGAGACATCCCCGAGCGCCACATCCCCGCTGCCGGGGTAGCCGAATGTCACTCCTGAGAAACTGACTCGGGGCTCCACTTCGGCATCCGGGGCCATGGCGCCCGGCGCGTCCGTCACGGGCGCCGGTTCGCGCAGCAGGTGGAATGCACGGTCGGCCGACGCGAAGACGATCCCCAGATTCTGGGCCACCGAGGCAATGGCGTGAATCGGGCCGAACACGAAGATGGCGAGGGTAACCGCCACCGGGTAGTAGGCAGGATCGAGCTCACCACGGGAAACCTGGACCGCCGCCATCGCAACGACACTCAACATGCCGCCGCTCATGAATGCCGCGACAGCAGCCTGCTCGACCCCCGAACGCATTCCATGGGCCAGCTGAGAGCGGACAAGCCGGTTGCTGTGGGACTCGAGGTTGGCGAGGAACCTCCGCTGGTAGCCAAAGGCCACCAGTTCCCGCAGGCCCTGAACGCCATCCACGACCTCCGCGTTCAGATTGCCGAGGTCGGCCCTCAGCGCACCGCCCTGCCTGGCGGCGCGGCGCCGCAGAACGATTGGCACCCCCGCCACCAGAAGAGCGAACGGCAGGAGCGTGAACGGCAGGGTCCAGTGCATCCCTCCCAGGGTCACGAATGCCATGAGCGGCACGATGACGGCCACCACGAACGCTCCGACAGTGTGGGCATAGAACCACTCGACGGTTTCGATGTCGGCCATGGCTGCGGACGCCACGTCGCCGGAACGCCGCCGGATGAGATACCCGGGTGCGAGCCGTTCAAGAGCGGTGTAGAGGTGACCGCGAAGGTCGGCGAGGATCCGGTAGGCCAGGTCGTGGGACAGCCACATCTCCGCCCAGGCCATCACGGCCCGGAGGATGACGGCAGCCGCCAGCGCAACCGCAGGCCCACGAAGGTCGGCGGCCGACGCGCCGCCGGCGACCTGGCCGACCATGTAGGCGCCGAGTCCCGCCGCGGCAATGGTGGCGCCCTGGTTCAACACGCCCGTCACCATCGAGAGGGTCATCAGGCCGAAGTAACTCCGGATCATCCAGAGGAGTTGCCAGAACCCCGACGAGAACCGGGTCTTGTTCTCTCCGTTCTCCGTCCGGGCGGTCATTCGGTCGGCCATCGCGCTCATACCGCACCCTCCCGCTGCGCGCGAACCAGTTGCGCGTAGTGGCCGTCGCGCGACACGAGGTCACCATGCCGTCCCGATTCGGCCACCCTGCCCCTGTCGAGCACCACGATGCGGTCCGCGTGGACCACCGACGAGAGGCGATGGGCGATGACGATGGTGGTCCGACCGCGAGTGAGGAGGGTGAGCGCCTGGCGGATCGCTGCCTCGTTGGCGCTGTCGAGGTTCGAGGTCGCCTCATCGAGAATCAGCACCGGCGCATCCTTCAGGAGAGCGCGGGCTATGGCGATGCGCTGGCGTTCGCCGCCCGAGAGCTTGGCGCCGCGCTCTCCGACGATGGTTTCGTAGCCATCCGGAAGCGACTGGATGAAGGCGTGGATGTTCGCCTTCTCGGCGGCGTCCCGGATCTCATCGGGTGTGGCGTCCGGCCGGCCGATCCGGAGATTGTCCTCGATGGTCCCATAGAAGAGGTACGTTTCCTGGGAGACGTAGCCGATGTAGCGCCGCAGATCGTCCAGGGGAATGTCGCGGAAGTCGGTTTCGCCGAAGGTGAGCGTTCCCTCCCGCGGATCGAAGAACCGGAGAAGGAGCGATGCGACCGTGGTCTTGCCGGCCCCCGACGGGCCGACGATCGCCACCGTCTCGCCCTCGCCGATCTCCAGGGACACATCCGAGAGAGCCGGGCGCGCGTCATCCGAGTAACCAAAAGTGACACCGTGCAGGGCGATCGCTCCTTCGAGCGACGCGCCGCCGCTGCGTCCGGCGGCCCCGTCATGGACCCCCGGTTCGGCATCGAGCAACTCGAAGATCCCCGTCGAAGCTGAAATGCCCATGTAGCCGGCATGCCAGTAGACATCCAGTTCGACGAGAGGCCGGAAGCACTCGGCCGAAAGGAAGAGGACTATGAGCAGCGCGGCGATGTCCAACTCTCCGGCAGCCACCTGGAAGCTCCCGATACCGACCGCGAGGGCCACGCCGGCGCTCATCGCGAACCCGACCAGTCCGTTGCGGATCATCGAGATGGAAAGCTGTGCCATGGTGGCTCGGTAGAGCGCCTGGCTGGCGCCGCGGAGTTCTTCGCCTCGCCGTTGGCTGGCATTGAGCGCCTTCAGCGTGACCATACCCTGCATGGAGTCGACGAACTGGGCGTCCAGCGACGAGTACGCGGCCCAGTGGCGCTGTCCGTACTCCCCCAGGATGCGGTCCCAGATCCGCGGGATGAGGGGCACGGCGAGCGCGCAGGCCAGGACGACCACGCCGATGAGCGGATCGAGAAACACGATGACGCCGACAATGCAGATGGGAACGACGACCGACACCACGGCCTGGGGCAGGTAGTAGCCAACATACGACTCGAGCGCCTCGACGCCATCCACCAGGGAGGACTGCACCCTGCCCGTCTCGGTGTGCTCCAGGTAGCCGGGGCCGAGCAGGAGCAGCTGCGCGAACAGCCGGCGGCGCAGTTTGGTCTTGACGACCGCGGCCACCTTCTTCGCCAGGACTTCGCGGGCAAACAGCAAACCCGCGCGAAGCAAGGTCAGGCCGGCGACGGCCGCCACGAAACCGGCGATCTCAGTCCAGCCACCGCCATCGAGGATTCGCCGCACGACGATGGCGATGAGCACCCCCTGGCCGACCCAGGTCGCGGAGATGGCAAGGCCGAGAGCAATGGAGAGGGCCAGGAGCCGACGCACGCCAACCGTCAGCCCGACTATGCGCCGGTGGATCATCATTTGTGGTCTATGTGCCTTCCCCGCCTCCGCGCCGGAATCTTGGCGCGGTCGATGTCACTATGATATCGTATGGTTGAGAATGATAATCATTATCAGTAACCCCTGAAGATGACCACCAGATGAAGGACGAAAAGATGTTTGGACGATTGGCACTCACGCTGGCGGCAGCCTTGGCCTTGGTATTGGCCGCGGCTTGCGGCGGGGATAGCGACGACACCGCCACAACGGTGGCCACCACCGCGGCGGCCGAGGCCACAACCACCACCTCCGCACCCCCGGCAACCGACGACCATGAAGAAGAAGCCGACCACGACCACGACGAAGACGAAATGCACGACGACCACGACGACGAGGACGACCACGCCGACCACGACGAAGACGAAATGCACGACGACCACGACGAGGACGACGACCACGCCGACCACGACGAAGACGAAATGCACGACGACCACGACGACGAGGACGACCACGCCGACCACGACGAAGACGAAATGCACGACGACCACGACGACGAGGACGACCACGCCGACCACGACGAAGACCTTGCTGTCACGGACGCCACCGGTGAGTTGGTCACGCTGGAGGCCCCGGCGGTCCGGGTTGTCTGCCTCACCGGACTCTGCGTCGATACGATGTTCGTGCTCGGGATCAAGCCGGTGGCTGCCAACGACCTGCTCCACCGGGATCCCGCCTACTGGGGACCGGACGAGAATGAAATCGGACCCGTCAGCGGCTCGTTCTTTGAGCCAAGTCTGGAAGACATCGCGGTGGCGAACCCCGACATAGTCATCGGGCTCGGCGGGGTTCATGACGGCCTGCGCGCCGGCCTCGAGAGCATCGCACCGCTGTTCATCGTCAACCCGGTCGGCGTCGAAGGGATGCTCGCCCATGTCGCGGAGATCGGAATCCTTCTCGGAATGCAAGAGGAGGCCGAGCACGCGGTGGAGGCATTCGAATCCCGGCTTGAGGCGTACGTTTCGGGAGTCACCGCAAAGAGGTCCGTCATGGTGGTGTACGGGTCCGATGTCAACATCGGGGCCGACACGGTTTGCACGCCGGCCGTCGATGCGCTGGCTCATGCATCGGTATATCCCGAGGAGTTCTCCGGTTGTGATGTCCACCAGCCGTTCCCGAGTTTCTCCGTGGAGCAGTTGCTGGGTATCGACCCCGACGTCATCTTCGTCCAGACGTACGGATTCGGCCCGACGCCCCCGGAGCCGGTGTCAGAGCAGCTCGTTGATCATGTGATCTGGAAGGAGCTCGCGGCGGTCCAGAACGGCGAGGTACACGAGGTGGACTTCTTCATCTGGGGCACATCCCGAGGCATTAACGGCACGAACTTCGTGCTCGACGAAGCGATGCCGAAGATCTATCCGGAGGTATTCCCGGCTCCTCTGCCTTGAGCGCACACCTGGACGCGGCGAGGGCACCGGGCTGGCCATGGTCCCGAGTGATCCTCGCTGGAGTGATCCTCGCGGCCCTCGCCGCCCTCGCCGTGGTCCATCTCAGCACCGTTGAGCCGAGAGTTTCGCCCGGGCAGCTTCCCGGCATCCTGCTGGGTGAATCCGGCGACCGGATCGAACGGCTCGTGGTCCGTGAGCTGGGGTTGCCGCGGCTGATCCTGGCTCTCCTTTCCGGAGCGGCGCTCGGGCTCTCCGGGGCCATCCTTCAGGTCGTCCTCAGGAACCCGCTGGCCTCCCCGGGGCTGCTTGGCGTGTCGGCCGGAGCGTCGCTGGCAATGGCCATCATCCTGCTGCTGAACGCACCGGTCCTGTTCGCACTCCATCCCGTGGTGGCTCTTGTCGGGGGACTCCTCGGCGGCCTGATCGTCCTCGTGGCATCCCGGGGAGCGCGAACACCGGTGGAAGCCGCGCTGACCGGCGTGGCGGTCGCGGCGCTCCTCAATGGGATCATCCTGGCGATAATCGGCCTCGCCGCCTCATCCGGCGCGGTGCGGGTCTTCTTCCTCTTCACGGTCGGAAACCTCTCGGGGAGGACATGGGATCATGTCCAACTGGTGTGGCCGTGGGTGCTGGCGGGGATTCCCGCAGCCTTCCTTCTCGCCCGCGGCGCCAATGTGCTCCAACTGGACGAGGACGTCACCTCGTCGCTGGGGATGCGGACCAAGCGCATGCGCATGGTATTCATCACCCTGGCCGCGTTGCTGGTCGGGAGCATCGTGGCGGTCGCCGGGCCCATCGCCTGGGTTGGGCTTCTCACGCCCCACATCGCTCGCCTGATCGTCCCGCGGACGGATGCGAGGATTCTCTTTCCGGTGTCCACGGTGATCGGAGCGCTCTTGTTACTGGCCTCCGACGTGCTTGCCAAGGTCGTCATCTATCCGGGCGAGATTCCGGTGGGGCTGTGCACGACCCTCCTGGCCGCCCCCATGATTCTCCTCCTCCTGCGCCGTTCAAACCTGGGACTGCGCCGCTCGTGACCTCGACGCGCTCGTTCGCAGCCCTCATGGTGCTCACCGGCGTTGCGGCTGTTGCGGTCTTCATCCTCCACCTCGGACTGGGCACCGTCTGGATCCCACCGGATCGGGTCATCGGCGCCCTGGTGGATGGATTGACGGAATCCACGGATCGGACGATCGTCTGGGAGCTGCGGATGCCTCGTGCGATTCTCGGGCTCCTGGTGGGTGGCATGCTGGGCCTCTCGGGGGCGTTGCTGCAGGTCGTAATGCGCAATCGCCTCGCCGAGCCCGGACTCACCGGCGTCTCCACGGGGGGCATTCTCGCTGCGGTCCTGTTCCTGGCGGGCATCTGGGGACTGCCACAACCCGGCCGCCTGCTTCCGTTCGTGGTGCTCGTGGGCGCCCTGGCGGGGGGCATCCTGGTCCTCCTGGTGAGTTCGAGGCGCGGGCACATCGATCCCCTACGACTGATCCTCACGGCAGTAATCGTCAACGCCATCCTCGGATCGCTGACTGCGATCGTCATGCTGCGCTCCAGTTATGCGCTTGGCAACATCCTCTCCTGGCTCATCGGGTCGTTGAATGGCCGCGTCTGGGATGACGTCTGGCTGGCGCTGCCGTGGGCCGGCTTCGCCATCCCAGCCGGATTGCTGGCTGCCCGCGCCGCCAACATCCTTCAGCTTGACGACCAATCCGGCCGCGCCCTCGGCCTGCCTTTGCAGCCTGCTCGGGTCGCGCTGTTCGGGCTGGCCGGGGTCCTGGCCGCCGGGGCTGTAACTGTCTCCGGCGCCATCCCATTCGTCGGTCTGATGGCCCCGAACGCCGCGCGGGCGGTCGTCGGCGCTGACGCCCGCCGCGTCCTGCCCCTGGCCGCGCTGATCGGCTGCCTGCTGCTGCTGGCGGCCGACCTCGTTGCCCAATCTCTTTCAATCAAGCCGCCGATCCCCTCCTCGGCGTACCGTGTGGGCCTTCCCGTCGGCGCCGTGCTGGCCGTCTTCGGGGCGCCACTGCTCATCATCCTGATTCGGCGGAGCACCAGATGAACGACTTCGAGCCCATCAGGCTGGCACAGGTCAGCGCCGGCTATAAGCAGCGGGTGGTGCTCGACGGCCTCGACCTCAGCCTGCAGCAGGGCACGATCACCGCCATTGTCGGACCGAACGGGTCGGGGAAGTCGACGGTGATCCGGACTATGGCCCGGCTGCTTCCCACCCGAGGCGGCGTCGTATTCCTCGATGGGCAGGATATCCGGAGCTTCGGATCGCGCGGTATCGCCCGCCTGGTGTCCGTCCTTCCCCAGTCTCCATCGAGCCCGCCGGGGCTGACGGTTCGCGAGCTCGTCGAGTTGGGCCGCTTCCCCCATACCGGGCTGTTCGGGCGATTCGGCGCCGAGGGCAAAGCAGCCGTGGAGTCAGCGCTCACGCTCACGGGTTTGACCAGCTTCGCGGAGCGACCCCTGGACGAGCTCTCCGGGGGCGAACGCCAGCGCGCATGGATAGCGCTCGCGCTCGCTCAAGGCGCCGGCACCCTACTTCTGGACGAGCCGACCACATTCCTCGATGTCCGGCATCAGTTCGAGGTCCTCGACCTGGTTGCGTCCCTCTGTTCGAACAGCGGCATGACGGTGGTCATGGTGCTCCACGACCTCCTGCATGCCGCCAACTATGCGGACCGGGTCGTGGTGGTGGACGGCGGCGGAATCGTTGCGGACGGCCCGCCCTCGGCGGTGCTCAACGTCGAACTGATGCGGATGGTGTTCGGCGTTGCTGCAAAGATCTTCACGGACCCCGAAACCGGTCGGATGATCTGCCTGCCGGTCGGCCCCGACAGATCGGAGAGCGGCGGAGCGCCGCGCTGAGCTGGGAGGTCGTGCCGGGCCCAAGCTGTTGGTCGTCTGAGTAGCCGAGCTTGGCCTAAACCCGGCTGATGCGAGGGTTGATTGCGCCCGGCGCCAACAACACCTTGGCAGCGAGAGCCTTAGTGTCGGGATGGATCGCAGCGGATCTGCGATGATCACCCATGCCGGCCAGCTTGATCCACGACCAGACCTGGATACGGCCGCCTCGGCGATCGTGATCCGATCCCCCAATGGATAACACTCCGGGAGAGGATGGTCTCGGCTCACCGCAGGCGTTTCCATCGCGGCGATCGGCCTCTCTTCGACTTTGCGGCTCCTCTCGCGGTACACTGAGTTTTGAGAATGATTATCATTCTCATTTACACCGTCGAGGTGTTCGAGGCCGTATCCGATAGCCGCCCCCCTTGCGCGATCGGCGTCGGCACGGGTCACCTCGATTCCCATCCCCGAACTAGATCTGGAATAACCGAAAGGAAGAACTTGGAATGTTGACGATGCTAGATCGCATTACAGACTTTGGACGTCCGGCCCGAGCTTTAGCTGTGGGCCTTGTCGTATTCTGTGCAGCTCTGCTGCTGGCCTCCTGCGCAGACGACCAGGACACGCAGACGACGGAAGCGCCGCAGGCGACCGAAGCACCCGAGCCGACTACTGCCGAGGAGAGCGCCGCACCCTCCGGGCCGCCGATCCAGGTGGTGACAACCACCAACTTCGTGGCTGACTGGGCCCGAGAAGTAGGCGGAGACAGGGTGGAGGTCTTCGGTCTGCTGCCACCGGGTGGTGATCCGCACTCATTTCAGCCGGGAGCGCGCGACGTTGCCAGGGTAGCCGATGCGGATGTCGTGTTCACTGTCGGTCTCGGCCTGGAGGCCGTTTGGCTGGAGGATCTGTTACACAGCGCCAGTGCCGATGAGTCCAAGATTGTGGCGCTTGGTGAGCTGGTCGATCCCTTGGAGTTCGGCACGGCCGATATGCATGACGACCACGCCGACCACGACGACGAAGAAATGCACGACGACCACGCCGACCACGACGACGAAGAAATGCACGACGACCACGCCGACCACGACGACGAAGAAATGCACGACGACCACGCCGACCACGACGACGAAGAAATGCACGACGACCACGCCGACCATGACGACGAAGAAATGCACGACGACCACGCCGACCACGACGACGAAGAAATGCACGACGACCACGCCGACCACGACGACGAAGAAATGCATGACGACCATGACGATCATGGACACGCACACGGTCCCTTGGATCCCCACTTCTGGTTCGATCCGATCCGGGTGAAGATCGCGGTGAACGAAATAGCCTCTCGGCTTTCGGCCATAGACCCTGAGAACGCTGACACCTACGCTCAGAACGCCTCGGAATATGGGAAGCAGCTCGACGAGCTTCACACCTGGATCCAAGAACAGGTCGGTACCGTGGCGCCGGAACGCAGATTGCTGGTCACCTCCCATGACAGCCTCTCGTACTATGCAGCGGCCTACGGGTTCGAGATTGTTGGGTTGGTGATACCCTCCCTGGCGACTCATGTGGAGCCCTCTGCGGAGCACATTGCGGGACTGGTGGAGGTTGTACGGGAACACAGCGTGCCGGCATTGTTCGGCGAGACGACAGTCAGCGACAGGTTGGCGCAAGCGGTGGCCAGGGAGACAGGTGCGAGCCTGGTCCAGCTCTACTCCGGCTCCCTCGGGGTGGAAGGCAGCGGCGCCGACACGTACCTCGGAATGGTGCGGACCAACACCGAGCGTATAGTCGGGGCATTGAAGTAATGAACGAACCGACCTCGCACAGGGCGAGCATGTCCCTTGAGGGCGTGTCTGTCGAGGTCGGTGGGCACTTGGCCCTGAGCGACGTCACCTTCGACGTTGACCCGGGGACCCTGATGGGCGTTGTAGGACCGAACGGGGCCGGCAAGAGCACTCTGTTCAATGCGATTGCCGGCCTCCTCCCGGTCCGCCAGGGCACGGTAACCCTTGACCGTGGGGGACAGGAAAGGGGAGCGTTGGCATACGTGCCTCAACGAGACAGCGTCAACTGGCGGCTCCCCGTGACGGTGATGGACGTGGTGATGATGGGCCGCTGCTGCCGACTGGGATGGTTCCGGCGACCCGGAAAGAGAGATCGCGAGGTCGTCAAAGCGTGCCTGGGCCGCGTGGGCCTGTGGGATCATCGGTCCGCTCTGATGACGGAGCTTTCGGGAGGACAGAGGCAAAGGGTGTTCGTCGGCAGGGCGCTCGCCCAGGAGGCAAGCGTGCTCCTGTTGGACGAGGCATTCAGCGGGGTTGACGTCGCAGCGCAGGAAGCCCTGATCGGGGTCCTCCAGACCCTACGGGATGAAGGGCGAATCGTCCTTCTGGCGACTCACGACCTGACCAACCTGGCCGGTCGCTTCGACCAGGTACTGTGTCTGAACCGCCACGTGTGCGCCTGCGGCCCTCCCGACCAGGTGTTCACGTCCGACGTCATGGAGCAGTTGTACGGCGCCCCCGGAGTGTGCCTCGCCATGGACGGGGAGAGCTGACAGCTCGATGTGATCGATTTCCTTGTAGCACCCCTGGAGCATGGCTTCATGGTGAGAGCCCTGATCGGCGCGGTTCTCGTGGGGGTGATGTGTCCGCTGGTCGGCGCGTACACCATCACCAGGAACCTCGCCTTCATCGGGGACGCTCTCGCCCATGCGGTGCTTCCGGGAATGGTGCTCGGGTTCATGGTCGGTATCAACCCGGCCATAGCCGCAGTCCCGACCGGGGTCTCCGTTGCTCTGCTGGTCAGGGTATTGACCCGGCGTACGGGCCTCAACTCGGATACTGCCATCGGCATTCTGTTTGCGGCCACGTTCGCCCTTGGACTGGTAATGCTGGCAAGTGCCACGACGATTGCGATCGACATTGAAGACCTGCTCCTGGGGCAGATCCTGGCGATAACCCCCACCGGCATCTACGTATCCCTCGGGATAACGGCGCTGGTCGTCCTGGGGCTGTTCGCCCTCCACCATTGGCTACTCCTCACCAGCTTTGACCCCCTGGGAGCGCGAGTCCTCGGCAAGCGCGCCAGCGTCGTCGACTACGCCTTCCTGGTCATGCTTGCCCTCGTCATCGTGATAGGGATTCAGGCGGCGGGTGTGATTCTCGTCATGGCAATGCTGGTGACGCCCGCCGCCACCGCCTACCTGTTGGTGAGACGTTTTGTCTCGATCATGATGACGGCCGCGGTGTTGGGGACCGCGGCCGCCGTCACAGGTCTCTATTCCTCCTACTACTTCAATCTGCCGGCCGGTCCCGCCATGACACTGGTGGCAAGCGGGTTTTTCCTCCTGGTCGTCATATTCAAACGGAGAGCCCCGGCCTGAGATCCTCCTCCTTGAGGACATTTCGTGGGCAATTTGCTTGAGCATCGGCTCTCGAGGCGGTCGCCTGAGGGTGATGTGGCTGGAGACGGAGCTGCGGCCGGACAATCGAGGGGGAAGCCGGAGGCTGTCGGCTATCGGAGAAGTAGACCTCCGTCCACCACCAGGGTCTGGCCTGTCACGAGTGAAAGGCGATCAGAGGCCAAAAGCGAGATGGCGTCGGCGATCTCCTGCGGTTGGGCAACTCTCCCCATCGGGATCCGGGCCTCGACGGCCGCTCTCGCTTCAGGCTGGTCCAGCCGATATGCCGTCATGGGCGTCTCCACTATTCCGGGGCAGACCGCGTTGGCTCTTATCCCGTCGGAGGCGTATTCGGCGGCAATCGCCTTGACCAGATGCACCGCTGCGCTCTTGGAAGCCGAATAGGCGGCCCGACCGGGAAACGGCGCCACTGCTGCCACGGATGCAACCGTGATGATGTGGCCCGACCGCCTCGGGATCATGGATCGAAGGGCTTGCTGGGAACACAGGTACAAGCCTCGCAGGTTCACGGCCATGATCCGCTCCCAGCTTTCCAGCGAAGTCTCATGGAGTCGCGTGGGTCTTGTGGTACCGGAGGTTCCGGCGCTGTGGACCAGGAGGTCCACCGGACCCAACCGGTGTTGCACCGCGGCGAATGCGGCCTCCACCTGTTCCGGATCGGACACGTCGGTGGAGATTCCCATTCCCTGTCCGGCGGCCCGGGCGGCCCTGTCGCCCCTCCGGGCCAGAACCGCCAGGGTAAACCCGTCTCGGCGAAGCTTCTCACACGTGGCCAATCCGATTCCCGAACTTCCGCCTGTGACGACCGCTACTCGCATACTGTGTTCCTCCGTTGGCTCGACTGCGGGCTGTTCGCCTCCCGGGCGCGGAGCCGGACGATCACGGCCATGACGAGGGGCCGATTGGAAACAGTCCCTGACTCACAGTAGAGGGGACCGGCGGGGTGGATCGCCCTTTCAGGACCCTTCAACCCTGACCTTGACTATGTCCAGTCCGTGGTACTTCTGGTGATTGACCGAGGATGCATAGTGGCGCAGCAACCGGAAGGAGATCTCCCTGTCGTCCACGGCCTCGGCCTGCTCATCCAGGTAGGTGAGGCGGTCCTCCAGGTTCTCCTCCTGGAAAATCGCCAGGAACTCCATCTCGATCGCATCGTCGTCGGGGCGGGTGCGAATTATCAAACGCGGCGATTCGGCGCTCTCCGGTTGCTCCTGGCCCGTCTGGAGCAGACTCGAGAGGGTTTCCTCCCCTGCGGATCGAAGGCGCTGGGCGGAGCCGGGACTCCAATGGATCTCCTGGGCAACCTGTTGCAGGAAAGCGTCGATGGCAGGCAGTTCCGAAAGATCCAACTTGGCTTCCAGTCGCCTTCGCCGGGGACTTGTTACTTCCATGAAGGCTGACACGCCGATGGCGACCACGGTGCCCAGTGTCATACCGTTCCCGAATAACAGGTTCCAGGGACTTCCCAACATGTCCGAGATGATGGTCTGACCCTGCAGTCCGATTCCGATGGCAAGAGCCACTCCCACCAGCATCGCGCTCCTGGGGTCGAGTCCTGCCCGGGCGATGGTGCGAATGCCCTCCACCAGGAGCATCCCGAGGGCCAGCACCAGAAAAGCCCCCATCACCGGCCGGGGAAAGGCCGCCAGCAGACCTGTCACCTTGGGGAAGAGCGCCAGGGCCATCAGTCCCAGACCCGCGAAGTATCCGACCCTGCGAGCGGCGACTCCCGTGAAATGTATGATGGAGGCTGTCTGGGTTGCGGCAAAGGCGGTCGGAGGGGTGCCGGCGATACCCGCCACGATCATGCCGACCCCGTTGGTGGTAATCGACCCCTGCACCAATCGGAAGTCGATGGCGCGTTGCCTGCGGCGGGACACCTGTTGCATGAGCATGGCGTCGCCGACCTGTTTGATGGCCTGCACGAGGGTGACGATCAGGAACAGGGGCAACAGCGCCCATCCTCCTGCGCTCGGGGTCCAGTCCAGACCGGGGAACCCACCGAGAGGGAGGCCGAACCATGGCGCATCACCCAAATGCCGGATGTCGTAGAGCCCCAATGGGATGGCTACCAGGCATCCCGCCGCAATGCCGATGGTCATGGACCACAGCTTCCATTTCCCCCGGGCTCGGATGACCAGCGCGGTCATCACCACCAATGTGACCAGGGCGGTAGCCAACCCGGAGGCCGGAGATGACCCTTCCGGAACATCTCCCAGCAGATCCAGGGAAACGGGAAGCACCATGACGGCGATCAGCATGAAGATCGTCCCGGACACGATCGGCGTGACGATCCTGCGCAGGAGGGGAAGCCACGCCGCGAACGCCAGATAGAAGACCCCCGCCACAACCGTCAGGGTGGCCAGGAGAGGCGGTCCCCCTTCAGCAAGCGCCAGAACCGACACCGCAATGTAGTTGGGGGTGACGACCGTCATGAGACTGTGCCCTCCGCCCAGGCGACCGATCTTGGTGGACTGCAGGACTGTGAACAGACCGCTGACCACCAGGGCGGCGAACACCGTCCATTCCAGGAATTCCCGGTCTTCGTGGGCGGCCAGGACGGTGATGACCGCGATCAGGACCACGATCGGCAGCATCAGGAGGACGCATTGGATGCCCACTCCCAATGCGTCCCCCGGAGGGCAGGGATCGTCCGGTTCATACCGGATGGCGTCGTTTCCCCGCAGTGACATGGCCGACCCCTAGTGGACCGCCGCGTTCATCGTGGTGGATTCGGGAAAGCCCCGAGCGGTTGTGCTCCCGTCCATTCCTATTTGTACCGCAGGTACTCGTACCTGATCATGTAGATGGTCTGGGGCGCCGGCAGGGCATCCCACTCCAAGTCGGCGTCGAAGGCCAGGAGTTGATCGAAGTACGCAATGGGTATGCCCATCTGGTTTTCATACATGTAATCGAACACCGCCCGGGCAGTCACCTCGATTTCGGCAGGCCTGACCCTGTCCACGCAATCGGAGAGCAATCTGTTGAGCTCAACCGTCTCGCCGGTCATGCT
This sequence comes from Acidimicrobiia bacterium, assembly GCA_965204615.1. GTDB lineage: Bacteria > Actinomycetota > Acidimicrobiia > Spongiisociales > ZC4RG35 > Bin76. The sequence continues at coordinate 2,458,532 of OZ242000.1, read as the reverse complement.
CCAGCGGTCGCCGCTGCGTGTGTAGAAGCTCAGGAGGGCGCACGGATTGTGGTACAGAGCGGTCGGGAATACGAAAGCCGCAACCGCCTCCTTCTCTCCCGTCAGACCCTGGTAGGTCCTCATGTCGGTCTTCTGCGTCTCGATCCGTATCCCCAACTCCTGCCAGTACTGGGCCACCGCCAGCATGACCTCGTCGGTGTTGGTAACGGTGGGATGCTCGGCCAGATCGATGGTGATGGTCATCTCCGAGGGGTCTTCGTAACCCGCCTCGGCCAGCAGTGCCAGCGCCTCGTCGGGATCATACGGGTCGGGTTCGCAATCGTCGTTGTAGCCCTGGTTGATCGGCCAGAAGGACTGAACGCACAGACCCTCCACCGTTCCGCGTCCGGCGAAGACATGGTCCACTATCTCTTGGCGGTTGACCGCGCGTGATAGGGCTTCCCGGACCTTGTAGGAACTCTCATGGTCCCCGGTGACCCACACGGGCGTGTCCTCGGGGTCGTACTGAGGCTCCAGGTACATGCCGGGCAGATAGGCAACCGCCATCCGTATCCCGGGAAGAGTGAACAGCGTCAGACCAGGGTCTCCCTCGATGTCGGGAATGCGATCGAAGGTCGTCGGCGCGATGTGGGCCGCCCCGGTCTCCAGCATCGCCATGCGGGTGCCTTCCTCGTCAACATTTCTGATCACGACTCTCTCGACGCCGGGATCGACCCGCCAGTGGTCCTCGACAGCTTCAAAGGTGATCTGCACGTCCAGTTGGTGGTCGGCGAATTGAAACGGTCCGGTGCCTATCGGATGGCGACTGGCCTGATCGCGGCCCACCGTCTCCACGTACTCCTTGGAGACGATCCCCAGACCCGGTCCCCTCTCGGTGAAGCACTGCGGCGGCAGATAGGACGTGGGAGTGTCGAGATGCAAGACGACCGTGTAATCGTCGGGGGTCTCGATGCTCCCGATGAAATTGAACAGCGACCTGCAGAAGTTCCTGCTCTCGTCCTCCATGGCCAACTCGAAGCTGAATTTGACATCGGCGGAGGTCATTTCGCCCCAGCCGTCGTGGAACCGGACTCCCTTCCGCAGGTTGAAGGTGTATGTGCTCCAATCTTCGCTGACCGACCAGGTCTCAGCCAGCTGCCCCACTCCCTGGGCCACGAACCCGGTCGCCTGGTCACGGCAGAGAAGGAATTCGTTCATCGCCATCATCACCGAAGCGCTTTGAAATCCGGTCATCGGAGCGAGCCAGTTCTGGGAGCCCAGGCTGTTCAGAACGTACACCACCGTACCCGAGGGCTCCTGGGTGGCCGCGGCGGGCGGTATGCAGGGATGACCCGCCTGGGCGACGTTCATCGGCTCACCGCCCTGTTCTTCGGGTCCGGCCTGCTCCCCGGTCGCTTCCTCTTCCATCTCATCCTCCCGGACCGCGGCATCCTGTTCCTCGGCGGCGTCAGAAGCGGGTGCGGTCGTGGAAGGCGCGGTGGTGGAGGTGGTGGGCACGGATTGAGGCTCTGCATCCGGCTCGCCGCCACCGCAGGCAGCCGCCGCAAGAAAAAGACATATGAGCAGAGCAAGGACGCGGAAAGTCAAGCGAAACATAGGAACCTCTCGCTGGGGGTCAGACGAAGCACATTCTACGACACTCGCCCTCCCTTTCCAGAACCGCGGCAGTGTCGGCGGCATCCTCATTCCTCGGCGGCGTCAGAAGCGGGTGCGGTCGTGGGGGGCGCAGCCGTTGAGGTGGACGCGGGTCGGGCCTCTGCTTCCGGCTCGCCGCCATCGCAGGCAGCCGCCGCGAGAAAGAGACATGTGAGCAGAGCAAGGGCGCGGAAAGTTGAGCGAGACATGGGAAACTCGACGGGTGCCGGACCAGGCGCATTCTACGACACTCGCCCTCTCCGAAAGAATGGGTCGATCCCACCTGCCCGGCACTCCAGGACACCATCCCTACAGTGAATCATCAAGCGAGCCCCGGCCGGGGCCGTTCATATCTCGCCACATCACTCGAGCCAAGACGTGGCCGACCGCCTGACGGTCGGTTGCAGTTATCGTTCGGGTCTCTCCCTGGCGCCGCAGGAGGTCGGAGAATGCGACTGCTGGTCTTCCAGCACATCGATTGCGAACACCCCGGCCGCCTGCGCGACTTCCTGGCGGCGGACGGCGTGGAGTGGACGGCGGTGGAACTCGACGAGGGAGAGCCGATCCCGGCGCTGGAGGACTACGACGCCCTGTGGGTGATGGGCGGCCCGATGGATGTCTGGGATGTGGACGACCACCCGTGGTTGGTGGCGGAGAAGCTGGCGATCCGGCGCTGGGTCCATGATTTGCAGCGCCCCTTCCTGGGCCTCTGCCTGGGACACCAACTGCTGGCCGACGCCCTGGGCGGCGCCTGCGGGCCCCAGCGGCCGCCGGAGATCGGCGTGTTCGGCGTGGACCTGACACCCGAGGGCCGGACCGACCCGATCTTCAACCGGATGGACGATCACCAGGTTGTATTGCAGTGGCACTCGGTGCAGGTGACCCGGCCACCCGACGACGCGGTGGTCCTGGCTAGTTCCCCGGACTGTCGCGTCCAGGCCATGCGGGTGGGCCCACGCGCCTGGTCGATGCAGTACCACCTGGAAGTGGAGCAGGACACGGTCCGCAACTGGGGCGCGGTGGAGGCCTACCGCCGGGCCCTGGAGTCGGTCCTCGGCCCGGACGCCATCGACTCCCTGGCTGCCGACGCCGCTCGCCACATGGCAGACTTCGCCGGTGCGGCCGAACTCCTGTACCGCAACTTCATGGCCGAGGCCGCCCGACACGGCTCCGGAGCGTCCTTCCGGTCTGCGTAGACGACGTGATGGCCCGCGGCCCGGCCGAGGGTCGCAGCCGGTCCTGTCGCGGGCGGGACATCGAAGGCGTTGCCCCCCCAGTCAGCCCGGCTCGCCGACTCCGGGATCCCCTCGGAGAGGAGGCCGGGCGCTGTGAGACACCGCCCGGCGCCCCCCTTTCAGAAAGGCAGGCCCAGTGCGGTGGTGAGAAACCTCATGTACGGGACCGCCCGCCGGCAGACCGAGGAGAATTCCTCGAGAAAGTCCGGCGAGATCACGTCCTCCTCGTCGAAGTCCACCCAGGCGATGTGGTCTTTGCGCCTGAGGTCCTCGATGAGAGGGTGACCGGGGTCGAAGCCCTTCGGGCAGCGCTTCAGCGAGTCTCCGACAATGGAGAACTCATCCAGGAAGTCCGGGTCGCTCGAAACATCTCTCCACCCATCCGGATCGGTGACCATCGCATTCCGGATCTCGGTCAACGCCGGTGTTGCGGGCCTCCAGATGCCCACCCCCGCTCCCACCTCCCCGGGAGCCAGGTGCAGGTAGAAGCCGGGAGCATGCGCCAACTTCCCGGCTTCATGGCGGAAATGGGCCGCGGCCTGGGTCTTGTAGGGGCTCTTGTCCCTGCTGAATCGAACGTCGCGGTAGATGCGGAACATCGACCCGCCGTTGGCCCGCGGATCGGCCACGAAATGGGCGCTGATGGAATGCAGTCTCGGCGCGAAGTCCCCTATGAACCCGAGCAGCGGTCCCTTGACGTGCCTCTCGTATCGATCTTTGTTGTCGCCGAACCATTCACGATTGTTGTTGACGCGCAGGTCCAGCAGAAACTCGAACAAGTGAGGGGTGAAGTGTGCTCCGGCCATTTCGCCGACCGGATGCTAACGCACCGGGCGGCCGCCCGCGGACCGGGAGGGGTTTCGTAGCCCGCAGGTCGAAGCGCTGACACGCCGGACGGGGTGGGCGCCGCCCCGGACCGACCGGGAGTGGCAAAGCCCCCGCAAAGCCTTAACCTACGAACCAGAGAATGGTGACATATCCCTCACGACCTCGCCCATCCCGCGGTAAGTGGTGGCTGCTCGGCCTCCTGGTGGTGCTGGCGCTCGGATGGACACTGAACACCCTCATCAACACTTCCCGCACCGAGACCACCCTCGGCGAGCAACTCCGCAGCCACACCATCACCCTGGACCGGGCGGCCCGGTCCTTCGTCAGGCTGATCGAACAGATCGACACCGCGGATCGATCGGAACTGGCCTCGATCATCACCCAGTCGAGAGAGTCCATCGCAGCGGTCACTGTCGCCCTGGAGCAGTCGGACGAGCCGGACAACAGCCTGGTGGTACTGCTGGGGACCTCTCTCGACCTGTGGGAAGAGGGGCTGGAGCGCTTCGAGAACGCCTTCTTGTCCGCGGTGGACGATCCGTTCAACTACGTGGTGGAGGAACAGATCACCGCCGCCCTGGTCAGTATCCGGAGCGGTGATCGCATCTACCAGGCCTTCCTGGACAGGATCGGCACAGAACCCGGAGTCCAGTCCTTCTCCGAGTACCGGACGGTGGTCTTCCTGCCACTGGTGTACCCGGTGGTGGACACGGCCCAGTTCCTGGCCACGTTCGCCCGTTTGTCCCGGCCCACGTTGGAGTTCACCGCCGACCTGGGCATCGAGCAGGTCACCTCCTATCCGGAGTGGGTCTCCGACCTGGAGGGTCGCCCGGTGATCATCCCAACCGACAGCTTCGACCTGTTGGTGGTGGTGGCCAACCGGGGCAACGTGGAGGTGGTGGAGGAGACTTCCATCCAGTTGACCATCTGGCCGCCGGGACAGGCGGTCCAGGCCCGGGAACTGACCGTTCCGCCCCTGGCGCCCGGAAACAAGACCACGGTCACCTTCTTCGAGTTGAGCGTGACCCCTGACACGACCTACCAGGTGGAGGTTCACCTGGGCATCGCCCAGGAGGAACAGAACCTGGATGACAACAGCTACGTGTTCACCCTGAGCGTCGGCGGCCAGGGACTTGCCGAGTAGTTGGCCGCCTTCCCCCCTGTAGCGTTTCCTTTTAATATGGTCCCCAATGCTTGACCTCGCCATTCTCCGCTCCTCCCCGGAGACCATCCGCCGATCCATGGCCCGCCGGGGCTTGGACGTGGCCGTGCAAGACCTGGCGGAGACCGAGGCCGGGATCCGGCGTCTGCGCCACGAGGCAGACAACATGCGAGCCGCCCAGCGGTCGCTGGGAAAGGAGATCGCCCGCCTTCGGGGAGACGAGAAGCGCCGGGCCATCGAGCGGGCCGGTTCCCTGGCCGGCGGCATCAAGGAGTTGAACGCCCGCGCCGGGGACCTATCCGAGCGGTTCTACCGGGAGTGGCACACCCTGCCCAATCTGGTCGATCCCGCCGCGGCCGACGGTCTCACCGAGGAAGACTCCCGGGAGGTGAAGCGGGTTGGGGAGATCCCCCGGTTCGGCTTCCAGCCCCTCGATCACGAAGCCCTCGGCGAGCGCCTGGACGTCATCGACACCAAACGGGCGGCCAAGATGGCGGGATCCCGCTTCGGTTACCTGAAGGGCAAGGGGGCGCTCCTGGAGTTCGGGCTGATCAACTGGTCGATGGACCACCTGGTGGAAGCCGGCCTGGTTCCCATGATCACCCCGGTGCTGGTGCGCGAGATGGCCCTGTTCGGCACCGGGTTCTTCCCCGGAGACCGCCAGCAGGTCTACGAGATACCCGCCGACGAGTTGTTCCTGGCCGCCACCTCGGAGATCAGCCTCGCCGCCTACCACGCCGACGAGATCCTGGACCCCGACCAGCTCCCTATCCGGTACGCGGGCTTCTCCAGTTGCTTTCGCCGGGAGGCCGGCACCCACGGCAAGGACACCGGCGGAATCTTCAGGGTCCACCAGTTCGACAAGGTGGAGATGTTCTCCTTCACCCGTCCCGAGGACTCGAGCGACGAGCACGAGCGGATACTGGGCCTGGAGGAGAAGCTGGTGGCCGAGCTGGAGATTCCCTACCGGGTGGTCAACGTCGCCGCCGGCGACCTGGGCGCCTCCGCGGCCAAGAAGTACGACATCGAGGCCTGGTTTCCCTCCTGGAACGCCTACCGGGAGATCACTTCATGTTCCAACACCACCGACTACCAGGCCCGCCGCCTCAGGATCCGCATGAGAGAGCCGGGGGGGAACCGGTTGGTCCACACCCTGAACGGAACGGCCGTGGCGGTGGGACGGGTGATCATCGCCCTGTTGGAGAACCACCAGCAGAGTGACGGATCGGTGCTCATGCCCGAGGCGCTCCGGCCCTATCTGGGCTTTGACCGGATCGACCCCCCCTAGGAGACGTCGGAGGTGACCGGACTCTCCCCCGATCACATCTTCTCGCGCATCCACCGCAGGTACGACCGGTGCAACCGGCTCCTCTCCTGCGGCCGCGACCAGGCGTGGAGGAAGAGGGGAATCGATCAACTCCCCGACGGGATGGTCCTGGACCTGGGCGCCGGCACCGGAGTGGCCATGTCGCTCTTCCGGCGAGGCCAGAAAGTGGTGGCCCTGGATCCGGCCTGGCCGATGCTCTATCTCAATCCGGCGCCGCACCGGGTGGTGGGAACCGGAGAGAGTCTGCCCTTCGCCGACAACAGCTTCGACGGCGTCTGGTCGGCTTTCGTGTTCCGCAACCTCGCGTCGGTGGGGAAGACCCTCGACGAGGCCGCCCGGGTGCTGCGCCCGGGAGGGGTGATGGTCGTGGTCGACGCCGGAAGGCCGATCGGACGCCTGGCCGGGGCGGTCCACCGCCTGGGGACCGCGGTGGTCAGTCCCCTGGTGGGGGTGATGGCCGGAGCCATCTGGGAGTACTGGTACTTCCACCGGTCCCTGGACAAGCTCCCCCATCCCGAGGAGATGTTCCGGGACGGACCGCTTCGAGTCGCCCGGCTGTGGAGGATGGGGTGGTTCGGGGGCGTGTACGGAGTGACCCTGGTCAAGGATGCCGACTGAGCGCCGGCCCTCATAGAGCGTGCACCCCGCCGTCGGATTCGACACCTCCGGTAGGCCGGCAAACCGCTTGCTCGGACCAGGCGCCCCCGCGGCGCCGGGGCACCCGCTTAGGGCTGCTTCCTTCCGGACCTGACCCGGTTCACGACCATCCCGGCTCACAGGACCCGGCCGTCATCACTGCGCTCTTGCCGCCTGCCCGGGGCTCGCCACCCTCAGGCGGGGAGTTCAGCCCCGCATGTAGAGGTTTTCGGGTTCAGGGAACCCCTAGTGCCCCGCTTAGCACGCGTGCCGACCTTAGCAGGATCCGCGATGGAACGCAGAGGGGATCAACCGTTGTTCCCGCCCCTCTTGCTGGCGAAGAACGATCTGAGAAGCTCGGCGCTCTGTGCGGCGCCGACGCCCGGGACTATCTCGCACTGATGATTGAGACGCCGATCCCCGGGAATGTTGTAGAGGCTCAGCGCCGCTCCCGCCTTGGGATCGGCGGCGCCGTACACGATCCGGTCTATCCGGCCGGAGACCGCCGCGCCCGCGCACATCGAGCACGGCTCCAGCGTCACATACAGAGTGTGGCCCAGCAGGCGCCAGGAGCCCACCCGGCGAGCAGCCTCGGCCAGCACCAACACCTCGGCATGAGCGGTGGGGTCCCCCCGCTCCTCCCGCCGGTTGTGGTCGGCGGCCACCACCCTCCCGCTCGAGTCCACGACGATCGCCCCCACCGGCACATCGCCGTGCACCGGCGCCTTGGCCGCCTCGGCCAGCGCCAGTTCCATGTACCGACGGTGATCTGTCGATTCGATCGTTTCCCCGCTTTCTCCGTTCGAGCGGTTTGCTAAAGTTCTAAGGCGAACTGAGCGCTTTCTTAACCTATCCACATTATGGGTATGGAGGGATCGCATAGTCTGGTCTAGTGCGCGGCACTGGAAATGCCGTTGGGGGTGATCACCCCCTCGTGGGTTCAAATCCCACTCCCTCCGCCAGCGTCGAGAGAACCCTTGGTTCGACGCTGGCCGAAAGGAGAGGTGGCCGAGCGGTCGAAGGCGCTCGCCTGCTAAGCGAGTAGGGGGTTCATAGCTCCCTCGAGGGTTCAAATCCCTCCCTCTCCGCTGAAGCCTCTGGTTCATTCAGGCCCGTTCGTGTGGTCCATTTAGCGTTTCAGGGGCGGGTTTGGCTGGTTTGGGGGGTTTGCGAGGGGCGCCAGCGGGTGTCTTGGACTACCCGAGAGGCGCGAGGTCAATGCCAGACCGCGAAGCACAACAATTTCCGAGGTGTCTCTTGATGCTCGGAAATACAGCACTACCATACGCCTTATGGAACCAGCAAGAGAAGTGACTATCCCATTGGATGTCGAAGGCGTTTCCCGCGAAGAGTGGGGAATAAGGGTACAGCATCCGAATGGGGCGGTGAGCCACTTGCCCCCAGAGACCGAGTTGAGCGAAGATCACTTGCAGGCTCTTCGCGAATCAGCCGATTTAGCAGTGCGGGCACATCAGCACTACTCGGGCGACAGCTCTGTCTAGCAAGCCCCTGACCTAGTTGAAATGTGGGCAGTGTGCCCACCCCCAGCCTTCACCGATAGCTAGGGTCCTTCCGCTTCCGCAGGGAGGACCGAGGCAACCACAAGGCATGAAACACGATGCATTGGGATCGCCACTGTTGAAGCTGTTCGCATCTCTGCCTCCACTTGTCGCTGAGGTTTTGCCTCAACGCTATTTCGATTCCACCACCACTATTGGGTACCAAGGCGGAGGCGTAGGTGGCCACCGTTCCGTAAATCCCGTCTAAGTCCAGGTTCGGCTTGTTGGCCCTGATGGCATACAAGCCTTCCGGGTCGTGTTCCATCACCCACCTGATCTGGCTTTCAGTGACACTCCGATCTAACGCTTCGGGAAGAAAGAGCACCTCCACTTTGAGGGGGTGGGGCCAGAAGAGGCCCCTGTGGTGCGTGATGGGGTGAGGGTTGTCGTAGCAGGGCACTTCGGCGAAGTGTAAGTCCGTCTCGGAGGCGCATGTAAAGCATGTCCGCGCACAGGTCCAGTTCGCCCGGCGACACGCCAGGTGGTCGGATGCCGGGGAGTGTCTCGCCTCGGCTCCTGTCCCAATTTAGAAGGGCGGGTGGCTGAACGGCCTGCTAGTGTGCCACTTCTGAGTGAGGATCGGTTTGAATGGAACCCTACGGTGTTGTGAGCGGCGATGCAGTTAAGTTGCACTACGGGCAGAGGGTGTGGCTGCCCGGTGAGACGGGCATCGTGACGGTAAAGGGTTCGAACGCCATAGGTGACAAGACCGAGGTGATTGTTTCCGATCCTGACAAGGGGCTACGGGAGGTACTTTTCAGTGCCGGGCAGTTGCGGCATGTGCGACCCGTCACGGAGGACGGTGCTGCCCGTCCCGAGGTGGTGTTGGCGGGACTGTGGGCTGAGCGGATGCTGGCTTCTGTCCGGTCGGCGACCTCCACCGTGTTGGCCTCCAGTGTTTTGCGGCACTATCCGCATCACAAGAGTGGTGGCCAACACCCCGCCAAGGCCTGTAGTCCATTTAGGCCCGTTCGTGTTTTAGCGGTTTCGGTTTTGGGGAGTCTCGAGGGGTGCCGACGGGTGTTTTGGACTACCCGACGTGCGTGAGGAGGTGGTCTGGTGGGATGGTTTGGGTTTTCGGGAGCGGCTACGCCGTCCAACAAGGAAGCGTCTTCGCCATACCCTCAACCATCCTCTCCAACTCTTGGGCCTCCCCCAGCGGATAGGTGCCTACCACCAGGGCGAACTCCGAGTCCTCCCAGGAGACGTCGTAGCGCACCGGCATGTAGTACCACTTGCCCTGCCAGAACTCCGCCTCGGCGGCGATCCGCCACGCCCTCCTCAAAGCCGAGATGCGGTCCCCGTGACAGAAGACGTAGTGATGGTGGGGAGGAGCTGTGTCGGTGTCCCCGGAGAAGACGAAGCCGCCCGCCTCCTCGCAGTCAGCCGTCCAATGCTGCGACGGCGAACAGACATGACCGGTGCCCGAAAGAGAGCCCTACATAAACGCACTCAGTCAACTGTGGGGCCGTCATAGTTTCTGATGATGAACTGCGCCATCAACGGTACGGCGAAGGCATACTTTCCGAAACGGTTCCTGTAGATCAGACCGCGGTCCGCAAGCTTGGACAGCATCTGAACGGCGTGGCTTGCCGAGAACCCCTTTGCCAAAAGGGCATCTGCCTTCTCCAAGAGTTCTGAGATCTTAAATTCACCATCGGCGTGTTCGAGGTTCGCGATCACCCACAGAAGCTGTTGCTGCCGGTCTGTAGCTCTCGCCCATCGTCCCGAGAAGAAATCGGTGTCGAGCTTCCGCTGAATTGGCTCGACCGCAACGTGCGTCCGCTGAACGTCTGATGTCTGCTGAATGACGATATCAAACACCTCTCGGCAAAAGAACTGTATGAAGTATGGGTAGCCGCCCGCCTGCTCTATGACTATCTCGATTGATGGTTCGGCGAATCGGACCGGGCAGTCGGCCACGTTGAGGGGCTTTGTAATGGCCTCCCTGCTGTGGCGTGCGTTTAAGCGATCCAATGTCACTACACGGAACATCCGCTCCGCGTACGTGCGCGCATCTACAAGCTTCGGCATCAAGGTAGGCAGACCCGTCAGCACGAGCATGAACTGTATGCCCTTCTTTTGCACCGACTGGTAGACGTCCAGCAACATTGACAGCGGGAACGCATCACGCGCTGAGTGATCTGACAGGTTCTGCGCCTCGTCGTAGGCGAAGACGACACGGCCACGTCCATGAGACCTCAGGATCACGGCAACGTGTTCCAGAACGGCTTTGAGTTTATCCGACTCCAATCCCGGTGTCCTCATGTAGCGATCCTCCAGTGCTTCATAACTGAGGGGCACCTGGTCTTGTGAGGGGTCAGGACCGGGACCAAAGCCAATCGTGGAAGAGGCCGGTTCCCTGTAGGAGGAAGTCACGACCGACAAGTCTGTCATTAGCCGCTTGGCGAGATTGGCTTCCGTTAGGCTGGCCGCTTCGGAGAGGTCGGTCCCTACCCATAGCCATCCTTCCTCGATCGCCCTTGGCTTGAACGTATCTAACAGGACGGTCTTGCCGACACCCCGCAGTCCTGTTAGGACCATATTCTCCAGAATGACGTCTTGACCGAGAATCCTCATGAACTCTGCGAACGCGTCCTCCCTTCCTGCCAGGTGGGGGGGCATGTGCCCGGCACCAGGTCTATATGGATTCTTGAACGCCACCCGTGTCACAATCGCCTCCTTGCCGCCGGCTCCCTCAAAGTATAAATGTAGTCTTGATACTAAATGTAGTCAAGGCTCTTATCAAGACTAAAAGTGCGGGAGCTTCACCAGCCTGGACCGTACGGCGGTGACCTTGGCGTGGGACCCGCCGGTCGACGACGGCGGCAGTCCGGTGACGGGCTATGAGTACCGGGTGTTCGGACCGTGCGCGTCGGGCGCCGACGCGATCTGCGACGTGGTGGCGCCTACCCGGGTGCGGGGGACCTCGCGGCGAATTTCGGGGCTGAACCGGGAAGGGACGTACCAGTTCGAGGTGCGGGCACTGAACGCGGCGGGCGCGGGGGACTGGTCCCAGGGGATCCAAAAGGAGGTCGGTCCCCAGACCGCGGGCGGCGGGCGGGTGGTCCTGAGCCCGTCGAGGTTGTCCGTGCGTGAGGGCGGCGAGGCCACCTACCGGGTGAAACTGAGCCGGGCGCCGACCCTGCCGGTGGCGGTGTATCTGCACTGGATGGGAGACGAGGACCTGGGCGGCGGGTTGCCGCCCCAGCAGGGCCTGGTGCTGCTGCCCAGCGGCTATGACACCTCCGGCTTGCCGGACATGTGCGACGGCTCCGAATGGAAAGAGTTGGCCTATGCCTGGAACGTGGGCGTGCCCATCACCGTGACAGCCGCGGAAGACGACGACTCCGAAAACGGAAAACTGGTCATCACCCACGACATCGGGACGCTCCCAGCCGTGTGCCTGGGAATGACCGACGCCGAATGGTCACCCGACCCCGTGTACGACGGGATGTTCGGCCTCGGCATCGAAGTAACCGAACGAGACAACGACTAGCACCGGGATTGGCGTCGCCACCCAGACTGTGTGGAGGCCGCCCCTTGCGTTGAGGGCGGCTTCCACCAGCACCAGGGGGGAGCATCACGATTCGGGTCGGCCTCAAGGACAGGACACGTGAGCGAATCTCGCTGAACGCCAACCCCGGCAGGGTGTCACGGAAGGTAACGGTGGCATGGTCGGCCCCGGCGCAGGCCTTTGATGAGTTCATGAGGGGAGAGTCCCTTGAGTTGGCATTTGATCAGGGCCACCCCGGAGTGTGGAGTTGCCCCGTTCTTGTGGACGGTTTTCGGTTGTTGGTGATCACTGAAACATCCCATGCGTGTCATATCTGGGTGTGTGGCAGTGCCGGTGGGCATGGCTCAGAGTTCCCCCTGCCCCATTCCGTTGGGGGTGGTGGCTTTGGCTGGGTGAGTGCCTCCCCACCGGTGACACGATCTGAGAAGTCTCGCTAAGGTGCAGGTCAGGGGTGGTGGACCATACCCCGCCACTGACTCCAATCGGGTTTGGGGGGTTGCTGTCTGTTTTGAGGGGGTGTTTTGGCTTATGCAGGGAGGGTGTTGGCGCGGTTGGGTGTCAGGGTTTGCCTGTCGGGGCACGGCGGAACCGACTGGGAGGGAAGGATGGCTAGGGTCGTCACGCCCGGCGGGGGTCCCTCAGGCCTGAGCACTGGCTTGCTTTGGTGGTCACTTCGAGGAGACCGCCGCTGAAACCAGGCAGGTCGGAGCCCCGGATGTGGAATGCCTTGACCGTTGAGAGCGTTATGCTGTGTGTGATGAGCAACCCCGTCTTGGACACCTCCCCTGCGGATCCAAGCGGCATGACTGACGAAGAACTCGACAGAGGGTTGGGAGATTACTCCGATTACATAACAGAAAACGGAGCCTTCGCTCAAGGGGACACTCTGTTCGCTACCGGCCACTGCATCGAAGATAGAGACGTGTGGTTCGACATCCTAACGGTCACCCTCGACGACATCATGAGAGAGTGTGCAGTGCCCGAGGAACAGAGAGAACAAAGACAATTGCGGTATCGTGTCTTCGCGGAGCACTTCCTTCGGCACTACGACGGGCCAGAAAAAACCGTTCCTCTGCTAGACGATTGAAACCAAGAGGGGGATCTGGTGCCTCCCTACATGTACTGGCCCTCACGTAGAGCCAAGATAGTCTTTCAACCTTGCTCCGCTTTTAGGAACAACGTACTCGAAGATGACATCTTAGAGATCCTTTCCTTGCATCCCTCTGAAGTGGACAGGTTCAGGGGAACGCCGTCCAAATTCGACGAGGTGTACAGCGGAGGAGAGAAGATCGTTCGCCCTACCATGGCCGTCGCGGTGGTTTCTGATGGGTATTGGCTCGAAATCGGTTTCCGTCGGGACTTCCGAAAAAGGAGCGAAGTGTGTCTCGTGTTCCACGCCCGGTATCTCTAACCGGGTTGTGTCACGGCTCCGCACGAGGGACTCGTAGCGGTCTACCCTGCGCTGTGTCGGGAGTTTGGCGTTTCTGTCCGAGGGTACGGAGTTGACCGGCACAACTTAGAGGCAGTGCGAGTAGGTGCTGACCTGCGAAAATGCTCTTTCTGCTGGGTTTGACGGTTGCTGACCAACTGTTTCAGGAGATTGGGCTGGTTCAGGGTGCTGGAGGCGACAATCGCTATCTCCCTACCCGCGCACCCTCTTATCCTCGATCCACCGTTTTGTGGGGGCACACCTAAGTCTCCAGAAAACTCGGGGCGATTCACATGCAGCTGGTTTATGGCCTGGGTGCGGGCTTTGATCGCTGAACGGCGGGCCATTTGGAGCATCCGTATCGCTTCGACCGGACCGTTTCCACTTTTTGGGTAGCCCGGTGGCCTGTCCGTTGAGAACCGACTGAGCCACGGCCTGGGCGTCGGTGGCGTCGGTCTTACCCAACCGGCGGCGTAACTGCCGATTGGGACGGTTCACCTCTATCACCTCGACACCGGCCTCAGTCAAATAGCGAGCCAGGCCCACCTCCGACCCTTTGAGAGGGCGGGGGTGGTCGATCTCGGCTATTGCCCGTCATGTAGGAAAGAGACGTCGAACCGCTCGGGCGTATCTGTCGGGCACCCGCGCCCGCCTGCCGCCACCGTAGCGTTCGGACCCATCCGCGAGAGCGGACCCGCGAAGCCGGGCCACGGGCGGGAGCCACTCCGGCTGGTCGGCTGCCTGGTCTTCCTCCGATCAGAAGCGCAGTTACCATCCAATCAGTATGACAGATACTGTCCAATCGGTCGTACAGAAGCCATCCAATCGGTATCATGAGACGCATGGACACGTACATCGCCAGGATCGTCGATGACGAGTTGGACGAACTGGTTGCCGGGTTGCCCGCCATATCCATCGAGGGTCCGAGAGCGGTGGGCAAGACCGAGACCGCGCTGCGCCGGGCCGGCACCGTTCACCGCCTCGACGACGCCCGGCATCAGGAGATCCTGAGAGCCGAACCCGGGCGCATGGTCACCGGCGAACCCCCGATCCTGATTGACGAATGGCAGCGCATGCCGTACTCCTGGGACCTGGTCCGGCGCGCCGTGGACCGCGATCCGGCGGCCGGGCGATTCCTGCTGACCGGTTCGGCCGCTCCCACCGATGCCCCCACCCACTCGGGCGCCGGGCGGATCGTCACTGTGAGAATGCGGCCCCTGTCTCTGGCAGAACGCGGCCCGACAGCAACCGTCACCCTCTCCAGCCTGCTCAGCGGCAGGCGGCCCCCGCTGCAGGGCGACTCGGACATGGGGCTGACCGGCTACGCCGACGAGATCGTCCGATCAGGCTTTCCCGCCACGCGAACCCTCCCACCCCGCTTGCTCAGAGTCCAGCTCGACAGCTACATCGATCGAATCGTCGAGCACGACTTCAACGAACTCGGCCGCAATGTCCGCGACCGCCGGTCGCTGCGGAGCTGGTTGACCGCCTTCGCGGCCGCAACCTCCACTTCGGCGTCCTACGCCACGATCCGGGACGCCGCCACGCCGGGTGAGCCGGACAAGCCGGCCAAATCGACGGCGATCGCCTACCGCCGCACCCTGGAGCAACTCTGGATGATCGAGGAGGTACCGGCTTGGCTTCCCACCAGAAACCGGCTCACACGCCTGGCTGCCTCCCCCGTCCACCAACTCGCCGACCCCGCCCTGGCCGCGCGCCTGCTCGGCGTCGACGTGGACGCTCTGATCGACGGAGTTGACGCCGGTCCCCCCATCCCCAGGGACGGCACGCTGCTCGGCGCCCTGTTCGAGTCTCTCGTCACGCTGTCAGTGAGGGTCTACGCGCAAGCCAATGAGGCCCGGGTCTCGCACCTGCGGACCCGGGCCGGCGAGCGGGAGGTCGACCTGATCGTGGAGCGGGCCGACGGCCGGGTCGTGGCCCTGGAGGTGAAACTGTCGGCTCTCATCGACGACCACGACGTGAGGCATCTGCACTGGCTGGCCGGTCGTATCGGCCCCAACCTGCTCGATGCGGCGGTCATCACCACCGGCCACCAGGCCTACCGCCGCCGCGACGGCATAGGCGTGATACCCGCAGCCCTGCTCACAGCCTGATCCCCAGCGGTGATTCTCGACTCCCGATCAGTACGCACGCGGCCATAATCTGGATCCATAGCATGAATCTCTTCCGGCTGCTGCGAGAGCGCGTCGCCGAGGGCCGCCCCGTCACCGTCGGCCTGATCGGCGCCGGCAAGTTCGGCTCGATGTTCCTGGCCCAGGCCAGGCACACGCCCGGGCTCTGTGTGGCGGCCATCGCCGACCTCGACCCCGACCGCGCCCGCGCCGCCCTGGCCGAGACCGGCTGGACCGGCGAGACCCGGCGGGACTCCTCGCCTTCGGCCGCTCCGGGCCAGACGATCCACTTGACCGACGATGCTCTCGAGCTGGTCGCCGCCGAAGGCCTGGAGGTGGTGGTCGACGCCACCGGCAACCCCCCGGCGGGCCTGGCCCACGCCCGCGCCGCCATCGCCGCCGGCAAGCACATCGTCATGGCCAACGTCGAAGCCGACGTCCTGGCCGGCCCGCTGCTGGCCGCCGAGGCCCGCCGGGCCGGGCTGGTCTACTCGATGGCCTACGGCGACCAGCCGGCGCTGATCTGCGAGATGGTCGACTGGGCGCAGGCGGCGGGCCTCGGCGTGGTGGCGGCGGGAAAGGGCACCAGGTACCTGCCGAGCTTCCACGACTCCACGCCCGAGACGGTCTGGGACGGCTACGGCATCTCCCCCGAACGGGCCGCCGACGCCGGTATGAACCCGCAGATGTTCAACTCGTTCCTCGACGGCACCAAGTCGGCGATCGAGATGGCCGCGGTGTGCAATGCCACCGGCCTGACGCCCGCACCCGACGGACTCAGATTCCCGCCGGCCGGCACCCACCAGCTCCCACAGGTCCTGCGACCGCGCGCCGAGGGCGGCACGCTGCACCACAAGGGCCAGGTGGAGGTGGTCTCGTCACTGCATCGAAACGGCGAGCCGGTCCACCGCGACCTGCGCTGGGGCGTCTACGTGGTCTTCGAGGCGCCCGGCGACTACACGGCGCGCTGCTTCGCCGAGTACGGCCTCGCGACCGACCGCACCGGCCGCTACAGCGCCACCTACAAGCCCTACCACCTGATCGGCCTGGAGGTCGGCGTGTCGGTGTTGAGCGCGGCCCTGCGGGGCGAACCGACCGGTACGCCCGCCGGGTTCGTCGGCGATGCCGTTGCCGTGGCCAAGCGGCGCCTCCGCGCCGGCGACAGCCTCGACGGCGAGGGAGGTTTCACCGTCCGAGGCCGGCTGATGCCGGCCGGCGACAGCCTCGCCATGGGCGCCCTGCCGATCGGCCTCGCCCACAACGTGCCCGTGGTCAACGACGTGCCCAAGGACAGCCTGGTCACCTGGGCCGACGTGAAGGTCGACGAGACCAGCGACGCAGTAAGGACCCGCCGCGAAATGGAGGCCCGCCTCGCCCCGAACCGCGTCGCCGCCACGGCACAGGCGTGATTCCCCTTCTCACCGCCTGAGCGATCCCCGGCACCGGACCGGCGTACGGGAATAACCGTTTACAGCCCGGTCTCCCGATCCTTTTCCAAGCTGACCCCACGGAACAGTCGCGCCCGAAGGAGCGGATGAGTCCCCTGAACGGTCCGATCGTGCGGAAAGTCGGGGGCGGGTTTTTCCGTCATCAGCCTGTTTCGCGTTGTACTCTCGGAGTCAAAATAATTCGGTAAAGCCGCAACCCGGTCGATTGAGCGAGGAGTTGACATGTTGCGAAATAGTTATCCGTCTATGGGCAGGGGTGTTCTGGTTCTGGTCGTGGTGTTGTTCACCGTGCTTTCGGCCGGGACGGTTGGGGGGCGGTCCGCAGCGCGGGGGTCTGATGTCTTTGATGACGTGCCCGTCGGGCATTGGGCCGATGAGCCCATCGGCTGGGCAGTGGACAGCGGCATCACGCGTGGGGTCGGTGAGGGTCGTTTCGGTCTTGAAGGGATCGTCAACCGGGCCCAGATCATCACGTTTCTCTTCAGGACGGTCGACTTTTCACAGGGCCTCCCCAGTGAGGCAACCAGCGCAGGTTCGGACCTCTTTGATGACGTCCCGGCGGGGCATTGGGCCGATGAGCCCATCGGTTGGGCTGTGGGGGAGGGCATCGTGGAGGGTGTTGGCGAGAGGATGTTCGGTCTTGAGGCGACGGTGCCCCGTTCTGAGATCGTGTCTCTCCTCCACCGGACGGTCAACCTGATTCAGGGCAGGCCACTGGACGCATCTCATACGCCGGGGGGGTCCGACTCCTTCGATGATGTTCCCCCGGGGCATGCGGCCGACGGAGCGATCGGCTGGGCCGTGGCCAACGGGATCACCGCCGGGATAGGCAACCGGCTGTTCGATCCGGACGGGACGGTCACCCGAGCACAGATCGTCACGTTTCTCTTCCGCACCACCAACCTCCTGCGCGGTGACTCGGCGGTCCAGGTTCCCGACTACTCCCCTGAATCCGCGCCGGTTCGCTTCGGCTTCAATCCGTGTTGCGCGGATACGGTCTTGTGGCAGATCCCTATCGAGAAAGGCTGGTTCGACGAGGCGCACATCACAATCGAGCCCGAGGGTGGGTCGCTCTACGGCCCGACCGGCGAGGCCATTGCTGCCCTCCAACAGGGAGATTGGAACGTCGCGGCTCTTTGGGTGCCCAGTTTGTTCTCTCATTTGGAGACCTTCGGTCAGTCTCTTCCAGCCATCTCGATCGTTGACCCCTACATCGGTTACATGATCCTCATCCCGCCTGACGGTGAAGCCAAAACCGCCTTGGAGTTGATGGCAGAAGGGATGTCCTTCTCCGACGCTGCTGAACAGGCCGTGGAACAGTTGGTGGGAAAGAGCATCCACATGCCTCCTCACACCACCCAGCATGCGCAGTACGCGAACGCGTTTTTTGCCTATCTTGATGAGTGGGACCAGAGATACAGGGACAACATTCCACTCCTTGACGGAGCCGGAAACCAGTTGGTGCTGCTGGGCCGCGACGGCAATCCGGTGCTGGACCAGAATGGGAACACCCAACCTATTCACATCTCCACTGCAGACTGGCGCTACTACGCCAAGCCCCGGTATGTGGATGACCCGACCATCATTCAAATGTCCGCCACGCCGGGTCAGGTCGAGTTCGCAATGCCCCTGGGCGCTCCCACTGCGGTCCACTTGATCCGTCTCGGGTGGGAACCGCTGATCAGTTTCGAGATGCTGTTCGAGCATGACGCACTCTCCCATCAGACAACCATCGCAGCAGACACGACCGGTACCGTCGGCCTGGTGGCCGACCGACAGTGGGTATCGGGCAACAAAGACACCGTGTACCGGCTGCTCTCGGTGGGATACCGCACCCTGGCCTACCTGGAAGACCCTGCCACGCAAGAAGATGGATGGGCTATCGAAGCCAACTTCATCAACACCCATGTACAACTGTCCCTCGACGCGGTTGACGTGGGCATCCTCTGGGATATGGTCAGTCCCTCATTCACCTGGGAGGACCAGGAAGCCCTATGGGACATCAACCTCCCCAGCTACCACCCCGAAACAGCCTTCGTGCCACAGATCGAAAACCTCAAGTGGTGGGGAGTCCTATCCCAGGACTTCGACACAGAGACGGAGTTGGCAAGGTTCCTCGTAGCCCAAAACCTCTATTACGAAATGAAAATCATGCAGGAACGCACCGACCAACTATTCGCCCAGGCAGCGGGCATGGAACTATCCGAAGGACAAGCGGCCCTCGTGGAACAAGCCCGGACCTACTACCAACGCTACAACTTCCTCGACTCCCTCCGCAGCCTCGAAACAGCCCTCCCCGCCAAGCCCTGAACGCCACAGGCAACGCCCAACGAGCCGCATGGATCCCCCCGGCCACACCTGCCTCTCCGACAATGCCGGGGCGGTTCAGTACCCGGTTCGCAAAGATCCGCGTGTTGCCGGCTTTTGCCATGGCCTTGCTGCTGTTCGTCGCGGGATGCGCGGGTGACACGGCCGACACCACCCCACCCGAGCCGGATGCCACAGCGGTCCCACCCGCGACGGGCGCCACCGCCACTGCTGTCGGCGAAGGCGACTCGACTGTGGGTGGCACTACAACAACCCAATCCGCGACCTTGGACACTCCCGCCGAAACGACCACGGTGGTAACACCTGATCCCGCGACCACCACCACCGAAACGACCGACGATACGACTACCGCTGTCGAAGAGGCCGAGGCGCCCGACGATACGACTACGACTACCGCTGTCGAGGAGACCGAGGCGCCCGACGACACGACCACCACGACCGAAGCGAGGGAGGGCACTGTTGTTTCCGACCCGTCGGTGCAAGTCGAACCGGAAGAGGAAACCACCTCGACTTCCCCGGACACAGAGGTCGTGTACTGGCGACCCGGGTTGGACACGGAAGCCTTCGCGTCGGTCGACCCTGAGACTGAAACCGCTGACCATTGGGAGATCAGGGAATGGGAAATGTCGGGTGTGTCGGAACCCCGGCGGTACTACATGTTTCACTATTACGACAGCACCGACCCCAACGCGGAACGGAAATACAAAGACCTGTTCACGGGTGCTGTGCGCCACGCCATAGAAGCGTTCCACGGCGAGTACTTCTGGTACCCGTACCGCTACGACGTGTCATGGGGCGCAGACACCGACACGATAACGGTGACCGGCGTCTACCCGTTGGGTGAGCAGGTGTCGGTGACGGTTGACGCCGACCTGGCCACCCGCCGGAGAGTCGAGTCGGAGCATCTTCCCCTGCCGCCGCCGCCGATCCGTCCCACCACACCGTTCGCCGAACCCAGGTGGCCGGACACCGCCGACCGGTTGGGTCGGGACTGCCCACCCGTGGAACAGGTATGGACAGGAAAAGGCGCCGAAGTCACCGACAAGTGCACACTCAAAGCCGTTCAAGCCGCCGTGGCCCTCATGTGGAAGGGCAACGTCGAAAAGCGACAACGGGCCATACGCGACGGACACGTGCTCGTCGAGTTCTTGGAGGAAATCGACAACATGGACAACGCCTACTACAGGGCCATCTGGGGAGAGGTGTCGAGAAGAAACGGGTGGACATACATCCGGAACGTCGAGTGGGCGGGGAACTGGCCCGGCGCATCAATGATCTACCTCGAATGGAACCTTCGCCGACCCCAACGAGCGTTCAACCCGGAAGAAAACGAAGCCAGGCTGGAACACTTCAACACTCTCGTGGAACAGGGCCTTCTCATTCGAGACAAGTACCTCAGCGAAGACCTCACGTTGGGTGAAACTTTCGACGCCTGGGAACCGGCGCTGATCGTCCGCACCGCCGACGGAACCTGGAGAATGTCGTACCGGTCTTTCTGCTGGTGGCACGAAACCGCCCGCTTTACCCACAGGGAACCGCCTAGATGCCCGGCCGATCCCACCCCGCACTTCCCCGACTCGGCGTTTTTCGATACCGGCATTTACCCACCGAACCATTCCTTCTACTACCAAGACCCCCGATATTCCTTTGAAAACCGCTCCCACCGTGAACAGGGAACTCCCCGAATGAGCGACGAATACCTGGGGGTGCCGCCGTCATGACCGCACAGCAGCCACACCACCGCAACCCGATGAAGGAAACCTGTCGGCGGTTCCGGGTGCGCCGGCTGCTCGGATCATGCTCGTCAACAACGAACCCGACGCATCTTCCCGACCACGGGTGGCGCCGCTGGGACGCGTAGCCCCCTTGGTCCCGGTCCTTTCTTGCCGCCGGTCTCCGGCGCCACCTGTTGAGATTCTTGTGAGCAGAGGTCTTCGGTCCTCCGGCAGGGGGTCCTGATGTTGCACAGACAGCACCGTCCGCCGATCTTTCCGAGTATGTCAACCAACTTGACTCAGCGGCGCATCGGGGTTTGCAGAAGTTACCGCCGGAGACGGGTCGTCGGAGAGCAGCGGTTGATCGCTTCTGGGTGGTTCCTGTGCAGGTGTGTCGACCTCGAAGAAGCTGACCTGCCGGTAGTACTGGGCGACGGCGCTCCTGGCGGCGGCCTGGTTGCGGGTGTAACGGGCCGGCATGGCGGGGTTGGTCCAGCGTCCGGCGGTCATCAACTGTGCCAGGCTGTACCCTTCGGCAGCCAGATCCTGGGCCATTCCGACCCGGCAGCTGTGACCGCTGTATCCAGGTCCCAGGCCCGCCTTCTTGGCCAGGGCGGAAATCCGCGCGGAGAGATGCGGTCCGCCGATCCCGAACACTGAAGTCTGCGGCGAGACATCGGGAGGGCGGATCCTGTCCAGGGCCTTCATGGTGACTCGTGACAGGTACATGACCGCACCCCTTCCCTCCTGGTCGGTCTTGCTGTAGCGGATTATCAACCGTCCCGACCCGTCGCGGGCTCGGGATATGTCACCCCACACCAGCGCCGCCGCTTCACCGCGTCTCAGCAGGGCGTCTCTCATCACCTGCACCATCACCAGGTCTCTGACGATCCCGGTAGTGGGAGGCGGGCCACCCGGAGGATCGAGGTTGGCGATGATGCGACCGAGGCGCTCGGCGGTGAGGCCTTTCACCTGAGCGGGGCGTTTTCCCTGTCTGGCTGCTTCCCTGGACAGGCCCGACAGCACCCGCCGCACCAGTTCGGAGGTGGTGGGGTCCTCCAGGCCTGCCTCACGGTGAGCGGCGGCAAGCGCCGCTCTTGCAACCTGCAGGGTGCTTATCGACTTCCCCTCGTCGGCCAGAATGGTGAGCCATTCGCCCACCGCGGCGGGATGTGCGGGTCGGGCCGCCACACCCCGCTTCCTGGCATGCTCGGTCCAGGCCGACAGGTATTTCCGATATGTGACCGTGGTGCTGTGAGCGCGGCTTCTCCGGGCCGCTTCCATCACGCGTTCCCAGCCCTCGGTCGGCAGCCGGATGTTCGACGACGGGTCGCGTGCCGGAGAATTGTTGGAAGAATCGACGCTCATGTCTTCCTGCAAATCAAAGCCTCGCTTTCATTCGGTTAGTAGGAACACTTCAACCAACTTCTGTAATTCACGTGGTGGAGACAGAAACTGACATGTTGTTGGCCATATAAATACTGTAGAAAGAGGTCATTTATAATATAAAATCCATATGCTATGGTAAGTAAACTTATGTTTGCTTCTTTTAAGCGTGTTCGGCGTTTAGTAGCGATAATAGCGGCGCTTTCAATGGTGGCCAGTGTGCTGGTTGCCGTGCCTGCTGTTGCTGCTGATCCGGAGGCGGACTACGAGGCTTCTTTCGATGCCTGCGGTATGGCGCCTGATTCTGGTTTCGAGGATGTTGCCTCGGGTCATGCCAATGCGGGTGACATCGACTGCATCGCCTATTACGGGATCACCAAGGGCACGTCTGCCACGACCTATTCACCGGCGATGTCGGTCACGCGTGAGCAGATGGCGTTGTTCCTCACCCGTTTGGCCGGTCTGGTGGGCATCGATGTCGCGGAGGACCCGGATGATCCGGAGTTCACCGACACCGGTGACTTGTCTGCTGAGTCGCAGACTGCGATTGCGCAGTTGGCCGACTTGGGGATCACCAAGGGCACTTCCGCCACTACGTACTCACCCGCCGAGGAAGTCACCCGGGGTCAGATGGCTTTGTTCATCGCCCGG
This sequence comes from Acidimicrobiia bacterium, assembly GCA_965204615.1. Taxonomy (GTDB): domain Bacteria; phylum Actinomycetota; class Acidimicrobiia; order Spongiisociales; family ZC4RG35; genus Bin76. The sequence continues at coordinate 2,435,547 of OZ242000.1, read as the reverse complement.
TTGATGAACCACATGGTTCCCATGGCTGACGGAGCGATCGGTCTGAGCACCACCACCCAGTACGGCTACACGCCTTCTGATGTGGTGGACAATGACATGGAAGTCGACGTCAAGTCGGCGTTCACCGATCTGGGTACCGCCACCAAGGACGAGTACGACGCGATCACTCAGTTGTATGAATTGGGTGTTGCCGCGGGCATTTCTGAAACCAGTTACGCTCCGGAGTCCGACATCACTCGTGCTTCGATGGCCGGGTTCATGGCTGCGGTGTTGGATCACTCCAATGCCCGTCCCGCTGGGCTGAGCCTCCAGGCCACGCCCACCACCGGTTGGGGCGACACATCGGTTACGGTCATTGCTTCGATGCGGGATGACAGCTTCATGCCGGTCGAGGATCAGGCTATTGACATCTTCTCCAGCACTGCTGGTGACAAGGCTTTCCGCAATGACGGAACCTGTAACTTCGCGACCGACCCCGATGATGTGCTCGGCGGAGACTTTGTCGAGGATGACTGTGTGTGGGATGACAACGACGACGCCACCGACGTGGACGGCAACCTCATCATGGATCATGACGTGGTCGCCGGTAAGACCAGGACGTTCTACGCCTGGATCGGCAACGAAGACGGCGACAAGTTCGATTCGGACAAGTTCGATGCCATGACTGCCATGGCCAGCGCCAAGCATGCTCAGGACATGCTGAAGATCAGCTCGACCATCAACACTCATGCTTTCTTCGACGCCAACGGTCAGAAGGTTGACCTGCGGGCGACCAGCACCGTGACATTCACCGTCCAGCTGAGAAACATGGACGCGAATGCCGATGTGGCACGTGCGGGTGTGAAGTTCCGTGTCCGCTATGAACAGGGACCCGAAGCCGGTCGTACCTATACCAACACCCATGAGGCTGAGTTGGTCACCGACGACGAGGGCCAGGTGTCCTTCACGATTACCGGACCGACCAACACCAACAGCGACAACTCGCGGATGGACGACATCACCTTCACCGAGCTCAACCCCAATGGGAGTGCATCGGGAAGGACTGCGGTAGAGGACATCAACTGGGTCGAAGAGATCCCGGTTCTCACCAAGACCACCCTCGAGACTCCCACCTACGTGTTGGACGGGAACCCATCGGTCAGCGCGATCGTGCGTCTGTGGGACCAGTACGGTAACTCCCACCGTTCACGGGCCGGCCAGACGGCCGCCATCACGATCGGCACGGGCGCCGACAACGTGGGCACGAGGAATGTGATCAGCAGAGGCTATGCGCGTTGGTCGCGCAAGCCCGGCGCTGCCAATGTCACCGCAGGTACTCCGATAGCGGTCTCCTACGCAGGCGTCACCGCCTACGCCAGAGACGCTGAAGGTTATCTGGTGACTAGCACTACGCCTCCCGTCAGGGTCGACGGCGACACCACCGCCGACGGCATCCAGCCGATCACCAATCCCTTTGAGGCCGACGGTACGACACTGGTAACCGGTGTTGCCGAGGTGTACGGCGACAGCGCTCCGGCGAACGTGACGGACGGGCATCAGTACCGAACCGGACCGAACAGTGTTCATGTTGTGAACACCGCCAGTTCTGCAAGCACGGGAGCCCATACCGTTACGCACCTGATGGTGAAGGACAAAAAGTTCCTCGCCCTTGCAGGCACTTCGGGTGGTGACCCAACGTTGGTGTTCTCCTACGACGACGGCGACACCTTCATCGACAGCACCGCCGGCTCCGGCGGTGAGGGCCGCGCGGTCAGCATGGAGAGGTTCCAGACGTTGATGGACCAGGACGACAACCACAACACCGTTGCAAACGGCGCCACTACCGGAGACGCCGCCGTTCAGGTTGAAGTTGTGATCTACAACGCTGACGGCACCAGTGTCTTCAGAGTCACCGACGACGGATAAAGCTAGAACCTAAAGATCAATAGGTTCAACCTAAACCGAGAGGAGGCTCCCCACGGGGAGCCTCCTCTCCTTTAATCCGGATCTTCTTTTGTCAAAGGGTTGGACGTCCGTAGCGACCCTCGGATTCACAGCATCGGTGGCCGAGGACAACGACGGCCACGCGTGATCGGAAACGTCAACAGAAGTCGTTCCCGGCAGCGTCGAGATCACCTTTCCACCGCGTTGGGGGTGTTTGCCGTCGGTGTTGACATCCGACCCGAAAAGTGACTCCTCGGGTCGGATGGTATGGAGCTTGACGGATAGGACCCGTAACGCCGAGGCAATGGGCCGGTTCAAAACACCACATGACCGAGATGGGTTCTCCTGGCTACGTGGACGGGAACGGCACCACCGGTGACGCCGCCAGCAGCGAGACCGGGACCCGTGAGATCGTGTGGAGCGACGCCCACCCGAGCATCGAGAGCGCGAACGGCGCGTGGGATCGGCGCCCGAGTATGCGATCATCAACGGTCCCAAGGTGAGCATCCGCGCCACGGTGAGCGTCTACGACCGGTACGGGAACCCGATCGGCGCCGTTAACAGGATCGATATCACCATCGGCTCCTCCGGCACCGACCCGGCGAGTACCCCTTCGATCAGGGTGATCAACAGCAGGGGCATGGCCGCGGCCACCGTACCTCGGTGACTCCCACCGCGGCAGGCGCCGACACAGTCATCGACTACGGCACGATCAACGATACCGACGGCACTCCCGTCAGCGGCGCTCCGGACGCCGCGGATGTCGATGTGACGCCTGTCAACCATGCTCGGGACGACGGCACCGCGAACTCCGACACACTCGATGCGGTGTACGGCGACGATAGCCGGTTCCGGATCGGCGGCGACCTGAACACCCACGACTCGAACGACAGATTCCTCAACGCGGGCAAGGTGGTCGGCATGGCCAATATCTAGGAACCGACCGGCATCGGGCTCACGGCAAGCGAAGGTGGAACAAAGACCGAAGCCACCGTGCAAGTGGTGCTCTACGACGGCCAAAGCATCTTCGAGGTGGAAACCGCCGCATCCGTCTCGTAAACCAACCCACCCCCAACCCCTTCAAACCCAGAGTCGCGGTGGGATCTCTGCGCCCGAGGCGTTCAGCCCGAACCCCCGCTCCTCCCCCTTGATGGGCATGGCCGGGAAACAGGGGTCTGTTCTGCTTGAAACCGGACGGGAAACGGACATATACTTCAAGAAGGAAGGTTCTGGGGAGAGGAAGACCAGGCGACCCTGAAGGAGGGATGATGTCCGCAAGCGCACCGGCCACCAAGGAAGACCTGACCGCACCGGCCACCAAAGCCGACCTGATGCTGCTGAGAACCGACTTGGAGTTGGTGAAAACCGACCTCAAGTCGGTGAAAACCGACCTCAAGTCGGTGAAAACCGACCTGGAAGGCCAGATCAAGTTGGTGAAAACCGACCTGGAAGGCCAGATCAAGTTGGTGAAATCTGATCTGGAGGGCCAGATCAAGTTGGTGAAATCTGATCTGGAGGGCCGGATCAAAGACGTTGACCGCAAGATCGATGTGCGTATAGCCGAGGTGAAGACAAGCCTCACATACACGGTCTGGCTGGCAGTGGCCACCCTGGGAGGGGCGATGGCTTTGCTGCGGTTTTTCTGAGCGAGGCCAACCGTGAAGGGGGGTCACGATGTCCGCAGGCGTACCGGCTGCCATTGAGCAGGCGACTCTCGGCGCTTGGGACCTGATCGACCGAATAGCCGCCGCGTTCGGACTGGAAGGCTCTCGGTACCTATGGAGGTTTGACAGTTCCTGTTCCCGCGACCGTAAATAGACCTGGACCCGCAGCGACGGATGGCCCAGGACCTACCCGGGAGAATACGGCTCCGCCGGACATTGCACCACGGGGCTCGCCCGTCGCGGCCGGCCAAAGGCCTAAGGCCGTCCATCGTGGCCTCAGCGCGGCGCCCGTCCGTTGAGATCGACCGCGGAAAGGAAGGCCATGAACAGCAGTACCCCGGATTGTCTCCCGACAGGCACTCCCCCATCCGATGTCCCCAAGGACTGAAAGCGGGTGTCGGATGCAACTCCCCAAAGCCAAGGCTGCTTATTCGGACTCACCTCTCTGCGTGGGACAGCCATGCGGAGAAGCGAGGAGTGCCGGCGCGGCCGGGTCATCCGCGGCGGCGGCCGCCTGGCTGACCAGCCTGGCGGACGGAGGGAAGTCGATCAGCACAATGCAAGTGGCCCGAACCGCCGTCACGACCGCTGACCGAGAAGCCGGCCTCGAAGACCCAACGGCCACCGAACCATGCGTCGGGCACTGTCGGGTGCGGCACGGGAAGCCGCCGGACAGGGCAGTCGTCCCTCGCAGGTGAAAGGACCCACCGGCAGGGACCTGCAACGGATCCCTGCTCACCTCCATCCCCCGGAGGAACGCCGCCCCGCCGGATCGTGCCGGGGGGACCTGGCGCTTGTGCAGGGGATGCGTGACGGGCTGCTACGGCGGGAAGCCGCCGACCTGATCCGGGGTGACGTTATCCGCGTGCAGGGCGGGTCGGGGCGGTTGAACATCCGTCACACCAAGACAGACGCGGAGGGAAAAGGCGCAACGCCGTCCACCGTGGCGGCGCCGGAGCGGATGCGGCCCGCAGATGCCCAGCCCCGGGAGGCGGTGTTCGGACCGAGTGGCCCAGACTCGACGCGAATCAAAACCATTGCCGAAAGAGTTGGTCTCCGACCGGGGTACGGCGGCCAGGGTTTGCCGGATAGGTATGGGCCAGGACCTGGCAGCCCACGGTGCCAGGCCGGCGCACTGATGACAACCGGTCGCTGGACCAATCCGACCATGCCCGCCCGTTATATCCGAATCAATAGACGGCCAACCACGCGGTGGAGCAGTACTGCCGGCACCTCGGCCTGCTGAACAGGAGTCCCCGGTAACTACCTGACTTAAAGCCGGTTGCGGGACACCCGTCTTCCCACCGGTGGACATAGTTTCGTCCCTCTTCACACAGGCAACTCTTCGGTCTCCCAGCAGGAAGGCATCCATGTTGTTTGAGGGTATGTAACACTATTCCTGCGTGCCGCAATATGTAAACTTATGTTTGCTACTTTGAGCCGTTTTCGGCATCGTGTGGCGGTCCTCACAGCGCTTGCCATGGTGGCCAGTGTGCTGGTGGCGGTGCCTGCTGTTGCTGCTGATCCGAAAATGGACTATAAGGCTACGTTCGATGCCTGCGTGGGCGTGGGTTCGGCGGACTTCGAGGATGTTCCCGCCACTCATTCCAACGCTGGTGACATCGACTGTATCGCCTATTACGGGATCACCAAGGGCACTTCGGCGACCACGTACTCGCCGGTTATGTCGGTCACCCGTGAGCACATGGCTTTGTTCCTGACACGCTTGGCCGCTCTGGTGGGCATTGAGATGGCGTCCGATCCTGATGATGCGGGTTTCAACGACATCGGTGAATTGTCTGCCGAATCGCAGACCGCCATCAACCAGTTGGCCGACCTTGACATCACCCAGGGCACCGGTGGCGGTACTTACTCGCCTGATGACTCGGTGAAACGTGCTCACATGGCTCTGTTCATCGCCAGGTTGATGGACCACATGAACCCGTTCGATGATGGCGACGCTAACACCAAACCTGAATGGGCTTGGGTCCCCAAGCTAGTGGTGGATGTTCCTGACGACGACAGCGACGACGATGACGATCCTCAGAAGACTGTGAGGTCTCCGTTCACCGATATCAACGGGGTAACCAAGGAAGCCTATGACGCCATCACCGCGTTGTGGGAGTTGGGTGTTGCTTCGGGTATAGGCCCCACGTCCTACAGTCCTGATGCTTCGATCACCCGTGCTGCCATGGCCGAGTTCATGGCTGGTGTGTTGGATCACTCCAACGCCCGACCGGCCGGTGTGAGCGCTCAGGTGACGAAGACCACAGACTTTGGTACTGTCTCGGCGAAGTTGGCGCTGTCTGTCCGGAACGACAACTTCGCGCCCATGTCAGACGTGTCCGTCAAGGTCTTCACCGCTACCGACTCCGGTGGCATCGATGACGACACCGGCAAGTGCGCGAGCGATACTGGGTGTGACTGGAGCGACAACGAGAACATCACCAACGGTTCCGGTAACAACTTCGATGACATCACACTCAACACCGATGACGGCGAAGGCGGCGACGGGAACATGAAGAACTCAGAGACCTGGTATGCGTGGATGGGCGACGAGGACAACGACGAGTTCGTGAAGGGTTCCTCGGGCGAGGCGATGGTCACGCTGACGGCCAAGGCCAATGCTCTGGGAATCCGGGTCATCTCGGACATCGCCAAGAACGCCACCACCTTGCAGGTGAACGTCCACAAGGACAGGTCGGTTGTCATTACCGCACAACTTATTGACCTCGACACCGTTGGTGCCACTGCTGATGCGATTGCTGCTGCTGGCGCGGTTGCGAAGGAAGGCGTGTCGCTCGCTATTACCCGGACCCGAGGCACCACTGCGGATTCTCCTGGTCCTGATGCGATGAAGACCGACGCTGATGGTAAGGTCACCTTCACCATCATGGGACCGGCAGCGGCCGACGAGGACGATGGCACCGTTAACAGGGATGACACGGTGACATTCACTGGCGATGTGGACGGTGATGGCACCGCGGATACTCCTAACGATGAGACCAACAATATTGTGGTCCAGTGGAGGAGCGCGGACGCCGCGGGGAACAAGGGCGTGGTTGATCGTCCCGATTATGTGATCATCGATGAAGACATGGTGCATGTCCCGGTTACGGTGGCCTACTACGACCAGTACGGCAACCCCTCCGATAAGAACGACACCCTCACCATCACAGTGACCGCAGGTACGAGCGGCGACGCCGACTACACGGACAGTGCCACCGTTCGGGTGAGAAACAACGGCACTGCCAAGTTCTCTCCCAAGATCAAGGCCGTGGCCGGCGACGCGATCGCTTTCACGGTCACCGGTCTCACAACGAACACCGCTGTTACCGCGATTACCGTGCCTGCTGCGTTGGCGGTGAGGCACGCTCACAAGAACGACGACGGCAAGTCCGGTGACCGCACTGATGATGCCAGTACCAACGAGGTCATTGTTGATGCTGATAACGACCGGTTCGTCATCGACATCGAAGGTACCACAGACGGTGTGTTGTACAGCTACGACTCGAGTGACACGTTCATCGTCGACGACTCCACAGTTGACATGGACAAGTTCGAGGAAGCGATCGCTACGAACGGGAAGACCGTGACAGTTGTGTTCTACAGCCCCGACGGGACCAGCATCTTCTCCGTCGACGCAACTTAAACCTGTTCATCTAACTAACCATGAGGGAGGCTCCCCCGGGGAGCCTCCCTCATGCCAAGGAATCGAAAGGTCTGGACATGGTGTTCCTCTTTCCGAGACGTGATGTGGCTGTGGTTGTGGTGTTCTTGCTGGTGGCTGGTCTTTTCTTGACCGCGTCCGTGTCTGCTGATGATGCTGCCCCTTCGCCAAGCTATTTGGCTGTGTTCGATGCTTGCGAGGACGTACCGCCCTCGAATTTCGGTGATCTGCCCGACGATCAGGCTCAGATCGACAACATCAGTTGCATCGCTCATTTCGGGATCACCAGAGGGACTTCGGAGACCACTTACGCGCCTGACGATGCGGTGATTCGTGAGCACATGGCTTTGTTCCTGGTTCGTCTGGCCGCCCGGGTTGGGATTGGCGTTCCTTCTGCTGTTGATTTTGGGTTCTCGGACATCGGCCACCTGAGTACCGAGTCCCGCGATGCGGTCAACCAGTTGGCCGGACTGGGGATTACCAGGGGGACTTCGGCTACGACTTTCTCACCGGATGATCCGGTGAGCCGTTGGCAGATGGCGTTGTTCATCGCCCGGTTGATGGACAGGATGGAACCGGTTGGTAACGAGGTCCGAGCATTCGGGTACACCCCGGCTCTGGTGGTGGACACCGCCGAAAGACGAGTGGCTGCGCCGTTCACCGATCTTGAAGGGGTGACGAAGGACACCTTCGATGCGATCACGCGTTTGTACGAGTTGGGTGTTGTCACGGGCGCCTCAGAGTTTGACCCTGGGGCTGTCATTACCCGCGCCTCGATGGCTGATTTCATGGCTGCGTTGCTGGATCATTCCAACCTGCGTCCGGCAGGTCTGATCATCAGGGAGACCGCAGACATCGACTTCGGGGGTACCGGAGTGGTGGTGATGGTTTCTGTCCGAGATGAGGGTTTCGGTCCTGTCGAGGGACAGTTGGTGGACGTGTTCCGAAGTGACGAGCAGAACGGGGGACTCGACGACCAGGGGGTTTGCGTACCGCGACTGGTGTCGGGAGACTGCACGTGGGGGGTGGGCGACGGAGCGACCGATGAGCGGGGAAACATTTGGGTTACCGGTCGGGTAGAGGAGGACGACACTGCAAAGTACTATGCGTGGATCGGCACCCGGGAGGGCGCGGTTTTTGATGCCGACGGGGTTGACGAGGTAACCGTTTCCATTACTCCCCGGCGGGCAGAGGTGGCGATGATGGTGACCCCCGATGTCCGGGAGCATGCGGACAGCAACAAGGTGCACCTGGGCCGCACCGGGTCGGTGACGGTCACGGTGCAGTTGGTGGACTTCCAGGAGAAGGCTGTGCACCGTCCCGGGATCGGGATCGAGGTGAGTATGCAGCAACTCATCGACGGCACTTTGTTGATCAGGGACCGCGATGAGCCCTTGCTGCTGACCACCAATGAGGAGGGAAAGGCAACGTTCAGGGTGGCAGGACCCGAGGACGACGAGAATGTCACCGGCCAGAACAGGACCGACCGTTTCTCTTTCCGATATTTGAGCGGGGCGCTCACCGGTTTGCTGGTGTCTGATGCTCTGGTGAGCATCCAGTGGGTTGAGGAACCTTCGCAGACCCACAAGGCGGTCTCAAGGGTGCCCGATTACGTGCGGGTCAGCGCTGAGGAGGTGACGATCAGGGCTTCTGTCACCCTGTACGACCAGTACGGAAACGGCCATCGCACCGGCTCAGGCCAGCAGGTGGGCATAACCATCGGCGGCCAGGCGTTCAGTGCCCCGGTAAGTCCATCAGGCACCGCCTCCGCCGGTACCACGCTGAGTAATCAGCGACACGGCTCTCCTGTATCAGTAAGTTTCACGGCCGACCCCGGCGGTGATGGTGTCGAACTCGACTCCAGAGTGAACGATCCCCCGGACGCCGTTGTTCAGGTGGTGACAGCGGCCATATCGAGGGATGCCGGCGAAGACATCGATGTCCACACCATATTCCCTCACCGCAACCGGTTTATAACGGAAGCGGGCATCGGCGACTCCGACGCCAAGTTGCTCTACTACTACAAACGAGCGGACACATTCCTCGCCGACGACCACACGATCACCATTGAGGAGTTCGAAACGCTCCTCACCCCCATCGGCGACAACGAGAACCAGGCAGTGATCGACATCCTGACCTACGACCGGGAAGGAACCAGCGTGTTCAAAATCGTCAGAACAGCCGACGCCAGCCGCTCCTAAGGCAACCACAACTCACATGGCACTCCGTCAGGACACGGCCTCCATGACTGGGAGTCGGCGGCACACAGCAGGGATGCCCATCGCCATCCATCAGGCGGGATAGCGCCTCTCCGGGACGGGCTCGGTCCTCAGCCAACACCGTGGTCTGACCGGCGTCTGCCTGTCCCGAACCGTCAGTTGGTTAAAGGCCGCACCAGGGCAGGAGCCATGATGCGTGCGTCCAAGGTGCGAGAAACGGCATCGGCCATGTCGCGAAACGGCCAGATGAGACCCGAAAGGAGGTTCTTCCTCGCTGCGCACCGCGTTGGTCTCCACGATGAGAGTCCCACCCGGTCTCACAGGGTACACAGAGCAAAGAGTTCTCACCTGTCGGGGGGTTAATACCCGTTGCGGGGTTGGGAGCCTTTGTGATCACCTTTCTTCGAGCCGCACAAGCTGTGGATCGACGAGGTGGCCGATAAGGCATTGCCGGCGCCGGTGGCCGTTGCGACCACTACCACTGCCGCCGCGGCGACATGTGAAGTCTCTGGGGTGCCTGGGTGTGGTGGCTGAATAGAAGAGATGGAGGCTCCCCGGGGGGAGCCTCCATCAGGTAGAGGAACGTAGCTGAACGCTAGTTCTGCGTTAGTTCAGTATCGATGTCGAAGATACTTGCTTTGTCGCTGTCAGTGGAGTAGATAACCACTCTGACTTGCTGACCATTTTCGGGGCGGAGCGTCACGCATGGAGCGGGTGCCTCACCGTCCTTGATGTAGGTGTCGTTGTCGTCCATGGCGTACAACACTCCATGAGCGGCAGCACCCAGAGTCGCGAAGTGAGTAGCCGGCGTGTCGTCGGAGCCACCGTAGGTCTGATGGACGACGACCTGCTTGTTGTCACCGTCGCTCGCCTTGGCGACCACGTACACATAGGTGCCGAAGATGGTAGCTGTATCAGGGTCGGGATCTGTGGTCCCAGTGGCATTGGTGCCCACTGCCGCGTAGACGGGTTGAATGCCGTTTGTGGCATCGTTGTCGGCATCTGCGAGGTTGCCCTCTGCGTCCACGTTGGCGTCTGCCACCGAGTAGGTGACGTTCAGACCGTGCGTGCTCGCTGCGATGTTGTTGACCGCGAACAGTGCTCTGGCCATACCGCGGCGGCTGCTGCTCGAGCTGATGCTCGGAGTCTTGGTAACAGCCTCTGTGTCCTGGACACCATCAGTGTCGGGATCAGTGTCTATTGAGTAGTCGGTCCCGTTGGTGCCGCTCAGTGTCAGGGTGATCTGGTAGGCATTACCGTTCTCGTCCACGCGGATACCACTGCCATACTGATCGAGCAGCCTGGCAGAGACACTGATATTGGCGTCGTCGTCATTTATGTCGCTGTCACCGTCGACCAGCACATAATCGGTAGCCGAAATCGTGGCCTTCTGGTAGATACGCGTGTCCTCAACCCAGTTGAACGTCACGCTGCCCGTCGTGTTAACCACAGTCCCTTCAGTGTCGGCGTCGACCGTGAACGTCACCATGTCGATCACGTCCTGGTCCTCGTCGCTCTTGATGTTGCGGGGAGCGTTCACCGTGAACGTGACCTTACCGTCAGCGTTGGTCATCAGGGTCGCCTGATCGCTGTTCTCATACGTGATAGCAAAGGTGTCATCACTAGCGGCAGCGGCATCAGCACCGCGGTCGAACACGTACCGTGTCCAACTGACACGGACTTCCACGTCAGCCTGCTTCACAGCACCACCAGCGGAGTCCTGGAGCTGACCGGTGACCACGACAGAACTAGTCGAAGCCAAGTTCACCAACTGACCAGATGCAGGCCCCTGAGGGGTGTTTCCGGTCCTGTCAGCGCCCATAGCGGCGTCTTTGCTGATCGATGTGCTGACACCAATGCTGTCTCTGGCGGGAGTCCACATGGCGGTGACAGACGCGTAGTCGTCGTCCACGTTGAACTCGTCACCGGCCTCGGCGCCGATCCACGCGTAAACCGTGTGGGCCTTGTCGGAGTCATCGTCGTCGTCTGTTACGCCGATGTCAGCACCGAAGAAGATGTTGCCGTTGCCGTCGGTCTGATGATCGTCGGTGTTCCACACGCAGTCACCAGCGGACAGCTTGTCTGTCTTGCACTTGCCGGCGTCATCGCCGGAAGTCACAAAGTGAGCGGCCTCACCGCAAGTGTCAACACAGTCGCTCTGGAAGATGTCCACCAACTGATCGGCCGTCGGAGCGAAGCTGTCGTCGCGCACGGAAACCAAGACCGTGGCCACGTACTCACCGTAGTCGAAGGTCTTGTCAGCCTGGACACTCACCCCGGCGGGGCGAGCGTTGGAGTGATCCAACATCGCAGCCATGAACCCGGCCATGGCAGCACGGGTCATCACAGCCGAAGGACTGTAGGAAGTGGCAGAGACACCAGAAGCAACACCCAACTCATACAACTGGGTAATCGCGTCAAACTCGTCCTTGCTCGCCGAACCCAAGTCACCGAAGGGCGACTTGATCTCAGGCGCAACTTCCGCGCCGTCCTGGTCCTTGACCGTGATCTTCTTGTTGTCAGCCACATGGGCAGGCGTATAACCATAGAACGTGGTGTCGTCCAGGTCGGGATCACCATCCGTCAGAGGCGTCATCAGGTTCATCAGGCGCTGGAGGAACAACGCCATATGGCCACGCTGCACCGGATCGGCAGGCGAATAGGTAGTAGCAGAAGTGCCCTGCGTGATCTCCAACTGGCGCAACTGGCTGATCGCGGCCTGTGACTCCACAGACAAATCAGCGGTGTCATCGAAACCGGTGTCATCGGCCTCGGGAACATCAATCCCGACCAAACCGGCCAAACGGATCAAAAACAGCGCCATGTGCTCACGGGTCACCGACATAACCGGCGAGTATGTGGTCGCCGAAGTGCCCTGGGTAATGCCGTAATAGGCAATACAGTCGATGTCACCAGCATTGGCATTACCCGAGGGAACATCATCGAACCCCGCCGAATCCACACCGGCGCACGCATCAAAAGTAGCCCCATAGTTCGGCTCAGGATCAGCAGCAACAGCCGGTACCGCGACCAGAACACTGGCCACCATGGCAAGGGCTGTGAGCACCGCTATCTGCCGCCGAAAACGGCTCAAAGTAGCAAACATAAGTTTACATATCGGGATGGCCGATGCTGGACGGCTATCGAGATTGCCCTGTAATGTTTAGAAGCCGTCAGAGTTGCTTATTTCGGCCTTGAGCGCCATCGGCGCGTAGCGCTCCTCCGAGGGGTTTTGCGAGACGGCCCGAGGGAGAGCAGGCTCACCGGGTGGTCTTGGCGGCCAGCCGGATTGCTCGGATAGTTTTGGGAATGTCCGACCTATTCCGTTTCATCTAGTTGTACTGACAGTCGTCTGTTCCCCCTTGTTCGGACCGTTCCACCTGACTCTGTGCGTACAGTTCCCACGCCTCGTCGATGATGTAGCCTGTGGCGGCAGGGATTAGCCGAAGCGGGTATGCATCTTCAACCAACCGGTAAAGCTCCTCCTGCGATTCCACTCCGGAAACCCGCAACAACGCCGGCACGTCACGTTTGTCGATATCGCGTCCCGACATCAGTTTCATAGCTAGCACATACCGTGCCGGAGCGGCGTAGACACGAAGCCGGGCTCCATCGAACACGAGGATGGGTTCGCCTGCATCAAGAGACGGCGCCTTCAACTTCGCAGCGTCGTTGAACCAATCCGGTTCCAGGCCATAATCCCGGGCAACGCGGGAAGCCGCAGTGCGCAGTTGCGGTGTCATTCCCTCGGACACCACATCCACATCGTTGGTGATGCGTTGCTCGTCCCATAGCAAAGCCACCGCCGCACCTCCGGCGATCATCACATCATGATGCCTGTCCGTGAGAGCGTACAGTTCCGCGTCAACCTCCAGAAACAGTTCAACGATACGCTCTGGGGTCAGGTCCACGGCAGCCACCAGTCGGGTGTCCCTTTATCCAACAGCCTGTGATGGAAGAAGACCCGATGGTGACGGCAGGTGGAAGGAGCATTCTCCATTCCCCTCCGCCAGAAAAAGGACTCGGATCCCCCGGGTTCACAGAACAGAACCCAATCCTCGGGTGCTTCATGCTCCCACACCCAGTCCGGAACAGCCAGGTCTTGGCGGTCGACCAGGGCATGAACCACCGCCGCGACAGAAGGCAACAGATAAAGGTCGGGGCCTTCATAGGAAGGGGCTTTCTCGATCATGTCCGCTTTGGCGGATGAACGGTTCCAGTCGGCTATGAATTGCAGAAGTGGGGTGCGATAAGCCTCGAACAGAGTCCGGCCCACCATATGAGGCGGCAGCTCGGCGGCTGCGCGGCGACGCACCCGAAACGAAGGCTCGCGCCTGGTGGGTACCTCGGATGCAGGACGGACAGGAAAGGTCAACTTGCCGGCCATAATGTGCTCCTCTGCCCCCAGTTTAACGGTGACCTACTCTCATTCACCAGAGTTGGGGGAATCTGACAGCCCTTTTGAGCCTTCTTCCGGTTCTGTATGCAAACTACAGAACCAGCGCTCTTTGAGTAGGGTCCACGCTCCTGGTGTTCCTTCAAATCCCCCATTTCCCTACACCACACCTCGGTCATCTGGTGTTTTGAACCGGTCCATCGCCTCGGTGCCACGGGTCCTAACCGTCAAGCTCCATACTCCGCCCCGGGGCCTCACTTCCGGGTCGGATGTCACAAAGCTTCAGGCCCGTGGGGTTGATTCCTCATACAATGTGCCTTATGCATCTTCAAGGTGGATCCGTGCCGGTTAATGCCGGGTATCCCGAAACCACGGAGAGGATCTAGGACCTGATGGACTCCCCTCAGACGGCGGTTATGCCGCGAACGTCGTCTGAAGCCAAAGCCGACGCGGTGCAATGGATGAACGAATATTGCAGGACCAGCACCTACCGATGGGAATGGCAAACACCTACCACATTGGTGTGCGAACCGCACCCTCGGTTTCCGTGCTATGTGATGGCTGTAGCAACCCCGGGGGAGGAGGGCGGATACCATCCGTCGTTGGCGTTCACGGCAGGAACCAAGCACAAGGGAAGATACTGGCAAGGGCTCGTTCCCGACGGAGACGACCCGCCTGGTCTGTCGCGGGAGGCGTTGTCCAGGCTGGGCGCCGTTCTCGGTGTGTTGATCACAGCGTCACAAGTTCCTGTTCCACCACCTGACTGACGAACTGTTGGAAACCCTCTACCTGGCAACTTTCGATCGCCAAACGGTAGGTAGCGTGCAACGATGCTCGGGATCGGCTTGATCTCGCTCCTACGGTCAGGGTCATACACTCCCGGCCGTTGAACCGATCAGTCTCGGTGGTCGGTGCGGATTCCATCTGTCGTCTACTCCAACGGAGCGATCGCGGCCGGTGCTCTCCCTTGGCGACTGTCCTCCCAGGCCTGTGCCAGTTCCACCCTATGTAACTCCGCCCACTCATCGATCGCCCACATTCCAAGCTTCGGAAGCCAACCGTCGATGACGCAACGGCTCTCCATACCGTATTTGGCTGACAGTTCGGGGCCGCTCCAGTCCTAGTAGACCACCCGAAAGTGAGGTTCGGCGTTCTCTTGGTAGACCACCCCGAACCTCATCCCCAGGAACTCCGACACAAGCGTCATAATCCAAAACCATACCCCTTGAGACACCGAATGGGACTGTTCGGCGCCTCCGGGGAGGGAAGGCGTCCGCACCACATTTACCGCTGTTGTCGTGACCTGGCAGTGCAGAGTTGCCCCCCACATGGCCTGCGGGACAGAACACATCGGAGAGAGCTTCGACGGCATGGCGGTGTGTTTCGATGGTTTTCGTCTCACTTTCCTTAAAGGGGCTGCCGTTCCATCCGAGCAAGGCATCAGCACAACCCCGGCGCTGGAGCGGCAGGACGGAATGATCGACCCCTGGAAAGGAAGCCAATGAGCATTACCACGCCGGATCATCTCTCCACGAGTACGCCCCCCTCCGATATCCGTCTCCCCGCCGGAGACTGGGAGCGGGTCCTGGAAGCAGCTCGCAAGAGCCGTTCCCACAACACGAAGATCGCCTATCGGACCTACCTCTCCGCCTGGGCCGCCCACGCCCGGAAACGGGGAGTAGAGGCCCGGCCCGCCCATCCCGCCGCCGTGGCGGAGTGGCTTACCAGCTTGGCGGACGAGGGCAAATCTATGAGCACGCTGCAGGTGGCCAGAGCCGCCATCGCAGCCGCGCACCGTGAGGCAGGACTCAAGGATCCGACCTCCACCGAACTGGTGCGGCGCGTGCTGTCCGGTCTGGCCCGGGAAGCCGCAAGGGAAGGCCGTCGTCCCTCACAGGTCAAAGGACTGACCCAGGGAGACCTCCATCGGATCCTGGCCCACTTCGACCGTCCGGGGGGCGCCCCGCCGAGCCGGATTGTGCGCAGGGACCTGGCACTGGTTCAGGTAATGCGCGACGGGTTGCTTCGCCGGAGCGAAGCCGCCAACTTGATCTGGGGAGACATAATTCGCATGGGAGACGGGTCGGGACGGCTGACGATCCGTCACAGCAAGACCGACCCGGAGGGAAAAGGCGCGGTGATGTATCTTGCTCCATCCACCATGGCGGCTCTGGAACGGATGCGGCCTGAAGAGGCACAGCCTCATGAGAAAGTGTTTGGGCTCAGTGGCCCGCATCTGTCCACCCGCATCAAGATGTTGGCCGAGAGATCCGGTCTGGGTCCGGGGTACAGCGGCCACAGTTGCAGAGTAGGGATGGCCCAGGACCTGGCCGCACATGGAGCCACCCTGGCACAGTTGATGACAGCCGGTCGCTGGACCAACCCAACCATGCCTGCTCTGTACACCCGTAACCAAGCGGCGGCCAACAATGCTGTTGCGCAGTACTACCAACAGCTCAGTCTGCTGGACCGACATCCGAACTAGGGTGATGCGCCAAACTCCCAAACACCACCACCGTATGGTTCTCACCTGCATTGCACAGCCATGAATGGCCGACAGCGAGCAACCACCGGTGGAGCTTCGAACTCAAAACTCATGTCGATAGGGAGACCGAACCCGTAGCCGGCAGGGGTACCTGAGACCTCCTCAAAAGCGCTGATTCCGTACGTAAACTTATGTTTGCTTTTTTGAGCCGTTTTCGGCGGCAGGTAGCGGTCCTCACAGCGCTTGCCATGGTGGCCAGTGTGCTGGTCGCGGCGCCTGCTGTTGCTGCTGATCCGAAGATGGACTATAAGGCTACGTTTGATGCCTGCATGGGTGTGCCTGATGCGGGATTCGAGGATGTTTCCGCGGGTCATGCCAACACTGGTGACATCGACTGTATCGCCTATTACGGGATCACCAAGGGCACTTCGGCCACCACCTACTCGCCGGGTATGTCGGTCACGCGAGAGCACATGGCGTTGTTCCTGACCCGTTTGGCCGGTCTGGTGGGCATTGACCTGGCTTCCGATCCTGACGATGCGGGTTTCAACGACATTGGTGCCTTGTCTGCCGAGTCGCAGACCGCCATCAATCAGTTGGCCGATCTTGGGATCACCAAGGGCACCGGTGGTGGTACTTATTCGCCTGATGACTCGGTGAAGCGTGGTCACATGGCGTTGTTCATCGCCAGGTTGATGGATCACATGGACCCGATGGCCGAGGACAAGAACACTGTGTTCGGGTACACACCCGAGAAGGTGGTGGATGTTCCTGACGACGACACCGACGATGATGACGATCCTCAGAAGACGGTGAAGTCTCCGTTCACCGATATCAGCGGGGTAACGAAGGAAGCCTATGACGCGATCACGGCGTTGTGGGAGTTGGGTGTTGCTTCTGGTATTTCCGACACGTCCTATGCTCCTGATGCTTCGATCACCCGTGCTTCTATGGCTGAGTTCATGGCTGGTTTGTTGGATCACTCCAACGCCCGCCCGGCCGGTGTGACCATCCAGGCTGCTAAGACTTCGGACTTCGGCGACTATACCACCCAGATTGCGGTTTCGTATCGGGATGACAACTTTGCGCCGATGGTTGATGTGTCCGTCAAGGTCTTCAACAGCGATACGGTTGGTTCGTTCAACGAGGACGGCGGCTGCTCAACGGCTTCTGACTGCGCGTGGACCGATGACGAGTCGCTGACCGACGCTTCCGGCAACATCTACGAGGACGGCACCGTTGAAGACGGGAAGAAGAACACCTACTACGCGTGGATGGGTGATGCCGACGCTGACGAGAACGACTTCGACGTCGACACGTCCCCCCATGCGACAGTCACGTTGTCTTCCACCACTGATGCTACGGCTCTTAAGGTCACGACTGACATCAACGAGAACTCCAGCAATAAGAACACGGTGGACATCGACGCCACAAGCAGTGTCACTCTCACCGCGCAGTTGGTCGACGATGATGGCGATCCGGTGGCCAAGTCCGGCGTGACGGTCAAGGTGGCTGTGGTCCTGGGTGGTAATACCCTGTACCCGGCGCCTGCTGCGATGAAGACCGATGATGACGGTATGGTGACCTACACCACATCCGGTCCGAAGTCCACCAAGGAAAACAGCGATCCTGACAGGCGCGACGTGATCACGTTCAGTTCCGATGTGGACGGCGACGACACAACTGACGCTGCTACGGGTACTGATACCGGAGATGGAACTGTTGCAGTAAGTGACAATGGTGAGAGCGTGGAAGCCACGATCTTCTGGACGGACTCCAACCCGACGCTGGTCACGATTGACGCAGTCGCCGACCCGGTGACTCGGGCAGCTCAGGGTTCCGGTAAGGGAAGCACTGATGCCTACGCTTTCTTGAGCGGCCAGAACAAGGTGACCATCCGGGCCACGGTGTCGTTCTACGACCAGTACGGCAACCCCGCCGGCAAGGGCGAAAACGTGGCGATCGCCATCGGCACCGGTGATGGCAGTTCCAACACAAGGACCGTGAGCAGCAGAGGCATGGCCAGCTGGCGCCGCACCCTTGACGGGACATTGGGCACCGCTGTAGATGTGACCTACGCACTCCGGAATGAAGACGACGACGCAGCACTCGATGGTGCTCCAACCGTTGCTGACACCTCGGTGATCCCGGTGAGACACGCCGATGACGACACTGCGCGCGGTGCTACTGCGATTACCGCGGTCTACGACAAGGAGGACCGTTTCCTCATCTCCACCGTCGGCACGCTCGCTGCGCTGTATAGCTACGATGACGGTGACACCTTCATCAACGGCATCAGCGGCGACGATAACGAAGGCAAGCGGATCACCCTTGCGCAGTTCGAAGGACTGATCAAGTCCGCCGGGACGGCTCCAGGCAGTGTCGAGGTCGTGTGGTACGACGACGACGGTGTCAGCATCTTCCGAGTCACCGCTGCCGGTACATAAACAGAAAACGTTCGACTATCCGATGGAGGCTCCCCCCGGGGAGCCTCCATCCCTTTAGCGACAGGTCAGGACATTGTGCTTCTCTCTTCAAGACGCCATACAGCGATAGTTACGGCCTTCTTGCTCGTGGCCGGTCTTGTGTTCGCTGCACCGGTCTCGGCTGTGGATGATCCTGCTCCCTCGCCAAGCTATTTGGCTTCATTCGATGCTTGTGAAGACATACCGGCCTCCGACTTCGATGACTTGCCCAGCGACCAATCTCAAGCGGATAACGTCAACTGCATCGCCTACTTCGGGATTACCAAGGGGACTTCGGCTACGACCTTCTCACCCGCCGATCCGGTGACCCGCGAGCAGATGGCGTTGTTCCTGATCCGTCTGGCCGGCCGGGTCGGGATCGCCATTCCCTCTACCGGCGACTTTGGATTCTCAGACATCGGCCACCTGAGCGCCGGATCCCGGGTTGCCATCAACCAGTTGGCCGGGCTGGGGATTACCAAGGGGACTTCGGCTACGACCTTCTCACCCGCTGATCCGGTGACCCGCGAGCAGATGGCGTTGTTCATCGCCCGGTTGATGGACAAGATGGAACCTCCGGCCTACGGAGACTACCGATTCGGCTACACCCCGGCCGATGTGGTTGACACGTCCCTCAGGCCTGTGGATGCACCATTCACCGACTTGGATGGGGTTTTGAAGGACACGTTCGACACTATCAATCGGCTGTACGAACTGGGGGTCATCGCCGATGCCCCAGGAGGGACCTACAGACCTTCGGTGGACATTACCCGCGCCACCATGGCCGATTTCATGGCTGCCGTGCTCGATCACTCCCGCCTACGTCCTAAGGGTCTGACCATCAAGGCCGCCAGGATCTCGGAATACGGACCCACCGAAGTCGTGTTGATGGTCTCCGTGCGAGACCCCGACTTCGGTCCGGTCGAAAGCCAGAGGGTAGATGTATTCAGCAGCCAAGAGGTCAGCGGGGGACTGAACGAGGATGGAACCTGCGATCCGGCGGTTGTGACCGGTGACTGCACCTGGAACGCCGATGACAGGGCCACCGACCGGGAGGGGAACATCTGGGCCACCTACCGGCTTGACGAAGGGGCTACTGCGGTGTACTACGCCTGGATCGGATCCAGCCCCGGTAGGCAGTTCGATGCCGACGAGGTGGACGAAGCCACCGTCGCGGTTACTTCACAACCTGACGTGGCAGGGATCAGGGTCACCTCCGACGTTCGGAAACATGCTGACGGCAACAAGGTACACCTTGCCCGGACCAGGCGGGTGACTCTCACTCTCCAGGTGGTCGATCGGGACAACAGACCCTTATCCCGTCCAGGGTTCGACTTCGAGGTGGGCTTGGAGCAGCTTGTTGACGGCAACCGACGACTCAGGCACGGCGAAGTCCGATTGACCACCGATGAGGAGGGTAAGGCGACATTCAGGGTGGAGGGAGTCGAAGACCGAAGGGCTGACACCAATCAGACCAGAGTCGATGAGGTGACCTTCAGTCATGTCGGTGAGGCACTCGCCGGCGTTGATCTCTCTGATGTGGTTGTGGACATAGAGTGGAGCGAGGAAGCTTCCCAGACCCACAAGGCTGTGGCAAAGGCACCCGACTATGTGATCGTCAGGGATGACGGCGACGTTTCGATCAGGGCGTCCATCACCCTGTACGACCAGTACGGGTTTGGTCATCGGACAGGTGCCGGTCAGCAGGTGGAGATGACCATCGGGGGAGAAGACCTCTCCGCCTCAGTGAATGGGTCCGGCACCGGCACCCGGAGCGCCCGACTGCAACACGAAGAAGTCGGTTTCTATGTGGCGGTGACCTTCACTGCAGACCCCGACGGTGACGGCGTCGATCTCCCGACCGGAGTCGATAATCCGCAAGAGGTCTACGTCCAACTGGTGACGGTGGCAACATCCAAGGACGCTGGTAACGACTTGGGAATCCACACCTTCTTCCCGAGACACAACCGCTTCACGACAGAAGTCGGCCGTGGCAACCCCGACGCCAATCTGCTCTTCTACTACAAGCCTGGAGACAAGTTCAAGGCTGGGGACAGGCTGATCACAATCGAAGAGTTCGAGGCATTGCTCACCCCATTCGAAGGCGACGAGAACTTGGCCAGGATCGATATCGTGACATACGACAGGGAAGGATCGAGCGAATTCAGAGTCACCAGGTCCGCCTCCGACTTCCTTTCCTAGTCCCTGGCCGGAACTGATCTGTCGAATCGGCACCGCCCTTCTTGGTTACCTCTCCGATCTAGATTGACAAGGAGCCACACGAAGGCGGATCAATGCCGGCATGAGAGGTCGTGGAAGTGCATCCTATTGATTGATTCCTACCTCCGAGCAGGGAGGAGGGCCGCCGTGAGTGGTGATGATGCCTTCTTTCGCTGATCGTCATCACCATTTGCCCTTATAGCCTTGAGTCGGGAAAGTCCGGGCTTGTCCAGTGGTGGGGGGGGGTTCCCGGGATCGCCTTGTTCAGAAGAAGCGCAGCAAGGCCATTGCCCCTCCCAGTGTGGCCACTGCCAGCCACACCATGTAGGTGAGGCTTGTCTTCACCTCGGCTGTACGCACATCGATCCTGCGGTCAACGTCTTTGATCTGGCCCCCCAGATCAGACTTCATCAACTTGATCTGGCCTTCCAGGTCGGTATTCACCGACTTGAGGTCGGCTTTCACCAACTCCAAGTCGGTTCTCAGCAACATCAGGTCGGCTTTGGTGGCGGGCGCGGTCAGGTCTTCCTTGGTGACCGGTGTGCTTGCGGACAGCATCCCTCGTTCAGGATCGCCTGGTCTTCCTCTCCCCAGGACCTTCATTATGAAGTATATGTCCGTTTCCCGTCCGGTTTCAAGCAGAACAACCCACTGTTTCCCGGTCAAGCCCATCAAGGGGGAGGAGCGGGGGTTCGGACTGGACTCCTCGGGCGCAGAGACCCCACGTCGACTCTGGTTAAAAGGGTAGGAGGCCCCTGGTGGGGCCTCCTACTGTGTTAGAGAGTGGTTGTGTTATTCGGCGGCTTCTGTGATCACCTTGAAGATGCTGGTGCCGTCGTCATCATAGAACACCACCTGAATATTCGGGGCAGTGGTGAAGTCGGAAGTGTCTTCAGCACCTGTGATGTGGGCGCCGATCTTCGTTTCGAACTCGGCCAGGGTGAGCGTGACGCCTCCTTCGAGGAAGGTGTCATCGTCGTCGTAGGTGTACAGGTCACCGGCGATGTGGAACCGGTTGTCGTCACCGAACACACCGTCGATATCCGCCGCGACGCGTGAGCTGTCGTCACTGGCGTGTGACACAGGCGTCACGTCGACAGGATCAACGGTCGGAGGACTGGTGACGGCTGCGAAGTTTCCGGTAGCCGGGTCCTTTGCCTCAAGGCTGCCGAAGGTCACACGGACATCAACGTCCTTCGTAGCGTCGATCGAGCCTCGGTGGCTGGCCATGCCCGTGCTGAGCACCGGCCTGACCGCCGCGGTGTTGGTGCCGATGGTGATACTGACCCGGTTACCGACCGCGGAGGCGTTGCCGTACTGGTCATAGAAACTGACCGAGGCACGGATACTCACCTTCCCGTCGGCGATGACCAGATACTTGGGCGCCGATCCCGCGCCGGACGTCAACGCCTCGTCGGCGTCGGTCCAATCAATATCCTGTGTGGTGCCAGTGAGATCCTTGGCCGAGACGGTGACCGTGTCGGTGCGGTCCCGATCATCGCGCTTGGTGGCTGACGGACCGGTGACCGTGTAGGTGACCTTACCGTCGTCGTCGGTGGTCAACGTCGCTATGCCGGGATTGTTGAACTCGGTGGTAGCAGACGTGTTGGTGGTGCCGTCAGCGCCCACCAACGTGTTCTTGGCCAGTCCCACGGTGATCTTCACACCCGACTTGGCAACGTTCTTGCTCGCGCCGTCGATCAACTGCACCGTAACCGTCACGCTGCTGTCGACGTCCATGTCCACCGTGTGGTCGTCGGTGCTGTTCCCGCTGATGTCGGTCGTGATCTTCAACGCGGTGGCGTCGGTGGTCGAAGACAACGTGACCATAGCGGGATTGGAGGTGTCAGCGTCGAACTTGTCGCCGTTCTTGGTGCCCTTCCACGCATAGTACGTGTTCTTCTTACCATCGGCCGCCGAACCGCCGATATAGATGTTGCCCTGCGTATCGGTCAGGCTCTCGGCGTCGCTCCACGAACAATCATCCGCGTCCGCGCAGGTGTTGTCCTCAGTGAGCTTCATCACATCATCGGTGTGGAAGACCTTGATGGATACGTCCGCTTCCGGCATGAAGTCATCACTTCGATAGGAAACAGCGATCGTGGGCGATAACGGTCCGAAGCCCGAGGTCTTGTCGGCCTGGATGCTGATCCCCGCCGGGCGAGCGTTGGAATGATCCAACACACCGGCCATGAAACCGGCCATCGACGCACGAGTGATCAAAGCCGACGGACCATAAGCCGTGTCGGAGATACCCGAAGCAACACCCAACTCATAGAGATTGGTGATAGCGTCATAAGTGTTCTTGGTCACCGAACCCAGATCCGTGTAAGGAGAACCAATCTTCTTCGTCTCATCCGCAGCAGTGTCCACGTTGTCGTCGACCGCCACCACCTTCGACGGGGTATACCCGTACACCGTCTTGGTGTTCTGCATCATCGGGGTCATCTTGTCCATCAACCTTGCGATGAACAACGCCATCTGACCACGAGTCACAGAATCGGCAGGTGAATACGTAGTAGCCGAAGTGCCCTGGGTGATTCCCAGATCGGCCAACTGATTGATGGCGGTCTGCGACTCAGCAGACAGATCACCGGTATCGGTGAAACCAGCATCATCCGGATCGGAGACCACGTCGATGCCGACCAGACCGGCCAGGCGGGTCAGGAACAGTGCCATGTGCTCACGGGTGACCGACATGACCGGCGAGTAGGTGGTGGCCGAAGTGCCCTTGGTGATCCCGTAGTAGGCGATGCAGTCGATGTCACCGGCGTTGGTATGACTGGCGGGAACGTCCTCGAAGTCCGCCGAAGGCGCCGTACCGCAGGCGTCGAAAGTCGCCTTGTAGTCCGCTTGCGGATCGTCAGCAGCGACAGCAGGCGCGGCGACGACCATCACACTGGCCACCATCGCCAACACCGTCAGCACCGCCACACGACGCCGAAAACGGCTCAAATTAGCAAACATAAGTTTACGTACGGAATCAGTGTTTTAGGGCCTGCGGAATCGGATCAGGCATGGGATGATCCACCTTTCCATTGGTAGGGCAAGATGGTGTTGGCTTGGATGATCGTGGTGGTGGTGAGATCCCGGGCGGCGGAAGGTGTGCTTTGGAGCACCGGCCGCGATCGCTCCGTTGGAGTCAGGACAGATGGGACCTGCACCGTCCACCAGGGTTTATCGTTCAACGGCCGACAGGTATGTGTACGACCCTACCGTCGACGCACTCGACACTGTTGAAGAGGCTCGTCCCCTAGACGACAAAACCACGGAACCCGCAGGTGGGGCGGTAAGGTGAAAATGGGCTGGTCGGATCCTCAGACCTCCTACAACACCATCTGACAATCAAGGGGCTCAAGCAGTTGCGGAACGCGGTCGAATCGCAGGGGAGTGACCTTGCCTGGCGCGTAGAACAGGAACAGCAGGAATCACGCTGATGGGTATGCTCACGCTGGTCCTGGCTGTCGCAGTGGTGATCTGTGCAGGTGTGCTCATCGAGGAGTACCAGCGGATCCACCGGGCCAGTTGGTCCCTTACGCGATGGTGGGAACGTCGTCGAGAACGCCAATTCCGAGAACAATCCCCCTTCACCCTCCGCTAGTGCGAATCGGAGAGTCCGGAGATACCTCTTAGCGCAAGCCCTGAACGTTGAATCTTGAGCCAGGGCGAGTCGCAGAGTGATCTTTTTGACAACCAACCCCAAGGGAGCACTCTCGCTGATCAGGTCTGGGCACTTTGGATGATCGCCATCACCCTGAAGCTGCTTGCTGTCCTAGAACAACTCTTCGTACCTCGGCAAACCGGGCTCAGCATGGAAAGCCACGCCTTCAAACCGATCCACAAACACAACCAACTCTTGCCTGTACACATCAAGCCCCCCGTATACGGTCACATTGGGCCTACCGGGCTCGCCCATACCCATGCAGTGCAGGTCGGGCATGCTCTTGATCCAAATAGGGTTGCCGATCACCAACGCAACGTCCTCGTATGTGACCCCGTGTTTACAGGCGGACCGCGCTATTCGGGGCCTAAATGGCAAATGGTGCTCGTTATGCCGCCAGGGAGGCCAGGAACCGTTCCACCTCTGCTCTGCGGTCTGGGTGTATGAGCATCAGCAGCGATCGGCGGTCTTTGAGAGGACGGTGGGATATCACTCCGGCTGCCTGGTCCGGATACAGCTTGTTCAGAAGCCTCTTCCAGTCTTCATCGGTGTAAGTATCAAAAAAAGAGTTCGCTATCTGCCTTCCCTGTTCAAGGGCTCCCGGGGGGGCCGGCCGTAGGTTCTCAGGGGTAGCCATCTCTGACACCTGCCTGATCGTCTCCTCTGAGTACTCCATGGCGAACAAATATAGCCCCTCCGGCATGCCGATGCCTCTGCAATTCGTCTTCACCGGTGCCCCTGAAAGACACACCAGGTTCGACGATCCGTCTTGACACCGCGAGCGCCAGCCCGTGGTGACGGCATGCCAGGTCCCGGCATCAAGGAGCCGGTCCATCTCCGGTCGTGCAATTAGACCCATGCCTGATCCGATTCCGCAGGCCCTAAAACACCGATTCCGTACGTAAACTTATGTTTGCTACTTTGAGCCGTTTTCGGCGGCATGTAGCGGTCCTCTCGGTGCTTGCTTTGATGGCCAGTGTTATGGTCGCGGTGCCGGTTGCTGCTGCTGATGACGATCCGAAGATGGACTACAAGGCTACGTTCGATGCCTGCGTGGGCGTGGGTTCGGCGGACTTCGAGGATGTTCCCGCCAGTCATTCCAACGCTGGTGACATCGACTGTATCGCCTATTACGGGATCACCAAGGGCACTTCGGCGACCACGTACTCGCCGGTCATGTCGGTCACGCGTGAGCACATGGCGCTGTTCCTGACCCGTCTGGCCGGTCTGGTGGGGATCGAGCTGGCGTCCGATCCTGACGATGCGGGTTTCACCGACATCGGTGATTTGTCTGCCGAGTCGCAGACCGCCATCAACCAGTTGGCTGATCTTGACATCACCCAGGGCACCGGTGGCGGCAATTATTCGCCTGAGGCTTCGGTGAAGCGTGGTCACATGGCTCTGTTCATCGCCAGGTTGATGGACCACATGGACCCGATGGCCCAGGGTACCGGCGAAAACGACCCGGTGTACGGTTACACCCCCGAGAAGGTGGTCGATAAGGACGACACCGACTCCACTGACGACATGGACGATAGCAAGACTGTGAAGTCGCCGTTCACCGATATCAACGGGGTAACGAAGGAAGCCTATGACGCGATCAACGCGTTGTGGGAGTTGGGTGTTGCTTCGGGTATAGGCCCCACGTCCTACAGTCCTGATGCTTCGATCACCCGTGCTGCCATGGCCGAGTTCATGGCTGGTGTGTTGGATCACTCCAACGCTCGCCCGGCCGGTGTGAGCATCCAAGCCTCTAAGACCACGGGCTTCGATCAGATAGATGCCACGGTCGCGGTGTCTTATCGAGACGACAGTTTCGCTCCGATGGTTGATGTGTCCATCAAGACCTTCTTCTCCGGCAATGACGGAACCGATGAGGGTGTTGGTGAATTCACTGATGACGGTGGCTGCGAGATGCCTGCTGATTGTGCGTGGACCGATGATGAGTCGTTGACCGACGGTTCGGGCAACATCTATATCGCAGGTGGCACCGCTAATGGCACCAAGAACACCTACTACGCGTGGATGGGTGATGCTGATGCTGACAATAACGATTTCAATGTTGACAAGGACCATGCGTCCGTCACGCTGGAGTCCACCACCGACGCCACCAAGCTGAAGGTCACTTCTGACATCAGTGAGAACTCGCAGAATGACAACACGGTGGACATTGACGCCACTAGCAGTGTTACCCACACGGTGCAGTTGGTCGACGAGGACAACGAACCGGTCGCCAAGTCCGGTGTGAAAATCACTGTGTCTTGGGTGCAGGATGTCGGGGACGATGGCACGGGGAACGATCCCGCCGCTGTTACCGTGTATCCGGCGCCTGCTCCGTTGGAGACCGACGACGACGGTCAAGCTACCTTCACCACCAGTGGTCCCAAGTCCAATAAGGGCAACACAGATCCCCCGAGGACTGACACGATCACCTTCACATCCGATGTTGATGGACTAAATGGGGTCGGTGCGGCAGCCTCTACGGCTGGTGATCCTGCTGAGACTGTTGTGAAGACCATCTCGTGGTCAGACGCTGATGCCTCTATGCTCGCTGCCAATGGCGGTTCTGGTAAGGGAAATGCTCCTGCCTACGCTGTGCTGAACAGTAAGAACGAGGTGTCCGTCCGGGCCTCGGTGACCTTCTATGACCAGTACGGCAACACCATCGGCAAGGGCAACTCGGTCCTGATCACCATCGGCACCGGGGATAACAACAGTTCCAGAAGGACCATCAGCAGCCGCGGTGTGGCCAGTTGGCGCAGGACGGCGGTAGCGGATGTAACCGGATTCCCCGATACCGTTGTCAATGTTGCCGTCACCTACACGGACATCCAGGACTCAGGGGACACTGCCATCACTGATGCTCCGACTATTGATCCTACGCCGGTGGTTCCGGTGCGCCACGCTCCGGACGACAGCCAGGTTGCCACCGCAACTGCACTCACTGCGGTCTATGCGGATGATGACCGCTTCCGCATCAACGGCTTGTTGTACACCTACGACGCGGACGATGTCTACATAGATGGCACCACAGCGGACGAAAGTACGATGATCGACATGGCCAAGTTCGAGAGCCTGATCAAGCCAGGCAGTAACGACACTGCAGGCACCGTCCAGATCGTGGCCTACGACGATGACGGTTCCAGCATCTTCCGAGTCACCGTTGCCGGTTCATAAACAGTAAAACGTTCGACTATCTGAAGGAGGCTCCCCCCGGGGAGCCTCCTTCTACCATCTGGCCCTCTTCAACCCGCCCCCACCTAACTCCTTTGTTAGTCTTTGTGGCGGGTCCTCGGCAGTGACCCTGACGCTGTTCATTCTCCCGGCTGGCGCGCTTGCGGACATTCGTCTCCCCCCCCCAGATCGCCTCGCTTAGAAGAGCCGCAGCAAGGCCATCGCCCCTCCCAGGGTGGCCATCGCCAGCCAGACCGTGTAGGTCAGGCTTGTCTTCACCTCGGCTATACGCACATCGATCTTGCGGCCAACGTCTTTGATCTGGCCCTCCAGGTCGGACTTCAGCAGCATCAGGTCGGCTTTGGTGGCGGGCGCGGTCAGGTCTTCCTTGGTGGCCGGTGCGCCTGCGGACATCATCCCTCCTTCAGGGTCGCCTGGCCTTCCTCTCCCCACAATTACGCGCAGCCTCAAATCCGTTATCGCATAAGGAGATGGAGGCTCCCCGATCGGGGAGCCTCCTTTTCTAGTTGGGGGCGGTTGTTTCTAGTTGAGGGTGGGTGTGATGTCGAAGATGCTCAACTTGTCGCTGTCTGCGGAGTAGATAACGACTCTGACCACGTCCCCGACCTCAGGCCGGAACACCTGGCATGGCGGGGGACGCTCACCGTTCTTGATGTAGGTGTCGTTGTCGTCCATGCTGTAGAGCACTCCATGATCGCTGCCACTGCCCTCGGTTGCGAAGTGAGTGGCCGGAATCTTCTTGGCGCTGTCACCACCGAAGATCTGATGGACTGTGACCTGTGTGTCGTCACCGTCACTGGCGGTGGCCTCCACATAGACAAACGTGTCATTCGCATCACCAGTGGCGTTGGTAGCTACGGCAGCATACTGGAATTGGATACCGTCCGCATCGGTGTCTGCGTCCACCGGGGTGCCGTCAGTATTCACGTCGGCGTCGGCGATCGCATAGCCGATTGTCAGGGTGTGCTGAGTCTGTGCGATTTGGTTGACGGCGAACAGTGCCCTGGCCATGCCGCGGCGGCTGCTGCTGGAGCTGATGCTCGGGGTCTTGACGACATCGCCGCTTTGGATGCCATCCTCCTCGGCGTTGGCGTCTGTGTTGTGACCCGCGTCGGGAAGCGTCAGGGTGATCCGGTAGGGGTTGCCGTTCTCGTCCACCCGGATACCTTCTCCGTACTGATCCAACAACCGAGCAGTGACACTGATGTTGGCGTCGTCGTCTTCGTCGCCGTCGCCATCGACCAGCACATATTTGGTAGCCGAAATGTCGGTCTTCTGATATGTGGGGGTGTCCTCAACCCAGTTGAACGTCACGCTGCCCGTCGTGTGAACCACAGTCCCTTCAGTGTCGGCGTCAACCGTGAACGTCACCATGTCGACCACGTCCTGGTACTCGTCGCTCTTGATGTTGCGTGGAGCGTTCACCGTGAACGTGACCTTACCGTCAGCGTTGGTCATCAGGGTCGCCTGATTGCTGTTCTCATACGTGATAGCAAAGGTGTCACCAGCCGCGGCAGCGGCATCAGTACCGCGGTCGAACACGTACCGCGTCCAACTGACACGGACTTCCACGTCAGCCTGCTTCACAGCAACAACAGCGGAGTCCTGGAGCTGACCGGTGACCACGACAGAACTAGTCGAAGCCAAGTTCACCAACTGACCAGAGTCTGCAGGAGCGCCGGTAGTGGTCCTGTCAGTGGCGTCCGCGGCGTCTTTGCTGATCGACGTGCTGACACCAATGCTGTCTCTGGCGGGAGTCCACATGGCGGTGACAGACGCGTAGTCGTCGTCGTCCACGTTGAACTCGTCACCGGCCTCGGCGCCGATCCACGCGTAAACCGTGTGGGCCTTGTCGGAGTCATCGTTGTCGTCTGTTACGCCGATGTCAGCACCGAAGAAGATGTTGCCGTTGCCGTCGGTCTGATGATCGTCGGTGTTCCACATGCAGTCACCAGCGGACAGTTTGTCTGTCTTGCACTTGCCGGCGTCATCGCCGGAAGTCACAAAGTGAGCGGCCTCACCGCAAGTGTCAACACAGTCGCTCTGGAAGATGTCCACCAACTGATCGGCCGTCGGAGCGAAGCTGTCGTCGCGCACGGAAACCAAGACCGTGGCCACGTACTCACCGTAGGCGAAGGTCTTGTCAGCCTGGACACTCACCCCGGCGGGGCGAGCGTTGGAGTGATCCAACATCGCAGCCATGAACCCGGCCATGGCAGCACGGGTCATCACAGCCGAAGGACTGTAGGAAGTGGCAGAGACACCAGAAGCAACACCCAACTCATACAACTGGGTAATCGCGTCAAACTCGTCCTTGCTCGCCGAACCCAAGTCACCGAAGGGCGACTTGATCTCAGGCGCAACTTCCGCGCCGTCCTGGTCCTTGACCGTGATCTTCTCGTTGTCAGCCACATGGGCAGGCGTATAACCATAGAACGTGGTGTCGTCCAGGTCGGGATCACCATCCGTCAGAGGCGTCATCAGGTTCATCAGACGCTGGAGGAACAACGCCATATGGCCACGCTGCACCGGATCGGCAGGCGAATAGGTAGTAGCAGAAGTGCCCTGCGTGATCTCCAACTGGCGCAACTGGCTGATCGCGGCCTGTGACTCCACAGACAAATCAGCGGTGTCATCGAAACCGGTGTCATCGGCCTCGGGAACATCAATCCCGACCAAACCGGCCAAACGGATCAAAAACAGCGCCATGTGCTCACGGGTCACCGACATAACCGGCGAGTATGTGGTCGCCGAAGTGCCCTGGGTAATGCCGTAATAGGCAATACAGTCGATGTCACCAGCATTGGCATTACCCGAGGGAACATCATCGAACCCCGCCGAATCCACACCGGCGCACGCATCAAAAGTAGCCCCATAGTTCGGCTCAGGATCAGCAGCAACAGCCGGCACCGCGACCAGAACACTGGCCACCATGGCAAGGGCTGTAAGGACCGCTACACGCCGCCGGAAACGGCTCAAAGTAGCAAACATAAGTTTACGTACGGAATCAGCGTTTTAGAATAGGTTTCAGGCTCCCTAGGTGCTTCAAATCCCCCTTCCCCGCATCAACGCAGGTATTGACGCGAGAGAATCCCTTACGGAAGAATGCTGTGGTCGCCGCAGCGTTCCCACACCACATGGCGCTTCCCTGCTGTGACAGGATCTCCTCAGGAGAAGGTAGCCCGCCCGTTGGGTGCCCAGGTCATCTCGAACAGTCCCGGTACGCCTCGCACCTTTTTCACTCGAAGACCAGGGCGAAACCTGTCAATCAGACCCGCGTCCATAGCTACAAGGTCAGCGATAAACAAGTAGACAGCGGCGAGGAAGCGTTCTTGCTGGGACCTCGAAAGGCGATCAAAGTCGCTAAGGAACGTTGCCGTTTGTTCGTAGGTGGGCATCCACCAAGGACCTAGCCAGACTCGTGCATGCGGGAGGCAAGGTAGTCAAGGAACTCCTCGGTGCTGGGATGGAACACAGTCTGACCAGCTTCATAGTCACCTGTGCGGTCAGGAACGACGCCCGTGTACGCCTCGATATCAGCCAGAGTGCACTCCTCGGACTGCACAGCAGAATCTGATCTTGACGCAGCCTCTCTTCTCACGCGCCCGGATTTTAGACCCGTAGCGTCGCCGACGCTATCACGTTGTCATGATCCACCGAGCAACCGTTGCCGGGCCACGGAGCCCGAGATCCGCATACCATCTCGGATCCAATGGCCAAAGAGAGTCCGTCTAGATCGGGGGTAGAGTACCACATTTGCCGGATAGTGGATGGCTCAGGACCTGGTTGCGCACGGAGCCACCCTGGGGGTGGTCACGGGCCTGGGAGGTCTGATGACTCTTTTCGAGTTCCTTTCATAGCCACAAGCGCAGGGGCGCGGTTTGGGAAAAGGAAAGAGCCCCGGGCACTCCCCGGGGAATATGGCTCAAAACCGTGTTCTTAGGGGAAGAACTGCAGCAGGATCCCGACTGCTCCCAGAGTGGCGATCGCTGTCCAGATCGTCCGCCCGACGCTCGCCTGCAGATTGGCCATCTCCCCTCGCAGATGTCTGGCGACATCTTTGATCTGGCCCTCCAGATCGGTTTTCACCGATTTCAGGTCTGATTTCAGCACCATCAGGTCGGCTTTGGTGGCGGGCGCGGTCAGGTCTTCTCTGGTGGCCGGTGCTCCTGTGGACATCCTATCCCTCCTTAAGGGTCTTACCTCGCTTTGGTCCCCCGAGTACTTTCCATTCGAAAGCATATACCCATGGCCCGTCCGGTTTCAAGCGAATGATCCCCCCTTTCCCCGACCATGCCCGTTCCGGGCAACCCTGCCAGTCTCGGGAGAGGAGCGAGACCGGGTGAAGAACTTGAGGAGGCTTTTGGGATTGCCGTGGGTGTGAACAGCGTCGGGGCGACCGGAGAGACACGGCTACAAGGATTAGCAGGCGCGGGTCGGCGAGGGCCAGGTGGCAGAGGGTGGGTGTCGACGGTCTGCAATAACCGCTGGACAGGCCCTCCCTGAGGAATTCGGCATGACCCATCCACTGGCGTCCTCAAGGCCGTTTGTCGATGTCGAGGGATGCGAATTGGTGATGCGGGTACAAGAGAAGACGAACCTGGATCGTCCTCTGTGGTTCGTCATCCGGTCGGGACAGGCCATCCGACCCTCCTCAACTGTCCTCCGTTTCCAGCAAGAAGCCGGATACGACGAACACGGCACCATGGTTCGCTTCAATTTGGCCGAGAGCGTCGTGCTCGATCCGGATTATGCCTCCGGGGAACCAACGATCAGGGGAAGGCGCCTTCGGGTGTATGACATTGTTGAAGCCGTGGCCGCCGGTGAGACGGAAGATTCAATCAAGGCCATGTGGGGATTGACCGATCGGCAGTACAGCGATGCTGTGCGGCAGTCCAAGATTGCCTAGTCCCGGTCCACGGTGCCGGTAGCGTTCCGTCCCACGGGTCGAGTGCTTTTCTCGGGACCGTCTCAAGCTCTGCTCGGCGCAGTTTGCGGGAGACCTGCCGGTAGGACAGGCTGAGCCGCTCTGACCCTCACTCCGAGGATCTTTCATTATGCTGGGCGCACATGGGGGTGGTGGCGCATACTTCACTGGTGGACCAGGACGGATTTGAGGTCATTGCATATGATCCTCCGTCCGAGGAAGCTGTGCAGGCTGCGATCAGGGAAGCTGTCGCCGGTTATCGGGAGGCGTTTGGTGACAGGCTGGCCTGTGTTTGGCTGTTCGGGTCCCGGGCGAGGGGAGATCACAGCCCCGGTTCCGATGTGGATCTCCTACTGGTGCTCCACCGGGAACGGCCGATGCACATGGAGTCAGGACTGCTGTGTTCGGTGGCCAATCCCATTCGTAGGTCACTGGGAGTGTTCATAGACGGACACCTCACCACCTTGGAACGGCTGGAGAACGCTGACGACGACTTCCACTACTTCGTCAGGAGAGAAGGAAGGCGCGTGGATGCCTGAAGATCATGTTGGCTTCTTGATACAGGACAGCCGCAGGGATTGCGGTTACGCTCAACAATTCCGAAGGCGTGTATCCCATGAGCATGGCGGGGTGTTGGGCTGCTAGCCTAAAAATGTCGGAGAGCTTGGGGATGCCTTTATGCAGGAGCAACAATTCACAGCGGTCGTCTGGCCAGAGGACGGATGGTTCATAGCGCAAGCCCTGGAGGTTGACGTGGCGAGCCAGGGCGAGTCTCCGGATGGTGCTCTGGACAACCTTGCCGAGGCATTGGAGCTCCACTTCGAACCGCCCCGGCCGACTGTGTTGCCGGAGATCCATAACCTCCGAGTGAAGGTTGGAGCGGCTTAGTCCGCTCCCGTACAGGCAGGTCGCGCGCAAACTGCGCAGAGCGGGGTTTGCCGAGATCAGCCAAAGGGGCAGTCACGTCAAGTTCGTGAACCGCGATGGCAACCAGATTCGCACCGCCGTCGTTCCGCGTCACAGGGAAGTGCGAGTCGGAACGCTGAACAGCATTTTGCGCCAAGCGGGACTGAGCGTCGAACAGTTCAACCAACTGTAGGTTCGCTAACTTGGGAGAAGCGGGCGTCACAGGTCGTTTGGGTGCTCTTCTGGCTGCCAACAGAGACCGCATATTGGAGGTCGTGCGTTCCCGCGGGGGTAAAGAGGTCTATGTGTTCGGCTCTGCAGTCCGGGGTCAGGGCGGGAGCGAAAACGATCTGGACCTGCTGGTCCTGTTCAAAGAGGACACTTCGATGTTCGAGCAGGTACACCTCAAGAGGGACCTGGAGCAAATGCTGGGATGCAACGTTGATGTGCTGAGCCTGAACGGTTTGCGTCAGGCCCTGGACGGTAAGAGCCGGTACCGCAGGGAGATGATATTGAGCGAAGCGGTACCCCTGTGACTCCCGACTTCCGCGACCGTGGGTACCTGGGGATCTCCTGACCGCGGCTGAGGAAGTCGGCATCGTTGTAAATGAAGCTGGTGAGTCCTACACCAGGGGCGACCGTATCGCTCGGCGGGCCCTGGAGAGATGCTTGCTGAGCCTGGGACAGCCACTCCCGGCGTTCTCCTATCTCGGCCTCATCTAGACCTTCTCAGCAGGCTGCCAGAAGGGCCTGAACAGGAAGCTTCCGCCCGTCGAAATTACGCCGAGAGGCAAGTAAACATACAGCCGATGCCCCCTCCCCGGGGAAATGTGGCTCAGCCAGAGGCCAAACCGCGCTCTTACGGAAAGAACTGCAGGATAATCCCAACCGCTCCCAGAGTGGCGATTGCTATCCAGATCGTCCGCCCGAGGCTCACCTGCAGATTGGCCATCTCCCCTCGCAGATCTCTGGCGACATCCTTGATCTGACCCTCCAGATCGGATTTCAGCAACTTGATCTGGCTCTCCAGATCGACCTTCATCGACTTGATCTGGCTCCCCAGATCGACCTTCATCGACTTGAGGTCGCCTTTCACCACTAGCAGGTCGGCTTTGGTGGCGGGCGCGGTCAAGTCTTCCCTGGTGGCCGGTGCGCCTGTGGACATCATCCCTCCTTTAGGATCGCCTGGTCTTCCTCTCCCCAGGATCTTTCATCCAAAGTGTATGTCTGTCCCATGCCAGACTTCAAGCGAAATGGTCCCCGTATTTCCCGGCCCGCCCCGTTTGGCGAGTCAGCAGAGCGGCGGTCCGGGCACAGGACTCGGCATCGACTTGTGTTCAAAAGGGTAGGAGGCCCACCCGCAGCGACTGTGATGATTAGGAGCGCAGACTCCGCATCCCCTGTTAGTCTGAAACCTGGTCGCACAATGCAATCACGAACCGGCGTTGCCGTTGAATCCCCGCTTCATCGCCCTCCCTCCGAAGAAACCGTAGAGGCTGCCATTGCCGAAGCTGTCGTTGGCTACCGTCGGGTGTTCGGTGAACGGTTGGCACAGGTTTGGCTCTTCGGTTCCCGGGCGGTGGGAAACCACCGGCCCAACCCACCCCCTGAACACCGGTAGGAGGCCCCCAACAGGGACCTCCTACCCCTTTTAACCAGAGTCGACGTGGGGTCTCTGCGTTAGAGGAGTTCAGCCCGAACCCCCGCTCCTCCCCATTGATGGGCATGGCCGGGAAACAGTGGGTTGTTCTGCTTGAAACCGGACGGGAAACGGACATATACTTCAGAATGAAGGTCCTGGGGAGAGGAAGACCAGGCGACCCTGAAGGAGGGATGATGTCCGCAAGCGCACCGGCCACCAAGGAAGACCTGACCGCGCCCGCCACCAAAGCCGACCTGATGCTGCTGAGAACCGACTTGGAGTTGGTGAAAGCCGACCTCAAGTCGATGAAGGTTGACTTGGAGGGCCAGATCAAGGATGTCGCCAGAGATCTGCGAGGGGAGATGGCCGACCTGCGGGTGGAGATGGCCGACCTGCAGGTGGAGATGGCCAATCTGCAGGCGGGCCTCGGACGTACGATCTGGATAGCGATCGCCACTCTGGGAGCGGTTGGGATCATCCTGCAATTCTTCCCGTAAGAGCGCGGTTCGGTCTCTGGCTGAGCCACATTCCCCGGAGAGGGCATGGCGGATGGCTGTCCGCGCCGCCGCCTGCGCTTTCTCGATGTCGGCGCGGTGGCCGCGGCGATGGGGCTGACGGCATTCCTGCGTCTGGCGAGTCAGATGGTCGTTCCTCAGGTGGGAAGGACACCGAAGTCTCTCTGATCGGTTACGGGCGGCTGTAGTCGGCTGTTCTGACGACCTTGAACACGCTGGTTCCTTCCCGGTCGTAGGTCACGATGTCGATCACTGCCTGGTTCTCGTCGCCGAAGGGGGTGAGGAGCGTTTCGAACTCCTCAATGGTGATCGTGTCGTCGCCGGCAAGGAATGTGTCCGCTCGTTTGTAGTAGTAGAGCAACTTGGCGTCGGAATCGCCGCTGCCCGCTTCCGTTATGAACCGGTTGCGGTGAGGGAATATGGTGTGGACATCGATGTCTTCGCCGTCATCTCTCGATATGGCCGCTGTCACCACCTGAACCACGGCGTCCGGGGGATCGTCCACCCCGGAGTCGAGTTCGACGCCATCACCGCCGGGGTCGGCCGTGAAGCTTAATGTCACTGGAGAGCCGTGTCGCTGATTGTCCAGGGTGGTACCGGCGGATGCGGTGCCTGATGAACTTACCGGGGCGCTGAGCGCCTGGCCGCCGATGGTTATTCCCACCTGCTGGCTCGAGCCGGTGCGATGACCGTTTCCGTATTGGTCGTACAGGGTGACAGAAGCCCTGATCGTCACCTCCTCAGCGCTGACGCGCACGTAATCGGGCACCCTTGAGACTGATTTGTGGGTCTGTGAGGGTTCCTCGACCCACTGAATGCTCACCAGAGCATCAGGCACCAGCAAACCGGTCAGTGCCCCGCTCAAATATCGGAAGGTGAAACGATCGGTCCTGTGCCAAAAAGACAGTTCTGTTGGGCCGCCGGGTCTATGGCGTGGGCCAGGTGGGACCGTTTCCTGGGGCGGCCTCCAGGGATAGCAGGGGTCAAGCTCCGCTCGGCGCAGTTTGCGGGAGACCTGCCGGTAGGACAGGCTGAGCCGCTCTGACCCTCACTCCGAGGATCTTTCATTATGCTGGATGCACATGGGGGTGGTGGCGCATACTTCACTGGTGGACCAGGACGGATTTGAGGTCATTGCATATGATCCTCCGTCTGAGAGAGCTGTGCAGGCTGCGATCAGGGAAGCTGTCGCCGGTTATCGGGAGGCGTTTGGTGACAGGCTCGCTTGTGTTTGGCTGTTCGGGTCCCGGGCGAGGGGAGGTCACAGCCCTGGCTCCGATGTGGATCTCCTACTGGTGCTCCACCGGGAACGGCCGATGCACATGGAGTCAGGACTGCTGTGTTCGGTGGCCAATCCCATTCGTAGGTCACTGGGAGTGTTCATAGACGGACACCTCACCACCTTGGAACGGCTGGAGAACGCTGACGACGACTTCCACTACTTCGTCAGGAGAGAAGGAAGGCGCGTGGATGCCTGAAGATCATGTTGGCTTCTTGATACAGGACAGCCGCAGGGATTGCGGTTACGCTCAACAATTCCGAAGGCGTGTATCCCATGAGCATGGCGGGGTGTTGGGCTGCTAGCCTAAAAATGTCGGAGAGCTTGGGGATGCCTTTATGCAGGAGCAACAATTCACAGCGGTTGTCTGGCCAGAGGACGGATGGTTCATAGCGCAAGCCCTGGAGGTTGACGTGGCGAGCCAGGGCGAGTCTCCGGATGGTGCTCTGGACAACCTTGCCGAGGCATTGGAGCTCCACTTCGAACCGCCCCGGCCGACTGTGTTGCCGGAGATCCATAACCTCCGAGTGAAGGTTGGAGCGGCTTAGTCCGCTCCCGTACAGGCAGGTCGCGCGCAAACTGCGCAGAGCGGGGTTTGCCGAGATCAGCCAAAGGGGTAGTCACGTCAAGTTCGTGAACCGCGATGGCAACCAGATTCGCACCGCCGTCGTTCCGCGTCACAGGGAAGTGCGAGTCGGAACGCTGAACAGCATTTTGCGCCAAGCGGGACTGAGCGTCGAACAGTTCAACCAACTGTAGGTTCGCTAACTTGGGAGAAGCGGGCGTCACAGGTCGTTTGGGTGCTCTTCTGGCTGCCAACAGAGACCGCATATTGGAGGTCGTGCGTTCCCGCGGGGGTAAAGAGGTCTATGTGTTCGGCTCTGCAGTCCGGGGTCAGGGCGGGAGCGAAAACGATCTGGACCTGCTGGTCCTGTTCAAAGAGGACACTTCGATGTTCGAGCAGGTACACCTCAAGAGGGACCTGGAGCAAATGCTGGGATGCAACGTTGATGTGCTGAGCCTGAACGGTTTGCGTCAGGCCCTGGACGGTAAGGGCCGGTACCGCAGGGAGATGATATTGAGCGAAGCGGTACCCCTGTGACTCCCGACTTCCGCGACCGTGGGTACCTGGGGATCTCCTGACCGCGGCTGAGGAAGTCGGCATCGTTGTAAATGAAGCTGGTGAGTCCTCCACCCGGGGCGACCGTATCGCTCGGCGGGCCCTGGAGAGATGCTTGCTGAGCCTGGGACAGCCACTCCCGGCGTTCTCCTATCTCGGCCTCATCTAGACCTTCTCAGCAGGCTGCCAGAAGGGCCTGAACAGGAAGCTGCCGCCCGTCGAAATCCCGCCGAGAGGCAAGTAAACTTATGTTTGCTACTTTGAGCCGTTTTCGGCGCCATGTAGCAGTTCTTTCGGCGCTCGCTCTCATGGCCAGTGTGCTGGCCGCGGTGCCTATTGCTGCTGATGAGCACCCCGAAGCGGATTATGAGGCTACTTTCGATGCCTGCATAGGTAAGGCTACGGAAGCGTCTGGGTTTGAGGACGTTCCTGCCAGTCATTCCAGCGCAGGGGCAATTGATTGTATTGCCTACTACGGGATTACCCAGGGAACTTCAGCTATCACCTATTCGCCGGTGATGTCGGTTAGCCGTGAGCACATGGCGCTGTTCCTGACCCGCTTGGCTGGGTTGGTGGGCATCGAGATGTCTTCCGATCCCTCGGGCGCTGGGTTCGAGGATATTGGTGAGTTGTCTGCTGAGTCGCAGACTGCCATCAATCAGTTGGCCGACCTTGGTATCACCCAGGGAACTTCAGCTACCACTTATTCGCCTGATGATGCGGTGAAGCGTGGTCATATGGCACTGTTTATCTCCCGTTTGATGGACAAGATGGACCCGTTCGCTGATCCCAATGCTCCAGATGACGCGGCACCCCTCGCTTACATCCCCAAGCAGGTGGAAGATACCGACGATAAGCCGGTTAGTTCACCGTTTACCGACCTTGGGGGCGCGACGAAGGAAGCCTATGACGCTATCACCGCGTTGTGGGAGATGGGTGTTGCTTCAGGTATCTCCGACACGTCCTATGCTCCGTCGGCTGACATCACCCGTGCGGCGATGGCCGATTTCATGGTGGGTGTGTTGGATCATTCCAATGCCCGCCCGGCTGGTGTGACCATGCAGGTGGACGAGACCACCGACTTCGCCACGGTTACGGCTGTAAGGGCGATTTCTGTCCGGGACGATAACTTCGCTCCCGTGGCAGACGTTTCCGTCAAATTCTTCAGCGCTACCGAGTCCGGTGGTATTGATGACGACACCGGCAAGTGCCTTGGTGACGATGATCCTTGCGACTGGAGCGACAACGAAGAGATCACCAACGACGACGGTAACAACTTCGACCGCGCCGAAACCACTGTCGATGCCACCACAGACAATGCGGAAGCCAGCGAGACCTGGTATGCCTGGATGGGCTCCGAGGACAACTCCGAGTTCGTGAAGGGTTCTTCGGGTGAAGCAATGGTCACCCTTACCGCCAAAGCGGACGCTTTGGGAATCAGGGTTACCGCGGACATCAACGAGAACGCCAATGACAACACGATCAACATTGGTAAGGACACAACTGTGGTTCTTACCGTACAACTGATCGACAACGCAGGCGCGGATGCTGCTGCGCTCAGCAATGCGAAGGCTGTTGCCAAGGAAGGCGTGGAGATTAGCATCACTGCCTACTCGCAGACTCCAGGCGGAACGGTGTTCCCGCTTCCAACGTCGGTGAAGACTGATGAAAACGGTCAGGCTATGTTCACAATCAACGGGCCGAAGCAGGACGATGATGACACCACGACCCAGACCAGGGCAGACGCGCTGACCTTCTCCGGCGATGCCAACGGTGACGGCACTCCAGAAACCAGGGCTGTCACGGTGAACTGGACAGATGTGGTTGCCGCGGTGGCCACGCACAAGGCCGAGGCTCCCAGCTATGTGATTGTCGATGATGGCATGGTGAAAATCACGGTTACGGTGTCCTACTATGACCAGTACGGTAACCCCGCCGCTTCTGGCGACGCGCTCACCATCACGATGAACAACCCTGACGTGGGCGGCGCCGACGGGGAGGCCAGCAGTGGGACCAACGAGGCCCGGGTGAGAAGCAACGGAACCGCCAGGTTCACTGCTAACTTGGAGGCTGCTGCCGGGGCCGAGATCGCCGTCACGGTTAGTGATCTCGAGTCCGCTACCGGCAATGACGCGGAAGATCCTGCTGCTGTGTTGGCTGTGAGGCATGCTCACAAGAACGATGACGGCAAGTCCGGTGACCAGCTCGAGACTGATAGCCAGGTCATTGTTGACGCTGATAACGACCGGTTCATTATCGACAGCGGAGACACCGACAGCACCACCGCTAGGGCCGGTGTGTTGTACAGCTATGACTCGGGTGATACGTTTATTGTGGGCGATGCCACAGTGGATATGGACAAGTTCGAGGAAGCGATCGCTACGAACGGGAATACTGTGACTGTTGTGTTCTACAGCCCCGACGGGACCAGCATCTTCTCCGTCGACGCAACTTAAACCTGTTCATCTAACTAACCATGAAGGAGGCTCCCCTCGGGGAGTCTCCTTCATGCCAAGGAAGCGAAAGGTCTGGGCATGGTGTTTTTCTCTTCGAGAGGTGATGTGGCTGTGGTTGCGGTCTTCTTGCTGGTGGCTGGTCTCTTCTTGACCGCGCCGGTGTTTGCTGATGATCCTGCTCCTTCGCCAAGCTATTTGGCTATGTTCGATGCTTGCGAAGACATACCGCCCTCGGACTTCGGTGATCTGCCCGGCGATCAGGCTCAAGTTGACAATGTCAGTTGCATTGCCTATTTCGGGATCACCAGAGGGACTTCGGAGACCACCTACGCGCCCGACGATGTGGTGATTCGTGAGCACATGGCTTTGTTCCTGATTCGTCTGGCCGCCCGGGTTGGGATTGCCGTTCCTTCTGCCGGTGACTTTGGGTTCTCGGACATCGGCCATCTGAGCGCTGAGTCCCGCGTTGCGATCAACCAGTTGGCCGGGCTGGGGATTACCAGAGGGACTTCGGCCACGACTTTCTCACCCGATGATCCGGTGAGCCGTTGGCAGATGGCGTTGTTCATCGCCCGGTTGATGGACAGGATGGAACCGGTGGGTAACGAGGTCCGAGCATTTGGGTACACCCCGGCTGATGTAGTGGAGACCGCGGAGAGGGAGGTGGCCGCGCCGTTCACCGATCTCGGAGATTTGACCATCGAGACTATCGATGCCATCACCCATTTGTACGAATTGGGTGTTGTCACCGACGCCTCAGAGTTTGACCCTTGGGCTGGCATCACCCGCGCCTCGATGGCCGATTTCATGGCTGCGTTGCTGGATCATTCCAACCTGCGTCCGGCAGGTCTGAACATCAGGGAGACCAGAGACACGGACTTCGGTGGTACCGGAGTGGTGGTGATGGTCTCTGTCCGAGACGAGGGTTTCGGTCCTGTCGAGGGACAGGTGGTGGACGTGTTCCGAAGTGATGAGGAAGACGGTGGACTGGACGACCAGGGGGCTTGCGTACCGCGACTGGTGTCGGGAGACTGCACATGGGGCGTGGGCGACGGAGCGACCGATGGGAGGGGAAACATTTGGGTTACCGGTCGGGTAGAGGAGGGCGACACTGCGAAGTACTACGCCTGGATCGGCACCCGGGAGGGCGCGGTTTTTGATGCCGACGGGGTTGACGAGGTCACTCTCTCCATTACCCCCCGGCCCGCAGAGGTGGCGATGATGGTGACCTCCGATGTCCGGGAGCATGCGGACAGCAACAAGGTGCACCTGGGCCGCAGGAGGTCGGTGACGGTCACGGTGCAGTTGGTGGACTTCCAGGAGAAGGCTGTGCACCGTCCCGGGATCGGGATCGAGGTGAGTATGCAGCAACTCATCGACGGCACTTTGTTGATCAGGGACCGCGATGAGCCCTTGCTGCTGACCACCGATGAGGAGGGAAAAGCGACGTTCAGGGTGGCAGGACCCGAGGACGACGAGAATGATGCAGGCCAGAACAGGACCGATCGTTTCACCTTCCGGTATTTGAGCGGGGCGCTCACCGGTTTGCTGGTGTCTGATGCTCTGGTGAGCATCCAGTGGGTTGAGGAACCTTCGCAGACCCACAAGGCGGTCTCAAGGGTGCCCGATTACGTGCGGGTCAGCGCTGAGGAGGTGACGATCAGGGCTTCTGTCACCCTGTACGACCAATACGGAAACGGTCATCGCACCGGCTCAGGCCAGCAAGTGGGAATTACCATCGGCGGCCAGGCGCTCAGCGCCCCGGTAAGTCCATCAGGCACCGCCTCCGCCGGTACCACCCTGAGTAATCAGCGACACGGCTCCCCTGTATCAGTAAGTTTCACGGCCGACCCTGGCGGAGATGGCGTCGAACTCGACTCCGGAGTGGACGATCCCCCGAACGCCGTCGTTCAGGTGGTCACAGCGGCCACATCAAAGAATTACGGCGAAGACATCGATGTCCACACCATATTCCCTCACCGCAACCGGTTTATCACGGAAGCGGGCGACGGCGACTCCGACGCCAGGTTGCTCTACTACTACAAACGAGCGGACACATTCCTTGCCGGAGACGACATAATCACCATTGAGGAGTTCGAAACGCTCCTCACCCCCATCGGCGACAACGAGAACCAAGCAGTGATCGACATCCTGACCTACGACCGGGAAGAAACCAGCGTATTCAAAATCGTCAGAACAGCCGACAACAGCCGCCCGTAAGACAACCACAACCTTACGTGGCACTCCGCCAGGACACGGCCTCTATGACTGGGAGTCGGTGGCACGCCGCAGGGATGCCCATCGCCATCTATCGGGTAGGGCTCGGGCCTCAGCCAACACCGTGGATTGACCGGCATCTGTCCGTTGCGAACCGTCAGTTGGATGAAGGCGGCACCAGGGCAGGGGCCATGATGCGTGCATCCACAGTGCGGGGAACGTCATCGGCGAGGGTGCGCAGAGCGTAGAGTCCCACCAGCATGTCGCCGAGGTGATAGAGCACCCCGCATCCGAAGGTGCTAACCACCATCCGGCACTGCTCCAGGTGGCCACCTCCTCCACCGCCAATACCTTTCTCGGCGCCCCTGCGGTCCAGCAGCGCCGTGATTCCACCGGTGAAGCAGCTATAGAGAAGGAGGCTCCCAGGGGGAGCCTCCTTCCAAAGGGTTAGTGCCTATTAGTTAGGCAGGTGGTGCTGATGCGGTGGTGATTCTGAAGATGCTGGCACCGTCAGGCCTGTAAACGACTATGTCGACTACTGCCCGTGTACCACCAGCAGCGAAGTCGTCGAGCAT
The DNA here is from genome assembly GCA_965204615.1 of Acidimicrobiia bacterium. Classification (GTDB taxonomy): domain Bacteria; phylum Actinomycetota; class Acidimicrobiia; order Spongiisociales; family ZC4RG35; genus Bin76. The sequence continues at coordinate 2,392,012 of OZ242000.1, read as the reverse complement.
GTCCTCGAACTTCGCCATGGTGATCAGTTCGCCTTCGGTCTCTCCATCTGCGATGCCGTTCACGAAGGTGTCGCCCGAGTCGTATCTGTACACCAAATCGGAGCTACCCGAGGTAGCGCTGTCGTCGCTGTTGGCGAGGAACTCGTCCTTCTTCTTATCGACGGAGTTGACGACCACGGAGCCGACATCATCATCGTCGGCCCGGGTGACTACCTGCACCGTCTTATGATCGGCAACGTCAGCGGTATCTATCGCCGTGACGTCATCCTGAGCCGCCAGCGGGTCGCCGGCCTCGGGACGCTCGTTGAACCCTACGAAGATCGGAGTACCGGGGGTGTTATCCGTTGTGCCGACCACCTTCTCGATGACCACGCGGCGCGTGGCAACCCCGTTCCGGTTGACATTCACGTTGTCGGTGCCGTCAGTTGCCGGTTCGGCGTCGAGAGTCGCTCCTCCGATGGAGATGGCTGCCTGCTGTCCGACACCGCCTTCACGGATTCCGTTGCCGTACTGGTCGTACAGGGTCAAGGATGCCGTGATGGCTAGGTCGCCGTCCTTATCCGGGAGGACATAGGACGGAGCGCTGGACGAAGCCGAAGTGGTGACAGGATTGTCTTCTTTCCACTGAATCGTGATCGTCACAGCAGCAGCAGAGCCAGCACGACCCGTGACCGCCTTATAGGTAAAGGTGATCTCGTCGTCCCGGTTCTCAAGATTGCTGGCCGCTGTAGCTGGTGTGCCATCGACATCGTCACCGACCTGAACGTCGCCTTTGTCGTCGTCGTCCTTCGGTGCGTCCACCACAAAGGTGGCCTTACCGTTCTCGTCGGTCGTCAAAGTCGTCACACGAGTGTTGTTATACACGGTCGTGTTCGCGGTGGTGTCACCATCGGAATCAGGGTCGGTGGAGCGTGTCACGCCAACATCGATCTCGATCCCGGCACGAGCAACATTCTTCGCACCTGCAGCAGCCGCCCCGGGCGGAGTGCTGGTGGTATCAGCGGTGTCAACCAGTTGCACAGTGACAGTGACACTGCCGCCCCTGTCGAGATCCGCGGTGAATCCGTCGGCGTTCTCACTGATCGAAGTGGTGACCTTCAGGGCCTGCTCTTCGTTCTTGGAAACAACCGAGACGGACACGTGATCGGTGTCGTCAGCGTCGAACTTCTCTTCGTCTTCGGAGCCGATCCAGGCGTAATACACATGAGTCTTGCCCCGGTCGGCGCCACCATCTGTAAGGATGTTGCCGTCCTCATCGGTAAGTTCCTCGTCTTCGCCGTCGTTCCATGTACAAGAACCAGTGGCTGTCTTGCAGACACCGTCCTCGTCGAAAGCGCCAGAATCGCTGCCGAAGATCTCAACAGTCTGGTCCGGCACCGCAGCGAAATTGTCATCACGGACAGAAGCCACAATGGATCCATCATTCATTCCGAAAGTCGAGGGCTTGGAAGCCTGGATGCTCAAACCAGCAGGACGCAGGTTGGAATGATCCATCACCCCAGCCATGAACTCGGCCATCGTTGCGCGGGTGATCGACGCGTCCGGAGCATAGGAGGCTGCTGAGTATTGGTATTGGTGGGTGGGGTGTTGGTGCTGTGAGCTTAGGTGTTTGGATGTCTCTATGGTTCTGTTTCTCCCTGTGGAGAGCCTGCGGGGTCGGTCGGGGGTGGGTTACAGCGGGTTAGGTGGGGTTGGTGGCCCAGCCGGTGGGCGTGTGGTGTAGTCCGAGGTTGATGAGGCGTCGTAGGTTGATTGCGGCGATCCGGGTGTGGAGTTGTTGTCGGTTTGGTTCTATGCCCCGGTATCTGAGTTTTCGGTTTCCTCGGGCGACGATGTGAGCGATGATCCGTTCCACTGATGGTCGCCAGCGGTTGTAACGGGCCACGGTTTCGGGTTGTTTCCATCGTTGTCTGGCCCGGTCGAGCAGCCGATGATGGGGGTGGATCTGTAGGTGCCGCCCTGTTTTGCTAGTGGTGCAACGACTCCGATAGGGACAGTCGTCACAGACCCCTCTGAAACGGACCTGTCCCGTCGATCCGATGGTGGCGGTGTTACCGGCCGGGCAGGTCACCTTTCGGTGTTCGGGGTCGATCACAAAGTCGTCGCGGGTGAACTGGTCGGCGCCCAACCGAGGGTTGCGTCTCTCGGGTATCGGTTTGATCGTGGCCGGGTGACCGGCCTCGGCCAAAGCGGCTCTGACCCGGCCCGATCCGTAGGCCGAATCGGCGATAACCTCGACAGCAGGTTCCGGTTCGTCCTTTTTTAGCAGTTCCACGCCGGTGGCACCGTCCGGGGCGGTGGCCGAGGTGATCTCACAAGAAGTGACGATCCCCGTTTCGGGCTCGGCCACGATATGGGCTTTGTAACCGTCCCGACGCTGCGAAGACGTTTTGCGTCCGTGCCGAGCCTGCGGATCAACAACCGAGATCGTCCGATCCGAAGCGACCCGGCGGGCGATCCTCCATCTTCCCGTCCGGTCGGGGTCGGGTTCCACGTCCTGGCCGACCACCACCCCCAACAAACCCACCGCTTCTGACTGTCGATCATCCAGATCAATGTCCCTAACTGCTTCCAGCACCGCCAGACCGTCGGTCACCAAACGGTTGATCAACTCCGAACGACTGTCCGGGTCCGACCAATCACAGGATGGCTTGCTCCCTTGGTCGTAATCATGGGACAACACCACCTCACGCGCTTGGGGTATCAACCGGCGGCACTTGCCAATCTGGGATGTGATCATGGTCACCGTGTCCTGGGTGACCACCGCATCATCCAAAACCGTGGAGTCCAACACCCGGCGGGTGCGACCCGACAACACCCCCGTCTCGTCCACCACCCTCCTAACCGCGTCGAAGATCCGCTCCGGCGCCCTACTGTTTCTCAGCCTCGCCCGCCACAAAGTCAACACCGTGGGATGAAACCCCTCATCGGTCAACGCCAACCCCGCGGCGGCTTTCCAACGAATATCACACCGCAACCGACCGATCGCTTCCCGATCCGACAGGCCCTCCAACGCCTGTAACACCATCACCGTCGCAACCACCGACCCCGGAACCGATCGACGACCCCGAGAACCGAACAAATCCTCGAACATCCCATCCGGGAACACCGTCCTGCGGTGCTCGGCCAAAAACCGATGAACCGACCCTTCAGGAACCAGATCACCACACACCGCCATCGCGTCCAACAACTGCCGATCAAAACGTTCACTACCCAACATACCCCCAATTATCTCACAAACCGGCACCCAACACCAGCATTCACCAACCCCCACCCACCCGAATAAATCAGCAGCCTCATAGGCAGTGGGGGAGATACCCGAAGCAACACCCAACTCGTACAATGCGGTGATCGCGTCGTAAGCAGACTTGGTCACAGAACCCAGATCGGTGAACGGCGAACCAACATCATCCCTATCCAGATCATCCACATCCGACGGGGTATGCGCATCCATGCTCTTGGCGCCGCCGTACGGAGTCATCTTGTCCATCAACCTGGAGATGAACAATGCCATATGTCCACGCTTCACCGAGTCCGCAGGCGAATAGGTGGTCGCCGAAGTGCCCTTGGTGATACCAAGATCGGCCAACTGATTGATGGCAGTCTGTGCCTCAGCAGACAAATCACCGATATCAGTGAAGCCCGCATCGTCAGGATTTGAGGCCATCTCGATGCCCACCCGACTGGCCAGGCGGGTCAGGAACAGCGCCATGTGCTCACGACTGACCGACATAGCCGGCGAATAGGTGGTCGCGGAAGTGCCCCGGGTGATCCCGTAATAAGCAATACAGTCGATGTCGCCGGCACTGTCATGACTGGCAGAAACATCCTCAAATCCTGCCGAATCCCCAGCTTTACCGACGCATGCGCTGAAAGTAGCCGTAAGGCTCGGCTTCGGATCAGCAGCAACAGCAGGCACCGCGACCATCACACTAGCCACCATGGCAAGGGCTGTGAGGACCGCTACCTGCCGCCGAAAACGGCTCAAAGTAGCAAACATAAGTTTACATACGGACAGCGCTTTTTAGAGGACATCGGGTGCACTCTCTGGGCACAGATTTCCCCCTCTATCGGGTCGAGCTTCGAGCCTGAAAGGGTTTCAACGGAGAGATGCTGTGGTCGCCGCAGCCTTCCCGAGCCACATGGCCCTCTCCTTCTGTTACAGGGACCGGGTTCGCCGATACCAATTCCTCAGGCGGAGGATCACATGCAATTACCTCCAAAACCGTCCTGGTCCACCTTTGAAGTATGGGCCACCACTCCCATGTGCGCCCAGCACAATGAAGAACACCGTTGGGACAAGTGCTCCGCTGCCACTCGTAGGAACTCTCGGTAGCCACACATTGTGAACCGACCGGGTCACACCAAACCCACCGTTACTCCCATACCCGTGTGGTGCAGGGTTGGGCGTACCCGACTACGAGAACACGCCTCGGTAGCTTGTGCAGGTGTCTATCAGAGAGTCGGGGGCCGGCTCGCGCAGAGTCTGGTCCCGGCACATTTCAACGAGGTCGTTGACCATCGGTTGGCAATCGCGGGGTCTGTCCAGTTTGGGGTATCGCTCGGTTTCGTGGACCGTTTCACCGCTGAGATAGGTCAGCCACGTCTCGATGTTGCGGGTGGGAACACAGATGAGTACGTTGTCGGTGTCGCTCGGAGGGTGCACTCCCTGCTCCTGGCATGCTGCGCTGAGCGAGGCCTTGGTATCTGATACGCCGGTCGCGTCGCCGTCCACCATGACTGTCAGGTACACTCGCTTCCCGCCCTTGGAGCGCACCCATTTAAGCTCCCGCGGGAATCGCTGCCTTACGAAGTACTCAGCAGACCCCCGGCCCGACGGAGACTGTTCGATTCGAAGATCTCGCGGATTCCAACTCAACCTTTTGAGGAAACGAAGAACGAACGCTTGGTGTTGCTGGTCTTCGCAGAGCAGGACTACCCGGATCTTCCTGCTCACGTATCCCAGCCCCGGGCCACCAATTCGGATAGCTTGAGGCCGCTCTGCGACGCCTGCCGGCCGACCGGTCGTGCGGTGGTGGCACCGGACGCGTTGCGCTCCAGGATCAGTCCATAGGTGGGTCCGAGGTAGTCGATCATCTCCGGATGGTGTGAACAGATAACGGCCTGTGAAGGTGTCTCCTCACACAACTCGAGCAGCCCCACCAGCCAGGGTTGGATCTCGGGAAGCGCCACATAGTTGTCCGGCTCGTCTAGGAATACCGAGATTCCTTCGCCGCCACGCAGATGCAACAGTCCGTAGAGGACCACCAGTGCCCGCTGCCCGTCGGAGAGTTCATCGAAGCCGAGCCAGTAACGCTCGGCGCTTTTGAGATTGCTGTTTGTGCTGGCAAAGCGAAGTCTCAGTTCTCGTGTATCGGCACCGACCCGCTCGAGGCGAAGACTGTCGAAGTCGTCTATCACCAACTGCAGGGCCTCCTCATGAGAACGGGCCAACCCCGGGCTCTCCAAAACCGCGTTGTGATACCACGCCACGAAGTTGTCGGCGTAGCGGCCCAGTTGTCGGTCCGCTCGGGATGCCGCGGCACGGAGACCGTAGGGACGGATAGTGCAGACCACGGTGTCGCGGACGGTGTTCATGAAGGCCGTGAGCCGTGTGTTGACGGGTTGTTCGACCACACGCGCTAGGGCAGACTCGCTCCAGTCTGTCCTGTAACTGGGTCCCTCCGATCCATCGTCACGGTATAGCTGTACCTCGCCCCTGTCGGTATCGAACAAAACCGTATTGTCGCCACCGACCAGCTGCTCCCGGACAACCCGGGAGGAACCAATGTCGACATCGTGTGCGATCATGAGCCAATAGAGGAAGCTCTCGCCGCCCGCCCTCACCTGGAGCCTGAATTGCTGGTGCCGATGGGTCTGCCGGCGGGTCAGTGTGGATGGAGGGAACGCTTCGGGGTCGGTGATCTTGACCTCTCCCGCCAACAGCCTGCGAATTCCATAAACCACATCCAATACCGCAGTCTTACCGGAGCCGTTTGCTCCGAGGAGCAGCGTGGTCTCCTGCAGCTGCAGGTCGAAGTCAACCAGGCATTTGTAGTTTTCGACATAGAGACGTTCCAGCACAATTGACATGGTATCCCGTCCTCCTACCGTGTCTTTGGCCCTGTGGATTGATGCTCGGATCTCATTGATGCTCGGATCTCATCGTCCGTCCACGGCGGGTTGGGCCAATTTCTCCTTGCCACTTGGATGGTCCGGGAGGTGTTGCCATCCCACTCGGACGCTGACCATCACCAGACTCGTCGATGTAGCAGGTTCTCAAGAGGATGCCGTTCAAAGCGAAACACAGAGAGATCCACCTTCCCCTCGTAGTCATGGCGAAAGGCTATGGCATTGCTCTGCGAGCCCGAGGATCTCGTCAAGACCGCGGGGCGGTTGGGTGGGAGGTAGCCTTGCAGAGGCTGCAGTCGGTGGCAACCGTTCTTCGGAGCCACCACCAATACGAGTCTCGGGGGCTGAAGCCAGACGAGGCATCCTGTCACCTCCGGGCCCACCCGCCGCAAGAGGTGGGCGCATGTCACTGGTTCCAAGTGGGCTCACCTCGGGCACCTGATCGACTATGTTGACGAGGAAAACAGGGTATGGTGGGGCCCACGAGCCCGATGTGCTGGTGGAGGAGTTCTTGTAGCTGTTCGGGTCCCGGGCGAGGGGAGATTGCACCCGATGTCCTCTTAACAGCGCTTTCCGTATGTAAACTTATGTTTGCTACTTTGAGCCGTCTTCGGCGGCGTGTAGCGGTGCTCACGGCCCTTGCCATGGTGGCCAGTGTGCTGGTGGCGGTGCCGGTTGCTGCTGCTGATGACGATCCGAAGATGGACTATAAGGCTACGTTCGATGCATGCGTGGGCGTGGGTTCGGCGGACTTCGAGGATGTTCCCGCCAGTCATGCCAACGCTGGTGACATCGACTGTATCGCCTATTACGGGATCACCAAGGGCACCTCGGCGACCACATACTCGCCGGTCATGTCGGTCACCCGTGAGCACATGGCGCTGTTCCTGACCCGCTTAGCCGGTCTGGTGGGCATTGACCTGGCGTCCGATCCTGACGATGCGGGTTTCACCGACATTGGTGATTTGTCTGCCGAGTCGCAGACCGCCATCAACCAGTTGGCCGACCTTGACATCACCCAGGGCACCGGTGGCGGCAATTATTCGCCTGATGCCTCGGTGAAACGTGCTCACATGGCTCTGTTCATCGCCAGGTTGATGGACCACATGGACCCGATGGCCGAGAACAAGGACAATGTGTTCGGATACACCCCCGAGAAGGTGGTCGATAAGGACGACACCGACTCCACTGACGACATGGACGATAGCAAGACCGTGAAGTCGCCGTTCACCGATATCAACGGTGTAACGAAGGAAGCCTATGACGCGATCAACGCGTTGTGGGAGTTGGGTGTTGCTTCGGGTATAGGCCCCACGTCCTACAGTCCTGATGCTTCGATCACCCGTGCGGCCATGGCCGAGTTCATGGCCGGCGTGTTGGATCACTCCAACGCCCGCCCGGCCGGTGTGAGCATCCAGGCTGCCAAGACATCGGACTTCGGCGGCTATACCACCCGGGTTGCGGTTTCGTATCGGGACGACAGTTTCGCGCCGATGGTCGATGTTTCTGTCAAGGTCTTCGACAGCGAGATGGTTGGTGCGTTCAACGACGACGGTGGATGCGCAACGGCTTCTGACTGCGCGTGGACCGAAGACGAGTCGCTGACCGACGCTTCGGGCAACATCTTCCAGGACGGTACCGTTGCAGACGGGAAGAAGAACACGTACTACGCGTGGATGGGTGATGCCGATGCCGACGAGAACGACTTCGACGTTGACACTTCCCCCCATGCGACAGTCACTCTGTCCTCCACCACCGATGCCACCGACCTGAAGGTCACGACCGACATCAACGAGAACTCCACCAATGGGAACACGGTGGACATCGACGCGACAAGCAGTGTCACCCTCACCGCGCAGTTGGTAGACGGTGACGGAAACCCGGTGGCCAAGTCCGGCGTGGAGGTCAACATCACCGTCCAGCAGGGCACCGCTGTCTTGTATCCGGCACCCGATGCGATGAAGACCGATGATGACGGTCAGGTGACCTACACCACCAGTGGTCCGAAGTCCACCAAGGACAACTCCGATCCTGACAGGCTCGACATACTGAGGTTCATCTCCAATCTCGACGGTAATAGCACCAATAATGACGCGGAGACTGACACCGTAGATGGATCAGTGGCAGTGGGCGCTCCGGATGAGAACGTGGCAGCCACGATCTTCTGGACGGACTCCGACCCGACCCTGGTCACTATCGTCGCAGTCGCCGACCCGGTGACTCGGGCGGCTCAGGGTAAAGGCACGGGAAGCACTGATCCCTACGCTTTCTTGAGCGGCCAGGACAAGGTGACCGTCCGAGCCTCGGTGTCGTTCTACGACCAGTACGGCAACCCCGCCGGCAACGGCAACAAGGTGGCGATCGCCATCGGCACCGGTGATGGCAGTTCCAAGACAAGGACCGTGACCAGCAGAGGCATGGCCAGCTGGCGCCGCACCCTTGATGGGACTTTAGGCGCCGACACAACGGTGACCTACGCGCTCCGGAACGCAGCCGACGACGCAGCACTCGATGGTGCTCCAACCGTTGCTGACACCACGGTGGTCGCAGTGAGACATGCCGATGACGACAGCACCGCGGCCGCCGCTCCGATAACCGCGGTCTACGACAAAGAGGACCGGTTCCGCATCGCAGGTGCGCTGTACAGCTACGATGACGGCGACACCTTCATCAACGGCATCAGCGGCGACGATGGCGAAGGCGATCGTATCTCCCTTGAGAAGTTCGAAGGACTGATCAAGCCAGGTACTAACGGAACTGCCGGTTCTGTCGAGATCGTGTTCTACGACGACGACGGTGTCAGCATCTTCAGGGTCACCGGTGGCGGTTCATAAACAGTAAACGTTCGACTATCCGAAGGAGGCTCCCCCCGGGAGCCTCCTTCTCTTTAACGTCCTCCTATGGGAGCTCTCCGTCCAGCGGTCGTCCCGACCGTCGACATCCACTTTCTACCATCTGGCCCTCTCCGACCCGCCCCTCACGTAACTCTTTTGTTAGTCCTTGTGACAGGCCCTTGGCAGTGACCCCTGACGCTGTTCACTCCCCGAGGTCGGCGCGCCTGTGGGCATTCGTGTCCCTCCTTCAAGGGTTCGCCTCGCTTAGAAGAACCGGAGCAATGCCATCGCCCCTCCCAGGGTGGCCACTGCCAGCCAGACCGTGTAGGTGAGGCTTGTCTTCACCTCGGCTGTACGCACATCGATCTTGCGGTCAACGTCTTTGATCTGGCCCTCCAGGTCGGACTTCAGCAGCACCAGGTCGGCTTTGGTGGCGGGTGCGGTCAGGTCTTCCTTGGTGTCCGGTGCGCTTGCGGACATCATCCCTCCTTCAGGGTCGCCTGGTCTTCCTCTCCCCAGGACCTTCATCCTGAGAGTATATGTCCGTTTCCCGTCCGGTTTCAGGCAGAACAGAACCACTGTTTCCGGGCCATGCCCATCAATGGGGAGGAGCGGGGGTTCGGGCTGAATTCCTCTAATGCAGAGACCCTACGTCGACTCTGGGTTAAAGGGGTAGGAGGCCCCTGGTGGGGGCCTCCTACTGATGTTAGAGGGCGGGTTTGTTGTTTAGCTGGCTTCTGTGATCACCTTGAAGATGCTGGTGCCGTCGTCGTCATAGAACACCACCTGAATATTCGCGGCAGAGCTTATGGTTTCGAGGTTGGCGCCGATCTTCGTTTCGAACTCGTCCAGGGTGAGCGTGACGCCTCCTTCGAGGAAGGTGTCATCGTCGTCGTAGGTGTACAGGTCACCGGCGATGTGGAAACGGTTGTCGTCACCGAACACACGATCGATGTCAGCCGCGTCGCGTGAGCTGTCGTCACTGGCGTGTGACACAGCCAACACACTGACATCCGCAACGGTCGGAGGACTGGTGACGGCTGCGAAGGTTCCGTCAGTTCCCCTTGCCTCAAGGCTGCCGAAGGTCACAGTTACCGAATCGTTCTTCTCAGCAGTGACCGAGCCTCGTTGGCTGGCAATGCCCGTGCTGAGCACCGGCTTGACCGCCGCGGTGTTGGAGCCGATTGTGATACTGACCCGGTGACCGACCGCGGAGGCGTTGCCGTACTGGTCATAGAAATTGACCGAGGCACGGATGCTCACCTTCCCGTCGGCGATGACCAGATACTTGGGCGCCGATCCCACGCCGGACGTCAACGCCTCGTCGGCGTCGGTCCAAAGAATCTGCGTATCGGCGCCAGTGAGATCCTTGGCCGAGACGGTGACCGTGTCCGTGCGGTCCCGATCATCGCGCTTGGTGGATGACGGACCGGTGACCGTGTAGGTGACCTTACCGTCGTCGTCGGTGGTCAACGTCGCTATGCCGGGATTGTTGAACTCGGTGGTAGCAGACGTGTTGGTGGTGCCGTCAGTACCCACCAACGTGTTCTTGGCCAGTCCCACGGTGATCTTCACACCCGACTTGGCAACGTTCTTGCTCGCGCCGTCGATCAACTGCACCGTAACCGTCACACTGCTGTCGACGTCCATGTCCACCGTGTTGTCACCAGTGCTGTTCCCGCTGATGTCGGTCGTGATCTTCAACGCGGTGGCGTCGGTGGTCGAAGACAACGTGACCATAGCGGGATTGGAGGTGTCAGCGTCGAACTTGTCGCCGTTCTTGGCGCCCATCCACGCATAGTACGTGTTCTTCATACCATCGGCCGCCGAACCGCCGATATAGATGTTGCCCTGCGTATCGGTCAGGCTCTCGGCGTCGCTCCACGAACAATCATCCGCGTCCGCGCAGGTGTTGTCCTCGGTCAGTTTGCCCGCGTCAGCGGTGTTGAACACCTTGATGGATACGTCCGCTTCCGGCATAAAGTCATCACTTCGATAGGAAACCGCGATCGTGGGCGATAACATTCCGAAGCCCGAGGTCTTGTCGGCCTGGATGCTGATCCCCGCCGGGCGAGCGTTGGAATGATCCAACACACCGGCCATGAAACCGGCCATCGACGCACGAGTGATCAAAGCCGACGGACCATAAGCCGTGTCGGAGATACCCGAAGCCACACCCAACTCATAGAGATTGGTGATCGCGTCATAAGTGGTCTTGGTCACCGAACCCAGATCCGTGTACGGAGAACCGATCTTCTTGGTCTCATCAACATTTGGAGTGGTGTCACTGTCCTCGACCGCCACCACCTTCGACGGGGTATACCCATACACCGTCTTGGTGTTCTGCATCATCGGGGTCATCTTGTCCATCAACCTTGCGATGAACAACGCCATCTGACCACGAGTCACAGAATCAGCAGGCGAATACGTAGTAGCCGAAGTGCCCTGGGTGATCCCCAGATCAGCCAACTGATTGATCGCAGTCTGCGACTCAGCAGACAAATCACCGGTATCAGTGAAACCAGCATCATCCGGATCAGAAACCACGTCGATGCCGACCAAGCCGGCCAGACGTGTCAGGAACAAAGCCATGTGCTCACGGGTAACCGACATAACCGGCGAGTACGTGGTCGCCGAAGTGCCCTTGGTGATCCCGTAGTAGGCGATACAGTCGATGTCACCGGCGTTGGTATGACTGGCGGGAACGTCCTCGAAGTCCGCCGAAGGCGCCATACCGCAGGCATCGAAAGTCGCCTTGTAGTCCGCTTGCGGATCGTCAGCAGCAACAGCAGGCGCGGCGACGACCATCACACTGGCCACCATCGCCAACACCGTCAGCACCGCCACACGACGCCGAAAACGGCTCAAAGTAGCAAACATAAGTTTACTTACCTCCTCTATATAGATTGCAATCTTTCCTGTCCTCTGGGAACTCCAACAGCTTCAACGAACAGCCGCGCCTGTTCCGTCGGACAACCACTAAGACGCTACCCCCACCGGTGTGTTACATCAAGACCATTAATCACGGTGAGGGGCGCCCGAAGCACCCGGCGACCCCAAACCGCGGTCAATGCCTCAGCCTGCTGATTGAGGCAACCTCCATTATATGGGGCCTCCCGGAGGGCCACCTCTGGGGGTCCGGATTCTTGTTCGGAAGCGGCGCTTACCAGACAGCCTGACGCTCGCTCTCTCGTCTGAGTGACGCTCCTTCGCACCGCCTCGGCGTTCCGAGGCTCCGGTGGTCGCAGTGGCGGCCTGCTGGAGGAATTGCAGGGGGACAATGAGAATGATTATCATTCTCACTTATACGAACTCGGGCTGTTTTCCTGACGCTCGGCACCTGTTCAGATTTCACTTTGGGACGCTGACGGCTGGATCACATTGAAATTAAGGAGAAACGAATGAAAAGATCGGGCCGAATTGGGCGCATACCGCCGCTGCTTCCGGCCGCGTTGGTTCTGGTGGTCGCGATTCTCGCGGCCGGCTGCGCGGACGACGCGGAGACCGCCTCCCCTCCCACCACCGGTGAGGCGACGACCACTGCCGCGCCGGCCACAACCACCACGGCGGCGGCGACCACCACGACTCGGGCGGCGACTACAACAACCATGGCTGCGACGACGACGACCATGGCAGCCACGACGACTACCGCTGCGCCGACTACCACGACCACGCAGAGTCCCACGACCACCACCGTGCCGGAGCCGGTCGGAGTGACGATCGAGAACTGCGGCGTGGAGGCTTTCTATGACGCGGTCCCCCAGCGGGTGGTGGCCACCGACACAAGCGCCCTGGAGGTGCTTGTGGCCCTCGGGTTGCAGGACCACATCATCGGCTACTTCGGCGGCACCCCCGACCGGTTGCAGCCTCAGCATCAGGCCCGCGCCGCTGTGGTGGAACGCCTGGGAGGCAGCTTCCCGTACCCCTCGCTGGAGGCGGTCCTCGCCCCCGGGCCGGACATGGTGTTCAGCTACGGATTCAACGAAGGCGTGGGTCTCACCCCGCAGAATCTGCGGGACGCCGACGTCCACAGCTTCTCGTTCACCGAGGCCTGCCCCGACTTCTCCGGCGCCGTCACCCTCGAGGTGATGTTCGCGGACGTTCTCTCCGTGGCGCGGATATTCGAGGTCGAGGACCGCGCCGAGGAACTCATCTCCTCGTGGGAGCGGCAGATGGCGGAGGTGGCGGCGGCGATCCCGGCCGGCGATCCGGTCCGCGTCTTCTACTTCGACTCGGGTGAGGAGGCGCCCTTCACCGCGCTGGCGGGCTCGGTGATGTCGGACATCATCGGCCGCGCCGGGGGGGTGAACATCCTCTCGGACGTGAGCGGCACATGGGGCATCGTGGAATGGGAAGCCGTCATCGAGGACGACCCCGAACTGATCATCTTCGTCGACTACGGCTTCGGCGGTCCGGCGGCAAACCGGGCGTTCCTGGAGTCCGACCCGGCTCTCTCGGGCATGTCGGCGGTGGTGAACGGCCAGTACATGACGCTGACATTCCTCCAGAGTGTCCCGGGGCCACAGAACCTTGACGGACTCATCAAGGTGGCGACCGCCGTGCGCGGTCTGAGAGCCGCCGGCTAGTTGGCGCCGGGATTCGCCGCCGGGCCGAGTTCCCCCCTCGGTCCGGCGGCGGCCCGTCACACCATCCCGAAAGCCGGAGGTCACGGTGACCACGATCCAGGTAGGCGCGCTGAAGAGCGTCCTCGCCCTGAGCTATCCGTTCGTGGTCGCCAACCTCTCTCAGATCGCGCTCGGCATCGTCGACACGGCGATGATCAGCCGGGTCTCCACCCAGGCGCTGGCGGCAGCGGCCATCGCCTCGTCCATCAACGTCGCGGCGGGCATGCTGTTCGGTGGTTGGGCGACCGCCGCACAGGTGATCGCGGCCCGCCGCCACGGCGAGGGACGACCGTCGGAGGTCGGGCGGGTGCTGGCGGTGTCGATGGTGGTCGGCGTCGGCGCCGGTGTCATCGTCCTTTTGTTCCTGAGCTTCAGCGCCGGCGCACTCCTCGCCGCCTTCGACGTGAGCGAAGCCGTGCGGAGCGAGGGCGCGCCGTACCTGCGGGTGCTGGCGCTGGCCGCACCCCTGGCGTCCGCCACGGCCATGTTCCGCGCCGTTTACGCGGGAGTGGGAGAGACCAAGGTGGCGATGCGCCTGGCCGTCCTGGTCAACGTCGTCAACATCCCGTTGAACTACGTGCTGATCTTCGTGGTGGGATGGGGGCTCCTCGGCGCCGGAGTCGGCACGGTGATCTCGGTGGCGGTGGGCTGTGTCTACATGGGCCTGTTCGGCTGGAGACGGTTCCGGGACACCCACCAACTGTTCCGTACGGCGCATCTGCGCCACTACCGGAAAGTGCTTCCCCGGCTCTGGTCCATCGGTTGGCCCGAGACGGCCATGCTCGTCCTGGGCTATGTCAACAACGTCCTCGTCCTCGGAGTGGTGGCCTCGCTGGGCACCTCGGTCATCGCCGGGATGCAGGTGGTCACCAATGTGCAACAGGTCCTCTGGACGATCATCTGGGCGCTATCCACCGGCGTCTCGATCCTGGTCGGACAGAGCCTGGGGAGGAGCGATGAGCGCACTGTGGCCATGACCGAGAGGGCGGGGCTGGTGCTCATGGTCGCACTGCCGGCCGCCTTCCTGGCGCCCGTGCTCCTCGCCTCCTCTCCGATCCTGCATCTGCTGACTCCCGACGGCGAGGTCGTGGCGGAGGCCGGGCGAGTCCTTCCCATCCTGGCTCTGCAGGTGCCGGTCATGGCCACCAGCATGGTGCTGGCCGCCACTCTGCGCGCCGCCGGGGACTCCAGGTGGGTCTTCTACACGTCGACCGCCTCCAGTTACCTGGTGATGGTGCCGCTGGCCTGGCTCCTGGCAGTCGGGGTCGGCTGGGGGCTCACCGGCGTCTACGTCGCCGGGATCGCCTTCTTCGCCGCCCGGACCGCCGGGACCTGGTGGCGATACCGGCAGGGACACTGGCGGACGGCGGAGCTGTGAGGTCCTCGATGGCCAGGCTGGTGCGTTCCGGGGCCCGGCGTCCGGCGGGTGTGGGACGCCGCGGGATGGCGGGTCCGGGCTTTGCCGCGTTGTTGGGGGTGCTGTGCGTCGTTCTCGTCCTGGCGATCGTGCTGGCGGTGACCATGGGTCCGGCGGACATCTCACCGGCCACCGCCTGGCGGATCGGGATCCACCAGTTCCTGCCGGATCTGGCGCCGGCCGACTGGCCGGCCGCGCACGAGCGGATCGTGTGGCACGTCCGCTTCCCCCGGGCGCTTCTGGCCGTGCTGGTCGGAGCGGCGCTCGCCGTGGTCGGCACGGTGCTCCAGGCGATGGTGCGAAACCCCCTGGCGGACCCGACGATCCTCGGTGGGACCGCCAGTGCGGCAGCAGGGGCGGTGGGCGTCATGGTGCTCGGGTGGACGTTCGCGGGGACCTACACGCTGCCGGTCGCCGCCTTCGCAGGCGGCGTCGTCGGCTACGGGCTGGCGTTCCTGCTGGCCAACTCCTGGGGCGGTCTCAGCCCGCTGCGCCTGGTGCTGGCCGGGATCGCGGTGGGATTTCTCTTCTCGGCGGTGACCAGCATGCTCATCTTCATCAGCGAGCAGAGCCAGACGGCGCGTCTGGCTCTCTTCTGGATGCTCGGCGCCCTGGGCGGCGCGCGGTGGGACCAACTGGGACTCCCGGCGATCCTCCTGGTGGGCGGACTCGTCTATCTGTTGGCACAGGCCCGGCCGCTCAACCTGCTCCTCTTCGGCGATGAGACCGCCACCAGCATGGGAGCGCCGCCCAACCGGCTGCGCCGCGTCCTCTTCGTGGTGGTGGCGCTCCTCACGGGCACCTCGGTCGCCCTGGCGGGCGGGGTCGGGTTCGTGGGCCTCGTCATCCCGCACGCCGCCCGCATGGTCGTGGGCTCCGATCACCGCCGGGTCCTTCCGCTCGCAGCACTGGTCGGAGCCCTCTTCCTTTTGGTGGCGGACGTGCTGGCGCGCCTGGTCATCCAGCCGCGGGAACTCCCGATCGGGGTGATCACCGCGCTCGTGGGCGCTCCGGTGTTCGCGCTGCTCCTCCGTTCCCGACTGCGAGGACCGGACCATGCCCGGTGACGGGCCGGAGACCGGCGTTTCGCAGTCGGCGGGCGCCGGCCCGCTGCTGCTGACGCTGTCGGAGGTGACGGTTGCGGTGGGGGCCGTGGAGATCTGTTCGGAGGTCAGCCTGGAAGTCGAGCCCGGCCGGATGGTGGGGGTCGTCGGGCCGAACGGCAGCGGCAAGACCACCCTGCTGCGCGCCGCCTACCGGATGTTGCGTCCGCGACTGGGGCGGGTGGTGGTGGGCGGGGACGATCTCTGGGAGTTGCATCCTCTCGAGGCCGCTCGCCGTATCGCGGTGGTCGTGCAGGAGCCGAGGACCGACTTCGAGTTCACCGTGCGGGAAGTGGTCGCCATGGGACGCAGCCCTCACCAGTCGGCCTTCGCAAGAGAGACCGACGCGGATCGACGACGCGTCGACGAGGCTCTTGCCCATGTGGGCATCCGGGCGCTGGCCACCCGGTCGTTCAGCACGCTGTCGGGGGGAGAGAAGCAACGGGCGTTGATCGCCCGGGCTCTCGTGCAGGAGGCGGGAGTGCTGATACTCGACGAGCCCACCAACCACCTCGACATCCGCTACCAGTTCGAAGTCCTCGACCTGGTCCGTGGCGTGGGAGTCACCACTCTCCTCTCGATCCACGACGTGAACCTGGCGGCGGAGTACTGCGACTACATCGTCGTGCTGGACGGCGGTCGCGTGCAGGCGGCCGGGCCGGTGGAGGCGGTGCTGACGCCGGAGGTGTTGGAGCCTGTGTTCGGCGTGAGGGTCGAACGGGTGGCGCGGGCGGGAGGAGGGGTCCTGTACTGGTTCCGGAGCCGTGGACACCCCACATCGGAGGCTTCGGCTGAACCGGCCTCGTCCGGTGGGGGGAAGTCAAGTAGCGACTCCCAGGGGGACATCTATTAATAGGGCGCCTATTAATACGGCACTTCGGAAATTAGAGGGGAGTGATGGTTGCGAGGAGCTTCCAGTTGGGCTTTCCGGCGTATAAGAGCGCTCGGATCCGGTAGTTGGAGAAGTTCCGGAAACCGAACGCTGCTCGTTTGATTCGCTTGATCAGATTGTTCAGACCTTCAGTGGGTCCGTTGGTCACCGCCGAGTGATGCCAATTCGTGATCTGGGTAGCCCAACGAGCGATAGTCCGCCCGAGACGGTTGACCTCCGGTGAGAGTGACCGGTCCTGGAGATCCCCGGACAGCTGGTGGGTGAACTCCGCAGCCAGCCGAGGGTCTCCGATCTGGTAGATGTCGCGGACGCTTTCCTTGGCGTACCAGGCGTCACGTACTTCTCCGTAGGGGTCACCAGCCCGCAACAGCCCCTGGATGCGTTTCTCACCGCGGCTGTCGAGCCGTTCAGACGCCATGACCAACAACCGCCGTATCCGATACAGCGGTTCGCCCCTTCGTCCTCGGTGTCCCAGTGTCTCGTTCTGGACCCTGCGGCGCACCAGATCAACACAGCGGTTCGCTAACCGGACCACATGAAAGGGGTCGGCCACCTGGTAGGCGTGGGGCAGCACACGGTCGTAGGCCACCTGGTAGGGGCCTGACATGTCCAACACCGCCCACCGGATAGCCTCACGCCACTCCGTGGGCTGGTTCTGGAACCACGAGGCGGCGCTATTTGCTGTTCTACCAGGCACAATGTCCAACAACTGACGTCCGCCCACGTCCACCACCGACGTGCACCACTGCTTGGTTCTCCACCTGCCTTTGCGCCAGAACAGCGTCTCGTCCACCCCCACCGCCTCCACGGAACCAAACCGATCCTTGTCCGCTTCCAACAGCGCATCTCCCCACCGGACAACCTCAGTGTTCACCGTGTGCCAATCACACCCCAACTCTTCTGCCACCTCCGACACTGTCCGCCCCCCACGGCCCACCTGATAGGTGGCCCACCGCCCAGCGCGAGATGTCAACAACGCCCGCTCCGGCGCCACCGCCAGATCTTGCTCCGAGAACGACCTCACACCACAGTCCTGGTTCGGGCACATCCAACGGCGTTTCCGCCACCATAGCCGCACAGGACGACCAAACGCCGGCAAGTCCACCAACCCCACCGGCTGATCACCCTTGGACCACACCCTCCCACCACACCCCCCGCACACCGGGCGAGGAGCCCGCGACCGAATCGTCACTCTCAACCGGTCGCCCTCCAGCTCCTCGACTCCCACCAGATCCACCTCACCCAGCCCCACCAACAACTCGCACATACGCCTACCATCAGTCTCCACAGGGTCCTCCTTTTCGGATGTGAAATTGGTTCAGCACCCGATTATGGAGGACCCTCCCTCACAATCAATGGATTCCCAACTCCCCTCTAATTTCCGAAGATCCATTAATACGACGCCCATCCGGGAGGGAATTCCGGCGATGGGACGGCGACACAAGGCTCCGCCACGCGGGGACCGTTCGGCGGGGGTAGAGGTTCAGTTTGAATCCACCAGATGCAGAATGTCTTCCATCTCCCACTGTCGGTGGGTGATGCCAGCCGCTTGGGCAGGGGTCTGACCCATCAGGGTCTGGTGGGGTATGCAGAAGTTGTGGACCATGAAGTGCAGGGCCACAGCATGGACATGGTTGACCAGCTTCTTGCTGAAGGCATTGGTCCTTCTGGCATTTCGTCTGATGTTCATTCGCATGGTGAGGTTCTGCCTTTCCACATAGCTGGTCCTGGCAGTCATACCATCACCTGCGCCGTCCGCGCCCTCCGGTGACCGCCTGACAACCCGCGAAGGAACCATCTCCAAGATCGGAAGATCGTCAGGCATTTGAGGACGGTGAATCGCACCGGGTTTCATAGAGAGCGGGTTGTTTGGGTCGCTAGTGGTTTTCTGGGGGTGGTTTGATGGTAGGTGGTTTCGTGTTCGGCGGGGGTGGTGTGGGTGTTGTCGGGGGTGATTCCTCTGTGTAGGCGGCGGTGGTTGTACCAGTCCACGTATTCGAGGGTGGCGAAGGTGGTGTGGTCCAGGTCTCGCCATGGTCCCTGTTGGTTGATCAGTTCGGTTTTGTACAGGCCGATGGTTGACTCGGCCAGGGCGTTGTCGTAGCTGTCGCCCCGGCTGCCGACCGAGGCCACGATCTGGCTCTCGGCCAGGCGGGTGGTGTACCGAACGGACAGGTATTGCCCTGTCCGAGTGATGCACCAGTTCCTCCGGGTTTCGGTGCCGGCGGGTAGCAAGGGCCATTTCCAACGCGTCCACCGCCAGGCTGGCGCGGAGGGTGGTGGCGGTCTGCCATCCCACTATGTACCTGGAGTAAGCATCGATGATGAACGCCGCGTACACCCACCCAGCCCGCGTGCGAATGTACGTGTAGTTGCGGTGGTGCGAACCCGACGACGACCGCGGGAAACCCCACGTAGACCGGCGTTTCGCATCAGCCGTTCCACTGTGCACCGCGCCACCCGGGTGCCTTCCCGGTTGAGCTGTGCCCACACCTTCACCGCGCCGTACACCCCGTAGTTCTCCTCATGCACGCGGCGGATCTGTTCGGTGAGCCACCCGTCACGCTGTGCCCGAGGAGACGGTGGACGGGACTTGAAGGCATAGTAGGTGGAAGGGGCGATCCCGACATTGCGTTCGCCCAGACACCCGACAGATCGGCTCGACCCCGAACCTGGTCCGATAACGGTCAATGAAAGCCACTACTTTGGCGGTCGCGGGTCGAGCTCCCGCGCGAAAAAAGCCGAAGCAGCCTTCAAGATCTCGTTCGCTCTTCGAAGCTCCCGGTTCTCCCGCTCCAACTCGACGATCCGACGCTTGTGATCCACCGACGCCGCTGACACCTGCGCCTGGGCCCTGCGGACCCACAGGCGCACCGTCTCGGGGGTAGGTCCCAACATCTGCGCCACCGCACGGATCGCTGCCCACTCGGAGGAATACACCCCCTCACGGACACCTTCCAGGACCATCCGCACCGCACGCTCGCGCAACTCGGTCGGATACCTAACAGAACTATTACTGGCCATAAGACTCCAACCTCTCAAGATAGAAAACCTCCAAGAAAGCCGGGGGGATTCACTCAAGTTTTTGCAGAGTCTTGAGACAAGGAGTCCGGACATCCCTATACGCCGGGAAACCCAACTGAACCTACTCGCAAGCATCACTCCCCCTTGATTTCCGATGAACCAGTCAAGATTTAGCGAAGCATCCGCAAGTCAGTTCAGCCGTCCCATGAGTGGGCTGGATCTATCCTTCCACATCGTTTGAGGTCGCCCTTCCATAAATGCTACATCTTCAGCGAGAGCCAAAAGTCCTTTTCCACCAAGCAGCAAACTAGGGGCGTAGGCGATCAATGAGACACCAGACATTTGTGCTCGGATTTGAATGTTCGGGGTAGCCTCGATCGTTGTGACGTCTATCTAGCTTACGAGCTCGGTCTCTAGCCGCACCGTATTGACTGGCAAGATGAGCCATTATAGGTTTAGGAATGCTCTTGCCTTCCACCAGCCCGAGTTTGCATGCTCGCCGCTGGATCATCCTGTGATGTGCCTGCACCGGTTGATCTTCCCTGTGAAGTACTAGCCACAACTCAAAGCATGGATTAGAAACAGCGACATTAATGTCATACCGTCTGGCTCGGTTGATTGTCTCTTGAATGTTTGGTCGCTCGTCTACATCGAAGATGCACCAGACCTCGTCAAACTCAGGACTCTTATACCTCTTCTTTGCTCTGCGGTTTGCTTTCAGATCGGCAATTGCAAGGTCGACCAAGGTCGCAGGTTCAACACCCGTCCTGCCCCACACAACCTGACTTGTGCGAGTTCGGCGAGCCCAATAACTTAAATAGTCGGGCTCTGTTACCTTGCCCTCAGAGAACACCTTGATTATTCGGCGTTGTTTCACGGACACCGGCATTCTCCCTTAAGGGGAGATAGCTGTAAGTGCTTCATCATCCATGGTGATGGCTGTTGCCCGGTAGATGTCAGCAGGATTAATGTAGGGAACGGCACCGTAGCGGCCTTGCAGATACCGTCGTTCGAGTGCTTCGTCTCCCCTCGGCCGGTAGTCCACCAACGGAACCAAGGAGGACACACCTTCTAGATCCTTCTCTGCAAACCAGATCTGTTCCCTGCCGAGTATACGATTGTCGCTGTCGCCGAGCATGTTGGTGTCATGAGCGTTGAAGATAAGTTGAGCACATTCTCCATTGGTTTGGCGTTCTTGGAAAAGCCTTACGATGCGTTCCACAAGATGCGGATGTAAACTCGTGTCTAGTTCATCAGCAAGCAGTACATCTCCCCTCTTCAATGCGGCAAGAAGTGGTCCAACCAAACCAATCCAGACCTTAGTGCCCTCTGACTCGTATTGGGGAGGGAGTTCCGCATTCTCTGTCAGCCCAGAATGGGTAAGTATAACTGGATCTTGTACCACGATTCCACCCTCGAAATCAGAAATTGCCCCTGCATCAATAAGAGGACGTAATAGCTTCTTAAGATGTTCTACCTCTTCGGGATCGGGCAAGACCTTCCTAGCATCCGCAATCCCCAGGTCAGCAGCCTGAAGCATGCTGAGAACTGAAGACTTGGTTCTGGGCGAGGCAACAAGATCTGCAGTGAGACCTGAACGTAGACCCCGTGTACTGGCTTCTGCCAAATTCATATTGCGTGAAAACCATGTATACAACGGAGCCAGGAAATCAACCTCGGCCGCTTTAGCTACCGATGTGACTAATGAGCTGTCGCGGAGAAACCTCTCCAGGAACCGGGCTCTGGACCGAAATGGTGGTCCGAATTGTATAGAGTCACCTTTCCTGTGAAACACGCGGGCACGGCGACCTCGAGGATAATGATATGCACTCTCCGCTAGTACCTGGTCGTTATCAATCTCGAAGCCATATTGCCAACGCACTCCCTCGATGACTAACTCGACCCTGAAGCAAGAAGGTCGTTGTTGGTATTCGCGGTGGAGCAAGAATGGGTGTCGATAGATGGGAGGCCCTTTGTCGCGTGGCTGGAAGGACTTTGTCACCAGTGTCTTCATATCTGCCATCGCTTTTAGAATCGTAGATTTGCCCGATGCATTAGCACCGAATATCCCGGCAGCTGGCAATACGCTTACAGGTCTGGAGGACCCCTCTACGGTGAGGTGGCGGGCAACACCCTTCTCTGTCAGACGGGATCCCAGAAAGGAAAGGTCGACTCGATCACGGAAGGAACGCACGTTTTGCGCTGTGAAAGACAGCAGCGCACTCCCACTCAGCAGTTCCTGACCGTGCACGTCTCTAGCATCGCTCATACCCCTCATACTACGGGAAATCCGTAGAAAATGCCGAATGAGGAGATTTTTCTATTGTCCTTAATGTTGTCTTTGGCGGCATAGGCTGGGGTTTTAGCCGTAATTCACAGCTCCACTGGCGCTCGGCTGGATGGTTGCCGGTGCCCCGAGGGCCTGTTCGGCTACGTCGCGGGGTGTCGGTTTCTGCGCACCAGTCGTGAAAGCCGCTTCCCATCCCCTGCGGCACACAGCCCATGTTGTTCTCCTTGAACAGTTTGCTGATGGTGGCACTGCTATGCACCCATCCGGTTGGCGATGGAAGTGTCAGGCCCTTCGCGATGTTGTGGGAGGTGGTCGCTGGAGTGGGAACCCTAGCCAGGGTGGCGCAGGAAAGCCAGGCGGCGTTGGCGTAGAAGTTCCCGGACGGACAGTGGGAAAGCCCGGCGTGGGCTTTGAGGTCTCTGATGGCCAACTCAAGGCGGGCGTGGGCTCGGTGGTAACGGTCGGCGGCTGCGGGGGACAGTTGGGTGTTGGTGGCGAAGGTGTGGTGGCGCCAGTCGGGCCATAGCTGCTGTTGGTCGGGATCTGTGAGTCGGGTGCGGCGTACTACTATCCGCACCCGACGGTGATCTCCCCGAGATGAAGCCGTGATGGTGGTCTCGGCTACCTGCGCCATCCCGCTCTCGGGATAGTCGATGGACTCCCATTCGTTCTCCCCAATGTTGGCGATAGCCTTTCTGACCTGCGAATACTGGGGTATGGTGATCGACCATTCGACACCGAGACGATCCAAGATGCCGATCAGGGGGTAGGACCAAAACCCCGCGTCGGCCCGGACGGTGACCGGACCGGCGGCGCCGGCTCGTCTGATACGGTTCACCGCTTCTGTAAGGAAATGGGTGTTGCCCTTCTGGGAGGAACCGCTCCGCAGACGGGAACCGACAATCTCTGCGGTGTCTGACCGAATCGCCAAAAGCGGGTGGTATCCCAACTGTCCGGTGTACCCATAAGAGGCACCCGCTTTGGTCTTACCCCAAACTTCACAAATGGTGGAATCCACATCCAAAGTGACCGGGCTTGTGTCCGGACCTCTCATCTGGGACCAGACCCGTCGGAGGGTTTCACCCAGGGCCTTGTCCAGTTGGCGGACATGACCCCAGGTGAACGAACGCAGGAACGTGCCCAAAGTGGAAGGGGCCATCACCCGAAAAGGCAACACCCTCTGGGTGGAACCGGCCCGTAGCCGGTCGGCATGATCAATATGGGAACCGCCCACCAGCATCGACGCCACCAAAGACAACACCTTCCGACCCGGCAACGCTCCTCCCCGGCGATCTCCCAGCCGTACGGTCTCGTCCACCAACTGTTCCAAACCAAGACGGGACATCAACGTGCCCGCTACCAACAACCCCGCATCCGAAACCAACGAATCCTCATCGAAGGTCACCCTCAGCCTGTCAATATCACTGTGCGGTATCCTGTTCACAAGAAGTGCCTCCTCTGCTTGGGTCCCAGCCGTTTTGCTATACAGCTATTTTCCCAGGTCAGAGAGGCACTTCACCGCATTAACCTCCCACCCTCCCCACAAACCACCGGTGATCCAGGCTTAGCATAAAACCCATGGATGCTCGCGCCCTTGATCAACGTATCAACGATCTAGCCGATCTCATCACTGAGAATGGGCTGATAACTCCCGAACAGGCAAGGCAACGCCTCAAACTGGACGAGGACGACTTCTGGGAGGTAGTCGAAGCGCTGTCAGCTTACGTCGAGGCCGGCCGTCCCCTTCCCCCTCGCAAAACCAGGTGGAGAGATATCCTCGCTTATGGATGAACTCACCGAACAGGTGAGTTCCTTGCCGGTATGGGTGTGGATACTGTTCGGGACTCTGGCTGGTGGCATCCTCCGCGATCTGTTCTCCATAAGAAAACGCCGCGCTGAAACCAACAAAGAAATAGTGGAGGCTCAGAGCGTGGTGATCAAGGACCTGGCCTTTGCCTATGAACTGATAGCCAGACGTCCAGAGATACGCCATTGGCTTGGGGAAGCCCTACGTAAGAGAGACCTCGGCGATATTTCAAACTGAACCATGCGTGTGGAATGGGGGGTGTGGCAGTGCCGGTGGGGATGGCGACCGCGGCGGCTTATGCTCTTCTTTGAGTAACGGGACAGGGTGAGTCCGGTTCGAGGCGCCGGAGCGTCCGGAGAAAGTGAGGTGACGATGCGCACTGCCCTCGTGGGAAGCCTGCGGGTTTCGAAGGTCGGCCTGGGCTGCAACAACTTCGGCACCCGGCTCGATGAGAAACAGACCGAGGCGGTCGTTTTGACCGCGCTCGAACACGGAATCACCTATCTCGACACGGCCGACATCTACGGAGGCAAGGGAGTGTCGGAGGAGTATCTGAGCGCGGCGCTGCGGGGCAGACGAGACGAAGTGGTGTTGGGGACCAAGTTCGGAATGAGGATGCTGAACGACGCCCAGGAGGGCGGCAGCGCCCGATGGGTCGCCCGGGCCGTCGAGGACAGTCTCCGGCGTCTCGGGACCGACTACATCGATCTGTACCAATTTCACAAGCCGGATCCCTCGGTGCCGATCTCCGAGACGCTGGGTGCTCTGCATCGCCTGGTCGAGGAGGGCAAGGTCCGCGAGATCGGATGCTCGAACTTCACCGGCGCACAGATCGACGAGGCGGCCGCGGTGAGCGGGCAGAGGGGAATCTCTCGCTTCGTCAGCGCCCAGAACCACTACAGCCTGCTGGCGCGGACGCTGGAACGAGACGTTGTTCCCGCCTGCGCCCGCAACGGTCTCTCCGTGATGCCGTACTGCCCCCTCGCCAACGGCGTGCTGACCGGAAAGTACCGACGGGGGGAGGAACCCCCCAAGGGATCGCGGATGGACTGGGTCCGGAACGATCCGGCCACCACCGACCGGGGATTCCTGAGCGAACGGAACCTCGACATCGTGGACAGACTCGGGGTGTACGCGGCGGACCACGGCCGGACGCTGCTGGAGCTGGCGATCAGTTGGCTGGCTGCACAGCCCGACGTCTCCACAGTCATCCCCGGAGCCAGTACGCCCGAGCAGGCCATCACCAACTCCAAGGCCGCCGACTGGCGCCTGACCGACCGCGAACTGGCCGAGATCGGGACCATCACAGGTACCTGAGGTTGTCGATCGTTGGAACCGTCCGGAGCCTCCCTGACCCTTCCGGTCAAGAGGTAAGAGCCGGGGACTCCTATCCGAGCGGGCACTGACCGGTAAGAAAACCGGCAAGCCGTTTCCCGATTCCCAGGTCTGTCTCGTGTGCGAAGGACCGGTCCGGCACAGGGCGCCGGCTACGCGGCAAAGACCCTTTGCATCTCCTCGAAGGCAACGCCTGCTCTCACCAGGTGCTCGGGCATCACATAGTCTGCGGCGATCTCGCTCACCGATTCTCCGGCTGTTCGTAGTTCCCAGAGTCGCTCGGTGGCCACCCCTCCGATGGCGGGGCGGCCAAAGCACACCAGTGGGTCGATCCGCACATACGCATCCACCCCTCCCGGGTAAATGCGGCAGGCCTCGCCCAAGGCGCCCCCTTCGGGATCGAACTCAACCTTGTTGAAAAAACTGTTGGCCTCGTCAGCAAGCACCATCATCTGTCCCGACCGCACCACCATGGAAAGAGCGGAAGCCAGATTGTTCTCGCATTGCAGCTTCCAGACCACCTCTCGACCATTGAGGTACAGGTTCCTGGTCGCCAGCGGATAGGGTATCTCGAACACGTTCCGCAGCTCGTCCATGACCGGACGCAGATACCGGAGGGAGACTCCTTTGCGACGGTACTCCCGCAGATAGCCGAGTTCGACGAACTCCCCCCAGGTCACCGTGTCCTCGCCTGTGGCCTGCGGGCGAATCACCGGCGGATAAGCCTTGCCTTGCCGCGTGTAGCCATCAAGCCAGGCGCGAACACGGTCACGGCGGATGCCCAAGTGCTTGGCGGCTTCTGAAATCCCGTAGGTTGGGCGTTCAAGAATTGAGATGTTCGTAGCTGTGACCACCGTTCCCCGTGCTTGCGCCGGATGGTACCACTGGAGAAAGAAGAGACTTCTGCCAAAGGTGCGGGTCAGGAGTGGTGACCAACATCCTCTCGGGGCCCTGAGCACCCGGATTGCAACGTTCACGTGGCCGGGTTCGGGCCCTTGGACGGGAGGAGACTGAGAACGTAGGGAGCGGTGATGGGAGTGCGGGTTATCTCTGCGACTCCCAGGTCCGACAGCGCATCCTCGACCGCGGCGGCGATGGCGGGAGCGGGGCCGATGATCCCGGCTTCGCCGGCGCCCTTGGCGCCCCAGGGCATGGCGGGCGCCGGGGACTCGAAGTGGCGGACCACCATGTTCGGTATCTCGGCGGTGGTGGGCAGGTGGTAGTCGAGAAAGGACGTGGAGAGAGGGTTGGCCCACTCGTCGTAGTGGAGCTTCTCCAGGAGTGCCCCGCCTATGCCCTGTGCGATCCCGCCGACCACCTGTCCGCGGACGATCTGGGGGTTGATCACCGTGCCGCAGTCGTGTGCCACCACGTAGTCCAGCACCCGGACGCGGCCCGTGCCCGGGTCGACCGAGACCACCGCACCGTGGGAGGAGTTGGTGTAGGTGGCGCAACTGTTGGCTCTTCCGTGTTCGTCGGTCCGATGTTCAAGGCCGGGGGGGTCGTAGGTGGCCGAGGCCTCCAGGCCGGGGTCCACTCCCTCCGGCAGGTCGATGGTGCGTATGTTGGCCGCCGTGGCGACCTCCCGCCAGGTGACCGACGTCCCGGGGCTTCCGCGGACCCGGAAACGTCCGTCGTGGACGTCGATGTCCTGCGGCGAGGCTTCCATCAGGTGCGCCGCTATGCGGCTCGCCTTGCTGAGAAGAATGTCGGAAGCCTCCCGGAGGGCGCCCGAGGCCACGTTGGTGCTCCTGCTCCCCCAACTGCCGAGTCCGTAGGGAGTCCGGTCGGTGTCTCCCATCACCACCCGAACCCGTTCGGGTCTCACTCCCAGGGCCTCCGCCGTCAGGGTGGTCAGCATGGACTCCAGGCCCTGGCCCGAGGTGGAGACGCCCACCGAGACCACCGCGGTGCCGTCCGGGTTCACCCTGATGGAGCACGAGTCGAAGGAAGTCCAGTGCCCGCTGGTGAAGAAGTAGGTGGGGGTGACGCCCTCCAGGTAGCTGACCACCCCCGATCCCAGCCGGAGACGGCGGTCATGGCCGATCCGTCGCCGGTCCAGTCTCTCCGAGGTCAGACGGACCGTCTCCTCGAAGGCCTCCCGGTGGCTCCCGGAGTCGACGATGGCGCCTGCCGACGTCGTGTACGGGAGGTCGTCGCGGCCGATCAGGTTGCGGCGCCGGATCTCTGCCCGGTCGATCCCCAGACGGTCGGCCGCCTTGTCCATCAGCCGTTCGATGGCGAACGTGGCCTCCGGGATCCCGAACCCCCGGTAGGCGCCGCAGGGAGTCTTGTTGGTGGCCACGGCCACCACCCCCACCGACTGGTGGGGAATCCGGTACGGGCCCGTGACGTAGCCGGCGGCGGCGAAGGCGGGAGAGAAGCCGTAGGGGTACATCTCGGCCGCTCCCAGGTCCTGGACGGCCTTGCCCCGGACCGCCCGGAACCGCCCGTCGCCATCCACCGCCGCCTCCAGGTCGAGGACCAGATCCCGGGCGTGGCAGGCGGCGATCAGATGTTCCCTCCGGTCCTCGATCCAACGCACCGGCCGCCCCAGCTTCATGGCCAGCCAGGGAATCGCGACCTCTTCGGGGTAGAACTCCGCCTTGACGCCGAACCCTCCCCCGACATCGGGGGCGATGACGCGGATGTCGGTCTCGTCCAGCGGCAGGCAGTACGACAGCATCGTGCGGGCGATGTGAGGAAACTGGGTGGATGTCCAGACCGTGAGCCTGCCGTCCCGGTACTCGGCCACCACTCCTCTCGTCTCCATGGGCACACCGGTGTGGCGTCCGATCTCGTAGCGACCGGAGACGACCGCTCTCCCCTCGAACTCCGCCAATGCCTCGGGGTTGGCGACCGGGACGTCGATCACCACGTTGTCCGGCCAGTCCGGATAGAGGAGCGGCGCGCCGGGCGCCAGCGCCTCCTCCACGGACGCCACCGGATCGAGCGGATCGAGATCGACGGCCAGGAGATCCCGGGCGTCCTCGGCCTCATACCGGTCGGAGGCCGCCACCACCGCTATGGGCGCTCCCACGTACCGCACCCTGTCGCGGGCCAGGGGAAAGATCCGCACCGGCCGGGCCCTTTCGTCGAAGTCGGGAAACGCTGAGACATCGGTCATGTCCGCGGCGGTGAACACCCCCGCCACCCCCCGGAAAGCGAGGGTCTCGGCGGTGTCCACCCCTTCGATCAGCGCATGGGGCAGGGGACTGCGGTAGAAGGCGGCGTCGAGCATCCCGGGAAGGGACACGTCCGCCACGAACCGGGCCCCGCCCGCCAGCAGTCGGTCGTCCTCCACCCGGGCCACCCGGGCGCCGATGCGGCTGGGCCGCAAGGTCACCGTTTCCGTCCCCAGGCCGCCATGACGGCATCCAGGATCCCTTCATATCCGGTACACCGGCACAGGTTGCCGGACAGGAGTTCCCGGACGCTCTCCTCGTCGGGGTGGTCATCGGGCTCCACGCCGGCCAGGGTCATCAGAAAGCCCGGGGTGCAGAACCCGCACTGGAGACCGTGATGGTCCCTGAACGCCCTCTGCATGGGGTTGAGCCCTTCCCGGGGCGTAATTCCCTCCACCGTGGTCACTTCGCACCCGTCCGCCTGGACTCCCAGCATTATGCACGAGCGGACCGGTCGGCCCTCCACCAGCACCGTACAGGCGCCGCACGCCCCCTGCTCGCATCCGATGTGGGTTCCGGTGAGACCCAGGTCCTCGCGCAGGACATCGACCAGCAGCCTCCGGGCGTCGACCGCCAACTCCAGGGTCTGTCCGTTCACCGACATCGACACCGCCAGACGATCTTCGGGCTCGGGGACCGGTCTCACGGCGCCATCGCCTCCAGGGCGCGGCGCACCAGTTCACCGCAGACCCGGGCCCGGTAGCACGAGTCGGCGTGAACGTCCGCGGAGTCGGCGCGGGCGGAGCGGGTGGTCAGAGCCGCCGCCCTGTCGAGCAGGTCGGCGGAGATCCTCCTGCCCGCCAGTTCAGCCTCCACCTCGGAAAGCCGCTGGGGCGATCCGCCCACCCCGAACAGTGCCAATGCCACGTCCCTCACCCTCCCGGCCCGGCCGGGGACCAGCTTCCCGGCCACACCCGCCACCGCGAAGTCGCCCGACCGCGGGGCCACCTCCCTCACCGCGGCCCGGGTCTTCTTCGAAGACGGGAAGCGCACCTCCACCAGCATCTCGTCGGGTTGCAGGGCCGTCGTGAAGGGTCCGAGAAAGAACCGGTCGGCCGGGATTCGCCGCTCGGCCGATGCCGACCTGGCGACCATGGTGGCATCGAGTGCCAGCGCCACCGCCGGCATCTCAGCGGCCGGATCGGCGTGAGCGATGCTCCCGACCACGGTCCCCCGGATCCGGTTCTGAACGTGGCCCACGAAGGGAAGCGCCTCGGCCAGGAGCGGACAGACAACCGCCACCTCGCCGGAACGCTCCACGGTGTGCTGGGTAACCGCCGCGCCGACCCGCACCACCCCGCGTTCGACCACCAGCCGCCCCAGTTCCTTCACCAGCGCGATGTCCACCAGTACCTCGGGACGGGCCAGACGGAAGTTCAGGAGCGGTATCAGGCTCTGGCCCCCCGCCAGCACCCTTGCACCACCGTCACATTCGGAGAGGATGTCGAGCACCTCGTCAAGGCTCTCCGGACGGGCATACCCGAATGGTGGCGGCTTCACGGAAACAACACCGGAGAATCCGAGCCTAATGTGACCGATACCTGCGGGCAACCGAGGCTCGGCGGCCGAGTCCGGAGGGGCCGGTGACAGTCCCTTACTCTGCCGACCGGACAGCCAGATCCGGGGGTCGGCGTCCGCCCGAACCGCCCGGTACACCGCCTGTCCGATGCGAGAGCCCCGGCGGGACCTCGGACCGGCGAACCGCTCCGTCGCCGTCCCTTCGGGCCACACGATCATGACCGCGTCGGTGGCGTTCCCCGTTCCCCGGATGCCGCGGGACGCCAGTGCCTGGGTCTTGGCTTCCGTGGCGGTCACCACCGCATTCACCGCTGCTCCCGGATCGAGTGCGACCGGCACCTGGATCACCAGGTTGATCGTGCCCGGCGGGGACGTCTCCCCCGGCCCGGGACCATCGGCCGCCCAGGTGGGATGGCTGATCCCCACCGTGGCGGGGAAAAGGAAGGGTTCGACCCGGGGACTCAAAAGCCGAGGCGGGCGTCGGCGATGTGGGTCAAGCCGGGGACGGGGGATACGGACACACCCTTGGTAACCAACCAACACATTTCAGAAGGTCCCAGGTAATGGGCGCGATTGAAGCTGGTTGGCCCCGGTATCGAAAGGTACGGGGTCTTGCAGTAGCGAAAGTCCGGACTTCCATGTCAAGCATCGCGCGCAGAAATGTTTGTAATTACGAACACCTAAAGCTAGAATAGTTGCATGGCGACGAGTGGCTCACTGGCAAGCCGGCTCCGCGACATGCGTGCTGGGCAGTCGCTTTCGCTTACGGAGGTCGCAGGTCGCGCTCGGATCTCCAAGGCATATCTTTCTCAACTTGAACACGGTACCTCAACGACGCCAAGCCATGACGTGTTGCGTCGCCTGGCTACGGCGTTGGGCACCTCGATTGCGGATCTCACGGGCACCTCTGAGACATGGCAACCGAGCGAAGCCGATAAGCTTCCGACGTCGCTACGGGCTTTTGCCCGCAGCGCCAAGATTCCCGAGACCGACATCGAAATGCTGTCGGGGATTCACTATCGCGGTAAACAACCAGGAGAGCCCGATGATTGGGCTCATATCTACGAAACGATCAAGCGTACGGTCCGCTAACGGGGAGCACCATGAATATTCGTGAACAAATCTCTGGCATAGAAAAGGTCGCGAGCCTTACGGGGTTGGGCCGGTTGGCTGATCGAGCAGAACTCGCGGTGCACCGGTCCGAGACCGGGGGGCTCGACGATGATGATCGTAAGGCACTTCAAGACGCCCGAGCGCTACTCGAGCAGTTGCAAAGCTTTACAGGGACAACTGTGCCGACTCGCGTTGCCCTGCGGGCTATGGGCCCCGTCTCGGTACTCGAGGAGACGTTCGAAGTTGTATCGCGAGCCAACGATCAAGTCGATGTCAGCGCGTTCGTTGAGCATTTGATCGATTCGATCGATTCGATCCTACGGGGATCGGGAACTGCCGAACAGATTCACAGCGTCGTAGCGTTCTTCAATGGCCTCGGCGCGGTGACCCTCGATAGCGCGATGTCTATAGCTCGGCGCCGCCCGGAACGGAGACAGAGATGGATGAGCGAGGCCTTGATTTCCTACTAAGCCTGATCGCTGGTCACATCGACAGCGCTCTTCGGGGGCAACCGACGAGCCACTCCGGCCGCGGAGCCAGGCTCTTCGACCTGCACCGGCGAGTCATCGAGTAAGCCGAAGAGTCGCTTGCGGACGTTGATGCCACCCGCCGGCAGGACCGACCACAACAGGGGCAAGAGGACAGCTTCTCCGCCGAAACCACCCCCACCACCAGCTCTGTGAGGGTGTCCAGCACCACCTCGGCCACTTGCACACCGCCCAGGTGCAACCGGATCAGCATAACACCATTCATTGAGGCATCCTGGCTAGGCGATGGCTTCCACCACCTATTCCAGCGAGGCCTCAACCCCTAACCAAGGACCCCCTCCCTAACCTACCTCCCCACAAATACGCGCAGCCTCAAGTTAACTCGACCCATGAAGAAGGGTCAATGGGGGACAAGGTTGTGATCCCTTCCCCAAGGACAAGGTTGTGATCCCTTCCCCAAGCCAGCCAAGCCTCTGCGGCCTCTTTCGGAGAGGTAGTGGATTCATCCGGCTTTTCGCCGGTGATAGAGGCGAGAGCCCACCCCCAGTGTCGACGACCCTTCAGCACTTCTTCAAGAATAAGCGGGATTGCGGACGGCCCGAGGCTGATCACTCTTTGATAAGCCCAATGTGTACAGATCTCATGGATGAAGGAACTTGTCATGGTTTCTTCAGTCCAAGTCTTCACCAAGTCGCCGAAGAGCCGTCGCAACTCCTTATCAATCACTCCTCTTCCGAGATGGTTCCGAGCCTCGTTAGGGAGGAAACCACCCAATCCGGCAAGGCTCTGGTCGGCATCAGGCTCCTGACAATAGTGGCTCCTGTGATCGTAGCACTGTGGAAATGGGTTCTGTGAGCCGATAGGTCGACCAGTCCAAGGACACCCAAATTCCCTGGGCCTTCGGAATGGACTTGGTGAGACCGACTACAGCCGGGGGTTGATTCGTTCCTCCAGCGAGAAGGCGATGAGAGCGAATCCCAGTGACGCCAGCATGATCAGAATGCCCGGCGGCAGGACCCACCATTTCCAGGCCGGGGTGAGGAAGGCGCCGCGGGTCTGTGCCCAGTAGAGGGTCGATCCCCAGCTCTTTTGGATGGGGTCTCCCAGGCCCAGGAAGCTGAGTGCGGCCTCCAGCAGGATCGCCCCTGACACCGCCCGGACGAACGAGCCGGTGGCGAGCAGGGCCGTGCGGGGAACGATGTGGCGGAGGATCGTCCAGCGGTCGGGAGCTCCCATGGAACGGGCGGCCAGCACGTATTCGCGCGAGCGGAGGGAAAGGACCTGTGAGCGGATGATGCGGGCCGGTTCCGCCCAGATGAGCAACCCGATCACCAGGATGGTGTTGAGGAGGCTGCGTCCCAGGTAGGCCGCCAGCACGATGAGCAGGGGGAGGAACGGCAGGATCAGAATCACGTCGACGCCGCGCATCAGGGTGGAACCCAGCCGCTTGGGGTAGTAGCCGGCCACCACCCCCACCGTGGTGCCGATCAGGAGTGCCACGGTCGCCGCCACGATCCCCACCAGCAGGGAGACCCGCGATCCGAAGATGATCTCCGAGAGGAGGTCGTGGCCGACGTCGTTGGTGCCCAGGGGATGCTCGGCGCTGGGCTCCAGGAAGGGCCTGGCTATGCGCTCGGTGGGATCGTACGGCGCCAGCCACGGGGCGAACACCGCGGTGATGAGCAGCGCTCCGACGATCACCAGCCCCGCCACCCCGAGAATGGTGGGAAGCCGCGAGCGGCGCCGCACGGCTCTGCGCACCGCGCGGTCATGGTCGCCGGCGGCCGTCATGATGTCCTGCTCCTCGGGTCTATCAGCGGATACAATAGGTCGGCCGCCAGGTTCGCCACCAGGACCGCCCCGGTGAAGACCAGGAAAGCCGCCTGCATGACCGGATAGTCGCGTCCCGCCACCGCCTCGAAGACCAGGCGGCCAAGGCCGGGATAGGAGAACACCGTCTCTATGATCACGGTGCCCCCGAAGGCGAACCCGAGGCGGATGGCCAGGACGGTGATCACCGGAGCGATGGTGTTGCGGGCGACGTGGCCGAACAGCACCCTGCGTTCTCCCGCACCCTTGGCGCGGGCGGTGCGGATGTAGTCCTCTCCCAGGGTTTCCAGCATCGAATAGCGCATGGTCATGTAGACGCCCGGGGTGCCGACGATCGAGAGGGCGGTCACGGGCAGTATGGCGTGGCTGATTATGTCCCACACATGCGCCCAGCCCTCCAGGTCCGAGGCGGGGGTCACCGCGCCGAACGACGGCAGCAGTCCCCACTGGACGGCGAAGAGCGAGATCATCACCATCCCCAGCCAGAAGGAGGGCAGGGACTCCACCGAGATCATCCCCGAGAGCATGGTCAGGTCGCCCTTGGAGCCTCTCCGCCAGGCCGAGACGGCGCCCAGCAGCACACCCACCACCGCCGAGACGATCAGCGACAGGCCGGTGATCAGGAGCGTCCAGGGGAGCCGTTCCCAGATCATGTCGACGATGGGACGGCTGGACCGGAACGAGAACCCGAAGTCGCCGGTGAAGATGTCGCCCCAGTACCGCAGGTACTGCAGCCACATGGGCGCGTCCAGGCCGACCCGGGCGACGATCTCGGCTCGCTGGTCCGGGGTGAGCATGCCGACGTCCACCCCGGCGATCAGAGCGAGAGGGTTGCCCGGCATCAGCCGGGGCAGCAGGAAGTTGAGCGTCACCGCCACCACCACCACGATCCCGTACTGGGCCACCCGGCGAAGGTCGATCCGCCTTGTCAAGACTGCAATTCGGCGTGACCGGCCACCATCCCCGATCCGGGAGGTGCGCCGATCATTCCACTGTGGGGTGGTAGCCCGACACGCGATGCGCGATCGGGCGGCGGGCTACCACCAGCCGTCATCGTTCGGTTGTTCTTCTACGGTCGAGCGGAGGGCGGGAGCAGCGACAGTTTGCTCACGATGCCCTGGCCGGCGATGAACTCCCAGTCGGCGTAGACGCTCGAGTCGTACACGTAGGCGCCGTCCGGATAGAGCAGCAGCACGAACGGCAGGTCCTCGGCGATTATCTCCTGCATGCGACCCAGGATCGCCTTGCGCTCAGCCGGATCGGGCTCGACCGCCAGCGCCTCGGAGAGTTCGTCCATCTCGGCGTTGCCGTAGCCGGTCAGGTTGAGGAATCCCCTGTCCAGGGAACTGTGGACCAACCAGGGAAGCCGCAGCGGGTCGGCCTGCACGGGAGGCGACCAGCCCCACATGGCGATCTGGTAGTTGCGGCCGTTGTTCACGTCGAAACCGGGCCACACGGCGTTCTCCCAGACTGCGGTGTCAACCGGCAGCACCTCGGTCTCTATGCCGATCGCGGCCAGCATCTCCACCGTCAACTCGGCAATCCGCAGGCGCAGCGAGTCGGAGGCGTTGGTGATGATCTCGAACGACATCGGCTGTCCGTCGTATTCGCGGACGCCGTCGCCGTCGGAGTCGGCATAGCCGGCGCCGTCCAACAGGGCGTTGGCCGCGGCCGGGTCGTACACGTCGACTTCGATCCCCGGGTTGTAGACCGAGTGTCCGGGGTGGATCCAGCCGGGGCTACCCACCGTGGCCGCACCCAGGTACACCGTGTCGACGATGTCCTGGCGGTCCATGGCCAGGTTGATGGCCTGGCGGACCGCAACGTCGTCGAAGGGACGAATCGAGGCGTCGTAGTTGATCATCTGGGTGGCGAACTCCGGTCCCAGGATCACGTCCAGGGGATCCTGGGAGTCCAGCAGGTCGATCTGCTCGGGAGGTATCCGTTCGAAGATCACGTCCACCTCGCCGGTCCGGATGGCCGCCTGTGCTCCGGCGTCGTCGGCGAAGACGATCACCACCAGTTCGTCAACCGCCGGGGCGCCCCGGAAGTAGTTGGGGTTGGCCGCGAAACGGTAGCTCTGGCTGTCGACGTACTCGGTCAGCATGTACGGGCCGGAACCGATGTTGGTGCCGCCCGCGAACTGGTGCTCCGACGGGAGTTCCACCGACTCCCAGATGTGGCGCGGGATGATGGGGGCGTCAGCCAACGCCACCACGTCGAACCCGGGGTTGGCGCTTTCGAGAACGAAGGTGACGTTGTGGTCATCGTGCACCACCACGTCGGCCACTCCCCTGAAGTCGCGTGCGAAACGGCTCGCCTCGGGGTTGGTCGTGTAGAACTCGACGCTGAAGGCCACGTCGTCGGAGGTCAGAGGCTCCCCGTCGTGGAAGGTCACACCCTCCACCAGGGTCACCGACCATTCGGTGAGGTCGGCGCTGACGCTGACGCTCGAGGCCAGCCACGGCTGGGGAACCCCGGCGGCGTCAAGCTGCATCAGGGAGTCGTACTGGAGCATCAGCAGGTTCCACCCGGGGAAGCCGCTGATGTAGGTGTACGGGGTGAGGGTTCCTTCATCCCCGGTGACCGCGGCGCGAACCGTGACCGGTTCCGGCGGCGGCGGGGGCGCCGCGGTGGTGGTCGTGGTCTCGGGCTCGGGCTCGGGCTCGTCGTCGGTGTCGGACGGAGCCTCCGCAGCAGTCGTGGCCGGCGCCTCCGGTTCCTCCGGCGCCGCGGTGGTAGCGGGCGCCTCCGGCGCCGCGGTGGTGGCCGGTTCTTCCTCGGCGTCGTCGCCGCAACTGGCGATGACCAGCGCCAGAACGACCAACAGAAGAACCGACTTGAATCTCATCAGGCGTTGCATGTCGATTGTCCCTTTCTGTACCCGCCAGCACATAGCGGGTTTTCGCGATTGTTGGGGGCTTTCCCCCTAGCTGATTTCAGCCTAGCAAAATCAACCGTCACGGGGCTGGCGAGCCGTCAGAGATTCTTGTCGGCCGGGGCCTGGCCTGGGTGACCGGGCCGCCCAGGAGACAGTCCTCGGGCCTAGAGGTCGGCCGGTTCCCGGTCGTGGTCCGGAGAAGCCGCCCGTCCTGTCCGGCCGGGCGGGGTGACGAGGTGGCAGGAGACCCATCGTCCGGGCGCCACCTCCTCGAAGGAAGGTTTTACCACCGAGCACAGCCCTTCCACGGCCACCGGGCAACGGGTGTGGAAACGACAGCCCGACGGGGGATCGGCCGGGCTGGGCACGTCTCCCACCAGCCTGGTCCGCCGGGTCGTCCCGTGCCCGGGTTCGGGCGTCGGCACCGCCTCCAGGAGCGCCCTGGTGTAGGGGTGAAGGGGCTCGGAGTACAACTGGTCGCGGGGCGCTCTCTCCACGATCTCTCCCAGGTACATCACCCCCACTTCGTGGGAGACGTGACGCACCACCGCCAGGTCATGGGCTATGAAGACCATCGCCATCCCGGTTCGCGCCTGCAGGTCGGCCAGCAGGTTCACCACCTGGGCCTGGACCGACACGTCCAGGGAGGACACGGGTTCGTCGCACACCACCACCTCCGGGTCGGCCGCCAGGGCGCGGGCGATGGCGATCCGCTGGCGCTGGCCGCCGCTGAACTCGTGGGGATAGCGCCCTCCCGAATCGGCCGGCAGGCCCACCCGGGTCAGGAGTTGGGCCACCCGCTCGCGGGCGTCCCCGGCGTCGGCCAGCCGGTGGATCCGCAGGGGCTCGGCGACGACATCGGTGACCCGCATCCCCGGGTTCATGGCCGAGAAGGGGTCCTGGAAGATCATCTGCACCACTCTCCGGTGCCTTCCGCTGCGGGGGTTGATCGGCTCCCCGTTGATCTCGATGGTTCCCGCGGTGGGCCGCACCAGGGCCACCAGGGACCTACCCAGGGTGGTCTTCCCGCACCCGCTCTCGCCGACGATCCCCAGGGTCTGTCCCCGGACCACGTCGAGCGAGACGCCGTCCACGGCCCGGATGGCCTTATGGCGCGACCGCCTGAGACCCCGGACGACCGGGAAGTGGACCTGCAGGTCCCGGATCGAGACGACCACGTCGTCGGACCGGTCGGCTGCGGTGGGCGCCTCGGCTGTGGTCCCCTCCGGCCACAGCGCCGCGGCCGGTCCCATCCGGTGATGGTGAATGCAGGCCGAACGGTGCCCGCCCGCCCCGACCGTCTCCAACTCCGGCAGGGCGTCGGTACAGCCCTCCCCGGCCAGCGGGCACCGGTCGTCGAATGCGCAGGCCTGCAACTCGCTGACCACCCGGAAGGGTGCGCCCGGTATCTCGGCCAGACGGGTGGTGACCGCCCGGTCCAGGCGCGGCACCGAGCGGAGCAGCCCCGAGGTGTAGGGGTGGCGGGTCGCCCGGTACAAATCGGATGCCTGGCCGGTCTCCAGTATCCGCCCTGCGTACATGACGGCCACCCGATCGGCTATCTCGGCCACCACCCCCAGGTCATGGGTGATCCACACCACGGCCAGGCGGTACTCGGACTGCAATTCACGGACCAGGTCCACTATCTGTGCCTGGACGGTCACGTCGAGGGCGGTGGTCGGCTCGTCGGCGATCAGAAGCTTCGGCTCGCACGCCAGGGCCATGGCGATCATGGCCCGCTGGCGCATGCCTCCGGAGAACTCGTGCGGGTAGTCGTCCACCCTGGTGGCCGCCGAGGGTATGCCGACCCGGTCCAGGAGGCGGATCGCCTGGCGTCGCGCCTCGGCCCTGCCGGCGCCGCGGTGGATCCGGAGACTCTCGCCGATCTGGCGCCCCACCCGGTGGACCGGGTTCAGAGACGACATGGGCTCCTGGAAGACCATGGCCACGTCCCGGCCGCGGAGTCTCTTCAACCGGCGCCCGGGCATTCCCAGGACTTCCCGGCCCTCCAGCCGGATGGAGCCCGACACCACCGCGGGGGGCGAGGGGAGGAGACCCATGACCGACAGCATCGAGACGCTCTTGCCGGACCCGGACTCCCCCACCAGTGCGAACGTCTCGCTGGGCGCCACGCTGAGGCTCACCCCGCTGACCGCCCGGACCGTCTCGTTGGGCAACTCGAAGCGGACCGCCAGGTTCTCGATGTCCAACAGGTTGTGACTTCCCGCCGCGGCCTCCCCCCGGGGTCCGTGCCCGGCCACCGCCGTCCCGGTGGTCATCTCAGTTTCCCGCAGACCGGGGCCGAAGAACGCTGCCGCACCGACTCATGGATATGAAGATACACCAACCCGAGTGGACAACCCCGGCCGGTGCCGGTTGCTCACCGGACGCCGCCCGGACCTGTGCGGGGCCATCTCGACCCTGACTCGAGTCCGGCGCCCTCTCGGCCACCGTGGTTCAGAGCGGGAAGATGAGAGGAACGAGCCCCACCACGATCCCCAGAACGACGAAGGTCAGCGGGGTCCCCACCCGGGCGTAGTCGATGGAACGGTAGCCCCCCGCACCCATCACCAGGAGGTTGGCCTTGTGACTGAAGGGAGTCATGAACGCAGCCGACGCGGCCAGGCTGACGCCCATCATCACCGCGTAGGGGTTCATGCCCAGTTGAGCGGCGGTCTCCAACGCCACCGGCGCCAGCAGGACCACCGAGGGCGCTCCGTCGAGCGCCTGGCTGAGCACGCTGGCCAGCAGTACCAGCGCGATGAGGATGGCGTAGTTTCCGAGCGGGCCGAGGAGGTTTATGACCTGGTCCACCATCAGGTTGGCGGCGCCGGTTCTCTCCATGGCGAATCCCACCGGGAGGACCGCCGCCACCAGAAAGATCGTCCGCCACTCGATGGCCCGGTAGGCCTCCTCCATGGTGACCGTGCGGAACAACAGCACCAGGCTGGCGGAGATGAACGCCGCCACGTGGATCGGCTGGAATCCCAACACCACCATCCCGACCATCAGCAGCAGCGCTCCCAGGGCCAGCGGCGCCTTGTTGTGGCGGCGCGGGCGGATGCCCTCGGGAGAGAGGACCACGAAGTCGGGATTGGTGCCGAGCAGGCGGATCCGTTCCCAGGGACCCTGGACCAACAGGGCGTCGCCCAGTTGGAACCGGAGGTCGACCAGCCCGGTGCGGATCGTCCGCCCGTCTCTCCAGACGGCCAGCAACTGCAGACCGTAGCGCTTGCGGAACTCCAGGTCGCGGACGTTCTTTCTCACCGCCGCCGACCGCGGCGCCAGCGCCACCTCGACGATTCCGAAGTCCTCGGACTCGAGGTAGGCGACATCCACCTCCGAATGCACCCTGATGTCGCCTATCCCCACCAGATGCTCCACCCTCGCCGTGTCGCAGGCGACCAGCAACCCGTCGCCCTCCTCTATCACATCCTCGGGTGACGCCACCATCCGGGTGATGCCGCCCCGAACGATGGCGCCGATGGTCACTCCGAACAACTCGCTCAGGCGGCTGTCCCTGACCGTGGAACCCACCAGCGACGACCCCCGAGGGACCCTCATCACCGAAAGGTGGTCGTCCAGGGACCTCAGTGCGGACAGGCCGAGGCTCTTCACCTGGAAGTCCCGGTCGGCCTGCATCCTGTGCAGTTCGGGTCGGGTGCCCAGCCCGATTATCCGGTCCTCGGCCTGCAGAACCGCCGATGCCAGACCTCCGCGGATGGTCTCCCCACGGCGATCGATCCCGACCACCACCACGTGGTAGCGCTCCCGGAAACCGATCTCTCTCAGGCTCTTGCCAACCAACCCCGACGACTCGGGGATGGCGGCTCTGATCGCCGAGAACCCCCTGATGCGGGGGATCTCCCGGGTGGTGGTGCGGGTCAGTTCCATACCCCCCACCCGCAGTAGGTCCTCGAGGTCGGCCAAATGTCCCTCCACCAGGAGCACATCACCGCCCTTGAGCAGCGTGTCGGCCTCGGGAACGAAGTTCTTGGCCCCCGGCCGGTGGATGGAGACCACCTGGATGCCCAGGGCGCCCGACAGGTTGGCGTCTGCCAGGGTGACCTTGTCGAGAGGAGACCGCGTGGGGATCCTGATCGTGAAGAGCCGCTCCTCCAGGTGATAGATGTGGGTCAGATCGGTGGAATCGGCCACCCCCGGGCCCGAAACGCGGTCCGGCAGGAGCCTTCTTCCCAGGGTGATCATGAACAGGACCCCGCCTGCCAGCAGCAACGCGCCGACGGGTGTGAATTCGAAGAGGCCGAACGGCTCCAGTCCCCGCTCGGTGAGGATCGAGGCCGCCACGATGTTGGGCGGGGTCCCGACCATGGTGGTGGTGCCGCCCAGGATGGAGCCGAAGGCCAGAGGCATCATCAGACGGGACGGCGACAGCCCGGCGCGCCGGGCGATGGCCGCCACCGCCGGCATCAGGACGGCTGTGGCGGCGATGTTGTTCATGAACGCCGAGAGGATGCCCGCCACCAGCATCAGGGTGATCACCAGCGGTATCTCCCGGCTGCCCACCAGCTTGTAGATCCTCGAAGCAACTATGTCGGCTATCCCCGTGTACAAGAGGGAGGCGCTGATGATGAAGATCGCCAGCATGGTGATCACCGCCGGCGAGGCGAAACCGCTGAAGGCCTCCGTGGGACCCACGTACCCTCCCAGGATCAACACCGCCAGGCCCAGGAAGGCGGTGAGATCGACCGGCAGTCGGGCGGTCAGGAACAAATAGGACATCGCCACCAGCAAAAGGATCAAGAAGGCGATCTGCCAGGTCATCGGGCTTCCTTATCGGCCGGCGCTAACCGTCGGCGGTAGCAGGAACCGGGTGGCGTGAACCTGAGGATCCCCCGATACCGGACACCCCGCACCTCCGGTCACTCCCTTGGCTAGAAGGCCCAGAACTGGGGGATGAAGATCACGGACAATATCCAGAAGAGAATACTTAGCGGCACACCCGTCCGTAAAAAGTCGGTGTACTTGTAGCCGCCGGGGTTGTAGATCATGGTGTTGGTCTGGTAGCCGACCGGCGTGGAGAATCCGGTGGAGGCCGCGAAGGTGATCGCCATCAGGAACGGCCTGGGATCGACCCCGATCTGTTCGGCGGTCGAGATGGCGATGGGCGCCAGGAGCACCGCCGCGGCCGCGTTGGTCATGGTGTCGGTCATCACCGACGTCATCAAATAGATCACGGCCAGCACCGCCACCGGTCCCATGTCTCCCACCAGTCCCACCGCCCGCTCGGCGAGTCCACCGGCCGCCCCGCTGGTCTGCATGGCCAGCCCCAGGGGAAGGATCCCGGCCAGCAGGAATATGACCTGCCAGTTGATGGCGCCGTAGGCCTCCTCCAGCCGAAGGACCCGGGTCACCAGCATCGCCACGCAGCCGAGCACGGCGGTGACCAGGATCGGGAAGACATCGAACGCGGCCAGGCCCACCACCGCCAGGATGATGCCGATGGCCAGGGGGGCCTTGCGGCGAAGAGCCGCTCCGGGTACTTCGTTGAGAACGATGAAGTCGTTGCTGCGTCTCAGGGTGGTTATCTCCTCCTCGTGAGCCTGGACCAACAGGACGTCCCCCATGCTGAGGATGATCGAACTCAGCTTGTCGTTGATGGTCTCCCCCCGCCGCTGCATGGCCAGCACCAGAGCCTGGTACCGGTTGCGGAAGTCCGATTCCTTCAAGGTGTGCCCGATCAGAGGAGAGCCGGGCGCCACCAGGGCCTGGACAAGACGCAGGTCCTCGGTCTGCAGGGTCTCGTCCCGCAATTTGAAGTCGACGTTCATCTCCAGGCCCATCGA
The DNA here is from genome assembly GCA_965204615.1 of Acidimicrobiia bacterium. Lineage (GTDB taxonomy): Bacteria > Actinomycetota > Acidimicrobiia > Spongiisociales > ZC4RG35 > Bin76. Next base: position 2,349,731 of record OZ242000.1, on the reverse strand, counting down.
CCCCCGCAGGCGCATCAGATTGGGGATCGAACCGTGGACCAACAGGACATGGTCCGGTTGGAGAACCTGGCGCAGGGGGGCCCATCCGGCTTCCCCGACCTCCAGCACCCGCAGGACCGTGACGTCGTGGTCCTCTCCCAGCCTGCTCTCCAGCACCGACCTGCCCACCAGCGGAGATCTCTGACGGACCCTCATCTCCGTCACGTACTCGCCGAGGTGATACATGGCGGAGACCTCTCTCATCCGGCGATCGGGCAGCAACCACCGCCCGAAGGCGAGGAAGAAGGCCACCCCGGCCGCGAAGAGGATCAGTCCCATCCGGCTGAACTCGAACATGCTGAACGATCCGTAGCCTGCCTGCTCGGAGATGGAACTGACCAGCAGGTTGGTGGAAGTGCCGATCAGGGTGCACACCCCGCCGAACTGGGAGGCGTAGGAGAGGGGAATCAGGAGCTTGGAGGCCGCGATCCTCCGCCGGTTGGCCACGATGGTCACCAGCGGGATGAAGACCGCCACCGCGGCGGTGTTGTTGACGAAGGCCGACATGACGGTCACGGTTCCCATGATCACGATCAGCGCCGTGTAGTGGTCTCGCCCGAAACGAACCATCAGACGCCCCACCGCCGCGGTGGCGCCCGTCTTCTGCAGGCCGGCGCTCAGGACGAACATGGCTGCCACGGTCACCGTCGCCGGGTTGCTGAAACCGGACAGCCCCTCCTGGGGCGTCACCAGGCCCGCCAGCAGCAACATCCCCAACCCGATCATGGCCACCAGGTCCAGGGGGTACTTTTCGGTGACGAACAGGATGACGGTCCCGACCAGTATGGCCAGCACCATGATGCCTTCGGAGGTCATCTCCGGGGTCCTGCCATTCGGAGTCTCCCTTCGCTCCTTCGGTCGGATAAGGATAACCGTCATGCGCCGCGCTCGGGAGCCTCTTGGGCGTGATCGCTGCAATTCTGCCCGATCGGCGTCCATGATTTCCCGTCAACCCCGAAGACGGGCCGCCGGCTTTGGGGTAGGCTTGTCTCTGCAACAGAGTCCTTGCGCCCGTAGCTCAATTTGGACAGAGCGTCTGACTACGGATCAGAAGGTTGGGGGTTCGAGTCCCTCCGGGCGTGCTGACAGACCCCGGTCGGCCCGGTCGATCAACTTCAAGGAGCGACATCAATGAAACATCCCCACGGCACTTTCTGCTGGATGGACATCTACCTCCCCGATCCCGAGCGGGGCAAGGCCTTCTATGGCGCCATGTTCGGTTGGGAGTGGGCCGATGTTCCCATGGGCGACTCCGGGATGTCCTACACCATGTTCAACCTGGACGGCAAGAGCGTGGGCGCCATGGGGCCGTCGATGCCGGGCATGTTCCCCGAGGGGGTGCCGCCGGTCTGGTTCTCCTACATCGCCACCGACGACATGGAGGCCACCGCCGAGAAGGCCCGCTCCCTGGGGGCCAACTTCCGCATGGGACCGGCCGACGCGGGGAATGTAAAGGTCGCCCTCCTGGAGGAGCCGGGCGGAGGGGCGGCGTTCTTCCTGTTGCAGGCCAAGGAGTTCGGCGGAGCGGAGGTGAAGAACACCCCCGGCGCGTTGGTGTGGAACGAGTTGTACACCCGGGACCTGGAAGCAACCCGGAGTTTCTACAGTGACCTGTTCGGCTGGGAGTGGAGCACCATGCCCATGCTCCAGGGTGGCGACTATCACCTGGCCAACGTCGGGGAAATGCCGATCGCCGGGGTAATCGTCATGGACGAGAACTGGGGGGAGCTGCCTCCCCACTGGATGGTGTACATCCAGGTGGAGGACGCCGATGAGGCCGCCGCCCGGGTGGAGAGCCTGGGCGGGGATGTGTGCGTCCCGGTGACCGACATCGCGGTGGGCCGCTTCGCAGTGGTCAACGACGACCAGAAGGGCACCTTCACCATCTTCGAGCCCGCTCCCCACTAGGCCGTCGCCCCGGAGGGATGACCAACCTCGCCTTGCGCGCATGGCGAGGAGATCGGGAAAATGAGTTGATCGGGGGTTGACCGGCCCGAGTCCCCGGCGCACACTGCATAGAACCACAACAGAGCCTCCGCGCCCGGCACAGGAGACCGGGGATCGGAGATCCGCCAAGGCGCCGCCCCGCGGATTTCCCGACCCGACCATGGTTCGATGGTGGAGGGGGATGGGCCCGGAGGGGGAGACAATTCAAGGCCTTTTTTCGCGAATTGGTGCCGGGTTTTCGCGAAAGGAGGGCTCTGTGACCCAGCGGCCGTCAACCGGCGTCGAGCTTTCCCAGCGCCGCCTGTGCGGCGTGGTAGCCGCACATGCCGTGGACGCCGGCCCCCGGGGGAGCGGAGGAGGAACAGAGGAAGACCCCGTCGACTCCGGTCCCGTAGGGTGATCCTCCCCCGAAGGGCCCCCGCAGGACCCGGCGCACGCCGAGGACACCGCCGCCGATGTCTCCTCCGACGTAATTGGGGTTGTAGCTCTCCCACTCCGAGGCCGGAACGGCGTGACAGGAAAGGACCGTCTCTGAGAACCCGGGAGCGTGCCGCTCGATCTCTTCCTCCACCGCGGCCCGCATGTCGACCGGACTCTCCGAGGGAACGTGGGCGTAGGCCCACAGGGTGTGCCGCCCCCCCGGGGCGCGGGAGGGGTCGAACCGCGAGGGTTGGGCGGCCACCACGAAGGGCCTGTGTGGGATCCGGCCTCGCCACACCGCCTGTTCGGTCGCGGCGATCTGCCGATGGTCGCCTCCCAGGTGGAGGACCCCGGCCATCGCCATCCGGGCATCTGTCCACGGCACCGGTCGGGACAGTGCCCAGTCCAGCTTGAACACCCCCGGACCGTGCCGGAAGCCTCTCCCGGCCCGAACCGCCCGGGCAGGCGCCCTTGCACCGAGCATTCCGATGAGCGCCCCGGGCGTCACATCGGCCAGCACCACCCGGGAGGGGGGAAGCTGAGCCAGGTCGGTTATCCGGCGGCCGGTCTCGATCTTTCCTCCCAGGTCCGTGAAGTGAGCCGCCAGGGCATCCACCAGCGCCTGGGAGCCTCCCGAGACGAAGGGCCAGCCGTACCGGTGCCCGGCCGCCAGGAGGAGCCAGCCCACCCCGGCGGTGAACAACCTGCCGGGCGGCGTCATCGCGTGGGCCGCGCAGCCCGCCAGCAGCGAGCGGGCGGCCCGGCCCCTGAACCTTCGGATGTCCCAGGAAGCCGGAAGGGCGAAGGAGGAGAGCCCCGGGTCCCGCCACCACCCCGAGCGCCCTGCGAAGGCGGGTCCCAGGAGCCGGTCCTCTATCCGGGGCCACATCCGCTCGATCCCCTCGATTCTCCGGCGGTAGCGGACCGCGTCGACGCCCAGGCTCTCGGCGGTCTCCCGGATCGAACGGCGGAGCACGACCACCTCGCCGTCGTCGAGCGGGTGGGCAAGGGCGACCGGCGGATGCACCCAACGCAACCCGTACCTCGCCAGGGGGAGCCGGCGAAAGACGGGAGAACCCCGTCCGAGGGGATGGGCCGTTGCGCACACGTCGTGGCGGAATCCCCCCAGAGTCAGCTCCGCCGTACGGGATCCGCCGCCGATGGTCCCCGACGCCTCCACCACCAACGTGGAGCACCCCGCCTCCGCCAGGACGACCGCCGCGGTCAAGCCGTTGGGACCTGCTCCGACCACTACCGCATCGTAGAGCATCGCCCTTGACGATAACCCCTATCAGGACCTCCGTCCGCGGCGCCCCGGGGCGCCGGTGCGGGCGTGATCTCCTGTCGCCTCCCTCAGATGGAGGTGTTCGTCTCCGCCAGCGGTATCCGGAGGACGAAGGTGGATCCCTCTCCCAGGAGGCTCTCCACCGTCACCCTCCCCCCGTGCCGTTCAGTCACATGCTTCACTATCGCCAGGCCCAGGCCGGTGCCGCCCGTTCGGCGGGAACGGGCCACATCCACCCGGTAGAACCTCTCGAAGATCCGTCCCAGGTCCCTGCCCGGGATTCCCACCCCGGTGTCGGTGACCGTCAGGGACGCCTCTCCGTTTCGTCGGGCCAGGGTCACCGCGATCCTCCCGCCTTCCTCGGTGTACCGGAGGGCGTTGTCGCACAGGTTGCGGATGGCCAGGCCGAGTTCGGCGGACGACCCTCTCACTGCCGCGGGGGTGGTCCGCACCGAGAATGCGATGTCCCTCTGGCGGGCGGAGGTGACGAACGGCTTCACCTCGGAGATCACGACCTCTTCCAGATCGAACTCACCGGGGGTTGGATCCTGTGACTCCAGTCGGGAGAGATCCAACAGGTCCGAGATCAGACTGGACAGGCGCAGAGCGGATGAGAGTATCTGATCGGCGAACATCCGGCTGGAGCCCGGATCCTTCTCCAGGGCGATTTGCAGAGCCTCGGCCGAGGCGAGAACCGAAGCCACCGGGGTCTTCAGTTCGTGGGAGGCGTCGGTGACGAAGTCCCGGCGCATCGTCGCCACCCGCCTGCTCTCGGTGAGATCCCGAACGATCACCAGCACCCGCCTCTCGGCGTCTATCGTGAAGGCCCTCACGGCCAGGGTGCGCTCGGGATAGCCGCGCTGGAGAATCTCCTCATAGAACTGATCGCTGCCCCTCGCCCTCTCCACCAGTCTCCTGACCTGTCGGAGCGCCAACCGGCCCGAGGGGTCCCCGACGGTTCCCAGCATCTGGTCGCAGGCCGAGTTCGAGTAGGCCACCTGGTCGTTTGCCTCCACCAACAGGACACCTCCGGGAAGGGCCTCGAGCACAACCTCCAGGAGAGCCCGTTCTCTCCGGAGGGCGTCCTCGGTGTCCCGGTGGTGGCGTCCCGCCTCCCGGAGAGAGTCCGACAGCCGGTCCACCTCCTCGATTCCGGTGGGACCCGGTTCGGGGTCGCCTCCCAACAGGTCCTCCGCCGCCTGTCCCAACCCCACCAGGGCGCGGCGCAGCCGGAACAGGACCGTGCCGTAGGCGCCCAGGCCCAGAATCCCGGACATCAGTCCGGCCGGCCAGGGCCCCACGTCCAGGGTGGCGTGCAGCACCGCTCCCAGGACGGCCGATAGACCGGCCACGACCGCCAGGGTGACCAGCAGGCGGCGGATCACAGAGCGTGGAGGGCGTCCGCTAGGACGCATCGACGAATTTGTAACCGAGGCCGCGAACGGTGATCAGGTGGCGCGGCTTGGAGTAATCCTCCTCGATCTTGTGGCGGAGTCGCTTGACATGGACGTCCAGTGTTCGGGAGTCTCCGTAGAAGGATGACCCCCAGACCTCGCTCAGCAGGGTCTCACGGGTGACCAGCCGGCCCTTTCTGCGCATGAGCGTCTCCAGGAGGTCGAATTCCTTGGGTCGGAGGGTGACCGCCTCTCCCCTGACCCGAGTCTCATGTGCGTCGACGTCCAACTCCACCGGTCCGCCCCGGAGCACCTCGTTGGTCTCCATCATCTGTCCAGAGCGCGCCGCCCGCCGGATGTGGGACCGGACCCGGGCGATCAACTCCCGCATGGAGAAGGGCTTGGTGACATAGTCGTCGGCGCCCAACTCCAGGCCGGCCACCTTGTCGGACTCCGCGTCGCGGGCGGAGAGCACGATGATGGGAACGTCCGAGAAGGTCCTGATCTCCCGGCAGATGTCCAGCCCGGAGCCTCCGGGGAGCATCACGTCCAGGAGGACCAGCGAGGGGGGTCGCCTGCGCACCTGCGCCAGCGCCTCCGAGAAGGTGTAGGCGGCCTCCACCGCCATTCCCTCCGTTTCCAGCGCATAGGAGATCGACTCGGAGATGGCGGGCTCGTCCTCCACCACCAGGACCCGATGGGTCGGCTCAGAGGTCCGGGACATTGTCCGGCACGCGGGTGAATTCCTGGTGGTCCCCGGTCATCAGGAAAGCCACCTGCTCACCGATGTCCACGGCCTGGTCGCCCACCCTCTCCAGCGCCCGGGAGACCAGCACCATTCGGGTCGCCCATTCCAGGAGCGGCTGGTCGTGCCCGCACGCCACCACATGTTTCCACATGCCCCGGTTGAGCACATCCACCGGAACGTCCATGGCCGGCAGCAGCAGGCACTCATCGGCGTCCCGGCGCACGAAGCAGTCGATTGCGGTGCGGATCATCGGCTTCACCAGGTCACCCATCTCCGCCAGCTTGGCCAGGATCGTCTCCTCCCGGGGAAGCCCGGCGGTGGCTCGGGCAATCTTGGCGATATTCACCGCCTGGTCACCCATGCGCTCCAGGGTGTTGTTGAGCTCCAGGATGGCGGCCATCATTCGAAGGTCTCTCCCAACGGGCTGTTGGCGGGCCATGATCTGCATCCATCTGGTCCGGATGTCCATGTAGACCTCGTCCACGGCGTCGTCGGTAGAGATCACCTGTGAGACCAGGGCGTCGTCGGATGTCACCAGGGCCATGACCGCGATGCCCACCATCTTCTCCACCCGGTCGGCCATGTCCATGGTGGTCTCCTCGAGGCTGTTCAGAGCGGCGTGGAATTCGGGACGCTGGTCGGTCGTCATCCGAACCTCCCGGTGATGTAGTCCTCGGTCTCCCTCAGAGAAGGGGTGGTGAACACCTGATCGGTGAAGTCGTACTCCACCAACCGGCCGGTGCGTTGGGCGTTTTCTCCCACGTCCACCGAGAAGAACGCCGTGCGGTCGCTCACCCGGGCGGCCTGTTGCATGTTGTGGGTGACCACCACGATGGTGTATCGCTCTTTCAACTCCCTCATGAGAGTCTCGATCCGGTAGGTTGCGATCGGGTCGAGCGCCGAACACGGCTCGTCCATCAGCACCACATCCGGGCTGGTGGCGATCGCCCGCGCAATGCAGAGCCTCTGCTGCTGGCCCCCGCTCAGATCGAGCGCCGAGTCGTCCAGTTTGTCCTTGACCTCGTCCCACAGGGCGGCTCTGCGCAAGGTTTCCTCAACCAACTCGTCCAGGTTGCCCTTCCATCCGGCCACCTTCGGGCCGAACACGATGTTCTCGTATATGGATTTGGGGAACGGATTGGGCTTTTGGAACACCATCCCTATGCGCCGGCGAACCTCGACGGCGTCCACTGCCGGCCCGTAGAGATCGATCCCGTGGTACAGCACATCCCCCTCCACCCGTGCGCCGTCGATGAGGTCGTTCATCCTGTTCAAACAGCGGAGGACCGTGGACTTCCCACATCCCGAGGGGCCGATCAACGCGGTTATCTCGTTCTGATGAATGTCGAGATCGGTGTCCGCCACGGCATGGAAGTCCCGGTAGAAGACATTCAAACCCTTGATGTCGAAGATTACGGGCGCCACCTCGGGTGAGGCGTCAGAACGCGACATCGCCCCGGTGGAGACCGCGCTGTCTACCACGACGGGACCCGATTCCAGGCGAATTGACACTCTCTCTCCTTCAGGGTTTGGTTATTGGTTCTCACATCCGATTGCGCCGCTCCAACGCATCCCTAGCCAGAATCGTCCCGGCGTTGACCACCAGCAGAATCACCAGCAGCGCCACGATGGCTGCAGCCGTCAAAGCGACATATTCCTGCTGGGGCTGGCGTGACCAGTTGTAGATGATGATAGGAAGCGCGGTGTATTTCTCTCCCAGGACCAGGTCGGGCAACGGCGTCCCCTCCGGCGCCGCGAAGAACGTGGACAGGACCGCACCCGCCAGGAGTAACGGCGCGGACTCCCCGAAGGCCCGGGCCAGGGTCAGCACCGAACCGGTGAAGATCGCCGGGCTGGCCACCGGCAGCACGTGGTGCCGGATGGTCTGCCAGGGAGTGGCGCCCACCCCGAAAGACGCCTCCCGGATGGCGAGGGGTACCGCCCGCAGCGCCTCCTGGGTGGTGATCACCATTATCGAGAGCACCAGCATCGAGAGGGTGAGCCCTCCGGCGATGAGCGTGCGACCGCTGACTTGTCCCATGAGCCCCTCCAGGATGAGCTTCACGAACACGCTCAGGCCCAGCAGGCCGTAGACGATGGAGGGGACCCCGGCCAGGTTCCGGATGTTGGCCACCAGCAGTCGGGTGAGCCTGGTGTCGCGGGCGTATTCCTCCAGGTATATGGCGGCCGCCACTCCCAGAGGGAAGGAGAGAACCACCACGATGGCGGTCAGCATCACCGATCCGAAGATTCCCTGGATCATTCCCGTCTCCGCGGGCCGGGGCGAGAGATCGTTGGTGATCACCGACCACCCTCGCTCTTCCCAGACCGGCATGGACTTGGCCACCACATCCCACAACAGGACCACCAGGATCGCCAGGGACGCCAGGAGAGAGATCAGCAGCAGCATGGCCACCAGTGGATTGATGATGTTGACCCTGCGGCCTTCCAGCGCCCGGCGGATCATCTCCCGGGTGACGGGCGAACCCATGGTGCGGGCGGTCATCGGTATTCCTCCCCCATCCCTAGTACCTCTGCCGGAAGCGGCGCACCAGGCGCTCGCTCCCGATGTTGAGGACCAGGGTCATCAGGAACAGCAGCAGCCCCACGAAGAACAGGCTCTGGAAGGCCGCCACCCCGCCCGCCACCTGATCGGAGCCGATGGCCAGCGAAGCCATGGCGCCGGTCATGGTCTGGCCGCCGTACAGGGGATTCCACTGCAGGAGCGACCCCCCGGTGGCGCCGGCGGCGATGGCGACCACCATGGTCTCCCCGATCGCCCGGGACAATCCCAGGATCAGGGCGGCGACGATCCCCGACAGGGCCGCAGGGAACACCACCCGCAGCGAGGTGTGCCACTTCTTGGCGCCCAGACCGTAGGACGCTTCCCGAAGGTCCCTCGGCACCGCCTGCATGGCGTCCTCGGAGACCGAGGACACCAGGGGGATGATCAGGATCCCCACCCCGATCCCCGCCGCCATCAGGTTGGACTGCTGGGTGGTGTCCCAGAGGTTGCGGAGGATGTCGGGAGTGATGAAACGCAGGGCGAAGTAACCCAGGACCACGCTGGGGATTCCCGCCAGGATCTCCAGGACGGGCTTGAGAACCCGTCTCGCCCCCGGTCTGGCGTACTCGCTCAGATAGACCGCCGCTCCCAGGCCCAGGGGGGTGGCCACCGCCATGGCGATGATGGAGACCGCCAGGGTGTGCCAGACGATGGTTCTCAGGTCGAATCGATCCCTGCGCGGGAACCACCCGTCAGCGAACAGGGAACCCAACCCCTCATCGATCTCCGAAGCAATGCTCTGCAGGAAGGCCGCCGCCTCGCCGACCAGGCTGAGCACAATGCTGACGCTCACCAGGACCGTGAAGACGGCGGCCGACAGGAACACCCGTCGTATGGTGCGCTCTCTGCGCAACCGGCGGGGATCACCGGAGAGGTCCGGTGAAACCGAGGTGTCGAGCATGTCCCTTCCTGCCAGTGTTGGGAGATCCGAACCGTGAGCCTACCGGGCGGAGTCCCAGGCGGCTCTGGCTGCTTCGATCTCGTCGTCGGGAAGGGTGACGTAGCCCGCCTCGGCGACCGACGAGAAGCCGTCTCCCAGATAGAAGTCCACGAACGGGCCCAACCCCGGGTTGTCGGCCAACCGGTTCAATGACACATAGATGAACAGGGCGCGAGACAACGGATACGACCCATCCGCGATCGACTGGATGGAGGGCGCCACGCACCCGTCGCCACCATCGATCTCGATCGCCTTCAACACGTCGGAGTTCTCGACATAGAAGGCAAACCCCACCCAACCGAACGAGGTCGGGTTGGAGCCGACGTTGTCCACAATCACATTGTCATTCGCGGAAGCCTGATAATCGACCCGGGTCGGCTCATCCTGACCACGCTCCTCGGTGATGTCCTCCAGGGCCAACTCCACGAAAGCATCGAAGGTACCCGACTCCTCACCGGGAGCGGTGATCACCAATGGAGCATCCGGATAGGGAGCACCGGAACCGCCCAAGCCGGCCGCAGCCAGCTCCGCAGCGAGGCCATTGGCGTCAGACCAGGAACTGAAACCCTCCGACTCCGGACCCGCCAACGCATACAGGTCACCGGTGTCCAGGCAATTGACATCCCCATTGTCAGGGGAAGTGAGAACGGTTATGCCGTCGAAGGCCACCTTCAACTCGACCCACTCGACACCAGCTTCGGCACAGGCATCGATCTCGGCTTGCTTGATAGCCCGGGAAGCATCCGAGATGTCGGTCTCACCAGCACAGAACCGCTGGAAACCATCACCCGTGCCGGGACCCTCAACCGAGATCCCCACACCCGGGTGCGCAGCATTGAACCTCTCCGCCACCAAGGCAGTAATCGGCTCAACCGTCGAAGAACCGGACACCTCAATGGAACCCGTCAATTCCCCCGACGTCGGAGCGTCGCCGGTGGCGGGAGCCGCGGTGGTGGCCTGAGCCGCGGCGGTTGTTGCGGGAGCATCGCTGTCATCATCTCCTCCGCAGGCCGCTGCTAACAAAAGCAGGGCCGACAGCGCTGCTCCCCAGCGAAGAAGACGTTTGTTGGCAAAGTTCATCTGATATCCAGACTCCTGAACTCGCGGACACGTTCACGACCCGCTGGAAAGCAACAATGCCCTCGGGCGCAGGTCCCACCCATATGCGATCAAGCTAAGGGAGCCAAGTGAACACAGATCCGGGCTCTATGCGAACGGAATGTGAATTCTTGGCGCTACTTCGCGCCGGGCCTCAGAACCGCGCCTGCGCCCTGGCCTCCGCCAGGTCCTGTAACTCCATGTGAGTGCTCAGACCCTGCCGGTCCTGCACCTTGGTCCACTTCCCGTCCGGTCCCAGTTCCCAGGAGAGGATGTCGTCGGCCATCAGCACCTCTAAGATCTCGTCGATGCGGAACTGCAGATCGGGATCCTCGATGGGCGCCATGGCCTCCACCCGGTGGTCGAGGTTGCGCTGCATCAGGTCGGCGGACCCCAGGTAGTAGACGCGGTTCTCCCGCCCACCGAACCGGTAGACCCGGGAGTGCTCCAGGTACCTCCCCACCAGGGATCGCACCCTGATGTTCTCCGACATCCCCTCCACGCCGGGCACCAGGCAGCAAATGCCCCGGACCACCAGATCGATCTTCGCCCCGGCCGCGGAGGCGGCATACAGGGCCTCGATCATCGCCGGATCCACCAGGGAGTTCATCTTCATGGTTATCAGTCCGTCGGGATGGGCCTGTTCCGCGATGAGCTTCAGGATGCGCGGACGGGTGAAGATGGGCGATACCAGGAGCTTTCGGTAAACCGAGTGGCGGCTGTATCCGGTCAGGTAATTGAAGAGGAAGCTCAGGTCGGCGCCCACCGCCTCGTCGCATGTGAACAGCCCCAGATCCTCATAGATGCGGGCGGTCTGTTCGTTGTAGTTGCCGGTGCCGATGTGGGAATAACGCCGTATCTCATCGCCTTCCCGCCTGACCACCAGGGCGATCTTGGTGTGGGTCTTCAGGCCCACCACCCCGTACACGACATGGACGCCCACATCTTCCAGCCTCTGAGCCCAGGTGATGTTGGCGTCCTCGTCGAATCGAGCCTTCAACTCCACCAGCACCACCACCTGCTTTCCCCGGGTGGCAGCTTCCATGAGGGCCTTCATGATCACGCTGTCGCTGGCGGTGCGATACAGAGTCTGCTTGATGGCCAGCACGTTGGGATCCGCGGCAGCCTGCACTATGAACTCCTCCACGGAGGTTGCAAACGAGTCGTATGGGTGATGCACCAGGATGTCCCCCTCCCGGATCACCTCAAAGATGTCCAGGTGGTCGCTGATGCGCGCCGCCAGCCGGGGGTGGGTCACCCATGTCCAGGGGCGGTACTGCAACTCCGGCCGGGGAAGGGAGGCCATGAACATGAGGTCGGCCATGTTCAACACCCCGTCCATGACATAGACATCCGACTTCGATATCTGCAGTTCCCGGATGAGCATGTCGAGGGCTTCGGTGCTCATCGTTCCGGTCACCTCCAGGCGGACCGCCCGACCGAAGCGGCGGCGGGTCAACTCCGACTCGACGGCCGACAGGAGGTCTCCGCCCGCATCCTCCTCCAGCTCGAAGTCGGCATTGCGGGTGACGCGGAAGAGGTGGTAGTCGAGAATTCGCATCCCCGGGAAGAGTTCATCGAGGTGGGCGGCGACCACCTCATCGAGCGGGACATGGCACCCGGTGTCGGGCAGGGGCACGAAGGCGGGAAGAATGGGGGGTATCTTGACCCGGGCGAACCTCACCGCTCCGCTCCTGCCTTCCTGCACGTGGACCGCCAGATTGAGGGAGAGACTGGAGATATGGGGGAAGGGATGGGCCGGGTCCACCGCCAGGGGAGTCAGCACCGGAAACACCGTGGAATGGAAGTAGCGGTACAGGTAGGCCACCGTCTCATCATCCAGTTCGGAATAGGACTTCAGGCCCAGGCCCGCCTCGGTAAGCCCGGGCGCCAGGAGATCACTGTATATCTTCGAAGCCCGCAGGTACTGCTCGGAGGTCTCGGCGTGGATGGCGGAGAGCTGCTGGCCGGGGGTCCGTCCGTCGAAGCTCTTTCTCATCACTCCATGGGCGACCTGCTCCTTGAGCCCGGCCACCCTGATCTGGAAGAAGTCGTCCAGATTCGAGGCCCAGATGGAGAGAAACCGCACCTTCTCCAAGAGCGGCGTCTCCTCCTGCTCGGCCAGCGCGATCACCCTGCTGTTGAAATCCAGCCAGGAGAGTTCTCGGTTGATAAAGCGTGTAGGGTCGTTCCGGGTGGTCATCTACATGAGGGGCGGCAGGTCACGAAAGGTAGTTCGTCCAAAGAATAGACCGCACCGGACTGAGCAGGCCGAGGTTTCTGCGGTTTCCTGCACTCGACTTCTCCAAAGGGGGTGACCTGTTCGCCAGCGTCTTTCGAACCCGGATCTTCACGATCGGCCACTCGCGAAAACCGCGCACTTTCTCGCGAAAAACGGTCGAAACCCTCCTCCTGTTTGTGGGCTCATCCCGAATCCCATTCCCTCCGCGGCTTGATCCTCCTCTGATCACTGATTCCCCTGACAGCGATGTGTCCGGTTAGGAGAGATGTCTTTGAGAAGTCAGTTGATCCGGGTTGTGCATGCTCGGCGGGCAACCGGGAAGTTCAACAGTGGTTTCGGATCGTCAGGCTGCCGTGTCCCCGCAGGATGGCGGGAACATTGCGGGCTGGTCAGGACGGACTCTCCAGTGACAGATCCGCATCGTGCAGGTCGAGCAGTTTTGCCAAGGTCTGCCCCGCCACGGTCACGATCCTGTGAACGTCCTCCAGGCTCTGCCAGTGGCCGTCGATGAGAAAGTAGAGGGTCCCGTCGAGACGCTTGATTTGCGGATCGGTCGCGTCGTACAGGCGGAGAGCCGTGGGAATGCAGTCAATCAGCTCGGCGGTTCGGTACAGGCGGCCCTGAAGGTTCCGGTAGACGGCGAGGTCAGTATGGTGCATTGGTTTCTCCCTTTCTGGTAGTCATGGCCAGGGCGGTAGATGATGGGGAGTACCAGCCCACGGGGAACCTCAAACCGTTGACTGCTTCGAAGGTGGAGCGGTTAGTCACTATCTCGCTAGTGGTGATGATACAAACCGCTTGGACGATTCATCGGGTTTTTTCCTCCGTAGGGGATAGATTCGAGTGCCCCGGCGGTGCCTTTCCTCGCGACATGCCGCTCTTTTTCACGGTCTCCCGCCCATCACCTTGCCCGGGCCGATATCGGCTTTTAATGCAAAGGCCGGCATCTTGATATTCTCTATAACTGCAGATGAGCGTTTATCAGCCTCCCCTCCGTGACATGGGTTTCGTGCTGGAACACGTCGTCGACTTGGAGTCTCTGTCCAAACTCAACGGATACCAGCACGCCGATCCCGCAACGGTCGGTGAATTGCTGGAAGAAGCCGGGCGCTTCTTCTCCGAGGTGGTGGCTCCCCTCAACCCGGTTGGCGACCAGGAGGGGTCGGTCCTCACCGAGGACGGGACGGTGAAGACGCCCACGGGGTTCGCCGAGGCCTACCGGAAGTTGGTGGAAGCGGGCTGGCAGGGGATCTCTCTGCCCGCCGACTGGGGCGGAGGGGGAATGCCGCAGGCGGTGGGATTTGCGGTCGATGAGATGATGATCTCCTCGAGTCTGTCCTTCTCGCTGTGTCCCACTCTCACCACCGGAACGGTCCACCTGCTGAATGTTCACGGTTCCCCGGAGCAGAAGGGTCTCTACCTGGAGAAGCTCATCACCGGTGAGTGGTCGGGCACCATGAACCTCACCGAGCCCCACGCAGGCTCCGACGTCGGCGCCCTCACCACCAGGGCCATCCCCCAGCCGGACGGGACCTACCGGATCACCGGCACCAAGATTTTCATCACCTGGGGCGACCACGACATGGCGGACAACATCATTCACACGGTGTTGGCGCGGACCCCCGACGCGGCGGCGGGCACCAAGGGCATATCGCTGTTCATAGTGCCCAAGCGCCTGGTGGGCTCCGACGGGGAGCCGGGTGAGTTGAACGACATCCGGACCGTCTCCCTGGAGCACAAGCTGGGTATTCACGGCAGCCCCACCTGCATGCTCTCCTACGGCGAGAACGACGGGGCGATCGGCTACCTGGTGGGCCCCGAACAGGGCGGCATGGCGAGGATGTTCACCATGATGAACGCGGCGCGGATCGCGGTGGGACAGGGCGGGCTGGCGGTGGCCGAACGCGCCTACCAGAAGGCGTTGGAGTTCTCCTGGGAGCGCCGCCAGGGAAGAGCGGTGGGCGCTCCCCGCGGACACCAGTCCCTGATCGTGGAGCACCCGGACGTCCGCCGCATGCTGGCCACCATGAAAGCCCGCATAGAAGCGATGAGAGCCCTTTTGTTCTATTGCGTCGCCACCGTCGACCGGTCCCATCACGCCGAGACGGAGGAGGAGCGGAACCGCTCGGAGGAGTTGGCGTCGATCCTGACGCCTGTCGCCAAGGCCTGGTCCAGCGACCTGGGCGTGGAGGTTGCGTCACTGGGCATCCAGATCCACGGTGGGATGGGATTCGTCGAGGAGACCGGCGCCGCCCAGTTCTTCCGCGACTCCCGCATCAGCCCCATCTACGAGGGGACCAACGGTATCCAGGCCATCGACCTGGTGATGAGAAAGCTCCCCATACGCATGGGAGCCGCGGTCAGGGAATTGCTGGAGCAGGCGGATGTCACCGCAGGGGAGGCCTCCACCGTTACCGAACTGGAAAAGTCCGGTGAGGAACTGGCCCGAGCGGTCGGGACTCTCCGGCGATCCGGCCTCACGCTGGGTTCTCATCTGGCCCGGGGTGACTACCAGGGTGCCCTGGCGGGCGCCTATCCCTACCTGACGATGTTCGGGACGGTGATGGGCGGATGGCTCATGGTCCGCTCGGCCCAGGCGGCTCTGGCAAAGATGGGGTCGGCCGGAGCGGACGACGACTGGCTACGCCAGAAGGTCACGACCGCCCGTTACTACTGCGAGCAACTCCTCCCGGAAGCCGCCTCCCTCGAGAGCGCTGCTTCGGCCGGATCCGAGCTCTTGTACGAGTTGGATTTCCGGCCCGAGATGGCTTCTCACTGAGAAAGGAAGATTCCATGCGACCCGTTCACTTCGAGTATCAGAGTCCCGATCCCGCGGCCAGCCAGGACTTCTTTTCCAAGGCGCTGGGATGGACCTTTCAACAGTGGGGAGAATTCCCGTACTGGCTGGCCACCACCGGCCCGGACGACCGGCCGGGGATCAACGGCGCGCTGATGCCGTCGCCGGACGACC
This sequence comes from Acidimicrobiia bacterium, assembly GCA_965204615.1. GTDB lineage: Bacteria > Actinomycetota > Acidimicrobiia > Spongiisociales > ZC4RG35 > Bin76. The sequence goes on along the minus strand of OZ242000.1, from coordinate 2,334,081 downwards.
AGGCTCGCACCGTGATCACGGTGGATGTACCGGACATTCACCAGGCCCTGGAGAGGGTCTCCTCCGCGGGCGGCGAGATGGTGGTGCCCATCCAGGACATCCCCGAGGTCGGGCAGGTCGCCTACTGCCGCGATCCCCAGGGAATAGTCTTCGGCGTCTACCAGGCCGCCGAGATGAACCAAACCGAAGGCGAGTAGGAGAACCGTGACACACCGGAGAGAGGAACAGGGTGAGCAGACGTAGGGTCGCCGTCACCGGCGTAGGGGTGGTCACCAGCCCGGGTGTGGGCGTGGAAGCCTTCTGGGAAGGATTGACCAAGGACCCGGGGAAGGGACCCTTCAGGGTTGAGGACTGGGACCCGACGGAATGGATCCCTCGTCGCCAGGTCCGACGGCTCGACCTGTTCTCCCAGTACGCCCGGACCGCTGCACACGAGGCGCTGGACATGGCGGGCGACCACGGTACCGACCCCCTGCGGGCAGGGACATGCATCGGCACCGGCATCGGAGGAATGCAGTCGTTCGAGGGCCTGGTGGAGGCCGTCAACCACCGTGAGAAGCCACGGCCCTCGCCGCTGGCCATTCCCATGATGATGGGGAACGCAGCCGCCGCCGACATCTCCATCACCTTCGGATTTCTCGGGCCGGCCACCACCCAGACGCTGGCCTGCGCGGCAGGCGCCCAGGCGATCAGCGACGCTCTTCGCCAGGTCCAGTGGGGATACACCGACCTGATGGTGGCGGGAGGGTCGGAAGCGGCGATCCGCCCGGCCAGCATCGCCGGATTCAGGGTGGCCCGCGCACTCTCTCCCACCGACGAGTCCCGGCCCTTCGACATCGACCGCAACGGATTCGTGGTCGGCGAGGGTGCGGGGGTCATGGTCCTGGAGGAATGGAACAGGGCCAAGAGACGGGGCGCCAACATCCTGGCGGAGCTCCTGGGTGCGGGGACCACCTCCGATGCGCACCACATCACCGCACCCCACCCGCAAGGAGACGGCGCCCGACGGGCCCTCCAGGGAGCCCTGGCCGACGCCGGGGCCACTCCCGAACAGGTGGGCTACATCAACGCGCACGGCACCGCCACTCCGCTCAACGACGCCGGCGAGGGGCAGGTGATCGCCGACATCTGGAGCGATGACCAGCCACTGGTCTCCTCAATCAAAGGGACCACGGGCCACGCTCTGGGGGCCAGCGGAGGGATAGAGGCCGTGGCCTCCGTGCTGGCCATCAGCCGGGGACTGATCCCCCCCAACATCGGATTGAGGGAACAGGACCCCGAGATTCCTCTCCACCGGATCGTGACCGAGCGCCAGCAGTGGGAACCCGCCCTGGCGGTCTCCAACTCTTTCGGTTTCGGGGGCCACAACACCGTGCTGGTCTTCGGCCCGGGGACCTGACCCGCGGGCAGCGAGAGCCGCCGTGTTCTCCATCGTTCTCTATGAGCCGGAGATACCCCCCAACACCGGCGCCATCATGCGGCTGGCCGCCAACACCGGATGCGATCTCCACCTCATCGAGCCCCTGGGATTCGAGATGTCCGACGCCCGCCTTCGCCGGGCCGGGATGGACTACCGGGAACTGGTGGTGACCAAGGTCCATAGGAGCGTCGATGAGTGGTTGGCGGCCGAGGATCCCCCGAGAGTGGTGGCCTTCTCCCCTCTGGGCTCCACCTGGCACACCTCACTCGATTACATGGCGGGCGACGCCCTGCTGTTCGGCCCCGAGTCGACCGGGCTCCCTCCCCATGTGATGTCCGCCATCTGGGTCGACGACACCGCCCGCATTCCCATGCTGCCCGGTGTCCGGAGCCTCAATATCGCCAACGCGGTGTCCATCGTGGTCTACGAAGCCTGGTCACATCAGGGCTACAGGGGAGCGGTGTGAGCGCAGGCCGGAATACGCTCCGGAATACGGCTCCGCAGCTTTCTAAAAGTTACAAAACCGCATGAAAGAGGCCCCCACGCTGGGCTAGGATCATCTGGCAGCAGTTTTCTAAAAGTTTCTAAAGCGGTGAGATCGAACCCTGTCTGGACCGCGATCTCAAGTACGCCAGCGTATATCGGAACCGCCTGATCAAAGCAGACATGATCGCTGCCACTGGAAGGGGCAGGATCGACTTCGTCCATCACACTACCCGCGACTGGATCCGGCAGCGAGCCGCCGACCCCCCGCGGCCGGAGAAGTAGCGACTGCCAAACTCAACCGAAGGTAAAGGAGGAGAGCCGCGGCAGGCACGGGCGGCGCCGCCTACTTCCCCCTTGATCGATCCTCAGGGGAGAGAGGGTGAACCACCACCGGCCCCAGGGGACCTTCCCGGCGGACCACGCGTCCTTCCTTGATCCGACGGCGGGCGACACTGTCCAAACCGGCCAGCTTCTTCGCACCGGCCAGAGCCGTGTGATCGGAGTCGTAGTAGTCGAACCACGGCAGCCCCGCCTCCGCGTATTCCACGACGGACGGCGGATGGTGCGGCGGGGAGACCCCGCAGATCGAGAAGTACTGGAGGCTGTTCACGATGTGCACGTAACAGCCGGCGCCGGCCGTCGTGTCCCACACGTCGATGCCGTAGTCGTCCTCATAGATCTCCTGGCGCATCAGGCCCCCGGGAGCGAGACCCATACTCACAGAGGCGACGGGCGCCGCCATGTAGGCCACGCCGTCTTCGAAAATGCCCGTATCCGGTCCGTGCTTGCGAGCCTCGTACTCCGAGGCCTTCATGGGATAGACCGCGATCTGGAGGCCGCCGTGGCGTGCCTCGCCGGTGAGTTGTTCCTCGGCCGTGTACCCTTCACCCAGCCGCATCGCCACGAACTGGCGGATCAGGCCCCTCTTGACACTGAATCCGTCCAGCCACGGCTGGTCGGGTACCACCAGATAGTCCTGGGGATCCCCGCACAGGGCCTTCGTCCATTGTTCGCCGGTCAAGGCGTTGATCTTCCCGGCGGCCACCTGGACGGCCATCGGGTAGGTGCTGTCGAGGGAGATCCACATCGCCTCGGACTGGTACATGGGGAGAAAGACCCCGCCGTGTTCTCGCCAGGCTTCCGGGACCTTGTCTGCATAGTCGTCCACCAACTCGAGGGGAAAGCTCGCCAGTCCGGGCGGCAGGTAATGCTCCCGACCGTCATCGGGTATCCGGAGAGTGCGTTGAAAGTCAAGGGTGAACCCGGCGTCCTCATGGACCTCCGGGAAGCGGAACTCCAGACGATCGCCGGTGAGTTCAACCACCCCCCGCACCTGCGGAGTCCGCTGTGGCTCTCTGGTTCGGGTCTTCCCGTTCATTGTCAATCCTCCTGTGTCTAGCTCTATTGCCGTCCATCCAAGACCGTAAACGGGGGGTGTGACAGTATCTCCCGGACCTGGGTTGATCCAATAGGAGAGTTATCCGCCGAGGCCACCTTCTCCGGCAGACGGCGTCAGCAGGAATAGGGGCATCCCTGGTTTACCTCGGGAAGGCCTCCTGGATCTGCTCGGAGGACCAGAACCCCTCGATGGGGACAGGGACTTTCTGTGCTCCGTATTCGCCGAGTCTCCACCTGTCCCGCTCCCCGTAGATCTCGATCACATCGAACACGCTGTCCGGCCCGACCGCTTTGAGGGCTTTCCATCCCTCGCTACCCCGCTTGGGGAGATTGGAGGTCATGATCAGAAGCCCGGTCTCGTCGCTCGTCACCGGGGTCCTGCCTCTCGCCATGAAGTAGACGTGGGCGCGGCCCAGCGTCTTCCACAGGGTGTCGGTCCGCATCAGTCCCGGACGGACGGTGGTGAAAGCCCCCGAGACATCCACGTACCACCTCCGACCGTGCCGGTTCTCGACCAGGAAGTTGAACTGGATGCCCAACCTGCCGATCCGGGGATTCGTCCTGAGGATTTCAAACCCGGCATCACTCAATGCCTTCCCAGCCAGGTCCTGGGCCTTCTTCCCTTCCTTTAACGCTCGCGCCTGGAAGTGCTCTCTGGCATCACCGGTGATTGGCCCCCTGTCGGCGACACCGTTGGGAGACGAGTACGTCCGGATCTCCTCCTCCCGGAAGGGCCGGCGGCGGGCGCGTCCCAGCCTCTGCCGGGCGATCTCCACATATTCGGGGTTGATGTCGTACCCGATCCCCACCCTCCCGGCCCGGTGGGCGGCGACCAGGGTTGTCCCCGCTCCCATGAAGGGATCGAGCACCCAGTCCTCCCGGTAGGTGTAGAGGTCGATGAGCCGGAGCGGAAGCTCCACCGGAAAGGGCGCGGGATGGCTCACCCGGCGGGCGCTCTCGGCGGGGATCTCCCAAACGTCCAGGGTCGCCTCCACGAACTCATCGTTGGGAAGGGTGGCGAGATGAGGTAGTCCCTCCAACTCGCGGGTCGAGCGGGTTCCCGCCCGGTCGAAACGACCCTTGGACGCCACGATGATCCGCTCGGTGGTGTCGCGCAGCACCGGATTGGAAGGCTGTTTGAAAGAGCCCCACGACACGGCGCCTCCCATCGCCTTGGCTTTTCTCCAGACGATCTCCCCCCGCAGCAGCAGTCCGAGATCCTCGAGGATCCCGATCACGTCGGCAGAGAGGCTCCGATAGGGCTTTCTACCGAGATTGGCCACGTTGACCGCCATGCGCCCGCCCGGCTCCAAGACCCTGCGGCACTCTCGGAAAACAGTATGGAGCAACTGCAGGTACTCCTTGTAGGTTTCCGGCAACTCACCCGACAGAGCGTTGGAACGGGAGGACTGGAGCACCGCGTCCTCGTACTCCTTTCCCACAAAGTAGGGAGGTGACGTCACCACCAGGGCGATCGAGCGATCCGGAATATGATGCATGCCCCGGGCGTCTCCCAGGATCGGCCCCCGGACGTCCGGACGAGGGCCTATCCGGTCGTCGTCATCGATGACCGGTGGATGGAAGCGGGCGTAGAAAGCCGACGAGTCGTGACTCTCCCTCCGACCTGCCCCGAAGGCTGAGGTGCGAGTGGGACGCCGCGGCGGCCGGGTCGCTCGATCCTCCATGCCATCCATCATATAAGGCGTCGCCTCCCGCCCAGGGGATGCCTCCCCCACTCCGATTCCACCTGTTGATTGACTCCGCAATCCAGTAGGTTTCGGAGACACCGAGAGGAGGCCCTGGCCGGAGTGCAGAACAGGATCAACAGGACAGCCGCCTGGTTGGCCGTGGTGCTGATCGTGGCGGCCTGCTCCCCTCCACAGGAGGAGGTTCTCCCTCCCGAGCCATCGACTACCACCGCCGAGACGCCGGCATCTTCCACCACGCCGACCGCTGCGGACACGACCAGGACCACCGCCCTGGATCCCACCGGCCAGGAAGATCCCTCTCCACCGGCCGAGGAAACCTCGACCAGCGAAAGCGACCAAGCGCCCACCGACTCCACCACAACGACCTCCCTCCCCGCGGTTACCTCTCCGCCCACCGAAGCAGATGAGTCCCCGCCCCCCACCAGGGCGCGGCCTCCCGACTCCCTCCGGTTCGTCGAAGTGGCGGCGGGGACGCGGAACCCGATCTTTCTCACCGCCTCTCCGGGCGCCCAACACTCCTACCTCGCCGAACAAGGGGGGCGGATCCTCTATGTCCTGGGAGACGAGATCGGGGATCCTCCGGTGCTGGACATCTCCGATCAGGTCACCTTCCGGGGAGAGCAGGGTCTGTTGGGCATTGCCCTCCATCCAACACAGACCGGTCGGCTGTTCGTGCACTACAGCAACCGCGACGGTCACACCGTGGTTTCCGAGTTTTCCCTCACCGAGGACGGGCGCACCGCCGATCCCGACTCGGAGAGAATCGTCTTCTTCACCCGGCAACCCGCCACCAACCACAACGGCGGGATGATCCAGTTCGGACCCGACGGATACTTGTATCTCGGCCTGGGCGACGGCGGCGGAGCGGGTGACCGCTACGGTCACGGCCAGCGGCTCGACACGCCTCTGGCGGCGCTGGTGCGGATCCATCCCGACCAGGAGACTTCGGAGGTGTGGTGGTACGGCCTCCGCAACCCCTGGCGATTCTGGATCGACGAGCCCACCGGTTTGACCTACATCGCCGACGTCGGCCAGGACGCCTACGAGGAGATCAGCGTGGCATTGCTCGCGGCGCCCGGCCTCAACTTCGGATGGCCGATCACCGAGGGACTCCACTGCTTCGAACCCCGCCAGGGCTGTGACATCGCAGGCCTCACCCTGCCGGTGCTGGAGATCGCCCACGGCGACGGGGGTACCTGTTCGGTCACCGGCGGCGTTGTTTACCGGGGGCCCGGCATGCCCGGCCTCCAGGGCCACTACTTCTATTCGGATTACTGCGGCGGATATCTCCGCAGCTTCCGATGGGATGGCTCCCTGGCCATGGACCTACGAGAATGGGCCCCTGACCTGGGCAGGGTGGTCTCCTTCGGAACCGACGGATCCGGGGAGATGTACATCCTCACCACCGACTCCGTGTACCGCATTCAGGCTGGTTAATTGGAGCCCTCGGCACATCACCTGGGACCTTTGGGAAGAGTCCCAGGTTGGTTCAGCTAAATGGCGATTTTCCTTTGTCCCGGTTCCTTACCGAGAAATCAGCGCAATTTTATGGTTTGAGAGCTAACAAAAGTTACAGTAATATATGTAAGCCATGCTTCAGATCAGCCAACGACCCCTCACCGGCTCAGAGGCTGATCGCCGCCTCTTTGTGAACCGTTCGACTGAACTCGCTCGCTTGGAACGTGCCGCAGAGCTTGGTTTCAATGTCCTCGCATTAGGAGAACGGGGCGCCGGTATGACGTCTCTCATGTACCAACACCAGCGACGTTTGCATGACAGCGGCCAAACATGCCACTACGCACGGGCCGCGAAGCCGGGTAGGCTTGCCGACCTCGCTACCCTGATACGTATAGCAGTGGAGGGACGTAGACCACATGTCTTGCTCGGGGGCGTGAGCACTTTCCAAGATTTCTTCTCGGGCGGCGACTCGGATCCCATCCGAGATCTCAGAGACCTGGCCACCACGGCCATCGAACCCGATGTTCCAAAACCAACCATCATTCTCGACGAAGTCCACCAGCCCGAGTTGGCTCATGAATTGTTCGGACGCTATCGCGACGAAGTTTGGGAATTGCCTTTCAGGTGGGTGGTCTGTGGACTGGCAACAAGGTCATCGGAGTACCTGAAACCTCCGGCCGACGCCTTTTTTGACTCCGTGCTTCGACTGGGACCCTTGGACACCTCCGCCTGCTCTCAGCTTCTCGATGCCCGTCTCGACCAGGCAAGCCAAAGTGACGGGGAAGCTACATGGCGAATCAATCTCGAACGGGAGAACATCATCGACCAATGCCAAGGCAACCCCCGCCGACTCCTCGAGGGAACCAGGCGGACTGTCTTGCAAAGTTCTGATGAATTCGCCGTCGCAAGCAAGCTCGTGGCTTCCGCAGCCAAACTGGGCGCCACAGAGAAGATGGCCCTCGAGTATCTCTTAGCAAACGGACCCACGAGCGCCTCTGACCCTCACCTGCTCGAAGAGTGGCTACTGACCAGGGCGCGTGCCACTCAGGTTTTTCGTCGTCTGGAGGATGCCGGACTGGTTCACGCCTTCTTTGAAAAGGCGGGGGTTGGTCGCCCGAAGAAGCTCTATGCCACCAGCCTCAACACCGAAGAACTCAAGTGAGCATCAAGTTGATCATCCGGCTTCAGGAAGCTCACGCTTTCGATCACGCTCCCCATGCCCGTTATCCGTAATGCCCTTCCCCTCCTGCCTCCGGCCCTAGCCGCGCCTCCACCAACGACCCTTCTGGCGCAGTGGCCGGTTGAGAAAACTCTCCAGGCTCTTTCTGTGCAGTACCGTCCGATCACCGCCGCTGGCGGCTTCGTCTATAAGGGTGGAGGGAAGGTCGTCCCAGGCGAAGGCGCGCCTGCCGAAGGCGTCCCGCTGTTCCCAGACTATGACGTTGTTCCCGTCAATGGTCCAGCCCACGGAACCTTCGCCCTCCCTCTTGGCGTAGGTTGCTTGCCGGAGCAGGTGTAGAACTCGATCTCTGACCCGGTCGTAACGTTTGTCGGCGTAGTCGAGCCAGGTGAGTTCCCGGCACCAGTGCGGCGGGGGCCCCTCGGTTGCTTCCGCCAGAATGGCGCCGAGCACCGACGACGAGACCGCCAACCAGTCCTCGGGAAGACGGTCCGTCTCCAGGCGGTCCATGACATCCGACAGGTAGCGTCGGTAGAGGTGACCGGTCAGTCCTCCTCGGATTTGCTGTACATCACCTTGAAGGGTCTGGCGGAGACCTTCCTTGTGAGCGGGAAGGGCGGTGGTGGTGTAGATCATCATGCTGCGTTTGGCGATCTCGTCGGGAAAGGAGTGCGGCTCGGCGTTCATCGACAGGACGAACCCGGGATACTCGGTAACCGAGGGAGGCAACTCGTCTTTGATCATGTCCTTGCCGTGCTGATTGAAGGCTCTCCGGCCCACGTCGTCGAAGACCACCGGGTGACGCCGGTAGGCGTGCTGCAGGCCGCGCAGTTGGGCGGTGGTGAACCCCCTCTTGTCGACCGTGTGGGGGCGACCGAACATGGAAGTCGTCAGGGTGTCCACCAGGCTGGTCTTGCCGCAATTGGACTTGCCGAAGATGATGGCGAAGCTGGGATAGCGAACCACGTCGCTGTCCCGCAAATGCGCCAGTGAACGGAGGTCGCAGATGAAGGGCGAGAAGTACAGCCAGGCCATCAGAGTGAAATAGTCACGCTGCAGAGTGGGTACGTCACCCTCGAACGCCCCCTCGTAGTTTGCGAAGAAGTCCAAAATCAGCCTGGCGTCGGAACGGACCGACGGGTCGTCCCGGTGGAGAGAGAAGTCCTCTCCGGACAACACCGCCCTGCCGTTGCTTCTGTCTATCGAGAAATAGCGACTGTCCGCTTCGTCGCTCGACTTGACCAGGCGAATGCGGCTCAGTTCCCTCTTGACGATCGGGGTGATCCTCTGCTTTCCGGCCCGGAAGTTCGGGATGGCCGCGGCCAGGCGCGGCTTCAACACCGCAGCCACCTTCTCGACCCGCTCCATCTGCACCGGCGACGACACCTCGACGTCGGCCGGATCGGGCGCCTCGATGATCACGGTGGCGGAGTCGTCGGACAGCACCGGAGCGTCCGTCACCTCGATCTCGGCCTGGACTATTCGCTCCCTCGGAAGCGGAATCTCATCTGCGCCTGTATCACGGATGGCGTCGAACATGCGGTTGTAATGACTCCACGCCGCCTCGTCGTTGTCGAAGACCACCAGAGTCTCGGGCTGGATACCGGAAAAGGCTCGCTCCGACAGGTTGGCCGAGCCCACTATGGCCCGCGTCCCGCGCCCGCCCGACAACAGATACAGCTTGGCGTGTGCCACGTACTGGCGCAGGACCCAGAACCTGGCCTGTCCCTTGGCGATCTTCTCCAGGATGCGCCGGTGTCGTTCGTCCCGCAGGCCCATGATGGCCGCCCGGGTCTGTCCGGTCACGACCTTTTGGAAAGCGAGCACATCCAGGAAGTTGCCGAGCACGCCCTCGCTTCCGAACACACACTCGAAGCTTCCGAAAGAAAAGTCGTCGAGCATCCTGACCACGGCCGAGCTGCTGGCCGAGTAGGTGAGGACCCGTAGACTGTCGTATCCCTCGAACAGCGACCAGTCGAACCTCTCCTCGTCCACGAACCGCGCCCGCACCACCCGCAGCCCGGCGCCGTCATCCAGTCCGAGAGTCTGGGTTTGGGCGGGAAACGACACTCGGTGATTACCCCTTGATGGTCCTGCAAGCCGCCGCGTGACGTTCACGGTGTCGTTTGACCTTCATCCGCAGCATTCGACGTCCTTCGCTCTCGGCTACCCGGCGGGTACCCAAGGATAGATTCGTGACCGCATCGGGGACCGGCGGGTGATGCGCCTGCCGGTTGGCATATGCGACATTCTGCCGGGGGAGCGGGACGGTGCGATCCGACATCCGATCAGACACCTCTGGGCAGCCTTTGAGTCCGCGGATGTCTCTATCCTGTTGAAACGACGGGAGGAAGGCGACCCGGCAGGGGCGCGAAGGTATCGATACAAGGGAAGGAACCGAAATGGGCGTGACATACGCTTCAGCAATTGTTCGGAATGCCGCTGAGCCGGAAAAGGCCTGGGAAGGGGTGTTCCTGGTGGACTCCGGCGCAACGGACTCACTGGTGCCCAGACAACATCTGGAAGCTATCGGCTTGAAGCCCAGAGGCCGCCGGGTGTATGAAATGGCCGACGGCAGCGAGATCGCAATGGACGTGACGACCGCCGAGGTGGAGATCATGGGAGAGATCGTCGGTACCAGGATCGTGTTCGGAGAACCCGACATCGAGCCCCTGCTCGGTGTGACGGTTCTCCAATTGGCCGGGATCGCCATCGATCCGCGCAGCGAGTCCCTTTATAAGCGACCGTCCGTGCGGCTCTAAGGTCGGACTGAGCGGTCAGGTGGAGGGGTGGCGGGGTTGGGAGAGGACCCGGCGGACCATGGGCTCGAAGAACTCGAGGGGCTCGGTGGCATATTCGGGGTCGAATGAGACCTGGTCGTAGTCGGCGCAGAATTGGATGGTGCGTTCATACAGGGGGTGCTCGCGGTACCGGTCCCGTGCGTCGGGGTCCCGTCCGTAGTGGTGGGCGTAGTACTTCTCCTGGAAGATCCCGTGGTACTTGACGATCCAGTAGTTCTCCTCCGAGACGTAGGGGCGCAGGAGAGCGGCAGCCACCTCCGAGTGGTTGGCGGGACTCAGGACATCGCCTATGTCATGGAGCAGCGCCACCACCACCATCTCCTCGTCCTCTCCCGCCCGGTGCGCGCGGGTGGCGGCTTGCAGGGAGTGGCCGAGGCGGGTGATCTTGTACCCGGTGTGCTCGTCCATGGACCGGAGCCACTCGAGCACCCGATCCGGGAACTCGTCCAATTCCTCCTGCTCGTACTCGGAGAGGAGCGCGTAGTCCTCGGCGGTTCCGTCTGACATTTGGGTGAAGGAAACCGTTCCGTCCATCACATCACTCCTTTGTGAAGAACCAAGGTGGGAGCTGCATTGAGCCTCCCGTTTCCCATTTTATTGTTATTGCTAGGGATCTGAGTCCTGCGGGGAGGGAGACATGGGTTTCTCCCCCGACGGGACTTTCAGTCTCGGACGGCCGTGGAGCGTCAAGCCTCCCAGGACCACGACTGCGATGCCGGCGATCTGCATCAAGGTCAGGCTCTCTCCCAGCGCCAGCCATGCCACCCCGGAGGACACGACCGGCTGGGCGGTGAGGACTGTCCCCACCGTGCCCGGACCGGCGCGGGCCACCGATGCGATCTCCAGCAGAATTCCCACCGCACTGGCAGCAGCGGCGATGCCGAGGACCAACCACTTGGAGAGCGGCAGGTCGATCGGGCCTATTCCCGAGGCCGGCAGTACCAGGACCGCCGCCGAGGCTCTGAACCACACGCCGACGGTCACCGGCGGAAGACCGCTCAGGCGGTCCACCAACAGCAGATACACCCCCATGCAGGCGGCCGAGCCGAATCCGGCTGCGATGCCGATCGGGTCGGCCCTCTCCCATGTCCAGGTCTGGGTCGCCAGGGAAACGCCCAAGAAGACGATGCCCGCTGCGGCCCACGCCCGCCGGGGCACGGGCACTCTCTGCTTCATCTGCGTCCAGATGAGCACGGTGGGAACCATGATGAACGCGAACGTGGCCGAGGGTCCCGGGCCGAGACGGGAAAGGCTCACGTAGTACATCACCGTTGCGGCCACGACGCACACCCCCAGCAGCACGAGGGTTCCCAGGTTGCCCCGCGGGTGCAAAGCTCCCCTGCACCAACCGATGACCAGGAATATCACGAAGCCCGCCAGGTTCATCCGGAATGTCAGCTCCAGGGCGGTGTGGTGGGAGAACAGGTCGAACACCGCCACTGACACCACGGCGAAAAGCACGGTGGAGATGGCCGCCATGACGAGTCCCCCCGTCGCCTGGGGACGGACGTAAGACTCGGTCGGTTGGATGGACCCTGCGGCCTGTGCGGCCACGTCGCTGGGTTTTCTGATGGGTAGGCTCCTCAGCCGGCGCGGGAAAGACGGCTGTCGGCCCGCCGGGGATCCGGCCTACTTAAACCATACAGAGGCAGTTCGCCAGTGTGGTGACCGGTGGGTTGGCATCGTAGGGGGTCGGTGGTGACTGGGGGTGTGAAGGAAGTCGGGGAGCGCCCGGTCGGCGACGACGCGATAGTGCTCGTTCCAGGAATATGCGTGGCCGATGGTGGTCAAGCTCTCGGACCGCGCAGGGTTGGAGTGGTTCATGCAGGTTGCTCCGATAAGCGACCGTCACACTATGGGATCGCGGTCAGCGGCATCGGCACCATTGCGGCCGCACGAGTCATCCCCCACGACGGGCATCCATTCATTGCGATTTCCATGTACGCGCGTTGGATAGAGCCGCATGTTTCGACCACCACCACACAACGAAAACGGGCCCACCCTCGCCCCGCTCCCGGCCAAGTGCCTAACTGTCAACCACCCCTGAATGGGGAGGCGTCTCTAGGTAGGCAGTTCCGGGGTCCGGAGCGGTAGACCCTGGGCGCCGTTGAGCATGGCGGTGAGGGGGGCCACCTCCATCTCATAGCCGGGGCTGGCCAGCACCCCCAGCCGGTCGGCGGTGGGCGTGATGAAGAATCCCTGGTCCTGGTCGGCCTCGAACCGGTCGCGGTCCACGAACAGCCGTGGCTTGAGCACCGCCGGATCGCCCTCCTCGGGACAGAAGGTCAAACAGTTCCCGCACTCGTTGCACAACTCGGCCAGGATGAAGTACTGCCACCGGTCGGTCAGCTCATCCTGAAGCTCGGGCACGGTGGCCAGGCGGATCACCGCGTCATTGGGACACACCGTGACGCAGAAGTTGCAGGCCACACATCCCCACATCTGGAGAACCTTGTCCACCGCCCGAGGCAGCTTCTCGTTCCCCGACAGGTGGTAGAAGCGGGTCTCCTTGCCGCCGCTCATGGCCATCACGTGGGCCTCCACCGGTCCCCGGTGTCCGCTGGCGCGGGCCAACTCCCACTTGTGGCGATGCCAGGAGGCCAGATCCGTGGCGCCCACCCGGCGCATCTCCAGGGCCAGGCGGTTGAGCATCGGCGCCAGGCGCCCGTAGCCGCCGGGCTTGAGCAGGTCCGAGCAGATCGTGACCGGCGCCACCCCCATCCCCAGGGTGTCGGAGAGGTTTTCCTTGCTGACCCCCGCCGAGAAGCTCACCTGTACGTCGCCCCCGTGGCCAGCCAGGTTGAAGACGCCCGGCAGAGCGCAGATCAACTCGTCGAGGAGCGTCGAGGTGATGACATGGAGGGGAGGCCCGGACAGGTACATCGGGTCGTCGGGCATCCACCCCTTGTCGTTGCCCACCACCAGGGTGTTGCTGAGCTTGATCCCGAACCGCCGGCCGTGACGTCGGGCGAACTCCCGCAATCCCTCGATCAACTCGATGCCCTGGTCGAACTGCAGGTCGTCCACGAAGGCCTGGGGCAGGAGCGGGATGTGCTCGTAACCGAGGGTCTCGTGGAGGATCTCCTGGACCCTTCCGATTCCCAGCAGGGTGGGATTGAGCTTCACGATCACGTCACACTCGTGGCGGGTCATCAGGTGCTTGGTGATGGCGTCGATCTCGTGGGGAGGGCAACCGTGGAAGGTGGAAAGGGTCACCGTGTCGGCTATCCGGGAGGGAAAGTCGAGATCCCGAAGGTGGGTGAACGGCTCGGGTATCTGTGGGCGGAAGGAGTCGATCCGGTCCTTGGCGTTCTTCATCTCCACGATGAAGTCGGAGACCTTCTCGGTGGATATCCCCTCCAGGTCATAGCCCACCGACATGTCGAAGACGAACGGACCCGGATCGGGACCCACCAACTCGGACACCGGCTCCCAGTTGTTGAGAATCCCGATCATCATCCAGGCTTTCACGTACTCGATCAGAGACTCCTCCACCCGCAGTTCCTGGCTCCATTCGATGTTGTAGCCGATGGTCTGCATGTCGATGCAGGGACGGGCTATCTCCAGGCGGTCGAGAACCTGGACCGTCTTCAGCTCAAAGAGCCGCGATCCGCCCAGCCAGGACAGCACGATGTTCTGGGTCATCTGGCTGTGGGGCCCGGCGGCAGGACCCACCGGGGAGGCGCAGGGACGGCCCAGGAAGGAGAATCCCAGGTCGAGATCGGGCGGCCGCTTCCAGATCCGGGCGGTGGGCAGATCGAAGATCCGCTGCCGGGTCTCCCATTCGGCGGCCACCCTCCCCAACAGCATGTCCAGGGGATAGGGAGTGAGGGGATCGGCGCCGGAGGACATTCTTGAAGCTCCTTCTATCTACAGGCGGGCATGGAGACGGACCGCCTGCTCGGCGGCCTTGGCCCGCACCTCGTCGGGGTCGACCCGGACGGGCCGACCTTCATCGAGCACAACTTCGCCTCCCACCTCCACCCGGAGAGGCCGCACGCCGGGAGTGAAGGCCAGGTGCCAGGGATCCATGGGGTCATGCGACCAGACCACCCGGTCCTCCCGGGCCTCGGGGAATATCCCCCACCCGTTCTCCAACCACGACCAGGCGGTGTCGGGAGAGGCGGTTACGTCCTCTTCCCGCATCCGAAGATAGGCGGCCCGGAAGGCCCCCAGCATGTCGCCCCCGATCCCGTCGGTTCCGAGCGCCACCCGGTTGGGGAACCTGGTGGGACGGGCGTAACCCACCGCGTTGTTCATATTGGATTCGGGGTTGTGCAGTATTACTCCCTCCAGATCCTTGTCCAGGTGCACACAGTGCGCCAGAAGCCAGTCGGACTGCGTTCTCGATGCCAGCCGGCGTCCGGCGTCGAAGTCCTCCACCCCCTCCGCCACGTGGATGTGGACCCCCACCCCCAGGTCCTCGGCGAGCCTGCACACCTCATCCAGGGTCTCATCGGAGAGGGTGAAACAGGCGTGGGCGCCCACCCAGCCCTTCCCTCCCTCCGAGAGAAAGCGACGGTTCTCTTCGATGCCCCGCCGCGCCCCGTCCGGCCCGTGCCGGTCGGTCACCTCGTAGGCGCAGGCCACCCTCACCCCCACCTCGGCGCAGGCGTCGGCGATCAAGGACAGCGACCCTTCGATCGCCGAGGGAGAGGCGTGATGATCCACGATGGCGGTGGTACCCCGCTCCAGGGCCTCCAATGCGCCCAGCTTGGCCGACCAGTAGATCATCTCCTCGTCCAGGGCGACATCCAACCGCCACCAGATCTGCTCGAGTATCTCGCCGAAGTTCCGGGGAACGCTGGGCGGGGCCGGCATACCCCTGGCCAAGGCCGAGTAGAGATGGTGATGAGCGCAGACCAGCCCGGGGGTTTCCCGGCTCATTTCAGCGCCTTCGTCCCAGAGGGTGGTACTTGTTGAACGGCAACTGGGTGCGCCAGACCCCATCCACTTGATGCAGGGCGGCTGCCACTGCTCCGGCGGTCGGCACCAAACCGATCTCTCCCACCCCCTTGATTCCGTAGGGCGAGTCGGGCTGGGGTTCCTCCACCAGGATCACCTCCACATCCGGCATGTCCTTGGCGCGGATGATCCCCAGACTGCGCAGGGTCATGTTGGTGGGCCGGCTGTCCGTGTCACAGGGAAAGTCCTCCGAAAGTGCGTATCCCAGCCCCATGTGGATGGAGCCTTCGATCTGGCCCTCGCACAGAGCTGGGTTGACCGCCTTCCCGACGTCGTGGGCGGCCACCACCTTCTCGATCTTTCCGGTCTGCCGATCGGCGATCACCATCTGGCTGGCGTAGCCGAAGGCCGAATGGATCACCGGGTTCTCCACGTTCTCCTTGAGGCTGTTCGTCCAGTCCACCACCCACACACCGTGATAGTCCACTCCCGGCTCGCATCCGCCTTCCAGCGCTTTCCGGCAGGCGTCGGCCACCGAACCGGCCACCATGAGGGTTCCCCGGGAGCCGGTGGTCTGCCCGGCGCCCAGTTCCCGGGAAGTGTCGACCATCACCTCTATCCGATCGGGGTTGATCCCCAGCTCCTCCACCGCCACCTGCAGGGCGACGGTGTGCACGCCCTGGCCCATCTCGGTCCAGCAGTGGCGGACTTCCACGGTCCCGTCATGACGGAAACGCACCACGGAACGGGATACTTCACGAAAGCCGTTGCCCAGGCCGGAGTTTTTCAACCCGAGTCCCACCCCAACGGCTTTTCCTTCCTCGATGGCACGGTCGTAGTGGGGCTTTATAGCCTCCAGGCAACGTCGCGCTCCTCGCGATCCCTCGTCCATAATCTGTCCCGGCCCCCAAACCACACCCGGCTCGATCACGTTTCGAGCCCGCATCTCCCAGCCGCTGATCCCGACCTTCTCGGCCAGGCGGTCCATGACCCCCTCCATCGCGAATTGGGCCTGGTTGGCTCCGAAACCCCGGAATGCGCCGCACACGGAGTTGTTGGTGCGCACCGCCGCCGCCTCCACGTCTATGGCGCCCACCACGTAGGGTCCGCTGGCGTGTCCGGCAGCCCGCTCCAGCACCTTCATTCCCACCGAGGCGTACGGGCCGGAGTCGCCGAGCATCCTCGCCTTGAGGGCGGTGAGCTTTCCCCGGGCGTCGCAGCCCGCCCACAACTCGATCCGGATGGGGTGGCGCTTGGGATGGATGTGAAGAGACTCCTCCCGGGTGAGGGTGCACTTCACCGACCTGCCGAGGAGATGCGCGGCCAGGGCGGTCTGGGCCTGGTTGGCCATGTCCTCCTTACCTCCGAAGGCGCCCCCGTTGGAGACCAACTCCACGGTGATCCGGGAGGGATCCATCCCCAGCACCGAGGCGATCTGGTTGCGGTCGTCCCACACTCCCTGGCCTCCCGAGTAGACATGGAGAGAGCCGTCGGGGAGAGGGACCGCCACCGTCGACTCCGGCTCCAGGAAGGCATGCTCCACTCTCTGGGTCTGGAATGTCTCGTGGACGGTGTGCTCGGAGCGGGAGAGCGCCT
Organism: Acidimicrobiia bacterium; assembly: GCA_965204615.1. Lineage (GTDB taxonomy): Bacteria > Actinomycetota > Acidimicrobiia > Spongiisociales > ZC4RG35 > Bin76. The sequence continues at coordinate 2,317,128 of OZ242000.1, read as the reverse complement.
CCTCCACGTCTCCGCGCGAATAGACCGAGAGGGACAGCAGATTGCTGTCCAGCCCCCACACCGCGTCCTCCGACGCCAGCGCCTGCTCGGGATCGCTGATGGGGGTCAGAACCCGGTACTGGATCTCGATCAGTCGGGCGGCCTCGCGGGCGGTCTGCACGTCGGAGGCCACCACCAACGCCAGGACGTCTCCCGAATAGGAGGTACGGCCCCCCACCGGGATGAACACCGGCCAGTCCTTGTGGATCAGCCCGACCCGGAGCTCTCCGGGAACGTCGGCGGCCGTTATCACCCTCACCACCCCCGGATAAGCCTCGGCGGGAGCGGTGTTGATCGCCAACACGTCCGCCCGGGAGTGATCGGTGAGCCTCACGGCGGCATGCAGCATCATCGGCGACATCAGATCGTCGATGTAGGGGCGGTCTCCCAGGGTCAACTCCAGCGCCTCGTACTTGGCGCCGTCCTTTCCGATCCCACCGGGACGGGAAACGGTGGGAATCGGATCTCCCGAGGCCAACAACTCGATGGCCTCCACGATCTTGGTGTAGCCGGTGCAGCGGCACAGGTGGGCGCCCAGCCGGCCGTTGATGGTCCTCCGGTCCAGCGCCGACCCCTTCTGGTCGATGAGAGCCTTGGTCCGGATCACGATGCCGGGGGTGCAGAACCCGCACTGCAGGGCGCCGGTGGCCGCGAAGCCCCGCGCCATGCGGTCCCTCTCCACCGGATCCAGCCCCTCGACGGTCGTGACCTCTTTTCCCTTCACCCTGGTGAGGGGCACCTGGCAGCTGACCACCGCCCGGCCGTTCACCAGCACGGTGCAGCACCCGCACTGTCCGGAAGGAGCGCATCCGTCCTTGGGCGAGAGGACCCCCAACTCCTCGCGCAGGGCTGCCAGGAGGTGAGGGTGGTCACCCCGGACCGAGACATCCTCGCCGTTGAGACGGAAGGCGATGTTGGCGGGTGCTTCGATGAGTGTCATGGTCTACTCCGGGGGGAGGATCGCTCCTTTGGTCTGGCTGATCAGGCGATAATGTTCCGGCACCCGGTACAGATCGAATTTGAACACGGTGTCCTTGTAGAAGGAGCAGAAGTCCAGATCGACGTTGGCCACCACCAACTCGTCGCCGGTGGTGATGGTCTGGGCGACGATCTGGCCGGAGGGAGCGATTATCACGCTTTGCGCTATGTGGTCTATCCCCTCCTCGATCCCCCCCTTGGCCACTCCCACCACCCAGCATCCGTTCTGGTAGGCGCCCGCCTGCATCACGACATGGTTGTGGAAGTTCTGCAGGGCATTCTGCTGGGGATCGGGAGCGTAGAAGGAAGGGGTGTTGTAGCCGATCATGATCAGCTCCACTCCCTGCAGCCCCATCACGCGGTAGGTCTCCGACCACCGCCGGTCGTTGCAGATCGCCATGCCCATTATCCCTCCGAACGCCCGCCACACGCCGAAGCCGTCGGGTCCGGGCTCGAAGTAATAACGCTCCAGGTGCTGGAAGGGCCTCCACCCCTGCACCTCGGCGTGTCCGGGAATGTGGACCTTGCGGAACTTGCCGACCACCGACCCATCCCTCTCCACCAGCATCTGGGTGTTGTAGCGGTGGGTTGTCCCCTCGGCATCGGTGTACAACTCGGCGTAACCGAGACAGAAGCCGATACCCAGGCGAGCCGCCTCATCGAAGAGCGGCCGGGTGTCCTCCGACGGCATCTCCTTTTCGAAGAAGGAGAGCATCTCCTCCTCGTCCTCTATATACCAGCGAGGGAAGAAGGTGGTCAAGGCAAGTTCGGGGTACATCAACAACTCCACCCCCCGGTCGGCGGCCTCGGCCAGGAGGTTCAGGAGGCGTTCGACAACGTCCTTGCGGGTGTCATCCCGGGCGATGGGTCCGAGCTGGGCGGCCCCTAGCTTCAAGTTGCGGCTCATCCCATCTGACTGTACCATAAGCCTTTACAAATTGTCAAATATGATATGAGCGCAGCCCCCATGACCTCTGAGCAACCCCCATACCACCAAAGGTGTCGGCTGGAGTTCCTGGTCGAGCCATTCGAGGAGGGGAACCCCGGACCCCATGTTCTCGGGACCCAGGAGATACTCCAGGACCAGGGTCTGCAGATGACGATGGGGCCCTTCGGAAACACCGTGGATGGCGACTACGACACGATAACTTCGGTGTTGCCGACAGTGCTCAGATCCGCTTTCGAAAAGGGAGCCTCCCGGATCTCCATCACCCTGACCAAAAGCCCCGCAGATCCCTCGGTCGGTCCGGTGTCCGAGGCGGTCGACCGGACTCGAAGCCCGGGCCCCGACGGCGGTGCGGCTTCCGATGAACCCGCGGCCTGGGACCAGACGATGATCGGACTGACCCGTCCCGAAGACATCCACGGAGCAGTGGAGCGTCTGGTGGCGGTCGTCGAGAGCCGAATGGGCGGGAAGCTCGGCGACTTGCCCAGAGAGAAGAAGCAGGCTGCGGTGCGAATCCTTGATGAGCAGGGCGTCTTTTTGATTCGCAAGTCGGTGGAGACGGTGGCCGAGGCGATGGGAGTCAGCCGAATTACCATTTACAACTATCTGAACGCCATTCGCGGTGATTAGGTCCACATGGTGAAGAAACCCTCCTCAACAAAGCCTGTCCGGAGAGCCGGCCTTGAGGTGTCGGAAGGTGCAACCGGATGACTTCACGGGAACCCTCGGAGACCGCGGCGCGGCGTTCGCGGCTGGGTTCCCACTTACTGTCCTACAGCGTGCCGGCGCTTGCCGTGCTGGGAGCGTTGGCAATCGGAGCGGTGATGCTGGCGGCGCTGGGCGCCAATCCATTCACCGGCTTCTGGGCGATGGCGAAAGGCGCGTTCGGCAGTTCCGGCGCCCTGGTGGAGACGGCTCTCAAGTCAACTCCCCTTCTCCTGGTCGGGGTGGGCATCACCATCGCCTTCCGGGCAAATGTGATCAACATCGGAGGGGAAGGCCAGATGGTGGCCGGTGCGCTGGCCTCCACCATCACGGCCCTGGGAATGACCGACGTCCCGGCCCTGGTGGCGTTGCCCCTGGCGCTGGCGGCCGGGGTGGCGGGAGGCGCTCTCTGGGGCGCCATCCCCGGAGCGCTGAAGGCCTACTTCGGGGTCAACGAGATCCTCAGCACCATCATGCTCAACGTGGTGGCGGTGCAGGCCATGAACTGGCTGCTCAGAGATCCCCTCATCGACCCCATGGAGATTGAACGGGGCACCCGGATCCCCCAGACCGCCCGACTGCCCGAGAGCACCGACCTGCCGCTGTTCGTGGAGGGAGGGAGACTTCACATCGGACCGGTCATCGCGGTGGCGGCGGCCGTCGTGGTGTACCTGCTGCTGTGGCGGACAACCTCCGGTTACCGTCTCCGGGCGGTGGGACTCTCCGCCGACGCGGCCCGCTATGCGGGGATGTCGGTGGAGCGAAACGTGGTGTGGGCCCTGACCCTGAGCGGGGCGATGTCCGGACTGGCGGGCGCCATCCTGGTGCTGGGTTCCGAAGGACACCGGATGGTCACCGACGGCAGCACCATAGGATTCACCGGCAGCGCCGGGTTCAACGGGATAGTGACCGCCCTGTTCGGGGGACTGCACCCCCTCTGGACCATTCCCTCGTCGTTTCTGTTCGGAGGCCTGCTGGTGGGTGCGATCGCCCTGCAGAGAGCGGCACAGGTGCCCACCGCTCTGGTGCTGGCGCTCAACGGACTGGTGGTCCTGTTCGTGGTGAGCCTCGACCGGTACCGCCGCCAACTGAAGGAGCGAGAGGAGCGGAGCGTCTCCTCGGTAACCACCGAGGCCACAGAGAGCGACGAATCACACCAGCCCCCGTCCGGGGAGGATGACAAAGATGGCTGACATATTCAGCGCCACGGTCATCGTGGCCACCCTATCGTCCGGGATCCGCCTGGCGGTCCCACTGCTGTTGGCCTCCCTGGGAGAGGCCTTCGGACAGCGGAGTGGAGTCCTCAACCTGGGAGTGGACGGGATCATGCTGCTGGGAGCGTTCGGCGGTTACTTCACAACCCTCAAGACCCAGAGCCCCTGGCTGGGATTGGCGGTCGGGCTGGGAGTCGGGCTGATCCTGGGACTTCTCTCCTCGGTGATCAGCGTCTCCCTTCTGGCCGAGCAGGGCATAAGCGGAATCGGCGTGTACCTGTTCGGTTTGGGCTTCAGCGACCTGCTGTTCCAGAAGCTGGTCGGCACTCCCCTCCCGGTCCAGTCCTTTCAGAAGGCCCCCATCCCGTTCCTTTCGGAGATCCCGGTGGTGGGAGACCTGTTCTTCAATCACAGCATCCCCATCTACCTGGCATTCCTGGCCATCCCGGTCTGCACGGTGATCATCAATCGGACCCGGTTCGGCATGAACATCCGAGCAGTGGGAGAGAACCCCGAAGCGGCCGATTCGCAGGGTATCAGCGTGATGAGAGTTCGCTACGCGGCCGTCACAATCGGAGGGGTCCTGGCCGGAGCGGCCGGGGCGGTGCTGGCCATCGGACTCGGCATCTTCCAGCAGAACCTCACCAATGCCCAGGGCTTCATCGCCATCGCCCTGGTCTATTTCGGAGCATGGAGACCGCTGGGAGTGATGGCCGGCTCCCTGGTCTACGGGATGGTTTCGGCGGTCGTGCTGCTGCTCAAGACCAGGGGCATCATCCCGCTGGGCGCCTCCGATCTGGCCGCTATGATTCCGGCGGTCATCACCGTCCTGGCGCTGGTGGTCGCCGCCCGCCGCTTCCGGGCGCCCACTGCCCTCACCAAGCCCTTCATCAGGGGGGGATGAAATGAAGTTTCCCTATTCGACACCAGCCAACCCCTAAACCCAAGGAGATACACCAATGCATACCTTAAGGAAACCGGGTTTCGCCCGGCTTTTGGCCGTTTTGGCGGTCCTGGCTCTGGTAGCCGCCGCCTGCGGAGACGACGCTGAGGAACCCACCACCACTGCGGCCCCCGCACCTCAAACGACCGCCGCCCCCGAGGCGCCCGACGAGGAAATGCCCGACGAAGAGATGCCCGACGAAGCCCCTGAGGAGCCGATGGAGCCCATGGAGCCGCTGCGGATCGCGGTGGTTGCGCCGAGCGCTTCCAACGACCTGGCCTTCACCCAGAGCATCGTGGACGCGGTGAACGTGATCGTGGCGGAGAACCCGGGCACGGAGGTGGCCATCACCGACGGAACCTTCATAGTCGAGGACGCCGCCGCGGCGATCCGCGGGTACGCCGAAGAAGGCTACGACCTGGTGATCGCCCACGGTTCCCAGTACGGTGGATCCCTCCAGGAGATCGCCGGGGACTTCCCCGACACCGCCTTCGCGTGGGGCACCTCCGCCGACACGCTGGGCCAGCCCAACGTCTCGGCCTACACCGCCGCCTCCGACCAGGGCGGTTTTGTGATGGGAGTCCTGGCCGCGGCCCTGTCCCAGTCCAGTGTCATCGGCGTGGTCGGTCCCATCGAGGTGGGCGACGCCAAGTTGTACGTGGACGGTTTCCACAACGGCGCTCTCACCGGCGGAGCGGGCACCGTCAACATCAACTACATCGGCTCGTTCAGTGACGTGGCGTTGGCTTCCGAAGCCGCCCAGGCTCACATCGCCGCCGGTGCGGACGTGTTGACCGGATCCGCCCAGATGGTGGTCGGCGCGGTGGGAGTCGCCCAGGCCAACGGCGCTCTGTGGTTCGGCACCCAGGCCAACCAGACCGCCCTGGCGCCCGATCTGGTGGTTGCCTCCCAGGTGTACAAGTGGGAAGTCGTACTGCGAGAGATCATCGCCGACATCTCCGCCGGTTCACTGGGCGGAAAGGCCTACGAGATCAACCTCGCCAACGGCGGACTCGTGATCGAGTTCAACGACGGATTCAACCTCCCCGCCGAAGTACGAGCCGGCGCCGACATCGTCATTTCGGGAATCGTCTCCGGCAGCGTCAACACCATGGAAGCCATGATGGCGCCGATGGAGCCGCTGCGGATCGCGGTGGTTGCCCCGAGCGCCTCCAACGACCTGGCCTTCACCCAGAGCATCGTGGACGCGGTGAACGTGATCGCCGCCGAGCAGCCCGGCACCGAGTTGGCCATCACCGACGGAACCTTCATAGTCGAGGACGCCGCCGCGGCGATCCGCGGGTACGCCGAAGAAGGCTACGACCTGGTGATCGCCCACGGCTCCCAGTACGGTGGATCCCTCCAGGAGATCGCCGGGGACTTCCCCGACACCGCCTTCGCCTGGGGCACCTCCGCCGACACCCTGGGTCAGCCCAACGTCTCCGCCTACACCGCCGCCTCCGACCAGGGAGGCTACGTGATGGGCGTGGCGGCCGCCTTGATGTCCCAGTCGGGAGTGATCGGCGTGGTCGGTCCCATCGAGGTGGGCGACGCCAAGCTGTACGTGGACGGTTTCCACAACGGCGCGGTAGCCACCCGTCCCGACGTGACCGTCAACATCAACTACATCGGCTCGTTCAGTGACGTGGCGCTGGCTTCCGAAGCCGCCCAGGCTCACATCGCCGCCGGTGCGGACGTGTTGACCGGATCCGCCCAGATGGTGGTCGGCGCAGTGGGAGTCGCCCAGGCCAACGGCGTCTTCTGGTTCGGCACCCAGGCCAACCAGACCGCCCTGGCGCCCGATCTGGTGGTTGCCTCCCAGGTGTACAAGTGGGAAGTCATACTGCGACAGATCATCGCCGACATCTCCGCCGGTTCACTGGGCGGAAAGGCCTACGAGATCAACCTCGCCAACGGCGGACTGGTCTTGGAGCCCAACCCGGCCTTCCCCACACCCGACGTGATGATGGATCAGATCGGAGCGGTGGTTCAGGGAATCATCGAAGGCACCGTCGATACCGGCACCAACTAACGGAATAGGAAGAGGACCAACAGGGTGACTGAACGATGACGCAGCTCCTTGAGATGCGAGGAATCACCAAGCGCTTCCCCGGCGTGCTGGCCAATGATCGGATCAACTTCGATCTGCGCGCCGGGGAGGTGCACACCCTGTTGGGAGAAAACGGGGCCGGAAAGAGCACCCTCATGAAGATCCTCTACGGGCTGTACCAGCCCGATGAGGGAGAGCTATTGATCGAGGACTCCCCAACCCGGATCACCAGCCCCATCGACGCCATAAACCACGGGATCGGAATGGTGCATCAGCACTTCATGCTGGTTCCCACTCTCACGGTCACCGAGAACGTGGCGATGGGCACCAGCGCCAAGGGCGCCCGCATGAACCTGCGAAGCGTTGCCGAGCGTGTCCGGGAGTTGTCGGAGTCCCATGGTCTGGCGGTGGATCCGGATGCCTACATCTGGCAGCTCTCGGTAGGGGAACGCCAGCGGGTGGAGATCATCAAGGCGTTGTACCGCGACGTCAAACTGCTGGTGCTGGACGAGCCCACCGCGGTGCTCACCCCCGGCGAGGTGGAACACCTGTTCAAGATCCTCCGGCAGATGGCCGAGGCCGGCCGCGGCCTGGTGTTCATCTCCCACAAGCTCCATGAGGTGCTGGCGCTCAGCGACCGGATCACCGTGCTGCGCCACGGACGGGTAATGGGAGAAGTGGAGGCGCAGGACGCCACCCGGGAGATGCTGGCCTCGATGATGGTCGGTCGTCCGGTGCGACTGGCCCCGGACAAACCGGCCATGGAACCCGGCAGAGCCCGGCTGACCATCAGCAACCTGAACGTGATGGGCGACCGGGGCCTGCCCGCCCTTGTCGACCTGAACCTGTCGGTGCGGGAAGGTGAGATCCTGGGAATCGCCGGAGTCTCCGGAAACGGCCAGCGGGAGTTGGCCGAGACGATCGCCGGCCTTCGCAAGCCCGAGTCCGGCACCATAAAGGTCGACGACGATGAAATCACGGGCAGCAAGCCCTCCGCCGTCCGAGCGGCCGGGTTGGCCTACGTTCCCGAAGAACGCCAGCGGGACGGCGCGATCGGGGCGTTCTCGGTCTCTGAGAACATGATCCTGGTGAACCATCGCCACCCCCCGATGAGCCGGCGGGGCTTTCTCCGCAACGATGAGATCCGCCAACGCAGCCAGCAACTGGTGGACGACTTCTCGGTGGCCACCCCGGGACTGGACGTCCCCGCCTCGAACCTCTCGGGAGGCAACCTGCAGAAGCTGATCCTGGCCCGGGAACTCTCCGGATCACCCTCGGTGCTGCTGGCCTCCCAGCCCACCCGGGGCGTGGACATCGGCGCCGCCGAATACATCCACGACCGGCTCATCGAACAGCGCGGATCCAAGTCGGTGGCCATATTGCTCATCTCCGAAGACCTGGACGAGGTCCTGGGGTTGGCCGACCGGATCGCGGTCATCTACGAGGGGCGTATCGTGGGAGAGGTGGACGCCGAGGATGCCGATCGGCAGGGAATCGGCCTGATGATGGCCGGAGTGTCCCGCGAGGACGCATGATCGCCGGGATCCGAATGTGACTAGCAGCAAAGGAGAGATTGCATGTCCGACCAAGTGGTAAAAGCCGCGCTGGTCCAGTCGGAGTGGACCGGAGACCAGGAGTCCATGGTGGAGAAGAACATTTCCTATGCCCGGGACGCCGCCGAACAGGGCGCCCAGGTGCTCTGTTTCCAGGAGATCTTCAACAGCCCATACTTCTGCACAGTTCAGGACAGCGACAATTACTCCTGGGCAGAGCCGATCCCCGACGGACCGACCATCCAGCGCATGATCGCGGTGGCCAAGGAGACCGGCATGGTGATGGTGGTCCCCATATACGAGGTGGTGGACGAGGGCACCTTCTTCAACGCCGCAGCGGTTATCGACGCCGACGGGACCTATCTGGGCAAGTACCGGAAGACCCACATCCCCCAGGTGCTGGGATTCTGGGAGAAGTTCTATTTCCGGCCCGGCAACCTGGGATACCCGGTCTTCGACACCGCGGTGGGGAGGATCGGCGTGTACATCTGCTATGACCGCCACTTCCCCGAGGGCTGGAGGGTGCTGGGCCTGAAGGGCGCCCGGATCGTGTTCAACCCGTCTGCCACCACCCGGGGCCACTCCAAGCACCTGTGGCAGTTGGAGCAGCCCGCCGCGGCGGTCGCCAACGAGTACTTCGTCGGCGCCATCAACCGGGTGGGCGCCGAAGACCTCGAGGGCACCGACTACTACGGATCGTCCTATTTCGCGGATCCCCGCGGGGAGATAGTGGGCGACACCGCCTCGGACACCGAAGACGAGGTGCTGGTGCGCCAACTGGACCTGGGCATGGTGGAAGAGGTACGCCGCTACTGGGCCTTCTACCGCGACCGCCGGCCCGAGGTCTACGAAGAGGTGGCGGCCGTCTGATAACAGCTCCAGCAACGACAGCTCAGAAGGAATCTGTCGCTGCGAGCGTTACTGCGGTTAGGTTGCTGGTTTGCCTTTTGCTAACCAGGTGCAGGAGGTGAGCGGCCCTTCGCAAACACGGTCTGGCTCATGTAGAAGATCCCGGCCGCGGCACCCATTGGTCGCTCTGCCCGGGACAGGATACCCCCCCCTCGATTAAGAACGCATTGGTACGGGATTAGTGAGAAACCCCAGGTCAAAAGCGTGAGAACAGTTAGAGGATAAGAGAACCAGGCCAGGAAAGCTCTGCCGGGACCGCCGAGCGGAGACCTACGACCCGTTAGCGGCGACGGGGCAGAACTACTCCGAATCCCTAGTTATACGGTCCCAGAAACATCTCACCGTCGAAGTGGATCATGTGAGTCGGATGATCCGCCGTCCAGACCTCAGTCTCCCACGAGATGCTGGTCAGGTGTTTCCTCATTGTGTCCTGGTCTGGAAAGCAAGAGACGAACACGAGGCCCGCACTGCTGTCGCCGAATAGATCCCGCAGTTCCAGATAGCGTGTGTGATCTACCGGGCCATGTGTAGACGCAGCTTCCATCAAGACCAGCCAATTGCGATCCGCCATGTATACGACCAGGTCCGGCATCTTCCCGTGACTGTCAACCGAGACGCCCAGAGCAGCTAGCCGACCTTTATCGAAGACCAACCACTTCGCGCCTGCGTCGCCGACATAGAGCACACGCCCACCCGGTGTGAAGCGTGGGCAGAATTCCTCAATCATCGCTTTCAGGAGGTCGTTCTGACCACCGGCGGACAGGGCGATCTCCCCACCGTCCGGCAGGTGTACGGGCAGTTGGTGCATCTCTCGTTCACGCCGGTAGGTTGCCTGCAGGCCGGGTCGCAACCGAAGGTAATCCGCCAGCGCTTCATCAAAGCCCGCCACACCCATCAGTCTTGCGAGTCCGAGAGCCTCATCGGTGACTTGGTAGCACCACCTCGGCGAGTTGATCGGCCGATCAGGTTGGTCGGGGTTCTGGACCACCAGGTGGCCCTGAACGAACTGATGAAGAGTCTGCCGCCGGATCGTCTCTCGCGTATTGGGCCTGTAGTCGACCCCGTACCTGTCTCTGATCCATTCCATGACATCCACAGTTCTCATCGTCGGATTCGTTGCGTCGGACCATTCATCTCCGGGTGCCAGGTTGAGCAGTGCCAGCAGAACCAAGGCCGAGCGATCGTTCTGGCGCTCCCGGTCGAAACCGAGAGCCTCCAGAAGTTCACTGGCGCTCTCCATATTCATCAGACAGCCAACTTTCCTTCGAACAAAGAGCCCTCTTGGCTGCTGAGGTCCAAAGCGGCATCGAGCCCGAGGGGCGCCTCCATCGGGATGTGGAGCCTTCGCAGATCGGTGGCGTTCACCTGAGTGTTGCCACTGAACATACGGAAGTAGATGTCTACGTCGTCGCTGTTCAGATACTCGGCAATCTCCCTGGCCACGTCACGTGGAATCGGCGACCTATGCCAATGGATCACATTGATGTGATTCTCGAAGGCCACTTCTTCGAATCTGTCAATCGGCTCGTAGACAGCGGCGACCACCCGCTTCTTCTCTTCTTTAGCGGTGAACCTCTTGACCAATACGTAATGTCCATTGGGATAAAGGTGTCTTGCGGACTTGGATGTACGAATGAAACCTTGGGCCTTGGCGCCGGTGACTGGCCAGGAGATACCTGCCGGGCGCATATTGCTTGGATAAATGAGAGGAACGGCAGCCGGGTCATCCGCGGTTGTCAGGTATTCCCTCAACCGAAAGTCGACAACCGGGCCGGTCGAGACCGAGAGACCGAGTGAGCCGAGGGTTTCTCCATAGGAGCGAAGCCGTGTCGCCACCTTCATCACCTCGGGGTTGCCGGGCAGGTTGATGAACCGATCAGGATCCTCAGGCGAGACAATGGCCGACTGCGGCACCTCGTGTACGTCGTGTGCCGTCGTCTGGTGATCCAACCGAGTCTCCACAACAATCCGGGCGCCTTCCGGGGTTGCAGACTTGTCCAACCTGAAGATCACGGTCTCCTGGAGCACCGACGACGAACGGAAGACCCTGTCCCTGCGATCGAAGAGAACTACATGCCTGAAGGTGGCAACCTCGGTTAGAAAACTCCTGAACGGAAGAAAGTAACGACCATTGGCAAACGAACGGGGCGTAATAGCAGCCATCTGTCCGTCTTCCTTTAGAAGCGTCAACGCAGTAGCGACGAAGGCGGCGTAGACATTTGGACAATCCACTCCGGTGTTCAGGCGAGTCAAGACCCTCGCAGCTTCATCCTGCCCGAGTTTCTTATACGGCGGGTTCATGACGGCAATGTCGTAGAGCTCGCACGTCCATTCGTTGAGGTCAAGGAAGTCGGCGTCGATGATGTTGAGTTCCAAGTCAAGGTCAAAAGAGTCAGCCGCAAGACGTGCGCCGGCAACGGCGTCCTCCAGACGTGGCAACGCAGATTCATCCCTTTCGACGAGGTCGATCTCCAGCCTTGCAGAGACTCCGGTCTCAACCGCCAGCGCGATCAGGCTGAGCATGAGGGCTCCCGACCCTGCACCGGGGTCCACGATCCGGTACCGCTCCGCGCCGGTCAGGTCAAGAAGTTCCACGATCGAGGCAGCGGCTTCCGAAGGGGTCGTGAACTGTCCCTTCGCCGCCCGACCACCTCGGTCACACTCGTTCTCCAACTCCTTGTTCAAGGAGTCGGCAAGCTGGCGAAGATGCTGTGCTGCCTGACCTCTCGTGAGTGGTGAATAGTCAATCAAATCAATGGCTCCTCATATTAATTCTGCTAACCCGGGACGACCGGAAACCCGTCTGAGCAGGTGTCGGAACCAACCAAAATCGCACCAGCGGCGGTCCCCTCTGCACTTTCCCTTCATACCCTGGAATTGTTCCAAACCGGTGTGACACCCATGCGGCATCACCGATCATGCGAGGCTTCGGGTCCACCTTACCCGGCGTTGCCCTCCTGCCTTTCCAGCCGTTTGCCGGTCGCCTATCGGTCACTGACTCCTCGACCGGACAATCCCCCTCGAATGCGAACGGATTACGAAATTAGAGAAAAACCCCGGGTCGGAAGGGTGAGAGTAGTTAGAGAATAAGAGAACCGGACCAGAGCCTTCTACCGCGACCACCGGCCCGAAGTCTACGAAGAGGTGGCGGCCGTCTAAACCGGCGGGGATGCCAGGAGTCGCGACCTCCGGCTGACTACGGGATCATTCTCCCACCGTCGATGACGAGCGGCAGTCCCGTCACGAAACTCGACTCGTCGCACGACAGGAACAGCATGGCCTGCGCGACGTCGCGGGGAGTTCCCAGCCGCCCGAGAGGCGTGATGTCGAACCAGGATTGGCGCATGGCCTCCGGGTCCTCGGCCCGGGAGAGGTTCCGCTCGTTCATGGGGGTGTCGATGACTCCCGGACACACCGCGTTCACCCGGATCCCGTAGCGGGCGCCCTCGATCGCCAGGCCCCGCGCCAGGGCCATCATCCCGGCCTTCGACGCCCCGTAGGCGGAGGTCCCGCCGGCCGCGATGAAGTTCCCCACCGAGGAGTTCATCACGATCACGCCCCTCCGCCGTTCCTTCATGGAGGGCACCACCCGCCGCGACATCAGGAACGCCGATGTCAGGTTGATGCGAAGGATCCGGTTCCACTCGGCGAGGCTCGTGTCCTCGACCAGTTTCTTCAGTTCAACGCCCGCGTTGTTCACCAGGACGTCCACCGGCCCGAACCGGCGCTCGGCGGTCCCCACCACCTCCTCCGCGCCCTCCTCGGTGGAGACATCCGCAACCACTCCGATTGCCTCCGCGCCAGCTTCACGGATCGCAGCGGCGGCCTCCTCCACCGCCTCGGCCGCGATATCCGCCAGCACCACCCGGGCGCCTTCCTCGGCGAAGAGTTCTGCGGTGGCCCGCCCGATCCCGGCCGCGGCACCGGTCACGACCGCCACCCGGTCTGCCAGCCTGTCGCCTCTTGCCATGTCTCTTGAGTCTCCGGAGAGTGGGGATGATCTCGAGCCGAGGATACCGATACGGATTGCCGGATCACCCCCCAGGCAGCCGCGGAGAGCCGAAGTCGACCTCCCGTCAGCCGGCTATTCGGACTTCATCCACACCGTGCGTTGCGGGAACGGGATCTCGATTCCGGCCTCGTCGAAGGCCGTCTTGATACGACCTCGCAACTCCCTGGCGGTTGCGAAGTGCTCGGCCGGCTCGGTCTTGGCCATGAGCCGGATGGTGATGGCGCTCTCGCCGAATGCCTGGATACCGGCGATGGTGGGTTCCTCGGTGATCGTGGCGTGCGGCAGCTGCTCGCGCCACAGGCCGTCGGCCACCTCCTTGATGACCGCCTTGGCCCTCTCGATGTCGGTGTCGTACGCCACCTCGACATCCAGCACCGCCCTCCCCCAGTCCTGGGAGAGGTTGGCGACCCGGCGGATCTCGCCGTTCGGTATGTACCACAGGGTCCCAGAGATGTCCCGGATCTGGGTCGTGCGCAACTTCACGCCCTCCACAACCCCTACCGTCTCGCCCAGGTCCACGACGTCGCCCACGCCGTACTGGTCCTCCAGCAGCATGAACACCCCTGTCAGGAAGTCCTTCACGAGACTCTGGGCGCCGAAGCCGACCGCCACACCCACGATGCCGGCGCCGGCGATCAGGGGTCCCAGGTTCACGTCGAACTCTGCGAGAGACATCATCACGGCCATGCCGTAGATCACGATCGAGGCGATCGATCGCAGCACCGCCCCGAGAGTCCTGGTCCGCTGGCTGCTCCTCTCCTGCTGTTCGAGCATCAGGCTGGCCCGCTGCAACGCCACTTCGCGCAGTCCCCCCTCCTTTCGACCGGAAGCCTCGGTCGAGATGTCCTTGGCTTTCTCGGCCACTGCCGCTCGGCGCTCCAACCAGCCCTCCACTGCCCGGTTCAGCCAACGCCGTACCATCCGGTTGGCCAACCAAGCCAGCACCAGGATGATCACGACCTTGATGGGACGGGCCGCGAAATCAGAGATGCGCGCCGCGCTTTCGCTGCCGGTCAGGTCGAACACCAGGCGGCAAACGGCTTGGGGATCAACGCCGCACGCATCCGTCAAAGTCTGCGCCAACACAACAAAGGGCATCACACCACCTATCCGTTCCTTACCCTCTCAGCTTAATATGACGATCCGGATTGGCGACTGCCCGACCCGGGAGGCCCTGCCTCCCGAGTGGGGTCGAAGGGAGAGGCGGGCAGGGTGAGGTTTATGAACCGGTCCCATGCCGGACGCAAGTTGGCCCGCCGTCTCGATCACCTGAAGAGCGAGAGCACCGTGGTTCTCGGGCTTCCCCGGGGCGGGATCCCGGTGGGCTTCGAGGTCGCCCGCCGGTTGTCGGCGCCGCTTGAGGTTCTCCTGGTGCGAAAGCTGGGCGCTCCCTTTCAGCCTGAACTGGCGATCGGCGCACTGGGCGAAGGCGGGATACAGATCATCGACCAGGACCGGGTGCGAAGACTCCGCATCGGCGCCGATCATATAGAACGCCTGGTGGACCGGGAGCAAAAGGAGATGGCCCGCCAGGCCGAGGCATTCCGGCAGGGCCTCCCGGCCGTGGATCTGGCGGGAAAGACTGCCGTGGTGGTCGATGACGGGGTCGCCACCGGTTCCACCGCCCTGGCCGCTTGCGCGATTGCCCGGCGACTGGGCGCGGATCGGGTGGTGATGGCCGCGCCCGTCGCCCCCTGTGACGCTCCCGGTGTCTTCGCCGAGGCCGCCGACGAGTTCGTGGCCGTCGCCACGCCCCGGCGATTCTCGGCGATCGGGCACTTCTACGCCGACTTCCGGCCCACGCCGGATCATCAGGTGATCGAGTTGCTGGAGCGGGCCCGCCGCTGGTAGGTCGACATCCGCCCTGGCCACCCGACGACCCTAATCGAGGATGTGCACCCGTTTAGCCTTGCCGACCTCCTGACGGGGAAGCTCCCCGGGGTCGCAGACGGTCACCGCGATCCGTAGACGGACGGCATGCATCAGCCGCTTCTGCAACCGCGCGGCGATTTCATCCCGTGCGGGAATCGATGAGGGGCGCCGCAACTCCACCCGCGCCTCGATCTCGGTCAGGACCCCTCGACGGTCCACATGGATTTCAAATTGGCCTCCCAAGTCGGGATCGTCGAGAAGCACCTCCTCTATGTCGCGGGGATAGACGTTGATCCCCCGCACGATCAGCATGTCGTCAACCCGACCCCACAGCCGGTCCATGCACCGAAACGGGAGAGTTCCCACCGGGGGCAACAGCCGGGTGATGTCCCCTGTCCGGTACCGGATAACCGGCTGGGCCTGCTTGGTGAGGGTGGTGAGCACCAGTTCTCCCGGCTCCCCGTCGGGCAGGCGACTCCCGGTGGCAGGGTCGACGATCTCGGGGTAGAAGTGGTCCTCCATGATGACCAGACAGCCCTTGTGCTCACTCCACTCCGACGCCACTCCCGGGCCGATCACCTCCGACAGGCCGTAGATGTCACAGGCGTTGAATCCCCCGCCCCAGGCGTCCTGTATCTTGCTGCGCAGTCCCTCCGACCATGGTTCGGCGCCATGGATGCCCCACCGGAGAGAGATCGACTCCAGCAACCCCTGCTCGGCGGCCCGCTCGGCGAGCAGAAGCGAGTACGAGGGTGTGCACGCCAGCCCGGTGGCGCCCAGATCGGCCAGCATCCGCACCTGGAACCCGGAGTTGCCTCCCGAGGCGGGAATGGCGGTGGCGCCCAGGGCCTCCACACCGTAGTGAAGACCCAGCCCGCCGGTGAACAGACCGTAGCCATAGGCGACGTGGACCACCGATTCCGAACCGGCCCCGGCCAGCGCCAGCGCCCGGGCGTTCACTTCCGCGAATACCCGAACATCCTCGGCCGTGTAGGCGCCGATGGTGGGCTTCCCCGAAGTCCCCGACGAAGCGTGCATGCGCACCACCTCGCGCAGCGGGACCGCCAGCATCCCGGTGGGGTAGGACTCCCGGAACTCGCTCTTGGTGGTCATGGGCAACCGGTCGAGGTCGGCCAAAGACCTGATGGCGCCGACGCCTCCAAGTTTCCTGCGCCAATAGGGCGTATCCACTGTTCGGAGGCGCTCGACCAGGGCTGTCAGCCTTTCTGATTGGACCGCTGTCAATTCTTCCTGGGTGATCGAAGCCAAATCTGACGGGTAAAAGCCCTTGCCCATTCGTGATCTTCCTCTATCCCGCCGATTTCCGGTCCAGGTTACGCCAACATGGATCCCCGAATTCTAAGAACCTGCTGCAGTTTTCCTTGCGGGGTCCCTCTGTCGGTGTTATTCTAACATCCTATGATCTATTTATATAAGGAGATAAAATGCTAGTGAAGACGGCCAGCCGACCCCCGTGGACCCTGTATACGAAGTGGCTGGGTCTACTGGTAGCTCTATCCCTGCTGGGGGCGGCCTGTGGGGAAGAAGCCGACCCGCCAAGCGCTACCGTTGCGGAAACCACCGCACCCACCACCACCGCTGCCGCACCCACCACCACCGCTGCCGCACCCACCACCACGGCGGCACCCGCCGAGCCGATCCGCATAGGCATCCTGTACTCGGCCACCGGCCCGGCTGGCGTCTTCGGGGCGCCGGTGGAGAACATCGCCCAACTCATCGAAGAAGATCTCAACACGGCGGGCGGCATCCTGGGCCGACCCGTTGAAACGTTCATGGCCGATGACGCAACCGACCCGGAAATCGGGCGGGCCGGCATGGAGCGCCTGCTGGACCAAGAACAGGTCGACGTGGTGATCGGCACCCATTCCTCGGCCACCCGCGCCGCCGCCAAGCCATTGGCGGAGGCCGCTGACACTCTGTACATCTATGCCGCTCTGTATGAGGGCGGAGAGTGCTCATCAGTGATGTTCAACACCGGGGAGGTACCCAGCCAGCAACTCAAGACCACCATCCCGTGGATGATGGAGGACACCGGTGGAACCACCTGGTTCCTCCTGGGAAACGACTATGTGTGGCCGCGTCGCAGCTTCGAACTGGCCCGTGACTACATCGAGGCGGCCGGAGGCGAAGTAGTGGGCGAGGAGTACGTTCCGCTGGGCACTACCGACTTCTCATCGGTGGCTCAACAGATCAGCGCCGCCGACCCCGACCTGATCTTCCCTGCGTTGGTGGGCGGCGACGCCATCTCCTTCGAGACCCAGGCTTTCGATTTCGGGATCGGGCAGTCCGCCATACCTCGGCTGGCCAACATTTATGAGGAAAACGTGATCGGCGCCATGGGTCCGCAGGTAGCGGCAGGGATGCGTGTGGCGCTCGGCTACTTCAAGGAGGCCGGGGGGCCGGAAAACGTCCGGTTCGTCGAGCGTTACTTCGAGACGTTCGGCGCTGACGCAGCGCCTCATGCCACCTTCAGTTCCCATGTCTATGACGCAGCCCTGCTGTATGCGGAGGCAGTCGGGCGGGCCGGGAGCACCGAAACGAGCGACGTGGCCCAAGCCATGATCGGCCTCTCCATCGAGACCCCGACGGGGAAGATCACGGTCACAGACAGCCGGCATCTCACCCAACCCATATATGTGGTGGAAGTTCAGGAGGACGGCTCCCAGAGGGTAGTGGAAACCTTCGAAGGGGTGGTTCCCGAGGAAAGTTGCACACCCTGATCCAGGGATGACGGGAGGTGGTCGGCCCACGGCGCAAAGGCGGGGTAACCCGGCCACCTCCCGGCCCCATTTCCCACGGCTTCACCATAGAAGGTTCGGCCCTTGACCAATGAAGGAAGTATGCATCGATGAACGCCCTGGCCATCGAGTTACTGAACGGAGTGAGCCTGATGGCAATCCTGGGCATCGCCGCCTTGGGAATGGGGATCGTGTTCGGTCTGATGGGGATCATCAATCTGGCCCACGGCGAATTCCTGATGCTGGGAGCCTACGTAGCGGTGGTTGCTCATCAAACCGGCCTCAACCACTGGCTCGCAATGGTCGTGGCCTGCGCAGTGATCTTCGTGGTGGGCGCGGCGATCGAGATGGGATTGATCCGCCATGTCAACCGGAAACCGGAACTCACCATCCTGGCCACCTTCGGCCTCTCGATCGTGCTTCGTCAACTCGCCGAACTGGTTTTTCAAAAGGATTTGCGGTCGGTTCCCAACCCGAATCCCGGCGCCACCGAAGTGCTTGGTGTCCTGTATCCGACCTACCGCTACTACGTGATCGTTGTCGCCCTGACGGTCGTGGTAGTCACCCTGCTGGTCTTCACCCGATCGCAATTCGGGCTTCGAATCCGGGCGGTGGTGGCCAACGCCGATTTGGCGGAAACAGTCGGGATAAGCACCGGCCGGGTGAACTTCCTCGCCTTCAGCCTGGGCGCCGCCACCGCCGGCATTGCCGGAGCCTTGGTGGCACCCCTGGGGAGCGTCTCCCCGGACATGGGCCGCCTGTACTTGCCGGGAGCCTTCCTGGTGGTCATTGCCGGCGGGGTGGGGCGAATGTGGAGCGTACTTATCGGAGCAGTGGTCATTGCCGCCGTTCACACCGGCGTAACCCACTATGTGGACGCGGTTTGGGGTCAGATCACCGTATTGGCGTTAGCAGTCGTGATTTTGCAGATGCGACGCCATCAAAAGGCAATGCCCGGTGTGACATGAAGAATGTCCGGTTGGCGGCGGCGATCGGAATAGGGATGGGGCTGTTCGTCAACTTCGGCCTGGGGACTTTCCGCGGCGGTCAGCTTTCGCTCTTCCTGATCCTGGCGCTAGTGGCGGTCAGCCTGGACATGGTCTGGGGATTCGCCGGAATTCTCTCCTTCGGGCAATCCATCCCCTTCGGTATTGCCGCCTACGTGACCGCCAAGATCACCATCGCGGCCCCGGAGCTGGGATGGGCGGCGATCCCGGTGGCGGCCCTTTCCGGGTCGCTGGCAGCCTTTCTGATAGCCCAAGCCGCGTTCCGCCGACGCCTCTCGCTGGTGGTGATCGGCTTGCTCACCCTGATGCTCTCGCTCACCATCGAGACATTGGTGCGCCAGATGCGTGATCTGACCGGTGGCTTTAACCTGGATCCACCGTTGGTTTGTGGGGATGTGGGGGGTTAATGCGTTGAAGTGCCTCTCTGACCTGGGAAAATAGCTGTATTAGCAAACGGCTGTTACCCAGGCAGAGGAGGCACTTGTTGTGAACAGGATACCGAGCAGTGATTTGGACAGGCTTAGGGTCGTTTTCGATGACGATTCGTTGGTTGCGGACGCGGGGTTGTTGATAGCGGGCACGGTTATGTCCCGTTTTGGGTTGGAGGAGTTGTTGGACGAGTCTGTACGGATGGACGGCCGTGTTGGTGGTGCCCGTCCGGGTCGGAAGGTGTTGTCGTTGGTGGCGTCGATGCTGGTGGGCGGTTCCCATATCGATCATGCCGATCGGCTACGGGCCGGTTCCACCCAGAGAGTGTTGCCGTTTGAGGTGATGGCCCCGTCCACGTTGGGTACGTTCCTTCGTTCGTTCACGTGGGGTCACGTCCGCCAACTCGACAAAGCCCTCGAAAGAACCCTCCGACGGGTCTGGTCAGCGGGTGGAGGCCCCGACAGCGATCCGGTCACCTTGGATGTGGATTCCACTATCTGTGAGGTGTCCGCCAAGACCAAGGCGGGCGCCTCTTATGGGTACACCGGACAACTGGGATACCACCCCCTGGTGGCGGTGCGTTCGGACACCGGAGAGATCGTCGGTTCCCGACTGCGGGGAGGTTCCTCCCAGCGGGGCAACGCCCATTTCGTCATAGAAGCGGTGAACCGTGTCAGACGAGCCGGCGCCACAGGCCCGGTGACCGTTCGGGCCGATTCTGGGTTCTGGTCCTATAACCTGATCGGGAGCCTTGATCGTCTCGGAGTCGAATGGTCGATCACCATCGGGCAACAGTCGCAGGTCAAGGGGGCCATCGCCAACATCGAAGAGACCGAATGGGAGTCCATCGACTATCCCGAGGACGGCGAGGCGCAGGTGGCCGAAACGTTCTTTGTCGCCTCCAAAAAGGGCAACCACCGCCGAGTGCGAATAGTGGTACGCCGTACCCGACTCACCGACCCGGCCCAACAGCAACTATGGCCCGACTGGCGATATCACGCCTTTGCCACCAACACCCAAATGCCTCCTGTCGAAGCTGACCGTTTCCACCGGGCCCACGCCCGCGCCGAACTCGCTATCAGAGACCTCAAGGAACACGCCGGTCTTTCGCACTGTCCATCGGGCAGTTTCTTCGCCAACGCAGCCTGGCTTTCCTGCACAGTGCTTGCTCACAACCTGTACCGGTGGATCCAACACCACACCCAACCGGCCGGGCTGACGCTGACCAACGGGAACACCGTCCGCACCCGCCTGTTCCGACTGCCCGGACGGATCGTGAACCACGGACGAAAACTGATCCTGCGCCTACCCGCCAGATGGCCATGGGCACACCAATACCTCACCACCCTCACCCGCATCCGCGCCCATCCCCAACTCTGCTGAACCCCGGCCCCACACGCTCCCGCCAAAACCCGAAAACGACCCCTCCCCAGAACCAGCACGTCCCCACACACGCCTCACCCGATCTACAGGGCGATTCAGGATCCCCCCAAACCGAACAGACACCCACCAACCCCCACACACCCGACACCAAACCACCCCCCGCCGCTCCCAAACAACCCAAAACCCCCACCATCACCCACCCCCGACGATCAAAACGGTGGATCCAGGTTTAACGGACTCACCGATGTCCCCCGCCTTCATATTGGACACTTTGAACTGGATGACCGCACCCAGGACCTGGCCATCACAGTCCTCTGCATCCTGGCTATCGCCGGAATAGCCTCTCTAGTCCGTAGACCCCTGGGTGCGGTACTAATCGGGATTCGGGACAACGAAATCCGCATGGCAGCGCTGGGATACAACACCGTTTCGCTGAAGATCTGGACATTCACGGTTGCCGGTGCCGTGGCTGGGTTGGCCGGCACCCTCTATGCTCCCCGGACCGCCTTCGTCTCTCCGGGACTGTTCGGATTCGTGTTCGCCACCAACCTAGTGTTGTGGGTCCTGATCGGCGGACGCCAAACCGTTATCGGTCCGGTGCTGGGAACGCTGATCATCAACTTCGTCACCGCGACGCTGGCCGGCACATGGCTCCAGTACTGGGTGTTGTCTACCGGCGTCATCTTCGTCGTTGCGGTTCTGTTTATTCCCGAAGGGTTGGTCCCCACTCTGCTGCGGCTGTTCGGCAAGCCCCGCAGGGCGGCACCCTCCATCGAGATGACAGTCTCTTCCCCAAATGACGGGACACCCGATCGCTATGACGTGTTCACCGTCAGCGGTTTGTCGGTGACCTACGGACCTTTCATCGCCATCGACGACCTGACTCTTACCATGTCCGAGCCCCTGCTGCACTGTCTGATCGGGCCGAACGGAGCCGGTAAATCCACCTTTCTGGACAGTCTCGGCGGACAGCTCTCACCCACCCGTGGATCGATAACCCTGCTGGGTGCTGTACCGCGCAACCGCAAACCATGGCAGGTTGCCCGGTTGGGCGTATCGCGCAAATTCCAGGCGCCACAGGTGCTACCCGCTTTGACCGTCGCCGAGAATCTGGCGGTGGCGAGTTGGGGGGAAAGCGCAACTTTCTGGTCGCTCGTCGCCCACGGCTGGAAAGCTGACATCTCCCCGGCGGCGGATGATCTGATTCGTGGAACCGGGCTGGCGGACAGCTTCCATCGTCTGGCCGGTGAACTGGCACACGGGGACAAGCAATGGTTGGAAATAGCCATGGCCCTGAACAGGAGCTGCCGACTTCTGCTGCTGGATGAACCCACCGCGGGACTAACCGCGTCGGAGAGCCGGTACGCAGCCGCCCTATTGCGGGAGATACACCAGCGCTATCGCCTGCCGGTAGTAGTCGTCGAACACGACATGGCGTTCATCAGATCGGTGGCCGACCGGGTAACCGTCCTTTCCCGTGGAGCCTTGCTGGCCGACGGCGCGGTCTCAGAAATAGAAGCCGATCCCGATGTCCGGGCGGTCTATATCGGAAAAGAGTCGCAACGGTGACCCCTCTGGCCTGTCGGAACCTCTCCGCCGGATACGACTCGGTTCCCGTCCTGCATTCGGTGACCCTCTCAGTCTCCCAGGGTGAGACGGTAACGCTCATCGGCCGAAACGGGGTAGGCAAGACCACCCTGGCCTCCACGCTTGCCGGGCTGCTACCCGCTACCGGCGGCGCCATCGAGTTGGGTGGGGTGGATGTCACCGTCGAAGCGCCTTCCCGGCGTTGCAAACGCGGATTGCGGCTGGTCCCCCAGGAACGCTCGGTTTTCCCGGATCTGTCGGTAGCACAGAACCTGGAGGTCGCCGGTCTGCCCACCGCCGCGATAAGCCAGGCCCTCAACTTGTTCCCGGACTTCCTGCCAGGACGCGAGAACCAGACCGCCGGCACTCTTTCGGGCGGCGAACAGAAAATGCTGGCAGTGGCCGGTGCACTGGCCGGTTCCGCATCCGTCCTGGTGCTGGACGAGCCGACCGAGGGTCTCCAGCCATCGAATGTAAAGAGGTTGGGCGACCACCTCGAACGCGCAGCGGCTGCCGGGAGAACTCTTCTCCTGATCGAACAGCACCTAGCGCTGGCGCACCGGCTTTCTGATCGATTCCTGGTGATGGAGAAGGGCGAGATCGTGGATGAGGGACCGGCCGGAGACCCTGACCTCGGCAAACGAATCGAACGGCGTCTTGTCATATAACGAAAGGAGTTGCGCTGTGACCAATCCCAATCAATTGACTTTGACGGAAGCGGCCGGACTGATCAAAGCAAAGAAACTCTCCGCCACCGAATTGCTGGAAGCGTGTCTCGATCGGATAGCTCAACAGGAACCTGCCATCGGCGCCTTTGCCCGCGTGGCGACGGAATCCGCCCGTGCTGAAGCCCGGCGGATGGATCGTCAACCGATCGACGGACCACTCCACGGACTGCCCATAGCCCTCAAAGACCTGATCTTTACATCAGACATGAATACGGAGGCCAACTGCAAAGCACTGGCCGGATTTCGCTCCGACGCCGACTCCACGATCGTCTCCAGACTCAAAGCCGCCGGAGCGATCATCATCGGGAAGACCAATACCCACGAACTCGCGTACGGAGTCTCGTGTCCGGCCTCGAGGAATCCCTGGAACACCGACCGCATGACCGGCGGGTCATCGGGCGGGTCGGCAGCCGCTCTGGCCGCCCGAATGACACCGGGCGCCATCGGAACCGATACCGGCGGATCAGTGCGGATCCCCTCCAATTGCTGCGGAGTAACCGCTATCAAAACCACCGCCGGCCTGGTGCCACGCGACGGTGTTCACCTGATCTCAACCACCTATGACACCGTGGGACCCATGGCTCGCACCGCCGCCGACTGCGCCCGTCTGCTGGAGGTGATCGCCGGTCCATCCGAACAGGATCCCTACTCGACCCCCATCCGGATATTGCCTCCCACCGATGTGTCCGACCTGCGATTGGGTGTGCCTGAAGAAGGATTTTTCGACGGCATCGAGGTCGACCCGGAGGTAATGGGCACCATGGAAGCGGCGGTGATCCAGTTGGCCGATCTGTTCGGACAGGTCAAGCCCGTCGAGGTGCCCAACACCGCGGAGCATTTCGAGGCCGGCGCCGCCATCGTCTTCGCCGAATCGGCCTATCTCCTGCGAAGAATAAGGGAAGAGAGCCCTGACAAGATTGGTGCAGAGCCGCTCGAGATCATGGAGATGGGCGCGGCGCTCTCGGCGCCCGATCTGGCGGGGGCTCACGATGCGCGAATCCGGTTTCAAAGGAGCCATCGAGCAGTCTTCACCCGCCAGGAAGTGGATGTGATCATCGCCCCGGTGATTCCGGCTCAGACCCTGCCCCACGGTGCCGAGACTCTCAACGGGATACCACTAATTCCCGCCCTGACCCAGTTCTGCTTCCCGGTCAACGGCGCCGGGCTTCCTTCCATCGCCCTGCCGGGCGGGTTTGCCTCAGATGGACTTCCTATCGGGTTCCAACTGGTGGGAAGGACCGGGGCGGACCTTCAACTGGCCCACATCGGTGAACGCTACCAAGAAGTGACCGGATGGCACCAGTGCGCTCCCGACCTATGACATCCTCGCCGCCCGGCCTTGCATACCGGACCCTTTTCGGTGATCTGATCGACTATGCCGGCGTGTTTCCCCCGGCGCGATTGCCGGTCACCGAGGCGCGACGGCGATACACCGAGGCAGTCGGCGGTGAGGAGGGATGGATACTCGGCCCGTGCCTGCTTCGGGCCGGCCAGTTGCCCGATCTGCTCCCCGGCCAAGCGCCCGACCGGCTGGGAGTGGTACTCGACCTGCCGATACGCGAGGTCAGCGATCGAATGCAAATCCAGCAGGTAGAACTGCTCACATCGGCGGGATCGGTGGACGGCGAGGTCCGGGCCGCGGCAGAGATGGCTCCGGTCGTCTACGCCGAGAGCCGCTCAACGGATGGCCCAGCCTTCCTGGAAGAGATCGCCATCCTGAGGAATCAAGGCATCGACGTGCGAGCCAAACTCCGGACTGGAGGGCTCTCCCCCCAGTCCCCTCCGTCAGTGGGGCGAGTGGCGCGTTTCGTGGAAACCGCCGTACGACTGCGGGTACCCTTCAAAGCCACCGCCGGACTCCATCATCCATTCCGCGGTCCCCGGGACCTTCCCGGTGCCGTCGAGCACGGATTCATCAACCTGTTGGCGGCCGTGCGGGCCGCCCTGGCCGGTGACTCGGTTGCCATCCGCAGCGCACTTGCGGAAACCGATCCCCACCACTTCGATCCGGCTGCCGCCACGTGGAGAAAGGTCGGACGGACGGTGACGCCCGAGTCCATCCGCGCCGCCTTTCGCTCCTTCGGGTCATGCAGTCTTACAGAGCCTTTCAGTTACCTGCGGGAACTGGGGTCCGAGCGCCCCGGGGCCGGGCCGTGACCACCCGTTTTCCTGCCACGGCGCTTCCCTATGGGGTGTTCCGGCGCGGCAACCGCCAACCCTGCTTGGGAGTGGGCCTGGGCAAGGGGATCATCGACTTGGACCGGGAGGCCCGCTCCGGGCGGATCGCCTCGGTCGACCCCGCTCTCTTGGTCACCGGAAGGTTGAACGAACTGTTGGCGGCGGGATCCCCTTCTTGGAAGGCCCTCCGGGAGGAACTTTCCACCCGGGTCGCGGCAGGTGATTTCGCGGACCGCCTGATCCCCAAATCGCGGGTCGAGCTGTGCCTGGCCTGGGAGGTCGCCGACTACGTGGACTTCTACTCATCACGCCACCACGCTGAAAACGTGGGCAGAATGTTCCGCCCCGACCAGGAACCGCTGCTCCCAAACTGGCTGCATCTGCCGGTCGGATATCACGGGAGGAGCGGCACCGTGGTGGTGGACGGCACACCGATTCGCCGACCCGCCGGTCAATACCGGACCAGGCAGGGAGAGGTTCTATTCGGACCCAGCCGGCAGTTGGACATCGAGTTGGAGGTCGGTTTCGTCCTGGGAGGGGAGTCCGAACTCGGCGAGCCGGTTCCCATCTCTGAAGCATCCCGCCACCTTTTCGGGGTAGTGCTGTTAAACGATTGGAGCGCCCGCGATCTGCAAGCATGGGAATACGTCCCATTGGGACCTTTTCTCGGCAAATCGTTCGCCACCTCGGTGTCAGCCTGGGTGATGCCCATCGATGCGATGGAGTCCGCCTGGGTCCGGGGGCCGGACCAGACCGCGCCGGTTCCCCAGCCCCATTTACGGAGCGACCGACCATGGGGACTCTCGCTCGACCTGCAGATATGGATGCGACCGGCGGGAGTGGAAGCGGCCGTAAGGATCGCGGAAGTCAACGCCGGGGAGGCTCTCTATTGGAACGCGGCCCAGCAACTGGCCCATCTGACCAGCAACGGCGCCACGGTCCGTCCTGGTGACCTGTTCGGTTCGGGCACGGTATCAGGACCGGAGGAACACCAGCGCGGGAGCCTGCTGGAACTCAGTTGGGCCGGGACGCGACCCCTGAAAGTGGCGGGAGTGGAGCGGTCGTTCCTCGAAGACGGCGACGTAATTGTTCTTACCGGTTCGGCGCCGGGCCCAGAAGGCCCGGTTCCACTTGGACCGGTCTCCGGCGCGATCTATTCCCACTGACACAACCTTGACAAAAGGAGAAACCATGTCCAATGCACCCAAACCATTCGCCTCCTCGGAGGACCTGAACCAGACCGTGAATGTCCTCGAAGTCCTCGCCGAAGGTGTTTACGCGTTGACCGCTGGCGGTGACCCCACCGTGGGCGCCATAGAAGGCGACGACTTTCTGATCTGCTTCGAAGCCCGCGCCACACCCTACATGGCCGGTATCTGGCTGAACGAACTTCGGAAGCACACCGATAAACCGGTTCGCTACCTGGTGCTCTCCCATTACCACGCCGTACGGACCCTGGGCGCCGCCGCGTTCGAAGCCGAGATGATCGTGTCATCTTCGGAAACCAGCCGGCTGATCGCCGAGCGAGGACGCCAGGACTGGGAATCGGAAGCCGGCCGCATGCCGCGCCTTTTCCAGGGTGCAGAAACCATACCGGGGCTGACCTGGCCCACCCTCACCTTCACCGACTCGGTCACCATTCACTTGGGCGGGGACCGGGGCACGGTGGATCTTCGCTTTCTGGGCCGGGGTCACACATCCGGGGACATCGTGGCCTGGATGCCACAGGAACGGATTCTCTTCGCAGGTGACCTGGTCGAGTCGGAAGCCGCCCTCTACACCGGCGACGCGTATCACCTGGAATGGATGAGCGCCACCCTGGACCGGGTCATGGCCCTGGGCGCTACCACCCTGGTAGGTGGACGGGGAAGGGTGGTGAGAGGAGAAGAAGTCGTCCAGGCCATCGATCAGACCCGGGGGTTTCTTTTGACCCTCAAAGACTCGGTCGAGTCGGTCCAGAGCCGAGGCGGGACTCTCAGAGAGGCATTCGAAGCGGCCCATCACGCCCTGGCTCCCCGGTATGGGCAGTGGCCGATTTTCGAGCACTGTCTTCCTTTCGACGTCTCCCGGATGTGGGACGAGTTGATCGGCGCCCAACCGGTCATTTGGACGGCGGAGCGAGACCAAGCCATCTGGGACCAACTACAGAACTGATCCCATGGCCGATACTCAGATCGTGATCGTGGGGGCCGGCCCGGTGGCCATGACCGCCGGCCTGTTGCTAGCCCGGTTCGGTATCGAGTCGATACTGCTTGAGGCTGTGCCGCGCCGCAGACCGATCGGCTCGCGGTCGCTGTGCACGCAAAGGGATGTGCTGGATGTATTGGAACGAATCGGCATAGGGGAGCAACTGGTAGCCGAAGGAGTCACCTGGAAACTGGGGCGCACCTATTACCGCCATCGAGAGTTGTTCCGGATCACCTTTCCCGAGTCCGGGCAAGCCCATTACCCACCCTTCGTCAACATAGGCCAAGATCGGATCGAACACTGGCTCGAGTGCCGGATCGCGTCCGAAGCGCTCACCGAAATCCGCTATCGCCACGAGATGGTCGGGATCGCCAGCAACACCGACCAGGTGGCGGTCACCGTGTCCAAAGAGACCGGAGCCGAGACCATCACCGGTCGGTACGCTATCTGCGCCGACGGCGCCAAGGGAGCAAGTCGGAAGCTGTTGGGAATAGAGTTTCCCGGCCGCTCGTTCGAAGACCGATTCCTTATCTGCGACATACGGGCCGATTTGCCCTTCGACGCCGAACGGAGGTTCTTCTTCGATCCTCCCTGGAACCCGGATCGGCAGGTCCTCATCCATCCTCAAGCCGACTCGGTATGGCGGATCGACTGGCAGGTGCCCCCTGACTTCGATCTCGACGAGGCAGAGGCTTGTGGGGACTTGGAGAGGCTGATCAGGCGGATAGTCGGCGACCAGGACTACGAGATAGTGTGGATGTCGGTCTATAGGTTTCATCAGCGGATCGCCGACCGGTTCGCCGCCGGACGGGCCTTTCTGGCCGGAGACGCAGCCCATCTCTACGCGCCGTTCGGAGCCAGGGGTCTGAACTCGGGTATCCAGGATGCGGAGAACCTGGCCTGGAAACTGGCCTACGTACTCCGGGGTTGGGCTCCCGAGTCGCTGCTCACCACCTACGAGATCGAACGCCGGGCGGCCGCGGCGGAGAATCTCCGAGTCACCAACGCCACCATGGAATTCATAGTGCCCCAGGATGAAGAAAGTTGGCAGCGAAGGCAATGCCTGCTCAAACGGGCGGCCACCGATCCCACCGCCCGACGGCTGATCGATTCCGGCAAGTTGGCCGAGCCTCATCGGTATCTCGATTCGCCTCTCACCACCCCCCGGCGGAGCACCGTCGAGCAACCGGTAATGCCGGGAGCATTGTGCCCGGATGGTCCCTGCACCGTCCCTGGCCGTCCCGATGTGACCCGCCTCCGGGAGTTGTTCGGAGAGGGCCTGGTCATTCTCCACCGGAGCAGCGCAACCCTCGATCCGGACATCGGACCGGGACCGATTCAGATATTCGACCTCGACTCCCTGGACGCGGCTGGCGTGGTGCGGCGCACCCTCGGAGTCAAACCCGGGCATGCCGCAGTGATCCGCCCCGACGGGCACATCGCGGCGGTGGTCCCGGCCCGAACAGAAGTCTTGAGCGCCGCGGCGCGAAGAGCGATTGGAGAATCCCCATGACCGGCAATCAGAATCAGCAGCCTCGCATCTCGGACCCGCAGGGATGTCACCCCCCCCTATCTCTCCGGGTTCGGCAACCAATTCCAGTCGGAAGCGGCAGAGGGAGCTTTGCCTAAGGGACAGAACAACCCTCAGAAACCACCCCTGGGCCTCTACACGGAACAGCTTTCAGGCACTGCTTTCACCGTTCCCAACCACCGCAATCGGCGCACCTGGTTCTATCGCATCCGGCCCTCTGTTCGCCATGCCTGGCGGTTCACCGCCGCGGACAACCATATGATCCGCACCTCCCCCTGCCACGAGAGCACCCCGCCGATCGGCCAGTTGCGGTGGAACCCGCCACCCTTCCCCGATGATCCGACCACCTTCGTCACCGGCATCCACACCATCGCCACCAACGGGTCCGCCCATCTGCAAACCGGAATGGCCGCCCATGTGTACATGGCGACCGAGTCGATGACCGACACCTATTTCTATAACGCGGACGGGGAGTTTCTGATCGTGCTCCAGGAGGGCGCTTTGCGATTCATCACCGAATGCGGGGTGTTGGTCGCCTCCCCCGGCGAGATCGTGATTATTCCCCGCGGCCTGGTTTACCGGGTGGAGTTGGTCGACAACAGGGCGCGAGGTTACATCTGCGAGAACTACGGTGTGTATTTCGAGCTTCCCGAACGAGGGCCGATCGGCGCCAACGGCCTGGCCAACCCTCGTGACTTCCTCTATCCCACCGCGTCTTTCGAAGACCTAGAGAAACCGGGGGAACTCTCCGTGAAATTCGACGGGAGGATGTTCGCGGTCGAGACCGACTACTCGCCCTTGGACGTGGTGGGTTGGCACGGCAACCATGCTCCCTGCAAATACGACCTGCGAAACTTCAACGTGATCGGTTCTATCAGCTTTGATCACCCCGATCCCTCGATTTTCACCGTGCTGACCTCACCTACCTCCGATCAGGGAATGGCCAATGTGGACTTAGCGGTCTTCACGGATCGGTGGCTGGTGGGAGAACACACTTTCCGACCCCCCTATTACCACAAGAACATCATGAGTGAGTTCATGGGCATTCTCTATGGTCTGTACGACGCCAAGGAAGAAGGCTTCCTGCCAGGCGGTATGAGCCTCCACAATATGTACTTCCCCCATGGCCCCGACCATGACGCCTGGTTGAAGGCCACCACCACCGAACTCAAGCCCGAGAAACTAGCCGACACCATGGCCTTCATGTTCGAGACGCGCTATCCGTTGGTCCCCACCGGCTACGCCGGGGCCATCCCGGCTCTTCAGGACGACTATCCCAGCGTCTGGCACAGCCTGGAAAGGCACTTCGCACCCTGACAGCGCGCCCCGAAGCGTCCGAGGCGACCTCCCCGACCGCGGAACCGACTCAGGCGGATCGGCGGCTAACGCCCAAGGAGTCGACCACCGCCAAGCCCTGGGAGGTTGCCTCGGCCAAGTAGAGCGGCTGGGATACCTGGCCTAGCCCATTCACTTCCAACCGCCCGCGGGGCCCATCGAACCGACGTCCCGGGAGGCGGCCCATCACAGCCGGTCCATCGGTGGCGCGGGCCTCACGCGCCGCTTCGCACCAAAGCCACACGGCGTTGTAAACACTCTCCGCCACCCCCGAGACGGGAGGCGCGCAATCTCCGAACGCAGTCCGGTAGCGGCCCAGAAAATCCCGATTGCCGGCGGTTGGGAGGTCTTGGAAGTAGCCGAGCACATTCCAAATACCGTGGGCTGCATCGCCAAGATGTTCGAAGGTGGTCTCGTCCAGCAGCGGAGCGAAAGTGCGGATCGAAGAACGCAGTCCGGCCACGGCGAACTCTCTCTCGAAGCGCACTTGGTCCTGTCCCACGAAGCTCGAAACCACCAACTCGGCGCCGGTCTGTGATATCCCCTCGATCAGCGCATCGAAGTTCCGGTGTCCTAGAGGCAGGTAGGACTCGCCCAATACGGTCCCGTGCATGTCTCTGATGATCGATTCGGCGGCGGCTCCGATGGCGCGGGGCCACGAGTAGTCGTTGCCGACGAAGAACCATCTGCATCCGCCCGTCTCAGCAGCAAGCCGCGGAAGAGCGCGGTGGAGTTGATCGATAGGGGTCTCCCCCAGTTGGAACAGCAAGGGATGGGCAATCATTTCCTCACTGGTCGAGGCGTACAGGTAGGGCGTCCCGTCCCGCACGGCCATCCGCCTCACCGCCTTGTAGGTGGCGGAACTGTGCATACCCACCACCGCCTGAACTCTCCATGCGCTGAGTAACCGATGCATAGCCTCCACCCCGGTGCCGACATCGGTTCCATCGTCCGCCTTCACGATGCGGACCGGACGCCCGGCGATTCCCCCATCGGCATTGACTTCGGCAGCAGCGAGTTCAGCGCAGTTGACGGTGGCTCTTCCGAAAATCCCGGCCGGGCCCGACAGCGAAACCAGCAAACCGATCCTGACCTCCTCGTCAGGACCCGGATGGTGGGCGTCAAGCCCAAAGCGCTCCGAAAGCCACCCGAGATCGGCATTGTCAACTTCCACCACCAAGCGTATGCGAGAACCGGCGCCCCAGGATTCGAACCGACAACTCACCTTGCCCGACCACGGTGACTCATGAACGATGTCTATGCGCCGACAAGCGACCACTTTGTGAATTCGAGCCACTCCCTCAACGGCGCCCAACCCGCCCAGCGGGATTCTCAACCTAACCGGCGAACCTCGTCTGAGGTTGGTGACCTGGGCGCCAAACAGCCATCCAAGAGACTCTTCCCCACCGCCGAACTGTTCGAATAGGACAGCCGGAGGCTGATCGACATCGATGTATTTGGAGAAAGCCAAGACGGCCATCACTAGTGCCTGCTAAGCGGTTTCTGTGTTCATATGACCGTCGGCATCCGAGTCGGCCAGCGCATCGCGGAGTTGATCCAGCGAGTTGTGGTACACCGACATGAGAAAAGAGACCACAGCATCCGCCCGGTTGGAGCCGAGCGAATAGAGCCGAAAGCGACCTTCGCTCCGCTTCTCAACCAGATTTGCCATCCGCAGTATCCGCAAATGCGCCGAGACAGCATTACTGCTAATGTGCGGAAACGATTCCGCGATCTGAGTAACCGTAACGCTCTCTCTTTGACCTATCACATACAGAATCTCCCGACGGGTGGGATCGGCCAGAGCATTGAAAACCGTATCGTCATCCATGTTGGCCAAAAACCCGTTGACATGTGATCATATCCTTATATGTTAGTAGATTGGCATTGCCCCTTCCACAGTAAGGCAATCCACCCGATTGAGCGTTTGACGGGAGCCACCAGCCGTCCGACTGGGAACCGCGCAACTCCTCGGTGTGACCGACGAAGAGTCCGACGAGTAGAACCCGCTTGATGAGGGCTCTTGCTCTCTTCCGTCGATCCCTGCTATGAGACGCCATCGGACAATGCACAGGACGGGGTAAGTCTGTTGCTGCAAGGCCCAACCTGCAGGTCATCTGTCACCTGTACTCCGGTGAGTTAAGATTCCCCCTCAATAGCAACCCGAAAAGAGGAGTCTGCCTTGGTAGTGCCGATGAGCGACCTGGCCGCCGAGTACCGGTCGCTGCAGACAGAAATCGATGAAGCAGTGGGACGGGTGCTGGCCAGCGGCGACTACGTCCTGGGCGACGAACTCGAGGCGTTCGAAGAAGCCTTCGCCGAGTACGTGGGCACCCGCTATGCCATGGGAGTGGGGTCGGGAACGGCGTCTCTGCATCTGGCCCTGGCCGCCTTGAACCTGGGGCCTGAGGACGAGGTGATCACCGTCCCCAATACCGACAACCCCACCGCCTCGGCGGTGACGCACGCCGGCGCCAGGGTGCTCCTGGCCGATACCACCGGGGACACCTTCACCATGGATCCGGAGAAGCTGGAGGAAAAGATCACCTCCCGCACCAAGGTGATCATCCCGGTCCACCTGTTCGGGCATCCCGCCGACATGGACCCGATCTGTGAGATCGCCGACCGTCACGGGATCACCGTGCTGGAAGACTCGGCGCTGGCGGTGGGCGGCGAATACAAGGGACGCCGCACCGGGACCTTCGGTCCGCTGGGATGCTTCAGCACCGCCCCGGGAAAGATCCTCGGGGGATACGGAGACGGAGGAATGGTGGTGACCGACGATCCCGACCTGGCTCAGCGCATCAGAGTGCTGAGGAACTACGGTCACGCGCCGGGCCTGCGACTGTCCGGGAAGGACCTCACCGGAGGGATCGGATGGAAGGTGCTGGAGGAAGGGTTCAATCAGCGTCTCGACACCATCCAGGCGGCCATCCTCAATGCCAAGCTTCCCACCCTGGAAAACCGCATCGCCGGCCGCCGGCGAGCCGCCGGCCTGTACCGGACCCTCTTTGCCGACACGCCGGTCACGGCCGTCCACGAGGCGCCCTGGGCTCGTCATGTCTACTTCGCGTACAACGCGATGGTCCCCATGGGAGTTCGCGACCAGGCCCGCGACTATCTAGCGTCGAGAGGAGTCGCCAGCAGGCTGTACTACAACCCACCCCTGCATCTCCACCCGGCCTACCGGTGGATGGGCCTCGGCCCGGGTTCCCTGCCGGTGGCCGAGGAGACCGCCTCCCGGATGATCGGCCTACCCTGCTTCCCCCAGATCACCGAGTCGCAGGTGGAGGAAGCCGCGGCAACGCTCCTGGAGTTCCTGGGCGCCGGCTGACCAGTCCTCCCTGAGGCGTCGTATCCCCTATGTCTCAGGTGCTCCCGGCTCAAGATGTGCTACATTGTAGCACATGGATGAAGTGGGAATCCGGGCTTTGAAGCAGAATGCTTCGGCGGTGCTGGCCAGAGTTGCGGCAGGCGCTTCCCTCACCATTACGGTTCGAGGTCGCCCGGTCGCTCAAATGGCCCCCGTCTCGACCAACCGTACCGACACCCTCATCCAGGCCGGTCGAGCCCGCCGGTCCCGCGGGAGATTCGGTGATCTGTCGCCTCCCTCGGAGTCACGGCCCGGTTCTCGGAGGTTGCCGGCAGAACTGGAGGAGATGCGTCAAGCCGAGCGGTATTGACGGTGTATTACCTGGACACCTCTGCGGCCGTGAAGTTGTTGACCGCAGAGGAAGGCACGAAATCACTACTCCGGTGGCTGGAGTCTCACGAAGACCAGGTCTTCTCGAGCGATCTCCTCCGTACCGAGTTGTTGAGGGTCACGCGAAGGACCGCACCCGACCTCATGGTGCGCGCCAGAGCCATACTTGACGCCTTGGTGATAGTCACCCTGTCCACCGAACTGTGCGAACGGGCGGCCATCCTGGAACCTCGCCTCCTGCGCAGCCTGGACGCCATCCATTTGGCGGCAGCAATGGAGATGGGAGATGATCTGCGGGGATTGGTCACCTACGACCGTCGACTGGCCGCCGGCGCCGAGAGCCTGGGCATCAGGGTGCTAACCCCCTGAGAGTGTTCGTCCCAACCGATTCAGCTCCCGCGACCAGGCGACTTTCGTAGGTCGAGACCTCAGGGTCGAGATTCACCGTTCTCCCCCGAATGTCCAGGTAAAGCACGGTGCTTTTCATTGCCCGGCCACCCCGCCCAGGGCTAACATTTCGCGTATCCAACCGACAGAGGAGCACGCCTTGCCAGTCCCCAGCAACAACCTGGCCGCCGAATACCAGTCCCTGAAGCCCGAGATCGACGAGGCGATTATGCGGGTGCTGGCCAGCGGCAACTACGTCCTGGGCGAGGAGTTGGAGGCTTTCGAGGAGGCGTTCGCCGAGTACCAGAACGCCCGGTTCGCCATGGGAGTGGGGTCGGGCACGGCTTCGCTCCATCTTGCCCTGGAAGCGATGGACCTGGAGCCGGGCGACGAGGTGATCACCGTCCCCAACACCGACAATCCAACCGCCTCGGTCGTGACCCACGCCGGCGCCAAGGTGGTGCTGGCGGACACCACCCCCGACACATTCAACATGGACCCCGGGAAGCTGGAGCGCTACATCACTCCCCGTACCAAGGTGATCCTCCCCGTGCACCTGTTCGGCCACCCCGCCGACATGGACCCCATCATGGAGATCGCAAATCACCATGGCATTACGGTGATCGAAGACGCCTGCCTTGCCATCGGCGCCGAGTACAAGGGGGGGCGGATGGGGACCTTCGGCCCGCTCGGGTGCTTCAGCGTCGCCCCCGGAAAGATCCTGGGAGGGTACGGCGACGGAGGGATGATCGTCACCAACGACCCCGACATGGCAGAGAGAATCAGCGTACTCCGCAACTACGGCCACGCGCCGCGTGTGCCGCGTTTCAAGGGAGACTTGACGGGAGGCAAATGGACGGTGCTCGAGGAAGGCTTCAACCAGCGTCTCGACACCATCCAGGCCGCCATCCTCAGAGCCAAGCTCCCCACCCTGGACGACCGGATCGCAGGCCGCCGACGGGCCGCCGCCATCTACCGGGAGATATTCGAGGGGACCGCGGTGACCGCCGCCCACGAGGAACCCTGGGCCAAGCACGTCTACTTCGCCTACAACGCAATGCTCGACAATCGCGACGAAGCCCAGGACTACATGAATTCGCGGGGCATTCCCGCCCGTCTGATCTACAACCCGCCCCTCCACCTCCATCCCGCCTACCGGTGGATGGGACTCGGACCGGGCTCGTTGCCGGTGGCGGAGTGGACCGCATCGCGGATGCTGGGACTCCCCTGCTTCCCCCAGATCACCGAATCCCAGGCCGAGGAAGTCGCCACCACCCTCGTGAAGTTCACCGAAGGCGGCTAGGGCGTGTTCACACTATTGGAGGGGTTGGTGGTATGTTTGGGGGATGGAGATCACTCAAGAGCAGTATGAGCGTGTGGCGGGTTGCTTCCCGACCCAGCGCGGTAATGTCAAGGTGTCGAATCTGCAAGTCCTGAACGCTATTTTGTATGTGGCGGAGCATGGCTGCAAATGGCGGGGTTTACCGGCCCGTTTCGGGAGGTGGCACACTGTTTATACCAGGATGAACCGGTGGTCCAAGAACGGGGTGTTGGACCGGGTGTTCGAACAGCTCCAGCGGGAACAAATCATTCGTGTAAAGGTGGAGACGGTGATGATGGACAGCACGATCGTGAAGGTTCATCCCGATGGTACGGGTGCTCTAAAAAGGGGGGTCCGCAGTCGATCGGGAAGTCCCGGGGTGGGTGGACAACCAAGATTCATATGGTTGCCGCGGATGCTCGAACAGCGGTGACGTTTTCTCTGTCACCGGGACAGGCTCATGACGCTCCTCATGGGCGTCGATTGCTCAGCGGCCTTGGTACGCAGTCGGGGAGGCGTTTTGTGGTGATGGACCGGGCCTACGAGGGCAACGAGACCCGTCAGCTCGCACTGGACCTGGGATTTGTTCCGGTGGTGCCTCCTTTGAGCACTCGCCGGGACCCCTGGGAATACGACCAACAGATGTACAAGAAACGCAATGAGATCGAACGACTCTTCCGGAGGTTGAAAGGCTACCGGCGAATCTTCGCCCGCTTCGACAAACTTGATGTGCTCTTTCTCGGGTTCATCACCTTCGCTCTCATCCACGACGCCCTACGTAGTGTGAACACGCCCTAATCGAAGGGCGAAAGCCACACCGCATTCGGGGAGTCAAGGAGCCGGTTGCATGTCGCCCAATTGATCCTGACGCGGGACAGGCGACGCCGCGAAAGTCAAGAGTTGTGACTTCCGGGCAAAGGGCATAGCCATCCTGGATCGAGTCGCAGAAAAGCCCGTGAGCGGCGTACGAACAACTGCTACGGACCGACGGCCGTGAGCGGAGCGACGGACACGCCGTCGGACCGTCGGTAGGCGTACCCGACTGCGGTGATCACCAGCAGGTTGGAGGGTGGCCGGATGTTGTCGGCTGCGGCCTTGGCCTGCAGACGCAGAAGGGAACGGGCCGCCGCGTCGATGAGGGTGGCGCCTCCCAGTTTGACCTCCACCGCCATCCAGCGTCCATCGCCGGACTCAAGAATGATGTCGATCTCCAATCCATCGCCGTCCCGGTAGTGCCACACGGCGCAGTCGTTCGACTGCCCATAGATTCGCATATCCCGCACCGCCAGGGACTCGAACAGCAGACCGAAGGTCCGCAGATCGTCCGCCAGTCTGTCGGGAGTGGCCCGCAGGGAGGCTGCGGCCAGGGACGGGTCGACAAGGTGGCGTTTGGGTGCGCCGCGAAGTGGCTTGCGGGAACGCAGATGGATCGGCCAACGGCGCACGTCCTCCACCACGAACAGCCTCTCCAAGGCCTGCAGATAAGCCTTGGCGGTGGTGCGGTTCACGGGGCGTTCCCCACCGGTATCGGCTGCCAGCTTGGAACACGACGCTTCCGTGGCCACGTTGCGGGCCAGGGAGGAGAGCAGTCGCTGCACGCCCACCGGGTTGCGAGGGGTGCTGTCCACCGCCGAGACGTCGGTACGGCAGATCTCGGCCAGATAGGAACGCAACTCGGCCTGGGCGCGGGAAGGCGGCAGGCTGAGCAGTCGAGGCCAACCGCCCACGCAGACCGCGTCTATCACCTCGGAGAAGCCGATATCGGGACGAGCGGCGTCGCAGGGGAGTCCATCCAGCAACTTCCCAAGGGAGACCGCACCGGTGGAGCGGCCTGACTCCGAAAGCGACATGGGCCGCATTCGAACCCGCCGGATGCGGCCCGCCCCGGAGTGGCGGATGATGTCGTCGGCGGGGGTGGCGGAGCCCGTCAGGATGAATCGGCCCGCTCCCGGCCTGTCGTCGGCCGCTCCCCGCACGGCGTTCCACAGGGTTGGCGCCGTCTGCCACTCGTCCAGCAGTCTCGGGAACGGTCCCTCCAGCACCCTGGCGGGATTGACCTCGGCGGCCAGCCGAGCGTCGGGATCCCGATCAAGCATGACTGCGCTGGCGGAGTGTCGGAGGCCGGTCCATGTCTTGCCGCAACCCTTGGGGCCTTCAATCACCACAGTCGCGGAGTCGGAAAGCGCCTCCGCAACCAGGGCGTCGGCCAGGCGGGGCATATAGCCGTCGGGCGTTAGCAAGGGATCCAAGATTACACGCATCCTACAGCTTGGATTACTTCTATCCTACAGTTTGGACAGTAATCATCCTACAGTTTAGAACATAGGCTGTCCTACAGCTTGGACAGACCGGATTCAGGTGCCTGAGTTGAGGTCGTAGGTCAGCCTCTCCGGGTCGAGGCCTTCGGATCTCACTCGAAGGTCCAGGTAGAGCACGGTGGCGACCACCCATGAAAAGGGCAGGCCGAACACGTTGAGCAGCAGAACCGCCCAGTGGTAGGGCAGCACCAGGTAGAGGGCCGCAAAGGGCAATGCGATCACCAGGAGCGACAGCAGGAGAGTCTTGATGGTTCGCCACAGGTGCGGCCAGACCAGCTTCCAGGACCGCAGCAGGCTGGGGACCGCACCCGTCCCCTCCACCGTCAGGCCCATGGGGGCCACCCACCACATCATCGCCAGGCAGATGGCGGGGAGGATTATCACGAAAGTCCACAGGAGGAAGGGCAACAGGATCTCGGGTGGCATTGCGAAGGGATCGTCGCCGTAGGAACTCACCTTCTCGGCAAACCCGGACGCCACCACCGTCAAAATGGTGGAGCCGATCATGGTCATGACCGCAGTCAACGCCGCCACGGACAACCCGAAGACCACCACCATCAGGAGCATGTTCCCGAATTTCCTCCAGGCCATCCGCATGGCTTCGGCAGCCGAGAGGTGAAGGTCGACACAGTGGGAAGCCACGATCCTTATGAAGGCCCCGATGGCGAGAAGTTCCGCGAACAGCAACAGGATGCTCATCATCCAGCCGACACCGGGAAGCCACTGGAGAAAGGACGGAATGGCCAGCAGTGTGAGGCTGACCGCGATCAGCGTCCCGAAGCGCCGTCTGTAGAGGTCCCAGGAGAAACGGACGATCTCCGCGGTCCCCAGCGGTCGATAGTCCGGTATCTCCATTTCTTGGTGAGAAGCGTACCCCTACCGGGACTGTCCACCGGCGGAGATGGGCGGGACCAGGTCCCAGGCGGCGGCCGTGTGGTAGGCCTGTCCGATGCGGGAGATCTCGGTCTCCGCCAGGGGTCGGCCGATGATCTGCAGTCCGATGGGAAGCCCGGCGGGATCCAACCCGCACGGGACGGACAAAGCTGGGAGGCCGGTGATGTTCCAGGGAGCGGTGGTCCTCACGTAGGCGGAGACCACATCTTCACTCGGCCCTCCGTAGTCGAAGGAATCCTGGTCCTTCAGAGCGGCGGTCGCCGCCAATGTGGGCATGACCATCCCAGTGAGGCGGTTCGCTTCGAAGCAGTCCCGTACTCCTCGTCGAATGCGCTCCCTTGCTCTAAGGGCCGTCAGGTAGTGCTCCCCGGGCGTCAGTAGCCCGGTAGCCAGAAGTGCTCTGATGGAGGGACCGATCAGGTGGGGCGCCTCTGTCAATAGTTTCTGGTGATAGGCGGCCCCTTCCACGCTGAACAGGGCGAATTCCACCTCCATCACCATGTCCAGCTCATCGATCTCGACCGGTATGACCTCCGCTCCCAAGTCGGTCAGCACCCTGACCGCGTCTTCGAAGGCCCCGGCCACCGCCGGTTGGATCATCGGGTGCCGGTAGCGCTCGATCACCCCCAGCCGGACTCCTTCCAGACCGGTCTCGTTGTCCAGGTAGGCGTCGGGAGGCAACTCCTCGAGAGTCGTGGGATCGGTTGGGTGGAAACCCGAGATCACCGACTGGACAAGAATGCAGTCGGCCGGAGTGGGCGCCAGGGGGCCAATGTGGTCGAGAGACCAACTGAGAGCCGCAACGCCGCTACGGGGTACTCTGCCGTAAGTCCCCTTCAGTCCGGCCGTCCCGCAAAGGGAGGCGGGGATGCGAATCGATCCACCGGTGTCGCTCCCGAGCGCCGCAGCGGTAATGCCGGCCGAGACTGCCGCTCCCGAGCCCCCGCTGGAACCCCCCGGGATGCGCCCGGTGTCCCAGGGATTGGAGGCCGGGGGGGACTCCACCCCGCAGGCCAGTTCGTGGGTGGTGGTCTTGCCCACGATCACCGCCCCCGCCGACCGGAGACGTTCCACCACCGGTGCATCCCGTTGTGCCGCCGGAGCGCCCGAATAGGCCGGGGAGCCGCATTCGGTGGGATGTCCGGCCATGTCGATGATGTCTTTCACCCCCACCGGGATCCCCGCCAGCGGGCCCGGGTCAACCCCCTGGGCAAGTTGGCGGTCAACCCGATCGGCGGCTTCCCGGGCGCCCTGGTGGTCGATGACCACGAAGGCCTGCAACAGGGGATTGAGGTCTTCCGCGGCGGCCAGTGCCCGGGCGGCGATCTCCCGGGCGGAGACGTCACCACGACGGAGCCGTCCGCCCAGTTCCGCGATGGCCCCGGAGGAACTCACTCCCATCGGGCGTCGAAGGTCAACGCCGGCTCATCGGTTTGAACCAGCCGGGCTCGAAGCGACTCGATCTGAGCCCACTGCGCCTCCAGCATGCCGGCCATCTCCGAGAGGTCCCAGTCCTCGGGGTCCAGTCCGGCTGCCGAAAGCATGGCGGTGACCTCCTCGGGACCGAAGGCGTTCACTGTGGAATGACGGCGATGACGTCCACCTCGAGTTTGAGCCCCGGCAGGCCCAGGGCGGCCGCCTGGCAGGCGGTAACCGCCGGATAGGGTCCCTCGCCGAACACCCGGCGGCGCACCTCCATCTCCTCGGGGAGTTCCCGGATGTCCTGGCAGAAGTAGGTGATCTTCACGATGTTGGCCACCGAACCTCCGCATGCTTCCAGGACCTCCGCGATGTTCCGCCAGATCTGTTCGGCCTGCTCTCCCGTCGTGGCGCCGACGATCTCCCCCGCCGCGTCGAACGCCACCTGCCCGGCCAGGTAGACGGTGTCGCCTGCCCGGACCGCGTAGGAGTAGGGCTCGGGAGGCTCGCACAGTCCGTCGGGATTGATCGCCTCGATGTTCACTTCTGAGCCTCCTTCGTATCAGGACGAGCCGCGTGCCGGAACGGCATCCCGGTGGCCTCAACCCGGAAGGGCGACGCTACCGGTGGCGCTCCGTCAGGCATCCAGGTCGATGAGTTCGTCTTCGGGGTAGGTGAGGCGCTCGCCGCCGGTGGGAGTCACCCGTATGTTGTCGGCAAGCGAGAGAGCGGACACAGACTGGTAGGCAACAGGATCGCTGAAGGTCGAGTGGGGATGGAGATTGATCACCATGTCGGTCTCCATGATCCGCTCCTTCCCCGGCGACCACGGGGGCTCCAGGGAGTCCGTGCCGAGACCGTGGGCGCTGTAGGACACCAACTCCCGGCCGCCGAAGCCGTACTTGTCGTTGACCCGGTCGCGGGCCGCCAGGACGTCATCGGAGGAGTGGCCGCTCTTCATCGCGTCTACGCAAGCCTGGAAAACCTCACATCGAATGTCCCAGAAGCGCCTGGCCTCATCCGTAGGCTTCCCGAAGCAGTAGTTGCGTCTCAATTCCAACCAGTATCCGGAAGGGCCTTGCCACTCCAGGTCTATGGAGAGGTATTCGCCCCGTTCGAACGGGGCGTGCCTCCCCTCGGTAAGGGCCCTGGGAGAGGTACGGCCGGTCTGGGCGATCCCGGTCATACATCCATACTGCCGGACCAGCCGATGAGCCTCGGCCATCACGTCGATCTCCAGGGCCCCGGGACGTATGTGGGCCTCAAGGCTGCGGAACACCTGCTCGAGAATCCTCGAGGTCTCCCGGTGGTTCTCCATCTCCTCGGGGCTCTTCTTTATTCGGACATCGTCGAAGAGGTCGGTGGCGTCCACCAGGGTGGCTCCAGGCGCCAACTTTCCCAGACCGCTCATGAGCGCATAGGTGGTGATGTCCGCCAGTCCCGCCATCCCGATCGTTCCGTTCGAGTAGCCGTGGTCGGAGAGAATCCCGGCGATCTCCACTTCGGGGGTTTGGGTGTGCCGGGCGTCCTGGATCCAGTTCACCATCATCGCCATGCGTTTGCCTCCCCACAGGGGATCGCCTATGTAGGAGGGCTCGCCCTTGGCGGGAAGCACCACGATCCCCCATCCGGCCGCCTGCCAGATGTCGCTCACGTACTGGACGCGGCCTCTCATGAAGTCGTCGCCGCGACAGTAGACGACCAGGGCATCAATCCCCTCCCCGGCCATCGCCTCTCGCAGCACTCTGTAACGTCTCGCCCGCTCAGCGGGAGAGGAAATATGGCTTATTGGTCCTTTCGCCATGATTATTCAACTCCTTTGTTGCCAGGCGTCCGAACCGCCGCCGACCCGGGAGGAAGGCGGATGATCCCGAACGCTCACGCTGCTCACATATTTCGCCACTCACCGGCCGGAAGAACGGCGCCGCTTGCCCGAACCGTGGAGGAGTAGGGCTCGGGAGGCCCGCACAATCCGGCCGGATTGATCGATTCGATGTCCATACCGCTACTCCAGTCGGTTGGTGGAAGCTCAGTCGGGAACGACCACTGTGCGGATCGCCGACCCGGTCTCCAGGTTGCGGAAACCCTGGGCGGCCTGGGTCAGGGGGACGGTGTGGGTGACCATGTAATCCAGATCGAGGCTTCCCTGCTGGTAGAGGGAGTCCAACACCGGAAAGTCGTGGGCCGGTATTCCACCGCCTCCGTGGGTGTTCTGGAGCGTCAGGGCGCTGCGGGAAAAGGCCGCCGGATCGAAAGATGCCATCACTCCGGGTTGGTTGCCCCCGATCAGGGTGGCCGTACCCCCATGTGCCAGCATCTCGATGCTCTGTTCCACACAGACCTTGGCGCCCACCGCCTCGAAGGAGAAGTCCACTCCGACGCCGCCGGTAATGCGCCGCACCGCTTCCACAGGGTCCTCGGAAGCCGCGTTGACCACATGTGATGCACCCAGCGCCCGCGCCCATTCGAGTTTCCGGTCGGAGAGGTCGATGGCGATCACCTTGGAAGCGTTGGCGATCCGGGCGCCCTGCACGGA
Organism: Acidimicrobiia bacterium; assembly: GCA_965204615.1. GTDB lineage: Bacteria > Actinomycetota > Acidimicrobiia > Spongiisociales > ZC4RG35 > Bin76. The sequence goes on along the minus strand of OZ242000.1, from coordinate 2,274,205 downwards.
AGAGAGTCCGATGCCGCCGCACCCGATCACCGCGGTGGTGGCCCCCGGCCACACCTTGGCGATGTTGAAGACGGCGCCCGCTCCGGTCATCACCGCGCATCCGAGCAGCGAAGCCGAAGTCATGGGCATCCTGTCGGAAACCGGGAAGGTGGCCATGGCGTCCACGCCGATCCGCTCGGCGTACATCCCGAGACCCATGGGGACCTCCACCGCCGAACCGTCGGAGGCCAGGGTGACCTCGGGAGCGCGGGGCGAGGAGTCCCGGCACCGTCTCGGGTCGTTCCGCCGGCACATCGAGCATGCGCCGCACTGCACCCGACAACCGGTCGCCACCCGGTCTCCCACCTTCAGGTGGGTCACGCCCGCACCCACTTCCTCGACCACGCCCGCCCCTTCGTGGCCCAACAGCATGGGATAGCTCCCCTGTCGCCCGCCATGGCGACCCGCCGCCACCTTGTAGTCGGTGGCGCACACCCCGGCCGCCTCCATCCGGAGGATCACCTCCCCCTCGCGGGGAGGACCGATCTCGACCTCGACGGTCTCGATCTGGCCGGGCGACACCACCAGCGCCGCTCTGTTAGGCATCCAGGTCTACCAATTCGTCCGTCCACTCGGTCAGCCGCTCGCCGCCGTTGGGAGTCACCCGTATGTTGTCGGAGAGCGAGATGCCCGAAACCGCCAGGGCCTCGGCCGGATCGCTGAAGCTCATGTGGGGATGGAGATTGATCACCATGTCGGTCTCCATGATCCGCTCCTTGCCCGGCGACCATGGAGGCTCAAGGGAGTCCAGGCCGATGCCGTGGGCTGTGTAGCCCACCGACTCCCGACCGCCGTAGCCGTACTTGTCGTTGATCCGGTCGCGGGCCACCAGGATGTCGTCGGAGGAGTTGCCGGTCTTCATGGCATTTATGCAGGCGTCCAGGGATTCCAGCCGGTATTCGAAGAAACGCTTGACCTGGTCGGAGGGCTCTCCGAAGCTGTAGTTGCGTCGCAACTCCAGCCAGTACCCGGACGGGCCTCCCCACTCCAGGTCAATGGAGATGATGTCCTTGCGATCGATCTCGGCGAACATCCCGAAGGTGTAGGACTTGAAGGGCGGGCGGGCGATCTGGGCGATCCCGGTCAGGCAGCCGTACTGGCGGACCAGTCGCTCGGCCTCGGCCATCGCGTCGATCTCGAGGACCCCGGGACGCAAATGGGCCTCGAGGCTGCGGAACACCTGCTTGAGAATCCGGGAGGTCTCCCGCAGATTCTCCATCTCCTCGGGGCTCTTGACGGCGCGGATGTCGTCGAAGAGGTCGGTGGCGTCCACCAGGCTGAATCCCTTGAGAGTTCTCTGGAAGTCACGCATGTGGGCGTAGGTGACGATGTCGGCCAGCCCCACCACCCCGAGTTTCCCGCTCGTGTAGCCGTGATCGGAGAGGATGCCGGCGATCTCGATGTCGGGCGTCTGAGTTGCCCGAATGTCATCGACCCAGCCGGCCAGGGCCACCCGTCCCCCTCCCCACAGTGGATCGCCGACGTAGATCCCGTCGCCCTTGGGGAGAAGCACGATAATCCCCCATCCGGCCCACTGGAAGGCGTCGCTCACATACTGGATGCGGCCTCTCATGAACTCATCGGCGCGGCTGTAGATGATCAAGGCGTCCATGCCTTCTTCGGCCATGGCCTCTCGCAGCACGCGATAACGCCTTTCCCGCTCAGCGGGAGAGGAAATGTGGGTTACGGTTCCTTCTGCCATATTCGTTCAGCTCCTTTGTTGCCGGGGCGTCGGTGCTGACGCCTGCTGTTTGGCGTCGGATGTTTACGACTGTGGGTCTTCCAGCTCCTGACATATCTCGTCGGTGGTTCGGGAGGCGATGAATCCGCCGTCCGTCATCCTGACCAGGGCGTTCTCATGAAGGTCCTTGGTGGAAGAGGTGCAGGCGTCGTTTACCAGCGACACCGTGTAGCCGCGGTCGGCCGCGTCGCGGGCGGACAACTCGACGCAACCCTCGGTCACGATTCCGGTGATGACCAGGTGGGTGATTCCCATGCGCTTGAGAACACTGTCGATGGCTGTGGAGTTGAAGACGCTTGCGGAGGTCTTGGAGAAGATCATCTCGTCGTCCTGCTCGGCCACCTCCGGAAGGAGGTCGTCATCCCACTCCTTGCGGGGCACCGGTTCGAGATCTGCGTCGGGCATGAAGGCCTTCCCGGCGTCCCGGCCGTCGTCGGTGCGGTATGCCACCCGGACATGGATGACTTCCTCGCCTGCCGCCCGGAAGGCGTCCTGGCACCTTCTGACGTTGGGCAGAATGGCGTTGATGTTGTCCCAGCGCTCCTGCATGATCTCGGGCTTGCCGGCATCGGTGGCGATCCGTCCTATCCAGCCGTCGGCATGGGCATCCAGATACTGCAGGTCGATGGTGAGCAGGGCGGTTCTTCCCGGAGCGATGGAAGCAAAAGAGGGCCTGGGGAACAGGTCGTAAAAGGGATCGTGCAAGTTCAAGTCTGTCGCCTTTCTGGATTCAGCCGGTTGGTACGCAAGAAAGTCTCCTGCTGCAATAGCGCGACTCCAAGTTTTAGTAAGTATATTTAGCACGGTCCGACGGTCGCGCCCCAGGGCCCGATTTACGGTTGAAACCAGGCAGGCCTGCCACCCGCGCAGGAGAAGGGATGAAGGCAGAGAGATGAGAGTTTTGGTGACGGGAGCAGCAGGGTTTTTCGGCAGGGCGCTGGTCAGGGCGTTCGCCCGGGGCGGAGATCATGTCGTTGCCGCGGACATCCTTCCGCCCGATCAGTTCGTTCCCCGCTCGGACACCCCCGGCGACCGCGTCGAATACGTGGTGCTGGACGTCGCAGACCCGGATGCCTGGTCCACCGAGGTCACCGGGCCGGTGGATGGAATAGTCCAGGCCGCGGCCCTGACCCCCAGCGTCCAGGAGGCGATGGGGAATCCCGCCAGCCTGGTGCGGGTCAACCTGATCGGAACCCTCAACGCCCTCGAGTTCGCCCGAAAGGAGGGACTGGGCAAGTTTCTCTTCATCTCCTCGGCCGGCGTGTACAACCAGTCCGAGGAAGAACTTCTCACCGAAGACGACGCCGACGGAGGCTTCTCGCTCTACGGCTCGGCCAAGATTGCCGCCGAGATCATGCTTTACCGGTACGCCGTGATGTTCGGATTCGACGCCGGCGCCATCCGCCCCACCTCCATGTACGGCCCGGCCGAGGAGTTCCGCGACACCCGACCCTTCGTCACCCAGGCCAAGCAGTTGGCCGACGCCGCCCTCGACGGGGTGCCGGTGCGGGTCATCGGCCTGGAAGACCGCTGCGACTGGGTCTTCGTGGACGATGTCGCCGAGGCCGCACACCGTTTCTTCTCCGGGACCATGGCGAGCCGTTCCTTCGCCTTCTCCTCCGGAGGGGCCATTCCCTTCAGCGACGTGCTGGCCGCAGCCCAGGACGCCTTCGGAGTGGTGGTGGACGAAGACGCCGAGATGCTGGTGGACGCCACCCCCGACCGGCCCACCACCATCTCCTGCGACAAGGCCCGGGCAGAACTCGGCTGGAACCCGATGGGCATAGCGGAGGGAATGCGCCGCTACGCCGAGTTGGGAGGCTGAGCACCCACACAGTCCGAATCTGTTAGAACACCCGCCCGAGACCGACTTATCAGAGATGGAGTGCCAATGAGCCAAACGAAACTAAGAAACGCGGTTGCCGAACGCATCCTGCGAATCCGAGAGGGCCAGGAGTCCCCGTACCTCCGGATAGTGCGGGAAGCATCCCAGCGTGAGAACGTCATCCGCCTGGTGAGAGGGGAGCCGGACATCCCGACTCCCGCCCACATCATCGAGGCCGCCAAGCGCTGCCTGGACACGGGCCACATCGGCTACACCCCTCCCGGCGGATTGCTGGAACTGCGAGAGGCCATAGCCCGCAAGTTCAAGAGGGACAACGGCCTGGAGTACAACCCCGAGAGCGAGATCCTGGTCACCGCCGGCGCCCAGGAGTCGATGGCCGTCAGCCTCCAGACCCTTCTCGATCCCGGCGACGAGGTCCTCCTCGCCAACCCCCATTACATGGCCTATCCCACCAACATCACCATGGCGGGGGGCAAGCCCGTCTACGTGCCCACGGTGGAAGAGGACAACTTCGAGTTGAATCCCGAGATCATCGAGTCGTGCATCACCGACCGCTCCAAGGTGCTGGTGCTGGTGACCCCGAACAACCCCACCGCCGGAGTGCTCACCCGAGAGACCCTCGAGGGGATCGCCGAGTTGGTGCGCAACCATCCCGACCTGGTGGTGATCTCCGACGAACTGTACGAAAAGGTGGTCTACGACGGCTTCGAGCACGTCAGCTTCGCCACTCTGCCGGACATGTGGGAGCGGACCATCACCATCAACGGTTTCTCCAAGGCCTACAGCATGACCGGGTTCCGGGTGGGATACATGGCCGGACCGGCCGACTACATCCTGGCCGCCACCGAGCCCCGCCACTCCCTCAGCATCTCCACCAACCTGCCCTCCCAGCACGCCGCGCTGGCCGCACTGGACGGCCCCCAGGACTTCCTGGACGAGATGATGGAGGAGTACCACCACCGCCGGCAGATGATGAGGGACACCTTCGACAAGTTGGGCGTCACCTACGGAGAGCCCCAGGGCGGGTTCTACTTCTTCGCCAACGTCTCCGGATCGGGGATGGACGCGGGTGAGTTCGCCGCCAAGGCAACCGACTACGGGATCATCTTCTCTCCCGGCCGGGCCTTCTCGGAGGGCGCGGCCAAGTACATCCGCATCTCCTATCTGGCTCCACGCGATGAACTGGCCCTGGCCATGGAGAAGTTCACGCAGTTGTGGAACGATTGTCTGGCCGGAAAGTGAGCGGGCCCACAGTAGCCATCGTAGAGGAGTTCACCGCCGCCCAGGTGGCGGCCCTCCAGCATGCCCTCCCGGAAGGTTCGACGGTGCTCACCGACGCTCTTTCCTCCGGGACCATCGGACAGGCCGACTACCTGGTGCTCCGCCAGGAGAGCCTCGACGACGATCAACTCGGTGGCCTCTCCTCCCTCAGGGGAGTGGTCACCATCGACTCGGGAGGCGCCACCGTCTCCGGACAGGTCTGCGACTCCCTGGGGGTTTGGACCGAAGGGGTCGTGTCACCCGGGCCGACCAGCGTCGCCGAGCACGCCGTGATGATGGTCCTGGCGCTCTTCAAGCGCTTGCCGACCGGCTACCAGAGGCTCATGGACGGGGTGATCGTGGAGGGCATGGAGCCCTTCGTGACCGACCAGATCAACTACTCATACAACTGGGTGGGCCTGGAACTGTTCGAGGCCGTGCTGGGCAAGACGGTGGGACTGGTGGGCGTCGGCTCGATCGGACGGGTGGCCGCCAAGCTTCTGGTGGCGTTCGGATGCGATGTCGTCTACTACAAGCGCAACCGCTTCTCGCCCCAGGAAGAAGCCGAGTTGGGGATTCGTTACCTCCCCTTCGACGAACTCCTGGCCGAGTCGCACTGCGTCTCGCTCCACAACAAATTCACCCCGGAAACCGAGAAGATGATGGGCGCCCGGGAGTTCGCCCTGATGCCCGAGGGCTCGTTCTTCGTCAACACCGCCCGCGGGCGGCTGGTGGACGAGGACGCCCTCATGGCTGCACTACACAGCGGCCACCTGGCGGGCGCCGCCCTTGATGTCTTCTGGTGGGAGCCCATCCTCCCGGACAGTCCTCTCCGCGACACCCCCAACCTGCTGATGACCCCCCACACCGCCGGGACACCCTCCGGCGACACGGTGGCCCTGGAACTGGGCTCCGCCGGAAGGGTCATCCGCCGACGGAACGGAGTGCCAGGATGAGCGAAAAGACCTTTGTCGGCATGCAGGTGGGAGGCATCAGTTTCATCGACGAAGGAGTGGAGGAGACCCTCGACATCTTCACGGAACTGGCCGGGGTGAACGCCATCTTCATCTCCGCCCTCTCCTGGGCGCGCGGCAACGCCGGACGCTCGGGCAGCGGCGACTATCCCGACCACGGGGGCCAGGAGGACGACAACCTGCAGGGCGGGGCGTTCTTCCCGCCCGACCCCAAGTACTACCACGGCACCACCATCAAGGACTTCACCGCTCCCGACCCCCTCTACGAGGGCTGGGACATTCTGGGAGACGTGATCCCCGCCGCCAAGGAGCGGGGCATGGAGGTGTTCACCTACTACTGCGAGACCGCACACAGCAGACCCAAGCCCCTCTGGCAGCCGGGCTTCTCCCAGGTAATGGAGATCGACCCGTGGGGCCGCAAGGCGACCCGGCCTTGCTTCTTCAACCCCAACTACAAGAACTGGTGGTTCGGAGTCATCGACAATTGGCTGAACGAGTACGACCTGAACGGGATGATGTGGGGAATCGAGCGCGAGGACCCGCTCTCATCCATGATCGTCTCCGCCGACGTTCCCACCTGCTTCTGCGTCCACTGCCGCTCGGAGGGCCACCGCCGGAACATCGACACCGGACGGGCCGCCGAGGGGTACCGGCAGATCTACGACTATCTCACCGCAGTCCGCGGCGGTCACCAGCCCCGCGACGGCAAGCTGATCACCTTCCTCAGGCATCTCTTCGAGTATCCCGAGGTGATGCAGTGGCAGAAGCTCTGGTTGGACGGACACAAGGACCTCTCCCGGGAGATCTCCGGGCAGATCCGCTTCTTCGGCGACCAGTACCAGGTGGGATTCGGGATCTGGCAGATGATCAACACCTTCAATCCGATCCTGCGGGCCGCCCACGATCCCGCCGAGTACAAGCTCTACGCCGACTGGCTGAAGCCGGTGTTCTACAACGCACCGGGAGGTGCGCGGTTCGCCAGTTTCGTCACCAAGATGTGCCAGACCATCTTCGGGGACGCCACGCCGTCGGAGTGGACGCCGATCCTCTACAAGATCCTCGGCTTGGACGAAGCGCCGTTCGAGGACCTTCCCGCCGCCGGGTTCAGCCCCGAGTACGTCAGGGACTTCACCAGGCGCCATGTGGATGCGGTCGGTCCGGATGTTGAGGTCTACCCGGGCATCGGACTGGGTGTGGAGACGGTGGACCGCGCCATCAACCCCCCGGACGTGGAGGACATGGTGGACGCTTCGCTGGCAGGCGGAGCGGGTGGGGTGATGATCTCCCGCAACTACTCGGAATTGACCCTTACCAACCTGGCCGCGGTGGGGACCGCCCTACGGCGCCATGGAAGAATCTGACCCCGATAAAGAAAGGAACCTACCCGTGAGAACCATTCTCAAAGGTGGAGTCGTAGTCAATCTCGACGACGATGGACCCTCCCAGCAGCAGGACGTGACTATCGAGGCCGAGCGGATCGTAGCGGTTGGAGCGTCGGACCCCCAGCCGGGCGACACCGTCGTGGACGTGTCCGGCATGTGGCTCATCCCGGGCCTGGCGAACCTCCACGTTCACCTGGGCTGGGACGGCACCCATGACCTGGAGATGCAGGGCTACGAGACCCCCGCCGTCAACGCCATGAAGGCGATCATGAACATCCACCGCACGCTCTCGGCCGGGGTCACGACCATTCGGGACCTGGGCATGAACAACGCCAACGTCGACGCCAAGTACGCCATCGACAACGGCTGGGCGCCCTGGATTCGCCTGTTCCCCAACGGACGAGCGATCTGCACCACCGGCGGCCACACCTGGTGGGTCTGCCGCGAGGCCGACGGCATCTACGGAGTCCGCCAGGCCATCCGGGAGCAATTCAAGGCCGGCGCCAAGTGGATCAAGATCATGGGCTCGCACGTGAGAGAGCAGTTCACCTTCGAAGAGTTGCAGGCGATGTGCGAGGAAGCACACCAGAACAACATGAAGGTCACCGCTCACGCAACCTTCGACGTCGCCATCGACCGGGTGGTGGACGCCGGGGTGGACTGCGTGGAACACGGTGGCCAGATGACGATGAAGACCATCGAGAAGTTGGTCGAGAAGGACATTCCCATCGTCACCACCTACTCCCCCAATGTGCAGCAGGCCCTGTTCGGCCATCTGTACGGGATGAGCGAGACCGACCTTGCGGCCCGCAAGGCCAGCATGAACGACATGCCCCGGTTCGAAGGCAACATCAACTTTGCCAAGGCCGGTGGCCGGATCATCTTCGGCACCGACGCCGGAAGCCCGGCGGTGCCCCACTACGCCATCGCCGAGGAGATGAAGTTCATGGTGAAGATCGGGGTGTGCCCCGACGCCAGGGACGTTCTCAACGCGGCCACCAGCCGCGCCATGGTGGTGCTGGGCCTCGAAGAGGACCTGGGCAGAGTGGAGCCCGGCAAGCTCGCCGACATCGTGGCCTTGGGAGGCGATCCGCTCGCCGACCTGGACGCCGTGGCCGACATCAAGAAGGTCTACGTCCGGGGAATGCTGGCCATCTCGTCCGAGGGCGGTTACGCCCAGGCCGGACGGGACGTGGGCGACATGAAGAGCCACTGGGGCCCCAGCCCGCAGCTCGAGTATCGCCTCGCCTAGCCCAAGCTCGCCAAGGTACAACACAAGAAGGATCAGTGCTTGATCTGAGAATCGTCGGGGGGACGGTGGTGAGCGACGGCTGTTCGCGCCCGGCTGATGTCGGCGTGGAGGGCGAACTAATCACCGAGGTCTCCCCGACCGGCGGGCTGGGAAAGGCTCGCCGAGAGATCGACGCCTCGGGGTTGCTGGTGATTCCCGGCGCGGTGGATGCCCATTTCCACTGCCGGGCGCCCAGTAACCCCGAGCGCGCCACCTTCGCGTCGGAGTCGAGAGCCGCAGCCTCGGCGGGCGTCACCACGCTCTTCGAGATGCCGATCTCCAACCCTCCGTGCAGCACCCCCGAGGCCTTTGAACTTCGACGGGGGTTGGGAGAGGCCGAGAGCCTGGTCGACTTCGCCCTGTACGGGGGAGCCGGGACAACCGACCCGGCCCGGGCGGAGGCGATGGCCGAGTGCGGGGCGATCGGATTCAAGCTCTTCACCCACACTCCGCCACCCCATCGGATGATGGATTTCGAGGGCCTGTGGGCGTCGGGACCCGAAGAGATCTACGATTGCCTGCGGACCGTGGGCGCCACCGGCCTGCGCTGCGCGGTGCACTCCGAGAGTCAGCAATTCATCGAGCGTTTCAGCGTCGACCCGGACCGGTTCGGACATCCCTCCCGTCCTCCCATGGTGGAGGCGGCGGCCGTCGGCCTGGTGGCCACCGTCATCCGGGAACTCGGCATCCCCGCTCACATCGTCCACATCACTTCCCGCATGGCCACAGAAGAAGTTCAAGCTGCCCAATCCCTGGGTGTGGACCTCTCCGCCGAATCCTGTCCCCACTATCTGTTGTTCGACGAGTCTCAGATTCCCCTGTACGGGAATTTCGTGAAGGTCGCCCCGCCGCTTCGTCCCCCCGAGGACGTTGCATACCTGTGGGAGGCGCTGGCGGAGGGGTCGCTGTCGGTGGTGGCTTCCGACCACGCGCCATTCACGCCCGAGGAGAAAGCAGCCGCCGACTTCGCCACCACCGGGCAGGGCATTCCCTCCCTGGAGATGCTGGTCCCGACCATGGTCGACGCCGGCCTTTCCGGAAGGCTTCCCCTGGCACGGGCGGTAGAGGTGATGACCGCCAATCCCGCCAAGCTGTTCGGCATCTATCCCCGCAAGGGAACCGTCTCAACCGGGTCGGAAGCCGATCTGGTGCTGGTGGATCCCGAAGCTCGGATTACCGCCGACTCCGCCCGGTTCCTGAGCCGCTCGGGTGGAAGCGCAATAGTCTATGACGGGATGGACCTCGCCGGACGGATCCTCACAACGCTTTCGCGAGGCCGCATCGTCTTTGACAAGGGACAGGTCGCGGAAGGGCCGGGAGGCAGGCTCGTGTCCCCCGATGGTCCTCCCCGTAACGTCACGGAGACACAGACCTCCGCAACCTAGCTTCTCCGCTCCCTTTCAAACCTGACATACGGATCTTGGCGCCTCTCTGCCATATATCCTCCACCTGACGCAACCGAATCTACGAGGAGCAAGCATGGCAAAAGCCCGGTACAGATGGCAATTCGCCGTCGTATTCGTCCTGGTGCTGATGACCGGGACGATGGTGTCGGCGCCCGCAGGCGCCCAGGACACCGATGACGGGGACGGATTCACTCTCACCATCCTGCACAACAACGACGGGGAGTCCAAGCTCCTCCCCGACGGGAACGCCGATCCGGGCGTGGCCCGTTTCGTCGCCCTCATGAAACAACTCCAGGCCGGCGCCTCCGGCACGGGCCTGGTAACCCTGAGCTCGGGCGACAACTTCCTGGCTTCCCAGGAGTTGGGGGTCTCCCTGAGCCGAGAGGGCCCCCTCTATGACTCGATCGCCCTGAGCGGAATCTATGATGCGTTGGCTCTGGGCAACCACGACTTCGACCTGGGACCCGAGGTGACAGCCCGGTTCGTGAGCGGTTTTTCGCCGCCGGTTCCGTTCCTCTCCGCCAACGTGGACTTCTCGGGGGAGCCTGACCTCCAGGCCCTGGTGGACCAGGGCCTGATCGCCGGAAGCACGGTCATAGAGACCGGCGGCGAGCGGATCGGCGTGATCGGAGCGGTAACCCCGATGCTGGCGAACATCTCCACCCCTCGCAACGCGGTGGTGGCGCCGGTCCTGCCGGCGGTGACCGCGGAGGTGGAGAGCCTGACAGGCCAGGGGGTGAACAAGATCATCCTGGTCAGCCACCTCCAGGACGTGGCAGAGGAGATCGATTTGGTGGGGAGTCTCTCGGGGGTGGATGTCGTGATCGCGGGAGGCGGGGACGACCTGCTCCGCAACGAGGGGGACACCTGCCTTCCCGGAGGGGAAGCAGTGGCGCCCTACCCGATCGAGGCGACCGACGCCTCAGGCGCCACGGTGCCGGTCATCACCGCCCCGGGCGGGTACCGCTGCATCGGGGAGTTGAATGTCACGTTCGACGCCGACGGCAACGTCACCGCCGCCGAGGGCCGCTCGGTCGGGGTCGGTTTCGACGTGGTGCCGGATGCGATGGTCCAGGCCAATGTCATCGAGCCTCTGACCGAGGCGGTGGGTCTCATCGACGCCGAGGTGATCGGCGCGAGCGAGGTCGAACTGGACGGGCGCCGCTCCGGAGTCCGCACCAGGGCCACCAACGAGGGCAATCTGATGGCGGACGCCCTGCGAGCCGCGGCCGCCAACCTGGCCGATGACTTCGGGATCGCGCCTCCGGATGTGGCCGTCCAGAACGGAGGAGGGATCCGGAACGACTCGGTGATCCCTGCCGGGGACATCACCACGGGAACCACCTGGGACATCGCCCCGTTCAGGAACTTCGTGGTGGTCGGCGAGGTCTCGCGAGAGACCTTCCACGTGCTGCTGGAACAGGCCGTGGACCGGATACCGCGCGCCGGGGGCCAGTTCGCCCAGGTTGCGGGGTTCACTCTGACCTACGACCCGTCCGCACAGGCGCGACAGATCGCCCGGGACGGCGACTGCTCGCTGAGCGGCAGCGCCGGCGAGCGGGTGCGGGAGGTGGTGCTCGACGACGGCACCGTCATCGTGAGAGACGGGCAGGTGGTGCCGGGTGATCCGGTGGTGCTGGCCACCATCGACTTCCTGGCCAACGGCGGCGACTGCTACCCGCTGGCCGACGTCGAATTCACCAAGCTGGGGGTGAGCTACCAGCAGGCCCTGGCCAATTACATCTCGATGGATCTGGGAGGAACGATCACCGCCGCGGCATACCCGCCGGACGGGGCAGGCCGGATCGTGGCCCTGGAGCCGGAGCCCGAGACGATCGAGATCACGGTTGCGACGGGTGACTACCTGCGGAAGATCGCCATGACCCATCTGGGCGACGAGAACCGCTGGATGGAGATCTTCGAACTCAACCGAGGGGTGACACAGGCCGACGGCGGGGCCCTCACCAACCCGGACCTGATCCGCGTGGGTTGGGTGCTGAAGATACCGGCCAGGTAGGAAACGCGGCCCACTTCATGCGATGGGTGTCCCGGCCCTGGCGGCCGGGACACCCCGTTGCAACCTGCTTCCGGACAGGCGCCACCCTCCTCGACCGAACTCCCTACCGGCTGAGAACGCCTTTGCGCCAGGCTCTGATGTAGTTCATGCAGTGCTCGTCTCGGCCCAGCAAGACGTCCTCGGCCAGCCGGTAGGGCGCCGAGTCCCGGTCGGCGGCGAACACCGCGGAGAGTGGATTCATGACCGGGTCGATGATGCCGCTGTCCGCTCCAGCATCGACTGCCAGGTTGATGAAGACGGTGTTCATCAACCGGCGTGCGGGGATACCGAAAGAGACGTTGCTCATTCCGCCCGTGATGTGGATCTCGGAGCCGAAACGGCGCCGGATCTCGCGGATGGCGTCGAGGGTGTGCAACCCGAAGGCGCCATCCACCGATATGGGGAACACCAGCGGATCCACGAAGATGTCTCCCATCGCGACTCCCGCCCCGAGGGCCGCCTCCACCATCCGCGACGCGTTGTCGATCCGCTCGGCGGCGTCCGACGGCATACCGGCGCCGCCGGCGGCCGTGACTATCACCCGCGCTCCGCACTCGACGGCCAGGTCTACGGCTTCGACCCGTTCCAGAGAAGCCGAGTTGAGCATCGGTCGCCCATCCCCGGTGCCGTTGGCTACGGACAGACCGGTCTCGATGACGGTGATGTCGGAGGAATCGACCGAGATCGGAAGCGTCGTCAACGACCGGACGTAGCCGACCAGCCACGCCATGGCCCGGCGCTGTTCCGAGGTTTTGAGGGATATCTCGTCGACGTTCACATCCAGGTAGTGGGCGCCTGTCCGCTCCTGGTCGACCACCACCCGCCGCAGGTATTCATAGCCCGTCTCCGCCCCGTCGCCGCCGGCCATCGCCGTTTCGACAGCCAACGCGATGTGCTTGATGCGTCCCTCGTCGTAGGCCTGGCTTTCCCGCATGGTCTCCGATATGACCAACAGACCCGGGGCGCCGTCCACCGACACGAAATCGACCCCCTCGACTCCTCCGCGAGTGACGAACCGTTTGCCCTTGCGGAGAACGATGCGGCTCGTGTGGACATTTTCGCCGATGACTGTGAACCGCCGGCGGCTCATGATCGCACCGGTTCCGGACCCGCAAGAACAGGAGGCATCGGTTTTAGCTGGCAGCCTTCCACAAAGATGTCGAAGAAATCCGGGGTGGTCTCCAGTTCTATGTGGGTGATCCGCTTGGTCAACTCTTCCGCCCAGCGTCGTTTTTTCGTCGACAGCAGGATGGCGCGAGCGCCTTCGACTGCCGCGTTGCCCACTTTAACCACCCGATCGGTCGCCACCGGTGCGATGAGTCCGATGCCGATGGCGGCGCTCACATCCAGGTAAGTGGCGAATCCTCCAGCCAGGTACAAACGGTCGATCCCGGCGGGTTCCACCCCTGCGGTGCGCATCACGATCAACTGTCCGCAGTAGTTGGCGGCTTTGGCCTGGGCGAGGTTGCTGACGTCCTCGCGTGAGAAGGTGATACCCCGCTCGGGCACCACGTCCATGAGGAACCTCTTGCGGTCGTCGGTGAACGCACCCCGCTCGGTCATAAGCCCCTGTCGGCGGAGTTCAGCCAGCAGGTCGACCAGACCCGAGCCGCACAACCCCACCGCAGGCGCCCCGCCGATCGTCTCATAGGAAGCTGCGGAGCCGTCCGCTGACAGCCGGATCGACTCGATGGCGCCGTCATAGGCTCGCATGCCATAGCTGACCAGGCCACCCTCGAAGGCCGGACCCGCCGGGCAGGAAGCCGCCCACATACGGCCCTGATGGCTGAGAATCACCTCGGTGTTGGTCCCCATGTCCACCAGCATCTCGGTCCGTCCTCCCTCCCCGAGCCTCACTGTCTCGAGGCACGCCACCGCGTCGGCGCCCACATGGCTGGCCACCAGCGGTATCCCGTACACCTTGGCTTTGCGGTTGGCCCGCAGGCCCAGGGTTCGGCTGTCAGCCCGGAGAGCCATATGGGACCGGCGCCCGGCCAGGTAGTCATGTTCCGTCAATGACTTGTACGGCTTTTGGCCGATGCTCTGCACGCTCAATCCGAACAGGATGTCCCGCATGGTGGAGTTGCCAGCCACCACGATCTCGTATACGTGCGGGACGCGCCTACCGGCCCGGCGGGCCAAGTCCCGGGTACCCCGGTTGATGGCTGCCACCGCGGCATTCTGGAGCTCGGCGGCAACCCCCGGGCGGGCCTCGTAAGAGATGCGGTGCATCACGTCGCTGCCCCCGAACTGCTGGGGATTCTCGAACCCGGCCACTCCCAATGTGGCACCCGATTCGAGATCCACCAACTCGAGGACCACCGTGGTAGTGCCGAGATCCACCGCCAGGCCGCAGATGGCGCCCCGGTAGCGGTCAAGCACCGTATCCCCGTATCTGACCTCGTCGCCGGCCCGGGTCACGGCCGGGTGGAAGTCTCGGGGCCCCCGCTCGCGCAGGCGGCTGGCATCGAGAATCCTCGGCCGTCTGCGCAGTGGTGCGAATCTGACGGGGAGGTCATCACGCACGACCCGCGCTTGGCACGCAAGGCGGAAGTCACCTCGCAGGAATCGCTCGGTCTCGGTTCGCTCCGTCAGCGCTCCCATCCCTTCGCTTATCTCCACCACGCATTCGTGACATTCCCCCCTGCGCAAACACGACGTGGGTACTTCCACCTCCAGCTCGTCGGCGTGGTCGAAGATGGTTTTGCCGACTATTAGGGGCCGCGTTTCCGCGCCATGGGCGACGGTGCTCACCGGTCCCGGTCCTCCTCGGAACGGCGTCTCCGTCGCTTTGCGGCGTCTCGTTTGATCCTGACTATCTTCTCCCGGGTCCGCTCGTATGCGCGGGGATTGGATTCCCAGGCACTGCGGTAGTCGAAGGTGCCGTCATGGGTACAGGCAAGTTCTTGTGAATCGCTGTCGGCCACGCGGGCCTGGTTGCGGCATCGGAACAGTGCAGTGCAGAGATCGTGTCGGTCGCGATAGGGACAGCGGGTCTTGGAGGACTCCTCAGCGTGGGAGACGATGTCCGAGAAGATGGCAGCCATGCGGTCCAGCCGCTCCTGGTAGGCCTGCTTCTCGGAATCGGACATGGACATGTCTGTCCTGTTCAGTTGACCTCGACGGCTAACTTCTTGGCCAGTTCCACACAGGCAAGCGCGTCCTTGCCGTAGCCGTCGGCGCCCACGTCCTTGCCGAACTCAGGAGTGACCGGAGCGCCGCCAACCATGAACCGAACCGCGTCCCGCAGGCCGGCGTCCTTGAAGGCTTCCACCGTTTTGGCCATGTTGGGCATCGTCGTGGTCAGCAGGGCAGACATGCCGATCAGGTGAGCGTTGTGCTCTTCCACCGCGGCGACGAACTCGGCCGGGGAGGTGTTCACGCCGAGGTCGATCACCGTGAAACCACCGCCACGCAGCATCATGATGCAGAGGTTCTTGCCGATGTCGTGCAGGTCGCCTTGGACAGTGCCCATGATCACCGTGCCGATGGGTTCCACCCCGGAGGCAGCCAGGATCGGCTCGATGTGGGCCATCCCGGCCTTCATCGCCCTTGCCGACACGAGAACTTCCGGAACGAATACGTACCCCTCACGGAACTTGATGCCGACTATCCCCATCCCGGCGATAAGCCCGTCGTCCATGATCTCCAGGGCCCCGACACCCCCGTCCAGCGCTTCCCTGGTCAGCTGATCCACGACGACGTTGTCTCCGTCGATCAGTGCCGCGGCGATGTCCTGCATGGCCGGCGACACCCGGCTGAAGAGCGCCACGTTCCTTTCGATCTCTTCAGGCCGTTCGAGGAACTCCTCGATCTCGGCGCGGATGAACTCGTTGGCTATGTCAGATAGTTGGGCCATGGAAAAAGAAGTGGGTGGGAATAAACGTGTAGGTTCGCGCCGGACATTGCATCAGTCTGTTTCAGCCGCCGTTGTCTGCCGACGGGGGATCGTGAACCACCAGCCGCCCGTCCGGCCTATGCGTATCAGAATAGTCGCGGGCCGAGTCGGCAAGCGCCCTGAGCACGTCGATCTTGGTTCCGAGCGGCACGGAACCCTCCGGGGCGATCCCGTTGATCCCGGCTTCCATCACTTTCATGCAAGCGTCGTAGGTGTCCTCATAAGTGCCGCTGAACAGCGTGGTCGGATTGTTGATGTTGCCCATCAGGGACATGCGGTCACCGGCGATCTCCTTGGCGACATAGGGATCCACCTGGGACTCGAAGTGGAAGCAGTCCCAGCCCGCCTCGGCGAAATAGTCGATCCGGTCGGTCGTCTCCCCACAGCAGTGGAAGACGCTCGGTCCTCCCATCTCCACTGTCACGCCTTTGTGCATCTCAAGGAGAAAGTCCCGATAGGTTTCAGGACTGACCAACTCCCGGTTGGCGTGGTCAGCCCACATGACCGCGTCGGCGCCCGCTTCCAGTTGAGCATGGGCAGACATCATGGAGGCGGGAAGCAGCACCTCGAGGTAACGCCTGATCTTGTCCGGGTCGAGGATTGTATCCATGAGGAAGTTCTCGATTCCGACCAGGTGGTACCCGACCGACCAGGGACCGTACACCTTCCCGACGATGCCGACATCGGGATAGCGCTTCCGGAGCAGCCTGATGGCGCCGAGCACCGCTTCGAACGACGGTCTCTTCAGGTAGTCGGATGGGATTCTGAAGTCTTCGGGGTCGGTGAGCACGTGATCGCTGGTAGCCGGCCAGTTGTCCACAGTCCCCCACCAGGTTGCCGCGTCCAGGGCATCGGCTTCGAGTTGGGAATGGAACACCGGCATGATCGTGTCGAGACCGAGTTCCTCGTGGGCGGTGGCCGCCAGCCGGGCCATCTTCTCTGCGTCGAGATGGGCTTCGGGGAACCAGGCGTCGACCATTTCCATGGCATCGAGGGTTACCACCGAGCTGAGCGTCATGGCAGGCACCTTGTCGACCCGCCCGCCGTACAGCGCGGACAGGAACCGGCGGCGCGGCGTCATCCACTCACCGGTGAGTCGGGTGAAGTTCTCGCCCCTTCTTTTTACCTTTGCAGGGGAGATAGCCGGGTCCTTTCCACGCGGTGCCCGTCCGGACGGCAGGGCAGAAGTCTCGAAGAGCTAATCGTTAAGGATAACCCGGACCACAGCCCGCAGGTCCCGCGGACACTCCTTGAATCTCCCACCATCCTTGGAGGAGTCGCATCTGACACAGCAACTATTATCAAAAAGGAAGCGCCAGCCCAAGAAAACAAGGAGTGGTCACCATGACACAAGTCCCCGTAAGCCACCTCACCTCCGAGACCGAGCGCGCCCGACGCTACGCTGCCCTTCGGGAAGTCATGGCCGGCGCCGGCCATGATGCCTGGGTTATCTGCAGCCGCGGCGACGAGTTCGTACGTGGACGGGTCCAGTACGTAAGCGACATTTTCCAGTGGGCAGGCAGGGGCTTTGTGGTGTTCCCCTCCTCGGGCGAGGCCATTTTCGTGGTCGACCCGCTCTGGGGCACCGGCTACGCCATGCAGGGAAGGTGGCTCCACGACTACCGCCAGCCGGACAACGCCGGCGCGGAGATCGGAGGGATCCTGTCCGATCTCGGATTGGCCAACGGAACCATTGGAGTAGTGGGACTGGTCGACATCACCTGCGTTGGGGACTACAACGACATGCGCAACGCCCTCCCCGACGCCACCTGGCAGGACGCCACCGATCTCTTCGACGACGTCCGGATGATCAAGAGCCAGGAGGAGATCGACGCCACCTACGAGACCGGCAAGCTGGTTCGCCAGGTGTTCAGGGGAATCGAGGCGGAGATACGCCCCGGAGTCGAGGAACTCGACGTGCTCTCCGAGGCGCATCGCTTGGCGCGTCAGCTGGGATGCATGGAGGGGATCGCGCTGATGGGCCGCGCTCCCTTCGAGTGTTTCGGACCGGGAACCCGGGGAGTGATCGAGGAGGACGACATCATGGTGATTGACCTGGAGTGGGGAGGCCCGTCGGGATACTGGGTCGAGGTCCGCAGGGTGTACAGCTTCAAGCCCCCGACTGCCGAGCAACAGAAGTTCTGGGAGATGCGAGTGGAGAGCTTCGACGCCGTAGTGCAGGCGATGAAGGCCGGAGAATCCTCCGACACGGTTCTCGACGCACGGGACAAGTGCTACGAGTCCTGGGGATATCCCCCGGCGAAGAGCATCAACTCCTTCACCGCCCACGGGATCGGCGTCGACTCCCTGGAGCCGCCGTGGATTCCGGGGAAGGAGCGGATCATGCAGGAGAACATGATCATCAACACCCACCCGGCCGTGTCGATCCCCGATCCCGAAAAGGGCGCCATGCTGGGCGGGATCAGCATCGCCGACAACGTCCTGGTCACCGCCGACGGCCCGGTCCGGATGGTGGATCAGGTCGACGAGTGGATCGTCCTCGACTGCTGAGCCACAACTCCCCTAACTAAACCTGGATCCACCGTTTTGATCGTCGGGGGTGGGTGATGGTGGGGGTTTTGGGTTGTTTGGGAGCGGCGGGGGGTGGTTTGGTGTCGGGTGTGTGGGGGTTGGTGGGTGTCTGTTCGGTTTGGGGGGATCCTGAATCGCCCTGTAGATCGGGTGAGGCGTGTGTGGGGACGTGCTGGTTCTGGGGAGGGGTCGTTTTCGGGTTTTGGCGGGAGCGTGTGGGGCCGGGGTTCAGCAGAGTTGGGGATGGGCGCGGATGCGGGTGAGGGTGGTGAGGTATTGGTGTGCCCATGGCCATCTGGCGGGTAGGCGCAGGATCAGTTTTCGTCCGTGGTTCACGATCCGTCCGGGCAGTCGGAACAGGCGGGTGCGGACGGTGTTCCCGTTGGTCAGCGTCAGCCCGGCCGGTTGGGTGTGGTGTTGGATCCACCGGTACAGGTTGTGAGCAAGCACTGTGCAGGAAAGCCAGGCTGCGTTGGCGAAGAAACTGCCCGATGGACAGTGCGAAAGACCGGCGTGTTCCTTGAGGTCTCTGATAGCGAGTTCGGCGCGGGCGTGGGCCCGGTGGAAACGGTCAGCTTCGACAGGAGGCATTTGGGTGTTGGTGGCAAAGGCGTGATATCGCCAGTCGGGCCATAGTTGCTGTTGGGCCGGGTCGGTGAGTCGGGTACGGCGTACCACTATTCGCACTCGGCGGTGGTTGCCCTTTTTGGAGGCGACAAAGAACGTTTCGGCCACCTGCGCCTCGCCGTCCTCGGGATAGTCGATGGACTCCCATTCGGTCTCTTCGATGTTGGCGATGGCCCCCTTGACCTGCGACTGTTGCCCGATGGTGATCGACCATTCGACTCCGAGACGAGCCTGTATACATGTCTGTGTGAGGTTGGGTTCTCTGATTTGTTTGGCTGGTGTGAGAGCCCGGCCTGAGAGGAGATGATGTATGACTGAACATGTGATGACGGAGCCGGCTGGTGTGGTGTCCGACGAGCTGGTGGAGGCTGTGGTGTCGGACGCTGCGGCGGGTGGTGTGGACCTTTTGGGTCCTGACGGTGTGTTGGCCGAGTTGACCAAGCGGGTGCTGGAACGGGCTCTTTCTGAGGAGTTGACTGATCATTTGGGCTATGAGCATGGTGACCCGATGGGCCATGGGACGGGCAACAGCCGGAACGGGACCACTCCGAAACAGGTCCTGACCGAGATCGGCGCGGTGGACCTGGACGTGCCCCGTGACCGCAACGCTACGTTCGAACCCAGGATCGTTCCCAAGGGCGCCCGGCGTCTGGAGGGCTTCAACGCCAACATCGTGGCGTTGTACGCCCGGGGTCTGTCCACCCGTGACATCCGCTCGGAGTTGGCTCGCATGTACGGCGTGGATGTGTCGCCGGCGTTGGTGTCCAAGGTCACCGACGGGATCGTCGAGGAGCTCACCGAGTGGCAGAACCGGCCCCTTGACCGGTGCTATCCCCTCTTGTACATAGACGCCATGGTGATCAAGGTCCGTACCGACGGTACTGTCATCAACCGCCCAGCGTACGTGGTGGTCGGTGTCGATGTGGACGGTCGCAAACACGTCCTCGGGGTGTGGCTCGGCGACGGCGGAGAAGGCGCCAAATACTGGCTGTCGGTGCTGACCGAGATCCGCCACCGAGGCCTCGAGGACGTGCTGATCGTGTGCTGTGACGGCCTGAAAGGCCTCCCGGACGCGATCGAGGCCACCTGGCCTCAGGCGCTGGTCCAGACCTGTGTCATCCACCTGATACGGGCCTCTATGCGGCTGTGCAGCTGGAAAGACCGCAAAATGATCGCCAAGGGGCTTCGGGTCGTGTACACGGCGGTGAACGCCGAGGCGGCCGCCCAGGCGCTGGACGAACTCGACGACCAGTGGGGAAACCGCTACCCGGGGATGATACGCGTATGGCGACGCGCCTGGGAAGAGTTCACCCCGTTCCTGCGGTTCCCTCCCGAGCTTCGCCGGGTCGTGTACACCACCAACCTGGTGGAAAGCGTTCACTACCAGCTGCGGAAAGTCACCAAAACCAGGGGCCATTTCCCCACCGACCAATCCGCTCTGAAACTGCTGCGCCTGGCGGCTCGGAACATCGCCAACAAGAGAGGAGGCAACCTCGGAACCCGCACCCACGGCTGGAAAACAGCCCTAAACCAACTCGAAATCCACTTCCCAAACCGAATGAACCTAACCCAATAAAACCCATGAACCCAACCCCTCACACAGACAATTTGACAGGCCCTCCGAGACGATCAAGGCTCCCGATCAGGTTATAGGACCAGAACCCAGAATCGGCCCGAACGGTCACCGGGCCTGTGGCGCCGGCTCGTCTGACACGGTTCACCGCTTCTATGACGAAATGGGCGTTGCCCCGCTGGGAGGAACCTCCCCGCAGTCGGGAACCGACGATCTCTCCGGTGTCCGAACGCACCGCCACCAGGGGGTGGTATCCCAGTTGTCCGGTGTACCCATAAGAGGCGCCCGCCTTGGTCTTGGCGGACACCTCACAGATAGTGGAATCCACATCCAAGGTGACCGGATCGCTGTCGGGGCCTCCACCCGCTGACCAGACCCGTCGGAGGGTTCTTTCGAGGGCTTTGTCGAGTTGGCGGACGTGACCCCACGTGAACGAACGAAGGAACGTACCCAACGTGGACGGGGCCATCACCTCAAACGGCAACACTCTCTGGGTGGAACCGGCCCGTAGCCGATCGGCATGATCGATATGGGAACCGCCCACCAGCATCGACGCCACCAACGACAACACCTTCCGACCCGGACGGGCACCACCAACACGGCCGTCCATCCGTACAGACTCGTCCAACAACTCCTCCAACCCAAAACGGGACATAACCGTGCCCGCTATCAACAACCCCGCGTCCGCAACCAACGAATCGTCATCGAAAACGACCCTAAGCCTGTCCAAATCACTGCTCGGTATCCTGTTCACAACAAGTGCCTCCTCTGCCTGGGTAACAGCCGTTTGCTAATACAGCTATTTTCCCAGGTCAGAGAGGCACTTCAACGCATTAACCCCCCACATCCCCACAAACCAACGGTGGATCCAGGCTAAAAGAACCCCTCGACCGACCGAGGCCGGCGCTTTGCGCTCCGGCCTCGCGTCGCGTTCGGGCCGGGTGAGATCGGCTACGACTGGCTCACGCGGTTTCCAAGGGCCAGGGGCGAATTACTTCCCCTGTGTCAGCTTGATGGCAATAGCCCGGTCGTCAAGTTGATCCGCCAGCCGCAATGCCTGCCTCAGGTCTCCCGCCGGGCGTGCGCCAAGTGGTCTCGCCTTGACTTTGAAACGGCCCGCCCTCTGTTTCTCTACAGCCAAACCGGCGCGCAGGGTGGAGTTCAGCACCTCCCTGAAGGAGATATTCCGTTCACGAGCCAGTTCCCTCAACTGCGCTCTGAGATCAGGATCGAGAGTAACTGTGGTCCTCATCAGTGGGAATAGTGGCATCAGAAACACAACCCCGCAAAGTGATTTAGGTCCCACCTGGGGGGTGAGACTCGTGCCGACCGAGTTCACCAAGATAAATCATCATGGCTTGAAACCATGTCGGGTGTAGCCATCCCTGTATCACACTGCGATCCTGACACCCGGTCCTTGGGGAAAGCCCGGCGGGACTATATGGGCTCCCTGGCGTAGGGCGGCCTCTCAGTCCGGGTAGTGGTAGTAGCTCCCCCTGAAGTATCCCAAGGCGGGCTGGTCGGTGTCGCCCACCTCCATCTTCTCCACCTCCCCCAGGTAGATCACATGATCACCGCCGTCATAGCCGGCGATCACCCGGCACTCGAACCGCGCTACGTAGTCGGAGAGGAGCGGCACCCCTCCCAGACCCGGCGACCAGGAGACCCCGTCGAGCTTGTCGGCGCCGGAGAGGTCGCTGCGAGTGAAACGCCTGGACACCCACTCCTGCTCAGCCGAGAGAATGTGCACGGCATACCGCGTGGCGGTGGACATGACCTGGTAGCTGTTGGTGTCCCGATCGATGCACACCAGCACCAAGGGAGGATCGAGAGAGACCGAAGTGAAGGAATTGACCACCAGAGCCGCCGGTACCGACTCCTGATCGATAGCGGTGACCGCGTTCACTCCGGTCATGAACTGGCCGCAGGCACCCCGGAACTCCCTGGCGTCGATGTCGTCCCGAGCGTCAACTGCATCCTCACCCTCCACGCTGTCGCCCAGCCATCGGATCAGACTTCCGATTTGGCGAGCCGGGAACGGAAGCCGCTCGTCCGCCTCCACGCTGTGACCGAAGCTGCGAACCAGGTGCCCGACCCGGCGAGCCGGACCAATCACCCGCTCTTCAACCCCGATGCCGTCGCCGAGCTTTCGCACCAAACGCCGAACGTGGCGGGGCGAGGACGGAGACTCCTCGTTCGATTCCCTTGCGCTGCTCATTCCTGCCAATTCAGAGTAACAGCAGACAAATCGCGGGCTACCGTCAGATGGCCATCGTATCCCGCGTTACGGATGTCGTCGGCGAAGCCTTGACGGGCCTCCTCGGTGGTCGGCTCGGGGATCAGATGAGTCAGGATCAGGTGTTTCACACCCAATTCCTGCGCCTGGGCGCCAATCAACTTGGTGTCGGCGTGATAGTCCAGCACAAAGTGCAAGTGGTCCGGGCGAGCGCGGATCAGATCGAAGCGCATCGCCTCGTAGACCAGCACATCGGCGCCCTCGGCCAGTGTGGCCATCTCCGGACACACCAGGGTGTCGCCGCTGATGGCCACCACCCCGTCCGGCGTCTCGATCCGGTAGCCCACGGCCGGTGTAACCGGCTCATGCCGCACCGGTCCCGCCATCACCCGGACCTGCCCCTCGGCCCAGACCTCCATCAAGGAGTCACCGACCTCGACTGGCCTCACCTGGTAGCCCGGGTAGGTCCCCCGTTCGGTATGTGCGCTCCGCACCGCCAGGTCATGCTCCCAATGGTCGAGCATTCGCTCCAGGAAGTCGGTCGCCGGCCCCCTGGGCGCCAGGATCGGAAGTGGCCCCAACTCGTCAAGCCGGTCCATGATCCACCGTGACATCACCAGATCCTCCAGACCGCTGACGTGATCACTGTGATGATGGGTGACGAACACCGCGTCCAGATCAACCGGCGTCACACCAACAGCAGCCAGCCGCAATGTGGTGGCCCGCCCCGCATCGAACTGCAGCACCAGCCCGCCCGATCGCACCAACACCCCGGGACCGGCCCGGTCCGGCGACGGAACCGGCATCCCCGTTCCGGTGATGGTTACAGATGTGGTCATGACCCTATCCCGGGAGTCCAAATGCCTTCTGTCGGAAATGGCCCTGCCAATGTGTAGGAACAGCTTATAATATAAGCATGATTTTCACACCCCGCCAAGGAACCAGCCTGGTACGGGACTGTTTGCCCACAGTCAGAACCGCTCTTGAAAACGGCATTGACTTTGCAAACCACTTGCAGCCTGACCGTCAGACCCGGGATCAGTACTACTGGAGTCACTCGGCCCGATTCCAAGCCAGACAGGTGCTCTTGGGGGAGTCGGGTGCGAACTGGAGTGTGATCGAGGATGTGCCGAACTCCGGAATTCACTTATCAATTGGGGGTCTAACCACGGTGCGGGTGCTACGTTCGGTTGGGAGGACGACGCCACCGCCCGGCACCAACCGGCAGCGTCGATTGGCATGGTCACAGCTGCATTTACCTTCCATAAAACATCCGGATACGCTCATCATCGATTGGCACACAGACTCCGAAGATACCCTGATGATGGGCTTGGGCCTCCCGCAAGGTATCTGGCAATACCGCAGTCCCCCGCAGTTGACTTGGCGCCTTCAATTACCTTCACATGTTGATCTTTCCGACTTGGCTTTCGTCCCCGATCAGGAGGCCGACGAGCTTGTGCAGATCAAAGTCCACGACACGGAGATGGACGTGGGGTGATCGGGCAGAGGGTGCGTCTCACTCGCCACTACCTGAGCATGAATCAAGCTACCCTGGCGCAAGGTGCAGGGGTGACACAGGCAGCGATCTCCCTCATAGAAAGAGGCGGCCCTGTTTCAGATGCAACTCTGCAGGCCATCAGTGGAGTTACGGGATATTCGCTTTCGTTTCTGAAACGGGGTCCACTGCCTGAGCTGCCGGATCTGACGCTTCACTTCCGGAGACGATCCAATGCACCCCGGCGGGAAGAGAGACGACTTCGCGCCTATGTGCAACAGGGCTTGGAGTTCTGGCTCGACTTGGAGGGGGATCTGGATCACCAGAACATCGCACAGGTCCCCCCGCTAAACCTTGCGCCTCGCTCGGAGGCCCTTGATGAAGAGGCTATCGAGGATTTGGCCCTTTGGACCCGCCGCCGCCTAGGTGTCGGCGCCGATGATCCGATCCCGGATGTCCTCCGCGTTGCCGAGCGCGCAGGTGTGATCATCTTCGGAGCTTCCTCGATCCACACTTACGATGCGGTGTCGGCATGGCCCGATCGGCCCTTCGGCCGGCCCGTGATTTGCTACTCCAAGGGCCGTCATGGTGACCGACAGCGCTTGAGCGTCGCCCATGAGATCGGACATCTCCTTCTCCATCAATACCGGTATGTGGAACCGAAGCAAGCCGAGAAGGAGGCTTTCCGATTTGGAGCAGCGTTTCTCATACCCAGGCAACCTGCTCTTGAGAGCATTGTCCCACCGGTGACCTTGCGAACTCTGGCATGGACAAAGTCCCAATGGGGAATGTCCATCGCAGCCTTAACGCGACGTGCTTTTGACCTGCGAATCATCAGCCAAAGCCGCTACACATCTCTTATGAAACAACTATCGGCTCGTGGATGGAGGAGAGAGGAGCCTGTCAGAGTCGCCGAGGAATATCCGACCGTGCTTGCCAAGATGCTATGCCTGGTCTGCGGAGACAATCGTCCGGTAACAGTCGTCAAAGAGTACGGCCTGGCGCCTTCTGCAGCCCGAGAACTTGTGGGGTGAGCCCCCATTGAGGTCTGAGCGCTGGCAACGCCACCAAACCCGGAACGAGCAGCCACATCCCGATGCCATGGAGGGCTAATAGGAACCAGTCGGGACCTGCGATAGCAGGCAGGAAAGCTTTGGTGATTCTGTTATTTCGACCTCCACCCATCATCGACCTGTCGCTCTGACCATTCCAGTGTCCACTCCGTTGTCCACCAAAAACGGTCATCGTTTCAACAACAAAGTGTCACAGGGGGGTGTTTGAATGGGGAGTAGAGAACAGGGCAGAACGGAGTGATTATGGATGACGACCCTTCGGACCAAGCGGGCGAGACCGGCGGAGACAACGAGGGTCCAGGGGGCGGGAAGTTGAGCCTGTTCAGCATGGCGCTCTGGGGGCCGGACGGGCCGCCCGAACGGATCTTCGGCAGGCATGATTGGGGCGTGTGCTCGGATGATGGCGAGCATCCTGAGAAATGCTGGGGACACGCCTCACCCATCAGAGAAACCGTGGCGATCCCTCCTCCGCAGATGGTTCTCTCACGAGAAGAGATGCAGCAGATCGCGGTGGGATACAGACCCATCGACATGAACGACAAATGGCTGGCTTTCATGGAGGACGACCGCCTGTTCCTCCACCGGAGTTGGACCGGTCACGGCATCTATGAGGTGAGATTCGCCGCCAAAGGGCTCAGTTGGACCAACGAGACCGGCTTCATGCCCACCTCGGCAAGAGTCGAAAGGGACCCCCGCCGCTACAACCCGAACGACTTTGATCCGATCCGCGAGCGCGACTTCCTGACGGACCTGATTGTGCACGTATCCGGGGAACCGATGCCCATTTCGCTACCAATACTCGCGGACAGCGGACCCACTGTCGAAGCCGTGCTCGGCGACATCACCGCCGAAGAGGTGGACGCCATCGTCAATCCCGCCAACCGGCGCCTGACCGGCGGGGGCGGAGTCAACGGCGCCATCCACCACGCTGCGGGCCCGGAACTCCTGGCTCACTGCAAGAGGCTGGATGGCTGTTCTGTCGGGCGCGCCACAGTCACTCCCGGCTACCGGCTCGGTGCTCACTGGATCATCCACACCGTGACGCCGCAGTGGCGGGGCGGGCATCGAGGCGAGCCCGTGCTGCTTGAGTCCTGCTACCGGGAGTCTCTGGCGCAGGCCGACGAGGTCGGCGCCGACAGTATCGCCTTCCCGGCGCTCGGAACAGGAGCACACGGCTATCCGCTCGATGCAGCCGCAACAACCGCCGTGAAAATGGTCCGCTCCACCCCAAACGACATAAGCCTGATCCGCTTCGTCTGCTTCGACAGGAAGACACTGAGGGCGTTCCAGTCCGCGCTGGGCCAGGACAGTTAGAGCAATGCCTCAGAACTCAGTCGCCTTTCACGTCGTCGGCAGTTACGCAAAAGGGGGTGACCGAAACAGCCCCGTAGGTCCTGTGACTTCACGTTGTGGATAAGATCAGAGGGGCCATTGGACTAGAAGACAATATGTGAGGAGAAACAACAGTGGGCAGTAAACGTCCCGGAGAGGGCCCTGAGAAAGTCTACGCTGCAGCGGAACTCTGGGTAGAAAGGGCACTGAGATCCGATGACTCCCTGTTTACACCGGGCGAGCCAATCTGGTCAAGTCAGTGGCTTGAAGAGCTCTACAACCGGTTTCTGAACCGACCGGACGAGTCGCAGGCCAGCTTTGACACCAAATTGCATAAGCAGTTGGTGAGCAGCCCACCAGAGGTTCACCAGCTAATGGCTGAGGCGCTGTACGTACACTTTTTGATCGTTTGGCAGGGGGCCATGGGCGGCCCCAAAAAGGAAGACCAAATACGGCAGGTACTCAGATGGGGAAATCGGCAGGTGAGTTTTCCTGATCACCTCGTCGCGGCGCTGACTCCCGGCCTAGCCCATCCTGGACAGGCGTTCTTCAACTACCGTCCGTTCCAGGTGGGATTTCTTATCGAATTCGCCAGGCAGTGGAAGCTTCAGACACATCAGGAGCAAGAGCGATTGCTGGAAAACCCCTGGGAATTCAAACAGTTTCTCCGGTTCAAACCTACCAGTCTGCTGTTTGAGGAATTTGCAAGCGGTGATGGAACCTATCGAGCGCAACGCGAGGCTTTACTCCATCTGGTCTTTCCCCATGACTTCGAAGCAATAGTCAGTGTCAACAACAAATCCGACATTCGAGAATCCTTTGCAACTCTGGTCTCCGAGCCCACAAAGGACGTAGACCGGGAGTTACAGCAGATTCGAAGCCAGTTGGAGTTCAAACGAGGTAGGACGTTCAACTTCTATGACGACGACATCCGCGCCAAGTGGGATCCAAAACTTAGAAAGCTCTGGGATGAATACCTAACCCAGGCAGAGGCATGTGTCGACACCGGGCTACTGGACAGCTGGGAGAACGACTACAAAGTCGAGATCGGTCGGGACCTGGCCGAGACTAGAAGAGGGGTACTTGCTAACGCGGATGACTGGGTTGAAAGGATGGCCAAGAGTGTTCCCGACAATCCCCTCGGCTGGCGATCGAGACAGAATCTTCTGAACTGGGTCAAGGAATCCAAAGTTGAGGCATTAACGGCGCTTCAGGCCATTTGGGCACAGGATCCCTCCTCGGTTGATGAACGGATCAGGAACTTCAGTGATCTGTTTCCCACTGCAGTAGCCAGCGGCACCGGCGTGAGGATGAGGTACATATCCGTTCTTCTAATGGGGCTGGATGCCTACAGGTACCCGCCATTCCAGACCACCATCTTCCAGAAGGTCTATGGTCGCACCGGATATGGCAAGCCCGATAAGGATGCTGACGAGGCGGCGTTGTACCGGCATGCGCTGGGTTTTCTTGACCTGTTCATGGATGAGGCCTCCCGGCGAGGCTTGAAGTTGCGTCACCGGCTCGATGCACAGTCACTGGTATGGATGATCGAAGACCCGCCCCCGTCACCGAACGGAAAAAAGGACAAGCCGTCGTTTGAGACTCTCGCAACGAAACTGCATCTACCTGTTGCCTTCTTGGAGGAGATCGAGACATTGCTCAAGGAGAAGAGGCAGATCGTCTTCCAGGGGCCACCCGGTACCGGCAAGACCTACGTCGCGCAAAAGCTTGCTGTGCATCTCTCCGGATCGAAAGATCGAGTCACCCTCGTCCAGTTCCACCCCTCCTATGCGTACGAAGACTTCGTTCAGGGCTACCGTCCTTCACTGCTCGAGGGACAGCCGGGTTTTGAGTTGAAGGACGGTCCACTTCTACAGGCTGCCCGGCGTGCGAAGGAAGACCCCGGCGGTGACCACTATCTGGTTATAGACGAGATCAACCGCGGCAACCTCGCCAAGGTGTTCGGGGAGTTGTACTTCCTGCTCGAATACCGCAACGAGGCAATGCGACTGCAGTATCAAGCCGACAGGGAGTTCTCCCTGCCCAAGAACCTCTACATCATCGGCACCATGAACACGGCCGATCGGTCGATCGCGCTGGTGGACCTGGCACTGCGTAGGCGATTCTATTTCGTGGAGTTCCACCCCGACGATGAGCCCATCAAGGGTCTTCTCCGCAAGTGGCTGCAGGAGAAGGCCCCAGACGTGGGCTGGGTAGCCGATGTGATTGACCTGGTGAATAAAATACTGGAGGACGACCGGCATGTGGCCATCGGACCCAGCTACTTCATGGGAACGGATGAAGAAGGAAATGCCGTGGTAAAGGATGAGACCTCGGTACGCCGCATCTGGAAACACAGTGTCCTTCCCTACATCGAAGAGCATCTGTTTGGGAACCTCGACGGCATGGACGAATGGGATCTGGACAAGCTGATGCAGCAGGTCAAGGCAAAGACTCAAGCAGGTGTCGGCGAAAAAGGATCCACCAATACTGATGCGTCGGATTGACCTGCAGGAGCACACAACCACCAAGGAGCCATATCCGCTCTCTGCCACCGAGCGCCACCATTTACGACAAGCGCTGCCCTCAGTCTTTCTCGACCCCGCAGAGCGGGAGGGCGAGTACTACCTGAGGCCGGGATCGATCGTCGGTGCGTTTGAAATCGGTGAAATGTCGATCCTCATAGAGCCGAAGATCGGCATCCCGCAACTGCTTTCTCTGGCCTGCTATGCCATGGGTGTGATCAAGCACCATGATCTGCGGATGTTTGACTTTGAGAGAGACGAAGCCCTTCCCGACATGCTGGCTTGTGCCCTGTCGGCTGGGGCTCGACAGGCCTTCCGGCGGGGTTTACTCCATGGGTACCGCACTGAAGAGGAGACCCTCTACGGCATACGGGGCCGGATCCGATTCGACGACCAACTGCGCCGTCGGTTCGCAATTGCAATGCCGGTCGAGGTGCGCTACGACGAGTTCACCAACGACATTCTCGCCAACCAACTGGTGAAAGCGGCAGCCGTACGGCTTGGAAAGATGCAACTCCGGTCAAAGGAGGCCCGCCGAGGCCTGGGATGGGTTGGCGGGATGCTGTCAGACGTGTCGTGGGTCGGGTTTCCGCCCCGCAAGGTGCCGGAGGTGGCCTTTGATCGGCTGAACGACCATTACCGGTTGGTGGTCGAGTTGGCACGGCTCATCCTTCGGCATAGCGAGTATCAATCGAGCCGAGGAGAAGTGCGTTCTTCCGGATTCCTTGTTGATATGGACGTCCTGTTCGAAGAGTTTGTTACGAGAGCACTACGAGAGGCGCTGGGGGTCTCCGAACGTACCTTCCGGAAGGTTCGCCGTAGGGACAAGGTGACACTTGATGAGGACCGTCATGTGCGGCTGTACCCCGATCTTTCGTGGTGGGATGGCAGTGTGTGCCGGTTTGTGGGTGATGCCAAATACAAACGCATCTCCGATCAGCGCATACCCAACGCCGACCTCTACCAGATGCTGGCCTACGCCACCGCCCTAGATCTGCCCGGCGGGATGCTCATCTACGCCCAAGGGGAGGCTGAGCCGATGGTCCACAAGGTCCGACATCTGGACAAGTGGCTCGCGGTGGCCGCGCTCGATCTATCGGGCACTTTGGATCAGGTCTTGGCTCGCGTCGAGGAACTGGCGGGCCGGATCGTGGATTTGCGAAACGAGACGATAAAACTACGAGGCGCCGCCTGAGTAAAGCCAAGCGACAGACAACACTCCTCCAAGCCGGCAAGCATTCCCCTCACATTTGTGTGCCATTGTCATTACGTTCGCCTTAGGATGGGGCCGTGAAGAAAACGCACTTGGAGAGACGGACCGCCGACCAGAAGGCGCCCAAGGCCGATGGGGACGAGGAGATGGGGTGGGAGATGAGCGACCTCATCGACCGACATGGCCCCTACGATCCTCATGACACCACCTTCGCGGTCGGGCACTACATCGAGGACCGGCTGGTCTGGTTCGACTTTCTGACCGCCACCGTCGATGACATCATGAGAGAGGGCGCCTTTCCTCTCGAAGAACGGGAGCGCGTCAAGGCTCTTCACCAATTCTCTGCCCTACGTTTCGAGGAGTACTACCGGGGACCGCTGAACGGCCCCGTTCCCCTTTTGGGTGAGTAGGCCATACCTCCGTACCTGTATTGGCCTCGACCGACGCCGAACTGCGTTTCCTGGGAAGCGCTTTTCGCCACGGCGTGCAGGAGGATGACATACACTTCTTGATATCACTCCCATCCCGACATGTTGCCACGAGACGGGGAGAGGCTACCCACCGCGACCTTCCGGTACGCCGACGGAGCATTCGTCGCACGTCCCACGATCGCACTGGCCAAGCTTCCCGTGGGCAGGTTGCTGGAAGTTGGTTTACGCAGGGACTTCAGCGTTGACCATGAGAGATGTCTGATATTCCACGCTCGATACTTGTAAAAGGCCTTTCTGGTTGGATTAGAAAGGCCACTTAGCCAACAGACCCAAAATACGCAAGGCTTCGATCCGGTGGCTACTGGGGGGCGGGCCGGATCGCGGATTTGCGAAACGAGACGAAATAGCTAGGAGGCGCCGTCTGACCCGGGAGGATTCTTCTTGGATG
This sequence comes from Acidimicrobiia bacterium, assembly GCA_965204615.1. Taxonomy (GTDB): domain Bacteria; phylum Actinomycetota; class Acidimicrobiia; order Spongiisociales; family ZC4RG35; genus Bin76. The sequence goes on along the minus strand of OZ242000.1, from coordinate 2,242,827 downwards.
TGTCGTCCACCCCTGTGTCCGCCAGCGGTCAGGTATGAGGTGAAGGGAGCGCAGCGCCGTCCTCACCCATTGGGTGTCTGGAGCGGCGCGCCCTCGGGCTGGATGCAGCGGAAGCCGCTGTCCCGGTGCTGGGTCCATTCCACATCGGTATCGGAACAGGCTCCCACCGCGTGGGTGTATCGGGAAGCAAACCGGCATCCTATCACACGGGTGCGGGTGGCGCGATGACCGGACAGGGCACTTGGCGAACTCATCTAAAATGCGGAGGGATTCGGTCCGGTAGCTGCCAGGAACCCGATCCGGAAGCTAGGGATCGTTCCGAGAGGACCCATTCGAAATTCCGGAGCGAGTCAACGATGCCGCAGGTCATGTCCGGTAAACAGTCCGGTGAAGCAAGATACCGAACGGTGACACTGGTCAGCCTGATCGCGGCTATTGCTCAGATCGTTCTGGGCGGGGTGGTCCGGGTTACCGGTTCGGGGGATGCGTGTCCTGACTGGCCGCTCTGTCACGGCCAGATCATCCCTCCGTTCGACTACCACATCTGGCTCGAGTTCACGCACCGATTGGTAGCGAGTGGGGTAGGACTCCTGGTGTTGGCCTCACTGGTGCTGGCCTGGCGGCACTTCAGAGCATCGAGACCAGTGATCCTTGCCACGAGCGCAAGCATGGTGCTGGTTGTCGCGGCGGCGATCCTCGGCGGGCTGACCGTGCTGAGCGACCTCTCGTGGTGGACCCGCCTCATCCACCTGGGACTGGCGGAACTCACTGTGGCCGGTCTCGCCATCGCCTGGCTGGCCGGTCACCCCGACGATCGGACGGGTCTACCGGCGGATCTGGACGCCAGGGTGACCAGAGAGGAACGATTGACCGCCTGGGTGGGCCTGAGCGGTTTGCTGGTGGTGATCCTCTATGGCTCCTATATGGTGGGGATCGGCTACGGCTCCATCTGCACCGATTGGCCGCTGTGCGTCGGGTTTGGGATCCCGGACGGCGTCGGGTTCATAGTCAACATGGGCCACCGCTACATTGTCGCCATCGTGGCCGCGGTGGTCTTCCGCATCTGCTATGTGGCCTGGAAACGGGGAGCGGCCTTCAGGCAGCTGCGGTGGATGGCGGCGCTGACCGCCTGGTTCCTGGTGCTCGAAATCGGAGTGGGAGCCTTCACGGCATGGCTGGGATCATCCCCCTTCATCGCGTCTCTCCACCTGATCTTCGCCACTCTGTCATGGGTGTCACTGGTCTTGACGGTCGCCGTGCAACTCGATCCCGTCACGTTTCGGGTGCGGATCCGACACACACAGACCCCTGGTTGATGGGCAGTTCCACCACTCCCCTATACCCGGTCCTGCGCGATTACGTCGCTCTGACCAAGCCCCGCATCACAGTTCTGCTTCTGATCACCACGGTGAGCAGCATGTTCCTTGCCGCACGGGGGCGCCCGGACCCCCTTGTTACTGCCCTCGTAATAATCTCCGGCTACCTGGCCTCCGGGGGCGCCAGCGCTCTCAATCACGGCTTGGAAGGTGACCTGGACCAGAAGATGCAGCGCACCCGCCGCCGTCCGGTTGCCAGCGGCAGGGTGTCGGAGAGCCGGGCCTTCGTATTCGGCGTCGTTCTCAACCTGGCCGCCTTCTCGATCCTGGCGGCCCTTGTGAACCTCCTCAGCGCGGTCCTGGCACTGAGCGGCACCCTCATATACGTGTTCGTCTACACCAAGGGGCTCAAGCGGACCACTCCCCAGAACATCGTCATCGGAGGGGCCGCGGGCGCAGTCCCGCCCCTGGTGGGGTGGGCGGCCGTAACCGGAACGGTCGAACTCCCGGCGCTCTACCTGTTCGTCGTCATCTTTCTGTGGACGCCTCCCCACTTTTGGGCTCTGGCCTTGTTGATCAAGGACGATTACGCCCGGGCCGGGATTCCGATGCTGCCGGTGGTCGCCACTCTGGCCGCCACGAAGCGTCAGATCCTGTGGTACACGGTGGTGCTGGTCGGGGTGTCGATGCTGTTTGCCACCACCGGGGCGGTCGGATGGATCTATCTGGTCGGCGCCCTGGCGCTGGGCGCCGGGTTCATCATCCGGGCAGTCCGGCTGGCAAGGGATGACGGGATCCGGGGCGCCAGGGAGCTATATGTGTTCTCGCTCGCATATCTGGCACTGCTGTTCCTAATGGTGATAGTCGACTCGGTGGTCGGCCGGCTCGTCCTCGGTTGACTCAAGGCGCCGGCTGATCGACTTGCACCCCTCCGGGGGTCCTCAACTTCCTCTAACGCCGGTGTCACCCGGTCCGATCACGAAGTCGCGGCGATCCCGATAGAGCAGCGCACGGTTGAGTACGTAGTCGTCCTTCTCAAGGTCAATGTCAGGGCAATCGGTCATCGTCCAGTACTTGTGGTCCCCCAGGAACAGGTACTTTCGCTTCTGGTGGAAGAACCGGCATTCCACGCCCTCGCCGGCGGCGATCCTCGCACAGAACGCGGCCAGGAGCGCCTGCTGGCCGTCCTTTTTGATCACCACGTATTCGTGAGGCCAGGAGTTCCGGTAGGTCACCGCCTCCCGCCACGGAGCGCGGGAAATCAATCCCATTATGTCACCAATCTGATCTCTCAACACCAAACCTCCTTCATGCCAATCCACGCTATCGGCCCCCTGTGACATGGGTGTTTGAATGGGGGGTGGAGCAGCCGGTGGGGATGGCTCCCCTGTGACATGCCCCAATACACCACCGGGGATCCCCATGGCGGTCGGGGCCACTCCGGTCTCTCACCCGTGGTTTCGTTCTGCTTAGGGAGTCGCTACCACAGGACTCGGGTTCCGAAATGCTTGAAAGAGGCATCTTTGGTGACCAGTGTCAGTAGTTCCATCTCAGCCTGGGCAGCGAGCATCCGGTCGAAGGGATCACGGTGATCTAACGAATAGGTTCCGGCTCTCAGACAGTGCAGGTAGTTGACCGCCAGATGTTGAAACCCATCAGCTTGTACCAAGTCGTGGAAGCGGCGAACGGCGTCGGGAGCATGGTCAAGCCGGCCCAGGCGCCGCAGCGTAGCGATCTCCCAGGCACTGGCCGCACTCACGTACACCTCGGACGCCGAATAGGCGATGGCGCTCCTGGCTTCCTTCGAGAGACTGGCATTGTCCGTCCACCACCACAACAGCACATGGGTGTCGAGCAGCAGTCGCATCAACTCCGTTCCCAGGCGTCGAGTTCGGCCCGGGGCAGCGGATCCAGTATCTCGGGGCCGACGAACTGGCCAGCGAGCCGTCCAGGGCGGCGAACGGCCTCGACTGAGGGAAGTGGTCCGAGCACCGCGTAGGGCTCGCCTGATTTGGCAAGGATGATTTCTTCCCCGGCATGAGCGCGATCCAACAACTTCGACAGATGCGTCTTCGCCTGGTGCACATTCACGATCGCTGTCATGACATTCTTCCTCCGCCGGGTCTGCTGTGTACTTACTATAGACACCTTAGCTAAGTCCGTAAACTAAGGGCATCGATACTCAGCCGTGGCGCCGGCATCACGGCGTGGGCCTCCTCAATCCTGGGTGGACCACTGCAAATGACATAAAATGGGCCTCGCCGATTGGAAGCGTTAGGAGGGGGAACAAGACGGCAACCGTTGGAACGAGAAGTCGACACTCTTCCTGAGGAGGTAGAGCCATGGCAACGAAAACAATTCACAAGCTGGAAGCTCTGGCACTGATCGTGGGGCCTGTGCTGGCGTTGCTGTTCTTCCTGCTGGAGCCGGGAGGGATACTCATCGATCCTGCGGAGACAGGCGACGCCGTGGGGGCTATCACCGCTCTTGCGTCGAACCGCGAATTGGCTCACATCTCCGCGCTCCTGGTGCCGCCGGGCCTGGTGATGTTGCTCTACGGGCTGGCAGGAGTAAATCGGGTGATCCAGGGAGAGACGACGCCAGCCGCCCTGTCGCGCCTGAGCATTCTGTGCGTGGTGATGGGCGCCACCGGCTGGATCCTCACGGCCGGTCTGACTCACGTCCTCGCTCAGACTTCGATCGACATCGAACAGGGCATTCAGCAGGCCATACCGATCTACAGGGTGGATTCGGCCATCACGCTCCTCTCGGGCGTCGTGGTCTCAACCGGGGTCCTCGCCTTCAGCCTGGGGATGTCAGCCATACATCCTCCCGGTTTCAACAGGACCGCAGCTTTGGTGATCGCCGCGTTCTCGCTCCTTGCCCTGGTCTCCTTCATCATCGGCCAGACCGGAGCGAGCCCTGCCATGATCAGTGTGGCCAGAGCCTGCTACTTCCCCTGGGTTGCCTGGTTCGTCATGCTTGGCGTGAAGTTCCTCAAGGGAACCGCTCTCCCGCCGACGATGGGCAGGTGACCAGGTAGGGAACCAACCGTTGGGTCCCGCCACGATCAGGCATCGGGTGGTTCCTGGTTAGAACCCGGGGGTCCTGCGGATGCTCCAGTGCACCACGGCAATCCCCAGTGCGGTCATGGCCACGCCGATGGTCTCCGTCAATGAGAGGGCTTGGCTCAATGCCACCCAGGCTGTCAACGTGCCCACTATCGGCTCGGAGGTGGCCGCCACTCCCATCGGGCCGGGACTGATGTGGCGAAGAGAACTCATCAGCAGCAGATACCCGATTCCCATGGCGACAATCGACACCCAACCAACTCCCAGCCAGCCGGCAATGGAGAGTTGGGGGACTCTCACCGGGAGCACCGCCAGCCAGATCACCGCGGCAATGGTCAGGCTGTAGGAACTGTACGTGAGCGGATGAAGGGTCTTGCCAAGCTTCTCGCCCACGATGGTGAGCGCCGCGTAGGCCACAGCCGCCGCCAATCCGGCCGCCACCCCTATGGCATCGGCGTAGTCGGCGGTGAATGCACCGGTGATCAGCCCGATTCCCACCACGGCTGCCGCCGCTCCCAGCCATCCGTTGACAGGTACCGCCAAACCCTGCACGAAGCGCCGCCACATCAGCATCAAGATCGGTCCCAGATATTGGATGGTGATCCCGGGTCCCACCCCCAACCTTTCGACAGCCACGAAGAAGACAAAGGTGATCACCGCGGTGATGAGCCCCTGCAGCACCAACCACCCGAGCATTCCCCCGTGGTGTGTCAGGCCCCTGCGAGCGGCGATTGCAGAGATGAAGATCGCCGCCAGCACCAGCCGGTACTGGTTCAGTTCGGCCGGACTGATCCTCTCAAAGAGGCCGGCCGCCACCGTGTCGGCGATGCCGAACAGGACTCCGCCCGTCAACGCCATGGCGAAGCCAAGGCCGGGGCGCCGAGCCAGGGTGGCGGGGTTCGGGGACGAGGTCATTCCACCCCAGACTATGTGCCGACGCCCTGGGTGGATCCACCTTTGGGGAACAACCCATCCGAATACCCCGATCAGCCGAAGCCACCCTGGGCAGTAACCTGAATTCAGTTCCGATCCCCCGACCCTCCATCGCTTGACGCTCTCATGAACACATCAGGCTCGCCAGCGGCCACCTATCGCATCGGGGTTGACATCGGCGGCACCTTCACCGATCTCATGCTGATCGACGACCTCTCCGGAGAGACGGTGGTGGGAAAGGTCCTGACCACTCCCGACGATCCTTCACGAGGGGTGGAGGAAGTCCTGGTCCGGACCCTGGAGCGGACCGGTCTCAAGACCCGGGAGATCAGGCATCTGGTGCACGGGACCACTCTGGTAACCAACACCATCATCGAGCGCAAGGGCGCCCGCACCGCTCTGCTGGCCACCCGGGGCTTTCGAGACTCGGTGGAGATCGGCCGGGAGCACCGGTACGAGCTCTACGACCTGTTCCTGGAAATGCCGGTTCCCATCACTCCCCGGCATCTCCGCTTCGACGTCCCCGAGAGGACCGCGGCGGGAGGCGAGGTGCTCCAGGAAGTGGACGAGGAGTTTGTTGAGACCCTGGCCGCCGAGTTGGATGAGCGGGGAATCGAGGCGGTGGCGATCAGCTTTCTCCACAGCTTCGCCAATCCCGACAACGAGCGGGCCGCTCGCCGGGCGGTCGCGAGGGCCGCCCCGGGGATGCGGGTCTCGATCTCCTCGGAGGTGGCGCCTGAGATCCGCGAGTACGAACGCTCATCCACCACCATCGCCAACGTCTATGTCCAGCCGCTGGCCGAGCGGTACCTGTCAGGTCTGGAGGGCCGCCTGGCCGACCTGGGGTTCGGAGGGTCCTTTTTCGTGATGCTGTCGTCGGGGGGCATCGCCACGGTGGACACCGCCACCCGGTATCCCATCCGGCTGCTGGAGTCCGGCCCGGCCGCCGGTGCGCTGGCCGCGGCGACCCTCGGTGCGGATGCCGGGGTGGACGACCTGCTCTCCTTCGACATGGGAGGCACCACCGCCAAGCTCTGCGTCATAGCCGACCGGCGCCCCGCGGTCACATACGACTTCGAGGTCGACCGGCGTTACCGGTTCCGCAAGGGGTCGGGTCTGCCGGTGAAGGTGCCCGTCATCGAGATGATCGAGATCGGAGCGGGAGGGGGATCCATCGCCCGGATAAACCCGCTCGGGTTGCTCAAGATCGGTCCGGAGTCGGCCGGATCGGACCCCGGCCCGGTCTGCTACGGCCTGGGCGGCACCCAGCCCACCGTCACCGACGCCGACCTCACCCTCGGCTACCTCGATCCCGACTACTTCCTGGGCGGCAGGATGGAACTCGACGCCGGAGCGGCGCGCCGGGCCATCGAGTCGCAGATCGCCGGACCACTGGGGCTGTCCGTCACCGAGGCTGCCTGGGGCATCCACCAATTGGTGAACGAGAACATGGCCAACGCCGCCCGGGTGCATGTTGTCGAACGGGGCAAGAACCCGCGGTCGCTGCCGCTCTCGGCATTCGGAGGCGCGGGGCCGGTACACGGGTACCGGGTTGCGGAGCTGACCGGAAGCCCCTCTGTGATTCTTCCCCCTTCCGCCGGGGTCACCTCGGCGTTGGGGTTCTTGGTCGCTCCCCTGGCGTTCGACTTCGTCCAGTCCCACTATGCCCGGCTGGAGGACCTCGACTGGGATCACCTCAACGGAGTGTTTTCGGATCTGGAAGGACAGGGGACCGAACTCCTGGCGGCATCGGGAGCCGCACCCGAGGAGATCACCCACACCCGCAGCGTCGACATCCGCTACATAGGACAGGGCCACGAGGTGAGGGTCCCGGTTCCCGGAGGGGTCCTGGGGAGGGAACACGGACCGGTCCTGCAGGAGGACTTCGACCGGGTCTACACCGAACTCTACGGACGATCCGGCCCCCGGGTGGGGCTGGAGGCTCTGACCTGGAGGGTGGTGAGTTCCGGTCCGGCGCCGCCGATGTACCGGAAGGGAGGCGACCGGTCCTCTGTCGACCGGGAAGCCCTCAAGGGCACCAGACCGGCCTACTTCCCCGAGTACGATGCCTTTCGGGACACTCCGGTCTACGACCGGTACCTGCTGAGGCCGGGCGACGAGATTGCGGGTCCGGCCATCATCGAGGAGAGGGAGTCGACGGCCGTCATCGGCCCGGGAGGCGATATCGGTGTGGATTCACAACTGAACCTGGTCGTGACGATGGGTGGAGAGGACCGCGGGGAATGAGCGGGATGGACCCCATCTTCCTGGAGGTGCTGTGGAACCGGCTCCTCTCGGTGGTGAACGAACAACAGGTGGCCCTGATGCGCACGGCCTTCAGCACCATCGTCCGCGAGACCCAGGACCTGGCCTGCGGGGTGTTCAACACCGAGGGCGCCATGGTGGCCCAGTCGCTGACCGGCACTCCCGGCCACATCAACGCCATGGCCACCGGCATGCGCCACCTGCTGGCCGAATACCCTCCCGACCGGCTGGCGGAAGGCGACGTGCTCCTCACCAACGACCCGTGGATGACCGCCGGACAGATCAACGACATCACCGTGGCCACCCCGGTGTTCCGGAAAGGCAAGATCGTTGGCTATTTCGCCAACACCTGCCACGCGGCCGACATCGGAGGCAGAATTCTCTCCGCCGAGGCCCGCGAGGTGTACGAGGAGGGGTTGCGCCTGCCCATCATGAAGCTCTTCCGGGCCGGAGAGATCAACCGGGACCTCATCAAGCTGATCCGAGCCAACGTGCGCACCCCCGACGAGACGGTGGGCGACCTGTACGCACAGACGACCAGCAACGAGGTGGGCGCCCGCGCCCTTCTTGAGTTCATGGACGAGTTCAGCCTCGACTCCATCGACCCGATCGCCCGAGAGATAATGGACCGTTCCGAAGAAGCCATGCGCCAGTCGATCGAGACGATTCCCAACGGACGCTACGAGCACGAGACCTGGAGCGACGGATTCGAGGAGCCGATCAAGATAAGGGTGGCGGTGACCGTAGAGGACCGGGACATCCACATCGACTTCGACGGTTCCTCGCCCCAGAGCCAGAGGGGGATCAACGTGGTGTTCAACTACACCCACGCCTACGCCTCCTTCGCCATGAAGGCGGCGGTCAGCCCCGAGGTCCCCCACAACGAGGGAGCCTTCCGGCCCGTGCATGTGTCGGCGCCCCCCGGATCCATTCTCAACTGCCGACCGCCCGCCGCGGTGGCCTCCCGGCACATCCTGGGACACTTCCTGCCGGGGGTGATCTTCGGAGCGCTGGCCGAGGCGCTGCCGCTGATGGCGGCCGGATCCGACCCCATCTGGATCAGCGTCTGGCGGGGTCGGCCCAGGGATCGCGAGGACTTGTTCACTTTCAGCCTCTTCCAGTGCGGCGGCGGGGGCGCCCGGGCCGGAAAGGACGGCCTCAGCGCCACCGGGTTCCCCAGCGGGGTGGCGGGGGTGCCGGCCGAAGCGGTTGAGACCCTGTCGTCGCTGATCCAGCACCGCCGGGAACTCCGTGCGGACTCCGGAGGTCCGGGCCTCTACCGGGGAGGCCTGGGACAGTACACCGAGATGGGGTGTCACACCGAGGAGCCCTGGACGGTCTCGGCGATGGTGGACCGGATCAACCATGCACCCGAGGGCATGCTGGGAGGAGGCCCGGGCGCTCGGGGAGAGTTTCTTCTCGACGGTGAGCGAAGCGGCCAACCCAAGGCGCTGCTCGCCCTGGGGCCGGATCAGCGAGTGCAACTGAACCTCCCCGGCGGCGGGGGATTCGGAGACCCGCTGACACGGGACCCGGCGATGGTGCTGGCCGACGTGGTGGAGGGCTATGTCTCGACAGAAGGGGCGGAGCGGGACTACGGGGTGGTCATCCGCTGTGTCGGCCCGGCGGACCGGATGGTCCGTCTGCACGAGGACTACCGGATCGACGAGAAAGCCACCAAGGCGCTGCGATCGGAGCGTCGCGGTTCCTTATAGGTCTCGGGCTGGCAAGGACTCCTGGGCTCGATCTGAAGGAGAGCGTTGGACATACTGGCCCTCCGCACTGCACAAGGGCATGACCCGCCATTTCGGTACCCATCCCGGCTCTAGGACATCCGTTGTGCTGGGCTACTTCTATGTCATATCTGCTATGGATTAGCAGCGAGAAGGTAGTGATCGCGGAAAACGGGGCAATCCTAGTGCGGTTTACCCCCGCCAAATCTGGAAGTGGACATGTTCCAGCCAATTAGCATCTGCGGTAGCGCAAGGAAGGGATCACCGCTTATGACCGCCGGACAACGCGCCAGTCAACTGTGGGAGCTGTTGACCAAAGCCAAGGCCGCTGAAGACACCATCAGCCGAGAGGCTGTTCTAACGGCTCTCGACTGCACTGACGAGGAACTCCACGAAGCCACGGAGATACTGAGACAGATGATCGACAACGCCACACATCGCATCCAAGCCGACCGGTCGCCCTCGGCACATTGGGTCCCCTTGGCGAAACGCACACCATCTAAAGAGATACGTCGCCTCATCGCCCATGGATGAGGCTGTCGTCTTAGGAGCCGTAATAGCTAGTTCGGTATCCTTGTTGACCGTAGTCATCACCACCGTTGCCCTCCGGGGGGTGCGCAAAACTCAAGCAATTGCCAACCTGGTAGAAGCGCACCGCAAAATCGCAGAGGATGCTGTCGATGCCTACGAGCGAACCAAGGAGCGACGTCGGACCCCTCCCAACGAGACTGTGCTTCAGCAGACGGTGCTACGGGAACTTGATTGGATGCGAATGCAGTTAGACAAGCTCTCACAACAGATACACCAACCGTCCTAACCCCATTCCTAAACACATGCACAGTAGAAAGTGCAGACCCAACACGTAGTGACTGACAACACAGCCGGTATAGAACAACGTCTCGATGCTGGCACGGATCATCGCTTGTCGGCTCTTCAAATGTGACACACGTCCCCTTTCGAATGCGACACGCTCACAGAACTCCTCTAAGGCGCAGGTCAGGGATGGTGGACTAGACCCCTTATAGTCGGGATCGACCGTCTCCGGTCGACCAGGCGAGCAGCGGAAAGGGACGATCATGAGCAACAACCAACCGGTACGAGTGGGAGTGGTGGGCGCCAGCCCGCCCGGCTTCGGTGACCGGGCCCATCTGCCTGCCATCCGGTCCGCGCCCGGGCTGACGTTGGAGGCGGTCTGCACAACGAGGGAGGAGACCGCCAAGGCGGCCGCTGACCGGTGGGGCGCTCGCAAGTGGTACGTGGGCATCGAGGACCTGTGCGCCGACCCCGACGTGGACCTGGTGATCGTTGCGGTGCGGCCCCGCTTCCATCATCCGCTGTCCATGGCCGCACTTCGAGCCGGAAAGCCCGTGTTCTGTGAATGGCCCCTGGCCCTGGACACCGCCGAGGGCCGGGAGATGGCGGCCGCGGCGGCGGCAGGAGGCATCCCCACCGCGGTGGGTCTGCAGGGCCGGTTCGCACCGGCGGTAGGTTGGGCCCGCAAACTCCTTTCTGACGGGGCGATCGGCAGGCCGCTTTCCTTCGTCGTCGCCCAGATGCTCTCGAAGTTCGAAGTCGACTCCGACCGGTCATGGCTGGTGCGTCACGAGGAGGCCAGCGGAGCGCTGTTCGTGGCCTTCGGCCATGTTATGGACTCGGTGCGTTTCATCCTGGGAGACGTGGTGAACATCTCCGGCCGTCAATTGACTCTCTCGCCGCCGGGGATGTTCAGCGAAGGGGGGACCTTCGAGTGGAAGACCGCCGACACGGTGATGGCCATCGCCGAACTGGCCGGAGGCGTGGTCGGGACCGCGTACGCCTCGAACACCACCTCTCCTCCCTTGGGATACTCTCTGCGGATCCTCGGAGAGGAGGGCCAGATCCTCCTGGGGGCGCCCTCCTACTACCAATTCAGCCCGGTCAGGTTGTCGGTGGGACCCCTGAAAGTCTCGGTGGGCCGAAAGGAGACCGACGACCTCGAGCAGGTGGAGATCCCCGGCGAGTATTTCTCCGACACGACCCTGACCGAACACGACTCCGGCTACAACGTGGCGAGAGCGCTGGAGGACTTCGCCGACTCCATCCGGAAGGGACGCCGTTTCCGACCCGACTTCGATGACGGGGTCGAACTCCATCAAATCATCGATGCGGTCATGACCTCCAGCCGGGAGGGCCGAAGGGTGGACATCGGGGCTTAGCGCTAGATCCTCGTAGGCGGGGGGTCTTTATCGATCTTGACACAGTCGATTGGCCGCGCGGGTGGACCCCTGTTCAACGTTCAGCGTCGCACACAACGTGCCGCACTAATCGACATGGAACTGCTGCTCCCTCCGAAACCCCAGGATTGCGGCCGCCGCTGGATAGGCTGCCCCCCACTGTAACTGTTTATGCTATTCCGTCAAAGAAAAGGGGACTTCGGTGTCGTTTGCTGTGTTATCGTCAGAGGAATACGAAGCCAACCAAACACCTATCGGACGGTTCCATAGAGCGCGACGTCGCCGCTTGGAGTCGGACGAACCAGATGCTACCGGGAGGTGGGAGCCGAGGCATCGACGCAGGGTGCTCTTTTATGTCTATGAACGGGATAGTGCCAGGTGTGGAATATGTGGGGCAAACATGAAGCTGCAAGGTGCTGTTATCGACCACATTGTCCCCAAAATCTTCACCACCTTCAACATCCGAAATGGTAGGGCTGTCATCATGGGGAGCGAGTTTGAAAGTGTTCTTCACGGACTTGACAATTTGCAGGCCGTACACACCTACTGCAACGGGAACAAGGGCAACTCGTCGGCGATGCGGAGGTGGCGCCACCCAGCTATGCCTTCTCTGCCAGTAGCCGTTTCCCCTACCGGATCAAGGTTGATGATTCCAGGCTAGCCCGGCTTGGGCGCCAGAGGCATGGAAGAACCGGCAGGTCTCTTGTGAAGCGTGGAGCGGTGAGCCGTGGAAGGTAAAGGATCGATGATCGGCGAGGAATCAGTTCCGGCTTGAGGGTTGGCAGGCCAGTCCAAGACTTCGGGTGATCAGCCAACCCGAAGGGCGTGATCGAAAAGCGGCAAAAGGGATCGAAAGGTGCCCGAAGACCTCGACCACACGTTCCCAATAAAGACTGTCTCCTCTACAGTGTCGGGGGAGGGCACCAAGGGAACCCTCAAGACTCGCGACTCAATTGTACGTAACACCGGCCTGACCTGGTGTTTCGATCTCTCTTGCAGGGGCCTGTCCGAGCACTGGAGTTAGACTGGCATGCCAATGGACACCAAATGGTTTACCACCGCGGGTGGCGAACGGATGGCCTACCACGAGACGGGTTCCGGTGATCCGGCGCTGATTTTCGTACACGGCGTGTACGGCAGCCGGGGAGGGTTTGGCCTCCAGGAGGAGTACTTCTCTCCCAATCATCGGTGCCTGGCGGTCGACCTGATCGGCAATACGGGCGAGAGCGACCAACCTGATCGGTACGTCAGCATGGCCGAACATGCCGACCATGTCGCCGAGCTGATCCGCCATCTTGGTTTGCACAAGCCGGTGCTGATAGGCCAGAGCATGGGAGGACAGGTGGTGATCAGCGCCGCCGCCCGGCATCCCGACCTGGTGGGGGCGGTGGCCAGCCTCGATTCGCCCAGCAATGCTCCGGGGTGGACCAAGAATTACATCGACCCGTTCAATCATCTGATGGTGCACGGAGGCCCCCTCCGGGAAGCGCTGCTCACCTTCATCGGCGCCGCCTACCTCTCCACCGACCCCGACCATGCGGGAAGCTTCATGGAGAGAATGGCCCCCATCCCCGATTTCGTGCTGGTCAACGGTTGGCAGACCATGACCCGGTTCGACCCCGTGCCGGTGCTGCCCAAGGTGAAGTCGCCTTACCTCTACATCGACTGCGGCCAGCCCGGGGTGGACTTTGACTGGCTCAGAGAGCTGTGTCCCCAGGTGGTGATCGGAAAGACGGTGGGTTCGGGACACAAGGCCCTGCAGGATGTTCCCGATCAGGTCAACGCCATGCTGAGACGCTTCATCGAACACGCCGACGACCTGGCCGAGGAGATGATCCGCACCGGCGGCGTCTTCCAATACACCTTCCCGACCACCGACGCCTAGTGGTGCGTCGGTTTTGTAGTTGTGTGGGTTAATGTTGTGGTATGCCTGTTTTTGTTGCGCCCCCGTTGGAGATGTCGGTTGAGCAGCGTGCTGCGTTGGAGCGGATAGCGAGGTCGGAGTCGTTGCCCTATCGGAAGGTACGTCAGGCCAGGGGTCTGTTGTTGGCTGCTGATGGGGTGGCCAACGCGGAGACCGCCCGGCAGGTGGGGGCGTCGGCGAACACGGTCCGGGCTTGGCGTAAACGTTTCTCTGAGGACGGCGTTGAAGGGGTGGGTGTGATCCGTCCGGGTAGGGGCCGTCCCCCGGTGATCAGCCAGGAGGTTGTGGAACAGATCGTTTCGGACACGTTGGGTACCCGCCCCGAGGATGGGTCGACGCATTGGTCGACCCGGACGATGGCTGCTCGTTTTGGGGTGGGAAAGGACACCGTGGCTCGTATCTGGAAGGCTCGGGGGTTGCAGCCGTGGAAGATCGAGACGTTCAAGTTGTCCAATGATCCTCGTTTTGAGGAGAAATTGGTGGACGTGGTGGGTTTGTACATGAACCCGCCCGAGCGGGCGGTGGTGTTGTGCGTGGACGAAAAGTCCCAGATCCAGGCGTTGGAACGTTCCCAGAAGTCGTTGCCGTTGAAACCGGGTCGGGCGGGGACCATGACCCATGACTACAAACGCAACGGGACCACCACTTTGTTCGCGGCGTTGGACACCGCCACGGGCAAGATCATCACCGATTGCCGGCCCCGGCACCGTCACCAGGAGTTCTTGGGGTTTTTGAAACTGATCGAACGTCATGTTCCCTCCGATTTGGATGTGCATCTGGTGATCGACAACTACGCCGCTCACAAACACGCCAACGTCACCCGCTGGTTGGAACATCCCCACCGTCGGGACCGCTGGCACATTCATTACACGCCCACCTCGGCGTCGTGGCTGAACCTGGTCGAAAGATGGTTCCGGGAACTGACCCAAAAACGGCTACGCCGGGACAGCTTCCAAAGCGTCGCCCAACTCATCGAAGCGATCAACACCTGGACCGATCACTGGAACCAAAACCCCAAACCCTTCATCTGGCACAAAACCGCCCAAGACATCATCACCAAAGTACAACGAGGACGAGCCGCCCTCCACCAAACCAAAACCGCGACGCACCACTAGCGTTCCCATTCGGGAGGGGCCTCCCGAGCGCTTCTAGACTAGAGGACCCCAGCCTGCGGGTGTAGTTCAATGGCAGAACACGAGCTTCCCAAGCTCGGAGTGGGGGTTCGATTCCCCTCACCCGCTCCCAGTGCGACAGGCCAGGCCGCGCACGCCCGAAAGGCCGACCAATGTCGCTATTCCCACGGTACGATTTAGTCTCGTCGCTTTCGAATTCTTTGTCTGGAGGACTTGTGATTACCGCCCGGTCATCAAAAATTGTTTCTTTCCTGGCTGTCGCCGCTCTGATGGCATCCCTGGTGGCCGCCCCGGTGAGCGCAGCCGATGGTGGCGCCTACCAGGATGTCTCCACCGACAGTCACCACGCTCCGGCGATCGGGGCACTGCACTCCATAGGCATCTTCACCGAGACCGACTGCGCCGAGGGCGCCTTCTGTCCCGACGAGCCGATCCAGCGCTGGGTTGCGGCGGTGTGGCTCTCCAGGACAGCCTTCGGCTTCAACCCGGGCCGGGAAGCGGCGACATCACGGTTCGCCGACGTGGACGACCGGCTGGCCGGCGCTGTTCCCCACATCGAGCGGTTGGTCGACCTCGGCATCATGGAAGCATGCTCCGATGATCCCCTCGGGTTCTGCCCCGAGGGCACGATCACCCGGGCGGAGATTGCCGCAATTCTGGGCCGTGTCTTCCCACTCCATCCAGCCGGATACGTCGGGTTCGGCGACCTGGACGGCGTGTCGAATGCCGACGACATCAATGCTCTTGCCGCGGCCGGCATCACCGCCGGGTGTTCCGCCGATCCTTACCTGTACTGCCCGACCCAAACGGTCACCCGGGGCCAGATGGCGACCTTCCTGGCGAGAGCCGCGCTCTTGGCGCCGCCCGCCTACCAGCCGACACAGAACCTGGACCGGCTGTCCACCGACCCGGCGGTGCGGATCGGAACCCTCGAGAACGGCTACACCTACTACGTGCGACAGAACGACCGACCCGGCGACAGTGCGACCCTCCGGTTGGTGGTAAGGGCGGGATCCATCAACGAGCCCGAGCCGGAGTTGGGCGTGGCCCACTTCGTGGAGCACATGCTCTTCAGGGGGACCGAGGCCTATACGGCCGAGGAGTTCAACAGCATCCTGCGTTCGCTGGGAGTGGAATTCGGCCCCGACCTGAACGCCGGCGTGTGGTACGACCAGACCGTGTATGAGCTCACCGTCACCACCGACCCTTCCGAGAATGTGAGCACCGCTTTGCACGTGTTGTCCCAGATGGGCCACGCCGCTCTCATCGAGCCGGAGGCAGTGGAGTTGGAGCGTGGTGTGGTTCTCGACGAGGCCCGTTACCGGACAGCCACCGCCAGCGGGCAGATCTCGGCCGAATTCGACCGGGTGTATACCCAGGGGACCCCCTATGAGGGCTACTACCCGATCGGGACGGTGGCCGGTATCGAGTCGACCACCGCCGAGGACCTCCGGGAGTTCTACGAGACCTGGTACGTGCCGTCGAACATGGCGATCGTGGTGGTCGGCGACCTGCCCGCTGACGAACTCTTCGGTCTGGTCGAAGAGCACTTCGGGTCCGTGGAAGCCGGGGTCGCTCCGGACTTCTCCCTGGGCCGGATCCCCCCTGTCCGGACGTCCTCCTATGACGTGGTGACCGACGACGAATACGGACTCTCGTTCATCTCGCTCGACATCCCGATCCCGACCGTCGACTACGCCACCGTGGGCGGGGACCGTCTCCTGCTCCTGGAGAGTCTGATCTCCACCATGGTCCAGAACCGACTCGAGGACGCCTTCTATCGCGGTGAGCTGACCCAGGTGGACGTGCCTCGCTTCAGCATCTTCAACCACAACCACGGACTCCGTTACTTCGGAACCAACTGGCAGGGCGAGAACCTCGACGCGGCCTCCAGAGACTACATCTCGGTGTTGCAGACCATCCAGCGGTACGGCTTCAACGATGACGACGTGGCCCGCGCCACCGAGGCTTTCGCAACCTCGCTGGAATACCAACTGGACAATGCCCCTTCAACCAGGGACGTCGAGTACGCGGGGAGTTACATCGCCCACTTTTTGACCGGCGCCGACATCAGTCACCCCGAGGACCGCTTCGAGCGTCTGTCGGCCCTCCTGGAGGAAGCCAACGCCCGGGAGCTGACCGATCACTTCCGCTGGCTGATGAACCAGGCAGGCCTGATCGTCATAGCGGTGGGTCCCGATGCCGCCAGCGTGCCCACCACTTCCGACCTGGAAGCGGCCGTGGAAGCCGCCAGGCCCCGGAGCGAACCGCCGCCGATCGAGCCCGAGGTCGACAGGCTGATGGAGGTCCCCGAGCCGGTGAGCCCGGTTGCCACCCGGACTCTTCCGGTCCTGGACGCCACTGAGTGGGAGTTCGCCAACGGGGCGCGGGTGGTGTTCGTCTACTCCGACATCGAGGAGGCGACGGTCAACATCCGCTCTCGGTCGCTCGGGGGATGGTCGACGCTCTATCCCGGTGCCCGGGCACTGGCGCCCAGGGCGGTGGAAGCGGTGTTCGGCAGCGGTTTCGGCGATCTGAGCAAGTTGCAGATGGACCGGTACCTGGGAGAGAGCACCGCAGGCCTGAGCGCGACCATCACGGAGAGGTCGGAGGGCTTCGACGGCGGCGCCAATCCCGAGGACCTGGAGACGCTGTTCCAACTCCTCCACCTGGCCGTGACCGCTCCCCGGGTGGACGATCTCGCCTTTGGGCAGGCCTTCAACAGCACGGCCATCCGCACGTCATTCGCGGCGGTGAATCCTGCCTGGAAGGCATGGGTCGCCTACAACGAGGCCCGCTTCGGCGCCGAGTGGCACCATCCGGTGGCCACCCCGGAGCAACTGGCCACGCTCAGCGCCGAGACATTCCTCAGCATCTTCACCGAACGCCTCGGCAAGGTGGACGACATGATGCTGGCGGTCGTGGGAGATACCACCGCCGAGGAGGTCGAACGCCTCGCCGGCCATTACATCGGCACCCTGCCTGCCGGCGATCCCGACACCTACGTGAACCGCCACAGGCCCGCACCCGCCGAGTTGGTGCGGCGGGAGATACCGGTGACCGCCGACATGAGCGCGGTGCTGCAGATGTATCACGACGCACCTGTTTCCGACTACCCGTCCGCGCGGGTCAATGCCCGGGTGCTGGATGTGATCCTCAATGAGCGCATATTCCGGTTGGTCCGTGAAGAACTGGGCGCCTCCTACGTCGCCGGAGTCAACATCTCGGCGTCTCTGACACCCACGCCCACGGTCTATTCGAACCTCTTCTACACCGTCGACGCCGACGGTTACGACGCCGCCTACGGCAGGGTCATCTCCATCCTGGCCGACATGGTTGCCAACGGGCCCACCGCCGAGGAGCTGGAGGAGGCCCGCGCCGTCATCCGGGCCGATTACAGCGAGACCAGCAACGGCGCTCTGCTCAGCGCTCTCATCAGCCGACTGTACCTCGACGACGCCAGCCTGCCCACAACCCAGAACTCACTGGAGGAACTGGATGAGGTCACCCCTTCATCCGTGCGGGCCCTCGCCGGGGTTCTGTACGGCGGCGAAGGGCGGGTGGAGGTCGTCCGGGTGCCGAGCGCCGGTGCCGGTGGAGGCGGGTAAGGATGACACTCTGCGAACCGACGGCGGCGGGCATCCTGGCGCCGTCGGTTCAAGGTTTACACGGCGGTGGTCTCCGGAGGCAAGGAAAAACATGATTTTTTCTGACCGATCGATCAAGGCGGCCCTGGCGGACGGCCGGATCGAGATCGATCCCTACGAGGAGTCACACGTGCAGCCCTCCAGCGTGGACCTGCGGGTGGCGCCCACTTTCCGGGTCTTTGCAAATCATCTCTATCCCCACATAGACCCTCGCCAGCTCCAGGAAGACCTGACCTCTCTCCATGAGGTGGAGCCCGACCATCACTTCATCCTCCATCCCGGGGAGTTCGCCCTGGGCGCCACCCTGGAGCGGGTCCGGCTGGGAGACGACGTCGTTGCCCGACTGGAGGGAAAGTCCAGCCTGGGCCGGCTCGGTCTGATGATCCACTCCACGGCGGGGTTCGTGGATCCCGGTTTCAACGGCCACCTCACCCTGGAACTCTCCAACGTCGCCCAGCTTCCCATCGCTATCTACCCGGGAATGCGGATCGGCCAGATCAGCTTCTACCAGATGACCACACCGGCGGACAACCCTTACGGAAGCGGAGTGATCGGCTCCAAGTACCAGGGTCAGTCCGGACCCACCGCCAGCCGCAGCCACCGCGACTTCCGCAACCAAAGGTAGGTCGGGCTGTTCCCGGGTTTAACCTGCCCAACCCAGGACCGAACGACTGAGAAAGTCGCGAAAAACGGCCCCCTATTGGGCACTCCCCCGCCGCCACCGCCCGGCCGGGTTGGACGGGATTCGTCCAGCCTGGAGTAGGTTGTTGTTGGGTTTCTGATCCCTTGACGGGTCCGTGCGACGTCGGGACGGACCGGTCTGGTGTTTGGCTGGTGACAGCGTGGGGGTGCCGGTGGGACAGAGTCAATGCTCTGGGTGGGGTTTTTTCGCTCCCTGGCGTGGGTTTTTTCACACCTTCGACAAAGGGGAGCGGTCTGGGGCAGGTGGGGTTGGCTCAGTATTCGTGGTCGGGTCGGCGTTGGCGGGAGGGTTGGACTCGGGGGGGTTCGCCGGGTTGTTTGGGGTAGTGGGGAGGCCATGGTGCGTCTCCGAGGCCGTGCTCCTCCTCGTCGCGGACCACCCACTCCAGGAGGGGGTCGATGTGGCCTGCGGACTGGTCGATGCCTTCGGTCAGGTCGCCGACCCGGCGGTAGCGGTCTGCGAACCGGTCCATCGGGAAGTCCTCGATCTCCGCGTCGGGCAACTCGTCCCAGGTGAGAGGGGCCGAGACGAATCCGGTGGGTCGCACCCCATATGCGGAGGAGACGGTCTTGTCCCGGGCGTTCTGGTTGTAGTCGACGAAGATTCCCCTGCGTTCCTCCTTCCACCACTTGGTGGTGACCAGTCCGGGCAGGCGCCTCTCCAACTCTCTGGCGAAGGCCAGGACCGCCCGGCGGGTGTGGTGGAAGTCATAGTGGGGCTCTATCCGCACGTACACATGGATGCCCCGACTCCCCGAGGTTTTCGGCCATCCACGGAGACCCACCTCCTCCAGCAGGCAACCGGCCGCCAGGGCTGCCTCCTTGACCTCGGCGAACCCGAAGCCGGGAGTGGGGTCGAAATCGAATCGCAACTCGTCGGGGTGGTCAATGTCGTCGGCCCGGACCGGCCAGGGGTGGAAGTCCAGGCATCCGAGCTGGGCCAGACGGATGATGTCCGCTCGGGTGGTGGGGACGTTCATCACTCCCGGTCGCTGGGAGGGAAAGCGAATGTCGACAGTCCGGAAGGGAGAGTTTCCCTTGGCGCGCTTTTGGTAGATGGGAGGGTGGTCCACCCCCTTCATGTAGCGCTTCATCATGGTGGGCCGGTTGGCCACCCCCCGGAGGGCGCCTTCCGCGCACACGGCGAAGTGATTGACCACGTCGAGCTTGGTCCATCCCTGGTCGGGAAAGACCACCCGGGAGGGGCTGGAAATCCGCACCTCCTCGCCGGCGATCTCCACCATCACGGCTTGTTTTGCCATCACCGAATCACGGTAGCTTATCGATGAGGATGATCCGTGATTCTTGGCACACCATCTCATCGCTCAATCACCGATTCGGCCTGCGAACTGCAACGCAGCCGGGCCGATAAGTGTTAATTGAGTAGATGGGAGACAACCTGGCGACGGATCTGGCCTCCGACTTGGATGAGTCTTTCCCGGAGTTGGTGACCCGGTTCCAGAACGGGGTGTTCAGCGGGCTCCGGCAACTGGCCGGAGATCATCATCGGGCCGAGGACCTCACCCAGGAGACGTTCATCCGGGCCTACCTGGCGCTCCGCTCCTACCCGGCGGAGCGGATCCGCGACATGCGGCTGCGAGGATGGGTGTGGACCATCGCTCTCAACCTGCTGCGCAACGATGTTCGATCCTCGGGACGCCGGCCAGTCCCGGTGCAACTGAGAGATGCCGGCTACACCCCGTCGGAGCCGCCCGACTCCCATGCCTGGCGGCGCCGGTGGGGACTCCTTCCCCCGGCACAGCGGCGGGCGGTGATCCTGCGACATGTGGCGGGGCTGTCCTATGAGGAGATAACGGAGGCCACCGGCAGGCCGGCCAGTACCGTCCGAAGCGACGTCCGCCGGGGACTGGCCAGACTGCGGTCGATCATCGAGGAAGAGACGAGCGAGGAGGAAGGCCGATGACCCTGGAGAGCCAACTGCAAGGACTCTCGGTGGCGGCGCCGAGCAGCGTATCGGGCGGAGTGGCGCTGGGGACCGGGCTCTCCGACGGTTTCTCGGTGTTCGAGTCTCCGCTGGGGTCGGTGGTGGTGGCCTTCAACCCCCTGGGGGTGTCGGCGGTGGACCTCCTCACCGACGGGTTCCAGGACCGCTTCGCGGAGCGTTTCCGAAGACAACTCCTCGAGGCCCGGCCACCGAGTGACTGGGAAGAGTTGATCCTACGGGCCCTGGCACAGGGCACCCCGGGGGCTCTCCCGGTGGACTTCCGGTCGGTCACCGCCTTCCAGCGACAGGTGCTGGAGCACACCGCGGCCATCCCCCGCGGGGAGACCCGCTCCTACGGGTGGCTGGCCGGGCAGGCGGGTCGTCCCAGCGCCGCACGGGCGGTGGGACAGACCATGGCCCGGAATCCCGTTCCCCTGGTGATCCCCTGTCATCGAGTGGTGCTCTCCAGCGGCGGGATCGGCCACTACGCATTGGGAGGCACAGAGCACAAGCGTCTCCTCCTAAAAAGCGAGGGGGCGATCCCCTAACACCTCCCCCAGTCACATCAGCGGCGCCCCTCCAGCCACCGCTTCCGCTATTGTGTCGAAGGGTGCCGGTCCCAGTACAGGGTGGGTCCCGGACACTGTCATCTCCCCATAGCCAGACCGAGAGAGCCATCGTGATGAGCAACGAATCGCCCACGGCGCTTCCCGTCGACGACGGGCTCGTGGTGGTGGTGAAAGAGGACTGCGAGACCTGCCACCTGGTGGCGCCCGTGTTGGGCGAACTGGCCGGAGGAAACCGGCCCATGGTGATCGTCTCCCAGGACCGGGCCGACTTCCCACCCGGTCTCGAAGTGCTCCACGACCGGGAACTCGACATCTCCTGGAGGCTGGAGACCGAGACCACCCCCACCATCTATCGCATCGAGGGCGGAGAGGTTGTCGACCAGGAGGCGGGCTGGCTGAGGAGCGGATGGGAGCGGGTGGCGGGGACCCCGGGTCTGGGCGCCGGGCTTCCCGACCAGCGCCCGGGATGCGGATCCGACACCATGCTGCCCGATGTGTACCAGCGCCTGATGCGCCGTCACTCCCCTCACAAACTCTCGTCGCGGCGGGTGGAGTTGGGAAGTTCCGAAGATCCCATCGAGGCGGCGTTCGCCCGCGACTGGACCGACGGCCTTCCGGTGACCCCGCCCACCGAGGAACGGGTGGCGAGAATGCTGGAGGGAACGACTCTCTCCCCGGATGAGGTGGTCTGCGTCCTGGCGCCCGACCTGGCCGATTGCACCGTGGAGAAGGTGGCCATCAACGCGGTGATGGCTGGTTGTCGTCCCGAATACCTGCCGGTGGTGCTGGCCGCGGTGAGAGCGGCGGCCACCAGCAGGTTCAACATACACGGCGTCGCGGCGACCACCTACTTCACGGGACCGGTGCTGGTGGTCAACGGACCGATACGGAGAGAGATCGGGATGAACTCGGGAATCAACGTCCTCGGGCAGGGCAACCGGGCCAATATGACCATCGGACGGGCACTCAACCTGGTGGTGCGGAATGTCGGCGGCGCCCGACCAGGCGGCGTGGATCGGGCGGTGCTGGGTAGTCCCGGGAAGCTCTCCTTCTGCTTTCCCGAGGACGAGGAGGGCTCTCCCTGGGAGCCCCTGTCGGTGGAACGGGGATTCTCTCCCGAACAGTCCACGGTGACGGTGTTCGCCGGTCACGGGCCGATCGAGATCGTCGACCAGCGCTCCCGAGCGCCGGAGTCTCTTGCCAAGAGCTTCGCCCTCCAACTGCGAATGATGGCCCATCCCAAACTGGCCGGCCTGGCGGACGCCATCCTGGTGATCACTCCCGAGCACGCCCGGACGTTCCGCAACGCGGGATGGTCCAAGGAGCGGCTACGGCGGGAGATCCGCTCTCACCTGGACCTTCCCAGCCGGGAAATGGCGGCCGGCGCCGGCGGGGTGGCGGAAGGACTGCCGCCCCATGTTGCGGACTCGGCCGCCACGGTGGCCAAATTGGCGCCCGACGGCCTCTGGTTCGTGTACGCAGGAGGCAGCGCCGGCATGTTCTCGGCGATAATCTCAGGTTGGGTCGGCGGATCGGCCAGTTCGCAGATGACCACCGTCGCCATCCACGCTTGAAATCGACGCTCAAAGGGGTGTGAAGATGACCGCACTGTTGGACCCGACCAGCGAACGAATCCTCTCAGAGAGACAACTCAGCCCCCGGCCTTCCGATCTGGGTGAGGGGACGGTGGCCCTGCTGGACATCTCGAAGCCGAGAGGCGACGTGTTCATCCGGCGCCTGGAGGAACTGTTCTCCCAGCGGGGAGTGTCGGTGAGGCACTACCGCAAGCCGACCTTCTCCAAGCCGGCGCCGGTGGACCTGCGCCGCCAAATCGCAGCCGAGTGCACCGCGGTGGTGGAAGCCCTCGCCGACTGAGGCTCGTGCGCGTCGTGCAGTGTGCACGACCTCGTCGATCTGGAAGACCGCGGCGTGCCGGGAGTGTTCGTGGCGTCGGAACGCTTCGCACAGGCGGCAGACGCCCAGGGGAAGGCCCTGGGTCTGCATCCCCGCCGAGTGCTGACCTCCCATCCCATCCAGGACCGCAGCGATGAGGAGATGCAGTCTCTCGCCGAAGCCGCCTTCCCCGAGATCCTGGCCGCGCTGTCGAGCTAGGACCGGACCCTCCTTGCCGCCTCGTACCAGCGCCGGCCTGTTGATCTACCGTCGCCGGCCGGAGGGATCCCTCGAGGTGCTGCTGGGCCATTATGGCGGCCCCTTCTGGGACCGGCGGGACGACGGCGCCTGGACCGTGTTCAAGGGAAACGCCCATCGTGATGAGACCCCGCGGGAGACAGCCATACGGGAATTCGAGGAGGAAACCGGCTGGCCCGCGCCTGCGGACGGGTGGCTGGCGCTCCCCCAGGTGAGAGCCGCCAACCAGGTAATGAACATCTGGGCGGTGGAAGCCGACTTCGACCCCGAGGCCCTTCAACCCGGAATGTTCTCCATGGAGTGGCCACCCCGCTCGGGAAGAACCCAGCAGTTCCCGGAGATAGACCGCGCCCGATGGTTTTCCGTCCCCGAAGCCAGAGTCAAGGTGGCCTACAGCCAAATCGCCCTGCTCGACCATCTGCTCCGACTGGTTCACTTCGATACGTAGGCGAACGGCTACATACATAAAACTGCGCAACCTGCCTGCGGGCATTCGGCTGAAACCCGTTGGCTGCTACGGGCCTGACGACTCAGGCAAGACCGATCCGCGCCGGATCCCACACCACCTCGGCCAAGCGCCAATACAAATCCTGCCGCTCGTCGACATCGGACTTGCGGAACTTGTCAGGGTAGGCCTTGAAGGGAAAGTCGTGCTTGTCCCTGAGCCCCAAGAAGGTGGGATTGTGTTGGTATGCCATCGGGTGAAGTGACCTAGCGAGCGGGTTCTGGGCGTCATAGTGCCCGACCTTCTCCGCATAGGGCATGTCGCCATAGCTGCGGTTGAAGCTTCTGGGGAGAAGCAGCAAGCCCCCGATCTTGTTTCGATGTTCGCCGAACTCATAAGGGTTATCGAACTCACTTTCGTGCCGCTCGAAATGATCGGCCCAGATGTGCTCGACCTCGTAGGGATCCTTTCTATACCTGTTCAAGTAGTCAGGAAAGGTCGGCAAGCCCTTCCCCATCTCACTGTCCAGCCAGGACGTGATCCTCGCCAACAAATAGTGGATGTGTCTACGGTTGCGCTGAGTGAGTCGAAGATGCCGGATTCCTTCCAATCGCTCACTTTCCCCCGCCAGCCATTCAGTGAGAACCCTTCCCACCGCATCGGTGGCGCGATTCCGTATGTCTTTCATGAGGTTGAACATCGTGTAAACGACTGTGCTATATCCGAAGAGGCGGTAGTTGACCATCCGCCTCGCTACAAAGATGTCGAGTGCTCCTGCGACCAGTGCCGCCTTTGCTCGAAAGGTGGCGTCGTCGTCGTCCGGCGTGATGGCCGCCAGAATCACCGGAAGCTGTAGGGTGTACCCGTTCCCGGCATTGTAGAAGACAGCTTCAAGTCCCGGCTTCAGATCGTGGCAAGCCTCCAGTAATTGCAGATAGCGGCGGCTGAGACCATCGAATTCGTATTCGACAAAACGCCGAAAATCTGCTGCTCGTTTGAGGCCAATCTGCTCCGCGTGGTCGCGGACCCACTTGTGGAAGGCCGTTCCGATGATGTCGAAGTCTCCGGGCGCCGCTTTCGCTTTGCGCTGACGCTGGGATTTCGCATAGTTGCCGCGGAGCCATGCCTTCATGAACTCAGCAGGGGCATCTTTTTCGGCATCGGCCAATTCAGTGGTTCTTCGACGCCAGAGGTCGTTCAACTCCCGAATCTGGTCCTCGTCTCGGACTCGCGCCAATAGGAAACTCTTCAGCATATCCGTGTTAGTAAGCCGCAGTCCCCGGTCGTTCATGGTCTCGAATATCTCGAGAGCCATGTCCTGATCCACCGCGCCGATGTCAACCAGGATCACCCTGTGCTGAAGCCAATTGGCGAAAGAGGGAAGTGCCTTCTTCTTCAGATCTTGATCAGGAAAACGCTCTTCGATGGTTTTGTACCGATCCCAGAGATTCCGGACTGACTCCGATTGGTCATGGGAATCGAAGTCGAGGCCCTCCAGGATCGCCGACATACACCTCTGGCGTTCATCGACATCCAGATTGAAAGTTTCTTTGTCTATCTGCCAAGAGAAGATGAGAGAGTTAAGCGCATCGCTGTCTTTTGGGTGTTCTGTGGCTAAGGCGTGGCGGAGATGGATCAGCAACAGGGTGAGTGTTGTGATCCGCTGCTGTCCGTCTACCAGGTACCGAACACCGCCACGCTGGGCTGTCACGATCGGGCCAAGGAAATAGGGCCGATATGAGAGTACCTGCTTCGGTTCATGAATTGGGTCGAACTCGTCGAGGAATCGCCCTATTAGGTCATCCACGAGTTCGCCGACCTCGGTCTCCCTCCAGGTGTATTCCCTTTGGTAGAAGTCGAGACCGTACCGACTGTTCGAGAGAAGCTGACTTACAGAACGAGCCGTGCCAGTGATTTGCTGGACGTCAACAGCCATTAGCGAGATGATAGATATACACTTCGACATTCGAGAAGGTTGGGTGCTAAGTGGGGCGAGGCGGACCCAACCGCACGAACGTCGCGTGTTGAGGGTCTACGGGCAGAGGTCCCTTCCGCGCTTCCTCATCCGCCAACGCCGGTTGAGGAAGGTACAGGAGGGCGCAACAAGTAGAACAGCCTGCTTCA
Source organism: Acidimicrobiia bacterium (assembly GCA_965204615.1). GTDB lineage: Bacteria > Actinomycetota > Acidimicrobiia > Spongiisociales > ZC4RG35 > Bin76. The sequence continues at coordinate 2,216,656 of OZ242000.1, read as the reverse complement.
CGCCCTGTAGAGTCGGCGATATGAGCAAAGAAACCACTCTCCCTCAGTCGGAATCCGAGTGGCGGGAACGCCTGGACCCGATGCAATACCGGGTGCTGCGGGAGGGCGCCACCGAGCGCCCGTTCACCGGTACCTACTGGAACAGCAAGGACTCGGGGACCTACACCTGCGCCGGGTGTGGAATGGAGTTGTTCGACTCGGACACCAAATTCGACTCCGGCACCGGGTGGCCCTCCTTCTGGGAGGCCATGGACCCCGACCGGATAGAGACCCGCGTCGACCACTCCTACGGCATGATCCGCACCGAGGTGTTGTGCAGGGCATGCGGAGGGCATCTGGGCCACGTGTTCCCCGATGGCCCGGGGCCCGACGGCATGCGCTACTGCATCAACTCCTGCTCACTGGAGCTCAAGCCCTCCGACTGACCGCAATCGAGCCTGCCCACGGGTCGATTTGATAATTGTATATTGGGGAAATATGATACCCCCTTTGTTAGGTTGTATTAAGTAGACAACCAAACAGGACCGGGCCTCCGCCCGGGTCCGCACTTTCAAATCGAAAACGGAGGACAGAACACATGGCATCCGCAGTCGGAATTGACCTCGGGACCACCAACAGCGTGATCGCCGCCCTGGACGGCGCCGATCCGGTAATCATCGCCAACGCCGAGGGGTCGCGCACCACCCCGTCGGTGGTGGCCTTCAAGGACGGAGAGATCATGGTGGGGGAAGTGGCCAAGCGACAGGCCATCACCAACCCCGACCTGACCGTGCGTTCGGTCAAGAGAGAGATGGGCACCGATTGGTCCATCGAGGCCGACCGGAAGACCTACCGCGCCCAGGAGATCTCGGCCAGGGTTCTGCTCAAGCTGAAGCGGGACGCGGAAGCCTATCTGGGAGGTCCGGTGACCGATGCGGTGGTCACCGTCCCCGCCTACTTCAACGACGCCCAGCGGCAGGCCACCAAGGAAGCGGGCGTGATTGCGGGTATGAACGTCCTGAGAATCATCAACGAGCCCACCGCCGCCTCTCTCGCCTACGGCCTGGACAAGGAGAGCGACCAGACCATCCTGGTGTTCGACCTGGGCGGCGGGACCTTCGACGTCTCCATCCTGGAGATCGGCGAGGGAGTGTTCGAGGTGAAGTCCACCAGCGGCGACACCAGCCTGGGAGGCGACGACTGGGATCAGGCCGTCGTCGACTGGCTGGTGAGGCGTTTTCGGGACGAGCACGGCGTGGACCTCTCCGCCGACCGCATGGCCGCCCAGAGGCTCAGGGAGGCCGCCGAGAAGGCCAAGATCGAACTATCAACCGTCGCCGAGACCGAGATCAATCTTCCCTTCGTGACCGCCACCTCGGCGGGGCCGCTCCACCTGCAGTACAAGCTGACCCGCTCGGAGTTCCAGAAGCTCTCCGAGTCGCTCCTCAAACGCCTGGAGGGGCCGTTCCTCTCGGCCGTGAAGGACGCCGGGGTGGACACCGGAGACATCCATCACGTGGTGCTGGTGGGAGGTTCCACCCGGATGCCCGCCGTCCAGGAGTTGGTGCAAAGGCTGTCGGGACGCCAGCCTCACCGGGGAGTGAACCCCGACGAGGTGGTGGCCGCCGGAGCGGCGATCCAGGCCGGGGTGCTGAAGGGCGACGTGAAAGACGTCCTGTTGCTGGACGTGACTCCCCTGACCCTGGGGGTGGAGACCAAGGGTTCGGTGATGACCAAGATGATCGAGCGCAACACCACCATTCCCACCCGCCGTTCGGAGATCTTCACCACCGCCGAGAGCAACCAGGCGTCGGTGGAGATCCATGTGCTGCAGGGCGAGCGGGCCATGGCCATGGACAACAAGAGCCTCGGGAAGTTCCTTCTCACCGGGATTCCCCCGGCACCCATGGGAGTCCCCCAGATCGAGGTCACCTTCGACATCGACGCCAACGGGATAGTCAACGTGTCCGCCAAGGACCTGGCCACCGGCAAGGAGCAGGCCATGACCATCACCGGCGGGACCGCCCTGGACCGCGACGAGATCGACAAGATGGTGCAGGACGCCGAGCAGTACGAGGAGGAGGACAAACAGAAGCGGGAGGCGGTGGAGACCCGCAACCAGGCCGACCAACTCGTGCACCAGACCGAAAAGCTCATGGAGGAGCAGAGCGAGCAGATCACCGAGGAAGAGAAGAGCGCCATAGAGGCCGCACTCTCCGACCTGCGGGCGGTGCTGGAGAACCAGAACGCCGACTCGGCGGCGGTGCGGGAGAAGATGGAGGCGGTGATCGCTGCCAGCCAGGAGATGGCCACCCGTCTGTACCAGCAGGCCGCGGCGGAGGCCGAGCAGGCCCAGGCCGCCGACGTTGACGACGACGACGTGGTGGAGGCCGAGATCGTGGAGGACGAGGAGGAGTGATGGCCGACTCGCACCGCGACGTTGACGACTCGACCGGCGCCCCGACCGTGGAAGCTGCGGTGGAGGCGACGGTGGAAGCAGCCGTGGAGGCCACCCCGGATGCGGACACGTCCCTTCCGGCCGGGGTGGCCGGACTCGCCGATGACCCCGCCGAGGCGTTGGGGATGGCGCTGGAGGCTCTGGGAGAGGCGGAGGCGAGAGCCGACCGGGCCCACCAGTCCCACCTGCGGGCGCTGGCCGACCTGGACAACTACCGCAAGCGCATGCGCCGGGAGCAGTCCAATGCGGCCTCCCGGGCTGCGGCCCGGACGGTCTCCTCACTGCTGCCCGTCCTGGACAGCTTCGACGCCGCCCTGGGCCTGGAAGACCCCTCGGAGAAGGACCAGGGCCTCCTATCTGGGATGAGGGCCACCTACGACCTGCTGCTGGGAACCCTCCAGGGCCAGGGCCTCGAGATAGTCCCGGCCGCGGGAGAGAGCTTTTCTCCCGATCTCCACCAGCCGATCAATGCACCGCCTCCCGGAGGCGGCGAGGTGATAGTCTCGAATGAGGTGCGCCGCGGGTACCGGTTGGAGGGAAGGCTCCTGCGACCGGCCCTGGTGGAGGTAACCAGGGAGAACGAAGCCGAATAAATGAACCGTGACTGGGTAGACAAGGACTTCTATCAGACCCTGGGGGTAGGAAAATCCAGCCCCCCCGACGAGATAAAGCGCGCCTACCGCAAGCTGGCCCGCCTCTACCACCCGGACGCCAATCCCGGCGACCAGACCAAGGCGGAGAAGTTCAAGGAGGTCTCGGAGGCGTATTCGGTCCTCTCCGACGCCGAGCGTCGCAAGGAATACGACGAGGTCCGCCGGTTGGTGGAATCGGGTGGGTACCGGCACTTCCCGGGTGCGGGAGGAGGCCCCGGCGGTCCCTTCGGCGGGCAGGTCAACATCGAGGACCTGCTGGGGGGCATGGGCGGGTTCGGGGACCTGTTCGGGAGGACCGGACGGCAGGCGGGGGCGAGAAGGGGCGCCGACCTCACTGCCGACCTCCGGCTCACCTTCGAGGAGTCCCTGGAGGGCGTCACCAAGCCGATCTCCGTGAAGGGCCCCGCACCCTGCCGGGACTGTCGGGGAACCGGGGCCCGGGCCGGGACCCGTCCCGAGACCTGCCCGACCTGTTCGGGCCAGGGCACCACCGTCCAGAACCAGGGCCTGTTCTCGTTCAGCCGACCCTGCCCGCCGTGCCAGGGATCGGGAAGGATGATCAGAGACCTCTGCCCGGGTTGTCGGGGAAGGGGCGCCCGCCACCGCACCCGACAGGTGCGGGTGAAGGTGCCGGCCGGTGTGAAGGACGGGGGCCGGATCAGGATACGGGGGAAGGGCGCTCCGGGCCGATCGGGCGGTCCCGCAGGGGACCTGGTGGTGGGGGTCGAAGTCGAGGGACACCCCCTGTTCGAACGGAACGGCGACCACCTCAACCTGGTGCTGCCCCTCACCTACGCCGAGGCGACCCTGGGCGCCACCCTGGAGGTTCCCACCCTGAACGGACCCGTCAAGCTGCGCATTCCCCCCGGGACTCCCAACGGGAAAACCTTCCGGCTCCGCGGAAGGGGGGCGCCCGCCCGGAAGGGCAAGGCGGGAGATTTGCTGGTGGAGGCGCGGGTCGAGGTCCCCAGGCGCGTGTCCAGGAAGCAGCGACGACTCCTGGAAAGCCTCGCCGAGCTGGACACAGAAGATATACGCTCCCATTTCGAGGTGAAAGCATGACCAGTGGACAGGAAGCGTTGTTCGTGATCTCGGTGGCCGCCAGGTTGTCGGGCATGCATCCCCAGACCCTGCGCATCTATGAACGGCGGGGCCTGGTGGCCCCCTACCGGACCGAGGGGGGCACGCGGCGCTACTCACAGGAGGACATCGAACGGCTTCTCCTCATCGGGGAACTCACCTCGGCAGGCCTCAATCTGGAGGGGGTGAGGATGGTGATCGAACTGCGGAATGAACTCTCCGCGCTCCGAAGCGAGCAGAGGAGACGGAGGCGTCAGCGGGAGATACTGGCCGCCACCGCCGGGCGGGCGGTGCAACTGGAGGCGGAGAACGAGCGACTGCGCGCCAAGGTCAGGGAGTTGGACGACCGGTTGGGCGCCGTCTCGGGAGAACTCGAGGGACTTCGTCGCATCTACTACCAGAACCTCTCCGACCGGGGCGGCGCCAATGGCTAGTCTCACTGTCTGGTGAGCGACTTCTACCAGGGAATCCTGCGGGTCATGGACCCCAACGGGTTCCTGCTGGACATCGGAGCGGCCCATTTGCAGGTCGACGATCCGGGGCTAGGAACCTGGAGCGGTCGGATAACGGTGTCCAGCGGGTCCTGTATCGACAAGAAGAGCCTCACGTCCCTGGTGGAGACCGCCGACGGGACCCGCGCTCTGGCGCAGATAAGCCCCGCCTCGGGGTCGGGCCGCGGCCAGTTCGTGGAGATGGCCGTGGCCGGACTGGGAGAACCGCCCTTCTAGCCTCCCGTGGCCCGACCCGGCACCGCCCTTGGGGGCGATTGCCTCCAAGCCGTCGGGCGGCAATATGCTCGGTGATGCAATGGCCGACCACGTGGTATGGGACTGGAACGGGACCCTGTGGGATGATCTTCCCCAGGTGCATCATGCCGTCAATGCCGCCCTCCGGGAGGTGGAGGCGCCTCCGCTGGGACTCTCCGAATACATCCGGCTGTTCACCCGTCCCCTGCCGTTGTTCTACCGTCGAGTGCTGGGGCGGGAGATCACGGACCCGGAGTGGGGACGGATCAACCACCGCTTCGAGATGTCATACCAGGCCGGCCTGCACCTGGCCCGGTTGGCGTCGGAGGCTCACATAGCGCTGGAGACAGTGACCCGGAGCGGCGCCACCCAGTCGATTCTCTCGCTGTATCCCCATGACCCCCTCAACTCACTGGTCCAAGAACTCGGAATCGGGCATTACTTCACCCGGGTGGACGGCCTGCGGGGACTCTCGGGCGGGAGCAAGGTCGGGATGTTCGGCAATCACCTGGCGGCGGCGGCCGGCGCCGTCCCTCCACACCGGGTGGTGATGGTGGGCGACACCGACGACGACCTGCTGGCGGCCCGGGAGGCCGGAAGCAGGTGCATCCTGGTCAATCACCACGGAGACCGCCCGCTCGGGGCCGGACCGGACCTGGCAGGTTTCTTCGCAGACGGTCTGCTGGCGGCCCTGCGAAAGGCGGGCTTGAACACCCGAGGCGTTCGGACCTGACCCTTCCGAGCCTGCGGCGCCTGTCCACAAGGTGACACGCAAACGCCGGTGACGCCGGTTAAATAGGGACCAGCAACACTAACCAAGTCCCGGATCCAATGGACTACCAGAGCATTCGATACGCGGTCGCAGACCGGATAGCGACCATCACTCTCAACCGGCCCGAGCGGCTCAACGCGATCGACGAGCGGATGCCCGGAGAGATCCGGGCGGCGGTCGAGTCGGCAGACCGGGACCCGGACGTTCACGTGGTGATCCTGACGGGCGCGGGACGAGCATTCTGCGCCGGTTACGACCTGAAGGAATTCGCGGAGATGCCCGAGGATCCCTACACCCAGGAGATGCCATGGGATCCCACCGTGGACTACCGGATGATGAGTCGCAACACCGCCGACTTCATGTCGCTGTGGCGATGCTCCAAACCCACCATCGCCAAGGTGCGGGGGTATGCGGTGGCGGGAGGATCGGACATCGCTCTCGCCTGCGACCTGGTGGTGATGGCTCACGACGCCCGGATCGGCTACCCGCCTGCCCGGGTCTGGGGATGCCCCACCACCGCCATGTGGGTCTACCGGGTGGGCGCCGAACAGGCCAAGCGGATGCTCCTGACCGGGGATCTGATAGACGGCTTGGAGGCCAAGCGGATCGGCCTGGTGGTGGAGTCCGTCCCCGAGGACCGTCTCGACGCCCGGGTGAAGGAGTTGGCCGACCGCGTGAAGGGAGTCCCCCGCAACCAGCTGATGATGAACAAGATGCTGATCAACCAGGCCCTGGAGAGCATGGGCCTGGCAGGCACCCAGATGCTCGCCACGCTGTTCGACGGGATCGCCCGGCATTCGCCCGAGGGGCTCTGGTTCAAGCGGCGGGCCGAAGAGGTCGGGTTCGCCCGGGCGGTGCGCGAGCGCGACTCGGGCGATCCCATCGCTCCCGACCTCTCCCGCTGACCGTACAACCGGCCATGCCCGTCTCTCTCAGGCCTGACGCCCCTGCGTCCTGGCCAGGCTGTGGTAGGTGGTGATGTACCGGACCGTCCCGGTGCTGGCCTCCATGGTGACGCTGTGGGTGACGGCCTGGTCATGTCCGAAGTCCACGCCCCGCAGGAACTCGCCGGAGGTCACCCCGGTGGCCGCCAGGTACGCCTCATCTCCCCCCACCAGGTCGACGGTGCCCATCACCCGGCGCAGATCCAAGCCGTGGTCGTCGGCGTACTCCCGCTGCTGGTCGGACCCCGCCCACAGCCTCGTCTGGATCTCTCCCCCCAAACACCTCATGGCGGCCGCGGCGATCACCGCCTCGGGTGAACCGCCGATTCCCACCAGCACGTCGATGCCCGTCTCGGGACGGGCGGCGGCGATTGCGGCGGAGACATCCCCGTCTCCTATCAAACGGATCCTGGCGCCTACCTCGCGGATCTCTCGTATGTAGTCCCGGTTGCGGGGACGGTCCAGGACGATCACCGTCAACTGGTCGAGGTCGAGGTTCTTGGCTCGGGCCACCCGCGCCAGGTTGTGGCCGACCGGCGCCTCCAGGTCTATCACCCCGGCCGCCTCCGGTCCCACCGCCAGTTTGTCCATGTAGACCAGGCTGCCGGGCGAGAACATGGTCCCCCTCTCGGAGACCGCGATCACCGACAGTGCACCGGGTCCGCCCCGGGCGGTGAGCGCGGTGCCATCCACCGGGTCGACGGCGATGTCCACCCGGGCGCCGCGGCCGGTCCCCACCCGCTCGCCGTTGTGGAGCATCGGAGCGCGGTCCTTCTCGCCCTCGCCGATCACCACCACCCCGTCCAGTTGGATGGTGTTGAGCCGCAGACGCATCTCGTCCACCGCCGCCTGGTCGACCGCTTCCTTGTCGGCCCTTCCCTGCCAGTGAGCGGCGGCGATCGCCGCCCGTTCGGTCACCTGGGCCAGGTCGAGGGCGTAGTTCTGGTCGAAGCCGGGACCGGTCACCGCAACCTCATGAACGCGGCGCGGGGCCGACCGGGAGTTTGAGCGACCGGGCGGAGGGCCGGGATTCTGTCACTCATCATCTGCGAAGGATAGTTGGCGGGCCACCCCCCTCTCCAGGGGAGATTCCCGGGGGTGTTGGGCCGGTGCGGGGTGTTGGTTTGGGTGGGAGGAGGGAGTGATCGAGGCTATCCCGTTAGATGGAAACCTTGAATCGAGGTCTGGCAAGGAGACGCCGAGCACCTTGTCTGCGATCGGCAGCAGGGGTAGGATGCGCAAGTGGACGTCCCGCTACCCACTATCGAGCGCGCCATGGACGACAACCTGAATCCCACCGGAATGACGCCGGAGGAAGAGCGGCGGTACCGTGTGGAGAACCGCCTGCGGCTGCGGGAAGAGCCTCTGACCAGGGAGGGGCGTCAGGAGGCTATCGACTTGATTTTCGAGAGGGACGGCGAGCTGCTCCAGATCCTCGCTGACACCTGATCCGCTCGAGTAGCGGAAGCGACGGAGGGAGCGAAACCGATCCGGGTTCCCTACCTGGTTGGGAAGCACCTCTACCGATTGGAATAGTGCCTGCCGGTTCGTAACCAAGGGGCCTTCCCGAGTGTCTAAAGAGTTTGCGGGCCTGATAGGAAGCAGCTTGATCAAACTCCTCAACCTCGACCACGTGGGCATCGCGGTCCGCGATCTCGACCACGCATTGGACGAGTACCGGGAGAAGTACGGCATAACGCCCCTGTACCGGGAGACCATTGCCTCCCAGGGCGTGGAGGAGGCGATGATCCCCCTGGGAGGATCGTTCATCCAACTGCTCCAGCCGCTCGGACCCGAGACGCCGGTGGGCCGGTTCCTGGACAGGAAGGGAGAAGGGGTGCATCACATCGGCTGGGCGGTGGCCAACCTTGACGAAGCCCTGGAACACCTGAAGGCACAGGGAGCGCGCCTGGTCGACACCGAACCCCGGCGGGGAGGAGGGGGGAACCGGATAGCTTTCGTTCACCCCCGCGACCTGGCCGGGACGCTGATCGAGTTGGTGGAGGCCACCGATGATTGAGCGGTTCGACATCCGGGGCGGCGCCGGAGAATACGAGGCGGCGGTGCTCTCGGCGGTGATGGAGCAGATGCGCCGCCGAAGGAGAGCCGCCAAGGCGCGCCGGCCTCATGCCAGCCGGCAACTCTCCGCATGGATGCGGGCCGGGCGGCTGACCGACCTGGACACCTTGCCGACGCCCGACCCGGGCCTGAACGGCGACACGGCCCCCACCAAGCCACCCGAGCAACCCTGGCTGCAGACGTCCCGGCCGCGGGGAATGGCGCGCTGAGCGCTTCCCGCGGACAGGGCGCCCAAGCTGTCGTGTGAAACGGCACTCAGGCGGGGGAGGTCCGTCGCCACAGAGGAGGCCGGGCGTTCCGCACACTGATCCCCTCCCGGGACCGGACCCTCCGTAGTACCTGCCGGGCTGGTGGCAAGTCCGCAGGTAAACTGTGAACATCCGCCGCCCTCCGGCGTAAAGGGACCGTTTCCGGCCCTATACAGCGCCGCAGAGCGCCTTGAATGAGGAAGGACCTGCACAATGCTGAGATTCGTCGAGGAAGTCATACTGCTCCTGCTCCGTGATGAGGACGGGAAATTCGTACGGGTGCCCAACTGGGCGCTGGACTACGCCATCGCCGGAGGCGTGCTCATGGACCTGGCGATGGAGAACCGCATCGACACCGACCTCGACAACCTGGTCCTCGTCGACTCCACACCGGTCGGCGACGGCCTGCTGGACCCGACCCTGGCCGACATCGCCTCGGCGGAGACGCACCCCACCCGTCACTGGGTGGAGCACATAGTGGAGAGCGCCGATGCCCTCCGCGCGGAGGGGCTCTCCAGGCTGGTGGACGCCGGCATCCTGGAACGCCATGAGGAACGCTTCCTGTGGGTGTTCCGCACCAGACGGTATCCCACCGTCGACGGCACGGCCGAGCGTGAGGTCAAGTTGCGGATCATGGGGGTGCTCTTCAGCGACGAGATCCCCGACCCCCGCGACGTGATGCTCATCTGCCTGGTCGATGCATGCGGCATCTTCGACGAACTGCTGTCCAGGAACGAACTGGACAGAGCTTCGGAGCGAATTGCCCAGGTACGCCAGATGGACCTGATCGGACAGGCCATGGCGCAGGCGATCCGCGACATCGAAGTCTCGATCGCCGTCTCCATAGGGCGTATGTACTGAGGCCCTCTTCGATGGCGGGAGTCGCTTCCGCCGCGACCAACCCGAGCGGCTAGCCGGTCTCGGGGGTGTCGTCGGAGCCGCCTCCCCTCCTGGCCTCCCACAGCGACCGCAACTCCCTGCTTCCCAACAGCCGGGCCACGCCCGCGAAGACCAGGGCCACCACCAACCCGCCCACCACGAAGGCCCCCAGCGCCTCGGTGATTTGCCAGGACCGGTCGCCGGAGAACCACCCGGCCACCACCCATCCCGCGGCGGATGCGGCCGCTCCGGCGACCAGCGACCGGCCCAGCCCCACAGCCAGGGCCCTCCCCCCCGCCTCCTGCCCGCGCAGCCAGAAGAGAGTCAGCGCCACGGTGTAGGCGCCCATCGAGATCACGCTCGCCCACACCAGTCCCTCCGCACCCCGGGCGGACACCAACCCCAGAGAGAGCGGGACCGCGGCCGCCGCGGCAATCGTGCCGATCAAAACCGGCGGCCACATCCGCCGCTCGGCGTAGAAGGAGCGGGAGACCACCTGGTGAAGTCCCCAGGCGGGAATCGCCAGAGCGTAGACGGCCAGTAGTCGGGACACCATGGCCGAGTCGGCGGAACCGAACGCCCCCCATTGGAACACCAGCCTCACGCCCGGGGCGCCCACCCCCAGCACCGCGGCGGCCGCGCCGGTTCCCAGGAACAGGGTCATACGGGCGGTGCGCAACGTGGTCTCGACCAACTCCGTCCGGCGACCCGACGCAGCCAGCGAGGCCAGGAAGGGAAAGGCGGCCACCCCCGCGGCTTGGGCGACCATTCCCACCGGGACCATGTTCAACACCCGGGCGAAGGAGATCGCCGAGATACCCCCGTCGGGGGTCAACTGTCCGAAAAACCTGACGAATTGCTCATCGAGGACCGCCACCGACTGGCCCACCATCAGGGGAAGGGCCAGCGCCAGGTAGGTCCCGACCGCCCGGTGCCCCCACCCGACGCCCCTCGCCAAACGCAGACCCACCCGGCGCGCGCCGAGCCACTGTATCCCGAAATTCCCGACCGCGGCCCCCGCCAGGGCGCCCCACACGAACCCGTCGGCGGGCACCGGATCCGCAAACAGCCCGCCCGCCATCCCCCCCAGGATGATGGACAGGTTGTAGACGATGGGCGCCGCCACCGGGACCAGGAACCGCCGGTGCGCGTACTGGTAGGCCATCAGCAGCGATCCGCCGACGAAGAACACCTGGGCGGGCAGTGCTATCAGGGTGAGCCGTGTCACCTCCCCCATCTGGTCGGGGGAGAGTTCGGGATAGATCAACTCGATCAGGGGCGCGGTCCAGACCATGAGGGCGGCGGTGAGAAGAACGGTGAGACCGGTCACCACCCTGAACACCGCCACGAAAGCCCGGTTGCCCCCTTCCGGATCGTCCGCCGCCAGGCGGGAGGCGAGAATCGGGACGAAGGTGATGGTCAGATACCCCCCGGCCAGCAGATAGTTCAGAAGATCGGGGACCAGGAAGGCGGCCCGGTAAACGTCTCCAACCGCGTTGACGCCGATCAGGGCGGCCAGCATCGTCTCCCGCCCCAGCCCCAGCACCCTGGACACCAGCACCCCGCCCGACACCACCAGGGCTGCGGCGCCCATCCCCATCGCCCTGCCCTTCATGTGCGGTGGGAAGGACTCGGCTTCCGCCGTGCGGCGACCGCCGCCTTCAACTCGGCCAGTACCCGGTCCGGCACCACCAGATCGCCCCGGCCGGATCCGAGCATCACATCCGGCTTGAACCGCCCGTGATAGTCCGAGCCTCCCGAGGGAATCAGCCCGTGCCTCCGGGCCAACTCCACCAGCGATCGGCGGGTGGGAGGGTCGTACGCCCCGTAATAGGCCTCCATTCCGTCCAGGCCCCGTTCCGCCAGTTCCCCCAGCACGGCCGAGAGCCGGGCGCCCTCCACCCCCAGGGTGAGAGGGTGGGCCAGCACCGCCGCGCCTCCCGCGGCGTGAGCGGCCGCGATGGCCTCCGCCGGAGCGAGGCGGAACCTCTCCACGTAGGCGGGACGCCCCCGGGCGAGGTACAGATCGAAAGCGGCCGGAATGTCGGGAGCGTAGCCCTTCCTCACCAGTAGGGAAGCGAAGTGCGGTCTTCCGACGGTCCCCGACCCCCCTTCTTCCCTCACCTCCTCCATGGTCACCTCCACGCCCTGGGAGCGGAGCCGCTCCGCCACCTCCAGGTTGCGCCGGACCCGGCCGTCGCGCACCCGACCCAGCCGGGATGAGATGTAATCGAGGTCCTCGATGAGCAGTACCAGCAGGTGCATGGCGCCACGACCCCACTCCAGGGACAACTCCAGTCCCCTCACCAGTTCTATCCCGGCCCGGGAGGCGGCGGCTTCCGCTTCGGCCAGCCCTTCGGTGGTGTCGTGATCGGTGACCGCCACCGCCGACAGTCCCAGCGCTGAGGCGGCGGCCACCAAACCGGCTGGAGAATCGGAGCCGTCCGAGGCGGTGGTGTGGGTGTGCAGATCGACCCCCATCGCCGGGGCCGGTTCAGGATTCGACGGTGATCGTCACCGACTCGATGTAGATGGCTTCCCTGGGAAGGCTCTGTTCACCCTTGGGAGAGAGGCCGGTGGACACCTTGGCAATCAGGTCCAGGACCTCCATGCCCTCGACTATCCGGCCCAGCACGTTGTACTGCGGGTTCAGAAAGGGAGCGTCGTCCAGCATCCAGAAGAACTGGCTGCCGGTGGTGCTCTTGCCGGCGTTGGCCATCGCCACCACCCCCCGGGTGTACTGGAAGTCTTCGGGCGGGAACTCGTCGGGGATCTCGTATCCCGCGTCTCCCCGGCCGGTGGCGGTGGGATCGCCGCCCTGGACGACGAAGCCCTCCAGAAGACGGTGGAAGACGGTGCCGTCGTAATACCCCTCCCTGGCCAGGAAGACGAAGGAATTGACGGTTGCGGCATAGCGTGTGTCCAGTTCCATCACCACCGTCCCGCAGGAGGTCTCCACCCGGGCGAGCACCGAGGAGTCGGGGGTGATCCCCTGGGTGACGAAGTCATCGAAGATCATTCCTCGCAGGGGGGGAGGCGCCTCCGCTCCGCAGGCGGTGCGCTTTTCTCGGTATTCCTGGTAGTCGGCGGACAACTCCACGGTACCCGCACCCTCGGGCGCCTCGTCCCGCAGACTGCAGGTCACCAGCACCCCCACCAGGACCACGGCCATGGCAACCCCGATCCCCAGCCGTCTCAGGTTCTCCTTCCGGGACGCTTTCTTCCGCTCCGCCTGCAGACGCGCCGCCTTGGCCGCCTTCTGCCTCTGTCGTTTTGCCTTGCTCACCTACGCGGACTCTCCTGTCCCAATCGGTTGGGTCGCGGCACGGTCTCCCAGAACATTGTACGCATCCGCCGGGACACATGCACCGCCGCAGTCGAAAGGGGTCCCGGAGGCCGTGCTGCGGGCCGTAAAATGGGGTAGGTCTCCCTCCCTCTGATTGGATATGGCGCGGATAGTACAAAAATTCGGCGGGTCCTCTCTCGCAACGCCCGACCGCATCCGGAGCGTGGCCGCCCGGGTGGTGAGCGCCCGGCGTACCGGCGCGCAGGTACTGGTGGTTGTCTCCGCCATGGGCGACACCACCGACGAACTGGTGGTCCTCTCCCGGGAAGTGAATCCCAACCCGCCGGCCAGGGAGATGGACATGCTGCTGAGTGCGGGGGAACGCATCTCCATCGCGCTGACCGCCATGGCCATCGCCGGCCACGGCGTGGAGGCCGTCAGCCTGACCGGCAGCCAGGCCGGGATCCTCACCGACGACACCCACGGCGCCGCCAAGATCCAGGGGATAACCGGCGCCCGGGTGACCGACAACCTCGCCGAGGGGAAGGTGGTGATCGTCGCCGGCTTCCAGGGGGTCAGCCCGCGATCGAAGGAGATCACCACCCTGGGAAGGGGGGGTTCCGACACCAGTGCGGTGGCGCTGGCCGCCGCCTTGGGGGGAGACGTCGCCGAGATATACACTGATGTGCCGGGGGTGATGACCGCCGACCCCCGGATAGTCCCCGAGGCTCGAAAGCTGGATGAGATCTCCTATGAGGAAATGATGGAGTTGGCCGCCGGGGGAGCGGGAGTGCTGGTTCCCCGGGCGGTGGAGGTCGGCCGCCGATACGGCGTCCCCATCCACGTACGATCCTCTTTTACCGATTTACCCGGCACCTGGATTAGAAAGGCCACCGAGATGGAGCGCATGGAACAAGCCATAGTCAGCGGAATCGCCCACGACTCCTCGGAGGCGAAGGTCACACTCCGGGAAGTCCCCGACCAACCCGGCGTGGCTGCCTCGATCTTCGAACCGCTGGCGGAGGCGAGCGTGAACGTCGACATGATCGTCCAGAACATCTCCCGGGAGGGCCTGTCGGACATCAGCTTCACCATCCCCAAGAGCTCCATGGAGTGGGCCGAGGAGGTCGTCAGGCTGGTGGGACGGCAGGTGAGAGCCACCGGGGTGGAGATCCGCAACGACATCGCCAAGGTGTCGCTGATCGGAGCGGGAATGAAGACCGAACCGGGTGTGGCGGCCCGGGTGTTCCGGACCCTGGGCGAGGCGGGGATCAACATCGAGATGATCTCCACCTCCACCATCAGGATCTCCTGTGTGGTGGAACAGTCCCAGATGCGCAACGCCGTGCAGGTGCTTCACCGCGAATTTCGCCCGCCCCTGATCCGGGAGGAACGGGGCGCATGAGCGTCCACCTGGCCCTGGTGGGCGCCACCGGAGCGGTGGGCCGGACCGCGCTGGAAATCCTGGCGGAGCGGGATTTTCCGATCGGCCGGTTACGGCTCATGGCCTCGGCGCGCTCGGCCGGCCGGAAGATTTCCACCGCCTGGGGCAAGGTGGAAGTGGAGGACCTGGACGAGACCGATCCCGAAGGCGTCGAGATCGCGATCTTCTCAGCGGGCGCCTCCCGGTCGCGGACCCACGCACCGCGTTTCGTCGACGCCGGAGCGGTGGTGGTCGACAATTCGTCCTGTTTCCGGTTGGACCCACAGGTGCCGCTGGTGGTGGCGGACGTGAACGACCATGCCCTGGAGTCACATCAGGGAATAGTCGCCAACCCCAACTGCACCACCATGGTGCTGATGATGGCGGTCGCTCCCCTCCACCGGGCGGCCGGACTCCGTTCGATGGTGGCCACCTCCTATCAGTCGGTCTCAGGCTCGGGGCAGAGGGGAATGGCCGAGCTTTCCGACCAGATAGAGCACTTCCGGGATGATGAGCCGGCCCTGGCGCAGGGTGGGTGGACCGATCCGGGGACCGAGGTCTACAGCCGGCCGATCGGCTTCAACGTGCTGCCCCTGGCCGGGTCGGAGGCCGGGCGGGGCTACACCGACGAGGAGTGGAAGCTGGTGAACGAGTCCCGCAAGATCCTCGATCTTCCCGGTTTGGCCGTCGAGCCCACCTGCGTGAGGGTGCCGGTCATGGTCGGGCACGGTTTGGCCGCTTCGACATGGTTCGATCGCCCCCTGGACCGGGCCGAGGCCCTGGAGGTCCTCTCCGTCGCTCCCGGGGTGGAGGTGTGGGAGGACATCCCGCCCACCCCCCTCGACAGCGCAGGCCGGGACCGCACCCTGGTGGGCCGGGTGCGGGAGACGGTGGGAGCGACCGGGGGAATCAACCTGTGGGCGGTGGGCGACAACCTCCGCAAGGGCGCCGCCCTCAACGCCATCCAACTGGCCGAACGACTGGCACGCTGAGGAAAAGCTGGCGCCCCCCGGGTTTAGCCGGGGGTCTGTTTATGTGTTAACTATGGTAAATATACAATCTATTTAGGTTTTTACCCTATATATTGTGCATTTCATTGTATATAATGGTGTCATAAAAGCAAGAGAGGGCCCATGAGATCAGGGGACATCTACCAGAGCCTCACCTCGACCAACCGATGGTGGATCGACCCGGAAGGGTGGGCCGAGCAGGACCCCGACTTGCGCAACGCCTCCAAGGCGCCGTTCGACTACACGGCCGGGGTGCTCTCCGACCTAACGCCGGGGGGACTGTATCTGATACGAGGGCCCCGGCGGGTGGGCAAGTCGGTGGAGATGAAACACACTATCGCCAGCCTGCTCTCCTCCGGCGTCCACCCCCGTCGGATAGTCCACATGTCGATGGAGGGCTGGGATGCCCGGCACCTGGCCCGTTTCGTCAACATAGCCCAACAGCTGACACTGGATGGACGCCGGTACTGGTTTCTCGACGAGATGACCGGCATCGCGGGGAGCTGGCCGGAGAGGATCAAGTGGCTACGAGACAACGATCCGGAATTTCAAACAGATACGGTGGTTCTCACCGGATCCTCCTCGGCAGACCTGCGGGAGGCAATAGGCGTGTTGGCAGGACGGCGAGGCGCGGTCAACGCGCCGGATCGGGTGTTGTTGCCGATGGGATTTCGGGACTTCGCCTCTCTTGTGGTTCAGGAGAGGCTGCCACATGACATCGGTCCCCTTCCCATCGCCGACCTCTCCGAACACCTGCGAGAGGCGACCTTCGACCTGGCCCCCTGGCTGGGAATCCTGGTGAACACTTGGGAGACCTACCTGTGGGTGGGGGGATTCCCCCTGGCCGTGTCGGGGTATCTCCGGGACCGCCAGGTCGATCCCGCCCTGTGGGCCGGACTCTGGCAAGTCATAAGCGGAGATGCCTTCCGAAGAGCCCGGCAATCGGACCTGCAGACCAGGACGTTGCTGGAACGGCTGGTTCGGAATCTCGGATCTCCCGTCAATGTCACACGCATGGCGAGGGAAACGGACGTTACGCCACTTACCGCACAACAACGTATAGACAATCTCCGAGAGGCCTTCGTGGTGTGGCCGTGCCACCGGGAGGAGGGCCTGAAGCCCAGGCTGAAGGCGCAGAAGAAGATGTATTTCACCGATCCGGTGTACAGACTGCTGACGCCGCGACGAGTGGACTTGGCCGTCTTGTCCGAGCAGCAGTTGGGCGTCGCCCTTCTTCGCAGCCTCGAGAGGGAGAGACCGGGATCTTACGTCCAGTGCGACGGCGTCCTGCACCATCGCACCAAGGGCCAGAAGGAGATCGACTTCGTCGGGCCGGACTTCGGCGGGGTTGCCATCGAATCCAAGTATGTGGACGATGGTCCCTGGAGACATATGGAGGGTCGCACCCTCAAGGCCTCGCCCTGGTCGGGCGTGGTGGCCACCCGGAGCCAGTTGGACCTTCGGGATGATGAGACCATGGCGATACCCGCCGGCATGATCGCCTGGCTCATCGACACCCAACGAAGCGAGTCGCCGGTCCGGTCGGTGGGCCCTCCCGGGGTCTCGATGCGGTGGCCGGGAGAGCAGTCGCCGTTCCGGGACAGCATCCCCGGGGACCCCCTTCCCGGACTGGGAACCTCGGGCTGAGCGGGGACCTCCAGCCACGCCACCTCGTTGACCCTTCGGAAATTAGAATTGCGGCCGATGACTTCATGGATCACCGCCCGCGACGGCATCCGCATCGCCTACCACGAGGTGGGAAGCGGTGATCCGCCGATCGTCTTCGTCCACGGGATCTACGGCAATCGGGGAGGCTCGGTCAACCAGGAGGAGTACTTCTCGCCCGATCATCGGTGCGTGGCGGTCGATCTGCGGGGCAACGGCGACAGCGACAAGCCCGACGAGGTCTATTCGATGGCCCGCCACGCCGATGACGTGGCGGAGTTGATCAGCCAACTCGGGCTCCGCCGACCCGTCCTGGTGGGCCACAGCATGGGCGGACAGGTGGTGATCTCCGTCGCCGCCCGCCACCCGGAACTGGTGGGCGCCATCGCCAGCATCGACTCGCCCAGCAACATGCCGGGATGGCAGAGACGCTTCAGCGCCTCATACGACCACCTGATGACCCGGGACGGGCCGGCGCGGGAAGCGGCGCGCACCTTCCTGGGCGCCGCCTACCTCCCCACCGACGACCCGTCGCGGGTGGCGGGGATCTCCGAGCGGCTTGCCGCGTTTCCCGACCATGTGATCGTCAGGCAGTGGTGGGCGCTGAGTTCCTTCGATCCGGCGCCGGTGCTGCGCCGGGTGAAGTGTCCCTATCTGTACATCGACTGCGGCCAGCCCTACCTGGACTTCGAACTGCTCCGGGAGTTGTGCCCACAGGTGGTGATCGGAAAGACCGTGGGCTCCGGTCACGCGGCCACCCGGGACGTGCCCGACCAGGTCAACGCCATGCTCCGGAGATTCATCGAACACGCCGACGCCATCGCGGCCGAGATGGTCCGCACCGGCGGGGTGTTCCGGTACACCTTCCCATCCACATAGACGTCCGGCGCCCGAGGCTGGTTTCGTTGTCGGGGTGGGGACCCTCGCCTATTCTGGGGCGCCATGACCGAATGGTTCACCGTCTCCGACGGCGTCCGCCTCGCCTACCACCAGGTGGGTTCCGGCGACCCGCCGATCGTGTTCATCCACGGCGGCTTCGGCAACCGGACCGGGTTCACGCTTCAGGAGGAGTACTTCTCGCCCGACCACCGATGCCTGGCGATCGATCTGCGGGGCCATGGCGAGAGCGACAAACCGGACGAGTTGTACACGATGGACAAGTTCGCCGACGAGGTGGGCGAGTGGCTCCGCCACCTGGGACTCCGCCGTCCGATACTGGTGGGCCACAGCATGGGCGGACAGGTGGTGATCTCCGTGGCCGCCCGCCACCCGGAACTGGTGGGCGCCATCGCCAGCCTGGACTCGCCCAGCAACATCCCCGGATGGCACCGGCGATATCATGGCCCGTTCGACCATCTGATGACCCGGGACGGTCCCTTCCGGGAGGCGCTGCTGACCTTCCTCGGCGCCGCCTACCTCCCCACCGACGACCCTTCCCGGGTGGGCTCCATGCCCGAATGGCTTGCCGAACTTCCCGACCATGCGATCGTCAACGGCTGGCAGGGAATGAGCGCCTTCGATCCCGGGCCGGTGCTGCGCCGGGTGAAGTGCCCATACCTGTACATCGACTGCGGGCAACCGGACCTGGACCTGGACCTGCTGCGGGAGTTGTGCCCCCAGGTGGTGATCGGGAAGACCGTGGGCGCGGGTCACCAGGCGACCAAGGACGTGCCCGACCAGATCAACGCCATGCTCCGGCGCTTTATCCAGCATGCCGACGCCATCGCGGCCGAAATGGTCCGCACCGGCGGGGTCTTCCAGTACACCTTTCCCTCGGCCTGATAGGACTTGAATCCCGGGGGTTCTGCCCCATCTGAGCGCCAGGGTGTAGCCGGGATGCAAACCCGACTGATGGTTCGGCGACTCTAAGCTGAATGAGATGACCAAGACGATCACAACCTCCGACGGCGTCCGCATCGCATACCACGAGGTCGGCGCGGGCGACCCGGCCATCATCTTCATCCACGGGGCTTACGGCAAGAAGGGCGGCTTCACTTTCCAGGAGGAGTACTTCTCGCCCAATCACCGGTGCATCTCCGTCGATCTGCGCGGCCACGGCGACAGCGACAAGCCCGACGAGCCCTACACCATGGACCAACACGGCGACGACATGGGAGATCTGATCCGCCAACTGGGGCTGAATCGACCCGTGATGGTGGGCCAGAGCGCGGGAGGACAGGTGGTGATCTCCACGGCCGCCCGCCATCCCGACCTGGTAGGGGCCGTCGCCAGCCTCGATTCCCCCAGCAACATCCCAGGTTGGCACCAAGCGCATCACGGGCCCTACGCCCATCTGATGAACCAGCGCGGCGATGCTCTCCGCGAGACGCTCTACAAATTCCTCAAGGTCGCTTACCTGCCCACCGACGACCCCTCCCGGGTGGGCTCCATGCCCGAGCGGCTGGCCGAAGTGTCGGAAGACCTGATCCTCAACACGTGGCGGGGAAAGATCGATTACGATCCGACATCCACCCTGCGAGCCGTGAAGTGCCCCTATCTTTACATAGACTGCGGCCAGCCGGATCTCGACTTTGATCTGCTTCGGGAAATGTGTCCTCAGGTGGTGATCGGCAAGACGGTCGGCGCCGGACACCGTGCCATGCAGGATGTGCCGGACCAGGTCAACGCCATGCTCAACCGCTTCATCCAACATGCCGACGCCATCGCTGCCGAGATGGTCCGCACCGGCGGGGTGTTCCAGTACACCTTCCCCTCCACCTGACAACCGGCCACAGCGTCACCTCATCGGCCCCGGCCGGTGGCTGGGTGTCCGGCCTCAGGATCGGCGTCGAGACCACAGCGTGGTTTGGCCACCCTCAGGGGACCGATGCCTAAGCTGGGCGACATGAGTATGACCAAATCGATCACCACCCCCGACGGCGTCCGGATCGCCTATCACGAATTGGGCGCCGGCGAACCGGCCATCATCTTCGTCCACGGCGGTTTCGGCGATCGGACAGGCTTCGGGCTCCAGGAGGAGTACTTCGCTCCCAATCACCGTTGCATCTCCGTCGATCTGCGCGGCCACGGCGAGAGCGACAAACCCGATCAGGTCTACACCATGGAACAGCACGGCGATGACGTGGCCGAGCTGATCCGCCAACTGGGCCTGGAAAAGCCGGTCCTGGTTGGACAGAGCATGGGCGGACAGGTGATCATCTCGGCCGCCGCCCGCCATCCCGACGTGGTGGGAGCCATCGCCAGCCTCGACTCTCCCAGCAACATCCCCGGCTGGCACGCCTACCATCACGGTCCCTACGACCACCTCATGCAGGAGGGCCAGGACATCCGGAAGGCGCTGGAGCAGTTTCTCAGCGCCGCTCATCTGCCCACCGACGACCCGACCCGCGCCAAGAACACCTCCGAGCGACTGGCTCGCCTGGATGACCGGGTGATTCTCAACGGCTGGAAGGGGATGATGGTCTTCGACACCGGGCCGGTCCTGGCAGGCGTGCAGTGCCCCTATCTGTATGTCGACTGCGGCCAGCCCCGGCTCGACCTGGATCTACTCCGGGAGTTGTGCCCCCAAGTGGTGGTCGGAAAGCCGGTCGGCGCCGGGCACGGCGCTCTCCGGGTGGTGCCCGACCAGATCAACGCCATGCTCCGGCGCTTCATAGAGCATGCCGACGCCATCGCCGCCGAGATGGTCCGCACCGGCGGGGTGTTCCAATACTCCTTTCCCGATAACTGATCGTGGCAGATCCACCCCCGGTAGGTTCGACCGGCCGCTCTGTCGCCGAGACCGGGGTGACGCCCGACAACTAGGCTGGACCCCATGACTGAGTGGATCACAACCTCCGACGGCGTCCGGATCGCGTATGACGAATTGGGCTCCGGAGACCCGGCCATCATCTTCGTCCACGGCGGCTTCGGCGCCCGGGGAGGGTTCGAACTCCAGGAGGAGTACTTCGTGTCCAACCACCGTTGTATCTCCCTCGACCTGCGAGGCCACGGCGAGAGCGACAAACCCGAGACCTGGACCATGGCAGACCACGGCGATGACGTGGCCGAACTCATCCGCCAGCTGAACCTGGTGAAGCCAATCCTGGTGGGACAGAGCATGGGCGGACAGGTGGTCATCTCGGCCGCCGCCCGCCATCCCGACGCAGTGGGGGCGATCGTCAGCCTGGATTCGCCCAGCAACCTCCCCGGCTGGACCGCACGCGTTCACGGTCCCTACGACCACCTCATGCAAAAGGACCAGGACTTCCGGAAGGCCCTGGAACAGTTTCTCAGCGCCTCCCACCTGCCCACCGATGACCCGAACCGCGCCAAGGAGACCTCGGAGTGGCTCGCCGGCCTTGACGACCAGGTGATTCTCAACGACTGGCACGGGCTGAGCGCCTTCGACTCCCGACCGGTTCTTGAAGGGGTGAAGTGCCCGTACCTTTACATCGACTGCGGCCAGCCTTATCTCGACCTGGACCTGCTACGGGAGCTATGCCCCCAGGTGGTGATCGGAAAGCCGGTCGGCGCCGGGCACAGCGCCCTCCGGATAGTGCCCGACCAGATCAACGCCATGCTCCGGAGATTCATCGACCACGCCGACGCCATCGCCGCCGAGATGGTCCGCACCGGCGGAGTCTTCCAGTACACATTCCCCTCCAAATAGAAGCCCTGGCGCTCCCCCGCCCACCGGGCGACTGACAGTGTCCCGTCCACTGGCAATTCCCAAACGTACCGCCCAACGGCAGCAGGGCGCCTTCTGTCTTCCGGGAGTTCGGCCGCCGTCTCCAAGAGAGCACCGGTGATCGGATCGAACCTTCCGTACAACACCTTCATCCCATCTTCCACCGCGGTCCTGATCTTGGCCCATCCAACCACCCGCCACGCGACTCGTCTATGCGCCACTGTGGGAAGGACACCCGGCCAAAAGGCGGGGGCCAATGAGGGACGGGGGGTCTACCCGGTGAGGGCAGCCTCCAGGAACCGGAGAGCGTCGTAGAAGTTGTAGATGTCGTAGTGGTGCTGGGCCTGCGCGATCAAGTCGGCCTGAGCGGGGGAGAGATCCATTCCCGAAGCCCGAGCGAATAGATCATCGGCGCGGGTCTCGAAGTCCTTCATCTCGTAATAGAGATCCCGGGCCAGGAAGAACTCTCTCAGTCCGGCCTGGGTGTCATAGCTCCCCGACAACACCCCCTTGGTCTTGAGCCTCTCGATCTGGGTGGCGAACACTATCTCAGGGTGGTAGCTCGGCAGGTCCAGGTCCCACAGCGCCGCCTGCTCCTCCCAGGTAAAGGAGGGATCGATGGCCGACCAGATGAACCCGATGTCCTCGGGCTCCATGCTCAACTGGCGCTTGTTGTTGATGAGATCGGCCTCGATCTCCCATCCCCGGTACTGGGTTTCGGGATCATCCAGGAGCTCGAAGGTGCGATAGGCGGCAGAGAGAACCCGGTAGGCCAGGTCCTTGTTGTGATTGACCCATTGGCGGTTGGCCAGCAGGCCGATGCCGCCCACGGTGGAGTTGGCGATCGCCGTCTGCTGTGAGAACGGGTCATGCTCGAACATCATCCCGAAATTGATCAGCGGATCCCAACCGCTGCGCATCATCTGCACCAGGATCGGAGCGCTATAGGGCATGGCATACTCGATCCGGCCCGGAACAGCCGCGAGCTCCATGATGGTGGGGTCATGGACATACTGGGGGTTGGCGTAGTTGCGCCAGTCGTTGGTGGTGATCCGGATCGGCTGTTCGTTGCCTTCCCCGTCCAGGAGTGGCATGCCGTCGGGGCCCAGCAACACCAGGGGGTTGCCTTCGCCGTCCAGTGCGGGAATGTCCTGCTGATAGGCCTCCCACCACTCGGGCAGGTAGGCGAAGAACGCATCCATGTATTGAGCCTGCTCGAAACTGCCGGGGGAGATGTGAATGTCCGCGCCGACCAACTGCTGCACGGCTGCCCTTGCGGCATCCGGGAAGGACATGCCTTCCTCCATGAATTCCAGGGCCGTCCTGGAAGGACTGTCGGGCGCGACCAGGACTGCGTAGCCGATGTAGATGTCCGCCAAGAGGATGGGCGGGATGTCCTGAGCGTAGGTCTCCAGCGACCCGAAAAGTCCCGGCACCCAACCGGGGGCCACATCGCCCTCACCGCTCCGCAGCCAGACGATGGCTTCGGCGCCGGAGGCGAAGTAGAGATAGGTGGGCGAGTTGGGAACGATGGTGATGTTCAAGTCATCCCACCAGCCCAGCTCGAGGGGGATCTGCCAGAATGCCACATCGGCACAGCAGGCGTTGAAGCCCATGGCCACCTCGGCCTCCCGGATCTCGGGCGCGTCCACCGTCATCGACCCCTCCAGAGCCTCCTGGACCTCGTCGGGTTCCTTCATGTCAGCGGCTTCCCGGGCCTGGTCGGGTTCCTGGGTGTCGGCGGGTTCCCCGGCAGCAGGCTCGGTCTCTGTGGCCTGGGCCTGTGGGGCGGCCGCGCCCGCGGCGGTTGTGACCGCCGCGCCGTCGCCGTCATCGCCGCAGGCCGCAGCCAACCACGCCAGCACAGCCACCAGAGCGGTAGCCAATAGGAGGTTTCTCGTTTGCTCTTTCCCTTCGGGCCAACGGGCCGTCGTCCAGATCAACCGACCTTGACCTCCAATATATACCACCCGCATTGGCCCGAGCCTCGCCAGGACTCACCGGACAGCTCAAACTAGGCTGGTTCCCATGACTGAATGGATTACCACCTCCGACGGGACCCGCATCGCCTACCACGAGGTGGGCTCCGGCGATCCGGCCATCATCTTCATCCACGGCGGTTTCGGCAACAAGAGTGGTTTTGGCTTCCAGGAGGAGTATTTCTCCCCCAATCATCGGTGTGTGGCGGCCGATATGCGGGGTCGCGGTGACAGTGACAAGCCTGATGAGCTCTACACGATGGAACAACACGGGGACGACGTTGCAGAACTCATCCGCCACCTGGGCCTGGTGAAGCCGGTCCTGGTGGGACAGAGCATGGGCGGACAGGTTGTCATCTCCACCGCCGCCCGCCATCCAGAACTGGTCGGCGCAATCGTCAGCCTCGACTCTCCCAGCAACATCCCCGGTTGGCACAAGGCCCACCACGGCCCCTTCGATCACCTGATGAAAGAGGGCCTGCCCTTCCGGGACACACTCCGCAGTTTCCTGCGCGCCTCATACCTGCCCACCGACGATCCATCCCGGGTGGGAAACATGGCCGATCGACTGGCGAAGGTCCCCGACCATGTCATCCTCAACGGCTGGCACGGGATGAGCGCCTTCGAGCCCGGACCGATACTGGAAGGGGTGAGGTGCCCATACCTGTACATCGACTGCGGCCAGCCGGATCTCGACCTGGACCTGCTCCGCCAGCTATGCCCCCAGGTGGTGATCGGAAAGCCGGTCGGCGCCGGGCATCGGGCTCTCCAGGATGTGCCGGACCAGATAAACGCCATGCTCAACCGCTTCATCCAACACGCCGACGCCATCGCCTCAGAGATGGTCCGCACCGGCGGGGTGTTCCAATACACCTTCCCCGACGACTGAACGCCGACCCCACCCGCCACCGGTTCGCCCGACCTCGATTCATCCGCCATCCCAGCGAAAAGTCGCGAAAATCCCCCCTCCGGGCCTCCCCCGCCGCCACCTTGCCATGGGTTGGGCACGCTTCCGCCCAGCCGGGAGCCGGGCATGGAAGGGGCCGTTTGGTCCCTTGATGGTCCGAACGACGCCGGGACGGACCGCCTTGGTTTGGTGCTTCACAATGTGAAGCGGGGGTGGGACAAAAGTCAATCTCGCCGACCGGGATCGTTTCCCAGCTTTTCCCGGGCAGCGGGCATGGTCAGCCGACCAGGGCCATCACCACGCCGACCGATACCAGGGCCACGCCTGTCCACTGCAGGCGGTGGAGTCGTTCCTTGAAGAAGATCACCCCGCCGACCACCGATATCACCTTCCCGCTCTGGGAGACAATCGCGATCAGCCAGGCCGGGGCGTGCGCCAGACCGTACCCGAAAGATATGAACGAGACGCCGTCGATCAGCCCCACCAGGCCCAGCAGCCATCCTGTCTTCCAGGTGATCCTGACCGGATGGGCAGAATCACCTCCTCTTCGTCGGCGCCAGAAACGCGTCCGGGAGAAGACCACCAGCACCAGAGCGACGAAGGCCACCGTGAAGATCCGCTGGGTGATGACGGTGACGCTGGAGTCGACGCCGTCCCTGATGGGGATCTTCAGGCCGGCATTGGAGATCGATCCGACGAACACGCCGATCAATGCGAAGACGGGCCCCCAGGTGACCAGCCGGATCCTGGCGCCCCCCTCGATGACGAGAGAGGCCAGCACCGCTCCCAGCACCGCCACCGGTATCCCCGCCCATTGCACGGCGCCGGGTCTCTCTCCCAGCAGCCAGAAGGAGTACACCACTGTCATGGCGGTCCCCAGGGAGCCGATCGGAGTCACCACCGAGATCGGTCCCAGTCGGAGCGCCATGTAGGAGCCCAGGAAGGAGGCGCCGACGCAGGTGCCCAGAAAGGACAGCAGGAGGATGTGCTCACCGGTGATGTAGAGCGGTACGTCGATGATGACCGCCCAGGCGACCATCACCAGCAGGGCAAGCGTCAGGGTGGCGTTGGCAGAGCGCAGCACGCCGAAGCGCCTCGCCACCACCGCAGTCAGCAGGCGGTTGATTCCCAAGGTGACCGCGGTGATGAACCCGAATATGATTCCGGTCGTCACCTCATAGA
Source organism: Acidimicrobiia bacterium (assembly GCA_965204615.1). Taxonomy (GTDB): domain Bacteria; phylum Actinomycetota; class Acidimicrobiia; order Spongiisociales; family ZC4RG35; genus Bin76. The sequence continues at coordinate 2,190,736 of OZ242000.1, read as the reverse complement.
CAGTCTTACATGCCGGGAAGAGCCGGGATGGCTAATCCCACGCGACGCCCCTGGCGCGGACTCTGATTCGACGGGCGCGGCTTCTATCCGGCCTCGAAGGTCTCGGCGCGGCCTCCGGCTCCCGCCGCTCCGGCCACCTTGCTGATGTCCGTCCCCCTGGTGGTGCGCTGGGGCATCCAACTCACGGTCTTCTTGAATCCCTCATTGAGAAGGTAGAAGGTGGTGAGAGAATAGAAGGCCACGATAAACCCGACGATCACCAGCCGGGCGGTGTTGGTCTCCTGCACGGCAACGTTGGCCATGTACCCGAGCCCGGTGGGGAACCCGAGGAACTCGGCTGCGATGGCGAGCGACCAACTCCCTCCCATGGAGAGCAGCATGGCGGTGCGCAACTCGGGAATCGACCCCGGAACTATCACCTTGAAATAGGTGCGCGGCCGCGAAGCGCCCAGGGTACGGGCGCTCTCTATGTAGCGGTCGGGCACGTTGGCCACCGAGTTCATGGTGGCCACCACCATGGTCGTCCACACCCCGAAGGCGATGTACAGGGTGATGCCGAAGAGGGTCGATCCCACCGCGAACTGCAGCCAGGGAATGGCTGCCAGGAGCGGGATCATCCGCAGGAAGTTCATGGGGGCCCATGCGGACTGGCGCAGCCACGGCCAGTAGGGGATGGCCAGACCGGTCAGGAGACCGAGAGACATTCCCACCGCCATGCCGCACATCAACCTGAAGAGGGTGACGCCGGAGTGAAAGGCGATGGCGAGGAAGACGGCCGGCCAGGTAGGTTCCCCTCCGTAGATCGGAAGGGGCGCCAGTTCCACCACATCAAGACCAATGATCTCAAGGTCAAACCCGCGGACGGCCCAGTCCCCGGACATCCTGAAGAAGGTGTCGCCGAACACGTAGTCCCATCCGGGAACCAAAGGGTGCTCCAGGGCGCCCGGGGGCGCCAGATAGGAGCCCAGTTGCCATGCTCCCAGCAGGATCCCCCAGGAGACGAAGAAGAGCGGGCTGCGGCGCATGCCGGCCCACAGCATCGGGGGCCCAGCCGCTATCCCCTTTCCCATCTTGACCAGGCGGTCCTTCACCTGGGTCGGGCGGAACACAACCGGCCAGACGAAGATCAAGATCAGCCAGCAAAGGATGATCGACCAGGTGACGACCACCCAGCCTTCGCTGAAGGTCCAGGTGACGAAGAAGAGACCGTCGGGCAGTTGAAGGAGCAGCCAGGGCGCCGCAAGGACGGTCCAGATCAACCATCCAATCCAGAACAGGGTTCGAAGGAGTGCCGGCTGGTTCAAGCTTGCGTCGCCTCCTCCTCGGTGATGCCGAGGTGAGCGAGGATCAGCTTGAAGATGCCCACCGCCTCGGGCGTGGCCCGGACGTCCTCGTTACGGGGACGGGGCAGGGTCACCGCGATGTCGTCCACCAACTTGCCCTCCGCCAACAGGATCACCCGGTCGGCGAGGATCAAGGCCTCCTCGATGTCGTGGGTCACGAAGAAAATGGTCTTCTTGGTCTCGAACCACAGATTCAACAGAACGTCGTGGAGGTTCCGGCGCGTGAAGTAGTCCAGGGAACCGAACGGCTCGTCCATCAACACCACGTCGGAACCCACCGCCATCGCCGACGCCAGAGCCACCCGCTTTCTCATACCACCCGACAGCTCCCGCGGCCAGGAATCGGCGAACTCCTCCAGGCCCACCGCCTGCAACCAGTAGTTGGTGATCTCGTTCCGCTCGTCCTCGGGAAGCTTGTTCGCCCGGAGACCGAACTCCACGTTCTCCCGCACGTGCAACCAGGGGAACACGGTGTCCTGCTGGAACACCATCGCCCGGTCACTGCCCGGACCGCTGACGGCGGTGTCGCCCAGCTTCACGGCACCGGCGGTGGGGGGCTGGAGGCCGGCAAGCACCCTCAACAGGGTGGTCTTGCCATGCCCGGACCTGCCCACCACACACACGAACTCGCCGGGATCCACCTGGAAGTTCACATCCTCCAGAGCATGCACGAGCTGGCCTGACCGGTGCTCGAACACACACCACAGGTTCTCGAAATTCACAACAGTCGACGCCATATTACGGTTCCTCCTTACAAACCAAGCCTACGACCGGCCTCGGACCACCTGGTGATGTAGCGGATCAAAAGCACCAGGATGCCGTCCACCACCACTGCCAGCACACCAAAGAAAAGAATCAGGGAGACCACCGCCGCCGGGCCCTCCAAAAGACCCATGGCGAAGCTCCACATCCGAATGAGAAACCCTCCACCCATCTGGGGACCGAGCACTTCCACCAGCGTCCCCAGCCCCCAGGCGCCGGCCAACGCGATCCGGAAACCACCCGCGATCTCGGGGATCGTCCCCGGCAGATACACCCACCGGAAAATGGACCGGCGGTCTCCACCCAGCGTCAATGCCGACTCGATGATCCCCACCGGTATGTTGTCGGCCGCCCGCCGACTGAAGAAGTACATCAGCAGCGTCGTGTAGAACACCACCACCCCCACCGTGGTCATCAGCGGGTATTCGATCCCGAACCAGATCACGAAGAACGGGGCGGCGATGAAGATCGGAGTGGTCCCGAAAAACCCGGCGATCGGGGTCACCACATCGGCGATCCTCGGGAACACCAGACTGCTCAACCCCACCGACAAACCGAAAACCGTCCCCAAAGTGACCGCGATCATGATATTGCGAGTCGTCCGAACCAGGTGGAGGATGTAGCCGAAACAGTAATCGGGGAGATCGAACATCCCGCCCCCCGTCAACTCCAGCTCATCCAGAAGTTCCGGACAGGCATGAACAAATCTGTCCACCATCCGCTGGCTGAACATCAGGTTGTCCGAGAAGTGCCTGATGGCGTCCAGGGGTGGCGGTATGAGATAGAAGAGGGGCGAGAAGGGTGCGGCGATCAACTGCCACAGGGCGAAGAAGATGACCAAACCCAGGATCAGGTAGAGGACATAGGCGATCTTGCTTCTCCGTCTGGCGCGATGCGCCGCGGCTCTCACATCCAGAACATCACTATCAGTGGTGGTCACTGTCTCTCTTTTCCTCGCCCTTGGCGATCCTGCTGACAGGCCGGAGCACGGGACCGGCGGGGAAAACCCGTCCGGCCCCGCGCCCGGCGCCTCTCTTATCTACTTTCCAACAGCTACCTGAAGCCTATCCGATGAGGGCGGCCTCGAGCCAGCGTTCAGCGTCGTAGAAGTTGAAGATGCTGTACCAGTAACGGGCCTGTTCGACCAGGGCGGCCTGGCTCTCGGAGAGATCCATGGTCTCGGCCCTGGCGAAGAGCGCGTCGGAGCGCTCCTGCATGCCCTTCATGTCGTAGTAGAGGTCCTGGGCCAGCAGGAACCTCTCCAGCCCGGCCTCGGTGTTGTAGGTCGCAGACAATTCGCCCTTGGCCTTACGCTCCTCGACCTGGTTCCTGAACACCGTCTCCGGGTGGTAGCTCGGCAAGTTCAAGTCCCACAGGGCTTCTTGCTCCTCCCAGTTGAAGGAGGGGTCGATCTGGTCCCAAATGACTCCGATGTCCTCGGGCTCCATGCTCAACTGGCGCTTCTCGTTGATGAGATTGGCCTCGATCTCCCACCCGACGTACTGGGTTTCGGGATCATCGAGGAAATCGAAGATCCGGTGGGCGACGGAGAGCACTCTATAGGTGACGTCCAGGTTCGCCTCCACCCACTCGCGGTTGGCGATCAGGCCGGTGCCGCCGGTGGTGGCCGCAGCGATAGCACCCTGCTGGGAGACTGGGTCGTGCTCAAAGATCTGCGCGAAGTTGATCAGCGGATCCCAACCGTTGCGAATCATCTGCACCAAGGTCGGCGCCTGGAAAGGCATGGCATATTCAATACGACCCGGAACAGCCGAGAGTTCCACGATGACGGGGTCCTCTACGTACTGCGGATTGGCGTAGTTACGCCAGTCGTTGGTGGTGATCCGGATCGGCTGTTCGTTGCCGTCGTCGTCCAATCTGGGGGTGCCGTCGCGGTTCATCAACACCAAGGGGTTGCCCTGGTCGTCGACGATGGGGATGTCTTCCTCGACATCCTCCCACCACTCGTCCAGATAGGCGAAGAACGCATTGGCGTACTGGGCCTGGACCGTGCTACCCGGCGTGATGTAGATGTCCTCGCCGACCAACTGCTGGACGGCCGCCTTGGCCGCCTCCGCATAGGACATGCCTTCGTCCATGAACTCCAGAGCGGTCTTCGAGTCGCTCTCAGGCGACACCAGGACGGCATAGCCGATAAAGATGTCTGCGAAGTGGATCACCGGAATCTCCTGAGCGAAGGTCTCCAGGGCAGCGAACAGCGAGGGCACCCAGCCATTGGCCATGTGGAGCTCTTGACGCTGCAACTTGGCGTTGGTCTCGGTGCTGGTGGTGAGGTAGTAGTAGGTGGGGGTATTGGGGACGATGGTTATACCCAACTCGTCATACCAGTCCAACTCCAGGGGAATCTGCCAATAGGCAAAGTCGGCACAGCAATGACCGATACCCATGGCCACCTCGACTTCTCGGATATCGGGGGCTTCCACCATCCTCGACTGTTCCAGTGCCTCTTGAGCCTCTTCGGCTGCCATGGCAGCAGCCTCCGCGGCTTCCTCCGCCATGGCGGCGGCCTCAGCTTGGGCAGCAGCCTCTTCCTCGGCGGCAGCCAACGCAGCCTGGGCTTCCTCGTCGCCCGCCTCAGCAGCGGCGCGGGTTGCCTCCAACTCGGCCTGCGCGGCCTCCAACTCGGCCTGCGCGGCGGCGGCATCCGCAGCAGCCGCGTCGGCAGCAGCCTGTGCATCCGCAGCAGCATCCTGAGCAGCAGCAGCCTCGGCTTGGGCAGCGGCAGCTTCAGCCGCGGCAGCAGCCTCGGCCGCGGCAGCCTCATCCGCTCCGTCGTCGCCGCAGGCCGCAGCCAGCAATGCCAAGACAGCCATAAGGGCAATGGCTACTTTGAATTTCTTCATTGCTTTTCCTTCCTGTCGGGTGCTCGTCGGGCCAACGGCACTCGACTTAAAGAGTGACCTGGGTCGGCAGATCAGCCGACCTCCAGTTCTAAATATATAACCGGGTCTACCAATTCATCCCTGGTAGGGGCATTATTTTTTGGTGCATCCCCTTTGTTATCCAGTCTGAGAACAAGCGGCATCCAGCATCGGACAGTCTCCCCGGGCGGCAAATCAGAGCCGCGGGATGATCGTGGAGAACAGGAAAGGGACCGTGGAGAGGAGCGGATCAGAGTGTCGCCAACCGCTGCCCGGGCCGGTCCTAACCGGCGATTGACATCGCCACGCCGACGGTCACCAGGGCTACGCCGGTCCATTGCAGGCCGTGAAGGCGCTCGTTGAAGAACATCACGCCACCGATCACGGCTATCACCCGCCCGCTCTGGGAGATGATCCCGATCAGCCAGGCAGGCGCGTACGCCAGACCGTATCCGAAGGATATGAACGAGACGGCGTCGATCAACCCCACCACGCCCAACAGCCATCCATTGCTCCAGGTGATCTTCACCGGACGTCTCCCCTCGTTGCGGGGATCTCCTCTCCGTCGTCGGTGTTCCATCACCCGGGAGACGATCACCATCAGCAGACCGACATAAGCCACCGTGTAGACGCGCTGGGTGATCACGGTCAGGTTGGAGTCCAGTCCGTCCCTGATGGGGATTTTCAGGCCGGCGTTGGAGATGGAGCCGACCACCACGCTGATCATGGCGAACACCGGTCCCCAGGTGACCAGCCGGATCTTGGCGCCGCGCTCGATCACCAGCGAGGCCAGCACCGCTCCCACCACCGCCACCGGTATCCCCGCCCACTGCACCACGCCGGGTCTCTCCCCCAGCATCCAGAAGGAGAAGACCACCGTCATGGCGCCGCTCAGAGCCCCGATCGGACTCACCACCGAGATCGGACCCAGTCGCAGCGCCATATAGCCGGCCAAAAAAGCCCCGGCGGCGCAGGTACCCAGGTATGCCAGGAAGACAATGTGGTCCCTGGTGATCTCGAACGGCACGCCGATCAGGAGAGCCCAGGAGACCATCGCCAACAAAGCCAGTGCCAGAGTGGCGTTGGTGGAGCGGAGCACTCCGAAGCGCCGGGCCACCACGGCCGTGAGCAGGTGATTGACGCCAATCGTCACCGCAGTGATGAACCCGAAGATGACGCCGGTCAGCACCTCGCCGGCAGCTTCACGTACACGCAAACACCAGGATGGCCGATCCCGCGGTCCCCCGGATGGCGCCCGTCAGTTCTCTGCTCTGAGGGTTTGCGGCGGTCCACGCCCCTCCAGCGCCGACCCACCCTGCAGATGTCTGTTCCGTTGTCGGCGCCTCGCGGCATCCGAACACCCTTGTTGAATTCCTCACCGAGCGCCTCCTCGGGACGGTTCCTAGCCGACGATGGACATTGCCACGCCGACCATCACCAAGCCTACGCCGGCCCACTGCAGGCTGTGGAGTCGCTCTTTGAAGAACATCACTCCGCCGACCACGGCTATCACCCGCCCGCTCTGGGAGATGATCCCCATCAGCCAGGCGGGCGCGTACAACAGTCCATACCCGAACGATATGAAGGAGATGCCGTCGATCACCCCCACCAGCCCGAGGAGCCATCCCGTCCGCCAGGTGATCTTCACCGGGTCGCTTCCCCCGAACCGGGAATCCCCCCTCTGTCGCCGCTGTTCAACCACCCGGGAGAAGAACACGAATACCAGGAGAACCACGGCCACCGTGAACACCCGTTGGGTGATGACGGTGAGGCTGGAGTCGACCCCGTCCCTGATGGGGATCTTCAGGCCGGCGTTGGAGACCGACCCGACCAGCACCCCGATCATGGCAAACACCGGTCCCCAGGTGACCAACCGGACCTTGGCGCCGCGTTCGATCACCAGGGACGCCAGCACCGCACCCACCACCGCCACCGGTATCCCCGCCCACTGCACCGCGCCGGGTCTCTCCCCCAGCAGCCAGAAGGAGTACAAGACCGTCATGGCGCCGCTCAGAGCCCCGATGGGACTCACCACCGAGATCGGACCCAGGCGGAGGGCCATGTACCCCAGCAGGAAGGTACCTCCTACGCAGGACCCCAGAAAGACCAGGAGGATCACATGGTCGGCGGAGATCTCGAGCGGCACGTCTATGAGGATCGCCCAGACGACCATCACCAACAGGGCCAGCGTCAGGGTGACGGCGGTGGAGCGCAGCACCCCGAAGCGCCGCGCCACAACCGCGGTGAGCAGGTGATTGATCCCGAGGGTCACCGCGGTGATGAACCCGAAGATGACGCCGATCAGCACCCCGCGGCCAGCCTCACATGCAGGGAACAGCCACGACGATCAATCGCGGTGTACCACCCCAGGCCGCGGACCGTGACGCCGCGGCGCGGGCTCTTACCTGTCCTCGAGAGACTCGGCGCGGCCTCCGGCGCCCGCCGCTCCGGCCACCTTGGCGATATCAGTTCCCTTGGTGGTGCGCTGGGGCATCCAACTGACGACCTTCTTGAATCCCTCGTTGAGAAGGTAGAAGGTGGTGAGAGAATAGAAGGCCACGATGAATCCGACGATCACCAGCCGGGCGGTGTTGGTCTCCTGCACCGCAACGGCCGCCATGTACCCGAGCCCGGTGGGGAACCCGAGGAACTCGGCTGCGATGGCCAACGACCAGCTGCCTCCCATGGAGAGCAGCATGGCGGTCCGCAACTCGGGAATCGTTCCCGGCACTATCACCTTGAAATAGGTGCGCGGCCGCGACGCCCCCAGGGTGCGAGAACTCTCGATATACCGGTCGGGTACGTTTCTCACCGCGTTGATGGTGGCCACCACCAGGGTGGTCCACACCCCGAAAGCGATATAGAGAGTGATACTGGTCAGGGTGGAGCCCAGGGCGAATTGCAACCAGGGTATGGCCGCCAGGAGCGGGATCATTCGGAGGAAGTTCAGAGGGGCCCACATCGTCTGGCGCAGCCATGGCCAGTAGGGAATGGCCAGACCGGTCAGGAGACCGAGGCTCCCGCCGAGCGCCATGCCGCACAACAGCCTGAAGAGGGTCATGCCGGAGTGGAAAATCACGGCGAGGAAGACGGCCGGCCAGGTCGGCTCCCCTCCGTAGGCGGGATAGGGCGCCAGTTCGTGGACCTGGAAGTTCACAAACCCGAAGTCGAACCCGATGACGGTCCAGTCCCCGTTCATTCTCCACAGGGTCTCCCCGAACACGTATTCCCATCCCGGAACCAGGGGATGCTCGAGGATGCCCGGAGGCGCCAGGTAGGAGGCCACCTGCCAGGCGCCCAGCAAGACCGCCCAGGAGACGAAGAAGAGCGGGCTGCGACGCATGCCGGCCCACAGCATCGGCGGCCCCGCCGCTATGCCCTTCCCTATCTTCACCAGGAGATCCTTGACCTGTCCGGTGCCGAGCACAACCGGCCACGCCAGGAAAACGATGGCCCCGGTGACGAGGTACGACCAGGTCACGACGATGTCGCCACCCTCGTTCGACCAGGTCACAAAGGGGAGGCCGTCGGGGAAGAACAGCAAGAACCAGGGAGTCAGAAGGGCCCAGATCAACCATCCGATCCAGAAGGCTTTGCGGGAGCGGGCAATGAGGTTCAAGCTTGCGTCGCCTCCTCCTCGGTGATGCCCAGGTGAGCGAGGATCAGCTTGAAGATGCCCACCGCCTCGGGCGTGGCCCGGACATCCTCGTTACGGGGACGGGGCAGTGTCACCGCGATATCGTCCACCAACTTGCCCTCCGCCAACAGGATCACCCGGTCGGCGAGGATCAAGGCCTCCTCGATGTCATGGGTCACAAAGAAAATGGTCTTCTTCGTCTCGAACCACAGATTCAACAGAACGTCGTGGAGGTTCCGGCGCGTGAAATAGTCCAGGGAACCGAACGGCTCGTCCATCAACACCACGTCGGAACCCACCGCCATCGCCGACGCCAGAGCCACCCGCTTCCTCATGCCACCCGACAGCTCCCGCGGCCAGGAATCGGCGAACTCCTCCAGGCCCACCGCCTGCAACCAGTAATTGGTGATCTCGTTCCGCTCGTCCTCGGGAAGCTTGTTCGCCCGCAGACCGAACTCCACGTTCTCCCGCACATGCAACCAGGGGAACACGGTGTCCTGCTGGAACACCATCGCCCGGTCACTGCCCGGACCGCTGACGGCGGTGTCGCCCAGCTTCACGGCACCGGCGGTGGGAGGCTGGAGGCCGGCAAGCACCCTCAACAGGGTGGTCTTGCCATGCCCGGACCTGCCCACCACACACACGAACTCGCCGGGATCCACCTGGAAGTTCACATCCTCCAGAGCATGCACGAGCTGGCCTGACCGGTGCTCGAACACACACCACAGGTTCTCGAAATTCACAACAGTCGACATAGTTCCTCCTTGCCTACAACCCGAGACTGCGGCCGGACTCGGACCACCTGGTTATGAAGCGAATGAACAACACCAGGAGGCCGTCCACCACCACAGCCAGCACACCAAAGAAAAGAATCAGGGAGACCACCGCCGCCGGGCCCTCCAGGACGCCCATGGCGAAGCTCCACATCCGGATCAGAAACCCTCCACCCATCTGTATCCCCAACACCTCCACCAGCGTCCCCAGCCCCCAGGCGCCGGCCAACGCGATCCGGAAACCACCCGCGATCTCGGGGATCGTCCCCGGCAGATACACCCACCGGAAAATGGACCCGCGGTCCCCACCCAAAGTCAATGCCGACTCGATGATCCCCACCGGTATGTTGTCGGCCGCCCGCCGACTGAAAAAGTACATCAACAGCGTCGTGTAGAACACCACCACCCCCACCGTGGTCATCAGCGGGTACTCGATCCCGAACCAGATCACGAAGAACGGGGCGGCGATGAAAATCGGGGTGGTCCCGAAAAACCCGGCGATCGGGGTCACCACATCGGCGATCCTCGGGAACACCAGACTGCTCAACCCCACCGACAAACCGAACACCGTCCCCAAAGTGACCGCGATCATGATATTGCGGGTGGTCCGCATCAGATGGCGGATGTACCCGAAACAGTGGTCGGGAAGATCGAACATCCCACCCCCGGTCAACTCCAGTCGGTCCAGCAGATCCGGGCAGGCATGAACATACCGTTCCAACATCCGCTCACTGAAGAACAGGTTCTCCCCGAAGTGCCTGAACGCGTCGAAGGGCGGCGGCACCAGGTAGAAGAGGGGAGAGAATGGCGCGGCCACCAACTGCCAGACCAGCAAGGAGAAGACTATTCCCAGGATCAGATACAGCATGTAAGCAATCTGGCGGCGCCTCTTCAGGCGATGCGCCGCGGCTCTCACATCCAGAACATCACTGTCAGTGGTAGTCACTGTTTTTCTCTTTTCCTCGCCCTTGGCGATCCTGCTGACAGGCCGAAGCGCGGGACCGGAGGGAAAACCCGTCCGGCCCCGCGCTCGGCGCTTTCTTTATCTACCAGCCAATAGCAACCGGAAGCTTACCCGATGAGGGCTGCCTCCAGGAAGCGGAGTGCGTCGTAGAAGTTGTAGATGTTGTAGTGGTTCTGCGCCTGAGCGATCAGGTCGGCCTGGCTGTCGGAAAGATCCATTCCCGAAGCCCGGGCGAAGAGATCGTCTGCACGGTCCTGGAAGCCCTTGAGGTCGTAATAGAGATCCTGGGCCAACAGGAACTTCTCCAACCCGGCCTCGGTGTTATAGGTGGAGGACAGGACGCCCTTCTCCTTCAACACCTCGATCTGGGTCCTGAACACCGTCTCCGGGTGGTAGCTCGGGAGGTTCAAGTCCCACAGCGCCGCCTGCTCCTCCCAGTTGAAGGAGGGGTCGATGGTTGTCCAGATGATGCCGATGTCCTCGGGCTCCATGTTCAACTGGCGCTTCTCGTTGATGAGGTTGGCCTCGATCTCCCAACCCTGGTACTGGGTCTCGGGATCGTCGAGGAACTCAAAGGTACGGAAGCCGGCGGAGATGACCCGGTATGCCAGGTCCTTGTTCGCCTCAACCCACTCGCGGTTGGCGAGCAGTCCGATACCGCCGACAGTGGCGCTGGCGATGGCGGTCTGCTGGGAGAACGGATCGTTGTCGATCATCATTCCGAAGTTGATCAGCGGATCCCAGCCGTTGCGCATCATCTGCACCAGGGTCGGAGCGCCGTAAGGCATGGCGTACTCTATGCGGCCCGGAACAGCCGAAAGCTCCACGATGGTGGGGTCATCGACGTACTGCGGATTGGCGTAGTTACGCCAGTCGTTGGTGGTGATCCGGATCGGCTGTTCGTTGCCGTCGTCATCCAGGAGCGGCTGGCCGTCGCGGCCCAGCAACACCAGAGGGTTGCCTTGCTCGTCCAGGGCGGGAATGTCCTCCTGATAGGCCTCCCACCACTCGTCCAGATAGGCGAAGAACGCGTTGGTGTACTGAGCCTGCTGGGTGCTGTGCGGCGGAATGTGGATGTCCGCGCCAACCAGCTGCTGGACCGCAGCCTTGGCGGCATCGGGGAAGTCCATGCCTTCATCGACGAGCTCCATGACTGTCTTGGAGTCGCTGTCAGGCGCAACCAGGACGGCGTAGCCGACGTAGATGTCAGCGAAGAAGATCGGCGGGATTTCCTGAGCGAAGGTCTCCAACGACCCGAACAGTCCGGGGACCCATCCGGGGGCCACGGCGCCCTCACCGCTCCTCAACCAGGCGATGGCGTCCGCGCTGGCGGTGAAGAAGTGATAGGTGGGGGAGTTGGGGACGATGGTGATGTTCAAATCATCCCACCAGCCCAGCTCAAGGGGAATCTGCCAGAACGCCGAGTCGGCGCAACAGGCGTTGAAGCCCATGGCGACTTCAGCTTCCCGGATCTCGGGCGCCTCCACCATCATGGCGTCTTCCAGTGCCTTCTGGGCATCCGCGGCATCCATTGCAGCCGCTTCGGCGGCTTCCTCTGCCATGGCGGCAGCCTCAGCTTGGGCAGCGGCCTCAGCTTCGGCCTCCGCCAACATCGCCTGGGCTTCCTCGTCGCCGGCCTCAGCAGCGGCGCGGGTAGCCTCCAACTCGGCCTGCGCGGCTTCCAACTCGGCCTGCGCAGCAGCAGCCTCAGCCGCAGCCGCGTCCGCAGCAGCCTGCGCGTCCGCAGCAGCAGCCTCAGCGGCGGCAGCCTCAGCCTGCGCAGCGGCAGCGGCAGCGTCCGCAGCAGCAGTATCCGCCGCGTCGTCGCCGTCGTCGCCGCAAGCCGCAGCCAACAGCGCCAAGATAGCCATCAGGGCAATGGCTACTTTCAGTTTTCTCATTTGCTCTTCCTTCCGCTCGCTTGCTCGTCGGGCCAACGGCACTCGACTAAAAAGTGGCTGGACCGGCACAATAACCGGTCTTCGCCCTAAATATATAGCAGTCCTGCCCTTTTATCACCAAAAGGGAGATGATTCTTTTGGTCGCAACCCCTCCGCCACCTTTCCTGGCGTGAGGGGCAGTTCGTCGAACCAAAATCCCACCGCGTCGAACAGGGCGGCGGAGACCGCAGGCGCCAGCGGAACGAAAGGCATCTCCGCCATTCCCCGAACACCCCACGGGCCCCTCGGGTCGGGGATTTCCAGGATCACGCTCTCCACCCTCCCGGGGATGTCGCCGATGCCCGGTATCAGATAGGTGCTCAGGTGGGGATTCAGGATCTTCCCCTCCTCCGTCGTGAGCCGCTCCGTGATGGCGTAGCCATGGGCCTGGGCCACCGCTCCCTCCACCTGCCCCCTCACCAGCGCGGGGTTGACAGCCCTTCCCACGTCCACCGCACAGACCACCGACTCCACCCTCAGGTGTCCGGTGTCCAGGTCCACCAGCACCTCCACCGCCTCCGCCATCCACCCATACGCGAAATTGAGTTCCCCCGAGCCGGTGTCGGGGTCGAAGGTCTCGGTGGGCGGTGGCACGAACCGAAAGCTCCCCATGGCGGGTCGGTCCCCGTCCAGCCATCTCTTCTGGGCCTCCTCGACAGCGCCGAGAATGGAGTTGCCGGCCATCCAGGTCATACGGGAGGCGGAGGCCGACCCCGAGTCGCCGGTGTGAGCCGTGTCCGAGTACCGGGTCTCCACCCTCCCGATGTCCACTCCGGCCGCCTCTGCGGCCATTTGCGCCAGGGCGGTGTGAGCACCCTGGCCCACCTCTGCTCCGGCGTGATAGAGCACCACCCTCTCCACGTCCTCATCACCCCAGAGTTCGATGTCCGCCTCGCACCGCTCCGGGAACCCGAACGAGAATCCGACATTCTTGAGCCCACATGCGAATCCCCGTCCGCGACGCTGCCGGGAGGGATCGGGAGGCAGGGATCGGAACGGAGAGAACGGGGAGGCGTCGGGGCTGGGAGGCTGTCCCCACCCCGCACGGTCGGCGCACGCCTCGATGACCTCGGGGATGCTCACCACCGAGGGGAGCACCGTACCGGAGGCGCCCACGTCGCCCTCCCGGTAGCAGTTGAGAAGGCGGAGAGCCACCGGGTCCATCCCCAGTTCGGCGGCCAGGCGGTTGATCTGGCCTTCGGCAGCCATGGCGCCCTGGGGCGCTCCAAAACCCCGAAAGGCGCCCCCTGGCACCGAGTGGGTGTAAACCACCCGAGAATCCACCCAGAGGTTGGGGATCCGGTACGGCCCCACCGAGCAGAGGTGCATGTTCCCCAGCACCTTGTCGGAGGTGTAGTTGTAGGCGCCGGCGTCCAGCCATCCCTCGACCTCCGCGGCGGTCAGACGCCCGGCGCGGGTGGCGCCCCACCGGGCGTGTATCACTGCCCGGTGCCGTTTGTGATGCCCGACGATGCTCTCCTCCCGCGACCACACCGTCCTCACCGGCCGGTGGATTCCCCTTCGGGCCAACTTGTCGACCGCTAGAGCCAACACGATCTGGAGCGACATGTCCTCGCGGCCTCCGAACGCGCCCCCGATCGCCGGGTAGATGACCCTGATCCGCTCGGGAGCGATGTCCATGGCGTGGGCGATCTGCTCCCGGTCCTCGTGAGTCCACTGCCCGGCGATCTCCACCGTGATCCGGCCCCGGGAGTCGACATAGGCAAGGGCGGCTTCCGGCTGGAGGTAGGCGTGCTCCTGGAGGGGGAGCACGTAGGTCCCGGTGACCTGCACCTCCGCCGCTCCCCACCCGTCCTCCATGTCCCCCACCCGGAACTTGAGGTGCTTGTAGACGTTGGTGTCCAATCCGTTCTCGGGGTGCACCAGCACGGAACCGGAACGGGCCGCATCGAGATCGGGGACCAGGGGAAGGTCCTCCCAATCCACCGCCAGCCGCTCCGCCCCCTGCTCCGCCTCCCGGCGGGTCTCGGCCACCACCACCGCGATCTGGTCCCCCTCCCAGCGGCTGATCTCGGAGGGGACCTCGCTCCGTCCCGTGCCCCCCGGCCCCACCAGCACCGGCTGGTCGAAACGAGTGAGTCCGTATTCGTTCACGGGCACGTCGGCGGCGGTGACCACTTCCACCACCCCCGGCGCCGCCAGGGCCCCCTGCACATCCATCCCCACCATCCGGGCATGCGGCCGACCGCTGAACACCACCTTGGCCCACAGGGCGTCGGGCCGGTGAAGGTCCGCCGGATACAGGGCCTCTCCGGTTACCTTGGAGCGGGCGTCGCTCCTGGGAACCGACTGTCCGACGCTCATCCGGACACTCCGGCGCCCGAGGCGCCGGCCTCCGCCACAGCCTCGATGATTGAGTAGTAGCCGGTGCAGCGACACAGGTTGCCGCTTAGGGCGGAGCTGATCTCGTCTGTGGTGGGGTCCGGAATCTTCTCCAGGAGCTTGGTGGCCGACATCACGAACCCCGGGGTGCAGTAACCGCACTGGACTGCGCCCGTCCGGCAGAATGCGGCTTGAACCGGGCTCATGCCACCGCCGCCCAGTCCCTCCACGGTCACGATCTCCGCACCGTGGGCGCGGGGGGCGGGAGTCAGACACGACAGGGCCGCCTCGGAGTCCAGGAAGACCAGGCACGCCCCGCACTCGCCCTCCGCACATCCCTCCTTGGTCCCGGTGAGAGACAGACCGGCCGCCGGACCGGCCGCGTCCCGCAGCCAGTCCAACAGGGTGAGTTCCCCTCCGCTGCGGGTGGCGACCTGGATCCCGTTGATCGTGGCCTCGATCACGTCGCCCTCCCGATGGGAGTGCGACCGCGCCAGGGTCGCCCGCCGGGGGGCGCCGAAGTGGACGGGGCGGGACGGGATCGATCGACGCTCGGCGCCCTCGGCCAGGGCCGCCAGCGCGCGGCGCACCATCACTTCGGTCGCCCACCGCCGGTAGTCCGCCGTTCCCCGCAGGTCGTCGATCGGATCGATCCGGCGGGCTGCGGCCTGCGCGGCGGCCGCTATGGAGGCTTCGTCCAGTCTCCGGCCCACCAACTCCTGCTCGGCGTCGGGCGAACGGACGATCACCGGCGCCACGCTCCCCAGGGCGATACGGGCCATGGTGGTTTTCCCGGAGGCGTCTCTTTCCACCACCAACGCCATGTGGACCACCGAAATGGCCTGCGCCATCCGCAACCCCAGCTTTACGAATACCCCGGACTGACGGTCGTCCAAGCCGGGAAAGTTCACGCCGGTCACCATCTCGTCCGACGCCAGGGTGGTGCGGCGAATACCCGGATAGAAGTCGGCCAGGGCCTCTTGGCGATCCCCCCTCGCCGAGCGGATGGTCAGCCGGGCATCGAGGGCGGTGAGAGCCGAGATCGTGTCATTGGCGGGGCTGGCCGTAACCAGGTTCCCGACCACGGTGGAACGGGCCTGGAGGGGAGGGGCGCCCACCTCCAGGGACGCCTGCGCCAGGGGAAGGGCCCGGTCCCAGATCAGGTCGGAAGAGACTATGTCTGCGTGGGTCACCAGCGGCCCCAGGTGAATCCGTCCCCCCGAGTCCCGGCGGATGGCGTTCAGGCCCGCCACCCTGGAGATGTCAACCAGCACCTCCACTCCCGGTCTCGCGCCCCGGCGCATCTCCAGGACCAGGTCGGTCCCTCCGGCTATGAGTCGGGCACGTTCACGATGGCGGGCCAGCAGCGCAAGCGCCTCCTCCACCGTCGAGGGCGACTCGTAACGGCCTGTCAGATCTTCCCGGCGCTGTACCTCATGCAATCTGTTCTTCCTCCGTCTTGGAGCTGTTGTAGACAACCCCTCCCTGACTCACGTACGCCCGCAGCACCTCCACCGCCTCGGACCGCAGGACATCCTCTGTCACCTCGATCCCCCGCCGTCGAAGGCCGTCGATCCAGTCGGGGGGCCGGTTGCCCTCGTCGAACCCGATCGAGCGGGCGTCCTCCTCCCGGGCTGCGATCACCAGACTCGAGACTCCCGACCAGGGCACCGCACCCAGGCACATCGCGCAGGGAGAGCAACTGGTCACCAACTCGGTGGGGCTCCCGGCGCCGACACCCAGGTCGTAGTTTCCCACGGCTTGGCCGGCCAGGCAGATGGCGACCACCTCCGCATGGGCGGCCGCGGAGGAGGTGGGAGTGACCAGGTTGACCCCCACCGCCAGGGGACGGAAGGTGGCAAGGTCGAACACCGCCGCCCCGAACGGACCTCCCGTCTTCTCCGCCACATTGCGCCGGGAAAGCTCCACGGCCAACTCCATCCGCTCCGAGTGGGTTGGAAAGCGTTGATCGGGGCCCAGGAGGTCCCGCGCCCAGGAGGGCAGTTCCCAACGCACGCTGACGGGTAGGGGTGAGACCACGCCGAACCTACTTCCTCCCTCCCCTTTCCGCGAACTCCCTCAGCACCTCCACCGCCTCGGCCCGCAGGACGTCCTCTGTCACCTCGATCCCCTGCCGCCTCAACCTCTCCACCCATTCGGGAGGCCTCCTGCTGCCGCCCAACCCCACCGAGTGCGTGTCGTTCTCCCGGGCTGCGATCACCAGGCTCGAGACTCCCGACCCGACGATCGCACCCTGGCACATCATGCAGGGAGCGCAGCTGGTGACCAACTCGACGGGTCCGCCGACCGCCACCCCCAGGTCGTAGTTCCCGACCGCTACTCCGGCCAGGCAAAGGGCTACGACCTCGCCATGGGCGGCGACGGTGGCGCTCGGCACCACCACGTTGACGCCCACCGCCAGGGGACGGAGGGTGGCAAGGTCGAACACCGCCGCCCCGAACGGGTCCCCGGTCCTCTCCTCCATGTTGCGGCGGGAAAGCTCCACAGCCACCGCCATGCGCTCCGTCACGGTCGGAAAGCGTTGATCGGGCCGCACCGAATCGTGTGCCCAGGAGGGCAGATCCCAACGCATGGTGAGAGCCAGGGCCCCAACCATGCTCACACCCCCGAGGACGCCGACTGCGAGGCCAAGTGGTTGAACTCGTCGATCAGCGGATCTATCCGCTCCCCGGCTTGGCGGATGTTCTCCCAGTATCCGGGGTCGTACCACTGGTCTTCCAGTTCCGAGGCCGACTTGCCCTGTTGTTCCACCCACGTGAAGTATTTGAGGCTGTGAATGCGCCGGCGCTCGGGATAGCTCAACTCCGCCATGTGATCGGTGGACGCACCCAGCAGGTAGCGATGGTATATCCCGGCCGCGTCGGCGGTGGTCAGCTCCCCGTGGGCGGCGGCCAGTTCAACCAGGCGACTCCGGTAGAGATCCATGGAGTCGGTGAGGATGGTGAGCACCAGGTCCCCCGGTCCCAACTCGTACCACTTGGCCATCTTGATGGCCGACAGCAGGTTGGCCGCCCCCGAGATGCCCAGCAGGTCAAGGCTCTCGATCAACCCCGGCGAGACGCCCTGGTCGGCCAGGTAATCCCGGCCGGCGGGCTCGTTGAAGAGCCGTATCAGCCCCAGGGGAGCGGCGTCGTCGACGGCGATCGCCATGTCGGTGTTGCGGACGTTGTGTATCCACGGAATGTGCTTGTCGCCGATTCCTTCTATACGATGTTCCCCGAACCCACCCATCAGCATGGTGGGACACTGCAGAGCCTCGGCGGCGGCAATCCGGCTGTGGGGGTGCTGCTCCTTCAGGAAGTCCCCGGAAGCCAGGGTCCCCGACGATCCGGTGGTGAGGGCCACCCCGGCCAGGCGATCGCCCGGGCCCATCAGTTCCTCCGCCAACTGGGCGAAGGCGGGACCGGTGACCGAGTAGTGCCACAGGTAGTTGCCGAACTCGTCGAACTGGTTGAAGATGACGACGTCCCGCCCGGAGCGTCTCAGTTCCCAGCACTTGTCGAAGATCTCCTTGACGTTGCTCTCCGATCCGGGGGTGGCTATGACCTCATCGGCGACGGTGTCCAGCCACTCGAACCGCTCGCGGCTCATCCCCTCGGGGAGGATGGCGATGGACCGACAGGACAGGATGCGAGAGTCGTATGCCCCTCCGCGGCAGTAATTCCCGGTGGACGGCCAAGCCGCCAGTTGCCGGGTGGGATCGAATTGGCCGGTGACCAGCCGGGGCGCCAGGCAACCGAAGGCGGCCCCGACCTTGTGCGCTCCGGTGGGGAACCACTTGCCCACCAGTGCGGCAACCCGCGCCGAGACGCCGGTCAACTCAGGGGGAAACTCCAGATAATTCAGTCCCCCGAAACCTCCCCCCTCGGAGACCGGCTCGTTCCGCCATGTAACCCTGAACAGATTGGCCGGATGCAGGTCCCAGAGACCTATCCCGCCGAGTTGCTCCCTGATCGGTTCGGGAATCAACTCGGGGGAGCGCATCTGGGCGAAGGTGGGGATGACCAGACCCAGCTCCGCCGCCCGGCGGGCCGCCCTCTCCCTCACCTCGGGAACAACCGTCAGATCAATCATGGCTCTCTTTACCTTTTGTACACTTTTTGAGAAAAGCTTACCCCCCTGATGGACTACCCATCCCTCCTTAATCTCCCTGGGCGTCGAGGAACCGGCCGGCAAGCCCTTCGGCCAGGGCCTCTATCTCGGGATCGACCAGGAGCGGACCCTCCCCGCTCTCCTCGACCGCTCGCATGGCGGAGTCGATGTCCTTCAGGCCGTTGCCGGTGCTGATCACGACCACTCGTTCTCCCTCCTCTGTCAACCCCTGTCTGCGAGCCTCCGCCAAGCCCGCCAGGGAAGCGGCCGCCGCGGGCTCCGCGAACACTCCCAGTCGCTGTCCGAGGATGACTATGGCATTGAGTATCTGTGCATCGGAGACCTCCACGAAGGCGCCGCCGGTCTCGGTCACCGCCGCCATCGCCTTGAACCGGTCCCTTGGCAGGTCGGCGGAGATGCTGTCGGCCACCGTCTCGGCCCGAATGGGTGGCTTGGTCGTCAGGTCCTCGGTGTCTCTCCACGCCTGAGCCAGGTAGGCGCTCCCCGCCGCCTGCGCGCCGATCAGCCTGGGGACCCGATCCGTCCAGCCGAGTTGCCGGAGGTCCTCAAAACCCTTGTGGACCCCTCCGATGATGCACCCGTCTCCCACGCTGACCACCACCACATCGGGGACCCGATAGCCCAACTGCTCCCATATCTCATAGGAGACGGTCTTCTTTCCCTCGGTCATGTAGGGGTTGTAGCCGGTGTTGCGGTTGTACCAGCCGAACTCCCCGGAAGCCCACAGGCACAAATCGAAGGCCTGGTGGTAGGAGCCTCGCACCAGTAGGACGGTCGCCCCGAAGGAGAGGAGTTGCGCCACCTTCGGCTGGGGAGCGGTGGCCGGGACGAATATGACGCTGGGGATCCCGGCCGCCGCGCTGAGAGCGGCGAGAGCCGCCCCGGCGTTGCCGGTGCTGGCCGCCGTGATTATCCCCGCACCCCGCTCCCTTGCCTTGAGCACCGCCAGCGCCGACGCCCTGTCCTTCAGCGAGGCGGTGGGCTGGCGCCCTTCGTCCTTCACCCACAGCCTGACTCCCAGTTCTTTCTCCAGCACCCTTCCCCGCAGGAGGGGAGTGCCCCCCACCTGGAGGGGAGGAGGATCGGCGTCGGGATGGACGGGGAGGAGGGAACGGTAACGCCAGATCGAACGATCCGGATCCGAGGCGAGCCGGTCGGGGCTGACCAGACCGGCCAGGTACCGGTAGTCATAGACCACCGACAGGGTCGCAGCGCCGCAGTGGCGAGGGCAGGTGTAGTCGACTTCATCGGTCTGGTACTGGCGTCCGCACAACAGACACCTCAGGCCCAGCACGGAGCGAATCGGCTTCACTTCCGTGGTGTCCCGGGCGCCCACGGTCGGGCCCACCGGTCGGCTTTCTCACCCCGGCGTGAGGGACAACGGTTATCCATGCTGCTCCTGTCTTCGTCCCCGGGAGTGGTCCCGTTCGGGTGGACACGCCCGCTCCGATGATATAGGGGTGAGCCAACTCCTGAACGCGGCCTCTCGCAGTCCGATAAGATGGAACATTGGCGGGACGTGGCGCAGTTTGGCAGCGCGCAGCGTTCGGGACGCTGAGGTCGCCGGTTCAAATCCGGCCGTCCCGACCAATCCAACTCTTTCCTCTCTTCGAGAGACATACGGGACCGCTTCCCCTGCTTGTCGGGAGAGGTCGGCCGGCGCCCGTCAGGAAGGGGGTTGTTGGTCGTCCGGGGGCGGATCCACCCAGACCGTCAAACGCGAGATGCGAAGGCGGTCCATGGTGAGCACCCGAAACCTGACCCCGTCAATGGAAGCCGTCTCGTCGGGACGGGGAATCCTTCCGGCAAGATAGAGATACAGCCCGGCCACGGTGTCATAGGGACCGGAGGGAAGCGGCCGGTGGATGATCTCGGCGAGTTCCTCAACCGGCAACCGGCCCTCCACCACCCACCGACCGGGTCCGGCGGGAAACACCATCGGCGCGGCGGGATCGTGCTCGTCCTGGATGCCTCCCACCAGTTCGGAGACCAGGTCCTTGGCCGTGACCACCCCTTCCACCCCGCCGTGTTCGTCGATCACCACCGCCAGGCTGATCCGGTTCCTTCTCATCACCATCACGGTGGAGAGGATCGGGTAGCTCTCGGGAACCACCAGCGGATCGCGAATCAGCTTCCCGGGAGCGAGCGTCTCCGCCACGGTGGGATCCTGGTGTCGCAGCCAGTCTTTCACATAGAGAATCCCCACCAGGGCGTCGAGATCGCCCCCCGCCTCCACCACCGGATAGCGGGAGTGGCCGGTCCGGGCCACCTCGGTGCGGATCTGCTGGAAGTCGACCGGCGCTTCAAGGGAGATCACCTCCAACCGGGGGGTCATGACCTCCCGGACCGGGCGGTCCGCCAACTCGAAGAGCTTCTCGATGATCTCCCGCTCGGCGACGTCGATCTCTCCCGCTTCGGCGCTCAGCACCGCCAGGGCCCGGATGTCTTCCTCGGTGGCGGGGCTCAACCGGTCCGAACGCACTCCCAGGAGCCGCAGCAGGCCGGTGCTGATCGCCGAGAAGATCCTGGCGACCGGCCCGAGCCCGCGAGAGACCACCCACAGGATGGGCGCCACTCGCCACGCATACTTTTCGGGATGGCGGGCGGCGATGGTCTTGGGGGTTATCTCGCCCACCACCAGGATGACGGCGGTCAGCACCCCGGTGGCCAACCAGGGTCCCCACACCTCTCCCAACCGGCGACTGCCCAGCACGGAGAGAAAGTCCACCGCCAGAATGGTGGCCAAGGAGGCGGCCAGGATGTTCACGAAGTTGTTGGCCACCAGCAGCATGGCCAGGGTCTGCTCCAGGTTTTGGACCAGCAGCACCACCTTCTCTCCGCTCCTCCCCTCCCTCGCCAGCTGCGGGCCGCGTTCGCGGGGAAGGGCCAGCAGAGCGGTCTCGGAACCGGAGAAGAAGCCTGACGCCACGATGCACAGGGCAATCCCCACCGCCGCGGCGATATGGAACGAGGTCACGACGCCGGTTCGGACTCCATCCCGGAATGGATCATCCCGGCCGCTTCGTCGAGCGTCGAGCGAAGTTGGTGAGCCTCGAAGGGCTTCAGGACCCATCCCGCCGCTCCCGCCCGTCGGGCCAGGAAGGCGTCGGCTTGCCGATCCAGCAGCAGGATCACCGGCAGGGCAGGGGCGGAGCGGGCGGTCCTGGCTTCCCGGATCGCCCGGCAGATAGCCATGCCGCCCATGCTTCCCACCTGCATGTCGACCACCGCCACCGACCCCGGATCGCCCGCGGCTATCTGCTCGATCGCCTGCCGGGGGTCCTCGATCACGGTTATCTCATGACGGGTATCATCGGTGGCCGACAATACGTCGTTGCGAACCCAGGGGGCCTCGGCAACTACAAAAATGCTGGTCATTTGTGATAAAAGATTACCCGTTCCGAGCGGCGACCGTCTCCCCGCAACCGGGCCGTGGCCGGGACCCCCGGCGTGATCCGAACAAACCCCAGGGGAGCCGCCCGGATTCTGGCCGGCGCAGCGGCGCTTTTCGCTCTCCTGATCCCCGCCTATCTGGCGGTCGCCAAGCCTCCCCCCGACACCATCGAACTGGTGGCCGTGGAAGGCGCCGTCCATGACGCCACCGTCCGCTTCATTCTGGACACCATCGACGACGCCGCCAAGTCCCGGTTGCCAGGCCAGGAGAGCCGCGGGAGGGTGGAGCTGTTGATCCTGATGATCGACTCGCCGGGAGTGGTGGCCGATCCCGAACTGTTCGGGGAACTGGCCGAGGTGGTCCGTAACCCGCCCCTGCCGCTCGGCGCCTGGGTGGGGCCCGCTCCGGCGGTGGCCTACGGAGGGGCTGCCCAGTTGGTCTCTCTGGCCCCCATCCGGGCCGCCGCCCCCGGAGTGGAGATCGGCCACTGGCAACCCACCCTGGTGGGCGAGGTGGACGGCTCGCCGACCCTGGAGGGGGCCTACCGGGGCGGCCCCGGGGTGATCGAGGTCGATGGGCCCGTGCCCGGGCTGATCGAACTGTCCTCCTCCCGGACGGCCTCGCCGCGCCAACTCCTTCAACTGTTGGACCAGGCCTCCCTGCGGTTGGGTGGAGAGGCTGTGACCCTTTCCACCACCCGTCCCTTCACGGCCGAGGACGGCTCGGAGGGCGTGACCGTCCTTCAGACCGTCCTCCGCCGCCCCGGACTGTGGACGCAGTTGGTCGGGCTGTCCACCCGACCGGAGGTTGCATTCTTCTTCCTGATGGCCGGCCTGACGGTGGCGGTCTTCGAGTTTTTCGCGGTCGGTCCGGGAGTGGCGGCGGGGGTGGCGGCCGTCTCCCTGGCCCTGGGCGCCTATGGACCGGCCACGCTTCCGCTCCGCTGGTGGGCGTTTGCCCTGATGCTGGGAGCAGTGGGGCTTCTCGCCTTCTCATATCAACGAGGTGGAGTGCTGCTCCTGTCGACAATCGGCATGGCAGGGGTGGCGGCCTCGGGCATCTTTCTCTTCGACGGCGCCCCCCAGATCACCCTGGGGTGGGCCGGATGGGCCCTCACCGTGGCGGCGGTGGCCTTCTTCTTCCTGCTGGCCATGCCGACCGTGGCCCGGGTACGGTTCAGCGCTCCCGGGCTGGGAAGAGAGGGGATGGTGGGGAAACTGGGCAGCGCGGTCACCGACCTCGGTCCCGACGGGGTGGTGGAAGTCGAAGGAGGGCGATGGAAGGCCACCTCCCACCGGGCGGCGGCCCTCGGAGCGGGGGACTCGATCAGGGTTGTAGGGGTGGAGGGCGACACGCTGGAAGTGGGGCCGGTGGAGATTTCCTGAGAAATTCCTTGACATCGGCCGATACCGGGTCTAGGTTTTAGATTTGAACTGAAGCGGCGCGGAGGTGTCCCCATGGCAGGTGTGAGCAACAAATGGCAAGGCCAGGCCCTGTGCAAGGGAGTTAGATCAAGCCTCTTCTTCCCGCCCAGCACCTCGGAGAAGAAGGACGAGAAAGAGCGGCGGGAGAGCCGCGCCAAGGCCATCTGCGGAAGGTGCCGGGTAATAGTGCCCTGCCGGCAATACGCCCTGTCCCTGAAGGAGCCCTACGGCATATGGGGAGGGCTGAACGAGTCGGAGCGGAATCTGATCCTGGCCAGGATCGCCAGCTAGCCGCTCACAGGACACCACACCGGGGGAGGGCCATCCGAGATCCTGGGAGGGGAAAATCGCGAAACATCGCGGCAAGACACGCGGCAACCATGTTGAAAACGTCCCACCGATGTCGCATGGTTGGTTAAGGACACAATCGGTCGGGGTCCGGACCCCGCTGATCATTCATCACCAAGTCTCGTACTCCCCGGCGGGCGGCCATCCGGCAGAAGCCACGCCGGGGACGAGCATCCAGCCGAGGACCCAACCATCGGTTCGGACAGGCCTGCGCCCATCCGAAAAAACGACCGGAACGGCGGCGGGTCGGGAGGGGAAAACCCAAGAATTAACGCGGCGTTCTGAGCGGATCGGGCGGGGAGCGGATCAGGGGAGGGCCGGGGGATGGTGGGGCGTCAGGGTCCGGTGGGTCGGCGGCCGGTAGTCTCGGTGGTCCCACCTTCCACAGGAGAGGACAACCCATGCTTTCGCTGAATGACCTGAACTGGCCGGCGGTGCTGGTGGCCGCAGTGGCGTTTTTTGCGGTGGCCGCCGTTTGGTACCAACCGAAGGTCATGGGTACCAGGTGGATGAAGGCCGCCGGGGTGGACCCGTCGACGGCTTCTCCGAATCCATGGATCTTCGTGGGGACGTTCGTCGCCTACTTCCTGATGGCCACGGTCCTGGCGATGATCTCCCAGGGAATCGGTGGGTCGTCGTTCGGCGACGGGCTGGTGCTGGGCCTGGTCACGGGGGCGGTGTTCGTCGGCGCCCAGGCGTGGGTCAACGCCACCTACGAAAGCCGCTCGATGAACCTGGTGGTCGCCAACGGAGGAATCGGCATCCTCGGCCATGTGATCATGGCGGTCATCGTCACCGTATGGAGATGAGCACAACGAGGACGAGGTAGGGCTCCGATCCCGGGCCGGCGGGACTGTCCCGCTCCCTATTCGGCCATGTAGCGCAAGTCCCCCCGGCGGCGGGTGACGCCCCGGCGGTCGGCCCACTCCAGAAAGGGGACCGCGTACTTGCGGGAGAGTCCCGCCGCCTCCCTGAAGGCGCTCACGGTGAATGGCTGGGACAGATTCCCGGCAGTGCTCAACAATGCCTCCACCTGCTCGGGGAGATAGCAGATCGAGGGGCTGATTCTCACCAGCAGACCGGCCCGCTGGAGAGCATGGGCGAGGTCCTCGTCCAAACCGAGCGAAACCGGATCCGGCGTCAGCAGACCCCCCTCCGCCAGCCGGTGCCGAGCCGTTATCCATTCCGGCGCCTCAGCGGGATCCACATCCACCTGCGCCTCGGGATCACGCACCACCTTCCCCTCCGCCAGCAGGCGGGGGTGGGAGTCGGCCAACTTGACCAGCAGGGCCTGTCCTATGCCCAACTCCGAGGCGGCGCTTGCCGTCGGGATGCCCAGCTGGAACGGGTTGTCGCGATGATGGCGCTCGACGATGACCTCCAGCCTCCCCTGCAACTCGTCCGCCAACCGGTCGGAGATCACCGTTCCCGCCGCAACCATTCCCCGGCTCGGGACGCCTCCCCGGGTATCCGCCGCCAAGTGGTCCAGCGACGCCTGTCCCCGTACCTCCAGCAGGCCGTCCGCCTGGCGGCCGGGGGGAGAGGCGGCCAGTCCTGCCAGTCGACGTCCGGCCGCACGACGCCGCGCCACGGTGGGAGGTGGGTCGGGATCCACTATCCGACCGCCTCCCACCACCATCCGCCGCCCCGTCTCTCTGAGGATGAACCTGTCTCCCACCACCAGCCCGAGGGGCTCTGCCGGTTGAAGGTGGGCAAGCACCGGGCCCGGACCCCTCTCCAGCGGTGTGAACCGGACCGGCCAGGCGCCGCTTCCGATGTGCAGGTGATAGGCGCCCCTGCGGGGCAACCCCCCCGCCACGTACCGGGCGGGACGCACCATGGCCAGCGCCGAGTTCGTGGAGCGCCACTGCCCGGGGGCGGTGAGCATGCTTCCCCGCTCGGGCATGTGACGACCAAGCCCGGTCAGATTGACCGCCACTCTCCATCCCGGCCCGACCCGGGACCGCGATTCTCCGTGGGACTCGATGCCTCTGATCCGAGCCGTCGCCCGGTCGGGCCATATTTCCACCCGGTCCCCCACCGCCAAGCCGCCGTCCAGCAGAGTGCCGGTCGCCACCGTCCCCGCGCCCCTGATGCTGAAGGTGCGATCGATCCACATCCGGGGCCGACCCAGGTCTTGGGGGGAATGCCCGGCCAGGGCCGCCGAGAGACCCCCGGCCACCTCGGCGAGTCCCAGTGCCCGGGGAGCCGACACCCTGAACACCGGCCAGTCGGCGGCGGTGGTGCCCGACAACTTCTCGGTGACCTCCATCTCCATCAGATAAGCCAACTCGTCGTCCACCAGGTCCGTCTTGGTGAGAGCCACCACTCCCCGGGTCACCTCCAGCAGGTCCAGCACGGCCAGGTGTTCTTCGGACTGGGGCATCCAGCCCTCGTTGGCGGCCACGAGGAACAACGAGGCGTCGATGGCCTCTATGCCCGCCAGCATGTTCTTGATGAAGCGCTCGTGACCGGGAACGTCCACAAAGGAGACCCTCTGTCCACCGGGCAGGGTCGCCCACGCAAAGCCCAGATCGATGGTGAGACCGCGACGGCGTTCCTCCGCCCAACGATCGGGGTTGATCCCGGTCAGGGCGGCTATCAGGGTGGACTTGCCGTGATCCACATGGCCGGCTGTCCCGATTACCGGCATGCTGCCCGCAGGGCCCGGGCCACCACCTCGTCGTCAGAGGGGAAAACGGTGCGCAGGTCCACTTTCACCCGACCCCTTTCCCGGCGGGCCACCACCGGGGGATCCCCGTTCAGCAGCCGGGAATACAGCCGGTCGGCCTGCCCACGGATCGCCAGCACCGGCCCGGGGATGATGGACCCGGGAACGCTTCCCGCCCCCGGCGTGGCGCCTCCCTCTTCGATCTCGGCCTCCAGGCGTCCCACTTCGATCACGCGGCGGGCCCGTTCCTCCAGAACGCTTCGATCGAGTCCGGCCATCCGCCAGAAGGGGAGTTGGTCCGCTCGACCGTCGGCGTAGGCCTCCACGGTGGCCACCAGGGCGGAGGCGGTGGCGCCGTCCACGCGGAGGGCGCGGGCCGCCGGATGACGCCGCAACCGGGAGACCAGTTCCTTTTTCCCGACGATGATCCCCGCCTGGGGGCCCCCGAACAGTTTGTCGCCGGAGAAGAGCACCAGGTCCGCACCTCTCTCAAGGCTCTGCACCACCCCCGGTTCATCGGCCAGCCAGGAGGGCGGCGGACCCGGCCACCAGGGAACCCTCTCGTCGATGAGGCCGCTCCCGGCATCGAAGACCAGCGGGATCCCCGCCGAGGCGGAGAGCCGGGATAGCTCCTCCAGGGTGGCCTCCTCCGAGAACCCCACTATGCGGTAGTTGGAGGGATGGACCTTAAGGAGGAGAGCCGTCTCAGCGCGCAATGCCCGCCGGTAGTCGTCCGGCCGGGTGCGATTGGTGGTGCCCAGCTCCACCAGTTGGGCGCCCGAGACGGCCATGAGTTCCGGAAGCCGGTAGGCGCCGCCGATCTCGATCAATTCGGAGCGCGACACCGGGACCTGCTTGCCCGCGGCCAGCGCCATCAGGGCCAGAAGCAGGCCGCCCGCGTTGTTGTTCACCGCCAATGCCGCCTCGGCGCCCGTGATCAACGAGAGCAGGCGATGAAGATACCCGGCTCGATCTCCCCGATCGCCGCCGGTGAGATCCAACTCGGTATTCCCATAACCGGTAGCGGTCTCCATCCCGATCCGGGCGGCATCGGGATGCCAGGGTGCCCGGCCCAGGTTGGTGTGCAGCAGCACACCCGTGGCGTTGACGACCCGCAGCGGCCGGCGCCGAACCAGCTCCCGGAGAAGCCGCTTCGCTTCCCCCTCCGCACCGATGTCACTTCCCCGGCGGGCGCTCTCTATCGCATCCCGCGCCACCTGGACGACCAGACTGCGGGGCAGGGACCCGTCATCCAGGGAACCTGCCAAACGGTCCACCGACGGGAACCTCTGCTCCTGCATCTGCGGAAGGCTACCGGCGCCGGGGCCGACCCTGCTTCTCCGGCAACGGGGGTATCGTTGGGGACCTATGTGGCGCTGGCTCCTCTTTGTGGGAGTTCCGTTGGTGGAACTGTACGTGTTGTCCCTGGTCGAGGACCGGATAGGGTTGGTCAACACCCTGG
Source organism: Acidimicrobiia bacterium (assembly GCA_965204615.1). Lineage (GTDB taxonomy): Bacteria > Actinomycetota > Acidimicrobiia > Spongiisociales > ZC4RG35 > Bin76. The sequence goes on along the minus strand of OZ242000.1, from coordinate 2,162,659 downwards.
GCCTGATAGTGGCCACCGGCATGCTGGGGGCGGTGGTCATGAAGAGACAGGGGGCTGGGGTGTGGAGATCGGCGCAGGCGCGAATGGCCCGGGGAGAGATCCCCACCGAAGAGATTCTGGGTGGGATCATGGTCCTGGTGGGCGGGGCCTTCATGATCACTCCCGGAATCCTCACGGACGCGTTGGGTCTATTGCTGATGGTCCCCGCGGTCAGGTCATTGCTCATTCCCTCCATAACCCGGAAGAGGTTCTCTGCGGCCTTCGCCAACCGCGACGAGGGAATATATGACATCGGTCCTTCCTAGCCGTCCCGTTCTCCACCCCGTATCACCCCTGCCCAGTTCGACCGTCCTGCTGCTGGCGGACAGAGTCGGTCACTTGGAGGTGCTGATGGTGCGAAGATCCCGGTCGGCCGTGTTCGGCGGGATGTTCGTCTTTCCCGGAGGGGTGGTGGATCCGGTGGACCTCAGCCCGCTGGCCGCCGAAGCTGTGAAAGGCACCCCAGCGGGGGAGACCGGATGGCGGGCAACAGGACTCCGGGAGACCGCCGAGGAGGTGGGTGTCTTCCTGACCGACCGGCCCATCGAACCTCCCGCCACGCCCCTGCGGGGCGAGGAGGTCTACCGGTGGGTGACGGACCAGGGCGCCCGCTTCGACGCCGCGCGGCTCCGCTACCTGTCCAACTGGGTGACTCCCCCTGAGGCGACACCGCGTTTCGATGCTCGCTTCTATGTGGCCAGGGTGGAAGGAGACGAAGCCCTCACACTGGCCGAGGGAGAGCTCACCGAGGCGGTTTGGGTGGGACCGCGCCAGGCCCTCGACCGCATGCGGAGAGGGGAATGGGAGATGATCCTGCCCACCGAGAAGACCCTGGAGTACCTGGCGGACTTCGCCACCACCCGGGAGGCCTGGCAGTCGGTGGACGATGCGGGCAAGGTGATCCCGGTCCATCCCAGGATCGTGATGCGACGGGGAAGGCCGGAGGCATTGCTGCCCGGCGACCCCGGCTACGAGGAGGCGGGATGAAGGTGCGGCGTGTCCTGGCGCCCAATCCGGGGCTGTTCACCGGACCGGGCACCAACAGCTACCTGATAGAGGACAGGGGGGAAGCGGTCGTTCTCGATCCGGGACCGGTGGAGGCCACCCATCGGAAAGCCCTGATCGCCGCCTGCGAGGGGCTGGCCGTGCAAGCGGTGATAGTCACCCACACCCATCCCGACCATGCTCCGCTGGCCAACCCCCTGGCGCGTTGGTTCGAGGTTCCCGCACTTGGGTACGAAGCCGGGCCGGAGTTCCAACCCGACCATCGCCTGGCCAACGGGGAGGTGGTGGAAGTGGGCTCGGCAGCCCTGCAGGCGATTTACACCCCCGGCCACTCCGACGACCACCTCTGCTTTCTGAGCGGCGACGTGCTCTTCACCGGCGATCACATCATGGGAGGCTCTTCGGTGTTGATCACCGACGCCATGTCCTACATGGATTCTCTGCAGAAGCTGACCGAACTGAAGCTGGCCCGTCTCTATCCCGGCCACGGGGATCAGATAGAGAGACCCGCCGAAGTCATCTCGTGGTACATCGCCCACCGCCGACAGCGCGAACGGGAGATACTCGCCGCGGTCGTCTCAGGACGCCGTACGGTGGGAGAGGTGGTTGAAGCCGTCTACCGTGAGGTGGACCCGGCTCTTCACGGACTGGCCGTCTATTCGGTGGCCGCCCATCTCAAGAAACTGGCGGCCGAGGGTGCGGTCCGTTTCGATGGCCGCGACCGGAGCGACGCCCCCGTCGGACTACCGGAAGGCTCATGACCCCCAGGGCGCGGCGGTGCGGGCTGATCGCAGGGGTGTTGGGAGCGGCGTTGCTGACCTTGCTGAACATCCCGACCATCGGCGCCCAGACCGATGAGGTGGACACCGCACGCCAACGAGTGGCAGACCTCCAAGCCGAGCAGGAAGAACTGGCTCGCGCTCTGGAGGACACCTGGGTCGCCCAGGTGCACGCCGAAGAAGGGCTGGCTCTCACCGAGGAATCCCTGAGACAAGCCGAGTCGGATCTGTGGCTGGCGCGATCCTCCCTGGAGCAGTGGGCAGTGCGTCTCTACATGGACCTGGCGACCGGCAAATCGGTGAGCCTGTTGATGGTGGAGAACCCCGAGGGGTTCGAGGCGGGAGTCGGCTACCTGGAAGCCGTCGGGGGTGACGAGCAGGAGATCCTGAACCAGTACCGGAGCGTCACCGATGAACTGGCCCGCCAGCAAACAGAACACCAAACCCGACTGGTGGAACTGGAACAGATCAGAGGAGAACAGGAAGCCCTCTTTTCGCAGCTGCTCCAGAGCCTGGAGGCAGCTCAGCAGGAACTTACCCTGCTGGAGGCACTGGACAGTGATGGAACCGAGACTGCTGCCACAACGACAACCACCCAGCCCACCACAACCACCAGACCCACAACCACAACCACCACCAGACCACCCACAACGACCACCACAACCACAACCACAACCAGACCACCCACAACGACCACCACAACCACGACCACCACCAGACCACCCACAACGACCACCACAACCACAACCACAACCAGACCCACCACGACGACGACCACCACGCGGCCGCCCACCACCACCACAACCACCAGACCCACAACCACAACGACCACAACCAGACCCACCACAACCACCACCAGACCACCCACCACAACCACCACCAGACCACCCACCACAACCACCACAACCAGGCCGTCCGACGGCTATGACTACGACGGCGTCTGTCCCGTGGATGAGCCCAACACCTTCGTGGACACCTGGGGCGCTCCCCGCTCCGGAGGGCGAACCCACCAGGGCGTGGACCTCCTGGCCGAGAGGGGAACCCCGGTGAGAGCCATCCACGAGGGAGTCCTCTTCCGGGTCGACGTGGGCGGACTGGGAGGCCTGTACATATGGCTGCGCGCCCCCTGGGGCGACGAGTACTACTACGCCCACCTCGAAGACTTCGCCCGCGGAATCGCCACCGGCCTGTGGGTATCCCAGGGAGAACTGATCGGGTACGTGGGCACCAGCGGCAACTCCCCCGACTACATACCCCACCTCCACTTCGAATACCACCCGGGGGGCGGCAGGGCCGTCAATCCCTACCCGCTGGCGCTCCAGGCCTGCGAGTAGCCGGCCGGCGGACCGGGGCTAAGAAGTTAGGGTCGCCAGGGAGTCCCAGTCCTGACCGGACTGGGCAAGGCCCTCCAACAACTTGGCCAGACGCCCCGTGCAGGTCTCGTCCTGGGCGGGCGGGACCAACTGCACCAGTAGTTCGGCGGTCTCCGCAAAGGCCAGGGCGGCGCCGTAGAGTGGCATCTCCCCGGCCACCGGGCGGCCCGCGTCTCCTCCTTCCACCACCCTCATGTCCAAGGGCACCGTGGCCAACAGCGGCACTCCTATCCCGTCGGCCAACTCTTGACCTCCCCCCTTACCGAACAGATGATGGACCACGCCATGACCGCAATCGAATCCCGACATGTTCTCTATGACCCCCACGATCGGCATGTGGGAACGCCGGGCCATGTCCGCAATCCGGGCCGCCACCTTCTGTGACGCCCGCTGGGGGGTGGTGACCACAACCATCTCCGCCTGGGGGAGCAGGCGGGAGAGCGCCATCTGGATGTCACCGGTGCCGGGGGGCATGTCGATGACCAGGTAGTCCAGTTCTCCCCAGTCGACCTGTTGCAGGAACTGCTCCAGGGCCTTGGCGAGCATCAACCCTCGCCACATCAGGGCCGTCTCCTCCGAGTCGATGATCAGCCCGGTCGACACCACCTTCAATCCATGGGCTTCCACCGGAATGATCAACCTGGATACATCGTCGGCTTCCATCCGGGTCCTGATCCCCAACAACCGGGGAACGGAGAACCCCCAGATGTCAGCGTCCATCAGTCCGACCCGGAAACCGAGGTTTTTGATGGCGATGGCCAGGTTGACGCTCACCGACGACTTGCCCACGCCCCCCTTCCCCGAACTGACCGCGATAACCCGTGTGGTAGGGGAAACCTGGGTCGGTTCGGCTCGCTCCCGGGCCTTCTCCCTTGCCCTGGACATCAACTCGGCCCGCTGTCTCTTGGTCATGGCAGTGGTGTGTACAACCACGTCGGTGATCCCCGGCAGCGACATCGCCCTCCGCCGGGTGTCGCCCTCGATCTGGTCTCGCATCGGACACTCGGCGATGGTCAGCGCCAGTCCGATGCTGACCACGCCGTCCCCGGTCACGTTCACCGATTCCACCATGCCCAGGTCGACCACATTCTCGCCGAGTTCGGGGTCGATGACTCCCCGCAGAGCAGCCCACACCTGCTCGGCGGTCGGCTCGCTTGGCTGGTTATTCAACAGACCGATCTCCTGGGCCTTGCAAGTGATAGATGGTAGACGACTCCCGGCGCTACGGCCACCCCGAACTCTCCCTTTACATTTTGTTCAAACCTGCTAAACTGGTCACCGGTGGTTATTACCTCTACGGACACCATGGCTCAGGAGGCCGCTACTCCCCTACTGGACTGGGATTCGGGGATATACCGCGAGGCCGTCCACCAGTTCGACCGGGTGGCCGAATACATGGACCTTGATCCCAATGTCTCCCAACGCCTCCGACTCCCACAGCGATCACTGGTGACGACGTTTCCCTTCCGAAGGGATGACGGCAGCGTCGAGACCGTGTTCGGCTACCGAATCAGGCACGTCCTGACCATGGGGCCCACCAAGGGGGGAATCCGCTATGCGCCCAGCGTCAACTTCGGGGAAGTTGCCGCTCTGGCGATGAACATGACCTGGAAGTGCGCCCTGGTCGGACTGCCGTTCGGGGGCGCCAAAGGTGGAGTCAGAGTGGCGCCGGAGTTGTTGAGTCGAGGGGAGAAGCAACGCCTGACCCGCAGGTACACCTCCGAGATCTCGACCCTGATCGGCCCCCAACGCGACATACCGGCCCCCGACCTGGGAACCGACTCTCAGGTGATGGCATGGATCATGGACACCTACAGCCACCAGGTCGGCCACGGCGCGCCGGGTGTGGTCACCGGAAAGCCGGTGGAGTTGGGAGGAACGGCCGTCAGGGAAGAGTCCACCGGGTTGGGTCTGGCCTACCTTCTCCCGCTCGCCCTGGAGATGGTCGATCTGCCCCTGGAAGGCGCCAGGGTGGCCATACAGGGCTTCGGGCAGGTGGGACGCAGCGCCGCCCTGGCCCTGGCCCGGCAGGGCGCCCGGGTGGTGGCGATAAGCGATCTGTCGGGAGGGATACACTGCCCGACCGGACTGGACGTCGAGGCTTTGAGAGAGTGGACGGACCGCAACGTCTGGGTGGAGGGCTTTCCGGGAGGAGATCCCATAAGTGGTGATCAACTCTTCGAGGTGGAGTGCGAAGTGCTGATTCCAGCCGCAGTTCAGGAGGTGATACACGGGGGCAACGCCGATAGGATCAAGGCGTCGGTGGTACTGGAGGGCGCCAACACTCCCACCACCATGGAGGGGGACCGGATCCTGCAGAAGAGAGGCGTGCTGGTGGTCCCCGACATCCTGGCCAATGCCGGCGGCGTCACGGTCTCCTACTTCGAATGGCTCCAGGGGCTTCAATACTATTTCTGGACCGACGAGGAGACGCGCCAGCGCCTGCGCGACATCATGACCAGCGCTTTCAGGGAAGTCCACAGGATTGCAGGGGAGGAGAAGGTCGACCTGAGGACTGCGGCCCTGATCAAAGGCGTCGCCAGGGTGACCAGAGCCAAGCTCCTGCGAGGCCTGTTCCCTTGACGCCAGCCCCGTTTTCCCCTGGTATAATCACAATCACGCTTTATCATTTGCATTAGCCGACCCTATCTTCTGACATGCAGCTTCTAACCATCAAGAGTTCCGCCCCCGAGCGACCCCTCCTCCTGACCGACTCGGCGGTGGCCAAGGTCAAATCCCTGCTGGCCACCGAGGGAGACGACGATCTGGGCCTCCGGGTAGCCGTGAGGCCCGGCGGCTGCTCGGGCTTCTCCTATGAGATGTTCTTCGACTCCGACGTGGAGGATGAGGACACCGTCATCGACTTCGACGGCCTACGGGTGTTGGTCGACCAGCAGAGCGCCAAGCGGATCACGGGCGCCACCCTCGATTACCGGGAGGGCCTGATGGAAGCCGGCTTCTCCATCGACAATCCAAACGTGACACGATCCTGCGGGTGCGGTAACAGCTTCGCCTAGTATCTGGCGACATGCCTAAAGAAACCCCCCACATCAAAAGCGCCCCCACCCCCCTGGCGCCTTACTCCGTGGTCACCGAGGCGAACGGCTTGGTCTTCATCTCCGGCCAGGTAGCCATCGACCCCCAGACCGGAGAGACCCCCGAGTCCGTCACCGAACAGACCGAACTCGTCCTCCGGAACATCGGCAACATCCTCGCCGACGTGGGACTCGGCTATGCCGACGTGGTGAAGACCACCGTATTCCTGGCCGACATCCGGGACTACGGCGCCGTCAACACCGTGTACGGGAGTTTCTTCGACGACAAACCTCCCGCTCGCTCCGCAGTGGGCGCCGGAGGCCTGCCCCTGGCCGGCTTGAAGGTGGAGATCGAGGCGATCGCCGCCCGCTGACACCCTCCTCCGGCTAGAAGACCTCCTGACACCACGGCTGAGGCTCCCAGTCAAACATGGCGTCGGCCAGAGCCCTGGCGGCAGGCTCCCCTTCCACCCGGCCCAGTTCCCCCAGGCGGCGGAAGCGGGAGCGACCCAGGAACCCTGCGCTGAGGTCTTCCAGGTCGCAGACCAGGTCCGGAGCGCCGGAGACCTTCCGGCATGAGCCCACGCCCCCGGAGACCTGCAGCCGGTACTGGGACATCTCCTCGGCCATGGGGTCGAACACTCCCAAAACCAGGGATCCGTCGGCCGAGTAGCGGCGGGAGGAGAGCGCAGCTTCCACATCCAGGATTCTCAACCACATACCGTCATTCAGGGTCTGGGACTGCCGGAAGTTGGCGAATACGTGGTGCAGGGCCGTTTCGGCCGGGACGTTCCACGCCCGGAGTTCTCGAATCAGGTCCTGGTTGACCAGGAAACCCCACAGGCCCGAGTAGGCGCCCGGCGTGAGTGCGATCATCTCCTCCAGATGCACGGTTATCCCCAAGCCAATCCCCTCCCAGGAGCCGCTGGTGCGGTATTGGGCGTAACCGACAGCATCCCCGTCGGAGTCGAGCGCCAAGGCGTACCGTAGGGAACTGGCGTCTCCGCGGTGGCGGGGACTGTCGGCCAGGATCTCCAACTCCCACCAGTCCGGCGAGCGGACGAACATCCCGGGCACATCCCTCCGCTTGCGATCGAACACCGGCGGCAAGACCTGTCCGGCTTCCTCCGGTCCGACCATGACCACCTGTGCCGGCCGGGGCGCCAGCCGGTGGGGAACCAGGGGGAACCGATCGATGACGAGCTTGGTGGTCACCCCGGCCACCCCATACCCGAACCGCCCGTAGAGTGGGACTTCGGTTGACCACAGCACCGCCAGTAGGTCGCCTCGATGGCGGCCGTCGGCCAGCAATTCGGTCATCATGCCCCTCATGAGGCCCCGCCGTCGATGGCTGGGGAGCACCCCTATGCTGGCGATTCCGGCCGCGGGCGCAGTCCCGCCGGGGATGGTCAGCTCAAGGCTGTGGGAAATGGAGGCGCCCACCATCCGTCCTCCTTCGAAGGCGCCCCGGCTGCGGTCCAACTCCACCAACCTCCGAAAACTCTCCTCACCACCGGGATCGGGGTCCTGCCCGAATGCCATGGCGGTCACTCTCCGCATGGCATCCCGTTCCCGGGGGGCGACGGCCCGTATCTCTATGGACAAGGTCCCGAGGTCTAACCGCCGATGGTGTTCTGAGCTCGCGTCACCGCCGCAATGAAGTCCGTGGTCGCCGTGTTGAAATCCGCCGCGGCCGACCGCCTGGCCTCGCCGGTGTCGGCGCTGCGCAATCCCTCCACGACGGTGGCGGCCGCCGCCGCGGCCCGGGTGGAGGCGGTAAGCATGTCCTGATGTGACGCCGCCAGGACCGACGGAGCGTTCAGCCTGACCACGTTCTCCTGCCAAGTGATGACATCCTCCATCACGGCCACCAGTCGCTCTTCGGTCTCGGCGTACTCGATCGACCTCTCGTCCCAGGCGGCGTTGACCTCGCGGGCCTCCCTGGCCAGGACGGTCAACTGTTCTCCAAGCGCGTCGATGGAAGACAGGTAGGACACGACCTCGGGCAGAAGGGTGGTGCTGGTGGGCGTCTCCTCAGGCGCCGTCTCGCCGTCGGGCTCCCCGCCCTCGTCGGCGGAGGTGGTCTCGGTCGCGGAGTCTTCCTCCAGTGTCGTCGATGGAGGAACCGTGGTTACCGGCTGGGGTTCGACCTCGGCCCTGGGCAGCGTCCTCACAAACATGAAGGTGAACGCGAACATCGCCAGTATGGCCAGTGGAAGGAGCCAGCGGCCCGGCTTGGGATCGGGATTGACCACCATTCTCCGGGAGTTTAGTTGAGGCGACGTGTCATTCATGACAAGCGCCGTGCGGGTCGCGACTCTGTGTTTTCTTTCGCGCTGCGGACAACACCCCTTGAATCCACCGGCACATGTCACAACAATGTGGCATGAGCGACTCCAAACCAACCGATCAAGAAGTATTCGAATCGATCCCCTGGGAGGAACTGCGGGACCTGGGCGACACGTCCCGGCGCCGCCGGCTCTGGTACCTGGTGGGAGGGGGAACGGTGGTGGCGGTGCTGGTCTTCAGCGTGGTCCGCACCTTCTCGTCCCCCGACCCCCAAGTGGTCATCCCGCCGACCGTTCCTCCCTCACTCACCGCCCCGCCGATCTCGGGGGCCTTGGCAGATCCTGTCCAGAGTCCCCCGACCGCACCCTTGCCCAGCTTTGTCCCGGCCACCCCGGAAGCCATGAGCGAGGCGGACCTGCGAGCAGTAGCCGACCCGACCGCATCCGAAGGCAACTGGCGGGACGAGAGCCGGGCGGCTTCCTATTCGGAGTGGTTCGTGATGGACTTCTTCACCCGGGACGGGACGGATCAGACTGATGAACTCGGGAGGTGGCTGCCCGGGATCGACCGCCCCGCCGGCGTCCCCGGCGAACCCCTCTCCTACGTGGAATGGGTGAGGACCCTGTGGGCTGAACCCATGGCCGACGGACGGTGGCGGACGGTGGTGGCGCTCCGGCGGCTTGTCTCGGTCGACGGCGACGCCTACCGCCGGCTTCCCACCCAGTCCGTGGAGGTGGTGGTGGAGATTGGAGCGGGCATGCCGTCCGTTGTCGACCTGCCCCGCTTCATTCCTCTACCGGAGGCGACCCCCGGCCACTGGTGGCCGGGGGAAGAGTGGGAGACTCCTCCCCCTGCGGTGCTCCGAACCGCCCGGGAAGAGTTGCTCCTCGCCCAGTCGGGAACTCTTGCAGGCCAACCGGCCGTCAGCCGGATGGGAGATGCTTGGCGGGTGGAATGGGCGGTGACCGATTCGGCCGGGATCTCCTGGCCGGTCAGTCTCTGGATCGGTCCCGACGGGGTGGCCGTCCCCGCCGGTGGCTAGGGCTTTGAAACGTTCTCGAAGTGGCGCCTCAGCATCGATTCGACCTCGGGTCGTATGGTGGCCCAGTCCCCTTCGGCTGCTTTGTTCACCGTGACGAAGTCCGCCGTCCAGAACACCGAGGCCACCCCTTCGGTCGCCAGAATGGCCGCCGCCAACGGATGGTCCGCCTCCTCCCCCTTCCGGAACGTCACGGGGCCTCCCACCCTGGTTCCAACCGTGAATTTCATGGCATTGGGGTTGGGCGTCGGTTGAGCGATCACCGTCATTCGTCACCGCCTTGAGTGGGTCTGACTGCCAACCGCGGTCCGCGCCGGACCGGGATTGAAGGGGTTATTGGTATTCTAATTCACCATGGCTGCCATCCTCACCGGGAGCGACACCGGGTTCCGTGATGACCTTGTCCGGTTGCTCGGCCCCGAACGAGTGATGGACTCGACATTGGAACGCCACGTCTACGCCAAGGACGCCGGGGTGTACAGAGGCAGCCCGACCGTGGTGGTGATGACCGAAAACACCGAGGAAGTGGCGCAAGTGGTGAGGGCCGCCCGGCGGCACGGCATCCCGGTTGTGGCCCGGGGGGCGGGGACCGGTTTGTCGGCGGGGGCGGTGCCCGAGGTGGGCGGGGTGGTGCTGGTAACCACCCGCATGAACCGGATCGAGGAGATCGACGCCGAGAACCGTACCGCCTGGGTGGGTCCGGGAGTCATCAACCTGGACCTGTCCCACGCCACCACTCCCCGCGGGATGCACTTCGCCCCCGATCCCTCCTCCCAGTCGGCATGCACCGTGGGGGGCAACATAGCCTGCAACTCGGGAGGCCCTCACTGCCTCTCCGAGGGGAGCACCGTCAACCACATCCTCGCACTGGAAGTCGTCACCGACACCGGGGAGGTGATGGTGGTGGGAAGCGGTGCGCCCGACCCCATCGGACTGGATCTGCGGGGGATAATCGTCGGGTCGGAAGGCACCCTGGGGATCGTCACCCGGGCGCTGGTGAAACTCACCCCCAACCCTCCGGATGTGCGCACCATGGGGGTGGCCTTTCCCACCATAGAAGAGGCGGCGGCCACCGTCTCGGGGATCATCGCCGCGGGACTGATCCCGGCGGCCCTGGAGATGATGGACCAACTGATGATGCAAGCCATCGAGAACTGGCTGCACGCCGGCCTACCCGTCGACGCGGGCGCCCTGTTGCTGGCGGAGGTCACCGGAGTGACCGAGGCCGTCGAGGCTGAGGCGGAGATCATAACCAGGATCGCCCACGAAAACAACGCCCTGTCGGTGCAGGTGGCGGCTACTCCCCAAGAACGGGAGATCCTGTGGAAGAGTCGCAAATCGGCCTTCGGCGCGGTGGCGCAGGCAGCGCCCGACTACTACCTGCACGACACGGTTGTGCCTCGCACCCGTCTCGTGGAGGCCATGCGCCAGGTCTACGAAATCGGTCAGCGCTACGAGATCACAATGATGAACGTCTTCCATGCAGGGGATGGCAATCTCCATCCTCTCATGGCCTTCGACGCCTCCGAACCCGGTCGACTGGACCAGGTAAAAGCCGCTGCCGACGAATTGGTGGAACTCTGCGTTGAGAAGGGCGGAGTCCTCTCCGGGGAGCACGGGATCGGAATCGAGAAGCGTCACCTCATGCCACTGCTCTTCACGGAGATGGATCTCGATGCACAGGCTCGCGTGAAGGAGGCGTTCGACGCCGAGGGAGTCTTCAACCCCGGCAAGATACTTCCGGAGGGATCCCGCTGTTTTGACTTCGGGCGACCGGTGCCCGAAGGCGCCTGGGTGTGAAGACCGGATTCGGCGCCATCCCCGCAGCCGACACCTCAGCCGACCGGGCCATTCCCCCGGCTGAGGTCGCACTGGCGCCGACCACTCTCGAAGAAGCCTCCGAGGCTCTTCGCATCGCCACCGAGCAGCGAATGAAGGTGCTCATCTGGGGGGGAGGCAATCACCAGGGCTATGGCCACCGCGTGCATCCCGACATGGTGTTGATCACGACTTCGCTCGACCGGATCGAGGTGTGGGAACCCGAAGACCTGACCATCGTGGCTGAGGCGGGCACCCGGATCTCGAAGTTGGAGGAGATGCTGGCCCGAAACCGACAGACCACCCTCCTGCCACACCACTCGCCCACGGCGACCATCGGCGGCGCCCTTGCCGCCGGGCTCAGCAGCTACATGCGCTTCCGGTACGGACCCACCCGGGACCGGGTTCTGGAGACCAAGGTGGTCACGGGTGACGGACGCATCGTCCGCAGCGGGGGACGGGTGGTAAAGAACGTAACCGGCTACGACATCCCCCGCCTGATGGTTGGCGCCCTGGGCAGAATGGGCCTGATCGGCTCGGTTTGCCTGAAGCTCATTCCCACTCCCGAGGCGACGGCGACGGTTACAGTGGAGGATCCTGCCGCCGCCCTGGCCGCTCTCTACCGGCCGCTGGCGGTGCTGTCCACCCCTTCGGGACACAGCGTTTACCTGTGGGGAACGCAGGCAGAGGTGGAGTCGCAAGCCGGTCGGTTGGGGGGCGAGATAGCGAGCGGACACGCCTGGCCGCCCGACCCCTCGGGCCGGGTCACCTGGTCGCTGAGGCTTCCTCCCTCCCGATTGCCCGAGGGCCTGGAACGCCTGCCCGACTCCTGGGACTACGTGGCTCAGCAGGGGGTGGGGATCACGGAGTGCGCCGCGGAGCAAGTCGAGATCGCGGCAGCGGAGGAACTACGGGGGTGGGCGGAGTCGGTGGGCGGCGCCCTGGTGCTCACCGATGGTCCCGAGATCCTCTATGAACGCATCGACCCCTGGGGGACTCCGCCGGGGGGCCTCGAATACCAACGCAAACTGGTAGCGGGGTTCGACCCCTACCGGGTGCTGGGCGGCGGTCGACTGCCGGGAGGCATCTGATGGGTTACGAAACGCCCTACGCACCCACCCGGTCCGAGCTCTCCAGATGCATTCAATGCGGCCTGTGCCTGCCCCACTGTCCCACCTTCCGCCTCACCGGCAAGGAGACCGATTCCCCCCGGGGTCGGCTGACCGCCATGACCGCGGTGTTGGATGGAGTCACAGGGATCGACGAGGTCTTCAGCGAGACCATCTCCTTTTGCCTGGGCTGTCGCGCCTGTGAGCCGGCGTGTCCGAGCCTGGTTCCCTACGGGAGAACGCTGGAGGGCGCCCGGGCGGAGATCGCCGCCCAGCAGGGCGGCGTCGCCCAGCGGCTGCGAGGATGGATCATGGTGACCTGGCTGGGAAGCCGACTCATAATGAGGGTCATCACCTGGGCAACGGCCCTGGTCCAATACACCGGGCTGGCCCGGTTGGCGCCACGTCGACTCCGCGGCGGATTGGCAGGCCTGAGGCGCATCAAATGGAGGACGTCATCGCTGCGGGGAAAGACTTTCGAGCCCGATCGTGAGCCGGTGGCCACCGTGGGATTCCTTACCGGTTGCATCATGGGTCCCTGGTTCGGCGACGTCCACCAGGCAAGCATCGCCCTGTTGGTGCGGGCAGGCTATCGAGTGGTGGTTCCCCCGGGTCAAACCTGCTGTGGGGCCCTGGCAGCCCATGACGGCGCCGCCGACGGCGCCCGGCGCCTCGCTGTCCGGAACGCCGAGGCATTCGGAGGCGTGGACTACGTGGTTGCCGACGCAGCCGGGTGCTCCGCTCATCTCAAGGACTACCACCACTGGGTCCCGCCGGACGCCCTGGGCGACGGCTGGCAGGTCAGGGACATAACCGAGTTGGTGGCCGACGCGGTCGAGGACGGCCGTCTTCCCCGCCTGGGAGGCGAACGAGGAGCGGTGGCGCTTCAGCATCCCTGCCATCTTCGCAACGCCCAGCGGATAGTCACCCAGCCTCGAGTGATTCTGGAGGCGGCCGGATACCGGACCGCGGACATCGATCCGATGTGCTGCGGCGCGGCCGGGTTCTATTCCATCCTCCGTCCCGAGACGTCGGCCCGCCTCGGAGGAGATAAAGCTGATCAGATTCGACGCACCGGGGCTATGTTGGTGGCCAGCGCCAATCCCGGCTGCGAGATGCAACTGCGTTCACGCCTGGAGACCGAATACCGGGTCGCGCACCCGGTGGAACTGTACCTGCAGGCGCTGACGGAAGCCACAGAGAGCCGGGCATGACCAACCCCTCCCCCACTGCCTCCCAAGCGATGGACTGGCGTGATTGGTATCGCCTGGCCGCCGGATCCTTTCGCTCGATGCTCCGCGTGGGCTTTTCGGCGGCCGGGGTAGCCCTCCTGGGGTTGGCCCTGGCCTCCCTGCTCCTGCAACTGGGAATCGTGGAGGGCGGCCCGGAACTGACCATCATGGAGGCCATGGCCGCCATCGCCGCGGTGGGGGCGGTAGGGGGGGTGATCCTGGGCCTGGGGGCGGAGGCTTCCTATGGAGCGTCCGCCCTGGAAGAGGAACAGGACACCTGGCATCGGGCGGCCGGAAGAGCACTGGCCGGACTGGCGGTGGCGTTGATCCTGGTCGCCCTGAGCACCCTGGCGCCACTACCCGAGGACCTGCCCTTCACCATAGATTATGGACGGGCCACCCTCAGGGCCGCGGGAGGTGCGGGGCTGGTCTGTTCCCTGCTGGTCCCGCCACTGACGGGATGGCTCTCGGTGCGGGCCGGGTTCTGGAAGTCCCGATGGGACCCCTACCTTCTGTTCGGCGCGTGGGCGGTCCTGACCATGGCGCTGTTCTCCCCTCCCGGTTGATTCCGGGTCACATCCTCTCGGGGACATCGATCCCCAGTAGATCGAGGAGCATGAACAGCACCTCCCCGGTGTATCGGGCCAGGGCGAGCCAGGAACCCTGACGGGCGGGGTCAGGCTCGCTCAGGATGTGGCACTGGTCGTAGAAGCGAGTGAAACCCACCGCCACCCGGTAGGCGTACTCGGCCAGATGGTGGGGCGCCCGCTCGGCAGCGGACCTGCCGATCGCCTCGGGCATGAGGGTCAGGGTAAGCATCAGGTGACGCTCAGCGGGGCGCGATGGCGGAATCAGAGCGCCATGCGCCAGGTCCTCCGCCGCCGCCCTCGCCAGGAGCGAGCGGATCCGAACCGCCCCGTATTGCAGATACGGACCGGTCTTCCCGGAAAAGGAGACGAACCGATCCGGGTCGAACACATAGTTTGAGGCCCTATGTGTCGCCAGGTCCCCGAACTTCAGGGCGGCCAGTCCCACCGCCTCGGCGATGGCGTCTCGCTCCTCCGGCGAGGAGTCACCGACGAGGTCGTTCTCCTCCAGTCGGAGGCGAGCCGCGGCGGCCACCATCTCGATCAGGTCCCCCAGCTTGACGACACCGCCCTCCCGGGTCCGGAAGGGGCGCCCGTCCGGGCCGTTCATGGTGCCGAACCCGACATGTTCGAGGTCCACGTCCGGAGGCGCCAGGCCGGTGAGCCGGGCTGCCCTGAAAACTCCTCGAAAGTGGTCGGCCTGGCGGGCATCCACCACATAAAGGATCACGTCGGCGCCCAGATCATCCACCCGCATCTCGATGGTCGCCAGGTCGGTGGTGGCATAGAGCGCCGCCCCGTCGGATTTTCGCAGCAGGAGGGGCGGCAGGGACGCATCGTCTCCGGGTGCGGCAACCTCCACCACCGTCGCCCCCTCGCTCTCGGTCACCCGTCCGCTGCCCTCCATCCTCCGGATCATCTCCTCCACCCTGTCGGCGACCGTGCTCTCTCCGTACCAGAGATCGAACTCCACCCCCAGCCGGGCAAAGTCGCCCCTCTGGCTCTCCATGGAGACGCGAACCATCTGCTTCCACAGGGCCCGGTATCCCGGTCTTCCCTCCTGTAATTCCAGGGTGGCCCGCCGGGCGGCCCGGGCCCGCTCGGGGTCCGCGGCGCAGGCCGCCGCCACCTCCGGGTACAACTCGGACAGGTCCTCCAGGGTTACCGGCGATCCGGAGGGATAACCCTCTTTGCGTTCCTCGTCGAAGTACGCCAGTCCGGGAAATCGCTCCTGCACCCCCATGATCAGCATTCCCATCTGCGTGCCCCAGTCCCCGAAGTGGGGATCGCGGGTGACCCTGTGTCCCAGGTGTGCGAAGATACGGGCCAGGGAGTCTCCGATGATGGTGGACCGGAGGTGTCCGACATGCATTGGCTTGGCAACATTGGGCCCTCCGTAGTCCACGACCACATGCCTGGCGGCATCGGCGAGCGGCGCTCCCAGGCGGGGATCGGAAGCCATCTCGGCGACCCACCGGGCAAGGAACCGGTCGGAGAGTCGGATGTTGACGAACCCGGGTCCGGCCGGGAGCACATCCTCGAACCTCTCGTCCTCTCCCGCCCGTTCCGCCAGGGACACCGCCAGGCGCCGGGCGGACTGTCCCGCGGGCCGGGCGGCGGCCAGGGCGCCGTTGCACTGAAAGTCTCCCAACTCGGGACGCTGGGAGGGAAACACCTTGCCATAGCCCGGGTCGAGACCCAGTTCCTCGAAGGCCGCGCCGAATGCCTCCCCCAGAACCGAAATCAGGGACATGGGGCCGCCTCCCGAATAAGGCCGTTATCGACCATCCCCAGACTCAGGAAATCTCTCCTTCCAAACAGGTGCGGTGAATACTACAAAGCCGGCCGGGTCTGCCATCATTGGGACTATGAAAGCAACAGAGTATCGCCGCTACGACGCGGTTGGCCTGGCCGAGTTGATCTCCACCGGCCAGATCACGGCCCAGGAGGCGCTGGAGACTGCCATCGGTCTGACCGAGGCCCTCAATCCGGCCCTCAACGCGGTGGTCCACACCACTTATGACCGGGCCGCCGGGCTGGCCCAGGCGGAACCGGCGTCCACCCCTCTGGCGGGCGTTCCCTTCATGCTCAAGGACCTCGGTCAACTCTGGGAAGGGGTGCCGACCTCCTCGGGTTCCAGGGCGCTCCTGGACTTCATAGCTCCCTTCACCACCACTCTCACTTCCCGCTACCTGGCGGGTGGCCTGGTCATCCTGGGCAAGACCTCCACTCCCGAGTTCGGGATGGCCTCGGTGACCGAACCAGCGGTGCACGGCGCCACCAACAACCCCTGGGCTCGAGGGATAACCGCGGGAGGGTCCTCCGGCGGGTCGGCCTCGGTGGTGGCGGCCGGAGTGGTCCCGGCGGCCCATGCCAGCGATGGGGGTGGCTCCATCCGCATTCCCAGCTCCGCCTGTGGTCTGGTGGGGCTCAAGCCAACCCGTGGGAGGAACCCGGTGGGACCGGTGATGAGCGAGGGGTGGTACGGTCTGGCCGCCTCGCATGTCGTCACCCGCACTGTCCGGGATTCGGCGGCGTTTCTCGACCTCAGTCACGGACCCGAGCCCGGAGATCCCTACGCGGCGCCACCTCCCGACGGTCCCTACCGGCAGGCGGCGCAGGCGCCGCACCGTTCCCTGAGAATCGGCGTCGTCGAGGGGGCGATGACCGGTGACGTGGACCTGGACCCCGAGTGCGTGCTGGCGGTGGACCGGACGGCGTCGCTCCTGGAGGAACTCGGCCACCGGGTGGACCGGGTTTCCACCGGCATAGGTCCCGGACCGGGGAGGCGGGCGATGCTGACCCTGTCGGCGGTGGACACGGCCTGGATGGTGGGAACATTCGGCGTCGACGTCGGCAAACTGGAACCCGCCAACCAGGTGGTGGTGGAGGCGGGAAAGGGGATCTCGGCCACCGACTTCGCCAACAACCTCTACCTGGTACGCCACTACGGTCGGATCATGGGCCGGATAATGGAGGACCACGACGTCCTGGTCACCTCCACCCTGGCCACCCCGCCGTGGCCCCACTTCGCCCTCCAGCCCGACGCGGAGCAGAAAGAGAGAATCGCCGCTCTGCTGGAGGGCCGCCATCCAGGCTCGGCGTTCGAATTGATGGAGGAACTGTCCATCAAATCCATGGATCGGATCCCCAACACCTGGCCGTTCAACATGACCGGCCAGCCGGCCATGTCACTGCCGATCCATCGAGCGGAGTCCGGGTATCCGGTGGGCGTCCAGTTCGTGGGCCGCTTCGGGAGAGAGGACACCCTGTTCAACCTGGCCGCCCAACTGGAAAGTGCCCGGCCCTGGATACAGGACTATCCCTTTATGGACCCCGACACCCCGCAATGGGCGGAAGCCAACCGGCCCCCGCAGGGCAACCGGCGACAGTAGCCTGGTCAGAGTGTCGCAAGTCAACTGGGATCTCTACCAGCAGCTGGGGAGGCCGACCGCCCTGGTCGCCTACCGGGGCTGGGGAGACGCCGGAGAAGCCTCCAGCCGGGCGGTCCAGCACATTCTCTCCATCTACCCCTCGGTGCTGCTGACCGAGATCGAGGCCGAGGAGTACTTCGACTTCCAGGTTGTGCGGCCCGAGATCTCCTTCGGGAAGGGCGGATCTACAACCTTGAGTTGGCCGAGCACCGAGGTCTATCTGACCACCCCGGCGGAGCAACGTCCGCTCCTGGTGATAACCGGGGACGAGCCCCACACCCGCTGGAAGTCGTACGTCGGCCGGATCATGGACCTGTGCCGGGCGGCGGGCGTGGAGAGAGCCCTTACCATGGGCGCCTTCATGG
Organism: Acidimicrobiia bacterium; assembly: GCA_965204615.1. Classification (GTDB taxonomy): domain Bacteria; phylum Actinomycetota; class Acidimicrobiia; order Spongiisociales; family ZC4RG35; genus Bin76. The sequence goes on along the minus strand of OZ242000.1, from coordinate 2,144,555 downwards.
GCCAGATCGCCCACACTTTTCCCGTTCCCATGGTGGGCCGGGCAACCGATCCTTCCCTGCTGGGGCGGTACGGTCTCTTCGGTTCCAGCTACCAGGGTCCCACCGGCATCGTGGGGGTCCTACACCAAGCTTTTGCCGAGGAAGGATGGGACGCCCTCACCGTGTGGGCGGCCGTTCCCCACTACCTGTCCACCCAGGATTACCCACCCGCCAGCCTGGCGCTGGTGAGCAAAGCAGCCCAGGTCCTGGATGTGAACCTCGACACCTCTCCACTGGAGGTGGAGTCCTCCGATTTCCGGGAGAAGCTTGATGCGGTGGTGGCCGAATCCGAAGACCTAGCGGGGTACATAAAACACCTGGAAGAGGAGATGGCCAAGGGCACCAGCCTTCACCCCCAGAGCCTGGAGGACGCCGGAGACCAGATGATCTCGGAGATCGAGGCCTTTCTCCGGCACCCCGAGAACTAGCCCTCCCGACTCCCGGCCGCCCCCGCGGGCGACGGACTCGGATCAGGCAGGGCTTCCCGGGCGATCAGCCTCCCGGGGCGGCCCCGAGTCGAAGACCCCGGCGTGTCGGGAGCGGAGCACCGTCTTCTGGACCTTACCCATAGCGTTGCGGGGAAGGCGCTGGGCTATGAGGATCCTCTTGGGGATCTTGTATCCCGCCAGCAGGGTGGCGAGGGCCTGCCGGAGCCCGGCGGAAGACGGCTGGACGTCGCCGTCCCAGACCACCGAGGCCACGACGCCCTCCCCGAAGTCGGGATGGGGCGCTCCGAACACTGCCGATTCCACCACCCCCGGCAGGGAGTTCAATGCTGCCTCGACTTCGGGGGGATAGACGTTCAGCGCGCCGGTGATGATCAAATCCCTGGATCTTCCCGCCAGGGTCACCCGTCCGTCGCCTGCCAGGACAGCCAGGTCGCCCGTGGCCACCCAACCGTCGGCGCTCACCATTCCGGCGGTCTCGTCGGGCCTGGCAAGATAGCCCGAGAACGACCCGGGACTGCGGACCTGGAGTTCTCCCGTCGTTCCCGGCCCCACTTCGGCGCCCGCCTCGTTAACGACCTTGATCTCGACCCCTTCCAGGGGATATCCCACCGTTCCCGGGGTCCGTTCCCCGCGGTAGGGATTGGAGGTGATTATCCCCACCTCCGTCATTCCGTAGCGTTCCACGATCCGGTGGCCCGAGCGCCGCCGAAACTCCTCCCAGGTCCGGGAGAGAAGGGGAGCGGAGCCGCAGGTGAAGAGCCGCATGGCCTCCGCCGCTGCCACGGACAGCCCGGGATGGGACAGGAGTCGGGTGTAGTGGGTGGGTACCCCCATGAACACCGTCGCCCGGCGCCAGAGCCCGATCGCCGCGCCGGGATCGAATGCCGGCATGAAGAGGATCGAGGCGCCGGACAACAGGGCGCAATGGAGGGCCACGAACAACCCGTGCGTGTGGAACAGGGGAAGGGCATGGACCAGAACGTCCTCGGGCCGGAAGCGCCAAGCCCTGCACAGGGCCAGGGCGTTGGCGACCAGGGCCCGGTGGGTGAGCACCGCCCCTCTGGGGGTCCCGGTGGTGCCGGAGGTGTAGAGGATCGCCGCCGGGTCGCTTCCGACCGGCTCCCGCTCCACCCGGGAAGGGGAGCACGGGGTCGGCGGCGCCTCGAGAACCACCATCCCGTCGGGTCGGAGAAGCGCCACGTCGGCAGGGGATACGAGATCCCCCAGGAGATCGGTGACTTCGGCTCGTCGCGGGGGATCGCAAATCACCAGCCGGGGACCTGCGTCCTCCACAAATGCCCGCAGTTCCACAGGGGTATAGGCCGGATTGACAGGGACGTAGACCGCCCCCCGACTCAAACAGGCCAGATAGAGGAAGACGTTCGCCGGGGACTTCTCCACATAGACGAGGACCCGGTCCCCTCTTTCGACCCCGTAGTCCGCCAGCCTCGCCCGGCACCGCTCCACCACCGAATCGAGTTCGGCATAGCTGATGGACGGGCCATGGGGAGTTTCCAGGGCAACCCTGGAGGGGTCGCGGAGAAAGGCCTCGCGGAGGAGGCGATAGAGACCGCCGGGGATGGCGGGAGGCTCGGTCTGCCATTGGCCGAGATCCGCACGCTCCAGCCATCGGGACATCCGCTTCACCTCAACAGGTGGCCAGGGGCAGAATCGAACTGCCGACCCTCGGTTTTTCAGACCGATACTCTACCAACTGAGCTACCTGGCCTCCCAGCCCGTGGCGGGGACGACGGGATTTGAACCCGCGACCTCTGGCTTGACAGGCCAGCGAACACTCCAGACTGTTCTACGCCCCCAATGCTCAAGGCTCGGCGCCGACCGAAGCCGACCCCGCGGTGTCAGTATATCCACTCCCGCATACCACCGTGCCGCAGATTCCCCCGCATCGAAACAACAGAAGCAATTTCCCTCACAGATACTCCAGGGTTTTATACAACCCTGAAAACAGCGGGCAGCATCAGCGTTTTTCAGGACAACATAAAACTCTGAGAAACTCCGGCATCCTCATTAGGACCTAAACCCCCTTACCAGAGCACCCTGATTGCGCTCACAGATACTCCAGAGTTTTATGTAACCCTGAAAAGGGGGTCAACAGGTAGCGTTTTTCAGGGCAACATAAAACTCTCAGAAACTCCGGCGCCCTTCTTTGTCGGCTTGCGATCCTGCAGATATCCCCCTCGCCTTTCCTCCTGCTGTCCCCTCACCGCATTCGGAGTTCAGTCCAGTGAGAGGGCGATCTTTCCGAGTTGGCTGCCTGCTTCCATCCTGGCCATGGCGGCGGGCAATTCCTCGAATGGGAACACCCGGTCCACCGGAGGCGGGGTGACTCTGCCCGCGGTGATCAGGTCCAGCAAGTCCCGGTATTCGTCGGGGGTGTACATGGTGGACCCGATGATCTCAAGTTGCCGGAAGAACAGTGCGGGAATGACGATCTCCGCCTTGGCCCCGCTGGTGGCCCCGCAAACCACCATCCGGCCTCCCAGTGTGAGGGAACGCAGCGACTGTCCCCAGGTTGCCGGGCCCACGTTCTCCAACACGACGTGGGCCAGTCCTCCCGCCGCCCTCAGCTCCTTGGAGAACTGCCCCTGCGAATCAAAGCCCGCTTCTGCGCCGTTCTCGATCGCCCACGCGATCTTCTCCGGACTGCGGGAGGTGACGAAAACCCGGGCGCCGAGCGAAACGCCCAACAGCGCAGCAGCGCTGGAGACTCCCCCTCCAACTCCCACCACCAGCAGTGTCTCGCCTTCCCGAAGTCGCGCTCTGCGCAGCATCCGGAAAGCGGTGCCGGTCGCCAGGGAGAAAGAACCGGCGGTCTCCCAGGACAGCGCCGACGGCTTGGGCGCCGCGTTGGCGGCGGAAACCACCACCTTCTCCGCCAGGGTTCCCTCGCTGTGCTCTCCCAGTACTCCGAAGGAAGGACAGTAAACCGTTTCGCCGCCGTCGCAGACCGGGCAGGCCCCACAGGAGAGGGAGGGGTTGATGATCACCTCGTCTCCCTCGGCGACATCCGTCACACCCGGCCCGATCGCCTCCACGACTCCGGCGCCGTCCCCGCCGAGGATGTGAGGAAGGCTGGGAGGGGCCGGCAGCCCGCGGGTCACCCAGACATCGAGATGGTTGAGAGCGATCGTCCGGAGCCCAACCCGCACCTGGCCCTCTCCCGGTTCGGGTACGGGGACCTCATCCAGAGAAATTCCCGCAGGACCGATCAGTTCGTGGAGACGCCACGCTCGCATGGCTTCCCAGGTTACCCGGTTGCGGGGGCTGGAAAGCCGCCCGCCGGCTTGGTATTCTTCCGGCGTACCAGTCCGAACCGAGAAAGGCGTTGGCTATGAACAGGTGGGAGCATCGCATCGAAGGGGCGCATTTGATCAAGCTGCTGGTCGGCCCCGTCGAGAACAACGTATACATCCTGGGCTGCACCAACACCGGGAAGGCGGTGATCGTGGATGCGGCCAACGAGGCTGATCGCATCATCGACGCGGCGGCCGATTATGAGGTGGAGGCCATCCTCACGACTCACGGCCATCAGGATCACCTCCAGGCCGTGGACCAGGTGAGCGACAAACTGGGAATCCCTTTCCTCATGAACCCCGAAGACCTGTTCCTGCTGGAGGAGGCGGGTATCGAAAAGGACGCTCCCGACGGACTGATCCGGGACCGAGAGGAGATCGAGGTGGGAGACCTCCTGCTCCACGCCGTCCACACCCCAGGGCACACCCCGGGATCGACCTCGTTCGTGCTGGAGCCCTGGTTGTTCACCGGGGACACGCTGTTTCCAGGCGGCCCCGGCGCAACTCAGTGGGACTACTCCTCTTTCGGCCAGGTCATGGACTCGGTGGAACTAATCCTGTCGACTTATCCCGAACCCTCCGTGGTCTTCCCCGGCCACGGGGCGAACGACACGACCGTGGCGACCGAAAAGCCCCACACCGCGGAATGGCGGGCCCGAGGCTGGTAGCCGACCAGGACCCGGTCAGTCGAAGACCACCACCGAGCGCAATACCTCTCCCCGCTCCATGCGGTGAAAAGCCTCCTCGACCTCATCGACGCGGATCGTCTCGCTGACGAAGCCATCGAGATCGAGCCGGCCCTGCAGGTACAGATCGATGAGCATGGGGAAGTCCCGTTCCGGGAGGCAGTCCCCGTACCAGGAGGACTTCAGGGCGCCGCCGCGGCCGAATACCTCCAGGAAGGGAAGCTCCAGTTTCATGTCGGGAGTGGGGACGCCCACCAGCACCACCACCCCGGCCAGGTCCCGGGCATAGAACGCCTGCTCGTAGGTCTGCGGCAGGCCGATCGCCTCCACCACCACGTCGGCGCCATTGCCGTCGGTTAGCTCCCTGATCCGCTCCACGGGATCCTCATTGAGAGAGTTGATGGTGTGGGTGGCCCCGAATCCCTTCGCCCACTCGAGCTTGCGGTCGTCGATGTCCACCGCGATTATGGTGCCGGCCCCCGCCATGTTGGCCCCGACTATGGAACCGGATCCGACCCCTCCACACCCTATCACAGCCACCGAGTCGCCCCGTCCCACGCCGCCGGTGTTGATAGCCGCCCCGATGCCTGCCATAACCCCGCAACCCAGCAGGCCGGCGGCCTCCGGACGCGCCCGGCTGTCCACCTTGGTGGCCTGGCCCGCTGCAACCAGGGTGAGTTCGGCAAAGGCGCCGATGCCCAATGCGGGGGACACCGCCGTCCCGTCGGCGAGGGTCATTTTCTGGGAGGCGTTGTGGGTGGCGAAGCAGTACCAGGGGCGGCCCCTGTCACATGCCCGACAATCTCCACAGATGGCCCGCCAATTGAGGATCACGAAGTCGCCGGGGGCGATCTTGGTCACGTCCGGACCCACCGACTCGACTATCCCGGCCGCCTCGTGACCGAGGAAGAAGGGATAGTCGTCGCTTATCCCGCCCTCCCGGTAGTGGAGATCGGTGTGGCAAACACCACAAGCCTTAACGGCCACCCGGGCTTCTCCAGGACCCGGATCCGGAACTATCAGTGTCTCCAAGGAGACCGGCGCTCCTTTTTCCAGGGAAACGATGGCTCTTACCTGCTGCGCCATTTCCAACCTCCTGCTGTTAGGGTCGAACCTAACACTACCCCCCGATACCTCGGAAGGGCAGGGCTCCATCGGAGCGGCTTGTGCGGTGACGAGAACAAAGCCCTTCCCCTGCCGAATCTCGGATTCCTATCCTGACGGAGAGTGCGCACAGTCGATGTTCCCAACCGTGAGAACATGGCAGGCATGAAGCAATCCGCCGGACGCAGACTCATATGAGACCGGAAGCCCGATGATCCGCTCCATCCCGCCCGAACAGGCCCGGAAACCCGGGACCGGGGAGGTTCCCTACCGTCCTCACCTGGGCGAACGCCGACCTTACCTCCGGGACATGGTTCTGGGCGCCAACGATGGCCTTGTGTCGGTCTTTCTACTGGTGGCGGGGTTGGTCGGGGGGCAACTCGGCACCGGCAGGGTCCTGCTGGGCGGCGTGGTTGGAGCACTGGCAGGCGCGGTCTCAATGGCGTTGGGGGAGTACCTGGCAACCAAGTCCCAGGACGAGGTATGGCAGGCGGAGATGGAGTTGGAGAGAGAGCACATCCAGCATCACCGGGAGAAGGAGACCGAGCAACTCTATGAGTTGTTGGGAAGGTTCGGGATAGAGGGGGAGGACCTCGACGAAGCGGTACGCATCTTCTCCGCCGATGACCGTCGGCTCATGCAGTCCATGGCGGTGTTGGAATTCGGGATCGTCGAGTCCGAACGTCGCTCGCCCTACCGGGCGGGGTTTCTGGCCGGAGGGACGTTCCTGATCGGCGCCGCCATCCCGATCCTTCCCTTTCTCGCGTCGACCGACCCCCGGAACGGGCTGCTCTTCTCGGTGGGGTTGACATTTGCAGGACTGTTCGGGGTCGGGTTGGCCAAGACGAGGATCACTCACACCCCGGGGATACGCGCCGGGATGGAGAATATGCTGATCGCCGGAGTGGGGGCGGTTGCGGCTTGGTGGGTAGGACGCCTAATCGACATCGGGCTGAGTTGACGAGCGGTCCGCTTCCCCTCGGGTGAACCCCCCTCCAACCCGGCCCGGACGATGAACGGCTCGGGCTACGCCCGACCGGCGAAGCCCGGATCGGAGGCCTCCGCCACCCACAGTTCCACCTCGCGAGGGCTGGGGAGGCGCCGGACGATCCGGCGGCGGTGATTCACTGTCAGGAGCGCTGCGGTCACCTCCTCGGGAGACAGACTCCCCAGTTGGGACACAGAGTGGATCCCGGAGGCCCTCAGCAGGCCACAGTAGGCGCTGCCCATCCCCCCCAGGCGCATCAGATCGGCTGAAGCAGCCAGGTCCCGGAGCGTTTCATGATCGATGCCGGTCTGTTCAGACAGCGACAGGAGGCGTTCTTCTCCCCTCGCCTCTTCCAGAAGAGTCTGTGAGGTCTTGATTCCCGCCCGGCGCAACCGCGCGGCGGAAAGGTGGTCCATTCCGGCTATCTTCCCGATCGTCGACACCGCTACCCCCTATTCCTTGTCAGAGCCCACCAGGGACCCCTCCACCCCGGACTCCTCCCTTCCCCGGGAATGACCGCGGGGCCTCAGCCTTTCAATGTCCTGCTGATCGTCGACATCCTCGGGAGAAGAGTCGGGGAGCCATACTTCGGTGACCCACTCGGGGTGCGCCTTCAAAAGCTGCATGGCGCCGCGGTCTCCTTCCAGCATCATCAGCCGCCGCCACAGAACTCTATCGACCAGCACCGGGTTGGAAACCTCGTAGCGGTACCTGGGAACCACTGCCGGCGTTACCCCCGGCCGGTAGGCCTCCCGCAGCCGGGCAACGGTCCCGGCATTGACGCCCGGTTGGTCACCCAACAGAACAAGCGCTCCGGACACCGTGGAGCCTCTTTCCAGGGCGTCCAATCCCGCTCTCAGGGAGCCGGCCAAACCCTGTTCCCACTCATGGTTGATCACCACCCGGCACCCCGAGAAGTCGGTTCTGGCCAGAATCTCGTCGTGGGAGGCACCCAACACCACCCAGGTCTCCTCCGATCCCATCTCCATGGCGTTCTCCAGGACCTTTCCCAACAGGGTCGTCCCCTCCCCCCAGGGTTCCAACTGCTTCGGGCGCCCGAGCCGCGATGAGCCCCCGGCCGCCAGAACCAGGTTGGCGATCACGGTCTTCCCCCGGAGGGGCGCCGAGGTCGGCCAATCAGTCCCAGAGGCGTCTGCGCCCGGCGGCGGGTCGAGATCATCTCTCCCAGAATGGCAACCGCCACCTCCGCCGGAGACTCGGCCCCGATCTCAATGCCGATCGGGCCTCGAATCCTGCCGATCTCCTCGGTGGAGTAACCCGCTTCCGCCAGTCGCGCCCTCCTTGCGGCAGCGGTGCGTTTGCTGCCCATCGCCCCGATGTAGCGCACCGGCGATCTGAGCAGCAACGGCCAGAGCGGCGCTTCGAAACGGTCGTCGTGACTGAGCACCACCACGTAGGAACGCCGGCCGAAGGAGAGCCGTCCCGAAAGCTCATCCGGCCACCCCACCAGCAGTTGGTCGGCGTACGGGAAACGCGCGGGCGTCAGAAAAGCCGGTCGAGCATCGGAGACGGTGATCTCGAAGTCGAGAACCCGGGCAAGCGCGCACAACTCCTGGGCGATGTGCACCGCCCCGAAGATGATGAGATGGGGACGGGGGACTATCACGTCGATGAACACGTCCCGGTCCCCATAGGAGAGGGTCATGGATTTCTCCCGCTCCATCAGGGCGCCGACATCGGCCATCACCGCCGGGGGGGTCCCCTCGGGGAGAGCGCCGGCGACCATCCCCTCGCGGGCGTCCACCGCCGCCGAGGCGCCCGTCCCGATCCCTTCCACGACGGTGAGACGCGCCCCCAGCCGCCGCTCCTCGACCATGCGGAGACAGGCCCCCAGGACCTCCCCGGTTTGGCGGCCTTCGCTCACCACGGTTCGACGAACACCTGTATCGTCCCCCCGCAGGAGAGCCCGACCGCGAAGGCGTCCTCGTCGCTGATCCCGTAGGTGACCAGCCGCGGGCGATTCTCCCTCATTACTCCCCGCGCATGCTCGTAGACGTCGTTCTCCACGCATCCCCCCGACACCGACCCCTCCATGTCGCCTTCCGAGGACACCAGGAATTTCGCCCCCACCGGACGGGGGGAGGGTCCGGCGGCGGCCACCAGGGTGGCCACCGCCACTTCCTTGCCCTCGGCCAGCCAGCGGTCACGGATCTCCAATGCTTCTTTCATTATCTTTTGCGCTCCGGCAGAGATTCCAAGAGTGATACCAGCGTAGCGAGGTCCGACAGGCGGCCTCCCGCCAGGAAGTCATCCACGTGCGGCAGGGCGGCGCGCATCCCCCTGGTTTCAGGCGAATAGCCTTCCCGCGACGCCAGGGGATTGACCCAGACCAACCGGTACACGGTACGGTGAAGACGCTCCATCTCCCGGGATAGCATCGCCGGGTCTCCCCGGTCCCAACCGTCGGAGATGATCAAAGCCACCGGTCCGCCCCGGGTGACGCGCCTGCTCCAGTCGTAGTTGAACGAGCGCAGGCACTCCCCGATCCTCGTGCCCCCCGACCAATCCTCGACTGATTTGGAGACCTGGGCGAGGGCCTCGGTGGGGTTGCGGCGCATAAGGTGTCGGGTGATCCGGGTCAGACGGGTGGAAAACACGAAGGTCTCCATCTTTCCCAGGCGGGACCGGGCGGCGTGGGCGAAGTAGAGGAGCATCTCCGTGTAACGCTCCATGGAGCCGGATACGTCGGCGATGAACAGGATGGGCCGCGGCTTCCTCCTGCGTTCGCTGCCCTCCAGGTTGATCAGATCACCCTCGGGTCCCACGCACTTGCGCAGGCTGCGCCGTAGGTCGGGGCGGTCTCCGGCGGGGGAAGGCCTTCTCCGTCGACTCTTCACCGGAGCGGGCCGCCACATCATCTGGGCCAGCAGGTTGCGTACCTGGGCCTGCTCGATCCTGGTCAGCTCGGAGAAGTCCTTGTGGGACAGTCGCTCGGCCCAGGAGGCCCCGGTGAAGGTCTCCATTTCGCCGCTGTCGTCCTCGCCGTCTCCCTCCACTCCGCCTTTCTGGACCCGCCTGATGGTCCACGACCGAGGCTGGGGCGGGGTGGTCATGGCCAATCCCTCCGTCAGGTATCGACCGAAGAACCGGATGAACACCCGGTCGAAGATCTCCAATTGCCATGGAGAGGAGACCGTCAGGCAGCGAAACGCGGCATGGACGTCGGCCGCCGAAGCCAACCCCACTCTGTCCAGAGCGGTCATGAGATCCGCAGCGGTGGTCGAGCCTACCGACAGCCCTTCTTCGCGAAGTTCCCGCGTGAACTCCACCAGGGTTTCGGCGCCGGCCATCGTCCCGGACTCAACTGCCGGCCCGCACCAGGCTCTCCACGCCCCTCTGCGTGACGGCCTCAACGTCCTCGCGGTATTTCAGGACCACCCCCAGGGTGTCAGAGACCGCCTCGGGGGTCAGCTCTGAGGCGCCCAGCACTCCCAGCGCCCGTGCCCAGTCCAGGGTCTCCGCCACGCCGGGAGGCTTGAAGAGCTCCAGGGAGCGGAGATCGGACATCGCTTCAGCGAGCCGGCGAGCCAGGCGTTCGTCGATGTCCGGCACCTTGGCCCGGACGATCTCCACCTCCCTGTCCAGATCGGGAAAGTCCAGCCAGTGGTAGATGCACCTTCTCTTCAAGGCGTCGTGGATCTCCCGGGTGCGGTTGGACGTGATGACCACCACCGGCGGCACGGCGGTGCGGATGACTCCTATCTCGGGAATGGTTACCTGGAAGTCGGAGAGTATCTCCAACAGGAACGCCTCGAACTCCTCGTCCGCCCGGTCCAGTTCGTCGATCAACAACACCGCGGGTCTTCCCTCCGAGGACGAGAACTCCACCGCCTGAAGGAGCGGGCGGGCCAGCAGGTACTCGCGGCTCATGATGCTCTCCACCGAAGCTCCGCCTTCTCCCCCACCGGCTTCTATGAGGCGAATGGCCAGCATCTGTCGGGCATAGTCCCACTCATAGAGGGCGTGATTCGCATCGAGTCCCTCGTAGCACTGCAACCGGATGAGCTTGGTGTCCAACACCTGGGCCAGCACCTTGGCCACCTCGGTCTTTCCCACTCCCGCCTCTCCCTCCAGAAACAGGGGGCGGGCAAGGCTGCGGGAAAGGTGGATAGCCACCGCCAGGGGCCGATCGGCAAGATAGCGGTATTCGGCGAAAGCGGCGGTTACTTCATCCACGGAACGGGGAGTCACGACTCTGCAAACCTTACTTACATCGAGATGAGGCCCGGGCCGGAAGACCTTCGAGTCTCGTCTTATCGCTACCTGGCGGCGAGATTACCGAGCGGGCGGGGGATAGAGCAAACCACCGTCGATGTAGAGGGCGTTCAATCCACGTTCCAGGCCCAGGGGGGTCAGGTGGCGGTCGTAGACCTCGGCGTAGTTGCCGACCTGCTTGATCACCTGATAGAAGGCATCGGCAGGAAGACCCATCTTGGTCTGCAACTCGTCCTCGGTGGCGCCGAGCAACCGGCTGGCCTCTCCGTCCACCGCCAGCATGTCATCGACATTGGAGGAGGTGATGCCCTTCTCCTCGGCGATCAGCATCGCGAACACCGTCCAGGTGACCACGTCACCGAAACGGGACTGGTTCTGGATCCAGGCCGGACCGAGAGGCTCCTTGGAAATAGGAACGGCCGGGAAGATCACCCAGTCCTCGCCTCCGGGACCCTCACTGGCCTTGCGGGAGACCAATCCCGATCCGTCGGTGGTTACCACATCACAAGCCCCGGACTTGAAGTTCTCAATCACGACGTTGAAGTCCTCGAAGGTGTTCAATGCGATGTTGATGCCCATCGCCGCCGCCGTCTCGGTGATGTTCTTCTCGGTAGTGGTGCCGGCGTTGGTGCACACCACGGCCCCTTCTATCTCATCCAGGGCTGACCCGGAACTGAAATCATCAGCACCCTTGGCCATCAACTGCTGGCCGTCGTAATAGGTGGTCGGCCCGAAGTCGAGACCCAGGTCGGTGTCGCGGCTCTGCGTCCAAGTGGTGTTCCGACTCAGGAGATCGATCAGTCCCGAGTTCACCGCCTCGAAACGGGCCGCAGCGGTCAGCGCTTCGTACCTCACCGCGTCCGCGTCTCCCAGGATGGCGGCCGCCACCGCCCGGCACAGATCAACGTCAAAGCCCGTGAAGGCTCCCTCGGAGTCCTTGTAGCCGAACCCCGGAAGGGTCTCGTTCACCCCGCAGTTCAACTCGCCGCGTGCGATCACCACATCCAGGAGATCCGCCGCGGCCGGCGCCGGCTCGGCCGCCGAGGCCTGGGTGGTGGGCGCAGCCGTGGTCGTGACGTCCTCGACGTCCTCTCCTCCGCAGGCGGCAAACACCAGCATCGAGAGCGAAAGTGCGACGATTGTTTTTCTCACGAGATGTCCCTTCAAATCGAATGAGGCCCGGCGCGTGCGGCGCCGGACCTCATTCTATCGCGGATTGCCTACGGAATTAGCGGGCAGGCGGTGGGTAGAGAAGACCTCCATCGGCCTGCAGCGCGTTCAGACCGCGCTCGAGGCCCAGGGGGGTCAGGTGGCGGTCGTAGACCTCGCCGTAGTTGCCGACCTGCTTGATCACCTGATAGAAGGCATCGGCAGGAAGACCCATCTTGGTCTGCAACTCGTCCTCGGTGGCGCCGAGCAGGCGGCTGGCCTCTCCGTCGACCGCCAGCATGTCATCGACGTTGGAGGAGGTGATGCCCTTCTCCTCGGCGATCAGCATGGCAAACACCGTCCAGGTGACCACGTCACCCATGCGGGACTGGTTCTGGATCCAGCTGGGACCGAGAGGCTCCTTGGAAATGGGAACCGAGGGGAAGATCACCCAGTCCTCGCCGGCCGCCCCTTCGGTGGCCTTGCGGGAAACCAGGGTTGACCCGTCGCTGGTCACCACGTCGCAGGCGCCGGACTTGAAGCCCTCGATCACCACATTGAAGTCCTCGAATGTGCTCAACGTGATGTTGACTCCCGCAGCCGCGGCGGCCTCGGTCATGTTCTTCTCGGTGGTGGTACCGGCGATGGCGCAAACCGTGGCGCCCTCTATCTCGTCCAGGGCTGACCCGGAACTGAATCCCTGCTCACCCCTGGCCATCAACTGCTGGCCGTCGTAGTAGGTGGTGGGTCCGAAGTCGAGGCCCAGGTCGGTGTCGCGGCTCTGGGTCCAGGTGGTGTTCCGCACCAGAAGGTCGATCAGGCCCGAGGTCAGTGCCTCGAAGCGGGCGGCGGCAGTCAGCGCCTCGAATCTGACCGCTTCGCTGTCCCCGACGATTGCAGCCGCCACGGCCCGGCACAGATCCACGTCAAAGCCGGTAAAGACACCCGCTGAGTCCTTGTAACCGAACCCGGGAATCGTCTCGTTGACTCCGCAGTTCAACTCGCCGCGTGCAATTACCTCATCCAACACGTCCACCGCGGCCGGGGCAGGCTCGGGCGCCGGCGCCTCGGTGGTGGCGGGCGCGGCCGTGGTGGTGGTCTCTGCAGCGTCATCTCCTCCGCAGGCCGCCGCCAACAGCCCAACCACCAAGAGCGTGATTGCCGTCTTTTTCATAAGAGTTGCTCCTTCTCTGTTTCAAATGGTTGTGAACTTTCCATAAATGCTACTAACCGGCTGCTTCCACCGGAGGCTTCTGAGCGGGACCGAACCTGTACAGGAAGAATCCCAGCAGCCCCGAAAGCAGGGATCCGCCCAGAATTCCGAGTTTGGCCTGATCGATGAGTGCCGGATCGACAAAGGCCAGCCCGGAGACGAAGATGGCCACCGTAAAGCCGATTCCGGCCACCGCCGCCAATGCCACGACATCACGCGCCCCCATTCCCTCGGGCATGATGCCCCATCCCATCTTCACCGCCAGCCACGTGAACAGGCTGATCCCCACCGTCTTTCCCACCAGCAGACCCAGGGCGGTCCCCAGCGCCACCGGTTGCAACAACTGGCCCATATCCCCTTCAAGACGAACGCCGGCGTTGGCCAGAGCAAAGATGGGAAGCACCAGGAAAGAACTCCAGGCAAGCAGCCGGTGCTCGTTCCTGGCAAGCGGCGCCACCGACTCCCTCGCCACCTCCGCCAGGGCCATTATCTGGTGGTCGGCCTCTTCCCGCTGGTGATACGTGGCTATATGGCGGGGGAAGGAACTCAGGATCCTCTGCCCCTTGTCATAGAGCTCCTCGGCCGAATACATGGGAAGGGCCGGTGTTATGAAAGCCAGCGCCACCCCCGCCAGGGTGGGATGCACCCCGGATTCATGAATGCAGAACCAGGCCAACAGGGCCATGGGAATGTAGAAGGTGCGCGCCCTGATGCCGACCCGGCCGGCCACGCTCACCGCCACCAGGGTGAGGATCCCCCAGGTCAGCCAGTGCCACTGCAGGCTGTCGGAGTAGAAGAATGCGATGATTGCGATCGCCCCGATGTCATCGGCAATGGCGAGCGCCAGCAAAAAGAGCTTGGCGGCCGGCGCCACCCTGCTTCCCAGAAGGGAGACCACTCCCAGGGAAAAGGCGATGTCGGTGGCGGTCGGCACCGCCCACCCGTTCAGGGCCGGCCCACCTTCTCCCATCACTATCAGCACATATACCAGCGCCGGCCCGATCATCCCTCCTGCGGCCGCCACCACCGGAAGCGTCGCCGCCCGTGGATCCCGCAACCGTCCCAGCACCAACTCGCGCTTGATCTCCAGGCCCACCACGAAGAAGAAGATGGCCATCAGGCCGTCGTTCACAAAGGCCTGGAGGGAGTGCGAAAAAAGGTGAACGGGGCCGAACGCAACCTCCACATGGGTGTGCCAGAGATCGAAGTAGCTCTCCGACAGCGGAGAATTGGCCCACGCCATGGCGATCACGGCCATCACCAGCAGCGCGGCGCCCGCGGAGGCCTCCACCTGCATGAACTTCTGGATCGGTCGGGCGAACCGGCGGGGAACGAAACGGTTGGAGTCGATCCAGGTCTCGTGAAGAGGCTCCCTCAACATGCGCTGCTAACCGCTCAGCGAGCGGCCCGCCGACCCCAACTCCGAGCAGGCCTCCACGACCCGGTCGGCCATTGCCTGCTGGGCCTTCTTCATGTAGGACCGGGGATCGTATACCTTTTTATTCCCCACCTCCCCATCCACCTTCAGCACTCCCGAGTAATTGACGAGCATGTGATCGGCCACCGGCCGGGTAAATGCGTACTGTGTGTCGGTGTCTATGTTCATCTTGATCACCCCGTAGCCCAGCGTCTCCTGTATCTCCTCGGGAGTGGACCCGCTTCCCCCGTGGAAGACCAGGTAGTGACGGTAGCCGAACCGCTCCTCGGTGGCCGCCTGCCCGTCTGCCAGGATTGTGGGTCGCAACTGTACCTTACCCGGTTTGTAGACCCCGTGGACATTCCCGAAGACCGCGGCCAGCAGGTAGCGGCCGCGCTCGCCCACGCCCAGCCGCTCGACCACCGCCACCATGTCGTCAGGGGTGGTATAGAGCTTCTCGCGGTCCACGTCCGTATGGTCCATGGTGTCCTCCACTCCGCCCACGATTCCAATCTCCAGTTCCAGCACCACCTCCTCGGAGGCGCACTCGTCCAGGAGTCGGGAAGCCAGGGACAGGTTCTCGTCCAAGGGCAGGGCGGAGGCATCCAGCATGTGGCTCTGATAGAGGGGCCCCAGCCCGGCGGCGCGCCGGCTGGCAGTGGCGGCCAGCAGGGGCCGGATCAGATCATCCACCCGGTCGGGCGGGCAGTGGTCGGTGTGGAGAGCAACCAGCATCGGGTAGGAGTCCGCCACAGTGTGGGCGAACTCCGCCAGCGCCTGGGCGCCCAGGGCCATGTCGTCCAGGGCTTGCCCGGAGAGAAACTGGCCGCCACCTGTCGAGACCTGGATGATCCCATCCGACTCGGCGGCGGCAAACCCGGCCAGGGCGGCGTTGAGCGTCTCGCTGGAAGTGACGTTGATGGCTGGAAAGGCGTATCCCCCGTCGCGTGCCGCATCCAGCATGTCGCGGTATTGGGAGGGATTAGCGATCGGCATGTACGACCTCCTGTAGCACCAGATTACATCTCCGACTTCCCCCACCCCAATATGCCGGCTCCCTCACGTCCCGGCCCGGCCGAGAAAGTTGGCCAGCAGTCTCTTCCCCTCGGTGGTGAGGATGCTCTCGGGGTGGAACTGCACGCCGGTCACGGGTAGGGACCGATGACGCACCCCCTGGATGACCCCGTCCTCGCTCCACGCGCAGGCTTCCAGGTCGGGGGGCAGGGCGGTGATGGCCAGCGAGTGGTAACGGGTAGCCGTAAACGGGTTCTCGCACCCGCCGAAGACTCCCTTCCGGTCGTGGCGGATGGCAGAAGTCTTCCCGTGACGGGGTTCGGGCGCCGGACCCACCTCCCCGCCGAACGCCACCCCAACCGCCTGGTGCCCGAGGCACACCCCCAAAGTGGGAACCCGCTCGGAGAAGGTCTTCACGTAGTCGATCGAGAAGCCGGCGTTTTCGGGACGTCCCGGGCCCGGGGAGATCACCAGTCGGTCCACGTCCCAACCGACAGCCTCGGCCGCTGGAACCACATCGCTTCTCACCACCCTCGGCTCGGCGCCCAACTCTCCGAGGTACTGCGCAAGGTTGAAGGTGAACGAGTCGTAGTTGTCGAGAATCAAGACCCGCATGACCATCCGTTAGCTTAGGAACCCGACCGGCGGAGATCCCCCGGGTTGGGGCTCCCGGGCCGGGTCATCCAACAGGCGCCGGACCCCGCTCGCCCGGGCCGGGCCGCATCCGCTATTCTCTGAGGGAACTATGCCGGTCTCCAAGAAACGCAAGGGCGCCCGATCCCGCCGGCCCACCCCTCCCCGCAACCCGGTGAAGGCGGCGGCCCCCTCCCCGCGCTGGTATGTGATCACCATGGCCGGCCTCATGGGGGCGGGCCTGATCCTGGTGCTGCTGCGCTTCGTGCTGGGCCTCGACCAGCTGTGGCTGGTGGGTGGCCTGGCCCTGATCGCGATCGGGTTCCTCATGACCACCGGCTACCGCTAGCCGGGAGATTCCGGCCTCCAGACCGCCACCATCTCCTCCCGGCAGTGGCGGGGAGCGGCAGTCTCGGAGACGCTGGCCATTCTCACGGTCAGTTCCGTCCCGCACAGGGTGCAGTGGTAGTCCTGGTAGGCCTCCACAACCGACTCCGGGTCCGGTTGGTCGGGCGCCGCCGCCAGGGCGCGGAGAAACCAGATGCACAGCCTCCACACCACCACCCCGATCAGCAGGGCGACGCCCAGGTTGACCAGGCTGATCAACGCCCAGCCATGCCCGGTTCGGTCAGAGCTTCTCGATGATGGTCGCGTTGGCCATGCCACCGCCCTCACACATCGAGAGCAGCCCGTAGCGGGTATCGGTTCTGGCCATCTCGTGAACGAGGGTGGTGAGGAGCTTGGCGCCCGAGGCGCCGAGCGGGTGACCGAGGGCGATGGCGCCCCCGTTGACGTTGGTGCGCTCCCACAGCCCGTCGACATCGCTGCCTCCGTGCTCGGCCCGCCAGGCGCCGACCACCGAGGAGAACGCCTCGTTGATCTCGAACAGCCCGATGTCGTCGACGGTCAGACCGGCGCGTTCCAGCGCCTTGGAGGTGGCGGGAATCGGCCCGGTGAGCATCATCACCGGATCCACTCCCGCCAGGGCAAACGAGACGAACCGCGCCATGGGTTCCAGGTCGAGGCGGGAGGCCAGGTCCTCGTTCATGATCAACACCGCCGCCGAGCCGTCGGAGATCTGAGAGGAGTTACCGGCGGTTATCTTCCCGTCCGCCTTGAAGGCGGGAGGAAGCCCGGCCAGCGCCTCCATGCTGGTGGTGCGGCGTATTCCCTCGTCCACGCTCATCATTTCCTCAGCGCCTCCCACCGAGACCCTCACCGGCTGGATCTGGGACTGGAAACGCCCTTCGTCGGTGGCCCGGGCGGCCCTCTGATGGGAGAGGAGCGAGATCTGGTCGAGTTCCTCGCGGCCCAGCCCCCACTTGTCGGCGACCAACTCCGCTGAGATTCCCTGGGGGACCAGTCCGTTGGCGTAGCGCTCCATCACCAGGGGTCCGAAGGGAAGGCCCGGCCCCAACTCGGCGGTGACCCCCATCGGCACCCGGGTCATCGACTCCACTCCCGCTGCGATAGCCACGTCGTAGGCGCCAGCCATAACGCCCTGGGCCGCGAAGTGTGCGGCCTGCTGGGACGATCCACACTGCCGGTCGATGGTTACCCCCACCACCTCTTCGGGGAACCCGGCCGCCAGGGCGGAGTTCCGGGCTATGTTCACCCCCTGCTCGCCGGTCTGGCTGACGCATCCGCTGATCACGTCCTCCACCAAGCCGGGGTCCAGGTCATTGCGCTCCATGAGAGCAGCCAGGGGAATGGCCGCCAGATCAACCGCGTGGATCCCCGACAGCCTTCCCTTGCGCCTGCCTGCCGGGGTGCGGACCGCATCTACGATTACAGCCGAATTCATCTTTTGTGCTCCTCTCGGGTTGATCTGTTCAGTAGGGGGGTGGAGACAATGTCGACGCTGATCGGACTCTAGTGGTGTTTCTACGTCCTCCAATAGCGCTGCGTCGTCTCTCTCGGTTGGTGTTTCCCCTGTTCATGGCCTATTTGTTGGTTGGGTGTTGTGTCAGGAGCCTTCACCCCATCGCACGGTCGAAAGTGGTACTGGGAGCGGCATGGACACCGACACCTGACGGGACCCCGTCAGAAATCAACCAGTTTCAAGCCCCAATATTAGCGAGAATGGAGAGCCGGTATGAACCGACTAAAGCAGACCTTCAGCCCCTTTCCTGAGAACTGTCGCTCCCCCAGGTCGCTACGGCGACGGACGGTGACCATGGTCTGAGCCTGATGGTCAGACCCACCTGAGTCGAGGGACGGCTCTCGAAGCCTCGGGTCCAGAGTATTCGGAACCGGAATCCAAGGGGCCCCCCATACGCCACAAAGAGAGTTGCCATTCCCCGCGACCTACCGGAGATCGTCAACCAGCAACCGCCTTACACCTCTGAGTTGAGCCAGATCGCAATCGAAACCGCATCGTATACAAAGTTATGCGCCTTGCGTTATACAAACATCTAAAGCGCAATAGCTCGCGTAAAGAGGCTGCGATCGGCCGTCTTGATGAATCTACGCAGACTCGGCGCACCATCGCTAGTCGGTTCGCTCTCGGTCCACCGATGCCGACGGCAAAGCCCCCTGTCTCCCGTGCTTGCCGACAGGGCCCCCGGCAAGGGTGGCCTCGTGAACCTACAGACCAGGGACCGCTGCCATGCCGTATATAGAGTTATGCGCAGTGCGTTATGTTAATATCTAACGCGCAATAAAGCGTGTATAGTTGTGGGGGTGCAGACTTGAGGGACCGAAGAGCTCATCTCAGAAGGCGAGACGTACTGGGTCGAGTTCAAGACCGATGCCAGTGACGACGAATTAGTCGAAGCGCTCGTATGTCTCGCCAACGGAGACGGGGGGCGACTCCTGATCGGGGTGGCGAATGATGGATCGATTGTTGGGGCACCTCCTCGACACGGCGCCTCGACAGACCCCCGTCGGATTGAGGCGCTCGTCGCCAACAAGACGTCCCCCGCACTATGGGTGGAAGCACATGTAGAAGCGCTGGGCCCCGGCGAGGTGATAACGATCCATGTGCCGAGACCAAGATCCCTTGTCGCAACAACCTCGGGCAAGTACATGCGCCGGGCTATTGATGTCGACGGCAAGCCGCAGTACCGCCCGATCCTTCCCCACGAGGTCCACGCAAGGGTGGCCGAACTCGGGTTGCGCGACCTGTCGGCGTTCCCACTGGCGAATCTGTCGGTGCAAGACCTCGACGCCGCCGAGCTCGACCGGTTTCGGAGTCTCGCGGAAGGCGGCGGTGACGAAGTCCTCGCCGCCCTTTCGGGAGAAGAACTCCTCTCCGCACTTGGATTCAGAACCGTCGACGGCGTCCTCACACTAGGCGCCGCCTTGCTATTCGGGACCCCGGACATCCTCCGGACTATGGTCCCGACACACTCGACAGTCTTCCAGGCGCTCGACGAACACGAGGCCGTCCGAGCCAACCGGCGCCTGCAGGTTCCCCTTATCCGGGCAATGGTCGAACTCTCCGAAGCGATAAGGCCCTACAACCCTGAGGAGGAGGTCGACGATGGGCTCTTCAGGCTTGGACTACCCCTTTACTCCGAGATCGCGATTCGGGAGTTGATCGGAAACGCCTTCGCCCACCGCGACTACTCGATCAATGGTGAGGTCCGGGTCGCCATCGAAGGCGCCACCCTTTCGGTCAGCAATCCGGGCGGCTTCCCAACCGGTATCAGGATCGACAACCTCTTGACTGCACCGCCACAGGCTCGGAACCCCCTGATCGCCGATGCTTTCAAGCGAGCAGGGCTCGTCGAGCGGGTTGGACGTGGTATCAACAGGGTCTACCGTAACCAGCTCGCTCTGGGAAGGCCTCTTCCCGACTATTCCCGTTCCACTCGGGGCTGGGTGGAGGCCCGACTACCAGCTGGGCCGGCCGATCGGGAACTCGCCGCGTTCGCCGCCATGTCGGCTCGAGAAGGCAAGCGCCTCGATCTACATGCTCTACAAGTGCTACACGAGGTTCGAGCCGAAGGTCGGATCACATCGGCTCATGCAGGACAGATCTTCCATGTCAGCCGTGATGAAGCGCGGTGGATACTCAATTCTCTGGTCGAGCGTGGCCTTCTCGAATCCCGCGGCCAAGGCAGGGGACGCGCCTACCACCTGACGGCCGCTCTCTACCGGGAGTTGGGCGAGTCGGCGGCATATGTCCGCACTCGGGGCTTCGACCGGATCCAACAAGAACAGATGGTTCTCACCTACGTCGGCGAACATGGTTCCATCGCACGCTCAGAGGCAACCGAGCTTTGCCAGCTGACACCCGATCAGGCTTCACGGCTGCTTCGGCGAATGGTCAAGCAGGGAAGCCTGGAAATGACGGGTGCTCGACGGACCGCCCGTTACAAGACGCCATAGCAGGCTGCGATCCGCGCCGGGGCTATTGGAATCAAAGCTCGCCCTGAAAGGGGCTGGAGACTACAGGTGGTGATGTCGGAAAATGCACCGGAGAAACACTCCAGAGTGTTCCCCACCACCATCGAGACTCTTGGTGCCGACCATCGTTTCATCCACGAAATGGCCACTTGTCCCGGCAAACACCTCTAGATGCGGTGGAGACGATGGGACTTGAACCCACGACCTCCTGCTTGCAAAGCAGGCGCTCTTCCAGGCTGAGCTACGTCCCCTTTACCGGGCCGAGGATAACGCGATTCGCCGGTACAGGCCCAAAGGCTTTCGGGTGTGCGAATCCAAGCGGCTTGACTGCGCCGGGCGTCCCCTAAATGACCGGCCATCGGGAGGGGAACCCCACGCCCGTGACTCTCCGGACACGCCTGCCGATCTCCTCGACCTGTTGGATCAACTCCCACAGGTCACCCGCGAAGCCGGGTCGGCCCCCCTCGACCACCACCCTCCCCTCCACGATCACCGTGTCGACCGAGTCTCCCGTGGCGGAGTAGACAAGATTGCGGACCGGATTCACCAGGGACCGCCACTCCGGACGACGGGCGTCGAAGATCACCAGGTCTCCCCTTCTTCCCGTCTCGATGGCGCCCAGGGAGTCGCCGAACCCCAGTGCGGCGGCGCCGGTCCGGGTCGCCAACTCGAGTGCGGTCTCCGCCGGTATCAGGCTCGTGTCTTCCCGAACGTCCTTGTAGACGGTGGCCGCGATGTTCATGCAACGCACCATGTCGGAGAAGTTGGAGCTGTTGACGGAGTCCGTTCCCAGCGACACCGGGACGCCGGCGTCCAACAAATCGGGAAGTCTTCCCCCCCTACCGGTGTTGCCGCCGGCTTTCATCACCGTGCTGGGACAGACCACCACCGCCGCGCCGGATCCGGCGATCAGTTCTATCTCCCGCTCCGTCAGGTCCATGCAATGGGAGAGCAGCAGGTTGGGACCCAGTACGCCAAGCTCCGCCAGCCGCCGGGTCGGCTCGGGCCCCGGCGCCCGGGCGCCGCCGAAGTGATGGAGCGTCAGGGCGGTCCCGTAGTGATCGGCGATCCTCTTGGCGCCGACCAGCAACTCGGGGCTGCAGAACTCCAGCGAAAACGGCATGGCCCAGGCTCGTACCCGTCCAGAGAGACGCCCGTCCAGTTCGTTGATGGAAGCCTCTACCCGCTCCAGGGCGTCGGCGGTGTCATAGACGGGAAGATGCAGTGCATTCTCCCGGTCCTGGACCTGTTCGCCGATCACCACCCGGCATCCGGCTTGGTCGTAGGCAGCCAGGCAAGCCTCCGGGAATTTGGTCGTGCCCGGATCCACGAGGGTCGTGGTCCCGGTCCCGAGCAGTTCCGCCAGGCCGAGCAGGGTGGTCAGGTACTCCTCCTCTTCGGTCATCACCGACTGCATGGCGAAGACATGTCTCAATCTGTCGGGAACGTCGTCGGGGAAAACGCCCCGGACGGAGTGTGCGTAGCTGATGTGCATGTGACCGTTCAGGAACCCGGGCGTCACCACCATGCCGGTGGCGTCGATTACCCGGTCGGCGCCGATGTGGCTGAGTTCGTCGGCCTTGCCGACGTGGGTAATGCGTCCGTCACGGACGACAACAGAGCCGTCCCGGATGACTCTTCTCCGATCATCCACCGTGATGACGTATTGGGCTTGGTCAATCTTGAGACTGGAGTTGGTCATGCCGCCCTACTTGGGCCTGGCCCGGACACCCGTCCGGAGTCAGCGGTGTACACGACGCGGCACGGCCGCCGGGGTCGTTCTGCCACACATCTCTGTGTTTTCAGCGCCTCGCTCCCTGCTTGGCCAGTTCCCCCGTGTCCACCAGGTCGAGGGTCGCCATGTAGTCCGGATCCTCGTAACGGCCGAGCAGGAACTTCTCGGCATACCCGGGGAGATCGCCTCCGGTCAGATGAGCGCCGACCAGGTCGGCGGCGCCCACCGCGATCATCACCCCGTATCCCGACATCCCGGTTGCCAGATGGAACCCCTCGGGACCCGCCGGCCCGATCAGGGGGAGGTTCTCCGGGGTCTTCATGACATACGCCCCATCCACAACCGAGTGGGGCAGCTGGTGGCGGTAGCGGGCCAGAGAAGGCAGCATGGCCGTCATTCCCCGCAACACCGCCTCGGGGAACATGAAGTCCGGCCGGGGCGCAGGCCAGATGGGTTCGTCCCGGACATCGGGCCGGTAGTTCCAGAGAGCCTCGAAGAACGGCGAATCCACGCCGCCTTCGGGCCGCCCGAACACCGGCGTGGCTATCTCCCCCAGCAACTCGTCGAATCCTTCGGCCGCCAGGGCGGACCTCTCCGCCTCGCCCCAGTCGATGTTGACCGGGTCGGTCCACAGGAGCATCGGGGCCTCACGGGGAAATGCGCCCAGGTGGTCCCTGAACGAGACCTTGTGGTGAAGCGAGGCGCGCAGGGGCAGTTCAACGCCCACCAGGCGCGCCACGGGTCCCGACATCGGCCCGGCGGCGTTGACGACGGCCGGAGTCGAGATCCGGGCGCCCGATCTCAACAGGGCGCCCGAAACCCTCCCGCGGAGGGTCTCGACGTCCACCACCTCATCGACCACGACCTCTGCCCCGCGGTCCCTGGCCCGCTCCAGCATCCAGGCCCCGAGTTGCTGGGCGCTGAACCAACCGCCCCGGCGAACGTGCAGCGCCCCCAGTGCCTTGTCGCTGAGATAGGGGAATCGGCGCAAGAGTGCCTCGGGAGTCCGGTAGATGTCGAAGCCTGTCTGTTGGTCGTTGGCGCCGGCGTCTCCTACAAAACGAACCGGGCCGGCCCCGAACCCCGAGCTCGTTTCCGCCGCGTTCGTGAGGGAGGCCAGTTGCCCCGGATCACCGGTCACGAACAGATAACCCCTACGTGACATGTTGAAGAAGTTGTCCGACTGCTCCTTCATCGTCTCCAGGAAGTCGATGGAGCGGTTCGTCAATTCGACCATCGGCCTGTTGGGGAAGAAGTTGCGGTAACACTCCGAAGACTTGTCGGATGTGACCGAGAGCGGCGGACGCGGGTCAACGACGATCACTCCCTCCACCCCCCGGCGCACCGCCAGGTCGTAGCAGGTCGCCACTCCCGCGATGCCCGCGCCAACCACAACCGCTCCCGATTGCCGCATGTAAACCTTCCGCGTGTAGTCCTACCGGTCCGGACCGGTGTCTCCGAACGATAGTTGCCCAGCGTCCCCGGCGAGCCCTGCCGATCCGGCCTTGTCTATGACCTCAGGTCCGGGAGGAACCCAAAGGAGAGAGGAGACCCGGCCAAAACCGGTCCCTGCCCGATCTCAAAAGGGTTAAGATGGGGCTGAAGCTGTTTCCGGGCTCATAGCTCAGGTTGGTTAGAGCGCATCCCTGATAAGGATGAGGTCCCTGGTTCAAATCCAGGTGGGCCCACCACATCGGAACCCGCCGGGCGCGCCGCCCCCAGGTCGGCCAGGTCCGCGGTTCGCCCCAAACCCCATTCCCGGTGGCCGGACCTCCCCGGGGAAACCGGCCCGTTGGGAGTCCATGAATTCCCAGGTTGCAGAACGATGTCCGGGGTCGGATGCCACTGGTTGCGGGGGGCGCGCCGGTTACACTGGAGCAGTGTGCAGGAACAGGCCTTTGGCCCCATGGCCGATGCGTGTGACGTGTGAACACGCAAAACATCTCGCCTGCTTGAGATCGCCGTGATGCGGCTGGATGGTCGAGTCAAGGAGATAAACCTGTCCAAGACATTTCGCCGTAGGTTGTCAATAGCCGTTTCGATGTCGGTCCTTCTGTTGCTGGTGGCCGCATGCGGATCGGAGCCCTCCCCCGAACCGGCCCCGGAGGTCGATGTGGACGCCCTGCTGTCCGGAGCCGCAGAGGTCATGGCCGCCATGTCGACGGCAAGATTCTCCATGGTCGACGAATTGGAGTCGGGCGCCAAGTTCTTCGGGACCACCTTCAAGAGCATGGAAACGGAAGTGGAGGCGCCCGACAGCTTCTGGATGGTGGTGGATGTGGAGGCGCCGGGATTCGGCTTTGTGGAGATAGAGATGATGGCGGTGGGAGAGCAGGCCTACATCAAACTCTCCGCGGACGCCCCTTGGAATCCCCTGCCCCTGGACCAGGTGCCCTTCAATTTCGCGGGACTGGGCCTGACCCTGCGCGATCTGCTCATCACCGTCAAGGACGGCGCCACCGTGTCGGGCCGGGAGTCGGTCCAGGACGCCCAGGCCATCCGCGTTGAGGGGAACCTGTCGTCGGAGCAATTGTCGAGCCTCATATCCGGCGTGGATCCCGGTCACGAAGTGGGCCTGACCCTGTGGATCGCCGAAGCCGACCACGTTTTGAAGCAGATAAGGATCGCCGGTCAAATCTATGACAACGACGCCCCGGAGACCGTCCGTCTCCTGAAGATCGAGGGCATCGACGTCCCTGTCGAGATACAGCTCCCTGACCTCGGATAGGGTCCGTGAGCGGCCTTAGAGAACGCCTTGTCTCCCTGGGTTCCTCCGAGTCGGTTGTCCTAGGGATCATTTGCCTGGGGGTCTTTTCGACCGCCCTGGACCAGACCGTGGTGGTCGCAGCCCTGCCGGGCGTGATGGTGGACCTGGAGATCCCCCTCACGGACCTGGACAGGGCGTCCTGGATAGTCACCGCCTACCTGGTGGCCTACACGGTGGCCATGCCCCTGGGTGGGCGCCTCTCCGACGTCCATGGCCGGATAAGGATGTTCCAGGCGGCCCTGGTCCTGTTCTCCATAGGATCGCTGTTCGTGGCGATCGCGCCGAACTTCGAGTGGATCGTCTCCGCCCGGGTGATCCAGGCCATCGGGGGAGGCGCCACCGTACCCATAGGCCTGGCAATGGCGGTGGCGGCGGTGTCGCCGCAGAGGCGAGGAGTCGCCATAGGACTGGTGGCGGCGGCGGCCGAAGCCGGGTCGGTCCTGGGTCCTCTGTACGGAGGCGCCATCATCGAATTGCTCGGCTGGCGGTGGATCTTCTGGCTGGACATACCTCAGAGCTTCTTCCTCATCGGGGTCATGGCCATATTGCCCAATCGTCCCAACCCCTCGGCAAAGATGGACTACTTCGGGGCGCTTGTGCTGGGTGCGTCGCTCATCTTTCTGACCGCCGGACTGTCCCAGCGGGCCATCTTCTCTGGCGAGTCCCTTCTTCCCTATCTCCTGGTGGCCGTGGGAGGGTTGCTGGTGATCGCATTGGTCCTGGTCGAGAAACGGTCCCTCCAGCCCCTGTTGGCGCCCTTCCTGTACAGATCCAGAGCATTCCTCTCCGCCAACGCCGCCCAGTTCCTGGTGGGAGTCGCCCTGATCATCGCCCTGGTGTCCGTGCCGCTCATGGCGGCCACCGTCATGGAGAAGGGGGCATTGGACAGCGTTCTCCAACTCTTACGCCTCACGGCCGCCATTCCGGTGGGGGCGGTGATAGGGGGCTACATTCTGCGGTGGGCCGGCGTGAGGTCGGTCTGCACAGCCGGCCTGGCGTTCATGGGGATCGGCCTACTGGTCATGAGCGGTTGGGAGACCCAGGTGGATCAACTGAGGTTGACCATGCCGTTGGTCGTGGCAGGCCTGGGATTCGGACTGGTGATCCCTCCGATAGGCGTCAGCGCCCTGAGCGCCGCGCCGAGTGACTACTGGGGCGCGGCGGCTTCCCTGGTGACGGCATCGCGGATGGTGGGCATGGCATTGGGGCTGGCGGCCCTGTCCGCCTGGGGTATCGAGCGCTTCTACAGCCTCACCGCACATGTGCCTCTCGGCGAGAACTTCGAGGAGACCGAGGCGGTGTTGATCGGGGCCGGCGTCACAGTGTTCCAGAACCTCTTCATGATCACGGGGTTCCTGTCGCTGCTGGCCATACTGCCGGCGCTCCTGATGAAAGAAGAAGGGGTCGAGGAGAACAGTGGCCTCCTCTGAGCCTGTCCCGGCCGGATAGGACCGGGTAGACCCGGAGGCATCGGCCCGGGAACTACTCCTTCTCCACCAGCATGGTGGGCTGATCGGGTCCGGCTGCGCCGGATTGCTCGGAGGAAGAGAACGGCTCGACCCGGACTGTCTCGGAGGGAGGGGAAGCCACCAGAACGGGGACCACGTTCTCCTCCAGCAACACAACCTCCACCCCCCCTACCACATCGGCCACCAGGTTGTACATGATGGCCCCGAGCGTGGTGAGCCCTGTGGACAGGATCGCCCAGGCCACTGCCAGTATCGCGGAGAGACGGATGAATTGCTCGGTGTTCGAGAAAGGCGCCTCACCCTCATCCAGCAGGGTGATCTGGATCAAGAAATCGGTGATCTTCTGGGGGATGCCCGATCTCTCCACCACCTCCCAGAACATCACGGAGGCCAGCATGAACCCGAAGGCCGCCACCATGTAGACGATGAAAGAGACCTTCAGCACCGTCCACGGATCCACCCGACGGATGATTCTCCGGACCCGGTGAACCGAGTGGGTGGGCTGGGTGTCCAACACTGCCTAGAGACTACCGGTTTGCCGCCGCCCCGGTCAGCCGGCCCCGTTTTCGGTGGGGACGATCTCGAACGCCGACAGTGTCTCGTCCTCGCCCAATTGCATAACCGTCACCCCGGTTGCGTAGCGGCCCTGGACACTTACCGACGAAACGGCGGTGCGAATGGCGATTCCCTGAGCGGAGATCAGCATGACCTCGGTTTCCGGGCCCACTGCCCGGGCCCCGACCAACACTCCTCGGGCTCTCGCCAGCTTGATGGCGATCACGCCTTGGCCTCCCCGGTTGCGGGGTTTCCCTTCATCTGTTTGTGGTAGGAACAGCTTCATTTTGGTCCGCTTGGCGAAACCCTTGGAAGTGACCAACAGGACCTCGTCGCCCTCCATGTCCGAACAAGCCCCGACCACGCGATCTCCATCAGTGAGTCTCATCCCAATCACACCCTTGGCCACTCGGCCCATCGGGCGGATGTCTCCTTCGTGGAATCGGAGTCCCTTCCCATTCCGAGTAAACAGCAGCACGTCATTTTGGCCGTTCGTGGGTCTCACTGCCACCAGTTCGTCGTCCGATGACAGTTTGATGGCCCGCAGACTCTTGTAGGGAGAATCGTAAGCTTTCAGCTCGGTCTTCTTCACCATTCCCTTCCGGGTGACCATCACCAGATATTTCACCGTCTCATAGTCACGGGTGTCGACTATCGCCTGGATCCTCTCTTCCGGCTCGATGGGCAACACCGCATGGGCCAGCACTCCCTTGCCGGTCCGTGATTGGCGAGGAATCTCGTGAGCCCGCAGCCGGTGCACGACTCCCCGGTTGGTGAAGAACAAAAGATAAGAGTGGGCGGTGGTGTGGACCAGTTGAGAGATGACATCGCCCTCGGCCAGCTTGGCGGCCTTCACGCCCCGGCCGCCTCTCCCCTGAGTCCGGTAGGCACCGGCCTTCACCGACTTCACGTACCCGCTCCGGGAGACGGTGACGATCAACTCCTCGTCGGCAATCAGGTCCTCGATCGACATCTCGCCCAGTTCGCCGATCAGCCTGCTCCGCCGGGGGACGGCGTGCTTCTCTCGGGCCTCTTCCAGCGCGGAGCGGATGATCGCCCAGCGGCGGGGGGGCTTGGCCAGGATGTCCCGCAGGTCGGCGATCACCTCCCGAAGCCGGGCGAGTTCGGTGGCCAGTTTCTCGGACTCGAGGGCGGTGAGGCGGCGCAGCGGCATCTCGAGGATGGCGTTGGCCTGGATTTCGGAGAGTTCGAACCGGGTGGACAGGCGAGAACGCGCCTCGGGGGTATTGGCCGAGGAGCGAATCACCTCGATCACCTCGGTGATGTTGTCCACCGCGATGCACAGGCCCTCCAGGATGTGGGCGCGAGCCGAGGCTTTTTCCAGCCGGAACCGGGTCCGCCGCTCCACCACCTCCATCTGCTGATCGAGATAGTGGCCGAGCACCTCGGCGATCCCCATCGTGCGGGGAATGCCGTCCACCAGGGCGACCATGTTCACCCCGAAGGAGTTCTGGAGTTGGGTCCGCTTGTAAAGCTGGTTCTGGACCACCTCGGGAACGGCGCCCTTCTTCAACTCGATGACCAGGCGGGTGCCCACCCGCGAGGAGGACTCGTTGCGGAGATCGGCGATGCCCGCGATCTCCTTCTGGTTGACCAGGTCGGCGATCTTCTTCAACACCCGGTCCTGGGAAACCTGGTACGGAAGCTCGGTGACGATGATGGCCGTGCGTCCCTTCCGTATCTCCAGGGGCTCTGCGACAGCCCTCACTTTGACCGAACCCCGCCCGGTGAGAAGCGCCTCCCTCACCACCTCGTCGGACACGATCTCTCCCCCGGAGGGAAAGTCCGGCCCTTTCACGTACTTCAAAAGGTCGGTGGGAGGACAGTCCGGATTGTCCAAGAGGTAGATGCAGGCGTCTATCACCTCTCCGAGGTTGTGGGGAGGGATGTTGGTGGCCATCCCCACCGCAATTCCCTGAGCGCCGTTCACCAGCAGATTGGGGAAGCGGGAGGGGAGCACCACCGGCTCGCGATGTTCCCCGTCGTAGTTCTCCACGAAGTCCACCGTGTCCTCGTCGATGCCCTCCAGCATCGACATGGCGATCTCCGACAGCCGGCACTCGGTGTAGCGCATCTGGCCCGGAGGGTCTTCGACGCTCCCGAAGTTTCCCTGCGGGTCCACCAGCGGGTGACCCAAGCTGAAGTTCTGGCCGAGGCGGACCAACGCGTCGTAGATCGCCTGGTCGCCGTGCGGATGGAAGCGGGCCATGACATCTCCCACCACCGTGGCGCACTTGCGGTGCCGGCCATTCGGCACCAGGTTGGCCTGGCTCATGGAGTAGATGATCCTGCGCTGCACAGGCTTCAACCCGTCCCGCACGTCGGGCAGGGCCCGGGAGACTATCACCGACATGGAGTAGTCCATGAAGGACTGGGACATCTCCTCGGTCAGGCTGATCTCCGGACCCGCGTAGAGGGTGGGATTCAGGGGAGGTGTCTCCTCGCTCATACGTCGAGAAAGCGGATGTCGGAGGCGTGGGTCTTTATGTACTCCCGCCGGGCCGGGACGTCATCGCCCATCAGGGTCCGGAACAGATCGTTCTCCTCCATCACCGCCGCCAGGTTGTTGGTTTGCACCCTCAGCAGCGTCCGGGTATCGGGGTTCATGGTGGTGTCCCACAACTCATCGGGATTCATCTCTCCCAGCCCCTTGAAGCGGGTGGGGTTGATCCTGGGGTACTTCTGTCGCAATGCCTCCAACTCCGCGTCGTTCTTCAGGTAGATCACCTTGGCGCCGCGCTTGACGCGGTAGAGCGGGGGCTGGGCGATGTAAATGTAGCCGGTCTCCAGCAGGCCCCGCATGTTGCGGAACAGAAGGGTGAGGAGCAGGGTGCGGATGTGGGAGCCGTCCACGTCGGCGTCGGTGAGCAACACGATCTTGTGGTAGCGGCACTTCTCGATGTCGAACTCTTCCCCGATACCGGTCCCCACCGCGGTGATGATCGACCTCACCTCCTTGTTCATCAACGCTTTCCCCAGCCGGGCCCGTTCCACGTTGAGGATCTTCCCCCGGATCGGCAGAATTGCCTGAACCCGGGAGTCCCGGGCCTGCTTGGCCGGGCCGGCCGCCGAGTTTCCCTCCACGATGAACAACTCGCTTTCCGAAGGGTCCCTGCTGGAGCAGTCGACCAGTTTGCCGGGAAGGCTGGTCGATTCCAGGAGTGACTTGCGCCGGGTCAGCTCCCGGGCCTTGCGGGCCGCTTCCCGGGCCTTGGCCGCTCCAAGCGCCTTGGTGATGATGGCCCTGGCCTCGGGCGAATGCTTCTCCAACCACTCCGGAAGGGCTTTGTTGAGGGCCTTCTCCACGTAGGAGCGGATCTCGGTGTTACCCAGCTTGGTCTTGGTCTGCCCCTCGAACTGGGGGTTCTTGACCCGCACCGACAGCACCGCGGTCAGCCCCTCCCGGGCGTCCTCGCCGGTCAAATTGGACTCCCTCTCCTTGATGAGGTTCTTGGCCCGGCCGTACTCGTTGGCAACCTTGGTCAGGGCGCGGCGGAATCCCTCCTCGTGGGTCCCTCCCTCGGCGGTCCTGATGTTGTTGACGAATGAAAGAACGTTCTCCTGGTAGCCCGTCGTCCACTGCAGGGCCACCTCCATCTCGGCATCCTGGTCCTGGTCCTCCACCACGATCTGGCGGGCGTTCACCACATCGTTCTTGCGGTTCAGATGAGCAACAAAATCGCGGATCCCTCCCTTGTACTGAAAGGTTTCGGTGTGCGCCGGGGACTCTCGATCGTCAGTCAGCCTGATCTGAAGGTTGCGGTTCAGGTAAGCCAACTCCCTCAATCGGGAGGCCACCGTCGCCCGGGAGAAGGTCCGCGTCTCCGGGAAGATCTCGGTGTCGGGTAGAAAGGTGATGGTGGTCCCCGTCCGGGCCACCCGCCGCCCCTTTTCCACCTGGCCCATCGGCAAGCCCTTCTCAAAGCTCTGGGTCCATATCCGGCCCTCCCTCCGGACTTCGGCGTCAAGTCGCGCAGAGAGAGCGTTCACCACCGACACCCCCACCCCGTGCAGGCCGCCGGACACCTGATATGACCCCTTCTCGAACTTCCCCCCGGCGTGGAGCACGGTCAGCACGGTCGTCAGGGCCGACATCCTCGTTTGGGTGTGCAGGCCCACCGGGATCCCTCGCCCGTTGTCCGAGACCCGGACCGAACCATCCTTTTGAAGAATCACGTTGATGAGAGTGCAGTGTCCGGCCATCGCCTCGTCGATGGCGTTGTCCACCACTTCCCACACCAGGTGGTGAAGCCCCCTCGGGCCCGTCGACCCGATGTACATGCTGGGCCGGCGCCGAACCGCTTCCAGGCCCTCCAGGACGACGATGTCCTTTGCGGAGTAACGCTCCGTGATAGTCACTTTTCTGCTCAATACTTTCTCTTGCGAACCGGCGGGACCACCCGCCCGACCGGATGGATGCACCACCCCTGGGCACACTTGATAATTTTAGCAGAACCCTGTGACAATCTTTGCATTATCTCTCCTCTCTGCATGACTGCAAATAGCCTCTGACCTGGGGTTTTGCTAGCTCAGGACCGAGGAACGGTTATTTTCACACTTCTCACCACCCGGGAGCCCAACCGGGTGTTCAACCGGTCGGTCAGGGCGGCGGTTCCATACCGAAGCAAAGCTGCGTCCATCTGCGAATGGACCTCCACCACCAGGCATCCCTCCTCGAGAACCAACGGCCGGGCCTTGTCGCGCCATAGACCCGGGACGAGATCCCTCCACTCCCGGCGGATACGAAGATTGGCCGCAACCCAGGGTACCCCCATCTTTGCCAGGGTCTCCTCCGCCTGATCGCCCACGCGGACCGGGTGCGAGGACGAACGGCTCACCGGAGCGACCCGGGCGTGACCTGCCACACATCCCCTCCGATCGGCGTCCTGTCCTCATCCACCGCGGAGATGAAGGTCTGGGTAGCGGGCAGCCATTCCACCAGAGCCTCGCCGCGGTCCCGGTCAAGTTCGCTGAACACGTCATCCAGCACCAGGATGGGGCTGGACCCGGCAGCTTCCTCCACAGCTGCGAAGACGCCCAGACGAAGAGCCAGAGCCAACGTTCGCTGTTCCCCCTGGCTGGCATAGAGGCGCGCATCCTGGTGGTTGAGGGTCAAAACGGGTTCGTCGCGGTGCAGGCCCACCGTGGTTGCCCCTACCAGAAAATCCCGTTTTCGGCGGCTCTCCAACGCCTTCTGCAGGGACTGCTCCCAATCGGAGGTAACCACGGCGGGGTCGAGCCTGCCGCCCCATCCGGACTGATAATCGATCGACGCCGGCTCGTCCAATCCAGCAATGGCCGACACTGCTTCCCTCACCGGTTTCACCACTCGGTGGAAGGCCCGGGCACGGGCTGCCATCACTCTTGCTCCCGAAATGGCGAGACGCTGATCCCAAACCTCCAACGTAACCGTGTCCCCGGTGTCCCCCGTTTTCAGGAAGGCGTTGCGGTGGCGCAGTGTCTTCTGGTATTCGGCCTGGTCGGCGCGCGCCAGGGGCCACAACAAACCCGCCGTTTCGTCCAGCCATTCCCTCCGCCGGGCGGGACCGCCCTTCACCAATTCCAGGTGCTCGGGGATGAAGACCAGCACCCTGCCAGCCGCCGCCAGGTCGCCCAACCTAGCGGGACGAGACCCGTTGAGAAGGAGCCGCCGCCGTTCGTTCCGGTGCACGACCAGTTCGATCGTGTGCGGCGCTGCGTCATCGGTCCCTCCCCTGACGGCCGCCATCTCCCGGTCCACGGCGACCAGCGCCCGGTCCGGAGCTCCGCGGAAGGACGCGCCCGTGAACATTATCCCAACCGCCTCCAAGAGGTTGGTCTTGCCCACCCCGTTGCCACCCACCAGGAGATTGACTCCCGGCGACGGCGTCCACTGCAACTCCGGGTAGGACCGGAATCCCGCCAACGCCAGCCAGGCCAGCGCCATCTACACGTTGACCGGCATCAACAGGTAGAGGAACTCTTTTCGGTCAGGATCGTCTATCACGATCGGCTTCATGCCGTCGATCAAGCGCAGCCGTACCTTCTCGGCGCCGGTGGCCACAACCCCGTCGGCCAGATACCTCGGATTGAAAGCCACGGTCAAGGTGCTGCTCTCTCCCTGAAACTCCCCTTCCACATGGTCGGTGGCGCGTCCCACGTCCTGCCGTATGACATTCACCTCTGCTCCCCCCTCGGTGATGGTGAGCCTGATCGGGTAGTGGTCCTCGGCGACCAACTCCATGCGCCGGATCGTCTCCAGCAGCGCATCCCGGTCACACACCAACCGGTTCGGATACTCGCTGGGCAGGAGCGTCTCGTACTTGGGAAAGTTGCCTTCTATCATGCGCAGCCGCAGAGTACCGGCCGTGGAGTTGAAAACGCCCTCGCGGTCGGTGAACCCCACATTCACCGTGCTGGCTCCCACCGTGTTGGGCAGTTCCCGCAATCCTCGCGCCGGCAGCAGCCCCGTAGCCTCCAGCCCGATGGCGGGCAGGTCCCTGAGCGCCAGGCGATAGGAGTCGGTGGCGACCATGCGCAACCGTTCGGGCGTCGACTCCATCAGGACCCCGGTCAGCACGGCTCTCCCGAGATCGGTCGAAGCGGCCGGCGCCACCTGCCTGATGGCCGTGGTCAAACCCTCTCCCTCCACCTCGATGCCCCCGCTGCCCGCCGAACCGAGTTTCGGAAAGTCATCCGACAGTTGCCTGAGGGTGTACACCGGTTGAGGGTTCTCTCCGGAGATTTCCAGCTCCGCCTGGTCCTCTGCCCGCAAGGTCACGACACCCGGCGGCATGCGCCGCACCGCCTGGGTGAACAACCTCCCCGGGACAATCGCCTTGCCCCACTCCTCCACCTCGGCCTCTATTTCGCTTCGTACCGTCACCTCGAGATCGGTACCCGTCACCGCCAGCTTCCCTTCGGAGGCTTCGCATAAGAGCCCTTGCAAGACCGGAAGAGAGCTTCGCGAGCCGACTGCCCGTTGGGCGCGCCCCAAGGCATCGGCCAGCTGTTCCCGGTTAGCTCGGATCTTCACAGAGGTTCCCCTTTCTTCGAAGTTGTATTTAAACTACTCGTTATGACAGTTATAGATGTTGTCTGTGGACAGCGACGGGAATTCAGGAGGAACCTGGGAGTATTACATGGCTGTTTGTATACGGCCGATGAGAACTCTCCCCAGTGGGGGGTGAGAGGAACCGGTGAGGAGTGGATAAGCATCTAGTGGGTGTGGAGGGAACTGTGGATAGCTGACACCCGTTCCGCGAATCGCTTGTCGGTGGTCATCTGGGAGAAGGTGCCCCGGTAGGCGGAGATCACGGTGGAATGGTCGCGTCCGAAGGCCCTGCCGATGCGGGGGTAGGAGAGATCGGTCAACTCGCGGGCCAGATACATGGCCACTCGGCGGGCGGCGGAGGGTGTCGGGCGGCGATTGCGGTCGAGGATCTCACCGACCGAGGTCCCGAAGGCCTTCGCGCAGGCGGCGATGATCTGCTCGGGTGTGGGAGCAGACCGTGACAATCCCGAGAGAGGAACGAGTAGTTCGGAGGCTCTCCGGGGGGTCAGGGGTTGGTTCACCAGCTTGGAATAGGCAGACAGCCTGCCCAGCGCACCCTGCAGATCGCGGATGTTGTCGCTGATCCTCTCCGCCACCATCGAGAGGACGTCCGCGGGGAGGGGCTGGGAAGAGTCGGCATTGAGACGGCGAAGGATGGCCAGGCGGGTGTCGAGAGAGGGCGGCGCAATGTCTGCGAGCAGGCCTCCCGTGACACGGCTTCTGATGCGTTCCTCCATGTCCCTCAGGTCCCGGGGCGGGCGATCGCAGCCGAGTACGATTTGCTTTCCGTTCTGATGGAGGCTGTTGAAAGTCCAGAAGAACTCTTCCAGGGTCTGCTCCTTGCCCTCGAGAAACTGGAAGTCGTCCAGGAGGAGCATGTCCACTTGGCGGAATCGCCGACGGAAGCCCTCCATGTGCCGGGTGCTGACGCCCTGGATGAAACCCTGCACGAAGGCCTCGGAGGTGCAATACCGAATCACCAGGGAAGGATGGCGTTTCCTGGCATGATTAGCGATGGCGTAGAGCAGGTGGCTCTTGCCGACCCCGGAGGCGCCGTAGATAAACAGGGGGTTGTAGACGCCGGGGTCCTCGGCGACGGTCAAGGCGGCCGCGTGGGCGAAATGGTTGGAGGGACCCACTTCAAAGGTGTCGAAGCGGTGGAAGTTGGAGGGATGGCGTTTGGCCACCGACTCCGGGGGCCTGGTCTCGGAGGGTTGGGGAGGGATGGCGTCTCTGCCGTTCGCGGATCCGGTGGCGCCGGTCTTGTTGACGGTGACCCGCACGCCGAGAGAGGAAGTCCCGGCGCCGGCGCTGCGTGCGGCTTCCTCCACCTCCCGGAGAAATCTGGTCTTTACCTGGTTGGCCACGAATCGGCTGGGCGCCTCCACCACAATCTCCGAGGTGTTGGGGGAGACCTGTAGGTCCTTGAACCAGCGGGACCAGTAGTCGGTGGAGGTACGGTCGGTGAGTACTTTGCGGAAGACATCGTGATCGAAGCGGGTGAGGGGCGGGTTCAAAGCAGGGGGTTCTCCGGCGCCTGCGAATCGGGACGGGATGCGGTGGTGGCTCCCAAGTGTCGAGGCCGCAGGCTATGTGATGACGGGGGCTGGGCGGGGTGGTGGGCAAACAGGACGACCGGTGGGGACCCGGCGGGGAGGAGGGGTCCATCGGTAGGGCAAGTGTAAGAGCAGGGAACCGTCCCGTCGCCGGATGGTCACCCTTCTGTCGAATTCGGGTTGCATAACGGCGTTGACCTGGGGAAAGACCCCCTCAGCGCACGGGCGGCCCGTCCCGGGCAATGGGGATTTACCTGCCGAACCACATGGCTGGGATTATGAGTAATTTTATTCGCGATCTTCGAGGTATTTTTTGCCACAAAACGGGTGGTTTTCACCACTTTTGCACGGCGGGGTAGCGAGGTGTTCCGAAAAGTCCTGTCTCGTATGGCAAACTGGCGTGCCGCGCATCGACCGCTTGACCAGGCGCGTCGATCGTTGTGGTTACTCGGGAGGGAGGGGTACTTCGAATGCCAGACCCGCCACCATCAGGAGTACCCGGTTGGAACGGGCGGCGATGATCTGGTTGACCCGTCCCAGCACGTCGCGGTACACCCTTCCCAGGGGTGAGGCAGGAACTATGCCCAAACCGACCTCATTGCTGACCAGAATCCAGGCGGCATCGGAGCCTTGCATCAAGTCGAGCAACCGCTGGGCCTCCTCCGCGATACGGCGCTCGGCGTCGGGATGGTTCTCCATCTCCAACAACAGGTTGCTTACCCACATGGTTATGCAGTCGAGCAGGAAGACGTCGTAGCGGGCAAGTCTCGGTTGTAGGACCGAGACAAGATCCCGGGGCGCCTCCAGGGTGTCCCAGGCGGCCGGGCGGCTCCGGCGATGGATGCGGATGCGCCTCTTCATCTCGTCGTCCAGGGCCTCGGCGGTGGCGACGAACAGGACCCGATCGGCGCTGCGGGAGAGCCGTTCGGCGGCTGTGCTCTTTCCCGACCGAGCCCCACCCAGTATGAGGGTGATATGGCCTTTCATAGGGACAACGGTCCTGCCGGCATGAAGAGGGGCGAGGTCAATGCAGCCGGCGCTCCCATGGCCAGGAGAGCCGCGCCGAGGAAGGCGACAGCCTCCGCGATTTCGTTGACGGCGCCGTAGATGTCACCGGTTGCGCCTCCCAGCAGCCTGCCGGCAAGAGTACCCACCAACCAGGCCGAGAGGCCTGCCAGGGCAAGCAGGACGAGACTCCATGGTCCCGCCAGCAGGATGCCGGCCAGCAGCACGAGGGTGGCGCCGAAGATCGGCGCTCCCCGACCTCGTCGCTCGAGGAATGCCGCCCCCAAGCCCTCTCCCCCGACATAGGGGAACACCTCCATCACCAACAGCATCGCTCCCCGGGAGATACAGGGAACCAGCATCAGCAGCCACGGACGAATGTGGTCCGGCAGTGCCGAGACGGCGACGACCTTGAGAAGCAGCAGGCACACGACGCCCGCCACTGCGAAGGCGCCCACCCCGGGATCCTTGAGAATCCGGCGGCGGTGCTCCGGGCTGGAACCGCCCAGGAGGGCGTCGCATGTATCCATGAAACCGTCGAGATGGAGGGCGCGGGTGATGGCGACCAGGGCCACCACCAGGACTGCTCCGGTAAGGATCTGAGAGGCAACCGGGGCGACGTCGGCAGCGGATCCCGCCGTGTGGAGCCAACGCAAGGAGAGGTCGATGCCTGCCAGGACGGCGCCGATCAGGAGCCCGACCGCAGGGAACCAGGCACGGGCCGAAGAGAGCCCCCGGATGTCCCCTCGGCGACCCGGACCGACCGGAAAGACGGTCAAGAAACCCAACGCGGCACGAAGCCCTCTCATGACGGGTGACCATCCGGGCGATTGGAGACCCCGGCCTGGTCGAAAGTGGCCATCCGCGCCAGGCAGGCTGCGGCCGCCTCCACGATCGGGATGGCGAGCACCGCCCCGGTCCCCTCTCCGAGACGCATTCTGAGGTCCAGCAGCGGTTCCAGCCCCAGGTGGGACAGCACCGCCTCATGTCCCAGCTCGGCCGACCGGTGGGATGCGATCATGTAGTCCCTCGCCGCTGGGCACAGGCTGTGCGCCAGGAGAGCGGAAGCCCCGGAGATGAAGCCGTCCAGCAGCACGGCGCAACGCCTGAGGGCGCCGCCCAGGATGACGCCGGCCAGGACACCGATCTCGAACCCGCCGACCTTGGCAAGGACATCCATTGCATCGGAGGGATCGGGTGCGTTCACCTCCAGAGCCCGCCGGACCACGTCTATCTTGTGGAGGAGTTCCTCGGGGGTCCGTCCCGTCCCGGCGCCGGTTGTCTCCTCCGGTGGACGGCCGGTGATTGCCGCGGTCACCGCACTGGAGGGGGTGGTGTTTCCGATACCCATCTCCCCTGTGGCGATCAGGTGAGCGGCGTCGCGGCCTGCCGCCTCGGTCGCCAGTCCTATTCCCGCCTCCACGCAGCGGACCGCCTGGTCAGGGGACATGGCGGGTCCGAGGCTTATGTCCCCGGCGCCCCTTCCTGCCCGAACGGAGCGCAAATCCGGGTGGCGGGGCAACGAGGGTCCGGCGATCCCGGCGTCCACCACGATCTGGCGCACGCCCAGCAGGTCGGCCATAACACTGACGGCCGCACCGCCGGATAGAAAGTTGAGAGCCATCTGTGCGGTCACCGCCTGCGGGTATCCGGTGACGCCCTGGGCGGTGACGCCGTGATCAGCGGCCGCCACGATCACCGTCTTGCCGTGGATCGAGGGGCGTTCGTCGCCGAACATGCCTGCCAGCCTGATGGAGATGTCCTCGAGCAGGCCGAGAGCTCCTTCCGGCTTGGTCAGAGTCGACTGTCGCGACCGGGCGCGCCGCATGGCGTCCCGGTCGGCGGGTCGTATGCGCTTGGTGGCCTCAGCCAGCGTGAGGCGTTTCATCACGGACGGACCGCCTCCCGGGCGTTGTGGGACTTGGTCGTGGTGGGGGCGTTGAGATGGTGAGCAAACCGGTCCTCAACACATTCCGGAGCTGGGTCCTCTTCAAAGTAATTACACCTTTGTAATTAATGACCTGGCGTGAAATCTATTGGCGCCGGTCCCGGGAATCCTGTTTTGTCGGGCTGCTCGCCGCCGGAGGGGGACCGTATCCGTCTTGACATCGGGGGCCCACTGCGATAGCCTTGTCAAGGCTGTCGACAGTTCGCAGGTTCGTTAAATGAAAAGGACCTATCAACCAAAGGTTCGCCGTCGCAAGCGGCGGCACGGATTTCGCCATCGGATGCGCACCCGTGGGGGTCGTGCTGTGATTCGGGCCCGGAGACACAAGGGCCGTAGGCGGCTGGCGGCCTGAGGCCAGGCTCTCCTTACCAGCCGCTGCGAACCTCTAGGCATTTTCACTTGGTATTCTCGCGAGGCAAGCGATGCCGGGTGGGCGGCCTAACGGTCGTCTCGGCGCCGAATGCCACTAATCGAATAGGGGTTGGTCTGGTAGCCGGTCGCCGGGTCGGAACGGCTGTGGTCCGCAACCGCGCGAAGCGACGCCTGCGTAGCGCTTTGACGGAAGTCGGCTTGCCCCCGGGCCGTGATTATGTGATCGTGGCGACCCGGCAGGTGGCGGAGGCCCCCTTCCGAACGTTGGTGGAGTGGCTGAGAGGCGCACTGGAAACGGTGATTGAAGATGAGAACAAAACCTGAGCAAAGAGCGGACGGACGGGCCGCAGGGGTCTTGCTGAACTCGCTCAAGCTGTATCAGCAGTTCATCAGCCCGGCTTTCGGGCGCCGTTGCCGGTACCTGCCCACCTGCTCGGCCTACGCCAGGACAGCCATCGAGAGTTTTGGCGCCTGGAGAGGCCTTGCCTTGGCGGGGCGTCGCCTGTTGCGATGTCAACCATTCGGGTCGAGCGGCTTTGATCCGGTGCCGGAACCGGCGGGCGGGGCGAAACCGTGCTAGATCCCTGGTGGACCCTGTGGGACTGGATAAAGGAGGGATTGGGCTGGTCTTTTGCCATCTCCTACGACTTCATTCCCAGCTTCGGCATAGCGATCATCCTGGTGACGGTGGTGATCAACACCCTGCTGTTTCCTCTCACCTTGAAACAGACCCGGTCCAGCCGGGCGATGATGCAGATCCAGCCCGAACTGCAGCGCATTCGCCGCGACTACCGGGATCAACGGGAGGAGATGCAACGGCGCATGACCGAGTTGCAACGCGAGCACGGGGCTTCGCCGCTCGGGTGTTTGGGTCCGCTGCTGGTCCAGTCCCCCATTCTGTTCGCCATTTTCAGGGTCCTGAACGATCCCACCGGTCTGCAGACCGACTTCTCGCCGGTCCCTCCCGGGAGCGCTCTGTGGGAGGCGATCAGGGCAGAAGAGGCCATCTTCGTCGGTATGGACCTGGCGTTGAGCCCCGCCATTGCGACCACCACAGGACTGGTGGCGGCGCTCCCCTACCTGGGCACCATGGTCTTGATGATCACCATTCAATACATCCAACAGTGGTACACCCAACGCGACCAGGTTTCCGTGGCGGGGGACCGCCAGAGACGGCAAATGCAGATGTTCACTCGCATCATGCCGCTCTTCCTGGGATTCATCTCATGGAACTTCCCCGCTGGATTGTTGCTCTACTGGACAACATCCAATCTGGTTCGCCTGAGCCAGCAGATCGCCATCAATTGGATGGACGGCCGTCCGGAACCGCCACCCGGGTTGGCCCCGGAAGATAAGCCGGGTGAGGGAGACCCCCCGTCCTCGCCCAAGCCGCATCCCCGTTCGGCAAGAAAGTCGAGGAGGAGGAAGAGGAGGAACTGACAATGGAACTGATAGAAGTACGAGCTCGAACGGTGGAACTGGCCGAGCAGGCTGCCCTGGAAGAGTTGGGCATCAAGGACCGGAACCGCGTGGAGTGGGAGGTGCTGCAGGAACCGGCTCGAGGGTTTCTGGGAGTTGGCCGACAGGACGCAATCGTGCGCGCCAAGCGCAAGCCGGCCAAGCGTCGCCGGGGCCGAGGGGGGCGTGGCGACAAATCCAAGTCGGGTCGCGGGCAGGACGGTCGCACCAAGCGGAAGAAGCAGGCGCCGGCGCGAGGTTCTCAGGGTCGGCAGGCCAAGTCCAGGAAGGGAGGCGGCGGGCGCGGGCAACCTGCCAAGAAGAAGGCTTCCTCCCTGGATGAGCAGGCAGAGGTCGCAACCAGCTTTGCGGTGGGGTTGCTGGAGGCGGTGGATCTGGATGGGGAGGTGAAGACCAGGCTGGACGCCGACTTGGTCACCGTGGAAATCAGGGGTGAGGAGACCGAGAGCCTGGTGGGGCCGCGGGGCAGCGGCATCGAGGCTCTCCACACGGTCGCCAAGTCGGTGATCAAGCGCAAGACCAGCGGGTCGGCGCGGCTGCGGGTGGACATCGCCGGGTATGGGATGCGTCGGCGGGAGGCTCTGGCTATCTACGCCACAGGGCTGATAGAGCAGGTGACCGAGGAGGGGGGGGAACTGATGCTGGAGCCGATGAATGCCGCCGACCGCAAGGTCATTCATGACACCGTGTCGAAGCACGATGATGTGCGCTCCTTTTCGGAGGGTGAAGCGCCACAACGTTATGTAGTGATAGCTTACACTGGGGCCATGGATTAGGGACAGTAGTCGCGGGAAGGGCGAAGGGCCTTAAGCGGGACTGTCCCCGCGGTTTTAGGGAACGATCAGCTTGGCGAATACCCGTTGCAGGTCGTCGATGGAGTTGAACCCGACCTTCACGCTCCCCTTCTGGTTCCCGTAGCTGATGGAGACCGGGAGGCCCAACTGTTCGGTGAGCCGGGTCTCCAGTTCGACGATCTGAGCAGGCCGTGGGGCCGTTGTCGAGCGCGAGGTCCGTTTGCGGGGCGCCCGGGCATTGACCGCCTCTTCAACCTGGCGAACCGTCCACCCCTCGGCCACTGCCCGCTTGGCGATGTGAGTGGCGTACTTCGGATCGGAGACGGAGAGAAGAGCCCGCGCATGCCCGGCGGTCAGCTGGGCCGTTTCCAGCAATTCGAGTATGGGGGGCGGCAGGCGGAGTAGCCGGATGCTGTTGGCCACGGTTGCCCGCCCCTTTCCCACCCGGTGGGCGACCTCCTGCTGGGTGAGACCGTGTTGGTTGATGAGGCTCCGGTAGGCTGAGGCCTCCTCCAGCGGGGTCAGATCCTCTCTTTGCAGGTTCTCGATGAGCGCCTGCGTCAGAGCGCCTGTCTCATCGGCCTTCCGAAGCATGGCAGGGATGTTCTGAAGACCCGCCAGTTGCGCCGCCCGCCAGCGTCGCTCGCCGGAGATGAGGGTGTACCCGTCATCGGCTTCCTGGACCACCACCGGTTGCAGGAGTCCCACCTCGATGATGGAGCGAGCCAGGCCGCGAAGGCTCTCCTCGTCATAGTGGGTACGGGGCTGTGAGGGATTGGGGCGGATCTGGTTGACCGGGACTTCCCGGTAAGGCGACGCCGTCGCCGGCTCGCCGGTTGGGATCAGGGCACTCAGGCCCCGGCCAAGTCCTCCTCGACGGCTGGTCATATTCGAACTGCCCCCTTTGCTTTGATGCGATCACGAACTTCCTCGGCCAGCCTGCGGTAGGCTATCGCGCCTCGGTTCATGTGATCGAAGATGTCGATGGGCTCCCCAAAGGAAGCCGCCTCGGCAAGCCGGATCCTACGAGGGATGTAACTGCGGAAGACCCGGTCGCCGAAGTGACCCTTCACCTGGTCGGAGACCTCTTTGGACAGGCGCGTCCTGGCATCCATCATGGTCAGGAGAACCCCGAGCAGCTCCAGGGAAGGGTTGAGAGCGGATCGGACCATCTCGATGGTGCGACTCAACTCGACCAGGCCGTCCAGGGCATATTGCTCGCACTGCATCGGAATCATCACGTAGCGCGCCGCGGTGAGGGCGTTCACGGTCAGAAGACCCAGCGAAGGGGGACAGTCGATCAGGACATAGGAGTACTGACCATCGATTTCTCTCAGGGAATTACGCAGCTTCTGTTCTCTGGCCATGATGGGAACCAGTTCTATGTTGGCATCCACAAGATGCCGGGTGGCAGGTAGGAGATAGAGGTTCCTCACCGCGGTCGGCTCGATGACATCCTCAACAGGGGTGTCCTTGAGCAGCACGTCATAGATGGAGAGAGCAACCTCTTCATGGTTGATGCCCAGCCCGGAGGTGGCGTTGGACTGAGGATCCAGGTCCAGCACCAGCACGGATTCCCCCAATCCGGCCAGGGCGGCGCCCAGGTTGACGGACGTAGTGGTCTTGCCTACGCCGCCCTTCTGGTTGGTGATGGCGATCAAGGCAGAGGTCATGTGTCGTCCATGATAAGAAGCCAAACCGGGTTTCCAAGGATATTGGAAGGGGCGCGCCGGGTTGAGAACCCCTGATACGAGGCCGGGGAGCGATGGGAACCGCCGATCACGGCCAAGCCCCCGGGGGAGACAAGTCGCCGCAGGTGGCGCCGCATGCGGTCGGGAGACTTCACCGCACGGCAGACCAGCAGGTCGGCGGGGGTGTTCCATTCCTCCAGTTGTCCTGCGGCCACCTCGACGTTCTCCAACCCGAGCAGGCGGACCGCTCGGCGCGCCAGGTCCGAGCGCCGCACCGACCTGTCCAGGAGGGTCACGCGGCTGGACGGCCATGAAATGGCCAGGGGTAGACCGGGAAGGCCCACCCCGGCGCCTATGTCCAGAATGGTGGGAGGGGGTCCTGGCCGGATGCGCCAGGGGGCGGCAAACAGGAGAGAGTCGGCAAGGTGCCGGGAATACAGGACCGGCGCCTCGGCCGGTCCCAGGCCACCCGCCGGTATTGCCTCGGCGACCAACCAGTCGGCAAGGCGCCGCAGGAGACCTACTTGACGGGTGTCCAGAGCGAGGCCTGCCCAGTGGGCGGCCCTCCGGACGGCAGCGAGCCCGCCTTCCTCAGTCACTGGACCAAATGTTTCACGTGAAACACCCTCGGGGAAGGCCGGTCGGCGCCCGTATTGAGCCGTGATCCGGAGAATGTTTCACGTGAAACACGGGAAAGACAATAGGAATCCATCGAACTACATCGATGTAGTTTATCGCAGCGGTGAACCGGCAAACGGCGTCGACGGAGCGCCTTCAGGGGATGGAGGTCTCGAAGAACCGCTTCAGGCCCAGCACCGCGGCCTCTCCCGTGGCGGCGCCCAAGCCGGGCACCGCGATCACCACTGCCGGCGACCGGGTGTCCTTGAGGATGGCGGTGGCCTGGCCTTCCACCTCCAACTCCATCGCCTCGGCCAGGCAGGAGGCGATCAGTTTTCCCGCCACGCTGTGGCTCTGGGCGGTTGCGAAGTAGCTGATCACGCCGGGTGGGTTGCCCGAGACCTGGAAGGAGATGATGAGGTCGGCACCCATGCGATTGGCTCTCCGCGCCCGCACTCGCTCGGGGAAGGTGCTGTCCACCCCCCGGGACAGGATGGGGGTCCCCCCTCCCTGTTGAAGAGCAATGGACGCGGCGGTGGCCGCTTCCCAGCTCACCGAGGCCTCCTCCTGGGTTCGGCAGGCGGGATCGAAGTAGATTCGGGCGCCAACCAGGGTCGACGGCCGGGAGCGGAGCCACTCCCGCTCCCGGAGGGTTACTCGACCTGCCCTCATCTCCCCCCGCGCCACCAGACGCAACTCGGTGATCACCTCGGGTCCGGAGATTCCGTCGATGGCCAGACCCCGGTTGAACTGGAAGTCCCGCAGGCCCCGCTCGGTCTGGGGGCCGAAAATCCCGTCGGGTTTGCCGGTGTCGAACCCCAGGGCATCCAGCCGGCTCTGCAATTCAGCCACGTCGTCTCCGCGCAGCATGGGTCGTCGCAGGAAGAGTAGGCGGTCGCCCAGGCGGTAACCGGCTTCGTAAAGCGCCCTCCAGGACTCCTGCCCGACCACGCCGGTGGTGGGGAGGCCTCGGGCCCTCTGAAACCCCTTGACCGCGGCCAGGGTGGCTTCTCCGAACTCTCCCGGCTGGTCCCGGTCGCAGTCGTGGCCAAGCGCGGAGAGACGTTCCTGTATCTCTCTGACGCCCTCCCCGGATTCTCCTAGCTGGTAGCGGCGCATCAGTTACCTGGTGATCGCAGACTGCTGCCTTCGCTCAACAGGATAGAACGCAACCGCCCGAGCAGGCGGGAACCTCGGAGAACCTGCTCAGAGG
This sequence comes from Acidimicrobiia bacterium, assembly GCA_965204615.1. Taxonomy (GTDB): domain Bacteria; phylum Actinomycetota; class Acidimicrobiia; order Spongiisociales; family ZC4RG35; genus Bin76. The sequence continues at coordinate 2,099,704 of OZ242000.1, read as the reverse complement.
TGCTCTTTTATGTTCTTATAGAGCCACTCTTTGGGTCGCGCCCCCACAATGCGCTGCACTTCTTCCCCATTCTTGAACAGGATGAGGGTGGGAATGCTCATCACGCCGTAGCTGGCGGGGGACTGAGGATTCTCGTCTATGTTCAGTTTGGCCACAGCCAACTGGTCGGGAAGATCTGTGGCCAGGGCCTCGAGATGGGGAGCGATCAATCGGCAGGGACCGCACCATTCGGCCCAGAAGTCGACCAGCACCGGCCGGTCGCCGGAGATGACGTCCTGGAAATTCTGATCGGTGATAGTTAGAAGGTTGTCCGCCATCGGTTGTCAGTTCCTTTCTTGCCCGGGCCGACTACAGCCCGAGGGTGTTTTGAAGATAGTGATCAGCGTCCAGAGCGGCCTGGCACCCGGTCCCCGCCGCGGTGACGGCCTGACGATAGATCGGATCAGCCACGTCACCCGCGGCAAACACTCCCGGAACAGAGGTGGCAGTGCCGCCGGCTTCGGCGAGAGTGATGTAGCCGCGCCCGTCCAATGCTACCCACTCCGCGAACAACTCGGTGTTGGGCCGATGCCCGATCGCCACGAATACGCCGTTGATCGGCTGGCGTCTGGCCTCCCCGCTGACCGCGTCGACCAGGGTGACTCCGGTCACCTGGTTATCGCCGTGGATCTCCTGGACAACGGTGTTCCACGCCACCCCGATCTTCGGGTTGGCCAGGGCGCGGCGCGCCATTATCGCTGAGGCGCGGAATTCGTCGCGGCGGTGGGCGATGGTAACGGATGAAGCGAACTTGGTGAGGAAGAGGGACTCCTCCATGGCGGAGTCGCCTCCACCGACCACCAGCAGTTCCTTGTCCCTGAAGAAGAAGCCGTCACAGGTGGCGCAGGCTGAGACTCCCCGCCCGGTGAGCCGCTCCTCGCCCGGCACGCCCAGCCACTTGGCGCTGGCGCCGGTGGCGATAATCACGGTGTGGGAGAGGTGGACCTTGCCATTGGTGACCGTCCGCAGCGGGGTGGAGGAGAAGTCGACGGCGGTGGCGTCCTCGGTGAGGAGTTGAGCGCCGAACCGTTCGGCCTGGGCCCTGAACTTCTCCATTATCTCGGGACCCAGCACCCCTTCGGGGAAGCCGGGGTAGTTCTCCACGTCGGTGGTGATCATCAACTGGCCGCCGGGGGTGCTTCCCTCCAGCACCAAAGGGGCCAACTCGGCGCGCGCCGCATACAATGCGGCGGTGTAGCCGGCCGGCCCACCTCCGATTATCAGCACCTTGTGAACGTCGTTCATTCTCGACCTCGTAAGTGGCTTGTTCCCCTGTTCCATATAAACAACCCGGCGATCACAAATAGTCCTCCCAGAGTGGCCAGCGACCCGGCCGCCCCCAGGCCGATCGATATAGCCCGGTGGGCGGTGACCAGCAGGAAGACCAGACCGGTGCCGCCCAACACAGCCGTTATCAACAGGAACATGGCGGACCGGATCCCGCTCTCCATCCGGTCGGCGGTCATGGCGCGGACCCGGCCGGCCGCCGACTCGAGAGCATCGGCGAACCTTGTGGGCAGATCTTCGAATTGCACAGCCAGCAAAAGGCTAGCGGGTTTGGTCGCCGGGAGGCAGCATGGTTGGGCGAGACAAGCGGCCCTTTTAGCTATTGCTACACGCGGTTATAATCCGTTACCAAAGGCTATTCATCTCCAAAAGCGAACTTCGGCGATCGTAGTCGAGTAGTTCTCCGGACCCACGTAGGGCAACTCGGTGAACCACAACAACCAGGATCCGTCCGGCTGGTGCGGCAAGGTGAGAACGAAGGCGCCGGAAGTGGTCTTTCCGGTCGCCACCGCGCGCCATTCGCTCAGTGAGGCGTTGGGCGTCTCCGCCCAGGACAGGGTGTACACGGTTCCCGGGGTGATGCCCCACAGTTCCAGTTGTCTCGCACCGGGAGGAGGCGTCATCACCAGTCCCACGCCTGCCTTGATCAGCGAGAGCGGGTCGAAATAACGCTCGGTCCGCCAGGTGGTGTCACGGTCCCCGTCCACCAGGAATCCGAGGCGATGGTCCATCTCTCCGCCTCCCCCGTAGGGGTCGAGAGTGAACACCACGGGGACCTCCAGCAGAGTGGGCGGGGCCGCAGCGAGCACCGGGGCGGGAGGGGCGACAGGCGCCGGTGAGGGTTGGGTGGGGGGAGGGTCGGGGACCGTGACGATCGGAGCTTGGAGAGTGGTGGCCTGGGTGGTGGTCGACTCCTGGGGAGGAGGAGGTGAAGCAGAACCGGCGGACAGCAGCGTGCCCATGCCAACCAGGCCCACCGCGGTCACCGTCAGGGCCGTGGTCACCCACAGCCCGACCCGGGAACTCGGGGGCGCCTGGGAGGAAGCGGGTGTGCCGGCAGGCGCCACCGCCAGGAGATCGGCCAACTCCGAAGAGGTCAACTGTCCGGCCGCGGCATCAGCGAGTATGTCGTCGATGGCGGGGGCAATGCCGTCCACCAATTCCGAGAGAGGCAAACCCCGCGCGGTCTTGCCGATGGCCCAATGCTCCAGGGTTTGGACCAGTTGCACGACATCTCCGGCCAGGGTACTTTCTTCGTCGGGCGGTCCCACGCCTCCCAGCTTGGCTGGATGATCCACCGAGTAGTAGATCGCATCGGGGCTGATGCGGGCGTGAACGATTCCTGCCTCGTGCAGCGTGGCCAGCGCCCCCGCCAGTCCGGCGGCGTTGGGCTGGAAGGCAGCGGGGCTCGGTTTGGCGCCGGCTGCCAACCGGTGCGAAAGGGCCGATCCTCCCGTCCACTCGTAGGCGGCGAAGACTCCCCCTGCGACGGCGCCCGCGTCGTAGACGGAAAGCAGGTTGGGATGCGACGCGCCCGTCGAAAGGCGCACCGCCTGGAGGTACTCCTCCCGTACGGAGGGCGACGTCTCCGGCCCGAGAACCCGCAGTTGGACCGGCCGGTCCAACACGGTGTCGGTGGCCAGCCATTCTTCGACGCCCTCGATTCTGCCCAGGCGAACCTCGAGGCGATAGCGATCGGGTAGGGGGGGCGGCATGGGTTGTACTCGAAGATAATCGACCCGAAGGTTCCAAATGGGAGGGGCGTCGCGCCAAACTATCTAAGGCGACCGTGAGAGTTCTCTACCTGACCCATCCGGCCTTCTACCGGCACCAGGCCGGGCGCCACCATCCCGAACGACCGGACCGCCTGGAGGCCGTTGAGCGTGGGGTGGTCGCCTCGGGCCTGGAGATCGAAAGGGTGGCGCCGCCGGAAGCCGATGATCAACTCCTGGAACTGGCCCACACCCCCGGATACATCTCTTTCGTCCGTGACGTGATCGCGTCCGGAGGCGGCCGGTTCGATCCTGACACAGGGGCAGGTCCCGAATCGTGGGAAGCGGCCGTTCGGGCGGCCGGGTCCGGTCCGCATGCGGTCCGGCTTCTCGAAAGCGAACCCGATTCGGTGGCCCTGCTGGCGGTGCGTCCTCCCGGTCACCATGCCCTCCGGGACCGGGCGATGGGGTTCTGTCTATTCAACAACGCGGCGATAACGGCTCGGTATCTCCAGGGTCGGGGAGCTCGCGTGGCGATCATCGACTGGGATGTGCATCACGGCAACGGAACCGACGCCGAGTTCGAACACGATCCCGATGTGTTCTACATCAGCGCCCACCAGTGGCCGTACTACCCGGGCACGGGGGCCCTCGACCGGGTGGGCACCGGACCGGGGGAGGGATACACGATCAATGCGGCGCTGCCGGCCGGAACGGGTGGGGACATCTACCGGAGGCTCTTTCGGGAGATGGTGATCCCCCGCCTGCGCCGATATGCCCCTGATTGGATTCTGGTGAGCTGCGGATTCGACGCCCACCACCTCGATCCCCTGGCAGGCTTGAGATTGACCGAGGGCGACTACTGCTTCATGGCTGAACAGTTGCTTCAAATCGTTCCCTCCACCCGGATTCTGATCTTCCTGGAAGGCGGCTACGACCTGGGTGCCATTGCCGGGTCCACCCAGGCGATGCTCCTGGGAGTGGCCGGGAGGGCCTATCAGAGTCCGACTCCGACTCTGCTGTCCCCGGTCGGCAGCAGGAGCGCGCTGGACAGACTGGTGGAGATACACGACCGGGTGATGGGGTGAAGGGCCAAAACCCCGATCCATCTCCGTCCGGCCCCTACCAACATTGAACCGGTGATACCCGAGAGATTGACCTGGTTGCTGGACGCCGAGCAACTCCCCGGTCGGCTGGGCAGGCGCTTCGCCGAGCACCGCCACCAGCTCTACCTGGTGGGGGGCACGGTGCGGGATGCCTTCCTGGCCGAGGACAGACCGGGCGCCGACCGCGAGTACGACTTCGCCACCGATGCCCGTCCGCCGCAGATCAAAGCCATTCTTGACGGCTGGGCGGAGAAGGTCTACACCACCGGGGAGGCTTTCGGGACAGTGGCGGGCATTAAAGAGGGAACCAGCCTCGAGATAACCACCTTCCGCAGGGACGTGTACCGCACAGACAGCCGTCATCCGGAGGTCTCCTTCTCCAATACCATCGAAGAAGACCTCGAGCGTCGGGACTTCACGGTGAACGCCCTGGCGATCAAGGTGCCTGACGCCCGGATGGTCGATCCCTTCGGAGGACTTGCCGATCTTGCCCGGCGGGTCCTCACCACCCCCACTTCTCCGGAGAAGACCTTCGAAGACGATCCGCTGCGGATGCTTCGCCTGTTTCGTTTCTGGGCCACCCTGGGGTTCCGGCCCGCGGCACCCACTCTGCAGGCAGTGGCCGAGATGGCGGGGCGTCTCCAGATCGTGTCGGCCGAGAGAATCAGGGACGAACTCAGCAAACTGGTGACCGCTCCCCGTCCCTCCGATGCCTTGTTGGGCCTGGTGAGATCCGGGCTGGCCGAGAACTTCTTGCCCGAGCTCTCCTCCCTGGAGATGGAACAGGACCCCCGTCACCGTCACAAGGATGTCCTGGCACACAGCCTGGCCGTGGTGGACAAGGCGTCTCCGCGATTGGTGTTGCGCCTGGCCTGCCTGCTCCACGACATAGGCAAGCCCGACACTCGCACCTACGGACCCAAGGGGGTCAGCTTTCACCATCACGAGATGGTGGGCGCCCGACTGGCCCGCCGTCGCCTGGAGGAGTTGAGGTATCCGCGAGTGCTGACGCACGATGTGACCAGGCTGGTGGAACTGCATCTGCGTCCCCACACCCTGGGGATGGGATGGTCGGACTCGGCGGTGCGTCGCTATGTGCGGGATGCAGGGCCGCTGCTGGAGGACCTCAACGAACTGGTGCGGTGCGATGTGACCACCGTCAACAAGCGGCGAGCCGCCGCCATTCAGAAGCGGATCGACCAGTTGGAGCAGCGCATTGCCGAGCTCAGGGAGAAGGAGGACCTGGAACGTCTCCGGCCACCGGTCAACGGCCACCGGATCATGTCCTATCTGGGGATGTCCCCCGGTCCGAAAGTGGGCGAGATCATGAAGATCCTCCTGGAAAGGCGCATAGAGGAGGGCCCCTATTCGGAGCACGAGGCGCTGGTCATCGCCCGCCGGTGGGCGATCGGCGAGGGCCGGGAAGACCCGGGCCCCCCTCCTCCGGCATGAAGAAAACAATCGCGGTGGTGGCGCTGGCGTGCGGGGTGGCGGTTCTCGCCTCCTGCGATGAAGGCCCGGCGGTCGCCCCTCCCGACCCGACTACGACCGAGACCCGGGTAGCCGGGGAGACACCCGATACCACCACGTCAACGACCCTCGCCTCAACCACCACGGTCCCGACCACGACCACAACCACGGTCCCGACCACCACGACTCTCCCGCCGACGACCACCTCCACCGTCCCGACGACCACCACAACCACGGTCCCGACCACCACCACCATCCCGCCGGAACCCACCCTCTGGGAGCGCCTGCAGGCGTTGGGAAGGGAGGGGATCGGCGACACCCTGTATCCGACCCTGGGCGCCTCCGGCTATGACGTGGAGAGCTATGTGATCGAGGTGCGCTTCGATCCGGAGACGGGGCGGCTGTCGGGGTCCTCCACCGTGACGGCCGTGGCCACCGCCGATCTCGACCTGTTCAGCCTGGACTTCTTCGGCATGGAGACCGAAGAGGTAACGGTCAACGGGGTGTCGGCCGACCACGAACAGGTCTTCGAAGAGTTGATCATCGTGCCCGCCGAGGTGGTCGGGCAGGGAGAGCCGATGACAGTGGTGGTCTCCTATGAGGGGGTGGTGGCCTCCCGACCGGCCCGAGCCATCGAGGGGTTCACCGCCGGCGGCCGCTGGACGGTTGACGAGGAGATCTTCTTCATGATGAACGAGCCGGATGGTTCGGCAGCCTGGGCGCCCTTCAACGACCACCCCCTGGACAAAGCGCTGGTGACCGTGGAGGTGGAAGTCCCGGCCGGATGGACGGCCGTGTCGGGTGGAGTGTTGGAGGAGTCTCGGTCAGATGAGCAGACCGCGGTCTTCCGCTGGTCGATGGAACACCCCGTGGCTCCGTACCTGATTCCCCTCGGGATCGGACAGTTCGAGTCCCGCTCCGAGCCGGACCCCCTGGGCCTGGAGATCACCACCTGGTATCCGGCGGACCTGGATCCCGAGTTGCTCGGTCCCTTCTCCGACCAGCACCGCTACCTTCGTTTCCTGTCCGGGCTCTTCGGGCCGTATCCGTTCGAGTCCCTGGGCGCCATGGTGGTGGACGCCGGACTGAGACTGGCGCTGGAGCACCAGACCCTCCCCACCTACGACAGTTCTCTCTTGACCGGCCGTGACATATCTCCGGAGGAGTTGGTGATCCACGAACTCGCCCACCAGTGGTTCGGCAACTCGGTGTCGGTGGCGGACTGGGGCGACATATGGTTGAACGAAGGCCCCGCCACCCTCTCGCAGTGGCTCTGGATCGAAGAGATCCACGGGGTGACGGACTACGACCGGAGGGTGGCCAACGCCTACCGGCTGTTCTCCGGAGAGTTTTTCCTGTCGGGCGACACCACCGAGGCCATCGAGCAGGCCACCGCCAGGGCAACGCGCCAGTTCTATCCCCCCGGCCTGCCTCCCGCCGACGACCTCTTCAACTACTCGGTCTATGCAAGGGGAGCGCTCACCCTGGCGGCTCTTCGCGACCACCTGGGCGATTCCTCCTTTTTCGCCATGCTCAGAACCTGGCTCGACACCCATCGTTACGGGAACGTCACTACCGCCGACTTCCTGGCGTTGGTAGAGGACACGGGAGGAACCCCGGCGCGGGAACTGGTCGAGTCCTGGATATACGAGCCGCTGCCGCCCCCCATGCCCGAGCGAGACCTGTATCCACTCGGGCACGAGCAGCATTCCCGGAGTCCGTAAGCGGCTTTGGTTTTATGCGCATATTCGTATATAGTGGTCCCGATGCAAGAGAGTGACTTCAAGTGAGGCTCACCGCCGCGGTGGTCGGCGCCTCCGGGTATGCCGGCGGGGAGTTGATCCGCCTGCTGGACGCCCACCCGGTCTTCGACCTGGTCTGGCTCGGCGCCCACAGTCGGGCCGGCGCCGAGTTGGGGGAGGTGCATCCCCATCTCTCCCGGGGCGACCGGCGGCTGGCGCTCACCGTTCCCGAGGACATCCCCTCGGTGGACGCCGCCTTCCTGGCGCTTCCCCACGGGGCGTCCTACGAGCTGGACCACGAGCTGGCGGAGAGGGGCGCGGCCGTCTTCGACCTGGGATCCGATTACCGCTTTGACACCCCGGAACGCTACGAAACCGCCTACGGCTCTCCCCATCCGGCACCCGGGCGTCTGGGAGAGTGGACATATGGCCTGCCGGAATTGTTCGACCTGGAGGGGGCCCGGCGGGTCGCCCTGCCCGGCTGTTATCCGACCGCGGTGCTGCTGGCCGCGGTTCCGCTGCTGGCCTCCGGGTTGGCGACGGGCCCGGTGGTGGCCGACTGCCTGTCGGGTGTGTCGGGCGCGGGAAGGTCGGTGCGATCGGACCTGATGTTCGGACAGGTGGCGGAAGGAGTACAGGCCTACGCGGTGACCGCTCACCGGCATCGGCCCGAGATCGAGATGGGCATGGAGATGGCCGGGGTCTCCACCCGCGTCACCTTCACCCCCCATCTGCTTCCCATCCAGCGGGGAATCCTGGCCACGGTGACCATGCCCGCCGGCGATCCTCCGGCGGACCGGGAGGACCTGTTGGGGGTCCTGGGCAAGATGTACGACGGCCGTCCCCTGGTGGATGTGGTGGAGCGTCCCCCCCAGACGCGGTGGGTGGCAGGATCCAACCGGGCGCTGGTATCGGCGTTCTTCGATGCCCACACCGGGATGGTGATCGCCCAGGCCGTCCTGGACAATCTCCTGAAAGGCGCCGCCGGGCAGGCCGTCCAGGCCGCCAACCTGGTGTTCGGCCTGGAGGAGGCCGCCGGCCTGGACACAACCGGGTGGATGCCGTGAGCGTCACGTTTCCCAGGGGATTTCGGGCCTCGGGCGGGGCGGCGGGGATCAAGCCCTCCGGCGCCCTGGACCTGAGCCTGGTGATTGCCGACCGGTCGGTACCGGCCGCGGCGGTGTTCACCCAGAACCGCGCGGCCGCCCCGCCGGTGCTGTTGTCCCGCCGTCACATGGAGGTCTCGCGAGGAGTGATCCGAGGGGTGGCCCTCAACTCGGGCTGCGCCAACGCGGCCACCGGGGAAACCGGCGAACAGGCCGCCTTCGAGATGGCCGCTGCGGTTGCCGGAGCGCTGGGGTGTGAGGCCACCGAGGTGTTGGTGGGTTCCACCGGACCGATCGGCCCGCAGTTGCCCATGGACAAGATACTTCCCGCCATGCAACTTCTCGTGGCCCGGGCCGCGTCAAGCCCGTCGGCGGGACAGGAAGCCGCGGCCGGACTCATGACCACCGACACCTTCACAAAGGAGGCGGCGGTCTCCGGTCCCGGAGGATTCCGGGTGGGAGGGATGGCAAAGGGGGCGGCGATGATCCGCCCGAACATGGCCACCATGCTGGCAGTGGTCACCACCGACGCCGTCGCCTCGCCTGATCGGCTGCGAGAGGTGCTGCCCAGCGCAGTGGAGGAGACCTTCAACAGCATCAATATCGACGGGTGCGAGTCCACCAACGACACGGTGATTCTCATGGCCTCCGGCGCTTCGGGGATCGAGCCGTCGTTGGAGGATTTGACCAGAGGGGTGCGGACCGTGTGCGCACGGCTGGCCCGTGACATCGTGGTGGACGCAGAGGATTGCACCCGGGTGGTGACCCTCCGGGTGAGCGGCGCCCCGGACAACGGCTCGGCACGCCGCATGGGGATGGCGATGGCCGACTCCGACCTGGTGCGTTGTTCCTTCTACGGGGGAGACCCCAACTGGGGCCGGCTGGTGGCCGCTCTCGGCGCCTGTGGCGAACCCCTGGATGCGTCCCGGGTGGACATCACCTACCAGGGAACGCCGGTGGCAAGGGGAGGGACCCACACCGGAGTGGATCTCTCCGCGGTCGAGCCGCTGTTGGCCGGCGACTTCCAGGTCGACGTCAAGGTGGGGGACGGACCGGGAAGCGCCCAGGTCCTCACCAGCGACCTCACCCCCGGGTACGTCATCTTCAACGGGGAGCCTTCATGACCACCGGCCACAGCCCCCCGACCCGCCTCAAGCCTCGCATCGCCTCCTCGATGGGGAAGGCGGCCATCCTCATGGAAGCCCTGCCCTACATCCGTCGATTCTCCGGCACCGTGGTGGTGGTCAAGTACGGCGGATCGGCGATGGATGACCCGACTTTCGCCCGGTCCTTCGCCCGGGATGTGGCTCTCTTGTCCCAGGTGGGGATAAAGATGGTGGTGGTTCACGGAGGCGGACCACAGATCACCGCCGCCATGAAGAGGGAGGGCATCGCTCCCACCTGGGTGGACGGGTTGAGAGTGACCAATTCCCGCACCATGGAACTGGTGCGCAGGGTCCTGGGTGGGGAGGTCAACGGGGAGATCTCCCGCCTCCTGGAGACCAGCGGCGCCAAGGCGGTGGGCTTGAGCGGCGTGGACTCCGGCCTCTTCCTCTGCCGGCGGCTGGATGAGCGCCTGGGAAGGGTTGGCGATCTGGTGGAGGTGAACCCGGCCCTGATCGAACTCCTGCTGGACGGGGGGATGACCCCGGTGATCGCGCCGTTGGGACTGGGCTTGGACGATGAGGTGTACAACCTGAACGCCGACACCGTGGCGGGCGCCCTGGCCGCCGCGGTGGGAGCACAGAAGCTGGTGTTTCTAACCGATGTGGAGGGCGTGTATCGCAACCCCAACGACGCCTCCACGCTCATCTCCAAGATGACCCTTCCCGAGTTGGCGATGATGGTGGACCGGTTCCGGGGAGGAATGCTCCCCAAGTTGCGGGCTGTGGTGGAAGCAATGAAAGGCGGCGTCGCGCAGGCACATGTTCTGGACGGTCGGATACAGCATGCCCTGCTGCTGGAGATGTTCACTCCCGAGGGGATAGGGACCATGGTCATCCACCACGAAGGAGAAGAACAGTGAACTCAGAAGTCACGGACTGGATCGAGAGGGTCGACAACAAGCTCATCCCGGCCTACGGTCGGACGCCGGTGGTGTTCACCCGGGGGCGGGGAGTCTGGCTGTATGACCGGGAGGGTCGGTCCTATCTGGACTGTCTCACCGGCCTGGCGGTGGTGGCGGTCGGGCACGCCAACCCGAGGGTGGCCGAGGCCGCCCGGGTCCAGTTGTCGGAGTTGGTCCACGTCTCCAACATCTTCTACACCGAACCGATGGCGGCTCTGGCCGAACGACTCTCGGCACTCTCCGGACTGGACCGGGTGTTCTTCGCCAACTGTGGGGCCACCGTCAACGAGACCGCCATCAAGCTGGCGCGCAGGTACGCCCAGCAGCGGTACGGCCCGCACCGCTATGAAGTGATCTCTCTCCTGGACTCGTTCCACGGGCGCACCCTGGCCACTCTGGCCGCCACCGGCCAACCCTCCAAGCAGGAGACCTTCGAGCCCCTCCCGCCGGGGTTCTTTCAGGTCCCTCCCGGAGACGTCGCCGCGTTGGACCGCGCCGTGTCGGATCGCACCGCGGCAGTGATGATCGAGACCACCCAGGGCGAGGGGGGAGTGATCCCCCTGCCCGCCGATTTCCTCCAGGAGGTCCGGGCGTTGTGCGACCGCAGGGGAGTCCTTCTGATCATCGATGACGTCCAGGCAGGCATAGGGCGGACCGGCCACATGTTCTCCTGGCAGGGGCTGGGTTTCGAGCCGGACATCGCCACGGTGGCCAAGGCCCTGGCCAACGGGCTGCCGATCGGCGCATGTCTCGCCCGGGAGGAGGTGGCCACCGCCTTCGGTCCCGGCGACCACGGCACCACCTTCGGCGGCGGACCGGTTCCCTGCGCGGCGGCCCTGGCGGTCCTGGACGAGATCGCCGAACACGACCTGCTGGCCAACTGCCGGGCGCGCTCGCGTCAGTTCACCGACGGCCTGGGCGCCCTGGATGGCGTGAGGAAGGTACGAGGCCGGGGATTGCTCATTGCGGCCGTTCTGGAGGGAGAGTGGGCGGCAGGGGCCACCCGACGTGCATTGGAGCTCGGGCTGGTGGTCAACAACGTGCGACCCGATGCGGTGCGCTTCGCCCCTCCCCTGAGCATCACCTCCGGAGAGACCGCCGAAGCGATTTCCCGGTTCGGCGCGGCTCTGGCCGAGTCGATAGGCACGGAGGGTTGAATGAGTTCGGCCGGTGCTCGGAGGCGGGCATTGCGCGGTCTGCTTGCCGGAGGAGGCGCCGCCGAGCAGGCAGAGTTGGCAAAGGGCCTGGCCGAGGCGGGGTTCGCGGTCAGTCAGTCCACCGTGTCGCGGGATCTGCGGTTCCTCGGGGTGGTGAAGGACCGGGAAGGCCGTTACCGACTGAACTCCCACCGACCCGAAGACGGGGGTCCCACCGACCCGGAGCGAAAACTGGGAAGGGCGATCAACTCCTACACATTGTCGATAGAAGCTTCGGCCAACCTGGTGGTGATGAAGACCTTTCCGGGGGCCGCCTCGGTGGTGGCCTCGGCCCTGGACGCCTCCCTGGAGTCGGGAGAGGTGGGCAATGTCCTGGGGACCGTCGCGGGTGACGACACCATCCTGGTGGTGGCGGCTCGACCATCCGGCGGCCGGATGGTGAAGAGGCGACTGGAACAGATCGGAGAGTTGACATGACAAAGGTGGTTCTTGCCTACTCAGGGGGCCTCGACACCTCGGTGATCCTTGCGTGGCTCCGAGAGGTTTACGACGCGGAGGTGATCGCCTACACGGCCGATGTCGGCCAGGGCGAGGAGGTGTCCGAGGCGCGCCGGAAGGCGCTCGACACGGGAGCGGTCGAGGCGGTGGTCTCGGATCTGCGCCACGAATTCGTCACCGAGGCGGTGTTCCCCGCCTTCCGGGCCGGAGCGCTCTATGAGGGCTACTACCTCCTGGGGACTTCGCTGGCGCGGCCCATCATCACCCAGGGCATGATCGAAGTGGCCCGCCGATTCGGCGCCGACGCCATCTCCCACGGCGCAACCGGAAAGGGAAACGATCAGGTCCGCTTCGAGTTGTCCGCCTACGCCCTGCAACCCGACATCCGGGTGATAGCGCCCTGGCGCGAATGGGACATGCTGGGACGAGCCGACCTGGTCGATTACGCCCGTCAGCGGGGGATTCCGGTCCCCGTCTCTCCCGAAAAGCCCTATTCCACCGACGCCAACCTGCTGCACATCTCCTATGAGGGGGGAATACTGGAGGATCCGTGGGCGGCGCCGCCCGATGACATGTTCTCGCTCACCGTCGATCCCCGGGTGGCGCCGGATGAGCCCGAGGAGGTGACTGTCTCCATCGACAGGGGAAACCCGGTGGCGGTGAACGGCGTGAAACTGGAACCGGTTGCCCTCCTGGAGGAACTGAACCGCCTGGGCGGACGTCATGGCGTGGGCCGGGTCGACATCGTCGAAAACCGGTTCGTGGGCATAAAGAGCCGTGGAGTGTACGAGACTCCCGGAGGCACCATTCTCTTCCATGCCCTGAGGGCGGTGGAGTCGATCACCCTCGACCGCCAGGTCGCCCACCTGCGGGACGAGCTCGCTCCCCGCTATGCCGAGATGGTCTACAACGGGTTCTGGTTCGCTCCCGAGCGGCTCTCTCTCCAGACGATGTTCGACGAGATGGCCCGGTCGGTCACCGGGGAGGCGCGGCTCTCCCTCTACAAGGGCTCGGTCACCGTGGTGGGTCGCCGCGCTCCTCACAGCCTCTATGACCCTGATCGCGCCACCTTCGAGGAGGACAAGGTGTATGACCAGGCGGACGCGGGCGGGTTCATCCGGATCAACTCCCATCGGTTGCGTCCCCCGTCGGGCGCAGGGACGAAGGGATAGCCGATGACCCTTTGGGAAGGGAGGCTTGGAGGCGTCCCCGCCTCGCAGATGTGGGACTTCACGGTCTCGATCGCCGACCGGCGTTTGCTTTCGGATGACATCGAGGGCTCCATGGCCCACGTGGCCATGCTGGGAGAAGTGGGAATCCTGTCCGGGGAGGAGGCCGAGACAATCACCGCCGGCCTCCGGACCGTGGCCGAGGAGGCAAGCTCGGGAGCATTCGCCTTCACCGCCGGCGACGAGGACGTGCACTCGGCGGTGGAGCGCCGCCTGATGGAACTGGTCGGGCCGGTGGGGGGAAAGCTCCATACCGGACGGTCCCGCAACGACCAGGTAGCCCTGGACCTCGTGCTGTACATGCGGCGAGGAGCGGCCCGCCACGCCGGGGGACTGGCCCGGCTGGCGCTGGTGCTGGTGGATGCCGCGGAGCGGTTGGGGCCCGGTGTGGTGGTCCCCTCCTACACCCATCTCCAGCAGGCGCAACCGACCCTGTTCGCTCATCACCTCCTCGCCTACGCACACATGGCGGCCCGGGACCGGCGCCGCTTCCTGGACCTGGCCGAGCGGCTGGACTGTTCTCCGCTGGGGGCGGGGGCGTCGGCGGGATCGTCGTTGCCCCTGTCGCCGGAGAGGAGTGCATCGTTGCTCGGCATGTCCCGGGCCTTCTCCAACTCCTTGGAGGCGGTCGGGTCCCGGGATCGGGCCGCCGAGTATGTATGGTGCTGCGCCCGCGCCCTGGTGTCTCTGTCCCGCCTGGGGGAGGACCTGGTGCTGTGGTCCACCCGGGAATTCGGCTGGGCCACGCTGGCGGATGAGTTCGCCACCGGCTCCTCGGCCCTGCCGCAGAAAAAGAACCCCGACATCGCCGAGTTGGTGCGGGGCAAGGCAGCCGGGGCAATCGGATCCCTCACCGCCATGCTGGCCCTGGAGAAGGGCCTGCCCATGTCGTACAACCGCGATCTGCAGGAGGACAAGGAGCACCTCTTCGCGGTCGACGACAACCTGGCGGCCGGCGCATCCGCCCTGGCCGGCCTGCTGGCGTCCGCCCGTTTTCATCCGCCCCCGCCCGCACCGGAGACCGCCGCCCTGGACCTGGCCGAGGCGCTGGTGGGGAGGGGGGTGCCCTTCCGGGAAGCCCATCGGGCCACCGGTGCCATGGCGGCCCGGCTGGCGGCGGAGAGTCGGGAGTTCTCGTCGCTCGGCTTCTCCGATCTTGCCCGTGCCCACCCCGGTTTCGAGCCTTCCGACCTGGACCTCCTGGACCCGGTCGTGTCGGTGAGCCGGAGGGCCACCCCCGGGGGAGGCAGCCCCGAGAGCGTTGCCGCCCAGATCTCACAACTCCGCTCGGAACTCTCCGGTCCGGATTCGTAGACTGCTGCATTGGCGCTCGTAGTTTCCCGTTCCCACCGCGTTCAAGGTGCTCGCCTGTTAGGGACCTGAGACAGTCAATAGCTGAAATCCGGTTGCCACAGAGCGTGAGCGACTGCGAAACTGTTGTCGCACCGAGTCATTGGCGTATTAAGCAAGACAGGCACCTCGAAGAGAAGGAGGCGCCTCTATGGTGTTGATTGAACGAACCCCTGGTAATCAGAGGACAGGCAGTAGCCACCCGAGGGAGGACGGGGAGCGCGATGCGACGGTCATCGTGCTGGACCGGGAAGAACTTACCGAGACGGTAGAGAGCACTCTCGCCAGGGCCGGATGCACCTTGGAGCAGTTGAGGGAGCAAGCGCGTTCCGGGGAGTTCTCAAGCGAAGCCAACTGGCGCACTTGGTTCTGCATTTCGCCTTTTGTCGGCTAGGCATGCAGATCTCGTACAGCAAGCCCGAGAGTTCGCCGCTGACTTAAGGAACCTTCTAAACCGGACCATCACCCGGGGTGTTCCCATTTCTACCTGCATGGGTCCCACGGGGAGGGGATAGTGGGATATGTGGTCGCGTTTCCAGTGCTGGTCCTCTTGGGACTTGACGAAGTCAAGATGTCCAAGAGCTTTTTGCCTGTCCTGAGGAGGCATCGCATGAATATAAGGCCAGTGTTGACAAACCCCCGGCAGGAGGTCCCCTAAACCTAAACTGAAGGCCATCCCAAGGAAGCGTCGTCCCAACTCGAAGGTGAAGCGTATTTGGTGAACCGATCGAACCTAACCTCACCTACCCGACCGCCGTTGTGGCGCAATGCCACGTTTCTCAAGTGGGCCGCCCAGATCGGGGCGCTGGTCGGGTTGCTTGCGCTGGGTTCGGTGTTGATCACCCAGGCGGCCACCAACATGAGAGCCCAGGGGCTGGCTCTCGACTGGGATCTTTTGACCGATCCCCCGGGCATCCAACTGGGAGAGGGGATCTTCATCCGTCCGGATACCGGCCTGGAGGCCTTCTACACCGGCGCGGTCAACATGCTGAGGGTGGCCCTCTCGGGGATCGTGGCGGCCACCGTGTTGGGGGTGCTGGTGGGCATTGCCCGCCTGTCCTCCAACTGGCTGGCGTCCAAGCTCGCCACCGCCTTCGTTGAGACCATCCGCAACATTCCGGTGCTGGTGCAGGTGGTCTTCTGGTTCTTCCTCGCCTCGATACTCTTCCCCACCCTGACCGAGGACAGTTCCGGCCCCATACCCGGTTTACTGCTGATCAGCCGCAAGGGGATCTCCTTCGCATGGCCCTTCCCCCAGGAGACCTTCTGGCAGTGGGGGGTCTTCCTGGTGGCGGGTCTGGTGGCCGGTCGCTGGATCTACAAGAGCCGGATGCGCCGCACGGAGGAACTGGGTCAGGACACCCGGCCTCTCACCTGGGCGCTGGTGGTGTTCGGGGCCCTGGCGGTGATCGGCTGGTTCGCCCATCCCGTGGCGGGGGCACTGGGATGGGCGTTCGGGGCGCTGGCCGTCCAGGTGGGGGCGATTCCCGTTCTGGTCTACCAGATCATCCTGGCCGCGGTGGCCCTCTATCTGGGCTGGCGATGGATTCACCGTTTCCTGGGATCCCGCCGCACCCCGGCCGGGCTGGCCAAACTCACCGATGACGACTACTTCAGAATGTTGCTGGCCGGGCTGATGGGAGCGGGCGGGGCGGCGGCGATAATGCTGTTCCCGGCGGCGATCGACCTGGGCGCCGGGGTTGCCCAGGGGCTCTTGGAATTCTTCGACCAGAAGTTCGACTTTCTCCGCACCGGTGCGCCGGTTGCGATGGGCCAGCCCTCGGTGGAGGTCCCGGGCCGCTTCCCGCAGATCGCCGACACCGGCATGACCATGACGCCTTCCTTCTTCGGGATCTGGATGGGTGTGACTCTTTATACGGCTTCGTTCATCGCCGAGATCGTGCGGGGCGGCATCCTCTCGGTGCCCAGGGGACAGAGCGAGGCCGGGTACGCCCTGGGTCTGCGCCGGGGCCAACTCCTCCGCATGGTGATCCTCCCGCAGGCTTTCCGGGTGATACTGCCTCCGCTCGGCAACCAGTACCTGAACCTTTCCAAGAACACCTCGCTGGGGATCGCGGTCGCCTTCCCCGAGATGGTCCAGGTCGGGCAGACGATGTTCAATCAGACCGGTGACACCATCCAGGTGATCTTGATGTGGATGGGTTTCTACCTGAGCATCAGCCTGCTGTTGTCGGTGCTGGTCAACTACTACAACCGGCGTACCCGGCTGGTGGAGCGATAGATGGACCGAGAAGACTTCGATCTCCCCCTGCCCCCTGAACCTCCTCCCAAGGCGCTTCGGTTGGGCTGGCTCGAATGGGCCCGCAAGAACCTCTTCAACACGAAGTTCAACGGGACGCTGACGATAGTTCTCTCCGCAGGTCTGGCCCTGGTGGTGCTGGGAATCCTCCGGTTCGTGTTCGATCCCGGGCGCCGCTGGGAGGTCATCCCTCCCAACGCCGCCAACTACGCGGTGGAAGCCTATCCCCGTGACGACCTGATCAACATGTGGTGGTCGTTGTGGATCGTCGCCGCCCTGACCGGGATTTCCACCGCCGCCTGGGGCATGGGAGGCCGGGTGTCGATGGTGAGGATGCTGGCGGCGGTGAGGGCGGTGGGCGCCACGGCGTTGGTGGTGGGAGTGCTGTCGCTATGGTCTCCGGCCGGTACCTCGGTGCAGTCTCTCCTGGTGTGGGGCGGCGCCGCGGTGGCCGTGGCGGGATCGGTGATGATGCGCATGCTGCGCCACGAGAGGGAGGTCTCCATGGCGGGCGTGCTGCTGGTGCTGGGGGCCCTGGTGGTGGCGCTGCTCTGGTACCTCCCGCTGGAGTCCACAACCACCGGACCCCTGACCGCCACCGCCATCGTGGTGGTGGCCGCTCATTGGCTCGGAAGGCTGATCCGCCGCGGCGTCTCGGAGCAATTCATGAAGAGGCTGATCACCCTGCTGTGGGTGGCTTCCTTCCCGGTCATCTACATGCATGTGCAGCGCAGCCCCTCGCTGGTGTGGGATGAGGTCGTTCCCTGGCTTCCCTGGTCGGGTCTCGTGGTCGTAGCCGGACTGGTTGTGATCGGTGTGGTCAGCCGCTCGGGCCGGGAGAGGGCGGCGGCGGTGAACTTCCTCCTGGGAGGCGTGGCCATCTTTTCCTGGGTGGTTCAATGGCCGATGGCAATACGGGTGTTGTTGCTCCTGCTGACTCTGTTCAGCCTCGCCACTCCCACCTTCGCATCCAGCCACACGGCGCGAAAGATCTTCTATTGGTCGTGGCTGGGAGGAGCGGTCTGCCTGCTGTACTTCTTCCTGCTGGGCATCGGCTCGACCGAACTGGCCACCCGCGGGCACTTTTTGGGCGGATTCAACCTCACCATCCTGCTGGCGGTGGGGGGCACGGCGCTCTCCTTCCCGATCGGCATACTCCTGGCCCTGGGACGGACCTCCACCATGCCCATCTTCCGGATCCTCTCGGTGGTGTACATCGAAGTGATAAGGGGGATACCGCTGATCACCGTGCTCTTCTTCGGCGACAAGGTGATTCCCCGCTTCCTGCCGCCGGGGCTCGACTTCGCGGGAGAGGCCAAGGCGCTCCTGGCGATAACCGCCTTCTCCGCCGCCTATCTGGCCGAGAACGTGAGGGGCGGGCTGCAGTCGGTTTCGGGAGGCCAATCCGAGGCGGCCCGCTCGCTGGGGATGAGCACCGCCCAGATGACGATGCTCATCACCCTTCCCCAGGCCCTGCGGGCGGTTATCCCCGCCCTGGTGGGCCAGACCATCTCGCTTTTCAAGGACACGTCGTTGGTGGCGATCATCGGGTTGGCGGACTTCCTGAGGGTGGCGCGCGACATCGTGCCCAACCAGCCCGATTCGCTGGGGAGCGTTCTCGAGAACCTGTTGTTGGCGGTGGTGGTGTATTGGATTTTCTCGTTCAGCTTCAGTCGCGCCAGCCTCAGGCTGGAGAGGCGACTGGGCCTGGGAACCCGCTAGTTTGGAGAAAGAGATGAACAACGGATCGACCGACCAGATCATCGTTTGCGAAAATGTCAAGAAGTGGTTTGGGGACTTCCAGGCTCTCCGGGGTGTGACCACCTCGGTGGGGGAGGGAGAGGTGGTGGTGATCATCGGACCCTCGGGGTCAGGCAAATCCACCTTCATACGCTGCATCAACCGCCTCGAACAGCACCAGGAGGGGCGGATCATGGTGGCCGGGATCGAACTCACCTCGGATGTGCGCAACATCGAGCGGATTCGCTCCGAAGTGGGCATGGTGTTCCAGCAGTTCAACCTGTTTCCCCATCTCACCGTGTTGCAGAACATCACTCTCGCCCAGATTTGGGTACGTAAGCGGACCAGGGCCGAGGCAGAGGAACGGGCGGTGGACCTATTGGAGCGGGTGGGGATACCCGAACAGGCGTCCAAGTATCCGGGACAGCTGTCCGGCGGGCAGCAACAGCGGGTGGCCATCGCCCGCTCTCTGGCCATGGACCCCAAGATCATGCTGTTCGACGAGCCGACCTCCGCTCTCGATCCGGAGATGATCAAGGAGGTGCTGGAGGTCATGCAGGAACTTGCCCAGACCGGCATGACCATCCTGGCCGTCACCCACGAGATGGGTTTCGCCCGGGAGGTCGCCAACCGCATCCTGCTGTTCGACGAGGGCCAGATAATCGAGGAAGGCGCTCCAGCAGAGTTCTTCTCCAACCCCCGCCATCCCCGAACCAAGATGTTCCTGAGCCAGATCCTCAGTCATTGATCGGCCACCTGGCTGTTTCCTGGTAGCTGGTCAGCAGCCTCCTAGGACTATGGTATGAAGGCGGTGTTGCCTTCTCCCCAGATGTGGGGCCGGATGGCTACTCCGTGGATGAACAGGGCGGCCTCGGAGCGGGTGGCGTTCCGGTGGGGACAGAAGGCGGTCGAACTGCATCCGGGGACCACCAGAAAGTCGGTCAACCAGATCACGGCTTCCGAGTAGTAGTCGTCGGGTGTCACGTCGTTGTAGAACGAGAATTGTCCGGTGTAGTCGGCTTCTGTGTGGCGGTGCAGGAGGGTGGCCATCTGCCCGCGGGTGACCGGGTCGGTGGGACAGAACCCCCAGTCGGGGTCCCCGAAGGCGCCGGGGGTGCATCCCAGGGTGATCCGGTTGGAGACGGCCCACCCGATCGCCTGGTCGGAGTACACCCCTTCCGTCACGTCCACGAACGCCTCCGATCCCGAGAATTGGGGGACCGGTCTCCCGGCCGCTCTCCACAAGAAGGTCACGAACTGCTCACGCGTGACGTTCTGATCCGGACAGAACCTGGTCGGCGCGCAACCCGAGGTGATCCGGTGCAGGGTCATCCACGACACCGCCGCTTCGTACGACTCTCCCGCGGTCACGTCCTTGAAAAACCCGGAGGCGCCCTGCGGCAACTCATCACCACCGCCACCGGTCGGGCCTCCGCCACCGGTCGGGCCTCCGCCACCGGTCGGGCCTCCGCCACCGGTCGGGCCTCCGCCACCGGTCGGGCCTCCGCCACCGGTCGGGCCACCAGGCTGCGGAGGCGGCGTGCCCGACGAAGCGAGAGGTCGCCCATCGATAGTTGCCTCACCCGAGATCGTGTTCTTCCATTCACCGGCGCCGCCGGCATTGTGATAGCGCACCCGCACGTTGTACTCCGTGCCGGCCTCGATGCCTGACACCGTATAGGATGTAGTCAGTCGACGGTTGTTGGATGGGTCGTTGTCGGCGTCGTAGTCCCATTCCCGGCCGGCTAACAGTCCGCTGGTCCAGGTCGTTTCGGTAGTCGGCTTGTATTCCATTTCCACCCCGTCGAGATGCGGGCATGACGCCTCGAGCCATTCGACTGCAAGTGTCGTACCGTTGACGGCCGCCGCTACCGCGTCCGGCGCAGGGGGTGGGTCCTCGTCGTCCACGATTTTCACATGTGTTCTCCGCAGTCCGCCCAGAATCGTCCCGCTACTGGACCAGTCTGTTCCTGAAGGCGCGGACAGGCTCACGATAGCCACCTTGTCGAATTCGCAAACACTGTTGTCGACCGCTTGAAGAGAGACTGCCTGGGGTTCAATTGATGTGGTGAGGGTGTGCGTCAAGCTCGCGTCTGACGTCCCGCTAAACCTGATGTCTTCGGGGTGAACTGCGCTCCCACGGTCGTCGTGCAAGGTGACCACTACCTTCGTCGTTGTCGTCCGTGCACCTGCCATGCGGGCGCCCTTGCTGGCGGCCACCACCATGACATCGGCGGTGGCGCCTTCTTCGATCGTGAGGGAACCGTCGGCAAACTCCACCTGGGTGGTTGCGTCCACTATTTTTATCCGGGCCCGCGGCGACGGCCAGGCGAGCCAATCATAGAGTTCAGTTCCGTCCGTAGGCATACATTCAACCCAAAGCCACTCGTCGATCTCTACTTCGGTATCGGCCTTGGTGACCAACGGCAAGGTGACGCCCTCGGTTTGGACGCTGGCCGGGAAGGCCCCTCCAACATAGTCGTCTGATGTCGCGGTGTCGTCGATCGTGGTGCATGTGAAGGTCAGGTCACCGGCGCTGGGAGTCTCCCCCACTGCTATAACAAACTCAGCTAGATTCCCCTCGATCACCAGGCCTTCCCTGTCGGTTGTTCCAGCTCCGTTGTGGAACCCCACCGAGTAGAATTTGCCCGTAAATACCTTTGCCGTAATTGTCGGGTCGGTGGAAACGGAGGCGGTATGGGTAGTTGTCGGCGCCGTTTCCGGCTCCACTTGATCCAGAATCGTTACTCGGAATAAACCGTCCGGCCACGGGCGCCACCCGCGGCTATTCGCATCCGGTGTGCAGAGTACATCAAACGACTCGCCCGGATCCCAGACATTGACGAGGAGGGGTGGGCCTTCCTGGTACTCGGTTCTAGTCGTGAATGGGATGGTGACAATCTCACTGTTTCCCGTCAGAGGCTGCTCGTTGGCAACGTAATCGTCTTCTCCTGCCGTGCTCTCCCTGGGAGCGCACGTGAACTGTGGAGGATTGCTCGAGTCGGGAGTCATGCCGAAAACAACCGCGATCTCGATAAGGTCTCCCTCACGTACCTTTCCTCCTCGTTCCCCCGTTTTGGCTTCAACAACCGTGTAAAACTTTCCGGCCGGCAGTTTTACTTCAACACCGGTTGGCAACGTTCGGGTCACCATCGAAGAGTCCTGCGCCTCCGCCGGTGCGTTTGACGGGGCCACCGCCAACCCGACCAACCCGAGCGCCATCACCAACATTGACCGAAGCCATCTGCCTAGCATGTCTGAGACTCGGGAACCGGGGGGGGGGGGCGTCGCTTGGTGTCGGGGGTTGCTGTCGTGGTTCATTCGGTTTGCGCTCCGGTTGATGGCCTGGGTTTGATACTACCTTGTTTCGGCCAGTACCAACTGGGGCTAACACGCTCCGACCAACCCCGAGGATTGGCCAGATGCGCAGATGGGAGATCAAAGTGGTACACCCCCCGCACGCAATACCTAACCCTGTTCCACAAGACCCCCGACAACTCGCCGGAGATCATGAGCCAGATACTCGGTCATTGATCGGCAACCTGGCTGTTTCCTGGTAGCTGCCATGTGAAGGAGGGAGTGGGGCGGGTCATTTCCTTTGTTTGACCGGATTGAGCGCTTTGCGGCGTGGACGCGGCTGGTGTTTCGGGCTAGTTGGACGTGTCCGGCCGGGGAGTGGCGGCCGTAGCCGGTAGGCGCCGGTGGTGGTGCGCTCGACTTGCCAGTCCCTGTCGTGAACCTTGTGGTGACAGCGGGAGCAAAGCAAGCACAGGTTGTCGACGTTGGTGGGGCCTCCGTCCTGCCAGTGGACTATGTGGTGGGATTGACACCAGGCGGCTTTGGCGCCACATCCGATACAAGCTCTGTCTCTGGCTATGAGAGCTGAGCGTTGGGTGGAACTGGCCTTCCGTCTTGCTTTGCCCAGGTCAAGCGGTTGGGAGGGTCCCCGAAAGATGGCCGGCAGGATCTGGGCGTCGCAGGCCAACCGTCGCAGTTCCCCGGCGGGTATGGGCGTCCCGTTTTCCAGGCGAGCGTTGCGCAGTTGTTGGCTGATGGTGTCGTAGTCTGCGATCAGCATCAGTTTTACGTCCTGGGTCTTGTCGTCTTCACTCGCTCCCGGGCGGGTGATCAGGGCTTCGAGGGCATCGGCCATTCGCTGTCCGGGGGTGGCTCGATTCCCGGGGTCTTCTTCGTGCCACAGTTTGTTCATTTTCTTTGACAGGGCCGTCTCGATGCGGGCTCCCGTGACAGGATCGAACCGCCCGTAGAGGACGGTCATCCCGTCTTCGACGTCGGTTCGGATCTTGGCGAACCGACGGGAACGCTGATGCTTCAACTTCGAGACCCCGTCGTCTGCGGAGCGCCGCTGTTCGTATTTGCGGACGGTGGCGGCGAACTTGTCGGGAGATTGGGTACGGGCGTCGCCCAACAGTTCCTTCTCGTCTATGGTTCCCCGCTTGTTGGCGCTTGCCAGGATTCGCGCATTGTCGTAGGGGACATCCCCGGTCTTCAGGCCTTCTCGGGTCTTGGGCAGCCCCTCCAGTTCCCGTGCGGTCTCAACCTCCGATCGGGCTTGGCGGGTCGATTTCTGTCCACCTTCCCGTAGCTCGATCTCGGTGAGTTCGGTTCCTTCCCGCCGCTGAAGTTCCGCCAGGGCCTCGGCGCGGATCCCGGCCAGTTGATTCTCACCGCGGATCGTGGACTGCACTCGGTCTTGAAGCTCCTCTACTGTTGCTTCATCCACCGACAGCGTGGGCGCCACCACTTGCGCTTGATTGGCGACCCGTCGACCAGCTGTTGTCGTCTTCATGTTCTCAGTATGCGCAGGCGGTGTGACGAAACACCGCATAATGCCACAAAGTTGTTAAAACAAACACCAAAGGATCGGCTGCAGTTACGACGACATATGCGACATTCACCACGGCACAAACCAGTTGAACCGTTACGGGATACAACGACCGGGGTCTGAACTCGCGCAAATCAAGGGGCCCCTTTGGGCTTCCCTCCCCCGCCACCACCTTGCCATGGGCGATCATGCTCGGGCAGCCCGAAATAGGGATGTTGAGTAGTGAGTCTGATCCTTCAACGTCATCCGAACGACTCCTTGGACGGACCGTCTCAGTGTTTGGCTCTTACCAATGTGAAATGTCGGTGCGACAAAGTCAACTCCCTGTCGCCATTTAATTTCACACTCTGCGAGGGGTCATCCTGTCTCCGGGTCGCGGACACCCTTGCGCGCGGTCCTGGTTTGCAACATCCGGGCCACCCACGCTCTCCCGCGGCCCTGCTCGCGAGGTCGGGGGAGAGGGCGGTTCCCTTGGGCGGTGGCAAGGCAATCGGGCTTTACGGGGTTTTTATTTTGCTCCCGGCAAGTTGTTCTGACAGCATCGAGGAGACGAAAACCAAGAAGGTTTTTGATCCCGGGTGCTGTAGACTGTACATTTTGTAAAGCTAGGAGGCGGAGCGATGACGCAGCCGAGTATGAGAGAGGGGAGGAGATGAGCGAACCTATCAAGGGCTACATGGTCCGCGGGAAGAAGCGGGCGCCCAAAACCTATCCGACCGGGCGGGTCTGCATCCATAAGGGGTGCAATGTGAAGCTGAATCGGTACAACCGACGCGATCACTGCTACAACCACGCCCCCATCCGTTACCCGAGAGTCCGGGGAAGGGTTCTTCCCGAGAACGCCTGAACCGCACCCGCTCCGAAGCGAGAGGGCGGCCCGGGTCTACCCCGGCGCCGCCCTCAGCTACTTTCGAAGAGCTCTAATCGTCACCGCCCGCCGCTGCTTTAGCGGCGATCTCGGCCACCACGTCCGCATTGGCCAGGGTGGTGACGTCTCCCAGTTGCCGCTGCTCGGAGATGTCCTGGAGCAGTCTGCGCATGATCTTTCCCGAACGGGTCTTGGGCAGATCGTCGGTGAAGACGATCGACTTGGGCCGGGCGATGGGGCCGATCACCTTCCTCACATGGTTCCGTAACTCCTCCAGCAGCAGGCTGTCACCGCTGCGGGTGCCCCGGAGAGTGACGAAGGCGGCGATGGCCTGTCCGGTTATCTCATCCTTGCGGCCCACCACCGCGGCCTCCGCCACGGCTTCGTGGGAGACGAGGGCCGACTCCACCTCGGTGGTGGAGATGTTGTGACCCGAGACCAGCATGATGTCGTCCACCCGTCCCAGCAGCCAGTAGTAGCCGTCGTCGTCCCGCTTGCACCCGTCCCCGGGAAAGTAGCGGCCCGGGAACCGGGACCAGTAGGTGTCGATGTAGCGCTGGGGATCCCCGTAGATGGTGCGCGCCATGGACGGCCAGGGTCGGTTGATCACCAGGTATCCACCGCCGCCCAGGGGGACCGGGTTGCCGTCGTCATCCACCACGTCGGCGGAGATGCCCGGGAAGGGGAATGTGGCCGAGCCGGGCTTGGTGGTGACCACCCCCGGCAGGGGAGTGATCATGATGGCGCCGGTCTCGGTCTGCCACCAGGTGTCGACGATGGGAGAGTTCTCCCCGCCGATGTTCTCGTGATACCACATCCAGGCCTCGGGGTTGATCGGCTCGCCCACCGTGCCCAGAACCCGCAGCGACGACAGGTCGTGGCGAGCCGGGTACTCGTCGCCCCACTTCATGAAGGAGCGGATGGCGGTGGGAGCGGTGTAGAAGATGGTCACCCCGTATTCCGCCACGATCGACCACAGCCTGTCGAGGCCGGGATGGTTGGGCGCCCCCTCGTACATGACGCTGGTTGCGCGGTTGGCGAGGGGCCCGTAGACGATGTAGGAATGCCCTGTCACCCACCCGATGTCCGCCGCGCACCAGTAGATGTCATCGTCGGGCTTCAGGTCGAAGACATAGGAGTGGGTGGTCATCACCGAGGTGAGATATCCGCCCTGGGTGTGAACGATTCCCTTGGGACTTCCGGTGGTGCCCGACGTGTACAGGATGTAGAGGGGGTGCTCCGCCTCGAGGCGCGCCGGTTCGAATTGGTCGGGCTGTCCCTCGGTCAGATCGTGCCACCAGTGGTCTCGCCCCTCTTCCATCGCCACCCGGGTGGCGGTCCTCTTCACCACCACCACCGAGGCCACATCGGGACAGCGCTCCAGGGCCACGTCGGTGTTGTCCTTGAGGGGCACCACGCCGCCGCCCCTCCAGGATCCGTCCTGGGTGATGACGACCCGAGCGTCGGCGTCCAGGATCCGGTCTGCCAGCGAATCCGAGGAGAACCCACCGAACACCACCGAGTGAGCGGCGCCGATCCGGGCGCAGGCCAGCATGGCCACCGGCAGTTCGGGGATCATCCCCATGTAGATGGCCACCCGGTCTCCCTTCTCGACCCCCAGGCCCACCAGGGCGTTGGCGAACCGACAGACCTGGGCGTGGAGGTCGCGGTAGGTGATGGTGAGGGTGTCTCCGGGTTCGCCGATCCAGTGATAGGCGACCTGGTCTCCGTGTTCGGCCAGATGACGGTCGAGGCAGTTGTAGGAGAGGTTGAGTTCCCCGTCCTCGAACCACTTGAAGAAGGGCGGGTTCTCGTCGTTGAGCACCTTGGTGGGTTCGGTGAACCAGTCGATACGCTCGGTGGCCTGGGTTCTCCAGAACTCCAGCCAGTCCTCTTCCGCTGCGGTGTGCACGTTCCCGCGGGCATTGGCTCGGGCGGCGAAATCGGCGGAGGGAGCAAAGGTCCTCTCCTCGATAAGCAGATTCTCCAGGGTTTCCGCCATGCTGTGCTCCTTCGTCGATGGTGAGAATTGATCCCGAATATAGGGAGGGGTGGGGTAATTCCTCAGGCCGGTGGCAGTCCGATATGAACATGGTAGATGGATCAGTCGCCGCGGACCGCTGCGGAGGATGGGAACCGGCCCTGCCGGAGGGTCCTAACGGGGGTAGCGGCGGCGGTTGGGGTAGCGGCGGCGATACAGTCCGTGCAGGACTTCCCACGCCAGGGATGCGATGGCCAGGATCTGCACCCAGTCTCCCAGGCGAACATAGAGGGTGGGGCCCTGGCTCGACGCCCTGGTTCGCACCTCTCCGATCAGGAGGGCCTCCTCCGCCAGGGCGGTGCGGGGACCGGTCTCCCCGGCGGGCGAGATGAGGGTGGAACGGCCGGTCACCGCGGTGTGGATCAGGGGCATGCCCAGTTCCGCGGCCCGCATGCGGGTAATGCCGATGAACTGGTCGGAAGCCACCGAGTAGGGGTAGCTCTCCTGGCTGGTGGCCAGAATGAGCAGTCCCGCCCCTTCCCGGGCATTCTCCCTGCCATACCGTGCGAAGGACCCTTCGAAGGAGATCACCGACCCGAACCGACCGAATCCCAGATCCCAGAGAACCGGGCCCTCTCCCCGGAGCATGTCCCGACTCGGCAGGTCCTCGTGAAGCTCCTCCACCCACTTGAAAGCGGATCGGGCGGGGATGTACTCGCCATAGGGAACGGGGTGCTGTTTGTGGTACTCGCTGACGATCGTTCCGGTCTGGTCGAACACTACGTTGGCGTTCACCCAGTGGGTGTCACTGATGGGCCGATCACCCCCTGCCAGCAGCACCGCGCCGATGCGGGCCGCCTCGGCGCCCATCGCCTCGCCCACCTCCGGAGCGTTGATCGGGTCTGCCGTCCATGAGCCGGTGGAGCCCTCCGGCCATATCACCAGATCGACGCTGCCCGGTTCCAGGGTGCGGGTGAGCCGGAGATGGTTTTGGTAGGTCTGGTAACGCTCGTTGGGACAGTGCTCTCCCGGACAGGGGTTGTTGCCCTGCACCACCGCCACCCGGATTGACTCCCCCTCCGTCTGCGGAGACCAGAGCGAGCCTCCGATCAACATTGTGACCACCAGCAACGTCACCACGCTCGCCACGCGGACCGAGGGCTCGCGCCGGGTCTGGCGGAGGACCAGAAGCGTCAGGACGGCGGCGGCCGCCACCACCAGCACCGTCCAGCCGGAGGCGCCGATCCAGCGGGCCGCGCTCCTGGGCGGCGCCCACTCGCTCAGGGCATATCCGGACATCCCCCACTCCAATCCGCCCAGGGGCCATCGCACCCTGGCCCACTCCATGAGCGCCCATCCTCCCACGGCCCGGACAAACCAGCGGGAGGGAGGCAACGAGACGCTCAGGCCCATCAGGACGCCGTAGAGGGAGGGGAAGACCGAAAGCACGACCACCGGCGGGATGAAGGCGATGAGACCGAGTTCGGCCAGCCAGGGCATCAGGAACCCGAAGAAGGACAGGCCGAAGGCCAGGCCGGACAGCGCTGCGCTGAAGACGCCCTGGGAGCGCCGGGTCTGCAGCAGGAACAGGGCAATGGCAGGGACTGTGATCCACCACCACCCGCGGGGAGGGAACGCCAGGGACAGGGCCGCGCCGGCGAGTGCGGACAGCAGAACAGGGGCGACGCGTGTCATCAGTGGGTCCACCTATCCGAGAGGCTACCCAATACCCGGCGGCGGGTATTCTGTGCCGGGTGAAATACGGCGGCCCCGGTTCAAGCGATCTGGATCTGGCCGTGGCCGCGGCTCGCCGGGCCGCCACGCTGTTGAGAGAGGCTTTGGGGAAGGACGCGGAAGTCGAGTTCAAGGGAGAGGTCGACCCGGTCACCGAGGTGGACCGCCGCGTGGAGGCCGAGATACGGGGGATGCTGGCCAAACTCCGTCCCGCCGACGAGGTGGTCGGCGAGGAGGAGGGCGGAGTCCTGCCGCCGAGAGGCCGGGCGTGGATAATCGACCCCCTGGACGGCACGGTGAACTTCATACACGGATTGGCGCCGGTGAGCGTCTCGGTGGCGCTGTGGGAGGATGGGGCGCCCCTGGTGGGAGTGGTCATCGAAGCCGTCCACGCCGAGGAGTTCACCGCGGTCCGGGGGGAGGGCGCCTGGCTCAACTGCCAGAGGATCTCGGTGAGCTCTCAAGATGTCCTCTCACAGGCACTGGTCGGGACCGGGTTTCCCTATGACCGGAGAGAGCGCGCCCACGAATACGCGGCGCTGGTGGGAGCGGTGCTCGCCGAGTGCCAGGGAGTCCGGCGGCGGGGGTCGGCGGCGCTGGACCTCTGCTATGTGGCGGCGGGTCGGTTCGACGCCTTCTGGGAGCAGGGCCTGGCGGTCTGGGACATGGCGGCGGGGATTCTCATGGTTGAGGAGGCGGGGGGAAAGGTGACCGGCCTTGACGGGGGAAAGGTCCCCCTGGACGGATCCCTGGTGATAGCCACCAACGGGTCGGTTCATGACCGGTTTGAAAAGGTGCTGGCCGGAGCGGTCGGCTGAGCGATCTTTGGAGAAGTTATGGGAAGTCACGCAGATGAGATCTTCGACTACACGGCGATGACCGTTCCGGTGATGGAGGAGATCACCTCCCGGGCCATCGAAGAGGCGGAACGGTTGCGGTCGGAAGTGTTGGAGGACGGTTCGCCCCGTACCTACGGGAACACCCTGGCGCCTCTGCAGGCCGTGGAGGAGGTCCTCTCACGGGCCTTTGGCGAGGCCGGGTTCATGGGTTATGTGCACACCGACCCGGAGGTGAGAGCAGCAGGGCACGCCATTTCGGAGAGAATCTCCAAGTGGCACACCGAACTGGCCTTCGACCCCGGGCTCTACCGGGCGGTGGAGGACTTCGGCGCAGGCGACGAAGCGGGGAGACTCTCCGGAGAACCCGCCCGTTACCTGGACTTTGTGCGCCGGGACCTGCGAAAGGCGGGACATCACCTCCCGGCCGAGTCCCAGGCCCGGGTGAAGGAGTTGACCGACCGGTTGATCGAACTGGGGGTGGCCTTCGCCCGGAACATCGCCGAGCACGAGGACGCTCTGGAGATCGGCCGGGATGACGCCGAGGGTCTGCCGGATGCCTATCTCGACTCGCTGCCTACCGCAGAGGAGACGGGGAAGCTCCGGGTGACGATGGCCTACCCCCACGTGGTGCCGTTCATGGAGAACGCCGGTCGCCGCGACCTGCGGGAGCGTTTGGCGGCGAAGTTCAACAACCGGGCAACCGAGAGCAATCGTCCCCTCCTGGAGGAGGCGGTAGCCATCCGGATGGAGATCGCCACGCTGTTCGGTGAGCCCTCCTGGGCACACCACCGACTATCCGAACGCATGGCCAAGACGCCCGAGACGGTGGAGGGCTTCTACGACCTGCTGCTGGAACCTCTCCTGCAGGCGGGTCGCCGGGAAGTGGCCCGTATCGCCGAGATGCTGGAGTCCGACGGCGAGGAAGGTCCCCCCCAGGCCTGGGACTGGAGGTACTACGACAATCGGATTCGCCGGACCGAGTACGGGGTGGACCAGATGGAAGTGGCCGGCTACTTCCCGCTCGACCGGGTGGTGGAGGGGATGCTGGACCTCACCGGGGAGGTGTTCGGGCTGGAGTACCGGCAGACGGAAGCGCCGGTCTGGCACTCCGACGTCATCACCTACGCGGTCTTCGACCAGGCTTCCGGAGAGCACATGTCCAACTTCCACATGGACCTCTTTCCCCGGGAGGGAAAGTTCAGCCATGCGGCAGCATTCACCCTGGTCAAGGGTCGTCGCCGGGAGGATGGCTCCTATCAGAAGCCCCGATCTGCGATCGTGGCCAACTTCACGCCCCCGTCGGAGGATGGACCCGCCCTGCTGCAGCACTCCGAAGTGGTCACGCTTTTCCACGAGTTCGGCCACATACTCCATCAGGTACTCACCCGGGCCGAGCTGGGCCGCTTTTCCGGATCGAGCACGGAGTGGGACTTCGTGGAGGCGGCGAGCCAGATCATGGAGAACTGGACCTGGGAGCCCGAGATCCTGGCCCGGTTCGCCTTCCATCACCGTACCGGGGAGCCCCTGCCCGCCGAGCTGTTGGAGAAGCTGACCGGGGCCAAGCGCCTCAACATCGCCATCTCCAAACTTCGCCAGGCCAGCTTCGGGTTGTTGGACATGGCGCTGCACGGCCCCGAACCGGAAAAGGACATCGACGAGATACTGGAGCGCTGCAACCAGGTGTCGCTGTTCCCCCTGCAGGAGGGAACCTTCTCTCCGGCCAGCTTCGGCCACCTCATGGGCGGATACGACGCGGGCTATTACGGCTACCTGTGGTCGGAGGTGTACGGCGACGACATGTGGCGGCGCTTCGAAGAAGAGGGCGTAACCAACCCGGCGGTGGGAATGGACTACCGCCGCGAGGTGCTGGAGGTGGGCGGCTCCCGTGACGCGATCGATACCCTGCAGGCCTTTCTGGGCAGGGAACCCGACAACGGCGCCTTCCTCCGGAAACTGGGAATCGCCGGGTAACCAGCTACCGGTTCAACAACCCCGGAGTAGCCCTGGAAACAGGGCGCCGGCGCCGAACCGCCCGTTCAGGACTCCAGTTCGATTCCTGCGAACAGGCACACGCCGGTTATTGTCAGCCGGTCTCCGGCCCTGCCCTCGGAAGGCAGGCGGCGATCATCCTCAATCCCGCCGAAGATGTTGGTGGTCTGGACATCGACGGTCCAACTGTCGGGGACTCGAATCTTGGCGGCGCCGAAGACCGCGGTGACATCCAGGGTGGCCTCCCCGCCGGCGAGGGCCGCGTCCCGCAGGTCCAGCTTGGACCCGCCGAACACACAGGTGATCCGACCGCCCGAGAAGTTGCGGTCCGTGACGCGCCGGTTGTCTTCTCTGAACACGGTGGTGACGTCCAATTCCCCGGGGCCGGACCTGTCGTCCAGAAAGGACTCAGGCGCCTTCCGGTCGGTCTTTTTTCTCCGGCCGAAGAGCATCTTTGCCCCCAACAGGATGAGGGCCACCGGCCAGAACCGCCAGATGTCGCCGATGGTGTAGTCCCAGACGTCCTGTGTGTCGAGGAGGAAGAAGACACCCAGGGCGATCACCACCGAGCCCCCGAACCAGGAGCGGTTCCTCACCAGGCTCCACAGGCCTACCACGATCAGGATGACGGGCCACCACCCTCCCCAGGGGATGTCCCAGTCGGTGAGGTTTTCCAGGAGGAAGATCACCCCGACGGCGAGAAACCCCAGGCCGACCAGGATCCGGTGGCCGCTAGCCGATTTCGCCATCGTAACTCCTCGAGTTGGGTCTGATACGAATTTTAGGCGTCCGCTGCGCCGGCTGAACCGGTTGGGGCCGGTGAGCAAGTGCAATCGCGCCCCCTTCCCGAAGGGCTGCTCATCGACAGCGGACAGGACTGGCAAAACAATTAGTAAAGGTGTTTGACAAATAGGCCTGTACGCCCTTACACTCCGGAATCAATAGCCGGTGGGCGACTTCCCGTCCGGCGGCGGGCAGGACTGGAGAACGAGAGGCATGGGTCCGGAGTGATCGAAGAGTCAGGTTCCGGGATGCTGCGATTGCGCAACGGCCAGGTGGTGTTCGACCGCTTCATGGCAGCAGGGACGACACCCATCTCCCGCGCCGAGATCGCCCGCCGGACCGGACTTTCCAAGCCCACCGTCAACACGCTGGTGCTGGACCTCGAGAATGCCGGGGTGGTCAGGCGCAATCCCTCGGTTCAGCCCCGGGGTCGGATCGGCAGGCCTGCTGCTTCCTATGAGGTTGTACCCGATGCCGCGCTGGTGGTGGGAGTCGACATGGGCGCCACCAAGACCATTGTCGGCGTCGCCAACCTGCTGGGAGATGTGATGGCCACCGAGCAGATCGAGACTCCGGCCCACGCGGCGGCGGCCGTGAGCGCCGTGGTGAACACAGCCCGGCGTCTGCTTGAGCATCTCGGCGAGCGGGGATCGAGGCTGGAAGCGGCCTGCATGGGAGTTCCGGGCGTCTATCGACCATCCCGCGACAGGGTGGAAATGGCCCCCAACCTGCCCGGATTCGGGGACCTGCCGATCGGGGCCGAACTCTCGGACCGTCTCGGGGTGGAGGTCACCATAGAGAACGACGTGAACCTGGCCACGGTCGGGGAGGCGAACGCCATGAAAGGTGAAGGGGTGAACGACTTCGCCTCCATCTCCATCGGTACCGGAATCGGCATGGGGATGGTGATGGGAGGCGATCTGTACCGGGGCGCCCACGGGGCGGCGGGCGAGATCGGGTCGGTCAAGTTGCCCCGGGTGGGCGGGGAGGTTTTTCACGCTCTCACCCTGGAGGACGTGGCTTCGGCGCCCGCCATCCGAAAGCTGTTTCACCGTTCGGTGGAGGCGGGCCGGCGTACCGGCCTGGAAGGGGACGCCGACGTTCCGGCCATATTCGCCGCCGCCGCCCAGGGCGACCAGGCGGCCACCACCGCCCTCGACATCGCGGCCGACGCGGTTGCCTTCGCCACTTCCTATTTCTGCTGGGTGAATGATCCCACCCTGGTGGTGTTCGGCGGCGGGGTGGGATCGAATCCCATCTTCGTGGATGCCGTGCGGTCCCGGATCGGCCGTTACCTGACCGTCATACCCGAGATGGCGTCCTCCACCCTGGGGGGCCGGGCCGCCTTCCAGGGCGCGATCTCCACGGCTCTCGCCAGGGTTCGAGGCGCCCTGGTGGCCAAGCGCCTGGGCCGAAGGAGCGGGGGATGAAGGACCATGCCACCACGGTTGCCGCCGCGGTCGACGAGGACGCCCTGGTGAACCTGGCCCGGGAGGCGGTGCGGATTCCCAGCGTGACTCCCCATGAGGCGGACTTCGCAGAGTGGGTGAAGACCCGGCTCGAGGAAAGCGGATGGAACGAAGTCAGTCTGTTCGAGGCGGAACCCGGCCGGCCGAACGTCCTCGCCGTCGGCGGAGACCGCCAGGGCGGAGGCCGGTCGCTGATGTTGGCGGGACACCTCGACACCGTTCATGCCGATGACTGGACCCGGGAGTGGGCGGGCACCGACCGGGCCGATCCCTTCGTCGCCCACGTGATCGACGGGGAGATGTGGGCCCGCGGGGTGACCGACCAGAAGGGTGGGATCTGCTCGGTCATCGAAGCTGTCCGGGCCGTCCACCGGGCGGGATTCCGGCCGCAGGGAGAGGTGACCGGGTTGTTCGTCTGCGACGAGGAGTCCGGCCAGCCCGGGAGCGGACTCTCGGTGGGGATGCGGGCCGCGGTGAGGGAGTTGTGGGGAGGTGGCCGGGAGGCGCCTGACTTTGCGATTTACACAGAGCCCACCACCGGGGCGATCTACACCGCGCAGATGGGATTCCTGATCGCCGACATCACCCTGGCGGGGAGATCGGCCTACTTCGGCACTCCGGAGCTGGGGGTGGACGCGCTGGCGGCCGGGCATGCCCTGTTGAGCGCCCTGTGGAGTTACAACGAGACGCTTGGCGAGGGAGAGGCTCATCCCCTTCTGGGGGAGCGGTTTCTCCTGGTCACGGCCGTGGAGTCGGGGGGCAACATCGCGGTCCCGGGAGATTTCCGCCTGTCGCTCATCCAAAAGCTGTTGCCCGGTGACGACCTCGACGCGGCGGCCCTGGCTCTCCGGGAAATCACAGAGGGGATATCCGAGCGGTTCGGGGTCACGGGCGAAGTGGCCTTCTCCGCACCGAGGGACCATCCCGTGGGAGGCACGCCGGATGAGATCCCGGCCGATCATCCCGCGGTCTGCGAGTTGGCGGGCGCCATCCGGCGGACCACCGGGCAGTCGGCCCGGATCCAGGGGGCGCCCTACTGGTCGGAGAAGCCGCTTCTCCGGGCAGCGGGCATTCCCGGCGTCTACTTCGCGGCGGGGGACATCGCCACCTGCCATACACCTTTCGAGCGGCTACCGATCGATCACTTTGTCTCTGCAACCCGGACCCTGGCGTATTTCATAGCGGCGTGGTGCGGGGTCGAGGAAACAACAGAAAAGGAGGAACCATGAACAAAGGAACCATGAACCTCAAACGCAGTACGTCCGCAATGTGGCTCGTCACCGTTCTGGTGGCGGTACTCGGCCTCGTTGCGGCGGCTTGCGGCGATGCCGAGGAGGAAACCACCACTACCCAGGCACCCGCCGCAGCCACCACTACCCAGGCTCCCGCTACGACACAAGCTCCAGCTGAACCAGTGGCGCCTGTTACTCAGGGGCCGGGTGGTGAGGAGGCTACTCCGTCTGCTGAGATTGTTTTGAGTGGTGATGAGGTTGGGGAGGTTCGGTCTGGGGGGTACACGGCGGCTTTGTTGTGGCATACGGCTGGTGCTTTCACTGATGCGGTGAGCCAGGGCGCTCGGGATGCTTTTGCGGAGTTGGGTGTTGAGGTGATCGCTGAGACGAATGCGCAGTTTGATGCTGCTCAGCAGGCGAATGATGTGGAGACTGTGTTGGCGCAGGATCCGGACATCATTATCAGTTTGGTGATCGATCCGGTGTCGGGTGCGGAGGCGTTTCGTCCTGCGGTTGATGCCGGTGTGCAGTTGGTGTTCTTGAGCAATGTGCCTGAGGGCTATGTGCATGGCGTTGATTATGTGGGGGTGGTCACCGATGATTTGGCTGCGATGGGTATGGCGGCTGCTGATTTGTTGGCTGATGCGTTGGGTGGTTCGGGGGAGGTGGGTTTCATCTTTCATGATGCTGCCTATTACGTGACGAATCAGCGTGATCAGGCGTTCAAGACTTGGATTGCGGAGCGTTATCCGGGTATTGAGATCGTTTCTGAGCAGGGGTTGGCTGATCCGGCTGCTGCTGAGGAGATCGCTTCGGCGTTGTTGACTCGGAATCCTGGTCTGGATGGGATCTATGCGCCGTGGTCGGCTGGTCCGGCCGATGGGGTGTTGGCTGCTTTGCGGGCGGCGGGTGCTTCGGATGTGGCGGTGGTGACCCTGGATCTGGATACCAATGTGTCGCTGGACTTGGTGGAAGGCGGGAACATTGTGGGTATCGCGGCTGATGAGGCTTATGAGCTGGGACGTACCATGGCGTTGGAGGGCGCTTACGGTCTGTTGGGCAAGGAGGCGCCTCCGTTCACGGTGGTGCCGGCCATTGCGGTCACCGCGGATAACATCGTGGACGCCTACCGGCAGTCGCTGGCCACCGACCCACCCGCAGAAGTCATGGAAGCACTCGGTGAGTCCGTGCCGATGGCGCCTGTTACTCAGGGGCCGGGTGGTGAGGAGGCTACTCCGTCTGCTGAGATTGTTTTGAGTGGTGATGAGGTTGGGGAGGTTCGGTCTGGGGGGTACACGGCGGCTTTGTTGTGGCATACGGCTGGTGCTTTCACTGATGCGGTGAGCCAGGGCGCTCGGGATGCTTTTGCGGAGTTGGGTGTTGAGGTGATCGCTGAGACGAATGCGCAGTTTGATGCTGCTCAGCAGGCGAATGATGTGGAGACTGTGTTGGCGCAGGATCCGGACATCATTATCAGTTTGGTGATCGATCCGGTGTCGGGTGCGGAGGCGTTTCGTCCTGCGGTTGATGCCGGTGTGCAGTTGGTGTTCTTGAGCAATGTGCCTGAGGGCTATGTGCATGGCGTTGATTATGTGGGGGTGGTCACCGATGATTTGGCTGCGATGGGTATGGCGGCTGCTGATTTGTTGGCTGATGCGTTGGGTGGTTCGGGGGAGGTGGGTTTCATCTTTCATGATGCTGCCTATTACGTGACGAATCAGCGTGATCAGGCGTTCAAGACTTGGATTGCGGAGCGTTATCCGGGTATTGAGATCGTTTCTGAGCAGGGGTTGGCTGATCCGGCTGCTGCTGAGGAGATCGCTTCGGCGTTGTTGACTCGGAATCCTGGTCTGGATGGGATCTATGCGCCGTGGTCGGCTGGTCCGGCCGATGGGGTGTTGGCTGCTTTGCGGGCGGCGGGTGCTTCGGATGTGGCGGTGGTGACCCTGGATCTGGATACCAATGTGTCGCTGGACTTGGTGGAAGGCGGGAACATTGTGGGTATCGCGGCTGATGAGGCTTATGAGCTGGGACGTACCATGGCGTTGGAGGGCGCTTACGGTCTGTTGGGCAAGGAGGCGCCTCCGTTCACGGTGGTGCCGGCCATTGCGGTCACCGCGGATAACATCGTGGACGCCTACCGGCAGTCGCTGGCCACCGACCCACCCGCAGAAGTCATGGAAGCACTCGGTGGATAACCTCCCGTGAATAGCTGATCGCACGAGGAAACGGTCGCAAGAGATGAGAGTCCATGCCCTGGCCAACGCCGGCGCCCGGTTGAGGCGGGCATGGACCCGTCGGAGCGAAGACGGCGGGTTTCGACAGTACGTGGTCTATTTGGCCTTCGTGTCGATTCTCGCGGTCTTCGCTCTGATGCTGTGGGATGACGGCTTCCTGAGCTGGTCGAACCTACTGAACATCGGCCGTCAGGCCGCGCCGATAGCGGTGATGGCCGTGGGCATGGCCTTCGCGCTGGCGTCGGCCGAGATAGATCTCTCGATCGGATCCACCGTGGCCCTCTCGTCGCTCGTGGCGGCGGTCGTGGTCGGCGAGCAGGGGTTCCTTCTCGGCGCGCTGGCCGCGGTGGGGGTGGGGGCGATGGTCGGGCTGGTGAACGGACTGATCGCGGTCAAGGTGCGGATTCCCTCATTCCTGGTGACCCTGGGAACGCTGGGAATCATCAGCGGCATCGCCCGCAACATGAACAACCTGCAATCCATGCCGATCAGAGACGACACCTTCTCGGCGCTGTTCGGCGCCGGGTCCCTCGGTCCCATCTCTTCGCTGCTCATCTGGACAGCGATCGTCTTCGCAATCGGCCACTTCGCGCTGCATCACCTGCGTTGGGGAAGGCATGTCCTCGCAACGGGCGCCAATCGGGCTTCGGCCAAGGCTTCCGGCCTCAACACCGACCGGATCCGGATCAGCGCTCTGATGGTCAGTTCGGTGGCGGCCTCCTTCGCCGGGGTGTTGCTGGCCGGACGGCTGGCCATCGGTCGTCACGACCTGGGCGAGAACGATCTTCTCACCGTGATCGCGGCGGTGGTGATCGGTGGCACCAATTTGTTCGGCGGTCGCGCCTCTGTCGCCGGCGCGGTTACCGGGGCGCTGATCATGGCGATGCTCAACAATGGACTGATTCTCATGGGCCTCGAGGTGGCGGACCAACTGATCGCCCGGGGTCTCATCATCATCGTGGCGGTGGCGCTCAGCATGAGGGCCCCGTCGGAAAGCGTGGGTGACGATGTTCCTTAGTTCCCTGATCGCCCGTAACCGGGCCTTCCTGGAGGCGTCGGTCCAGCTCCACCAGGACAACCTGATTCCTGCCAACAGCTACGTGCTGGACCTCGATGCGCTGGAAGCGAACACCCGTCACATGGCGGCCGAGGCGCACCGTCGGAGCTTGAAGGTGTACGCCATGAGCAAACAGGTCGGACGAGCACCCGGAGCGCTCCGGGCGATCACCGACGGCGGCGCGGACGGCTACGTGGCGGTGGACATGGCCTGCGCACGGCCCATCGTGGCCAACGGCCACCGGCTGGGCAACCTGGGCCACCTCGTTCAGGTGCCGAAGGCCGAAGCGGGCGAGGCGGCGAGCCTGGAGCCCGAATACTGGACCATCTTTTCGCGGAACAAGGCGCGGGAGGCCTCCCGGGCCGTATCCGGCGGCGACCGGATCCAGCAGGTCCTCCTCCGGGTCTGGGATCGAGGAGACGTCTTCTACCCGGGACACGAGGGCGGCTTCCACCTGGATGACCTGTCGGATGCGATTGAGTTCGTCAACGGCCTCGACGGGCTGGCCTTCGCCGGGCTCACCACCTTCCCGGCGCTCCTGTATGACGCCGGGTCGGGAAAGGTGAATCCCACCCCCAATGTGGAGACTCTGGCTCGCGCCGCGGAGATCGCCCTGGGGCTCTTGGGGACGGACTTTCCGATAGAGGTGAATGCCCCGGGCACCACTTCCACCGCGGTGCTGGAGATGCTGGCTGAGATCGGCGCCACCCAGGTGGAGCCGGGACACGGCCTGACCGGCAGCACCCCCCTTCATGCCACCGCGGACCTTCCCGAACGGCCCGCCGTTCTCTACCTGACCGAGGTTGCCCACCTCCATCAGGACGTCCCGCTCTGCTTCGGCGGGGGACTCTATGTCGACCCGGTGTTCGATCCCTATCAGACCAGGGTGGTGGCGGCCCGGAACCCCGAGGACGTAGGCCTGGCGCCGGTCCCGATCGACATGCCGGACCCGGCGGGCATCGACTACTACGCCCGGCTCCATCCGCCCGAGGGTCGGAGGCTTCAAGAAGGAGACACCGTGATCGCCGGCTTTCGCATCCAGGCCTTCGTGACCAGAGCGTGGGTGGTGGGGTTGAAGGGAGTGAGCGCCGGGACTCCGGTGGTGGCGGGCATATGGAACGTCGACGGCGCTCCGGTTGATTGGGGCGGGCGATGACCGAGCCGGCATTGGCGGTGCGCAACATGTCCAAGTCGTTTCGCGCCGTGCAGGCCCTCGAGGACGTCTCACTTGACATCCATCGCGGCCGGGTGACGGCCCTCCTTGGTGACAATGGCGCCGGAAAGTCCACGCTGGTCAAATGCATAGCCGGGGTGTACCAGCCCGACTCGGGAACCGTGAGCATCGACGGGATTACCCATCGCATCTCGTCTCCCGATGTGGCCCGGACCCTGGGTGTGGAGACCGTACACCAGAACCTCTCGCTGATCGACAGCCTGAACGTGGTGGAGAACCTGTTCCTGAACCGCGAATACACCCGGGGTGGCCATCTCGGTTCCCGCATGGGTCTTTTGCACAAGAAGAAGATGTACCGAGAGTGCCAGGCCACCCTGGCCCGTCTCGGGATCTCCATCCCGTCGCTGCGCAAGCCCGTGGGACTCCTCTCCGGAGGCCAGCGCCAGGCGATAGCCATCGGCAGAGCCGTGGCGTGGGGACAGAAGATCGTTCTCCTGGACGAACCGGCGGCAGCCCTGGGGGTGGAGCAGGCACAACGGGTGATAGATCTGATCGTTGCGCTCCGGGATGCGGATGTCGCGGTGCTGCTCATCACCCACAACATGGACCGCGTCACCCAGGTCTGCGACAACGCGGTCGTCCTGCGCAGGGGTCGCAAAGCCGCCGAAGTGAGAGTGGACCGGGTCACCAAGGATGATCTGGTGGCGTTCATCACCGGGGCCAGGACCACCGAGAACGGGACTTGACCGGGGCCACCGGCGTGCAGGGGCGTCTGCCCCGGCGGTGAAGGACATGAATTCGGTCGAGGTGATCGTGGAGGGGGATCCCGACGCACTGGCGCTCCGGGCCGCAGATGCGGTCCAGGAATACCTTGATTCCACGCCGGCGCCGGCTCTGGGCCTCGCCACCGGAGGGTCGGTGCGGCTTCTCTACCGCGAACTGATTCGGCGCCACCGCCGGGGGCGCCTGAGTTTCAGCAGGGTGCAGGCCTTCTTGCTCGACGACTACATCGGGCTCGGTTCACGGCATCCCCAGTCCTATGGCAACCTCATAAAAGCCGAGTTCGCCAGGCATGTGGACATCGACCCCGACAGACTCCACATCCCCGATTGCCTCGCCTCCGACCTGGATCTGGAGTGCGAGCGTTACGACCGGTTGGTGACCACGGCCGGAGTGGGATTGCAGATCCTCGGGGTGGGACGTAACGGCCATCTGGCGTTCAACGAGCCGGGATCCTCGTTCGAGTCTCGCACACGGGTGGTGCGGTTGGCAGCGGCCACCCGGGCTGACAACGCACGGCACTTCGACGGTCCCCACCAGGTGCCGACCCACGCCATAACCCAGGGCATGGCCACGATCGGACAGGCCACCCGGCTCCTGGTGTTGGCTGCGGGACCTTCCAAGTCCGAAGCGGTGCGGGCGGCGCTGGAAGGGCCGATCACGCCGGCGGTTCCGGCATCGGCGCTCAGGCTGCATTCCAGGGTCACGGTTCTGCTGGATCCGCCGGCCGCCCGGCTGACCGCGGTGGGTGGATAGGGCGCTCGCCCCGGGTCTTCAGGGTCTCCTACGGCAGCAGTTCACAGGCCACCCCGTTGTTGTTGGTGTCGATCAACGCAACGTCGCCGTACAGGGGGAAGTAGGTGTCGAACCACTCCTGGGCCTCAGCCTGCGTGGCGAAGTCATTGCAGTCAACGGTATTGCCGGGATTCTCAAGCTCCTCCTCGGTGGCCGGTTCCGTGGTCGTGGTGGTGGTCGGTTCCGGTTCTGTGCCGGCGGCGTCTTCGCCGACCGTCGGGACGCTGTTATCGGTCCTGTTTCTGGCGAGGGCCGCGGTTGCTTCATCTCCGATCATTTCCGCCAACCGGTCTATCGCCTCCTCGAAGATCTCGAAGGCGGTCAGGAATCCCACCAGCGCTGATCGGCGGGCCTGGCCCGTGTCGGTGGAACGCAGGCCGTCGAGCATCTCCGCCGCCGTGTCCGCCATGAGGACCACCGCGGCCGCCGCGGTCTGATGCTCGAGGGGGACCGTGCTCAGCGCGGTTGGCTGGATGCCCTCGAAGGCGTCGCGCAGCTCCTGGGCGCGCTGCACGGCGACCTCCATGGCCGCGTCGGTCTCTCCGTAGGAGACCCCGGTTTCGGAGCGGTTGTCCCAGTTGTCGTTCAGGGCTTGCACCTCTGCAACCAGATTGCCGATGTTGACCTCGACCGCCAGCAGCACCTCGAGATACTCCATCGACTCCTCGGTCAGGGAGACCAGGGTGGTCGAGGTGGTGGTGGTCTCCGGCAGGGCGGTTTCGGGCGGTGGAAGGGTGGTTGTGGCCAATCGGGTGGTCGAGGTGGAGGTGATCGGCGCCAGGGTGGTGGGAATGTCCGCGGGTGGATCCTCGGAACATGATGCGCCGACTGCAATCACCACTGCCAAGGCCAGCGCACTGACAGTGCCTCGCCGGAAGAAACGTTTCCGGGCAGGGGCGGGAGAACCAGGAGGGTTGGGCGCGATGTGTCGGGGATGGGGAGCGGACTTCATGCCAGCCAAGATACTCGGACTACCGGCCCGACCCAAGGCGTTTGAGTCACCACACCTGCTCACCGGTCATATGGAGGGTGGATGATCCTGCCAGGCGCCCTCAGGAGGAACGGCGCCGGGTCTTGCGCTTCCAGACCCTGGCAAGGTAGGAGACGGCGTCCGGTGTCCTGCAGGACGTCTGACCGTGATCGACCTCCACCTTACCGATCCGGTCGGCGGCTTCCTCTGCAGCTTCTCGCAACTCCCGGCTCCGACACCCGATGGCGATCAGCGCCCCGTTCATGGAGTGCCGGACACGGTTGGCCGCCATCGCGATGTTTCCTTCTATATAGGAGAGCCTCTCGGCGAAGTACCCGTCAGGCAGAGGACATTCGTTGTCCATCGCCTGAGCGCCGACCAATGACCAGCCGATGGCGCCGGCCCACTCATCTCCGGGATCGGCGGTCCACTCCTGTGCCAGCCTGTCTCTCAAGGGAGTGCGACCCACCAGGGAGGCGAGGGCGTCGGCCAGGACGTAATTGTCAACGTCGGCAAGGCGCTCGGAGAGTGTCTGCTCCGTTACCCGGGAGGGGTCGTCCACCATGGCGGCCAACA
This sequence comes from Acidimicrobiia bacterium, assembly GCA_965204615.1. Classification (GTDB taxonomy): domain Bacteria; phylum Actinomycetota; class Acidimicrobiia; order Spongiisociales; family ZC4RG35; genus Bin76. Next base: position 2,057,610 of record OZ242000.1, on the reverse strand, counting down.
CCCGGGCGTCGTGGTTTCCCGAGGACCACAACTCGGCGGCCAGTCGGTGGTCGGGCGCCAGGCGCTTGGCGAGACTTCTCAGGTTGGCGTAGCTGACCCCGAACAGTGGCCCCTTTACGCCGTGCCGGGGATAGACCTTGCGATTCTGGGGAGTTCCGAGTTCTTCCAGCCGCGCCACAGTCTCGCTGCAGAGAGCGGAAGAGACAACTGTGGCCGACATGCGGGTCCTCCCATGGAACCGGGTCAAGTTTAGGACCCTGTGAAAGTTAACCGGCGCTGGCAGGGAACTGGTTCGGAGGTCGCCCTTACTATTCGACAGGGAGGCGCTGAAAGGAGCGAAAGTGAGCAGCAACCTAACTGCTGCGGCAGACGCCGTGCTCGACGGAGTGACTTCTGGGAGTCCCCGCGTGCCCGGTGTTGTTGCCCTGGCAACCAACCGCGAGGGAAACATCTACGAAGGAGCGCGCGGGCTCCGGTCCCTCGGCAACGGGGCGGCGATGACCCCCGACACCATATGCGCGATCTTCTCGACGACCAAGGCCATCGGCGGTACCGCCTGCCTGCAACTGGTGGAGGAAGGCCGGCTCGATCTCGACGCACCGGCGAAGAACTACACCCCCGATATCGGGGAACTGCAGGTGCTGGACGGGTTTGATGACAACGGAGATCCGATACTCCGCCCACCGAAACGCGATGTGACCACCAGGATGCTGCTTCTCCACACCGCCGGTCTGTCCTACTTCTTCTTCAATGAGACATACAACCGGTTGGCCGAGGAGCACGGCCAGGTCAGCCCGGTCACCGGGTCGAAGGAGTCGCTGATGACTCCCCTGCTTTTCGATCCGGGAGAGCAGTGGGAGTACGGAACGAACATCGACTGGGCCGGCTTGGTGGTGGAAGGGATCACGGGCAAGCGCCTGGGCGAGGTGATGCAGGAGCGGATATTCGAACCCCTCGGGATGGATTCCACGTCCTTTGACCTGAGCGATGAGATGCGGAGTCGGATGGCTCTGATACATCACCGGGGCGACGACGGAGAGTTGACGCCTCTCGACTTCGAGTTGCCGCCGGATCCCGAGGTGCACATGGCCGGTCACGGCTTGTACTCGACCGTTGAGGACTACATGAAGTTCATTCGTATGTGGCTGAACGACGGCATGGGTCCCGGCGGGCAGGTCCTTGGCAAGGAGACCGTGGAGATGGCCGTCCAGAACGGTTTGGGAGAGATGAAGATCAAGGGTCTTCCCGCAGTGGACCCGTCTCTCACCAACTACGCCGAGTTCTTCCCCGGCATGCCCAAGTCCTGGGCGTTGAGCTTCATGATCAACGACGAGGACGCTCCCACCGGGCGGCCGGCGGGCGCCCTGGCCTGGGCGGGCCTGGCCAACCTCTACTACTGGATCGATCGCCAGAACGACGTCGGGGGTTTCTGGGCCACCCAGATCTTCCCGTTCGCTGACGCCACTTCGGTTGGTGGCTTCATGGACTTCGAGACGGCGATCTACAACAACCTTTAGGGAGACTTCTCCCCTGATCGAAGGGGGATGGCTTCGGGGTCAATATCGGAAGCCATCCCCCAGATAATTCTTCGACTTGTGGTCGATTGGGTCTCTGTAGGAGACCTGGCTAGCGATAACCGCCTCCCCGCCTGAGGCTGTCGAGCGTTACGGCGATGATCAGGATCGCGCCGCGGACTACCGACTGCCAATAGATCTGGACCTGCAGAAGGATCAAGCCGTTCTGGACGACCCCGATTATCAACAGTCCCAGGAGGGTTCCCAAAAGGCCTCCCCTTCCTCCGCTCAGGGCGATGCCGCCTAGCAATACCGCCGCGATGATGTCCAACTCGGCGCCATTCAGAGCGTTTGGCAGAGCCGTGCCGCTCTGGGAAGTGAGCATGAGGCCTGCCAGGCCCGCCAGACAGGCCTGGGCTACATAGGTCCAGCCCCGCAGGCGGTCGACCCGAATGCCGACGTTACGGCATGCTTCACTGTTGCCGCCGACGGCGTAGAGATGATTGCCTGCCACGGTGAATCGCATGAAACACATTCCCAGCACCACCACCGCCAGGAACAACCAGACAGTGATGGGGGCGCCCAGCCAGGACCCTCTTCCCAGTTCACTCCACGCGTTGACCCCGATCACGATATTGTCGCCGCCGGTGGAAACGAAAGCCAGGCCCCGATAAAAGAGCAGGGTTCCCAGGGTGGCGATGATCGGGTTGATCCGGAACTTGACGATCAACAGGGCATTGAAGGCGCCCAACACTCCTGCGGCCGCTACTCCCAACACACCAACCAGTACGCTGTTGACGTCCAAGGTGATCAGACTGGCGGTGACCATACCCGCCACTGCCGCCACCGCCGCCATGGACAGGTCCAATCCTCCGGCGATCATCACCACCGTCAGGCCAATGGCGATCAGGCCCCTGATGGAGATAGCCTGTCCGATGTTGATGAAGTTGCGGGTCGTGAAGAAGAACTCGGACTGCCAACTGAATAGGGCAATCATCAACAACAGGGTGATGAACAAACCGATCAGCGTCCAGTTGTCCTGCCTCTTGAATGCCGAGATCATGGGTTGGCTCCATTCTGGATGTGCGGCGGGGCCACGCCGGTGATCCATCCGATGATCTGGTTGGTTGTGGTCTCCGACGACGGGACGTAGGCCCACAGCCTTCCCTGTCTCAACACCGCGATCCGGTCGGTGATATCCAGGATGTCGCTCAGGTCGTGAGTGATCACCACGACCGCTTTGCCTTGCCGGCTCATGCTGGTGATCAGATGATGGACCTGCTGGGTCTGTTCAACCCCCAGGGCGGCGGTGGGTTCGTCGAGCAAGAGGATGTTGCCCCCCATGGCAATGGCGCGTGACAGGGCGACTGCTTGGCGCTGCCCTCCCGACAGCAACTCGACGTCCACCTTCTGGGACGGCAAACGAATGTTGAGGCCCTCCAGCATGACGGTGGCGTCTCTTTCCATCTTGCGCCGGTCCATGAACAATCCGAAACGGCGAGGCTCTCGTCCCAGGTAGATGTTGTGAGCCACCGACCTGGTCTCCACCAGCGCCAGATCCTGATATACGGTTGCTATCCCCAGCGCCTGGGCGTCGGCGGGATGGTTGATGGTCACCTGCTGACCTTGGTATTTGAAGGTTCCCTCATCGGGGTGATAGTTGCCCGACAGGGTTTTGATCAGGGTGGATTTGCCCGCCCCGTTGTCACCCAGCAGTCCGACCACCTCGCCTGGGTACAGGTTCAGGCTGACATCCAGGAGAGCCTGAACCTGACCGAATGCCTTGGAGATATTCGACATCTCTATCAAAGGCTGTTGACTCTGTTTATCCATACCTCTCTACCGATAAGGCGGGGGGAGGTGCTCGGCGTCCGGACCGCCGAGCACTCCCTGTGTTTGTTGGTTGTCTCTATCCGGGATAGAGGTCGAAGACGTTGTCCCGGGTTACCGGCGAGACTGAGGGGATGAGCCGTTCGGGGACGGTCTTCCCTTCGATGAGGTCCACGATGGCCGGCACCAGATACTGGCCGTAGCGCTCGGGGAAGTAGGAGATGGTGGCCTTGAACACCGACTCATCATCCGATCGCTGCCGCAGGTCGACGAGGGCTTCGTCGGAGGCGCCCAGGCTGGCGGCGGCGGCGTGGCCCAGGAAACCGTTTTGTTCCAGGGCCAGGGCGCAGTCCACCCCAGGCTGGTCGCTGTGGCCGAAGCACAGCACGTGCTTGGCGTCGGGGTTGCCGGTCGCCCAGGTTGTCACGTTGGGCAGGGTGTCCGTCAGACCCTCGGTGGGGATGTCGTGGATGTTCTCATCCGGAATCGCAAACGTCTCCCGCACACCGTCCCGGGCGCCGTCCGCGCGGGCCTTGTGGACCGGCACGTCGGCGCTCCAGACCAGCAGCAGTTCGGTGTCCTCCGGCGCCCAACCCTGCTCCTGGGCGAACGCCGCCAGGTAGCGGCCGGCCTCCAGGGCGGCGTTGTAGTTGTCGGGGCCGAATGCCACGCATCCGGGGTGGGGTCCGTCGTAGGAGACGCAGGGGATCCCGGCGTCGTGGAAGATGCCGGCGATCAGATCCTCGGTGCCGGCGATCCAGTTTGCGAAGATCACTCCGTCAACCTGCTGGGTGACCAGGAGGTTGGAGCATTCCACGGTTCGTTCCTGGTCGTAGGCGTTGTCGCAGTAGACGATCTCCACCCCCATCTCGGCGGCGATGGCGTTGATGTTGTCGGTCACGCTGTCGGTGAACGGGATACCCGACAGGCCGTCACCGTAACCGATCTTCCACGGTTGCTCGGCCGCTCTGATCATGGCTTCATATTCCTCTTCGGCAGCCATAGCCTCTTCGTCCAGTTCTCCTCCCGGATACAGTTGCTCGACGTTGTCCCGGGTTACCGGCGAGACTGAGGGGATGAGCCGTTCGGGGACGGTCTTGCCTTCGATGAGGTCCACGATGGCCGGTACCAGATACTGGCCGTAGCGCTCGGGGAAGTAGGAGATGGTGGCCTTGAACACCGACTCATCATCCGATCGCTGCCGCAGGTCGACGAGGGCTTCGTCGGAGGCGCCCAGGCTGGCGGCGGCGGCGTGGCCCAGGAAGCCGTTTTGTTCCAGGGCCAGGGCGCAGTCCACCCCAGGCTGGTCGCTGTGGCCGAAGCACAGCACGTGCTTGGCGTCGGGGTTGCCGGTCGCCCAGGTTGTCACGTTGGGCAGGGTGTCCGTCAGACCCTCGGTGGGGATGTCGTGGATGTTCTCATCCGGAATCGCAAACGTCTCCCGCACGCCGTCCCGGGCGCCGTCCGCGCGGGCCTTGTGGACCGGCACGTCGGCGCTCCAGACCAGCAGCAGTTCGGTGTCCTCCGGCGCCCAACCCTGCTCCTGGGCATAGGCGGCCAGGTAGCGGCCGGCCTCCAGGGCGGCGTTGTAGTTGTCGGGGCCGAAAGCCACGCATCCGGGGTGGGGTCCGTCGTAGGAGACGCAGGGGATCCCGGCGTCGTGGAAGATGCCGGCGATCAGATCCTCGGTGCCGGCGATCCAGTTTGCGAAGATCACTCCGTCAACCTGCTGGGTGACCAGGAGGTTGGAGCACTCCACGGTTCGTTCCTGGTCGTAGGCGTTGTCGCAGTAGACGATCTCCACCCCCATCTCGGCGGCGATGGCGTTGATGTTGTCGGTCACGCTGTCGGTGAACGGGATACCCGACAGGCCGTCGCCGTAACCGATCTTCCACGGTTGCTCGGCCGGACGAATTTCGGCTTCGTAAGGACCGGCCGGCGCCTCCGGCTCCTCTTCTTCCATCGCCTCCTCTTCCGGGGCTTCTTCGACCGGAGCGGCCGTCGTTTCGGGGGCGGCGGTGGTGGCGGGAGCTTCCTCGTCTTCTCCGCAGGCCGCTACCAACAAGGCAATGACCGCAATGGCAACAATCAGCTTGCGTGGCATTCTCAACCTTTCTCTCTTGTCTCAACTTGATGGTGACGAATTCAATCTTCGCCAACCGGAGTCAAATGCATCGCCGTATGGCGGTATACAAGCGGCATCCGGTCAGAAAAGTATCCTAACCCCGTTGACGGAACTGAAAGAAGGCGCTAAGGGCGGACTCGGTTCAGGCGCGCCGTGATTGTCAGAGGAGGGCCTGATCCGGCGCTGGTTCGCACGACGGGCCGTTTTGACGAGCCTTGAAGGGCTCGGCTTCGGCGTCGGTTGGAAAGTCTCGCAGTTCAGGCGAGAAAAAACACCGTTAGAGGCCTGGATTCGGGTATGCGCCAATAGCATGGTTGGTGTCAGCTGTCTTATTAAGACACAGTTTGGGAAGGAGGAAGTAATGATGCAAGGTTTAGACAGCTATTTCAGCGTCTCTGAACGGGGTTCCTCGTTAGGTACCGAGGTCCGGGCAGGTATCACCACATTCCTGGTGATGGCCTACATTCTGTTCGTAAACGCTCAGATTCTCGGCGCAGCGGGTCTTGATCCCGCTGCAGTAGCAGCCGGGACGGCGCTGGTTGCCGGAATATTGACGATCGCGATGGGGGTGTTCTCCAACTACCCGATCGCCATGGCTGCCGGCCTGGGACTCAACGCGGTGGTTGCCTACAGCCTGACGGCCCAGGGCCTGTCGATAGAAGGCGCAATGGGCGTCATAGTTTGGGAGGGTGTCATAGTCACCGTCCTCGTCCTGTTGGGCCTGCGGGAAGCCGTGATGGCAGCCATACCGACCAGCCTCAAGTACTCGATCGGGGTAGGCATAGGCCTATTCATCCTGTTCATCGGCTTGGTTAACGGCGGGCTGGTGCACGGAGAGGGCGGCACGATCGTCGAGTTCGTGTTTCCCACCGAGGCCGCCGAGGGGGTGACCCTGGTTGGGGTGCTGATCGGCCTGGTGCTCTTGGCCCGCAAGGTCAAGGGTGCGATGATCATCACCATCGTGGTGACCACCATCGTGGCTCTGATAGCGGGAGTCGCCAGTGTGCCCGACAACATAGCGGCAACTGTGAGCCTGGACACCTTCGGAGGCTTCGACCTGGGCAACTCGTTTGCCGAACTCGGCTTCCTGTCGGCGTGCCTGGCAATCTTCACTCTGATGCTTGCCGACTTCTTTGACACGATGGGCACGGCCACCGCGATTGTCGAGCAAGCGGGCTTGACCGACAAAAAGGGCGGCATCCCGCGTCTCAAGAGCCTCTTGCTGGTGGACTCGCTCGGCGCCGCGCTTGGCGGAGTGGCCGGGGTCAGCTCCAACACCAGTTACATCGAGAGCTCAGCGGGGGTTGCAGAAGGAGGAAAGACCGGACTCGCCTCCGTGGTGACCGGGGTGCTCTTCCTGATCGCCATTGTCCTCTCGCCCCTGGCCGGGATCGTTCCCGCGCAGGCGACCGCACCGGTGCTGATCCTGATCGGGTTCCTCATGGTCGGGCTGCTCAAGCACATCGACTTCACGGACCTGGAAGAGGGTTTGCCGGCTCTGCTGGCGATCATCCTCATGCCGTTGACCTTCTCGATCACGGTCGGGATTGCGGCCGGGTTCGTGGCGCACACGCTGATCAAGGTCGTGAAGGGCAAGTCGAGCGAGATCCATGTCTTGATGTGGATCGTCTCGCTTGCCAGCTTGATCTACTTCGCCAGCGACTGGATCGAGATGTTCATCTAGACCCACCCGTTCAAACCTTTGTACGAGAGAGCGCCGCACGGCGCTCTCTCGCTTTTTGGACCTGCCGTCATGAGAATCACTCGACTAAGGTGTTTCACCACAAAGCCCCCCGGAGGAAGCAGGCGATGGAGAGATTCGTAAGGGGCCTTCCCAAGACCGAACTGCACGTTCACATCGAGGGGACGCTGGAGCCCGAGATGATGTTCAGGATGGGGGAGCGCAACGATGTGGAGTTGCCGTTCGGGTCGGTTGAGGAGGTGAGGGCGGCTTACGAGTTCGACGATCTGCAGTCCTTCCTGGACATCTACTACCAGGCCGCCGAGGTCCTGCAAACGGAGAAGGACTTCGCTCGGCTGATGGCGGCCTACCTGGAGAGGGCGGCGTCGGATGGGGTTCGCCACGCCGAGATCTTCTTCGATCCCCAGACGCACACCGAGCGCGGCATCGACATCGGGACGGTCATCCAGGGCCTGGTGCAGGGCCAAAGGGAAGTTGTGGGAGTCTCCTCGACCTTGATCCTCTGTTTCCTACGCCATCTGTCGCCCGAGTCGGCGGTCGAGGTCTTCGAGCAGGCCCGACCGTACCTGGGTTCCATCCAGGGAGTGGGGCTCGACTCGGGCGAGTTGGGTAACCCCCCCGAACTGTTCGCCGAGGCCTACCGCCTTGCGGTCGAGGCAGGCCTGAGGCCGGTGGCACACGCCGGAGAGGAAGGTCCGGCGGAGTATGTCTGGTCGGCCCTGGACGTACTGGGAATCGAGAGGGTCGATCACGGGGTTCGGGCCGCAGATGACCCGGCACTGGTGGAGCGGTTGGCCAGGGAACGAATCCCTCTGACCATGTGTCCTCTCTCCAACCAGAAGCTCCAGGTGTTTCCCGACCTGAGAGATCACAATCTGAAGGATCTGATGGATGCCGGGGTCCTTGTCACGGTCAACTCGGACGATCCCGCCTACTTCGGGGGCTACGTCGGAGACAACTACCTGAGCATCGCTACAGCATTGGGTCTCTCCCGGGAGGACCTGGTGGGACTGGCTCGCAATTCGGTGACCGCTTCCTTCCTGCCCGAGGATCGAAAAGCAGCGCTCCAGCAGGAGATCACCGAATACGTTGCCTCCCATCCCATGTAGAGCCTTGCCGGAAACCCATCGCAATGTCAGATTCCCGGCCCCGTCATCGGCTGGAAACGGGAGACATCCTTGTTCGATCCCTGAAGTCCATCCCGTATCGGGCAGAGATTGCCGGGGTGGTTTCTCCTATCATCGGGCGAAGGATGTGAGCACGGGAGGTGGCACAGTGAGAGCAACTCAACGGACGGCCTTGCGGGAGGCGGGGTTTACCGAGCCCCAGACGAATGCCTTGGCCATGGCCTTGGAGCCGTTGGCGACCAAGGAAGACCTGAAGGCCCTGGCGACCAAGGAAGACCTGAAGGGCGTGGCGGAAGCGCTCCGTAAGGACTTGGAGGTGCTTCGCATTGAAATGCGGTGGATGAAGTGGGTGGGAGGGGCTATCGGCCTGGCGGTGCTGGCGGAACTGGTGAGCGGCGTTTTCGCTTAGGCCAAATCCCTCACCCATGGCCACCCCGGCGACCCGGGGTGCGAATCCCGGTTCCGTCCTTCTGTCAGAGGTACACAAGGAGGTCGAACATGGAAGCTCTGTTGATAATCGGTCGGGTGCTGTTCTCGTTGATTTTCCTGGGAGCGGGCATAGGGCACCTTGCCCAACCCGCCGCCACGGCCGAGTATGCGGCGTCGCGGGGAGTTCCCGCGGCCGGATTGCTGGCCCGGATCTCGGGGGTGTGATGACGATCATCGAAAGCGGTCTCGGCGTCATCTTGGGAGTGTGGATGGACCTGGCGGCACTCGGATTAGCGGTGTACGTGTTGGTGGCTGCCATCATGGTTCATCACTTCTGGTCCGACGAGGAGCCGACCAGGACGGTCGAGATGTCCATGTTCATGAAGAACGTCTCCATCGCCGGCGCCGGACTGATCCTCTTTGTCATGTCCGCCACCGGCGCCGACCTGGGTTGGGAACTGGGGGCCCGTCTGTTCGATCTATGAAGTCCACCCCGCATGGGGCAGGGATAGCCGGGGTGGTTCCCTATGATCGGGCGAAGGATGTGAGCACGGGAGGTGGCAGGGTGAAAGCAACTCAACGATCGGCCTTGCGGGAGGCGGGGTTCACCGAGCCCCAGACGAATGCTCTGGCGATGGCCCTGGAGCCGTTGGCGACCAAGGAAGACCTGAGTGGCGCCGTTGGACTGCTCCGCAACGACCTGGAAGGGCTCCGTAAGGACTTGGAGGTGCTCCGCGTTGACTTGCGGTGGATGAAGTGGGTGGGAGGGGCTATCGGCTTGACGGTGCTGACCGAAATGGTCAGCGGCTTTTTCTCCTAAGAGGAGTTCGGGCACTCATTGGGAGAGCGTCAAGGCGCGGTGCCCTGGTATCGGACAAGCGTTACAGTAACTTGCCAATGTTGGCCTTGACCAGGGCTTTCTTCGTACTCTAACATTTTTAGAGTACGTTAGGGTAAGGGCGATTGAGGCGAGTGCTCTCGCAGGGTCCAATACGCCAGTGGATCACTCGGCGAATTGCCTACCCATGTGACCAAACCTGCGTTCTCTAGCGTCTTGACATGACGCAGTACGGTGGGACGGGACCAGCCCGAGGCTGCGATCAAATCCCCGGTGGACAGCCGTATTTCAAGCCGCAACAGCTGGAGCAGTTTCCGAGCTGTCCTCGGCAATCCTTCCTCCACGCCGGTGACGGCCGTACGAGCGGATAAGGTCACCAGTACGGAGGAAGATCTCTGTTCATATATAGGATCAATCAAGCCTTCTCTCCGCATCACTTCGAACATCCGGCGTATGCCTTCTCCCAGTTCTTGCCCGTAACGCATGTCCGCACAGACGCGGGCAATGTTGGGATTTCGGGCGTACCGCAGAATTTCACGGGGGTCAGCACCATTAGCCAGACCAGGGAAGCGTCCTGGGCTGTGCACTTCGATCCGGTTATCAAATATCTCGAATCGAATGTGATCTCCGGCCATGCTGTAGGAACGATGTACGACCGCATTCACAAGTGCTTCATTCCACACTTCGCTGGGAATGATTGGTACAGACTCGAACCTGCCATGTGAGCGGAGAGCTTGCCGGGTTGGTATCAGCCTCTGTATGGACCGACGCGCTTTTTCAATCTGGCTAAGCAAGGGTCCCTCTACTTGCAAATCTGTCTCCAGTTGCTGTCCGTGGCCCGTACCACGGACTGTGCCTCGGTATCGCAATACACGGACGCGAGCCTGGGGAAACCACGCTTGAGGCGACACTCCGAATAGCAACGCGGCGGCTACTGTGATCCGGCCGTCCCGGTCCATCAGCCCCCTGGCCGTCAGCAGTCGTTTCCCTTCGCTGGCGCCCAACGCTGAAGCCCAGGATGCCATCAAGCCAGAATCCAGATCTGTGTAGGAAACGTCAGGTATCGACGTGGCCTCGTAGATACTCATGCCCTTGTCATGTAATAGCTCTCGCCGTTGATCGAACCGGAGCTTTCGGGTTTCGTCCCCCACTCGAAGGTACACCTCGTCAGCCACCGTAGCGTGGACCACATTTGACTTCCTGATGTGGATTACAAGCAGATGATCACTTTCGCCCGAGTCATTGCGACATGCCAATTTCTCGGTGGAGATGGGAACAACAGGTAAGGTAAAATCGATGGCGGCCTGCTGCCAGGATGCCAGCAACTTTGGCCCAGACCGCTTGATTCCCACGACCCTGTATCTGTCTTTTGTTTCTTTGCGGTCCTTGCGGAGACCGACTACCACCATCCCCCCGTCAGCATTGGCAAACGCCACCAAGGCCTTTGCCAGATCTCTCGCAGCCACACGGGGACCCTTGCGCTCAAACCACTGACTCTCGGGAACCTGGCAGAGCAACGACCCGCGTTGGAATTCGTCTGCAGCCATTGCCTGTTCGATGTCGATCACTCAGTTCCCCTTCCAAGTTCACAGGGCGCAGGAACCAAACTACCTACTATGCTATAAACTTTTAACAGTACATTATAGCTCAAGTGCAAGGGCGGGGTCTTAGCGAGCCCCAGAGGAATGCTGTGGCCATAGCCTTGGAGCCCTTGGCAACCAAGGAAGACCTGAGCGGCGCCATTGGAGTGCTCCGCACCGACCTGGGAGGGCTCCGTAAGGACTTGGCGGTGCTTCGCGTCGAATTGCGGTGGATGAAGCGTGTGGGAGGGGCTAGCGGTCTGACCGTGCTGACCAAAGTGGTCAGCGGCCTTTTCTCCTAGAGGAGTGCGACGTCCAAGCGGAGGTTGGGACGCCGCCTGCATTGGCCGGTGGGCGCCGTGGTTTCCCGTGGCCGGTCGGTCTAGTGGTCTTCGGCTGGAAAGACGTCCACCGTGATCGGGAACTGGACGTCTTCGTGGGGGCGGATCGTGATCGGGAAGGTTCCGATCTTGCGGATGGGCGTATCCAACACGATGTGTTGTTCCTCCAGATTGAAGCCGGTGTCGCGCCGGACGGCCTCGACCACGTCCCTGGCGCCCACTGAGCCGTAGAGGTTTCCCGCCTCCGAAGCCCGGGCGGCGATGACCACCATCTTGCCCACCAGCCTGGTGGCGACCTGCTCGGCCTCGCTCTTGAGACGGAGAAACTCGGCGATCTTGGCCTGCTTCAGAGCCTGAACGTGGGCGATTGCCCTCGGGGTGGCCTTGATCGCCTTGTTACGGGGTAGCAGGTAGTTTCGGGCGTAGCCCGGCGCCACCTCCACCACCTCGCCTTTGAATCCCAGCCCGGCGATGTCCTCGGTCAGGATGAGCCGGGCGCTCATAGATTGGTGTAGGGCAGGAGCGCCATCTCGCGGGCGTTCTTGATGGCGCGGGCCACCGCGTTCTGGCACCTCTGGCAATTGCCGGTGGACCGCCTGCCGCGGATCTTGGCGCGGGCGTCGGAGATGTATCTGCGCAGCAACGTGATGTCCTTGTAGTCCACGTAGGTGATCTTGGAGTCGCAGAAGTAACAGGAGCGCTTCTTGACTCTCCGGTAGTTCGACCCCGACCTTGGTCGTCTCCTGGTTGAACCTTTGCGTGCCATATGCTTCCTTTCCCTAGAAGGGTTCCTCGTCTTGGCCGTAGGAACCGCTCGGCTTGACGGGTCCGGCGGGAGTGGCTGATCTCTGACCTCTGTCGTAGTAGCCGCCGCCGCCGCTCTCGCGGGTGGTGCGCCTCACGTCGGCTGTGGCCCATCGCAGCGAGGGCCCGATCTCATCGATCCTCACCTCCACAATCGAGCGCTGGCCTCCATCGGGGGTTTCCCAGGAGCGCTGTTGGAGACGGCCGGTGACGATGACTCGGGCTCCTTTCTGCAGGGACTCTGCGACATTCTCGGCGTGCTGGCGCCATACGGTCCCGCTGAAGAAGCTTGCCTCCTCCTGCCACTCATTGTTGGGGTCGCGCCAGCGGCGGTTGACGGCAATGCGGATATTGGCTCGGGGGATGCCCGAAGCGGTGAAGCGAAGTTCGGGATCCTCCACCAGGTTCCCGACCAGCGTCACGGAGTTGTTGGCCATGTCTCTGTTCCTCTCTCGTTCTTGGGGCCTCGCTCAGTTTTCAAGGCGGACGACTTTATGACGTAGAACGTCGTCGGCCAGTAGAAGTACCCGCCGAAGGGCATCCACCGTGTCCGGCTCCGATTCGAAGCGATTGACGGTGTAGTAACCCTCGGAAACGTGGTCTATCTTGTAGGCCAACCGCCGCTTACCCCAAGGATCCGTCTCTTGGCTGACGGCTCCCTGGCTGGCAAGGAACGCGCTCAACTCCGAGACCTTTTCCCGGTATTCGCCCTCGCTCAACTCGGGGCGATGGATCGTCATCAACTCGTATTGACGCAAAACGGCGTCACCTCCTTTGGACATCTGCCAGACGTGCAGAAGGCCCCGGTCGTTGGGGCAGGATAGTGGTGCCCGGAGGCACCTTTGGGGGGCTGTGCAGGCAATGATAATACCCGCCCGATTCCTGGAGAATCCGCGTTGGGGGTCACCTTGTGTCAAGAAGCGGCGGAGTTCTTTCGCGGGATTAGTTCCTCTCCCAGGGCCACGGTGTCGAAAAACCCGGGAAGGGCCTCCAGGGCGTAGCTGACGGGCGCCCCCGCGGGATATGAGGGACACGGATCGGCCTGGCATGGGACCATGGACAGCACCAGGAACAGCGCCCCGTTCTCATCGAAGAACCCGATGTCCAGGGGGATGAGGGTGTTCTTCATCCAGAATGACACCTGGACTGCAGTGTCCCAGGAAAAGAGCATCCCGTCCAGATCTCCCAGGGAAGTCACCCCCATCAGGCCGCGGCTCCGCAGCAGGGGGGTGTCTGCCAGGGCCAACCGGAGGGACCGGTCACCCAGATGGGCGGTGATGACTTCGAACCCGGAAACGTCCCCGGTGTCGAGGCGAGACAGCACGGTGGTGCTGGTCGTGGCCGGAATGGTCGTGGTGGTTGTTGGCGTCGTGGTGGTGCTGGTGGTGGAAGTAAAGGTTGAAGTAGTTGTCGAAGAGGCAGAGGAGATGGTCGTACTGGGCGGCGTCACGGATGCCGGTGCAACGGTGGCCGCGGCGGCCGTTGTCTCTGTCGACGCAACGTTGACTTCGGCGTCTGTGACTCCCGGCGGGCTTTCGACCGGGGCCTCCCCACAAGCCCCGGCCAAAAGAGTCGCGCAAACTAGAAGGAGGAGGCGCTTGCGTTTGAAGTCGTCTCTCCCGATAGGGCTTCCTCGAGACTGGCGTCCACGTTGTAGGTCTCTCTCTTGGAGGGAAACCGGCCGGAGCGCACATCGTCGCCGTAGCGGCGAAGCGCGTCGGCGGCCAATGCTCCCAGGTTTGCGTATTGACGGACGAACTTGGGGTAGCGTCCGAATCCCAGTCCCAGCAGGTCGTGGAAGACCAGTACCTGTCCGTCCGCGGAGATTCCGGCCCCGATGCCGATGGTTGGCGCGGAGATGCGTTCGGTCACGACCGACGTCACCACTTCGGGTATGCCTTCCAGGACCAAAGCGAACACTCCCGCCTCGTCCAGGGCCTGAGCGTCCTGGACGATCTGGCGTGCGGTGTCGAGTTGGCGGCCCTGGACGCGATAGCCGCCCTCGGCGTGGATGGATTGGGGGGTGAGCCCCAGATGACCCATCACCGGGATCTCGGCGGCCAGTATTCGCCGGATGTGGGGAACTCTTGCGGCTCCCCCTTCCATCTTGACCGCCTCCGCACCTGCCCGGATCAGAGCCGCGGCGTTGCGGACCGTCTCTTCGGGGGAAATGTGGAAGCTCATCCACGGCATGTCCGCAACCACCAGCGAGTGCGGCTTGGCCCGGGCGACCGCGGCAACATGGTGGGTCATCATCTCCAGTGTTATGGAAAGGGTGTTGTCGAAGCCGTGGACGGTATTGGCCGCCGAGTCTCCGACCAGGATGATGTCGATGCCCGCTTCGGAGGCCAACATGGCTCCCGGATAGTCGTAGGCAGTCACCATGGCGATCTTCTCAATGCCTTTCCGTGCTCGGATGGAAGGCACCGTTACTCTTGCCATGTTTTTCTCCTCTCTCCCCACCGCGGTGGGTTGGGGGATCGGGTCTGTTGGTGTTGTCAGCCCGTCGGCAGGGGGTCAGCGCGCTCGGAATCGAGTCGACCGCCCCCTTTTGGGCTGGCCGCTCCAATAATAAAGACCCCCATATGGAGACTCAAACCGGAATTACCCGGGTTCAGCGACGCGGTGTGCTCTCCGGTGGAGGTGGAGGACCGCTAGATGTAGATGCCGATGAGAATCAGGACAAGAGTGAGAACGGTCACCACCGTGAGCCTCCTGCCCCTGGTCGGCTCTGCAACCTTGGCGGTTCTGATCTTTCCGATCTTGAACACCGAGGCGGCAATCAACATCACCACGGGATGAAAGAGGTCGTCCCAGGTCTGGTTGACGATGAGGATGATGACTCCCAGTAGCACCTGGACATCCAGCATGATGGATGAGACCGATACCAGGACGGGGTGATGAGAAGAATCCTTGTTCCATCTGGCCAGGCCGATCACCACCATGGCGATCAGAGCCGCCAGAACCAGCCACCGGAGCCCCGAATGTGTTTCAATCAGAAAATTCATGGTCTCAAATGATATTCCGTTGGCCGTCGGGTCGATGCGGAGTTAGCCGCCGCGCTGCTCTGGCGGTCGATGATCGAAGTCCATCGACATTGGTACCCTCCGGCTGGGATCGCGAACCGTCAGGTTCACGACGATGCCTACCAAAAGGCATCTGAACAACGCCGCAGACCAATGGAGGACCAGGATGCTTTTCGAGTTGAGGCAGTACCGGTGCTGGCCAGGCAAACGTGATGAGTTTGTCCGGTACATGGATGAGACCTTGATCCCCTTCCAGGTCTCCATGGGAGTGGTGGTGGTGGGCTCTTTCATCGACGAGGAGGATCCGGAGGGATACGTTTGGATCCGGCGTTTCGCCTCCGAACAGGAGCGGGAGCTTGTCTATGAGAAGATCTACACCAGCGACCGGTGGAACACCGAGATACTGCCGGCGGTGGTTGAGATGGTCTACCGGGAAGAGTCGGTGATCTCCCGGCTCAATCCGACACCCAGGTCGGTCATCCGGTAGCAGTCTGGTCCCGGAGCCAGATGATGTCTGCTTCCTGGCCCTCGGACGGGGTTTCCACCACCACCGGGGCCCGGGCATCCCGGACCACTTCGGCCAACAGGTCCGGGGGAATCTCTCCCGTCTTGAGGTTGGCGTGGCGATCCCGGCGAGAATCGAACGGATCGCGGGAGTTGTTGGCATGCACCAGGTCGATTCTCCCGGTTACGGCCATGACCCGTTCCACCAGCCCTTCCAGTGGTTCTCCTCCTGCCCAGGCGTGGCAGGTGTCGAGCACGAATCCCACGTCCAGGTCGCCGATCTCCTCCCACAGCCGGCGGATATCCGCCAGGCGCCGGGCGGCGGCATTCTCCCCGGAGGCGGTGTTCTCGATCAGGACCGGGACTTCGGTGTCGAGTTTGGCCAGTGCCTTGCGCCAGCGTCCGGTCGCATCTGCGAGGCTGCCGCCCCCTGTTACATGCCCGCCGTGAACCACCACCCCCGCTGCTCCGATTTCGGCGGCCGCCTCACAGGTCTCGGCCAGAATTCTCCGGCTCGGTATCCGTACCCTGGGTGCTCCCGCCATGACATTCACCAGATAGGGGGCATGCACGTAGATCGGAACGGGGGAGGAGCGCAACTCCTCGGCATCTGAGCGGGGGAGGGGCTTTCTCCAGCTTTGGGGATTGGACAGGAAGAACTGAACCACTTCGGCGCCCACCGCCCGGGCATCGGCCAGGGGGTGCCGGTTGGAAAGGTGCGCTCCGATCATCATGGGATGTCCGCCGCGGCGGCCTCCCTCTCTTCCGCGAGGCGGTCGAGGTAGTGGTTGGCCACCGTCTCCACCACCACCCCTCGCACCGACCAGTCCGAGGCCAGAACCCGCAGGATGCGACTTCCTGTCCATCTCGCTCCCCAGGGGTGGGAGGTGAGCTCCGGCCGGGGGCCGTCGGGCTGCAGGACGATCGTCACGCTGGGCAGGAGGATTCCGTCGTCGTCCACCGGCTGGGAGAAGACCTGGCTGATCGCATCCCAGGGCAGGGGGACAAGGGGCCGGAAGGGCCCCCGCAGGGCCAGGGAGAGCCCGTCTGATCCCACCGTCAGGACCGGACGAAAACGCATGGTCGAAACCAGTCCCCACCCCAGAAGGAGAAATCCCGCGGCAAGGATCATGGCCGCCCAGACCCGTTCCCGGTCTTCCAGGATCTCATCGCCTGCGAAGACCCGTTCCGCCAGCCCCCGCGCCAGCCAGTTCCACCACAACAAGTCCGAGGCGATCACAATCAGCCCCCCGCCCGACAGCACGGCGACCCAACTGCGCCGGAACGAGTTGTACACGGTGAGTGTCTCCATGTTCTCCTACGGGCGGCCAGTTACACGATACCGCGGCGAGGGCCCCGCCCGGAGGGAGGATTGGCAAAAGGGAAGGTCGGGTGGCTAGCTTGGATGAGATGCGTCTTACTCTGATACGCCATGCCGAGCCTGCCTGGATACAGGCGGGGAGGATGGTTGGGAACCCTGGTCTCACCGAGTTGGGACAACGACAGACGCTGCAACTGGCCGCACGGTCCTGGGTGGGGGTTGACGAACTGTGGGTCTCGGAGTTGCGACGGGCCCGGGAGACGGCCGCCCCCCTGGCGGAGGCGCTGGGATTGGAGCCGCGGGTTTTCAGTTGGATGAACGAGATCGGGGATCCCGCCGAGTGGGATGGGATGTCCCGAAGCGAGGTGGACGCCCGTATCTCGGACTTCTACGACCAGCCGACCATCGACAGACTGTGGACAGGGGTGCGCAGGGGGGAGCCTTACCGGAGCTTCCAGAAGAGAGTCACCGACGGATTGGTGGCCACCCTGGGTAGATACGGAACGGAGATGACGGAGCCCTCCCAGCCCCGGCTGTGGAAGGTCGGGAGTCGCAAGTCAATCGTGCTGGTCGCCCATGGCGGCACGAACGGAGTGATTTACGAAAAGCTCCTGGGATGCGAGCCGACGCCCATCGCATGGCACAAGTTCCGGTCTCTCCACACCGCAGTGTCCGTCCTCGACACCTATCGGCTGGTCGACTCCTGGACGTTCTCCCTGAAGAGCTTCGGGGACGTGACCCATCTCTCGCCGGAGCAGGTGACCGGCTAGGGGTTACTGTCCGTAACGACGGTCCCGGCGGGAGAAGTCCCGCAGGGCTCGCAGGTAATCAACCCGTCGGAAGGCCGGCCAGTAGACATCCACGAAAACGAACTCGGCGTAGGCTGACTGCCACAACAGGAACCCGGACAGTCTCGACTCACCCGAAGTGCGGATCAAAAGGTCCGGATCAGGGTTACCGGACGAGTACATGTGCCGGGCCAGTCCGGCGGAGTCGATCCGTTCGGCCATCTGTGCGGGGTTGTCGACCGTGAGGCTCAGTTCGGCCACCAGGTTCCGGCAGGCATCCACGATCTCCTGGCGGCCTCCGTAGCCCATGGCGATGGTCAGATTGCGACCCTCCGCCCCCGGGCCGGTCTGCTCCATGGCGCTCTTGGCGGCGGTGACCAGGCTGGCAGGCAGCAGATCCAGGCTTCCTATGAACTGCAGTCCCATCTTGTGCTGTCGGCATCGCCGGGGGAGGCGTCCGAACAGGTCCACCAGCACCTCGTAGTAGGGCTCCAGTTGTGCGGGGGGCCTACCGAGATTCTCCTTCGACAACACCCAGGCGGTGATCGACGGTATACCGAGCACCGCCGACCAGTCCACGAAGTCCTCGAAGCGGCGCATGCCTTCCAGGTAGCTGTCGACGTAGGTGGGAAGCCCGCTCCGGCGGGCGTAGCGGCGGTGACCGTCGAGGATCACCCCCACATGCCGGGGGAAGCGAGACGCGTCCATCTGGTTGAGGAGCCGTTTTTCATAGACGCGATAGAGGAGACCGGTGAAGGGGGAGTTCATCTTTCCTCGGTGTCTGCTCATCACAATCCTATCTCGATCCTCTTGGGTCCCAACTGAAGAAGCGAGTGGTTATCACCAGTCCCACCACCAGCCATGCCGCCAGTATCGCCAGGTTCTCCCAACCGAGTACCGGACCGGTGTGGAAGGGGTTGAAAGAGGCGCCGAACGGATCGGCGAAATGCTTGAGCGGGAAGATGTCTCCCAGGATCACGAGCCATTCGGGTGCGTCCTCGAGCGGGATGAAGATGCCCGATATGAAGGCCATTGGCAGGAATACCGCATTGGTCACCGCCGGCACCGTGTCGGCGGTCCTGACGATTGCACACACCGACAGTCCCAGCGCCGAGAAGGTGGCCATGCCGAGGACGAAGACGCCCAGCGCCGCGGCAATGTCGTCCCACAGCATGACGAATCCGAACAATGACCATCCAAACACGAACATGGCCACCACCGAGACCACCGCGATCCACACTCCGGAGCCGATCCTTCCCGACATGTAGATCCAGGGTGGAAGGGGAGTGCCCCGGACTCGCTTGAGAATGCCCTGGTCCCGGGCGAAGGCGGTTCCGATCGACAGATTGGTGAAAGTGGCCGAGCAGGCGGCGAACACCGCCATGGCCGGAGCGAAGAACTGGGCAAAACGGTATCCATCGGTTACGTTGGCGTCTCCGAACAGCACGCTGAACAAGGCCAGGAAGAACACCGGGAGCGCCAGGGTGAAGAAGGCGGCCACGGGTGTTCTCCAGAATGTGCGATTCTGGCTTCGGATCTGCCTCCACAGCAGTGACAGATCAGCCCGCAGAGCGGTCATCGGTGCTCTCCCGCCCTGTCGGTCTCCTCCATGATGTCGAGGTAGATGTCCTCCAGGCTGGGCCGGGTCACCTCCAGGCCGGCCAACTCGACCCCCCTCTCCGTGGCCCACCGGGTGAGGGTGTACAGGTCGGCTGTCGGGTCGGTGGACCGGTAGGTCACCTTGTTCTCGCCGATCCGGGGTCCCTGGCCAATGACTGGCAAATTCGCAGGGTCGGGCACGCTGAATCGGATCGTGGTGACCACCCGGGCCGAGCCCAGGGCCTCCGGCGTTCCCTCGGCCACGATCCTTCCCTCCGCCAGCACGACGATCCGGTCGGCCAGGTGCTGGGCTTCGTCGAGGTAGTGGGTGGTGAGGAGGATCGTCTTGCCCAGAGCGGTGAGCCCTTCGACCAACTCCCATGATTTGCGCCTGGCGGCGGGGTCGAATCCGGTGGTGGGTTCGTCCAGGAACACCAGGTCGGGGTCTCCCACCAGTCCCAGGGCCAGGTCGAGCCGCCGACGCTGTCCGCCTGACAGGGTCTTTATCCGTGAGTCGGCCTTCTCCTCCAGGCCCACCAGCGACACGAGTTCGTCGACGGGGCGTTGTCGGGAATAGGCCATCCCGTACAACCCGATCACCTCCCGGACGGTCAGCACCTCCTCCACCCCCGTCTCCTGGAGGACAATCCCGATCCGGTCGCGAAACGCCCTCCCTCCGGTGGCCGGACGGAAGCCGAGCACCTCGATCTCCCCATCGTCCGCCCGGCGGTATCCCTCCAGTATCTCGACCGCCGTCGTCTTTCCCGCTCCGTTCGGACCCAACAGCGCCAACACCTCGCCTTCGGCCACCGTGAAGCTCACCCCGTCGAGCGCCGTCACTTCACCATAGGTCTTGCGCAGGTTCTCGACGGTGATGGCCGCAGACACCGAATCGAGGATACATCGAAGGCATGAAGATCCTGCGACGTCGCAATCCACCTGGCCACAGGCCGACGGTTCCGGGAGGGATTGCCGAAAAACGGGTTGCTTACAGCAGCGACCGGGGGATGGGAACCACCTTGGCCCGCAGGTACTCGCCGAGGCTCTTGGCCTGGGGGTCGGTACGGGTGTTGGAAGACACTCCTTCGCCCAGCAGTCCCCGCACCACGAAATTGATTGCCCAGAGGTTGGGGAAGAGGTGGCGCTCCACCTCCAATTCGGAGGCTTCCGACACGAGTTCTTGGAAACGATCGACGGAGAGAAAGTCGACCATCCAGGAATAGGCCGTTTCGCTTTCGGCCCACACCCCGACGTTGGCGTCTCCCCCCTTGTCGCCCGAGCGCGCCCCGGCTATCCGTCCCAACGGCGCCATGGTTGTTGCGGCGTCCTCCCATGCAGCGGACCGGGAATGGGTTGTGATGGCCGAGTCGCTCATCTCTTGTTCCAGGCCCTTCGGGATTTCCGGGACTGTCCGCTCCCCAGGCGTAGAAGGTATCTCCGTCTCCCGGTCCCCCATCCGGACCTGCTGTACGACCTGTGAGGTTCCCACCGTGGTGGGCCAGTAGACGGCGTAGGGGGAGGAGTCCCGGGGTGGGGCCGTCATGAAGAATCCCGGGTAGTGGGCGAGGGCCAGTTCCACGGCCGCCCGCGAGAAACGCTTGCCGACCTTCTTGGGATCGGGGTCCTTGACGGTGATCCGGAGTTGGGACATGGCGGCCTCGTTGGTGGCGGGGTCGGCGTGGGCGGTGTCGTCGAAGGAAACAACAGCCTCGGCGAACTGTCCCGACCCACCCAGGCTGTCCCACAGTGCTTCGGTGACCGATTTCGCCTTCAGTTCGGCGTCCAGGCCGGTGATCACCATGGTCACCGAGTTGCGATACCCCCCCAGGTAGTTGAGAGCCACCTTCAGGCTGGAGGGCGGCGGTTCTCCCCGCACTCCCCTGACCGCCACCCGGTCGGGCCCCTCCCGGGAGAGCCGTATCGAGTCGAGGCGGGCGGTCACGTCGGGATTGTGATATCGGGGCCCACCCACTTCGTAGAGGAGTTGAGCTGTCACCGTCCCCACCGACACCAGGCCACCGGTCTCCGGATGCTTGGTGATCACCGACGATCCGTCCGGGGAGAGTTCGGCGATGGGGAAACCCACCCGCTCGGGTCCGGGAACCCGTTCGAAGAAGGCGTAGTTGCCTCCCGTGCACTGCGCGCCGCATTCGATGATGTGTCCCGCCACCAGGGCGCCCGCCAACTGGTCGTAGTCCTCGGCTGCCCAGTCGAAGGCCCACATTCCCGGCCCGATCACCACCGCGGCATCCGTCACCCGCCCGGTCACCACCACGTCGGCGCCCCAGGAGAGGGCCTCGGCGATACCACTTCCGCCCAGGTAGGCATGGGCGGTCAGGGGGGTGATGCCCGATGGGAGGGGCGCTCCGGTGTCGAAGTGGCGCAACCCGTTGAGTTCCCGCAGTTCTCCGACGCGCCCGGTGAGGTCGTCGCCGGAGACCCAGGCGATCCGGGCGTCCAGGCCGAGCCGTTCCGCCAAATCCTGCAGACGCCCGGCCATCCCCTCCGGATTCAGGCCTCCCGCATTGGACACCACCTTGATCCCCCGATCCAGACAGGTCCCCAGCACCTGCTCCATCTGAGTCAGGAAGGTTCGTACATATCCGGCCTCAGGGTCACGGCGTCGCAGACGCCAGAGGATTGCCATGGTCAACTCGGCCAGATAGTCCCCGGTGAGAACGTCTATCGGGCCGCCCTCCACCATCTCCCGGGCGGCGTCCAGCCGGTCTCCGTAGAAACCGGAGCAGTTGGCTACGCGGAGAGCCTTGGCTCCGCTCGCCGTCATGTCCGCCGGCTGTGCAGGGGGGACTCCCGGCACAGTTCCTCCACCGCATCGGGCGCCTTGGGAAGGTCGGCCGTGAGCACGTCGCAGCCGCCGGCGGTTATCACCACGTCGTCTTCGATCCTGACTCCGATGCCCAACAGTTCGGGGGGGATGGGATGCTTGACCTTGGGGGCTGCCTCCCGCAACTCCTTGTGACGGCCGGCGGCCGAAGGATCGAGCATCCGCTCTGTCATCCACCGGTCGGCGTCGAATTCCAGCATGGCGAACTCCACCTCCGGGCGGGAGGGATCCACGTACAGGCCCGGCTCCACCGTGAGGGCCATGCCGGGTTCCAGGGAACGATGGGCGCCGTCCAGGCGGTAATGGCCCACGTCGTGGACGTCCATTCCGAGCCAGTGAGAGGTCCCATGCATGAAGAACTCCTGGTAGAGGTGCATGCTCATCGCCTCATCCGCGCCGGTGGGGAGGAGGCCCATCTCCACCATGCCCTCCACCAGGACTCCGATGGCGGCCTCGTGCGGCGACCGGATGTGGTTGCCCGGACGGCAGGCTGCGATGGCTGCCTCCTGGGCGTCCAGAACCACCTGGTAGACGCGGCGCTGCGGTGTGGTGTAGGACCCCGAGACCGGGAAGGTGCGGGTGATGTCGGACGTGAAGTGGTGGAGTTCGCAGGCCGCGTCCACCAACAGCAGGTCGCCGTCCTCCATGCGCCGGTTGTTGTCGACATAGTGGAGGATGCAGGCGTTGGATCCCGACGCCACGATGGAGGGATACCCGTCGCGGGGAGAGCCTCCCATCCGCCAGATGTTCTCCATGGCCGCCTGCACCTGGTATTCCCACTGTCCCGGTCCTGCAAACCGCATGGCCTCCCGGTGGCCTTCCATGGTCAGATCACAGGCCTCCCGGAGCCATTGGATCTCCTGGGGGGACTTGAAGAGGCGGAGTTCGGCGAGAACGGGACGCAGGTCGGAGAGGTGTCGGGGGAGTTCCACCCCCAGCCGGCTTCTCAGCGACTGGGCCCTCTCGAGAAGGTCCATGACCTGCTTGGGCCGTGCGTATCCGGCCATCG
The DNA here is from genome assembly GCA_965204615.1 of Acidimicrobiia bacterium. Taxonomy (GTDB): domain Bacteria; phylum Actinomycetota; class Acidimicrobiia; order Spongiisociales; family ZC4RG35; genus Bin76. The sequence goes on along the minus strand of OZ242000.1, from coordinate 2,034,228 downwards.
AGTGCCAGATCACCGACCGTCCTTCCGCCAGCTTCGGAAGGCGCTTGTCGAATTCGGCCACCGGATAGGAGGCGTCGGCGCCGTACAACTCCATGGCGCCTTCGGTCCCTGCCCGGGGCCCGTCCCAAATCTCTCTCTGACGGTCCCGGGGTTGCACGAAGAGGGTGAATTCTTCTCCGGGGCGCCCCGGGGCGATCACCGCTGCGGCATGGGGTTCGCCGAAGCCGGTGAGGTAGAAGAAGTCGGAGTCCTGGCGGAAGGCATGGTCCACGTCGGGGTTGCGCAGCCCCGGGACCCCCGCCATGACCACTGCCAATCCTTCGGGGCCTATTTTCTCGGCAAGTCGCCGCCGGTTGTGGGCGTGGGAGTCTTCGGTCTCAGTCATGTCGTTTCAAAGGCACGTTTTCCTGAGAGGATACGGGAGGGATCGACCCCCGCCTATCCGGTGCGGACGCCCTCTACTGCGAGACCAATGCCAGGTCAACCACGAGTGGGTAGTGATCCGATCCGAGATCCGGCCCCAGCCACCTGTCCGAGACCGCCAGGTGGGAAGAGTGGAGAAGGTGGTCGATGGGCACCCTGGTTAGGAGACTGCCGTCCACCGGGAAGCTCGGGGCCAGTCCGAAGCCGCGCTGGGAGTTGCGAAGCCCGCCCGCGGTGAGGGGTCCGAAAACATGGGACCAGGGGGTGGCGTTGAAGTCGCCGGTCACCACGGTCGGGCCTCTCGCCTTCCCCACCCAGCCGGCCACGAACTCGAATTGGGCGTCCCGCAACGCAGCCCGTCGGGCGGTGGTGGGCGCCAGGGGATGGATGCCGAGCAGGGTTATCTCTGTCTCCCCCAAGCTGATGACCACCTCCATCGCCCGCGCCTCTCTCTCCGCCCAGCCGTGGCTGATCATCTCCGAGGGCGGATCTCTGGTGAGTGTCAGGGTCGAGAATATGAGATGGTCGGGCCGGGAACGATGCTGGGTGTAGGAAAGGAACCCGCTCGCCAGAGCCTCGGAGAATGCCCTCTCCCACAGTCGGTTGGCTTCATGCAGGAATACAACATCTGCGTTGACATCCGCCAGGAATTCGATCACCTGTCCGTAACGGGCGTTCTGGCCCTGCACGTTGAACGACACCACTCGCATGGTGGGGGAATCAGCGGGTATGTTCTGCTTTCCCCAGAACAAAGGCGCTACCAGGGCGAGGTTGACCAGTCCCAGCGTCAATGTCACCCAGCCGAGGCGCGGCCAACTCCTCAACAGCAGCGCCACGCCCCCGGCCAGCAAGACCGCCGCGAACTGGGGACGGAAACTGGTGGCCAGGTCGAACAACCAGAACCACCTGCCGAAGAACCCGGCCACGCTGATCAGGCCGATCAGCAGGACAGGGATTGCTACCACAATCAACCAGGCGAACCCTACCGGGACGCGGGGTTCCCCGGTTGTTACCAGGGAAGGATCCGCTCGACTTCCCTCAGTCTCCGGCGGCGTTCCGCCACGTCGGGAATGAAGAAGGAGACCAGGTCCCAAAACCGCCGAGAGTGATTCCTCACCCTGATGTGGGCGAGTTCGTGCACGACCAGGTACTCGATCAAGTCAGGCTCCAGCATCATGGTCCGCCAGTTGAAGCGCAGGGTCTCATCATACGCGCAGCTTGCCCAGCGGCTCCGTTGATCCCTGATCAGGACCCGGGGACTGGCGTGATCGGCCACCAAAGGCAACCAGTCCCCCACACGGTCGGGCAGGTATTCCTCGGCTTCTGCCCAGTACCACTTGACGAAGGCCCTCCTGATCATTTTCCGCCGCCCCCGGCCGTCCAGTCCCGGCGGCGCGTCGAAGAGAAAGCGGTCCTCTTCGAAGCGGATCCAGGGCCACAGGTACCGATCCGTGTCCACGACGAGTTCATAGTCTCGACCCAGGTAGGGCATCGTCTCTCCGGTTACGTAGCGCTTGGGAGCAGGTCTGGTTCGGAGAACCCTCCGCCGCCCCAGGATCCATTCCGCCTGCTCACCGACCAGCCGCTCGAGATCTCGGTCAGAGGCGTCGACCGGCGCCAGCACCCTCACGGCGTCAAGGCTTACATGGGTTTGAATGGTCTTGTGGCGGCGCGGGCTGCGGACCACCTCGTAGGTGATGGTGGTGTCGCCGTGCTGGATGCTGCCGTGGTTGTTCATGGGTCCTCCCGTCCGGCCACCCCAACGAGTGGGCCGGCCAATCTGTGTGTTGCCCTGTTGCGTAGTCCCGCCGGTCGGGATCGGATTCCCTCCCCTTGGGCGGTGGTTGACTATGGGGCTAGGAGTGTGACATCCACTCGGCGATCATCTCCCCGATCTCGGCGCCGGAGTCCTCCTGGATGAAGTGGCTCCCTCTCACGGTCCTCTCGGTCTGGTTGGGCCAGGAGCGGCACATTTCCCGCTGCTTCCCGATCAGGATGGTCCCTGGATCGGCGTTGATGAACAGCTTGGGGACCTCGCTCCCGGCCAGCCAGGCCGCGTAATCGGAGGCGATCTCCGCCACGTCGGCCGGATGGCCGTCGATGGGGATTTCCCGGGGCCAGGTGAGAGTGGGCCTGCGACTCTCGCCGCCTTCGAGGTAAGGGCGGCGATACTCCTCCATCACCTCGTCGGAGAGGGGATCGAGGACCGATGCGGGGAGGATCCTCTCCACGAACACGTTCTTCTGGATGACGATCTCCTCGCCCGCCGGAGAACGCATCGCCTCGAAGATTCGGCGGGCAGGCCCGGGCCAGTCGTCCCAGGACACCGGGCAGACGATGGTCTCCATGTAGACCAGGCCCCGGACCGCGCTTCGGTTCCGGTTGGCCCAATCGAAAGCCAGGGCGCCGCCCCAATCGTGACCCACCAGGGTGACGTTGTCGGTGGCGCCCACCGCCTCCAGCCACCCGTCCAGATAGCGGCGGTGCTCCACGAAACGGTAGGAGCCCGGCCCCGAGGAGTCGAGCTTCTCGGAGTCGCCCATCCCGATCAGGTCGGGGGCCAGGCAGCGACCCTGACCGGTCACGGGGGGAATGACCTTGCGCCACAGGTATGAGGAGGTGGGGTTGCCGTGCAGGAACACGATCGGATCTCCCTGGCCGGCCTCGGTGTAGGCCATGGCTTTCCCCAGGACTTGCACGTACTTCTTGGAGGTTGCAGAGTTGCTCATCGGGATAAAGCCTAGAAGGAACGGGAAGCAGGTGAGGCGGGCGGTGGCTGGAACCAACCGGTTTACCCTGTGGTCTATGGATCTGACACAAGCTCTGTACACAACCCGGGCCATGCGGCGGGTGCGAACCGACCCGATTCCCACCCAGGTGGTGCAATCCATGCTGGACGCGGCGATCCGGGCGCCCTCGGGAGGCAATTCGCAAATCTGGAGATTCGTGGTGGTAACGGATCCCGACGTGCGCACCGCCGTGGGGACGTTGTACCAGGATGCTTTCGCCATTCTGATGGAGAGGGTCTACGGGCAGGCTGTGGAGAAGGCGCGCCAGGAGGACGACCAGGGGACCCTGCGGATAGTCAGTTCGGCGAAGTGGCTGGCCGACAACGCTTCCCAGGTCCCGTTGTGGCTGTTCTTCTTTGCACGGGGCGACCCCTCCGGCGCATCGATCTACCCGGCGGTCTGGAGCGCCATGCTGGCGGCCCGCGGGCACGGCGTGGGCACCTGTCTGACCACCATCCTGGGCGAGTTCAAGGCGGAGGAGACCGACGAACTCCTGGGCGTCCCCCCGGACCGAGGCTGGCAGCAGGCGGCGGCGGTCTCCTGCGGGTACCCGAAGGGCAGGTGGGGTCTGGCCACCCGCAAACCCGTTCACGACGTGGCGTCCGCCGATCGATGGGACAACCCTGTTCCCTGGCGGGTCGACGAGCCGTTGTGGAGGGGCTAGTTCGGCTACTTCGGTATCGCTCCGAATAGCCTTTCGTAGGTGAGGATTGCCGCGCGGTCGGTGAATCCGGCGACGTAGTCGACGGCCCTGACTCGAGGCGGGTCGTCCGGCAGTCCGAAGCCTTCCGGGACTTGCTCGGGGTTCTGGATGTAGTGCTCCACCAGCCGGGTGATCACTCCCACCGCCCATCTGTGCTCGCGGACGCGAGCCGGACTCTCGTAGACCCTCTCGAACATCAAAGTCCGGAATCGGGTCATCGCCGATAGCGCTCCGGGGTCCATCGACACCTCGCCGCTGCGGGCCGACTGGTCGATGACGGCCCGACTCATTGCGGAGACCCACTGATCGGGTGGGCCGAAGGTACCGAACATCTCGGACGGGATGTCCCGTTGCGAGAGAGCGCCGTGGCGGAATGCGTCGTCGAGATCGTGGGTCAGGTAGGCGATCCGGTCCGCGAAGCGGCACAGCATTCCCTCCGGGGTGATCGGAGCAGGCTCTATCCGCCAGGTGTGGGCTCGGATGCCATCCAGGGTCTCCCACGTCAGGTTGAGCGGTTCCAGAAGGTTGAGCAGCCGTATCCCATGGGCGGCGTGGTGCCAATCCCCGTTTTCCACATAGGGAGAGAGCGCGTCCTCACCGACATGTCCGAAGGGGGAGTGGCCGATGTCGTGACCCAGGCAGATCGCCTCTGTCAGGCTCTCGTTGAGACCCAGGGCCACCGCCATGGACCTGCCTATCTGGGTCACGTGGATGGTGTGGGTGAGTCGGGTGATCACATGGTCACCGGGAGGGTCGGGGAACACCTGGGTCTTGTTGCGCAGCCTGCGGAACGCCTTGGAGAAGAGGAGCCGGTCCCGGTCGACCTGGAACGGCGTCAGCAACTCGTGGACGGGCTCTGTTTCGTATCTTCCCCGGGAATCGACCGAGCGGGTGGCGATGGGAGAAAGAGCGGTTTCGGCCTGCTCTCGATCTCGACGGTCCCGTATGCGGAGCGCAGGTTGGTCCGGTTGGATGGTCATGTTGCGCCCTCCCGTGGTGGCCACCCTTGGAGACATTTTTTGATGAGGTCCTCAGGCATGAATGTCCGCCGCCGAATATACCATTCGCAGCACATGGAGTACCAGGCGCTTTATCGCAAGTACCGGCCGCAGGTCTTCGGGGAGGTGATCGGGCAGGGGCACGTAACCAACACCCTGGTCCGGGAGGCTCGGGAGAGAAGGGTTGCCCATGCCTATCTCTTCGCCGGGCCGCGGGGTACCGGCAAGACCTCCACCGCCCGCATCCTTGCCAAGGCGATCAACTGCGAGGATCCCTGCCCTGACGGCGAGCCCTGCGACCAGTGCGCCACCTGCCAGGCCATCGCGGTCGGCAGTTCCCTCGATGTCCAGGAGTTGGACGCCGCCTCCCACAACTCGGTGGAGAACATCAGGGACATCAGGGTGCAGGTGACAATGGTGGCGGCTCGTCCCTCCGCCCACCGGGTCTTCATCCTCGATGAGGCGCACATGCTCTCCACCGCGGCCTGCAACGCTCTCTTGAAGACGCTGGAGGAGCCTCCTCCCAACGTCCACTTCATTCTGGCCACCACCGAGCCCTACAAGCTATTGGACACCATCCGCTCCCGTAGCCAGCGTTTTGACTTCCTTCCCGTCCCGGCGGAGGTTCTGACCCGCCATCTGCGCTCGGTCGCCGGCCGCGAGGGCTACGAAGTGGCCGCGGGCGGATTGGAGACCATTGCCCGCCATGCGGGCGGGAGCGTCCGCGACTCGCTCAGTCTCTTGGAGCAGGTCGCCGCCCTCGGCGACGGAAGAGTCGATCCCGAAGGAGTGGGACGGGCCCTGGGAGTGGCTGACCGCGATGCGATGACCGTTCTGGCGAAAGCGGTGGCAGATCGGGATGCTGCAACGGTGTTGTCCCTGGTAGCCCGCCTGGATGGCCGGGGAGTCAACCTCCGCTCCTTCGTCTCCGAGGGTATAGGGTTCTTCCGGGGTGTCTTCCTTGCTCACCATCTCTCTGACCCGGGTGCGGCCACCGACGAGCCTCCCGAGGTTGTGGAAGCCTGGAAGGATGCTGCGAGGATCCTCTCGGTCGCCGACGTCAACCGGGTCATCGATCAACTGGGCGACGCCCTGATCAAGATACGGGAGGGACGGGAAGAGCGGCTCATGCTGGAGATGTCCCTGCTGTGGATAGTGCGTCCCGAGACATCCATCCATCCGGGCGCGCTGCTCGCCAGGATCGAAGCGCTGGAAGCCCGAATCGGTGAGGGCGCCCGGCCTGAGGGACATGCCAGGCCCTCCCCTCCGCCCGCCGCATCCACGCCGGGGCAACTCCGACCCCAAACCGTTGCTCCCGCGGCGGCGCCCGCCGGTCCTTCCGGAGGGAGACAACCCCAACCCGCGGCCGCCTCCGAACCCGCCGCCGCCTCCAGCCCCCCGCCCGCTGCCTCTCCCGCCGATACCGGACCCCTCACCCTGGAGAGGCTGACCGCCATGTGGGGGGAGATCACGCGGGTCTTCGGAGGGATGCTCGGCGCCCTGCTGCGTCCCACCAGCCTGGTCGCCTTTGAGGGAGGTCGCCTGGTGGTGGACTGCGGAAACCACTTCCGCCTTGTCCGGCTGGAGGACAGCGACTCGGCCACCCGGATCGGCGAGGAGATCAAGAGAAGAACCGGCCAGACGGTCAGGATCGAGTATGTCAACCGGGCTACGCAGGGGGTGACCTCGCCCACCCAGCAGCAGCCGGCCACCGTTCCCACCCCGCCCCCGCCCGCCCCCGAGCCGCCGCCGCCCGAGGTGGTTCAGGATCAGCAGGAGGACGAAAGGCCGCCTCCCCGCCCCGAGGCGGATGATGACAAGGCAGACCCGGACGGGGTTGTCGATACCGGAAACGAAGGAGGGGATCCTGACGAAGCAGAGGCCGATCTGAAGGCATTCTTCGACGCGGCGCAGGTCTCCGTGACCGAGGTGAAGAATCCACCGGGAAGCCTCCCCTTCTAGCAGCCGGTTGATAACCAGCCCGTTTGGCAATCCTCTGTCAGTCGAGCTGGCGCGGGAGCTCAGGTAATGGGAGGCTCTCGGATCATGTCCTTTTCGAGAATCTCCAAGACCTCCTTTGCGACGAAGCGGCGCTGTCGGCGCGGCCCCGGCTTGATCTCGGTCAGTATCCCCAGTTCCTCCAGCAAGCCCAGCATCCGAAGGCTGGTGGGTCGCTTGACTCCGAGCCTCGCCTCCACGCGATGGCCGTTGGTGATCGGGTTGGCGATCAGTGAGTCCACAAGAATCACAACTTGACCGCGGGTTGACTCCGTCACCCGAGCCCGGTACTTCTCCCTGAGATCGATCAGGCGTTCAGCCCGCCGCACTGCATCGTTGGCCTGGGTCTCCACCCCCTCCAGATAGAACTGCAGCCAGGCGTTCATGTCTCCTCGTTCCCGCACTCCCTGGAGTCCCGTGTAGTAGTCGTCCCGCCGCCTCTCGAAGTACGAGGACAGGTATAGGAGCGGTTCGGGAAGCCGATCGCGGAGAACCAGGTGAAACACGATCAACAGCCGGCCCATTCGCCCATTGCCATCAAGGAAGGGGTGGATGGTCTCAAACTGGTAATGCAGCAAGCCGCTCTGCACCAGCACCGACATAGCCCGGTTCTCGTGAACGAAGCGCTCCCAGTCCGACAGCAGGGAAGCGAGTTCTCCGGGGGGTGGGGGAACGAAGGATGCGGTCTCCAGTGTGGATCCGGGAGGTCCGATCCAGTTTTGAGACACCCTTACTTCTCCCGGTTGGCGTTCTCTTCCCCTGACGCCTCTCAGTAGGACGGCATGCATACTGCGGACCAGGCGAAGGCTGAATGGAAGGCGGCCGAGATGAGCAAGGCCATCCTGCATAGCCATCATGTAATCGAGGACTTCTTCGATGTCGGGATCGTTTTTCTGTTCCTCCGCTTCGGCCCCCAGGACGCCCAGCAGGCTTGCCTGGGTCCCTTCGATCCTTGCCGAGGAGAGCGCTTCCTTCAGAAGATAGGGCCGGATGAGAAGATGTGGATTGGGAAGCATCCGGCCGGCGCCGGCCAGACGCCCCAATGCCGCTTCGGCATCGGCCAAGCGCATCACCGTGTCACGCGCCATATCGATGGATTGGGGCAGGGCGTTGGGGTAGTAGGCCCGATACCCTTTGCCGGGTACCGAACGCACTTCACCATAGAGGGTTTTCTCATACAGGTTGGCGTCCATCGGTGCACCAAATTAGCCGACCATTACAGATATCGGGGTTTGTGTTATGGTCGGGGGTTCACTATTACATCTCCGTTATGGTGAGGGGGCGGCTATTACAGAAACGGGGTTTGATCTAATAGTCGATTCCGGGGTTCCCATGGATTGTCTCAATCGATCAATACCCTGATGGGGTATGAAGTTCGAGCCGCCTGTCCAGAAGGTGATCGACGAGTTGGCGAGGCTGCCTGGGATCGGCGCCAAGACCGCTCAGCGGCTGGCGTTCCACCTCATGTCCCTGCCCAGGGACGCCGCGGAACGCCTCGGGGAGGCGATTCTGGAGATGACCGAGAAGGTGCGCCACTGTTCCCGGTGTTTCAATCTGACTTCGGAGGGTCTGTGTGCGATCTGTCGGGACACCCGGCGGGACCACACGCTGGTATGCGTGGTGGAAAGGCCGCAGGACATCTCGGTGATCGAACGCACCAACGAGTTTCGAGGCAGATACCACGTCTTGGGCGGCGCCCTTTCGCCCCTGCGAGGGATAGGGCCGGACCAGCTACGCATCCCGGAGTTGGAACAGCGGATGGAGGCGGAGGGGATCGTGGAGTTGGTGATGGCCACCAATCCAACCCTGGAGGGAGACGCCACCGCGCTGTACCTGGCGCGGGTGTTCAAGTCCCGGCAGGTGCGAATCACCCGCCTTGCCTCGGGCCTGCCGGTGGGAGGAGACCTCGACTACGCCGACGAGATCACCCTGGGTAGAGCCCTGGCCGGTCGCCGGCAGATGTAGAGACTCCCGAATCGGGAGGATCGGCTAACCCAGGCGCGCCGCCATCATCTCCCGGAGCCGGGCCGAAAGCGCACCGGCATCGGCTGTTTGAAGCTCCCCGTCCCGCACCACCACCTTTCCGGCTACCACCACATGACGGGGGCGGCGGCCGGGATTGGCCCACAGCAGCCCGTCCAGTGGGTCGGCCACCCCGGCGTCTTCCACCCCGGTTATGTCGTAGCAGCAGAGATCAGCGGCCGCACCCGGCTCCAGGTGTCCCAACTCGGGCCTTCCCAGTCCCTGCGCCGACCCGGCGGTGGCCGCCCACAGGAGTTCGAGCGCGGTGGGTGGGCGCTCGGTCAGTCCACCGACCTGCAGGGCGAGACGGGCGTCCGCCAGGAGGTTCCCTCCGTCGTTGTAACCCCCGCCGCTCGTGCCCAGTCCCACGGTGACGCCGGCGTCGATCAGGGCGCCCACCTCGCAGATCCCCAGGCCCATCGGGACGTCGAATCCCGGAGCATGGGTGGCGGTCACCCCCGCAGCCCTCAACCGATTCCGCTCGGAGACGGTGATCCCGCACAGGTGGGCGACGGTGACGTCCGGGGACAGCCATCCCCACTCCTCCAGCAGTTCCAGCGGACGGCGCCCGTAGCGCAATCCAGCGCGTTCCACGTCTATGGCCTCGTTGGCCTGGGTGCGGCGACGGAGACCCCATCGGCGGGCGGCTTCCGAGAAGACCGCAAAGGTTTCGGGAGCATCGGAGTGCACTCCGGCCGGCCCGCACGCCATCTGCAGCATCCCGTCGGCGTCGAGAGCGGGGTAGCGGCCCATCACGGACTCCAGTCCCGAGACCAGCGCCTCGGGCGTGTCTCCCGCCGATCCGTAGCCGAAGACCAGCCTGCTCCCAAGCCGCCGGGCGGCGCCCACGGTGGCCTCCACCAACTCCAGGGGCGCCACCCCCTCCGGCCAGGTGAAATGATGGTCGGAAACGGTGGTGACCCCCGCCAGCAACCCTTCGGCCACACCCACCGACGCCGACGCCTCCGCCAGGCCGGGATCGATCGCCGCCCGCCGGTAGTAGCCGCCCATGGCGGCCAGCCAATCTCCCATGGAGAGATGGCGTGTGCCGGGAAGGGTGCGGAAGGCCGTCTGCAACAGGTGATGGTGAGCGTTGACCAGTCCGGGTATCACCAGGCATCCGGAGGCGTCCAGATGTTCGATGTCGTCATGGCCGGGCCGGGGGTTCGCAGAGGCGGCCACTTCCCTGACCCGGCCTCCCTCGCAAACCAGGGAAACTCCCCCGAGTCTTCGGGATCCGGTCCACAGTTCTTCGGCGCCGCGCACGATGAGCATCGCCACGATGGTAAGCATGGCCTACCATATCTCCAATGTCCAGTCCGTCTTCCCGGCTACTCGAGGAACTCACCCTTCCCCAGGTGAGGGAGAGGATTGGCCCCTCCTCCGTGCTGATGCTGCCGGTCGGATCGGTCGAGCAGCATGGGCCTCACCTTCCCCTCACTACCGACCACCTGATCGCCTCGGAGGCAGCCAAGGCGGTGGCGAGTCGCTGCGGCGAGGAATTGGACCTCTGGCTCCTGCCCACTTTGGCGGTCTCCAAGTCGAACGAACATGCCTGGGCGCCGGGGACCCTCTGGCTCCGGCCCGAGACCCTGCTGTCGGTGGTGAATGACATCGCCTCCTCGGCGGCGACCACCCGAGCGCGGCGCCTGGTGTTTCTCAACTCCCACGGTGGCAACACCGCTCTGCTGGCGGTGGCCTGCCGGGAGGTGCGGCTCTCCCATGGGTTCCAGACCTTCCTGCTACATCCCTTCCTTCCCCCCGACCACGGCGGGACATCGACCTCCGCTCCGGCGGACGAGTTGGGAATGGGAATCCACGGGGGCCACGACGAGACGTCCATGGTGCTCCATCTGCGTCCCGACCTGGTGGACATGAGCCTGGCCACCAGGCGGGTTCCCGATCGGCTGGCCGAGAACCGGCATGTGCGCTTCGGGGGATCGGTGCTCTTCGGATGGACTTCCGACGACTTTGGAGCCGATGGACACATCGGCGATCCGGTCGGCGCCACCGCCGCGCACGGGAAGGAATTGTTCGAGGCGGCCGTGGAGATGCTGTGTGAGCAACTGGGTGAGATAGCGACGTTCGATTTCGGGAGGGGCCCGGAGGATTCCAGCCGCCCATAGGGGGCGCTTGCCGGTTGCTCCCCGTTCCCGCAGGGTTCTCGAAGGGGTGCCCGCCAAAGCTAAAATACGACCCGAGCCGTCCCGACGGCGACCAATCCGCGACACAGCCGAGAGGTTTATGGAAACCGGAATATTCCTGTTCGGAGCAGTGGAGATGGATGACGCGGGACCGGGCCCTCCCCGTCCCACCGACCGCCGCTACGACCAGAAGCAGATGTGGTATGCGGCGGAGCGGATGCTCGACATGGGGGTGGTCACCGAGGAGAGCGGCTTTGACATCTTCTGGCTGACCGAACACCACTTCCAGTACGAGGGATACGAAGTCATACCCAATGCATTGCTGTTCGGTTCGGTGCTGGCCGAGCGGACCGAGACCCTCCGGATAGGGGCGCTGTTCAACATCGTCCCCCAGTGGAACCCGCTGCGGTTCGCCGAGGACTTCGCCACCATGCACAACCTGTCGGGCGGTCGGGGAGTGCTGGGAGTGGGCCGGGGGACCGTGCCGCGGGAGGCCCAGACGCTGGGGTCTGTGATCGGAAGCCACGACAACCCGGACAAGGCCGAGGCGGACCGCATCAACCGGGAGATCTTCGACGAGACGATGGACGTGATCCTGGCCGCCTTCGAGAACGAGACCTTCTCCTACCGCGGGCGCCACTTCACATATCCCCCACCGGGCATCCCCGACCGGGGAGGAACGGTACAAACTCTCACCCTGGTGCCCCGGCCCCTGTATCCCTTCGACACCTGGCAGGCGATCACCTCGCCGCCCACCCTGGAGTACGTGCCGAAGCGGGGTTGGGGTGGGGTCTTCTGGTTGAAGCACCACCGATTCACCGCCCAGTGGTGGCATCGCTTCGCGGATCTCTACGAGAAAGAGCAGGGAGAGTCACTGGAACCGGGCGAGAAGCGGATGCTGGTGTTGAACGTGCGGGTGGAGGACACCCACGAGCAAGCATGGGAGAAGGCGCGCCCGGGACACGACGAGTTCTGGAAGTTCCTGGGCCCCTACGGTTGGAGCCGGGGCTACATGGGAGAGGACGGACGGCCCTCTCCGGCGGGCCTGATCCCCACCCTGGAGGAGTCGGTGGAACAGAAGACCTGGGTGATCGGGACGGCGGAGCAGGTGGCCGAAGGCATCTCCTTCTACGCCGATGCGCTGGGCGGGTTGGAGCATCTAACCTTCTTCCCGCACTTTCCGGGGGACACCTACGACCAGGCCGCTGAACAGATCCAGCGCTTGGGAGAAGAGGTCCTTCCCCTCCTCTAGCTTTCCTTCGAAAAGGGGATGAACCTTTGCCACAGTCGGACCTTGCAGAGACGAGCCCCTCCGGCGCCGGGTCGTCCGCTCCGGTGGTGGCGGTGGTGAACTACACGGACACGCCGCCCGAGAGGTTGTCGTCGCTGGTCGGCGAGGAGGCGACCCTTCGGGCGGCCTCCACCCGGGCGAGGCTCGAGGCCGTCCTTCCCGACGCCGAGATTGCCCTGGTGTGGGCATACAAATCGGACCTGCTGGAAGGATCGTGGGAACTGGCCGGCAAGGTCCGCTGGGTCCATGTCGCCGCGGCGGGGGTGGACAGGCCGTTGTTTCCCAAGTTGGTGGAGAGTCCGGCGGTGCTCACCAACGCGGCGGGGGTGTTCGATCGCCCCATGGCCGAATGGGTGCTGATGTGCATCCTGGCCTATGTGAAAGAGTTCTTCGACAACATGGAGTATCAGCGGGAACGGCGATGGGTCAACCGGGAAGTGGGGGTGCTGGAAGGCCAGAAGGCGCTGATTCTCGGTGCGGGGGGCGTGGGACGGGACATAGCGCACATGTTGGGGAAGGTGGGAATGGACGTGGAGGGGGTGGCTCGAAGCAGGCGGGACGGCGATACCGACTTCGGGACGATCCATCCGATAGGGGACCTGGCCGGTCTGCTTCCCACCGCCGACTATGTGATCTGCGCCCTTCCCCTGACTGCTGCGACCCGGGGCCTGCTGGGCGCCGAAGAGTTCGCGCTGATGAAACCCACCGCCCGGTTCATAAACGTGGGTCGGGGTGCGTCGGTGGACGAGGAAGCCATGATCGCCGCGCTGGAGGAGGGGCGGATAGCCGGAGCGGCCCTGGATGTGTTCGTCGCCGAACCCCTGCCGCCCGACAGCCCTCTGTGGGATCTGCCCAACGTGTACGTGTCGCCCCACATGTCGGGCAGCGGATTCGAGGAGCGACTGGCGGTCCAGTTCCTCGACAACCTGCGCCGATGGAAGACAGGCCGCCCCCTGCTCAACGTGGTCGACAAGCGCTTGGGCTTCGTTCCATATCGCGGATGAGGGACTCCGGCATGACCTGTCCTTGCGGGTCTCCGTTCAAATCGATCCCTGCGGCACCATCTATTCGCACGGCTGAAGGGTGATCCTGGCGACCCGGTCGTAGTCGATGACGGTCAGGTCTGACTTCCGCCACCCGCGGCGATGAGCAAGTCACCTGAAGCGACCTGTGCCGGCCGACCCGAGCCACCTTCATCTGGCCACTGCCAAGAGTTCGTCTTCTGTCCGGCGGGGGCTGTCTTGGTACCCTCTTGATGGCGTCAGGACGCTCAAGGAGTTGCGGCAATGGTCCGGATACGTATGAACGAGGCGGTCGTCGTCGCTCTGGCCCACGAGGTGTGCGGGGCCCCCGACATGGTGGTGAGGATTGTGGCTGCGGTGGGCACCCGGTCTGCGAGCTGGCTACGCAGGGGTTTGGGAGCGTGAAAGAAGATTCGCTCTCTATCGGTGCAGGTCTGGCCGACCGGGGAGTAATTGTCACCGGCGCCGCAAGCGGCATCGGAAGAGCCACCATGCAGTTGGCGGCGGATTGCGGTGCCCGGGTGTGCGGGGTCGACCTGAATGGTCCGGCCTTGCGGGCCGCAATGGCGAAGATGGATGATGCTGCTCGCCATGTCGCCGTGGAGATCGACCTGACCGATGCCGACGCTCCCCAAAGAGTCGTTGAAACGGCGCTCCAGGAATTCGGCGACCTCTGGGGACTGGTCCACTGCGCGGGTGTCTTGATCCGCCAGGAGAACGTGGCCGAGGTCACCGCCCAGGATTGGGACATCCAGCACGGAATAAACCTGCGGGCCTCTTTCTTCTTGAACCAGGCGGTGGGAGAGGCGCTCAAGGCCCGGGGTGGGGGCGGGCGCATGGTCAACCTCAGTTCTCAGGCATGGTGGACGGGTGGAAGCCGCGGGGCGCTGGTCTACGCCGCCACCAAGGGGGGAGTGGTCTCCATGTCCCGTGGTTTGTCCACCGCCTATGCGCCCCACGGGATACTGGTGAACTCCATTGCTCCGGGGTTGGTCGACGCGCCCATGGTGAGGGTGGGACTGACCCCTGCCGATCTACAGGCCGTCGTCGAGGCCTCTCCACTGGGTCGGCTGGCCGACCCGATGGAGATCGCCCGGGTGGCGGTGTTCCTCCTTTCCACTCAAGCCAGTTTCATCTCAGGCGCCGCCATCAACGTGGGCGGTGGGATTCTCCTCTACTGAATACCACAACTCCTCGGGTCGAGACTGAAAGCCCAAAGACTGTCGACCGAGGGGGAATCCGACGGGTGTCGATTAACATCCTCAAAGGTGAGCGGAAGCAGACAGCCATTGCGGGTGGGTGTGATCGGCGTGGGCTGGTGGGCGGTGGAGAATCACCTTCCGGTGCTCAGTGCCCGCCCCGACGTGGAGGTCCGCGCCGTATGTCGGAAGGGAGCGGTCGAGGTGGAGCAGGTGGCGGAGCGGTTCGGCGTACCCATTGCGACCGAGGATCATGAACTCCTGCCGTGGGACGAATTGGATGCGGTGGTGGTTTCCTCGCCGCACAGTCTTCACCATGAGCATGCCATCGCCGCCTTGGACCGGGGTTTGCACGTGATGTGTGAGAAGCCCTTGGCAATCACCGCCGCCGATGCTTTCGACATGGTGCGGAGGGCCTCGGAGCAGGAGGTGGTCCTCCTGGTGCCGCACGGATGGCAGTTCCTTCCCCAGGCGGCGGCGGCCCGCGACTGGATCAGAGGAGGCCGAATCGGCCCTCTGGAGCATGTCGTCGCTCAGATGGCCTCTCCGGCGCGGGGACTGTTCTCCGGCGAGGAGGACTCCATCCCGGGCGCGGAGAGCCCGCCGGAACCATCCACCTGGGTCGGGGAAGAGGGCGGATACGCCTACGGGCAGTTGAGCCACCTCTATTCGCTGGTCTTCTGGCTGACCGGCCTGATCCCCGACGAGGTGATGGGAGCGGTGTCTCCGGGACCGGCGGGCAGCGACCTGTACGATGCCTTCTTGGCCACCACTCGCCAGGGCCCGCTCATCTCGGTCTCCGGAGGCGCGGGCGTGCCCACCTCCCAGCGGCACCACATGGAGGTTCGGGTGTTCGGGAGCGAAGGGGTCGTGATCGTGGACGTGGAGCGTGACCGCATCGAGGTGGTGCGGGAGGACGGAGACGACTATTCCTTTCCCCTGATGAGAGGCGCCACCATCTATCCGGCGACGTTACCCGTGCACGCTTTCTGCGATCTGGCTTTGGGCTACCCCGACGCCGTCAACCACGGTGATGCTGTTGCGTCTGCCTTGGGTATCGCGGTGATCCAAGCGGGCCTTCGTTCCGCCCAAACCCGATGTTCCGAGCCGGTCTCCCCATCGGTAGCCGAAGCGGAAGCCAACGGGATCAAGCTGGATTAGCCAGTTGTAGGGATCCAGGCCCGGTTCGGTTCACATCGGAAAGACCATTCAGGGCTTGACGCCACTTGACAGCCCCCCGTAGAACCTGCTTTTCCGGGTGCTCGCGAATGCCCTGCACATCAGGGTTTAGAACCAAGGAAGCACCAAAAAACCTTCCCCTATGACCCCCGAAATCCTCCTTCTTCATGTAACATATCACATGAAATTGTTCGATCATGAGAAGATCGAATCTGTGTTGGATTCAGAGAAGGCAGGTGAGTATGTCACCGGTTATTCCCCCCGACGAACGCCCGCTTTTGGTCTGTCGCGTCGACTGTCCGCCCCCTCTACAAGAGGAACTTGACGATTGGACTCCTTGGCATTTTGATGACTTCGGTCGGCACTACGCCGTACTGGGTGCATCCAGTTACAAGATAATTCGCGACTTCGATCCCGAAAACGGGCTTCCTGCGGCTTTCAATGCTTCTCAGGCCACCCGCTTCATTCCCTATGTGGTCACCAGTATCTCTGACATGCACGCCTGGATAGGTAGTGAAGTGGTGACCGGAGGGCTGGACGAGCCCACCTTGGAAAGGGAGTCGAAATATCCGACGCTGGAGCAGGAACCATTCAATGGCACGATGATGACCATCTCCAAGGTGGTGGGCGCCGTCGGAAGAGACCAGATCGGTAGCGGCGGCTGTGTGGTCGAGCGCTTCGAAGTCGGCCCCGAGCACACCGAAGAGTTCGACGAGTGGCTTGAAGGCGCTCACCTGGCGAGTTACGCCGCGCTGGACGGGTGGGTGAGGATTCGCACCTGCCGGGCAGATCGCACCGCCGACTATGCCTTTCCCTGGAACCGGTATCTGGGCAAGGGCAACCGGATGATCTGGTGCGAGTTGCAGGGGGATGTTGACCCGAAAGAGTTGGTTCGCAGTCCCGAATACAACGAGATACTCCAAAGCTCGCTTCGCTGGGACGCGGTGTTGCCGTATATAACGCGTGAAGCTTGCGAGGAATTCATAGTTCGAGACCTGTCCCACATTCCGTCCGCAGTCTGACGCCCGCACCCGAGGTGTCCCGGCGGCGCCGGTCGACCGAGGCTGGCAGCAGCACCGGGCGGAGTAAGAGTCCAATGATTAAAGAAGGTGAGAAATGAGACTAGGTAAGGAAATGGAGATAATCCGGCGGGCAAGGCTGGCCGGAATGTCCCGACGAGAGTTCATCCGGCTGGGCGGCACGGCTGCGGCGGCTGCAGCCTTCCTGGCGGCGTGCGGCGACGATGCAGCCCCAACCACGACTGCGGCGCCTGCCACCACGGCCGCGCCTGCCACCACGGCCGCGCCTACCACGACTGCGGCGCCCGACGCCGACGAGGTCGGCGGCGAGATCACCCTTTGGGCCTGGGGCGCCGGCTTCGAAGGAGAGGTGATCCAACAGCGCATCGACTACTTCAATAGCAAGTATCCGAATGTGCAGGTCAACTGGGAGCCGCTGGCTGCCAATGGTTACGAGGAGTATCCACAACTTCTCGCCCGGTTTGCGGCCGGGAATGCGCCGGATGTCATGAGGATGCTCAACTTCCAGTTGACGCAGCTCACTGCTGAGGGTGAGGCGCTTCTCCAAGTGGACGATTACATCGCAAGGGACGCCGAAGAGTTGAATATGGGCGACTTCATTCCGACCACGGTTGAAGGCGCCAAGGTCGACGGAAAGATGTACGGACTGCCCGACAACACGGAGCCGTATGTCATTTACTACAACCGGGATGCCTTCAACGCGGCGGGACTGGAAGATCCCCAGGTGCTATTCCAAAACGGTGAGTGGAACGAGGAAGCCTTCACCAATTCCATCGACGCTCTGGTTGACAACGGGATGCGCTTCGGGGTGTCCTTCGAGTCCTGGAACTACGACACGTTCTGCTTCATGGGCGGAGGGACGATTCTCAACGAGAACCTCGAACCCACCATCCATCAGGGCGCAAGTCCCCAGATGCTCGGCTATTTTGCCAAGCTCATCGAAGACGGCAAGTCTCCCAATCCCGTGGTGGCCGGAGGAGCTCACTTGGAGGCCTTCCGCAACCAGCAGACCGGCATGTACCTGATGGGTCCGTGGTGGTACGGAGCCCTGGCGGGCACCCTGGACTTCGACTATGACGTGACCGCTCTTCCCAGCTTCAATGGAGTCCGGGCCGGGAAACTCGAGTTGGGAACCATCTCGATTTCCTCACAGTCGAAGAATCCCGAAGCTGCGTGGGCTTTTACCAAGACCATCACCGATACCAGAGGACTGGAGATATGGAGCCAGGTTGCCACGCCGACTCGTCGGAGCGCCCTGGAGGCCGCCGGATTCAACGATGTGCAGTGGAAGAAGGACGCGGTTGCCATGGTCGAGGCCGGGACATGGACGCCTTTCACCACGCAGGGCTTCGCGGTGGACACCGCGTGTGCCGCGGCCTTGGATCTACTGTGGGCTGGCGAAGCAACCGCCGAGGAAGCGACCCAGGATGCGGCGAACAGAATCACGGAAGCGCTGGCATAACTAGCCTGGGTGACGACCATCACCAACCCGAAAACTGTCAGAGCGAATGCGGGGGACCCGCTGGCCGAGTCTCCCGCATTCAAGAAGCCAAGGCTGCGGTGGAGGCGTAAAAGCACCCTGATCGCCTATGCCTTCCTGGCGCCATGGATCATTGGTCTGGCAGTGTTTTACCTGGGGCCGGTGGCAACCTCGGCCGTTCTCTCGTTCACCGATTACAACATCATCTCACCGGCGGAGTTCACCGGCTTCGACAACTACGAGAAGATGATCACCGATGGGGAATTCGTGCAAGCCCTGAAAGTGACCCTCTATTACACGGCCTTCTTCTTGTTGATGTACGTTGTCCTCTCGCTGTTCGTCGCCATTCTGGCCAACCGGCCGGGGAGGGGAACCGCCCTGTTCCGGTTGATCGTCTTCCTTCCGTCTCTGATCCCGCTGTTCGCGGCCGCCGTCCTGTGGGGGTGGATATTCAACACCGACTTCGGGCTGATCAACTACCTCTTGGAGCAGGTGGGCCTCCCCCGGCAGGGGTTCTTTCAAGATCCCCAGCAGGCATTGCCCCTGGTGGGAATGCTGACCTTCTGGTCGATCGGATCGGCCTTTCTGGTTTATCTGTCAGGGTTGCAGTCGATCCCTACACACCTCTATGAGGCGATCACTGTCGACGGGGCCTCAGGCATCCGTCGGTTCTGGCACATTACCCTCCCCATGCTCAGCCCGGTCATCCTGTTCAACCTCATCATCGGCATCGTGCTTTCGTTCCAAGTGTTCGACATCGCCTGGGTCCTGACCAACGGCGGCCCCGCCAATCGGACTCTCTTCTGGGTGTTGTTGATTTTCCGCCGGGCATTTCAAGACTTCGAGATGGGATATGCCTCAGCGCTGTCATGGGTTCTGTTCATCGTGGTAGCCGGGGTGACCGGGCTGATATTCCGGACCTCGCGATGGTGGGTCCACTACGAGGGAAGAGCACAGTGACTGCCTCTGGGACAGCGCTTCGTCCGATTCCTACCGGGAATCTGGCTCAACGTTTGCAGCGGCGACGCCGGGTCATGTGGTACCTGAGCATGGCGTTCATAGCGCTGGTGATGATCCTCCCGGTCTATTACATGATCTACCTGGCGTTCTCCGAACTCGGAAAAGAGTTCGTGTTCCCGCCCGGGTTCTTGCCGGACCCGATCAAATTCGAGAACGTGCTCAAGGCGCCGGAGGGTACGGCAACTCCTCTCTGGGGATACGCAAAGAACAGTCTCCTGTACGCAGGGCTGGGCACCCTGGGAGCGTTGGTTGCGGAGTCGATGGCAGGCTTTGCCCTGGCTCGGATGCGCTTTCCGGGCCGCAACGTCATTTTCGCCCTCACGGTGGGCATGCTGATCATGCCTTTCGTGGCCACCATCATCCCCAAGTTCCTGCTGTTCAGCAGAATCGGGTTGGTGGACACCTACTGGGCACTGATCCTGCCCTGGTGGTTCGGAGGGTCGCCGTACGGGATATTCCTGATGCGCCAGTTCTTCCTGACCATTCCACGGGAATTCGACGAAGCCGCACTGATCGACGGCGCCGGGCCGTGGAGGACCATGTGGCTGGTGCTCATGCCCCAGGCGGTCCCGGTGCTGGTGGCCCTGGGCATGCTGCACTTCGCCTACTTCTGGAATGACCTGCTGGGGCCACTGGTGTTTTGCCAGACACGGGCTTGCAAGACCCTGCCCCAGGGCATCCTCGCCAACTACCAAGCCACCTGGGACCCGCAGTGGGCGATGTTCATGATGTCCACGGTGCTGATGGTGCTGCCGGTGGCGGTCGTGTTCGTCCTGGCGCAGAGGCGGTTCAAGCAGGGGTTCCTGTTCTCAGGGTTGGGAGGCCGGTGATGCCACTGCACCTCGGCGCCGTCCTCATTGCCCGGGCCTGGCCGCAACGGCACGCGCTGGCGGAGTTCGATCGATGGCAGCAGACCAAGCATCTGGTCGACCTTGTGGCATTGCCGGGTGTCCGCCGGGTCAGCTACTACGCCACCCGGACCGCCGGCGTCCCTCAGGCATGGCAGGGCAGCGGCAACCGGATGGCGGCCTACTGGGGCGAGGACCTGGAAGGGCTCAAGCGGTGGATGTCCGATCCGGGCCTGGCCGAGGCGATCGAGGACGGAAGCCGGTTCTTCGATTCGTTCAACGAACTGGACGACAGCACATACACCGGGAATGTCTACCAACTTGGACCGAGATGGCCGGGAGATCCCGAGCCATCGTTGGAGGGGTGTCTTCTGATGCAACGATTCGAGGTGGCCGACCACCAGAAGAAGGAGTTTGACGATTGGATCATCCGCAAGCACCTACCGGCCCTGCGCAGCATCCCGGGATGGCGGTGGGTTCAATGGGGCAAGGCGGTGCGGGGACTCCCCGTCCAGTATTACAACTCACCAGGCAATCGCGTGGTGCTGGCGGAACTGGATCGACCGGGAGCCCCTGACCTGGCTACCCGAGCCGTGGACCGCGTCGTGGCCGATTCGCTCAAGTGGGATCGCCGCCTCAACTACGTCCGGCGGGAGGTCGACGAGCGAGTCGCGTCCTTTGACAAGCCTGTGGGGGTGTCCGCATGACTTTTGTAACCATGGAGAACGTTTGGAAGGTGTACCTCGACGGTACGTTGGCGGTCGAGCGTCTCGATCTCAGCGTCGAGGAGGGTGAATTGATGGTGCTGGTAGGACCATCGGGTTGTGGAAAGTCCTCCATCTTGAGGATGATCGCCGGCCTCGAGGACATATCGGCAGGATCCCTCTTCATCGGAGGGGAGTTGGTGAACGACGTCTCGCCCGATAAGCGCAACATCGCCATGGTCTTCCAGAATTACGCCCTGTATCCGCATATGACCGTGGCCGAGAACATGGGGTTCAGCCTGAGGCTCCAGCACGTGGCCAGGGCCATCCGGGCCCGGGTGGTGGGGGAGACCGCCAACGTGTTGAGCTTGAGTGAACTATTGGAGCGTCAGCCGGCTCAACTGAGCGGAGGCCAGCGGCAACGGGTGGCGATGGGACGCGCCATGGTCCGGGACCCCCGGGTCTTCCTCCTGGATGAGCCGCTGTCGAATCTGGACGCCAAGCTGCGGACGCAGATGCGTTCGGAGGTGCGGGAACTGCAGCGCCGTCTTGGCGCCACCATGATCTATGTCACCCACGACCAGGTCGAAGCCATGACCATGGCCGATCGGATCGCGGTGCTGCGGCGTGGTGTGCTGCAACAGGTGGGGTCGCCCCGAGAGCTCTACTGGGAGCCCGCCAACCTGTTCGTGGCCGACTTCATCGGCTCACCCGCCATGAACCTGCTCCAGGGCACGCTGGAAGTAGTCGGCGAACGGGTCAGCGTACTGTACGGTGAGGGACTGGCACTCGAACTGCCCTCGCGGCTGCTGGCCGGCAGGCCGATCCCCGATGCTCACGGAAAAGAGGTGATCCTCGGCGTGCGGCCGGAACATTTCACCGTGGCGTGCAACGGATCGGCGGAAGGGATACCCGTGAAGGTGCGTTTCTCCGAGGTATTGGGATCGGAGACGCTGGTGCATGTCGACGTGCCCGCGCCCACCGTGGTAACCGAAGGGCTTCGCGAGATAGCCCAGGACATCGACGACACGGTCCTGAGCCGGTTGGAGATGTCCAAGGAAAGCCGTTTCGTCGTCAAGCTGAACGGGGACCGCCCCATCGACTCGGGAGCACGACTGCAGATCGTTCCCGACGAGGACTGCCGTCTCTATTTCTTCGATCCGCAGTCACCTGCAACGCCCGCCTGGTCACCGAACCCCCGAGGAGGATGATCATGACCGATTCAAGACTCTCCAAGCTCGCTCTCGGCTGCTACCCGCTGGGCGGTGGGTACGGGAACCTGGACCTGGAGACGGCGCGAGCCACCGTGGACGCGGCGCTGGATGCAGGATGGACCTTCTTCGATACTGCGGAGGGGTATCTCGATTCGGAGATCAGGCTGGGACGGTTCCTGGCAGGGCGGCGGGATCAGGTCTTCTTGGCTACCAAGGTGTTTCCCAACGAGCCGTACACCTACAAGAACATGAGGGTCTCCCTGAACAACAGCCTGAGAAAGCTGCGCACGGATCGAATCGATCTTCTCCAGTTGCACGGTCCCCCGGACTGGGTGATCACCTTCGACGATGCACCGTCCATGGCTGAGGTGGGGGAATCGCTGGCACGATTGGTGGAGAGCGGGGACGTGCTCAACGTGGGCGTCTGCAACCTTCCTGTGCCCTTGATGGAGGAGCTTTCCTCAACCGTCAGGCTGTATTCGACCCAGAACCTGTGGTCGCTCTACGATCAGGTCGGCACGGATGACGGGATCCACCTGCCGGTGGGTGAATCCATCATTCCTTGGTGCCGCGACAACAGTGTGCATGTCTTCGCCTTCAGCCCGCTGGCTCGAGGCCTGCTCGCCGACGGACTCTCGCCAGACCGCACCTTCCCCACTCACGACGAGCGGTTTTACCTCCCGCGTTTCCATCCTGACGTTTACCCGGAATGGGCGCGTCTGTCCAATCGACTGGAAGGATGGGCCCGGGACAACGGTCGTACTCTTGTGCAGTTGGCTGTGGCGTGGACACTGGCCACTCCCGGAGTAACTTCCACCCTCATCGGCGCAAAGACGCCACGACACATCGAGGCGATGGCCGGGGCCGACGAATGGGAGTTGTCGGAGGCAGATCTGCAGGAAATCGACGATGTCATCGCCACCCTTCCACCCAATGCGGCCGCGGCCCTCTCCATCGTCTGGGATCACTTCCCCGAGGAGGCGGTCCGGGCAATGGCCGATCGTCGCCACGGCAGGTAGGGGTTTATCCTGCCCTGGCCAGGCTCAACTCCGGAGGGATGTTCGGACTCAGTTTGAACTGGCGTCGGCCAGAGCCTCCCGGATCTCATTGCGGACGTAAATGGTTTCGCAAAGATTGTCCACCCGGTCGCAGGCCCACTTCTGCATCCAGACGTACTCGGCGGCCACGAACCCGTTGTAGTTCTGTTCGACCAATTGTCGAACCAGCCGCTTGATGTCGATGGTTCCCTCATAAGAGATGGCCTGCATCACCCCGTCAGCCGCTTGCCGGACCTGGTGGTGTCTGGAAATGGGCAGGAGTGTCTCGATGCGTTCCTGGGAGATTCCCTGGTAGACGAAGTGCGCGAAGTCGAGACAGACTTTCAAACCCGGAACCTCCGATACGAACCGGGCGGTCACCTCCGGAGTCTCCGTGATGGAGCCGATGTGCGGCTCGAAGCCCAGTTCCAGACCGGCGTCTTCGGCCACTTGTACCCGCCAGGCCAGTTCTTCGGTAGCCAGTCCCCAATCCCGTGCCGGGTCGCTGTCTTCGAATGGGCAGCCCGGCAGGATGGTGAGCCCCGGCGATTCGCAGACCAGTGTGAACTCCACGAACCGGCGAAAGTCATCCCGAGCCTGGCGGCGCACCTCGGCCGATGGGTTGTTCGGCGCAGCCGACTGCACGTCGAACACGGGTCTGAAATCGGTGATCACGATGGGAAAGACATCCGCCACCACCAGTCCGGTGTCGTGGATCATGCCCTTCACCCGCCTGCCTGCCCCTGTTGGGTCCGCAAGCACCTCCTCGGCGGAGTTGTTGGGATTGCCCGAGAACACCGCTACGTCCACTCCGTCGAATTCCAGTCCCTTGAGCAGAGCAAGGTTCACGTCGTACGGCAGGAGCGGGAAGGAATAGTCGGCGCAGGAAAGCCGCATGAGTCGTTCCTTTCTCAATCGGGATGGTGCGTGTCATTAAACTTAGGCCAACCAATGAGCCGCCCACCCCCAGACCGCCCTCCGCGTATCGGCCAACTGTCGGTTTATTTCGGTCTGTTCGATGAAGCGATGCCTCCCGAGTTCCGCCGCGACCGGGAAGCCTTGGCCCATCGCTTCACCGAGTTCCTGTCTGCCGGCGGAGACGTTGTCTATCCGGGTCTGGTGGACTCCGAGGAGGCGGGACGGAGGGCGAATGAGGTGTTCGCCGCCGAGCAGGTGGACGTGGTGGTCTTCGTTCCTTCCATGGCCGCTCCGCCCAGCTACGGCTGGGAGGCCATCTCCGGGCTGGATGTCCCGGTGATCTCGGTGGCGGCCCAGGAACTCACCTCGATACCCGACGTGTACACCACCGAGGAGGGGACGCAGCGGAGCACCCTGGTGGGCCTGGTGATGTTCACCAACGTCATGGCCCGGGAGGGACAGCCGATGGTGACGCTGGTGGGGCGGTTGGAGTCGGAGGAATTCGCGGCGGAGGTGGCGCAGACCGTACGGGCGGCCGCCCTGGCCAAACGCCTGCAAGGTGCGCGGGTGGGCGCCATCGGGGCGCCGATCGGGGGGTATCTGGACGTGGAGGCCACCCCCGAGGAGGTGGACGGCTTGGGACTGGAGATGGTCTCGATATCGAGGGAGGAACTGAACGCGGCTTTTGCCGGAGCATCCCGGGAGAGCGTTGGGGAACTCGTTGACGGTCTGCGGGACAGATTCGATACGGACCGGACTCCCGACGAGACCCTTCGGCGGTCCGCCCGGCTGGCCGTAGCCCTTCGGGACATCTGCGAACGAAACGACCTGGTGGGGGGGACGGTGAACTGCCATGGGGACATGTTCCGCTGGAACCCCGAGGTCGGGATCACGGCCTGTCTGGGGGTGACCTGCCTGACCGAGGCGGGAACGCCGCTCTCATGCACCGGCGACCTTCCGGCCGGTATCGCGTTGGTGATCGGGAAGGCCGTGGCGGGAGGGTCCCTGTACTGCGAGGTCTACGGGGTGGACTTCGAAGGAGACTGGGTGCTGCTGGCCAACGGCGGCGAGAGCGATGTCTCGATGGCCGATCCATCCCGGCCGATCACCCTCCTGCCCGAGGACCACTACATGGGTGAGCGGGGTCCGGGCACCGCCATCGTGTTCTCCCTCCCCACCGGGCCCGCCACCCTGCTGAGCATGTCTCCCATCGCGGGGGCCGAGGGAGGTTGGGCGCTGGTGGTGGGCGAGGGGGAGATCATCGGTTCGCGTCACGAGTCGATCGAGGGACCCAACGGGATGTTCCGCTTCTCCTCGGGTCCGGCGTCCGAGGCCTTCCAGCGATTCTGCAACGCAGGCGCCACCCATCACAGCGCCCTGACCCCCGGCCACCACCTGCGGACGCTTCGGATGATGGCGGAGTGGATGGGCTTCGAGGTCCGGGCGGTCTGACACCGGCCTCTGCCCGGGGACTCTCCCCGCCAATAAACTCTCTCCCCCACCGGAGCGCCGGAGGGTCGTGCTCTACCATTACCTCATAGGGTTTTCTTGCATAAGAAGGGGCTTAGTGGTCCCGGAACAGGAGAAGTGATGCGCATATCCAAAGTAACTCCAATCTCGGTCGCCTATCCCGAGCCCAACGATTCGGGCGCCACCCGGCACCTCACCTTTTGCCGGATCGAGACCACCGATGGGACCGTGGGCTGGGGAGAGGCCATCACCATGTGGCCGGAGGCGTGCCGGGCCACCGAGCAGATCATCTCGGGGATGGGAGATCTCATCGTGGGAAGGGACGTGGCCGACAACATCGCCATCTGGCGGGAGTTGCGCAAACACGCCTGGTGGTATGGATATCGCGGCGGGCTTTCTCACTTCGCCCTCTCGGCGATCGACCTGGCCCTGTGGGACCTGAAGGGAAAGGACCTGGGACAGTCGGTTCTCAAGATGATGGGCGGCCCCGTCCGGGAGTCGCTGCCCGCCATTGCCAGCACGCACGCCTTCCTGACCATGGACGAGGAGATCGAAAAACACGGCCGGTGGGTGCAGGAAGACGGTTACCGGGGGGTGAAGATCGGATTGGGCAAGGCGGGGATAACCCGCCTGGGTTACGACGCCAACCGGGACATCGAATTCATGCGCCGTCTCCGGGAGGCGGTGGGTCCCGATGCCTGGATCATGCTGGACCGCGGCGTCAATTGCACCTGGGACCTGGAACACGCCATCCGGCTGATCCGCGCATGGGAAGAGTACGGATTGCGGTGGATGGAGGAGCCCTTCGAGCCCCGCGAGTACATCAACTACCAGAGACTCCGAGTCGCGGTGAACACCATGCTGGCCTGGGGAGAGCGGGAGTGGGACGAGGACGGCTACCGCGAGGTGATCGGCACCGGCAACGCCGACGTGTTGGGAGTCGATCCCGGTCGCGTCGGGGGGATTACCGGCGCCCTGCGGATCATTCGCCTGGTGGAAGACGCAGGAGTGTGGTTCAACGCCCATGCGTGGAGCGGCGCACCGGTGACCGCCGCCAGCCTGGCGCTGTCGTTCAGCACGAACCGGTGCCTGCTGTTCGAGTTCAAGCCCATCGAGAACCCGATGCAGCATGAACTGGTCACCGACCCCTTCGTCCATGATCGGGGCACCGTCGCCGTCCCGCCGGAGCGACCCGGTCTGGGCATCGACGTGCAGGAGAGCGTCCTCCAGAAGTATCGGCTGTGATCTTGGCGGCGTGCTGAGGTTCCGATTGGTTCCAACATGGCGCCGGGTCAGGCGCCGCAGATGACCTCTATGTAGGCGGTGATTTCTCGGAAGGTGACCACCCCCAGGGCGCGATTGGTCTCATTGGTGAGCACCAGGTAACGATGGCCCATCTCGGCCATGACGCCCAGGGCCTCGCTGATTGGCGTACCGGGGGCGGCGGCGGCGATCTGGTGGTTCATCCAGTCGCCCACGGGCTGGTCCTCAAGGTCCTCCACTCGGCAGGCGATCTTCCAGAAAATGTCGTACTCGGTCAACTCGCCGATCACCGCCCCTCGGTGGTTGACCACCGACACCAACCCGGTTTGCGCGGAGATCATGGCCTCGATGGCGACAGACAGAGAATCGTCGGCTGTGACCAGCAGCGGCTCGCGGGCGGACAGCCCGGTGAGGTCCACGAAGTGCAGATTGTGCTCCGGGGACAGGTCGGGGCCCAGGTCGCTTTGGGATTCCAGGAAGGCCGCCGCCATCCGAACCAGGTCATAATGGGTGACGCTGCCCAGAAGGTCGCCGTCGGCGCTGGTCACGGGCAGGTTCCGGAACCGGTGGGCGTTCATAAGGCGCAGCGCGTCGATGGCCGAGGCGTCGTGGTCGATCACCATCGGGTCAACGGTCATGAAGTTGTCAACCGGGGCGTCCCACATGTCGGGAGATCGCACCACATGGTTGGTGATGTCTCGCTCGGTGAAGATCCCGGCCAGCCCGCCTCCGTGGGTGACCACCGCGCACCCCGTGCGCTGGGCAGCCATGGCCGCCACCACCTTGCGAACCCGGCGGCCGCTGGGAACCAAGACGTTTGACGACAGCTTCATGCGCGACAGAGGCATTCTTTCGAAGTGCTGCACGATGTTGATGCTTGTCACGGTCATATCCTCCGTTTCCGGCGACGTTCTCTAGCCTAGCCCGAATTCGCCGTTTGGGCCGGGGCGGCCCGGTCGTTCATCGGCGCATCACCTTGGGAGCGACAGCGCCGAACTCCGACGGAAGTTTCACCACGGTCACGCCGCATTCCCGCATGATCTGGACTTTCTCCGCCGCCGACTCCCCGACGGTCGACACGATGGCCCCGGCGTGGCCCATCTTACGACCCTGGGGGCGGTGAGGCCTGCGATGTAGGCCACCACCGGTTTGTGCATGTGGTCCCGGGCGTACAGGGCCGGCTTGGGCCTCCTGCGGCCCTCCGATTTCGTCCACCATCACCACCGCTTCGGTCTGGTTGTCAAGCTCGAACAGCTTCAGGTGGTCGAGGAACGAGCTGCCATTAATGGGATCGCCGCCGATGCCGACACTGGTGCTGACCCCGATGCCGACCGCTTTGAGCTGAGATGCCGCCTCGTAGCCGAGCGTTCCCGACCGGCTGATGATTCCGATCGAGCCCCGCCGGTAGATGTATCCGGGCATGATGCCCATCATGGCCCGGCCCGGGCTGATCACGCCGGCGCCGTTGGGGCCGATCAGGCGCATCCGGCGAGCGTGCCGGTAGCGGCGAAGGTAACGCTTGACTTTCAGCATGTCCTGGATGAGGTCGGCGGCGGCCTGGGAGCCTTCGCCGGTCGGTGCCGGCGGATCGGCTTGATGGGCCACACGGCTCGGCTTGACAACGTGTCGCGGGTGCTGGCCGCCTTGGACGAAGTGCTGGTGTAGATCCAGAGAAGGCGGATTTAGGCGGGTTGCATCGCCGCTCCTCCCACCGGGCGGTTGACCAAAGGGCGTCCGAGAAAGGGCCGGTTGTTCGGCGTCAGCGTTCCGTCTTGTACGGATTGAGGAGGTCGGTGAGGGTGTCGCCCAGGAGGGTGAAGACCAGCACCGTTATGAATATGGCGCTTCCCGCTCCCAACGCCAGGTAGGGATTGGTGGAGACCAGGGACTTGCCGGCCAGCAGCATGGCGCCCCAGGACGGGGCGGGAGGCTGAGCGCCCAGACCCAGGAAACTGAGGGCGGCTTCGGTTAGCACCGCGGTGGCGAAGGTGAGGGTGAACTGCACCAGGATGATCGAGGTCAGGTTGGGCAGGAGCGACCGTTGCATCAGGTATACGTGACTGGCGCCCAAGGCTCTGCCGGCGGTGATGAATTCGCTCTCTTTGAGGGAGAGGGCCATTCCTCGCACCAGGCGGGCGAAGCGGGGGATCTGGACTATCCCGATGGCGATGATGGTATTGCGCAGGTTGGTTCCCAGCACCGCCACCATGGCCATGGCCAGGATGATGGGGGGGAACGCCAGCAGGCCGTCGGTGGTGCGCATCATTATGGTGTCGGTGAGCTTGCCGAAGTACCCGCTGACAACGCCCATCGGAACCCCGAATACCACCGCGATGGCGGTGGAGGCAAAGCCCACGTACAGTGAGACCCGTGATCCGTGGATGATGCGGCTGAAGATGTCCCTTCCTATCGAGTCGGTGCCAAGCCAGAACTGTCCGGTAGGCAACTCGAAGGGATAGGCGACCACTTCGGTGGCGCCGTAAGGCGCCAGGAGATCGGCGAACACCGCCGTCAGCACCAGTAGCCCCACCATGCTGAGCGTGAAGAGGTGAAGGGGATTGCGGACGATCCTCCTCCAGATCTTGCGTCTCTCCGAGAACTGTGCGGCAGATGTCATATCCGGGTTGGTCCTTGTGCGCTCATGAACGGGCGATCCTCGGGTCGAGCCAGGAATAGGTCAGGTCCACCAGCAGGTTGACGATCACGAAGGTGGCGGCCGAGACCAGCACGGCTATCTGAACCACGTCGAACGCCCGGGTGAGGATGGACTGGATCATAAGCCATCCCAACCCCGGCCAAATGAAGATCTGCTCGATTACCACCATCCCTCCCACCAGCAATCCGAAGTTGACGCCCACCTCGGTGACCAGCGGGATGGCGGCGTTCCGGAAGGCATGCCAGTAGTTGACCCGACGCTCCGTCAGACCCTTGGCGCGGGCGGTGCGCACGTAGTCGGCGCTGAGCACTTCCAGCATCCCCGCTCTCATGAACCGGGTCAGCCGGGCGGCGGTCACCGACGCGATGGTGAGCACCGGCATTATCAGTTGACTGAGGTGCTTGACGGGATCTTCTCCAAAGGGAACGTACCCCCCGGGAGGTAGAAGGGGGAACACTTCCGCCAGCAGGATGAGCAAGCCGATTCCCATCACATAGGTGGGCATGCTGAACCCCAGGGTGGTGAACACCCGGGCGATGTGGTCCACCCATGTCCCTTCCCGGATGGCCGAGATCATCCCCAGGGGCACGGCCACAATCACGGCCAGGAGTATGGAGAGAGCAGCCAGTTCCAAGGTTCTCCCCAAGGCGGGAAAGACCAGGCTGGACACCTCGGCGTAGCCGTGAGTAATCGACTTCCCGAAGTCGCCGCGGGCCAGGTTCCCCATCCAGCGCAGGTATTGGACGTGGGTGGGGTCGTTGAGGCCCAGCTCTTCTCGGAGTGCTTCGTAGTCCTCCGGTGAGGCGTCGAGGCCGAGTGTCATGGCGGCGGGGTCGCCTGGGACCAGCCGGAAGATCACGAACACGGCGGTCGAGACGATCCACATGACCAGGATGCCGTGCAACAGGCGGAGGGCAACGTATCTGGTCATGATCGGGCCCCGGAGTCTTCGGCGCCCGGGTAATGGCAGGCTACCAAGCTGTCGGAGACAGGCGCCAATGGTGGTTCCTGGTCGACGCAGAGTTGGTCGCCTCGCCAGCACCGGGTGCGGAAGCGGCAGCCGGATGGCGGATCGAGGGGATTGGGCAGGTCGCCGGTGAGAATTATCCGTTCCCGGGTCTGTTGACCCTGGGCGGCGGAGATGTCGGGGATCGCCGACAGGAGGGCGATCGTGTAGGGATGCTGGGGGGAGTTGAAGACCGCGTCCCGGGGACCCTCTTCCACGATCCGGCCGAGGTACATGACCGCCACGCGATCGGAGACCTGGCCCACCACCGACAGATCGTGGGCGATGAAGAGATACGCCAAACCGAGTTCGGTTTGCAGGTCTTCCAGCAAGTTGAGAATCTGGGCCTGGATGGAGACGTCCAGCGCCGACACCGGTTCGTCCAGCACCAGAAGAGAGGGCTCCAGGGCCAGGGCTCGGGCGATGGCGATCCGCTGTCGCTGACCGCCGGAGAACTCGTGGGGGAACCGGCGCAGGGAGTCGGGTGGCAACTGGACCAGGGACAGGAGTTCGGGGATCTTTTGGCTGGCCACCTTTTTGGAGATGCCATGGATCCGGAAAGGCTCGTACAGGATCTGGCGGACTCTGAACCGGGGATTGAGGGAGGCGTAGGGATCCTGGAATACGATCTGCATCTCCTGGCGCAGGGGACGCATCTGTTGGTGATCGAAGTGGGTGATGTCCTCTCCCGCGAAACTCACAGTTCCGGCAGAGGGTTCCAGCAGTCGGATGATGGTCCTTCCCAGGGTGGACTTGCCGCACCCCGACTCACCCACCAGGCCCACAGTCTCCCCGGGCTTGATGGACAGGGTGACGTCCTCCACCGCCACCAGGGTGGTGGCCTTCTGGGCGCCGCTGCGTCGGATGTGGTAACTGGTGGTGATGTCCCGGATGTCGAGAATCGGCTTCCGGGCGGCGGCGGTGTTCATGTTGCTCTCCCGGTGAGCCAGGATGCCGCCTCCTCGGTGAAGTGACAGGCTGCCTGGTGTCGGGTTCCCACTTCGGCCAGCCGCGGGGAGTCGGATCGGCAGACCGAACGCCCCTCTCCGACGGCGCACCGGGGATGGAAGGGGCATCCCGGGGGGACGTTGGCCATGTCGGGAGGCTGGCCGGGAATGGAGTAGAGTTTCGTCCTCTTTTGCGTGATCGAAGGAATGGAAGCCAGCAGTCCGATCGTGTAGGGGTGCCGTGGCCGGGAGAAGATGTCGCCGATGCGCCCTTCCTCCACGATCCGACCGGCGTACATCACTATCACCCGGTCGGCAATCTGGGAGACCAGCCCCAGGTCGTGGGTGATCAGGATGGAAGCCGCCCCCGTCTCCTGGCGGGCTGCCTTGAGGGTTTCGATCACCTGCGCCTGGATGGTTACGTCCAGGGCGGTGGTGGGCTCGTCGGCGATCAGCAGCTTGGGCCGGTTGGCCATGGCCATGGCGATCATGGCCCGCTGGCGCATACCGCCTGAGTACTCGTGGGGAAACTGGTTGTAGCGCCGTTCCGGCTGCGGGATCCCCACCATGTCCAGCAATTCGATGCCGCGCCGGCGGTGATTGGACCTGGAATCGGAAGGATTGTGGGTCCACAGAGCTTCCCGCAGTTGCTCCCCCACCTTGATAACCGGGTTCAAAGAGGTCATGGGATCCTGGAACACCATGGAGATCTCCTGTCCCCGGATCGCGCGGAGGGCTTCCGTGGACAGGGGCAACAAGTCCTGCCCCTCGAAGAGAGCCCTTCCACCGGTTATCTCCCCGGGGGGTTTGGGGATGAGTCCCAGGATGCTCAGCACCGTCACCGTCTTGCCGGATCCGGACTCGCCGACTATTCCGAGGGTCTCCCCGGTGTTGAGGGAGAAACTCACGCCATTGACGGCATTGATCAACTGATCATGGGTGTTGAACCGGACTGAAAGGTTTTCGACGGTTAGCAACGGAATTGGCATCGGGATTGAAAGATACCTTGCTGGGGGAGGTTTGGGCGGTAGGAGAGGAGGGGCGGGGACGCCGAAGCGCCCCCGTTCTCCTCAGTTTGCATTAGCGGAACTTAGTTCTCTGACAGGTAGACGTCGGTGAGGTACAGGGTTCCTTGAGTGTGCGAAATGAAGCCGTGAACGTTGGGACTGTGGGGTATGGGGTTCAGTCGCCCTCCGAGGACGATCTGGGGCTGTTCCTCCATGGCCCACTCCTGCAACTGGTAGATGGCTTCCTTGTACTCGGTGTTGGAGGCGATGGATCGGGCACTGGCCAGCAACTCGAAGAACTCGGGCTTGTGGTCGATCCATCCCATGGTCTCAACGAAGAGCTTGTTGTAGGGATGGTTCAGCAGGTCATACTCGTCCGGCTTGGGCACCATTGCGCACTGGGCCAGGTCGTACAGGCCAAGCTGGTCAGGATCATTCGTATGCGTGGGGAGCGTTCTGTCAACATAGGTCGCCACATCCATGATGTTCAGCTCGATCTGGATGTTCAAGCCGGTTTTCAGTTGCTCCTGAACGGCCTCGGCCAGCCAGGTGTGCTCGATGTTAGTAGCGCAAACTATCATCTCCCCGCCGTCGAAGCCGTCGGCATACCCCGCACTCGCGAGAAGGGCCTTCGCTCCCTCGACGTCAGGAGCGTTGTATGAGGCCGCGTCCGGGTTGAAGAACTGCGCGTTGCTCTCCATGGGGTTGGAAATAACCTGCATGTGGCCCAGCAGGGTTCGTTGCAGCGCAGGGCGATCAATCGCCATGCTGACCGCCTGGCGCACCAGGGGATTCGACCAGATGTCCCTGCGGGTGTTGACGTGGAAGTGATACAGGCCGGTGTTCCCCGATGGAGGACTGGCGATTACCATGCCCGCTTCGCTGAGGGCTGCCAACTCGGGCAACGGACCCTGGGCCAGCATGTGGACCTCGCCGGATCGAAGCTGAAGCGACTGGACGTTCTCATCAGGAACGGTGACGTACTCGATCCTGTCCAGGTAAGCCTCGCCCCAGTAGTCGGGGTTGCGCTCTATGACAACCTTTTGGTTTTTCTCCCAGGACACGAACCTGTACGGACCGGTGCCGGTAGGCGTCGCGTTCAAGTCGATGTCCTCGGCAGGCGATATATACACGTCGATCAGCGTGCTGTGCAATATGCGATCCGGCTCTGAGAGTCGAACCTCCACGGTGAGGTCGCCAGTCGCTACGACTTCCGCGACTCGAGTCAGCAAGGAAGCTGTCCTTCCCGCCCCGGGCTCCTGCGCGCGTTCGATTGAGCGAACAACGTCAACGGCGTCCAGATCCGAGCCGTCGTGAAAGACCACGTCCGGACGAATATGGAATTCATGCGTCAGACCGTCTTCTGAGACATTCCAGTGAGTGGCCAGCAAAGGCCTGATCTCGTAGGTGTTCAGGTCGAACTCAACCAGGGTTTCATACATGTTGGTGACGATGTTGCGGCCAGCTGTGGATCCGTACCGGTTGGGATGTATTTGGTTTGGATCGGCCGTTTGGGCGATGACGAGAGTCCCACCACGGGGAATCATCGCCGCCATGGCGGCCTCTTCCAACTCCTGTTCGGCCATGGCTGCTGCCTCTTCGGCTTCGGCTACCATTGCTTCGGCTTCGGCTGCTGCCTCTTCGGCTTCGGCTGCCATTGCTTCGGCTTCGGCTGCGGCCGCTTCGGCCTCAGCCAATGCTTCCATGGCTGCTTCGTCTCCTTCTTCGGCGGCCATCTTGGTGGCTTCCAGTTCCGCCATGGCCTCATCCAGGGCAGCCTGCGCGTCGGCAGCTTCCGCGGCCGCGGCTGCGGCGTCGGCCGCTGCGGCGTCGGCGGCGGCCTGTGCGTCGGCTGCCTCTGCTTCGGCTTCGGCGCGGGCTGCTGCTTCGGCTGCTGCTTCGGCTGCTGCGGCTTCCGCGGCCGCGGCGTCAGCTTCCGAAGTGTCCTCTCCACAGGCCGTCGCAACCAAGGCCAGTATGGCCAGTAGTGCGATCAGTTTTTTCATCAGTGTGCTCCTTTGTCGTTCGGTCTCTGTCCATGCGCGACAAGACCTCTGAGTGTCAGAATAGGCAAGATGCACATTGTGCTCCCAAAAAAAGGGGAAAAAATTACCAAAGTGGTAATTCCCCTCCCCAGAAAAGGGGGATCCGCCAGGGATGTATACCATGAGAGGGCAAGAGATGTCCGACTTTCTGAAACGCCCCCGACTTGCTGCCGGGATCGACGGTTCCCGCCGCGATCTGTGGGAGGAATTCCAACGACAGCCGTTCGGCAAACATTCCCCCGACCTGCAGGCGCTGCTGGAGTACATGCGCGGTGGTCCCATCACCGGCAAGTACTTCCTTAAGCTGACCGGCCCTCACTCGGAGTGGACGCTGGCCCGTTTCAGCGACACCTTCCCCCTGACCACAAAGACTTTGCCCGAGCACGTCTTCACCACCATCGAAGACGCTGAATACTTCGTGTTCCGCCGCCGCTGGGAGGAGATGTTCGGCGCCGACCCGGGAGCGGAGTCGTGAGCGTCAAGGCCGCGGTCATGGGATATGCGGACCGCCAGAGCCTGCGGCCGGGAGAGCGCATCGAGTTCAAGGTGAGCGCGCTGGGCCCGGAGACCTACCGGGCGGACATCGTGCGGTTGATCGCTCCGGAAGTGGGTCTGGGCGACGACTGCCCGGACTTCTGCGAGATCGAACTCGGTACCGAGGTCTGCGGTGACTATCCCACGGAGTGGCAGCCCATGCATCCCGGTTCGGCGGTGCGGGTCCCGGGGGGTCTTCCCCTGGATGGGGGAGTGACCCTCAGCGCCAACATCTTTCCCACCTTGACCGAAGCCGGTCGGCAGGCCATCCTGGGCACCTACAGTCCCACCGACGATTCGGGCCTCAGCCTGATCCTGGAGGACGGGGCTCTCGCTCTGGCGGTGGGAAGCGGGGAGTCCACGGCCATCGTGACCAGTTCGATCACCCCGTTGGAGCACCGTTGGACGGCGGTGGCCGTCACCTATGAGCCTGACGCCGGCACGGTGGAATTCCATGCCCGGGGAATGGAGACCCATCGCCTCGAATCTTCACTGTCATCCCGGGAGAGGATGGAGGGGGCGGCGCCCGGAGCATCGGGAGGAAGCCACTTCCACATAGGGGCCGCGCGAGCCGTGGATGACCGCGGCGTGGAGCACACCGCGCTCTGTTTCAACGGCCGGATCGAAAGGCCCCGGGTCTACGCCCGGTCGCTGGATCATGAAGACATCTCCCGTTTGTCGGAGGTGACCGGTCCGGCGCCGGTCGGAGGAGCGTATGCAGACTGGGACCTCTCCATCGGTATCGACACCGACTCGGTCACCGACGTGTCGGGCAACGGCCGTCACGGAGAGACGGTCAACCTGCCTACCCGCGCGGTGGGAGGCTCCAACTGGGCGGGTGAGACCGACAACTGGCAACTACGGACCGAGCAGTACGGCGCCATCCACTTCCACGACGACGACGTCGATGACGCCCGGTGGCGGACCAGTTTCGCCCTGGTGGTACCCGAGGACTGGAAGAGCGGATGCTATGCGGCCCGCCTTCGGGCCGACGACGCCGAGTTCTACGTGCCCTTCGTGGTGCGGCCGACTCCCGGCAAGGAGGCCGATGCGGTGTTGCTGCTGTCCACCGCCACCTACGGCGCCTACGCCAACCTGAGGCTTCGGGTCGTCTTCCCATGGAACGAGTTGATCCACGGTCGCCTGACGGTGCTGGACGACACCGACCTGCTGATGCTCCGGTTCCCCGAGATCGGCTCCTCCACCTACGACAGCCACACCGACGGGAGCACCGTTGTCTATGCCTCGATGAGGCGCCCGGTCACCAATTTCCGCCCCAAGGGCCGCATCTACAAGTTCTGCCAGGACATGCTGCTGGTCTCCTGGCTCGAGGAGGACGGGTACGACTTCGACGTGATCACCGACGAGGACGTGCACCGGGAGGGCCTGTCTGCTCTGACGCCTTACCGGGTGGTCATCACCAGTTCCCATCCCGAGTACTTCAGCACCCGGATGTTCGACGCCACCGAGGACCATGTCAGGCAGGGAGGACGGATGATGTACCTGGGAGGCAACGGCTGGTACTGGGTGATCGGTTATCACCCCACCCGCTCGGGAATAGTGGAGGTCCGCCGGCCCGACGCTCCCCGGCTGTGGGCGGCCGACGTCAGCCAGGGTCATCTCTCGTTCTCCGGAGAGCGGGCCGGTACCTGGTCCTGGGCGGGCCGTCCCCCCGAGACCTTCCTGGGGGTGTGTTTCATCACCCAGGGATTCGACGAGTGCTCCTACTACCGGCGCACTCCCGATTCTCAGGATGAGCGGGCCGCTTTCATCTTCGAGGGAGTGGACGACGAACTCATCGGCGACTTCGGCTTGCTGATGGGTGGGGCGGCCGGATACGAGATAGACCGCGCCGACTTCCTGATGGGCACCCCCCGGCACGCATTGGTGGTCGCCTCTTCGGAGGCGCACTCCAACCTGTACGACCTGATGGTCACTTCCCTGGTCGATACGTTGCCGCCCTCTGACCCCGATGATCCCGACCGCATCCGGGCCGACATGGTGTTCTACGAGAGCGCCGGAGGTGGTGCGGTGTTCTCGGTGGGCTCGATCGCCTGGTCGGGGAGCCTGAGCGCCGCGGGCTACGACAACAACGTGGCGGCGGTGAGCCGCAACGTCCTCAACCGCTTCCTGGATCCCGAGCCCTTCCAGATGCCCGCCGAATGATCTCGGGCTTCGGGTCCGAAGAAGCCGCCGATGGGTGGGGACAGGCATGACCGCACCGGACTGGTCCCTGGGCGCCGGTCTCCGAGACCGAGCGGTGCTGGTGACCGGAGCGGCGAGCGGCATCGGGAGGGCGACCGCCCGGACCATGGCGGCCCTGGGCGCCAGGGTGGCGGCATTGGACGTTCAGGAGACGGTACGGGAAGTGGTGGGTGACCTCGAGGACCCCGGTCGGCACCTGCCGGTGGTCTTCGATCTGGCTGACAGCGGGTCGATGCCGTCGTTGGTGGCCGACATCGAGGCGCGGCTGGGTCCGCTGTGGGCGCTGGCTCATGTGGCGGCCTACCTGCGGCGCAAGGAGTTGGGCGATGTGACCGAGGAGGACTGGGACGCTCAGCTGGACGTGAACCTGAAGGGGTCGTTCTTTCTCAACAAAGCGGTCGGAGAGGCGATGATCGCCACCGGCAGGGGGGGGCGCATCATCAACTTCACGTCCGGAGCCTGGCTGAGTGGACCGGTGCATGGCAGCCACATCTACGTGGCCAGCAAGGGGGGCGTGGTCTCCATGACCCGCGGGTTTGCCCGGGCCTACGGCCCTCATGACATCCTGGTGAACTGCGTGGCGCCCGGGCAGGTGGACACGCCCATGCAGCACCTTGACGTCCCTCCCGAAATCGTGGCGGCCGGAGTCGAACAATGCCCGCTGGGGCGGATGGGACAACCCGAGGAGTTGGCCCGGGTGGTGGCCTTCCTGGCTTCCGAACACGCCAGTTTCGTCAGTGGCGCCACCATCAACGTGAGCGGCGCGCTGACGATGTACTAGAAGGGTGGATCACTGAACACCGTCCAAACCGTCCTGGGACCCGTTTCTCCGGACGAGTTGGGTGTGACCCTGCCCCACGAGCATGTCTTCATGGACCTCTACGAGATAACCATGAACTCCCATCTGATCCTCTGCGATCCCGAGGTTGCCCGGTACGAGTTGGGATTCTTCAAGGAGTGCGGTGGGAGCACCATCGTCGATCAGACGGTGCACGGGCTGGGGCCGGATCCGGAGGCGCTCCGGGAGGTGGCCCGGGACGTGGGCATAAACATCATCGCCGGGACCGGCTTCTACTGGGAGAAGTTCCATCCGCCCTGGCTGAGGGAGATGACCGACCGGGACATCGCGGCCATGCTGGTGAAGGACCTGACCGAGGGGTTCTGCGGGACCGATGTCCGGGCGGGGATCCTGGGGGAGATCGGGACTCATCATCGGCGGGTCTCGGCGGCGGAAAAGCGGGTTATCAGGGCCAGCGCAGTGGCTCAGCGGGAGACCGGGGTGCCTATCTCCACCCATGCGCTCTTCACCCGTATCGGCACAGAACAGGTGAGGTTGTTCGAGGAAGCCGGGGCGAACCTCGACAAACTGGTGA
The DNA here is from genome assembly GCA_965204615.1 of Acidimicrobiia bacterium. GTDB lineage: Bacteria > Actinomycetota > Acidimicrobiia > Spongiisociales > ZC4RG35 > Bin76. The sequence continues at coordinate 1,995,693 of OZ242000.1, read as the reverse complement.
TCGGCCATGTCGACACCACCCCGGACGTGGACTATCATCTTGACTTGCTCCGGTGGGGAGTCTGGATCGCCTACGACGCCATCGGACAACTGGACAAGCAGACCGACGAGCGGAGGGCGGACGCCATAGTCCGGCTCATCCGGGCCGGGTATCGGGACCGCCTCCTGCTCTCGACCGACGTGGGGAAGCGTGGCGCCATGAGATCATACGGAGGAACGGGATATGACCATGTGTTCACCCGGTTCCTCCCCCTCCTGTGGGAGCGGGGAATCACCGAGGACGACACCACGGCGCTGACGGTGGACAACCCCCGTCGGTTGTTCTCGGGATCATGAGCCGTCCTGTGAATACCGGTCCGGTTGAGGTGATCCTGTTCGGCATGGGGTCCGTGGGACAGGCCGCTCTCCGACTGGCCCTGAGCAGGAGGTGGCTGCATCCGGTGGGGGCGGTGATCGGCGCCAGCGCCTCGGCTCGAGAGCGTGTCGAATCCACCGAGCACCCGGCCGATCTGCGGTTGTCGACCGACGCCGACCTCCTACTGGACGAACTCCGACCGGAAGTCGCCCTGATCGCCACCCGCTCTCCGATTGCCGACGTCAAAGACGACATCATCAGATGCGTGGAGCGGGGAGTGAGCGTGGTCACCTCCAGCGAAGAACTGGCCTATCCGGACGTCACCGACCCGTCGGCTACCAGAGAGATCGAAGCAGCCTGCCGCGCCGGGGGAGCGGCGGTGGTGGCCACCGGCATCAATCCCGGGTACGTGTTCGATGCTCTCCCGGTGGTGATCGCCGGCGCTTCCTGGGACGTCCGGCGGTTGGCGGTGACCCGTGCGCTCGATTGCTCGGTGTTCGGGCGGACCATCCATCGCTCGCTGGGGGTGGGGTACAGTCCGGCCGGATTCGAGGAGGCCCGCCGGGCAGGAGTCATCCGCGGTCACATCGGGTTCGAGGAGAGCGCCCGGGTCATCGCCAGGGTGATGGGCACAGAACTCGACCGTTTCGAGGAGAACGTCCAACCATTGATCGCCGAGCGACCCTATCAACTCGCCGAGTATGAGATCTCCCCCGGGGAGACGGCCGGGGTGGTCCAGGATGCGACCGGTTGGGTCGGCGAGCGTCCCTGGCTCCGTTTCGACCTGTCCCTTCACGTGGATCCGGCGTCGGTGGGCATTCAGACCCGTGATCACATCCGGATAGAGGGCGAGAACACCCTGGACGTGACCATCCAGCCCGGGACCACGTCGATTCTCACCACCTCGGCCCTGTTGGTCAACAGCATCCCGGCGGTGTTGTCCGCGCCCCCGGGCCTCTACACCGCCGCCGACCTCCTACCCACCGCACCCTGGTTGGGCGCCAGCCCTCCTCCCGGCATCCGGAGACGGATCCAGGGCTGACCTGTCGGAGACATCCTCTCCTGGCGCGGTAAGCCCGACACGCTCGGTCGCGCTGAGGGGGTGGGGGATCGTCAGCAACCCCGGGCGTAGTTGATCAGGCTCCTGTTGACGGGATCTCCGGACCGGAACGTCCCGGGTTCCAAACCTGTCAGATCGACCCGCTGCCCTCCACGGAAGACTTCTCGTACCCGGCGGATGTGATCTATGTCGGAGACGGGGTTTCCCTCCGTGATCAGGAGATCGGCCGCCTTTCCCTCTTCGAGAGTCCCGGTGAGGTGGTCCACGCCCATCCTCAGTCCCGCTTCCCGGGTGGCGGCGGTCAATACCTGGGCGGGGGTGAGTCCTGTTCGGTGCAACATCACCAGTTCATCGTGAAGGCTGAAGCCGGGGATCAGATAGGGAAATGGTGTGTCGGTGCCCACGATGATCGAGACCCCGGCCTGATGGAAGGCCGGGATGACTTCCCGCATTGCTTCGTTGGCAGCCATCCGGCGCCGGGACCCTTCCGGATCATGGCGGTGCGGAAAAGCGTCCCAGGCTTCCCGGATCTCGTCGGGGACCCAACGAAGCCGCGGATCAGGCCGGGAGACATAGTGGCCGACGCGAGCCAGGCGATCCCAAACCACGAGAGTTGGGCACAGGGCGGTGTCGGCGTCAGCGAGTGTTTTCGCCACCTCCTCGAGGTGGACCAGTCGGTCCCCGTTGTAAGGATCGATGATCCCGCTCAGATGTTGCAGTTCGGAGACGCCTGCGCGAGCCGCCTCCAGTGCATTCACTTCACCCAGGTGAGCCACCACCGGCACCCGGTTTCGTCTTCCCGCCGCCACTGCCGCCTCCACCTGTTCCAGATCGAGATGAACGTACAGTTTGATCTCGTCGACTCCGGCCGCGGCCAGTTGATCCACCTTTGCAGCCACGGCTTCAGGCGTGGGGTGGCCTTCTCCGAGCAGAGGCCAGTTGACATGATGTCCGTCGAGTACCGGGCCGCAACAGCGGATGCGGGGAGTGGGCCGGGGGTCGGCGGCAAGTCTGCGGCGCAGTCCCAGAATCCAATGAAGGTCGTTGCCGATGTCCCGGACCGTGGTGACGCCGGCCGCCAGCAGAGCCGGGATCATCCAGGATGCCAGGTGCGTATGGGCGTCGATCAAACCCGGAAGGAGGGTACATCCAGGCAAGACCATCCGGTCCATGTCACCGGGAAGGGTCCTGGAATCCGTCACCCCTTCTATGGCGCCTCCGGAGATCACCAGGGCCTTGCCCGACTCCGGCTCGGCGGCCGGCGGGTTCCACACCAGGTCGGGGACGAGGGCAAGCCTCCCTGGGCGAGACTCTTGGGTGGAACGTGGGCTTTTCATAGAGGTGCGGGGTTTTGGCAGCAGGAAATTAACTTACCCCAGTGTGCCTCGTCGTCCCCTGCCTCCCTAGCCTCTTGTGACCATGACAGACGACCAACTCTCCCTGGGAGCGGGGCTTTCCGGCCGGGGGGTGATAGTTACCGGCGCCGCCAGCGGTATCGGAAGAGCCACCGCCAGGTTGGCCGCGGCCTGTGGGGCGCGAGTGTGCGGAGTGGACCTGAACGGTCCCGCCCTGGCGGCGGAGATGCGGGAATGGAAGAATCCTGGTGGACATCTGGCTATCCAGATCGACCTGACCGGAGCCGAGGCGCCCCGGAAGGTGGTTGACGGCACGCTGGCGGAATTCGACGATCTGTGGGGTTTGGTCCACTGCGCCGGGGTCCTGATCCGCCGGTCCTCCACCGCCGAGGTCACCCGGGAGGACTGGGACATCCAGCACGGTGTGAACCTGAAGGCCTCCTTCTTCTTGAATCAGGCGGTGGGAGAGGCGCTCAAGGCCCGGGGGGGAGGCGGACGACTGATCACTCTGAGTTCCCAGGGTTGGTGGACGGGAGGCAGCCACGGATCCGTGGTCTATTCCGCCTCCAAGGGAGGAATCGTCTCCATGTGCCGCGGTCTCTCCACCGCATACGCTCCACATGGGATCATGGTGAACTCAATCGCACCCGGGGTGGTCGACACGCCCATGCTGGGAGTCGGCCTGAGCTCCGAAGACCTCGACGCCCTGGCCGCGTCCTGCCCGATGGGTCGGCTGGCCCGACCGGAGGAGATCGCCCAGGTGGCGGTCTTCCTCCTCTCCACCCACGCAAGCTATGTCTCGGCCGCCACCATAAATGTCAGCGGGGGGCTCCTTGTCTACTGAGCAAGGAGTCGCGCTGACGAAAAACGGACGGCGAAGAAGGGTCGGGCAAAGGGTTGTTCATCTATAGTCGGAGCGACCAGATGACAGCAGAGCAAAGGAGGGCCTGATCACTACCAATACAAACCTTCGGGGAGGGGTGGGTCGAACCGACATAACTCCGCCCGTCCCCGCCGACCTGGTCGGGTACGTGCGGCGCTGGGTCCCCGCAATCGAGGTACGAGCGCCGCTCACAGCCACCGCGCTGGTGCTCGAGTCCGAGACCGAGCGGGTGGCGATACTCGGAATCGACGTGGCCATTTTGAACCCCGAATACGCCACGATGATTCGAGAACGGATAGCTGAAGCCATCTCCACCCGGCCCGAGTCGGTGCTGCTGAACGTGAGCCATACTCATGCCGGACCCCATACGCCCGGTCGGGTGAAGTTGGGAGGACGGCTCGACGAGATCAAACCCTCGGAGCAGGCTTACTTCGAGATACTCCCCCACCAGTTGGTTTCCGCCGCCCTGATGGCGGCCGAGAACACCGTGCCGGTGAGAGTCGGCTCGACCAGCACGGAGGTCCCGGGGCTCTCGGTGAACCGGCGGGAGCGGGTTCGCGGGGTGGAGGGGACGGTGGGGTCTCTGAACACCATCCTGGGGTGGAACCCCGACGGTCCGATCGATCGGGACGCGGGGGTGATGAGAGTTGACCGCGAGGACGGCTCGGCCCTGGCGGTGGTGGTGAGTTTCGGATGCCACCCGGTGACGGTGGGACCCGAGGATGCGGCCATCAACCCCGACTTTCCCTGGCCGCTCAGAGAGGCCGTGGAGGAGGCGACCGGAGCGATGTGCGTCTTCCTGCAAGGCGCGGGAGGAAACGTCCTGCCGCTCCAGGCGTTCCTGCCCGAGACCGGCGCCGAAGTGGCGTTCGGCCAGAAACTGGCGGCCGAGGCTCTCCACGCCATGGGCAATATCGAGACTTTTGAGACCCGGATCGACCGGCTTGCCTACGGGTCGGTGACGCCCATCGCCCTCTATCGGGTGGAGCGCGCCGAGAATCAGCCGCCGCAGCAACTGGCGGTGGCGTCCACGGTTGTGGACTTGCCGCTCAAGCGGGTTCCGTCCATCGCCGAGGTGAAGGCCGAGAGGGACCACTACCTGGGAAACCTGGAGAAGGCCCGGGAAGCAGGCGCCGGCCAGGAGGAACTCAACCCGATCCAGTACCACATCAGCTGGGCGGAGGCGGCGATCGACCAGTTGGAGGAGGGGCCGTGTGATCGAGTTCCGGCCTTCATACAGGCGATCCGGATAGGGGACACGGCAATCGTGTCGATCCCGGGCGAGGTCTTCTCAGAGATCGCCCTGGCCATCAGGGACCGGTCCCCCACAGACCGGGCCAAGACCATCATCTCCGGCTATTCCAACGGGGTCATCTCCTACCTGCCCAGCGCCGCTGAGTATCCTCACGGTGGATACGAAGTGGACTACGCCCACCACAGCTATGGTTTGATCGAACAGGTTGCGCCTGAGTCGGAGGCGATACTGGTGGAAGCAGGCGTCGAGATGCTCAAGGAGTTGTGGTAAATGGTCCGGATGCGGATGAACCAGGCGGTGGCCGCCGCCCTGGCCGATGAGATGCGCGAAGACCCCGATGTGGTGGTGTTCGGGGAGGACATCGCCGTGGCCGGTGGTCCTTTCAAGACCTCTGACGGGCTCCTGGAGGAGTTCGGGCCCTCCCGGGTGAGGGACACTCCCATCTCGGAGATGGGATTCCTGGGGATGGCGGTGGGAGCGGCCGCTACCGGCCTGCGTCCGGTCGCCGAAATCATGTTCATCGAGTTTCTCGGTGTGGCGCTCGACCAGGTGGTGACCGAGGCCGCCAAGTTCAATTACCTGTCCAAGGGGGCGTTCCCCTGCCCGATGACCGTCAGGGCCTCGATCGGCGCCGGCCTGGGATTCGGATGCCAGCACTCCCAGACCATGGAGAACTGGATGAGCCACGCTCCCGGCCTGAAGATGGTGATGCTCTCGGGCCCCCAGTCCGCCTACGGCCTGTTGCGGTCGGCGATCCGCGACCCCAATCCGGTGGTGGTGCTGGAGCCGCGTGCGCTCTACGGCGGCAGGGGACAGGTGACCACCGGCGCCGACGGCATCCTCCCCCTGGGAGAATCCCGTCGGGTCAGGGAGGGCGACGATGTGACCGTCGTCTCCGCCGGAGCAATGGTGAAGGTGGCGCTGGCCGCCGCCGAGGCCTCCGATGACTGGTCGGCGGAGGTGATCGACCTCCAGACCCTCATCCCCTGGGATCGGGAAGGCGTTGTCTCGGCGGTGAGACGGACGGGTCGGCTGGTGATAGTGGAGGAAAGCCCCTATACGTCGGGGTGGGGGACCGAGATCGCATCCTACGTGGGCGCCCGTCTGTTCGGGGAGCTGCGCGCCCCGGTGCTGCGGATAACGTGTCCCGATGTACCGGTGCCTTTCGGGCGGGAACTGGAGCAGCGCTACATGCCCAACCCCGGGTACGTGAGGGATCAGATCGATCAACTGATGGCCACCGGTCGGGTACCTGACCCGTGGTGGGCGGAGAAAGAAAGAAGCTTGCGATGAGCAACACAAGAGGATTGGAACGCCGCCGGGCGGTCTCCACCGACCGGGTGGCCCGTTATGAGCGGATGGTGGAGATCCGGGCCTTCGAGGACCGGGTCCAGGGACTGTTTGCCCAGGGATTGGTGCACGGCACCACCCACACCGCCCAGGGACAGGAAGCGGTGGCGGTGGGTATCGCGGCCGCGGCTCGGCCAACCGACCTGATTACCTGCACCTATCGGGGACACGGCATAGGCCTGGCGCTCGGCCTGACTCCCGAAGTGATCCTGGGAGAGATCATGGGACGAGAGATCGGCTGTGTTGGGGGGATCGCCGGCTCCATGCATCTCTGCGATCGGGAACTGGGCCTTCTGCCCACATTCGCCATCATCGGGGCAGGCATCCCGGTTGCGGCCGGCGCGGCGCTCACCGCTCAGGTGCGGGGAACCGACGACGTGGCGATCGGAGTGTTCGGCGACGGGGCCGCCAACATCGGCGCCTTCCATGAGGGCTTGAATCTGGCGGCCATCTGGAACCTGCCGGTGGTGTTCATATGTGAGAACAACCAGTACGGCGAATATAGCCATATCAACCTCACCACTCCCATCGAAGACCTGGCGGACCGGGCCGCCTCCTACGGCATCCCGGGGATCATCGTCGACGGACAGGACCCCGATCAGACCGTCGAGGCGGTGGGCGCGGCCTTGGATGTCGCCCGCTCCGGCGGAGGCCCCACCCTGTTGGAGATGAAGACCTACCGCTACGCCGGGCATTCCCGGGCCGACAAGGCCGAGTACCGTCCCGAGGGAGAGTTCGAGCGCTGGTACGAGCGGGATCCCATCAACACCTTCCGGGCCAGGCTGGAATCGGAGGGGTTGTTGACCGCAGAAGGCGTCGCCGAGATAGACGAACGCGTGGCCGCCCGCCTCGAGGCGGCGATCCAGACGGTCGACGCCAGCCCTCCGGCGACGGTGGACGCCATGTTCCGGCACATCTACGCGCCGGTGTAGAGAGCAGGTCAATGATGCGTGTCGAGGTGAGAATGCCCAGGCTGGGCGAGACCACCGACGAGGTGGTGCTACTGGAGTGGCTGGTAGAGGTGGGGAGTCAGGTCGAGGAGGGCACCGAACTCGCCCTCGTGGAAACCGACAAGGTAGAGACCGAAGTCCCCTCTCCCGTGGCGGGGACCATTGCCGAACTCACAGTGCCAGAGGACGCTGACGTAAACACCGGCGAGGTGATCTGCGTCATAGAGACGTAGGTTCTTCCCGGCGGAGGGAATCCAAGGCAAGGTCAAGATCCCCACACCCCTCCAGCCATCGCCGAGTAGCGATGAGGATGCGTTGTCCCTTACCAAACAGGAAGATCGCTTCGGGCTGTGCGGATTTCGAACCACGGAACGATGTCGATCGCAGACTTGGGGTTATGTCTCATGTCAAGAAAGCCTTCATAACAGTCTTGTCCTTTCCAGCAATCTGCCTCCTGCTTCGACGAGATCCTGTATCTTGTACCAGGGGATAAATTTGCACGAGGGTGGTCATGCTTTTGGCTTGGATGACATTCCGGGTGATGGTGGTGTGGTTACAAGCACGGTCATGGATTATGACCTGGACTTTCCCTGTGGCCCGACCGAGTATGACGTGGCGGCTGTGAAGGCTCTCCATCAGAGCGTCGGTGGGTAGTCAAGGAGGTTGAATATGAGAATGGCAGCGTTCGCGCGTGTATTGATGTGTTTGGTGTTGGCGACGGCGTGTGGGGCCGAGACCTCACCGGAGGTTGGTGGTGGAGGATCTGATCGTTCGGTTATTCCGGTGAAACCTCCGGTGTATTTGGAAGAGGTGATACCTCCTTGTGTGCCCCTTGCGAACACGGAGGGAGATCCTTGCGCTCCTGGTCCGATTGAGCCTTTCCCGGCAGCCAACAGCAGCGAGCCCCGGGCGGCTGCCACCACCCTTCCGATAGACGAGGTGCTGTCGGTGGAAGACATCATGTTAGGAAAGGATTTTTCGTTTTCGGATGTGATGCCGAGTCTGATCACACATGTAGTGATAAGGGGGACTGTTCAGGTGGGCACGACCCGCTGTCATGACTATTACATGAAGCTTGCCAACTACTACACAGACCGAATCAACGAGGGTTTGATTCGTGTTCATTGTTTTGCTGATGTCAGGGTGAACGAGTATCTGGTGGGAGAGGGCCCTCCCGTGCTGCCGGTGAGTCTTTACGTAAACGTGACATCGTTTTCGGACCGAGAAGGCTATCAGGATCGGGAGGAGACCATTGCCTTCTACGGAGGTAATGACGTTTGGATTTCCAATCTGTTCGACGATCCGGCAGGGAGGACCGCCCAAGCCTATGAGGGAAAGGAAATGGTGCTATTCCTCGGCCTCCCGTTTGCCATAACCCTAGAGGCGTTTGTTGTCATTGGTGCGTTCTCGGCCTGGTTCGTTCAAAGGGACGAAGACGGAACTGTCAGAGCGGTGGCAAGTATAAGCTCGGAGATCACGGATCCGGCTGTTCGTGCCAAGGCAGACATTCCTTTAGCCGAGTTGGAACGGAAAATAGCCGTAGCCGCAGCGAACAGGAACAAGGTGACAGGAGGGCGGATCGGGACCGATCCTTCTCTACCACTTTTGGTGTCCGACGCCAACGACCTTCGCTCATATTATGTGGATATCGGAGCGGTCTACGTGACGCACGAGAACATCGATGAGGATTTGGAACATCCAACCCGTCTGCCTCCACCCTCTCCGGGTGAAGGCCAAACCGATCCGCCTGGCAGGACAGGAGCATCGGAGGACGATGACGATGACCAGACACCGGGGCCTCCCTCCACACCCGGAGACACTACCACCACTACCACCATTCCCTGACAAGTAGGACTCAAACATCGCTGAGGGATCAGGAATCGCCTTCCAGGGAGAAATGGTGCCGACCATCCCGGGTTGTGAACCGCATTGAAACGTCGCCCCAGTTGCTCACCGGCGTTAGGATCAACCGCGCTCAGCCCGGCTGAGGGAATCCAAGGCATTGGTCAAACCAGTGGGTCACGGCTAGAGATGTCGCCCGAAGAATTGTCGCGAAATCTGGGTGTCTCTTTTTGGGAGCCCTCCCCCGCCACCTTCCTGGAGCATGTCAGACCAGGTCAATCCCCTTCTCCTCTCTTTCAGTACCTGATGTGGTATCGGGCAGGGGGGTTTTTCTTCCCCAGAATGAGTTCGGCCGCATTGGAGGGGGGTCGAGAACGGACCCTGTGGGTAAGAACCAGCCTCGGAGGCGGACGACAGCATGTTGTGGATGGTCGAGTCCACTCGATGATTGAGACTGGGACACTTCAAACCCGAGCCGGGACCCTCTGTTAAGCTCCAGATCAGGGGGTGGTGACCAACTGCCCACATGACCGAGATCATGCGCATGTCCAGGAGGTTTACCCATGGCTCCAGATCTTGACACTGCCGAGGAGCGTCCGGCATGGTTCGTGGGAGCGGCGTTCGGGGGCGGCACCAGCGACCAGACTGACCGCTTTATCCGAGAAGGTGTCTGGGAGCACGGTTTCGAGGACCGTTGGATTGAGGACGTTCAGTCAATTCGTGTGGGCGATCGCATTGCTATTAAGTCCACGTACACAAGGAAGCACGGCTTGCCTTTCGACAATCGTGGCCATTCAGTCTCAGTAATGGCGATCAAGGCTGTTGGTGTGGTGACCGGTAACCCGGGTAACGGTCGACGCCTCGAAGTGGATTGGACACCTGTTGAGCCGTATCGCGAGTGGTATTTCTATACCTACATGCGCACAGTCTGGAGAGTGGTCCCACGCGGTCATGGGTCGAGTCTGATCGGTTTCGCATTCGAGGGACATGACCAGGACATCGACATGTTCCGCAATCTTCGATACTGGAGGGACAGGTTCGGTGACACCCCCCAATTAGATGACCGCTCCCCACCTGAAAACGGCCAAGGCCCTCCGGGGCCCAAAGACGAGTCGCCCTGCTCAGTGAAGGACGAGTTGCCCTATTCAGTGGAGGACATTGTTAGGGAGGGTTGCTTTCTGGAGCGAGACAGGCTGGTGACGATCCTGGATCGATGGCGGGCCAAGAAGAACTTGATCCTTCAAGGTCCGCCGGGTACCGGCAAGACCTGGCTGGCCAAGAAGCTCGCGTTCGCTCTCATCGGCAGCCGCTCACCGAGCCGGGTGCGCCCGTTGCAGTTCCACCCGAGCCTGTCCTATGAGGACTTCGTTAGGGGCTGGCGGCCCAGTGGAGACACTGGCAGCCCTCTCAAGCTGATGGACGGTCCGTTCCTGACGGCGGTCGAAGACGCCGGGAAGGAGCCTGCACGAGACATTGTTGTGGTAGTCGAAGAGATAAACCGGGGCAACCCTGCTCAGATCTTCGGGGAGATGCTCACTCTGCTGGAGGCCGACAAGCGCACTCCCAATGAAGCGTTGGCGCTGAGCTATCCCCGACACCGCGACGAACGGGTGCACATTCCCGACAATCTCTATGTCGTCGGCACCATGAACATCGCCGACCGGTCCCTCGCCCTGGTGGATCTCGCGCTCCGCCGCCGATTTGCGTTCGTCGATCTGGAACCGATCTTCGGGGAACGTTGGAGCCGCTGGGTTAGCGAACAATGCGGGCTGGCCCCGGAGTTCCTTGACAGCATCAAGCAGCGACTGACGAAGCTGAATGAGACAATATCTAAGGACCACCTGCTCGGGCCACAGTTCCGGGTCGGCCACAGCGTCGTGACGCCAAGCTATGAGATCACAGACGGCGTCCAATGGTTCACGCAGGTGGTGGAGACTGAGATCGGACCGCTCTTGGACGAGTACTGGTTCGACACCCCCGACAGGGCTCGCTCCGCCAAGGAAGATCTGCTCGAAGGGCTCGACATTTGACACCGCCGCCACCGTCGGGGATGATCGGCGCGATTCCAGTCAGGAACATCTGGCTATTGATGCTGTATGCATCGCGGCTCTATCGAGAGCTCCCGAACCGGCGGACGCACAGCGTAGAGGAGAACCCCGACAAACTTCCCGATCTTGTCGCGGAGATCCTGACCGGGGCCACCCAGCGTCGGATCCGGCGCAACCTGACTCTCGAATTTCGCCGCAGCGATGCTGACCTGACTCGTGTGCGGGGACGTATCGACATCCTCCGCACCGAGCGCTCCGGCCTGTTGCGGCAGGGCAAGATCGCCTGCTCCTTCGAAGAACTGACCACCGACACGCCACGGAATCGTCTCGTGAAGGCAGCCCTCAACAAGCTGCGCCCCTCTGTGGACGAGCAAGATCTAGCCAGGCGGTGCCGCACCCTCGCCGCGGCTCTCGACCGAGCCGGAGTGAGCGACGAGACCTCCACAGGCATCCAGTCAAGAAGCATCCGAGGCGTCCGCGCAGCAGGCAGGGCCAACGCCGAGGACCGCCAGATGCTCGCCGCCGCGGAGTTGGCCCTCAGGCTGGGTCTGCCCACCGAGGATCCCGGCCGCGCTCACCTCCCCGCGCCCGACAGAGACGAGGCATGGGCGAGACAATTATTCGAGGCTGCCGTCGGAGGCTTCTACGACACGGTGCTCGGCCCCCGCGGGTGGTCGGTCAAACCCGGCAAGAGGATCCGCTGGCCGATCGAGGAGCAAACTAAGACTTCGAGAATCGACGACATCATGCCCCAGATGCAGACCGACATCACCTTGGAGAGCCCTCCAGCCGATGTGCATGATCACAGGCACCGCACAGTCATCGACACCAAGTTCACCAGCATCCTCAAGCGAGGCCAATACAGGGCGCAAGGCCTGAAGAGCGGCCACATCTACCAAATGTACGCCTACTTGAGATCCCAAGAGCGCGACAGCGACCCCGGATCACTCGATTCGTCTGGACTGCTGCTACATCCCTCCGTCGGCGAGGACGTCCACGAATCCGCGGTCATCCAAGGCCACAGAATCCACTTCGCTACGGTGGACCTGGCCGCTGAAAGCATCGCCATCCGAGCACGGCTCATCGCACTGGCCGACCAAGTCGCGGCATCATCCAAGGTGGTCGATAAGAACGCCACCACCGCCGTCGTTGCTGCTCTGTGAGAAGCCCTGGCAGGACGAACCGACGAACACACCACGCCCAGCCAGGACCACGGCACTCCACCGCCGGCCCACAAGCCACCACGACCGCTTTCTTGAACTGCTTTTCGGCCATGGCAGTTCGCGGTGCCAAGCCTGATGTGGAGGCCCTTGCTGAACCGTTTCCTTTGTTGGCTTTTGGGTCATCCTTTGTTCTGTCTGGGATTCACGCCATTTTCTGTGCGCGTCTGTCCTTCAATATCGAGGTGATTTGATGATCGGTGTTCGGTTGATGAGCTTTGAGGCGGTGCTCTGGTGGATAGCGGGGGGGTGGGGTAGCCGGTCGTCCAGTCGAGGAACTCGACCGAGGCGACATGTGACATGCCGGCAGGCGGGCGCCTACGATTCAGGTTCGCATCGTTGGTGTTCGAATTGGTGTGCGTCTAAGCCAAGGTGGCGTTTGGCTGGTTGTTCAGGTGGATAGCGCAGGGACAGCCTCGAGTCCCGGGAGAGGTCGTGATGCCAACCTGGCGCGGCATTTTGGTTGTCGCCGTTTCACTTTCCTGGGATTGGTGTGAGTTCTGTGGGGACGGCTTCGCTCTCCGTTTTGTCCAGCACGGGGGTAGCACCAGCGTTTAGGCATCAGGGGTTCCTTTTGGTACAGACCAGGAGTCAACTGGCGAGAGGGTTTCTGGGGGAGATGTCTGGTCCCTCTCTGTGGGGTTAGAGGCCTATGGACAGACCGCGGTCTGGTCCTTCCCGTTCCCGGTGTTCGACCGGTTTTGTTTGTGTGCCTCCCAGGCTTGGTCGATGATGTAGGAGGTAGCGGCCGGGATCATCTGGGAGGGGTATGCGTCTTGGACGATCTGGTATAGCTCTGCCCGGGTTTTCACGTCTGATGCGGCCAGCAACGCTGGGATGTCCCATTTGTCCACGTCGCGGGCGGACACCAGTTTCATGGCCAGGGCGTATCGGGCAGGAACAGCGTACACCCTTAGCCGTGTCCCGTCGAACACGAGTATCGGGTCTTCTACCCGGACAGCTGGGGCTTTGAGTTTGGCGGCGTCGTTGAACCAGCCCGGTTCCAGGTCGTAGTCTTGGGCGACCCGGGCTACAGCGGTGCGCAACAGCGGGGTCATGCCTTCGGACACGACATCCACGTCGTTGGTGATGCGTTGGTCGTCCCATAACAAGGCCACCGCCGCACCCCCGGCGATCATCACATCGTGATTCCTGTCTGTGAGTTGGTAGAGCTGAGCGTCGACTTCTCCGAACAGCTCAATGATCCGCCAAGGGGTTAGGTCCAAGGAAGCCACCAGTCAGGGGTGCCTTTATCCAAGATCCGAGGATGGAAAAACACCCGATGGTGAACACAGGTAGGGGGAGCCTGTTCCATGGCCCGTTTCCAGAAAAAAGACTCGTGTTCCCCCGGTTCGCAAAGCAGCACCCAGTCCTCGGCAAGGCGATGTTCCCACACCCACCGGGGAACCGCCAGGCTCTCCCGGTCCGCCAAGGCGTGAACAACCGCGGCTATCGAGGGCAGAAGATACCGGTCAGGACCCTCATACGAAGGAGCCTCTTCGATCATGGCCACCTTAGAAGAGGAACGGTTCCAATCAGAAACGAACTGCAACAGCGGTGTCCGGTAAGCCTCGAACAGGGTCTCGCCCACCATGTGAGGCGGCAACTCGGCCGCGGTGCGACGACGCACCCGAAAGGAAGGCTCCCCCCTAGTAGGCACCTCGGATGAAGGACGGATAGGAAAAGTCAACTCGCCAGCCACAACTATATTGTTCTCCGCCCCCTTGAGTGTAAAGACACCCACCGCACACACCTGGGGGAGTATCTGACCCTTCATCGCAGACAACCAATCACGGAACAATCCCCCCAACCGTGGGGTCTTGTGAGTTGCGGCCTTGTTCGATGGATCAGCGGTTCTTCAAAGCTTTCTGTGTTGACAACAGTTGGCGTTGACGCCGCACCCCACATAGTGCTTGTCGGGCGATGAGCGCAACCCGTTGGGCGGTGCTAGCGGCCCGCCGTGACCGTCCCAGATCCAGGGGCTGTGACACTCCGTAGAAGATCCCGGGCAAAGTGTCTGATTGGCAGGCCAGGTCCCAGATCTTCGTGGCTTGACCGGCACCGCGGATGAGAGCCGGTTACTTCAAGCTAATCGCAGACGGCGGTGGCTTCGATCTCGATCAGGAAGCCGGGATCCAGGAAAGCCGAGACCTCGACCATGGTGGAGGCAGGTTTTATCTTTCCGAACACCTCGGCATGAGCACGCCCGGCTTCCTCCCACCGAGAGATATCGGTCAGGAACATCCTGGTCCGTATCACGTTCTCCGGTGTTGCGCCCAACTCGGCCATTGCGGAGAGCATTATCTCCAGGCAGGCCTTGGTCTGTCCATACATGTCGCCGGGGGTGATCACCGTCCCGTCCGGCGCGGAGGCGGTGGTTCCGGCTACCTCGACCAGGTTTCCCACCCGGACCGCACGGGAATAGCCGACCGGATCCCAAGGACGGTCGGAAGATACTTGCTGTCGTTTGGGGGTCGGCACAGATCGCCTCCTGATGTCGGGGGTGATGGTCACCCGGTTTCGTGGAGTCAGCTCACTTGGATCGCCGGTATGACGGTTCGGTTGTTTGTTGTAGTTGGTTATCGGTTGACTCAGAGGCTGCGGCCGCCGTCGATGAGCATCACCTGTCCGGTGATGAACAGTGATCTGTCCGAGCAGAGGAAATAGATCAGATCGGCGATCTCCTCCGGCTCGGCGGCCCTGCGCAGCACGGCGGTGTTGAGCAGTCTCTCCCTCAGGTCGGGACGCATGGAGCGGCTGAGGATGGATTCGGTGAAACCGGGGGCCACGATGTTGACCCGGACCTTCCGGGGCGCCAATTCCCGGGCCAGCGCCCTGGTCATCCCGATCAGCCCTCCCTTGGACATGGTGTAGTTGAACTGCCCGAAGCTTCCCAGGTAGGCGCGCGACGAGATGCTCACCACCGCCGATCCCTCTCCCAGGAACGGAATCAACTGCCGGGTTAGTTGGTAGGCGCCGCCCAGGTTCACCCCGATCACCACCGCGAACTGCTCGTCGGTCATGTTCACCAGGCGGACGTCCCGGATGATCCCGGCGTTGTTGACCAGCGCCCCCAGGGCGCCTCCCCGTTTCTCCATGGAATCCACGATGGCCTGTCGTCCCTGTGGGGTGGCGACGTCGGCCACGATCCCCTCGGCGTTCTCGCCGCCGTCCAAGGTGGCGGCGGTCTCTATCACGGCCGGATCGAGATCGGACATCAGGACGTGGAATCCCTCCTCGATGAAGCGGACGGCGGTGGCCAGGCCGATCCCCCGCCCGGCGCCGGTGATCAACGCGGTGGGCCTGGTCACGGGAGGGCCTTCCCCAGATGGATCGAGCCGAGGCGGATCAACTCCCCGGTGGTGCCGGGGTCGTCGAGAAGACGGGCTACCCAGCCTGCGACCGTCTCCGGTTCGGCGTCGTCGACGGTGGCCAGGACGTTGGCGGGGATTCCCGCCTTGGCGGTCTCCTGGGCCAGGTCGCGGCAGGCCGATAGGAGACCGGTGGCCACCATCGCCCTTCCCGCTCCCCGTTTTCCAAGGAGGTCCGGGCTCCCGACCACGTATACCACCGGCGCTCCCGCCCGGGCGGCCTCCCTGGAGAGACGGAAAGCCTCGGTCAACTCGTCCGATACATCCTCCCACTCGTCTCCCAGGGTCTGATCGGCCCAGAACACCAGGCCTTGTGAGGTGGTGCCCGACTCCACCCCCGCTCGCGCCAGCCGGGTCCTCCACTCCGATGGGACTCTCAGGTAGCTATGCAAGACGCTTCCGTAGCCTAACGACGGGCGACCGTTGGGCGCCCGTCACCGGGTGGGCCCCTCTCCGATGATCACCGCCCCCGCATCCGCCAGTTCGGTGATCTCCGCCGGGTCGGCGCCCAGGTCTCCCAGCACCTCGGCGGTGTGCTCGCCCAGCGCCGGAGCAGGGTGGTGGGCGCGAGCCGACTCGGAGTCCACCCGGAAGGGCGAGCCGGTGTGCGTCAGGTTGCCCAGGCGGGGATGGGACTCGGTGTAGAACATCTCCCGGTGGAGCGCCTGGGGGTCCTCCATCACCTCGGGGAGGGTCAGCACCCTGCCCACCGGGACTCCCGCCGACCCGATTCTCTCGATCCAGGCGTCCACTCCCTCCGTGGCGAAGACCGCGCGCAGTTCTTCGGCCAGGCGCCGGCGGTGGGCCACCCGTTCGGGATTGGTGGGAAAGCGTTCGGCCAGGTCGGGCCGGTCGATCACTTCGCAGAGCCTCCGGAAATGGGAGTCGGCCACCACCGCCAGGGCCAGCAGTCCGTCCTCGGTCTCGAACAGTTGATTGGGGGCTGTGAAGGGAGAGGCGGTGCCCAGCCGCGGGGGTTGGCCTCCCTCGGCCAGGGCGATGGCGTTCCAGGTGGATTGGGCTGCCACCAGCCCGTCCCGGAGGGAGACCTCCACCATTCTTCCCCGGCCGGTCCGGGCTCTTTCCACCAACGCGGCACAGACCAGGAAGGCGATGTTGGTCCCCGCCAGGAAGTCCGCGATGGTGGTGGCGGTCTTCTGGGGCGGGTCGTCGGGATGACCGGCGACGGAGACCATTCCCGACTCGGCCTGGAAGATCAGGTCGATGCCCGGCCGGGCCGCGTCCGGACCGTCCGATCCGAAGGCCGAGACCACCGCGTAGATGACCCCGGGGTTGATCTCCCGCACCTCGGATTCCCCCAGGCCCAGCCGTTCCATGGCGCCGTGCCGGAGATTGTGCAGCAGCACGTCGGCGCTGCGCACCAGTTCCACCAGCCATCGCCGGGCGCCCGGGTGGCGAGGCCGGAGCGCCACCGATCGCTTCCCCCGGTTCATGGCCGCAAAGAAGGCGGACTCTCCCGATACGAAGGGAGGGAAGGCCCGCGACAGGTCGCCGCCGGGCAGTTCCACCTTGATCACATCGGCGCCCAGGTCGGCCAGGGCCATACCCGCATAAGGCGCTCCCACCAGGTTGCCCATCTCCACCACCCTGATCCCCGACAGGGGACCGGAGGGGATGCTCACACCCTCTCCACCACCAGGGCGATCCCCTGTCCGACGCCGATGCACATGGTGGCCAGCCCGTAGCGGCCCTCTCGCTTGCCGAGTTCGTGCACCAGGGTGGTGAGGATCCGCGCTCCCGAACACCCCAGGGGATGGCCGAGGGCGATGGCGCCCCCGTTCACGTTCACCTTCTCCGGATCAATGCCCAACTCGTTGCGGCAGGCCACCGCCTGGGCGGCGAAAGCCTCGTTCAATTCCACCAGATCGAGGTCTGCGACTTCCAGGCCGGCCCGGGCCAGGGCCTTCTCCGAGGCGGGGACCGGTCCGATGCCCATCAGGTCGGGATGCACCCCCGCCACCCCGGCGGAGACCAGGCGAGCCACCGGGGTCAGCCCCGTCCTCTCCAACCCGGCGGCGGTGGCCAGGATCACCGCTGCCGCGCCGTCGTTCATGGGTGAGGAGTTTCCGGCGGTCACGGTCCCGCCCTCCCGGAAGACCGGGCGAAGTCTCGCCAGGGCCTCCATGGAGGTGTTGGACCGGGGCCCCTCGTCGGAGGTGATCCGGGCAACCGTCCTCTTCTTGGGCAACACCGGCGCTTCCAGCGACACGATCTCGTCAGCGAAGCGTCCGGATTGCTGAGCGGCGACTGCTCGCTGGTGACTGGTCAGGGCGAACCGGTCCTGGTCGGTGCGGGTGACCCCGAACTTCGAGGCCACTTCCTCGGCGGTCTCGCCCATGCTGATCGGCGAGTACATGGCCGCCATGCGGGGGTTGACGAGCCGCCAGCCCAACACCGTGTCGACAATCTGCGGCGCGCCCACCCCGTAGGCTCGCTCCGGCTTGGTGATCACGAAGGGCGCCCGGCTCATCGATTCTGACCCGCCCGCGATCATCACATCTCCCCACCCCGCGGCCAGTGACTGGGAGGCGGTGATGACGGCCTGCAGGCCCGATCCGCACAGGCGGTTCACGGTTTGCCCGCCGGTCTCGATGTCCAGACCCCCCAACAGGGCAGCCATGCGGGCCACGTTGCGGTTGTCCTCCCCGGCCTGGTTGACGGCGCCCCACACCACGTCCTCCACATCTGTGCCTGCCAGGGTGGGGTTGCGCTCCATCAGGGCGCGGATAACGTGGGCGGCCAGGTCGTCGGGGCGGACTCCCGCCAACTGTCCCCCGACCCGGCCCATGGGAGTCCGGCAGGCGTCGACGATGAAAACCTCGGTCATTCCGGGACCCTCCCTGATGAGG
Source organism: Acidimicrobiia bacterium (assembly GCA_965204615.1). Classification (GTDB taxonomy): domain Bacteria; phylum Actinomycetota; class Acidimicrobiia; order Spongiisociales; family ZC4RG35; genus Bin76. The sequence continues at coordinate 1,977,135 of OZ242000.1, read as the reverse complement.
CTGGGTGGATGTGGGCGGTGGCCGGGTGGATGGCCTCTGAAAGGTAATCTGCATACCGGAAGGACCTCTCGGGATCCCGGCCGGAGACCTTTCCTGATGCCCGGCGGCGAGGAGGACCTGATCGATTGATCCGGTTGAGCGGTCGAGGGTCGGGGGCGGACATGTTGGGGTCGCCTTTCTATGGTCGGGACTGTCCTGGTAGGGATTATGGCGGGAAGACAACAGAACCACACGCTCGTAGGAGCAGAAAAGGCGATCGGGTCGTCATGATGAAGGATTGGGACGGAGCAAACGCGGCTGGCCGCAGGGGCGGTTTGGAACTGTCCGGCCTGACGGTCTCCTATCCGGAGGCTGCCCGGCCGGCCGTGGACTCACTGGACCTGGCGGTCGAGCCGGGGGAATTGGTTTGCCTGCTGGGACCCTCGGGCTGCGGGAAGACCACCATTCTGAAGGCCATCGCCGGGTTGTTGGATCTCGCCGGGGGTGACATCCGGATGGACGGCCGGTCGGTGGTGGGAGTCCCCACCGAGAAGCGGTCTATCGGCATGGTGTTCCAAAAGCCCCTCCTTTTTCCCCATCTGACCGTGGGAGAGAACGTGGCCTTCGGGCTCCGGATGCGTCGGCTCGACTCGGGGCTCATCCGCGACCGGGTGACCGAGATGCTCGGTCTGGTGCAACTGGAGGGGATGGAAGACCGCCGGGTGACCGAGATCTCGGGGGGTCAGAGCCAGCGGGTGGCCCTGGCCAGGGCGTTGGTCGTCGAACCCGCCCTGTGGCTGCTGGACGAACCGCTCAGCCAACTGGACGCCAACCTCCGCGAGGAGATGCGAGAACTGATCCGATCGATCCAGAGACAACTCGGGGTCACCACCATCTTCGTCACCCACGACCAGGAGGAGGCGGTGGTCCTGGCCGACCGGATCGGCCTGGTGCTGGAGGGCCGGCTCCGCCAGATCGGTCCGCCGTCCCGGCTGTTCGAGGCCCCCGCCACCGTGGAGGTGGCCAGGTTCTTCGGGGGCCACAATCAGATCCCCGGAAGGGTGGAGGCCGGGCGCTTTCTCTGCGAGTTGGGGACGTTTCGCCTTCCGGGTCCGGTCCCCTCCGGCCCCGGGATCCTGGTGATCCGCGAGGAGGCGGTGGAACTGGGAGAGGGGGAGAGTTCCTTCTCCGCCCGGGTGGAGAACACCAGGTACATGGGGACCCATCAGCAGATCACGTTGTCCGCCCGGGGGCTCTCCCTGGGGGTGCGGGCCTCTTCATCCCGCTCCTTCGCGCACGGGCAGGTGGTGAACGTGTGGTTTCCCTCCGACCGGATCTGGATCATCCCCGGCCCTCCGGGCTAGCCCGCAATTCCCCCGCCGCCGTTCCACAGGGCATTTGCCGTTGGCGGAGAGCTGTAGGTGTAGGCTTGGCATCACCTGCGTTTTCGATAAAGAGGAGAAACAATGACCACTGATTGGGGAGGTCTTTCCCAGCGTCTCGCCGACCTGCTCGGACTGGAGCACGCCCCCATCGCCATCACTTTTTCGGAGAATCCGGTTTCAGACGACAGTGGGCTCGCCCCCTTCGGAGGCCCCCTGTCGGACCCCACACCGGACGGTCGATCAGGAGCGGTCCCCGCTCCCTGCGTCTTCTGGATGCACGCCCACACCCGCACCTTCTTCACCACCCCCGACGATCACGGGAACTGCTCGGTGGGTGAGTACACCCACGGCCTGGTTGAGGCCGGAGACATCCTCGAACGAGAGGATGTGGGCACTCTCCTGGAGGTCGGTTGGGTGACCATGGAGGCCTTCGCCGGGGTGGCCGCCCTGGAGCGCCGGCCCTCCTCGATCGTGTACGGACCGCTGGCCGACACCCCGCACGATCCCGACGTCGTGTTGCTGAGGCTGAGCGCGTACCAGACCATGGAGTTGGGCGACGCGGTCTCGATCCACCTCAGTGGAAAGCCGCAGTGCCAGATTCTTCCCATCGCCATCGACCAGGGCAAGGTGGCCCTCTCGATGGGATGCGCGCTGTCGAGGGCCCGCACCGGGATGGGCGACGACGAGCTGACCTGCGCCGTTCCGCCCGGACAATTGGCCGAGATAGTCGCCAACCTGGAAGGCGTGGTGGGCGCCGACAAACAGGTGGTGGGCTACGCTCACGCCGACGCCGCTCGCTTCTAGGTTCCCGAGCCCCGGCTCTCTTCGCTAGCGGGACAACTCCCGAAAGAGGGGGGTCGGGAAACGGGGAGTCACCCGGACTCCGGATAGCCAGGCCTCCAGCGCCTGGGCGCGCTCTGCCACGGCCGCCTTCCCGTCTGCGCCGATGTCCTCGGTCAGGCGGTAGACGACCCTGCCGTCGGGCCTCTGGCCCCAGCCTCCCACCACGTGGCCGCACCACCAGACGGTCGGTCCGGCGTTGCCGTTCCGGTCGAACAGCCCGTCCCAGCGGTCGCCGAGATACCAGTGGCGCTCCCGCCAACCCATGACGGTGGAGTCGAGGCCGGGGAGAAGCGCCGCCCACCGACCGGGGGAGGGAACCGGCTCGAGATCGTCGGCCATGACCCATGCCGGGCCGGTGTCGACCTCCACCTCGGCCAGGTCCAGGGCGGCGAGCGCGGCTCTCAGGTTGCGGAGAGTCCAGCCCGTCCACCATCTGAGGTCGGCCTCGGTTCCCGGACCGTAGGCGCGCAGCCACCGTTCCACGAGGCTCTCTCTGGCAGATGCCGGGTCGAGTTCGGGAATGCCGCCGGGCATCACCCTCTCCATGGCGGTCCACCGGTACTGGCCGCTCCGCCACGTCCCCCGCGGCCGTCCCCGGAGAATCCGCCCCTCGGTGGCCAGGAGGAACAGCACCCGGGTTGAGACCCCGACCTTTCCTCCCCACTTCTTCCCCCTGCCGAAGGTGAGGGTCTCCTTCAGGTCCGGCACGTCCTCCCGCAGTTCGGTGGCCAGGGCCTCTCCGCGGGCCATGATGGCCTCTTCGGTGGCGTCCCCCACCTCTTCGATCCAACCGTGTCCGTCATCGGTGATCCCCTCGGTCTCCAGGTAACCCGCCAATCTGCGTCTCTCGGGAGCGGCCAGGGGAAGCGCGCACCCATGGTGGAGCAGGGGGACCAGGTCGGCGGGGACGGCGAAGAGGGTGCGGCGCATCCCGAGAACCCGGAAGAGGGACGGATGGTCATAGAGACAGTCTTCCATGTCGCCGATGGCCAGGTCTTCCACCCGCGCCCATGCGGACAGGAACGGCGTGGCGGGGTCGCTGGTGTGGAGCCCCACCTGGTCTCGTGCGGCCTCGGTGGGCGACGACGCCCGGTGGCCGGGGTGGAGGTGGTGACGGCGAGCCAGGCGGGCCCGTCTCTCCTCTGTGCCGATCCGTCTGCTCACCATGGCGGAGCAGGCCTAAGGGGAGATGGCCGGCGGATGGCGGCCGGGAGGCCGAGCGGTGGTTGTCCCGGCGCCGGCCGGGACAACCATGTGGTTCGAGTCGAGTTGCTCAGCCCACCACCGGGACCCGCTGCATGGCCTCGGCGACCTTGTCGTCGGGGTACTCGTGGTCGATCAGGCCGCCGGCCAGGTAGTTGTCGTAGGCGGCCATGTCGAAGGCGCCGTGTCCGCACATGGCGGTGAGGATCACCTTCTCCTCGCCGCTCTCCCGGCATTCGTTGGCCACCCGGATGGCCGAAGCCAGCGCATGGGTGGGTTCGGGAGCGGGGACGATGCCTTCGGTCCGGGCGAACTGGACGCCGGCCGCGAAGCACTCGTTCTGTCCGATGGCCTCCGCCTCTATCAGACCCAGTTCGTAGATGTGGGAGAGGAGAGGAGACATGCCGTGATAGCGCAGGCCCCCGGCATGGATCGGATCGGGGATGAAGGAGTGACCCAGGGTGTGCATCTTGATGAGCGGGGTCATCCCGATGGTATCCCCGAAGTCGTACCGGTACTCGCCCTTGGTGAAGGAGGGACAGGAGGCAGGCTCGGAGGCCCGGATGACGGGATCGATCCTCCCGGCCAGTTTCTCCCTCAGGAAGGGGAACATCAACCCCGAGAAGTTGGAACCGCCCCCGGTGCAGCCCACTATCACGTCGGGAGTGTCCCCGGCCATGGCCATCTGGTCGAGGGCCTCCTCGCCGATGACGGTCTGGTGCAACAGGACGTGATTGAGGACGCTTCCCAGGGAATACTTGGCGTCGTCATTGGTGGCGGCCACCTCGACGGCCTCCGAGATGGCGATCCCCAGGCTCCCCGGCGAGTCGGGATCGGACCCGAGCACGGTCCGCCCGGCATTGGTCACCTCGGAAGGGGAGGGATGTACCGTGGCGCCCCAGATTTCCATCATCGACTTGCGGTAGGGCTTCTGGTCGAAGGAGGCCCGTACCTGCCACACTTCACAGTCCATTCCGAAGATGGCGCAGGCCAGTGCAAGGGCGGAACCCCATTGTCCGGCGCCGGTCTCGGTGGTCAGCCTCTTGACGCCTTCCTGGGCGTTGTAGAAGGCCTGGGCCACCGCGGTGTTGGGCTTGTGGGAACCGGCCGGACTCCCACCCTCGTACTTGTAATAGATGCGAGCAGGGGTGTCGAGCGCCTTTTCCAGGCCGGTCGCCCGGTAGAGGGGAGTGGGTCTCCACATCCGATAGACATCGATGACCTCCCCGGGGATGTCGATCCGGGAATCACCCGACACCTCCTGGAGGATGAGCGCCATGGGAAACAGGGGGGCCAGATCGGCGGGGCCCACCGGCTGATGCGTTCCGGGGTGAAGCACGGGCGGCGGAGGCGCCGGCAAGTCCGGGATGATGTTGTACCAACTGGTGGGTATCTGGGACTCGGCGAGAGTAAACTTCCTTTGAGCCATCGTCGATCCTCGTTTCTGCTCGGTTTGCTTCGATTGTGGCTGATATTAGATAACCCGACGATGCAGGTAGACAGATGACTGCCAGCCCTCCCGAATCCCTTCCCTGGACCAACAATCCCGACGCGGACCGGTTGCTGGCAGAGGACAGTTTGGCCCTTCTGATCGGGATGCTGCTCGACCAGCAGTTCCCCATGGAGCGGGCATTCTTCGGTCCGTACCTGCTCCGGGAGCGCTTGGGCGGACCGTTGGACGCGGGCGAGATCGCCGACTGGGATCCGGAGGAGTTCGCCACCATTTTCCGGGGCCCTCCGGCCATACATCGTTACCCGGCGTCCATGGCCAAGCGCACCCAGGCACTGTGCCGAACGCTGGTGGACGAGTATGACGGCGCCGCCGAGCGTCTCTGGAACGAAGCGGGAGACGGCAGGGAGTTGTACAAACGCCTGATGAGCCTGCCCGGGTTCGGAGAGATGAAGTCTCGGGTCTTCGTGGGGGTGCTGGGCAAGCGCATGGGGGTCCAGCCGCCCGGTTGGGAGGACCAGGCCTCGCAGCGTCCCTCCATCGCCGACGTGGCCCGCTGGGAGGATGTCGCCGAGTTGCGGCAGATGAAGCGGGAGATGAAGAAAGCCGCCCAGGCCAAGGCGAAGCGCTAACCGTAGGACCGATCCGGGATACGCAGACCTATTCTCTCCGGGTATGAAGATCGATTTCTACTTTGATCCCATTTGTCCGTGGTGCTGGATCACCAGCCGTTGGCTGACCGAGGTGGCGCCCCACCGGCCGGTGGAGATAACCTGGCGGACCTTCAGCCTGTACATCAAGAACCAGGGCCTCGACCGTTCCGAGGACTACTGGACCGTCACCGACTGGGGGCGGGGAGCCTTGCGGATCGTGGAAGCTGCCCGGGAAAGCGAGGGAGAGAATTTCGTGGGTGACTTCTACACCGAACTCGGCGCTCGCTTTCACCATGACCAGGAGGACCTGCCCGACCTGGCCGCCAGCCTGGAGGCCATCGGGCGCTCTCCGGACTGGGCTGGCGCCGCCGCCGACCCCCGGTGGGACTCGGCCATCGAGGAGTCCATGTCGGAGGTACTGGATCTCCTGGGAGATGATATCGGAGTGCCCGCCATCGTGTTCGACGGCAGGTACGGATACTTCGGCCCGGTGATCTCCCCGGCGCCGACCGGAGAAGCAGCTCTAACTCTCTTCGACAGCTTCGCGGCACTGGCCGCCCAGCCCGGGATCTGGGAAGTCAAGAGAGATCGCACCGTCGGTCCCGTCTTCGGCCCCCGCCCCTAGCGGGCGCACAACCTATTTTCAGGGCAGGTTCCGCAGCGACGCCTCTCGGTGTGCATTACCGAATCAGGTGTGCACAGTTAGCGCCTGATCTCTTAGGGGACCGAACCGATAGACGAAATAGTCGATATCGAAGGCTATGGCTTGGCGGAGGCCGAGCCGCTCCATGATCGCCCAACTTGTCCTGTCAACTATGGAGAAGTCCTGATCCCCAAAAGCCCGTCCAATCTCTGCCGCCACCTGCAGATCTGCGAGACCCGCCGGTTCGACCCGCGCAAGACCCCTTCCAATATTTTCGATCAGCTTGTTGGCGGCGGCGCCGCTCTGTCTCCCGGCGACCAGTAACCATGTCTCAACCAGTACATGATCGCTGGTTACCAGTTGACCCGAGAAGCTGCTGAGTAAAGCAACCGCACGTTCGTGGCTGGCATCGTCCGAATCCGCCGCCGCGTACCAGGCGGAGGTGTCGACGAAAACGGAGTTTTCTCTCAGATTCTCTTCCGATCGGCGCGTTCAGAGACGGCGCTGTAAACGGCTGCGGCCCGTTCATTCGCGATGTCGCTGCCGCCGGAGGCAAAGAGTCCGATGATCGAAGCCAAATCGGCTTGGGGTCTCGGGGCTTCCAGATCTTGATCGACAAGACGTCGAATGTATTCAGCCATGCTGATGCCCAACTCGGTTGCTTTCCTTCTTACTTGGGCATGTTGCTCGGGACCGAGCGCAATCTGTGTTCTCATGCCGCTACATCATAACAGCAGACATGGGGCCGCCTATCACACCTCTAATTACCTAAACCGGCGCTACCCCCAAACCGGGTCGACATCGCCTCATAAGTTTCATCGGTGATCTTTTGAACGTGGCAGGCAATGTGGGCTGGAAGAATCTCTATCGACATACTGTGATTACCAGCAATCGAGATCGCCGAGCAGGGTGACGGCGCCGTCTATCTCGAAACGCATGGAATATGAGTCGCCACTGAATCCATCCCAGATCCGTATCCACAGGGATCCGTGGGCGGCGCTTCGTAGTCGGGTGACGAAGTGGGTAGGGGTCTTGTCGGCGAATACCACGGATTCCAATTCCTCATTGCTCCACCACCACTCGGCTACGAGATCCTCCATGTTCGCAAACCGGTATTCGACGATCACCTCCCCGTCATCGTCCACATCACTTTGGATCAGCCAGTCCGTTCCGATGAAGATGGAGTTCCAGATCGGGTTGGATATTCCGCACCTCACAAGCAAAAAGGGAGCCTCGTCCCACGTATGTCCGCTATGTTCGACTGCCATCAGGCTGTAACCCTCATATTTGCCATCGATGCCTTCGCCAGTGAAGTGGACCCATTCGCCGATGTCGCCTGACAAGGAGGCCTCATCTGGTTCGGCGGCGCGGAGGCCCGGTAGGCGCTGTCGGATGGTGGTCTCCGCCACCGCGTAAGAGATACCCTCGACTTCTACATCGACGATTTTTTGCACGACTAGACCGACCACCTCGCCGCATTCGTTGAGGAGCGGTCCCCCACTGTTGCCGGGATTGAGTGCGGCATCAGTGACGATCAGAGTGCCGAGATCGGCGCGGGACTCGGTGCGCGAGAACACTCCGCTGGTGACGGATGGCTCAGAGGCCACGTAGACGGGAAAGCCGACGCCGAACACCCGATGGCCGGGACCGATCTCGGAAAGGTTTCCGAACTGAAGAGCCCGGACGCCGCTTCCCGAAGCCCGAAGCAGCGCTAGGTCGGCGGAGAGATTGCTCCCCACCACACTGGCGGTGAGGGATTTCCCCCCGCGTCGGAGAGTCACGCTCCGCTGACCCCGGATTACATGGGCGGCAGTGAGCCATTCATCGCTTCCGATGTAGAACGCCGTGCCGCGGCCGTCGCCGGCATGAACCTGGTACACCGCCTCGGACACACGGGCGGCATGATCGGGAAAGTCGCAAGCCGCTCTCCTGGGTGGCGCGGTTGTCGTAGTGGTGGTTGTGGTGGTTGTGGTGGTCACGCTGGACGGTATCGGAGAATGGGAAGGCGCGCAGGTACCCGGCGCTACCGTCCGGCAGAGGAACAACACCATCTCTTCCCTGGACAGCGAAGTCCCGTACCCAAAGATCCCGGCTGCGACACCCCCGGTGATTCCTTGCTGATACGCCCATCCGATCGGAGCGCTTGCCCAATGGTCCGGATCGGTGGGAACGTCGTTGAAGGCATCGCTTCCAGCCGGACCCCCGGTCGGCGATCCCTTCGCCCGGTACAGAAAAGTCACCATCTGCTCGCGGGTGAGAGTTCCGGCGCCGCCGAACTGGGTGGCACTGGTCCCGCTGGTTATTCCCTGCTCGACCGCCCAACCGATGGAGAAATTCGCCCAATGGTCGGCCGGGACATCAGCAAACCTGTCGCTTCCCCGGGTCCCTGCACCGCAGGCGTCCAGATCGAAGGCCCGGCAGAGGAAAGTGACCATCTGATAACGAGTGAGGGTCTGCCCCATGCCGAACCGGTTGTTCCCCACCCCGGCGGTGATGGCGTTGGCCGCCGCCCAGCCGATGGCGGTTTCAGCGATGTGACCCGGAGGCACGTCCTCGAAGTCGGGCGCGGTCTGTCCCGCGGCCAAGCCGACGGTGAGCGACAGACCCGCCAAGGCGGCTGCCAGGCTCGCGATCATCCGCTTGGCGAGGCTCATCGCTTCATGCTCCGTTCTTCCTGCCTCATAGCATGGCGCGGGGGTGGGACATTTCCAAGACTGATTAGGCACTTTTAGAATCGGGAATAATGTCATCTCCTCCCACGATCGCCATCCTGGGCGCCGGCGCCATGGGTAGCGCTCTGGCCAAGGGTCTCCTGGGGAACGGCTGGCGTCCCGCCGACCTGGTGCTGGCTGAAGTCGTGCCCGAGCGCGCCGCGGTGGTGAGGGCTGAACTGGGATGCGAATGCGTCTCCGATCCCGCCGAGGCGGTGAGGGGCCGGGAGGCGGTGGTGGTGGCGGTGAAGCCCCAGGACATGGAGACGCTGCTGGAGCAGGTGGCCGATGCAATACTCCCCGACCAGTTGGTGATCACCCTGGCGGCCGGGGTACGCATAGCCACCCTCGAGAACGCCCTTGGCGAGACGCCGGTGGTGAGGGTGATGCCCAACACGCCGTCTCTTCTGGGAGAGGGAATAGCCGGGCTGGCGGGTGGCGCGCACGCCGGATCGAAGCACATGGCTGTGGCTCGAATGGTCATGGAAGCGGTGGGGCAGGTGGTGGAACTGGAAGAGTCGGATCTTGACGCGGTCACCGCCGTCTCCGGTTCCGGCCCGGCCTACGTGTTCGCCTTGGCCGAGGCGATGACCGAGGCGGCGCTGCAGCAGGGACTGGCCGCCGACGTGGCCTCCGAGTTGGTGAACTACACGGTCCTGGGCGCGGGGGAGATGCTGGTGCGCACCGGCCAGAGCGCCGCCCATCTGCGCAGGCAGGTCGCCTCACCGGGGGGTACGACCGCCGCGGCCCTGGCGGTGATGGAACAGGGCGGATTCTCCGACCTCATGGTGGCGGCCCTGGAAGCGGCCTACAAGCGCTCCATCGAACTGGGCGGGTAGGGGACAGAAGGGACAGACATGAAAGCGCCGGACTTTACCCTGTTGGACCAGGACCGGAACCCGGTCTCCCTCTCGGACTTCTCGGGAAGGCGGGTGGTGGTCTTCTTCTACCCCAAGGCCATGACGCCGGGATGCACCGCGGAGGCGTGTGACTTTCGCGACAGCTACCAGGAGTTCCTGGCCGCCGGCATGGCAGTGGTGGGAGTGAGCCCCGACCCTCCGGAGGACCTGGCCAGGTTCCGCGAGAAGGACAACCTGCCGTTTCCCCTTCTGTCCGATGCCGACCACAGGGTGGCCGAGGCGTTCGGCGCCTGGGGGCCGAAGAAGCTGTACGGGAGGGAGATGGTGGGGCTGATCCGCTCCACCTTCGTTCTGGGTCCGGATGGAGAGGTGGAGCGGGATTACCGGAACGTTCGCGCCAAGGGACATGTCGGGCGGCTCCGGCGGGACCTGCTGGGCGCCTGAGCCGGGCACGCCGATCCGGGGGAGGCAGGCCGATTATCCTTCGGGCGGACAAACGGGAAGCCTGCCCGGCGGGGCAGTCCCGCTGACGCCCAACCCAAGGAGCAGGATCAGAGAATGAATGCCTGGAAGGTGCTGTACGCCTTGGGGGTGGTTTCGGCGGTGGGGGTGATGGCTCTGTGGTGGCTGGGCTCGGTCATGCATTCGGAGCCGCCCGGGGAAGTGGGGCGGGAGGTCTTCGGGAACATTCCGGCAGGGCTGGAGGCCGCCTTCTACGTCTCGGTGGCCGCATTCCTGTGGCTGGCCTTCTATCTGTTCTCCCTCCGCGCTCGCAACTGGTCGCGAGGTGGTGCCGAACAGCGTGTCGGGGAGTGGAAACGGCGGGTGCGGTACCTGGCCGACGGTCTGCGCATGAAGACCCTGCTCCGCGACACCGCCTCGGGCCTCATGCACTCGATGATCTACTACGGGTTCCTGGTGCTGCTGGCCGGGACCATCACCCTCGAGATAGACCATCTCATGCCCGAATCCTTCAAGTTCCTGCATGGTCCCGTCTACCTGGGGTACTCGGCGGTCCTGGACTTCTTCGCCCTGGTGTTCCTGGGAGGGTTGGCATGGGCGGTGTTCCGCCGCTACATCCGGCCCCCGGCCCGCATCGCCTCCAAGACCCGTCCCGAGGACGGCCTGGTGCTGGGCCTCCTGATCCTGGTGGGCGTCACCGGACTGGTGACCGAGGCGGCGCGGATCGCGGTGGACGGCCAGCCCGACTTCGAGAAGTGGTCCTTTGTGGGCTACCCGCTCTCCTTTTTGATGCCGGCGCCGCCGGAGCTCTTCCATCAGGTGGTGTGGGGAATCCACGCCGCCTCCTTCCTGGCGTTTCTGGTGGTGCTTCCCGTGACCAAACTGCGTCACGCCGTCACCTCCCCGGTCAACATGTTCCTCTCCCCCAGGGAGCGGGTCAAGGGAGCGATGAAAGCCATGCCCAACCTGATGGAGGCCGAGGACCTGGAGACCATCGGCGCGTCCACGGTGGGCGACCTCAGCTGGAAGCAATTGTTCGACACCGACGCATGCACGATCTGCGGCCGGTGCACGTCGGTGTGTCCGGCCAACATCACCGGCAAGGCGCTCGACCCACGGGAGATCGTGGTCAAGTCGGGTGAGGTGCTGGCCGCCTCGGGCGATCCGGTGGTGACCGCCCCGGTGGCTCTCCCCTCCACCATCACCATCGACACCGACAACCTGTTCGAGCGAATCACCTCCGAGGAGGTGTGGTCGTGCACCTCGTGTCGAGCCTGCGATGACATCTGTCCGGTCAATATCGAGATCCTCGACAAGATTCTCGACATGCGCCGCTACCTGACCTTGATGGAGGCCGACTTCCCCCCCGAACTCGCCAAGGCCTTCGTGGCCATGGAGAACCAGGGCAATCCCTGGGGGCTGGGGAAGGAGCAGCGGCTCGACTGGACCAGGCAGTTGGACTTTCCGGTGAAGGTGTTGGGATCGGACGGGGTGGACTCCGCCGAGTACCTGTGGTTCGTGGGATGCGCCGGTTCCTTCGACGACCGCAACCGGGCGGTCACCCTGTCGCTGGCCCGGCTCATGCACGCGGCGGGAATCGACTTCGCGGTGCTCGGCCCCCGGGAGATGTGCAACGGGGACCCCGCCCGGCGGGGAGGAAACGAGTTCGTCTACCAGCAGCTGGCCTTCCAGAACATCGAGACCCTCGACTCCCTGGGAGTCGAGAAGGTGATCACCCAGTGTCCGCACTGTTTCAACACCCTGGCCAACGAATACCCGCAACTGGGCGGTAACTACCAGGTGATACACCACTCGCAACTGCTGGCCGAGTTGCTGCGGCGGGGAGCGCTCACCACCGGCGACGGATCGGTGAACGGCGGCGACGAACCCCGGCGGGTCACCTATCACGATCCCTGCTATCTGGGGCGGCACAACGACATTTACCTGGCGCCCAGGGAAGTGGTGGCCGCCTCCGGAAACATAGAGATGGTCGAGATGCCCCGTCACGGGACCAAGGCGCTGTGCTGCGGAGCGGGCGGCGCCCGGTTCTGGATGGAGGAACACGTGGGGAAGAAGATCAACATCGAACGTACCGAGGAGGCCCTGGCCACCGGCGTCTCGGAGGTGGCCGTCTCCTGTCCCTATTGCTACGTGATGCTGGACGACGGCGTCAAGGAGGTGGGCCGGGATGAGGAGGTGAAGGTCAGGGATCTGGCGGAGATGCTGGCCGAGGTCGCCCTGGAGAAGGAGGCAAGCAGGTGAGGGTGGCCGCCCGGCGCCCGATTGCGGCGTTGTCCACTCTCTCGAGACCCTGATGAGGATCGGTTACCAGGGGGAGGCCTATTCCTACAGTCACCAGGTGGCCACCGAACTCTTCGCGGATGAGACGTTGTGCGGCTATTCGAACTTTTCGGGGGCCTTCTCGGCGATGCGGACCGGAGAGGTGGACAGGCTGGTGCTCCCCATCGAGAATTCCACCACGGGCAGCGTCCTGCCGGTGCTGAACCGGCTGGTGAGCGAGAACGTTCACATCATCGCGGAGCACAAGAAGTCAGCCAGTCACAGCCTGCTCGGGCTGGCGGGTGCCCGGTTGTCCGATATCCGCCGGGTGGTCTCCCATCCCGAGGCGCTCTCCCAGGCGGAGATGGCCATCGCCGAACGGGACTGGGAAGTGGTTCCCGTGCATGACACGGCAGGCGCGGTGCGGATCGTCGCCTCCCAGGGGGATCCTCAGCAGGCCGCCCTGGCCCATGCCAGCGCGGCCGTACTGGGTTTGGAGATACTCATGGAGAAGTTGGTGGACCGGGCCGACAACACCACCCGGTTCGTGGTGCTTGCACCCGGAGAACCTGAGGTACCCGAGGACGCCGACAAGACGTCAGTCGTCTTCGAGGTTCTTCACCGGCCCGGGTCGCTGGCGCTGGCCCTCACCGAGTTGGCCGCCCGGGGCGCCAACCTGACCCGGATCGAGTCCCGCCCCTCCCATGAGGCATGGCGCTACCGGTTCTTTGTCGACCTGATCCACTCCCCGGGGCCGGAGGGGTTGGCAACGGTGTTCGAGCCGGACCTGGTTACGGTCAGCCGCCTGCGGATGCTGGGGAGTTACCGGGCCGTCCGGTGACGGGCCGCCGGCGAGGTCCAGCCGGGCCGCAAGCGGCGCCAGCGCAGCCCGGATGGAAGGCGGAGGAGGCGCTCCCCATTCCAGGTCGTCCAGGTCCGGTATCAGAGCGGCAGGCCGCGCACCCGTCCAATCCGTGAGGTGCCGGGAGATCTCCCGACCGAGGCCGTCGTCGGGAGGGAGCCGATTGATCACCATGTGGGGAGACGGGTCGCCGCCCAACCTCCCCAGCAGGGAGGCAGCCCGCACGATTCCAGTGGGGTTTGCCCGGCACACCACGACCCTCGCTCCCGGCCACTCCCGGAGAGCGGAGACCCCGGGGCCGAGATCCACCACCACCGTCCGGTAGTCCCCGAACCGGGACCAACCGGTCCTCAGCAGTCCGCCCGATGACCCGCGTGGGTCCCGGAGCAGCAGATCGATCCGCCCCACGGTCCCGACCTGGTGAGGTTCGGCCGGTGGGGGAAGTCCCAGCCGAAGTCCCAGGGAGGGAGCGGTGTCGGCTTCGATCAGCAGACAGGGGCCATACCGGGCGGCCAGCCAGGCCAGGCCCAGTGCCACCTCGGTCCTGCCGGGCGCCCCCCGCGGGCCTCCCACCGCCACGACCCTCGGCGCCGGGGGAGGCGGGGACGGGTCCTCGGGCGGCAATGTCGCCGAAAGGGAGGCGGCGGCCCACTCCGGATCGGGGTCCTCCAGGACCGCGTGGCATCCCCAGTTATCGAGCAGGTGCTGGCCGGAGGAGTGGTAGGGATCGTTTATCCCGATGACCACCGCACCCATTCTCCGCCAGGCGGCTACCAGGCCTGCGGACAACCAGGGGACCTCCGCTCCCACCACCACCACCCGCGCTCTCCCCTCCGCCAGCGCCCGGTGGACCGGCGCGGGATGGAATGCCCGCTTGACTATCCGAAGGGTTCCGGTTGCCCTTGCCCTCTCCACCAGTTCCGATTCCCAGACCGGCCCGGCGGTGGTGACCACCCGAGGGATCAAATGAACTCCACCATCTCTATGGCGGGGAGGGGGATCAGCAGTTGGCGGGAATCGCCCAGTTCCACGTGGTCCAGACCCACCGCGGAGGGTGTGCCTTCGCAGATGTGGCCTCCCCGTACCCAGATCCTGATGGTGAGGTCGGCGTCGTCCGCGTCCAGGAGACGATCGCGGAGGGTTGACATGCGCTGGACCTCCAGCATGGCCGCCTCCTGTTCGTATTCCGCCGCTTCATCGAATCGTCGCCGCGCAAGTTTTTCGAAGTCCGCCAGATCGGGGTGTTCGGGTTGGTTCGCCTTCATGTTTTCCGCCTCTGTGGTGTGCGTCTGGACAATCTGCAACCTGGCGGCCACCGAGTCAACCTCGGCCGGGAGGTTTATTTTTTATGTTTTGTAAATTCTTCCCACTCTGACTTTCCTTTTGGGTCCCGGGCCTGATACCGTGGGGAAGCAACAATTGAAAGGAGGTCTATGCACGTATCACTAACCGTTAACGGTCAGCGTGCGGTAACCGATGTTGAGCCGCGCACGCTGCTGGTGCACCTGTTGAGAGAGGAACTGGGCCTGACCGGTACCCACGTGGGATGTGACACGTCGTACTGTGGCGCTTGCACGGTGATCGTCGACGGGAATACCGTTAAGTCGTGCACCATGCTGGCGGTGCAGGCGCAAGGCGCCGAGGTGACCACCATCGAAGGTCTGGCCGCCAATGGCGATCTGCACCCCATCCAAGAAGGTTTTTGGGAACGCCATGGCCTCCAGTGCGGGTTCTGCACGCCGGGCATGATCATGTCGGCGGTAGGGCTCCTCTCTGAGAACGGGTCTCCCACCGAAGACGAGATTCGCCATGGCCTGGAAGGCAACCTGTGCCGCTGCACCGGGTATCACAACATCGTCCGGGCGGTGGAATATGCCGCCGCCAAGATGCGAGGCGAGGAGCCGCCCGCCGCCGAGTGGGAGGAAGGTTCGTCGTGAGTACCACCAGTGTTTTGGGCGGGGTGGTCAAGCGCAGGGAAGATCCGGCCCTGATCAGAGGTACGGGTCTCTATGTCGATGACCTCCAGCTGCCGGGGATGCTGCATGCCGCTTTCGTGCGCAGCCCCTATGCTCACGCCCGAGTGTTGTCGGTGGACGCCTCCGATGCTGAGGCGATGGACGGCGTCAGGGCGGTCTACACCGCTTCGGACGTCGCTCACCTAGGCGACCTGGTGGCCCAGGTGCCGGTGGGCAAGGTTCGCCCGCTGCTGGCCGGCGACAAGGTCAACCACCTGGGCGAGGCGGTGGCGATGGTGGTGGCCGACAGCCGCTACGGCGCCCGTGACGCGGCCGACGCAGTCGACGTGGAATACGATCCGCTCGATCCGGTCATCGATCTCAAAGAAGCGGCTTCCAACGCCGCCCTGGTCCATGAGGACATGGAATCCAATGTCCTGCTGGCCTGGGAAGGCGGACCCTGGGGAGACGAGGAAGGCATCGCCGCCACCCAACAGACCATCGCCGACGCCAAGGCGAGGGACGACACGGTCTCCGTCTCGTTCGAGGCGGTGAACCAGCGTCTGCTGCCCATGCCGATGGAGCCCCGTTCGGTGGTGGCGGACTGGAATGTCGGCTACGGCCGGTTCACGGTCCACTCCTCCACTCAGATCGCTCATGCTCTGGCGGGGGGGATCGCCCAGCACTTCGGGCTTTCCCTCACCGACGTCCGGTGCATCGCACCCGAGGTGGGCGGCGGATTCGGATGCAAGCTCAATGTCTACAACGATGAGATCCTGGTCTGTTTCGCCTCCCAGCAACTGGGTCGTCCGGTGAAGTTCACCGAGACCCGGCGGGACGCGGCAGGCTCCACCATTCATGGTCGGGGCTGGGTGGCGACCGCCACCGTCACCGGGACCCGGGACGGGCAAATCCTGGGCTATGAGTTGGACGGCATAGCCGACATGGGTGCATACAGCCAGAACTTCACCGTGGCCATCCCCTTCCTGGGGCTGTTCGTGGGTGCGGGCCAGTACTCGTTCCCCACCCACTGGAAGGTGGCCTGCGTGCATACCCACACCATGACCACCGACGCCTACCGGGGCGCCGGCCGTCCGGAAGCCGCCTACTACCTGGAGCGGGCCATCGACGCCTTCGCCCGGGAAATCGGCGTTGATCCGGCCGATGTGCGGAGAAAGAACTTCATTCCCGCCGCCAACTTCCCCGGCGCCGCCACCCACATCGGGTTCCCCATGGACACCGGTGACTACGAGAACAACCTCGATGCTCTTCTGGAGACCGCCGGCTATGAGGATCTCAAAGCCGACCGGGATCGGATGAGAGCCGACGGGAGGCTCGTGGGACTGGGTCTGGCAACCTACGTGGAAGTGTGCGGATTCGGCCCCTCCGCCCTGGTGGACCTGGGGTTCTCCTGGGCCTCCTACAAGATTCCGTCGGGTTTCAACGGATCGGGCCTGGTTCGGGTGCAGGCCGACGGCACCGCCTCGGTCATCATCGGCACCGGTCCATCCGGACAGGGTCACCAGACCACCTGGGCTCAGATCGTCTCCAACCAGTTGGGGATCCCGGTCGAGAACATCCGGGTGAGCCATGGCGACACCGCCGAGTCGCCGCTGGGCATCGGCACCTTCGGGTCCCGCTCGGCGGCCGTGGACGGATCGGCCACCTACGAGGCGGCCAACAAGGTGCGCTCCAAAGCCGCCGATCTGGCCGCCCACCTGCTGGAGGCCTCCGCGGACGACATCGTGTTCGCCGACGGCGGCGCCCACGTGGCCGGCTCTCCCGACCAACAGGTGTCGTGGTCCGACATCGCAACACTGGCCTACCAGCCTCACCGTCTGCCCGAGGGCATGGAAGGAGGCCTGGAGGCCCACGCCGTGTTCAGTCCCGGCAACGCCACCTGGCCGTTCGGGTCCCATCTGGCCCTGGTGGAAGTGGATGGCGACACGGGCGACGTGAAGTTGCTCCGCTACATCGCCATGGACGACTGCGGCAACGTCATCAATCCGATGATCGTGGACGGACAGATCCACGGCGGTCTGGCGCAGGGCATCGGCCAGGCGATGTTCGAGGACGGCGACTACGAGGAGGACGGAAACCTTCTCAAGTGGTCGTTCGTCGAGTATCCGCTGCCCACCTCGGCCGACCTTCCCTCCTTCGAGTTGCATCGCACGGTGACGCCCACCGACGTCAACCCGCTGGGAGTGAAGGGGATCGGAGAGGCAGGCACCATCGGCTCCGCGCAGACGGTGGTCAATGCGGTGGTCGATGCGCTTTCGCCCCTCGGGGTGACCCATGTGGATATGCCTCTGCGCCCCAAACGGGTGTGGGAGGCGATCCAGGCGGCCAAGACGAACGGGAGTGTGAGCTGATGTATCCCAGGTCATTCGAGTATGTGTCCCCGGGGTCGCTGGACGAGGCAACCTCTGTCCTGGCCTCCACCGAGGGGGCCAAGGTACTGGCCGGAGGTATGAGTCTCCTGCCTCTCATGAAGCTGAGGCTTTTCTCTCCGGATGTGCTGGTTGACATCGGCCGGATTCCCGGGCTCTCCTCGATCGAGGATCGCGGGGACCACCTGGCCATTGGAGCGATGGTGCGCCATAGCGACACCGCATCCGATTCACTGATCGCCGAACACGCTGCGGCTCTGGCCACGGCTGCCTCCTGGACGGGAGATGTCCAGGTGCGCAATCAGGGAACGACCTGCGGCGCGATCGCCCATGCCGACATCGCCGCCGATCAGCCTTCGGCCGCACTTGCCCTGGGCGCCACGATGGTGGCCGCCTCGGCAGGCGGCGTTCGCGAGATCGCGGCCTCGGACTTCTTCGTCGACACCCTCACCACGGCCCTGGCGCCGGGGGAGATTCTCACCGAGATCCGCATCCCCAAACAGGGCGGAGGCTCGGCATACGAGAAGCTGGGTCGACGGGGCGGCCACACCGACTACGCGGTGGCGGGCGCCGCCGCGTGGCTGGACATCTCCGACGGCGCGGTCAGCAGTGCGCGGATCGCGCTCACCGGGGTAGGCGCCAAGCCCACCCTGGCCGAAGGAGTGGCGGAAGCCCTGGTAGGGACCGACGGCTCCGATTCTGCGATCGCAGCAGCCGCCGAGCGCGCCCTCGAGGGCGTCACGGTGCTGGACGATCTGTTCGGGACGGTCGAATACAAGGCCCACCTGGCCAAGGTGATGACCGGGCGAGCGCTCCAACAGGCTGTCGCAGCCGCAACCTAAATAAGACATCTCTGCCGGAAGCGGGCGGAGAATTAGAAGAAGGGTCGGGACTCTGGGGTCCCGACCCTTCTTTGCTGTTTACTGGTCCTGGTTTCCGGTCCGGTTCTGTCTAGGAGGTCTGGCTGTCCCCGCCGGCGTCTTTGAACAACTCTCCGATGGCGGCCACGCTTCCCAGCACGCCGCTGGTGTCGAGGGGCAGGAAGATCTTGGAGGCCTGTCCGTCGGCGACGCCCTGCAGCGCCTCCAGGTAGCGGATGGCGATCAGGTCGGGAGTGGGATCTCCCTCGTGGATGGCGGTGAACACCGTCACTATCGCCTGCGCCTCACCCTCGGCCACGGTCAGCAACTTGTAGCGGTCGGCGTCGGCGACCGTTTTGATGGCCCTGGCCTCACCCTCGGCTTCCAGTATCTGGCTTTCCCGCACTCCCTCGGCCTTGAGGATGCGCGCCCGCTTGTCTCCTTCGGCCTCGGTCACCAGGGCTCGGCGGTCCCGCTCCGCCTTCATCTGGCGGTGCATGGCCTGGGTCACGTCGGAGGGGGGCTCGATCCGTTGGATCTCCACCCGCACCACCCGGGTGCCCCACTTGTCGGTGGCGTCGTCGAGGATCTGGCGCAGCTTGGCGTTGATCACCTCCCGGGAGGTGAGGGCGGCGTCGAGGTCCAGGTCGCCGACCACGTTCCTCAGGTTGGTCTGGGCGAGCTTGGTGACCGCCACGATGAAGCGCCCCACGTTGTACTTGAGCTTGACCGGGTCGGTGGCCTCGTAGTAGATGACCGCGTCAACCGTCACCACCACGTTGTCCTTGGTGATCACCTCCTGGGGAGGAACGTCCACCACCTGCTCCCGCATGTCCACCTTGATGATTCGCTTCACGAAGGGCATCACCCATCGGAGTCCCGAATCGACCGTGTGCTGGTAGCGGCCCAGCAGCTCGATCAGTCCCTTCTCGTAGGGCCGGACCACCTTCAGTCCTGCGGCGGCAAACAGGATCAGTACCAGGGCCACTGCCCCGAACAGTCCGAATACGGCTAGATCCTCCATCAAACTCACTTCCTTCCTGGTTCAGGTCGTTGTCAGGATCTCCGGACAACGACCAGTTTGGTTCCCTCCACACCGATCACCTCTATGGTGTCGCCGGTAGGGATGTTCTTCTGCCCGGCTTCGACAGTGGCCCGCCACTCCTCCCCGAAGATGCGGACCAGTCCGTCCCCGCTCACCTGGTCGATCTCTTCGAGGACCAGCCCGGTGGCGCCCTTCCAACGGTTGGCGCCCACCCGGGGCTGTCCGTCGGAGTCCTGGGTCCTGATGTAGCGGTGCAGGACTGCCCAAGAAAGGAGAGAGACGCCGAAGAACACCAGCCACTGGGCCAGGGGCGCCAGTCCCAGCCAGGACAGGACCGCGGCCGCGGCCCCGCCGATGACGAAGGGCAACAGGAAGAACCCGGCAGTGAGCACCTCCCCGATTCCCAGCACGGCGGCCAAGCCCAGCCAGAGCCATCTCCATAACTCGTTGTCCATGTGTCGCTCCTTGCCCGGCCTCGGGGAGATGAAGGGTTCCCATGGCCAACGTCTTCCGCACCGTTGCTCAGATGTCTGTTGTTTCCCAATTCTAGGCTCCCTTTGTTCCTATGATCTCGGGGCTGTTCGCCCGGCCCGCTTCCTGGATCGGTGGGTAGTATCGAAACAAGAACGGATTGCAAATGGTTGGTAAAGCAGACAAGTACGTCTTTGATTTCGAGGAGGCCGATCCCGCGGATAGCGACCTCTTGGGAGGCAAGGGGTCCGGTCTGGCGCGGATGATGAAGATGGGGTTGGCGGTCCCGCCCGGGTTCGTCATCACCACCGCCGCCTGCCGGTATTACCTGGAGGAGGGCGAGATGCCTCCGGGCTTCTGGGCCGAGGTGCAGTCGGCGCTGGCCAACATAGAGGGCCAGACCGGGCGCAGCCTGGGCGGGGTGGGCGGCCCCCCGCTTCTCCTGTCGGCTCGCTCCGGCGCCAGGTTCTCCATGCCGGGAATGATGGATACGGTGCTCAACCTGGGCGCCAACCAGGCAGTCGTCTCGGAGTTGGGCCGGTGGTCCGGCGACCAGCGCTTCGCCTGGGACGCCTACCGCCGTCTGCTCCAGACCTACGGGGAAGTGGTGCTGGGCGGCAACCGGGACGACTTCGAGCATGTCATGACCAGCCTCAGGGAACGCAGGAACGTCACCGAGGATTCCCGGCTCCCCACCTCCGACCTGGTGGCGGCGGTCCGCCAATTCAGGATGTTGCTGGCTGCTCAGAACAGCGAAGTGCCGGTGGATCCGATGGAGCAATTGCGGAAGGCGATCGAGTCGGTCTTCGAGTCCTGGAACTCCCCGCGGGCCTACACCTACCGGCGGCTCAACGACATTCCCCACCATCTCGGGACGGCCTGCAACATCCAGATGATGGTGTTCGGCAACCTGGGCGTCGACTCGGGCACCGGGGTGTACTTCACCCGCGACCCTGCCACCGGTCGCCGTGAGATGTTCGGGGACTACCTGCCCAACGCCCAGGGAGAAGATGTGGTGGCGGGGATCCGCCAGACCCTCCCCATCTCCGTGCTGGCCGACTCCCATCCCGGGATCCACGCCGAGTTGGAGGCGGTGGGGTCCTCGCTGGAGGCCGCCTACTCCGACATGTGCGACATCGAGTTCACCATCGAGAAGGGCAAACTCTGGATACTGCAGACCCGGGTGGGGAAGAGATCGGCCGCCGCAGAGGTGAGAGCCGCGGTGGAGATGGTCGGAGAAGGGCTGATCAACCGTCAAACCGCCCTGATGCGGGTGGAGCCGGGCCAACTCGAACAGTTGCTGGTGCACGGGATCGCGGAGGACAAGTCACCGCCTCCGGCTTTCTTCGGGCTGGACGCCTCTCCCGGAGCGGCGATGGGCACCGCGGTGTTCGACGTTCGGCGGGCGGTGGAGATGGCCGCCGAGGGGACACCGGTGATCCTGGTTCGATGGGAGACCACGCCCGACGACATCGAGGGGCTGTTCGCCTCGGAGGGGATCCTGACCAGCCACGGCGGGAAGACCAGCCATGCGGCGGTGGTGGCCCGCGCCATGGGGACCCCGGCGGTCACCGGCGCCGCGGAGATCACCATCGACGCCGAGAAGGGGTACTTCACCGCGCCGGGAGGCTTGGAGGTGCGGGAAGGGGATACCATTTCCATCGACGGGACCACCGGACGGGTTTTCATCGGGGAGGTCGAGTTGGTGGAGCCCTCCCCGCCCGACGAGTTGGAGATGCTGTTGGGCTGGGCGGATGAGATGCGCCGGCTGGGGGTGTGGGCCAACGCCGACACCGGCAAGGACGCGGCCCGCGCCGCCGAACTGGGGGCGGAGGGCATCGGGTTGGCTCGCACCGAGCACATGTTCATGGGGGACCGGCTGCCGGTGGTGCGCCGGATCATCATGGACGAGGAGCCGGAGAAGGCCCTCCTGGAACTGCAGCAGTTGCAGGCCGAGGACTTCACCGCCCTCCTGGAGGCGATGGACGGAAAGCCGGTGGTGGTCCGCCTGCTCGATCCTCCTCTTCACGAGTTCCTTCCCGACCGCTGGGATCTTCGTGACCAATATGACCAGCTCCGCGCCGCGGGGGAGCCCACCGCCGATGTGGAGCGGATCATCGAGGTGGTGAGAAGTTGGGAGGAGACCAACCCCATGCTGGGGCTGCGGGGGGTGCGCCTGGGACTGATCCGCCCCTCGCTCTACCGGGTGCAGATCCGGGCGGCGTTGCAGGCAATCCGGCGCCGGACGGAGGCGGGGGGAGACCCGCGCCTGGAGATCATGGTCCCGCTGGTGGCCGATCCCGCCGAGATGGAGAGGGTGCGGGACATGCTGGCCGAGGAACAGGCCGCCTACGGCGTGGACCGGGAGGTGAAGCTGGGCAACATGGTGGAGATCCCCCGGGCCGCCCTGATGGCCGGGGACCTCGCCCGCATATCGGAGTTCTTCTCCTTCGGCACCAACGATCTCACCCAAACCACCTTCGGACTGAGCCGTGACGACGCCGAGGTGCGCTTTCTCAACACGTACCTGGCCGACGGGGTGCTGTCTCACAACCCCTTCCAGTCCCTGGACGAGAGCGGGGTGGGACGGTTGGTGGAGTGGGCGACCGCCGAGGGGAAGGCCGTCCGTCCCGGCCTGTCGGTGGGACTGTGCGGTGAGCATGGAGGAGACCCGGCCAGCATTGACTTCTGTCACCGGGTCGGCCTCGACTACGTCTCGATGAGTCCTCCCCGCATTCCAGGGGCCCGTCTCGCCGCGGCCCAGGCGGCGATCCGGAACGGGGACATCCCCCTTCCCCGGGCCTGACGATGGCCGAAATCCGGCTCACTCCCGGCGGCGCCCCCGAGACGGTGCTGCCCGAGCCACCGGCTGAGGTGATGGCCGCCCTGGCGGACGCCGGCGGCGACCGTGCCCGGGTGGTGGCCACCGCCGCCGCCCACCCGGAGTTGCCCGAGGTCTGGGCCGCCCTGGGAGAGTTGTGCGAGTCGGAAGCCAGGGGGTTGAGCGATCACCTGGAGGCCTACGCCTACTACCGCATCGGCTATCACCGCGGCCTGGACGCTCTCCGCCGGAACGGCTGGAGAGGATCGGGATACGTGCGCGGGTCGCATGCCTCCAACCGCGGCTTTCTGTCCAGCCTGGACGGCCTCAGACGGATGGCCGACGCGATAGGGGAAGCCTCCGAGGCCGAACGTTGCGCTGACTTCCTGCTGATGCTCGACCCCGGGTATCGGTAGCGGCCTGGTTCGTTTCCTTCCCTGAACGGCTCCGGCGGCTGAACCCTGCCCAAAATACCGTTATGAGCAGGAGAGATCCGACCCACAGCCACCACTCCCTTGGCAGCACCCCGCTGCCAGGTTGCCGGCATTCGATTCCATGACTTCCTTCAGGAGATCCAATGCCTCGTGCATCTCATCAGGTGACAGCTTCAACAGGTCCCTAGCCTCCTCAAAGGAGAGGGGTCCTCTGTTGACCAACAGGAGCCTGTAGAGGTTGATGGCATTGTCAGCAATGTCCATATTGCTAAGTTAGCCCGGTTCCATTCGAATCCGCTTCTCCCAGGATGCCGTCTCTTCCAAAACGGCTTCGGATTTCGCGATCGGAAGCGGTGGGGAGGCCACTGTACGTAGGTCAGGACAGTTCGCACCAGCGGGGGCGGGCGAGGTGTTCCAGGTCGGCCAGACTGATGGGGAAGACTGTGGTGGGGGTGCCGGCCGCAGCCCACACAGGGTCATGCCGCCGGAGAGCCTGGTCGGCGAACACCCGGATGGGACGGGTGTGACCGAAGGGGGGCGTCCCGCCCGCCGCGTAGCCGGTTGCCTCCTTCACCCGGTTCAGTGATGCCCGGCGAGCCTTGCTCCCTCCCGCCGCCTGCGCCAGGCTGTCGGTCCGCAGTCTGCGATCGCCGGGCACCAGAGCCAGCACCGCCTCTCCATCCACCTCGAACACCAGGGACTTCACGATCTGGCTAGGCCGGCATCCCACCGCCCGGGCAGCATCGATGGCAGTCTTCGTCCCATCGGGAAAGACCCGGATCTCCAAGGCAAGGTCAAGATCCCCACACCCCTCCAGCCATCGCCGACTAGCGGAGGGCAGGTTGTCGGCACCAGGCATCGTCCATACCTTATCGGTCCGGGACCATGGGGCTGTAAGGGTTCATTTTCGTTGTGTGATGGCGGTCCTGTGTCGGGAGTGCTGGGTCGGGCGGGGTTGTTGGGGTCTGCCAGTCGTGTTCCAGGGGGCGTACCAGCGGGTTCTCGGCTAGGAGTGCCGCCGGAATTCTCTCGCGAAATTCGGGGTTTCTTGAGGCCGCTATATATCACCAAGTTGGTAAGACAACCACTAAAACCCTAGGCTGGGAGAGTGGCGAGAGCGGCCAGGCCGCTCAGCCAAACTCGCAAAATTGCTGACCCAGGAGGTATTCTCGGATGGTATCCAGAGCGTGCCAAGGGGAAGGAGAAGCCAGTGAGTCGAACCATGGAGCATGTCAGGGAGTTTGCGGCCGCCGACCAGGGCCTGGCCTTCGTCTCCTTTGCCCGGGCCAACGGGACCGTGCACTCCACACTGATCAACGCCGGAGTTATGAAGCACCCTGTCACGGGCGAGAAGGTGGTGGCGTTCGTTGTGAGGGGAGACACGGTGAAGCTCCGCCACTGGCGGCACACCCCGAGAGCCACCATCACTTTCCGGGCGGGCTGGTCATGGATCGGCGTGGAGGGCGCCGTGACCCGGGTCGGACCCGATGATCCCATGGAGGGATTGGACCCTGCGAATCTCCCCCGAATCCTCAGGGAGATCTTCACCGCAGCTGGCGGCACTCACGAAGATTGGGACGAATACGATCGAGTCATGGCGGCCGAACGAAGGGCAGGAGTGTTCATCCATCCCACCAAGATCCGAGGCACGAACCTGGGCAGATAGGGACCGGAGGCTCGACTCCGGTTAGGAGATCGCCCAGGTCCCTTCCCTGCCGCCCACCGTCCAGCCGTCCGGTCCCTCCACGACTCGGTACGTCAGCCACAGTCCGCAGGTACCACCGCACCAGAGGTTGGCGCCGACCGTTGCCCCCTCATCATCGAAATCGGCAGGAGCCAGGGTGATGATGACGCTGCCGGGTATGACCGGTTCCAGTACATCCTCTCGTATGAAGTGGCTCCTGTCAGAGATGAACTCGATAGGCCCGAGATGGCCGATGGCGGCGATGATCGTTTGTCGTTGCTCCGCGCTGAGTGACCGGCCCGACTGGCTCCGGTTCATCGCGTCTCCGGCGTGCGGGTCAAGGTAGTCGACCATCAGGATGCGGCTGAATCGGTGTTGGGATCCGAAGGTATTGTCGATCTCCACCAGTTGGCGCGTCACAGCCGCGTAGACCTGGGTCTCTGCGGCGGCACGCTCCTCTTCCGTCAAAGCGCCGCTCCCGCAGGCCGGTAGAAGAAGCAGACCGATCAAGACGGCCGCCGGCGCCAGCACCGATGGGATCCTCCACAGGCTCCTTGTTCTCACCGGATTCTGAATCACCAGCGGCTCCGGAATGGTTCTCTCACCGGAGGGATTACACCCATATACAGCGAGTATGGCGGCCAGGGAGGAAGGTGACCCTGGGGTTCCTTCACGATGTGGCTTGGCTACAACCCGCCTGTGATCCGGTATCTTCACCTTGGATGGCTCTGTTCGTGTCGCGCCGGGAGCGTCGCCTGTGGTTGTGGACACTCGCCATTGTGGTGGCGATCTTCTCGACCCTGGGGCTGGCGGGGGCGCTGGCCGAACAGCTCTCCGAAACCGGCCTCACCACGGTGGGCTTCGCAGGCGCGATGCTCCTGGTCGGGGTCACCGTGGTTGTCCAGGGACTGAGGGCCAAGCCCACCGGCGCCGAGATCGGCGTGGCCCTGGGGGTGGCGGTGGTCTACCTGATGGTGCTGCTTCGCATGGCGCTGGCGGAACGCAGCCATCTCATCGAATACGGGGTGGTGGCCTCCTTCATCTACGAAGCGCTGAGGGAGCGAGCCGCCCAAGGTGGCCGGGTCCGGGTTCCCTCGCTGCTGGCGGTTCTGGCCACCGGGATGGTGGGAGTGTTGGACGAATGCATCCAACTCCTGTTGCCCAGCCGCCACTACGACCCGGTCGACATGCTGTTCAATGCTCTGGCTGCCGTCATGGCGGTTCTGGCCCGGGTGGCCCTGGCTCGGGCGAGGCGTCGGCGGGTAACCATCCCGCCGGGATCACCTGAAGCGCCGCCGCAGAGATCTGGAGACAGACAGCACCCTGCCTGATACGCTGTCGGTATGGGCATCCGTTTGGATTCGCAGCGGGCGGTGGTGACGGGGGGAGCGGGTGGTCTGGGACTGGTGGTGGCCGAGGCACTGGCCGGGGCGGGCGCTGCCACCTTCGTCTGTGACATAGACGCCGGGGCGGTGGAGGCGCTTGGTTCCCATCTGCATGGAGCGACCGTGGATGTGGCCGATGCCGAGGCGGTGGCTGCCTGGCTCGATCCGATCGCGGCGGAAGGGGTGGACGTCCTGGTGAACCTGGCAGGCTCGGGAGGGCCCACCGCACCAGTGGAGGAGATCGATCCTGCAGAGTGGCGAAGATGCGTGGAGGTGTCCCTGTCGGGGCAGTTCTACTGCGCCCGCCGGGTGATCCCCGCCATGAAGGAGAGGGGTGGGGGCGCGATAGTCAACATCACTTCCACCACCGGATTCATGGGATTGCCGAACCGTTCTCCCTATGTGGCGGCCAAGTTCGGGGTGGTGGGGCTGACGAAGACCTGGGCGATGGAGTTGGGCCGGGACAACATCAGGGTGAACGCCATCGCACCCGGCGCCCTCCGGGGCGAGAGAAGGAACCGGCAGATCGCGGCCCGCGCCAAAGCCGAGGGCATCAGCGTGGAGGAGGCCGGTTCGATGTCCACACAGGCCAACTCCATGGGCACCTCCATCGCTCCCGAGGAGGTGGCGGACCTGGTGCTCTACCTGGCCAGTCCCTCCGGTCGGCACATCAGCGGCCAGGTGATAGCGGTGGACGGGCACAGCGAGACCCTCTACCCGCGGTCCCTCAGCGGGAGGGGGTAACCGGCTCACCAGCCCGACTCCGAGGGGCAGGCACCTTTCCTTGATGCCCCCTTGATACCCTGGCGGCCTATGGACATCCGTCTGGACTCCCAACGGGCGGTGGTGACGGGGGGAGCGGGTGGTCTGGGGCTGGTGGTGGCCGAGGCCTTGGCCGGAGCCGGCGCCAGGACCTTCGCTTGTGACGTCGACGCCGAGGCGGTGGAAGCCCTTCCTTCTCATCTCCTCGGAACCACGGTGGATGTGGCCGATGCCGAGGCGGTGGCTGCCTGGCTCGATCCGATCGCCGCCGGGGGGATCGACATTCTGGTGAACAACGCCGGCCCGGCGGGGCCGACCTCGCCGACGGAACAGATCGATCCGGCGGAGTGGCGTAGATGTTTGGAGGTGTCCCTGTCGGGGCAGTTCTACTGTGCCCGCCGGGTGATTCCCGCCATGAAGGCGCGAGGCGGGGGAGTGATCATCAACATCACTTCCACTGCCGGGCAGATGGGGATGCCGAACCGTTCACCCTATGTGGCGGCCAAGTTCGGGGTGGTCGGTTTGACCAGGACCTGGGCGATGGAGTTGGGCCGGGACAACATCCGGGTGAACGCCATCGCACCCGGTTCCATCACCGGCCAACGCATGGACCGGGTAATGGATGCGCATGCCCGAGCCGAAGGCATCAGCCTGGAAGCTGCCGAGGCGATCTACGTTCAGGGCACCTCGATGGCAACCTTCGTCTCTCCCCAGGAGGTCGCCGGCCTGGTGCTGTATCTGGCCGGTCCCTCCGGTCGGCACATCAGCGGCCAGGTGATCGCGGTCGACGGCAACACCGAGACTCTGTTTCCCCGCTCTCTGCGCTGAACTCTGCCAGAGGACCTGCAGTCGACCTGGCCAAACACCCCCCGTGGGGAGGATTCCGACGGCTATCAGGCGCCGGCCTCCACCTGGACCCTGACGATGTCCACGCCGTGGAACTTCTGGTGGCGCACGGTGGAAGCGTGGTAGCGCAACAGTCGCAGGGAGAGATCGTTGGCGGTAGGCACGGAGGCCTCTTCCGTCAGGTACGCCAGTTGGTCCTCGATGTTCTCGTGACGGGTTGTGGCGACAAACTCCAACTCCACCATCTTGCCCTGCGGTCGAGCGACGATGATCAGGCGGGGAGTGTCCGAGCCCTGGGCGTCCTCCTCCTGCGAAAGCAGGCTGGCCAGGGTCTCTTCGGCGGCCGCTCGCAGCCGGAGCGTCGAGGCGTCGTTCCACTTCAGCCTGGATCCCAGCGCGGCGAGAAAGTCATCGATGGCCGGGAGGGACTCCATGTCCAGGGTGACCTCGAGACGCGAGCTGCGCTCGGTCAGGGCTTCAAGCAGGAGCGTCATACCGATCGCCACCACCGCACCGATCGTGACGCCGCTACCCAGCAGTCCACCCAGTTCATCGCCCAACAGGTCCCGGATGAGGGGGTGATTGTGAAGACCGAAACCCAACGCACTCGCCGTCGCCACCACCAGCATTCGCTGGGGGTCCAGTCCGTCGCGCAGGATGGTCTGGCAGCCGCTGACGAAGAGGACGCCCATGGCGAGGACCAGATAGGCGCCCAGCACGGGTGCAGGGATGGTCAGCAGGACGGCGGTGAACTTGGAGAAGAAGGCAAGCGACACCGAGACGATGGCCACGCCGACGCCAACTCGACGGGCGGCGACGCCGGTGAGGTTGATCAGCGAGAGACTGTATGAGGAATTGGCCATGGGCGGCAACGTACCGGCGAAACCGGAGAGCAACATCCCAAGGCCGTTTACGCTGACCATGCCCTGGATCCGACGGAAGTCGATCGCCCGTGACTCTCGACGGGAGCCCTGCTGGATCACCACGCTGTCACTGATCGTCTTGAGACCGAGCACCAGGGTGAGAATCGCAAACGAGGGCAAGAGCGCCCAGAACTCCCTGCTCAGGGTGAGGTCGAAGCCCAACGCCGGTATCTCGGGAATGCCGAACCAATCGGCGGTGGCGATCCGGTCCCCATCGACCACGCCGAAGGCGGCGGCGACCGCGGTTCCGGCCAGGATGCTGATAAACGGCGCAGCCAAGCGCCAACGTTTCCTTGCGCGCAACGTGACGATCACCGAGGCCAACAGGGTCGTTCCGGCGACAGCGGGACCGGCGGCCGCTGTCGCGTCGGCCGGCATGTCCTGGATGGTTCCCAATGCGATGGGCAACACGCTGACCGCGATCAACATCGTCACCGTGCCCGAGACAGCGGGTGTGATGATTCGCCGGAGCGTCGGCAGCCACCAGGCCAGTGCGATTTGAATCAGGCTGCAAACGACCAGCAGGCTCGCGAATGTCCCTGGTCCCGCCACGGAGATCGTCGCCACCATGATGGCGATGAACAACGCGGCGGGAAAGGTGAGCACGACGTGGCCGGCGCCGAGTCGCCGCAGTTGAAACGCCTGTAAAGCCGTGACGGCTGCGCAGATCAACATCGCCGCGAAGACTCCCCACGTCAGGTAGCCGTCGTCAAGCCCCGAGGAGCGAACCGCGATCGCCGTGTTGAGCACTGTCGGAGCGAGAATGAGCGCTGCGCCCTGGAGTCCGACAACCAATGCGATCGATGGGGGACATGCCTCCTCGGGCTCGTACCGGATGGGTTGTTCGGCGTTCCCGGCAGTCACTGGTCAGATGGCCGTACGGTAAGTCTGTTCTGTCACACCCGTTGTTCCGAGGACTCCCAGGTGCGGATCAGTTCGGCGAAGTGTCCGTCGCGGCCGGCCAGGTCTTCATAGGTCCCGTCCTCCATCACCAGGCCGCCTTCCATGACCAGCACCCGATCGGCCCGCCGGGCGGTGCGAAGCCGATGGGCCACCACGATCGAGGTACGACCCGCCAGCAGCGTTTCGAGGGCGTCTTCGATTTGGCTCTCGGTACCGGGATCGAGGTTGGAGGTGGCCTCGTCGAGTATCACGATCGCCGGGTCGACGGCCAGCGCCCGGGCAAGGGCGACCAGTTGGCGCTCTCCCGACGAGAGCCGGTTGCCCCGCTCCCGCATGAGAGTGTCCAGTCCTTCGGGCAGGCTCTCCACCCACTCGGCGATTCCCATTGCACGGCAGGCTTCCCAGATCTCCTCATCGCTCATCTCCCCCCTGCCGAAGGACAGGTTGAATCGCAGGGAGTCCTCGAACAGGAACCCTTCCTGGGGAACCAGCGCCACGGTCCGGCGGAGGTCCGCGAAGCTCAACTTGCGGAGGTCGATCCCGTCCAGGGAGACCCCGCCGATCTGCGGGTCGTAGAAGCGGGCGATCAGTCTCACCAGGGTGCTCTTGCCCGATCCGGTGGTGCCCACCACGGCCACCCGCTGGCCGGGGGGGATGGAGAGATTCAGGTCGGTGATGATCGGTTCGTCCGGGTTGTATCCGAACGTCATCTGTTCCACCCGGATCTCGCCTTCGACCTCCGGTGCGAGAGGAGTGGTCTCGATCGCCTCCCGGATGGCGGGCTCTTCGTCCATCAACCCGTAGAGCTTGTAGAGAGCGGCCAGTGCTCCCTGCAGGAGGTTGTAGATGTTGGCGAGTTGCACGATGGGCTCGAAGAACCAGTTCAGGTAGAGCAGGAAGGCGATCATCGACCCCAGGCTCATCTCTCCGTCCAGTACCCGGTTTCCTCCTATGAACAGGACCAGGACCAGTCCCACTATCCGCAACATGTCCACTTGAGGGAAGTAGCGGACCACTGTCTTGGCAGCGTCCATTCCCCTCTGGTAGTAGGTGTGGTCTATCGCCTCGAAACGCTCTTCCTGGCGAAGTTCCTGGGCATTGGCCTGGACTTCCCGAACTCCGGATATGTTCTCCTGGAGGGCGCCCAACACCCTCCCCACCTGGCTGCGCACCCGCCGGTAGGCATGCCCCGACCGGCGGCCGAAGTGGACCGAGATGGCCACCAGAATGGGCATGAGCAGCATCACGATCGTGGCGAGGAACGGATCGATAACGAACAGGGCCACGGAGACTCCCGTCACCATCAGGGTGCTTCCCACCACCGAGATGACTCCCTCGGTGGCGAAGACCTGCAGTGACTCGATGTCGGAGGTGAGCCTCGCCACCAGGACCCCGGTCTTGGTCCTCCCGAAGAAGGCCATGTCCATTCTCAGAACGTGGGCGTACACCTGGTTGCGGAGGTCCATCATGAACCTCTCGCCCAGCCAGGCCACCATGTACAGGGTGATGCGGGTGGACAGGTACTGGGCGACCAGGATGACGGCGAAGACCACGGCCACGCTGGTGATCACCGATGTGTCCTGGGGAATGATGCCCTTGTCGACCCCTTCCCGGATCACCAGCGGTCCCGCCACCCTGCACAGGGCGGACACCACGGCCGCAAATGCTGCGCCCAACGCGGAGAGGGCCATGTACCGGGCGAACTTGGCAGCCCGGCGGATGAGGTTCAGCCGGTGGGGGACCGGGTCGGCGGATCCGTAGCGGGAGTACATCAGCGGGCCGGGCTCGCCTCCGCGAGAAGTTGGCGATAGCGGGGCACGTTGTCCCAGAGTTCCTGGTGTTCCCCGAAGGCCAGGACCTTTCCTCCCTCCAGCAGGATGATCCGGTCGGCAAGGAGCAGGGTGGAGGTGCGGTGGGCGATCACGATGGTGGTGCGGCCCTCCATCATCTCCACCAACTCGGCATGGATATGGGCTTCGGTGATGGCGTCCACCGCCGAGGTGGCGTCGTCAAGGATGAGGATTCGGGGGTTGCCGACGATGGCCCGCGCCAGGGCCACCCGCTGGCGCTGTCCGCCGGACAGGGTTATCCCTCGCTCGCCCACCACCGTGTCGTATCCCTCGGGGAGTTTGCGGATGAACTCGTCGGCGTCGGCGATCCGGGCGGCGGCCACTATCTCGGATCGTTCGGCGTGGGGGGCGCCGAACCCGATGTTCTCGGCGATGGTGGCCGAAAAGAGGAATGGCTCTTCGAAGGCGACCGCAACTTCCCGGCGGAGATCGGTCAGATCGAGGTCGCGGATGTTGGCGCCGTCGACCGAGATGGTGCCCTCCTGGGGATCGTAGAAGCGGGGGATGAGCTGGGCCAGGGTGGTCTTGCCGCAGCCGGTGGCGCCGAACAACGCCACGCTGCTTCCGGCCGGGATCGACAAGTCAAGATCTCGCAGCACTTCCACCCCGTTGTAGGAGAAGGAGACGCCGTCGAAGCGGATCTCACCGCCTCCCGGGCGCAGCGGACGCGGAGCGTCCGGGCTGGTCACCGATGGCGGGGTTTGGAGCAGTTGCACTATCCGGGCCGCGGCGGCCGAGGCGCGGGGGAGTTCTGCGAAGAACCAGCCGGTCATGCGGAGAGGGAAGTACAGGATGACCAGGTACTGGGTGAAGGCCACCAGGTCCCCGATGCTTGTCTCCCCGCTGGCCACCCTCAATCCTCCCAGCCACAGCGCCCCGAGGGTGGTCAGGGTGGGGAGCAGTTCCAGCCAGGGCAGGTACACCGACCGGAAACGGGCCAGGCTCATGGACTTGTCGAAGATGTCCTTCGCCACGCCTTGCGCCTTTCGGGCCTCCCTGGCTTCCCGTCCGAAAGCCTTGGTGACCGCGATCCCCGAAATCCCCTCCTGGGTCAGCCTGCTCATCCCCGCAAGGGCCTGCTGCACCTGGAAGGAGATACCGATGGCCTGGCGGGAGTACAACCCCGCAAAGACGATCATCGCCGGCAGGGTGATGGCGGCCACCATGCCCAGCACCGGGTCGAGAACGAAGGCCATCACTCCCACCATCGCCATGGTGATGATGTTGGCCACGGTGATGGGGAGCATCATGAAGATCAACCGCACCTGGGTGACGTCCGTGGAGGATCGCGCCATCAACTCCCCCGCCGAGGCGTGATCGTGATAGTCGAATCCCAGCCGCTGGATGGCTGAGAAAATCTGCCCGCGCAGATGCACCTCGAAGCGGTAGGAGAGCTTGAAGGCGTTCCAGCGCCGCCAGGCGATGCTGCTGGCCCTCATCGTTCCGACCAACAGCACGAGCAGGACCAGGGGCACCAGGAGGTTCGGCTGGTTGCCCTCTATGGCGTCGTCCACCACCATCTTCTGCAGGTAGGGACTGAGGATGGTGACCACCATCCATGTCATTGCTCCCATGATGGCGATCACCGTCATGCGGGGGTAACGCCTGATCCCCGAGACAATTAGGCGCAGGCCGACCCACATGTCCGACCACTGTTCACGGGACCCCATCCTCACAAAGAGTAATGACCCAGGGGCAGGGCCTTGCCCTGATCGGGTCGCTGGTGAGGCGCTCTCAGGCCGCCGGACGGAACCCGACGGCGCCGTGCTCGGCGTAGGCCTCCACCGTAGAATCGGTCGGCCACTCGCCTTCCAGCAACCTGATGGCCAGGGGATCGGCCAGCCGGCGCTGGATCGCCCTCTTCAAGGGACGCGCACCGTAGGCGGGGTCGTAACCCTCCTGGGCCAGGATCTCCTTCACCGCATCGGTCACCTGGAGTCCGAGCCCGCGTTCGGCGAGTCGCCGATGGAGCCGGGCCAACTGCAGGTCGACTATCAGGGCCAACTCCGGTCGGGTCAGCCGCCCGAACACCACGATCTCGTCCACCCGGTTCAGGAACTCGGGCCGGAAGTGGCCGCGCACCGCTCCCATCACCCGGTTCTCGATCACCTCGGTTCCCAGACCCGGATCGATCAACTCCGATCCCAGGTTGGAGGTCATGATCAGCACCGAGTTGGTGAAGTCGACGGTGCGACCCTGGCCGTCGGTGAGCCGGCCGTCGTCCAGCAACTGCAGGAGGGTGTTGAAGATCTCGGGGTGTGCCTTTTCGACCTCGTCCA
Source organism: Acidimicrobiia bacterium (assembly GCA_965204615.1). Lineage (GTDB taxonomy): Bacteria > Actinomycetota > Acidimicrobiia > Spongiisociales > ZC4RG35 > Bin76. Next base: position 1,943,196 of record OZ242000.1, on the reverse strand, counting down.
TGAGGATCACCGTGTATGGACGCCTGCGCACCGCCTCGGTCAGTTGTCCGCCCTGGTCGTATCCGACATAGCCGGGAGGCGCGCCGATCAAACGGCTCACCGAGTGCTTCTCGGAGTACTCGGACATGTCGATCCGGGTGATGGCCCGCTCGTCGTCGAAGAGAAACTCGGCCAGGGTCCGGGCCAGTTCGGTCTTGCCGACCCCGGTCGGGCCCAGGAACAGGAAAGAACCGATGGGCCGGTTGGGGTCGGAGAGGCCCGATCGGCTGCGGCGGATGGCGTTGGAGATCGCCTGGACCGCCTGATGCTGTCCGATCACCCGCTCGTGAAGATGGCTCTCAAGGTTGATGAGCCGGTCCACCTCGCCTTCCAGCATCCTGGCGACCGGTACGCCCGTCCAGTGGGAGACAACCTCCGCGATGTTCTCCCCGGTCACCTCTTCCGACAGCATCCGTCCGTTGGCCGCCAGCTTCTCCAGGTGCTCCTCCGCCTCGGCCAACTCGGTCTCCAGGCCGCCCAGCACGCCGTAGCGAAGCTCCGCCGCCCGGTGGAGGTCGCCCCGTCGCTCGGCCATCTCGGCTTCGGCCCTTGCCTCCTCGATCTGTTCCCGGATGCCGTGGATGGAGGAGATGGCCTGCTTCTCCTGCTGCCAACGGGCGGTGAGGCCGTCAAGGGTCTCCCGGATGTCGGCCAGTTTCTGCTCGAGTTCCGAGAGGCGGGCCCGGGCGTTCTTGTCCGACTCCATCCGCAGGGCCTCCCGCTCGATCTCGAGGCGGGTCGCCACGCGGGACAGCTTGTCGATCTCCTCGGGCATCGAGTCGATCTCGATCCGCAGCCGCGAGGCCGCCTCGTCGATGAGGTCGATCGCCTTGTCGGGAAGGTGGCGGCCGGTTATGTAGCGATCCGAGAGAGTGGCGGCGGCCACCAGGGCCGAGTCGGTGATGTGCACCCCGTGGTGCACCTCGTAGCGCTCCTTCAAACCCCGAAGGATGGCGACGGAATCGGACACCGAGGGAGCGGCCACCAGGATCGGTTGGAAACGCCGCTCCAGGGCGGCGTCCTTTTCGATGTGGAGGCGGTGCTCGTCGGTGGTGGTGGCGCCGATCATGTGCAGTTCGCCCCGGGCCAGCATCGGCTTGAGCAGGTTGGAGGCGTCCATGGCCCCCTCGGCGGCCCCGGCGCCCACGATGGTGTGCATCTCGTCGATGAAGGTGATGATCTCACCGTTGGATGAGCTGATCTCGGTCAGCACCGCCTTCAGGCGCTCCTCGAACTCACCCCGGTACTTGGCGCCTGCCACCATCGCTCCCATGTCCAGGGCGATGATGCGCTTGGTCTTCAGGCTCTCGGGAACGTCCCCGTCGGCGATTCGCCGCGCCAGTCCCTCCACTATGGCGGTCTTGCCCACACCCGGGTCCCCGATGAGGACCGGATTGTTCTTGGTCCGCCGGGAGAGGACCTGGATCACCCGGCGGATCTCGTCGTCCCGCCCGATCACCGGATCCAGCTTCTGCCGGAGGGCCAGAGCGGTTAGGTCCCGCCCGAAGCGTTCCAGCGCCCCGAAGGTGGCGTCCGGATCGGGGCTGGTGATCCGATGCGCTCCCCGCAGTCCGGCCAGCGCCTCGAGGATGGCCTGGCGCTCCAGTCCGTGCCGGCGCAGGAGGTCTCCCTCTGCTCCGCTGGCCTCCACCAGCGCCAGCAACAGGTGCTCCACCGACAGATAGTCGTCTTTGAACTCGGCTCTCAGTTGGTCCGCCCTGCCCAAGGTCCGGGAGAGTTCCCGACTTGCCACGGGATCCGAGCCGCCGTAGGAACTGGGAAGCGAGCCCAGGAGCCCTTCGGTATCGGCTTTCAGCATCCCGGGTTGGGCTCCCACGGCATCCACCAGGGGCAGCATCAACCCGTCGGTCTGGCTCAGCAGGGCCGCCAGCAGGTGGGCGGGTGTGATCTCGGGATTTCTCAGTTGCCGGGCCAGTGCCTCCGCATCGGCGACTGCCTGGCGGCTTTTGGCGGTGAGTCGGTCGAAAATCTCGCGCATCTCTGGATATATACCTTTCTAGCTATAAGAAAATCTTAGTCTATTTATATCAACTATGCAAAAGGGGGTAGATATTCCCGTTGATGCAGGTGACGGGCAGGACCGGTTTAGGGGGTTCGGATCACCCGGAGATTGGGTATGCGGGAAAAGTCCCTGTCCCGTGAAGCGAGGGGGCACCCCAACATGATGGCGGTTGCAGCGATCCAAGCATCCGCGCTTTGCAAGGTGTGTCCTCTACGCCGCATGGTGCTACGTGGCCGGGAGCATGTCTCCACCAGTTGGGGACTCGGTCAGATGACATCATATTGGATAAGGTGTCTGCGGAGTTCACTTTTACGAATGGCTCCCCAGTTTTTCCAGTACGCCCCATACCAGAGTTCCTCCAATGTTTGGAACGAGACAACGGCCCGTTGACCTCGAAGGATTCCTTGATACTCCCTTCCCGTTCTGTCTCCGTTGAAGATGTGCGAAACAACGTTGGTGTCAAGGACTATCAATCTGTGAGGTCCCGTTGCTGCACATCTCGGCCTTGGTGAACGATGCGTATGAAGTCGTCGACATCGAATGACTCGCTGGCGGTGACGACCTTGTCCGGATCGAAGGTTTTGGGGTTGGGGTCTCTCAAGAAGGCTTCGAGAGCGAAGGGCTGATGGTGGGACCGGGTGGTGTCAACCCGATTCACAAATACCGTTTTCCATTCGCCGTTGGCGTCAAACTGCCCCGTGCCTGTCACTTCCACGTAGGTTGTCGCCAATGATCGCATCTTCTGGTCCAAATCCGGATGGAACCGCAGCCGTACGACTTTGCCGCCGGAGTCATGCAACTGAGCGGTGTGTTTTTCCCAGTTCACCTCTTTAAGCCATCCTTGCAGAAGTGCTTGGTGGTTCTCTGGTGAGGGGAATGCCTTGCGACTTCCCTGCTTGATCTCGACTCTCCGACGGTTGGCCGTTGTCCCCAGCCAGACGCGCGTGTGCGGCCCGAGAGCAGATGAAATCGCATAGAGTTTTTCAGTGACCACGCCGGGCAAGGTCGAGTTCTCGGTCCCATCCCAGGTCAGTAGCGCCTTGAGTGCCTCGCGGCCATGATTGGCAGGATCCAATGGGCTATCTGGTGGTGACTGCAAGGACAATTCGACCACGAAGGATCCGGGACTTGTAGAAAGGAGTCGCAGGTCGCTTTGATCCCGAACCCACTTTGGAAACCTGCCCGGCCTTTTCTGATGACCTCCAAGATGGCCAACCATGTGCTGCATGGCGGCCTGGATACCACTTAGGGTGTCGGTGAAGCTCTTATCCGACACACCCTGTTGGCTGATCTCCGGCCCTTCGAAGGTGACGGTAAGTTGGTTCGTGACTGCGATCTCCGATGCGTGGGTATCCGCTTTGGTTGAGAAGCCGCATTCCCTTTCTCGACCCAGGATGGATGGTGAAAGTCGATTGTAGTGAGTACACACCGCCGGGGAGGTTGAGAGGGTGCAGTCTCACCTCCCGACGCCCGGCGAACAGAGCGGTCGACATGTCCTAGTAGCTGCCGGTCATTCCCAGGAGGTCCGGTTGTACATGGTCGTATACCGGGAGATCGATCTTCAATGGCCTCGGAGGGGGTGCTAGTTCAAGGTTGGGCGGTATCGGCGCGCCCAGAGAGCGAAGGCGAGGCCGATGACTCCGTAGCCGGCGTAGGAGAAGACCAGCGGGGTCACCGAGCCGGCGATGGCCCGGTCGACGAAGCTGGCCAGGATGGCGCCACCGCCCATGGTTATGGTGCCGATCACCGCGGCCGCCGTTCCCGCCAACTCCCCCATCGGCTCCATCGCCTGGGCCTGCATCAGAGGATTAACCAGGGTCCGGAGGGAATTGATCACGGTTATCAGAGCGAACCAGATGAAGAACGAAGGCTGCCCGCCCGCCTGCCAGGACCATACAGCCACGGCGATTGACAGGACCAACGAGGTCGGCAGGGCGACGATGATTATCCGGTCGGCGCCCACCCTCCTCACCTGCCGGCTTCCGGCGAAGATCACCGCTCCCATGATGAGAGCCATCCCTGCGAAGTAGTAGGCGAACTCATCGCCCCGGTCGTAAACGTCGTCGAAGAGGAGTTGGATGCTTCCGAGGAAGGCCGCGAAGGAGCCGAAGTCGAACATGACCGCCAGGGCTGAAGCGGTGGTCACCTTGCTGGCGAAGATGGCGGAGATGGCCTGGCGGGTACGCCCGAACGTGAGTGGGCGGCGCCGGTGGGGAGGGAGGGTTTCGGGCAGGCGGATCAACCAGACGGCCAACGCCAGAGTCACCGCGGCGGGGGCAGCCATCACCCAGCGCCATGAAGCAAAGCTCAGTACTGCCTCGCCCAGTAGGGGCGCCAAGGCCGGCACCACCATGAACACCGAGGCGACCACTGCCAGGATGCGGGCCAGTCGATCTCCCTCGAACAGGTCGCGGCCGATGGCCAGGGTCAGGGCGCGGGGACCGGCGGCGCCGACACCCCACAGGAATCGGCTGGCGATCAGGACTCCGAAAGTCGGGGCCAGGGCGGAGCCCAGGGCGCCGAGAACGTAGAGGGCGAAGCCCGCGTAGAGCACCGGCTTGCGACCGAATCGGTCTGTGAACGGGCCGTACATCAACTGAGAGGAGGCAAGGCCCAGAAAGTACAGGGTCACCGTGAGCGCCACCCGGGGCGAGTCGGGCGCCAGCCCGAGTCCCACCCGGATGTCGGTGAAGGCGGGAAGCGCCATGTCGATCCCCAACGCGGTCATGGCGCTGATGGCCGCCAGCATGGCGATGAACTCCCCTTCGGCGACTCTCCGCCGCCGCCGCGGCCCGTTGTCGGCAGTCATGATCGGCCGGCCAACCCTGCAAGGCCGCAGGTCACTTACGGCTTCCTGACATCGCTATAGGAAAGGACGGGCTACTCCTGACTTCCGGCAAAGCAAAGAAAGGCTATTGGGAACCAATGGAGTTCGAAGAGGGTGCTACAACGAGCGCGAGATACCGGAACTCGCCATGTCTGCCATGAACAGTGGAGTAATGCCGCCACTTCATCTCGTATTCATCCTGGAGATTAAGGGGGGTTTCTCTGCCTTTCTTTGTTCCCGGGCTGGTTTCAGCCGCCCATCCCAGGCCTCCCCTTATAGTCCGGCCCTCGTGCAAGCGGAACTCAGCGTCTTGAGTATTGTCTCTCTTGGAAGGCTGCCAGTAAGTGGGATCGTTTGTGAGAAAGATGGCCAGACCCGACTTGCAGTCCTCCCTATCGGTCCAGGCGTTCTCCAGTCGTTGGACGTCGTTTAGGAAGTCGTATCTTCTTGTGTCCTGGGCACTCTGATCCCGAAGCGCAAAGTCCTCTTCGTGGTGGTTGGATCTCAACCCTCGTGTGCAGTATTTCAACTCAATCGCCACACCTTTTTGAGGTAGCCAGATGTCAAGCCTTCGATTGTCACCCGAATAGGGGAATTCCAGACGAATCTCCAAACCGGTACTCTCACGAATCTGCCAGGCCAGTTCATGTTGGAAGTCCGCTTCCGAGTGGAAGACGGGACGGCGCACAGCCAAGCCTGACAGCAGATGTTCAATGTCGATTGGTGAGTCCCTATCCATTTTCGTTCCTTACGGACCTTAGGAGTCCGAGGAACTTCGACCGACTGCGGCAAGCAGGAACTCGGCCATCCAGTCTCGGAGGAGGGGGACATCGGGGGTGGCTTCCAATGAGGCCAGACCCCTGTCGGCGATGTCGTCGGGGATGCGGGTCCCGCGGCGTGACTCGATCAGGGCCCTCAAGAAAGGGATGGGCATTTCTGGATGGCCGCCTATGCCCAGGAAGTGATCGCCCACAGTGAACATGGAGACCGGGCAGTGATCAGTGGACGCCAACACCCGGGCGCCGGGCGGAAGCCTGGTGACCTGGTCCTGGTAGCTGACCACCACCCGGAAGGAGTCGTGAGGGGTGAGCATCCAGTCGGCATCCCCGGTTACCTCGGTCTTGACGATCCCCACACCCCAGCCGGCCGCTCCCAGGGTGACCTCTCCCCCCAGAGCGTGGGCGATCATCTGGGCGCCGAAACATACGCCCACATGAGGAGATCCGTTCTCGTGGAGACGGCGAACGAACCCGGCCAGCCACGCTATCCACGGCTCGCCGTCGGACACCGCGTGTCTGGAGCCGGAGGTGATCCAGCCGTCGCAGGCCGCAGGACTGTCGGGGTAATCACCACCGACCAGGTCGTAGGCATGCAGTTCCACCTCCGGACGCCCGGCGAACAGAGCGGTGAACATGTCCAGGTGGTTGCCTGCTATTTCCAGGAGCTCCGGTGGAAACCGGTCGCATACCAATAGGCCTATCTTCAATGGCCTCGGGGGGCGGTTTTCCGCCGAGCGGGCGTTCAATCCGGTGGCGGCTCGCCCTGTTGGAGACGGTCGCCAAGGCCTTCTGGGAACCACAGGGTACGCTGCGGGAAGGGGATTTCGATGCCGGCTGCGTCGAGGGCGCGCTTCATCGCCCGACCCGCCCGGTCTCTCACCGCCCACAGTGATGGGCGGTCCGAGGCGTGCCAGTAGCGCACGTAGAAGTCGATGGAGGAATTGTTGAACTCCACGAACTCGACGGTGGCGGCAGGGGGAATGACCACGCCGGGGACGTTGTCGATCGCCTCCTGCAACACCTGCTGGGCCCGGTCGAGGTCGGTGCGGTAGGCCACCCCCACCACCAGGGTGGTACGGCGGAGGGGGGTCTCCGTGAAGTTCACCAGGGGGTTCTTCCAGACCATGGAGTTGGGGATGTAGACACGGTCGCCGTCGAAGGTGTCGAGGGCCACCGCCCGCAGGGTCATGTCGTTCACGTCTCCCTTGTAGCCGCTGGACTCCATCTCGTCGCCCACCTTGATCGGCCGTCGCATCAGCATCAGCAACCCGGCGATGAAATTCTCCAGGATGTCCTGGAAGGCGAACGCGATGGCCAATCCGGCCAGTCCCAGGGCGCCGATCAGGGGTCCGACCTGCAGCCGCAGGACGGTGAGGGCAAAGTACAAACCCACCACCACGGCCACGTAGACCACCGTCTTTCCCAACACGATGGCGGCAAACGGGGGAACCGCGGTCTTGGCCAGTCCTCTGTGCAGTGCCCGTCGTAGCAGACGACCGCCGATCAGCGCCAACAGGACGATCAGGAAGGCCACGATCCACTCGTACCATCCGACGTGATCGACCAACTGCGTTACGTCTTCGGTGTCCTCCTGGGCGAGAATTGAGAGAGGCATCGCTCCCTTTAGGGTAGGCGACGCCTCGGATATCGTGCCTTCTCCGGAGTCAGCGGATCTCAGGATTGGCAGGCAGCCAGCCCGGCGGGATCGGTGAAGATGTCATTGGCGTACTGCAACTCTCGCACGTAACAGATGATCTGGTCCACCTCCTCGTCGGACAGTCCCGGGACGGGGTCCATGTCGCCGAAATTCCAATGGTGCTGGGGGGATCCCCGCCTGACCGCGACGTGAAAGCTGAAGTCGGCATGGTGCCCGGGTTCGTAGTAGATGTGCACCAACGGCGGGCCCTCTGAGGTTCCTCCGCCGGTGGGGCCGTGACACTCCACGCAGTGGGCGCTGAACACCTCGGCGCCCAGCAGGGCTGTCTCGGAGAGGTCGGGCACCGTCACCGCAACTTCCCGGGGAGCGTCTCCGGCGGGATCTTCACCGCATCCGGCCAGAAGGATGCACAGTGCCGCCATGATCAACCCGGATCGAAGACCGGGTCTTCTGTTACGGCTCATTGCCTGGTGGTGGCCCCTCCGCCTGTTGCATTCTCTTCAGAGCGGCGCGCTGTTTGAAGTACTTGACCAGCCCGAGGACAACCATGATGATCCCGATCCCGACGGAGATAAAGCTCAGTTGGGCGGCCAGTTCCATGTCGAGTTCCTTGGCGGGGTCGGGTTAGACAAATCCTAGGTGGGGCGGGACCTGCTATGAACCCGCAGTCACAACTTCTGAGAATCCCGGGCCCGACGGCCTCTCCAGTTGGTCCATGGTGCACTCCCGCGCCGGCTTGTCGGGCCGCCAGCGATGGAACCGGGTTGCGTGGCGAAAGCGGTCGTTCTGCAACTGGTCGTAGCTGACCTCTACCACCACTCCGGGCTGAACCGGCGTCCATTGGGCGCTCTTTGCGGTCGACCACCGGCTGACGGCCCCGGGCGCTCTCGCCTCCTCATCGAAGGAGTCGGGGGACCGGAGACTCTCGAAGAGGGTGAGGATCTGCACCCGGTCGGCGTCGGGGAACCCCGAGCAATGTCCTATGAAGTGCAGGGCCCCCTCGGAGTTGTAAAGACCCAGGAGTAGCGATCCGATCTTGCCGCCGTCCTTGTGGACCCGGTAGCCGCCCACCACGCAGTCCACGTGGCGCCGGTGCTTGATCTTGATCATTCGCCTCTTCCCGCTCACATATTCCTCTTCCAGGCGTTTGGCCACCACGCCGTCGCACCCGGCCGCCTCGTACTCATCGAACCAACGGCGCGCCACCGCCTGGTCGGTGGTGGTCGGGGTGAGGTGCCATGGCGGCTGCAACTGTGTCGCCATGTCCTCCAGGCGTCGTCGCCGCTCGGAAAACGGCCGGCCACGAAGGTCTTCTCCCCGGACAGCCAGGAGATCGAAGGCAACCAGTTGTGCCGGGAACTCCTCGGCCAGACGGGCGATGCGGCTCCGGGCGGGATGGATACGCATCTGCAACGCGTCGAAGTGGGTTGCCTCGTCGTACACCACCACCACTTCGCCGTCCACCACGGTGCCCCCCGGGAGTTGGTCCAACGCCGGCTCCAACTCGGGAAAGTAGCGCAGTAGCGGTCGTTGGTTCCGGGAGTCGAGACGCGGCTCGGGGCCGCTCCACGCCAGGATCCGGAAGCCGTCCCACTTGGGTTCATACGCGAAGGATCCCCTACTGGGCCAGCGCTCGGAGACGCGGGCTTCCATGGTGGGTATCGGAGGAGGGAAGGGCCACTCGCTCATCGGTCCGAGATTAGATGCCCGCCGCGCGGTTGGCGGTGGTGATGATCGGCATGGTCAGGAGAGAAGGGAAACGGCGCTCCAGATCACCATCAGCGTCCCGGAGAGGACCAGGAAGGCCACCCGTCGGGGCCGGAAAGCGCCTCGCTGTGCGGGAGGGGGCCGCCCCTGGAAGTGGCGGAGCACGGCCCAGGTGTTGCCCGCCACCAGTGCCAGCCCGATGGCTAGGATCATTTGTGCAACCAGGGTGTCCAGACCGAGTATTTCAGCCATGACCTCTCTCCGACCATTGGATGTTTCCACCATCATGGTATGCCCATCCGGGGCAAGGTGAGATGGCGCGTCCCGTTCAGATACTCAGGGTGTTCACCGACGGGGAGGAGGGAGGCAACTACCTGGGGGTGGTGGCGGACACCGTGAGCATTGACGACACTCGCATGCAGGGCATCGCCGCGGAGTTGGGTTTCAGCGAGACGATTTTCATAGATTGGCGGACGGGAGGGGTTCCCCATGTGCGCATCTTCACCCCTGTCGCGGAACTCCCATTCGCCGGGCACCCCCTGGTGGGCGCCGCCTGGTTGCTGCTGAGGGCCGGCCCGGGGGGAGTGGAACGCGTGACATGCGGGGTGGGGGAGGTGAGAATCGGCGCCGAAGGCGACCGTGTGTGGATCGAGCCGCCCTTCTCCCAGCCGGTTCGGGCCCAACAGGCGCCCCCGACCCTGGGGTGGTGCTCCCCGGCCCGGGCCTGGGAGGTGGAGATGCCCCTTCCCTACTCGGTGTGGCAGATGGACGATCCCGAACAGGTCGGAGGCCTGCCGCCCCCACCACCCGAACTGGGCATGACGCTGGTGTGGGCTTGGACGTCGCCGCCTCACGGGGTCAAGGCGCGTTTCTTCGCTCCCGGTCTGGGGGTGGTTGAGGACCCGGCGACCGGCAGTGCGGCGGTGGCGCTGGCCGCGGTGCTGCGCTCCGGGGAGATGCCGTCGGGCCGCGTCCGCATCTCCCAGGGACGAGAGATGGGATGGCCTTCGGTGATCGATCTGATGTGGGAGCCGAGCAGGTGTCGCGTGGGAGGGAGGGTGATGAGGGACGGAATCCGCGAGTTGGAATGGTGAAACCGGCCCGGGGCTCAACGAAGGTCATGTTCCTCCCCGAGGGGCATAGACTCCTCATCCGTGGCTAGCGGCGGATCACGACTGGCGGTGCTTGCCGCCCTGGTGGCGAATGCCACCGTGGCGGTTGCCAAGCTCTTCGCATTTTTCGTGACCGGGTCGGCTGCCATGCTCGCCGAATGCATCCACTCGGTGGCGGACTCATCGAACCAGGGACTGCTGCTCTACGGGTCGCGGGCGGCCCGCCATCCGGCGGACGCCAGCCATCCCTTCGGACGGGGGAAGGAGGTCTACTTCTGGAGCTTCCTGGTGGCCGTGATGCTGTTCTTCGGCGGGGGCGTCTGGGCTTTTGTGCACGGATGGGAGGCGATCGGTCATGCCGAGCCCCTCGGAAGTCTGACACCCAGTTTCATAGTGCTGGGGGTGGCTCTGGTCCTGGAGAGCGTCAGCTTCGGGATTGCCCTCCGGGAGTTCAACCGCCATCGGGGCACCGCCTCGGTGTGGAGGGGTATCAAGGACTCGAAGGACTCTTCGCTGATCGTGATCCTTCTGGAGGACACCGCCGCCATGCTGGGGCTGATCTTCGCCCTGGCGGGCACCACCATGGCCTGGGCGACCGGCGACTCGCGCTGGGACGGCGCCGCCTCGGTGCTCATCGGTGTGATGCTGGCGGTGGTGGCGGTGCTCCTGGCCGCGGAGATCAAGGCGTTGCTGGTCGGCGAGGCGGCGGGTCGACAGGAAAGGGCCCTGATCCGGGCCGTGCTGCTGGGAATGGACGAGGTGACCGGGGTCGGGCGTCTCCTCACCATGCACCTGGGGCCCGATGACCTGTTGGTGAACGTGGAAGTGGATTTCGTGGAGTCGCTGGGCGCCTCGGATGTGGCCGACGCCATCACCAGGGCCGAACGCGCCATCAGGGAGAAGATCCCCGTGGCGGGGAACATCTTTGTGGAGCCCTATGACCGGGACGCCGTCTGAGGCTTCCGCTCCGGCTTCCTCGGCCAATCTGGGGCCGGGTTTCGACTGCTTGGCGTTGGCGCTCGAGATCCGATGCAGAGTCCGTGCGTGGCGGAGCGAACGGTGGAATGTGCGACATGTCGGTCGCTACCAGCCCCCACGGGGCTCGGCGGACGCGGTGCTGGCCGGCGCCCGGTCGGCGGTGGGACCCGAGCACCCGCTCTGCCTGGAGGTGGACAATCACATACCGATAGGCAGCGGCCTCGGTTCTTCGGCGGCCGCCTACACCGCCGGAGCAGCGGCCGCTCTGCGGAGTCTGGGCCGGCCGGTCGATTCACACCGGATCTTCAGTTTGGTGACCACGCTCGAAGGGCACCCTGACAACGCCGCCGCGGCCGTGTTCGGCGGACTGGTGCTGGTGGACCCGGAGAGCCGCGTGCAAACGCTGGGCTTGAGCGACGCCTACGGGGTAATTGTGCTGATCCCCACCTTCCGGCTGTTCACCAGTGAGTCCCGAAGCGTCGTCCCTGAGCAGTTCGAACTGCCGGCGGTGGTGAACAGCCTGGCGAGGATGGCCGCTCTGGTGGCCGGGCTCACCTCGGGAGAATCCGGGCTGCTCCAATCCGCCCTGGGGGACGAGATCCACGAATCCAGCCGCACCCGGCTGCGGCCCTCGGTGGGGGAGTTGATCGGGGAGGCGCTGGGCGCGGGGGCCGTCTACGCCGCCTGGTCGGGCAGTGGCCCGTCGGTGTTGGTCTTCACCAGGTCGTCGGAGACCGGTCGGGTGGTGGAGACTCTCTCTGCCTCCCTGGGCGACCAGGTTGAGATAATCCGGCCTTCCGTGGCCTCACGGGGCATCGTCTGATTCGCAGGACAACTTCAACAGGCGGTTTTCGGCGCCTTTGCCCAGGTCTTGGTAGAAAAACCCCTCGCCTGGTTTACGGTGGCCCAGCGGCGATGCTATTCTCTTGCACTGTCCTGTCGGCAGGGGTGGGCCGCCAGAAGGTCCCTATCGGTCAACCAGGAAGCCAGTTATGGGCTCGCTAGTCAAGAAGCGTCGCAGGAAAATGTCGCGGCACAAGTACCGCAAGCGGCGCAAGGCGAATCGTCACAAGAACAAGAAGTAGTCGCCCAACCGCTGGGAAGATGTGGCGACATTGCACTGCGTTGCGCAGGTGAATGGGTGAGGTGGATCTGAACGTGCCTGACCCTCTCGATTTTCTGGACACCGCCGGGCTGCTCACCGATTCGGAGCGCCTGGTCGGCAAGACCGTGAGGGAATTCGTCACCGGGAACGTGCTTCCCGAGATCGGGGGGTGGTGGGAGAGGGGGGAATTCCCGACGCATCTGATTCCTGAAATGGCCCGGATGGGCATGTTCGGGATGAACCTGGAGGGCTATGGCTGTGCCGGCCTCGGGGCGGTGGACTACGGGGTTGCCGCCCTGGAACTGGAGGCGGGCGACTCCGGACTGCGCAGCTTTGTATCGGTGCAGGGGTCGCTGTGCATGTTCCCCATCTGGAAGTACGGGTCGGAGGAGCAGAAGTCCGAGTGGCTTCCCCGGATGGCGGAGGGACAGGTGCTGGGATGCTTCGGCCTGACCGAAGCGGACGCGGGAAGCGATCCCTCCTCCATGCGCACCACCGCCCGCCGGGTGGGATCGGACTGGGTGATAGACGGGTCCAAGGCATGGATCACCAACGGGGGGATCGCCGATCTGGCGGTGATCTGGGCCAGGACGCCCGAAGGCGTCCGCGGGTTCCTGGTGCCCACCGACGCTCCGGGATTCTCTGCCCACCCCATAGACCGCAAGGCCAGCATGCGGGCCTCGGTCACCTCCGCCCTGGTCCTGGACGGGGTGCGGTTGCCGGAGGAGATGATGCTGCCGGGAGTGGCGTCGATGAGAGGACCGCTCTCCTGCCTCACCGAGGCGCGGCTGGGGATCGTATTCGGCGCCATGGGAGCGGCTCGCGCCTGCTATGAAGCTGCGTTGGGCTATGCCTCTGAGCGGTCACAGTTCGGCACTCCGATCGCCTCCTTCCAGCTGACCCAGTCGAAGCTGGTCGAGATGATGGTGGCCATCCAGAGGGGGATCCTGCTGGCCATCCGGATCGGACGCCTGCGCGAGGAGGGCAGGCTGACGCCCGAGCAGGTCTCGGTCGGCAAGTACAACAACGTGGGCGACGCGCTGGCGGTGGCGCGGACCGCCAGAAGCATCCTGGGCGCCAACGGGATCACGCTGGACTTTCCGGTGATGCGGCACGTGGCCAATCTGGAGACGGTGTACACCTACGAGGGGACCCATGAGATTCACACCTTGATCCTGGGCAACGCTCTCACCGGGATCCCCGCCTTCCATGCGCCCCGCTCCGGAAGAGGTGGTTGATGAGCGAGGGGACTGTCACCGTGGCGGAGTTGATGGAGATGGTGGGTGCGGAGATCGGCGTCTCGGAGTGGTTCACGATCACCCAGGACCGCATCGACGCATTCGCCGACGCCACCTTGGATCATCAGTTCATACATACCGATCCCGCCAGGGCCGCCGCCGAATCTCCCTTCGGGGTGACCATCGCCCACGGGTTCCTGACGCTCTCGCTCCTGCCCCATCTCGGCTCGGGGGTGAAGCTCCTGCCGGAGGGCACCAGGGTGGAGATCAACTACGGCACCGAAAAGGTGCGTTTCCTGGCGCCGGTCCCCGTGAACAGCCGGATCCGTGCCCGGGTGGCCCTGTCCGACGTCACCGAGCGTCGCCCCGGGCAGTTTCTCATCAAGCGGGTGGTGACGGTGGAGATCGAGGGCGCCGACCGTCCCGCACTGGTGGCCGAGACGCTGACTCTCGCCATCACCTGACGCCGGAAACGGGCCTGACGCTTACCAAAAGCTAACCGGGCACCCCTGATCCCTCAAGTCAGGACCTACTCCTGCTGCGGTTTTCCTCCGAGCATCTCTTCCCAGGCGCGAAGTCCGACATCGATAATATCGTTCATCCTCTGTTTGGCGAACTGATGCTCTGCCTCTTTTCCCTTGAATGCCATCCCAGCAGACACTGCTTGATAGATTTCTAGCGTGGTCTTTAGAATTTGCTGCGGCATTTGAGCCTCGAGGCGGAGGGTCCTCTCGGTCTCCAACCGAGCCGTCAATTCCTTGACCCAGGCCGCCATTTCGCTTACTACCGGCGTCAAGTCATTACGGGTAATAGGTGGGCCCATTAGCGGGGTAGGTAATTGGGATTTCGACATGACATCCGTAGCTGCCTGCGTGATCCTATCAGCTATTTCCATTAGCCTTCCTTTCCTTGTGTACTTTCTTCGGGCTGCTTGAGATGGCGGCCGTGCCAGGACAGGATGTACTCGAAACGTTCCACGCGGTGGCGAGGGGCGCCGCTGCGGCTCAGTTCGTGGCCTTCGTCGGGGAAGCGAATCATCTCGACGTCGATCCCGTTTCGCAGGAGAGCCGCGAATAGCTGCTCGGCCTGGCCGATCGGGCAGCGCAGGTCGTTCTCGGAGTGGATGATCAGGGTGGGAGTGTCGATGCGACGGGCCGCGGGGAGAGGGCTGGCCTCCCACAACGCCTCATGGTCCCAGGCGGTGGCCGGGTGCAGGTAGAGCCCCGAGAAGTCCCGATTGATGTCGGAGGTCCCTGCGAAGGACTCCCAGTCGATCAGGGCCCTTTCCACCACCGCCGACCGGTAGCGATCATCGCGGGCGATTGTCCAGGCGGTGAGGAATCCTCCGTAGGAGCCTCCCATGATTCCCAGGCGAGAGGGGTCGAGACGGCTGTCCCGTCTCATGGCCTCGTCGATCACTGCGGTGACATCCTCGAGGTCAACCTCACCCCAGCCGGGACCGATCACCGCTCTCAGCCACTCGAGGCCCCGTCCCTCCGAGCCGCGGGGATTGGCGGCGACCACCGCATAGCCCGCCGAGGCGTAGACCTGGAACTCGTCGAAGAAGTAGAAGCCGTACTCCGAAGCAGGACCCCCGTGGATGTTGAGGAGCACCGGAAAGGGCCCCTCGCCTTCGGGCACGTACACCCATGTGTCCACCTCGACTCCGGGGGCGCTCTCCGTCTGGAAGAAGTCGGGGCTCACCAGTCCGCCTTCGGAGCGGATCTCCCGGTTGAAGTCGGTGAGCCTGCGTTCTGTTCCATCGGGGGTTCGCTCGTACAATTCAGCCGGACAGGTGGGGTCGGTGGCGGTGAATGCCATCCGTCCATCCGATGATCTTGATAGGCCGGTGATGTACCGATCGCCCCCCAGCACCGTCGTTCTGTTCCCGTCGCTGTCGAAGGCGACCACATGACCCCGCCCCCGATCCGTGGTGCTGCAGAGAAAGCCATCATCCAGCCACACCGGTCTGTCCAGGGCGGACGCCACCGCCAGGCCGCTGATGCTCCGGTCCATGTGACCGGTGATGTCCACCGGCGGGTCGTCGAGACGCCACAACGAGAAGACGTAGGGGTATTCGGTGTGCGGCGCTCCTATCCCGTAGAGGGCGCCGGAAGGGTCATAGTCGGTCATGTAGTAGCCGGCGCGCCTCGCTCGCAGCGTTTCGGCGCCGCTCTGCAGATCTATTTCCACCACTTCGGCGCCGCGTTCGAGGGACCTCGGGTTGTCGCGGCTTGTGATCAGGGCCACCCTGGCGCCGTCCGGCGACCAGGCCGGACCCCCCTCGCTCTCCTCGCCGCTGCCCACTCGGCGGGGTTCGATCTCGCCATCAGGATCCACCAGGTAGGCGTAGGTGCGGCGATCATGCAGCCAGCCCCGGTTGTCCAGTCGCGCATCGAACCCGGTGATGCGCCGGGGGCGTCGGGCACGTTCCTCCTTGTCGAGGTCCGCCCACTCCCCGAACCACTCCGTCGCCATCACCAGCAACTGCGATCCGTCCGGGGACCACTGCGGTGCCTGGGCTCCCAGTTCGAAGGAGGTGATGACCCGAGCCTCGCCCCCGTCGGAGGGCATGATCGCCAACTGGGTGGGGTCGGTGCGTTCGGGTCCCTTTCTCACGAAGGCCAGAGAACCGCCGTCCGGCGACCACCGGGGCGCCGAATCGCCATCGCCGAAGGTGATTTGTCGCGCCTCGCCGTCCCAGAGCCACAACGATGATCGGTACTTGTCCTCCTCGAGGTCGATGGTGGTCACCACGAACGCGATTCGTCGGCCATCCGGATGAATGCGGGGATCGGAGACCGAGGTGAGGAGGGAGAGTTCTTTCGGTTGCATCGGGTCGAGCCTAGTGGTCGTTCGGGGACTGGCTCCCACGGGTTAGGGCCCGCCCCCACGGCGCCGGCAGAGGCCGCCACCCCACCCGGAGAAAGGTGAAAGAGCGGGTCTTCGCCGGCCGGTATCGTTGTATCGTATTCGTAGGTTCCGGTGAGGGCTTCGAGCCCTGTACGGGGAAGGAGCGCCTTGCAGTACGGCTTCGTCATCGACCAGACGGCGTGCATCGGTTGTCACGCCTGCACGGTGGCGTGCAAGACCGAGCATGATGTCCCTCTGGGCGTGAACCGCACCTGGGTGAAGTACATCGAGACGGGGACCTGGCCCGACACCAAGCGGGCTTTCTCGGTGTTGCGTTGCAATCACTGCTCGGATGCTCCCTGTGTCTCGATCTGCCCGACCGGCGCCCTGTTCCGCCGGCCCGATGGGATCGTCGACTTCGATACCAGCCTGTGCATCGGTTGCAAGAGTTGCATGCAGGCCTGTCCCTACGACGCGCTGTACATCGACCCGGTTGACAACACTGCCCAGAAGTGCAACTACTGCGTGCACCGCGTCGAGGTGGGACTGGAGCCCGCCTGCGTGGTGGTGTGCCCCGAGGGGGCCATCATCTCCGGGGATCTCAACGATCCGACCACCCCCATCTCTCGCTTCCTCCAGAACGACGATCTCTTCCAGGGCGACCAACTCCTCCAGCGGTCTCCCGAGCAGGGCACCAGGCCCAATCTCTGGTACCGGGGAGTCGACAAGGCCGCCATCGACCCCCTGGGGGCCGTCGATCCGGGGGACGGGGGGATCTGGGGTGATCCGGCGCCGTCGTTCATGACCGTCGACCTGACGCCGCCGACGGGGGGGAGCAACGGGAGGAAGGCTGGTTTGCCGTCTCCCAACGGACGGCCCCAGGGGCCGCCCCGGGTGGTTTACAACACCGAGCATCCGATGCCTTGGGGATGGCGGGTGTCCAGTTACTTTCTCACCAAGGGGATCTCGGCGGGGATCGTCATGGCCCTGGCGTTGTCGCTCCTCTTCGGGGCTGATCCCCAGAGCGCCTTCGCCCGGTGGGGCGCTCCCCTCATAGCCGGGATCTTCCTGGCCCTCACCGGAGTGCTGCTGGTGGCGGACCTGAAGCGGCCCGAGCGCTTCCACTACCTGCTTACCAAGGGCAACCCCGGATCGTGGTTGGTGAAGGGCGCCTGGGTCCTCTCGGCTCATGCGGTTGTCCTGGGTCTGTGGTTCCTGTTCGGTCTGGCCGGCGCCGGGTTCGTCCCGGTGCTGATCTGGGCATCTGCGGCCGTCGGGTTGGGGGTGGCGGGTTACACGGCTTTCCTCTTCGGCCAGGCGGAGGGTCGGGACCTGTGGCAGAGCCCGACGCTTCTCTGGCACATGCTGGCCGGATCGCTGGCGGTGGGAGGCGGCGCGGGTCTTCTGTGCGCGGGGATCTTCGATCTGGGGGCGTCGTCGCGTCGGGCGTTCGCCTGGGCCCTGGTGGCCGGTGCGGCGTCGCTCGCGGTGGTCGCCGCCGTCGAGTTGTTCTCCCGGCACCCGACCGCCAACCACGCGGCGGGAATGCATCATTTGACCAGGGGCGCCCACGCCAAGGAGTGGTGGCTCGGAGGGCAGGTGGTCGGGGTGTTGGCACCCCTGGTGCTGGGAGCGGTATTCCTGGCTGACGCGGGTGGGCCTCTCTGGCTGCCCCAACTGGGAGGGCTGGCGGCCTTGATCGGCATCTGGTTCGCGGACGACGCGTTCGTCCGGGCCGGCCAGAGCGTGCCCCTGTCGTGAAGGAGAGCGGAGGTAGGAGATGACCCGGACACCGGACAAGCCGCCCTCGGACCGTCTGCCGCGCCTGGTTCCCGGGACGAGCCTGGTCTCCTTTCCGCCCGCCGACAAGTGGGACGACTGGGAGGAGTACGACGCCAAGGCCTGGCCCGAGCGGGTCAAACGCCGGTACCGCCTGGTGCCCACCACCTGTTTCAACTGCGAGGCCGGATGCGGGCTGCTGGCCTATGTCGACAAGGACAGCGGCGACGTGAGGCGGTTCGAAGGGAATCCCGAGCATCCGGGATCGAGGGGTCGCAACTGCGCGAAGGGCCCGGCGACACTCAACCAGATGTACGACCCGGAGCGAATCCTCCACCCGTTGCGAAGGGCCGGACCGCGGGGGGAGGGCAAGTGGGAACAGGTCTCCTGGGAGGAGGCGCTCGAGGACATAGCCTCGCGGATCCGCCGGGCGCTGGTGGAGGACCGTCACGACGAGATCATGTACCACGTGGGACGGCCCGGCGAAGATGGGTTCATAGACCGGATTCTCCGTTCCTGGGGGGTGGACGGGCACAACAGTCACACCAACATCTGCTCGGCCGGGGCCCGCACGGGCTACGCGATGTGGATGGGCTATGACCGTCCCTCCGCGGATTTCGCCAACGCCAAGTTCATCCTGTTGCTGTCGGCCCAACTCGAGTCCGGTCACTACTTCAACCCCCATGCACAGCGGATCATCGAGGCTCGCCAGCGGGGAGGGAAGGTGGCCACCATCGACCCGCGCCTCTCCAACACCGCCTCGATGTCCGACTACTGGCTGTCACCCTGGCCCGGCACCGAGGCGGCCATGTTGCTGGCGGTGGCCTCCCGGCTGCTGGAGTGGGACGCCGTCGATCACGACTTCGTGAGAAGCTGGGTCAACTGGGAGGCGTCCCTCCGGCAGCGGGCGCCCGAGCGGCCCCGCACATACGAGAGCTTCCTGGAACTGCTCAGGGAGACCTACGCTCCCTACACCATCGAATTCGCCGCCGAGGAGTCGGGCGTGGACGCCTGGCGCATAGAAGCCGTGGCGCGGGGTATCGCCGAAGCCGGGTCCCGGTTCGCCTCCCACACCTGGAGGTCGGCCGGATCGGGCAACCTGGGAGGCTGGCAGGTGGCCCGCTGCCTCTTCTTCCTGCATGTGCTGACCGGGTCGGTGGGGACCGAGGGCGGCACCTCCCCGAGCGCCTGGGACAAGTTCAAGCCCGACCACTGGAACATGCCGCCCGCCGCCGCTCGGTGGAACGAGATGATCTGGCCGGGCGAGTTCCCCCTCAGCCACTACGAGATGAGTTACCTCCTTCCCCATTTCCTGAAGGAGGGCAGGGGACGCCTGGAGGTCTACTTCACCAGGGTGTACAACCCGGTGTGGACCAACCCCGACGGGTTCACCTGGATCGAGGCCCTCTCCGACCCCGAACGGGTCGGCCTGCACGTGGCCCTCACCCCCACCTGGTCGGAGTCGGCGTGGTTCGCCGACTACGTATTGCCGATGGGGGTCGGCGCCGAACGCCACGACACCCACTCCTACGAGACCCACGCGGCCCGCTGGCTCGGGTTCCGCCAGCCGGTGCTAAGAGTGGCCGGAGAGCGGGAGGGACACCGGTACCAACGCACCTATGAGGCCAACCCCGGAGAGGTGTGGGAGGAGAGCGAGTTCTGGATCGACCTGTCGTGGCGGATCGATCCCGACGGGTCATTGGGTATCAGGCGGTGGTACGAGTCGCCGAACGATCCGTCACGTCCGATCAGCGTGGACGAGTACTACGGGTGGATGTTCGACAACTCGGTGCCGGGATTGCCCGAAGCGGCCGATCGGGAAGACCTGACACCTCTCCATTACATGCGAAAGTACGGCGCTTTCGAGATCGACCGGGACCGCTACCTCCTGAACGAGGCTGCCGCACAGGCCGATGAGCCGGGGGTGGAGATCAACGGGGAACGCAAGACAGGATTCACCTCCCCGTCGCGTCTCCTCGAATGGCACTCGGAGACCCTGGTGGACTGGAACTGGCCCGATGCGGCGATTCCCACCTACATCAAGTCCCATGTCCACTGGCGGGATTTGGACCTGGAGGGTGACGAGCGAATACTGCTCCCCATCTTTCGGCTCCCCACCCTGATCCACACCCGATCAGGCAACGCCAAGTACCTGTACGAGATCAGCCACGGCCACCCGCTGTGGATCAACCCGATCGATGCTGACCAACTCGGGTTCGCCACCGGGGACCTGGTCCGGATCAGCACCGACATCGGTTACTTCATCATGAGGGCCTGGCGCACGGAGGGCCTCCGACCGGGAGTGGTGGCGGCCTCCCACCACATGGGTCGCTGGCGCCTGGATCCCGAGATGGGGAACGAGCGCTGGTCATCGGCACTGGTTGACATCGGACGCCACGAGGGCGGGTGGCTGCTGCGGCAGCGCTCGGGTATCGAGCCCTTCCGCTCCGACGATCCCGACAGCGAGCGCATCTGGTGGCGGGACCCGGGAGTGCATCAGAACCTGGCTTTCCCGGTACACCCCGATCCGGTGTCGGGCATGCACGCCTGGCACCAGCGGGTCCGCCTCACCCATGCCGACCCGGAGGACCGCTATGGGGACGTCTTCGTGGACACCGAGCGATCCCACCGGATCTACCGCGAATGGATGGACCGCACCCGTCCCGGCCCCGGGCCCGGGGGTCTTCGCCGTCCCCGCTGGCTCAGCAGGCCTCTCCCGCCTCTCCCGGAGGCGTACCAGGCCTGACAGTCCGCTGGCGCCGTGCGCCGGGGCATCAGACGTCTGCCGCCCCGCCTTGGGTCCGTCCTTTGATCAGTCGGACCTGGGGAACCCCAGATCCACGCCCCGGTGAATGGGGTCCGGCCAGCGGGAGGTGACCACCTTCGGGCGGGTGTAGAAGTCGATCCCCTCGGGACCGTAGATGGAATGGGCGCCGAACAGGGAGTTGTTCCATCCCCCGAAGGAGTAGAAGCTGAGCGGGACCGGGATGGGCAGATTGATGCCCACCATGCCGACTTCTATCTCTCTCTGGAATTTGCGGGCCGCCCCGCCGTCGTTGGTGAACACCGCGGTCCCGTTCCCGTAGGGGTTGGTATTGACCAACCCGATGGCGTCGGCGTAGCTGTCGGTCCTCACCACCGACAGCACCGGTCCGAAGATCTCGTCCCGGTAGATGGACATCTCGGGGCTCACCCGGTCGAACAGGCAGGGTCCCAGGAAGAAGCCGTCCTCGTACCCCTCCACCTGCAGGTCCCGGCCGTCGGCCACCAGTTCCGCTCCTTCCGAGAGGCCCTTCTCCACGTAGCCGGCCACCCGCCGGAGGTGTTCGGCGGTCACCAAGGGGCCCATCTCGCTCTGGTCGTTGGCGCCCGGCCCGACCCGCAACCGGTCGATCCGCCGGGTGATGCGGGGGATGAGCCGATCGGCGGCGTCTCCCACCGCCACCACCACCGAGATGGCCATGCAGCGTTCCCCGGCCGACCCGTAGCCGGCCGAGACGGCCGCGTCGGCGGCGAGATCCAGGTCGGCGTCGGGCAGCACCACCATGTGGTTCTTGGCCCCGCCCAAGGCCTGCACTCGCTTACCCGCCCGGGCGGCGGACTCGTATATGTACCGGGCGATGGGGGTGGAACCCACGAAGCTGACTGCGGCCACATGGGGGTGCTCCAGGAGTCCGTCCACCGCCACCTTGTCGCCGTGCAGGACATTCAGCACTCCGTCGGGCAGTCCTGCCTCGGAGAACAACTCCGCGGAGAGAAGGGAGGGTGAAGGGTCCTTTTCCGAGGGCTTGAGGATGAACGTGTTCCCGCAGGCTATCGCCACCGGATACATCCACATGGGGACCATCACCGGAAAATTGAAGGGGGTGATGCCCGCCACCACTCCCAGGGGCTGGCGGAAGGAATAGGTGTCCACCCCGGTGGAGACCTGCTCGGAGAGTTCGCCCTTGAGCAGTTGCGGGATGCCGCACACGTACTCGATGACCTCGAGTCCCCGTTGCACCTCTCCCAGGGCGTCGTCCATGGTCTTGCCGTGCTCGGCCGTGATGAGCTTGGCCAGGTCGTACCGGTTGTCCACCACCAACTGTCGGAAGGAGAACAGGATCCTCTGGCGGCGGACCACCGAAGTATCCCTCCATCCCGGGAGGGCATCCGCGGCGGCCTGTACGGCCTGGTCCACCTCGGCGAGGCCGGCCATGGCGACCTCGGCGGTCTGATGGCCGCGCGCCGGGTCGAATACCGGCCCGGTCCGCTCCGGGGCGCCCTGGTGCAGTTGTCCGTTGATCCAATGCCTGACAAGTGACATAGACAAATCCCTTCTCCTCCATCTGCCTACATTGGCGCTTATGATATTGCCTGTTTCTATCCGGAGTACCGGCGATTGACAATCAGGAACGATTAGAGGCCATAGCCCACGGGCTGTCCATCGGGGGTGCTCGCCGTCATGTGTTCCTCTGCGCCGGCCAGAGCAACCCTCGGTGCGCTACCCGTGAGGAGTCCGACCGGTTGTGGGTTCACCTCAAGCGACGCTGCAAGCAGTTGGGGCTGACTTCCGCGCCTCCCCGCTGGTCTCGGAATCCTCGCCTGGAGGCCCGGCCGGAACCACCCGGCGACGGTACGGTGCTGAGAAGCAAGGTGGACTGCCTGCGGGTGTGCGAGCAGGGCCCGGTGGCGGTGGTCTATCCCGAAGGGGTCTGGTACCGGGGGCTCACTCCCGAAGTGCTTGACCTGATCATCGACCAGCACCTGATCGGGGGCCGGGTCGTGGAGGAGTACGCCTTCGCCCGGTCGCCGTTGGGGATAGGAGATCCAACGGTTTGACAAGTCTTCTATTGCCGCTGATATCGTGAGGCTTTGTACTCGGCCACCCAGTTGATCGAACTACGCCATTGTCCATCGGGCCCGCGAGTAGCTTGAAGTCGGCCTCGAGCAGCAGCTGCGCGCAGGGCTGCTACACCTAATTCCGGCGTGGCGAGAGCAGCGAGTGGAACGAGACGGGCCGGTCCGGCCACCGCGGGCACAATGAAGCGGTAAAGGCTATGGAGAATCCCTCGAGCGATCATCTCTCCCAATTGTCCAGGATCGCCGATATCAGCTCGGCGGAGTGCATTCGAATACCGTGTCCTATCACGTTTGTATATGACAACGGGTGGGTACCCAAGGCGAACCAGGATCAGGTTCAGGATCAACCTTCCCGTCCGTCCGTTGCCATCGAGGAACGGATGGATCTGCTCAAATCTGCAATGAATTCTGGCGATTTCTTCGGGAAGAGTCAGGACACGGAGGTCCAGAGAGTTGACATCGTCAATCCAGTCACTGAGCAGGGAGTGCACGAACGGGTGAGACACAGGTGTCATCCCCCCTGGAAAGGGTTGTATCTCGTGCTTACGGAAGTTGCCTGGCCCTTCTCCCTCTAATGCGGACGGATGAGGTGCCACATCCCACACGGGTGTCATGGCGACAGAGTGGACGCGCCGAAGCTCTCGCATCGTGAGGAGGCTGTCCGGCCGACCGTACTCTTCTGTTGGGCTCATCGCCTGCTTATATACCCATGTCGCGGCGTTAGCGTATCCTTGCACCTCCAGGTATTCCCGCAACTCTTTGTTGCCGACTGTTCGGCCCTCGCTGAGTAGTACCTTTACCTGCTTCAAGACCAGCGTGTTGCCTTCAATGGCGGTGGAGTGATGCGCCTCCTCGTACCAGATGTCCTCCCAGATGCCACTCGCCTCAGCGGGGCTAGGCAGTCCGCCCATGCGAGAGTGCAACTCGGCAACCTGTGTGGCGAGGCGCCTGTCCAGTTCAAAACGGCTCGGTCGACCTGGAGGAGGCCCTTCTCCAGGATTTTGTTTAGACATTGCGATTTTGACTTTAACTCAACACATTTTGAAAGGCGTCGGGTTCTAATGCACAAAACAATTTCTGGTTGTTACCTCGCTTTTCGGGGCGTCGGAGATTTTGTTGAGTTCTGGCAGGTTTTATTGCACAAAACAATTTTCCTGCGGAGTTAGCTTCACGTGTTGGTGCACATGACCTGGATCCGTTACGAGACTTCCATATCTGGGTTACCGGGGGAGTCGGATGGTCCAGTGGTGGCCGTGGGGGTTGAGCAGGCGTTCCGCTTCCTCGGGGCCCCAGGAACCGGCCGGGTAGGCGGCGGGGGTGATGCCGGACTCGAGTAACGGTGTGTAGAGCCGCCAGGCCTCCTCGGCTTCGTCAGCCCTGACGAACAGGGTCCTGTCGCCCGTCATCACGTCGTATAACAGCGTCTCGTAGGCGTCGGGCAGACTCCCGAAGGCCTCCTCGTAGGCGAAGGCCAGAGACCTGGTGGTCAACTGGGGTTGATCGGATGGCCTCCTTACGTCGAACAGGAGATCGAAGCCCTCGTGGGGCTGGAGCCGGAAATAGAGGACGTTTCCCTGCTGGCCGGTCCGCTTGAACGACTTGAACAGCGCCACCGGAGGTTCGCGGAAGGTCACCGCCACCTGGGTGAGGCGACCGCCCAGGCGTTTGCCGGTACGCAGGTAGAAGGGCACGCCCTGCCAGCGCCAACTGTCGATGAACATCCGGAGAGCGACGTAGGTGGGGGTGGTGGAACCGTCGCTGACTCCCTCTTCGTCCAGGTACCCTGCCACCCGCTGTCCGTTTACCCGTCCCGGGGCGTACTGGCCGAATACCAGGTCGTCGGGGCTGATCGGCCGGATGGACTGGAGCACCTTGACCTTCTCGTCCCGGATGGCTTCGGCGTCGAAGGAGACCGGGGGTTCCATCCCCACCAGGCTGAGCAACTGGGTCAGGTGGTTCTGGACCATGTCCCGCAAGGCACCCGATCTGTCGTAGTAGCCGGCGCGACTGCCTATCCCGACGCCCTCTGCCACCGTGATCTGGACGTTGTCGATGCGGTCCCGGTTCCAGACCGACTCGAATAGCGGATTGGCAAGCCGGAAGACCAGCAGGTTCTGCACGGTCGCCTTACCCAGGTAGTGGTCGATTCGGTATATCTGCGGTTCGTCGAAGCACTCATGGAGGGTCCCGTTCAGGGCAACGGCCGATTCGAGGTCGACGCCGAATGGTTTCTCGACCACCAGACGGGTCCATCCGGTGCTGTGGGTCAGGCCCGATGCTCCCAGGGCCTTGACCGTGGGACCAAGGGCGGATGGCGGCAGGGCCAGGTAGAAGATCCGGTTGCCCTTCAAACTGTGTGCCGCCTCGATGCGTTCGATCCGGCGGCGGAGGGCTTCAAATGCCTCCGGCCCCCCATCGGCGATCGACTGGAAATACATGACCTCGTCGCACCACTCGGCGGGATCGGCATACGGCTCGCCGAGTTGTGCCTGGTGGCGGGCGATGCCCTCGACAGACACCCGGGTGAGCGCCCTGAAACCCTCGTCATCCATCTGTGATCGAGCCACTCCCAGGACGAGGAACCGGTCGGTCAGTTGGTATTGGCGGACCAGGTGATAGAGGGCGGGGGCAAGCTTCTGGCGGTAGAGATCACCGGTGGCGCCGAACACCACCAGCAGGTGGCGGTCCACGGTGTGAGCGTTGGCAACGGGGAAGGGTTCCACTAGCCGTTGCTTCCAGCGACAGACTTCATCTCTGAATGAGACCCATTTGTGAGTTGTACATGGAACAGGTGCCTCATGACTCCTGGGGAGCGTCTCAACCTGGCCCATGGTAGAGATCGGTGTGCACCATCTGGCGGCGGGTTCGGGGGGCCGTGGGGCTTGGGGAACATGCGGGGTTACGCCATTGCGGTGAAGTCTGGCTATATCGAGCGCAGTATGGACTCCTGTGTTTGGCGAGGCGGAACCGGGGATCTCACTGGAGGACCGGGGAGGGGTGGGCAGTACCGTTAGATCTCGTGCTTTACCGTCGTCTGATGCTGGGCACGGTGCTGGCCGTTGCCATGGCGGCCGCCACTTTCGCTCCCACGGTATTTGGGGTGCTCGCTTCGGAATTGATCTCGTTGCTGGAGATCGAACGGTGGCAACTGGGGTTGCTCGTAACCGGAGCAACTCTGTGCGGGGCGGTGTTCTCCCTTCTGCTGGGGAAGTGGGCTGACATGATCGGTGGTCGGCGGGCCACGATAGCCACTCTGGTGATTGCCGGGGTCGCCCTGGTGGGTGTGGGCGCCGCGCCCGGGTTCGGGGTGATGATGGCGGCGGCTTGTCTGGCAGGGATAGCATCCGGATCTTCCAACCCGGCCACCAACCGGCTGATCTCCGAGGAATTCGCCATCGGCAAGCAGAGTCTGATCGTGGGGGTGAAGCAGTCAGGTGTGCAGATGGGGGTGTTCCTGGGGGGATGGCTGCTGCCGGTCTTCGCCATGTGGTGGGGTTGGCGATGGGCGGTGGTGGCGTTTGCCGTGGTCCCCCTTGTGTTCGCGGGCGTATATTCGGCGACGCCCGCGCGGCGCTCCGGGGGGCGGCAGGACACCGCCGGGCCGCTGTTCGACCGGATCCCCAGGTTGATCTACCGCCTGGGGATCTACGGATTCACCATGGGCACCGGCATGTCCGTGGTGCTCGCCTACCTGCCGCTCTACGCCGAGGAGGTGCTGGGGATGAGCCAAGGCCAAGCCGGTCTTGCCCTGGCCGTCACCGGACTGGTAGGGATTGTGGCGCGGCTAGGTTGGGCGCGTATCGCCGAAGGGAGGTTTGGGTCGGTGAGGAGCCTGCGGATCATCGCCCTGCTGGCAGTGGTGATGGGTCTTGTCTTGGCCTTCGGTCATCATTTGGGGTCCTGGACGATCTGGCTGGCCGCCGCGCTGACCGGTCTCAGCGGGAGCGCGTGGAACGCGGTCGGCATGTTGGCGATCATCCAGATGCTCCCGACCTCTCTGTCCGGCCGGGGCTCGGGGGTGGTGCTCCTTGGTTTCCTGACCGGTCTGGGGCTCGGTGCTCCCCTGGTTGGTTTGTCCGTGGATCGCCTTGGCGACTACACGCCGGGTTGGCTGGCGATCACCGTCCTATTCGGCTTTGGCTTCTGGGTGATGCAAACCGGCAGGAAATGACAGCCCAAAAGCCATACCCGCCGTGCGGGCGATCAGGCCCAATCACACCAAAGACCCACCCAACACGGTAAGGGGCCCAAAAGAAGGGACCAACCCGCTGACAAATTCGCGAGATAGCCTCAGACTTCGCGAGAAATACCGAGAACACACGAGACAGGGCGGGGGGTTGTCTCAGTGGTAGCGTCCAAGCTGTGAACTCTGGGCGTATCGGCTTTAGCGCGGAGCTGGTCGTGACGATGGCGTCCGTCACTCTCGCCATAACGATCTTCGGGGTGCTTGCCTCTGAGTTGATCGCCGCTATGGGGATCGAACGGTGGCAGTTGGGGATGCTGGCCACTGCCGGCACCTTGAGTGGAGCGGTGTTCTCCACTCGATTGGGCAAGTGGGTTGATGTGGTGGGCGGTCGGCGAGCCACCGTCACCACGCTCATGGTGTCCGGTTCCGCTTTGTTCTGTGTGGGGGTGGCGCCTGAGTTCTCTCTGATGGTGGGGGCCGCTTTTCTCAACGGGATTGCGTCCGGCATGTCCAATCCTGCCACCAACAAGCGGATTTCCCTGGAGGTGGAGCCAGGCCGGCGGGGACTGGTGATGGGCATAAAGCAGTCGGGGGTACAGGTCAGCATCTTCATGGGCGGTTGGTTGTTGCCGGTCTTCACCGAGTGGTGGGGATGGCGGTGGGCGGTGCTGGCGTTTGCGGCGGCGCCCCTGACGTTGGGGGTGATCTCCATGGCAAGGGGTGTTTCCGTGGAACCGGCATCCACCGTGCAGCAGGAAGAGACCGCCATGCGGCGAAGCGGGGAGGAGAGTTACCCGGGCCGGCTTCCCCGGGTGGTTCGCCGTCTTACGGTCTTTGGATTTCTGTTGGGGATGGGAGTGGTGGTCCTGGTCGTATACCTGCCGCTCTATGCCGAGGAGGTCCTGGGGATGAGCCGGGGGCGTGCCGGACTGGTGCTGGCCATCACGGGGCCGGTCGGGATTCTGGCCCGGATTGTGTGGGGGCGGGTGGCGGAGGGCCGTTTGGGTATGGTCCGGAGTCTGATGATCATCTCGCTGATGGGGGTGATCTCGGGGGTCTCCCTTGCGTTCGGGGAGGGGTTGGGGACCTGGGCGGTCTGGGTGTCCGCGATAGTGGCAGGCGTCAGTGTCTTTTCCTGGACTTCCGTGGGGATGCTGGCTGTTATCGAAGTGCTGCCTGCGGCCCTGGCCGGAAGGGGCTCGGGTGCGGTGTATTTCGGCTTCATCAGCGGGTTCGGGGTGGGTGCGCCACTGTTCGGCTGGTCGGTGGATGCGCTTGGCGTCTACGCGCCTGGTTGGCTGGGCATCACCACCCTCTTCGCTCTGGCGTTTTGGGTCATGTTCGGCGTCAGAGCAGACGAAACACCGTCAAGGCCGATCGACACCGCCGCCTGACTCATCATCGTCGGCAATCCCCGGGTTTCAGGGCCCGAAAGGCACACCCATCCCGGCGCCGGGTTCAGCAGCGGCGCATGACGGTCACCCCGTCCGCAACCGTCAGCATCACCGCCTCCACGTCCGGAGAGGCGGCGGCCAGGTCGTTGAAACGGCGGATCGCCTCTGTGGCCTGCGTTTGATCGCTCGGGTCGATCACCCGTCCCGACCAGAGCGTGTTGTCGGCCACGATCACCCCTCCCGGTCTCACCAACTCGATCAGTTTCCCGAAGTAGGCCGGGTAGTTTGGCTTGTCGGCATCGAGGAAGGCCATGTCAAAGGGTCCCTCCAACTCTTCCAGGGTCTGGAGCGCCGGTCCGATCAGGAGGGTGATCCTGTCGTCGACCCCTGCTTCCTCCCAGGCGCGCCTGGCGTGGTTGGTGAACTCTTCGGAGATGTCACAGCAGACGAGGGCGCCCCCCTCGGGGAGCGCCTCGGCCATCCACAGCGAGGACA
The DNA here is from genome assembly GCA_965204615.1 of Acidimicrobiia bacterium. Lineage (GTDB taxonomy): Bacteria > Actinomycetota > Acidimicrobiia > Spongiisociales > ZC4RG35 > Bin76. The sequence continues at coordinate 1,914,182 of OZ242000.1, read as the reverse complement.
GGCCGGTGAACGTGCCGATTTCCAGTACCCTGGTTGCGCCGATCAGCTTCACCAGCAGACCCAGAAACGCTCCCTGAAGCGGATCGATCTGCATCCGCGAGTGATCGGGAAAGCGCCGGGCCGTCTCCTCGATCACCTTCCGACCCACCCGGCCCGCGGCCATGGAGCGGGAGGAAGCGTATTCCAGGAGCTTGTGGTCCGAGAGGAGCTTTCTCATGCCAAGACCAGGTTACCGGCGGACGGGGTAGGCAATTGGAAAGGACAACGGGCGGGAAGCCACCCGGAATCCCTCTCATGCGCAGACCGGAAGGCAGGCGGAGGAAACCACTGCGTCTCCCCGATCCGGCTCGGCTTCCGAGACCCGCCGTAGCAGTACGGTTAAAGACTGTCCCATGTCGTTGGACGCTTCTCAAACCACAGATGTCCGGTCGTAGTCACCCACGACTCTGGTGGGCTCTCCCTCTGTTGTTGGCGGTGGCCTGCACCTCGGGCGCCGGGGAGGATGAAGTTTCCTCCACCTCGCCCGGGTCCGTGACGTCTGCCTCGCCAACCTCTGCCACCACCCTTGCCGACGTGACGACCACCACGGGCGAGCCAGCCGACACCACATCCACCACCGTTGCCGCACCACCCACCACAGCCTCCTCGAGCGCCGCCGTCATCCCCTCCACCACGACCACCACCCTCCCCGATGACCTGACCGTCGTTGAGGTAACGGTCAGGGATGGGAGGGCGGTGGGAGAGAACAGGGTCGATGTTCCCCTCGGCAACCGGATCTCCCTGCGGTTCGATTCCGATGCCCGGCTCCTGGTGCACGTGCACGGCTATGACGAGGAGTTTTCCGTGGAGGCCGGAGTAGTCACCGTCCATGAGTTCGAGGGAGACCTGCCGGGGATCTTCGAGGTGGAGGATCATGTGACCCACCGACTCCTGATCGAATTGAAAGTGTCGCCTTGAGGTGACGGGATGATTCTGGCTCACGGCATCGGGGGTCGCCTGGACCTTCCCATCCCGCTTCTCTACTTCACCATGGCTGCGGTGACGGTGCTGGTGCTCACCTTTGCGTTGCTGTCAACTCGATGGCACGAGCCCCGCCTGCAGGATCCGGCGGGCAGAGAGATCAGGACAGCCCGGTGGCCGAGGCTGGCCGGAGGGTTCTTTTCGGCGGTGACGGTCATCCTGTTGGCGGTGGTGGTGATCTCCGGGCTGTTCGGGTCGGATGACGCCCTCGAGAATCCCGCGCCGGTGTTGGTCTATGTCGGCCTGTGGCTGGTCTTCCCGTTTCTCTCGGCGCTGCTGGGAGACCTCTATCCGACGATCGCCCCCTGGCGAGCCCTGGCGCGGTGGCTGGGAGTGGGGAAAGTGGAGAGACAGGAGACCGCTGATCGCCTCGGGTACTGGCCCGCGGCGGCCATCCTCCTGGCCTTCACCTGGTGGGAGTTGGTCTCTCCCGCGGGCAGCGATCCCGGGATGCTGGCCCTGGCGGCCCTGGCCTACACCGTCTACATGCTCTTCACCATCCGGCGGTGGGGTCCGGCCTCACAGTTGACCACCTGGGACGGGTTCGGGGCCTACAACCACCTGATGGGAGCGATGGGTCCCCTGGGAGTCGGCCGGGAGGGTGTTCTGGTGCGCCGAGGCTGGTTGAGGGGCCTTCCGGCGGTGGCCGAACGCCCCGGTCTGGACGCCTTGGCGGTGGTCCTGATCGGTGGAGTCACCTACGACGGTCTGAGCGGGGTCCCGTTCTGGCGGAATGATCTGGCCGGTCCCCTGGAAGACACCGTACGGAACATGGGGGTGGGTTGGGACCTGGCGGAGACCCTGGTGGGCACCTTCGGATTGGTGGCGGTGGTATTGCTGATGGGGTGGGCCTATCACGTGGCATGCACGTTGGCGGTCTCGGTGTCCGGAGCCCGGACGAGCGTTGCCCGGGTGCGGCTGCGATTCGCCCACTCCCTGGTTCCCATAGCACTGGCCTACGCCTTCGCCCACTACTTCACCCTGGTCATCTATGAGGGTCAGATCTTCCTCAGCGCGATAAGCGATCCGTTGGATCTCGGCTGGGACCTGTTCGGCACGGCGGAACGGGCCGTTGATTACACCCTGATCTCCCCGACCGCGGTCTGGTACATCCAACTGGCGGCTGTGATAGGCGGCCATGTCGGCGGGGTGGTACTGGCCCACGACCGGGCACTGGTCGATTTCCCGGGCGCCAATGCGGTCCGTTCCCAGTACCCGATGCTGGTGCTGATGGTGGTCCTGACGATGGTCGCCCTCTTTATACTTACTGCCGGATAAGAATGACTCTTGCTCACATTTTGGGGGAGGGCTCCACCGATGAGATCGTCCTCTCCGTTCTCATCCTGCTGGGTTTGATAATGCTCTTGCGTCGGTCGGAACGCAAGGCGCGCCGGAGGTTTCAGGAGAGAGAAGAAGCCGCCGGTGGTGAGAGCCCGTAGCAGGAGGGGTGGGACGGCCTCGGGCTAGGGGCGAAACGGGGGCCTGGCGGAATGTGTATCCTCGGTGGCGCATATGAGTGAGTTTTTGGCGGCGGCCGCCGCGGCTATGGACGCACCCGAAGAACTGGTTCTGCGCTCGGCTGAAGCGAAAGCCCAAGCTTTGGGGGGAACCGCCGATGATTACCTGCGGGCCTGGGGAGGCGGTGGCGCGGCTCCCGCTCCGGCCGCCCCTGCGGCTCCCGCCGCTCCGGCGCCCCCGGTGGAGGCGACACCGGCACCGGCCGCCCCGGAGGCCGTTCCCCCGCCGGTGGAGAGCCCGGTGGCGGCGGCAGTGGCCGTTCAACCGGAAGAGGCCGTTGCGGTGGTGGAGGAGCCTCCCCCTCCGGAAGTGGACCCTGCGCCGTTGCAGGTGCGCCGGAGGCTGGGAGGAAGGCTGGGAGCGATCACGGGAGCGGCGATCGGACTGGTGACCCTGGTGGCGTTGACCCCCTGGCTGGCGCCCCGGGCGGACACCCTGGGCGAGGAGGGACCCTTCTCTCCCTCGTTGATGGTGGCCCCGAATCGGGCGGTGATCGGGCTGGTGTTGCTCTTCGGCGCATACGGGTTGGTTCTGTCGCTGTTCACCACCGCCGCGGTGGGGTGGCACGGTCCCGGGATGAGCATCGTGGAAGGCCGGGGTTCGATAATGGTGGGTGGGGTTCTCACCGGGTTTGTGGTAGGAGGAGCAGCCGGTGGTGTGGCGACCGGCATGTTCGGCACGGCATTGGCGGGCGCCGAAGACGTGGAGGTGTCGGTTGTCGCCGCCCTGGTGGTGGTTGCGGCCGGGACCGTCCTGGGTTGGGCGGTGGGCCAACTCTCGCAGGTGCTGGGCGTCCCGGAGGGTATGGCCGGCGCCGAGGGCGAGGAGGCCGGGGTGGTGAGGTTCCGATTGAAGTCCGCCCTGGCGCTTCCCGTCATCGGAGTGGCGCTGATTGCGGTGCTGGTGCTGCCCAACGCCTATCTCTTCCTGCAGTTTCCCGGCTGGGCGCCCATCATGGGGTCAGTGGTGGCGGCCAGCATTCTCACCTTTGCCGGGCTCTCGGCGTCCCGACCGGGCATGCGCATAACCAGGGGAGAGTTCCTGCTGGCGGCAGCCGGGATCGGCGTGGTGGTGTTCATCCTGTTTGCGGTGCTCAACACACAGGGAGCGGGGCATTCGGAGTCGGAGGACGACCACGGCGTCGAGGCAGAGGCGATCGGGGTGGTCTTCTTCTCCTGATCCCGGCGCCGGTCTCAGGAGGCGGGACGGAGCACCAGGGTGGATTCGGCCAGGGACTCCACCGTGTCCCGGTCCCAGGGGAAGGGGTGCATCTCACCGGCCGCCCAGGGTTCCAGCAGGTCGTCGTAGTGCGGGTGGTAGGCGTGGCCCGACTGACCGGGGACATGGATGGACAGAGAGGAGTCGGGGTCACCGAGGTCGACCACCATCCGGAACGATGGCACCCCCTCCGTCTCGTAGCCCTCCGAGGCGCTCCACTGCGTGGCGTTGACCACTCCCGATCCTCCCGAGACATCGTTGCTACGCCGGTTGAAGACGGCTTCGATCAGCGAGACGCCCGATTCGCCCAGGCTGGAGTTGTTGAAGACACCGGTGTGGATGTCGCCCCATCGCCATCGGTCCGGGTCGTCGCCCATCAACTCGGCCAACTCGTCATGGGCCTCTTCCATGGCCTGATGGAGCACCAGATCGCGGGTCTCCCGGCGCTCGGTCCCCGCAAGATCCCACCAGGGATCGTCGGGGACGGCCAACAGGGCCTTCACCACCTCCACGAACCGGCTTCCGCCGTACGGCTCATGTCCTTCGGGAAGCTCGTCGAAGGTGAGAGCCAGCAGGTGTCGCCAGGTGGCGGCGTAGGCGGCGGCCGCCGCACCGTCGGCATCCATCTGGCCGGGTCGGTCCCCCCGCATCCATCCGGTCAACAGGTCCTGCATCACCGCCACCTCCTCGCTCCGCGACATCACCGCCGCCAATGCGGGAACCAGGAAGCCGGCGGACGGGCTCTGGTGGTCGAACTGTATGGCGCTCATCCCGGCGGTGTCCAGCGGGAGGGCGCCGGCCAGCAATTGGTGGATTCGCCGGGCTCGGTACCCGTAGTCGAAGTCGCTGCCGATATGGCGGACCAGGTCGGGCCGGGCCAGGGGTTGGTTGGCGGCCACCACCATGCCGGAGGCGGGATTGAACGACCACGGAAGGCTCTCGAAGGCGAAGAAGCCCTGCCAGTCGTATTCGCTCTCCCACCCCGGCGCCGGGTAGCGGCCGTCGCCTGCTCCCCGGATGGGAATCAGCCCCGTGGCCTGGTAGCCGATGTTGCCGTCGGCGTCGGCGTAGACCACGCTCAGGGGCGCCATGTCGAAGAGTGCGGCCGCCGACCGGAACTCCTCCCAGCTCCGCGCCAGGACCATCCCCAGCACCGCGTCCATGTTGCGGGTGGTTTGCAGGGCGGTCCATGCCAGGGAAGCAGCGTGCGGGTCGGGTAGTTCCACCGCTCCGGTACCTTCCAGTTCGTCAACCGGTTCGTATATCCCCGAGATCACCGGCCCGTGGTGGGTCTCCCTGATTGTTATTTCCACCGGATCGGCGTTGGCCACCTCGATGGTCTCGGTGCGGGTGGACATGGGAAGCCACTCGCCGTCCACCTCGTACAGGAGGGGATCTTCGGGATGGACCCGCTCGATGAACAGATCGGAGACGTCCCCTCCCAGGTTGGTGAATCCCCAGGCCAGATAACCGTTGTGGCCGATGGTGACCAGGGGCGTTCCCGGCAGGCTGAACCCCGCCACCTCCACCGGGCAGGAGGCGCTCACCGGCCGGCAGTGGAGACCCACCCGGTACCAGATGGAGGGGGTCTGGCCCCCCAGGTGGGGGTCGTTGGCGAGGAGCGGCGCTCCGGAGACGGTGTGCTCGCCCGAGACCACCCAGGAATTGGAGCCTCGCCCCCGGTTGTCCCGGACGAGCCCGACCCGGTCGACGCCCACGGGAAGGAGTTCGGCCTCCCCCAGGGCGCCGGAGGCCTCCCGCACCGAGGGTGAAGGCGCCGGTGCGCCGGTCGGCGGCGGTCGATCCCACTCGGGGACGATCACCGGGTGGTCCTCCGGGTAGGCCGGCCAGAGTTGGGAGACCCTTTCGGACGGAATCCACTCCGAGAGCACTGCTCGCTCGAGTTCGGAGACGATGTTGGTTCGCAGGTCCCAGGCCACCACCTTGGCGAAGGCCAGTGTGTCGGTGGGCTGCCAGGGCGCCGGCCGGTAGTCGGAGTTCTGGATTCCCAGGAAGGCGTATTCCAGGCTGATTCTCCATTTCCCACGGTCGGCCAGGTAGGCGTTGACCCCCTGTGCGTAGGCCTCCAGCAGGCTCTGCATCCGGGGCGACAGCGCCTGGTATTCGCGGGCCGCCACCTGTTCCCATCCCAGGGTTCGCAGGAAGATGTCGGCCTCCACCTGGGCCTCGCCGAACATCTCGGCGGTGCGCCCGCCGGCCACGTGCCGGTAGAAGTCCATCTGCCAGAAACGGTCCTGGGCTTCTACGAAACCCTGCGCCATGGCCAGGTCCGAGAGGGTGGATGCGTAGATGTGAGGTGTGCCGTGGCGGTCCCGGATCACGGTGGCCTCGGCGCTGAGGCCGGGTAACACCCGTTCGCCGTCCACTTGGGGAAAGGATCGGCGGACCACCACCAATGCGGCGACGGCCACCGCCAATACCAGGAGTCCCACCCAGGGGCCGATGAGCTTCAGCAGGCGGAGCGGGAGCGGGCGGCGTTCTCCGGGAGGCGGTGGGGGTTCGTCGGGAGGCCGGGTACCCGTCAACTCTCAACCTCCGGGGTGGGGGAGCGTCGCAGGTCTCTCTCGATCGAGTCCCAGGTCCGTTCGGCAGCGATCCACCTGAGCCAGATCACCAGGATGGTTCCCCACAGGAGCAAACCACCTCCGAGTTTCATTATCAGTCCCGAGATCTGGAGGTCGGTGACCGTTGAGATCCCGAATTGGGTCGCAGAATCGATGTACGACGGGTAGAGGGGAGAGCGGGCGAAGGTGAGGAAGGAAGCCGGCACGGTGGGGATGATGGAGTGCAGAAACAGATACAGCATCCGGAGAGGAGGATTCAGGCGGGGGATCAGCGGCGTGGGGCTCACCACCGGGAGCCACATCAGGATCGAGACCCCGAACAGCCAGAGATGGGCCGCGAAGTGGAAGAGGCTCGAGTTGACCATGGCTTCCACGATGGGCCGCCAGTGCATGCCGGCCAGGCTCAAATGGAACAGGAAGAAGGCGGGGAGCGGCCTGGACAGCCGGCGGATGGTCCCCAGGACTCGCGGGGACCCCAGGAGGTGTTCGGCCATCCAGCGGGGGGCGCCCATCAGCATCAGGGGCGGGATCACCAGGGCGACCAGCATGTGCTCGACCATGTGCAGGCTGAAGAAGACCTGTTCGGCCAGGTCGTGGAACGGCCAACTGGCGCTCCCGGCCAGCAGGGCCAGCCCTGCGAACCAGAGCCCGCGTTGTCGAGGGGAGGCTGGTGGAAGGTGGGGGGCCGTGAGAGGACGGATCCGCCACTCGGCGTTCAGATAGAGCGCTCCCAGCGCCACCACCACCGCCAGGACATCCCAGTGAGGATGCCAAGCCGGCAAGTCGTCAGCCTCCCAGGGCTATGACGCCGAAGGCCAGCAGCACCACCGCATACAGGATCAAAGCCAGGATGAACCCGGCGGTGAAGAACTTGGACAGCATGGAACTCTCAAAGCGCAGGTGCATGTACCAACCGACCACGATCACGAATTTGATGACGGCCAGGATGATGAGGAGCGGAGCGTCCCAGCCACCCATGTCCGCCGCCTCGTTCACGTAGAAGAGGGCCACCTCGATGATGGTCAGCACCGCCAGGAGGATGGCGATCTTCACATACTGCAGGGGGGTGGGGTGGTGTTGCTCGCCGGGGTGGGCGGCCATCGTCAACCGATCCCCGCAGGGACGCTGGCCAGCAGGTAGACCACGGTGAAGATCACGATCCAGATGATGTCCACGAAGTGCCAGTACAGACCCACCAACTCCAGGTTCAGCCCGGACGCCTCCGACAGTTCCCCCTGGCGGCGGGAGATCCCGTACAGGGTCAGCAGCATCAGCACTCCCAACAACACGTGGAAGCCGTGGAAGCCGGTGAGCAGGAAGAAGGCCGAAGCAGCCGGGTTGGTGGTGAGTTTCATCCCGCCAACCGTGACGAATTCGGTGAACTCGAAGACCTGCCCGCCCAGGAAGACCGAGCCGAGCATGGCGGTGGCCAGAAGCCAGGTCCGGGTGGCGTGCTGGTCGTGGCGGGCCAGGGCATTGTGGGCCAGCACCATGGTCAGAGAACTCATCAACAGGGCGAAGGAGGAGAAGGACGTGAAGGGAATGTCGTAGATCTCGGCCGGGTAGGGCCGGGTGAATCCGGGCTGTCCCTGGTAGAGAAGGTAGTTGGTGATCAGGGCGCCGAAGAAGAGGAACTCGGAGCTGAGGAACACCCACATCCCCAGCTTCCGGTGGTCTATGCCGGTTGACTCGTGCTGGTCGTGGTGGTCCATGGCGGCCGCCGCCTCCATCAGGAATCGACCTCCGCTGAGGAGTACCCGCCTCCCGACGGCTCGGAATCGTCGTGCTCGTCGTGGGGCTCTTCCAGGGGTTCCATGCTCCAGCCGAAAGCGGCCGAGGCAACCACCAGCACGCCGATGAGAATCAGCAGTTTCCCCACGAAAGAGGTGTGATAGATGATCCCCCATCCCACCAGGGGTATTCCCGCCGCCAGCAGGATGGGGTAATAGGAGGGAGCGGGCAGGTGAATGGGATGGGGCGGGTTGACCCCGGTCTCCATCAGATCGTCGATTGTCTCTTCCGCCTCCGGGCGGCGGACCGGGCGCCCCTCGGAATCCTCTGCGTACTTGCGGTGCCAGAAGTCATCGAGAGAGGTGACGGTGGGCGCCACGCCGAAGTTGTATTCGGGTGTGGGATTGGGGGTGGTCCACTCGACGGTCCGGGCATCCCAGGGATCGACTCCCGAGGGTTCTCCGTGCTTCTTCGATCTCCACCAGTTGTACATGAAGATCAGAACGCCGGCGGCGATGATGAAGGCGCCGACCGTGGCCACCAGGTTCCAGAAGTCGAATCCCGCCTCGGGCGGGTAGTAGGCGGTCCGCCTCACCATCCCCTGCAGGCCCAGCCAGTGCATGGGAGCGAAGGTGAGGTTGAAACCGGCGAACATCGTCCAGAAGTTGACTTTGCCCAACTTGTCGTTGAGCAACCGCCCGGTGATCTTCGGGAACCAGTAGTAGAGCCCGGAGAAGATTCCGAAGACCGCCCCGCCGAACAGGACGTAGTGGAAGTGGGCCACGATGTAATAGGTGTCGGTCTGCTGCCAGTCGGAGGGAACCACCGCGTGGGTTACGCCGGACAACCCTCCGATCACGAACATCGCCACGAATCCGATGGCGAACAGCATCGGGGTCGTGAGCTTTAATCGACCACCCCACATGGTGCCCATCCAGTTGAATATCTTGACCCCGGTCGGGACCGCGATCGTCATGGTGGAGATCCCGAAGGCAGCCTGGGCCACCGGGCTGATTCCCGACGAGAACATGTGGTGGGCCCACACTCCGAATCCCAGGAAGGCGATGGCCGCTCCGGCGAACACCACCGCTGCGTATCCGAAGAGGGGCTTCTTGCTGAACACCGGCAGGACCTCGGAGACGATCCCCATGGCGGGGAGGATCAGGATGTAGACCTCGGGATGGCCGAACAGCCAGAACAGGTGCTGCCACAGTACGGGATCGCCACCGGCCTCGGCCACGAAGAACAGACTCCCGAACTGGCGGTCGAAAGTCACCATGAACAGGGCGATGGCGATTATGGGAAGGGAGAACAGCAGGAGAAGGGCGACCACCAGGCTCATCCACACGAACACCGGCATGCGCAGCAGTCGCATTCCCAGCGCTCGCATGTTGAAGATGGTGACGATGAAGTTGACCGACGAGATCAGGGAGGCCAGGCCCAGGAACTGGACCCCCAGCGCCCAGTAGTCCATGGCCGTGCCGGGCGAGTAGAAGGGGCCGGCGTTGGGTTGATAGCCGAACCATCCGCCATCGGGCATGCCGCCCAGGATCGTGTTGTCCGACGGGTCCAGGTTCCCCGACACTCCCTCCACGCCGGCGGGTGCCGCCGGGTCGCTGAAGACCAGTACCGAGTACAGGAAGATCCCCGCGAACAGGAAGATCCACCAGGAGAGAGCGTTCATCCGGGGGAAGGCCACGTCCCGGGCGCCGATCATCAGCGGGAGCAGATAGTTGATGAAGGCGGCGGAGATGGGCATGACGAACAGGAACACCATGGTGGTGCCGTGCATGGTGAACGCCGCGTTGTACTCGGCTGCGGTCAGGAAGGTGCTGTCGGCCGCCGAGAGTTGGATTCGCAGGAGAAGGGCCTCCAGTCCTCCCACCAGGAAGAAGATGAACGCCGCGTAGCCGTACATGATCCCGATCTTCTTGTGATCGGCGGTGGTGATCCACCCCCAGAATCCGGTGGTGGATCGGGGCCTGCGGAAGATGGTGGTGGCGGGGCGGCGCTCGGCGGTTGCGGTCATGTGGGGAACTCCGGCCTGGCGGCTGTGGAAGGGACTCTCTCGGAAGCGGATCGGGACAGATGCAAGTTTACGCTCACTCGAGAGTATCCAGCCAGGCGATCAGGTCCTCTATCTCCTGGTGGGTGAGATCGAGGTTGGGCATGAAGGATCCGGGCTTGACCTTGGGGGGGTTGGCCAGCCATTCCCGCAGACCATCCGACCGGGATTGGCCCTCGCGGGGCAGAACGGCGCCGGCGAACACGTTCCGGGAAGCAAAGTGGGTGAGATTGGGGCCGTTGTAGAACTCGTCGGCCACCAGGTTGGTGCCCTGGAAGTCGGGTCCGTAGTCGACCGTGTGGCACTGGGTGCATCCCTGTTCCTGGAACACCCTCAACCCGGTCTCGGCCGGCGTGTCGGGTGCGGGCGGGACGGCGTATTGCTGCTGAGCGACCACCCAGGCGTCGAAGTCCGTCTGGGTCATGGTGACCACCCTGGCTCTCATCAGAGAATGGGAGAGCCCGCAGAACTCGGCGCAGTGTCCCCAGTACTCGGCCGGTTCATCGGCCTGCAGCTTCAGGGTGGTCTCCTGGCCGGGGACCAGGTAGCGCTTCCCCATCAGGTGGGGGACCCAATAGTTGTGAAGAACGTCGGCGGAGGTCATGTAGGCGCAGACTTCCCGGTCGATCGGCATGGCCAGCACGCTGGCCGACTCGATTCCGTGTTCGGGATACCGGTACTCGAACCACCACTGGTGCCCGATTATCTCCACCGGCATGGCGTCGTCGCCGCATTCGGTGAGGTCGAAGACTCCCTGGATGGTCGGTACCGCGATCACGGTGAGGATCAGAGCGGGGATGATGGTCCAGGTGATCTCCAGTTTGTTGTTGCCGTGGATCTGGCGGGGGTCCTTTCGTCCCTCCCTGTCCCGGAAGAGGAGAACGATGAGAAGGATTCCTCCCTCCACCACCACGAATATGACCGCCGCGACCCAGAACACCTGCCAGAACACGGTGTCGATCCGCTCGGCGAAGGGCCCGGCGGGCTCGAAGGTGGTGAGGGGTGCATCCTCGATCTCCACCAGGCTGCAGGCCGCCAGACTGAAGACCGTTAAGGCAAGGAGCGACCCCCATTTCACAAAGGGTCCTATGAGCCGCGTCACTTGCCGCCAGATCATCTATGCCAGATGATACGATCCGGGGCCGCTCTTCCCAATCCGGCCCGGCCAAACCCGCCAACCACCCCGAGCACATCCCGGACGGGCCGTCGGTCCCTACGAGCCGCCCTTCAACTCTCTCTAATCTCCGACCCTATGAAGTTCGGGCTTCTTCTCAGTTTCCAGTACCGGCGGACCGAACCGCTGGCGGAGCGTCTGGAGGAGACCGTGGAGTTGGTCAACGCCGCCGCGGAACTGGGATTCGACTCGGTGTTCGGAGTGCATCACTACCTGGGTGACCTGGTTGTCCCCCAGCCTCTGACTTTGCTGGCGCGTCTCGTCCCGGCTTCCGGAAGCATGGCATTGGGGACCGGAATCTTCATCGGCACCCTGGCTCATCCCGTCCACATCGCCGAAGAGGTTGCCACCCTGGACCAACTCTCGGGCGGACGGGTCATCCTGGGATTGGGCGCCGGGTACCGCGACCATGAGTTCCACGGCTTCGGCGTGGACCCCAACAGCGCGGGACGCCGGTTGGTGGAGTCCGTTGAAGTAATTCGGGCGCTGTGGTCGGGAAGGCCGGTCTCCTACCAGGGGAGGCACTTCCGACTGGAGGACCAGACCATCGGCGTTCCCCCCGCCCAACCGGGAGGGCCTCCGATCTGGGTGGGTGCGGGGGTTCCCGGGACCATTCTCCGGGCTGCCCGCATCGGTGATGGCTGGCTACCCCCTCCCAACGCCAAACCGCGCTATGCAATCGGCAACCTGGAGAGCTTCCGCCGGGAAGCGGCCGCTCATGGACGCCTGCCACAGATCCGAAGCTACCCGATCATCCGGGAGACCTACGTTTCCACCAGCCGCTCCCAGGCCGACAGAGAGGCCGGGCGCCATATCAGGGACGAGTACCTGGATTACTCCCGATACCTGGAATTCTTCGACACCATGTTCGAGGACCTGCGGCAAAAGGCCTTCCTCTGGGGTTCCCCCGATGACGTGGCATCCGGGATCGACCGGTTGGCTGCGGCCGGATTCGATCACTTCATCTTCCGTATGTCCTGGCTGGGGATGCCCTTTTCCCTCACCATGAAGAGCCTGGAGATGATGGCCACGGAGGTCCTCCCCCGGTACCGCTAGTTCGTCATGCCCGTGGGACCGGTTCACCACGTCACGATCTCGGTCACCACGTCACGATCTCGGTCACCACGTCACGATCTCGGTCACCGACATGGCCCGGTCCATCGCCTTCTACCGGGACATCCCGGGGTTTCGCCCAACGATGGAGGTGAGGGTGTGCGATCCCGAACATGATCTCTATCTCCGCCTTCCCGAGGGAACCACCGCCCGGGTCGCCATCCTCCAGGCTGAATCGATCACCATCTGCGAGGTGGAGTTGGTCCAGTGGTCGTATTCCGCCCGGTATGGTCCCTTCGCCTCCTCGTGACCGACCGCCGCGGCAGGCGGTGAGCGCCGAGGCGCGGGCTTACTGGTATACGGGCTCCATGTCGGAGTAGTGGTTCTCGGGCTGCCACACCCGGATGTAGTCGATTTTCATTCTGGTGCGAATGTAGGGATGTCGGTGATCCATGAATCCCCATGAACCCAAGGCGATGGGTAGCGGAACGTGGCCGACGGCGACCTTCTCCAGCAGCGTGCCGGGGTCACCTGGGACCAGGTACTCGAAGTACCGGTCCCTTGCCTGGACGAAGGATTGGTCGCCTCCGTTGGGCTTGTGCTGAATGAAAATGAAGTCCTTGTCTACGATGGTCAAGTGGTTGTGGACGCCTACTACCTTGATGAAGGTGCGATAGCCGCGGGGGGTCCATTCGATCCCTCTGGTCACGGTGAATTTCCCATCAGGTTTGCAACTCCTCCGATCCACGTCTATGTAACTGGCCAACCCCGCTCCGCAGTAATTGGCAAACTTGGTAGTGACCAACGGGGTCAGACCGGTGTTGTAATAGTCCCAGTTGAACCACTGACCAGAGAATTCGTACAAGCCAGGCGCCTCCAGCACATCGATCTCCAGCTCTGCGTGCTTGAGCAAGTCCTCCGCATCATGTATCTCCACCCCGTACCGATCCCTCAGGTACCGCAGCTTCTTCCCATACGTATACAGAATCAGATTGAAATTGTAATAGACGTTGTCCCATCTGTCCTGATTGAAGGTGTACTTGAACTCCAGGTAGCCGTATTTGAAGTGAAGATTGCCGTAGGTGTCGAGACCCGCCGAACTGTGATCACCCTTTCCACAAGCCCCCGCCACACCAAAGACGAAGGCGCCGCTCTCGACGTTGCTGCAGGTCTCTTTTTTGGAGTCCAGGTTCAGACAGGCGTCGTAGTAGTTCCAAATGGAATCGTCAAGAGTGGACAACCCGTTGCGGCACCCGGAGGCATCGGCCGCCGGCGGGTCACCGTTGAACTGCTCCTCGAACACCAGGTGGTAATTGGAGCTGTCCTGCACCAATCCGGGCAGGCGGGACTGCAACCTGCTCGAACTGGCTTCATACGCCTGCGCGTCCGGCAGCAACTGCCGCAGGAACAGGCAGGTGAACGCCTCGGGGGTGTCGTCGCCATAGTCCTCGCAACCGGATGCAGCAGGCGGAGGCTTTACCATCACCTCCCGGTACACCTTCAAACCCGTATCGGCGCCCGACGCCGACAACTCCACCGAACGGCGCGGGAACCCTCCCAGGTGCGTAAGCCAAAGGTGAGATTCCTTGGTGTCCCTCGGCACATACAGGTACAAAAGACCCTGGGGGGTGACCCGCACCGTCACCTCCTTGCACACGCCGGTCTCGTCACAGCTCACATAACCGGGGGTTTCGGACTGGCCTTCCACCGCGAACGACCAATCCAGGCCGGTGCCGTCTCGTTCGACCATCCCGATTTGTCCGAGAACCTGAGATCTGGTAGTGGCGGCGGCTCTGGGCGTATCAAGCCGGTCCGCAGCGTGGTCGCTCCACAAGCGACCGTAATACGGAACAGAGTATTCCAGATCAACGAAGCCCGCCGCGGCGCGGTGCGCGCTCGACGACACCGGCCCTCCCGCCTCTTCGGCTGCGTCAACCCCGGTCACCCCGAACAGACCCACCACGACCAACACCGCGGCCGAGAACAGCAACCGCCGCAGCATCCGTCCGCTCATCACCCGCACCCCGACAACCTCAGACCCGGCCCCCGCAAGCAACCCCCACAGTGATCAGAATCCGTCGATTCAGAATGCCTCGGAGTGCCGCTCGGCTTTGAATTTGGTACCAACCCTGGAGCGGGGATGCCGGAAGCGGTGAGGTGCCGATCAGAGCCGTGTTGCTCCGAGTTCATCAAAAGAGAAACATCGACCTGGTGCGCATGGTCGTCATTTTATGGGCCAATCGGACTTTCATATCCCACATGACCACGCCCCGACTTGAAGCTCACCTCCCGTGCTCAGGCCGCAACCGGGTCGAGAATCCGTCCCCGCCCTCCGGGAGGCTTTTCTGCTGGTGGCGACTGTCGCCGAGTCCACACATTCCGGTCTGGGACATCGGCCTTTGCGCCTGCTCTTCCCAAGTCGGGCGGCAAGCCGACTCATCATGTGAGGACTCTCGAAGTGGCGGGTGATTGCGGCAGGCTGGAGGATGTGGTCATGCACTATCCGGTCAGCATGGAGGGGATGGTGGGACGCCGCCAGTTGAAGGCGGTGGACGGGGTGAGCCTCTCCATTTCCGAAGGGGAGGGTCCCTTCGCCTCCTCGTGACTGACCGCCGCGGGAGGCGGTGAGCGCCGAGGCGCGGGCTTACTGGTATACGGGCTCCATGTCGGAGTAGTGGTTCTCGGGCTGCCACACACGGATGTAGTCGAACTTCATTCTGCTGCGAATGTGGGGGTGTCGGTGATCCAGGTATCCCCATGAACCCACGGACATGGGCAGCGGAACGTGGCTGACGGCGACCTTCTCCAGCAGTGAGCCGAGGTCACCTGGGACCAGGTACTCGAAGAACCGGTCCTTTGACCTGACCGGGGCTGCGTCGCCTCCGCTGAGCCTGCGCTGAACGTGAATGTGTTCCGCGGGTATGATGGTCAAATCGTTGTGGAGACCCACTACCTTGATGAAGGTGCGATAGCCGCGGGGGGTCCATTCGATCCCTCTGGTCACGGTAAAGCTCCCGTCAGGTTTGCAACTCCTCCGATCCACGTCTATGTAACTGTCCAATCCCGTTCCGCAGTAATTGGCAAACTTGGAGGTAACCAACGAGTCCAGGCCGGTGTTGTATTGGTCCCAGTTGACATACTGACCAGAGGCATCGTACCACCCAGGCGACTCCATCACATCGATCTCCACCTCTGCGTGCTTGAGCAAGTCCTCCATATCATTTATCTCCACCCCGTACTGATCCCTCAGGTACCGCAGCTTGTGCCCATACGTATACAGAATCAGATTGAAATTGTAATAGATGTTGTGCCATCTGTCCAGATTGAAGGTGTACTTGAATTCCAGGTAGCCGTATTTGAGATGAAGATTGCTGTGGGTGTCGAGGCCCACCGAACCACAAGTCCCCGCCACACCAAAGACGAAGGCGCCGCTCTCGACGTTGCCGCAGGTCTCTTTTTTGGAGTCCAGGTCCAGACAGGCGTCGTAGTAGTTCCAAATGGAATTGTCAAGAGTGGAAAACCCGTTGCGGCACCCGGAGGCATCGGCCGCCGGCGGGTCACCGTTGAACTCCTCCTCGAACACCAGGTGGTAATTGGAGCTGTCCTGCACCAATCCGGGCAGGCGGGACTGCAACCTGCTCGAACTGGCTTCGTACGCCTGCGCGTCCGGCAGCAACTGCCGCAGGAACAGACAGGTGAACGCCTCGGGGGTGTCGTCGCCATAGTCCTCGCAACCGGACGCAGCAGGCGGAGGCTTTACCATCACCTCCCGGTACACCTTCAGACCCGAATCGGCGCCCGACGCCGACAACTCGACCGAACGGCGCGGGAACCCTCCCAGGTGCGTAAGCCAAGTGTTAGAGGTGTCCCTCGGCACATGCAGGTACAAAAGACCCTGGGGGGTGACCCGCACCGTCACCTCCTTGCACGTACCGGTATCGTCACAGCTCACATATCCGGGGGTCTCGGACTGGCCTTCCACCGCGAACGACCAATCCAGGCCAGCGCCGTCTCGTTCGACCATCCCGATTTGTCCGAGAAACTGAGATCTGACAGTGGCGACGGCTTTGTGCGTATCAAGCCGGTCCGCAGCGTGGTCGCTCCACAAGCGACCGTAATACGGCACGGAGTATTCCAGATCAACGAAGCCCGCCGCGGGACGGTACCCGCTTGACGACACCGGTCCCCCCGTCTCTCCGGCTGCGTCAACCCCGGTCACCCCGAACAGACCCGCCACGACCAACACCGCGGTCGAGAACAGCAACCGCCGCAGCATCCGTCCGCTCACCTCGACAACCTCAAACCCGGCACCCGCAAACAACCTCCACAATGATCAGAATGCCTCGGAATGCCGCTCGGCTTTGAATTTGGCACCAACCCTGGAGCGGGATGCCGGAAGCGGTGAAGCGCCGATCAGAGCCGTGTTGCTCCGAGTTCATCAAAGGAGAAACATCGACCTGGTGCGCATGGTCTTCATTTTATGGGCCAATCGGACTGTCACATCCCACATGACCACGCCCCGACTTGAAGCCTTCCCGAGGGAACCACCGCCCAGGTTGTAGGCGATCACCGTCGGCGAGGTGGAGTTGATCCGGTGGTCGTATTCCGCCCGGTATGGTCCCTTGGCCTCCTCGCGACCGACCGCCGCGGGAGGCGGTGAGCGCCGAGGCGCGGGCTCACTGGTATACGGGCTCCATGTCGGAGTAGTGGTTCTCGGGCTGCCACACCCGGATGTAGTCGATTTTCATTCTGGTGCGAATGTAGGGGTGTCGGTGATCCAGGTATCCCCATGAACCCAAGGCGATGGGCATCGGAGTGTGGCCGACGGCGACCTTCTCCAGCAGCGTGCCGAGGTCACCTGGCACCAGGTACTCGAAGTACCGGTCCCTTGCCTGGACGAAGGATTGGTCGACTCCGTTGGGCTTGTGCTGAATGAAAATAAAGTCCTTGGCTACGATGGTCAAGTGGTTGTGGACGCCCACTACCTTGATGAAGGTGCGATAGCCGCGGGGGGTCCATTCGATCCCTCTGGTCACGGTGAATTTCCCATCAGGTTTGCAACTCCTCCGATCCACGTCTATGTAACTGGTCAATCCCACTCCGCAGTAATTGGCAAACTTGGTGGTAACCAACGGGGTCAGACCGGCGTTGTAATAGTCCCAGTTGAACCACTGACCAGAGAATTCGTACAAGCCAGGCGCCTCCAGCACATCGATCTCCACCTCTGAATGCTTGAGCAAGTCCTCCGCGTCATTTATCTCCACCCCGTACTGATCCCTCAGATACCGCAACTTCTGCCCAAACGTATACAGAATCAGATTGAAATTGTAATAGACGTTGTGCCATCTGTCCTGATTGAAGGTGTACTTGAACTCCAGGTAGCCGTATTTGAAGTGAAGATTGCCGTAGGTGTTGAGACCCACCGAACCACAAGTCCCCGCCACACCAAAGACGTAGGCGCCGCTCTCGACGTTGCCGCAGGTCTCTTTTTTGGAGTCCAGGTTCAGGCAGGCGTCGTAGTAGCTCCAAATGGAATCGTCAAGAGTGGACAACCCGTTGCGGCACCCGGAGGCATCGGCCGCCGGCGGGTCACCGTTGAACTGCTCCTCGAACACCAGGCGGTAATTGGAGCTGTCCTGCACCAATCCGGGCAGGCGGGACTGCAACCTGCTCGAACTGGCTTCGTATGCCTGCGCGTCCGGCAGCAACTGCCGCAGGAACAGACAGGTGAACGCCTCGGGGGTGTCGTCGCCATAGTCCTCGCAACCGGACGCAGCAGGCGGAGGCTTTACCATCACCTCCCGGTACACCTTCAAACCCGTATCGGCGCCCGACGCCGACAACTCCACCGAACGGCTTGGGAACCCTCCCAGGTGCGAAAGCCAGGTGTGGGATTTCGCGGTGTCCCTCGGCACATACAGGTACAAAAGACCCTGGGAGGTGACCCGCACCGTCACCTCCTTGCACACGCCGGTCTCGTCACAGCTCACATAACCGGGGGTCTCGGACTGGCCTTCCACCGCGAACGACCAATCCAGGCCCGGCTCGTCTCGTTCGACCATCCCGATTTGTCCGAGAAACTGAGATCTGACAGTGGCGGCGGCTCTGGGCGTATCAAGCCGGTCCGAAGCGTGGTCGCTCCACAAGCGACCGTAATACGGCACGGGGTACTCCAGAGCAACGAAGCCCGCCGCGGGACGGTACCCGCTCGACGACACCGGCCCCCCCGCCTCTCCGGCTGCGTCAACCCCGGTCACCCCGAACAGACCCACCACGACCAACACCGCGGCCGAGAACAGCAACCGCCACAGCATCCGTCCGCTCACCACCCCTACCCCGACAACCTCAAACCCGGCACCCGCAAACAACCCCCCCAATGATCAGAATGCCTCTGAATGCCGCTCGGCTTTGAATTCGGCTCGTTCGGCATAGCGTCACGTCCTCGGTGAAGGCATTGACTTCCACCATGGTGCGGGTCCCCCAGGCGACGGCCTCGGCAAGGTGGAGTTGGTTGGCGGGATTCCGGGAGGTCCTGCTCCAGCCTGCTGAGCCTGCGGGGGCACATCTTCGGGACCGTACCCACCCTGGAGCGGGATGCCGGAAGCAGTGAAGCGCCGATCAGAGCTGTGTTGCTCCGAGTTCATCAAAAGAGAAACATCGACCTGGTGCGCATGGTCTTCATTTTATGGGCCAATCGGACTGTCACATCCCACATGACCACGCCCCGACTTTGAAGCTCACCTCCCCTGCTCAGGCCGCAACCGGGTCGAGAATCCGCACTTGCCCTTCTGGTAGGTTTCCCCTGCCGGTGGCGGGTGATTGCGGCTTGCTACTCTGAAAACAGGATGTTGAATGACAGTGCCCCGGCTTTGGTGAGGCTGGAGGATGTGGTCATGCACTATCCGGTCAGCATGGAGGGGATGGTGGGACGCCGCCGCCAGTTGAAGGCGGTGGACGGGGTGAGCCTCTCCATTTCCGAAGGAGAGGCATTGGGGCTGGTGGGAGAGTCGGGTTGCGGGAAGTCCACGGTGGCGAAGCTGATGATGCGGCTGATGGCCCCCACCAGCGGCAGGGTGGTGTTCATGGGACGGGACATCACCGACTTGGGGAGACGGGAGATGCGACCCCTGCGGCGCCACATGCAAATCGTGTTCCAGGATCCGTTCGCTTCGCTGAATCCCGGCATGAAGGCGGGAGAGATCGTGGCCGAACCGTTGGTGGTCCACGAAGGGCGGCGTCCCGACCCCGGGAGGGTCGCAGACCTGTTGGAACTGGTGGGGTTGCATCCCGGCGACGCCCAGAAGTATCCCCACGAATTCTCGGGAGGGCAGCGCCAGCGTATCAGTATTGCCCGGGCACTGGCGTTGCGACCAAAGCTCCTGGTGCTGGACGAGCCGGTGTCGGCCTTGGATGTCTCCATCCAGGCGCAGATCATCAACCTCTTGATCGAGTTGAAGCAGAATCTGGGGTTGGCTTATCTGTTCATTGCCCACGATCTGTCGGTGGTACGTCACGTGTGCGAGCGGGTGGCCGTCATGTACCTGGGAAGGATCGTCGAGTGGGGTGACCGGGATGAGGTGTTCTCCCGGCCCTGTCATCCCTACACCCAAGCCCTGGTGTCGGCGGTTCCGGTTCCAGAGCCGGTCTCCCGTGCGGAACGGAGCCGCATCCTCCTGGAGGGCGACGTGCCGAGTCCTGTCCATCCTCCTTCGGCTTGTCGGTTCCGGACCCGGTGTTGGAAGGCGCAGGAACTGTGCGCAACCGAGACCCCGGCGCTGGAACATCGCCTGGCTGGAAGCGGGAGAGCGGCGTGTCACTTTCCCGAGCAGGTAGATGCAATCGGAACACACCCATGATCCGACTTCGCACCCCCCACCTCGAGGTGAGGGTCGATGACAAAAAGGGAGCGGAAGTCCTCTGGTTGGGCCGGCCGGGGGGGCGAAATCGCCTGGCCTGGGTCGACTCCGATTGGCCGTTGCGCGCCTCGGCCGGCGCTTCCTATCACTCCTCCGACCTCGATTGGCTGTCCGAACACCGGGGCGGGTGGCAGGAGATGTTCCCCAACGCAGGAGCAGGTTGCACAGTGGAGGGCATAACCCATCCCGTTCACGGTGAAGCATCCCTGGCGCCCTGGGAGGTTCTGCCCGCCGCTGGTGATCTCCAGGTCATGTTGAGGTGCCATACCCACACCCCGTTGATTCTCACCCGGAGAATGAGGCTCCATCCCGATGTCCCCCGGCTCGACCTGGAAGAGGAGATCCACAACCCCTCGGGTGTCGGCTTTCACTACCTGTGGGGCCACCATCCCACCTTCGAGGCCCCGCCGGGCACCCGCCTGATCATGAAGGGGGCCCGTCTGGAGGTACCGGGACTGGGGGTCCCTGAGGACGACCTGTCACCGGGAGACCGGTACTCGTGGCCGTGGGTACGAAGCCGGCAGGGTGAGCCGGTCGACCTGGGTGAGATGCCCCGCCAACCCGTGGAGCGCCTGGCGTATCTCACGGACGTTGCCGAACCGGCCTGCCACATCCTGCGACCTGACACCGCGGATCGGTTGACTTTCGAATGGTCGGCGGAAGCCTTTCCCTATGCCTGGTTGTGGATAAACCGCCAGGCTTCTCGTTTCCCCTGGTTCGGCAGGCTCAGTTCGATGGCGGTCGAGCCGGTGAACGCCTGGCCCGCCGACGGGCTGGCTGCCGCCATCGACCGTGGGCAGGCGCCGATGCTCAGGGGTGGGGAGACCCATAAAGCATGGCTGAGCGTGCGGCTCAGCGATATGAAAGGAGAAGACCCGAGATGAGCCAGGTAGAGGTTTACAGCGCCGGTCTTGACCATCCCGAATGCGTGGCGATCGACCCCGACGGCCGAGTCTGGGCCGGGGGAGAAGCGGGACAGATATATGTAATAGACCCCGAGACCCGTCAACCGGAAGTGATCTGTGAGTTGAATGCCATGGCAGCCGGTCTGGCGTTCGACCGCCACGGCTATTGCTATGTCTGCACCCAGGACAACACAATCGTCAGGGTGGCCGTCTCCGGAGAATGGGAGGTGTTCTGTGACTCGGTGGAGGGCCGCGCACTGCGGGGACCCAACTTCCCGGCCTTCGGCCCCGACGGGAGTCTCTACGTGTCGGGCTCCGGGGACTACCCGGGACCCACGGGTGAGATCTACCGCATCAATCCCGGCGGGGAGGCAACGGTGTACCACTCCGGTCCCTTCTATTACGCCAACGGGCTGGCCATCGATCAGGACGCCCGCCATCTGTACGTCGCTCAGACCGCCACCGACGACGTGGTGCGGATTCCCCTGGATGGATCGGGGACCCCGCCCGAGCAGGTGTGCGCCCCGGGTGCCTTGCTGCCCATGCCGGACGGACTGGCCTTCGACGCCGATCAGAACCTCTACGTGACCTCATTCGGCGCCAGCGCTCTCGAGCGCATCGGCCCTGACGGGGAAATCCAACTGGTGGCCCGGGACGAGCGAGGCCTGACGATGAACCGGGTTACCAACTGCGCCTTCGGCGGGCCCGGGATGGAACAGTTATTCCTGGCCAATCTCGGGGGCTGGCACATTTCCGTGATGACTCCCGACACCCCCGGCCAACCCCTGTTCAACTAGGGTGTCCCAACACGCGTTGGGTTGGGTGGGGCGTTTGGGCAATGGAGATCGGGAGCCGTATGAGCGTGTGGCGGCCTGTTTCCCCACCCGGCGCGGTAACGCGTTTGGTGATGGACCGGAAAAAGCCGCGATTTACCGGTGCTCCCTATCGGGTTCCCACCCCCGCCACCACCTTTCCACTGTTGGGAGACTCCGGGCAGCGCTAAGTATCCCGTGAGTCGGGACATCTGATTGTTCAAGGCGGTCTCGTTGACGTCTGGGCGGGGCCGTCTTGGTGTATGGCTGTTGTCAATATGGGTCGGCGGTGGGACGGAGTCAATCTTGTGGCAGCGGTTTGTTTCACAGTCTGGGTTGGGAGTTGTGGACAGTGTCGTCGGGACCTACGAAGGCAGTCAACTCGCTGTGCACCTAGGTTTGTGGGTCGTGGATGCTCCTATGGTTGTCGAGTGGGTGGTGTGAATCCGGGAGGATTCAGGATCGATTCTGGACACCCCAACCATCAAACACGGGATTTCCCCCACAGCCCTTTGGGACTATTTCGCCTGGCTTGTCGTAGGTAAAGGGCAGAATATGCGGATAAGGCAGTAATATAGTCCAGTAATATGCGTATCCTATAGGGATATGGATGCAACCGGAGCTCCGTTCTACCACCGGCGCGCACTGGAAGTTGCTCTACGGCGCATTGGCGCCAGTCCGGTGGTGGTGTTGGAAGGACCGCGGACGGTTGGGAAGTCCACCCTTCTCGGGCAGATCGCCGAGAAGCTGTCAGCCCACATCTTTGATCTCGATGACGTCACGGTCAGGGACCAGGTTGAAGCCGATCCGTATCGCTGCGTAGCAAGCCCGCGGCCGGTCCTTGTCGACGAGTACCTACGCGTCCCGCCACTGCTCGAATACATCAAGGCGCGACTGAACAGAGATGGCTCCCCCGGCCAGTTCGTGGTGACCGGATCGGCTGGCCGGCGGGCTAATCCGGAGGGCTTGAAGGCCTTGGTGGGTCGCCTGGAAGAAACAGAGGTCTTCCCGCTTTCGCAAATCGAGATAGAGGGTCGCAGCGGCAACTTTGTCGCGACCGCCTTTGGGGACATAGATGAGATGATGTCGTGGGGACGTTCCCATACCAGTCGCAGCGAGTACGTTGAGAGGGTGCTGACCGGGGGCTTTCCCGAAGCCTTGGCCAGTCGAACGTCCAATGATCGGACTCGGGCGTTCGACTCCTACATTGCCCAGTCGATTGATTATGGGCAGTCAGCTGTATCGAGTATCCGCCAACCCGCGGATATGCAAAGGCTGCTGTTTCGCTATGGGGCCCAGACCGGACAACTGCTCAACATTGCCAATGCCGCCCAGGACATCGATATCAACCCTCGTACTGCGGAGAAGTACACCCGCCTCCTGGAATTGCTCTTCTTCATCTTTCGTCTGCCTGCATGGAAGAAGACCGATAGCGGGCCGGTCTCCCGCCCCAAGTTGCATTTGGTTGACTCGGGTCTGGGAAGCCGCATCCTGAGGCTCACGGCTGAACGGATTCCTGGTTACGACCCCCTGTTCGAGATCTCGTTCGGACACCTGCTGGAGTCATTCGTGGTCAGCGAGGTACGCAAGGCGGTCTCTTGGCTGGATGAACCCTTCAAGATCGGATACTGGCGAAACCGGGCCAGGGTGGAAGTGGACCTTGTGATCGAGAGTCTCAATGATGGGACCGTGATCGGATTGGAGGTCAAATCCTCCAGCAGGGTGTCCAAGAGCGACATCAAAGGCCTTCGCTCCTTGCAACAGGAACTCGGGTCACGTTTTCAAGCCGGGTTGCTGCTGTACACCGGAGGCATGCCTTACCGACTGGCAGATGACATCTACGCCGTCCCCATCGACAAGCTCTGGCACGGGCAGTCGGAGACGCCCGGCGAACGCAGGACTATGGCCCCGAACATATTGACCGCCGACGGTGATCCCCTCTCCGCGGCAGTGCGAGCGGCAACCGATGAGATGGTTGAGAGGTTGGAACTCGGGAACGCCGCTTGGTGGGAACTGGCGATCGTTCCTTCATCAAATGTCTCCTTTGGCGACTTCTATTCATCGGAGGGGGTAGCTGGAGAGTTGAGAAATGTCGGACGCCACGCTCTACGAGGAACTCAAGGGTTTGGACTAGGTGGATTTGGAGAAACCGAACCGATCAACCAATGCGTAGCCCTTCTAGACAAGGGACGGCGTGGTGTGCTGATCCATCCGCTTGGCGCGATGGTGGCTGTTGCATCTGGCACTTCCGACTTCCTGGGATGGGCCGCGACCGAATTGGAAGCCCACGCAAAACTGAATGACATCGTGATAAGGGAGTGGGCACTGGAATTCGCCTTGTTTGCCCACCGAGTGCTGGTGCCTCATGGACCGGGATTGTCATGGACCTACTGGTCCAGAGGGCGATTGCTGAGAAAGGGTCGGCCCCAACTCTATGCTGAACCCTTCCGTTTCCAGGCTGTGGTTGACGATCCTCTTCATAGAGGGATCGTTCTGATGGGAAATGCGGAAGTGGAGGCGTTTTCTCTGGTTTCCTCTTTCTACGAATGGTTCGGGATTGCGGCTTCAACTCTCGCCGAAGCCAATGAAGGCCGTGTCTCGGCCGAGGACATCATCGGGAGTTAAGCGCCGTTCTTCAACCCCGCATCCGGTGGCCGGCGGGGTCGAACAATGGTTGGGACTGGACGGTGGCGCCCCGGAGTTCTCCGATGACCTCGATCTGCAGCGGTGCGGAAGGGTGGGCCAGGTCTGTGGGGACGTACCCCAGGGCCACCGAGCGTTTCACGGTGTGGGCGTATCCGCACGAGGTCACCCAGCCGACCGCCAGTCCGTCGCACCATATCGGCTCGTCGCCCACCATGTCGGCGTCCCGGTGCGTCCACCACCATGGTCACCAGTTTTCGACTCGGGCCCCTCTCCTGTTCCGTCCGTGCGGCTATCACAAGTGTTCCTCCTCACGGCCAGGGTGCGCTGCCATGGCTAGGGGGTGCGTATCTGGGCGGTCACGCCGCCGTCGACCACCAGGGTCTGGCCGGTGATGAAACCGGCGTCATCGCCGGCCAGGAATGCCACGGCCCCTGCGATGTCGGCGGGCTTTCCTCGTCGGCCCAGCGCATGGAGGGCGGAAACCGAGGCGGCGAATGCCTCCGGATCGTCCACGCGGGCCAGCACTCTCTCCCAGGCGCCGGTGTCTATGAAGCCCGGAGCGATGGCGTTCACCCGGATCCCCTTCGGTCCCAGTTCCAGGGCCAGGGTTCTGGTGAGACCGATCACTCCGGCCTTTGAGGCCGTGTAGGCGCCGTAGTCGGGGAAGGTGTACCGGGCCATCACCGATGCTATGTTGACGATGCTGCCACCCCCGGAACGCTCCATGAGGTCGGCGGCCGCCTGGGCCGAGAAGGCGACACTGCGAAGGTCCACTGCCAGGCACCTGTCCCAGGCGGCGACGGTCATATCAGCCAGTGGCTCGTTGTAGTCGAGCCCGGCGTTGTTGACCAGCACGTGCAGGGCGTTCCACCTCTCGGCCACGGCCGCCACTATCCGCGCGAAGGCGTCGGGCTCTCCGATGTCCGACTCGAAGAAGAAGGCCTCGCCGCCGTCGGAGCGAATCTGTGCGGCCACCTCCTCGCCTCCCTCAACGTCGATGTCGACCACCGCCACCGCGTAACCATCCGCCGCCAGGCGGAATGCGCATCCCCGTCCTATGCCGGCTGCGCCTCCGGTGACGACCGCCACTGCATGTTCCATTATCTGATCGGTTCTCCTTTCGATCTGGGGTCGATCACGTCTCTGAGCCCGTCGCCCAAAAGGTTGGTGGCGAACACCGTGATGGCCAGCGCCACGCCCGGGAAGAACGCCGTCCACCACGATAGGGCAAGGAACTGGCGTCCGTCCTGGATCATCGTTCCCCACTCCGCGGTGGGCGGTGGAATGCCCAGTCCCAGAAAGCTCAGCGCCGCACCGGCCAGGATGGCCCCGGCCACGTGAATGGTCATCATCACCAGGATGGGCGGGAACACCCGGTAGATGATGTGGCGGAACATCACCCGGCCGTCCCCGGCGCCGATGGCCACGGCGGTCTGCACGAAGGGGGCCTCCTTGGCCTGGATCACCTGTCCGCGGGCCATGCGGACGTAGAAGGGGATCCCCGACAGCCCCAGGGCCAGGGAGACGCTCCACAGCCCCGGTCCCAACACTGCCACCACCGTGAGCGCCAGGAGGATGGGCGGGAAGGCCAGGGCGAGGTCCACGAACCGGGTCATCAGCAAGTCGGCCCACCTCCCGTAATAACCGAGGACCATCCCCGCGGTGGTCCCGATCAGCGAGGAGATCAACATGGGCACCACCCCCATGACCAGCGACGGTCGGGCCCCGTGGATCACCCGGCTGAACACATCCCGCCCCAGTTGGTCGGTGCCCATCCAATGCTCGCCGCTGGGGGGTTGCAGGGCGTTGACCGGGTCGGTGTCGACAGGATCGAAGGGCGCCAGCCAGTCGGCGAAAACGGCGGCGATCAACACCAGTGCGAAGAGCGTTCCACCCACTACCACCGAGCGATGGGATGTGAGTCTCCTCCATATCCCGACAGTGGTCTCGGTCGGGGGAGCGGGCGTGGGGGCGGCGTCAAGCATCTGTCAGGTCGTTCCCAGTTTGACACGCGGATCCAGGACCCGGTAGAAGATGTCCACGATCACATTGATCAACACGAAGATAGAGGCCAGGATGAGAATGGATCCCTGCAGAACTGCCAGTTCCCGTTGCAGGATGCTGTCCACCACCAGCTTTCCGACGCCCTGGCGTCCGAACAGTGTCTCTATCACCACCGAGGCGCCCAGCAGGTTTCCTACCTGCAGCCCGATCATCGTGACCACCGGCACCAGGGCGTTGCGCAAGCCGTGTCTCCAGGTCACCCGTGAGTCCGAGGCGCCCTTGGCGCGGGCGGTGGTGATGTAATCCTGTTCCAGGGACTCGATCAGGCTGCTCCTCACCAGGCGGGCAAGAATGGCCGCTTCGGCCAGGCCCAGTGTGAGTGCGGGAAGCACCAACCCGTCGAACCCTCCCGAACTGAGAACCGGAAACCATCCCAGGTTGACCGCGAACAGGATTATCAACATCAGCCCCAGCCAGAACTGGGGGACGGACAGTCCCAGCACCGCGGTCCCCATGGCTGCGGTGTCGACCAGGGTGTTGCGGCGGCGGGCGGCAAGCACTCCCAAGGGGATGCCGATTACCAGCGCCACAATCATGGCCGCCCCCACCAGGATCAGGGTGGAGGGGATCTGGGCGCCGATCAGTCCGATCACCGAACGGCCGGATATGGAGCGGCCCAGGTCGCCCTGCACCAGTCCCGCCAGGTAGTCGCCCAACTGGACGATGACCGGCCGGTTGAGTCCCAGGGCCTCCCGCATCATCTCCTGCTGCTCGGGGGAGAATTTTGCTCCGGCCGACATCTGTGCGGAGACGGCGTCCCCCGGTATGAACTGCATCAGCAAAAAGATCAGGGTGGCGACGCCGACCAGCACGGGGATGGTCAGAGCCAGCCGGCCGACTATGTATCTCAGCACTTTTTTCTAATCAGTCCCATCCCGGACAGGCCCCGGGCGGCAAAGGCCGGCGCCTCTGCCGCCCGGGTGTCTTCTGTGCGACACCGAGCCTGTCGGATTTCGATTACTTGCTACTGGCTCAGGGATGCTCCTGCGAAGTACTTGTAGAAACCGGTGCCGTCCACCGAGAACCCGCTCAGGGCGTCGGAGAACGCCGTGAAGAAGTGCAACTCGATGATGGGGACCATGTAGGCCTGGTCCATCATGTAGCGCTGGAATTCCGAGAGGATCTCGGCGCGCTTGCCGATGTTGGTCTCCACGGAGGCGGCTTCCAGGAGGGCGTCCACCTGCGGGTCGTCGATGTGCCCGACGTTGATGTTGCCGGGGCCTATCGACGTGGAGTGGAAGTCCCGGTAGATGGTGGCCGGGGAGCCGAACACGTCACCCATCGATGGCAGTGCGAACTGGGTCTCGCCGGTCACCGTGTAGTAGCCGCCACCCTCGTGGGTGATGACTTCGGCGTCGAATCCGATGTCGCTCAACTGGGCCTGCAGAAGGTCGACCCACGGGTTCCAACTCGCATTCTCGATGATCTTGACGCTCAGCGTCTCGTCACCCTGGCGGCGGATTCCGTCGTCACCCAACGCCCAGCCGGCCTCCTCGAGCAATTCGACCGAGCGAGCGGGATCATACGGGTAGTAGGTCTCCACGATCGGGTCGTACTCGGGGAAGTCGCTGGAGAGCGGGCCGTACGCGGCCGGCGCCCGTCCGAAGAACACTGCCTGGACGATGGCGTCCTGGTCAACCGCGTGCAAGATCGCCTGGCGCACCCGGATGTCCGAGGTGGGCGAGATGTTGGGGTTGATGGCGTTGGCCTGCGGCATGCCGGGCAGGGAGAAGCCCTCCACCGTGATGCCGTCCAGCGCCTCCAGCGGGGCGATGTTCTGGAAGGGAACCAGGTCCAGGAAGTGGATCTCGCCGGTGGAGAGGGCCGCGGTGCGGGCCTGCTCGTCCGGGATGTACCGGAAGACCACCCGCTCGACCCGGGCCGGGCCGGTGGTCCCGTAGAAGGAGAACGCGCCCCAGGTCCAGTCGGGGTTGCGCACCATGGAGATGTGACTTCCTTCCACCCACTCCTCGAAGATGAACGGACCGGTGCCGATCGGCTGTCGGCCGGCGTCGTCGCCAAGTGCCGCCACGGCCGCCGCATTGGTGATGGCGGCGCCGGGAGCGGCCAGGTCGATGAGGATGTCAGGCACCGGCTTGGAGAAGACCAAGTTGATCGTGTTGTCGTCTATGACCTCGGTGTCCTGGTAGTTGGTGGCGAGCAACGCGGTCTGCGATCCGGAGACGTCGCCCTTCAACCTGTCGAAGTGAGCCTTGACAACTTCAGCGTTGAGAGGATCACCGTTGTGGAAAGTGACTCCCTCCCGCAGTCGGAAGGTGATCTCGGTGGCGTCGGCGCTCTGGGTCCAGTGGGTGGCCAATCCGGGATGGATCTGCATGCCCTGTCCCAGGATGACCAGCGTTTCATAGATCTGGGCGACAACCGCCATGTCGTTCACGGACAGGGCTGCGAAGGCATCCAGCTGCAAGGGCTCCTGGTTGGTGCCGAAGACGATGGTCCCTCCGCTCATCAACTCCTCGATCTGCATCTGGGCTTCATCGACCTGCTTCTGCGACTCCTCAGCCTCCATTTGTGCCTCTTCGGCGGCCATGGCGGCTTCTTCAGCAGCCATTTCGGCTTCCTCGGCTTCTCTTGTCGCCTCGTCGGCTTCTCTCATGGCCTCGTCCAGGGCTGCCTGGGCTTCTTCGCCACCTGCGGCTGCGGCTGCCTGGGCCTCCTCCAAGGCCGTTTGCGCCGCTTCAGCCTCAGCTTGGGCTGCTTCCAAGGCCGCCTGGGCTGCGTCGGCTTCGGCTTGCGCCTCCGCCGCATCGGCCTCGGCTGCCGCCGCGTCGGCTTGCGCCTCCGCCGCCTGGGCCTGGGCTGCCGCCGCCTCGGCGGCTGCTTCGTCCGCCGCGTCGTCGCCGCAAGCCGCGACAATCAGCGTCAGGACAATGATCACGCCGAGCAGTGCCCGGCCGGATACTCTCTTCACTTTCCGCTCCTCTTCATTGGTGAAGGGCTACAGGGGCCCCTACGAATAGTTGTTCTCAAGATACCCCGACAGTCATGATGGGGCAACCGGAGACCTGGGATTGTTTCCACGAGTGGCGTAGCGAAGGAAGAGGGGGCAGCATGTCAAACGGGTCTGACTAGTCTATTCACTATGACAATTGTCTACTCCACCTATGAGGCCAAGGCAAGGTTCTCTGAGTTGTTGCGACTGGTCCGTGAAGGACAGACCGTCACCGTCACCTATCGCGGAGAGCCTGTTGCCGAGGTGAGACCCATCCGGCCGCCCCCCAAGACCCTGGTCGAACGACTGGACGACCTTGAGCGCCGCGGCATTCTGGTTCCATTCAAGGGAGAGAGGAGAACCCTCCGGCCAGTGACCTCCCGACCGGGGGCCCTGGATCGCTTCCTTGCCGAGCGCGAGGGATGAGCGTCGCATACGTCGACACCTCCGCCATGGTTGCGATCGCCTTCGGGGAACCGCAGGGCTCTGCCACGTCTCGAGTCCTGGATCAACATTCCCGGTTGATCTCTTCCAACCTCCTGGAGTCGGAATTACGATCGGTCTTCGCCAGGGAAGGCGTCGAAGTTGAAGAAGGGCTCCTTTCGGGGATCGATTGGGTGCTACCGGACCGACCGCTCAGCCCTGAATTCCGTTCGGTGTTGAATGTCGGCTACCTGCGGGGAGCGGATCTGTGGCACATGGCGACTGCCCTCTATGTGGCCGAGGGGTCTGCCGACCTTTCCTTTGTTACCCTGGACGAAGCCCAGCGGGGGGTGGCCGTCAAACTGGGCCTTTCCGTCTGAAGATTCTCACCCTGAAGGGAGGTTCAGGCGGTTTCGGCGAGGAAATGGCATGCGCCGCTCTGGCCGCCTCCGAGTGAGATCAATTCCGGGACCTGGTCCCGGCAGGGTCCCCGTCCTCCCGACAGACCACAGCGGGTGTGGAAAGCGCACCCGGTGGGTCGCGCGGCCAGAGTCGGTGGAACTCCGGGGATGGGCTGCAGGTGTTCCAGTCCTCCATCCAGCCTGGGAAGACTGGTGAACAGTCCCATGGTGTAGGGATGGCGAGGCTGATGAAAGATGGTCTCGACCCTGCCGGTCTCCACGATCCTCCCGCCATACATGACGGCCACCCGGTCGGCGACTTCGGCGATGACGCCCAGGTCGTGCGTGACGAGGATCATCGAGGCGCCGGTCGCCCCGCAACCGGCGGCCAGCACCTCCAGGACCTGGGCCTGGATGGTGACGTCCAGGGCGGTGGTGGGTTCATCGGCAATCAGGACAGAGGGCTGGTTGGCGATAGCCACGGCGATGACCACCCGCTGTCTCATTCCACCCGAAAGCTCGTGGGGAAACTGGCGAAAGCGTTGGCGAGGATTGGGGATGCCCACCAGATCCAGCAGTTCAACAGCCCTCTCCCGGGCGTCGGAGCGAGAGGCGCCGTGGATTCTGAGCGCCTCGGTGATCTGGAGTCCCACCCGCATCACCGGATTGAGTGAGGTCATGGGGTCTTGAAAAACCATGGCGATTTCTTTGCCCCTGACTTCTTCCAAATCTCCGTCTGAGAACGTCAGCAGGTTCTCGCCTCGGTAGAGGACCCGGCCACTCTCGATCCGGGCATTGTCGGGTAGGAGTCCCACCAGGGAGGAGACGGTGACGGTCTTTCCCGATCCGGATTCCCCCACCACTCCCAGGATTTCGCCCGGTCGCAGCGCAAAGCTGACGTCCTCGATGGCGGGGAGCACCCCCGAGTGGGTCTGGAAGGAGATAGAAAGGTTGCG
Source organism: Acidimicrobiia bacterium (assembly GCA_965204615.1). Classification (GTDB taxonomy): domain Bacteria; phylum Actinomycetota; class Acidimicrobiia; order Spongiisociales; family ZC4RG35; genus Bin76. The sequence goes on along the minus strand of OZ242000.1, from coordinate 1,882,742 downwards.
AACCTCGAGCAGGGGCGCCGCGTCCTGGGATGAAGGGTGATGGGTGGACATTGGTTCGGGCACCGGCTATTCGGGGTCGCCGTCCGCCAGATCGGCGAGGAGCAGGCCGGCCTCGCGCTCCAGCACGGAGGCGGCGTCGGAAGTGAATGCAGTCGCCCAGTTCGGTTCGTAGCCTCCCCTCTCGAACTCCTCTGCAGTGGGAACGTACCCGGTGTGGCCGTTCGAGTATCCCGCCATGTGGGTGTATTCGAAGGGGGAGGCATCCCTCACCCGCACTCCGATCTCGGCGAAGGGCTCGCCGGGAAAGCCCAACAGTGCCACCGAGTCGATCCTTATTCCGTGCACCGTGGTGGGCAGGTGGGTTCTCCCTCTGACCAGCTTCGCCCAAATCGAGCCGATGATGACCCGCCGGGCGCGGTATCGAGCTTCCATCACCTGTTCCTCCGGCGCCCCGGTCCTCTCCAACTCCAGGAAGCGTCTGGAGAGGCTGTCCGCATGGGCTTCCGCCAGCGCGGGATCCTCGGTGGGGCGGCAGGGCATCTCTATGTTCCGTTCCGCCACCCTGACCACCGGCTCCCGGTCCGGAAGCGGCTCATCCACCCAGATACCCAGCGGGGCGCCCGACTCGACGATGCCGGCGAATCTTCTTCGGGTGGGTCGGGTGCGGATGCCGGTGAAAACCTTGGCGGCCTCGGCGCCCAGCATGGTCCCCATCCGCTCGGCGGCGCCCAGGTCGCCGGTCAGAGCCTCGATGGTCATCATGTTCCCCGCGCACCCCTGCAGGTAGAGACAGGCCGCGCCGGTCAACTCCTCGACCACCCGTTTGGCCACCCCGGGGAAGTCGGGGCTGAGCAGACGGTTCTGATAGGCCAGGACGATCGGATGAGCGGCGTAGCAAACCAAAGCGGCGAGAGGGTTCTCATCGAGATCGTCGAAGCGCACCACCATTACCCGGCGGTCGGCGAAGCCGTCGAGATTCTGTCCCACCACCAGTTCGCCGGTTGGCGCCCGGAGCCTGCGGTTTACCGCGATGTCGCTCTCACCCCACCCCGCGGCCAGCCGGGCGGGCCGCAGAGCAGCCTTGGCCTGACGGGTTGCGCCCAGGGTCTGCGACCAGACCGTCTCCCGGTAGCCCGGCACCAACTCGTGTCCTCCCCGGCCCGCACGGGATCCCATCAGGTCCGACCAAACCGGTCCGGCATGGGTGTGGGTGTAAGAGACCCTTACATTCCTGGGGTCGATGCCCAGCACCCCGGCCACGTCACTCCGGATGCGATCGGAGTCCTTCACCGTTACATCCCCCAGGTCGTAGTCCAGAATGGCGAGGGTCTGGGTCTCGCCCTCCACCACCAGCACGGTTATGAACAGGTCCAGGTGCACGCCCTCGGCCCGATGGTGAGTCTGCGCTCCCCAGCCGGCGTGTTCGATCCCGATCGGCGGCGTGATGACCGCGCGGCCTACTCCTACTCTCATGCTGCTACTCCCACACTGCCTCGGTCAATCGGTTGGGGTCACTACTCAGCGGCACGCAACGCCCTGTCGTAGGGATGGGAAGGAGGATACCGAGCGTCCGTTCATTGCCGTGGCGGCCAGTCGAGCTTCTTGGCCGTCAACCCCCCGTCCACTTTGAGGGTTTCACCTGTTATGAAACCGGCGCGAGGCGAGAGCAGAAACGCGATCGCTTCGGCCACATCGGTGGCGGCGCCGAAACGCAGTTGGGCGTGGAGCGCGTCCGCGGCGGGCTTGGACAACCTGCCGCTCTCGATCGCCTCCCGCGCCAGGGGCGTGTCGATGAACCCGGGCGCCACTGCGTTGACCCGGATACCCAGGTGGGCCCACTCGGTGGCCAGGGTTCTGGTGAGGGCGCTCACCCCTGCCTTGGCGGCCGCGTACGGAACCCGGAGCGGCCAACCGAAGAACTCGGCCACCGATGAGAGATTGACCATCGCCCCACCCTGGTGCGCCATCATGTGTCTTCCGGCCGCTTGGCACCAGTAGAAGGTCCCCGACAGGTTGATGTCGAGCACCTTCTTCCAGTCTTCGGGAGTGAAGTCAGCACTCGCGCAACCCAGTTGGATCCCTGCACAGTTCACCAGGCTCCGCACCGGAGTGTTCCAGTCTTCGATCTCCCGCATGGCCCGGCTGACGCTTTCCGGCCGTGAGACATCGCACAGCACCTCCAGCACCCGATCGGGCCCGTACTCCTCGATCAGCGGGGAAGCGTGGCCGGGTCGGAGGTCGACCGCCGCGCACAGTGTGTCGGGATTCTCCTCCAGAAGGGTGGCCGCCACCGCCGATCCGATACCTCCGGCGGAACCGGTGACGATGGCCACGCCGGAAGAGGACCGGGCGTTCATGACTCGGCCGCGCCCTGGCTCAGCCAGCGCACCTCCGATCCGGGCGGGGCGTAGAACCACAGCACGGTCATGCCGTCGGGTCCCGAGTGGGTCTGATGGGCGCTGTTGGAGGGTGTGAAGAGAACCGTTCCCTCTTCCATGGGGTGGGACTCCCCGTCGATGTCCACCCAGCCCGATCCGGACAGCACCACCGCCACTTCCTCCGCCTCGTGAGAATGGGGAACCGTGGCGAAGTCGGGCGGCAACGACGACGTCCCCATCACGATCCTGGTGGAGTTGCCCAGGTCGGGCGATGCCTGTACCGCCATTGCCCGTCCTTCTATCAGCCGTCCGTCGCCTTCTCGGCCGGCTCGGGTGTTCTCGATGCCCTCGGTCAAACCCGAGAGCGTCCATTTGGGGACCTCGGTCATCCTGTCCTCTCCGGTGTCTGCATTGTCAATTGTGTTCTGAGGCTAGTTGTCAACGGCGAGTGGGGAGGCGCCCGAGGGCTCCCAATGCGAAGGATGGGATGTTCCCTGCCGGCGGATCTGCGACTCTCAGGGTCGGGTAGCCTCCATGGCGTGACGGCGAGTATCGCCTACCCGGCGCCGCTGGTTCGTCATGCCGCCGAGACCGGTTCACCACGTCACGATTTCGGTCGGACATAGCCCGACCCATCGCCTTCTACCGGGACATCCCGGGGCTTCCCCCAACGATGGAGGTGGCGGTGTGCGATCCCGAACACGACCTCTATCTCCGCCTTCCCGAGGGTGCCACCGCCCAGGTCGCAATCCTCCAGGCTGAATGCAGGTGGGCGGCGCCGTTGGGAGTTCGGTCATACCGTAGGCCTTTGACAGCCGCACATGGGGCAGGGTCTTCTGGAAAACGCCGGCACACGGGCGCCCGCAGCCCTCCGATCACGATCCATTCCAGAGACGATAAGTCGTCCCGCTGTTCAACCGATCGGCAGGTCGACCCGAGGCCTGCGTGAGGCTCGGCGGCTCACTGGTACGCGGGCTCCATGTCGGTGTAGTGGTTCTCGGGCTGCCACACCCGCACGTAGTCGAACGTCATCCACCGGCGAATGTGGGGCTGATCGTCTCTGACCATGAAGCCCCAGGTGTTCAGGTACAGGGGCAGCGGCACGTGGGCGACGCCGGCCTGCTCGAGCAGCGAGCCGGCCTCGCCGGGGACCAGATATTTGAAGTATTGATCCCGCTCCTCGTTTATCAGCTTTATGGCGCTGCCGTTTCGGAACTGCTGGAAGTAGATCTTGTCGGCGGGAAACATGGTCAGCCCGTTCTGGAGGCCGTGCACCCATATGAAGGTGCGGTAGCCGGCGGGGGTCCACTCCATCCCCCTGGTCACGGTGAAGCTGTCGGTGCTCTTGCAGCGATTGCGGCGAGCGTTGGGATTCCGCACGATCCCCAGTCCGCCGCGGCGTTTGCAGAATTCGGTCCACTTCTGGGCCTGGAGCGGCTTCAGGATGCCGGGACTGTCCCTCACGGCCCAGTTGGCGTACTGGTGCGCAACATCGAATGCGCCGGGAAGCTCGAATATGTCCAATTCGATCCCGGTGTGCTTGAGATGGTCTTCCCAGGTCTCTATCTCGACGCCGTACCGGTCGCGCAGATCACGCAGTCCGAGTCCCCGCAGGTTGAAGAGCATCGTGTAGTTGTAATAAATGCGCGGCCACTGATCGACGTTGAAGGTGTATTGGGTCTCTATGTAACCGTACTTCAGGTGGAGATGGCCCGACGTGTCGAGGTTGGCGGAGACGAACGGACCCGCCACCCCCGGCTTGCAGGTCCCCGTGGCGGCCATGGTGAAGCCGCCGCTGCCGACGTTGGCGCACGGCTCGCCCTTGGAGTCGACGTTGCTACAGGCGTCGAAGTAGTTCCACACGGCGGGGTCGAGGGTGGACAGCCCGTCGCGGCAATCGTTGGCGTCGGGCGCCGGGGGTTTACCGTTGAACTCCTCGGCGAACACCAGGCGGTAGTTGGCGCTGTCCTGCACCAGCGGGGGCAGCTTCGCCCGCAGCGTCGCCTCGTCGGCGGCGGCGGCCTGCCCCGCCGGCAGCAACTGGCGCAGGAACAGGCACGTGTACGCCTCGGGGGTGTCCACGCCGTAATCCCCGCAGTCCGCCACGGCCGGCGACGGGCCCACCGTCACCTCCCGGTACATCTTCAGACCCGAGTCCGCGTCGGACGCCGACAGCTCCACCACCCGCGGCGCGAACCCCCCCAGATGCGTGAAGTACACCCGGCCCGCATCACTGCTCCGCTCGGCGTGCAGGTACAGCAGGCCCTCCGGGGAGGCCCGCACCGTCACGTCCGTGCATCCCTCAACGGGGTGACAGGTCTGGTACGCAGACGGGTCGGACTGGGCTTCCACCGCGAACGACAGATCCAGGGCGTCGGGGTCGCGCTCGACCATGGCGACCCGCGCGAAGTAGTTCGCCCCATGGGTGGCCGCCGCCTGAGGCGAACCCACCCGGTCGTAGGTGTGATCGCTCCACAGGCGGCCGTAGAACGGCACCGAGTACTCCGCCTCGGCGAACCCCGCCGCCGGCCGGTACCCGCCCCCCGTCGCCTCGGCCGAACCGCCCGCCGTCGCCGACAGGATCGCCACGACGCCCAGCGCCGCCGCCACCGCCCAGCGCCCACTCATCCGATCGGGGGCCGGCCGGCCCGAGGGCTGCGGGGAGCGCAGCGGCTCACCGGTACACGGGCTCCATGTCGGCGTAGTGGTTCTCGGGCTGCCACACCCGCACGTAGTCGAACGTCATCAGCCGGCGAATGTAGGGGTGATCGGCTTCGGTCATGTAGCTCCACGTGTTCAGGTTCAGCGGCACCGGAACGTGGCCGATGGAGACCTGTTCGAGCAGCGAGCCGGTGTCGCCGGGAACCAGGTACTCGAAGAACTGATCTCTCGGCTTGCCTTTGACACGAACTGCGTCGCCGCCGTCGACCCCGCGAGCGACGTATATCTTCTCCTTGGGGACCATCGTGAAGTCACTGTGGACGCCGTCGACCTTGATGAAGGTGCGGTAGCCGCGCGGGGTCCATTCGATCCCCCTGGTCACGGTGAAGGTGTCTGTGTCTTTGCACACCCCAGGCTCCACATAACTGGGTAGTGCGAGACGATTTCGGCAGTATCTGGCAGCCTTGGTGGTGGTGAACGGTGTCAGTCGCTGGTTGTAAAAGTCCCAGTTGGCAAATGCACCCGAACTCTCGACGGTGTCGACATGTTCGAATATGTCGATTTCGACCGGAGAGTGCTTGAGATAGTCTTCCCAGCTCTCTATCTCCACCCCGTATTGGTCGTGCAGGTCACGGAGATGAAGACCCCCCGCGTGCAGGATCATGTTGTAGTTGTCGTACACCCTGTTCCAATGGTCTGTATTGAAGGTGTATCGGGCCTCGAGGTAGCCGTATTTCAGGTGAAGATGACCGGAGGTCTGAAGAATGAAACCGTTGACGGGGCCCAGCCCGCATGTCCCGGCGACGCCCATGGTGAAGCCGCCGTTGCCGACGTTACCGCACGGCCGGCCCCGGGAGTCGACGTCGTTGCAGGCGTTGAAGTAGTTCCACACGGCGGGGTCGAGGGTGGACAGCCCGTCGCGGCAATCGTTGGCGTCGGGCGCCGGGGGGGGGGTACCGTTGAACTCCTCGGCGAACACCAGGCGGTAGTTGGCGCTGTCCTGCACCAGCGGGGGCAGCTTCGCCCGCAGCGACGCCTCGTCGGCGGCGGCGGCCTGCCCCGCCGGCAGCAACTGGCGCAGGAACAGGCAGGTGAACGCCTCGGGTGTATCGACGCCGTAATCCCCGCAGTCCGCCACGGCCGGCGATGGGCCCACCGTCACCTCCCGGTACACCTTCAGACCGGAGTCCGCGTCGGTCGCCGACAGCTCCACCACCCGCGGGGTGAATCCCCCCAGGTGCGTGTTGATGCCTATTCTGCTCCGCGCCGTGTGCAGGTACAGCAACCCCTCCGGTGTGGCCTGCACGGTCACGTCCGTGCATCCGTCGTCGGGGTGACAGTTCTGATACGCAGACGGGTCGGACTGGGCTTCCACCGCGAACGACAGATCCAGGGCGCCGGGGTCGCGCTCGGCCATGGCGACCTGCGCGAAGTAGCGCGCCCCGTCGGTGGCCGCCGCCTCAGGGGAAATCACCCGCTCGTGGGCGTGATTACTCCACAGGCGGCCGTAGAACGGCGCCGAGTACTCCGCCTCGGCGAACCTCGCCTCCGGCCGGTACCCCCCTCCCGCCGCGCCGGCCGAACCGCCCGTCGTCGCCGACAGGATCACCACGACGCCCAGCGCCGCCGCCACCGCCCAGCGCCGACTCATCGGCTTGATCGGCCCGCACAGCACCGGCCCGCCACTCCCAAACCTGATTTGTTCACGGGAAGTGGTGGGATGTGAATACATGCGGGCAACCTTCGATAGTAAGGGACCAATGACGTGAAAGTCCCGTAAACCCAGGGGGTTTATCCGTGTGGTGAAGGCCGACAACATTGGTTCGGTGAGGGGTGGTGGTGCATGTGGGGGTGGCATGTGTCGGGCCGGTCTGCGGGCCGGAGGGACGTGACCGGTACCCTGGCGGCCGGGTTCATCGCCCGGGCAGTCCGGCCGGCAGGGAGCGAGGGAATCGAGGCGCCAGTGCCCTGTATCTGTTCTCGCTCTCCTATCTGGCCCTGCTGTCCGCGGTCATAGTGGCCGATTCGATACTGAGCCGGTACAGGCATCGCTTGAATCGAGTCGCAAGGCGCCTCACCGCCGCGGGCAGGGCGGGTGGCCCGGCGGGTCTGCGGCCGACTTCGATACCACCGCTCTCCCAGGAAAAACACCAATCGGCCTGTCCTTCCCACATGACCACGCCCCGACATTGAACCTCACCTCCCGTGCACAGGCCGCAACCGGGTCGAGAGTCCGTCCCCGCCCTCTGGTAGGCTTTCCTGCTGATGGCGACCATCGCCTATCCACCCATTCCGGTCTGGGATATCGGGCCCTTGCAGTTCTCCCTCCACGGGGTGTTCGCAGCCGTGGGTTTCTTCGCGGGCTTCTGGGTGGTGGTCCGGTTGTTGGAGCGGCGAGGATTCGATCCGGCCGGCTTTCACTCTTTGGCGGTGTGGATTCTGATCGGTGGCCTTCTGGGGGCTCGCCTTCTTACCGCTCCCGCGGCTCTGTTGGATGGAGCAGGGTGGGCGGCGCTCAATCCGGTGGTCGGCAACTACTCCATCATGGGGGGATTCCTGGGGGGGATCGTGGTGGGACTCTGGAGAATGCGCCGTGGCGGGATGCCGATCCTGCTCTATTTCGACATGGCTTCCTTCGGCCTGGCGGTGGGGACGGTGGTTGGGAGGATCGGGGACCTCGCCATTGTCGAGCACCTGGGCCGGGCCACCACGGCGGCGTGGGGGTATGAGGTCCGTCCCGGCTATGACCTGGCGCCCCAGCACAACCGGCTGGAGTGCACCGTGGCCGAGGCCGGCCCGGACGGGATTTGCGGGATCTACCATCATGTCGCTCTCTACGACATGATTGGCGCCGGGATATTGCTGGGCGTGCTGTGGCTGATCTATCGCCGGGCGCCCCTCCGGTACGGACAGCTCTTCTCGGTCTGGGTGGTGTGGTACGGCCTGCAGAGGTTCCTCCTGGACTCCCTCCGCTTCGGGATGGGCGACGCCACCATCGGCGGTTTCACCTGGAATCAGGTGAGCGCCCTGGGGGGAGCGGTGCTGGGAGCCGCGTTGTTCTGGTGGTTCCATCGGCGCCGGCCGAGCGTCTCCCCTGAGGGGGATGCGAGCATGGGAGCGCGGCCGTTGGCTACCGACCGGCAGGACCAATCCGTCGAAGACCATTTGCGAGATCCGCCCCAGGAGGGTTAGTATTTTCCTCCTGATGCAGACAGAAGGGTTTGTCAGTTATTTCGTCTTTACCGGGCCCCGGCTCCGGAGGGCATAGCGCGGACCTGTAAGCGACAGAGCACCCGACCCGGAGCCCGGCTCCGGGTTTTCTTTTGCCCGGCGCCGGTTCTTTCAGGACTAGCAGCAAAGAGGTATGGCAGTGCAGAGACAAGCAACCAGGGAAAGCCGATCGAAGCCCACCGTGGTTACGGTGGGGGACACCAGGTTCGGACGCGATCCCTTCCCGGTGATCGCCGGGCCTTGCGCGGTGGAGAGTGAAGAGCAGATCAACACCGTGGCGGAGGCGGTGGCCGACAACGGGGCTTCGATCCTGCGAGCCGCCACGTACCGGCAGGGCAACTCTCCCTACTTCTTCCGGGGTCTGAGACTCGAAGGGGCCAGGCTCCTGGCCGAGGCGGGCAAGCGGGTTGGCTTACCGGCGGCGATGCCCATCATGGAGGAGCGGGAACTGGAGGAGGCGGGGGACCTGGTGGATTTGTTGGAGATCCATCACGGGTCGATGCAGAATTTCGAGTTGTTGAGGGTGGCGGGTCGCTCGCAGAAGCCGGTGATGATCCGCCGGGGTCCCTCGGCCACGCTTGATGAGTTCCTGTGGTCGGTGGAGTACCTGATGGCCGAGGGGAACGATCAGATCATCCTGGTGGAGCGGGGCATCCGCACCTTCGGGACCGGTCACCGGGACACCCTGGACATCACGGCCGTCCCTCATCTGAAAGAACTCTGCCATCTCCCGGTGCTGGTGGACCCAAGTCACGCCTCCGGCGGCGCGGCGCGGGTGCCGCCTTTGGCGCTGGCCGCCCAGGGAGTGGGCTCGGACGGACTGATCGTGGAGGTGCATCCTCGGCCTGAAGCAGCCAAGACCGAGGGTCCGCGGCAGTTGAACCTGGAGGAGTTCGCCGACCTGATGGTGCAGTTGGGGATCAGCCGGCTCCGTAACCGCATCGACTTGGTGGATCGGGAAGTAGTCCGGCTGTTGGCCCGCAGACGGCGGTTGACCCTGGAGGTAGGACGAGCCAAGGCCGAGCAGGGTTGGCCGGTGAAGATTCCCCTCCGCGAGACGGAGTTGTTGGAAGTGGTTCGTCAGGAGGCTGTCCTCAACCAGCTTGATCCGGACTACGTCGAGAGACTGTTCGAAATGGTGTTGGAATACTCCCGCCAGGCCCAGCGGGAGATGCGCAGCACCGAAGGCTAAGCCGCAGCCGCTTCAGAGCACCGCGACAAGAAAGAGTCCCCACCCCCACCCGGAGAGGGGATCCATGCGACGGCAGCCACCCACCGCCAACAAAAGTCGCGAAAATCCCCCCCTTTCGGGGCCTCCCCCTCCACCACCTTGCCGTGGGTTGGGACGCGGTGCGTCCAGCCCGGGATAGGACTCTTGTTGCACTGAGGCAGTTTTGATCCCTTGACGGGTCGCTCGACGCCTGAGCGGGCCGTCTTGGTGTTTTGGCTTGTATCAGTGTGAGATGTGGTTGGGACACAGTCAACCATTCCGCGGCGTTTTGTTTCCCAGCTTTCGTACACAGAGGTGGAAGCTCGGGCCACATCGGTGGGCGGATGTGCAATTGCTGTTCTCCGTACTGTCCGGGATCGGTTAGCATCTTGGCCGAGTCGGCTTCGGAGAGGCCGAGGCAGGGCCCCGTCGTCCAGCGGCCTAGGACGCCGGCCTTTCAAGCCGGTAACGCGGGTTCGAATCCCGTCGGGGCTACTTTGACCACGTAACTGCTCAGGAAGGTGGGTCGATGTCACCTTCGATGTTTACGTAGTGGGTGCCGCGTTTAGCACCTCTCATCTCCAAAAGACCCTCCTCTACGAGTTCCCTCAGCAGGTTACGCGCTTGACCACGAGTTAGCCCCAACTGTGAGCGCAACAACCGATTGGTGACAGGGTGCCTGCTGGTCAGTTGTAGGACTTGTAGCTTGAGGTCCTTCCTGCTGAGAGGGACCCCAGTGGGCGGCTTGATTGTGGCAGCAAGCCGGTATCGGGATCCTCTTGTAACGCCGTCTTGCTCCAGAAAACCCGCATTACGCAGCCGTTGGAGGCTTTGGCGAGCTCTATGGCTATCAACATTGAGTAGGGAACGGACTGTTGCGTTGGTTAGCTCGACACCCCGTGCCGCTTCGATTAGGACCCGCCGATCAGAGGTTTGGAGGTTGCCTCGGCTCTCCTGTTCCCTGACCCATGCTCGCTCTTCCGGTGCTACGGGACTCTCTATAGGGAGGCTGACCGTCACATGACCCATGATGGTTTCGTCGAAAACAGGCGCAGATCTGAGATCCGCCGCCATTTCGTCAAGGATGACGCGGATGCCGCGGCCGGCATCCTCAGCCAGTCCGAAGTGCCGAAGGGTGGTGATCACTCGCCTATTGCGTGCCGACTGAGCTTGCAATAGGTTGTCTTTCGTTACTGGGTCCACGAAGCCTCCGGGAGACACTATCTGCACGGCAACCGGCGTTACGTGTACTTTGATTGCAGAGCCCGATAGCTGATAGTCGCGGTGGGCTACTGCGTTAGCCAGAGCTTCCCTGATGGCTCGGGTTGGCAGGCGGGGCAGTTCGTGGCGATTGGGTCCGATGATTACCAGGTCGAAGCCGAGTTGCTCTTCGATCGAGGCGGTTGCCCGGCGGACCTGTTGAGCTGGGGTGCCCGAAACCACGAATCGCCAGTCATGTTCCTCTGCTCCGTGCCGGAATCGGAAGATCTCGATGTGGCTCTTTCCAATCGCATGCGGAGCCTCTGGAACAAGGTACAGGGCACCTGCGAAAGTGAGAGCGACCCGCTCACCTCGGCGGCTCGCCAACTCGCGTTGCTCAAGAATGTCCACAAGGTCAGGCGCCTCCAACGGATAACTGACTCTGAGGGCTTTGCAAAGCTCGGCGGCAAGGGCAGGATCAATGTCGTCAATTGACCACGGAGAGGAAGCGCCGTCGAAGCTGAGAGGTGCTCGCTTGGTCATCAGTCGGCGGAGTCTCTCCCCTTTGAGAGGCAGGTTTTGCTTGCCTTGGCGGATGAGAGGCCTGCCATCCGACGTCTGGGCGATGCCCTGTCGTCTGCTGTTCACCGAGATGGTCGTAATGGGCACATCCCCCACCATTACCTCGTCTATATGGACCTGTCCTGGTGACTCGATTTCGCAGATAGTTTCCCACAAGTCCTTCTCGAGTCCTGCATCAAGGGATTTGCCGATGAGTTGCCCTCCTGTTGCGACACCGAGCATGATGATGCCCCCCTCGGCGTTGGAGAAGGCTACGACGGCTTCCTGGACCGGCTTACGACTGGACCCTGTCTTCCACTCGACCTGCTGGCCCTCGTCTGGGTAGCGGTGGGCGAATTCTTCCGACGTTATGAAGAGGGTTCGTTCCATCCTCCCTCACGGGTCTCACGGGCTAAGAGGAATTATTTGCGTTTTTTCTCATGAGCCCCCTCTATATTGTAGTTTTGCGAGAATAATGCCATAACTTCCCGACCTCCTCGTTTTTTCCTCCCAGATATCTGAGGGGATTCTCCGCAACCGGCAGATGTAGATGGCCCCTAGCAAAATGGGCGATTATGCGCTGTTTGTTATGATAGAGCTTCTCTAAGACCCTATTTTAGAAATCGCTCATAAACTGTCAAAGAATTCTGCTGTTTATGAGCCAAATAGAAGCCTCAGGGAGTGGGGCTCGTAGAGTTCTGACTCTTTGTTGCCCAAATGGAAGGGAAGCCCTTCTCTTTCCTAGAATTCTTGTGGTCTTAGATGTCCGTACAGCTCTACAACCGGTTTCTGGCCCTTCTGGTCCTGATGGCACTGGCGGCCGCGGTGGCGTTGGCCTTCCGTCCGGTGCGACGGGCCGTGGGCGGCCTGGGTCTGGACAGGTCATGGCGGCTTTCTGCGTTTCTCCTGGCCGCGGCCGCCACCGCGGGGAGCCTGGTCTTCTCGGAGGTGATCGGCTACGAGCCCTGTGAGCTGTGCTGGTACCAGAGGATCGCCATGTACCCCCTGGTGGTGATCTTCGGGATGGACCTCCTCGGTGGAGAAGGCGAGTCGCGTGTCCGCCGGTACGCCTTCCCGCTGGCCGTGGTGGGACTGGCGATCAGCGTCTATCACTACCTGGTGCAGGTCTTTCCGGATGCCGGGGGAGGGGTGTGCGGAACGGGAGTGTCGTGTTCGGCGCGTTACGTGGAGGAATTCGGCTTCGTCTCCATCCCGTTCATGGCCGGAGCCGTCTTCGCCCTGATAGTCGCTATTCTCTTGGCTTTCGGGAGGCCGGTCACCACAGGAGAAGGAACAGATGGCGGCTAAGAGCAGGAACAAACTGATGATCATCCTGGGCGTGGCGGTCGCCGTGGTGATCGCCGGTCTGGTGGCGATATTCACCGTGAGCGGCTCCGAGCCGGAGACCGCAGATGCCACGATCGATGGGGACCCGATCCCGGTGCTGGCAGGGAACGCGCCGGTCGGCCGGGACATCGCCTTCGGCTGGGATGCTCCCACGGTGGCCGGATCCGACTGGAAGGGCAATCCGGTGAATATCGATCCGGCTGACGGGCGTCCCAAGGTGATCGTGTTCCTGGCTCACTGGTGTCCCCACTGTCAGGCGGAGGTCCCGCAGATACAGGCGTGGCTCAACCAGACGGGGGGAAGTCCCGACGTGGATCTCTACGGGGTGGCGACCTCGATCAACCGGACCCGGCCCAACTGGCCCCCCAGCGACTGGCTGGAGAGAGAAGGATGGACCCCGCCCACCGTCATGGACCTGAACAACCGTGTATCCACTGCATATGGCCTGTCGGCATTCCCCTACTGGGTGGCCGTCAACGCAGAGGGCAAAGTTGTGTACCGGGTGGCGGCGGGGATCGGCGTCGACGGGCTACTGACCCTCCAGCAACTGGCGGTCCAGAGCATGGCGGAACTCGAGGAGTTCATCTCGCAGGCCACCGGCTGAGTCCGGCCGGCCCCTAACGCTGGGCGTCCAGGCTCTTCACCTTGGCCAGCCGGCGCAAATAGGCCTGCTCCCGGATGAGTTGGGCATCCAGGAAGGCTTTGACCAACTCTTCGGCGAGCGCCGGTCCTATCACTCTGCTGCCCAGGCACAGCAGGTTCATGTCGTCGTGTTCCACCGCCTGGCGGGCCGAATAGGTGTCGTGGGCGATCGAGCCCCGTATCCCTTTGACCTTGTTGGCCACGATCGAGGCCCCTGCTCCCGTTCCGCATATCATGATCCCCCGATCCGCCCGTCCCTCCGTGATGGCGTGGGCGACCGCCATGGTGTAGTCGGGATAGTCGACACGCTCTTCGCTGTGAGTGCCGAGGTCAAACACGGTGTGACCCTGTTGGGCCAGAAACCCGGTTAGCTGTTGCTTGAGCGGAAAGCCCGCATGGTCGGCGCCTATCGCCACCCTCATGTGTTTCTCCTGTCACCGAGAAGATGTACCGAGAGAGGCTACCGCAGATCGGCCGAGTGTCCGGTAACCCCCGGGCCGGGCGCATCAGGTGTTCGGTCTCCGGCTCGTCCGGTTCGTACAATCAGGGTTGAAGTGAACGAGATAATCCTGGAAGGCGGAGTTCCCCTGCGAGGGTCGGTGGGGGTGGTGGGGGCCAAGAACGCAGTGCTGCAGCAGATGATCAGCACCCTGATCTGTCCGGGATGGCATCGTCTCTCCAATGTGCCCGACATCGCCGACGTGCGGGCCCTGATGGGAGTCATGGAGCATCTGGGGGTGAGATGCGACCTGGTCGGCAGGGAACTGGCGATGGTGGTGCCGGAGCGGATGAGCGTGGAGGCGCCCCTGAAGTTGGTTCGCTCCATGAGGGCCTCCATTCTGTTGCTGGGGCCCCTGCTCACCAGGTTCGGCGAGGCGAAGGTCCCCCTGCCGGGAGGCGACGACCTGGGCGCTCGTCCGGTCGACATGCATTTGAACGGTCTGCGGAGGATGGGCGCCGAGTTGGAGTTGGTGCACGGGGTGCTGGTGGGAAAGGCGCCCGGGGGCCTCACCGGAGCGGAGGTCGAGCTTCCCTTCCCGAGTGTGGGCGCCACCCAGAATCTGATGATGGCGGCGGTGATGGCCAAGGGGGACTCGGCCATCATCAACGCCGCCCGGGAGCCGGAGATCGAAGACCTGGGACTGCAACTGGAGAAGATGGGCGCCCGCCTCGCCGGCGTGGGGAGCCCCATTATCCGCATTGTCGGCACGAGGGATCTGCGTCCTGCTGCGCATCGGGTGATCTCCGATCGGATCGCGGCCGGCACCTTCGCCATGGCCGGGGCGATCACCGGCGGCGAGGTGACCATCACCGGATGCGAGCCTGCCTACCTGCGAATGGAACTCGCCAAGTTGGAGGCGGCCGGATGCGAGGTGGAGAGAGGCGAGGGCTGGTTGAGGATCGGAGGGCCGCGCCGTCCCGAGGCGGTCGACTTCGCCACGCTTCCCTATCCGGGGTTCCACACCGACCTCCATCCCCAGATGGTGGCGGTGTTGGCGGTGGCGAGGGGCACCTCGGTGATAACCGAGAATCTCTACGACGGGCGGTTTCGCTACGTGGGGGAACTGGCCCGGATGGGCGCCGACATCTACACCGAGTGGCAGCACGCCATCGTGCGGGGAGTCGAGAGGCTGTCGGGCTGTCCGGTGATGGCCACCGACATAAGGGCCGGCGCCGCCCTGGTGATCGCCGGACTGGCGGCCGATGGCGTCACCACCATAGGAGGGGTGAAGCACATCGACCGCGGTTATGCCGATCTGGTGAGCGATCTGACCGGCATGGGCGCTCGGATCAGGCGGGAGGACTCAAGCAACAACGGCCAAACCCGGCTATTCGGGTGGTAACCGGCGGAATGATCCGTTTACGATGGGGGTTCTTAGGGTTAAGGAATAAGAGATGACCGAGACAATTCTGGAACTTCCCAAGCGTCAGGCCAAGAGCCCGGGCGGCCCCTCGCTGCCCGCGGTCGATGTGAGTGTGCTGGAGGCGGCCCTCGACTACATTCGACCGGCGGTGCAGGTGGACGGCGGAGACCTCATCCTGCTGGGTGTGGAGGAAGGAGTGGTGAGCATCCAGATGGTGGGCGCCTGCGGAGGGTGCCCCCTGTCGATGATGACCCTCAAGGAGGGGATCGAGAGGATCCTCAAAGCCAAGGTGCCGGGAGTCGTCTCGGTCGAAGCCTTGGCCTAGGCTCCGATCGGGTTGGGAGTGGGCAGCCATCGCCCGGAACTGTCCCGTCTCCTGGACGACCTTCGCACCGGGGACCGGCGGGCGCTGGCCCGGGCAATAACCCTGGTCGAGAACCATCTTCCCACCGACCCCACGCTCGGGGAGCTGTGGGAATCGGCGCGAGCGGGCGACGGATCAGCGCGGCTGGTGGGCATCACCGGCCCTCCGGGTGCGGGCAAGAGCACCCTGGTCTCCGAATTGGTGGCCTGCATCAGGGAGGCCGATCTGTCGGTGGGGGTGGTGGCGGTGGACCCGGCCAGCCCTCTGACCGGCGGCGCCATGCTGGGGGACCGGATCCGTATGCAGCGGCACTTCACCGACCCGGGGGTGTTCATCCGGTCCATGTCGACCCGGGGTCACCTGGGAGGCCTGGCGAAGGCCACCCGCGCGGTCACCGAGTTGCTGTCCCTGGCCGGGTTCGAGGTGGTGCTGGTGGAGACTGTGGGAGTGGGACAGTCGGAGGTGGAGGTGATGCGGGTCACCCCCACCGTGGTGGTGGTGGTCAACCCCGGCCTGGGAGACTCGGTGCAGGCCGACAAGGCCGGACTGTTCGAGATAGGCGGGTTGTTCTGCGTGAACAAGGCTGACCAGAACGGGTCCGATCAGGCAGTGCGCACCCTCCGTCAGATGATCTCTCTTGGTCACAGTCCCGGTCCCCGCCCGCAGGTCCTCACCACCGTCGCCACCGAGGGACGGGGCGTCCCCCAACTCTGGGACGCCATCGTCGCCCGCGGAGACAGATTACCGCCCCGTTAGGTTTGGCATGTGGTCAACTGGCCGCTAGTAGGGCCTATTCCATCCAACCATGTTGTTAAGGGGGATATCGTCTTCCAAGACACCTACCCCTCGTCTTTCTTCTCCTCGGAAGGTTTATCATCGGAAGACTGGATGTGTCTCTTAAACAAATCTCTAGCGGCTCGCCGACCGAACTCCGTTGGATCTTCTCCTGGCGTGAACGTCGGACGGTCCTCAGATTGGTTTACACCGAATCGCCTCGGACGCAGTACTGCCTCTGTTCTATTCAATTAGACCTCCTTCCTTAGGGTGCTGTGAATTCGTCGATCCCGTTCAAAGTACCGGAAGTTCAAATCTGGAGTGAAGTAATGCTTACGTTTGAGCCAAATCAGGCCGTCCCCTTTTGAGATCACTAGTACATCAACTGGTCCGCCCACAGTCTCCATTTCAGGAGTAACCCTTCTCTTCAGCGAGGTAAGGTTGACTAAAGCTTCTGCCATTTCAGCCATCTCTTCTTTGGGCAATAGCTCAACGATCGATGTAATAGGCTCAGATTGCTGATGTTCAAAATCCTCAAATTGCCCTTGAGCCTGTTCCACGATCCTCGAGCCAACCTGTTTCATCTCTTCCATTAGATCATGTTGTGCATTGGCAGGCACAAGCCCATCGAGTTTGCCGACGAAATACTGTCCCAGTAGGTTGACGATCTCCTGAATGAACCCATTGATAGCTAAACGGTACTCGGGGTGAATCCCGTCCATGAAGGTAGACACCATATCGCTCTGAGCAAAGGAGATTATGCTGGCCGTACGCGGTTCCCCAATCTCGACGCTACCGACGTGCCTGACCCGCACAACGTCGGCAATGACGCCATCGACAACGTAGTGGGAAAGGGCTGGAAATATCTGGTCAGCACCGAATCCCGCAATGACCACGCCAGTTGACGCCGGCGACTCATCAACAATCTGTAAGGAAGTCCTCACCATGGTCTTAGCTTGACTGAGGATGTGGTCCGTAATAGAGAAGCCGTCCAAGGCCTCACCCAGAAAGCCCGCCCAGTTATCGATCACCGTGTCGAGTTGACATTCTGCTTCAGATTCACTCAACCTCTCTTCTGAGCCTAATGTATTCAGTTCCTCTATTCTGCTCGCCATCAAGTCAAGGAGCATTTTTTCCTGTTTGGCGTCAGATGTTTGCAACATTTCTTGTTTGGCAGCTCCTTTCAACATGTGCAGTTCCCGAAACACCATCCCGAGCACGTGGGTCTGTTGTTCTTCAAGAGTTATGTGCCTCTTAAGAGAATCAAGATAATCAATAAACGATGTTGCATGTTCCTCGACAGTAGAGAGTTCTACCGTGGGTCTCATCCTATAGGTTTTGACGACGGTTTCCCATGGAATCGAACCGAAGGCCCCAGCTCCATATACCATTACCGCCACCGGTTCGGTTGCTGATAAGGCAAACAGCTTGTTGGCCGTGTTGTACACTTTCGGACCCTTGCCCGTCCTCTGGGTCACTGTAACTGCGCTATCCGCGGCGATGGCCACAGCACTGCGGTTTAATATTGCCACCTCAGCCGTCATTAATCACATTCTCCTTGAGCGGACAGTCTTTGTCTCTGACACCCTCGCTCCTCTTACGCAGGACTACAGTGGCGAGGTCAGCCTCCCTGGGGGACAAAGAGATTGCTGATTGGTTTCGATTCTACCCGGGGTAGGACTCACGATGCTAGGACTTTATCCCCACCCGGCGGTGGTCACGGCCAGCACCAGGGCGGCGGCCATCTGCAGGCGGGAGGTGGACTTGAGCACCCTGGTCAGGTCCGCCCCCCGGGCGGCGCCCAACACGACGCGGACGGGGCGGATGGCGAAGGGCGCCAGTCCCAGGGTCGCCAGGGTGGCCACCGGCGTGAATCCGACGGCCGCCGCCGCGCCTACCGCCGCGAAGGACCCCCAGACCAGGACCGAGTAGAAGACTCTCGATCGAGCCTCTCCCATCATCACCGCCAGGGTTCGCTTGCCGACCCTGGCATCGGTTTCCAGGTCTCTCAGGTTGTTGGCCACCAGGATCGCAGAAGCCAGCGTTCCCATCGGAACGGCCAGCGCCCAGGCGTCGATGGGCGCGGAGGCGTCATGAACGAAACGGGTGCCCACCGTGGCCACCAGCCCGAAGAAGACGAACACGAACACTTCCCCCAATCCCCGGTAGCCGTACGGCCAGGGTCCTCCCACGTAGGTCAGCATGGCCAGCACCGAGAGGACTCCCACCCAGACCAGCACCCATCCGGCGATGAGGACCAGATAGAGCCCGGCCGCCAGGGCCACCGTCACCACCGCCCAGGTGGCGGTCCACATGCAACGGGACGAGATGATTCCCTCCGACACCATCCGGCGAGGGCCCAGTCGATCCGGGGTGTCGGCCGCCCGGGCCGCGTCGGAGGCGTCGTTGGCGAAATTGGCGGCCACCTGGATGGCCACCCCCACGATGAGCGTCATCAGGAAGGCATCCGGTCGGAACGCCCCGTCGCCCACCGCCAGCCCGGTTCCCACCGTGACCGGCGCCACCGACGCCCAGAGGGTGTGGGGCCGGGCGGCGGTCCTCCAGGCCTGGAAACGGGTGAGTCCGGGGACCGAGTCGTTAATAGTGCCAGGGAAACTGCTCGAAGCGGGGAGGTCGCTTCTCCAGGAAGGCGTCCCGCCCCTCGGCCGCCTCATCGGTGCCGTACCCCAGACGGGTCGCCTCCCCGGCGAAGATCTGCTGTCCCACCAGACCGTCGTCCACCAGGTTGAAGGCGAACTTGAGCATCCGCTGTGCAGTGGGGCTCTTGGAGGTGATGGTGCGGGCCCAATCCAGGGCGACCTCCTCCAGCCGGTCATGGGCGATCACATCGTTCACCATCCCCATCTGCTTGGCTTCCTCCGCGCGGTAGTCCATCCCCAGGAAGAAGAGTTCTCGCGCCCTCTTCTGGCCGATCATCCTGGCCAGGTAGGCGGATCCGTATCCGGCGTCGTAGCTGGCCACATCCGGGTCGGTCTGCTTGAAGATCGCATGGTCGCCGCACGCCAGGGTCAGGTCGCAGACCACGTGCAGGCTGTGCCCTCCTCCCACCGCCCATCCCGGCACCACCGCCATCACCACCTTGGGCATGAAGCGGATGATGCGCTGGGCCTCCAGGATGTGGAGTCTCCCCAGGCGGGCGGGATCGATGGAGGGCCCGTCGGCCCCGTCGGCGTACTTGTATCCATCCCGTCCCCGGATCCGCTGATCGCCCCCCGAGCAGAACGCCCACCCCCCGTCCCGTGGAGAAGGACCGTTACCGGTGAGCAGCACGCACCCCACACTGCTCCATTGCCGGGCGTGTTGCAGGGCGGTGATCAACTCGTCAACGGTGTGGGGGCGAAAGGCATTGCGCACTTCCGGGCGGTCGAAGGCTATCCGCACCGCTCCCAGGTCCACGGCATGGTGATACGTGATATCGGTGAATGAAAAGCCGGGTACTATTTCCCAGGCAGAGGGGTCGAAGTGCTCCGAGACCACGTTCAGAACGAGGTTACCCCGGATCCGGCCCTTCCATCAACCAGACAGAATGCTCCCTAGGACGGTCCCCGATGCGAGTGTTGTTGGCAGACAGCTTCCCCGAGCAGTTTCTGCCCCAAATGGAGAGACTGGGTTTCGAGTGCGAGTCTCGGCCGGAACTCGGCGGCGCGGAGCTTGCCGGGGCGCTCGAGGGAGTGCAGGTCCTGTTGGTGCGTTCCACCCCGGTCACAGCCGAAGCGATCGGCGCGGCGGATGATCTGGCATGGATCATCCGGGCCGGCGCCGGCTACAACACCATCGACTGTGAGGCGGCTTCGCGGCGGGCGATCTGGATCTCAAACGTTCCCCGCCAGAACGCCATAGCAGTTGCGGAACTGGCGATGGGGCTGATGCTGGCCGTCGACCGGCGAATCCCCGACAACGTGACGGCCATCCGCCAACACGAGTGGCGGAAGAAGGAGTTCTCGAGTGCTCGCGGGCTCCACGGCAGAACCCTGGGCATCGTGGGCATGGGCCAGATCGGCTTCGAGGTGGCCAAGCGCGCCCGCGCCTTCGGGTTGAAGCTGCTCACCGTCGAGAAGCCCAGGACGTTCGAAGCCCTCGACCAAATGAGGAAGCTGGGAGTGGGGACGGTCTCCGGACTCCAGGAACTCTTCGCCGCGTCGGATATCGTCAGCCTCCACACCCCGTCCACTCCCGAGACCGCCGGTATGGTCTCGGCCGATCTGTTGTCGCGTATGAAGCCCGGCGCCTGGCTGATCAACACCGCCCGCGCCGACCTGGTGGACGAGATCGCCCTGCTGGAGGCGATCGATCGCCAGGACCTGTGGGTGGGGGTGGATGTCTTCTCCGGGGAGGCCGATGCGGCCTCGGGCACCGGCGAATCGGTGCTGGCCAACCACCCCCGTGTATACGTCACCCACCACATCGGCGCTTCCACCCGCCAGGCCCAGCACGCGATCGCAGCCGAGGTGGTGAGAATGCTGGCGGACTTTGCCCGGGGGAAGGTGCGCAACGTGGTGAATCTCGGGTCGCTCTCGCTCGCCGGGACCTACCTGACCATTCGTCACTTCGATCGGGTGGGAGTACTCTCCGGCGTCCTGACGTCGATCAAATCATCGGGACTCAATGTGCAGCACATGACCAACCAGGTCTTCAGCGGAGCGGGTACCGCGGTGGCGGTGGTGCAGGTGCAGGGGGAGGTGTCGGCCGCAATGGTGACCGAACTCGAGGGCCTGCCTGCCATCCTGGGGGTGACCGCCTACCCGCGCGGGTCGGCGGAATGAGAGGCTGGCTGAGGCCGGTCCAGACCCGGCTGGTCTCTCCGGAATACGCATGGCGAGTGGTTCCACCCGCCTATGACTTATTGACTCCGTACGAGCGATACCGATGGGCCTCGAAGAACCCCGACTCGTTCTTCAACGCCTTCACTCCTTCCGACAGTTGGCCCAACAAGTCGTTCAGCCAACTGGTTTCCCAGGCAGCCGGCTATCTGGATCGGCAACTGCGAAGGGGCGTTTTCGGTCCGATGGTGGAGGGATTGTTCGTGTACCGGATAACCGACAGCGTTCATCAGCAGACCGGCGTGGTGGGAGACGCGCCGGTGGCCGCCGCCCCGGGGACACTGGTGCCTCACGAGACCACCCGCACCGATCGGGAAAAGGAACTCTACGAATACATGGGGGAAGTGCCCTACAGCTCCAATCCCATGGGATTGGGATACCCGCCACGGGAGGAGATCAACCGCATCGTGGAAGAAATCTGCCGGGCTGTCCCCGATGTCTCGGTGACGCTGGAGAACGGAGACCTGCACCAGATCTGGGTGGTTCCCCACGACGTGGTCGCCGGGTTGCTGGACGAGTTCTCCAAGGTTCCCAAGGCCTACATCGTGGACGGCCACCATCGAGCGGCCGCTTCCCTTCGACACGCTTCCCGTTACGGCGCCGATGAGGCGCATCGGGCGGGAAGGATGCTGGTGGCGGCCTTCCCCAACGACCAACTCCGCATCCATCCCTATCACCGGTGGGTGAGGGCGGAGCTTTCGGCGCGGCAACTGGAAGAGGACGCGGGGGCGGTCAGGGCGCCGGTCGGCCTGCCCGCCAGGGGGGAGGCGATGGTCATCACCGGCCAGGGCTGCTGGTCGATCCGGTTGTCCCACCGCGCCGATGAAATGGATGCCGTGGCTCTCCATCGCAACGTGCTGGAGCCACTGTTGAATGTGGCGGACGAGCGAACCGATCCTCGTATGGATTTCATCCCCGACCACGAGGGCATCAAGACGGTGGTGGACCGGGTGGCCGAGCACGGAGGAGTCGGGTTCATGCTGGCCCCCGCCACCATGGAACAGGTGATCCATGCCGCCGACAACCGGCTGCCCATTCCTCCCAAGGCCACCTTCTTCGTTCCCAAGCCCCGCTCGGGCTTCTTCCTGTCTCCCCGCCACGGAGGTTCCTGAGCGCCTCCCCGGAAAGGGGGATGGGGTCGGCCCGCCTACAACTGGTCCCAGAGGTCTCCGGCGGCCATGTCGATGACGGTCCAGGCCATTCCCACCGCTCCGTCGAAGATGGCCTGGTGGCCTTCGGGGGTGATGGTCTGGCTGGTGAAGGCGGGCTGGTGGTTTCCGACGGGAGCGCAGTGGAGCGAGAGCATGGGGTGAATGGAGGGCACCACCTGGGAGACGTTCCCCATGTCGGTGGAGCCTGCTTCCGACGGCGGGAATTCGGCTCCCCTTCTCAGGGGCCGTCCCAGGGCCAGAGAGTTGGCGGCGTAGAGATCGGTGAGGAGAGGATTGCTGGTCAACTCGGTGTAACCGCTGCCCATCTGCTCTATCTCC
Source organism: Acidimicrobiia bacterium (assembly GCA_965204615.1). Taxonomy (GTDB): domain Bacteria; phylum Actinomycetota; class Acidimicrobiia; order Spongiisociales; family ZC4RG35; genus Bin76. The sequence goes on along the minus strand of OZ242000.1, from coordinate 1,860,178 downwards.
ACCTGGCATCCGGTGGCCTGGGCGGCGGCCTCGAAGCAGGCCCGGACCCGATCTCTCAGCACCTCGAGCCGCTCGAAGTTCTGGGATCTCACGTACCACTTCGACCGGGTGAGGGCGGGGATGATGTTGGGCGCCTTGCCGCCGTCGGTGATGATCCCGTGGATCTTGTCGGTGGAGAGGATGTGCTGGCGCAACGTGGAGATGTTCACGTAGGACTGGACGAACGCATCGAGAGCGTTGATGCCCTTCTCGGGGAACGCCGAGGCATGGGCCTCCTTGCCGTGATAGGCCACCTCCACCTGGATGATCGCCAGGGATGGGCTGTCGACCACGTCCCGGGGTGAGGGGTGGACCATCATGGCCGCCGCGGCGTCACCGAACGCCCCGGCGTTGATCAGGTCTATCTTCCCTCCGTAGATCTCCTCGGCGGGGGTGCCCAGGACGGTGAGCCGGAATCCCAGTTCGTCGGTGAGGGGTTGGAGGGCGAGACCGGCGCCCACAGCGGCCGAGGCGATGATGTTGTGCCCGCAGGCGTGGCCGATGCCGGGGAGGGCGTCGTACTCGGCGCAGATCACCAACTCCGGGCCTTCCTGTCCGGACCGGGCCGCGAAGGAGGTGTCCAGGCCGTAGGCGGGGTATTCCACCTCGAAGCCGTAACCCTCGAGGGTGCCCGCCAGCCGCGCTGAGGACTCATATTCCTCATATGCGGTTTCGGGGTTGTCGTGCAGCCAGAGGTTCAGTTCTTCCAAGCGGGCCTGTTGGTCTGAGACTCGTTGGCGGGCTTGTTCTTTGAGATTGGTATGGGTCAACTCTGACATGGGACGGAGACCTCCTCCCGGGGATGAGCGACAGGCACCTGCTGGGTTTGTTGAGACAGACTACCAAGGGCTCCCACTCCCTCTCCGGGCCGGAACCCTTCCGGCTAACCTCCGCGGCGGTGGCTGCGGAATAATGGATTTGTCGGAGATAGGGTATTCCGGTTTGAAGCCGTCTGTTGACTTCGCCTTCCTGGCCGACGCCGTGCAGGTGGTGGGAGGGAAGTTGTTCGCTCTGGGAGGCGGGTGGGACCAACTCCTGGTGGGAACTCTCCCCACCCGGCACTCCTCCATGGGGATCGGGCTGAGAGTCACCTTCCCGTGGGGTTGGGACAAGTCCCCGGTGAAGGTGGGGGTGGACCTCCAGGACCAGGATGGCAAGAGCGTCATGGGGCCGCGGATGCTCCAGCGCCGGATCCCCGTCAAACAGCCCTCCCGGCTCCCTCCCGGATCGGTCTTCGGATACCCGATAGCCTTCACCTTCAACTCCCTGCCCTTCCAGTCGGAGGGGGACTACTCCTTCGTGATCCATCTCGATGAGGAACCCGTTCATCGACTGCGTTTCACGGTTCGCCGGCGCCGGCGCCCCACAGCGTGAACAGGACAAAGGCGGTCCTGTTCGACCTGGGAGGCGTGGTCTTCGAATCGCCCCTGCACTCCATCTCCTCCTTCGAGGCCGAGCAGGGCCTGCCGGCGGGGATAGTGGGAAGGATCGTGACCGGGGCGGGGGGAGACGGCGCCTGGGCGCGGCACGAACGGGGGGAGATAAGCGGCGAGATCTTCGAGAAGGGCCTGATCGAGGAAGCCCGGCGATGGGGGGTGGACCTGGACGTGGCCGGGATGATGAGAAGGATCGAAGCCGATGTGGCGATACGTCCCCGGATGCTGGTGGCGGTGCGCCGGTTGAGGGAGGAGGGGATGGCGGTGGCGGCCGTCACCAACAACTGGAAGGGACTGAACGCGCCCTCCGTGGCGGAGCACTTTGACATCGTGGTCGAGTCCTGGTTGGAGGGAGTTCGCAAACCCGAACCGGAGATCTACCGGAGGACCCTCGATCGCCTGGGCGTGGCCGCCCGGGAGGCGGTGATGCTGGACGACATCGGCGCCAACCTCAAGACCGCTCTCAGCATGGGTATGGCCACCATCAAAGTGACGGATCCCATCGTCGCCCTGGAAGAACTGGGGGCGTTGGTGGGTGTCTCGCTCCTCTAGACAAGGAGGCGCCGTTCTATGACTCTTCCCCCGCTCCCCGCTCCCTACCGGGAACAATTCCGCGAGCCCGCCGGGTTCATGAATTCGGCGGCCATCTCCCCTGTCTCCAAGCTGGTGACCAGCCGGGTCGCCGACTATGTGTCGGACTTCTGCTCGGCGACCCAGAACCTGAGCACCCTGTTGCAGGAGGCGATGAGCGGGGGACGACGGGAACTCGCCGGGCTCCTGGACGTGGAGGTACCCCGCGTGGGCGTCACCCACACCACCGGGGCGGCCCTGCTCCATGTCGCCTTCGGTTTGCGGGGCGGGAACGTGGTGGTCCCCGAGGCGGAGTTTCCCACCAACATCTATCCGTGGATCCGGGCACGGGATGCAGGTTTGATCGATGAGGTGCGGAGGGTTCCCATGGCCGATCTTCGTCTCACTCCCGATGGTCTCCGGCCATTCGTCGACGACTCCACGCAGGTCGTGGCGGTCAGCCACGTCGACTTCGCCACCGGGTTTCGGACGGACCTGGCAAGTCTCCGGGAAGCCTTCCCGGAACCGCTGCTGGTGGTGGACGCCATCCAGTCCCTGGGGGCCTTCCCGGTGGACGGCGCATCCTCGGATGTGGTGGCGGCGGGAAGCCACAAGTGGATGAGAGCCGGATTCGGCGGGGCCGCCATGATGGTTTCCGACCGGGCCGTCGAGCGCCTGGCGCCCACCCTCACCGGATGGATGGGCGTCGCCGATCCTCTCGACTTTCAGACGCCCCCTCCCCATCCGCCCGCCGCCTCGGCCGCCCGCTTTCAGATGAGCAGTGATCCGGTGATGGGAGCGGTGGCGCTGGCGGCGGCTTGCGAGGTGATCCGGATGGCGGGCGTGGGGGTGATCAGCCGGCGGATCTCCGCCGCCATGGACCGGCTGGAGGAGGAGTTGGAGAGAATCGGGTGCGAACTCCGGCGACCATGGCGGGATCGAAGCGAGAGGGCGGGAATCCTCACCTTCAGGATCCCCGGCCGGGATTCGGGACAGGTGGTGGAGACCATGAGGGATCGTGGTGTGGTGCTCGCCGACCGGGCCGGATGGGTGAGGGTCTCCCCTCCCGCCACCGTCACCGAGGAATCAATCGGCCTTCTCCTGGAGGGCCTTGCTCCTCTTATGAGTTAAAGAGCGAACCGCACCCGGTCTCTTCTAGTCGGAGGGGAAGTGCCGATGCAGGAGTCGGCCCTGAGGGACAGGGGGTGAATTCCTCCAGTCTCAGAGATCTTCTCCGCTGTCACTTTCATAGGGATAGGGCGGAGGGTCTGGGACTGTGCCCAAAGTTGCCTCAACCAGACTTGCCATGAACTCAGCGAGGTCCTGAGCCGTGTCTTCTTGTAAAGTCTTGTCGCTGTCCCATCCGCCGTCAAAATCTCGGGTCAGTTTGGCAGCAGTTCGACCCGGTTTGTGATCTTCCTTGAGGTGTAGATCCCCGGGGAGCTTCTCCTTGAATTCTTGAATGTATTGGCGGTTGGTTTACCCGGGGTGGGTGCATGGCCAGGTCCAGCATCTCCCCGACGCCGGACATACCCAGCAGAACGCTTCGGTTGGACAGCGTGAGACCGTGTTTGGCCCGCCTCATGAGTCTCCTGTCTCGTGTTGCGCTCCAATCCACCAACCGTGAGCGGACCCGCCGACTCCCGGGGAACTGTGGCAGGCGGGGGATGGGAACAGTATGAAATCATCTATCGAACGGGCTCACGCATCGCTTACACGAGTAATAGCAAAGAAACGTCGTATGAAAACCGTGATGTACTCTGGGACAATCACTGTGACGTTTGATCTTTCTTCACGCCGGGTCGGTCTCGGCTCCATGCCCAGGCGGTGGGTGGTGGGTCGATTCCCTCTCCGCGCTCGGCGGGTGGGGCTGTTCTTTCTGTTGTTGGGGATGTTGGGGGTGTCGACTGTTCCGCAGGCGTGGGCCCAGGCGTCGAACAACGCCAACCTGGCCGGCCTGGAATGGCGTGCGGACAGTAGTCCGAATTTCGGGTGGGATTATCGGGACCGGTACAACAGGGCGGTTCCGGGTAACGACCTCGGCGATCGGCTGTCTCCCTCTTTCAGCGCCGACCAGACCAGCTATTCAGGGTCCGTTCCTGAGGGTTATACGCACTTGAAGGTGAGGGCAACCGCGGCGGACAGTGGGGCGACGATCGAGGTTGGTTTGGGGACTTCTTTGCAGTCGGTGTCCAGCGGCACAGGAAGTCAGGCCTTGGCTCTGAGCAGGGGGCCGAACACGGTCAATGTGAAGGTGACGGCCGAGGACGGGACGACGACGAAGACCTATGTCGCCACCATCACCCGACGGAACCGCGCGATCATGTATGCCAACGGAACCGTGGCTGACATCATGGTTGAGGAGGGCGGAACGGTAGAGGTCAAGGTGGCTCTGCTTTCGCCGGCATGGAGCGATCTGTCCTTTACACTGTTTTCTCAGCTATACACCGCTGAGCAAAGTGACTTCGGGCCGGTGGAGAGCACCGATGTCGGCACCGGTTGCACGGTGTGTGCAGAGTTGGGGAGTATTGAGATCGCCACCGGTTCCACAGAGGGCAGCTTTACGGTGTCCACCTACGAGGATGATGACCGCCAAAGCGAAAGGTTCCGGGTCAGTGTTGTTTCGCGGCCAGGATTGATCGAGGTGGTGCCGGGAGTGGATGCGTGGCCGATAGACCAGTCGATTGACATCTACATTCGTGATAACGATCCGCCTGCCGCACCGCGCAAATTGGTGGTGTCGCCGGTTGGTGGTGATCTGCGGGTGAGTTGGGATCCGCCGTCGAGCAGCACGATCCCGTCGATTTGGGACACTTTTTATTTCGAGAAGCGGCACTATTCGTTGACTGGTTATGAGGTGCAGTACAAGGAGAGGTCTGCGCCTGATCGGCGGGGTACGCCGGGTGATCCTTCTTCTGGTTGGTCGGTGGCAGCGATGGATTTCGGGTTTGAGCATTCGTGGACGGTTCCGGATGTGGTCCCGGGGATAGCGTATGATGTGCGGGTTCGGGGCAGGAATCGGGAGGTGGGGGGTTTGTGGGCGAAGGTTGGGGTGACTGTGCCGGGTGGTGGTTCGAGGTCGGGTGATCCGATTGTTCATTGGAGGGCGGTGTTGACGGTCCGTCAGACGAAACATGCTTTTGGGGTGGGTTGTTTTGGCGAGTATTCGGATTATCCGTCGTGTGCCGATTTGTTGGATGATGACAGTTTCACGGTTGATGGTGTGGAGTATCGGGTGCTGACTCTGGCCCGTTTTGATTCTTACAATCCGTGGGAGAGCCAACCGGTTCGTGTTTTGAACCGGTGGTTGCAGTGGTCGCTTGACCGGGGGGGTTTGCCTTCGGACCGGGATTTGCGGTTGAGGTTGGGTGCGACGGATTTCCGGTTGACTGAGTCGGCGGGTGGCAGGTGGGGTGATCCTGGTGTCTTTTGGGAGGTTGGTGATCGGATTCCGGTGAGTCTGGTGGAGGTGCCGCCGGTCCGTACGCGTCCGCCGTCCACCACCACCGGTGGTAATGGCGGCGGGGGTGGTGGTAGTGGTGGCGGGGGTGGTGGTAGTGGTGGCGGGGGTGGCGGTAGTGGCGGGGGTGGCGGCTCGCCGAGGGCGTCTGAGTTGTTCGGGGATGTTCAGGCGGGGGTGGCGTACGAGGGAGCAGTGTCGTGGATGCTGGAGCAGGAGATCACCCGGGGGTGTTCTGCTGGGTTGTTCTGTCCCGATGAGAGTGTGACCCGTGGGCAGTTCGTCACGTTCCTGTGGAGGGCGGCCGGTCGACCGGCGGGGGAGTTTGTGGGGTCGGGTGCCTTTTCTGATGTGGTTGCGGGTGAGTATGCGGACGCGGCGATTGGTTGGGCGGTGTCCAACGGGGTTACGATGGGGTGTGTGGCGGGGGAGTTCGGTGATCCGGATTGGAGGTTCTGTCCGGGGCAGGCGGTGACCAGGGGGCAGATGGCAGTGTTGTTGCATCGGTTGGTGGAGGCTGACTATGTGGGCGGGGATTCTTCTTCCTACACCGATGTGGACTCCGACGCGTTTTACCGTTCGGCGGTGGTGTGGTTGACGGATTTCGGGGTGGTTTCGAGGTGTGGGCCGGGATTGTTCTGTCCTGATCGGGACGCCACCCGAGCCGAGGCGGCGCTATTTATCCACGGAGTGGCTATCCGTCCCCACATCTGGGGAACGGGAAACACTGCCCTCCTACCCCAGGCGAACTGACGGTAAGAGTGGGAGCCTCCATCGGTGGCTCCCGGAATGTCCGCGGGTGGCGGCTGTCGCCACCCACGATCGACTGACCCAGGTTGGTGTCCGGTACATCCCAACATCCGCGCATGGTTGATGAAGAACCTGGAACGATTTCGACTACATCCGCCTGTGGCAACCCGAACCACTACGCCGACGTGGAGTCCGTCTACCGGTAACAAAGCCCGCGCTGTGGCACTCACCGCTTGCCGCGGCGGTGAGTCACGAGGAGGCGTGAACCGCCCTCGTCTCCGATCACCGGGGGACGGCCCCTACCCGGACGGATCACCCCCACCCCTTCCACTGAGAACCGTCTCCGCCAAGCCCGCACGGTGTCGGCCGTCACCCCACCCGGCGGGCTGTCGCTTCGTTCGCTGTCCCATCAGCCGCCAACAACGATGCCCTCGCCTGGCAAACCCGCCGAAACGGCAACGATTCCGACCTCGCCATCCGTTCCAACGCAGCACGCTGCTCAACCGACATCTCCAACGGGGGCCCAACAAAAACAGGCAAACCCCAACATTAACTCGCCCAACTACAAGACCGACGGACCACTAGAGAGCCACGGCGTCGTCCAGGTCGGCGACGCGGGTGGCTACTTCTTCGGGTGACAGGGCGCTGTTCACCTCCGCCTGTTCGGGCACGTGAACCTCGGGGACCGGGTGGTCGGTTACCCAGATCACCCTTTTGACTCCCGCCTCGGAGACCGCCTGGGCCCACTGGCCGAACAGTTCCCCGGCGTCGGCGGCGAAGGATATCTCCCGTCCGTCCCGGGATGCCTCGCACACCAGGACCACGGTGTGACAGCGGAGGCATGCGCTGGAGACGTGTGAGGTGTCCGAGACGTCACCCACGGCCACCTTGACGCCGGCATCCTTGAGGCGCACCCCGCGGGAGGGATCGGAGACGAAGGCCCGCACCTCCCGGTCAGGTTCGACCAACTCTCCGATGATCACCTCTCCCAGGAGGGTGTCGGCGCCCACCACCATCACCGGCATTGCACCGGCGCCCCTTGTGATAGTTCTTCCGGCAAGTCACGCCGGCCGCGTGGATTATCGATACAGGCGATTTCCGGTAGGTTAATTGTCTGCTACCGGGGAACATGTGCAGTCTTCAAACCTGATCAACGACTTGGCGGCTCGTTTCCATCACGACGCCTGCGGGGTGGGGATGATCGCTGCCCGTGACCGCCGGCCGTCCCATCGGATGACCCGGCTTGCCGTGGAGTGCCTGATCCGGCTGGACCATCGCGGCGCCAAGGTTGCCGACGGCACCGGAGACGGCGCCGGACTGCTGACCCAGGTACCCCATCGGCTGCTGACCAGATACCTGCGAAGCGTGGGGGTCGCTCCCCCCGATGGGTTGGGAGTCGTGATGGCGTTTCTCCCCGCCGAAGACCCCATGGCGGGCGAGCAGGTGGTCACCGAGGCCCTGTCGGAGGAGGGAATCCCCCTCCTGGCATGGCGTCCGGTACCCACCGATCCCGAGGCTCTCAGCAACCGCGCCCGCAAGCTCATGCCGGTGATACGCCAAGCCCTGGTGGGGATTCCGGACGGGCTCGACTTCGAGGAGTTCGAGCGACTCATGTTGCTGGCCAGAAAGCGCATGGAGCGGGCCGGGGAGAGCCTTGCCTCTTTCTCGATACCCAGCGCCTCGGCCAGGACCGTGGTCTACAAGGGCCTCTTCACCGCCGCGCACATCGCCGACTTCTACTGGGACTTGAACGATCCCGACTACCACACCGCTTTCGCCATCTTCCACCAGCGCTATTCCACCAATACCTTCCCGGCCTGGGAGATCGCCCAGCCCTTCCGCTGTCTCGCTCACAACGGGGAGATCAACACCATCTCGGCCAACCGGAGTTGGATGAAGGCGCGGGAACAAAACGTGTCGTCGGCCACCTGGGGAGAAAGGACCGCGGACCTGCAACCCTTCGTACAGCCCGGGCTCTCGGACTCCGCCAGCCTGGACAACGTCTTCGAGTTGCTGCTGCGCACCGGCAGGTCTCTTCCCCACATCAAGGAGATGCTCATCCAGCCGGCCTGGGAGAGCGCTCCCACCCTCGATCCGGAGGAACAGGACTTCTATGAGTACCACGCCTCCCTGACCGAGCCCTGGGACGGTCCCGCGGCGTTGGCGATCACCGACGGGGTGTCGCTGCTGGCGGCCATGGACCGGAACGGTCTCCGGCCCGCCCGATGGACAGTCACCCCCGAGATGCTGATCCTGGCCTCCGAGGCCGGAGTGTGCCCGTCGGAGGAGGTATGGGCCGAACGGACCGGTCAGTTGGGTCCGGGCGAGATGGTGCTCTTCGACGGTGAGACCGGAGAGATACGGTTCAGCGATGAGATACGTCCCGAGTTGTGCCGCCTCCGGCCCTACCGGGAGTGGATGGAACACCAGACCATCTACATCCAGAAGCCCTTCTCCGCCGAGGTGCGCTTCGAGATCGAGCGCGAAAGGCTGTGCCGGGTGTTCGGCTACTCGGCCGAGGAGCGCCGTCTGATCCTGGCCGAGATGGCGCTGGGCAAGAGTCCGCTCGGCTCGATGGGAAGCGACACGCCCCTGGCGGCCTTCTCCAGGCGGCCCCGGCGGCTCAGCCACTACTTTCACCAGCTCTTTGCCCAGGTCACCAACCCTCCCATGGATCCCATCCGGGAGCAGTCGGTGATGACGTTGCGGACCTACCTGGGAGGAAGGGGATCGTTCCTGGAGGACAGCTACCGGCCCTTTGCCAGGATGGAACTGCTGTCACCGGTCCTTTCGCTCGCCGAGTTGGAGACGGTGGTGAGATCGGGAGATCCTCGCTTCTTCTCCCACTGGATTCCTGCCGTGTGGCCGGCCGCCGAGGGCCGGGAGGGGATGAAACGCCGCCTCGATCGGATTTGTGAGGAGGCGGTGGAGGCCACCGAGCAGGGCGCCTCGATCATCGTGCTCTCCGACCGGGAGGTCGACGGCGCGCATGCGCCCATTCCCATGCTGCTGGCGGTGGGGGCGGTCCACCAACGGCTGATAGCCAGCGGGCTGAGAGTGTCGGTGTCGATAGTTGCCGTCTCGGGGGAGACCCGGGATTCTCACGACCTGGCATGTTTGATCGCCTACGGCGCCTCGGCCGTGAACCCCTACCTGGCGATCCGGGAGGTCATGCACATGGCTCAGGAGGGAGTCTTGAAGGTCCATCCCGTGGAGGCCCAGGAGAACTACCGGAACGCCCTGCAGAACGGCCTGTTGAAGGTGATGTCCAAAATGGGAATCTGCACGGTTTCGGCCTACAGGGGGGGCGAGTTGTTCGAGGCGTTGGGGCTGGAGCCGGAAGTGCTGGACTATGCCTTTCCCAACACCTCCAGCAGGCTGTCGGGCCGGGGTTTCGATCATCTCGCCTGGAACACGCTGCGGTTGCATTCGCGGTACTCGGAGGGTGGCGAGGAGCCGGGCGGCTTCTACAAACAGCGTGGCGGGGGAGAGTTTCACGTAACCAGTCCCAGGGTGGTGCTCGCTCTGCATAAGGCGGCCCGCTCCGGGGACCAGGACGACTGGGACCGCTATCTGGAGACGATCCAGCAACGGCCCGTCACCCACGTCCGCGATCTGTGCACCTTCGTGGAGCGGACTCCGGTCCTGTTGTCGGAGGTCGAGTCCGCCGAGGCGATCATGCGCCGCTTCGTCACCTCGGCGATGTCGCATGGCGCCCTCTCCAAGGAAGCGCACGAAGCACTGGCCGAAGCCATGAACCGGATCGGGGGCCACTCCAACTCCGGGGAGGGAGGCGAGGGTACCGAACGCTACGGGACGGCACGCAACTCCTCCATAAAGCAGGTGGCGAGCGGGCGGTTCGGGGTGACCCCCGGTTACCTCCACTCGGCCAGAGAGCTGCAGATCAAGATGGCCCAGGGCTCCAAGCCGGGGGAGGGAGGGCAGTTGCCGGGACACAAGGTCTCTGCGGAGATCGCCCGGCTGCGACACACCAAGCCGGGAGTGACTCTCATCTCCCCGCCACCGCATCATGACATCTACTCGATCGAAGACCTGGCCCAGCTCATCTATGATCTCAAGACCTTCAAGCCGTCGGCCAGAGTCTCGGTCAAGCTGGTCTCCGAACCGGGAGTGGGCACCATAGCCGCGGGAGTGGTCAAGGCCCGGGCCGACGTGATCCTCATCTCCGGGGCGGAGGGAGGCACCGGGGCCTCTCCTCTCGAATCGATCAAACACGCCGGATCGCCCTGGGAACTGGGTCTGGCCGAGGCCCATCAGACCCTTTCCGTCAACGGATTGCGGGGAGAGGTGGAACTGGAGACCGACGGAGGGCTGCGCACCGGCCGGGATGTGGTGATCGCCGCCCTGCTGGGCGCCGACCGTTTCGGGTTCGGGACCATGCCCCTTCTGGCGTTGGGATGCAAGATGGTCCGCCAGTGCCACCTGAACACCTGTCCGGTGGGCATTGCCACCCAGCGAGAGGATCTGCGAGCCCGCTACGCAGGGGAGGTGGACCAGGTTGTGTCGGTGTTCCGGATGCTGGCGGAGGAGGTGAGACGCTACCTGGCGCTGCTGGGCGCCAGGTCCCTGGATGAGATAGTGGGCAGATCCGACCTGCTGGCGCCCGTCGATCACCCCCTGGCGGCCAGCCTGGCGGAACTGTTGGTGCGATTCGACTCCCATTCCCGCCACCCCGGGTATCGGGCCTTCGAGGTTTCCAAGCTGTCGCGGCGGCTGGCCGCCGAGGCGGAGAGGGCGATCGAGAGCCGGATCCCCATCCGCCTCTCCTATCCGATCTCCAACACCGACCGCACCGTCGGCGCCCGACTGTCGGGGATGGTCACCTCCCGGTACGGGGCCGAGGGTCTGCCGGACGGGTCGGTCTCGCTGATGCTGTCCGGTACGGCCGGGCAGAGTTTCGGCGCCTGGCTGGCACCCGGCATCGCTCTCCGGTTGGACGGCGTCGCCAATGACTACGTGGGAAAGGGCATGGGGGGCGGGCGGATAGTGGTGGTCCCGCGCCGGGGGGCCGACGACCCGGCGGCCTCTCCCCAGGCCGGCGGCAATGCCGTCCTCTACGGCGCCACCGGGGGTCTCCTGCTCATGTCGGGGGCGGTCGGACAGCGGTTTGCGGTGCGCAACTCGGGAGGGACCGCGGTGGTGGAGGGATGCTCGGACCATGGATGTGAATACATGACGGGAGGCAGAGCCCTGATTCTGGGTCCGGTGGGAAGCAACTTCGCAGCGGGGATGACCGGCGGCGTGAGCTATGTGTGGGATCCGGAGTTCCGCCTGCACGGGTACCTGGCCGACACGTCGCCGGCGGTGCGGCGGCCCACCGACCAGGACGCGGAGGACATCCGTCGCCTGGTGAGCCTGCATTTCAAGCACACCCGGAGCCCCTTGGCGGAGAGGATTCTGCGCGCCTGGTCCGGGGAGGCGTCCCGGTTCTGGGTGCTGGAGGCGGCCCGTCGCGTTCCGCTGGCGCCCATCCTGTCCCTGGCGACTTCGGCCGTCCCGTAAATAAAGCCAACCCGGGGGTGCCTATCCCGGATGGGTGTTACCATTGGAGGCAACGGTCTAGCGCAATGAAGAGGTGAGTGGTGGCAACCGTTGATATCGATCTTGGTGCCTACAAACTGGGTTGGCACGATTCTGAGGATGACTACGTCTTCAAACCACAGAAAGGCCTGTCAGAAGAGATAATCCGGCAAATGTCGGCCATGAAGGAGGAGCCGGAGTGGATGCTGTCGTTCCGGATCCGCGCCTACAAGCGGTTCCTGGCCAGGCCCATCCCCACCTGGGGAGGGGGAGGGTTGCTCGATGAAATCGACTTCGACGACATCTATTACTACGTAAAGCCCACCGAGGAACAGGCTCACACCTGGGACATGGTCCCCGAGGAGATCAAGGAGACCTATGAGAAGCTGGGCATCCCCGAGGCGGAACGCAAATTCCTGGCGGGAGTGACCGCCCAGTACGAGTCGGAGGTGGTGTATCACCGCAACCGGGAGGACCTCGAGGAGATGGGTGTTCTGTTCTGCGACATGGACACCGCGGTGCGGGAGTACCCCGACCTGGTGAAGAAGTATTTCGGTACGGTGATCCCCCCCAACGACAACAAGTTCGCCGCCCTCAACTCGGCGGTGTGGTCGGGCGGCTCGTTCATCTATGTACCCCCCGGCGTGCACGTTGAACAGCCCCTGCAGGCCTATTTCCGGATCAACTCCGAGAACATGGGCCAGTTCGAACGCACCCTGATCATCGTTGACGAGGGCGCTTACTGCCACTACGTGGAAGGATGCTCGGCGCCCGTCTACACCACCGACTCCCTCCATTCGGCGGTGGTGGAGATCGTCGTTCAACGGGGCGGACGCTGTCGCTACACGACCATCCAGAACTGGTCGAACAATGTCTACAACCTGGTGACCAAGCGGGCGGCCGCCTATGGCGACGCCACCATGGAGTGGGTGGACGGCAACATCGGCTCCAAGCTGACCATGAAGTATCCGTCGGTGTGGCTGATGGAGCCGGGAGCTCACGGCGAGGTGTTGTCGATCGCCTTCGCCAACACCGGGCAGCACCAGGACGCCGGAGCGAAGATGGTGCACGTGGCGCCCGACACCACTTCCACCATCGTCTCGAAGTCCATTTCCCGGGCGGGCGGGCGAGCCGGATACCGGGGCTTGGTGAGAGTCGAACCGGGCGCGGAGCGGTCCAAGAGCTTCGTCCGCTGCGACGCCCTGATTCTCGATGAGGATTCCCGGTCCGACACCTACCCCTACATGGAGATCGAGGAGAACGACGCCGAGATCGGCCATGAGGCCACCGTTTCCAAGGTGGGAGAGGAGCAGTTGTTCTACCTGATGAGCCGGGGCCTCTCCGAGGATCAGGCAACATCCATGGTGGTGGCCGGGTTCATCGAGCCGATCGTGAAGGAACTGCCGATGGAGTATGCGGTGGAGATGAATCGGCTCATCGAGTTGAACATGGCCGAGGCAGGCGCGATCGGCTGAGCTCGGCCCGGTCCGGGTTCACTCCAGGGCCAGCACCGCCTCGATTTCCACCACGGCTCGGGGGTCGGCCAACCCGTTGATCACAACCAGGGTGTTCACGGGGAAGTCCCCTGCCGGATACCAATCCCGGAACACCTGCCGGCGAGCCCGGTAGAAGTCCTCCCGGGCCCCGGGCGTCAAATAGGTTCGAAGGCAGGCGATGTCGGATGGCGAGGCGTCCAGGGAGGCCATCAGGGCGCCGAGATTGGCAAAGGCCTCCCTGGTCTGGGAGGCGGCGTCCTCGGGCATCGTCCCATCCTGTCTGCGACCGGTCTGTCCCGCCAGCCAGGCCAGTGAGACGCCGGCGGGCGCCACGGCCGCCAGCGAGTAGGGACCCGTGGGGCCGGATAGTCCGGGGGGATTGCTTCTTGACACCATGGCAGCGTTGGCTGGAATCTAACAGGCGATGTTTTCGTTTCTTCCCCATCTGTTAGGATTGGATCCAATCTGCCAGGCTAAACGGAAGGGGCACCTCCAAGATGACAACTCGCACGCGGACCGCCACCAGTCACTACGAGGTTCAGAAGAAGCGCCGGTCCGACGAACTGGAGTACTGGAGGGATCATCGCCTGCATCTCGTCAGGGGTTCGGAGGTGGTCATGCAGCCGACTCCGAGGGGCATCGACCGCGGGGTGCTGGTGGGCATGGACGGGGACCGACCCAGCCTGGTGCTGGACGCCCTCCGCCATGAGATCGCCCCCGGGGCGGTCTCCACCGTCCATCGTCACTCCTGGGACGCCATCATGTTCGTAACCGGCGGGCGAGGCTGGACGGAGGTCAACGGGCGGAGGTACGACTGGCGAGCATGGGACACCCTCTATCTTCCGGCCTGGGCCTGGCATCGCCACGGCAACGATGGAGACGCCACCGCTTCCTACGTCACCTTCGGCTCCGAGCCCCTGGCGGAGTTGGTGGGGATGGCGATCGTAGAGGAGGGCGGGGACGCGTCCTTCAGCGAGTTGCCTCCCTCTATCGGGTTCGCAACCCCGGGGATGGGCTCGGACCCCTACACGCGGCGAATCGAGCGCCTTGCCCGCCGTCAACAGTCTTTCGCGGAGACCCGCATCATGACCGCCTACGATGACGTCAACTTCCGGGTGACCCCCCGCGGGGCCCGGAGCGGCTTTCTGGTCGATCGGACCCTCGGCTACAGCACCGGCGGTCTGACCGCGGTCATACACCAGCTGGCGCCGGGCCTGTACCAGTCCCGGCATCGTCATGGGGGAGAGGCCTGGCTGTACTGCACGACCGGCAACGGGTACAGCGTCATCGATGGCGAACGCTACGACTGGGGACCGGGCGACATGGCGGTGGTGGATCACTGGGCCTGGCACCAGCACTTCAACGCCTCCGACACCGAGATCGCGGCCATCATCCGGGTCCACAACTTCGACAGCCTCTACATGGGGATGCGGGCGCTGTTGGACCCGATGCCCCTCTTCGAGGAACCTCCGAAACTGGATGCTCCGAACCTGAAGGAGATGGAGTGGCCCCCTCCCGACGCCGGTAGACCCGAGTGACCGCCGGCGCCGACAACGCCACCCACCACCTCCGCCAGGACCGATACGGGTTCCTCAGGTGGCAGGTCCTTCCCCAGCCGGGCTGGGAGGAGTGGTGGGACCGCATCGTGGTCGCCGACGGCATCAAGCAGCGACTCGACGACTACAGCCGGCAGGCGATCCGGCTCAGAGCCAGGTTCACCCAGGTGGGGATGCCCCTCCATGGTTTGATCCTCCTCTACGGGCCCCCCGGGACGGGCAAGACGTCACTGGCCAGGGGCTTGGCCAACCGGTTGGGTCAGCACGCAGGGGAGATCATATTCGCGGAGGTCGACGCACACGCCATGCCATCCCAGATGCTGGGCGAGAGCCAACGGAACGTGGCCAATCTGCTGGAGAAGTCCATCCCTGAACTGGCCGCCAAGGGACTGCCGGTGGTGGTGCTGGTCGACGAGGTGACGTCGGTGGCGGTCAACCGGCAGATGGCGATGGGGGGAACGGATCCGGTGGATGTGATCCGCGCCACCGACGCGGCCCTCCACGGGCTGGACCGCCTGGCCGCCGATCATCCCAACGTTCTCCTGGTGGCGACCTCCAATCTGGAGGGGGCCATCGACGAGGCGGTGATGAGCAGGACCGACCTGGTGATCGAGGTGCCGCTTCCCGATCGGACGGCTCGGGCGCGGATCCTGGCCGACACGCTCACCGAACTCGGTGCGGTGCTCAACTCCGGGTCGGCCGGGGTGGACATCGACGATGAGGCGCTCTCCGACCTGGCCGGTGAACTCGCCGGTCTTTCGGGCCGTCGACTACGCAAGCTGGTGTTCGAGGCCGTGCTGGTGGTGGCGGAGTCCGGTGATCCAACCCTGACCGTCGACCATCTCAGCCTGGCGGCGACCCGTTCGGCGTCCGGGTTGAGGACATGATGGAAGCGCTGATTGCCGAAGTCCTGGAGCGAATCGACCAGGCTCGAGAGGACCTGGCGGAACTCGCCCTGCGGCTGGGCAACACCTACGGTCCGCTGGGTAACGAGGAGCCGACCGCCGTGGCGGTGCATGAGTGGTACCGCGAGAACGGGATGGAGAGCCACCTGGTGCCGATGATCGAGGGTCGGGCGGGAACCGTGGGACGCATTCGGGGGTCTGGCGGCGGAAAGTCGCTCATCTTCAACGCCCATCTCGATACCGAGGCCTCCGGGCCCGACTACGACCGCCTGATGGAGGCGCCCGATCCGAACCGGGTGGGCGCCCGGCGGGAGGGGGACCGGATATTTGGGCACACGGTGCAAAACGACCGGGGATGCATGGCCGTGCAGATGGTTGCCGGGAGGGCGCTGCGTGATGCCGGAGCGCCCCTTCGAGGGGACCTCCTGTTAAAATCGGCGGCCGGTGAGACCGGTTCGGCGCCGGTGGATGAGTACCAGGGTCTTCGGTACGAGTCCAAGGGTTTCGGCACCAACTGGCTGCTGAAGCACGGCTACACGGCCGACTACGCAGTCATCGCCGAGACGACCGACTTCTCCGCCTCGTGGGTCCAGTGCGGGGCCGCCTACTTCAAGGTCACCCTCCGCGGACGGAACATGTACACCCCTCGCCTGGAGCGACCGGCCGAACTGGCCGACCATCCCAATGCGATAGTGCGGGCGGGAGCGCTGATCGCGGCCCTGGAGGAGTGGGCCATCGGGTACGAGCGATCCCGGACGGTGGAGACACCCTGCGGGACCATGCGTCCCAAGTCGCAGATAGGGGCGATCAGGGGAGGGATCCCCTGGCGGCCCAACCGGTCCTCGACCTACGCCGCTCTGTACCTGGATGTCCGGACCCGACCGGGGGACGACATCAAGGAGATAACTGCTTCCCTGCAGAGGGCCATCTCCGACACCGGGTTGGAGGCGGACCTGCGGCTGATAATGTTCAAGCCCGGCTACGCGGCCACCGACTCCGGAATAGAGCCTCTGATCGGCGCCATCGCCGATTCCCATCGGCATGTGCGGGGAGTGGAGATGCCTGAACGAGCCGAATCGGCGGTGGTCTCGATGTGGCGGGACACCAACGTGTACAACCGGGTGGGCATTCCCGCTCTCACCTTCGGGCCCAGCCGGGGGAAGGCGGCGGTGCAGGGGACCGGGTACATGCACCTGGACAACATGCTGGAGGGGTCCAAGATCTATGCGTTGACCGCTCTCTCCATCTGCGCGGGGATAACGCCTCGGCCGTGACCCCATCCGGCATGGTCAGATCCCCTCGTCGATATGAGTGGATGGCTCACCTGGGGGGTATGGCGGTCATCACCGGCGTTCAACTCATCTCCCCGGCGCTGCCCGCCCTGGCGGAGAGGTTCTCCCTCTCCGAATCGGAGGTCTCCCTGGTGATCAGCCTCTATCTGGTCCCCGCCGCCCTGGCTTCCGTGCCGGCGGGTCTCCTGGCCGACCGTTTCGGGCGCCGGTGGGTGTTCGGAGGAGGGCTGACACTGTTCGGGTTGGCGGGACTGGCGCTCCCCTTTGTCGCGCAGGGGTCTTTCGGCGCCCTGCTGGTGATCCGGTTCTTCCAGGGCCTGGGATTCGCTCCCGCCTTTCCGCTCACCATCACCATCCTGGGTGATCTCTACAAGGGGCCGCAACTGGTGAGCGCCCAGGGGCGACGGTCGGTGTTGATGTCGGTGGCCGACGGCGGATATCCCATCCTGGGAGGGATGATGGTGGGTCTCTCCTGGATGGCGCCCTGGTATCTGCAGGTTGTGGCTCTCCCCATCGGGCTGGTGGTCCTCACCACCTTCAAGGACTGGGTGCCTCTCCGCCGCCACAGCGTCATGGGTGGCCTGGTGTGGCTTTGGCGCTCGACCCGTTTGAAGGGGACGCTGTCTCTCCACTACGTCGCCTTTCTCCGGTTCTTCGTGAAGTTCGCGCTGCTCTCCTACCTTCCGCTCCTGCTGGTCGCGTCCCGGGGGATGAGCGCTGCCCAGGCCGGCTTGATACTGGGGACCGCAGCGCTGTGCGGAACTTTCGGTGCGGCAATGAGTGGAGCCCTGGCGCGGGTGGGGCCTGCCTCCCGGTGGGTTGGGCTGGGAATGGTCGTTCAGGGTTTGGGACTGGTGGTCATGGCTTTTGTGGGTGACGTCTGGATCCTGATGCCGGTCGCGGTCGTGTACGGACTGGGCGACGGCGTGATGGGAACCCTGCTCAACTCCTACCTGGCGGCGGCCACCGATCCCGAGCACCGGGCCAGCCTGGTGGCCGCCAACGGCGCCATCAAGAACGTGGGAAAGCTCCTGGCTCCCGTCCTGCTGGGCATGCTGGTGCTGGTGGCGCCCCTGTCGGCGGGATTCGCGATGGTGGCGGGCATCCTGGTGCTGTCGGCGCCGGCGGCAGGTCCTCTCCGGGCCTACGACTCCCGGATCTCAGGGCGAGAGGCGCCCTAGATTGCTGTGAAGAGGGGAAATGGGATACAATAGCCAATTTGATCGCTCAGGGCCGGTCCGGACCTTGAGCGTAGGACCAAAAGAGAGACAAGTAAACCGAACGAAGGAGAATCAAGTGAGAAAGAGATCTTGGCTTTCGGCGTTGGTGATGCTCATGGCCCTGGCGCTGGTTGCAGGCGCCTGCGGCGATGACGACCAACCCGCCGAAACGACTCAGGCCCCGGCCACCACCGCGGCGCCGGCGGAGACTCCTGCCGACGAACCGGCCGATGAGCCCGCACCCGCCGATGAGCCCGAACCGGCAGAGGAGATGGGGTGGGAGCCGAGTGGTGATGTGACGTGGATTGTGCCTTATAACCCGGGTGGTGGTTTTGATACCTACAGTCGTGGTTTGGCGCAGGTGTTGTCCGAGGGTGGTTTCCTGCCTGATGGTGTGACGGTGGTGGTGGAGAACATCACCCCGATCCAGCAGGGTGTGGCTGCGATGTTCACCGGTGACGCTGATGGTCACACGATGGGTATCTTGCCGATGCCGGCTGCGATTGCTCAGGAGTTGATCAATCCGGAGATTTCTCCGTGGTCGACCGGTGAGTTCACGGTGTTGGGTTCCATTGAAGAGAATGCCTATGTGTTGTATGTGGCTGCTGATGGTCCTTATCAGTCGGTTGATGATTTGATGGGTGCTTCGGGGTTGCAGTCGTTGACGGTGGAGCGTGGCTCGTCGTCTTCGATCGCCAATGTGGTTGCCAGTGGTGCTTTGGGTTTGGATGCTCAGATCAACTTCGGTGCTGAGGGTTCTGAGGAGGCTGCGACTGCTTTGATCCGGGGTGATGTTGATTACATCGTTTATGGGACGACCGATTTGGTTGGTTTCATGGATTCCGGTGATTTGCGGGCGTTGTTGTTCTTGGGTACCGAGGATCAGCGTCCTGAGGCGTTGACCTGGTTGGCTGATGTTCCGAGCATCGCCGATGTCGGTTTCCCGGAGGCTGCCGGTTCCGTGACCGAGTTGCGTGCGGTGGTGATGCCGCCCGGCTTGGACGACGAAGTAGCCGAATACTGGCGGAACACCCTCTTGGAGGCGATGACTTCCGATGACTTCGCGGCATGGTCCGAAGAGGCCGGGCGTCCCATCATCCCCCGCGATGCCGAATCGGCCCGCGGCGTGATGGCTGCCCAGGTCGACACCATGCGCGCTCTCGATCCCGACCTGGTGGCGCAACTGCGCTCCGAGGGCGCCGCCGCCGCTCCGAGTTGGGAGCCGAGTGGTGATGTGACGTGGATTGTGCCTTATAACCCTGGTGGTGGTTTTGATACCTACAGTCGTGGTTTGGCGCAGGTGTTGTCCGAGGGTGGTTTCCTGCCTGATGGTGTGACGGTGGTGGTGGAGAACATCACCCCGATCCAGCAGGGTGTGGCTGCGATGTTCACCGGTGACGCTGATGGTCACACGATGGGTATCTTGCCGATGCCGGCTGCGATTGCTCAGGAGTTGATCAATCCGGAGATTTCTCCGTGGTCGACCGGTGAGTTCACGGTGTTGGGTTCCATTGAAGAGAATGCCTATGTGTTGTATGTGGCTGCTGATGGTCCTTATCAGTCGGTTGATGATTTGATGGGTGCTTCGGGGTTGCAGTCGTTGACGGTGGAGCGTGGCTCGTCGTCTTCGATCGCCAATGTGGTTGCCAGTGGTGCTTTGGGTTTGGATGCTCAGATCAACTTCGGTGCTGAGGGTTCTGAGGAGGCTGCGACTGCTTTGATCCGGGGTGATGTTGATTACATCGTTTATGGGACGACCGATTTGGTTGGTTTCATGGATTCCGGTGATTTGCGGGCGTTGTTGTTCCTGGGTACCGAGGATCAGCGTCCTGAGGCGTTGACCTGGTTGGCTGATGTTCCGAGCATCGCCGATGTCGGTTTCCCGGAGGCTGCCGGTTCCGTGACCGAGTTGCGTGCGGTGGTGATGCCGCCCGGCTTGGACGACGAAGTAGCCGAATACTGGAAGCGGACTTTGATCACCGCCATGATGTCGGATGACTTCGCCGCATGGTCCGAAGAGGCCGGGCGTCCCATCATCCCCCGCGGCGCCGAGTCCGCCAAGAACGTGATGGCTGCTCAAGTCGACACGATGAAGGCCCTTGATCCCGACCTGGTGGCGCAACTGCGCTCTGAGTAAACGAAGAGACGGGTGTGGAGACGGCCGGATTTGCGCGTCCGGCCGTCTCCGACCCCCCACTGACTGCTAAAACATGTAACTATGACACTTCTTGAGGGACTGACCGCCGCCGGCGACCAATTGTTGAGTTGGCCGCTGCTGCTCTTTTTCCTGTTGGGGACCCTCAACGGTCTGATTTTCGGCATTCTCCCCGGCTTGAGCGGGTCGGTGGGAATCGCTCTGATGATTCCGCTCACCTTCGGGATAGACATTTCCGAGGCGATCGTGCTGTTCACCGCCGCCCTGTCGGGACAGACTTTCGCCGGTTCCATAACCGCCATCCTGTTGAACACCCCGGGGACCGCCCCCAATGCCGCCACCACCTTCGACGGCTACCAGTTATCCCGGCAGGGCAAGGCCGGGTATGCGTTGGGGATTTCCGCGATGGCGTCCTCGCTCGGCTCGCTGGTGGGTGTGGTGGTCCTGGTGGTGCTGCTTCCTGCCGTGAGAGTCTTCATCCTTTCCTTCTCCTATCCCGAGTTCATGCTCCTTGCCATGATGGGCCTGGCGGCCATCGCGGCCGCTTCCCGGGGTTCCCTGATCAAGGGGCTCATCGCCGGAGGGGTGGGAGTGATGCTCTCCTTTGTGGGGTTGGGTTCCTGGGGACAGCGCTATGTGTTCAACAGCCTCAGCCTCATAGACGGGGTGGACGTGATCGCCGTCCTGATAGGACTCTTCGCCATCTCCGAGGTGGTCAGGCTGCTGAAGCTGAACCGGCCCATCTCCCAGGTGGGGGAGATGCCGCTCGACCGCTCGCAGGTCTGGCAGGGAATCTGGTTCGTAATCAAGAAGCCGTTCCTGCTGATCCGCAGCGCCCTGGTCGGCACCGGGCTCGGAATCGTCCCGGCGGTGGGGGGCACGGTGGCGTCTTTCATGGCCTACTACCAGGCCATGCACACCACCAAGGACGGCAAGTTCGGTCGGGGTGATCCCCGGGGGGTCCTGGCGCCCGAGGCGGCCAACGACGGAAAGGACGCCGGAGCGGCACTGCCCACCCTGGCATTCGGCCTGCCGGGAAGCTCGGACTGGGCGATCATTCTGGGCGCCATGGTCCTGTACGGGGTGGTGCCCGGCCCGAATCTCCTGCGGGAGAGACCCGACATCGTCTGGATCGCCATCATCGTCATCCTCGCCGCCTCCTGGGTGACGTCGGCCATCGGGATAGCCACTTCCCGCTGGCTGGTGCCGATCACCAAGGTGCGTCCTTCCCTGGTGGCGCCCATCGTGGCGGTCCTGGCCCTGGTGGGCTCGTTCGGATTGGAACGACAATTCGTGGACGTGATGTTCACCGTGGGATTCGGCATCCTGGGCTATTACATGAAGGTCCACCGGATGCCGGTGGTCCCCCTGATCCTGGGTCTCCTGTTGGGAGCGGAGGCGGAACGATCCTTCCACCTCTCGATCAATCTCTTCGACAAGGGCCTGCTGGTGTTCGTGACCAGGCCCATCTCCCTGGTGCTGCTGGGCATCACCGCCGCGCTCCTGATCGGATCGATCTGGTCGGTGGCGCGGAGGCGAAGGAAACTCGGCGCCGACGCCGAGGTGGTGATCGCGCCCGCCGAGGCCGGGCTGGTGGCCTTCATCGGAGCGGTGATGCTGCTGGCCACCCTCTACTCCTACACCTTCCCGGCCAATGACGGTCGCCTGTTCCCCCAGGCGGTCGGCTGGGGTACGGTGGCGCTGGTGCTGCTCTTCCTGGTGGTGGCGGGCACACCGGCGCTTCGGTCCCGGTGGGGCTATTTCATCAGCGAGGAATTGATTCACTTCGAGTCCGGCGGGACAGAGGAATCGGAACAGGACGTTCCCGCCGAGATCGAGCCGGAGGAGGACCAGGCAGGCAGGGAACGGGCTCTGCTGGGTTCACTGTTCGGGTTCCTGCTGGTGGCCTGGTTGGCCGGGCTCAATTTGGTGGCGGTGCCTCTCTACGTCATGGCGCTGATGAGATGGTTCGGCAGGGAGTCGTGGGGCAAGTCGGTCACCACCGCCCTCGTCACCACGGCCGCCATCTGGTTCCTGATCAATTACGTTCTCAGTTCTCCCATCCATTGGGGACTCCTGCTAGAGCCCCTGTTCTAATGCCCACCCAGGAGTTTCACCGCGAGGTGGTGATCAATCTGAGCCGTCCGCAGGCGTGGGCGACCCTGCTGGATGTGGAGGTTGTGGCCGGTTGGGTCGGATTGGTGGGGGAGGTGAAGGAGGTCGCCCCCCTCTCGCGTTACCAGGCGGTGCTCTCGGACAGGGTGGGCCCGTTCCGGCTCCGGGCCGACCTGGACATCAGGATCAAGGGAGTGGAGGAAGAGTCGCAGGTGGCGCTGGAGGCGGAAGGAGAGGACCGGCAGGTCCGGTCCCGCATCAGGGTGGACCTGACCCTTCGGCTGTTAGACCGAGAGGACGGCGCCACTTCTGTGCGGATCGAAGGTCGCTACGAGGTCACGGGACGGGTGGCCACCCTGGGCGCCTCGCTGATCAGGCACAAGGCCGACACCATTCTCGATGAGTTCTGCGCCCGGGCGGCCGGGGTGGCATAGCGTGAGTGTTCTCCCCCCGTTCCGTCTGCTGCGGCCCCGGTCGGTCTCGGAGGCGTTGGGATTGGTGGACTACGACCGCATGGCCTATGCGGGCGGCACCGAGTTGCTGCTGGCCATGAAGGAAGGTCTGCTGCGCCCCACCCACCTGGTGGATCTGAAGGGAATCCCGGGACTCGACCGGGTGGTGGAGTCCGGAGGCGAGGTGTCCATCGGGGCCCTGGTCACCCACACCAGGGCCGCGGATGATCCTGTCCTGCAGAGCCGGTTGCCCGGTTTGGCCGAGGTGCTCACAAGAGTGGGCAACCCGCGGGTGAGAGCCACGGGAACCCTGGCCGGGAACCTGTGCTTCGCCGAGCCTCGCTCGGATGTGGCCCCGGCGTTGATTGCAATGGGCGCCGAGGTGGAGATATCCAGCCGGGACGGCCACCGGAGAATGGCGGTGGGCGACTTGATCCTGGGTCCGTACACGACCGCCCTCCAGCCCGGGCAGTTGCTGACCCGGATCATCGTGCCGGTCCGTCCCGATCTTCGGTTCGTCTATCTCAAACATCAGACCGCGGAGCGTCCCGCACTGGGGGTGGCCCTGGCCGTCGATTCACATGTCTCACTGGTGGTGGGAGCAGTGGGTTTGACTCCCCAGGTCTTCTGTTCGGACTCGCTTTGCGAGATCGACGCCCATGAGATCGCCGGCCGGGTGGAGGTGATTCCGGACATGACCGGGTCGGAGGAGTACAAGCGACACCTGGTGGAGGTCTACCTGCGCCGGGCGCTCACCGAGATGGGGCGTGAGTCTTGACCGGGATGGAAACGGTGGAGATCGCCCCGAGCATCAACGGACGGGAAGTGGCGCTGGCGGTTCCGGTGAGGATGACTCTTGCCGAACTGCTTCGCGACCGTCTCGATTTGTTCGGCGTGAAGTTGAGTTGCGAGATGCAGGTCTGTGGAGTGTGCACGGTGTTGGTCGACGACCTACCGGTCTCCTCGTGCACCTTCCTGGCCGCAGATGCGGACCGCAGACGGGTGGAGACCATCGAAGGCCTGGCCGAGGGCGAGCGACTCCACCCCATCCAACAGGCCTTCGTGGATCACTTCGCCCTTCAGTGCGGCTTCTGCACCCCCGGTTTCATCATGATGACCAAGTATCTCCTGGCCGGGTCTCCCGATCCTGAACGGGACGAGATCGTGGACTGCTTCGACGGGAACCTCTGCCGGTGCACCGGCTATGCACCCATCATCGAGGCGGTCCTGGACGCCGCCCGACGGCTGCGAGCCGACCTCTCATGATCTCTCCCCCCCGGATGGACGCGGCGCCCAAGGTGACGGGCAGGGCTCGCTACGCGGTGGACGTCCGGGCAGATGGAATGTTGTACTCGGCCGTGGTCCGATCCGAGCGCGCCCACGCCCTGCTGGACGGGATCGACTCGTCGGCCGCCCTGCAGGTCGCGGGGGTGGTGGCCGTGGTCACCGGCGATGACCTGGCTCCGCTGTTTCCCCGGTACGGCCACATCATCGCCGACCACCCCATCCTCGCCTTGGAAAAGGTCCGGTTCCTGGGCGAACCGGTGGCGCTGGTCCTGGCCGAGGACCGGTACGCCGCCCACGACGGCGCCGAGTTGGTGGAGGTCTCCTACGACGATCTCCCCGCAGTGATGGACCCCGCACAGGCGCTCGCCGAGGGTGCGCCGCTGCTCCACGACCAGGACTACGGAGTGGGCGACCACTCCTTCGAGGAGGCGCACTCGGAGCCTCGCTTCGACAATGTCTGCCACCGCGTGGACTTCTCCTGGGGAGATGTGGATCAGGCCATGTCCCGGGCGGCGCGGGTGGTGGAGACCTCCACCGCCTATCCCATGCTCTACGGCTATGCGATGGAGCCCTACAACGCCCTCGCCCGTTTCGAGGACGGCTACCTGAAGGTGGTCACCACCGCACAGCATCCCTTCATGGTCCGCGACGACCTGGCGCGGGTGTTCTCCCTGCCCCTCAGCCACGTGAGGGTGACCTCCCCCTACCTGGGAGGAGGTTATGGGACCAAGTCCTACACCAAGGTGGAGCCCCTGGCGGCGGCTGGCGCATGGTATGCGGGCAGACCGGTGAAGGTCGAGTTCGACGCCACCGGTGCGATGCTCACCACCCGGGCCGACTCGGCCCTGGTCAGCATCCGTTCGGGGTTCGATCCGGAGGGTCGACTGCTGGCCCGCGACGTCCGGGTGACGCTCGACACCGGCGCCTACGCCGACAACGGGCCACTGGTCCTGGCCAAGGCCTGCAACCGGAGCTTCGGTCCATATCGGAACCGGAACGTCCGGGTCACCGGGGTGGCCGTCTACACCAACACCGTTCCCTCCTCTTCCTACCGGGGATTCGGCGCGCCGCAGGTCAGCCTGGCCTCGGAACTCAACATGGACCATGCGGCGCGGGAACTCGACATGGATCCCGGGGAGTTGCGGCGCCGGAATCTCATCTCTCCCGGCGAACGACACTACCCGGGCAAACGCCCCATGGACGCCGACCTGGTCGCCGACCTGGACCTGCTGCTCGACGGGCTGGGATGGGAGGAGACGCGGCGAGAGCTCGAGGGGATCGGGTTCGGGGTGACCGCATCCGACGCGGGCGCTTACCCGGTGTCCACCGCCGCGGTCAAGATCCTGCCTGACGGGTCGGTGCTGGTGTCAACCGGCTCTTCGGAGATGGGACAGGGAAGCCGGACGGCCCTGGCGCTGATCGCCGCCCGGGAGTTGGGCGTTCCTCTCGAGCGGGTGGCCATCGCCCAGTCCGACACCCATGCCACCCCCTATGAACGGACCTCCGGGGCGAGCCGGACCACCACCCTCACCGGGCTGGCGATCCAGAGGGCCTGCTCCCAGCTGTTGTCCCGCCTGGAGGAGACCGCCGCAGAGTTGAAGGGTGGCGAACTCAAAGAGATCAAGGCGGCCGAGGGCATGGTGGTCGGTCCCTGGGGGGACGTCACATTCGGAGAGGTGGTCCAGGGATGGTTCGGGGGGCGGTTGGGGGAGTTGTCCGCCACCGGGGTGGTGCGCCGGGCGGGAGAGTTGCAGGAGCTTCCGCCCTTCTGGGAGATCGGCGCTTCGGGCGTCAAGGTTCGGGTGGATCCCGACACCGGCCAAATCCGTTTGCTGAGGCTGGTGACGGTGGCCGACGTGGGTCACGCCATCCATCCCGAGATGCTCAAGGGCCAGGATGTCGGCGCCGCCACCCAGGGACTGGGCGCCGCCCTGTTCGAGGAGTTGGTGTATGACGGGCCGCAGTTGGTCAACCCGAACCTGGTGGAATACCGGGTTCCCCGGGCGGGGGACATGCCTGCCGAGATTGTGACCATAGTCGCCGAGCGAGGAGATGGTGTGGGTCCGTACGGGGCCAAAGGAGGGGGTGAGGGAACCCTCAACCCCATGGGGGCGGCCGTTGCGGCCGCGGTCGGCCGGGCGGTGGGCCGATGGCCGGACCGGCTGCCGCTGACCCCGGAACGAGTGTGGAGATTGATCAGAGGAGATCAGAGCTGATGGATGTGAGCAGGCTGGAACCGTGGGTTGCCGAAGCGCGGCAACGCTACCGGACCGCCGAGGACATGGTCACCGGCGTTCTGCGGGAGGCGATCGTAACAGGCGCATTCAGTCCCGGGGAGCGACTTCCCCAGGACCAGCTGGCCGAGTTGTTGATGGTGAGTCGCATGCCCATCAGAGCCGCCCTGCGCCAACTCGACTCGGAGGGTCTGGTGGTCAACATTCCCCACCGGGGCGCCAAGGTTCGAGAGTTGACGCCGGTCGAATTGCGGGAGTTGTACGAACTGCGGGTGGTCGTGGAATGTTTTGCCCTGCGGCGATCGGTCAGGACAGCCTCCCCCGCCGACCTGGTGGAGTTGAGGGAACTGGCGGAGAGTTGCGAGAACGCCGAGGAGGGGGATGACTGGATTCTGCAGAGGTGCGCCTTCTACAGGCGGCTCTACAGCATCGGCAACGGCGTCAGGGTGGTGGACACCATCATGTCGCTTCGCGCCGAGGTCAGCCGTTACCTGTTGAGGAAGAGGTTCTGTCCGGGATGGCACCGCGAATTGCTGGACATTCTGACCAGGGGCGATGCCGAAGAGGCTGCCAGGTCCCTCGAGGACCACCTCTTGGAAGTGCTGGAGTCCATGGAGGAGGAGATCAGCGCCACCAATGGACGGAACGGCGCAAGAGGGCGGGAGGAAGGATGAGGCAAGAGCAGGTTGGCTTCTTCAGCGAGGGAGAGCGGGTGGTGGGGACGCTCTATCTGCCCGACTCCATAGAGGGCCGCCCAGGTCCGGCCATCGTGCAGGGGCCCGGCTGGATGGGGCTTCGATCTGCGCGGCTCTACCTGCCCTATCACCGGGCCTTTGTGGCGGCGGGCATGGCTGTGTTGATATTCGACTACCGGGGATTCGGGGACTCGGGAGGAGATCCGCTGGCTTTCGCCCCGGAACGCCAGCTTGCCGACCTCGTCAATGCGGTGACCTACCTCACCACCCGTCCCGAGGTGGACGCCGACCGGATCGGGGTGTTCGGCTCGGGAGGGACAGGGGGAGGCAACGCGGTCTGCCTGGCGGCGGTCGACCCACGCGTCAAGTGCGCGGTGTCCCAGGTGCCGGTGGCGGACGGTCGGGATTGGCTGCGAAGAATGCGGCGGGCTTATGAGTGGTACGAGTTCCTGGATCGCCTGGAGGCGGACCGGGCCGAGCGGGTGACCACCGGGCAGGGAGCGTTGGTCAGTCCCCGGGAGATCATGATCCCCACCCCCGAGCGGCGCGCCACCAACGTCAAAAAGGACGTCGACTCCCGCATACCGAGCCGCATCCCCCTGGCCGCCGCGGAGGGGATCATGCGATACCGGCCCGCCGACCTGGTGAGTCGCATCGCTCCCCGGCCGCTGCTGATCGTGGCCGTCGAGGATGATCCGGTCACCCCGACCGATCACGCCGAGGCGCTGTATGAGCGAGCCGGTGCGCCCAAGAAGCTCATAGTTCAACGTCACACCACCCACTACGCCGCCTACCGCCAATACGGGGACACGATCATCCCCCAGATGGTGGACTGGCTCCAACGAGGCCTTCGGATGACCCGGATACGGGCTGTCGAGGCTCTCTCGAACAAGGAGGAATACATGGTTTTGGAAGAAGTCGAATGAGTCTCGACAGGATTATCAGAAGCGCCTCGGTGGTCAGCAGAGGATCCCTGACCAAGGTGGACATCCTGGTGGAGGGGGAGAGCATTGCCGGGCTGACCCTGCCGGGCACGATCCCCTCTCGGTCCGCCGCCGAGGTGATCGAGGCGGACGGACTGTGGGCTCTGCCGGGCGGAGTGGATGTTCACGTCCATCTGAGGGAACCCGGATACACCCACAAGGAGGACATTGAGACCGCCACCCGGGCAGCGGCCGCCGGCGGGTACACGACAGTGTTCGGAATGCCCAACGTCAAGCCGCCCACCATGACCACCGGCGATCTGGGAGACACACTGGCGATCTATGACCGAAGGAGCCTGGTCGACTACAACCACAACCCCGCCGCGAAGCAATTGGATCAGATAGCGGGAATGGCCGAGATGGGGATCGCCGCCTACAAGATTTACATGGTGGCCGACACCGGGCGCTCCTATCCGCACCCGGCCGCCATCGGGGTTCATGATCACGGCCATCTTCTGGAGGCGATGCAGGCCGTGGCCGGAACCGGACTCTCCCTCATGGTCCATCCTCACGACCAGCGGATCGAGGAAGTGGTCGAACGGGGTTTCTGGGAGAAGGGGGACCGTTCCCCCGAGGCCTACGCCAAGACCCTGATGACCGGAGACGGCCTGCTGTGGGACACGGCCACCTCTCTGTTGCTTCGCATGGCGGAGGCCACCGGGTGCCGCCTGCACATCGTGCACACCACCACCAGCCGCCAGGTGGAGATGATCCGGGCCGCTCGGGCCCGGGGGGTGGCGGTGACCTGCGAAGCCAATCACTGGACGCTGTTTCTGGCCACCTGGGACCTGGTGAAGGAACTGGGCCCCTACGTCCTCTCCTATTGGGTTCCCTCTCACCACCGGGAGGCAGTGTGGAAGGGTCTCGAGGACGGCTCGATCGACATCTTCGCATCCGACCACGCGCCTCACACCAGGGAAGAAAAGGACGTCGGTTACAAGGACATGTGGGCCGCCCATACCGGCACGCCCGGCATCCAGTACCAGTTGCCGCTCCTCATGGACGCCCACCACCAGGGTCGTATATCGCTGGGACGGCTGGTGGAGACGACGGCCTCGGCGCCGGCACGCCTGTTCGGCCTCACCCGCAAGGGCCGTATCGCGCCGGGTTACGACGCCGACCTGGTGCTGGTGGACCCCGATCGGGAATGGACCATCACCAACGAGTCGGTCCTGTCGAAGATCGACTGGACCCCATATCACGGGCGGACCATCCGCGGCGCCGTGGAGCGGACCATGGTGCGGGGCGCCGACGTGTATGCGAACGGAGAAGTTACAGGAGAGCCCGGCTTCGGCCGGCAAGCCATCCCCGATGTCACGAGGAGGAATTGATTCATGGAATTCGGACTGCTGCTGCCCCATTTCGGTCGTCACACCGACCGGGACATGCTCTGGGAAGGAGCGCGGAAAGCGGAGGAATTGGGCTTCGACTCCCTCTGGGTCAGGGATCACCTCATGTTCGAGCCCCATGGAGAGTTCGAGGCGCCCAACCGGGCGTTCCTCGAGCCTCTCACCGTCCTGACGTCGGTCGGGGCGGTCACACGCTCGATCATGCTGGGAACAGCGACACTGATTCCCTATCGCCACCCGCTGACGGTGGCGGCGGCGCTCGCCTCGGTGGACTCCCTGGTTGGGTCCGGCCGGCTGATCACCGCCTGGGGGGCCGGCGGATACGACTTCGAGTTCGAGGCGGTGGGAATCACCGGCGTGTTCCGTCCCGAACTGGTGCGGTCCAATGCCCGGATCCTGGCCAGGGTGCTGTCAGAGGACCACGTCGACTACGAGGACGAGCACTACCGGTTCGAGGGCGTGACCATCCGTCCCCATCCGGCCGCGCCGATACCGTTCTGGTACGGGGGGGCCACTCCCGCCTCGGCCCGGCGGGCCGCCACCTACTGCAGCGGCTGGATGCCGGGACGGATAACCCTCCCCACCATCGCCAAGCGAGTGGCCCAGATGCGCAGGCTGACCGATGAGAACGGACGGCCCATGCCGACCGTGGCCTGCATCCCGCCCACCAGCATCGCCGAGACCACCGAGGAGGCCATGGAGGGGACATCCCTGGAGGGTCTGCTGGCCTGGGCCAACGCCCGGGGCAAGTGGTGGGTGAAGCCCCCCTCCGGACGTTTCGAGACGGCCGAGGACATAGAGGGATCCCTCATCGCGGGCAATCCCGATGAGGTGGTGGCCGCCACGGCCAAGTTCTCCACGGTGGGCGTCGATCACCTGGTGTTCGATTTGCGTCTGTCCTTCGACCGGTGGATGGAGAGCATCGACCTGCTCGGCAGGGAGGTAGTCCCCCGCCTTCGCTAGTCGCATCCGGCCCGGTTGGGCTGGCCGGACTCATTGGAGGGCGGTTCTCCTCACGGCGCCTGGCGGGGGGTTCCCTTGACCGATGGACCGGGGGGCGTAGAGAGCCGGTCCGAGGCTTGGTGAGAGCCGACCCGGGCGCGCCAGCGGCCGAGACGACCCGGCGCTGTCCGGGTCCGCGGAGGGGGAGCGGCGGCGGGGAGATCAGCGGGAGCGGCTTCCGCTGAGCCAGTTGAGCACGGCCACGAACAGGGCCGCGCCGACGATTGCCCACACCACCGGGAATCCCTCTATCTCCCATAAGGTGGGCCAACCCAGAAGACCTGCCAACCAGGTGCCCAGCAGGGAGCCCACCCAACCCAGGGCGATGGAGGCCCAGCAGCCCGTGGAAGGCCTGCCGGCCAGCCGGGCGCCGATACCCCCCGCCAGGGCGGCGATCACCACCGACAGCAGGAAACCGAACATGGAGACATACCTTAGGGAAATACCTATTCTCGGTTGTCGGAAATGTCGTGGCGCAGACTCTGGGCACGGAGGGCTTTGACCCTGATCACCCTCAGCTGGGTGATTTGGATGGCTTGGTTGCTGGTCCGCGACGATCAGCCCTTCGTGCTCTACGCGTTGGACGGCGACGGCCGACCCATGGGAGACGTAACGGTCCTCCACGACGGGCAGGTGGTGGGGACAACCGACCGGGAGGGATCGGTCGAACTGGAGTGGGTGCCGGATGGGCGCCGTTACCTGTTGGTCTCACCCGGCCACCTCCAGAAGACGGTCACCGTCGCCGGGCCGGTCCAGGATTCGTTGAACGTCCACCTCAAGCCGAGAATCCTGCGGGGAAGGGTGACCGACCTGGGCCAGGTTCCCGTTGAGGGAGCGCTGGTGAGTTCCGGGTCGGTGAGCACGGTCACCGACCCCGATGGGGGATTCCTGCTGGAGGGCATAGAACAGGGCGATGTGTCGGTCACCCGACCGGCCTGGGTGGGCGTCCAGTACCAGTGGGACGGAGGCCCGGGCAGTGCAGAGGTGGTCATCACGCCCCTGGTGGTGAAGGCTGTGCACGTCTCGGGAGAGGCGGCCGGGGATCGTCAGCAGTGGGATGCCATGGTGAGGCTTGTGGATGAGACCGAGCTCAACGGGGTGATGCTGGACCTGAAGGACGAGACCGGTTTTATCTTCTACGACTCCCAGGTAGAGGTGGCCAGGGAAGTGGGCGCCGTGTATCCCCGGTACGACCTGGCCGGGTTGGCGGACCTCCTGGAGAAGAGAGACATCTATCTGATCGGCAGGATCGTGGCCTTCCAGGACCCCACCGCCAGCGTGAGGCTTCCCGCCATGGCCGTGTGGGACGCCTATTCCGACCGGCCTTACCAGCAGGGACACCAGTATTTCCTGGATCCGACGGACCAGAACGCCCGCGCCTACGCACTGGAGTTGGCGGTGGAGGCATGCGACCTGGGGGTGGATGAGATCCAGTTCGACTACATACGATTCCCCGACTCCCGCCGCCCGTCCGCCACCTTCGACGGACCGATAGACCAGGACTCCCGGGTGGCTGCCATCACATCCTTCCTGGAGGAGGCCCGCGCTCTGTTGTGGCCGAAGGGATGCGCGGTGGCGGCCGACATCTTCGGATTCTTGACCACTGTGCCCGATGACGGCGGCATCGGCCAGCAATGGGAGAAGATCACAGAGACCCTGGACGTCGTTTCCCCCATGTTGTATCCCAGCCACTACAGCAGCGGATGGTTCGGCTTCGATCAACCCAACGACCATCCCGGCGAGGTGGTCAGCCAGGCTCTGGCGGACGCCCTTGCCCGGGTCCACACCGGGGTGGTGATCCGACCATGGCTGCAGGACTTCGGTCACCGGGACTCCCAGGTGCGCTCCTCCATCGACGCCGCGGAGGGATTCCAACTGGGCTGGATGCTGTGGAACCCGGTGAGCAATGTCTCGGTGGGAGCTCTGAAAACCGCTGATGGCCCCGGGGGTTGAATGACGATGTCGACCGGTAAGAAGCCCCTGCGATGGGGCTTGCTCGGTACTGCCCGGATCAACGATCGCATCATCGAGGCGGCGGCCATGTCGGAGCGGTCCCGGGTCACCGCCGTGGCCAGCCGGGACTCCGGGCGCGCCTCTGCCTATGCACGGTCTGCGGGTATCCCCCACTCGTTCGGCGATTATGACCGGATGCTCGAGTCCGGGGAGGTGGACATCGTCTACGTGTCCCTTCCCAACTGGTTGCATGTCCCCTGGGGGGTGAAGGCGGCCCGAGCCGGCAAGCATGCTCTGATCGAGAAACCCCTGGTCATCAATCCCGGCGAGATGCGGTTGCTGGAGAACGCTGCCGAAGAGAACGGCGTGATCATCCGGGAGGCGTCGATGATGCGCTTCCATCCCCAGACGGCCCTGGTGCGCCGGCTGGTGGCGGAGGGAGTGATCGGAGTTCCCCGCTGGGCACAGGGAACCTTCGGTTTCACCTTGCTGTATTCGGACGACATCCGGCTGGACGCGAGGGGTGGAGGGTCGCTGTGGGACCTGGGTTGCTACCCGGTGACACTCTTCCAGGCGGTGCTGCAGAGACGGCCCCTGGAGGTGGAGGGGTTCATCCGCAGAGCGGGCCAGGCGGCCGACATGACGTTCGGCGCCCAGATCCTCTACGAGGGAGGGGTGATGGGCCAGTTCGTCACCAGCTTCGAGACCCTGCCCTCCTGGTCGGGTGAGTTCGTCGGTTCCCGGGGCCGGATCCGCATTTCCTATCCGTGGCTCAGCCAGGTGGAGTTGGCCTCCACGGTGGAGGTGGTGACCCGGACCTCTCCGGTGGCGCCCCTCTCGAAGTCGGGGGGCGACAACCGCCCCTTCGGAGATGAAGCGGATGATCAGATCACCACCCTCCACACCTTCGAGGGCTCCAACGCCTACCTGGAAGAGGTGAAGGCCATGGAGGGAATGATCCTGGACGGAGGACCGGAGATCTTCCCGCTCCGGGAGAGCGCGGTGAACATGGCTACCATTCTGGCTCTGATCGAGTCGGCGAATTCCGGAAAGGCGACACGAGTCGATGAGTGACAACGGTCTGTTCGGGCACCTCACCCGGCTTCAACACGTGAACATCCCGTCGACCGATCTGGACAGGTCCCGGGAGTTCTATCTCGACAGGCTCGGTTTGCCCGAACTCCCCCGGCCTGCGTTCGAGTCACCCGGGGTCTGGGTCGGCGCCGGTCCTGAGAACGCCATCCACATCAGCAAGGTCGCCGCCCTGGGGCCGAACCCCAACAATCACTACGCCCTGGAGGTGGAGGACCTGGAAGGCCTCCTGGGGGAACTCGACCGGCGGGGAGTGGCCTTTCAAAGATCACCCCACGTACCTGAGGCCGGACGCCAGGCGTTCGTCACCGATCCGGACGGGAATGTCATCGAATTGAACCAGCCGCCCGGCTGACCACGTCGCCCATTGCACCGGTTGGAAGGTTGGCACGCAGGTGACCGGCTACGGACCCGAGATTCCCGCCCGGGCGCCCGCCGAGGTGCTCGCCTTCAACAAGGCGCTGGAACGGGAAACCGCCCATCTCCCCAAGATCTATGAGGTGGGACCCGACGTGGCCCGCCGGGCGCGAGAGGAGGGCAAGTCGGTGTTCGGGTCTCTGATCTACTCCGAGCGGGCCTATTCCATGACAGTGGAGGGACCGACCGGACCGCTCCGTTTCCGGGTGATACCCCCTGCCGGCCAACCCCGGGGGGTGTTCCTTCACATCCACGGCGGGGGATGGGTGCTGGGCGGCGCCCATCACCATGACCCGATGCTGGAACGGTTGGCCGACGCCACCGGTCTCATCGTGGTCTCCACCTACTACCGCCTAGCGCCCGAGCACCCCTATCCGGCCGGCCCCGACGACTGCGAGGCCGCCGCTCTCTGGCTGCACCGGAACTCGGCGGACTGGCTCGGAACGGAACCGGTGGCGATCGGGGGCGAATCGGCGGGCGCCCATCTGGCCGCCGTGACCTGTCTCCGGCTGAGGGACCGCCACGGACTGAGTCCCTTCCGGGCCGCCCTGCTCACCTACGGCGCGTACGATCTGCGGGGCACTCCCTCGGTGCGGGAAGCGGGAGAGGAGACGCTGATTCTCACCACCGGGGTCGTCCGGTGGTTCACCGAGCAGTTCGCCGGCGCCCGGGACCTGTCCGATCCCGATGTTTCTCCGATTTTCGCCGATCTGCGCGGGATGCCTCCGGCGCTGTTCACCGTGGGGACCATCGATCCGCTCTACGATGACTCCACCTTCATGTTCAACCGGTGGCGCAAGGCAGGCAACCGCGCCGAACTGGATGTCTGGCCGGAGGGGATCCACGCCTTCGACTATTTCGACAACGACTACGGCCGGGCGGCCCGCGACCGGATGCACGGTTTCCTGAACCGGATCCTTGGCTGACTTCCCGCTCTAGTATCGGGAGGGAGTCGCACCACAGAGGAGGATGGCAATGGATCTCTTGAGTGGAGTGAGGGCAGGGACGGTCAGCACCGATCGTCTCGAGACCTTCGTGTACGAATCGGGTCCCGAGGACGGGATACCGGTGGTGATGATTCACGGGAATCTGTCCACCGGACGTTTCTACGAACACCTCTGGCCGGGGGCGCCCGGCCGCTACCGATTCATAGCGCCGGACATGCGGTCCTTCGGGCGTTCCGAACCCAAGCCCATCGACGCCACCCGGGGTTTGAGGGATTGGGCGGACGACGCCTTTGCACTGGTCCGGACCCTCGGCATCGACCGTCCGGTGCACCTGGTGGGCTGGTCGACCGGAGGCTCGGCGATCGCCGCCTACGCGGCCGACCGGGAGGTGGCGTCCCTGACGATGATCGATCCGGTGTCCCCGTTCGGATTCGGCGCCTGTCACCGGGACGGAACGCCCTGCCATCCCGACTGGGCAGGCTCCGGCGGAGGGACGGGGAACCCTGACTTCACCGCCCGTCTGGCGGCGGGAGACCGGTCGTCCGAGGAGATGGTGTCTCCCCGCAACATCATGAATTCCTCCTACTGGGCCCCCACTCATCGCGAACCGGCGGAGAGAGAGGAGATCCTCCTGGACGAGGTTCTGATGTCGGTGACCGGCGACGACGGCTATCCGGGGGACTTCACACCCTCGGAGAACTGGCCGGGAGTGGCGCCTGGCGCCCGGGGGATACTCAACGCTCTCTCCGGCAAGTACAGCGACTGGTCCGGCATTGTCGGCATCGACCCCAAACCTCCGGTGCTCTGGACTCACGGCGCCGCCGACATCGTGATCGCCGATGGATCAGCCTGGGAGATGGGGACCCTCGGGCAAGCCGAACTCGTGCCGGGCTGGCCGGGCGCCGAGGTGTTTCCCCCGCAGTTGATGGTGACCCAGATACGGGATGTGCTGGAGAGTTACCGGGCGGCCGGCGGACAGGTGGTCACAGAGATGTTCGAGGGGTCGGGTCACGCTCCCCAGTTCGACGCTGCGGAGGCCTGGTCCGAAGCCTTCTTCGAATTCCTGGCCTCGGTTGAGTAGCAGGACTCTCCGTTAGCAAACCTCCCACTCGCCGAGCGCCGGCGAGGACTCGGCGCCGTACCTGGAGTTGACCTGGAGCGATGCCATGGCTGAACAGGATCCGACATTGAAAGAACTCGCCGCTGGTTGCCCAACGGTTACTGCGGCCGCCTTCCCATAGTCTCGGAATCCGCCTGGTTCAGAGCGGGGTGCACACCACTGCTTCCAATGCGAGGGGCGCCGGTCGTATGCAGGTGCTGGCGACTTCCACATGGACTCCCGACCTCGCCGCCTCGGCAACGGAGAGGGCGATGTCCAGCACGTGATAGGCAACATCGGCTGCCACCCGATGGGGCCTGCCGTCAATGATCGCCCGGGCGAGATCGTCCACGCCGACGCCTCTCATTCCTGCAAGGGGCCGCGAGGACTCATAAGCCGTCCATGGAACACCTCGCTCCAGGTCCAGCATCGCTTTCTCCTCTTCACCGTATCGGCGAATCTCGGGGCTCCCACTCCAGGTATCGGGGTCCGTGGTGCTGAGCGAACCCTCCGTGCCATATACCTCGATGAAAGGCAACCGGGTGGCCTGCACGTCGAAAGTGGCGAGAAGCGGGCTGATGAGTCCGGATTCGAATTCGAGAACCGAAGCGACGTAGGTCGGTATCTCCACCCTTATGCGGGAACCGTACTGCTCAGGTGAGGTAACCACCCGCTCGGGAAAGGTGATTCGGGAAGTGGCTGTGACTCTCGCTACCGGACCGAGCAGGTTGACCAGGGCAGTGAGGTAATACGGGCCGACATCCAGCAGGGGTCCTCCCGCCGGTCCGTAGAAGAAGGCCGGGCTGGGATGAAAGTGCTCGACGCCATTGGAAAGGAAGAAGGCACTCGCCCCCACCGGCGTTCCGATCAATCCGTCATCGAGGAGCTTGCGCGAGGTTTGGAGTCCGCTTCCCAGGAAGGTGTCCGGTGCGCAGGCCAGCCGGACCCCGTTGTCGGCGGCCAGGTCGAGGAGATGTCGCGCCTGGGACCTGGTGGGCGCCAGGGGCTTTTCCGAAAACACGTGTTTGCCGGCCTGGAGAGCGGCTTCGGAGATTCCAAAGTGGACCAGGGGGGGAGTGATGTTCAGGACGATCTCCACCGCCGGGTCGCCAAGCAACTCCTCCAAGTCTTGGTATATGTGGGGGATGTCGAACTCCGAGGCTCGGGTTTGCGCTTGTCGCCGATCGACGTCGTAACATCCGACCACCCGGACAGACGGAATGGTCCTGAACCCCTCGAGGTATTGGCGGCTCACATGCCCGCAGCCCACCACCCCGACTCCGACCCTTCGGCTCATGTTCCTCCGGCCCCTCCTCCCTCTCCCGGTCGTGACAGGAAGTCATCCAGGACATTGCGGGTTACCTTGGCTACGTTGCTGTCGCCGTCCCGGGTGGCAAGGAACGGAATCCAGTTCATGGATCCGACGGAGAAGACGCGACCTCCGTTCGCCCGTTCGATCAGGACCATGTCCGCCCGCACATCCGGGTCCCGAGCGGAACCGAAGACGTTGTTGGTCTGCATCAGGTCTTCGATGGCGCGCTGGAACTGGCCGTGACGGCCCGAGGAGGTGGCCAGCAGCCTGGTCTGGGAGGGGGTTCCCAACTCGTAGTCGAGTCGGTCGATCTCATCGCCTGCCGCGCCCATCAGCGCGCCGCCGAGCCCGCTGTCGAATCCACCTATTATCTCGTCGTCCCCGATGCCGTCGAAGATGAAGGAGACATCATCCTCGAACGAGTCGGGGCATCTCTTGTAACCTGCGGATGTGCCCCAACCCATGGCGGTGAATCCCACTCCTACCAACTGCTGGGGAGCGATGCCGGTGTGTCGCCACAAACCGCCCACCCGGTCCTCGAAACTGAGCCACTCTTCCCCCACCTCCGAAGTCCAGTCCCGGGATCCGGCAAAGCCTCGGCGCAACTCGATCACGCCCGGCATGTCGGGATGGGTGGCGGTTACCCAGTACAGACCGTTGCCTCCCAGGTACATGAGCCGCCCTCCGGCCTGAAGCCAATCCTCCATCGCCATCATCCAGTTGGGGGAGACGTATTCGGGATGACTGCCGGTGATGACCACCCGGTAGGAGGAGAGCAGATCGAGGCCATGGGCGTCAAGGTCCTCGTCACCGATGACATCGAAGCGGCGCCCCTCCGCCCTCAGCCACCGGAGCAGGATGATGTCGGTAGAAAAGTGGCGGGGTCCCCTGGTGCCCCACCATTCGTATTCGGAGGCGAATGTCACGACCGGGCGGTTGCGGGTGGCGTAGCAGATCCCGCTGGCATCGGCATGCAGGTTGTAGACCGCGGCGCCCAGGTCCGGGCGCCCGGCCAGAAAGCTGTCGAAGGGGTTGGACTCGTCGAAGGGGTGCATCCCCACGTCGGCGTGGGCCTCCTCGATCGCCACCGAGTCGGGATTGGGGTCCGGCCGGAGGTTACCGTAGGCCAGGTAGGTGAAGGTGGGCATCAATACCGCTATGGGCGGCTTGTCTGTTTTGCTGTGGACGAAGAAGGGCAACTCGACTGAAGCCCCTCCGCTTTCGACCTGGATGGCGTAGGCGCCCGGCTCCAGGTCCCGGGGAAGGGTGGCAGCGGCCGACACCTCCCAGTTCCTGTCCCCCACATCGTCATGATGGAAGTGGATGGCATTCCGGTGCGCCGCCTGCTCTTCGGGTGACTGACGCCAACTCCACCCGTGGCCCTTCATACGCAGGGCGGGAAGGTTGACGGTCCGACCATGGCGTCGTCCCGGACCGCGATCCGGTACCCGGGTGGCGCCCAGCATCCGGGCGAAGTCCCAGTACCCGATCACGTCATCGGACGAGACGTCGGCGGGGCGCCGGTGGTCATCCGGTGGTCCTTCGACCCAGGAACGGTAGATGGTGGGCTGCTCTATCTTGCCGTCGTAGCAACGGTCGATGGAATAACCACCGGACGGATTCCGGATGCCCGACGCCGCGATGGTGATCGGACCGTCTATCACCGGCGGTGTGCCGTCCTGGATTTCATGGGTAACCGCTTTCAGTTCCGAGCCTTGCCCGCCTGGTTCGGCGACACCGATAGCCTGCCGACCGGTGGGGGTGTCGAATCCGGCGGAGATGCGATACCAGGTCCTTTTCGCGAGAGCGACTTCGGAGATGACTCCCCACCGGCAGTGGGACCAGGACACCTCGAAACGAGGGTGGCCGGCGCCGTCCAGAACCAGGGACAGGCCTTCGTCGGTGGTCCGGTCCCGCCAGTTCACCAGGGTCTGATCCTCTCCCCGCTGCGGGAGGGTGGGCCAGATCCAAAGCTCCAGGGTCACCTGCGGCAGGTGTTCGGGGCCTGCGCCGGGGACATAGACCATCGATCCGATGGGTGAGGGGGGCTGGCTGCCC
Source organism: Acidimicrobiia bacterium (assembly GCA_965204615.1). GTDB lineage: Bacteria > Actinomycetota > Acidimicrobiia > Spongiisociales > ZC4RG35 > Bin76. The sequence continues at coordinate 1,820,763 of OZ242000.1, read as the reverse complement.
GGGATCTGATCCCCACCGATGGAAGGCATATCGTCCCCCGGGGAATCAAGGGAGATCAGATCGAAGGAAAACCGATCGCCTCTCGTGTCGAGATGCATCCGGACCTCGTCGCCGGGCAGGTACGACCATTTGTCGAGATACCCGCACACTTCCATGGTCCTGCGTCCTGTCAAAGCGCCGACCCCTCAGGCGAACTCATCTCAGCCCGGATTCCGGTCATCGGGTCCGGTGCCCGTGGGTTCGTCCTCCTCCAGGGCCTCCGCCAAGGCCGATCGGGTGACGGCTCTCTCCCTCCTTTCCTCCGAGAACTGGTTGAGGGCTACCGCCCCGATCAGGAGGGCGCCTATCACGACATTCGTCCAGGTCACTTCGAACCCGATGGCTATCAGCCCCGAGCGGATGGTCCCGATCAGCCCGACGGCCAGTAGGACCCCCCCGATCGGGGCCACCCCCCCTGTGAACAGGACGCCGCCCAGTAGGACGGCGGTCAGTACCTGGAGCTCATACCCGATGCCCGCGGTGGGCGCGGCGGTCCCGAACCGGCTGGCGCTCAGGGTTGAGGCCAGGCCGACCAGGAGACCATTGGCGACGAATACCCCGACAACGTACTTTCTGATCGGAATTCCCACCGCGGCTGCCGCCCTCATGTTGGAGCCCACCGCCAGCAGGCGGCGGCCTATGTCGAGTCGGTATGCGAAAGCAAAAGCCAGCAGGGCGAGGCCGATAAAGATAAGGACATTGACCGGGATGGCGAAGAACTGGCCCCGGCCCACCGTGCGAAATTCCTGGGGCACGCCGGCGACGGTCCTTCCCCTGGTGATGAGGATCACGATTCCGGCATAAAGCGTCAGCCCGCCCAGGGTCACCACGATGGGGGAGACCGCCAGTCGATGCACCATGACTCCGTTGATCCCACCCAGGATCGCCCCCATCAGCGGGCCGCACAAGAGCGCAAGGGGCCAGGGAACCCCTGCCGCGGCGGCCATGGCCGCCACCACCCCGCACAGTGAGAAAACGGACCCGATGGAGATGTCTATGTTGCCGGAAGCAACGACGAGGGCCGATCCCAGGGCGCCGATCCCCAGCGACACCAACTGGATGGCGATCACCCTGATGTTGGTGGGAGTCAGATAGTGGCTGGCCTGGAGTTGGACCGCGGTGACCACAATTATCAACCCCAGTGCAAGGGCGCTGCTGCGGCCTACTCGGGTCGGCATCTTTGGCTCACGTGCGATGGCCCATCATGGCGGCCAGTATCCGCTCCCTGGGGATGGAGGTGGCCTCTTCATCGAGTGTGATCGCTCCCTGGAACATGGTGACCAGCCGATCGCTGACGCTGAGGACGTGGTCCAGGTTGTGGGAGATGATCACCACTCCTATCCCGTTTTCCACCATGCGCCTGATGCTGGCCAGAATGGTGTTCGCCTGGCGGATTCCCAGAGCGGCGGTTGGCTCGTCCATCAACACCAGACGGGGATTTCCCCGAAGGGAGCGGGCGATGGCGATAGCCTGCCGCTGCCCCCCGGACAGGCGCTCGACCTTGTTTGAACTGTGAGGAACAAATGCTCCGATGCTTTCGAGCAGGTCCTTGGTTTCGTTGGCGATACGGCGGCGATCCATCCAACCGATCGGCCCGAGACGCCACTTGGGTATCTCGGCATTCAAAAAGACATTGCCCGGAACATCCAACTCGTCACAGAGATCCAGGTTTTGGGCGACCGTGGCGATCCCGACCTCACGGGCATCGCGGACCGACCATCCCTTCATGGGTTCGCCATGCACCCGGATCTCACCGATGTCGGGCGCCAGTTCGCCATTCATTATCCGGAGGAGCGTGGTCTTGCCGGCGCCGTTGTCCCCGACCAGGCCCAGGCACTCCCCGGTCTTCACCGCCAGGCTTGCCGCGTGGAGGGCCCGGACCCGCTCATAGAACTTCGATATGCCGGAAACTTCGATGATGGTGGACCTGTTGTTTGCGGAATCCACCATCATCGTCAGTTATCTGTCCTCTTGGATTAGTCGATCGGTTAGTTGCTCGGGGTGGTTTGGGGTTCGTCTCGGTAGTCGATGACTCCGTCGATCAGGTCCTCCAGGTACTGGGGGTACTCGTCGGAGGAGTCCAGGTCCTTCAGCATCTGCTGAATGTCGGCCAGGTTATCGGAGTTTACGACATAGCCGAGCATGTACACGGTGGGTGGCCTGGTCTCGCCTCTTGCGCAGGCGAGGGCATCCCGGAACATCTGAATCGATGACAGGTTGTTCTTGGAGTACATGTAAGCGGCCTGCAGTGGTGTGTCACCGGCGGCCAATACCTCGAGACCGGCTTCGGAGACGTTGGTCACCGCCAGGAAGACCTGCTCGGGGTCGGTCAGGCCCTGTTCGGCCAGAGCCGCCAATCCCGCCACTCCCGAGTCGATCTCTGGAGCGAACCAGATCTGTGCGTCGGGGTTGGCAGCCGCCATGTTGGCGAATGCCGCGGCGTGCTCTTCGGGACCGATCGCCTGAGCCTCGGCAACCACCTCGGCGCCGGGCACGACACTCTGCACGCCATCCACGAACCCGTTGCTCCTGGCGAGGATGGGCGGGTTGTCAGGACGCACGATCACAGCCATCTTGGGCGAGTCGAAGCCGTGCTCGGCTGCCCAATTGCCGGCGTCAACGCCTACCGCGTAGCCGCCCTGGTAGTTGTCCTCGTTCCAGTTCTGCGCTCCGGTCAGAGGAGTCTGGGACTCGTTGAGCACGCAAACGCCTCTCGATGCCGCTTCCACCTGGAAGTCGAGGAAGGGCTCGGGGTTGATGTACTCCATGATGATCGCGTCAACGCCTCTTTCCAACAGCGAATAGGCGTCATCGAGCATCTGTACCTCGTTGAGTTCCCCGGTGGGGGCGCTGTCCACGATGATCAGTTCGGCGCCCTGCCGGTTCGCCTCATGCTGGAAATAGCGATACTGCTCGACATAGAACGGGTGGGTAGCGATAAGCGCCGGCACCCCCACCACAATCGGATCCTCCGGCCCGGGGGTGGTTTGGGGTTCGTCTCGGTAGTCGATGACTCCGTCGATCAGGTCCTCCAGGTACTGGGGGTACTCGTCGGAGGAGTCCAGGTCCTTCAGCATCTGCTGAATGTCGGCCAGGTTATCGGAGTTTACGACATAGCCGAGCATGTACACGGTGGGTGGCCTGGTCTCGCCTCTTGCGCAGGCGAGGGCATCCCGGAACATCTGAATCGATGACAGGTTGTTCTTGGAGTACATGTAAGCGGCCTGCAGTGGTGTGTCACCGGCGGCCAATACCTCGAGACCGGCTTCGGAGACGTTGGTCACCGCCAGGAAGACCTGCTCGGGGTCGGTCAGGCCCTGTTCGGCCAGAGCCGCCAATCCCGCCACTCCCGAGTCGATCTCTGGAGCGAACCAGATCTGTGCGTCGGGGTTGGCAGCCGCCATGTTGGCGAATGCCGCGGCGTGCTCTTCGGGACCGATCGCCTGAGCCTCGGCAACCACCTCGGCGCCGGGCACGACACTCTGCACGCCATCCACGAACCCGTTGCTCCTGGCGAGGATGGGCGGGTTGTCAGGACGCACGATCACAGCCATCTTGGGCGAGTCGAAGCCGTGCTCGGCTGCCCAATTGCCGGCGTCAACGCCTACCGCGTAGCCGCCCTGGTAGTTGTCCTCGTTCCAGTTCTGCGCTCCGGTCAGAGGAGTCTGGGACTCGTTGAGCACGCAAACGCCTCTCGATGCCGCTTCCACCTGGAAGTCGAGGAAGGGCTCGGGGTTGATGTACTCCATGATGATCGCGTCAACGCCTCTTTCCAACAGCGAATAGGCGTCATCGAGCATCTGTACCTCGTTGAGTTCCCCGGTGGGGGCGCTGTCCACGATGATCAGTTCGGCGCCCTGCCGGTTCGCCTCATGCTGGAAATAGCGATACTGCTCGACATAGAACGGGTGGGTAGCGATAAGCGCCGGCACCCCCACCACAATCGGATCCTCCGGATCCTCGGGCGCGTCGGTAGGGGCAGGCGCAGTCTCTGCGGCAGTGGTTGCGGTGGTAGTGGTGGCTTCCTCCTCCTCACCGCAGGCTGCGGCTATCAACCCCAGGACTAGAAGTCCTGCTAGCAGGACATAGGCACGCGTTCTCATGTCAACTCTCCAATCATCTCATCGGTCACTTTGCAAATTCGGTCTTTCGCATTCCTATTTCGCGGGAGATTACATCATCCAATCTATGACGAAGCGATGAGAGAGAATTTGTTTTCTGAGGCGGTCATGGCTTTCAGGAGAGGAGGAGACCCCGCCAATCTAGGATAAGTCATCTAATCATCGTATCAACGGGGACAGATCATGACTGGAATCGGAATGATCGGAATGGGTCTGATGGGATCCAAACATTGCCAGGCAATCCTGAGCGCGACAACTCGCTTTGATGAATTGCGCGCCGATCCCCCGCGCCTGGTCGTGTGTGCGGATGAGTCCTCCGATCAGGTGGAAAGAGCCAAAGCGCTATATGGATTCGAACGGGGCGCCATTACCTGGCAGGAAGTGATCGAGGCCGATGATGTGGACCTGGTGATGATCTGTTCCCCCAATGGCACTCACTCCCGGTTGGCTCAAGTTGCCAGCGAGGCGGGAAAGAATGTTTTCTGCGAGAAACCGGTGGGCCGCTCTCCCGGGGAGACCCGTAGGATTGCCGATGCGGCGTCCCGAAACGGGGTGCGTTCCATGGTTGGCTATGTCTACAGATGGATGCCGATGGCCAGATATGCGCAACACCTCGTCGCGGAGGGGGCGATCGGCGAGGTGACCCATTACCGGGGGCGTTTCCTGGTGGGATACGGCAAGGATCCGGCGACGCCCCTCTCCTGGCGGTTCGACACAGACGCGGCGGGTTTTGGCGCGCTCGGTGACCTGATGTCCCATGTGCTTGACATGTCCCATTTCATCGCCGGAAAGATCGGCGAGGTGGTGGCCGACACGCACACCTTTATCACCGAGCGTCCGATACCCGACCGCTCGGACACCCATGTATTCGGCGCTCGAGCCACTGCCGCCAGGGGCCCCGTTACCAACGATGACTACGCGACAGCCCTGATCCGTTTGAGGAACGGCGGGCGAGGGTACCTGGAAGCCTGTCGCGTAATCAACGGGCCCGTTTGCCGGATGGCTTTTGATGTGCACGGAACCGAGGGGGCGATCTCTTGGAACCTGGAGCGTATGAACGAGTTGGTAATCAGTCACGATTCCCATCCCGACAGTGAACGGACCGTCTTGAGCGGCCCCGGCCATCCGGGACAGGCTAATTTCTGGCCCGGTCCCGGAGTAGGGATCGGGTACGAGGACGTAGTCAGCATCCAGGCAGCGGCTATGATCCGCCACATGGCGACGGGGGAAGGTCAAGTTCCCGATTTCGAAGATGCTCGATATGTGGCAAACGCCCAGGAAGCGATGATGAAGTCGTCGGTCGGAGGGGGATGGGAGCAGGTTTCCAACCAAACGTGACTCCCGGAAAGCCACCGCTTCGATGGGGCCTGCTCAGCACTGCTCGCATCAACGACCGCATTGTCGAGGCGGTGGCCTGCTCGGAGCGATCCGAAATCACGGCCGTCGCCAGCCGGGAGGAGGACCGGGCTGGTTCCTACGCTCGGTCGAACGGGATTCCCCTTTTCTTCGGTGCCTATGAGCAGTTGCTCTCCTCCGACGAGGTCGATGTCGTCTATATCTCCCTGCCCAACTGGCTGCATGTTCCCTGGGGTGTGGAAGTGGCGCGGGCAGGGAAACACGCCCTGATCGAGAAACCGATTGCCATCTATCCCGGTGAGATCGAGTTGCTGCGGCAGGCCGCCGAGGAGAACGGGGTGATAGTCCAGGAGGCGTCGATGATGCGCTTCCATCCCCAGACCGCCCTCCTCCGCCGGTTGGTCTCCGAGGGTGCGATCGGCGTTCCGCGATGGGCGCAGGGGACCTTCAGCTTCACTTTGCTTTACACCGATGACATCCGGCTGGACGCCAGGGGAGGGGGTTCGGTGTGGGACCTGGGTTGCTACCCCGTCACCTTGTTCCAGGCGGTCCTGCAGAGGCGACCCCTGGAGGTGGAGGGATTCATTCGACGAGCAGGACAACCGGCGGACATGACCTTCGGCGCGCAGATTCTCTATGAGGGAGGGGTGATGGGCCAGTTCGTAACGAGCATGGAAGCAATGCCCTCCTGGTCGGGGGAGTTCGTCGGCTCTCGTGGGAGGATCCGCATCTCGTATCCGTGGCTCAGCCAGGTGGAACTCGCCTCGACGGTGGAGGTGGTCACCCAGACCTCCGAGGTTGCCGCCCTTTCCAAGTCAGGGGACGACAACCGGGCATTCGGTGATGAGGCGGATGATCTGACCAGCAGTTCTCGTACTTTCGAAGGCACCAATGCCTACCTTGAAGAAGTGAAGGCGATGGAGAGGATGATCCTCGACGGCGAGCCGGTCATATTCCCTCTCGAGGAGAGCGCGGTGAACATGGCGACCATCCGCGCTCTGATCGAGTCGGCGGACAGCCGGAAGGTGGTGACGGTGCATGAGTGAAAGCGGGCTTTACGGGTGTCTCACCAGGCGGCAACACGGGAACATTCCGTAGACCGATCTTGCTCTGTCCAGAGACTTCTATAAAAATAAGCTCGGCTTACCGAACTTCCGCAATGTCGACGGGGTTCAAGCCTGGTCGGAGGCGTTCCCTCGAGTTTCCGGCGCCGGCTGAGTAGGGGTCCGGACTCCCGCTAATCGGTACCGCGGAAGTTGCTCTCGTCGATCTGGCCGCTTACCACCCAGATGACCCGGGTGGTGATGGCCGGGTCAACCTCCCTGCGGTGTTTGGCCAGTTGCTTGGAGAAGCGGTGCTCGTCCACCGCCGCTTCGTCGGCGTAAAGCTCGAACAGAGCGTAGCGATTGGGGTTGCGGGCATCCACGAACACATCGAACACCAGGCACCCTTCTTCGCCCTCCAGGGTCGCCTGTGAATGATTCAGCATGTTGACGTGAAACTCTTCGCGCTGAGCCGGATCGATGTCCAACTCGACGTAATAGCCGATTTCTTTCATAGTCCTAGTTTCCTTGTCTTGTAGTCGGCTCCGAACACACTGTGAGGCGGCCCGGGAATCCCCAAGGTCAGTCAGGCTTTGTCCGAGGAGAAGTCGAAAGCGTCCATGTTCGGGCCATGACCGAGCATGGCCCAGCCTCCATCGACATAGATGATCTGGCCGGTGATCATCTCGGCCGCGTCGCTCGTGAGAAAAGTCACCACTCCCACATAGTCGTCGGGCATCATCACTCGACCCAGGGGCGTCACCCTGGACCAGTCGTCCGCATAGCCCTCGGTGTAGCGGAGATTGCGGGCGGTGAGGGTGGCGCCCGGCGCGACTGCATTCACCCTGACCCCGGGGGCCAGGTCCAGGGCCAACTGTCTGGTCATGGACTCCAGACCACCCTTGGCCATGGTGTATGCGCCGTGGAATGGCATGATCGCCTCCACCGCGATGCTCGAGATATTGACGATCGATCCCCCTCCGTCGGCGTTCATGATCTCGGAAGCCTTCAGGGACAGGAAGAAGGGACCCTTGAGCACGGTGTTGACCACATCGTCGAAGTCCACCTCGGTGGTTTCGTGAATGGGTCCGAAGCGGGTGCGGGCGGCGTTGTTCACCAGAATGTCGATCCCGCCAAAGCGCTGCGTCACCTCATCGACGGCGTTCAGGCACCGATCGAGGTTTGCCAGATCGAGTTGCACCGCATAGCCGTCTCCCCCGACCTGGTTTATCGCCGCCACGGTGTGGGCGGCGCCATCGGCATCGGTGTGGTATCCGACAGCCACCGAGGCCCCGTGTTGGGCAAGACCGATCGCTATTCCCTCTCCTATTCCCTTGCTTGCCCCGGTTACAAAAGCTGTCTTTCCCGCATGGCTGAGTCCGCCCATGGAGAAATTATATTACCGGACAACCGGCTGGCTATCAGGCTCGGATCGAATCCAAATACACCAGCGATGTCGCCAGGTGTTCCTCCATCGCTCTCCGGGCGCCCTCCGCATCCCGGTTGGTAACAGTCTTCATGATGCGTTCATGTTCGGGAAGACTGCGCATGATGCGATGGTCAGGGCGGGCCAGGGGTCGCATGGCGGTCTGGAGTGCCTTCTGCAGCGGCTCGACCATCTTCCCGAGGAGGATGTTCCCTGTTGCCCTCAATATCGCCGAATGGAATTCGGCATCCATTTTCAGGTAGTGCATCTCCTCCAAGGGGTTGGCAACCGCGGCTTGGGCAGCGGCCTTCAAACGTTCGAACGTTTCCTTGATGGTTCGGAGTTCCTCGTCCGATCCCCGCTGGGCGGCCAGTGCTACGCATTCCACTTCCAGGATCCGCCGCGTCTCGAGGAAAGATCTCAGTACTTCCTTGTTCCTGGCAGTTGCCAGGGTGACGTCCAATACATCCGCGTCGAGAATGTCCCAGCGCTCGGAGGGTTGCACCACCGCCCCGACGCCGTGGGTGACTTTCACCAGCCCTCGCTCCTCGAGGGCCCGCACCGACTCCCGGATGGTGCCCCGGCTCGCTCCAAAACGCTCCGTCAGGTCCCTCTCCTTGGGAAGGCGGGCGCCTTCGGAGTACCGGCCCGAGATGATGTCTCCCATGAGGACGCGCATTGCCTCTCTGCTCAGCCTGGACATCTACACCCTTCTTTCTTCGCTGTCCGGTCGTGCGACCGTAATGCTATACCGGAAGGAGCACTGTCTTATCCGCGGGGGTCCACCGCTCCCGAGTAATAGAACCGTTGAGACTCGCGACCCTTGAGGTGCAACTCGGCGATCTGGCGCATCTCGGCTTTCTCAGACTCTTCGGCGATGCCCACATCCCACCAGGCGCCTCCTCCCGGGAGCATCCTGTAGGGCTCCACCGGGCATACGATCACCACCGGGAGCGCGCTTCGGCGCGCCTCCGCCAGTGCATCTTCAAGGTCATCGATGTCAGGGGCGTGGAACACGCGACAGCCCAGGCTTTGTGCGTTGAGGACGAAGTCGACCGGAAGGACCTCTCCGGTGAGGCGTCGGGTGTCGGCTTCCCGGTATCGCAACTCGGTGCCGAACAGCACGCCGGTTGTCCCCTCCTGAAGGGCCCTGATGGATTGATACCCGTCGTTGGTGACCAGGATCACCGTTATCTTGATTCCTTCCTGAACGGCGGAGACGATCTCGGGATTGGACAGGAGCCAGCCTCCTTCGCCCTGGATGACGTAGACCTCGGTGTCGCCCGGTCGGGCCATCTTGTACCCCATCGCGGCGGGCACCTCGTGGCCCATGCAGGAGTAGCCGAATTCCAGGTGTACTTCGCTTCCGTTCGAGTGATCCCAAAGCTTGTGCACGTCCGCCGGCGGCGATCCGGCCGCCGCAACCATCACATCTCCCGGTCGGGTCTGGAGATTCACCGCTCGCAAGACTTCCCCCTGACTTATGAGTTGTCCTGGTGGACGCTCCAGGTGTCCGTCGACCAGATCGGCCCAGATTTTGCCCTCGGCCGCGGTCTGGTCCCGGTACTCGTCGCTCGTGGTCCAGCCGGCTTGTGCCAGGGCCTCTCCGAGCCTCTCCATCGAGAGTTTGGCGTCGGCCACAATCGGTGCGCCGCCCAGCTTGTAAGCGTCGCGCTCTGCGACATTGATACCGACAAACCGCACTCCGTGGTCCTGGAATAGGGAGTTGGATGCGGTGGTGAAGTCCTGCAGCCGGGTTCCCACACAGATGACCAGGTCTGCGCGAGAGGCCATGGCGTTGGCGCCGCCGGTGCCGGTCACGCCCACTGCGCCCAGGTGATACGGCCCCACCGGGACAGATGCCTTGCCGGCGAAGGTCTCACCCACCGGGACTCCGAAACGTGTTGCGAACTCGGCGACCGTGGCGCCCGCCACCGAATAGCGAACGCCGCCACCGGCGATCAGGAACGGTCGTTCCGAGGAGCGGATCAAAGCGGTCGCCCGGGCGATCTCCTCGTCAGCCGGGGGCCTGCGGGGTATGTACCATACCCGGGGTTCGAAGAACCGTGCAGGAAAGTCCCACGCCTCTCCTTCCGTGTCCTGGTGAAAAGAGATCGTCACCGCTCCCGTATCGGCCTGATCGGTCAACACCCGGCAGGCTTCGGGAAGCGCAGAGAGAAGCTGCTCGGGATAGCTGACCCGATCGAAGAACCGGGAGACGGACCGAAAGGAGTCGTTGACGGTGATATCGCCACCCATCAGGTCCTCGATCTGCTGAAGGACCGGCCCCGGGCGCCTACGAATAAAGGTGTCGGCCGGTAACAACAGCACCGGCAACCGGTTGGAGGTGGCAGTGGCCGCCCCGGTGACCATGTTGGTGGAACCGGGACCTATGGAGGCGGCGCAGGCGAAGGTGGACAACCGGTTTTTCGCCTTCGCGTACCCGAGAGCCTGATGAACGGCGGACTGCTCGTTCTTGGCCTGATAGAAGGAAAGTTCATGACCGTACTCCTCCAGCGCCTGTCCCAACCCCACGACGTTGCCGTGACCAAAGAGGCCGAACATCCCTGCAAAGAGACGTTCCCGGTGTCCGTCGAACTCCGACCACTGCGCCTGAAGGAACTTCACGATGGCCTGGGCTGTCGTCAGGCGGATGGTCTTGTCGGTGTAGTTGCTGTTCATCATCTCTTGTTTTCCTCTCTCCTCCGGGTGTGGACTTCTATCCGGGATGGATGACCACGGTCTTGGACTCGGTCATCTCCTCTATGGCGTACTTTGGGCCCTCCTTGCCGATCCCGCTTCCCTTCAGTCCACCATACGGCATGGGGTCGACCCGCCACAGCGGCCCCCAATTGATGTGCACGTTTCCTGCATCCACCTCGCGGGCGAATCGGAGGGCCGTGCCGATATCGCGGGTGAAAACCCCTGCCCCCAGGCCATAGGAGGTCCGGTTGCAGAGGGCGATGGCTTCCTCGACGCTGTCAACGGGGACGACTCCCACCGCCGGGCCGAACAGTTCGTCGGAGAAGAGGGTCGTGTCGCTCGGAACGTCCGCCACCACCGTGGCCTGGTGCAATGCACCATTCACCTCGCCACCCACCAGCACCCTGGCACCCCGGTCGGAGGCGTCTGCAATCACCCGGCGCACCCTGTCAGCTTCGCCGGAGGTGATCATCGGTCCCATGTGAGTGTTCTCATCGGTCGGATCCCCGGCGTCGATCGCAGAGAAGCGGTCGCCCAGCGTGTCGAGAAAGGCCGGGTAGGAACGCCGGTCCACCAGGACTCGCTGGGCCGATATGCAGACCTGGCCGGCGTTGACGGTGCCGGCCTTGGCTGTCGCCTCGGCGGCCAGGTCGAGGTCGGCGTCGGGGAGCACCACCACCGGGCAGTTGGCGCCCAACTCCAAGAGGAGCCTTTTGACTCCGGCGATCCTGGTGATGCCCTTTCCCACCTCGGCACTGCCCGTGAAGCTGACCACTCTGACCCGCTCGTCGGTGCACAGACGGGCGCCCACGATGGCGCCGGGGCCGGCGAGGCACTGGACCGCGCCCTCGGGGAAGCCGACGTCCAACAGCAACCCCATGAAGGCAAAGGCGCTGAGCGGCGTATAGGAGGCCGGTTTGACAATCACCGGGTTGCCGGCCGCCAGAGCGGGCCCCACCTTGTGGGCGACCAGGAGCAGTGGATAGTTGAAGGGGGTGATGGCCGCCACCACCCCGGCGGGCTGTCTGAGGGTGAACCCGAGGCGGTCCTCGCCGCCCGGACTTCCGTCCAGGGGTAACACCTCTCCCTCGATACGGCGGGCCTCGCCCGCGCAGTACCGGAGCAGAGAGCCCATCCTCCCGGCCTCGCCGCGCGCCTCGGTGATGGTCTTTCCCTGCTCAGCAACGACCAACCCGGCCAGATACTCGGTGGCTTCGTCGCATTTGAGCGCGGCTTTTTCCAACAGTTCGGCTCGTTGATGGCCGCTCAGGGATCTCATCCGTTTGGCGGCCGCTTCACCGGCCGCCAAAGCACTCTCGACGTCCTCTTCCGATGCCCCGGTGATCTCGCCGACTGTTTCGCCGTCATAGGGATTCACCACCCCGATCGGGGGGCCTTCCGGCGCCTGCCCGGCGGACAGGCGGGGATCCTGCAAGGAATCAATCCTCATATTTCAAGCCTATTGGAGTTGCATGCCCGGCGTATGTCCCATAGGGGATGGAATAGCAGCGATCTCATACCAGGAACCTCACGGGGTTAGAGGCCGAGGCCTCTGAGGTACTCATGGGTCCTCTTGGCGGGAGGGAACGGCTTGTCCGGAGGTGCGGGGTACATGTCCTGCTCCACGGTGGCGTGACCGTCGAAACCGGTCTCCGCGAGAGCCTTCGCCATCTCCGCGAAGTCAATGACCCCGTGCACCGGCTCGCAGAAGACGCCCATCTCAACTGCCTTGGCAAAGGGGGCGCCCTCCCGGCGCACCTTCTCCAGGACTCTCCCGTCCACGTTCTTGAGGTGGAAATATTCGATCCGGTCAGCGTGTTCCTTGTAAAACCCGACCGCGTCACCGCCGCGATATGCGTGGTGGCCGGTGTCGAGACACAGGGCGATCAGTTCAGGATCGGTGTCGGCCAGGAAACGCTCTATCTGCTCCTCGGTCTCGACATGGGTCTCGGCATGGGGATGGAAGACGGCTCTCAGTCCGTGATCAACAGCGATTCTTGCTATGCGGTGGGTGGTGTCGATCAAGGCGCGCCACTCTTTGTCGTTCAACGTGTCGCTGCGCACCATTTCGCCGGTGAAGAGGTCCGAGTAGACGCCGTCGATCACGATCAGATAGCCGGCGCCGACCGAGACCAGGGATTCGCAGGCGCCGACGGTCTCTGCTTCCAGCGCCGGCCAGTGGTCCGGATCATCCAGAAACCCCATGGTGAAGGTCCCGGACACTGCCAGACCCCGATCCGCCAACTCCTGCCTGAGGACTTCGGTATCGGTCGGGAGGTATCCATACGGTCCCAGTTCGATCCATTCGTATCCTATCTCGCTTATCTCGTCCAGGCATCGTTGCCATGGCATCTGTAGGGGGTCGTCGGGGAACCAGATTCCCCAAGAACACGGCGCGGTTCCGAGTTTGAGTCTTGTATTGCGCAACTTCTACCTCCTCACAGGACAGGTTCAAGGGTCGAAGGTCGGGGTTGGGGGTGTTCCATCCGGGGCCTCCGGGGCGTCGAGAAACTCCAGCACGTTGTCTATGCATCGATCGAGCATGAGGCGCATCGACTTCTGGCTGAGCCCGGCGATGTGTGGGGACACGACCACTTCGGGGAACCGGAGCAACTCGGAGTCATGGGGCGGCTCAACACCGAAGACATCCAGTCCGACCCCTGCAACTCGCCCCGATCTGATCTCAGCCACCAGGGCAACTTCGTCCACGATTGCTCCCCTGGCCGTGTTGATCAGTATCAGGCCCGGTCGAGCGCTTGCCAACTGGCGACTGCCGATCATGTTGTGTGTCGCTGGTGTCAGGGGACAGTGGATGCTGATGATATCGCTCCACTCCATCAGATCTTCGAGAGTGGTCAACCGATATGGTGAAGCGTCGGTGATCTCCGGGTCGTATACCCGGATTCGGACTTCGAAGCCTTCCAGGCGCCGCGCCACCGCGCGCCCGATTCGACCGAACCCGATGAGCCCCACCGATGCCCCGGTCAGCTCTCCCCCCGACAGGCGGCCCGCTCTGTCCCAGTGGCCTTTTCGCACCGCCGCGTCGTTCTCGACCAACCGCCGTACCAGGGCCAGGATGAGGGCCATGGTGTGGTCGGCGCAGGAATCGTGGTTGATCCCCGGAGTGGTGAACAGGGCTACCCCGGCCGCCTCGGCGGCATCCGTGTCGATGGTGTCCAGGCCCACCCCGGTCCGGGCCACCACCCTCAGCCGGGGAGAGGCGGTGAACACCTCGGCCGTGAAGGGATCGCCGCTTACTATGGCTCCCACGGCGCCGTCCAACAGTTCGATCAGTTCCTCAGGGGATCTGTGGCCGCCAAAGGGCGCGTGCCGGATCCGGTAGCCCGCCGACGCCAGCCGGCCGCCGGTCTCCGGGTCGTCTGCGCGAAAGCGAGGCCAGGTGACGAGTATTACGGGGGGGATAGCCATCACGGTAGGGGACCGCGGCGTTCGTCGGTGAACCCGGGATCGAAGATCCCGATGTCCCAGAGGGGCGGGACACCGCCCGCAAGGATGAAGTTGAGAGGGGTCATCATCCTCCTAAGAGAAGTCCGGTGAGGGCCCGCCCGGGTTCTTCGGAAGCATTGCCCGGTCTTTCAGGGGTGTAGGCTTGATCTCGGCGCGCGATCACGTTGAAGAGAAGCCATCCGATCCCGGTTACCAGCCACGCCAGACCGATCCATCCGCGCCTGTCCATGTGATCTCCTCTCTGCCACTGTACAAGGGCGATGGCCTTTGCCGACTATGACATCTGCCTTCCATCTGTGAGGACGGTCTCTAAGCAGAGGTCTAATCATAGAATGTCTTCAAATGTATATACTCTGGCGGGCGTTGCTTGACCGGGTCGCGCCACGCTGGGTCAAGCTACAAGAAATACTCTGAGCGATAGGAGTTGGGATGGCACGATTAGGGGCTTCAATAACCGATTACCTGGGTCCGGTGGATGTGGATGAGTACCTGCGGGAATGTGCCGACCAGGGGTACCGGTCCGCACCCTGTCCGGTCGTTGACCCCGACGACGCCGATGTGGTGCGTTATGTGCGCCGGGAGTTCGCAAAGGCGGATGTGGTTATCTCGGAGGTGGCGGCATGGGTGAACCCCATGGACCCCGACCCCGAGTTGAGGAGCCAGGCCCGGGACGAGATCACCCGCGCCCTTGCCCTGGCGGACGAACTGGGAGCGGCCTGCTGCACGACGGTCTCCGGAGCATTGGCCTCTGCCGACACGCCTGACTCCCATGTGGGGCACCATCCCGACAACTTCACATCCGACGCCATCGACGGGGTGATCGAGTGGATTCGCGATGTCCTGGCGGCGGTCAAGCCTACCCGCAGTTTTCTGACGCTGGAGATGTGTCCATGGGCCATTGTGGACTGCCCTGAGGTATACATCGACGTCCTGGAACGGATAGATGATCCCGGTCTGGCAGTGCATCTCGATCCCGCCAACCATATGACTTCCCCTCGCGCACTGTTCAACTCCGGCTCGGTGATTGAGGATCTCTTTGATCGACTGGGCCGGTGGACCAAGGCCTGTCACGCCAAGGATGTCACCTTTGTAGGGAGTCCGTCCATCGTGGCGATGGAAGAGGTGCCGCCCGGCACGGGGTACCTGGATTACAACGCGTTTCTTCGCTGCATGACCAGGCTCGACTCTGAGGTTCCCCTGATTATGGAGCATCTGCCCGATCGGGAGACATATGCACAGAGCGCTGGACGAATCCGGAAGGTGGCCGCCGCTCACGGCGTCTCGCTCTGAATTCTGGCCCGCCCCTCCGACATGGTGTCGCAGGGCCGGCCTTTTGGTACCGAAGGGGGTCCCATGAGTCCGGCAAGCCGATCACTGGGAGAGATTACCGACGCATTGGTTGACTGCCGGCGGTGTGAGCGGCTGGTGTCATGGAGGGAGAAGGTGGCGCGAGAAAAGAGAGCCGCCTACCGGGATGAGACCTATTGGGGCCGGCCGGTTCCGGGGTTCGGAGACCCGGAGGCGCGCCTGGTCCTGGTGGGCCTGGCGCCTGCCGCCCACGGCGCCAACCGCACCGGTCGGATGTTCACCGGCGACCGATCGGGAGATTGGCTGTACCGGGCGCTCCATCGTGCAGGGTTCGCCAACCAGGCATCCTCGGTGGCGCGTGATGACGGGCTGAGGCTCCGGGACTGCTGGGTCACCTCCTCGGTGCGGTGCGCCCCTTCCCGGAACACACCTCTCTCCACCGAAACCGCCGAGTGCTCGTACTGGTTGACGGAGGAACTGGGGCGCCTGGAGCGGATGGAGGTGATTGTGGCGCTGGGAGGCTTTGCCCACACCAACCTGCTGCGTCTCGCTCCCCGGCTGGGCTGGTCGGTCTCCCGTCCTCGCCCCGCCTTCGGTCACGCGGTGGTGAACTCGCTCGGAGGCGGTCCGGTTCTGGTCTCCTCCTACCATCCCAGCCAGCAGAACACCTTCACCGGTCGTCTCACCGAGGAGATGTTCGACCGGGTGTTCGCCCTTGCCCGGCGGTTGCTGGAGGTGTGATGGAACCCTTCGAGGGAACCTCCCAACCGATAATGCGTTTCTGCTATTCAACGGACTCCCGATAGCATTCGTCAGCGTAAACCTTGGAAGCGAATTCGTCCATGCTGAGTCTCAACTCCGACACCCTGGAGCGGTTCAACGCCGCCGTGCCCGCCTCTCTGGCCACTCGACGTCGCGAGGCCCTTCGGGAATACGGCCGCCTGGACATGCCCAGTCCGAAGGAGGAGAACTGGAAATATGTCTCCCTGGGTTTCGATCTCGACCAACTGACCATTCCAACCACCCCGGGCGATTCCCTTCCCGAAGGCGCTTTTTTGACCGCCCTCTCGGACCGGGCCGGATCGGCGGTCATCGTGGACGGGAAGTTGACGGGGACAGACAACGAGTCGGAGGCGTGGCTGGGATCGTCGGTGGAGGCCTGGGAGGCCCATCCGCCCTCGGGGTTGCTGACTCCCGACACCGACAAGTTCGCCGCGGCCGCCCTGGCGTTTGCCTCGGACGGGATCAGCCTTCGCATCCCCCGGAACCGGGCGGTGGACGCCCCGCTGGTCATCGACGTGCAATCGACTCTCCCGGGCACCGTCACCTTTCCCAGCCTGGACATCCGGGCGGAGGAGAACTCCGAAGCGACGGTGGTGGTGCTTTTCAGGTCTCCCGATGGGGTGGAAAGCGTCGTGGTGCCCAACCTCGAGACAACGGTGGGCTACGGCGCACGTCTTTCGGTCACCACCGTCGGAATCATGGGAAATGAGGGAGTGACCGTCATGCATCACCGCTCCCGGATCGGCAGGGACGCCACCTTCCGGGCCGGAGAGATAGGGTTGGGCGGCCGGCTGGCACGGATGGATCTGCGCACCACCCTGGAGGGAGCGGGAGGAAGCGTCGAGGTGGTGGGGCTCTACTTCGGTGAGATGGACCAGGTCCTCGACTACCGGCTGGTCGTCAACCATGTGGGTCGATCCACCAGTTCGGACGTGTTCTTGAAGGGAGCGGTGGAGGACCGGGCGCAGTCCGTTTTCACGGGCCTCCTGCGGATCGAGGAGGATGCGGTCGGCACCTCCGCCTTCGAGACCAACCGCAACCTGGTGCTGTCCGATGGCGCCAAAGCCAACTCGGTGCCCAACCTGGAGATTCTGTGCAACGACATCATCTGCGGTCACGGATCGAGTGTCGGGCCGCTGGACGCCGAGCCGATGTATTACCTGATGAGCAGGGGTCTCAGCAGGGCGAGGGCCGAGCGGGTGCTGGTGCGGGGCTTCTTCGAGGAGGCGATCGCGCGGCTCCCCCTCGACGACTTGGACGAGCCTGCCCGCCAAGCCGTGAACCGGCGGTTTGCCGAGGCCCAGGAAGGCGGAAGAGTCTGATGCCCTGGGTGGAGGCTGCGAACCTGGCGGACCTGCGGGAGGGAGAGGGTCACAAGATCTGCCACGGCGGTCAGGTGGCGGCGGTCTTTTTGACCGAAGGGGACGTGTACGCGGTGGGAGATCGATGCAGCCACGCCGAGGCCTCCCTGTCGGAGGGAGAGGTGTTCGGGACCGAGGTGGAATGTCCCCTCCACGGTGCGGTTTTCGATCTGACCAGCGGAGAGGCGTTGACCTTCCCCGCCGTACGCCCGGTCCCCTCCTATCCGACCAGGGTGGAGGGGGAGAGAGTGCTGGTGGAACTTCCCGAGAGCCGGACGGGGGCGTCCTGATGGGCATGGCCCTGAAAGTCCGGGGGCTCCAGGCCTCGGTGGGATCGGTGAAGATCCTCCGCGGCATCGACCTGGACGTGCCTTTCGGGGAGATGCATGCCCTGATGGGACCGAACGGGTCGGGCAAGAGCACCCTGTGTCATGTCCTGTCCGGCCATCCTGACTTCACGGCGGAGGGAGAGGCCTGGGTGGACGGCCGGCAAGTGCTGGGCCTGGAGGCCGACGAGCGGGCCCGGTTGGGATTGGTGCAGGCTTTTCAGAGTCCGGTGGCGGTCCCAGGAGTGGAGTTGGGGGAGGTCATGCGGGAGGCCGCGGAGGAGAGGGGGATAGACCCCGGCGAGGCGAACCTGCGGATAGCCGAGGCCTCCCGTCGCTTTGACATGGACTCCTTCCTGGAGAGATCCATAAATGACGATCTCTCCGGGGGGGAGAAGAAGCGCTCGGAGATCTTCCAGATCTCGGTGCTCTCACCCAAGGCGGCTCTCCTGGACGAGACCGACTCGGGGCTGGACATCGACATGGTGCGCAGGGTGGCGGCCGCGGTGGAGGAGATGCGGGGTCCCGGCATGGGGGTGCTGATGATCACCCACCACTCGCGAATACTCAACCACGTGGAACCTGACCGGGTGCATGTGATGATGGGGGGAAGAATCGTCACCTCGGGTGGGCCGGACCTCGCACAGGAACTGGAGAGAGACGGATACGAGGGCCTCCGAAAGCGCCTGGGCATAGAGGCCCCCCGGGCTGTCGCAGCGGAGAAGCCGTCTGCGGACTTCTTCACCGATCTGCCCTTCGAGGTCTAGCCCCACTGTCGCGACGACCCGCGGCGCGGGAGGACGCCTCGCCGAAGTGGGCGGGTAGCCTGGTCGGCGAGGGATACCCTAGAGAGGTGACAGTGAGGTGTGAGATCATAGGAACCGCCGTCCGGCGCGGAGACCCCCCGGCGGGGTGGTGATGGAGTACCGGTCCGAGAGGGATTCCATGGGGGAGGTGCTGGTGCCGGCCCATGCCTACTACGGGGCCTCCACCCAGCGGGCGGTGGAGAACTTCCCGATATCGGGAGCGGGCTTTGAGCGGCGGTTCATCTGGGCGCTGGGCCTGATCAAGAGTTCGGTGGCCGAGGCTGCCGGGAGGGAGGGACACCTCGACGCCCGGATCGCCGAGGCGGTGAGCCGGGCCGCCTCGGAGGTGATGAACGGTCGCTGGGACGGCCACTTTCCGGTGGACGTCTTCCAGACAGGTTCGGGCACCTCCACCAACACCAACGCCAACGAGGTGATAGCCAGGCGGGCATCCGAGTTGCTGGGCGCCGGGTGGAAGGGAGGGCCGGTCCACCCGAACGACCATGTCAACTTCGGCCAGTCGTCCAACGACGTGATCCCCACCGCCATCCACGTGGCGGCCGCCTCCGCTGTCCGGGAGACGCTTGTGCCGGCCCTGGGGACCCTGGAGGCCTCACTGTCGGCCCGGGCGCGCGACTTCGCCGGGGTGGTCAAGTCGGGAAGGACTCATCTGATGGACGCCACCCCGGTCACCTTGGGACAGGAATTCTCCGGCTACGCGGCGGCGGTCCGCAAGGGGACCGAGAGAGTGGCGAAGGTCCTGGTGGAGATCGAGGAGTTGGCATTGGGCGGCACGGCGGTGGGGACCGGCATCAACTGTCCGGAGGGCCTGGCGGAGGCGGCGATCTCGATCCTTGCCGAGCGGTCGGGAGTGCCCTTCACCGAAGCGAAGGACCACTTCGAGGCCCAGGCGGGGAAGGATGCCACGGTCAACGCCTCGGGAACCCTCAAGACGGTGGCGGTCTCCATGTTCAAGATCGCCAACGACCTGCGCTGGCTGGCCTCGGGCCCGGTGACCGGCATCGCGGAGATACGACTGCCCGCGCTACAGCCCGGTTCTTCGATCATGCCCGCCAAGGTCAACCCGGTGATCCCCGAGATGGTCATGCAGGTGTCCGCGCAGGTCATCGGCAATGACGCGGCGATCACCTGGGCGGGGGCCAACGGCAATTTCGAGTTGAACGTGATGATGCCGGTGATCGCCCGCAACCTGTTGGAGTCCATCCGGCTCCTGGCCAACGCCGCCGCGGTGCTGGCCGAAAAGTGCGTGGACGGGATAGAGGCCGACGTGGAGCGGTCCCGGAAGTTGGTGGAACGCAATGTGATAGTGGTGACCGCCCTCAATCCGCACATCGGATACGACGCGGGCGCCTCTGTCGCCAAGGAGGCCTTCGCCAGCGGCCGAACCGTGCGGGAAGTGGTGTTGGAACGGGGCCTTCTCACCCCCGGGGAACTGGACAGGGTGCTGGACCTGCACAGGATGACCGAAGGTGGTCTGCCCGGCTGATCCCCCGATCGAAGGCGGGAGAGAAGCCTGCTATCCGGCGGCGCCGGGCGCCGGCATGCCCGGGTCCCCCAGGGCCTGTTCCAGGGTGATCCACGACAGCGTGGCGCACTTTATCCTCACCGGGTAGCGTCTCACTCCCGACAGGGCCAGGAGGTCGCCGAGATCGGTGTAGCCGTTCTCGCTGGAGTCGGCGGGAACATGCATGAGTTCCTGGAATCGCGTCGACAGGCTGAGGGCTGCCGACACCGGGTTCCCCGAGACCGCCTCGCTCATCAGGGAAGCGCTGGACTGGCTGATGGAACACCCCTTCCCGGTGACCGCGATCCCGCTGATCCGGTTGTCCTGCAGGTGAAGATCGACTTTCACCTCATCACCGCACAGGGGGTTGGCGCCCTCCGAGGAGACGTCGGGATCGGACAGCGGCGTCCGGTGACGGGGGTTGCGGTAGTGATCCAGGATCACCTGCCGGTACAACTCTTGCAGAGACATCTTCCCCGCCTAGGTTAGAAGCCGGTGGTCGGGGATAGGGAGCCTAGACCGGGCTCAGGAAGGACGCATACCCTTCCGACTCCAGCCGGGCGGTTAGTTCGGCGCCCCCGGTCTTCACCAGCCTGCCCCCCACCAGCACATGTACGTAGTCGGGAGTTACGTAGTCCAGCAGTCGCTGGAAGTGGGTGATGACCAAGAACCCCCGTTCGGGGCCGACCATCCGCTGCACTCCGTCGGCTACGGTGCGCAGCGCGTCGATGTCGAGTCCGGAATCCGTCTCGTCCAGGATGGCCAGATTGGGCTCGAGGATCGCCATCTGCAGGATCTCGTTTCTCTTGCGTTCACCACCGGAGAAACCCTCGTTGAGATACCGGTCGGCGAAGTGGCCGGGGATGCCCAACTCGGCCATGGCGTCCATCACCTTGAGCCGCAACTCGATGACCGAGTAGTCGATGCCGGTGCGGTTGGAGAGAGCCTGGCGCAGGAACTGCACCACCGGCACCCCGGGGATCTCGGTGGGGTGCTGGAAGGCCATGAAGATCCCCCGGTTGGCCCGTTTGTCGGGGAGGTCCTCGGTGATGTCGTCACCCTGGTAGTAGATGGCGCCCTCGGTGATCTCCAAACCCGGATGGCCCATGAGCACCGAGGCCAGGGTGGTCTTCCCCGATCCGTTGGGTCCCATCACCGCATGGATCTCGTTGTTGCGAATGGTGAGATCGATGCCGTGAAGTATCTTGGCGCCGGAAGCCTCGACATGCAGGTTCTCGACGCGCAGAAGGGGTGGTGAGGTCACGAGCCAAGACACTAATGAGGAGAAGAAAAGGATAAAAACCCGTTTGATAATTCATCAAGCACCAGATTGGCGGTAATCTCCCGAACCATGGCCCACTTATCCGGTAGGGAACCGGGGGACGCCGAACTCAACTCCCCTGACTTTCCCCCCGCATTCTTTGGATATCACCGCAAATCGGTCGATCAGTACTTCCAGGAACTGATGCAATCCAGATCGCCGAGCACCGAGCGATTCCCCCTCTATCCGGACTCCGGTGACCAGGTCGACCGGTACCGGGAGTTGGGAACAGAGATTGGGGATCTGCTGAGATCGGTCCAGGAGACGGCTGCCAGGATCAGAAGGCAGGCCGAGGAGGACGCGGCTCGGTGGCGGGAGGAGGCCACCACCGAGGTGGAGAAGCGAATCGTTGAGGCGCAGGCAGCCGCGGAGGAACTGCGCGCTGCGGCCTGGGAAGTGTCCACCGAGATGATCGCCCATTTGCAGGACATGGAGATCGAGGCCTATCACAACATCGAAAAACACTCCCAGGAGATAATCGCGGAGGCGGAGAACGATTCTCACCGCATCAGAGAGGATGCGCGCCGCAGAGCCGAGTCGATCCGCAGCGACGCCAATGTGGAGTCGTTGGAGGTGGAGGAGCGGACGCGAGCCCTCTGCGATCAGATGATCGACTCCGCCCAGCAGCGCGTCTCGGCCATCCAGGAGAGGGTTCTGGCCCTGGAACGCCACCGGGACCAGTTGCTCGAGGAGATAGGGGGTATCCGTTCAGGAGCGGCGCCCATCGGCGTGAAGCTGGTCGACCAGACCGGCGCCCTGATCTACGGGGCCGCTCCCGAGGCCGAGGAGACTGCCCACGTAACCCCTACACATGAGATGTCGGGATTGGTCAGGGTGATCCCACAAGATGAACCCGACGAGGCCGTCACCGGAGATATCCTCCGGCCGGAGCTTTCCGACTCCACCCCCGGGGACGCCGGACCCGCGACGACCCCCGGCGTTGCATCCGAGGCCGGCCCGACCCCGGCCACCGGGCAGGACAGAGCGGTCCCCGGGGACGAGAGGACCGACCCTGCGGACGCTCTCGGGGGCTTCGAGGACCTGTTCGCTTCCCTGAGGCAGGCTGCCCCTGCCGCCTCCCAGCCCCCCGCCAGACCGTCGGACCGCCGGAACGGCGCCGCCGAGAGCGCACCTGCGTCGGCAGAACCCCGCCGGGAAGCCCCCCCGATGGAAGAGGCGGAGGCCGAAGCGGTGCGAGAAGAGATGTTGCTGCCCGTCACGAACCAGTTTCTCCGTCGGTTCAAGAGGCTCCTGGCGGAGGAGCAGAACCGGGTGCTGGAGGGCATACGCGTCGATGAACTGGCCTGGAACGCCGAGGATGTGGACGCTCGCCTCCGGTCACACCTGGAGATGTTGATGGAACAGAGCTGGCAGGCAGGTCACAGCGCGGCTCAGCGCCTGGCCGGAAGAGAGATCCCCAGGCCGGCGTTCGAAGCGCAGGAGGAGAGAGGATTCGCCCATCTCCTGGTTGCCGATGTGACGGAAGCCGTCGACATGGCGGGTTCCGCCCAGGACGCCTCGCAACGCAGTCGCGTCGCTTCCCGGGTGTTCCGGATATGGAGGAGCGACACGGTGGAGAGCCACCTCCGGGAGTTGGGATCCAAGTACTACCGGCAGGGCCTGGCCCGATCGCTCAGGGAGGCGGGAGTACCCGATGCGTCGGTGGCCGCGGCCGGCGAGGTTCGATAGTCCGGCCCGCAGCCGCGGCGGGGTCCGACCCGGCGCGCCAACCGCAGGGTCATGCCGAGGGTGCGCCGCCGGGTAAGGGCGGGATCGGGTTGATCCGGAAGTCGGCCGTCGGCCTCTCCCTGGTTTTGGCGCTGGTCGCCTGCGGGGAAGCCGAAGATCCCGGGGAGGTCACCCCACTGCCGGAGGAGACGACATCGGCGCCGTCTGATCGGGGGATACCCGATCTCCTCCTGGTGACCGGCTCGGATGGGGAGGTGACGGTCATCAGGCCCGACGGGACGCAGGTGCGGGAGTTGCGAGGCCCGGTGGGTCCCGACCACCCGAGCCTGCAACCCACCTGGGCGCCGTTCTCCGCCGACGGCCCCCGCCGGGTGGCGTGGACGGAACTGGGTGATGACGGCGCCTTCAGGATCGCGCTGGGCGAT
The DNA here is from genome assembly GCA_965204615.1 of Acidimicrobiia bacterium. Classification (GTDB taxonomy): domain Bacteria; phylum Actinomycetota; class Acidimicrobiia; order Spongiisociales; family ZC4RG35; genus Bin76. Next base: position 1,797,063 of record OZ242000.1, on the reverse strand, counting down.
GTGGACACCGGCGAGATAGCCGCCTACCCGTCACCGGTGGCGCCTTTCTATTACTACTGGAGCCCGGACGCCGCGCTGCTGGCGTTCCTGGGCCAGAACGCCTTCTCGCCACTGGAGATGGGGGTGCTGGACCACCGGCGGGGCTCGGTGGAGATCATCGCCTCGGGCCAGCCCTTCTTTTTCGACTGGCGGCCCGATTCGCAGGGGATCTTCACCCACGTGGGGGAAGCGCTGGCCATGTGGACCCTCACCGGCGAGGCGTGGTCATCGGAGGAGACTCCCATCACGCCGGGACTGTTCCAGGCCCCGGCCTGGCTCTCCGAGGACCGCGTTCTGATTGTCACCCCGATGTCGCAGGGCTCTGTCCAGGTGAGTCTGGCGCCGGCCGGCGCGCAGGACGACGGCCGATCGCCGCAGCGGCTGATCATCAGCGATCCCGGGACAGGTTCGGTTCTCACCTTGGCGGAGTTGGAGGGACCGGCCATCTTCGAGCCGGATCCCTCCGGGCAGCGGGTGGCGGTCTATGACGTCTCCGGCCCGCTGCGAGTCTGGAACATCGCCGACGGCGAAGAGGTGGTGGTCACCGAGAGCGAGGTCGCCGCCTTCGAGTGGAGTCCGGTGGGGGGGAGGCTCCTGTTCATGGAGGTGGACCGGGAGGCCCGGGCACTGACGCCGAGAGTATGGGATGGTGAGGACACCCTGGCCTTCCCCTCGTTTCTGCCGTCTCGCGTCTGGCTCGTCCAGTACCTGCCCTTCTGGGATCAGTACTCCCGGAGCCTCACCCTCTGGTCTCCCGCCGGCGATGCGTTCACCTACCCGGGGGTGTCTGCACGAAACGGCGAGGACCACATCTTCGTCCAGCATCTCGACCAGCCACTCCCGACCATGGTGGGAGACGGCGTCTTCGCCAGTTGGTCACCGGCTCCACGGGAGCCGGCGCCGGGTTCCTGATGCCCCCGATGTCGAGATCCTGGCACTGGTGGATGCTGCTGATCGTTGTGGTCGGGCTGTTGATCGGGTGGGAAACCGGGTTCTTTCATTCCCGGGTCGTGGACCTTGAGTGGGAGGGCGAACCGGTGGAGTTCCGGGTGCTGGCTTTCAATCATCAGGGTGGACTTGCGGTGGTCGACCTGGCCGACGGTGTGATGCGACTCGAGCGGTTGGAGCATCGCGGACTGCCGGTCCACTCGGTTGATGTGGCAGCGTTCACCAAATCGGGCGATTTGCTGATTCACCCCTACGATGAACCGGTCCTGTACGTGGTGCCCGGCGGGGACATCTCTGCCACACCTGCGATCATTCGCCTGCCCCGGTCCGTCAACGCCGACACCGGTCAAGCTGACTCCTTGCGTTATGGTGTCCAGGCCCTGGGGGATCGATCCGGAGAGAACATCTGGTTGTTGAATCAAACCTATGCCGCCACGCTGGTAAACCTGGTCACCAGAGAAGGAGCCATACTGGCCAGGTTCGAACTGGAGGGTTCCTATTACGCGGCCGGGTTGTCGGATGATGACCTCATTGTGATCGACCCCTACGACCGAGATGATCGGCTGCTGAGCAGCACCGGCGCCCGCGCCGTCCGTGAGGTGGCGAAGTGCCCGGACGACATAGAGAACGAGAATTTACGTTTGGTGTCCGTGCATGAACACCACACTGCCTGTCTCAGCGACAACGGTAGGCATCTGGTCCTCTATGACGTGACCACCGGCCGAACAGACCGGTTCACCGCGTTCGAGTCGGGCCGCTGGTCACTGAGCATCCTGCCCGACATCCCGGCAGAGGTGGGGAACCTCGCAGGAGGCCATACGGATCAGCTGTTGCTCTCCCACCGGGCGCCTGATCCGGCGAACCCTCCGTACACAATCACGAAAGCAATCTATGCGGCCGACCTTTCAAACCACACTCTTCGATGGCTGTACGACAACGAGGAAGGCGCGTATATAAGGCCGTTGGGCATTGTGGACAACCTCCTGATGGTTGCCACCGGCCTGATTGGCCAAGGTGAGGTGATCATGTCCGTGGACATCCAATCGGGAGAGCGGCAGAAAATCATAGAACTGCCCGAGGACTACTTCATATATGACGCGGCCTGATCGCCCATATCCATGCACGAGGTGAAGTCATCGAACACCGCCGCTGCTGTTGGGTCTGCCGTTCATAGCCGGGTCCGCAATGTGGGTTCAACAACCGCCCGGGCGGCGCGGGGTCTCCCCGCCGGACCGCCTACCGGTGGAGGGAGCCATGTCTGTGGGAAGGACGGTTAATCCCAGCCCAGTTGGTGCAGGCGTCGTTCGGAGAAACCCAGGTAGTGACCCAGTTCGTGTAACAGGGTGCGACGGATCTCCTCTTCGGTCTCGGCGCGGGAGAGCCCCAACTCGAGATGGGCCAGGCGATACAGGCGAATCTCGTCGGGAAGGACTCCCCAGTAGTCGGCGGCCCTGTCCGGGAGGGAGACGCCGACGTACTCTCCCAGCAGCGCCTCCCGGGCCTCCGCCTCGTATTCCCCGGGAGGCGGCGACTCCATGGCCACCACCAGCACGTTGTCCATGAGAGAGGCGACCCACGGAGGAAGTTCCGACAGGAGCCGGTCTATCACTGCCTCGAACTCTTCGGTCCGCATGTTGTTCTGAACCTCTCCCGTCTCAGAGTGTCCTCCCGGCGGAATCTAACAGCCGCGGTTATGGCTGATCCGGCTTGTCCTTCACGGATCCGACCGGTTGGGGCCGGGGAAGGGGTCAGGTGGTGGGACGGATCAGTTGGAAGAAGGTCGACTGGTCGTATGTGACCCCGGTGATGATCGTGAAAGGCTCCCCGGCGTCGCCGGGCATGGTCATGGACGTGGTGACCTCTCCCCGGGCCTGTTGCTCTCCTTCGATGACCAGGCCGAGGCCCGAATCGAAACGGACCGTGGAATGGACAATCCCCGGGGCGGCGCTGACCAGTAGGCGGAGATCCGCGAAGACGTCCTGGTCTTCCTGCGTTTCATCGGAGGGCAACTCCTCGGTGAAGGCGCCGAACATCCCCGACATCATTTCGCTCATGTCCCACTCGAAGGCTTCGGTCAGGATTTCGCTCTCCACCACCAGGATCGGGTTCTCTCCGGTGCCTTCCACCGCCACCACGCGATGTTCGGCGTTGGTGATCACCGGGCCGAACGGCCCCTCTTGTTCCACCCGTTCCGTCCACGAGTCTCCGACTCCCAGCGGTGTGTCGGGAAAAGCGGGACCGAAGGGTCGGTTCAAATGCTGGTTCCCCACGGAACCGGCTGACTGGAGGTTCATGCCGCCGAAGAGATCATCGAAGCCTGGAGCGGACATGTCGATGATGTTGCCCTGCAGGTCCGTGGTGACCGTTATGTCGATCGGGGTCTCGAAGCCGGGAGGCTCGCCCAACCCGGAGGAGGGTATGGATATGCCGCCCATGGTGGCCTCGTTCTCGACCGTCCGGATGTCGGAGACGATCCGGATGCTGACGGTGTCATCCTCCGGGCCGGGGCTGATCGCGTAGCTCATGGCGCCGGCCAGAATGGTGTTCACCTTGATGGGCCCGGGGGGCATCGCCTCGGCAAGTCCCTCCTCCAGTTGCACCTCCGCCTGTTGTTCGATGGAGATGGAGTACTCGACCCCGCCGGAGGGGTAGTTGTAGGAGAGGCGCGTCGGCTCGAATCCGGGAGCTTCAGTGGTGGTGCTCTCAGGTACGGTGGTGGTTTGAGAAGTGGTGGTGGTTGTTTCCGGAGGGCGCGTGGTTTGCGGCGCAGCAGTCGTGGGGGCTGCGGTAGTGGGCGCGGCCGTCGTCTCCGGTGCGGGAGGTTCGGATTGACCGTCGGTTTCTCCCCCGCAGGCGGCTGCCAGCAACAGAGTGGTCAGAGCGGCGAATAGGACCTTCCACCGCGTCGGGGGCCTGATCCTCATCACACGCACGAGGCTAACCTGCACCGGCGGTTCACCGGGGAGGATTAGCCCAAGAGGGTCTAGCCGAAGTAGTCAGGCTCCTGGCCGGGAACCCACTTGATGTTGCATCCGATGGAGGGCTTCTGGTCCTGCGACACGTCCTGGTCGGCCCGCACGGCTTCCACGGCGGCCCGCAGGTCCTCGCCGGTCACCGGTATGGAGTTCGAGGGACGGGCGCCGTCGAACTGACCCCGGTACACCAATGTCCGGTCCGGGCCGAACACGTAGAAATCGGGGGTGCAGGCGGCTGTGTAGGACTTTGCCACCTCCTGGGTCTCGTCGAAGAGATAGGGAAAGGCATAGCCTTTCTCACGGGCCATGGCGGCCAACTTGTCGGGAGAGTCGTTGGGATAATTCTCGACATCGTTGGAGCTGATGGCCACCACGGAGACGTCGGTGTCCCGATAGTCGGAGCCGAAGGTCACCAGGCCGTCCATGATGTGGACCACGAAGGGACAGTGGTTGCAGATGAACATGACCACCAGCGCCTTCCCGTCGCAGTCCTCCAGTGATACGGTTTCCCCGCTCACCGTGTCGGTTAGGGAAAATCCCGGTGCGGGAGTTCCCAAAGGAAGCATGGTTGATGCGGTATTGACCACGATGCTCCTCCTCTCTCTTCAAATCCTCAGGTGCCTCAATTGTAACCGACCCGATATCGTCTCTGACCATGCCCGAACTGCCTGACGTCGCTCTCTACCTGCGGGCGCTGGACCGGCGCATCGTGGGACAGAGGGTGGAGGGATTCCACGTCCGTTCCATGTCGGTCCTGCGCACCTACCAGCCCTCTCACGAGGAGGTGGTGGGAAAGACCGTGGTGGGCCTGCGACGGATCGGGAAGCGAATCGTGTGGGAACTCGACCAGGATCAGCTGTTCCTGGTGATCCACCTGATGGTGGCCGGGAGGCTTCGCTGGCATGACCGACCGGGTGTGAGACCACCCGCCCGGGTGGGCCTGGCCTCCTGGGACTTTCCCGGGTCGACCCTGGTGTTGACCGAGCAGGGATCGAAACGGCGGGCGGGGATATGGGTGGTGTCGGGAGAAGACGACCTGTCGGCGCAGGACCGCGGAGGTCTGGAACCGCTCGAGATCTCAACCCGGCAGTTCGCCGAGGCGATTCGCCGGAGAAACCACACCCTGAAGAGAGCCCTGACCAGCCCTGCCATCCTGTCGGGCATCGGCCACGCCTATTCGGACGAGATCCTGTGGGAGGCCGGGCTGTCTCCCGTGAAGACGACTTCCCGGCTCACCGACGAGGAGGCGGGGCGTCTGCACGAGGCGGCCGTTGCGGTCCTCACCTCCTGGACCGAGCGTCTGGCCGCAGAAACCGGGGACGGATGGCCCACCAGGGTCACGGCCTTCCGGCCGGAGATGGCGGTGCACGGAAAGTACGGATCGCCCTGTCCCCGCTGCGGCGCCGCCGTGCAGAGGATCGTCTACGCCAGCAACGAGACCAACTATTGCGCGGCCTGCCAGACAGGGGGAAAGCTCCTCGCCGACCGGTCCCTGTCGCGATTGCTCAAGAAGGACTGGCCCAGGACTCTGGAGGAACTGGAAGAACGGAGAGGCGGTCCGCAGGGCCGGTAGAATCCGGCTATCAGGGCACATTGGAGGTGAAGACTGCGGGTTCCGGTCCGGCTTGCGGGGGTGACCAAGAGCTACGGAAAGGCCCGGGGGGTCATAGACCTGGACCTTGAGGTACAGGCCGGGGAGTTATTCGGCTACCTGGGTCCCAACGGCGCCGGCAAGACCACCACCATCCGGATGTTGGTGGATCTGATCCGGCCGCAAAGGGGAACGGTGGAAGTGCTGGGCGGCTCTCCTCGGGATCCTGCCATAAGGCGCCGGGTCGGGTACCTGCCCGGAGAGGTCGAGTTCTATTCCCGGATGTCTGCCCGCGACTTTCTCACCTACATCGGCAACCTGCGCGGGAAGGGAGGAGACGCCCTTGCCGAGAGTCTCTCGGAGAGAATCGACCTCGACCTGTCCCGCCGGATCGGTGACCTGTCCAAGGGCAACCGCCAGAAACTCGGCCTGGTGCAGGCTCTCATGCACAAACCGGAACTGCTGGTCCTCGATGAGCCCACCTCCGGGCTGGATCCGTTGGTGCAACAGGAGGTGTATCGGCTCCTGGATGAGCTCAAGGACGACGGGGTGACGGTCTTTTTCTCATCCCACGTTCTGTCGGAGGTGGAGAGGGTGGCCGACCGGGTGGGAATCATCCGGGAAGGCCGCCTGGTGGAAGTGGAGGAACTGGAGGCTCTCCGAGAGAGGGCGGTGCGTACCTTCGAGGTGGTCTTCGATGATGTGCCGCACCTTGCCGAGTTCGAGAACCTGGACGGGGTCCGCATGGCCGACCTGCATGGCAACGTCCTGCACTGCCAGGTGATCGGCAGCATCGACGAATTGCTGAAGGCGGTCGCCAACCACACGGTCCGCAACCTGGTCAGCCACGGCGCGGACCTGGAGGCTTTGTTCCTGGACTATTACAGAGGAGAGGAGGACTGAGGAATGCTGAACAACGTGGCGCTGAAGACCCTGCGGGACCGTCGCCGCTCGCTTTTTTGGTGGGTGGTGGGGATATTCGGGTATCTGCTGGGCATCGGCGCCTTCTATCCCATAGTGAGGGACAACCAGGAGCAGTTCGAAGCGCTGCTTGACACCTACCCGGACGAATTTCTGGCGATCATGGGAGTGGGAAGCGAGGAGAACCTGTTCGACCCCGTCGGTTTCATGCAGGCGGAGGCATTCGGGTGGGTCATCCCTCTGGTGTTCGCAATTTACGGAGTCGTTCAGGGGGCCCGCGCGGTGGCCGGGGAGGAGGAGGACGGAACCATCGATCTGGTGATGGCCACTTCACTGACGAGGCTCGGCCTGGTCTGGCAGAAGTGGCTGGCACTGGTTTTGGCCGAGTTGGTGCTCGGCCTGGCGGTGTTCGTCTCTCTGGCTCTCGACAGTGTGCTGTTCGGCGTCGAGATCCCGGTGGGAAACATCGCGGCGGGAGTCCTGATGGCGGTGTTGCTGGGGGTGTTCTTCGGATCGCTGGCGCTGGCGGTGGGCACCGCTACCGGTCTCAGGGGTCTGACGGTGGGAGTTGTGACCTTTGTGGCGGCCGGCGCCTATCTGCTCAATTCCCTGGGCGGATTCGTGGAATTGCTGGATGCCCTGCAACCCGTCTCACCCTTCTATTACTACGACGCCTCCAACCCGCTCCGTCATGGCCTCGACGCGGATCACGCTCTCATCCTGGGAGGCCTGGCAGTCGTGTTCCTCGGGGTGGGTCTGATGGCTGTGCGCCGACGGGACCTGGGAGTGGGCGGCATTCGCCTGTCCGTTCCCACCATGAGAAAGGCGGCCGGCTGACCGGTTGGTCGAGCATCGCATCACGGATGCTCAAGCCTCGGCCAGAGCCTCGATGAGAGAGCGCCGGATCTCCGCGATGGTGGCTCTGGTCTGACGGGAGGTCTGCTTGGTGAGGGTGATGGGGGGCATCACTTTCACGCTTACCGGCCCCCGCCTGATCAATGACGACTGGGGAGGCCAGATGGCGCCGGTGCCCTGGATTGCCACCGGCAATATCGGACACCCCGCCCGGGCGGCGATGTGAACGGCGCCGGTCTTGAAGGGAAGCATCTCTCCGGTGATGCTGCGGGTCCCCTCCGGAAAGACGACCAGGGACTTTCCTTCCGCCACCAGCGATCGGGTGCTGCGGATGATGAAGACCAGTTCCCGGCGTCCCATCTCGCGGTCCAACGGGATCATCCCCGATCGCCGCATGGCGCTTCCCAGCAACGGGAATTTGAACACTTCGATCTTGGAGAGGAACCTCAAGGGAATCGGCAGGGCGGCGGTCAGGACCATTATGTCGATGTTGGAGCGATGGTTGGCCACCACGATGTAGGGCGTCCCCTCCTCGATGTTCTCGAGTCCGCTCACCTCCAACCGCATGCCGGAGGCAACCACCCAGACTCTTCCGAACCGCTTCAGGACCCACTCGCCGAAAGAGCCCAGGGGACCGAACAACGATCCGATCACAATGGCCAGCGCCACCCCCACGGTGGAGAGCCCGGCGACCAGATAGGTGACTCCGCTGCGAAGGAACAAAAGGACCGCTTTCATTGGAACTTAAGGCTAAACCCTCGGCAGGGCTGGTAGCTTGCTCGGTGTGAGGATGAGTGTGTCAGAGAGGAAGGACCGGCTCAGGGCCGAGGCCCGCGGGAGACCTCCTCCCACCGCCGATGAGTCCCGAAGCGTCTGCCGACACGTCCTGGAGTGGCTGGCGCCCAGGCGCCCCGGACCCACCCTGGTGTGGATGGCGCTTCCCGGTGAACTGGATCTCGGTCCGGTGGTGGCCCGGCTGCCGGAGGTCGAATGGCTCACCACCAGAACCCCTGCAGTCGGTCCTCTCACGGTCCATCCCTATCACTCCCCGCTGGAACTTCATCGCTTCGGGTTCCACCAGCCCCTGGCGTCGGTTCCCGAGGTGCCGCCCGCCCGCATCGGGGTGGTGCTGGCGCCGGGACTGATCTTCGACGATCGGGGGGGAAGGCTCGGGCGGGGCAAGGGCTACTACGACCGCCTGCTGGCCGGGCTCTCCCCGCAAGCCCCGCGGGTGGGGGTCACGCTGGACCGGCTGATGGCCGGTATCGTGCCCGCCGAGCCGCACGATATCGCCATGACCCACCTCATCACCGACAGCGGGTTCCGGGAGATCGGCTAGGAGGCTGCTGATCTATTCGGGTTTTGGCCGTGTATCGAAAGGCGGTGTTCCCGGAGGTGAGTCCTCAAGTGTTTTTCTTCCCGCGCCACAGCGGGTTTGAAGCGGAGGTCAGAGGGCGATTGGCGGAGATTGACCCGGTTTTGAAGAGGGTGGGCCGGGAGGAGGACTAGGTATGTTGGCTCTGGGTGTCGACATCGGCGGGTCCGGGATGAAGGGAAACGTGGTGGACACAGCCACGGGAGAGATCCTGTCCAAGCGGCTGCGGATACCTACGCCCCGTCCCGGCGTCATCGGGGAGGTGGCGGGGGTTTTGTCCGAAATCGTCGCCTATTTCCGCAGGGATTGGGGCGATCTGTTGGTCGCGGGAAAGTGACCGGGGTCCTCACTGGGTGGGAACTTCAGTCGCCGTCTGCAGTAAGGCGGTTGATGGCTCGGTTCAGGAAGGCTGCCGCTTGTGCACGGCTGGTGGGTAGGTCGGGGCAATAGCGTAGGGTTCGGGTGTCGCAACCCCTGGTCAGGTTTGTGCTGTAGAGGGAGTTGATGGCGTGGGCGGCCCAGTTTTGGTCTATGTCTGTGAAGCCTGCCGGTTGGGCGGGAGTTAGGTTGAAGGCCCTGTACAGGAACACGGCCATTTCGGCTCGTGTTATATACCGGTGGGGGCAGTATTGCGCGGGTTCCTGCTCGGTGGCCGCTTTGCAGCCGACGGTGATTCCGAGTTGGGCCAGATGGGTTATGTGTGATGCCCACCAAATCTGGGGATCAAGATCGTCGAAGGGTGTGGTGAGGCTGGTGTCGGGGTCTTGACCGTGGATAAGGCGGACCAGCCACACTGCAAATTCCCAACGTCGGATGGGTTGTTGTGGGCAGAACCGTCCGGTCTCGCATTCGGTGCCGTTGAATATCCCACGGTTGGCCAGGGCATTGATGTCCTCGGCGAGGGGTCCTGCTTCATTGATGTCGTTGTACCTGTCGGTTTGATTTGGCAGGTCTGGTTCGGTAGGTGAGGTTGTTGTGAGTGGTTCAATGGTTTGGGTGGAAATGAGAGCGGGAGTGGTGTCGGTGATGGTGACGGTGGACTGGGCCGTGTCGGTGTCGGTCTGGTCAGTCGCCTTGGCCCAGCCGGTTACTCCGGACGCGGGGACGACGGCGATTGTAAGTGTCTCGGTGCTTTCGACCTGTGTGTCGGTGGCGGTTGCGATGGTGAGGGTGGCAGTGGTGTTGTTGTGGGCGACGGTGATAGTGGCGGGCGGGTTGGTCAGGTCGGCGGCGGAGGCGGCGTTGGCGCCGGTGTATCCGTAGGTGACGTCGAACGCGAGTCCGTTGGTGGGTGCGGTTTCGCTGAGGGTGAGCGTGAAGGTGGCCGACGAACCTTCGGCGACGGTGGCCGTGTTGGGGGTGAGTTTGTAGGTGGGGGTGGTGTCGGTGATGGTGACGGTGGACTGGGCGGTGTCGGTGTCGGTTTGGTCTTTGGCTTTGGCCCAGCCGGTCACGGTGGCGGGTGCGATGGTGACGGTGAGTGTTTCGTCGTCTTCGTCGAGCAGGTCGGTGGCGGTGTTGATGGTGAGGGTGGCGGTGGTGGCATTGGCTGCCACGGTGACCGTGGCCGGCGGGTTGGTCAGGTCGGCGGCGGAGGCGGCGTTGGCGCCGGTGTATCCGTAGGTGATGTTGAAGGCGATACCTCCCGACGGTGCTGCTTCGCTGAGGGTGACCGTGAAGGTGGCCGACGAACCTTCGGCGACGGTGGCCGTGTTGGGAGTGAGTTTGTAGGTGGGGGTGGTGTCGGTGATGGTGACGGTGGACTGGGCGGTGTCGGTGTCCGAGTTGTCTTTGGCTTTGCCCCAGCCGGTCACGCCCGTGCCGGGTGCGATGGTGACGGTGAACGTCTCGTTCTGTTCGACGGCGGTGTCGGTGGCGGTGTTGGCGGTGGTGGTGAGGGTGGCGGTGGTGGTTGTTGTGAGCGACGGTGACCGTGGCCGGTGGCGGTGTTGATGGTGAGGGTGGCGGTGGTGTTGTTGTGGGCGACGGTGATCGTGGCGGGTGGGTTGGTGAGGTCGGCTGAGGCGGCGTTGCTGAGGCGGCGTTGGCGCCGGTGTAGCCGTAGGTGATGTTGAAGGGGATGCCGTTGGTGGGTGCGGTTTCGCTGAGGGTGACCGTGAAGGTGGTGGATGATCCTTCGGTGACCGTTCGGGTGTCGGGGGTGAGTTTGTAGGTGGGGGTGGTGTCGGTGATGGTGACGGTGGATTGGGCGGTGTTCGTGTCCGAGTTGTCTTTGGTTTTGCCCCATCCTGTCACGCTGGATTGGGGTGCGATGGTGACGGTGAGTGTTTCGTTGTCTTCGTCGAGGAGGTCCGGTGGCGGTGTTGATGGTGAGGGTGGCGGTGGTGTTGTTGTGGGCGACGGTGATCGTGGCGGGCGGGTTGGTGAGGTCGGCGGCTGAGGCGGCGTTGGCGCCGGTGTATCCGTAGGTGATGTTGAAGGGGATGCCGTTGGTGGGTGCGGTTTCGCTGAGGGTGACCGTGAAGGTGGTGGATGATCCTTCGGTGACCGTTCGGGTGTCGGGGGTGAGTTTGTAGGTGGGGGTGGTGTCGGTGATGGTGACGGTGGATTGGGCGGTGTTGGTGTCCGAGGCGTCTTTGGTTTTGCCCCATCCTGTCACGCTGGATTGGGGTGCGATGGTGACGGTGAGTGTTTCGTTGTCTTCGTCGAGGAGGTCGGTGGCGGTGTTGATGGTGAGGGTGGCGGTGGTGTTGTTGTGGGCGACGGTGATCGTGGCGGGTGGGTTGGTGAGGTCGGCGGCTGAGGCGGCGTTGGAGCCGGTGTAGCCGTAGGTGATGTTGAAGGGGATGCCGTTGGTGGGTGCGGTTTCGCTGAGGGTGACCGTGAAGGTGGTGGATGATCCTTCGGTGACCGTTCGGGTGTCGGGGGTGAGTTTGTAGGTGGGGGTGGTGTCGGTGATGGTGACGGTGGATTGGGCGGTGTTGGTGTCCGAGGCGTCTTTGGTTTTGCCCCATCCTGTCACGCTGGATTGGGGTGCGATGGTGACGGTGAGTGTTTCGTTGTCTTCGTCGAGGAGGTCGGTGGCGGTGTTGATGGTGAGGGTGGCGGTGGTGTTGTTGTGGGCGACGGTGATCGTGGCGGGTGGGTTGGTGAGGTCGGCGGCTGAGGCGGCGTTGGCGCCGGTGTATCCGTAGGTGATGTTGAAGGGGATGCCGTTGGTGGGTGCGGTTTCGCTGAGGGTGACCGTGAAGGTGGTGGATGATCCTTCGGTGACCGTTCGGGTGTCGGGGGTGAGTTTGTAGGTGGGGGTGGTGTCGGTGATGGTGACGGTGGATTGGGCGGTGTTGGTGTCGGTTTGGTCTTTGGTTTTGCCCCATCCTGTCACGCTGGATTGGGGTGCGATGGTGACGGTGAGTGTTTCGTTGTCTTCGTCGAGGAGGTCGGTGGCGGTGTTGATGGTGAGGGTGGCGGTGGTGTTGTTGTGGGCGACGGTGATCGTGGCGGGTGGGTTGGTGAGGTCGGCGGCGGAGGCGGCGTTGGCGCCGGTGTATCCGTAGGTGATGTTGAAGGGGATGCCGTTGGTGGGTGCGGTTTCGCTGAGGGTGACCGTGAAGGTGGTGGATGATCCTTCGGTGACCGTTCGGGTGTCGGGGGTGAGTTTGTAGGTGGGGGTGGTGTCGGTGATGGTGACGGTGGATTGGGCGGTGTTGGTGTCGGTTTGGTCTTTGGTTTTGCCCCATCCTGTCACGCTGGATTGGGGTGCGATGGTGACGGTGAGTGTTTCGTTGTCTTCGTCGAGGAGGTCGGTGGCGGTGTTGATGGTGAGGGTGGCGGTGGTGTTGTTGTGGGCGACGGTGATCGTGGCGGGTGGGTTGGTGAGGTCGGCGGCTGAGGCGGCGTTGGAGCCGGTGTAGCCGTAGGTGACGTTGAAGGGGATGCCGTTGGTGGGTGCGGTTTCGCTGAGGGTGACCGTGAAGGTGGTGGATGATCCTTCGGTGACCGTTCGGGTGTCGGGGGTGAGTTTGTAGGTGGGGGTGGTGTCGGTGATGGTGACGGTGGATTGGGCGGTGTTGGTGTCGGTTTGGTCTTTGGTTTTGCCCCATCCTGTCACGCTGGATTGGGGTGCGATGGTGACGGTGAGTGTTTCGTTGTCTTCGTCGAGGAGGTCGGTGGCGGTGTTGATGGTGAGGGTGGCGGTGGTGTTGTTGTGGGCGACGGTGATCGTGGCGGGCGGGTTGGTGAGGTCGGCGGCGGACGCGGCGTTGGAGCCGGTGTAGCCGTAGGTGACGTTGAACGCGAGTCCTCCCGACGGTGCGGCCTTGCTGAGGGTGAGGGTGAACGTGGTGGATGATCCTTCGGTGACCGTTCGGGTGTCGGGGGTGAGTTTGTAGGTGGGGGTGGCGTCGTTGATCGTGACCTTGGACTGGGCGGTGTCCGTGTCGGTTTGGTCGGTGGCTTTGGCCCATCCTGTCACGTCCGTGTCCGGGGCGATGGTGACGGTGAAGGTCTCGTCGTCCTCGACGGCTGTGTCGGTGACGGTGGTGACGTCGAACGTGGCGGTGGTGTCATTGTGAGCTACGGTCACCGTCGCCGTAGGACTGGACGACAGATCCGCGGATGTGGCGGTGTTCGGGCTGCTGTAGCCGTAGGTGATGTCGAACTCGATACCGTCGGTCGGTGCGGCCTCGCTGAGGGTGACCGTGAACCTGACCGACGACCCTTCGGTGACCGTTCGGGTGTCGGGGGTGAGTTTGTAGGTGGGGGTGGCGTCGGTGATGGTGACCGTGGATTGGGCGGTGTTCGTGTCCGAGTTGTCTTTGGCTTTGCCCCATCCTGTCACGCTGGATTGGGGTGCGATGGTGACGGTGAACGTCTCGTCGTCTTCGTCGAGGAGGTCGGTGGCGGTGTTGATGGTGAGGGTGGCGGTGGTGTTGTTGTGGGCGACGGTGACCGTGGCGGGCGGGTTGGTCAGGTCGGCGGCGGACGCGGCGTTGGAGCCGGTGTAGCCGTAGGTGACGTTGAACGCCAGTCCTCCCGACGGTGCGGCCTTGCTGAGGGTGAGGGTGAACGTGGTGGATGATCCTTCTGCGACCGTTCGGGTGTCGGGGGTGAGTTTGTAGGTGGGGGTGGCGTCGTTGATCGTGACCTTGGACTGGGCGGTGTCCGTGTCGGTTTGGTCGGTGGCTTTGGCCCATCCTGTCACGTCCGTGTCCGGGGCGATGGTGACGGTGAAGGTCTCGTCGTCCTCGACGGCTGTGTCGGTGACGGTGGTGACGTCGAACGTGGCGGTGGTGTCATTGTGAGCTACGGTCACCGTCGCCGTAGGACTGGACGACAGATCCGCGGATGTGGCGGTGTTCGGGCTGCTGTAGCCGTAGGTGATGTCGAACTCGATACCGTCGGTCGGTGCGGCCTCGCTGAGGGTGACCGTGAACCTGACCGACGACCCTTCGGTGACCGTTCGGGTGTCGGGGGTGAGTTTGTAGGTGGGGGTGGCGTCGTTGATCGTGACCTTGGACTGGGCGGTGTCCGTGTCGGTTTGGTCGGTGGCTTTGGCCCATCCTGTCACGTCCGTGTCCGGGGCGATGGTGACGGTGAACGTCTCGTCGTCCTCGACGGCTGTGTCGGTGACGGTGGTGACGTCGAACGTGGCGGTGGTGTCATTGTGAGCTACGGTCACCGTCGCCGTAGGACTGGACGACAGATCCGCGGATGTGGCGGTGTTCGGGCTGCTGTAGCCGTAGGTGATGTCGAACTCGATACCGTCGGTCGGTGCGGCCTCGCTGAGGGTGACCGTGAACCTGACCGACGACCCTTCGGTGACCGTTCGGGTGTCGGGGGTGAGTTTGTAGGTGGGGGTGGCGTCGGTGATGGTGACCGTGGATTGGGCGGTGTTCGTGTCCGAGTTGTCTTTGGCTTTGCCCCATCCTGTCACGCTGGATTGGGGTGCGATGGTGACGGTGAACGTCTCGTCGTCCTCGACGGCTGTGTCGGTGACGGTGGTGACGTCGAACGTGGCGGTGGTGTCATTGTGAGCGACGGTGACCGTGGCCGGTGGGGTGCCGGACAGGTCCGCCGCCGACGCGGTCTGAGGGGCGGCGTGCCCGTAGGTGACGTTGAACGCGAGTCCTCCCGACGGTGCGGCTTTGCTCAACGTGAGCGTGAACGTGGCCGCCGAGCCCTCGGTGACCGTCGCGGTGTCGGGAGTGAGTTTGTAGGTGGGGGTGGCGTCGTTGATGGTGACCGTCGACACGGCGGTGTCCGTGTCCGTTTGGTCGGCGGCCTTCGCCCAACCCGACACGTCCGTGTCCGGTGCGATGGTGACGGTGAAAGTCTCGTCGTCTTCCACGATATTGTCTGTTTTGGTGGCGATGGTGAGTGTGGCGGTGGTGGTGTCGGCTGCGACGGTGACGGTGGCCGGTGGGTTGGTCAGATCAGCGGCGGCGGCGGTGTTGGGGCTGCTGTATCCGTAGGTGACGTTGAACGCGAGTCCTTCCGATGGTGCGGCTCTGCTGAGGGTGAGGGTGAACGAGGCTGATGATCCTTCGGTGACGGTGGCGGTGTTGGGAGTGAGTTGATAGGTGGGAGTGGTGTCGGTGATCGTCACGGTGGACACGGCGGTGTCCGAATCCGAGTTGTCGGCGGCCTTGGCCCAGCCGGTCACACCCGATGCCGGAGCGATGGTGACGGTGAGTGTTTCGTCGTCTTCGTCCAGCACGTCCTTCACGGTGTTGATGGTGAGGGTGGCGGTGGTGTTGTTGTGGGCGACGGTGATCGTGGCGGGTGGGGTGCCGGACAGGTCGGCGGCGGTGGCGGCGTTGGCGCCGGTGTATCCGTAGGTGATGTCGAAGGCGAGTCCGTTGGTGGGTGCGGTTTCGCTGAGGGTGAGGGTGAAGGTGGTGGATGTTCCTTCGGTGACCGTTCGGGTGTCGGGGGTGAGTTTGTAGGTGGGGGTGGTGTCGGTGATGGTGACGGTGGATTGGGCGGTGTTCGTGTCCATGTTGTCTTTGGCTTTGCCCCATCCTGTCACGCTGGATTGGGGGGCGATGGTGACGGTGAGTGTTTCGTCGTCTTCGTCGAGCAGGTCGGTGGCGGTGTTGATGGTGAGGGTGGCGGTGGTGTTGTTGTGGGCGACGGTGATCGTGGCGGGTGGGGTGCCGGACAGGTCGGCGGCGGACGCGGCGTTGCTGCCGGTGTATCCGTAGGTGATGTCGAACGCGAGTCCTCCCGTCGGTGCGGCCTTGCTGAGGGTGAGGGTGAACGTGGTGGATGATCCTTCGGCGACCGTCCGGGTGTCGGGAGTCAGCTTGTACGTGGGAGTGGCGTCGGTGATGGTGACGGTGGACACTGCGGTGTCGGTGTCCATGTTGTCTTTGGCTTTGCCCCATCCTGTCACGCCCGTGCCGGGTGCGATGGTGACGGTGAGTGTTTCGTCGTCTTCGTCGAGCAGGTCGGTGGCGGTGTTGATGGTGAGGGTGGCGGTGGTGTTGTTGTGGGCGACGGTGATCGTGGCGGGCGGGTTGGTCAGGTCGGCGGCGGACGCGGTCTGAGGGGCGGCGTGCCCGTAGGTGATGTCGAACGCGAGTCCTCCCGTCGGTGCGGCCTCGTTGAGGGTGACCGTGAACGTGGCCGCGGACCCCTCGGCGACCGTCGCCGTGTCAGGGGTCAACTTGTACGTGGGAGTGGCGTCGGTGATCGTGACCGTCGACACGGCGGTGTCGGTGTCGGTTTGGTCTTTGGCTTTGGCCCAGCCTGTCACGCCCGTGCCGGGTGCGATGGTGACGGTGAGTGTTTCGTCGTCTTCGTCGAGCAGGTCGGTGGCGGTGTTGATGGTGAGGGTGGCGGTGGTGTCATTGTGAGCTACGGTCACCGTGGCCGGTGGGGTGCCGGACAGGTCCGCCGCCGACGCGGTCTGAGGGGCGGCGTGCCCGTAGGTGACGTCGAACGCGAGTCCTCCCGTCGGTGCGGCCTTGCTGAGGGTGAGGGTGAACGTGGTGGATGATCCTTCGGCGACCGTCCGGGTGTCGGGAGTCAGCTTGTACGTGGGAGTGGCGTCGGTGATGGTGACGGTGGACACTGCGGTGTCGGTGTCCATGTTGTCTTTGGCTTTGGCCCAGCCGGTCACGCCGGTGGCGGGTGCGATGGTGACGGTGAACGTCTCGTCGTCCTCGACGGCTGTGTCCGAAACGGTGGTGACGTCGAACGTGGCGGTGGTGGCGTTGTGAGCTACGGTCACCGTCGCCGTAGGACTGGACGACAGATCCGCGGCCGACGCGGTGTTCGGGCTGCTGTACCCGTAGGTGACGTCGAACGCGAGTCCGTCCGACGGTGCGGTCTCGCTCAACGTCAACGTGAACGATACGGATGATCCTTCGGCCACCGTGGCGGTGTCGGGAGTCAGTTTGTAGGTGGGAGAGACGGTGAAGTCGTTGGTGACGGTGGCCGAGTGGCCGGTGGAGGTGATCGCCTGGTCGGTGAACAGGCCGGTCACGGTAAGCGCTCCGCCGGCGTCGGTCTCGGCCAGCGAGCAGGTTGCCGAGCCCGCCAACCGGTAGCGGACCGGGTTGACAGTGCCGACCAGCAGACCTGGCGCGTGAACGGGCACGTGGGCGCTGTCCCCGGCGGGGAGTCCGAAGGAGTACGTTCTGGGGGTGGAGACCGTGTCGCCGGTGACCACACAGCTCAGTTCGAAGCGATAGACATGCGCCATGTCGGTGGCGGTGCCCTGCACCTGCTTTGCCACCTGCAGCGAGCCGGTTGTCTCGGGCGAGGTGAATGTGATCCCGGGATGGGCGGCGCCGAGTTGCGTGTCGGTGCTCGTGATGGCCGGGTTGCCTGCTCTTACCCGCACCGACAGGTGCTGCGCGTCGGGGCCTGCGAAAGCGGGGGGCGCCACCGCCGCCTCTGCTATGTTGTTGTGCTCCAGGTTCAGCACCACCAGATCACCCAACCGGGACAAAGAGGGGACCTTGCTCAGGCTGTTGTAACCCAAGTACAAGAATTTCAATCCGGCCGCGGCGTTGGCGGTGATGGCGGTTGCGTCCGCATCGTTGAGTCCCGCGCCCGTCACGTCCAGCCAGAGCAGGCGCGACAACCGTGACAGCTTGGTCCAGTCCATGCGGCCCAGGTCGTTGCCGTCCAGGCTCAACACCAACAGGCCCGAGGCCACGTTGTCCAGCAGATTCCCGACCTCCGTGGTGGACAGATCGGCGCCGCCCACATGTAGCCGCTCCAGAGACCCGAATCGGGACCCGAGTAAGCCCAACTCGGTCGTGGACAACGCCATGCCCTCCACATGCAGTTCTCGAAGTCCCGTCGGCAGGGAAACCAGCCAACCCGCCGGCAACGACGACAACCCGTTCCACCCCACCCGCACCTGAAGGAGACTGGTGTTGGCGGACACGTCGGGTAATGACAACAGGGCGTTGTCATCCAACCCCAGAGTCAAAAGTGATGTCAGCCCGGTGATGTCCGGCGGGGTTGACAGTTGGTTGGCGGACAGGTCCAGGTAGATCAGTGATGTCAGCCCGGTGATGTCCGGTGGGGTTGACAGTTGGTTGGCGGACAGGTCCAGGTAGATCAGTGATGTCAGCCCGGTGATGTCCGGTGGGGTTGACAGTTGGTTGGCGGACAGGTCCAGGTAGATCAGTGATGTCAGCCCGGTGATGTCCGGTGGGGTTGACAGTTGGTTGGCGGACAGGTCCAGATGCGTCAACACCGACAAAGCGCTCAGATCGAACACCGACGCCAACTGATTTGCCGACGCCTCCAACGACTCCAGCAACACCAGGCCGCTCAGGTCTCCGAGGGTGGAGAGGTTGTTGTTGGACAGGTTCAGGTATTGCATTGCGGTCAGGGCGCCGAGTGCGGTGGGTGGAGTGGAGAGTCGGTTGTGGCTGGCGTCGAGCACTCTCAATGCGGTGTTGGTGGTCAGGGCGCCCAGTGTGGTCAGTGAGTTGTCCGATACGCGCAGTTCCTCCAGCAACACCAGGCCGCTCAGGTCTCCGAGGGTGGAGAGGTTGTTGTTGGACAGGTTCAGGTATTGCATTGCGGTCAGGGCGCCGAGTGCGGTGGGTGGAGTGGAGAGTCGGTTGTGGCTGGCGTCGAGCACTCTCAATGCGGTGTTGGTGGTCAGGGCGCCCAGTGTGGTCAGTGAGTTGTCCGATACGCGCAGTTCCTCCAGCAACACCAGGCCGCTCAGGTCTCCGAGGGTGGAGAGGTCGTTGTCGGACACGTCCAAGCGTTCCAGTTTCGTGTTATTCCCCAAGTCCCCCAGGGTCGTGAGCGAATTGCCGGACACGTCCAAAGACCTCAACCCGGCCAGCGGGGAGAGATCTCCCAGTGTCGTCAAGGAGTTTCCCGCCGCCGCCAAGAACTCCAATTCCGGCAACGCCGACAGGTCACCGAGTGTCGTCAGCGAGTTCCCGGACACATCCAGCAGTCTCAACCCGGGCAGGGTTGACAGGTCGCCCAGTGTCGTCAGGGAGTTTCCCGACAGATCCAACGACGAGACACGACCCAGACCGAGGAAGTCGTCCGGCTTCAACGCGGTCAAACCGGCGCCCGACACATCCAGCGAGCCGATCAGTGTTTCCAGGTGCTTGCGGCGCACCTGATCGCACGAAACCCCCGGCGGCAACTTTGCCAAAATGGCCGCGATCACCGCCGGAGTGCGATCACAAATGTCCTCGTCATCCACGATCGTCACCGTTAGCGTGGACGGACTGCCGATCACGTAACCCTGGGGCAATTTATCAACATCGATCGTAACGGTGAAGGTCTCGTCGATCTCGAAAAGCTCATCCTGTTTGGTGTCAAAGCGAGACTGGTTACGTTTTCTGCCGGATTTGAAGTTGAAACGCCTATTGACCAGGTCCGCGTCGTCCTTCGTTGCCGTGCCGGGGTGCACCAACAGATGGACCAGACCACTCCCATCCTGGCTGTCGTCCCTCACCACCGCTATCCGCAAACGCCTTCCTTCAGCCACCGAGTGCTCGGCCTGCGCGAACCGGATGGATGGCAGGTCGTCGCTGGTGATCGTGACCGTGGCCGAACCGGCCCCGGCGGTGGACTCGGTCCATCTCGAGGCGGTGGTCGCCACTGTCACAGTGAAGGTCTCATCGCTCTCGTAGGTTTGGTCGTCCATGGTCGGGATGGTCAGCGTCGCGGTCTTCTCCCCGGCCGGGACAGTCACCGAGGCGGGTACCGTGCCCACATCTGCAATCTCGGCTTTTCCCTCTCCGGTTCCGAAGTCGGACATGACCGTGAACCCGATCCCACCTGGCGGCGCGAGGGCGGTCAGGGTGACGGTCAGGCCGGCGTCTTCGCCCTCCGCCGCGGTGACGTCGGCCACCGAGAAGTGGGTGGGGGTGGCGTCGGTGATGGTGACGGTGGACACCGCGGTGTCCGAATCGGAGTCATCGGTGGCTTTGCCCCATCCGGTCACACCCGACGCGGGCGCGACGGTGACGGTGAACGTCTCGTCGTCTTCCACCACCTCGTCTTCTTTGGTGGCGATGGTGATGGTGGCGGTGGTGGCGGTAGCTGCCACGGTGACTGTGGCCGGTGGGTTGGACAGATCAGCCGCGGAGGCGGGATCGTCGCCGGTGTATCCGTAGGTGATGCCGAACGCCAGTCCGTCGGTGGGTGCTGCTTTGCTCAAGGTCAACGTGAACGATGCGGATGATCCTTCTGCGACGGTGTTGGTGTCGGGGGTCAGTTGGAAGGTGTTCTGGTCTTCGCTGTCGATGGTTACGGTGGCGGTGGCGCCGGTGGGGTGGCGGGTGTAGAGGTCTGCGAGGTCGTCGGCGGGGTTGTCGGCGGGGGCGATCCGCAGTTGGATGGTTTCGTCTTCTTCTATCAGGGTGTCGTCGGTGATGGCTACCTCCAGTTTCTGGGTTTGGGGGGTGGTCGGTCCGAACGTCACCGAATTGGTGGCGATGCGGTAGTCGCCGGGGTTGGCTGCGTCCGTGTATGCGGTGGCGGTGCTCGAGGCGAGCACCTGGATCCGGAAGGTGGTTTGCGAATCGGGCAGGTGACTGACCGTAACCGGCACGGAGACCTTCCCGTCGGCCACGTCTTCGTCCACGTCCACCGTGTGCTTGGATGTTGCCGCGGCCGACGGTCCGAAGGCGATGGTTGCCGTGTCATCGTCATCGTCGGTGATGGTGACGGTGGAGACGGTCGTGTCCTGGTCGGTTTTGTCGACGGCTTTCACCCAGCCCGACACACCGGAGGCGGGTGCGATGGTGACGGTGAACGTTTCGTCGTCCTCGACCAGCGTATCGGTGGCGGTGGGCACTGTCAGGGTGGCGGTGGTGGCGTTGGCGCCCACGGTTGCCTTCGCCGGTGGGTTGGAGAGGTCGGTGGCCGACGCCGGATTGTCGCCGGTGTATCCGTAGGTGATGTCGAAGGCCAGTCCGTCGGTGGGGGCGGCTTTGCTCAACGTGAGAGTGAACGACGCGGACGAGCCTTCCGCTACCGAGCGGGTGTCGGGGACGAGCCGGTAGGTGGGGGTGGTGTCGGTGACGGTCACCGTCGACACTGCGGTGTCCGAATCGGTGGCGTCGGTGGCGGCCTCCCAGCCGGTCACACCGGAGGCGGGCGCCACCGACACGGTGAACGTCTCGTCCTCCTCCGCCAGCGGATCCGTGGCGGTGGGGATGGTGATGGTGGCGGTGGTGGCGTTGTGGGCGACGGTCACCGTGGCGGGTGGGTTGGAGAGGTCGGTGGCCGCCGCCGGATCGTCGCCGGTGTATCCGTAGGTGATGTCGAAGGCGAGACCGTTGGTGGGTGCGGCCTCGCTCAGCGTCAAGGTCAGGGATGCCGACACGCCTTCGGCTACCGTGACCGTGTCGGGCGTCAACTCATAGGTCTGGTCGTCGTCGGTGATCTCCACGGTGACCGACGACACCGCCACCCCATCGTATCCCGGGTCGTCGCTGGCGACGGTGAGGGTGACCGTGATGGAATCGTCCTCGGTGTCGTCGTCATCCAGGGACGACACCGTGAAGGTCTTCGCCGTTCGCCAATCGGTGGGGGTGAACGTCCGCGATGCGGGTGTCACCAGCACCTTGTCCCGGTTGCCGCTGGTCGAGGTGATCACCACATCGTGGGTGGGTGCGACGTTCAACGTCACACTGTACGTCTGCGCTGCGCTCTCGTTCAACGCCAGGGCGGTATCACCCGACGGGGTGACCGTCACCATCGTGGTGACGTCCTCGACGGTCGTGTTCACTTCCGCGATTCCCAGACCCACGGGATACCGGTCGGCATCGCCGGAGGCGGTCACGGCGTGGGTGATGACCGCCGCGCCCGGGGAGACGCCGCGCACCGTCACCGGCTGGGGGATGCGCCAGTTGGTCGGCGTGAAGGTGACCGGTCCGCTGACCGCGGCCTTGTCCGTGGCGCTGCTGGAGGGGGCGATCGTCACGTTCCCGAACGGTTGGCCAGTGAGCGCCAGGGTGTACTCGACGGTGCGGGTCTTTGCCACGTTCAGGCTGGTGGCGCTGGTTCTCACGTCGGGTCCGGTCGCCACCAGTCGCAACTGCACCGCCGTCGCCGGGGTGAGCGTCAACCCGGGGTTGTCCCACTCCAGGCTGGTGGCAGTGGCCAGGCGCGCCGATCGAATGTCCAATTCGACGCTTCCCACCAACAGGGTGAAGCTCGACAGTTGATCGGGGACTTCGTCCAGTTCCAGACGCAACCGCGCGGGCGAATCTCCCGCCGCCGGAACATACGACACGCCCGTGACGGTGTGGGTCTTGGAACCCAGCGTAAAGTCGGCGTCGGTGAGGGTGGCCGCCGTGCTGCACCGGTTGGTCTCCGCGGCGTCGAGGTCGGCGCATCCCACCGCTCCGGTCGCCAGGGACTTGGAGGTCAAAGTCGCCGACCACGCTGGCTCGACCAGGCTCAGCACCACTTTGCCGTCCTCGGCCCAGGTCAATCCGGTGGAGTCCCAGTCCAGCGCGTCGCCCTGGGCCCGGATGAAAGCAGGGGAGGCTTCGCCGAGGGCGAAAATCCTGCTGCCGACCCGCAGCGCCCACTCGTCGAATTCGGGTGCGACCCTGGTGGTCATCGTTGGTGCGATCACCTTGTCGAACGCCAACAACAGAGTGCCGTTGGGGGCCGCCGACAAGGCGTAGATGTCGTATGCAACGGCGCCGATGGTGAAGTCGTCGTCGGTGAGTTGTTCGTCGGGCTCGCATCGCTTCCCGGTGATTGCGTCGGCGCAACCCAGGTTGCCCGCCATGCCCAGGGTCTGCGGCGTGAGCGTGGCGTTCCATCTCTGCACGACCGGAAGGGGTGGTATGACGGTCACCTGCACCGCGTCGATGCCCAGGTCGGTGGGGTACTTGTCGTCGGCGGTGGCAGTGACGGCATGGGCGATGGCGGCGCTCCCCTCCTCCACGGCGGTGACGGTGAACGTCCGGGGGGCGTCCCAATTGGTGGTGGTGAACGTGTGGGTGGCGGGCAGGACAGTGGCGACGGTCCCCGCCCCGCTGGTGGCGGAGATGGTGACGTCGCCGGCGGGTGCATGGTCCATCACGACGGTATAGGTGACCGGGTCGCCTTTCTCCACCACCAGCGACGTGGGTGTCACGGTCATGGTCTTGTCGTCGTTGTCGGTGATGGTGATGGTGAACGTCCCCGGCGAGAGGGTCTGGTAGGAGTCGGGCGCCGAGTCGATGGACAGCACTATCTTCTCGTCACCCTCGTATTCGTCATCGCCGCAGATTGTGATGTTGGACGTGGCGGTGGCGCCCGAGAAGCCGGCCTCGATGGTATGTTCGAGAACGGTCGGCGTCTGGAAGTCGACGCCGGGCCCGCAGGCCGAGCCGCCGGTGGCGGTGGTGCCGGCGGCAACGCTCACCGAGAGGGTATAGCCGGGATGGTTCTCGCCGTCTCCGATGGTCAGCCCATAGGACGTGTTTACGGTGGAGGCGCGGTCCGGTTCGGTCACCGTGGCGGTGGGCGAGGGGAAACTCGCATGGGGGAACTCGGCGACGGCCACGCTGATCTGGGGCAGGGTCAGGTTACTCGGGTATTTGGGGTCGCTACTGGTGGTGCCGTGGCTGATCACCGTCCCGCCCCGCTCGAGATGGCGGCTGTGAGCCGTGACGGTCACCTGTTGGACCCGGTTCCAGTTGTCCGGGGTGAACGTCAGCGACCCGCTGACGGCGGCATTGGTGGGGGTGGCGCTGGTGGGAGTGACCACCACGTCGGACGCCGGCCGGCTGGTCAGCCGGACCGGATACGTCCTGCTCCTGGTCCGCGCCACCGTCAAGGACACCGTGCCCGATGACTGCCCGTTGATCTCGACGCCCGCCGTGTCGTTGTCGGTGATCGTTACCGTGGCCGTGTCCTTGCCCGCCGCAGCCGCCTCCCAGCCGGGGGCGTCGGTGTCGATGGTGACGGTGAACGTCTCGTCGTCCTCGTCGACGGAGTCGTCCACCAGCGGGATGTCGACCTGGAGGGTGGTGGCGTCGGCGGGCACGGTCACCGGGGAGGTGAGGCTGCCCACGTCGTCGGAGTCGGCGTTGCCCGTTCCGGTCGTGGAGTAGCTTGCCGTCACCGTGAACGCCAGCCCGCTCGCCGGGGCCTGCTCGCCCAGGGTGATGGTCAGTTCGGCGTTCGCCCCCTCAGCCGCCCGGGCCATGGCGGTGATCTCGAACGGCTTGACGTCACCGTCATCGTTGCCGACGGTGACGACGGCGGTGCTTCCCGCCGCGTTGCGGGCGTAATGGTCGCCCAGGTCGGGAGGGTCGTCGGCGGCCGCGATGCGCAGCGCGATGGTCTCGTCGTGCTCGGGGACCGCGTCGTTGTTGATGGTCACCACCAGGTTCTGGGTCTTGGCGGTGGTCGGGCCGAAGGTGACCGATTTGGTCGTGATGACAAAGTCGCCGCCGCTTCCCGCGCCCTCGGTGGCCGTGCCATCGGTGGTCCCGACCTCCACTGCGAAGATGGTGGGGGTGGCCGGGAGATGGTTCACGGTGATGGGTACCGACAGCGTCCCGCCGGTGACGTTCTCCGCCACCGTTGCCGTGTAGGCCTCGGTGCTCGCCGCGTCCCGGCCGAAGGCGATCTTTGCTTCGGGGGCCTCATCGTCGGTGATGGTGAAGGTGGTGGTGGAATGGACGCCGGGGCCGAAGCCGACTCCCGCGATGGAATGACGAGGAGGGGCGAGGGTCACCGTGAAGGTCTCGTCGTCCTCCACCAGGCTGTCGTCGTTGAGGGTGAAGGAGACGAAGCGCGGGCTGGTTGTCCTGGCCGGGATGAGGTGAGTCCCGCTCCCGGCCGTGTAGTCCACGCCGCCGCCGGTCGCCGTGCCGTCGGTCCAGGTCAGCGCAACGGACAACGGGCTGCTGTGCGCCGGTTGGTTGCGGATCTTCAACCGGGAGCAACCTGTTGAAGCTCCGGCGCCGGTGCACGCCTGGCTGCCGTCGCCGTTCTCGGCGATGGTGTAGGTGGCGGCGGTGAACGAGACGCTGCCGTCTATGCCGATGGTGACGTTTTGGCTGGTCGTGTGTCCGTCAGGATCCTCGGCCGTCACCCGTATATGGGAGGAGCCCTTGTGGCGTCCGGTGACCATCAGCGTGTCACGGTCCGTCCCGCCCACCGAGACTGCGATCTTCGAGGAGGATTGGAGGATGGCCGCCCGGTAGGTCAGGGGATCCCCGTCCGCGTCGGTGAAGTGATCGTCCAGGTCGACTGCGACCGTTCGACCCACTACCACCCGTATGGTGTTGATCCTCGCCTTCTGCGTCGGGGCGGTCCCGACCGTCACCTCGACGGTGCGGGTTGCCGTCCTGCCGCCGGGGTTGGCAGCGGTCACTGTGACAGTGGTGACGCCGCTTCCCACCGCCAGTATGGTCATGCCGGACCGGTCGGACGCCAACGTCACCGACGCCACGCTCGGATCGGCCGACTCGGCGCTGCGGACGGTCATTTCGGTCCCGGCCGGGAAGGCGTCGGCCAGGGATACCTCCCGACTGCCGGAGGGCAGGGGGAATCTGATGTCCGCCAGCGGCGGCAACGGGGCGAAGTCGAGTCTGAGTTGGAGTGGTTGGTTGGTGGTCCAGGTGAGGTTGGTGTTGGTCCAGGTGGCGCGGTTGGGGGCGATGGTGGGGATGGTGGCGGTGTTGAGGTCGAATCCGGTTTGGCCTACCCAGAGTCGTTGGGCTTTGAGTCTTTGGGTGATGGGGGTGGCGAATTCCAGGTGGAGGGCGCCGTCGGCGCCGAGGGCGATGCGGGTGATGGTGTGGTCGGTGCCGGCCAGGCGGAAGTCGTGGTCGGTGAGGGTGGTGGGGTTGGTGCACCGGCGGGCGGTGGTGGGGGAGGAGGTGCGGCATCCCCGGGCGGCGGAGGTGAGGGTTTGGGGGACGAGCGTGGCTGCCCACAGGTGGCAGGAGGTCCTGATCGTCAGTTGTATGCGGTCGCCTTCCGACCAGGACAGACCGGCGTTGTCCCAGACCAGCCTCGAGTCGCCGGTGGTGAGCGGGTAGCTGTGCAGTCGTCCCACGCAGAGGTGGTGGCCGTCGAGTTGTTGGAGTGGTATGCCCGTGGTGAGTTTGAGTTGGTCGGTTTGGGGGTTGTAGGTCAGTTCGGTGATCTGGTGGCTTCTTCCGGGCACGTTGATGTAGGTGGGGGCAAGGGAGGTGCTGCATTGACGGCTGGTGAGGCAGCCGAGCAGTCCCCCGCTGATCAGTTGGACGGTCAGCGTGCTGCTCCACGCCTGGACGACGGCGGGGGTGCCTCGGGCGGGAGACGACCAGTCGCCGGGGCCGCTTTGGTTCACGGCCCGCACTCGCACGTCGTAGCTGACGTCGTTGTCCAGGCCGGTGATTTTGACGGTCGGGTCGGTGGAGGTCAGGGTCTCTTCGTGGGGCCACTGCGTGGCCGACGACAGCTTGTACTGGATGCCGTAGCGAACGATCTGCGCTCCGGGAGCGGTTACGGTGGGGGGAGGGCGCCAGGTGGCGGTGAGCTGGCCGTGGCCGGGGACGAGCAGCAGTTCCGACGGTGGTCCCGGCGGGTCGGGCACCCCGGCACGGCAGTCCACCCGGATTCCCAGCAGGACCATGCCTCCTTCCGCCCAGGACAGATCGGCGTTGGACCACAGCGCCTGGACTCGGGAGCCGGCGTCCGACAGTGGGAAGGCCCGGGCGCCCACGCAGAACTGATAGGAACCCAACGCCTCGTTCACAGGTTCGTTGAACTCGACCAGCAGCCTGCCCGGACGGGTTCCGTGGCTCCGGTCGTATTCGCTGATCGACCGGAAAGCGTAGGAGACGCCGCCCACCTGAAAACTGCTGACGCTCAACCCGGTGGGACAACCCCGCGGGCCCGTGTCACCGACACAGCCCCACACCCCGTTGCCGACCGAAGTCACAGTCAACACCCCCGACCACACCGACGGTGAGGGGTTGAATCTGAGTTGGAGTGGTTGGTTGGTGGTCCAGGTGAGGTTGGTGTTGGTCCAGGTGGCGCGGTTGGGGGCGATGGTGGGGATGGTGGCGGTGTTGAGGTCGAATCCGGTTTGGCCCACCCATAGTCGTTGGGCTTTGAGTCTTTGGGTGATGGGGTTGGCGAATTCCAGGTGGAGGGCGCCGTCGGCGCCGAGGGCGATGCGGGTGATGGTGTGGTCGGTGCCGGCCAGGCGGAAGTCGTGGTCGGTGAGGGTGGTGGGGTTGGTGCACCGGCGGGCGGTGGTGGGGGAGGAGGTGCGGCATCCCCGGGCGCCGGAGGTGAGGGTTTGGGGGACGAGCGTGGCTGCCCACAGGTGGCAGGAGGTCCTGATCGTCAGTTGTATGCGGTCGCCTTCCGACCAGGACAGACCGGCGTTGTCCCAGACCAGCCTCGAGTCGCCGGTGGTGAGCGGGTAGCTGTGCAGTCGTCCCACGCAGAGGTGGTGGCCGTCGAGTTGTTGGAGTGGTATGCCCGTGGTGAGTTTGAGTTGGTCGGTTTGGGGGTTGTAGGTCAGTTCGGTGATCTGGTGGCTTCTTCCGGGCACGTTGATGTAGGTGGGGGCAAGGGAGGTGCTGCATTGAGGGCTGGTGAGGCAGCCGAGCAGTCCCCCGCTGATCAGTTGGACGGTCAGTGTGCTGCTCCACGCCTGGACGACGGCGGGGGTGCCTCGGGCGGGAGACGACCAGTCGCCGGGGCCGCCTTGGTTCACGGCCCGCACTCGCACGTCGTAGCTGACGTCGTTGTCCAGGCCGGTGATGTTGACGGTCGGGTCGGTGGAGGTCAGGGTCTCTTCATGGGGCCACTGCGTGGCCGACGACAGCTTGTACTGGATGCCGTAGCGAACGATCTGCGCTCCGGGAGCGGTGACGGTGGGGGGAGGGCGCCAGGTGGCGGTGAGCTGGCCGTGGCCGGGGACGAGCAGCAGTTCCGACGGTGGTCCCGGCGGGTCGGGCACCCCGGCACTGCAGTCCACCCGGATCCCCAGCTGGACCTTGCCTCCTTCCGCCCAGGACAGATCGGCGTTCGTCCACTCCACATGGACATGGTTGGCGCCGGCGTCCGACAGTGGGAAGGCTCGGGCGCCCACGCAGAACTGATAGGACCGCAACGCATCGTTCACAGGTTCGTTGTTCATAGGATCGTTGAACTCGACCCGCAGCCTGCCCGGACGCCTTGGGGCGTTCCGGTCGTATTCGCTGATCGAACCGAAATCGTAGGAGACGCCGTCCACCTGAACACTGCTGACGCTCAACCCGGTGGTACAACCCCCCGGGCCCGTCCCGGTACAGCCCCACACCCCGGCGCTGGCCGAAGCCACCGTCAACACCCCCGACCACACCGATGCGGGGTGGACGGTCAGGGACAGGGCATCGATGGTGAGGGCTGCGTATTTGGGATCTCCGGTGACGGTGTGTCGGAGGCTGACTTCCCCCTCGGTACTGCCGGTGATCATGAAGGTCCGGGGAGTCTCCCAGTCGTCGGGCGAAATGGTATGGGACGTCGGCGCCAGGGTGACGGTCCCGTCGGTTGCGGAACTCGACGGCGTGATCACGACATCGGAGGTCGGCTCGGACTCGAGCCGCACCGTGTAGGTCACCGTGGCGCCCTGCGGTAGGTAAGGAGGCTCGCTGATCATCACCCCGGCGGTGTCGTCGTCCCCTATGGTCACGGTGGCGACTCCGGCGCCGACGGACCGTTCGGCCCAGCTCGTCACCCCGGATTCCGGGACGATGGCCAGGTCGAAGGTCTCGTCGTCTTCGTCCACCTGGTCCTGGGTGATGGGGACGGCGAACGTGGTGCTGGTCTCCCCGGTCTTCAGGGTCACCGTGGACGGGACGGCGCCCACGTCGGAAGACTCAGCGTCGCCCGGTCCGCCGCCGTAGGAGGCGATAACGTCAAAGGTCAGACCGCCCGGCGGCGGCGCCTGGTCCAAGTTGACGGTCAGCATCGCCGACTCGCCCTCGCCGACGGCGGCGTCGACCATGGAAAGTGCAAAGGCGTTCGTCCCGGTCGGGACGCTCTCGGCCTGGGTCTTCACGCCGTTTCCGGACATGGTCTCCATCCAGACCTGCACCTGGTAGTCGACCGCGGCGGTCAGCCCGGTGATGGTTTGCTGTCCGGTGGCCCCAAACGGCACTTCCCGTCCGTCGTCGTCGGGCGACCATGCGGCGCTGTCGTCCGGGGTTTTCTGCCGCCAGCGCACCCGGAACTTGCGACTCGCCACGCTCAGGCCGTAATAAACAGGCACCTTCCACGATACCGACAGGGATCGCGTCCCGGGCGTAACCGCCAGGTCCCGCACAGCCGAGGGGGGACGTGACAAATCTATGTTGTATACGTGGTAGGAGCCGGCGGTGGAGGTGACCCTCACCCGGATCCGCTGCTCTCTGGATCCGATCCTCGGTCTTGCCTCGAGGGTGATCAGGTCCGACGCCTCGCCGCTTTTGACCGCGGCGTTGTTCACCGTCACCGCGGCGTCCCGGTTGCTGGTGGTGGCGGTGACCCGCACCCCGGTGATGTCGGGAAGCACCACCGCATCATAAAAGGCCACCGTGTTTCTCGGTTGGGTGCCGACGGCGTCGTGGGTGGTGACCGAACTCAGGGCGAGGGTGATGGGGGTCCCGTTGCTGTCCGCCATCGTCAGGGCGGACAGCGAGGAATCGTCCGACAGCGGGGTGCTCTCTGTTTGGGTGGTCTCTCCGGTTCCGCCCTGGTTCTGTGCCCAGACCTGTACCTGGTAGGCGACCGAGGCGGTCAGGGAGGTGATGGTGTGGGTGGTGGCGGTTACGGTTTGTCCGTTGTCGCCGGGTGACCATGCGGCGCTGTCGTCGTCGGTTTTCAGTCGCCAGCGGATGCGGTATTCGGCGTCGGTGGTGTCGGTGCCGGCGAATTCG
This sequence comes from Acidimicrobiia bacterium, assembly GCA_965204615.1. Classification (GTDB taxonomy): domain Bacteria; phylum Actinomycetota; class Acidimicrobiia; order Spongiisociales; family ZC4RG35; genus Bin76. The sequence goes on along the minus strand of OZ242000.1, from coordinate 1,767,036 downwards.
GGTGCGGTCCATGACAATGTAAGTGACTTCAGGGCGGGGGTGGCGGCCAGGGTGCGCACGGTTGAGGGGGGTCGTTGCAGGGTCACCGTGTAGGTGGACTGGTCGCCGTCGGTGGAGGTGACCACCAGGGTGATGGTTTTGGCTGTGTTCGTCGACAGTGCCAGCAGTTGCGACGCCGAACCGCTGGTGACCGTCTCCCCGTCCACGGTGATCGTGGAGGCGCCGTCTCCGGCGGTGGGGGTCACCCTCACCCCCGTCACGGCCAGCGGGGCGCTGCCCGAGTAGGAATGCGTCTGCGAGTCGAAGGCGGGAGACAGAGCAATCGCCGTTCCGTTGCTGTCCGCCACCGTCAGGGCGGACAACGACGAATCGTCCGACAGCGGAACGCTCTCGATTTGTGTCTTCAAACCGCTCCCGACATCGGTGTTCATCCAGACTTGCACCTGGTAGTCGACCGACGCGGTCAACCCGGTGATGTTCAGTTGCCCCCTTGATCCCCAGTTCACTTGCTTTCCGTTGTCGTCGGGTGACCACGCGGCGCTGTCGTCGGGGGTTTTCTGTCGCCAGCGGACCCGGTACTCCCTGCCGGTCAGGTCGCTGCTCAAATGCTGGGGTGCGATCCACGACACCGCCAGGGATCCCGTCCCGGGCGTAGCCGCCAGGCTCCGCACCGTCGAGGGGGTGTGAGACAGGATTATGTTGTAGACGTGATAGGGGCCGGTGGTGGAGGTGACCCTCACTCGGATCCGCTGTACGTTTCCCGCCCTCGGCGTGTGTGTGATCAGGTCCGACGCCTCGCCGCTTTTGACCGCGGCGTCGTTCACCGTCACCGTGGCGTCCCGGTTGCTGGTGGTGGCGGTGACTCGCACCCCCGTGACGTCGGGAGGCACCACCGCGACGTACCGGATCACCGTTCTCGGAGGATCGGTGTTCTGGATGGCGGGTGGGCCTTCTTGGGCGAGGGTGATGGGGGTTCCGTTGCTGTCCGCCATCGTCAGGGCGGACAGGGAGGAATCGTTCGACAGCGGGGTGCTCTCGGTTTGGGTGGTCTCGCCGGTGCCGCCCTGGTTCTGTGCCCAGACCTGTACCTGGTAGGCGACCGAGGCGGTCAGGGAGGTGATGGTGTGGGTGGTGGCGGTTACGGTTTGTCCGTTGTCGCCGGGTGACCAGGCGGCGCTGTCGTCGGGGGTTTTCAGTCGCCAGCGGATGCGGTATTCGGCGTCGGTGGTGTCGGTGCCGGCGAATTCGGGTGCGGTCCATGACACGGTCAGTGACTCCAGGGCGGGCGTCGCGGCCAGGGTGCGCACGTTTGAAGGGGGTCGTTGCAGGGTCACCGTGTAGGTGGACTGGTCGCTGCCGGAGGTGACCGTAACTGTGATCGTTTTGGCTGTGTTCGTCGACAGCACCAGCAGTTGCGACGCCGAACCGCTGGTGGCTGTCTCGCCGTCCACGGTGATCGTGGAAGTGCCGTCTCCGGCGGTGGGGGTGACCCTCACCCCCGTCACGGCCAGCGGGGCGCTGCCCGAGTAGGAATTCGTCTCCGAGTTGAAGGCGGGAGACAGGGCAATCGCCGTTCCGTTGCTGTCCGCCACCGTCAGGGCCGACAGGGTCGAAGGATCTGACAGTGGCGTGCTCTCGATTTGGGTGGTCTCGCCGTTCCCGCCCTGGTTCTGTGCCCAGACCTGTACCTGGTAGGCGACCCAACCGGTCAGGGAGGTGATGGTGTGGGTGGTGCCGGTTACGGTTTGTCCGTTGTCGCCGGGTGACCAGGCGGCGCTGTCGTCGGGGGTTTTCTGTCGCCAGCGGATGCGGTATTCGGCGTCGGTGGTGTCGGTGCCGACGAATTCGGGTGCGGTCCATGACACGGTCAGTGACTCCAGGGCGGGAGTGGCCGCCAGGGTGCGCACATTTGAGGGGGGTCGTTGCAGGGTCACCGTGTAGGTGGACTGGTCGCCGTCGGTGGAGGTGACCACCAGGGTGATGGTTTTGGCTGTGTTCGTCGACAGTGCCAGCAGTTGCGACGCCGAACCGCTGGTGACCGTCTCACCGTCCACGGTGATCGTGGAGGCGCCGTCTCCGGCGGTGGGGGTCACCCTCACCCCCGTCACGCTCAAGGCGGCGCTGCCCCCATAGGAAAACGTCTGGGAGTCGAAGGCGGGAGACAGGGCAATCGCCGTTCCGTTGCTGTCCGCCATCGTCAGGGCGGACAGGGTCGAATCGTCGGACAGCGGGGTGCTCTCGGTTTGGGTGGTCTCGCCGTTCCCGCCCTGGTTCTGTGCCCAGACCTGTACCTGGTAGGCGACCGAACCGGTCAGGGAGGTGATGGTGTGGGTGGTGCCGGTTGCGGTTTGTCCGTTGTCGCCGGGTGACCAGGCGGCGCTGTCGTCGGAGGTTTTCAGTCGCCACCGGATGCGGTATTCGGCGTCGGTGGTGTCGGTGCCGACGAATTCGGGTGCGGTCCATGACACGGTCAGGGACTCCAGGGCGGGGGTGGCGGCCAGGGTGCGCACGGTTGAGGGGGGTCGTTGCAGGGTCACCGTGTAGGTGGACTGGTCGCCGTTGGTGGAGGTGACCACCAGGGTGATGGTTTTGGCTGTGTTCGTCGACAGTGCCAGCAGTTGCGACGCCGAACCGCTGGTGACCGTCTCACCGTCCACGGTGATCGTGGAGGCGCCGTCTCCGGCGGTGGGGGTCACCCTCACCCCCGTCACGGCCAGCGGGGCGCTGCCCGCATACCAAAGCGTCTGGGAGTCGAAGGCGGGAGACAGGGCAATCGCCGTTCCGTTGCTGTCCGCCACCGCCAGGGCGGACAGAGACGAATCGTCCGACAGTGGCGTGCGCTCCACCTGTCTTTTCAGACTGCTGTTCACTTCGGTTTGCGCCCAGACCTGTACCTGGTAGGCCACGGAGGCGGTCAAGCCGGTGATGGCGGATTTTAAAGTGTTCCCGTTGAGGGGTTTGCCCTCGGCGCCGGGTGACCACGCCGCGCTGTCGTCGTCGGTCTTCTGACGCCACCGCACCCGGAACCCGAATGACAGTTCAGGGTCGCCGATGAATCTGGGCGGCTTCCACGACACCGCCAGCGACTCCACCCCGGCCGTCACCGTCAGGTCCCGCACTTCCGACGGCGGCCGGGTGAATTGGACGGTGTAGGTGGTCCGGTCGCCGCCGGTCGAGACCACCACGGTGATCGTTTTGGCCTTCTCGACCTCCAGGGACAGCAGGTTCGACTGTGTGCCGCTGGTGACCGTCTCGCCGTCCACCGTGATGGCGGAGGCGCCGTCTGCGGCGGTGGCGGTCACCTTCACCCCCGTCACGGCCAGGGGGGCAGTGCCGTGGTATGCGAATGTGCCGACATCGTAGGCCGAGGGATCGTTCTGGTAGTCACTGAGCGTGATGGGTGTTCCGTCAGCGGCTAGAACCTGGAACAACGTCAGCGCAATCGCGGTTCCGGTGTTGTCCTCCGCGGTCAGGGCGGACAGGGCTGAGCCGCCCCCGGAGGTCTGCTGCATCTCCTCCGGGGGGGGGGGAGGCCTGCTGCATCTCCTCCTGGGGGGAGGATTGCCGTTCCACCAGGACCGGGACGGGAGGCCGCTCCAGCAGGACGGTGTAGGTGGTCCGGTCGCCGCTGGCGGCGGTGACCACCACGGTGATGGTTGTGGCTGTGTCCGCCTGCAGGGACAGCAGTTTCGACTGTGTGCCGCTGGTGACCGTCTCGTCGTCCACCGCCACCGTGGAGGCGTTGTCTGCGGCGGTGGCGGTCACCTTCACCCCCGTAGCGTCCATCGGCACGATGCCCGCGTACTCGAACCGGTCTATGTCGTGGGCTGAAGGATCCTGCTGGTAGTCGTCGGCTGAGATATCCTTCCCGTCACTGTTCCTAACCCGCAGCAGCGCCAGGGAGATGGCGGCGCCGGCGTCGTCCGCCACCGCCAACCCGCTCAGGGTCGAGTCGTCCGACGGCGCCGCGGTCACGGTGACCCCCACGTCCTCTACGGTGAGCACCGTCCCCCCGTAGTCGGCGTCCCGGCTTTGTATCTGATGGCCGATGGTGTACCCACCCACCGACAGGCCGGCCACGGTGAAGGTCTTGGCGGTCTTCCAGTCGGTGGCGGAGTCCGCCCCGAAAGTATGTGAGGCCGGGGTGACGGTGATCCCGGTCACCTCGCCGAGATCCGCCAGGACGGTTACGTCGGCGGTGGGACGGCTGTCCAGGGTCACGGTGTATCCGACTGTCGACCCCTCCGTCACACTGACCGTGTCCGGGGCGACCGTCACCCCGGCCGAGTCGTCGTCGCCGATCGTGATAGTGGCCGTGTCCTTTCCTTCGCCTTCTTTCGTCCAGCCGTCGGTGGTGGCCGTGACCACCACGGTGAAGGTCTCCTCGCTCTCGTCCACGTCGTCCTCCTCGGTTGCCACCGTGAACTCGAGGCTGCTTCGGCCCTCCGGCACTGTGACCGGACTGGTGAGAGACCCCACATCCCCGGCGTCGGCGGCGCCGGCGCCGGTGGTGGAGTACGCGGCGGTGACGGTGAACTCCACCCCACCGGTTGGGGCGTCCCGGTCCAAGGAGACGGTGAGTTTGGCGGCGTCGCCCTCCTCGGCCCGGGCCGAGGAGGTGACCGAGTAGCGTCCGGACTCGGAGACCGGGGTGGTGACGGGCGCCGAGGGGGTGGCCTCGGCCGGCATGCTGGTCCAAGCGCCGCACTCCGACGCCTCCGAGTCCCGGCACGCCCTGATCCTGAACGTGTACCGGACGCCGTTGTCGAGGCCGGTGATCGTGGTGCTGGTGGCGGTCGATTTCACCAGGTGATCCCAGGGATCGCCGGCGCCTTCGATTCGAATGCCGTACGACAAGGCGCCGGGCACGGGGGTCCAGGTGGCGGTCACCTCTCCGTCGCCGGGCGTCACTGTGAATCCGGTCGGCGCATCTGAGGCGACCAACGGGGGAACAGGCAGCAGCATAAGCGCCACCACCAAGGGTGTCCACCTCGGCCAAACCGTTATCACATGCTGTTCATAGCAGAGCGTTCCACCTTTGCCATACTCCTCATTCATGTAGCCTACGCACCACATAGCAGATTATCTATTCAGCCATACTCCTTTGTCATGTAGCCTGCGCAATCACATAGCATTGAGATTGAGTTGCTACCGGTAGGGACGTGTGTTCGGCCTGAATTTCACGGCACGCTTGCAGCACGGGTGGTGGGTGGCCTTTGCCACGCGCGGTTGGGCAGCGTCACCACCTGCGCGACGACTGGTTCAATGACCGAACGCGCCGCTTCGCCCGGCCGGGATAACGGTGAACATCAGCCCGAAGGGACGGGTCTGGTTCGCAAAAGCCTGCACCGATTGTGCCTTACGGAGTCGTTGCACCACCGACAAAAGAGGACGCCAAATGCTCAAAGGCCCCCATGACCGATTACTGGCGCTTGCCCGTCGACAATGGAAACATCCCCCAACCAAACACCGGTACGACAAATACCGGCCAACGGTCGAACGGCTGATCGCTCACCTGGTCGCCAGCGGCCACCGCAGACTCAAATACCGGGGAACCCCACCAGTGAGATCAGAAGAGAGAATTCAGAGAACTCCGACCATGACACCCCAACCCGTGCATCCCCCGTCCCGCACAAGATCAAGTTGAACAATTCACCATCCCCCCAACGCCAATACTCAGCAGCCTCCTAGGCCCCGATCGCTTCCACTATCCGGCGGCCTATCCCGGAGGTGGAGGCGCCCATTCCCGGTCCTGCCATGGCGCCCAATCCGGGCAGCACACCGGCCGCCGCCTTCTCCACCGCGGCCGCCGCCTCTCCTTCTCCCAGGTTCTCCAGACACAGGGCGGCGGAGAAAACCGCCGCGGTCGGATTCGCCCAGCCGGTGCCCACGATGTCGGGGGCGGTTCCGTGGACCGGTTCGAACAGGGAGGGATAGGCGCCGGTCGGATTGAGGTTGCCGCTGGCCGCCAAACCGATTCCCCCGGCGATGGCTCCTCCGAGATCGGTGAGGATGTCACCGAAGATGTTGTCGGTCACCATAACGTCGAATCGCTCGGGACTCTCGATGAAGTGAATGCAGGCGGCGTCGGCGTGCACGTAGTCAACCTCGACCTGCGGATACTCCGCAGCCACCTCGTCGGTGGTCCGTTGCCAGAGGTCGCCCGCGAAGGTGAGCACGTTGGTCTTGTGGCAAAGGGTGAGCCGGCGGTCTCTTCTCATGGCCCGGTCGAAGGCGTAACGGACGACTCGCTCGGTCCCCACCCGGGTGTTGACCGAGTTCTGGTTGGCTATCTCGGCATCGGTTCCCTTGTGGATGAATCCCCCGCTGCCCGAGTACAGACCTTCGGTGTTCTCCCTTATCACTTCCATGTCGCAGCGCTCGGGCGTGAGTGCGGCTATGGCGCTGGAGACACCCGGATACAGCTTGATGGGACGAAAATTGACATACAGATCGAACTCGAAGCGGAGCCGCAGCAAGAGGCCCCGTTCCAGGATGCCCGGGGGGACCTCCGGGGTGCCCACCGCTCCGAGAAGAATGGCGTCATGCTCGGCCAACTCGGCCAGCACCGAGTCGGGAAGTACCTCTCCGGTGGCCAGGTAACGCCTACCCCCCAGGTCATAGTCGGTGAGGTCGACCCTGAACCCGAATTCTCCACTGGCCGCCTCCATTGCCTGCAGGGCGCAGTCGGTCACCTCGGGACCGATCCCGTCGCCGGGGATCACTGCCAGTCGGTAGGCGCTCACGCCCAGACATGTTAATCGACCCCGCTCGGGTCACGGCAATTCGTCGCGTATCCCCGGGGCGCCCGACGACCCCCGGGGACTCGGCAGACCGGTTTGTTCCATGGGAGCAGAGGGTGGCAACCACTCCCTGCCTGCGTGGGCCGATCGGCTCAGAACCAGGCTCTGTGCGTTGTCGACCGGAGGGTTCCCGATGGGTTGTTCACTTGGCGCCCACGGCGCGGTTCAAGGCGTCGACGAACGCCTCGGCGGAGCCCTCCACCACGTCGGTCGAGACCGCTTTGCCCGAATAGGTGTTGTCGACCACCCGGACCACCACGTTCACCTCGGCCATGGCGTCCGCTCCCGATGTGACGGGCACCACCCGGTAGTCGACCAACCGGGCTTCGATGCCGAAGCACTGCTTGATGGCCGAAAAGGCGGCGTGGACCATTCCGTCCCCGTGTCCGGTGTACTCGGAGGTGACTCCGCCCTTCTCCAGGGTGAGCACCGCGGTGGGGGTGGTGTCATGGCCTCCGGACACGCTGATGCCGGCAATCCTCACCTCGGCGCCTGCCGATTGCGACAACCCGGTGGCGGCGATGGCCCGCAACTCGCTTTCTCCGATCTCCAGCTTCCGGTCGGCCATGGCCTTGAACTTCTCGAAGGCATGGTTGAACTCGTCCTCCTCCAGGGAGAGGTCCAGGTTGGCCAGCGCGTCGGCAAAGCCCGCCCGGCCGGAGTGCTTGCCGAGAATGATCTGGGCGCCCCTCTGGCCGATGGACTCGGCGTTCATTATCTCATAGGTCTCCCGGTCGCGGAGCACGCCGTGCTGGTGGATCCCCGACTCGTGAGCGAAGGCGTTGCGGCCCACCACCGCCTTGTTGAACTGCACCGGGTAACCGGTCAGCCGGGAAACCAGCGAAGAGGTGTCGAAGATCTGGGTGGTGTCCGCTCCGATTTCCACGCCGAAGACGTCCTGGCGGGTCTTGATGGCCATGATGATCTCCTCGATGGAGGTGTTGCCGGCTCTCTCGCCGATGCCGTTCACCGCTCCTTCGATCTGGCGCGCTCCCGCGGAGATGGCCGACAGCGAATTCGCCACCGCCAGCCCCAGATCATCGTGACAGTGCACCGAGAGGATCACGTCGCTCCGGTCGCCTCGCACCTCTTTGTAGATGCGCCTCATCAACTCCACGAAGTCGGCTGGGGTGGCGTATCCCACCGTGTCGGGGATGTTGATGGTGGTGGCGCCGGCCTCCACCGCCGCCCGGCAGACGTCCACCAGGAACCGGTGGTCGGAGCGGGTGGCGTCCTGGGGAGAGAACTCAACGTCGTCCGTGTAGCGGCGCGCCCGCCGGACGCCCTCGACGGAGGCCTTCATCACCTCCGACGGAGTCATTCGCAGCATGCGCTCCATGTGGATCGGGGAGGTGGACATGAACACGTGGATGCGGGCGCGCTCGGCATGGCGCAGGGCGTCCCAGGCCTGGTCGATGTCGTCGGGATGGGCGCGGGCCAGGCTGGCGATCACCGGTCCGGAGACCTCCGCCGCTATCTGCGAGACCGCTCGAAAGTCGCCGGAGGAAGAAGCCGCGAATCCTGCTTCCAGGACGTCCACCCGCAGCCGGGCCAGTTGGTGGGCGATGACGAGTTTCTCGTCCGGGGTGAGAGCGATGCCGGGGGCTTGCTCCCCGTCTCGCAGGGTCGTGTCGAAAATGATCAGTCTGTCTGACATGGAGGCTCCTGAAAAGTTGGGTGGAGGGCTGAGCTCTAAGGGGAGTGAAGGCCGGGCCGGCGAAGGCCGCCGCCCGGCCGAGTCAGCGCCAGGCAACCCTGGGCGAGCGTTCCGTCCATTGTCAGGACCCCGGCGTGGTTCATTCCGGCGTCTTGGGATCGAGGAAGGGCATCATTTGGCGAAGTTCCCGCCCCACCACTTCGATGGGGTGAGACCGGTTGGCGGCCCGTTGCTCCAGGAGGTAGGGCGCCCCCTCCCGGGCCTGGGCCATCCACTCGCGGGCGAAGGCGCCGGACTGTATCTCGGCCAGCACCCTCTTCATCTCGGCGCGGCTCTCCTCGGTGATGATCCGCGCTCCGCGGGTGTAGTCGCCGTACTCGGCGGTGTCGGAGACCGAGTAGCGCATCCAGGACAGGCCGCCCTCGTAGAGGAGGTCCACTATCAACTTCAACTCGTGAAGGGTCTCGAAGTAGGCGGACTCGGGTTCGTAACCCGCCTCCACCAGCGTTTCATAGGACGCCTTGATCAACTGGGAGACGCCGCCGCACAGGATGACCTGCTCGCCGAAGAGGTCGGTCTCGGTCTCCTCGCGGAAGGTGGTCTGCAGCACCCCGGCCCGGGCCCCGCCGATACCCCAGGAATAGGACATCCCCAGATCGAATGCGGCCCCGGTGGCGTCCTGGTGGATGGCCAGCAGGCAGGGGACCCCGGAGCCTTCCGTGTAGGTGCGCCGGACCAGGTGCCCCGGGCCCTTGGGTGCGACCATCAACACGTCGAGGTCGGCGGCGGGGGTTATCTCCCCGAAGTGGATGTTGAATCCGTGGGCGAACAGCAGCGCGTCGCCGGGCGCCATCCGGTCGGCGATCCGGGCGTTGTAGAAGTCGGCCATGAGTTGGTCGGGGACCAGCATCGTGACGACGTTCGCCCACTCGGCCGCGTCGGGGGGATCCATCACCGTCAGTCCGTCGTTGCGGACCTGGGAGCGCCGGGCCGAGTCCGGTCGGAGGCCCACCACGACGTCCACCCCGGATTCGGAGAGGTTGAGAGCGTGGGCGTGGCCCTGGCTGCCGTAGCCGATGACGGCTACCCTGCGGCCCTTGATTACCTCGGGATCCGCGTCCTTTTCATAGAAGATCTCGGCCACTTAAGCTCTCACCGCCTATCCCACCGCCCTCATCCGAGAGGGCTTGCTCTTGGCGGCCCGCCCTATGGCGATCCGCCCCGACTTGACCAACTCCACCACTCCGAACGGCCGCAGAAGCTCTATCAGGTCGTTCAGTTTCGCAGGTCGACCTGTGACTTCGAAAGTGAGACTGTTGTATCCCACGTCCACCACGGTCGCTTTGAAGATGTTGGCTACTTCGATCACCTGGGTACGAGCGTTGCCGATGGCTGCAACACGGATCAGCATGGTCTCTCGCTCCACCGCCATGGACGGCTCGAGTTCGAAGATCCTGATCACATTGATCAGCTTGTGGAGTTGCTTCTTCACCTGTTCGAGCTTCTCGGACTCCACCACCACGGTTATGCGGGAGAGTCCCGGATCGATGGTCGGACCCACGGCCAGAGAATGGATGTTGAATCCCCGGCGGGCCAGGCAGGAGGACACCCGGGCCAACACTCCCGGACGGTTCTCCACGATCAGGCTCAGGGTGTGACGGGGTGGGTGCGGCGCGGTCACCATCGAACCCCCTACTCCGGTCCCAGGATCACGTTGTCGTTGGAGCCCCCGGCGGGGACCATCGGGAACACCATCTCGTCGGGGTCGACCACCACGTCCACCACCACCGGGCGGTCGTCGATGCTCAGAGACTTCTCGAGGATGGGTCCCACCTCCTCGGGCGCCTCCGCTCTCAGTCCGATGCAGCCCATCCCCTCGGCCAGTTTCACGTAGTCGACGACCTCGGAGTCGAGCAGGCTTCCCGAAAGCCGCCCCCCGTAGAAGAGCTTCTGCCACTGCTTGACCATTCCGTGGGCGCCGTTGTTGAAGACGGCCACCTTGACGGGGATCCGGTGGGCGGCGGCGGTGATCAATTCCTGGAATGTCATCTGGAAGCACCCGTCGCCGTCCACCGCGTAGACGAGTTCATCCGGCATCCCCGCTTTGGCGCCGATGGCGGCCGGGACCGCAAAACCCATGGTTCCCAGGCCCCCGGAGTTGATCCAGCGTCGCGGCTGGTCGAAATTCCAGAACTGCGAGGCCCACATCTGGTGCTGGCCCACTCCCGCCACCAGGATGGCCTCTCCTCCCGTGACCCTGGCCAACTCCTCGATCAGGAACTGGGGCTTGATCGGGCCGTCCGGTTGCTGGTCGTAGGAGAGCGGATACCTTTCCTGCCAGTCCCGCAGGGTGTCCAACCACTCCTGGTTGGCAACCGGAGGCCGGTCTCCCCAAGCCTTGATCATCTGCGTCAGCACCCGGCGGGCATCCGCCACGATCGGTACGTCCGCGGTGCGCACCTTGCCTATCTCCGCCGGATCGACGTCGGCGTGGATTATCTTGGCGTCCACCGCGAAGTGGTCGGGGTCACCGGTCACCCGGTCGTCGAAACGAACCCCGAAGGCGGCCAGGACGTCGCACTTCTGCATGGAGGTGATGGCCGTGTAGTTGCCGTGCATGCCCGGCATTCCCAGGCACAGCGGATGGCTGTCGGCGATGGCGCCCCTTCCCATCAGGGTGGTCACCACCGGGATGTTGGAGATCTCCGCGAACCGGGTCAGGGCTTCGGAGGCCTCCGACTTGATGATGCCTCCCCCGACATAGAGCACCGGTCGCCGGCTGGCCGCCAGCATCTCGACCGCTTCCCTCACCCGCCGCGGATGGCCGTCGATGGTGGGTTTGTAGCCGGGCAGATCCAGGTCCCGGGGAGCGTTCCATTCGGTCTCGGTCTGCAGGACGTCCTTGGGCAGGTCGATCAACACCGGTCCGGGTCGGCCGGTGGCGGCCAGGTGGAAAGCCTGGTGAATCACGGTGGGAATGTCGTCAGGGTCGGTGACGAAGTAGTTGTGCTTGGTGGCGGGCATGGTGATCCCGGTGGTGTAGGCCTCCTGGAAGGCGTCGTTGCCGACCGCATGGGTGGGGACCTGCCCGGTGATGGCCACCATGGGGACGGAGTCCATCAGGGCGTCCGCAAGAGGAGTTACCAGGTTGGTCGCCCCCGGCCCGGAGGTGGCGACGCACACGCCCACCCGCCCGGTGGCCCATGCGTAACCGGCAGCCATGTGGCCGGCGCCCTGTTCGTGACGGGCAAGGACATGGCGGATGGGGCTTGCCAGCAGCGGGTCGTAGGCGGGAAGGATGGCCCCGCCCGGCACCCCGAATACCAGGTCGACTCCCTCGTGTTCCAGCGAGGATATGACTGATTGGGCTCCGTCGATCTTGGTCATGGTCGGCTTTCGTGAGGCTGCAAAAAGAAATCCCTCCTTTTGGGGAGGGATTCAGCGTACACGCGGTTATGCGCGTACGCTATTCGAGTACCAGCAACAGGTGGATGTATCGCATTGATTGGACATTATGGTCGCTCGGTCGCAACCTTGCAACTCAGAAAGGCAATTGCCGCCGGTTTCCTTTATCTTTAGGGACCATGACGCGGGCGAGTGATCCATGAAGTCCCGACCTGATGATGTTCGACTCGCCCTGGAATGGGCGCTGGCTGCCGTCAAGGCGATGCCCGCCGAGCAAGTTCCTCACAATCTGCGCAGGATTCGCGTTTCCTCGGCTCGAAGGTTGACGCGGCTGCACGAACGCACCATCCACAGGGAACTGGACAGGAACCGCTCCCTCCGGGAGACCACCCTGGAGGTCCTGGAGTCGGCGGCGCCCGAGGAGGTCTCGGAAGCCGCGGACCCGCGGGTTCGGATCTCGCGTCTCTTCCTGACCCGTCCGGAGGGGTGGGAGGAGGATGCCGGGCGCCTGCTGACCGAGGTCCGTCTGGAGGACTCCCGGGAGGAGGCGGCGAGTCTCCAGAAAGAGTTGGACGGCGCCCGAGGGGAGGTCGGGAAGCTGAAGAAGCAGGTGAAGGAGGCCCGTCGATCGGCCGTTTCCCAGTCCCGGCGCGCCACCCGACGTCTCCGCGAGACCCTCGATCGGACCAAGAGGCGAAACCGGGACCTGGAGGGTGAGATTTCCAGGCAACACCAGGCGAATCACGACCTGAACAGGGAGTTGGAGGCTTCCTTCGATGAACTCACCCTGGTTGATGCCCGGGTGGAGGAACTACGCAAGCTGGTTGGAAAGGAGCGGTCCGCCTCCTCCACCCTCTCGCCGGGTGCGGTCGGTCATCGGCGGGGGGAAGGGTTGACCCGCGACCCCCTGGAAGCCGCCCGGATGCTCGATCAAATGGTGAGGTTCTGGGAAGTGGGACCGGATGCCCGGATCGAGCGGGTCGTGAAACCCGTCCGCCTGGAGATTCCGGCGGGGATTGATCCCAAGTCGGCCGAGGCGGTGCAGTGGGTCTATGACGACGCTCCCCGGGTCAATCTCATAGTGGACGGGTGGAACGCGGCCTTCCACCACATATATCGCCTCCATGGCGGGAACACCGATCAGAGACCCGATCAGAAGACGGTCGAGTACGTCACCAACAAACTCGACAAGCTGGCCCGGTACTCGATCGGAGAACACAGGGTGCGCTTCTATCTGGATTCGGAGCACGCCAACGGGTTGTCCCCGGAATGGGCCAGCAGGTTCAAGAGCGGTCATCTGACCGGTTTCTACGTGAAGGACGCCGATGACGCCATCGTCGTCGAGGCGAAGGAGCGAGTGGGCGAACCGGTGGTGGTGATCACCAGCGACAACGGTTTGGCGGAGCGCTGCGAGGAACACGGAGCGGTGAGGGTGTATTCGGAGGCGTTGGCGGAGTGGATGGCAAACTCGCCGGTCTGAACACCCGACTGGTGGCCCTGGGTGCCGAGGCCGGGCTGGACCGGGTCGGGATCTGTGACGCCGATCCCTTCTCCGCCACCAGGATCACCATCCGTTCCCGCAAATCCACCGGGATGTCGGCACGCCTGGGCTTCACCTTCACCGACCCGGACGTCTCCACCGACATCCGTCGCTCCTTCCCGTGGGCGGAGCGACTGGTGGTCGGGATCCGTTCCTATCTCCCCGATGCGGGCGATCCCGGCGCCTCCCTGCCCGGCCGGGGACGCATAGCCCGCTTCGCGGTCGCCGACGCCTACCAGCCCCTCCGGGCGGGCTTGAGGAGATTGGCGCTGGAACTCCGCGACGCCGGGTTCCGCACCGAGGTGCTGGTTGACGATTCCCGCCTGGTGGACCGGGCGGCGGCGGTGAGAGCCGGGGTGGGGTGGTGGGGCAAGAGCACCATGGTGCTGGCGCCGGGAGTGGGACCCTGGTTTCTCATCGGATCGGTCGTCACCGACGCCCGGTTGCCGGTTTCAGGGGCCATGGAACGGAACTGCGGCACCTGCAGTGCATGCCTGCCGGCCTGTCCGACCGGTGCCCTGGTGGCGCCCGGAGTGCTGGATGCCCGGCTGTGCCTGGCGGCCCTGGCCCAGAGCCCGGGAGTCATACCCCGGGACCTGCGCCCCATGCTCGAAGATCGTCTGTATGGATGTGATGAGTGCCTGACGGCTTGCCCTCCCGGCTCCCGTCTGCTGGATCGGGCCGCCTCCCCCCGTGGATCGGTGGACCTGGTCAAGCTGCTGAAAACCCCTGACCGGGAGTTGACCGGCCAATTCGCCCACTTCTATCTCCCCTCCCGCCGTCCCCGGGTGCTGCGTCGCAACGCCCTGGTGGCACTGGGCAACACCGGCACAGCGGAACACCTCGAACTGGTGGCCGGCTATCTGGGCAGCCCCGACTGGATGCTCCGGCTGCACGCGGCGTGGGCGGTCCATCGCCTGGGGGTGAGGCTGTCCCTTCGCCGGGCGGACCTGTTCCTGCGACACGCCGCCTCCCGGGAGAGGTCCCCGGAGGTCAGGGAGGAGTTGGCCCTGGCGGGGGCGGATCGGTGAACCGGACAGATTCGAAGGGCAGGTAGAACCGGGGGTTCGCTAGGTTTCTGGGGTGATGAAGTTCGACTCCCGCCTGGTTCTGGCGGCCATCCTCGCGGCAGGGGTGATCGCCCTGGGGTGGACGTGGCTGGCAGGCGACGACCCCGAGGAGGCCGCTGTGGAGACGACCGTCACCTCGTCTGTGTCAACCACGGCGGATGAGGAACGGGACGCCGCTGCGGATACCACGGCGACGACCGTCCCGGCGGATGACGTCCCCCTCACCACTGCGGCTCCCACCACCACTGCTGCCCCTACCACTACCACCACGTTCCCCGCTCCGGAGGTCCTGCAAGAAGTCCATCCCCGATTGGTGGACATCGACGGCTGGCTGCAGTCGCCGGTCGAAAGCCTCGAGGAGTTGCGCGGGAAGGTGGTCGTGGTGGAGTTCTGGACCTTCGGCTGCTACAACTGCAAGAACCGCATGCCCTACACCCAGGAGATGTACGCCGAGTACCGCGATCAGGGCCTGGAGATCGTCGGCATCCATTCACCCGAGTTCAAATACGAAGAGGACGTGGACAACATCAAGAAAGCGCTGGTCGACCTGGGCGTCACCTGGCCGGTGGTCCTGGACACCCGGCGCCGGACCTTCTGGGAGTGGCAGGCGGGCGGCACGGCCTACTGGCCCCGCACATACGTGCTGGACCGGGAAGGCCGGGTTCGCTTCGATCACATCGGGGAGGGCAAGTACCGCGAGTTGGAAGAGACCGTGGCCTTCCTGCTCGCAGAGGAGATGTGACCCTATTCGCGGAGGGGATCCGCTCCAGCGTGCTGGCCTGTTCCTACTCTGTCCTGCTGGTGGGCCTGGCGCTGGTGGTGTTGAGAAAGAGGGACCGCATTCCGACGCTGGGGGTGTTCGCCGGTTTCACCATCCTCTCGGCCTGGTTGAGGGCGGCGAGTATCTCCAATCTCCTGGCGGGCCGGGTCGCGACCGTCCTGCTGTTCGCCGGGGGAGTGGCGCTGGCGCTGATGGTGAACCGCCGACTGGCCGGCCTCGCCGGGTCGGCTCTCATGGGGACATTCGCGGGGGCCACCTGGCGGCCCTGTGTGGGTGAAGAACTGGGAGAGGTGCTCACCCTCGCCCAGGACGAGGCGGGGGTGGCGGTCCTCCTCCTGGCCGTGTTCCTGACAGGGGTGATGATTCCCCTGGTGGCGGTGACGGCCCTGCTTGCCTATGTGCCGGCCTTCCGGCGCTGGGCCGACGGCCGATGGGTGGCAATAGCGGCCAGGACGGTGATGGCCGCGATGGGAGTCCTGGTGTTGACCGGCCACTACCAAACCTTGCTCTCCACCCTGGCGCGTTGGTCCTCTGCCTGGAGTGGGTACTCAGTCTTGAATTGAGAGTCTCCCCGATCCCCCGTGGAGGATCGTTGTGGTTGGGCTCTGGCTTATCATCGGGATATGTCGCTCAAGATTCACTCCCAGGACGTAACGGAGGGTCCCGCCCGCGCCGGGGCGCGCGCCATGCTGCGGGCGGTGGGCCTTTCCGATGAAGACTTCACCAAGCCCCAGGTAGGGGTGGTCTCGGCAGGTAACGAAGTCACCCCGTGCAATGTCACCGGTCCCGTCCTGGCCGAACGGGCCAAGGAGGGAGTGCGGGTAGGAGGAGGGGTGGGCCTCTCCTTCGCCACCATCGCGGTCTCCGACGGCATCTCGATGGGCCACGAGGGAATGCGCGCCTCGCTGGTGTCCAGAGAAGTGATCGCAGACTCGGTGGAGTTGGTCGCCCACGCGGAACGCTTCGACGCCCTGGTGACCATAGCCGGTTGCGACAAGTCGCTGCCCGGCATGCTGATGGCGGCCGCCCGTTCCAATCTGCCTGCCGTCTTCCTGTACGGGGGATCGAGTCTTCCCGGTCGCTACCAGGGCAGGGACATCTCCCTGGTGGACGTGTTCGAGGGAATCGGCGCCGAGTCCAAGGGTTTGATCAGCGCCGACGACCTGGATGAGATCGAACGCAACGCCTGCCCGGGCGCCGGATCCTGTGCGGGCATGTTCACCGCCAACACCATGGCGTCGGTGGGCGAGGCGATCGGAATGTCCCTGCCGGGCTCGGCTTCGGTGCCGGCGGTGGACACCCGCCTGGGGGTCTATGCGCGAAGGAGCGGCGAGGCGGTGATGGACCTCCTGAAACAGGGAATCCGCCCCCGACAGATCATGACCCGACCCGCTTTCGAGAACGCCATCACCGTGGTCATGGCGCTGGGCGGGTCCACCAACGCGGTGCTCCATCTGATGGCCCTGGCCCACGAGGCGGGGGTGGAACTGGAATTGGAGGACTTCGATCGCATCAGTCGCCGGACGCCCCACATTGGAGACCTGAAGCCCTTCGGGGCCTACCACATGGTCGACGTCGACTACATCGGAGGCGTCCCGGTGGTGCTGCGGGCCCTCTGGGACGAAGGCCTCCTGCACGGGGACTGTCTCACGGTCACCGGAAAGACGATGGCCGAGAACCTGAGCGACGTGGCGGTGCCCACCAACCAGGACGTGCTGCGCCGGGTGTCCGATCCGATCGCGTCCGAGGGTGGAATCGCGGTGTTGAGGGGCACCCTGGCGCCCAAGGGCGCGGTCGTGAAGGTTGCGGGGGTGGCTCTGGAGGTGTTCGAAGGCCCGGCGAGGGTCTTCGACGGCGAGCAGGGCGCCCTGGCGGCGCTTTTCGCCGGCGACATCAACCCGGGAGAGGTGTTGGTGATCAGAACCGAAGGTCCCCGGGGGGGCCCGGGTATGAGAGAGATGTTGGCCATCACCGCCGCTCTGAAGGGAGCGGGCCTGGGAAAGGACGTCCTGTTGATCACCGACGGGCGATTCTCGGGCGGGACCACCGGCCTGTGCATCGGCCACGTAGCCCCCGAGTCGGAGGTGGGCGGGCCGATCGGCCTGGTGGAGGAGGGGGACCGCATCAGGGTGGATGTGGCCGGGCGTCGGCTGGATCTGCTGGTGGGCGACGACGTGCTGGAAGAGAGGAGGAAAGGGTGGAAGCCGGCCCCGGTCCGTTATCCCTCCGGCGCCCTCGCCAAGTACGCCAACCTGGTGGGGGGCGCGGAGAATGGAGCGGTCACCAACCACTTCTGATCTGTTTTGCTGCTGGTATCCGACATCCATGGCCGGTTCTCCGCTCTGGGGGAGGTGGCTTCCCGGGGGGAGCCCCTCCTGGTTCTGGGGGACCTGATCAACCTGGTCGACTACCGGACCGGCGAAGGCATCTTCGCCGATGTTCTCGGTCTCGACTTCGCCCGGAAGATCGCAGCCTCCCGGGGAGGATCGCGGTTCGAGGAGATGCGGGCGCTGTGGAGAGAGAGAGTGGGAGACCGCTACGAGTGGTTCCGGACAGAGATGACCGAACATGTCAAGGGGCAGTACCGGCTGATGGCGAAGGCCCTGGAAGGATCGGAGTCGTACGTGACCTACGGGAACGTCGACCGACCTGAAATGCTGCGCCGGAACCTCCCGGAGGGGTGCAGGTTCGTCGACGGCGAGGTGGTGGTGATCGAGGGTCGACGGGTGGGGTTTGCCGGCGGCGGGTTGACCACCCCCATGAACGCGTCCGGAGAGGTTTCGGACCGGGAGATGGCTGACAAGCTGGCAGGCCTGGGGGAGGTGGACATCCTCTGCACCCATCTCGCCCCCGCGGTGCCGGCCCTGCACTTCGATGTGGTGACGGGAAAGTTCGAGCGTGCTTCCCGTCCGATTCTCGACTACCTGCTGGAGGTCCGCCCCCGCTACCACTTCTTCGGGGACGTCCACCAGCCACAGGCCCATCAGTGGCGGGTGGGGCCCACCCTGTGTCGCAATGTCGGGTACTTTCGCGCCACCCGCCGGCCGGTGAGGCTGTCGGCGGATGGAATGTCGGACGGTCTTCGAGCGGGGGACGGATGAGTGTCTCTCCCGGGGGATTCGCAGATGCTCGGCGGGTGGTGGCGAGGACCGTGGCCGGGTTGGCTTTGGCCCTGCCCCAGTTCGTCAAGTTGGTGGCCCGCCTCTCGCGGGACCCGAGGGTGCCTGCGCGCGCCAAGCGTGTCGCCGCGGCACTGGCCGCCTACGCGGTGTCCCCGGTGGACCTGATCCCGGATGTGATTCCGGTGGTGGGGCTGGCCGACGACCTGCTGGCGGTGGCGGTGGCCTTGGCGGTGCTCATAGAGGCAGCCCCCGATGAGGTGGTGGCCGAGCACTGGGACGGCGATCCGGAGGCCCTGGGACGGGTACTCCTGGGGGTGGGTCTGCTGATGGAATTCATGCCCAGGAGGGTGCGGTGGATGATCCGGTGGCTGGTGGGAGAGTGAACCCGGGGCGATGAACCTTCCCGTCTGGACGGTGCTGCCTCTCTTCCAGTCTTCTCCGGGGGAACTCACCGGGATGGTGAGAGAGTCGGAGTCGCTCGGTCTGACCGGAGTGCTGGCCACGGATCATCTGGCCGGCTGGCGCCGTCCGACCTCCCCGGTGCTGGAAGCCACCGCCGCCCTCGGTGTGGCGGCGGCCGTGGCCGAGCGCCGGGTCGGATCGCTGGTGTTGCAGACCACTCTGCGCTCCCCCTCCTACACCGCCGATGTGGCGGGGACCCTGGCTTCGATCTGCCGGGCGCCTCCCCTGATCGGTCTGGGGGTGGGCGACTCCAGGTCGGCGGCCGAGAGCGGCAGGCTGGGGATCGTCCAGCCCGCATGGGAAGAACGGATAACGCTTCTGCGAGAGACCATCGCCGCGGTGCGCGCACGAGCCCCGGGCGTCGAGATATGGGTGGGGGGATGGAGTCGTGATGTGCGGGAGGTGGCGGCCGAGGCGGCTGACGGTTGGAATGCCTGGGGCGGCACGCCGGCGGCCTTCGAGGCCGCGGTGGACGAGATGGAGAAAGCGAACTCCGCGGTCTTGATCAGTTGGGGGGGTCTGCTGGACACCTCATGTTCGGCCGGCACCCTTCGGAGGACCCTGCTGAGGAGGGTGGAAGCCGGCGCGCAGTCCCTGGTCGTGGCCCTCACCCCCCCGCGGGTCGCCACGTTCCGTCGGTGGGCGCCCGCGATCTTTTGCGATCCCAGACCCCGAATCGGGGCCGATCGCTAGTAGCCTCCGAGTATGGAATTCCGACGCATCCACAATCTCCCGCCTTATGTCTTCGCGCAGGTGGACCAGGCCAAGGTGGCCGCCCGTCGCGCCGGAGAAGATGTTGTGGATCTCGGCTTCGGCAACCCCGACATCCCATCGCCCTCCTTCGTGGTGGACAAGCTGACCGAGGCTGCCCAGAAGGGAAGGAACCACCGCTACTCCTCGTCGCGCGGGCTGCCCAATCTCCGCCAGGCCATCGCGGACCGGTACCTGCGCCACTTCGGCGTCTCGGTCGACCCGGAGACAGAGGTGGTGGCCACGATCGGCGCCAAGGAGGGACTGTCCCATCTGCTGTGGACCCTGGTTGACTCGGGGGACACCACGGTGGTGCCGGAGCCGTCCTATCCCATCCACATCTACGCCCCGATCCTGGCCGGTTCCGACATTGTTCGCCTTCCGGTGGTCTCGGAGTCGGAGTACTTCGAAAGGCTGGAGGTGCTCTATCGCTCTACCTGGCCCAAGCCGAGGGTGATCATCGTCTCCTTCCCGCACAATCCCACCACCACCTGCATCGAACTCTCCTTCTTCGAGCGCCTGGTGGCGTTCGCCCGTCACCACGGCGTGTTCATCGTCCATGACTTCGCGTACGCCGACATGCACTTCGACGACTATCGGCCGCCCTCGCTGCTGCAGGTGGAGGGCGCCGCAGAGGTGGGGGTGGAACTGTACAGCATGACCAAGGGCCATTCCATGGCCGGTTGGCGAATGGGATTCGTGCTGGGCAACGCCTCTGCGGTGGCGGCCCTGACCAAGCTCAAGTCCTATCTCGACTACGGGACCTTCCAGCCGATCCAGATCGCTTCCATCGTCGCCCTCGACTCCGGGGACGACCACGTCGAGGAGGTGAGAGCGATCTACGGCGACCGCCGCGATGCCCTGGTGGACGGCCTGAACAACTCCGGATGGAAGGTTATGAAGCCCCAGGGCACGATGTTCGTCTGGGCGCCGATCCCCGAGCCCTACATGGAGATGGGATCGGTGGAGTTTGCCCTGCACCTCCTCCGGGAGGCAAAGGTTGCGGTCAGTCCGGGGATCGGATTCGGTCCCAGTGGCGACGGTCACATCCGCTTCGCCCTGGTGGAGAACCGCCAGAGGATCGGCCAGGCGGTGACCAATCTGCGCCGGACGCTAGAGCTTCTCTGAGCAGTGGCTTTTCCCGACGGAACGGCCGACTTTCGCTCCGACACCGTTACCCGGCCCACCCCGCAGATGCGGCGCGCCATGGCGGAGGCGATGGTGGGAGATGACGTCTACCGCGACGATCCATCCGTCAACGCCCTGGAGGAAGAGGCGGCCTCCATCATCGGCCGGGAGGCGGCCCTGCTCACACCCACCGGGACGATGGGGAACCAACTGGGGATAATGCTCCAGACCCGGCGGGGGGAGGATGTGCTCTGCGACGCCGGGACGCACCTGCGCAACATCGAAGCGGGCGCGGGCGCCGCCCTGTCGGGCGTGGCCTTTCGAGCCGTGGATGCGCATGCCGGGCAAATCACGCCTGCCGACATCGACCGGGCGATGCAGTTGGCCGGCAGTCTCTTCCCACGCATCGGGTTGATGGTGTGGGAGAACACCCACAACATGTCCGGCGGGAGGGCGATCCCCGCCGACGTGATGTCGGAGGGCAACCGGGCCGCCCGCCGGCACGGCCTCTCCGTCCACCTTGACGGTGCGCGGGTGTTCAACGCGGCGGTGGCCACCTCCGTCCCGCCGGCCCGTCTCGCCGAGGGAGTGGACACGGTGCAGTTCTGCTTCTCCAAGGGTCTCGGAGCGCCGGTGGGATCCATCCTGTGCGGTCCGGCGGACCTGGTGGCCGAGGCGCGCTACCTGCGAAAGAGACTGGGAGGAGCGATGAGACAGGCCGGCATCATCGCCGCGCCGGCGCGCATCGCCCTTCGGGACTGGGAGCGTCTCTCCGCCGACCATGAACTGGCGGCGAGACTGGCCCGCGGCCTGGCCGACCGTCATCCGGGAGCGGTGGATCCCGAGGCGACCGAGACCAACATGGTGCGGGTGGATGCGGAGAGGCTCCGGGGAGGATGGGCGCCGGTCCGCGCCCGGCTGAAGGAGTCGGGGGTGGTCGTCAGGGACCCCTTCGCCGGCACTTTGAGGCTGGTCACCCATCGCGACGTGGACGACGCCGACGCCGATCGGCTGCTGACGGCCTTCACCCCGGATTGACCGGGTAACCGTAGCTTTCCTCGCAGGGTCATACCTCAGCACCAGTGAATTACGCAGTCCTCTTTCCCGGCCAGGGCAGCCAGTTCGTGGGAATGGGCGCCGAACTGTTCGAGGCCCGGCCCGACCTTCTGGGTGACCGTGTGGATGAACTGTTGGGCTGGTCGCTTCGGGAACTATGCCTGGAGGGACCCGAAGAGTTACTGGTCCGCACCGAGCGGGCCCAGCCCGCCCTCTTCTGTCTCTCCTATGTCCTCTGGGTTGAACTGTCGGACCGGCTTTCCCGCCTCCCGGTCGCCGCCGCCGGCCACTCGCTGGGCGAGTACACGGCTCTGGCCGCCGCCGGGGTGCTCGGGTTCGAGGAGACCCTGTCCGTGGTGGCGGCGAGGGGCCGGGCCATGGCCGATGCCGCCGACGCCGAGGACTCGGGAATGGTGGCGCTGATGGGGGTGGATGACGATGTCGCCGAAGAGGTGGCCGCGATGCGCCGCCGGGAGGGAGGGCGGCTGGTGGTGGCCAACCTGAACGCGCCCGGTCAGGTGGTGATGGCCGGAGGGGTGTCCGATCTCGACTGGCTGCAGTCCCGGGGTCGCAGCCTGGGAATCCGCAGGATGGTGCGCCTGCCCGTCGCGGGAGCCTTTCACTCTGCCTTCATGGCCCCCGCCGCCGCCAGGGTGGAGGAGGCGTTGGCAGGTCTTCGGCCCCAGCCGGCCGGTTTCCCGGTGTACGCCAATGTCAGCGCCGAACCGATGGAGAGCGATCGCCTTGCAGAGACCCTGGTGACGCAGGTCTCCTCCCCGGTGAGGTTCGCCCAGAGCCTCTCGGCGATGGCTCGGCGGGGAGTCGAGGCATTTGTGCACGTCGGCCCGGGCAGGGTGACCGCCGGTCTGGCCAGGCGCACGGTTCCCTCGGCCACGGTGATGACCGTAAATGATCTGGCCGGAGCGGCCAAGGCCGCGGAATCCATATCTAGGATGGAGTTTTCGCGAGGAGAGTGACCATGATCAGGGCTGCAATTACCGGATGGGGAAAGTGTGTCCCACCAACCGTGCTGAGCAACGCCGACCTGGAAAGGATGATCGACACCTCCGATGAGTGGATAACCGTTCGCTCCGGAATCAAGGAGAGGCGGATCAGTCACGTGGAGCCGTCCGAGATGGCGGCGGTGGCGTCCGAGCATGCCCTGGCGGCCGCCGGCCGGGAGATAGGGGAGATCGACCTGATCATCGTCGCCTCCTGCACCACCGACTCCGTGATTCCCGCCACGGCGGCCCACGTGCACCGCTTGGTGGGCGCGCCGGTCTCCACCGCCGCCTTCGACCTCAACGCCAATTGCTCAGGGTTCGTCTATTCGTTGATAAACGCCGCCAAGATGATCGAGTCGGGCATGCATTCGAGGGTGCTGGTCGCCGCCACCGAACGACTCAGCGCGCTGCTCGACTTCACGGACCGGTCAACCGCGGTCCTGTTCGGCGACGCCGCCGGGGCGGTGGTTGTGGAGCCGACCGAGGAAGATCACGGTTTGCTCTCCGGCTGCGTGCAGATGGACTCCTCGGCCCTGGGCTACCTGGAGGTGCCAAATGACGGGCTCAGCGGGATGCCGGCCCGTTCGATGGAGGCGCCCCATGGCGGGATCACCATGAACGGACGTGAGGTGTTCCGCCGGGCGGTGGTGGCGATGGGAGATCTGTCGGTGCGGGCGGTGACCGAGGCCGGCCTGGCCCTGGAGGAAGTGGACCTGCTCATACCCCATCAGGCCAACATGAGGATCATCGACGCCACCGCCAAGCGGTTGAAGCTTCCTTCCGAGAAGGTCTACACCAACATCCACGCCTACGGGAACACCTCGGCGGCCACCATCCCGGTGGCGCTGGTCGAAGCCCTGGAACAGGGATACATCTCGGCCGGCGCCAACGTGGTGTTCGCTGCGTTCGGCGGTGGGCTTACCGCCGGCGCGGCCGTGGTCCGCTGGGGGGAACGCACCGAACCGCTGGCGCGAAGCGATGCCGTCCTTGCGCCAACCGAACGGAGCCTCATGGAGTTGCTGGACGCCAATTTCCGGGTGTACGGGTATCCGGAGAAAATGAAGTGAGCCGGGTCGCCCTGGTCACCGGGGGATCGCGGGGGATCGGCCGGGCGGTCTGCATGGAGATGGCCGGAAGGGGCTATCGGGTGGTGGTCAACTACGCGCACCGCTCCGACGCCGCCCGTGAGGTGGTGCAGGCCATCGGTGCGACCGGGGGAGAAGCCGTGGCGATCGGCGCCGACGTCTCCGATGCCGACCAGGTGAAACGGCTGTTCTCGGAGGCGAAGCAGGCCCTGGGTCCGGTGGAGGTCCTGGTCAACAACGCCGGGATCACCAGGGACGGATTGTTGGCTCGCATGAGGCCCGAGCAGTTTGATGAAGTCGTGGCGGTCAATCTTCGATCAGCCTTTCTGTGCACGAGGGCGGCCCTGCGGGGGATGCTGCGCGCCCGCTGGGGAAGGGTGATCTGCATCGGTTCCGTGGCGGGGGTCAGCGGCAATCCCGGTCAGGCCAACTACGCCGCCTCGAAGGCGGGCCTGATCGGATTCGCGAAGTCGGTGGCTCGCGAGGTGGGATCCCGGGGCATCACGGTGAATGTGGTGGCGCCGGGGTTCATAGCCACCGACATGACTGCTCCCCTGGGCGCCGCGGCGGCGGAGGCCACCGCATCCGGCGCCGCCCTGGGACGGGTGGGAGACCCTGCCGAGGTGGCCAGTGTGGTGGGGTTCCTGGGATCCGAGGCCGCCTCGTACGTCACCGGCCAGGTCTGGCAGGTGGACGGCGGCTTGGCGCTCTGAGAAGAGTTTCGTACCCGGAAGCGGAGGCGCGGAACGCCCTTGACCCGGAGGCGCCACCACACCGCAGAACCGTTCCTGGAAGTGTTCGGCGGGACGATCATGGAGGCGGAGGCGTCCGGTATCTCTATGGTGCGCCACCGGTGGCGGGGCTTAAACCGGGGATACCCCGGTTTCTTGCCTTCCGCACACCGCTTGTAGAAGGCCCGGGCGGCGCGGTCGAAACGGCACAGCACGCCCCTGCCCACCTTCACCGAGAGGCGCTCCCACTCCGGATGGTCCGCCCGCACATCGGTGAACATCTTCATCCGGTCATAGTGCGACTGGGACAACTTCTCGGGGAACTTCTCCGCCCCCGGGTTGTGCTCCCTCCACCACACATAGGTGCCCCGCCAGGACTCCAGGACCGCGTTGTAGAACTCCGAGCACATGCCGAATATCTCCGTGAAGCGACGGTGCTGGGACGCCGAGCACTTCGCCGTCAACCTGAACGTCTGCTCCATCTGAGCCACACCGCAAAGGGTATGAGGGGAGTGTGACACCAGTGTCAACTATTCTTTATAAGTCCCAAAGGTAACCCACACCCCTCCCTCGCCGTCCAATAGGTCGGCTGGAACAAGTCTGGTAGCCCAAACGAAAGAAAGGGGCAAGCTATGAGCGCGGACATCGACAGCAGGTTAAAGAGGATTCTGGTGGAGGAGTTGGATCTCGAAGAGGACAAACTGCACCCTGACGCCAATTTCGAGGAAGACCTGGATGTCGATTCGCTCGGCGTGGTGGAGTTGCTGATGGCGCTGGAGGACGAGTTCGGGGTGGAGATCCCCGACGAGGAAGCCGAACAGATCACCACGGTGGGCCAGGCGGCAGCACTGATCAAGGCGAAACTGGGGAGCTGATCCCATCGGATAGGGTGGTGGCGTTACCCGGCGGGAGGCCGGGAGCGGGGTTGGGGCGACGTGACCGGAGTCATCGTCACCCGTTGATCCGCCCGGTCGTCTACCAACTCAACGCGTAGCAGGGTCGCCTGGGATCTCCCCCGGTACTGAGAACGCCCGACTCCGGATCGCGGTGGGTGACGGTGGCGCCCACCCCGCAGACCTCCGCTCTCACCACTTCGTGCCCCATCCGTTCCAGGACCTCGGCGGTCTCGGTCGGAAAGTCCGATTCCAACGACAGCCTGCCGGGATAGTAGTTGTGCGGGTAGAAGGAGTCGGGGACGCTGTCGGTGGCGAACCGCGGCGCCTCGATGGCCTGCTGGGGGTTCATCCCGAAGATGAAAGTGTTGAGCATCAGTTGGAGGTTGGCCTGGGTCTGGTGGTCTCCACCCGGACAGCCGAAGGTCATCTCCGGCACGCCGTCTCTGACCGCGATGTAATTGACCAGGGTGGTCCGGGGTCGCTTGCCGGGCTCGACGGCATTCGGATGGCCTGCGGTCAGGTTGAACACCTCCGACCGGGTGCTGAGGGCGCATCCCAACTCCGGGAAGAAGACCGACTTCTCGAAAGAGCCGCCGCTGGGTGTGGCGCACGCCATGTTGCCGGCCCGGTCGATGGCCGCCAGATGGGTGGTGCCCCCCGGGAGGCCGGGCTTGCGGTTCGAACCCCCGGCAGGGAGGCCTTCGGTGACCGGTCTCCTGGCGGGCGCCGCGCCAAGCCAGGGATCTCCCGGAGGCGGTAACTCGGGGACCGCCCGCCCGGCGTTGATCATGGCGGCCCGGACCGCCCCGTACTCCTTGGACAGGAGTTCGTCGGTGGGCACGTCAACGAAGTCGGGATCCCCGTAGAAGGTCTGGCGGTCCGCCATCGACAGCTTCAGGGCCTCGGTGATGGTGTGGATGTATGAAGGGGTGTTGTGACCCATGGCGCCCAGGTCGAAGTGTTCGAGGATGTTCAGTGTCTGCAGGAGGATGCCGGCCTGTGTCCAACTCCTCTGCCCGCAGATCTCGTAGCCGGCGAATGTGGTGCGGAGCGGCTCCTCGAACTGCGACCGGTAGGCGGCCAGATCCTCGTACGCGAGGACTCCTCCCACGCTCGCCGACGCCTCGGCGATCCGCCGGGCCACCCCTCCCCGGTAGAACTCGTCGGTCCCGGCGCGGAGTCCATCCGACCGGCTCCCCGCGGTGGCTCCCTCCGCGGCCGCCAGGGCTCTCAGGGTCCCGGCCAGGCCCGGCTGGAAGAACAGCGACCTCTCTTCGGGCAACCCTCCGCCGTCGTAGAAGATGTCCGACCCACCGGGCGGAAACAACCGGAATTGGCTGACAGTGGGTTCCATCCCCAGGAAGTCGATCATCTGCCGGTAGTGGGGAACCCCCTCCTCCGCGTATTGGACGGCCGGGCGGACCACCTCTTCGAGACTCTTGGTCCCGTACCTGTCGAGCATCGAGATCGTGGCGTGGACCACGCCGGGCACGGTGAACGAGAGGGGCGCCTGGGGACCGGGACCGGTGGGGATGTCGTCGAGTCCCAGGGAGCGGTAGTAGTCGATCGTCGCCCGCCCCGGCGCCACCCCCTGGCCGCTCAGCGACTTGAGGTCGCCCGAGCGGGCGTCGTAGAGCATGAACACGCTCTCGGCGGCAAGAGAGCAGGCCGCGGTCGGTTCCACCACCACCGCCGCGAACACCCCGGCCGCCACCGCGTCGAAGGCGTTTCCTCCCGACACCATCATGCGCATCCCCGCCATCGACGTCAGGTAGTGGCCGCTGGAGATGATGCCGCGGGTGCCCGAGATGACCGGACGGCTCGTCCGGGGCTGCGGGCTTGACACGCGGGGGGATGACTTGTCTGTCTGGTGGTTGGACATCTGCCGGCTCGGTTCAGGGCGCCGGGTCCCCCGGCCCGGGAAGGCTGAGGCGCCTCGGCTTGCGGTTCTCCCGTCTTGGAGAATAGCCCCGACGGAGACGCGGGTTGAGACCTCGGCGGAAGATCCGGGGGCGTTCCGGTGTCTCGTTGAGCCTTGAGGTGAGACCCGGAAGGGCATGCCGGCTACGGGGTACCATCATCTCGGCATGAACCCCAAACTGGAGAACTTCATAGCAGCCGTGGACCTCTTCGACGCGGTTTGCCGGAAGGTGCCGTCCGGCGCCTGGGACAACGACTCCCCGTGCGAGGGTTGGACGGCGCGTGATGTACTGGCGCATCAGTGCGCGGTGCTGGACGCCCTGGCTTCCATCGCCCGGACGGGGGAGTGGGCCAGGCCGGGGAGGTTCGCGCCGCCCGACGATCCGTTGGCCCGGTGGGAGGAGACCAGGGATCCCTTGCTCGATGCACTCGCACAACCGGGTGTGTTGGAGCGCGAGGACAAGTATTGGTTCGGGAGAATGGACATGGCCACCTTCGTGTCCTACGTTCAATGGGACCCCTTGACCCACGCCTGGGACATCGGGACCGCAACCGGCGTGGAGGTGGATCTGCCCGCCGAGCTGTGCCGGATCAGCTTCGGCCTGATCGGCGCGAGCGCGGAGATGTTCCGCAGATCCGGGCGTATCGGCCCTCCGGTGCAGGTCTCCGAAGACGCCTCGATCGTCGATCGCTACCTGGCGCTGGTGGGGAGAAACCCCTGAGCCAGGCAGCCGGTAGCTGGGCGATCAGACGGCCCAGCATCGCCACCGGCGAACACGTACAGGCCGAATGTGGCAAGGACTCCCTGCCGGCCGGTCTGCGGGCGGCGGTCTCCGCAGGCAGGTCTGCTCTACAGTTCCAGCGTGGGAGCGGCCGGGTAGGGGACCTCCTCGATCAGAGTGGGGTCGTTGTTGGTCACCTTGTTGACCCTGCGCGACACCGGGTGGGTGGCCCATCCTCCGGTCTCGGGCCCCACCAGGAGGTTCCGGGCGGCGGTCCCATCGTCCAGGTCGGGATCCAGCCAGGGCGCCCAGCGGTCCGGAGGCAGGGCCACCGGCATCCGGTGATGGACGGCGGCTATGGGTCCCTCCGAGGGGCCGGTGATTATTGCGCACGACACCAGCCACTCCCCGTCCACCGGATGGCGTCGCACCCCCCACAGTCCGGCAAAGAGGAGCGGATGTCCGTCGCGGCGGTAGAACCAGTACGGAACGTGACCTTTCGAACGGGGAGTCCACTCGTAGAAGCCGTCGGCGGGAATCAGGCAGCGACGCCGGGTCAGACCGGCGCGGAAGACGGGCTTTTCACTCAGCGTTTCCGACCGTGCGTTGATGTGGAAGGTCTTCAGATCCGGGGCCCAATGGGGGATCAGTCCCCAGCGCATGGTCTCGAGGCGCAGGCTTCCCTTCCGGTGGCGGAAGGCGTAGACGGGATCGGTGGGCGCCACATTCCAGCTGGGAGGCAGGGGTTCGGGGACCGTTTCGTCGGCCTCGAGGTACTCCCCGTAGTAATCGGGTCCCCGGGCCTGGCCGAACCTGCCGCACATCGAAACTAGTGTAAGAGAGGCACCGAGAAAGGAGCCCGGACTATGCCTGTTCTGGAAGAATTCTGCACCATCACCGCCGCTCTCCGACCCCGGATGCTGGGCAAGACTCCCTCCGGGGTCCGGATCGACTTTGCTTTCGAGGGAAGCGCGGTGAGCCCCCACTGGGAGGGATCACGGCCCGTGTCGGGAGTTGACTACGCCACGGTCCGCTCCGACGGGAATCTCGATCTTGACATCCGGGGGGTGATCGGGGAGGGACGAAAGACCGTCTCATACCGGGCCATCGGGGTGAGCATCATGAAGTCCAAGACGGAAGCCGCACCCCAGGAACTATTGACCTTCGAGACCTCCGACGAGGACCTGTCCTGGCTCAACACCGCCATCGGCGTGGCCGTCGGCCAGGGCGAGGGTCTTGACCTGACGCTCACCGTCTATCTCGTAAAGACCTGAAACCGGCGTCCCGGAGGGGTTGGTTTCCGGGGGTTGACGCCGCCTAAGCGGAGCGGAAGTCGGCCTTCCGTTTTTCCTTGAAAGCGGAAACCCCTTCCAGGAACAGGGCTGATTCGCCCAACAGTCCCTGGCTGGTTGCTTCGGCGTCCAGTCCCCCGGCAACTGCCGCCGAGGAGGTCTGATAGAGGAGTTTCCGGTTGGCGGCGTAGGCGGAGGTGGGTCCGTCGCAAAGCCGCGTGGCCCACTCCATGGCTTCCGACCGCGCTTCTCCTTCGGCTGAGACCCGGTGGCAGAGTCCGATGTCCGAGGACTCCTGTGCTCCCACTTTCCTGCCGGACATGGTGATCTCGATGGCCCGGCTCAAACCCACCATCTGGGGCAGATACCAGGCGGTCCCCGAATCGGGAGTGAGTCCCAGATGGATGAAGGCGCTCATGAAATAGGACCCGGGATCCATGACCCGGAGATCGCAACTGAGGGCGATCCCCATCCCCGCTCCGGCCGCCGGTCCGTTCACCGCCGCCACCGTCGGCACTGCTGACGCGTGAAGGGCGTCTATCAGGGGGTGGAAATGTTGGTGCAGGATGGTTTCGAGATCCCCGGCTTCGTCCAGTTCCCTGGTCAGCTCCATCAGGTCCGCCCCTGCGCAAAAGGCGCGTCCCTCCCCGGTGATGACCGCCGCCCGGGCCTCTCTGCCCGCCCGTTGAATCGCCTCGGTGAGTTCCCGGGCCATCGACAGGGTGATGGCGTTGTAACGGGAGGGGCGACTGAGGGTTACCACTGCTACTTCGCCGACCAACTCGTAACCGCACTCCATGAGATGAACCTTTCGGGTCGGGGTGACCTCCACGGTAGCAAGTGCAAGACCCCGGCGGTTCCGCCCGGTAGCCTCGCGATAACCCCGGTCTCTCGTCCGGGTTGTCTACGCTCACCCCTTAGATGGCTTCTCGATGCTCGTTCTGCAGCCGGCTTCCCGGCCCCGGTTCCTACGTGGTGGCCGGTCCCAAGGGGGTGGGGATCTGTGACGAATGCGCCGCCACTGCCCACACGGTTGCCCAGGAGGCGCTTCGACCGCATGGAACGGACCGGTTGGTGACCGGCATCGGCCGCTTGATGACCAACGATCCTTCCTGGGGGAGCTTTTTCGGGATCATCGAGGACGCAGCGGTGGCGATCCGCAGGGGCAAGGTGGCATGGGTGGGAGCGGAGAGCGAACTTCCCCCTCAACTGGAGAACCTGCCCCGTTTTGATTGCGGCGGCCGGGTGGCGGTCCCCGGTTTTGTCGACGCCTATTCCCAGGTGGCGGGTGGGACCGGGCGGGGGACGGCCAACGGGGGGACGGAACCGGAGACGGCGGCCGATTGGGCCGGCCGACTGCTGGCCGGCGGGGCGACCTGTCTATCGGTCTCGGTAAAAAGCCGGGGCGATGCCCAGGATGATCAACGACGCTTGTCTGTCGCGGCATTGTTGGGGGAGCAACTCCCTCTCAAGGTTGTCACAAGCTGGACGGTGGGGCCCGAAGCCGGTTTCCCCTCTCCCTATGATCCCGCCGCCCGCAGCATCCTGCGCGATGTCTCCCAGTATGCCTCGGGCCTCTCCGTGACGGTGGGAGCGGAAGGGTTCTCGACCGCCGATGTGAGGAAACTGTGTGCTTCGATGGGCAGTCTGCGCAAGCGGGTTCGGCTGCACGGCCGTCCCGGCATCCCCGCCGACCTGGTGCGGTCGGTCCGACCCCTGGCGGTGCAGGACATGACGGAGTTGGACGAGTGGACCCTGGAGGCGCTGGCTATCCACGGGGGGGCGGTGGTGGTGCTGCCGGCGGCCAGTCTCCGGGCCCGGCTTCCGATTCGCAACCTGATGGAGTTGGGCATACCGGTGGCGCTCGGCAGTGACTGCCTGCCCGGTGAGAGGTCGGTGACCTCCATGCCATTTCTGGCCTGGGTTGCCTCGGAGGCCGGCGAGGTCCCGATCGAGACTGCGTTGTGGTGCGCCACCTTCGGAGGCGCCCGGGCGCTTGGGGACAAAACGCGGGGATGGCTGGGCAGGGGCGCCATCGGAGACATGGTGATCATGGACATCGGCCACTTCTACGAGTTGGCCTACCATCCCGACCTCCCGTTGGTGTGGGAGTTGATCAGAGAGGGGGATCTGACTGCGGTGGGCCAGTCCGGATGAGCCCCTCGCCCTCTGAGACCCTTCCCCTGGCGATCTCTCATCGGGGAGGGGCGGGGCTGTGGCCGGAGAACACCATGGAGGCCTTTTCTCGATCGGTGGAGATGGGTTATCGGTGGATCGAGACCGATCTTCACGTGACGGCCGACGGGGTGGTGGTGTGTCATCACGATCCCACGCTGGAGCGGACCACCAATGGTCGGGGGGAGGTGGCGAGGCTGGATTGGTCGCATCTGAGGGAACTGGACGCCGGATACAATCACCTTCCCGATCAGGGGTTTCCCTTCCGGGGGCGGGGAGTGCGGATTCCGACGCTGGAGGAGGTGGCGCGTTCCTTTCCCGATCTCCACATGGTGCTCGAACTCAAGGCCGACCACACCGAGGCGCCGCTGCTGGGCCTGATTCGAAGGATGGGCATGGCCGACAGGGTGATCGTGGCGTCCTTCTCCGACTCCAGGCTTGCCCGTGTCCGAGAACTCTCCGAAGACCGAATCCCCACCTCCACCGGCGAAGAGGAAGTGGAGCGGTTGGTCAAGGCCGCCTGGTTGGGGCGGAGGGCCACCAGCGACCGCGCCGCCCTGCAGATACCGCCCTGGTCCGGCCTGGTGCCTCTGGTGACCCGACGGACGGTCAGGGCCTACCATCGCATGGGACTGCAGGTGCACGTGTGGACCGTCGACCGGCCCTCCAGGATGGAGCGGTTGCTCGACCGCGGGGTGGACGGCATCATGACCGACCGGCCCGACCTGCTGCGGGAGGTCTTCAGGAAGAGAGGAATCTGGAGAAGTTGATTCCCCGCTCCCTCTACGACTCCGATCAGCCCCGCAGGCTGGTGAGTTCGGAGATTTCCAACCTTCGGCGCTATCGGGGACTGCTGCGACTGCTGGTCAGAAGAGACCTCACGGTGCGCTACAAGCGTTCCATGCTGGGAGTTTGGTGGACGCTTCTCAACCCCCTGCTCACGGTGGCCGTGATGTGGGCGGTGTTCAGCACCATCTTCCGGTTCGAGATCCCCGGGGGCGTTCCCTACGTGGTCTACGTGCTCTCGGGGGTGATGCTGATCACCTTCTTCTCCCAGGGGGTCGTGGCGTCAGGGTCGTCCATAGTCGACTCGGCGGGGATCCTCTCCAAGGTCTACGTCCCGGCCGAGGTGTTCGCGGTGGCCCCGGCCCTGGCGGCGCTGGTGAACTTCGGCATCAACATCCTGCTGCTCCTGGTGGTCCAGTTGATAGCGGGAGTGGGAATACCCGTGACCGCGTTGCTGGCGCCGATCCCCCTGTTGTTCCTGGCCATGTTCGTGGCCGGACTGGGGATGATGGTGGCGTCCCTGGCGGTGGCCTACCGGGACGTGCTCGACATAGTCGGAGTGCTTCTCACCCTGACGATGTATGCCACGCCCGGCTTCTATCCCGTGACCATCGTTCCCGACCGGTTCCTCTTCCTGATTCACATAAATCCGCTCTATTCCTATCTGGAGGTGTTTCGGGGACTGGTCTATGGGGGGAGTTTCGCTCCGGGGTGGATGTGGGCGGTGATGGTCGGAACGTCATTCCTGGCGTTGCTGGGAGGCGCCTGGACGTTCTCTCGGTCCTGGCGACGACTGGCGGTGCTGATGTGAGTTCGGTGGCTGTTGACTGCCGTGAGGTCTCCCTGGTGTACCCCCTGGTCAGAGACCGGCCCGGCACCTTCAAGGAGCAGGTGATCCGCTCCCTTCGCCGGCAAACCGAGGTCGACGAACTGGAAGCGATCGCCGATCTCTCTTTGCAGGTCGACTACGGCGAGGTGCTGGGTGTGATAGGGGATAACGGCGCCGGAAAGTCGACGCTGATGAAGGTCGTGGCCCGGGTGCTGCCACCCACCCGGGGAAGGGTGATCGTCAGGGGCTTGGTGGCGCCGCTCATAGAGCTCGGCGCCGGATTCAATCCCGAGTTGACCGCCACCGAGAACGTGGTCCTCTACGGGGCCATTCTCGGTCGTTCCCCCGGGGAGATGGCAGAGCGGGCCGACGCCATCATCGACTGGGCGGGGCTGTCGGAGTTCGCCGACGTGGCGGTCCGGGCCTTCTCATCGGGGATGCTGGCCCGCCTGGGCTTTGCCATCGTCACCGACATCGACCCCGACGTGCTGTTGGTGGACGAGATACTCAGCGTGGGGGATCAGAGCTTCCGGGACCGCTCCCGGGAACGGGTGGGAGACGTGATGGCCCGCGGGGCAGCCACCATCCTGGTCTCTCACGACATGGAGATGATTCAGGACCTGGCCTCCCGGGCGATATGGCTCCACAGGGGACAGATCCGCAGGGAAGGCTCTCCGGATGAAGTGATCGCCGCCTACACCGGCGGCGCGGCCTAGAGCTAACCGGCGCTGGCGGATGCGCCGCCGAGATGTGATGCGGCTCACACCGCATGGCTCCGCCTAAAGCAGGTGGGCGAACCCTGCGGGGGCCTCCTCGGGGACGGGAAGCAGTGGAGATCGACAGCGCCCGGACCGCAGTCCGGCCATCTGGGCGGCAGCCTTGACGCCGGGTATCCCGTAGCGGGCCACTCCGTCGTTGGCTGCCGACAGACGGTGCTGTTTCTTCATGTCTCCGGGGGGATTGTCCAGCGCGGCCGCCACGACTTCCAGGGCCAGCCGGGGCACGTAATTGGCGGCAGCCAATATCACTCCGTGTGCGCCGGCGGCAAGAGACAGCGTCACCGCCGCCGCCGAACCGTTGTAGAGGGCGAAGTTGTCACCCAGTCCGCCCAGGATTCCCTGGATGCGGATGGCGTCTCCGCTGGAGTCCTTCATCCCCACCACATTGGGGTGGTGGGCCAGTTCCCAGATCGTCTCGAGCGGGAGGGAGTAGGCGGTGACCAACGGCACCGAGTAGAGAAAGACAGGCAATGGGGACTCATCGGCCACCTCCTTGAAGAAGGCGGTCACGAAGTTGGTGCGGTTGCGCGACATGGTGGTGGGAGTCAGCACCAGGGCGCCGTCGCCCCCGCCTTCGGCCACCTCGGCGACCTGGCGGCGCGCTTCCCGGTTGGTCTCGGCGTTGATCCCACAGAGCAGGAAGGCGTCGTCGTCGACGCTGTCGCGGGAGGCGGCGGTGAGCCGAAGCCGCTCTCCGGGTTCCAACAGCGGTCCCTCGCCGGTGGAGCCGCCCAGAACGAAGCCCCGGAATCCCAGTCCGCCAAGGAAGGACAGATTGTGACGGTGGGCGTCAAGGTCCAACTCCTGCC
Organism: Acidimicrobiia bacterium; assembly: GCA_965204615.1. Lineage (GTDB taxonomy): Bacteria > Actinomycetota > Acidimicrobiia > Spongiisociales > ZC4RG35 > Bin76. The sequence goes on along the minus strand of OZ242000.1, from coordinate 1,732,234 downwards.
GCTCGTCGAAGGGGGTGATGATGGCGGGCATTGCCCGCGGGAATGGTTTCATTTGGATTGGATCATAGCCCCGTTCACGGCCGGTAGCCTTGGCCGAGAGCCGATGCAAGGAGCAGAAAATTGAAGTTTGCCTGGTTGTGTAGCCACGAGTCCTATCAGCCCGAGGTCCTGGTAGATCAGGCGGTGCGGGCGGAGGAAGCCGGTTTCGACATGATTCTGGGTTCCGATCACTTCCATCCCTGGGTGGACGACAATTGCGCGTCGGGATTCGTCTGGTCCTGGTTGGGAGCGGTGGCCGCGCGGACCGACGCCGAACTGGCCACTTCCGTAACCTGTCCCCTCTATCACTATCACCCCGCCCTGGTCGCCCAGGCGGCGGCGACGGTGGATCGACTGTCGGGAGGGAAGTTCGTGTTGGGTGTGGGTACCGGCGAGAACATCAACGAGGGACCCCTGGGCTTCCGCTTCGGTGACTACCGGGAACGCATCAGGAGAATGCGCGAGGCGTTGGAGATCATGCACCGGCTGCTGGGCGGGGAGAAGCTCGATTTTTCAGGCGACTGGTACACCACCGATAGCGCCAGGCTCTACAGCCCCCCGCCCCGCAAGACCCCCATCTGGATGGCTGCCGGAGGTCCGCAGTCGGCTACGTTTGCCGGCAGGCGGGCGGATGGCCTGATCACCAGCGTGAAGGCGCCGGCAGACGCCCTGGAGAGGGCCATAGGACCGTTCCGCGCCTCCGCGGAGAAGTGGGGGCGGGCGGGAACCGTATTGACGACCCGCTGGTGCGTGCTGGCCGGGGACGAGTCGGAGGCCTGGGAGGCTCTGGGCAGCATGCGGGGCCTGCGGGCGCCCGGACGGCTGCAGGCTGTCGATCCCATGGTGCTGCGAGAGCGGGCCGACTCCATGGACCGGTCCGAAATCCTGGGCAAGTACACCCTTGCCTCGGACGTCGAGGACCTGATCGAGGTCTACCGGCCGCTGGTCACCGAGATCGGCGCCGATTACGTGGCCGTCCAGATCGCCTCCACCAACCCCGACCGCACCCTGGAGATAGTCGAGAAGGAGGTCCTGCCCGAACTTCGGGCGATGGCCGACTGATAGTCACCCCGATTGATCCGGCGATCAGCGGCGCCGGATGTCGGGAGTGATCTGCCGCTTTGTGGGAGCGGATCCCCTGAACCTCCCTTTCCAGGGACGGGATCCCTGTTTTGGTATACCTTTTCGGGGGTGGGATCCCTGATTTGGCGTGGCGGCCAAATCATCTCTGATCCCGAATGGATACTTCGTTGTGGCCGGGAAGGCTGGGTGGCAATCACCAGGGACGGACACATCGTTGGTGACCACCGGGAGGCTGTCGAGGTGGCAGGGATTCGGCTCTTCGTTTTCCCCAACGGGAACCTGACCGGAGAGGAAGTGGGGACCCGAGTCAGAAACAACTGGAATCGTATGGTGGTACGTCCCCGGGCGGTGAGACCGGGGTGTGTTCCAGATCATGAGGTTTCGCCAAAGCCGGTCTCGATCCGGTGGAGATCGGCGACCCCGATTTCGACAGCTTGGAGGCCGGACGCGGATTGGGACACGACTTCGTCTTCAAATCGGCGATACCGACGTCTCCTGAGGTTCGTGAACCCATCCCGGTGACGGCGGCCGCCCCGGAGGTGCATTTCTTCGAGCCGGAAACAAGTCTGCGGATCTGAAATTCCCCGAAATTCAGGTGGTGAATTCTGGTCCGCCGCTGCTTTCGCGGATGATGAGTTCCGGCGCCAGCACGCGGTGGGTGCCGGGTCTTGAATCTCCTTCGTCGAGATTCTGCTCCCGCCGAAGCAATATGTCGGCGGCGGCCTTGCCCATTTCATACGCAGGTTGATGCACGACGGTGATAGGGGGATCGACAAGAGTCATCCAGGAATCGTCATCGAAGGTCACGAACCCGAGCCGGCCGGGCATCTCCACGCCGAGATCGCGAACCGCCGCAAACGCACCGACAGCCATTTGACCGTTTGCGACGAAGAGCCCGTCGGGGGGCTCATCCCTGGCCAAGAGTCTGGTGACCGCCTCGTAACCGCTCCGGGCAGAGAAGTCTCCGACTACCACCAGACGGGGATCGGACACCGCTCCGTGGTCGGTCAGCGCAGCTTCGTAACCCTCCCGGCGCTGCACGGCGGTGCTGGCGGTAACGGGACCGGCGATGGCGCCGATACGACGATAGCCTTTGGCCAGCAGGTGCGTGACGGCTGCATGTGCCCCGGCGCGGTTGTCGACCATTACCGAGTCCATCTCCGGGTAGGTGGAGGAGAAGCGGTCGACAAGTACAACAGGAGTGTTGTTTCGGACCAATGGGTCGAACGCAGCGGCGGTCATCGACGCCGCTGCGATGACCAAGCCACCGAATCTGTGTTCAAGAGCCATCTGTACGTACTGGTGTTCCCGTTCTACATCCGCATTGGTGCTGCACACCATCAGGAGCCTCCCGTGCTCAAGCGCCTTGTCCTCCAGTCCGTGGAAGAGCAACGCCGAAAAAGGGGAGTCGATGCCGGAGGCGATGAATCCCCAGATCGGCGTGCGTTGCCTTCGGAGGGCCCGGCCCAGGGGGTTCGCCCGGTACCCGAGACGATCCACGGCTTCATTTACGCGAGCTGCCAGCCCTTGGTCAACGCGGCTGTGATTGTTGATGACACGTGACACCGTGGCGGTCGAAACGCCTGCTTCCGCCGCCACATCGCTGATGTTGACCATAGACACAATCCTAATGCTCGGTAAACGTTTACTTGACAATCCTCTCCGGTGGCCCTAAAGTGGTTGAGTAATCGTTTACTCAACACGGAGGTACGGTATGAGATCGACCTATACGACGAGTTCCCGGCTCTTGGCGTTGCTGTTGGCCCTGGCGCTGGCGGCAGCAGCGTGCGGAGGGGGAGACGATGGTTCCGAACAGCCGGACACGACCGCGGCAACAACCACTGCCGCGCCGACCACTACGCAAGCCACTGCCGCGCCGACCACTACGCAAGCCGAGGCGCCCGCTCCCGACGCAAGCGACCAGCCGTCCGAGCCGGTGACGCTGGACTGGTGGATGATCGGGGATGAGCCCCTGATTCCCGTATGGGAAGGAGTGGTGGAATCGTTCGAGGCGGCGAACCCGAACATCTCCGTGAACCTGACGCTGTTTCCGAACGAGGCCTACAAGACAGCGATCGAGGTGGCGCTCGCTTCGGACGAGCCGCCCGACGTGTTTTTCAACTGGCCGGGTGAGGACACGGCGCGCTTGGTGCGTGACGGACTGGTGGCGAATCTCGATGCCTACGCGGATCAGCACGGTTGGAACGACGAGTTGGCGTCCGGCGTCGTGAGTGCTTATCGCATAGACAACCACCTGTACGGCCTGCCGTGGTCGCTGAATGCGAAGTTCTGGTTCTACAACACCGCCATCTTCGAGGAGCATGGCCTGACGGTACCGGAGTCCTTCGATGAACTCTTGGCCCTCTGCGGCCTTATCAACGATGCCGGAATCACCCCAGCATCGTTCGGCAACTCGGAACGATGGCAGGGCGTGCATTACCTGTCCACGCTCAATCAGAAGGAAGTCCCCGATGACGTGCGGGGCCCGGACTACGCTCTTGCTGCCGCTGACGGAGAGCTCTTCACCCATCCCGGATACGCCAAGGCGCTGAGCCGGTTGCTTGATCTGGTGGAAGCCGAGTGTTACCACCCGGGCGTCAACTCAACAGACCCGGGAACCGCCTGGGCATCGTTCTCCTCCGGCGAGGTCGCCATGACCTACGCTGGGACCTGGGCCTTCGGCATATTCAACGACGCCGGATTCGAGGGACAGTACGGACTGTTCCCGATGCCCGCCACCGACGGGCCCACGGACCAGTCGGTCCTGCTGATGGGGCCGGACGGCATAGAGATGGCCGCCAAGAGCGATAATCTCGATGAAGCGGCGTTGCTGATGGACCACATCATCAACCGGGACAATCAGCAGATCCTTGCCGACGAAAGCGGCCGGTTGGTAGTCAACCTCGGTGTCGACTCAACTGGGGCAAGTCCGGAGGTCCGGTTCGCGCTCGGTGCCGTGGCCACCGCCGGAGGCGCTGCTCTCTGGCTCGACGTCGGACTGGAGGCCTCGGTCGCCGAAGCCTATCTCAACGGTATCCAGGAAGTCATAAGCGGAGCGAAGACCCCCGAGGAAGTCGTAGCCTCGATCAGGGAAACCGCGCTTGATGCGAAGGCGTCACTCGGCGGATAGCTTTCCCCATCACCGCCTTGCCTGCTCTCCGGAGCCTGACCTACCGTCAGGGCCCGGAGAGCAGGCGATACCGGCTCGATGCTGCGATTCGACGACGGCCTGATCCGGTGGCGACTTGCTCTCCAACACAGGAGTACGATGAACGGATGACGACCGGGTCCCCCCGTCCGACTTGGCGTGCCGGTCGCCGACCGGCCGGCCTTTGGCGGTGTGTCCGGCGCCCTCTCGGGATGGCGCTGTGAACACTGCCCCGACCCGAGACCACAGCTCCGGTCTCCACCAACGGCGCGGCGAGCCGTGGCTGCTCCTGGCGCCGGGATTGCTCTTGGTCACAGTCTTCGTGGTCTGGCCGGTGATCTCGTCGGTGTGGTGGTCCTTCTACGACTTCTCTCTCACCTCGCCGACACGGGAATTCGTGGGCTTGGACAACTACCGGAAACTCGGCAGCGACGACGTGTTCTGGCTGTCGCTGCGCAATAACCTCCAGATACTCATCGGTTCGGTAGTCATCCAGGTGGGTGGAGGTTTGGCGCTCGCCTCCCTGCTTCATCGTGGGATCCGGCGGGGGAAGACGATTTTCAGCACGCTCATCTTCGCACCGGTGATGATGTCCTACGTGGCGGTCGGGGTTCTTTGGAAGCTGATCTACGATCCGGGCGTGGGGCTGGTTCCACAAGTCCTCGAGGCACTGTCGATCGATCCGCCTCGGGAAGGCATCCTGGGTGATCCCCGGATCGTGGTCTGGGCTATCGTGGCGGTGGCGAGCTGGCAGTACACAGGTTTTGTCGCTGTCATCCTGTTCGCCGGCATGCAGGGCGTCGACCCGACGCTCTATGAGGCGGCGCGACTCGACGGATCGTCGGAGCGGCGCGCCTTCTTCCATATCACCATCCCTATGATCCGAAACGTCCTCATCGCGGTCACCCTGCTTACCATGATCGGAGCGTTCAAAGCCTTCGATCAGGTGTACGTCCTCACACGTGGCGGACCGGCGAACGCCAGCCAGGTGCTGGGCACTTATGTCTTCTACAACGGATTCACCGTGGGCCGCGCCGGTTACGCCAATGCCATCGCCGTGGTGTTGCTGGCGCTGGCTCTCGGGCTCGGACTGATGCAACTCCGCTTCTCTCGATCAGTCTCGGAATGACCCGCCTGCTCGCGCCCCTCCGGGTGGTCACCCGGTATCCTGCCTACGCAATCTTGAGCGTGTGGGGGGTGATAGTTGGTGTTCCGGTACTTTGGATGGCGGTCTCCGCCCTCAAGACCAGGCAGGAGATTCTTACCGGTCCCTTTAGCCTCCCCGACGATCCCTACTGGGGCGTATTCGAGGAGGCGTGGAGTCGCGGCGTTGGCGATTTCCTCCTCAACTCGCTGCTCGTCACCGCAATCACGGTGCTCGTGGTCGTGCTGGCTTCCGCCCTGGTGGCCTATGCGCTGGCCAGGCAACGTTTCCTGGGTCGATCGGCCGTCTACGCTCTGTTGATCGCCAGTTATGCGATACCCCTTCACAGCGTACTGGTCCCGTTGCATCGGCTACTTTTGGATCTGGGTCTTCTCAACACCAGACAGGGGCTCATAGGGCCCTACAGCGCATTTGCGATCCCTTTCTCGGTTTTGTTGATGTACGGTTTCTTCATCGATTTTCCCCAGGACCTGGAGGACGCGGCTCGGCTCGACGGCGCCAATACCTTTCAGGTTCTCCGTGATATCGTCCTGCCGGTGCTGCGGCCCGGGCTGCTTACGGTCGCCATATTCCAAGCCGTATTCATCTGGAACGAGTTCCTTTTGGCCCTCATCGTCGTGACCGACGAACACCTGCAGACCATCCCGTTGGGTCTGGTCGCCTTCCAAGGCCAGTACACGGCGAACCTGCCTCTGATCTTCGGAGCGCTCACTATCGCCACTGTCCCGCTGTTGGTGTTGTATGTCAGCCTTCAACGTCACTTCGTGAGCAGCCTGGCGGGCTTTGCGAAGGGATGAAGCAATGACCCTTACGCCCCGGATCGGCCACACGCAGGTCCATCTCGACTTTCACACCTCGAAGGAAATCCACGACGTGAGCGCCGACTTCGACCCCGAGGAATTCGCCGACACGTTGGTGGCCGCGCACGTGGATCAGGTCAACCTCTTCGCCAAATGCCACCACAGTTGGTCCTACTACCAGACCGGCATCGGCCGCCCGCACCCGCATCTCGGCGGACGCAATTTGCTGGGCGACCAGATCGAAGCATGCCGCAAACGCGGGGTCATGGTGAGTATCTACTATACGGTTGGCTGGTCGGCGGGGGATCTCGAAATCCGGCCCGACTGGGCTGCTCTCGATCCAGACGGTTCACAGCAGGCCAGGAACGTCTCTCCGGAAGCTGACATGAGTGATCCCCGGCCAGGGACATCCTGGGTGTACCTTTGCCCGAGCGGCGTCTACCTCGATCTCATGGAACGCCAGGTTCGGGAGATCGCAGACCGCTTTCGGCCTGACGGGTTCTTCTTCGACATCTGCGCCGGAAGGCCATGCTATTGCCGGGGATGTCTGTCGACTATGGCGGCAGCGGACTTGAAGCCCTACGAGCGGGCCGATGCGCGGAGATTCAACCGTCGTCGATGGGAGACCGCACTCGACACGTTGACCAAAGCGGCGATCTTCGACGGCGCGCCGCGTTGGATATTTTTCAACGGAACCACAGTCATGCACGAAACTGCTCACCACACCGGGGTCAAGTCCGGGCTGTTTCGATTCAATACCCACCAAGAACTCGAGGATTTGCCCACCACTTGGGGAGGATACGACAGGTTGCCCCTCAGGGCCCGTTTCTTTCACTCCCACGGTTATGAGGTGGCAGTCATGAGCGGGAAGTTCCACACTGCGTGGGGCGAGTTCGGGGGATACAAATCCGAGCGGGCCTTGGAATACGAAGCCAGACTCATGATTGCCAATGGAGCGCGTTGCAACTTTGGTGACCAATTGCACCCACGTGGACGACTCGATTCCGAGACCTATCGACTCATCGGCGCTGTCTACGAAGAGGTGCGCGATCTCCATCGATTCGTGCCCGGCGCCCGGCCGGACTCCAATCTCGCACTGTGCCTGAGCGACAGCGGGGACGACGATCAAGGTGTGGCTCGCGCCCTTCTGGAGGCTCATCTCGAGTTTGTTGTGACGGCTCCGGACAGGCTCGACCCCAGCCGGCACCAGGCAGTCGTTCTCGCTGGCCGCGGCGCCGTCACGGACGAGGTCGCTCTGAGGGCCTATGCCGAACAGGGAGGGCGTCTGGTCGTGTTGGGTGACGCGATCGGCGGTTTCTCGCCGCCCCTCCAACGGGATCTGCTCGGGATCACCGGCGCTGAGCGGTCACGGCGAGACGGGGACTACACCGCTCTCCAAGATCCCGAACTCCCATACTCGGGCTTGTACTACAACTACGAGCCGGCTTGGCGTCTCGATCTGACCGGAAGCGCCGAGGTGATGGCGGTCGTGCACGACTCTTACTTCGATCGCACCTACGGTCGGTATTGCTCGCATCAAAATGCGCCGCCGCTCAAGAATCCGAGCGGCTACCCGGCGCTGCACGGGCACGGCAGGCACCTGGTGGCCGCCCATCCTCTTGGGCGTATCTATCTTCGATATGGCGCCGACATCCATCGCAGTCTGTTGTGGCGACTGATCGACATGGCCAACCCGCATCCCACTTTGGCGGTCGCCGGACTACCTCCCGGGGGTCGTGTCACCGTGCTGCATCAGCCCGTCCGTTCCCGGACAGTGCTCCACATCCTGTATGCCGTGCCGACCACCCGGGGCAACGCGATCATCATCGACGATGTCGTTCCCATCAGGCATGTCAACGTCACGCTTCGACTGGGCCGCGAAATATCGGCCGTCCGCGACGCGTTCACAGGCGACCGGCTGAACTTCAAACGCTCCGGCGAGGCGATAAAATTCAGCCTCCCCACCATTCGCCTGCACCGGGTGATCGTCGTCGAGCATCCGTCCGCGGACGTTGGGTCTCCGAGGATCCGTCCCGGGCTACGCGGCGGATCCGGCGGGATCAAGGAGTGATGCGATGAAGTCGTCCACAGGCCTCGGGGAGATGAACGGGTTGACGATCATCGATGTCGCGATTCACGATATTCGTTTCCCCACCTCCGACGAACTCGGGGGCTCGGATGCAATGAATGCCGCGCCTGATTACTCCGCTTCCTACGTGCAACTCGTCACCGATCGGGAAGGTCTGTGCGGGTACGGGTTCACGTTCACGATCGGGCGGGGCGCGGAGATCGTGACCCGGATGGTGGAACAGCTTGCCCGTGATCTGGTCGGGCGCCGGATAGACGACATGGTGGGGTTCATGGCCGAGTTGCTCGGAGAAGTCACCCAGGACAGCTTCCTGCGCTGGCTCGGGCCGGAAAAGGGGGTTACCCACCTGGCCGCGGCGGCCGTCCTCAATGCAGCCTGGGACTTGTGGGCCAGGGCGCGTAACCTTCCCCTGTGGCGCCTGCTCGTCGAGTTGGAGCCCGAGGATCTGGTCACGTGCCTGGCGCTGCGATACCTGGAGGATGTGCTCACCGCCGACGAGGCGGTTGCGATGCTCCACCGCCGCCGCGGCGGACACGCGGAACGCATCCGGCATCTCGCCGAGCAGGGGTACCCCGGTTACGTGACCTCCGTGGGCTGGTTGGGCTACAGCGATGCAAAGGTGCGACGCCTGGTGTCCGAGGCGCTCGACGAGGGGTGGGGCGCGTTCAAATTAAAGGTGGGCCGCGATCTGGATGATGATCTGCGCCGCATCCGGATGGTGCGCCGGTTGATCGGCGAGGACCGTCGCCTCATGGTGGACGCCAACCAGGTGTGGGAAGTCCCCCAGGCCATCGAATGGGTCAAGGCTCTCAGTGAGGTCGGGATCTATTGGATCGAGGAGCCCACCTGTCCCGATGACATCCTGGGACACGCGGTCATCGCCCGGGCGGTGGCGCCGGTGCTGGTGGCGAGCGGGGAACACGCCCACAACCGGGTGATGTTCAAGCAGATGCTCGCCAGTGGAGCGATCGGTGTCTGCCAGATCGACATCTGCCGGCTGGCCAGCGTGAACGAGAACATCCCGGTTCTCCTGATGGCGGAAAAGTTCGGCATTCCGGTCTGCCCGCACGCCGGCGGCGTCGGTCTGTGCGAACTGGTGCAACACCTTTCGATGTTCGATTACATCGCGATCAGCGCCAGCCTGGAGGACCGCTGGATCGAATACGTCGAGCATCTCCACGAGATGTTCGTCGATCCGGTGCGGATCAGGAACGGGTCGTACCGGCTGCCCATGGCGCCGGGGTTCAGTTCGCAGATGTCATCCGAGGCCATCGCCGCCTACTCCTATCCGACCGGCGCGGTGTGGCGCGCCCGGGCAGGACGACGATGACGGCCGACCGCCGCCGCCCGGAGCTTCCGGCGTCCCCGATCGTCGACGCCCACATTCATTTCTGGGACACGGCGCGGCTGGATTACCCCTGGCTGGCGCATGTCCCATCCCTCCCGGAACAGGCCGACGCCGCCCGATTCGACCAGGTGGCGAACCGGTTGCCGGGGGAGGTGAAGGTGGGCGGCCTGGTGGTTGTCCAGGCCGAATGCGATCCGGACCAGGCGGAGTCGGAAGTGTCCTGGATCATGGCGCAGCGCTCTCTCGGCGCCCCCGTCGCCGCCATCGTCGCGTATGCGCCTTTGGAGGAGGCAGGGGGCGCGGAGGTCCTGGACCGGTACGCCGGCCTCGGGATGGTCAAGGGGATCCGCCGAAACATCCAGGACGAGGCGCCGGGGTTCTGTCGCCGGCTGATCCCGGGTGTGAGATCGTTGGCCGACTACGGGCTCAGCTTCGACCTGTGTCTGCGGGAACACCAATTGCCCGAGGTCATTGAACTGGTCGATGCTGCTCCACGGACGCGGTTCGTTCTCGATCACCTCGGAAAGCCATCGGTCGGATCGCCCGGCCGGGCCGACTGGGCCGGGGCCATCTCCGAACTCGCCGACCGCCCGAACGTGCATTGCAAACTTTCGGGTCTCGGAACCGAATCCCCCCCGAACTGGACCATCGCGGACGTGGCGCCCTACATCAGGCACGCGGTGGAGGCATTCGGTGTCGATCGGGTCATGTTCGGGAGCGACTGGCCGGTCTGTACCGCCGGGGGGTCCTACCGCGGCTGGCTCGAGACCGTATCCTCCCTGGTTAACCGCCAATTCCACGATCCGGTCTTCTCCCACAACGCGTCGGCCTTCTACCGCTTCGACCAGGGATAGACGCCGATGCTCCGCCGCAGGCTGCCGGGTACCGATCTCCATCTGTCGGTGGTCGGCTTCGGGGCGGCGCCGTTGGGAGAGGAGTACGGTCCGGTGGACGAGAGGGAGGGGACCGACGTGGTCCGCGCCGCTCTCGAGGCCGGAATCAACTACTTCGACACCTCGCCCTACTACGGCCGGTCGCTTTCGGAGTCCCGGCTCGGCCGGTCGCTTTCCGGCGTCCGCGATCGAGTCGTCGTCAGCACCAAGGCCGGCCGCTACGACCGGCATTATCCGGAGGGTTTCGATTATTCCTACCGGCGGGTCGCCCGGTCGATCGACGAGAGCCTGCGCCGTCTCCGCACCGATTACGTGGACATAGGCTTCCTTCATGACATCGAGTTCAGTCCCCCTTCGGTGATCCTCGATGAGGGGCTGCCGGCGTTGGCGGACGCGCGGGAGGCGGGCAAGGTCAGATACCTGGGTGTCTCCGGCTATCCACTCGATGCGCTCATCGAAATCGTGGAGACCGGCTCCATCGACGTGGTGCTCAGCTACTGTCACGGCGACCTTCTCGACAGTTCCGTGGTCGAATGCCTGGTTCCGGTTGCCAGGGACCACCGGTGCGGCGTCATCACCGCTTCACCGCTGCACATGGGATTGCTGAGTCCTTCCGGTCCTCCGAGTTGGCACCCCGCCGGGCCGGAGCGGAGGCAGGCGGCGCGTGCTCTGATCGACTTTTGCGAGGAGAAGGGCCTTTCGCTCCCGGCCGCCGCTCTCAGCTATGCCGTCGGACTCGAAGGGCCCTCGTCGGTGTTGATCGGCATCGGCAGCGCGCGGGAGCTTTACGAATGCGTCTCCGCAGTGCGGTATCCGGTGAGTGACGAGGTGTTGGCTGCCCTGGTTGCGCGTCGCAGCCGGTTCGGAGGCCGACCCTGGCTATCAGGGATCCGATGATTCCGGCGCCGACGCCCTCCTCTCCGCCGGTCCTCGACGGGATCGGAGTCTCTTGTCGGCGATCCCGGAACCCTCCTCACGCAGCCAACGTTCAACGCCGGCGATGTGCGATGTCACAGCCGCGGCGGCGAGCATGGGCTCCCGGTCTCTGGCACTCTTGCGTCTGACCCGGTACAAGAGATGAATGCCAAATGACAAGGAGCGATCACCCACCGAGCCTTCACCGCCGGCCTCCCGAGGGGTCGGGGAATGGAGGCTCGCCCATGCGTGTCGGGCAGGTGGTACGCCTGAGGCCCGAGCGGCGAGACGACTATCTCGAGTTGCACCGGAAGGTCTGGCCCGAGGTGCTGGCCATGATCAGTGCATGCAACATCACCAACTACTCCATTTTCGAATTCGACGGGCTGCTCTTCTCCTATTTCGAATATACGGGTAAGGACTGGGAAGCCGACATGGCGAGGATGCAGTCGGACCCGGTGACCCGAAGATGGTGGAGGTTGACCAACCCCTGCCAGGAACCCGTCGGTAGCCACTCAGGGCCGACGCCCTGGGTGACGATGAGCGAGGCGTTTCACCACTGTTAGAGGATTAGCGGTCCGGGTCCGAATATGGCCCCTCGGCCGACAGGATGATCGAGGCCCTGATCTCCCATTCGGTCCATAGAATCTGGCGGGTCCCCTCTTTGGCCGAGACAGGTCAGGCATTTCCCCATTACCTGGCGCTTAACATCGGGGCGAGTCACGGAATGGGTGCTGATAACTGAGATTGCGACGAGTGCCTCTCGGTTGCGGCCCTTTCACTCGATTACTATCGGAGTTGTGACCGGATCGTTTCGTATCGGTGCATCGGCCGAGCAATCGGCCCGGTTCCGGCTGGGTTTTACCCGGTTCCGGCGGTGTTCGCCGGACTGGGTGCGGCGTTGTTCCAGCCAATGAGTCCTGGATGCGAATGCCCGCTGTTGGGCGAGACCACGCCACCCCCCGGTTTTCTTTTCCCGCCGGGGCCGTTCAGCACCCGGCCGGTGTGCGAAGGTCTGGCATTGGCGACCGTTCGAGCCTTCCCCGGGGTGGAGGACACCGTTGTCGCCAGGGCTTCGGGAATCGAGAACGGTCATGTCGGCGACGCGTTGGCGACCTTGGAAAGAGAAGGGCTGGCCCGGTCGGAGACACGGACGCTTCCCTGGTACTACGACACGAGACGAGTTCGTCTGTGGTACGAAACGCCCCGCCGGGAACTGTTGGGCCAATCCCTGCCCCGCTTCGACAGCTCGACCGTTGTGTCATCTCCCGATCGGATTCCTCCACGGTTTTGGTGTCTTTTCTGGTCCGGTCTCGATCCCATGTTCATCCGTCTTCCCGAGCACGCCTGGTATGTGGCGTCCCGCATGCTCGCCCCGAAGGGATCGTGGAGGCATCTGCCGGCGGAGACGTGGGCGTTGCAACACCTGCCCGTGTGGGCATTGGAGAAACTGTTGGAGGGCCGAGGATACGCGGACGGTCCCGTGGCTGAGCGTATCAGACTGGCGGTGTCCCGAGCGGCGGTGGCTTAGTGTCGACTTGGGAGGACGCCAGGGGGAGGATAGAGGCGCTGTTGCCGAGAATCGCCGCCGCTACCGCCCGGATCGGTGGTGTGATGATAAAGGGAACCGCTCTTGCTTTCCACTTGGAACACAGACCGTCGTTCGATATCGACATTCAAGTGTTTGAAGACTTCGACGAACGGGAAGTGGAAGACCGTCTGGTTATATCCGGTGGGTGTGAGCGACTGGCAATAGGACCCAACAGGCTGGCCGTGACCGTTGACGGAGTGAAGGTGGAAGTGTGGAAGAGTTCCACCCCGCAGCGTCTCATAACCGCCGGGCCGGTCATAGCGGGCATGCCGACAGCTTCGTTGCCGGACCTGTTCGCTTTGAAACTGAGGGCAGTGCGGAACAGGGCGCAACTTCGCGACTACATTGACCTGGCGGCGCTGACCGAAAACATGGCCTTCGAGGAGGGTATCCGCTTTTACGCCATGCGATACGGTCTTTACCTCGTCTACGACGATCTGAGCGACGTGTTCTCTGTTCTGACCCCCCCACCTGTGGACATTCCTCCCGACCCCTTATTCGACCATATGAGAACCCAAGTCTTGGAAACGGTTCATACAGCGGCGGAACGAGCGTTGAGGTGGGTTACCGGAAACGGAATGGACGGTTCATCAGGTAAGACCCCCGGACAACCCAGAACACCGCCGGTTGGACGGTAGGTGATCGGGCGCGGGTCGGTGCTGCTCGGCGTCAAGGTCAGCGATATTGTCTGGAGTTCTGATGCGTAGGTTTGTCCGAGGGTGCTGTGGTTGTGGTTGAGCCATTCGGAGGAGGCGAGTTACTTGCTGGTCGTACTCCTCCCAGCGGTCTCCCAACATTCAGAACCCTATAGTCTCCGTGCGAAGATGGTCGCTCTGTTCACGACCGCGTCGCGGGTCACGACATAAGTCGAAATAGAGCCGGAACATGTTAACCATCCACACGTCATCCTCGCGGGTCCGAAACGTCAAGGGTCCCTCATCGCGCTCCTGGAGTAACAAAACGTTTGGTCCTGATTCCACCGGCCTCCCCCCAAGGTTGGAAACCACCTCACCGGCATCGGCTGTGCTGGCGATCCACACCTCCGTAACCGGGATGTTGGTGATGAATGGGGCGAGACGCGCCGCGGCGGCAGCGCCGGTAAGGGCGTAATCGACGTCAGCGCGGTCCAGACCGGCACATAGGGAGGTGACGAGGTGATCTGTCGTTTGGGCGAGCATAAAGGCGGGTTGTCGAAATGGGCGGTCATGCTGCTCCTCCGCCCATAGGTCCAGCAGCGCCGAGGGGTTGGACAGCTTACGCGTCTTGTGCGGCCCGGCTCCATATGTATGCACAACGCCCTCCTTTTCGAGACGATGCAGAATCCGGCTCACCAATCCGGTCGACACAGAACATCTGCGCGAGAGATCCGATACATGCCAGTCGCGGCCGACATCAAGAAGCATGGCTTGGGCTACGAGGCCGGATTTCCCCGATAAGCGAGTCGCGGGAACGGGCCGCCTGACACGTTTGGTCCCAGTGATTCTCATGAGCAGACCCGGTAGATCCAGTCGGACATTGCCAAGCCCATCCACCGACCCGATGCCGGCGTCGGCCAGAACCTCCCGAGCCTTCCCGGTCATCGCTCCGGCAACGACCACCATCGGCGTCTTGAACCGTTGGGCTTGTTTGACGATCAAGTGGGCCTGTGCGGCGCTGACACGTGTCTTGAACTCGATCGCAATCGGGATATTCGTGTCGCCGTATGTGACCACGGCATCGGCCCACGAGTGCAATCCATAGGGGCCGATGATTGGCTCTTGCGCTTTTAGCACCGTCAGTTCGGGAATCGCCCGCAAGATCCGCATGCCGTTGGCTTCGATCCCTGACCCTAGCTGTACTGTAATCGCATTATTCACTTCACATGTGATTATAGGCTTGTGGGTGACGCTAGACAAAGGCAATACGGGCTCGCGCTCGCGGTCTCGGGGAGACAAATACTTCTCTATTCCAAGGATGGCCCGTCCCCGTCTCGATGCTGGCCCCGTTGATCGACACCTGAGCGGACGTCTGGTCCTATGGACGGACGGAGTTGGGCGGTTGCCCTGGTGGACGGATCGCTAGTCCGGTGGGTGATGGGGGTTTTTGGTTGTTTGGGAGGGCGGGGGGTGGTTTCGTGCTGGGTGTGTGGGGTTGATGGGTGTCTGTTCGTTGGGGGGACTTCAAGACCGGGTGAGGGGTGTGTGGGAACGTGCTGGTTGCGGTTCAGGGTGGGCGGGGTGTTGAGGCTGGGAACGCACAGGCTGCCTGTGAGTCCGGTGATGTCGTCGCGGGTGATCATCACGTCTCCGACGAACCGGCCGATCGTCCACCCGACAACCGATAGCGCCAGGCTCTACAGCCCCCCGCCCCGCAAGACGCCCATCTGGATGGCTGCCGGAGGTCCGCAGTCGGCTACGTTTGCCGGCAGGCGGGCGGATGGGCTGATCACCAGCGTGAAGGCGCCGGCAGACGCCCTGGAGAGGGCTATCGGACCGTTCCGCGCCTCCGCGGAGAAGTGGGGGCGGGCGGGAACCGTGTTGACTACCCGCTGGTGCGTGCTGGCCGGGGACGAGTCGGAGGCCTGGGAGGCTCTGGGTAGCATGCGGGGCCTGCGGGCGCCCGGGAGGCTGCAGGCTGTCGATCCCATGGTGCTGCGAGAGCGGGCCGATTCCATGGACCGGGCCGAGATCCTGGGCAAGTACACACTTGCCTCGGACGTCGAGGACCTGATCGAGGTCTACCGGCCGCTGGTTACCGAGATCGGCGCCGATTACGTGGCCGTCCAGATCGCCTCCACCAATCCCGACCGCACCCTGGAGATAGTGGAGAAGGAGGTCCTGCCCGAACTTCGGGCGATGGCCGACTCATAGTCACCCCGAATCATCCGGCGATCAGCGGCGCCGGATGTCGGGAGTGATCTGCCGCTTTGTGGGAGCGGATCCCCTGAACCTCCCCCTTCCAGGGACGGGATCCCTGTTTTGGTATACCTTTCCAGGGACGGGATCCCTGTTTTGGTATGCCTTTCCAGGGGTGGGATCCCTGTTTTGGTATGCCTTTCCAGGGGTGGGATCCCTGTTTTGGTATGCCTTTCCAGGGGTGGGATCCCTGATTTGGTGTACTTTGGAGATACGATCCGTTACGGGCTTGGCGGTGGATCGGCATAGGCTGATCCTGCTGCTCTTGCTCGGAAGTCGTGGTAAACGGCGGGAAGTCCTCTCCCGATCATGACGGGGAGAGTATGCTGAACAGCATGAGCGAGGGTGGCGGGATGGACCCGCGTTTCGACCGTCGGCTCTACACAGTGAGCGATGCCGCCCGGTACATCGGCATGAGTCCCACGACCCTTTCGGCTTGGACAAGGGAGGGGTCCGGTCGGAGGAAGCCCCGGTCCGTCGGTGTAGAGAGGCCGGTGGTGACCGCATTGGAGGCCCGAAAGGGTGATCGTCGGCGGATTCCTTTCATAGGACTGATCGAGGCGACGGTCGTGCAGGCCTTCCGGCAGACCGGTCTTCCGATGCAACGTATTCGTCGCGTTCTTCGGGTGCTTTCGGAGAGAGGCGAACTGGAGCATGCCCTGGCTTCGAAGGGCTTGTTCACCGACGGCGCCGAGGTGCTGTACGACTACGCCTCCTGTTCCGGCGATCCCCAGCTTCGTCTGCTCACCGTGGTACACACCGGCCAGCGGGTCTTTCACGAAGTCATATTGGATTACCTGCGGCGAATCGATTTCGGAGACAACTGGGCGACTGGATTGATCGTCCCCATCACCAAGCGGGGGCTTCTGAGGATCCGCCCTGATGTGGCCGGTGGAGACCCGCTGTTCATGAACGGCGGGGCGCCGCTGTCAGCGATGTACTCCCGCTATCGAGCCGGCGAGTCCATCGGTTCCCTGGCAGCCGACTTCGAAGTCCCCGCCGACGAAATCGCCGAGAGCATCCATGCCGTCTGGCCGCGATCCAAAGCAGCCTGATCCCGGCGCCGCGATCTTTTTCCTGGACCGTTCGGTAGGTAGAACACTGTGGCCGCGGCGCTCCGGGAACAGGGTGTCGACGTGCGGCACATGGGAGAGATCTACCCTTCTGACGGCCAGTTCGTCTCTGATCCCGAATGGATCCTTCGCTGTGGTCGGGAAGGCTGGGTGGCAATCACCAAGGATGGACACATCGTTGGTGACCACTGGGAGGCTATTGAGGTGGCAGGGCTTCGGCTCTTCATATTCCCCAACGCGAACCTGACCGGAGAGGAAATGGGGACCCGAATCAGGAACAACTGGAATCGTATATTGGCCCACCTCCGCAAACCGGGACCATATGCGTACGCGATACTGCCCCGCGGTCTCGACAGACGGTGGTCTGCCAAAGGTTGAGCACCGGCAGTTTCACCTGATCCGTGTTTGAGCAACGCGCAATGCGTCGGCCATGGCCCCGGTGCCGGAAAAGGTGACGGTGAGGGTTTGAGTCGCCCGGGTCATCGCCGTGTACAGCAGCCTCTTTTGGGCATCTGTCCTGCCGGCGTTGTCTCGCTCCTGGACCTGTATGTGGTTGGCGGCGCCTATGATCACGTGGGGAAACTCGAGACCCTTGAAGAGATGAAGAGTGGCCATCCGTACCGCGTCTCGGACAAAGGCTGACTTATCCCTGTTCCGGAGAGGCCATCGGGCGTTGAACCAGCGCACGTTTCTCTTCTGAAGTTCCTGCCGCACGTAGTGTCTCTGCCGTTTGTGACCTGACAACACCACTATGTCTTTTGGTTCTACTCCCGCGTCCAGCCTCTCTTTCACCTGGCGGGCTATCTCCGTGGTCTCAGCCTCCAGATCTGCGCACTCCAGAAAAAGCGGTCTCGGCCCGCTCCGTTCGGCCGCCTCGGGCAGCACCAGCGTCTCGAGATCGTTGGCTACGGCCCGGCTCGCGGTCCGGTCGGGGCCCATTAGCACATCGACTGCCGGCTCGAGAATCTCTCGGGTGTTGCGATAGTTTCGCCGCAGTATGGTGGAGCGTCCGCGGGCGGTCATTCCCGGCGGGTTCCAGGTCATCCGTCGCCGGTATATGTTCTGGGCACTGTCAAGCGCCATGATGAAGTGCTCTTTGTTCGACTTGAGCATGGCGTGGGCCAGGTCGAGATGGGAGGGCTCCAGGTCTTGCGCCTCGTCGACCAGGACCAAATCGTATTTATCGGAGTCGCTCAGTCCTTCGGCAGTCTTCTTGGCCTGGGTACGTCTCCGCCGCCACTTCTCATCATCTGCCAGGTTTGGTTGCGAACCTCCGCCAGACTTTCTTACCAGTTGGTATGCGAGGGCGTCCACCGTTTTGACCCGGATATTGGCGAAGCCCTTCACCTCCTGCTCCAATGAGGCAAACAATGGTCGGTTGAAGCACAGCAGCAGGATGCGGGTCGAAGGGAAATGTTCGGCGAAGTACCTGGCGCGATAGGTGAGTACCAGGGTCTTGCCGCTCCCCGCCACGCCGCGGATAATCCGATAGCCGGGTCCGAGCGACATTGCAAGCCGCTCTTGCCGTCTGTCGAGCACCGCGATGGCTTGGTCAGGATCGGAGAGGGAGGGTGGATCGAATAGCAGCCGTCCCTCGTCGGCGCCCTGATCATCCTTGATGACGATTCTGGGATTGACCACCGCCCGAACAGCTTTTTCGTTCTCCTCCGTCAAGGATGGAGATTTCCCTCCCAGGATGCTGCGAAGGGCCTTCCCCAGATTCTGCGAGTCGAAGTCCTCCCTCGACAGCAGGGGAGTGTTGCGGGTAGAGGAAGGAGTTCTCGCGCGGGGGACCTCCGGCAATGCAATCACCTGCTTGATTGGAAGTCCACTGATTCGACGGCTGCCGGAGGCATGGATCCGGTCGGAAAGCTCCTCTACTCTCGTCTTGACATCGCTCTGTATACGGGCGAGGTCGAGTTTGCGGCGTAACGCCAGAACTCCTCTGCGGGCCAAGGAGCGAGGAGAAGGCGCCTCCAGAACCGCAATTCCGGATGCCGGATCGAATACCACCAGGTATGGGTCCTGGTTCGTTGGAGAGAACACTTGGTCGAAATCGATATCGAATTCCAAGGCCAGGGTGGCGCGATCTCCGGTGCCGGTTCTCTCCAGCCACACTGTCACCTCCCCCGGCAAGAAATCGCGCAAGGCCCGGGCAACGGTCTGCAGACGGGCGGGCAGATCGTTGCGACTGGGAATGTTCTGAGGTATCAGGAAGGCCATCTATTCTCCGGTTGCCGAGTCCGCCGGTACGAGGATGGCATACACCGTCCCGTTGAACTTGGCTTGCCTCTCTATCAATGCCTCTTTTTCGATGAGGTCATTGATGATGGCGTCGGTCTTCTTTGTTCCCAAGAAAGAGAGTAGACCGTGCGTCGGGTGTTTCTGCAGAGAGTCGGATAGGGGATAGCCACCGGTTTCGCCGGTGAGCGCCCGGACCATGTTTCTTCTGGAGATGTTGCTGCCCTCCACATCCCGGACCAGTTGCAGGATGATGTCGCGGGCCGGGATGGATGCAGTCAAGTGCTCGTGGGTGACTTCACTCTCGCTCCACGGTCGGGGCAGGTCAGGCGTACATGCATCGCAGCCTCCGCAGGTGTCGGGAGACTCGACTCCGAGGTATTCCAACAGCGCCGCTCGTCGGCACAGGTGGTTGCCTCGGGCCCAGTTTCTGGCTTTTCGAGACATTCCTTCGACTGCTTGGCGGCGATTCTCGGCCAGGTGTTCAACCTCCCGCCAGTTCGGTTCGACATCAGGCCTTTTCTCCAGCATCCAGGCATGGCGCCAGGCCCAAAAGCCAAGGATGTCCCTTCGCCGAAGTTCGAACAGATCGGCCTCGATGAGGGCTGCGTCGCGGCCCAGATGGTTTTGCCAGGTCTCCGCGTGATATTCCTCGCTGCCGATATGGTCGAGGGTACGTATTATTTCCCGGGCACGTTCCGCTAGGTCGGGTTCGCTTTCGCCCAGTCTCTCAATGAACTGAGGGGTATCAGCCACCGTGGTGATCCTGCCCTTGGAGATGATGTCGGGGCGCCGGCGGAGCACTCCCTGCTTTTCGAGATGGCTTACGGCCAGCGCCAATCCCTGCCGGTCCGGTTCTCGTTCGCCCTGGCGGTTCTCGCCAAACCGATCCGGATCCACCAGATTCATCCCTGTCGCCAGACTCGACCACAGGTTTCTTATCTTCTCGACATCGATTGCCGATGACTGGGCGAAGAACCTATGGATCCCGCAGTCTTGAGGGGTTACCAGTAGTACCGCTGTGCCTTTCGCAGGTCCAACCCCGTCGGAGGCGCCTCTCGCCACCCGGCCGGTTTCCTGGATGTATTCCTCGATAGAGGAAGGCATCTCCAAATGGATAATCAGGGCGATGTCGGGCTTGTCGATGCCCATGCCGAACGCCTTGGTGGCTACTACCACATCGATCTCTCCGTGGCGAAATGCATCTTCCACATGGCTTCGTTCCGACTGGTCCATCCCTCCGTGGTATGGCCGTACCACATGTCCGGCGGAGCGCAGCAGTCCGGCCAGCCGAAGGGAGTATCTTGGGGTGGGCACGTAAATGATGGAACTGGCATGCCGGAAACTCTCGACAATCTGCACCACCCGCAGGTCGCGGTCCCTGAAATCCTTGCATGGTTCCAAGTAGTAGCGGATCTCCGGACGATCGGGGTGACGAACCACCGGCGAGGAAGCCAAGTCGAGCTTTAGCAGTCTTTGGATGTCGTCGCGGACTTGCGGTGTGGCGGTGGCGGTAGTGGCCAGGATGGGAAGGCGACGGGAGACCAACTGGTCCAAGGCGCGGGGAATGGCGGCATACTCCGTTCGGAACGAATGTCCCCACTGTGATATGCAATGCGCCTCGTCGACCGCCACTCTCGCCCACTCGACCTGCTGAGCCCGGTGAATGAACGAAGGTGACCACAGGCGTTCCGGGCTGACGTAGAGAAGCTTGTAGTCGCCGTTTTCGGCCCCTCTCAGAATCTCAGCCTGTTCGCTTTGTGACACGCCGCTATGGATGGTCGCCACCTGGGTGATGCGACGAGAGCGAAGGTGTTCGGTTTGATCGTTCATCAGGGCGGTGAGTGGGGAGATCACCAGGGTCACGCCGGGAGAGAGCAGCGCCGGGATCTGGTAGGTGATCGACTTTCCCGATCCGGTAGGAAGCACCGCCAACACGTCTTCTCCCCGCATGAAGCGGAGCATGGTGTCCATCTGACCGGGCCTCCACTGCTCGAATCCGAATCGTTCTCGCACTTCTTCCAGCCGTTCACGGATGAGAGTCTCGTCAGACAGGTCATCACGGGTGAGGCCGAGGTCCGTCAGGTCAGCCCAGGGATCGGCGCTCGGGATCGAGAAGAGACGCTCCCGCATGGTTTCGTCAAAAGTGACGTCATCGAGATGGTCGGAGATCTTCCGATAGGTGAGTTCAGGGGAATTGGCCGGCTTGATCGTGGGTGGCCCCGGCAAGGTCCCCAGGATGTGGTCCCGGTAGGGTGTTGGCCGGAGCAAACGGTTGTCGAGCACGACCGTAATGCCCCGGTCGCTCTCGGTCCTGATCAGGCGCCCCACTCCCTGCGCGAACCGCAGCGCAGCCCGCGGCACCATGTAGTCGGCGAAAGGGTCTCCTCCCCGCCGTTCCATCAACTCCATGCGAGCGCCGACAATCGGATCGGCGGGGGAGTCGAAGGGGACCTTCTCGATGGCCAGAAGGCTCAGGTTCTCACCGGGAAGGTCGATCCCCTCCCAGAAGGATCGGAGCGCGAGCAGGCTGGTTGCGCGTTCGGTTCGCATCCGCTCCACCAGGGCGGGAGAGGGAGCGTCGCCCTGGGCCAGGAGAGGGAGGCCCTCGGTCTCCAGAAGGGGTCGGGCATGGTCCCGCACGTACTCCATCCGGGCGCGGGCGGTCATCAACGCCATTGCCCGGCCACCGGTGAGGGTGAACAGGCGGGGTATCTCCGATGCGGTCGAGTTGCGGAACTCCTCGATCGAGCGGTGCCGTGGTGAAGGCAGGTAGTCGGTGAGGAGCACCAGGTGGTTCTCTTCCATCCGCGCGAATGGGTTGCCCAGCGACACCGTCCGCACTGCGTCCAGTCCGAGAATGCGGATGATGTAATCGAAGCTGCCTCGAACGCTGAGGGTGGCCGAGGTGAGCACGAAGGCGTTGAGCGATCGCCAGAGCCTTCTCAGATGGTCGTCCACCGATACCGGCGCCCTTCTCAGCGTCCAGCGCCACTGTTCTCCTGCGAAACGTACCTGGCCGATGCTGATCCAACTCTCGGGATCCCATGCTCCCAGCACACGGGGGATCAATTCGGCTGCATCGCGAGCCTGATGCCCCAACCGGGCGATCTCCGCCTCCAGTCGCCGGTGGCGATAACGACCTCGGGGTTTCGGGGGAACGGTGATGTCGTTGAGCGCGTCGGCGATTTCCCAGAGCGCCTTGATCAACTTTGAGCCGGCTTCTGTGACCGGTCGGTAGTCGAATCGCCTGGTGTCGATTCCTTGCCTGATTCGATAGGACATTGGATAGCGGCTGGCCTCTTCCTTGAGCGCGCCGGTCCGGCTGCGCAGGAAGTCCACCAGAGGTTGGCGGAAAGCCTCGACAGCCTCCCTTGCCGCGTTTGCAGCCTGGCGTAGACGCTCGATGGATGGAGAGCGAAGCGATACTCCGCCCGCCGCGGCCAGTCGCTGGGCGGCGCCCCGGCGACGGATCGGATCCCACAGCGCCGAGCACAAGGTGAGCAGCGAGTCGTCATCAAGTTCCTCCGACAGGGCGGCGGTGGCCGAGTCCTCCAGATTGTGAGCCTCGTCCACGACTAAGAATTCCGACGGGAGGTCTCGGCCTTCCACGAGCAGCAACGCGTGGTTGAGGATCGCCACGTCAGCGTCGTCCACGCCGTCCCGCGCTCGGCGACAAAAGTCGAGCTCTTCCAGGGGGTGGTTGGGAGCGTCGAGGACCTCGACCCGGAGCAGCCTGCGAAGTCGACGTAACTCGGGTATGTGGGCCTCGATTGCCCAGGTCCGCAGATCGTCCCAGTCGCCGGTGGGCGTCAGGGCCACCCAACCACACAGAACGGCAAGCGCTAACGCCATCGAGTCATGCGGCGAGGAGTCCCGTTCGGCGTCGGCGTCCGAGCGACTCGCCAGGTCATCCAGTTCGGCGGCCAGGGACTCCAGGCTGAGGTAGTTGCGCATTCCCTTGAGGAGAGCAAAACGGAACTCACCCAGGTCCTCCTGCAGTTCCTCCAAAGTGGTCATGATTTGGTTCTGGAGAACCTTGGAATGCGGGGCAACGATGACAGCGCGTCCGCTGGCGCGGGCGTATTCGATAGCGGGAACCAGGTAGGCCAGGGTCTTGCCGGTTCCGGTGGGCGCCTCGATCAACAGGCCGCGGTCGAGGGGCGATCCGCATTCAACGGATAGCGCCTCCGCGCACGCCTCCGCCATCTCGATCTGCTGCCGACGCGGCTCTCGGGCCTTTTGCATCAGCGTTCCGCCATCTTCGAACATCCTGGTGAGAGCCGGAATTTCGAAGCGCCCGGTAGACGGTGGGCGTTGACGAGTCGGAGGCGGGGGAACTACATCTTCCAGCCTTACCGGATCGAGATGGGGTTGGAGAAACCTCGCCCAGGGATGACCTCCCTCTCTGAGAACCCACCGCTGGAGTCTGAAGATCGAACAGTCCCGGTTGAGGTGTTCGATCATTTCCACCAGCACTTGGTGAGCCAGCCGAGCGTCATCGAGGGCCCGGTGAAAGGGGCGCGGTTTTTCTCCCAGGAGGAAGCCGGCCAGATCGTCCAGTGTGCGTCCTGGCGGGGGAGTTGTTCCGTCCGAGTTGCGTACCATACCCCTTCCCGCCCTGGGGATGGCCACATGTGCTAGTTGCAGGGTGTCGAGTCGGACAGTGGAAGGCGGGTCGATCCCGGCTCTTGCTGACGCGGCGTCCAGAAGAGGAAAGTCGTAACCGAAGCCGTTATGCGCGATCAGGGGACGATTGCCAGCGAACCGATAGAAGTCCCGGAGGGCATCCTCCGGGTGCGGTGCCTGTTGCAGGTTGTATTCGGTGATGCCGGTTAGCTGTTGTGAGGGATCTCCAAGAGGACGCGTGGGACGAACCAGGGTCTGGAACTGGTCGAGCACTCTATCTCTTGAGGCAAGGACGGCACCGATCTCGATTATCTCGTGTTCCCGCTGATCGGCTCGGTCGGCAATGGTCTCCAAATCGAATACCACGTAGCTGTCCGGGCAGTAGGCCGCTGAGCGAAGTGACTTGTGAGGCTCCTTGCTGCGATTGGCAACCATCCTTGGACAGTTTAAAGGATGTTTTCTTAGGGGTGGCCAACTGTGTGCTAACGAAGACGGCCTCCACCGACCCCGATCGTACGCTGGAAACCGTGAAGAAGGAGGTCCTGCCGGAACTTCGCACCCTGGCCGGATAATCGGCAAATACCGTTCGTCCCCTCTCCACCACAAACTTATGGGCGTTCCGCAGTGTCCTCCCGAAGGCCCGTGTTGTTTGGGCAACACCCTGGCCTTGACTAGCCTGAGTTGGATAGGAATCAGCTAATCAATGTTGGGAGACCAAAGTGGCTTCAACCGAGGAACGAGTCAGAGCGCTCATCGCTGCGAATCTGGAAGTGGACGGCCAACCGTTGGACAGTTCCATGAGCTTGGGCACCAGCCTGGCGGATCACGGAGTGTCGTCGTTGGAGATGGTGGCATTCGGCAAGGTGGTCGCCCAGGACTTCGGCGTGTCCCTTAGCACCGAAGACTGCGCAAGCATCAACACCGTCCAGGGTCTCATAGATTTCTTGGACGGTTGAGCAGGGACGCCCCACTCACTTACAACACAGACTCATCAACCGGTCCATGAAGGGCTGACGGGGGTGGATGGTGAGTTGCCGACCCGGGGAAGGCGCCGACTCCGTCGTTAAGCCTTGTTGGCAAATCCCTGATTCCGTCGGTGGGATCGAGATCCATCGTGTGAATCTGGCGCCGCATCCATGCCATGAAGAAAGAGCATGGGCGTGGTTGGATGACGAAGAACGACGGCGGTGCGAGAGGTTCCTGCGTTCAGGTCCCCGCCGACGTTTTACCCTGTGCCGGGCCGCACTGCGGGAGGTTCTCTGCTCCCGGTTGGGCTGTGACAACCGGGAACTTTCCTTTGGATTCTCCGAGTATGGAAAGCCGTTCGCCCTGGTGCGGGGGGAGAGACCATCCATTTGCTTCAACGTGAGCCACAGCGGCAGCCATGGGCTGATTGCGGTGGCCGGACAGGCAAGGGTGGGCATCGACGTGGAGGAGCGGAGATCCCGGAATGACCTGGACGATCTGGCTGAGACCGTGTTCGGTCCGGAGGAGCGAACGCTCATCGCCGAGCTGGAGGGGGAAGCAAAGCTCCACGCTTTCTACGACTTCTGGACCATCAAGGAAGCGTTGGCCAAGGCCCTGGGAACGGGTCTGTATACCGACTTCTCGCAGTTCCAGGTTCCCCCGGGGATGCGTGAAGGAGAGCGGGTCGGCCTCTTTCGGTTTCCCCATCTGCCGGACGCGACCTGGCAGGTGGAGAATCTCGGCCGCAGGCAGGTGGCTATGGCGGTGGCGCTCGAGGTGGATCCTGAAACGCAAGGGTTGGCCTGACCCGCGGGAGTTGTGTGATCCAGGGCCTGGATGCAACGACAACGACGTTGACCGGTGACGGTTTCTGAGCATCGGATTCCGCCAGGCCTGTTGTTTGGGCAGGTGGCAGCCAACCTTTTGGCCGGCTATCCGGGTATCCGTCGTGGACTATCTTTGGCTTTGCGCTCTTTTCTCTTGCCGGGAGGCCAGGTGACAGGCGGTACCCAAAGGATTCTGCGACCTATAGGCGGTGGCTTCTGTCAGGCCGGGTAGACGACGCAGTCCGCTACGAACCGAACGAGCGTTGCTCTGGTTGGCTGGCCGTCGGCGTCGGGATTCAAGGAGTGGTGACCGTGCTGGCGATAATCATTCTGGTTGCGGCGATCACTGTCCTGGCAGCGGATCAGGGCCCTCAATACCTGGAGTGGTCAGTCTTCGCAGCCTTGGCCATCAGCGGGGTGGTCTCGGTGTTGCAGGCGGCCCGGTTCGGACGATTGGGTGGGGGCCACGTGCTCATTTCGGGAGTGACGCCCAACTACATTGCCCTCTCGGTCCTGGCGCTGGAGGCGGGAGGGCCTGAGGTACTTGCGAGCCTGATCGTTCTGTCGGCGCTCTTCTACCTGGTGGTGGCGGCGTGGCTCCCACAGTTGCGCCGGATCATCACTCCTGTCGTTGCCGGCACGGTGTTGATGCTGATCGCCACCATGATCCTCCCGGTAGCTGTCGATCGTCTCACGGAGGTGCCCGAGGGGGCGTCACAGGGTGCCGGCATCGGCGTGGCGGCGGTGACGTTGGTCGTCACCACCGTCCTGGTGCTCAGGGCTACCGGTGCCTGGCGGCTGTGGTCTCTGTTGATCGGGATCGCGGCGGGTTGCCTGGCCGCGGTTCCGTTCGGACTCTACGAATTCGAGAGGGTCTCGGGGGCGGCCTGGTTCGGGATTCCCCGGGGAGGCTTCCCCGGCATGGACCTGACGTTGAGCGCCGAGGCATGGGCGCTGGCGCCCATGTTTCTGATCGTCACTCTGGTACAGGCCATCAAGAACATCGGCGACAACATGGCCGTCCAGCAGGTGTCCTATCGTCGTCGCCGGGCGATCGACTTCCGTTCGGTCCAGGGAGCCATCTACGCCAATGGGGTCGGGATCTTGCTCTCCGGGCTGGCCGGCGCCCCACCCTCGTCTGCATATTCGTCATCGACCGTCTCGCTGGTGCGTCTCACGGGGGTGGCCGCTCGCCGGGTCGGGTATGCGATGGGAGTGATCCTCGCGGGCTTGGCTCTGCTCCCCAAGGCAACGGCGGTGTTGGTGGCGATCCCGACTCCGGTGATGGGAGCGGTCCTGCTGACCGTCACAGGCCTGCTGTTCATGGAGGGTTTGCGTGCCGTGGCCCAGGGCGGCCTCGATCCCCGGAACATCCTGCTGGTGGGACTGGCCTACGCGGTGGGGGTGGGCATGCAGCAGCGGAACCTCCTGGAGGGGATTGTGGTCCAGCCATGGGACTCGCTGCTGGGTGACGGCCTCACCCTGGGGACCGCCACCGCCGTGGGTCTTTCCCTGTTCCTCAAAGCGACCAGTCCGCGACCGAGACGCCTCGAGGCGGTCTTGGACGCCTCCGCATTTCCCGCCATCGACTCCTTCCTCGAGCAGATGGCCGGCGAAAGAGACTGGGACGACCTGTCTATCCAGCGCCTGCGGTCAGCGGGTGAGGAGACGCTGACCAGTTTGCTGCAGCCCGGCAACACCTACTCCGAAGAAACGACTCCGCGCTTGATCGTGGTGGCCCATCCCGAGGGGAGGTCCATCGAGATGGAGTTCATGGCGGTGCTGGAACAGGAAAACCTGGAGGACCGCCTTGCCCATCTGGCCGAAGAGGACCAGGAGTGGGATGAAAGAGAGATCTCCTTTCGCCTCCTGCGCCATCACGCCGACAGCGTTCGGCATCAGAAATACCAGGGCATAGACATAGTGACGGTGAAAGTGGACAGGCCCTAGTTATTCGATCGGGGTCCGGTTCTCCCGGTCCTACCCGGCCCGGCTGAAGGCGAAGCTCAGTTCACGCCGATCTCTTCGAGGAACTCCCGCAGGGCGGAGGCGCAGGCTCGCGGTTGTTCGAGTTGGAGGAGGTGGGTGGCGTCGGGAAGGAAGTCGTAGTCGACGGTGAGGATGTCACTGAGGTCAAGCGTGGGCAGGAATGAATAGGGGAGTGTGGGATCCGCTCCGATCACTTTGGTCGGGGACTGCAGACTGTCGAAATCCACCATCACGGAGAACACCCCGGCGTATTCGACGATCCTCGCTTCGTATTCCCGCGGGCACCGAAGTTCGTAGTCCTGGTCGCCTTCTCTCCTGCGCAGAGTCGTCTCGGCCATTAGATCCACCACTCCCGGGACGACGTTGGAGAACATCGGGATGAAATTGAGGATGTAGGAGAAGTCCTCCATCCTTGGAAAGCGCTCGGAACGATGGCGGGTCAGGAAGGCGTTGCGCGTGGCTGCGGCTTCCATCTCCTGATAGCTCCTCCCGGGTTTGCAGAGAGGGGGATCAAACAGCATGCGTCCGGAGAACGTGCTTCCACCGGTGGGGGAAAGGAGCGAGATCAAGGCTGAGACAGAGTGGAACACACCTACCTTGGGTTTCTCCCCGAAGTGTCGATCGATGGACTCCATGACGAGATCGTGGTCATTGACGAATGAAGGGACATTGTGCTTCTCGATGGTTCCCACCGGGTTCCATCCATGGTTTCTGAGGTCATAGATGATCAGGTCGTAGTCGTCGGCCAGGAGAGACCAGAAGGGGTAATAGAGGTCGATGGCGAGGCCGTTTCCATGGCTGATCACCAGCCGGGGTCCGTCCGGGTTGCCGTGACGGCGGAGGACGATTACTTCGCCACCCTCCAGCGGCACCCGGCGAACCGACCGTGGCTCGGGTATGTGCCAAACGGGGTCTTGATCAGTAGTCAAATCTTCTGTCAGGCTAGTACCCTTACCCGGTACACATGAGGTCCCTCGCCGCTGGTTGTCCTGATCCGCACGGGGTTTCCGACCAGGGAGGGACGCCGTTGGAAGAGGTGTTCGCCGCCGGGGTTCTTCTGTTCCTCCCCGGTTCGGCCTCGTCTCCCGAATGTAGCAGGGCCGAGGGCACCGGCGGAGCGGGCGACCCCCCGGGCGACTCGGGCCGGTTGGGTGGCTTCCGCCACGGACCGCCGCCTGCAGGGGTCTATGGAGGCTTCACAGGAACGAGTGCCCCATGTCGCTGAGGGGCTCTTCCATCGAATCCGGACACCTGGCGGCCCCTTCCGTCGCCGAAGCCTGGGACGGGTCCCCGAGCGGAGAGCCGATCGCGATCGTGGGCATGGCGTGCCGGTTCCCCGGCGCACCCGATCTGGGGGCCTACTGGCGGCTCCTGGAGGGGGGTGTGAACGCGGTGACAGAGGGTGTTCCCGGCTCGGGGGTGGGGCGAGTGGGCGAGCTCTACCCGGACGCCGAGGTGCAGAGCGAGGCATGCCGGTTCGGAGCATTCATCGAGGGGATCGACCTGTTCGACGCCGAGTTCTTCCGCATCTCGCCGGTGGAGGCGCAACTCCTGGACCCTCAGCAGCGGTTGATGCTGGAGACCAGCTGGCAGGCCCTGGAAGACGCGGGCATGGACCCGGAACGAATGAAGGGGAGCCGCACCGGGGTCTACATCGGCATCAGCAACATGGACTACCGGCTCCTGAACCTGGATTCCAGCCAGACCGCCGAGGCTGCCGCCAGCCTGTACGCCGTGAGCGGCACCTCCCTGAACACCGCGGCCGGGCGGGTCGCTTTCGCCCTGGGTCTGGAAGGGCCCGCCATGGCGGTCGACACCGCCTGCTCCTCGTCGCTGGTGGCGGTGCACCAGGCGGTCTCGGCTCTGCAGCGGGACGAGGCGAGGGTGATCCTGGCCGGTGGGGTGCAGGCGGTCCTCAACGGTCGTCTGACCGAGTTGCGGGCCAATGCCCGGATGTTGTCCCCGGATGGGAAGTGCAAGGCCTTCGACGCCTCGGCCAACGGCTTCGTCCGGGGGGAGGGCTGCGGAATAGTGGTGCTGAAGAGGCTCAGGGACGCAGAGGCTGACGGCGACCGTATCTGGGGAGTGATCCTGGGATCGGCCCTCAACCAGGACGGCACGAGCGCGGGGTTCACGGTACCCAGCGAGAGGGCCCAGGCGGAGGTGATCACCGAGGCGCTTCGCCGGGCCGGGGTCGCTCCCTGGCAGGTGGACTACCTGGAGGCTCACGGGACGGGCACCGAGGTCGGCGACCCGATCGAGTTGAACTCCGCCGGCGCCGTGTACGGCCAGGGTAGGGAACCGGACCGCCCCCTGCTGGTCGGCTCGGTCAAGACGAACATCGGCCACCTGGAACCGGCGGCCGGAGTCGCCGGTCTGATGAAGGTCGTCCTGTCGATGCAGCATGGGACAGTGCCCAAGCATCTGCACTTCCGGGACCCGAACCCGGGCGTGGCCTGGGACGCCCTCCCGTTGCAGATAGCCTCCGAGTCCACCGAGTGGCCGGTGCGCACCGACCGTCCTCCCCGGGCGGGCATCAGCGCCTACGGGTGGTCGGGAACCAACGCCCACCTGGTTGTCGAGGGATATGGGGAGCCGGTACGTGGCTCGGACCGAGGCGGGAGACCGCCAGGGCCTGCGGGCCTCTATCGCGATATTGCCGTTTCTCTACCCGACACAGGCGCCGGCACGGCGCCCTCACGGGACGAATTCGCAGACCGCCCGGCGCGGCTCCTGCCCCTCTCGGCCAAGTCGGAGGTCGCCCTGCGGGAGTTGGCGGACCGCTACCTGTCCTGGTTGGACGAGCAGGCCGACGCCGTCTCAGCCAATGGATCCGCCGCCGACCTGCACCCCGGTGACATCACGTGGACCGCCGCCGAGGGTCGCGGGCACTTCGACTTCCGGGCCGGGGTGGTCTTCCGGGACATGGCTTCCCTGCGAGCCGGTTTGTCCGCAGTCGCCGGGACGGGACCTCCGTCTCCCCCGCGGAAGGCCCGGAGGGTGGCCTTCGCCTTCACGGGGCAGGGCGCTCAGTGGCAGGGTATGGGCCAATCCCTCTATCGCAGCGAACCGGTCGCCCGGGCCGTTCTGGACCGTTGCGACCAACTGATCCGACAAGAGCGCGGCGTGTCATTGTTGGATGTGATGTTCGCAAGGCCCGCCGCGGCGGGTGATCTGCATGATCCGGCGTGGACCCAGCCGGCCATCTATTCGCTGCAGTGCGCCCTCTCCGCCCTCTGGGAGAGCGTGGGGATCAGGCCCCAGGTGGTGCTGGGACACAGCCTGGGCGAGATCGCCGCGGCGCATGCCGCCGGAGTGTTCACCCTCGAGGAGGGACTCCGGTTCGCCTCCACCAGGGGAACGCTGATGGCGGCCCTTCCCCGCGCCGGGGCGATGGCCGCGGTGTTCGCCCCCGAAGGCCGGGTGAAGGCGGAGGTGGCCGAATGGAACGAAGACCGCGGCGCCGCCGAGGTGTGTGTGGCGGTGGACAACGGCGCTCACCAGGTGGTCAGCGGTCCGGCGGCGCAGGTGCACGCCTTCTCGGACCGCATGGAGGAGGCGGGCGTGAAGGTGCGACGGCTGCCGCCCAGCCCCGCCTATCACAGCCCGCTGGTGGAACCGGCCCTCGACGACCTGGAGGCATTCTTCGCGGATGTGGCAGTCTCTTCGGCCGGAATCCCGCTGGTCAGCAACGTGACGGGGAGGGTGGTGGAACCCGTCCAGGCCATGGATGGGGCTTACTGGCGTCGCCAGGCGGGGGAGCCGGTTGCTTTCCGAAGCTCCGTGGAGACGCTGGCCGCCCTGGGGGTGGACGCGGTCATCGAGCTGGGGCCCCACGCGGTGCTCGGGCCCCTGGTTTCGGTCAACTGGCCCCAGGCCCCGGGGAACCTCGAGGGCCCTGCGGTGCTGGTCAGCCTGCTGCGCCCCTCCTGGGACGGGTCGGAGCCCGAGAGGGCGGATGCGTTCCTGCAGGCGGTGGCCGGAGCCTACGAGGCGGGCCTGCCCGTCTCCTTTGAGGGACTGTTCGCCGGGGAGTCCCGGCGCCGGCTGTCCCTGCCCGGATATCCCTTCCAACGACGGCGCCACTGGGTGCCGAAGTCCGGGCGGCGGAGACGCGGCGACGCCCACCCCCTGCTGGGTGTCAGGCATGAGTCCCCCCGTGGCGAGGTCATGTTCGAGACGGAGATGTCTCCGTCGGATCCGGGGTGGCTGAACGACCACCAGGTCTACGGACGGGTGGTCATGCCCGGTGCGGTCTACGGGGCCATGGCCGCCTCCGCGTCAGTGGCCGACGGGCGCGGACCGGCAGCAGTCGAGGATCTGCAACTGCACAACCCGCTGGTGTTTCCCTCCCACGACGCGGGCAGCGAGGCGGAAGTCGCGGGTCGGCAGGTGCAAGTGCTCCTCGACAAGGCGGATGGCGCCCAGCCCCGAGGATTCGAGGTTTTCAGCAAGGGGCCCGACGAAGAGAGTTGGACGATTCACGCCGAGGGCAGGCTGGCCCCCGACGAGAAGCGATTGGATGGTCGGGAGCGGACCGACCCGGGCGCCTTGAAGGCCGGGATGCAGATCCGGGACCTGCGCGACTATTACCGGGCCAAGGAGGCGACCGGGATTGACTTCGGCCCGCGCTTTCGGTCATTGGAAGCCCTATGGGGACGACCGGGGGAGGCGGTCGGCGAGGTTGTCCTGACAGAACCCGGGGAAGCAGGAGGCTCGCAGATACACCCGCTGTTACTGGACGGGTGCTTCCAGGTGCTGTCGGCAGCCCGCGACCTGGCCGGTGTCGGGACCGGCGCCACCTACCTGCCTTTCGCCTGGGAGCGACTGTGGTTGAACGGTCCCCTTCCTCAGCGGTTGGTATGCCATGCCCGCATGAGAGACTCCGACCGGACCGGGACCGCCGATCCCCAGGCGGGGGAACAGCCGGAAACCCTGACAGGGGACTTGAGTTTCTACGATCAGCAGGGGGCGGTCCTAGGCGGACTGGAGGGATACACCGTAAAGCGGGCCACCCGGGCGGCGCTCCTCTCGGCCTCGGAGGAACTGGGGGAGATGCTGTATGAGGTGGCCTGGCGTGAACGGCCATTGGCCGGTGGGCTGGTATCGGCCGAAGCTCTGACCGGGCCGGCGGCGGTGAGTGAGGACACAAGCCCGTTTGCCGACTATCTGTCGAGCGAGGGTGTGGCGATGGAGGACCGGGCCATGCTCCTCAACGACCTGGAGCGTCTCTCCCGCTCATACGCTCTTTCCGCCCTCGAAGATCTGGGATGGAAACGGCGCCGCGGCGAGGCGGTAGGGCCCGAGACTCTCCGAGATCTTCTGGGGATCGAACCGGAACACACCAGGTTGGTGGGACGATTGCTCCGGTTGGTGAGGGACGCCGGACTGCTCAGTGGACCCGATGACGAGGGGAGATACATCGTGGAAGTCGATGCCGGGGGCCCCTTGGGAGATGAAGCGCTGGCCGACTCCGAGGCCTTTGCGGACAGGGTGGCGGAACGACACCCCCATGGCATCAACGAGTTGGGCCTGGTAAGGAGGAGCGGCATCGCGCTGGCGGGCGGGCTTCGCGGAACGGTCGACATCCTGGAGGTCCTCTTTCGCAGCGAGGGGCCGGGTGTAACCGAGTACTACTTCGCCGCTCCCGCCTCCCGGGCGTCCAACCGGCTCCTGGCCGACGCGGTCGCCCGGGTGGTGAAGGACTGGCCGGAGGATCGAACCCTGCGGGTGATCGAGGTCGGCGCGGGCACGGGTTCGGCCACGTCGGTGGTGCTGTCGGCCCTCCCGGACACCTGCGACTACATGTTCACCGACATCTCGGCCGGTTTCTTTGCGGAAGCAGAGACCCGGTTTGCAGATTCGCCGATACCGATGGAGTACCGACCGCTGGACATCGAAAGGGCGCCGTCCGGCCAGGGATTCGAACCTCATGCCTACGACCTGATCATTGCGGCGAACGTGCTTCACGCCACCCGCGATCTGGACGAGACCCTGACCAACTGCCTCGAGTTGCTGGCGCCCTCCGGCCAGTTGATCGCCCTCGAGAACATGCGGGGTCGCGGCTGGCAGGACATCACCTTCGGCCTGCTGGATGGCTGGTGGCGGTTCGCCGACGACTGCCGACCCGACCACGCCATGGCTCTGCCCTCGGTCTGGCGCCAGGCCTTGGTGGATGCGGGCTATGAAGAGGTGAGTTTCCTGGGGACCGAAGGCGTCGAGGAAGGCGGCCCCTTCGGCTCCAGCGTCTTTCTCGCGCAGGGCCCGGATGAAGTCGCCCTGCCCCCCGGCTTGTGGGTGATGTGCTCGACGGGCCACGACGTGAGCCTTGAGATGGCGAGAGAACTGGCGAGAAGGAACCAGACCGTGGTAATGGCCGAGTCGACCCTGCCGCCCGGTCCGCCCGAGGGCGAGGGGAAGATCGTTCGAAGAACCGTGGAGGCCGGCATCCGGGAGTCGTGGCGGGCGCTGCTCGATGAACTCCCCGAGGACATCCCGCTCCGGGGTGTGGTGCACCTGGGCGCCCTCCGGGGGCATGGACCCCAGGCTTCCGTGGCCCAACTGCGGGAGGACACCACGGATGCCGGGGGCAGCGCCCTGGCCCTGGTGCAGGGTCTCCTGGATTCCGACACCGTTCCGGAGAACGGTCTATGGTTTTTCACCTTGGGCGCCCAGGCCCTGGAGCGAGACTACATGCGCGAATGCGTCGGAGAACTGGCCGGGGCGGTCCTGTGGGGATTCGGCAGAGCGGTGGCCAGGGAAGCATCCCACCTTCTCCCGCGCATGCTGGACATCGACCCCGCCGATCCGGCCCCGATCTCCCGTCTGGTCGACGAACTCATGTATGCCGACCGGGAAACCCAGGTCGCTCTCCGGGACGGCGACCGACTGGCCGCCCGCCTGATCCGAGCCGGCGCCTCCAGAACCCGCGTGGACCTGCCGGAAGATTCGGCTTGGCGTCTCATGCCCGACGCGGAGGGAATGCTGGAGGGACTCTCCGCCCAGCCTGCACCGAGGCGGGCCCTGGGACCGGGGCAGGTCCGGGTGGCGGTGGAGGCGGTTGGTGTGAACTTCCTGGACGTACTGCTGAGCATGGGCGTGGTGGATTCGGCAGAGCCCCTGCTGGGCGAGGAATTCTGCGGGGAAATAGTGGAGACCGCCCCGGATGTCACCGATTTCGCGGTGGGCGACCGCGTGGTCGGACTCTCCTTCGGCACTTTCTCACCCGAGGTGGTGACGCAGGCGGAGTTGGTGGCCAAGGCGCCGAGGGGTGTCTCGGCCGCCGCCCTGGCGACCATCCCGTCCGCCTTCGTGAGCGCCGGGTTGAGCTTCGAGATGGCCGACCTGAAGGCCGGCGCCCGGGTGCTCATCCACACCGCCTCCGGCGGGGTGGGACTGGCGGCGGTGCAGTTGGCGCAGGCCGCAGGCTGGGAGGTGTTCGCCACGGCCAGCGCCCCCAAGCAAGCGTATTTGCGGTCTGTGGGGATCGAGCATGTCTTCGACAGTCGAACAACCGACTTCGGGCGGGAGGTTCTGGATGCAACGGGTGGCGAGGGGGTGGACATGGTGCTGAACAGCCTCACCGGTCCCGGGTTCATCGAGGCCGGCCTCTCCTGTCTGGGCGCCGGAGGAAGTTTCGTGGAGATGGGACGCCGGGACATCTGGAGCGCCGAGGAGATGGCGGCGTCCCGCCCCGATGTCTCCTACTCCATCCTGGAACTCGACTGGCTGAAGAAGAACGAACCGGCCCACCCGGGAGCGGTGCTCCGTGACGTGATGGAGAGGATCACCACCGGCGCCTTGGCTCCGTTGGCCCACACCCGGTGGCCGATCACCGAGGCCCCGGCCGCCATGGATTTCATGCGTTCGGCCCGTCACATCGGGAAGAACGTGCTGGCCATGCCGCCCCTGGCCGGTGGCCGGTTGCGGCCCGATGGAACCTACCTGGTCACCGGCGGCCTGGGGGGCATCGGCATCGAGGTGGCCGAGTGGCTGGCAGGCCACGGGGCGGGGGTGATCGTCCTGAACGGGCGCAGGCCTCCCGACCCCGCCGCCCGGAGAGCGATCGAGGCTCTCGAGCGCCAGGGCGCCGATGTACGGGTGGAGTTGGCCGATGTGACCCAGGCTTCGGCCGTGGATGAGATGCTGGCCCGCCTGAACGCCGAAGCCCCTCCCCTGGCGGGCGTCATCCACAGCGTGGGCGTGCTGTCCGACGGCGCCCTCGGTAACCAGACCTGGGAACGTTTCGAACGGGTGTTGTGGCCCAAGGTATTGGGAGCCTGGCACCTGCACCGGGCCACCGCGGACCGCGACCTGGACCTGTTCGTCCTGTTCAGCAGCATCACCGGGGTGTTGGGCAAGTCGGGCCAGGCCAATCACGCCGCGGCCAACACCTTCCTCGACCAACTGGCTGCCTACCGCAGGTCCCTGGGACTCTCCGGTCAGGCCATCGCGTGGGGCGCCTGGTCTGAGTTGGGAGAAGCCGAGGAGCAGAGAGAACGGATCGAGCGGCAACTCGAAGCACAGGGCACCGGCTGGATCAGCCCCGAACAGGGCCTCGACGCCTTCGATGAACTGGTCCGCGGGGACTTGACCTCCTCGATGGTGGGGGCGGTGGACTGGCCGGTATTCATCGAGAACTATGAAGGGGCAGCCGGCTTTTTCGAAGACCTGCTCCCCGGAGGACTGGAGTCCGGGGAGGATGGCGGGACGGCGTCCGGTCCCACCGACGTGCTGGCGGCCCTGAGAGAAGGAGCGGCCGCGGACCGGGAGGGGTTGCTGGTCTCATTCCTCCAACAGGAGTTGCAGGCGGTGCTGAGGCTTCCTTCGGCCCCTGCCGCGGCGGTCGGCTTCTTCGACCTGGGAATGGACTCGTTGATGTCGGTGGAGTTCCGCAACCGGCTGAACCGGTCCCTTTCCGGGGAGTTCGTGCTGTCCAGCACCGCGGTGTTCGACTACCCCAACCTCGACAGCCTGGCCGGCCACCTGCTCGAGGAACTCGCCCCGACCCTGGCGGCCGGCAGCCCCGAACCCACCTGGGCGCCTCCCGTTCCGGACAGCCCTCCTCAGACGCCGCCCGACGAGGACGTCATAGCCGTGGTGGGAATGGCCTGCCGCTTCCCCGGCGCTCCCGACCTATCCGCCTTCTGGCGTCTGCTGGAAGCGGGGGAGAACGCGGTGACGGATGGAAGGCAGGAAACGGGCCTCTGGAGCGGGATCACCGGAGACCCCGACGCCGAGGAGGCGGTCTACCGGCGGGGTGCCTACGTGGTGGGGATTGACCAGTTCGACTCCAGGTTCTTCCGTATCTCCCCCATCGAGGCGCAACTGATGGATCCCCAGCAGCGGATGCTGCTCGAGACCAGTTGGCTGGCCTTGGAGGATGCGGCGATGGACCCGGACGGGTTGAGGGGTAGCCGCACCGGGGTGTACGTCGGGGTGGGCAGCCCTGAATACCGGGATCTGATCGCGGCCGGCGGCCGGGAGGACAGCTACCTGGGGACTGCTCCCAGCGTGGCGGTCGGCCGCGTCGCCTACGCGCTGGGCCTGGAGGGACCGGCGCTGCCGGTGGACATGGCCTGCGCCTCATCCCTGGCTGCGGTGCACCAGGGGGTGGCGGCGCTGCAGCGAGGCGATGTGGACCTGGCTTTGGTGGGTGGGGTGAACGCAACGTTGTCCCAGGCATTTGTCAGATTCCACCTGGACATCGGCATGCTGTCCGCCACGGGGCGGTGCAGAGCCTTCGACGCCGCGGCCGACGGTTTCGTCCGCGGGGAAGGCTGCGGGGTGGTGGTCCTGAAGCGGCTCGGAGAGGCAGAGGCCGACGGCGACCGTATCTGGGCGGTCATACGAGGATCTGCGGTCAACCAGAACGGCGCCAGCGCCGCGCTGACGGTGCCGAACGGCCCGGCCCAGGAACGCGTTATGACAGAGGCCCTTGCCCGGGCCGGAGTCTCCCCGTCCGACGTGGACTACCTGGAGGCGCATGCGGTCGGCTCCCAGCTGGGGGACCCGATCGAGGTGAATGCGGTGGCGGCGGTTTACGGCACAGAACGCGATCCGGAGCGGCCGCTGCTGATCGGATCGGTGAAGTCGAACATCGGACACATCGAGTGGGCAGCCGGGATCGCCGCCTTCATCAAAACGGTCCTCTCCATGAATGAGGGGGTGATACCGGAGACTCTCCATCTGGAGACTCCGAACCCGAACGTCGAGTGGGACCGGGTACCGGTGCGGGTCGCGTCCGCCAAGACGGACTGGCCAACCGTCTCCGGTCGCCGGCCGGCGGCGGGTGTCAGCGCCTTCGGGCTCTCGGGAGCGAACGCGCATGTCCTGGTGGAGGGCTACGGAGCGTCGGAGGGCGACCTTGCGGAAGGCAACGGCACACCGCTGCCCGCGGGTGGCCCCCGGCCGGTACCGGTGTGGCTGCCGGAACCGTTCGAGGCTCTCCCGATCTCCGGAGAAGGGCCGCCGGAGCGCACCGCCCGCCTATTGGCGCTCTCGGGGAAGTCCGAAGGCGCGCTGGCCGATCTGGCCGAGCGGTATCTGCGGTGGCTCGACGGCGAGGAGGGCTCCGCCTCCGATGCGGCCCTGGCGGACCTGGCCTGGAGCGCCGCGGTGGGTCGCAGCCACTTCCCGCACCGAGCCGGTGTGCTGTTCAGCGATGCCGAACAACTCCGCCGGCGGCTGGGTGTGCTGGCAGGCGTCGAGGGTTCGTCGGCGCCGGGCACTCCCCATCAGGCGACCAGGGTTGCATTCGCCTACCCCGGGCACGCCGGCCGGTGGCTCGCCGGCGGGGAGGCGCTGTACCGCACCGAACCGGTGGCGCGAGCGGTGCTGGACCGGTGCGACGAGTTGATCCGTCAAGATCGAGGGGCTTGGCTGCTCGAGGGGTGGATGGGTCGTTCCGGGACCCGCCAGGAGCAGGACGACCCGGCCTGGGTCCTCCCGGCCACTTACGCGCTGGGCTGTGCCCTGACCGCGCAGTGGGCGAGCATAGGCGTCCGGCCCGGGGCGGTGGTGGGCCACGGACCGGGCGCGCTGGCCGCGGCCCAGGCAGCCGGGGTATTCGGCCTGGAGGAAGGCCTGCGACTTGCGGCGGCGCTGGGCAGCCTTGTGGGTGCGCGGGCGGAGCAGGACCGACAGGCCACTCCCGAAGACCTGGAGTCGGCGCTCGTCGGCTTCACTTTCGCAGCACCGTCCGTCACCCTGGTCAGCAGCGCAACCGGACAGGTGGTGGAGTCGGTTGGGGCACGTCAAATCGACCGGTGGCTCCGTCAGTGCGGGGAGCCTGTGAGCGCTTCGTCCTGCGCGCGGATACTGGCCCGCCTTGGGATGGACTCGGTAGTGGAGATCGGTCCCGGACCGGCGCTGGGGGCAATGATCGGAGACTCCTGGCCGGAGGGCAAACGGTCGCCGGCGGTGATTCCCGCACCGGCGGACCCGTCCGATCACACCGGATCGTCGGAGTCCCATGGCGCGTTCCTGAGGGCGGTGGCAAGTGCATACGAGGCCGGGCTGGATGTCTCCTTCGCCGGACTGTTCGCGGGCGAGGTCCGGCGTCGAATCTCCATCCCGACTTACCCCTTCCAACGCAGGCGGCACTGGATCTAACCGGCGCCAGGACAGCACGTCCCCTGGGGACGGGGGTCAGGTTGGCCTCAAGAGCTTTCTGGCTAAGAGCCGGAGAGGATCCGAGTTGCCCATCCGGGTACATCGACTCGAGAATGCCGGCCCTGTGGTTAACCCCTGGGTGACCAGCGCGGACCTGACTCTTAGAATGAGGATCACAACCATTGCTCAGCAGGTTTGACCTGTGGGCGTGGGCGGCTTGCAGGAAGTTGCCCAAGGAAGGTTTGGGTGTGAAGTTCGAGAAGCTGCGTTTGGGTAATTGGAAGAACTTCCAAGACGTTGAGGTCAAACTCCAGAGTCGTATGGTCCTGGTTGGTCCCAACGCATCGGGGAAGTCCAATTTTCTGGACGCATTTCGATTCCTTCGCGACCTGGCCTCAACCCGTGGGGGCCTTGCTGAGGCCATTGGTCGCAGGGGTGGTGTTAAAACCATACGTAGTTTGGCCGCTCGGCGCTACTCGGATGTTGCAATTGAAGTAAACGTGGCGGATAGAGAAGACGTTTACTGGCGATATGCCCTTGTCTTCAACCAAGACAGGCAGCGTCGCCCTCTTGTGAAGAGGGAACAGATATTCAAGAACGGGAAGACGCTTGTCGATCGACCAGACAGGGAAGATGACCAAGACCCTGCCC
Organism: Acidimicrobiia bacterium; assembly: GCA_965204615.1. Taxonomy (GTDB): domain Bacteria; phylum Actinomycetota; class Acidimicrobiia; order Spongiisociales; family ZC4RG35; genus Bin76. The sequence continues at coordinate 1,692,280 of OZ242000.1, read as the reverse complement.
GCAAGACCCAGACATACCTGGAACAAGTGATTGTTAATGAGCCTTTTCGTGATTTGGCAAAGTTCTTTGCTTCAATTCGATATCTGCATGTCGTACCGCAGCTGATTCGCGAGCCGGATCGATCGATAGGCTTGACCGATGATCCTTTTGGGGGCGACTTCTTGGAGCAAGTAGCAAAGACCCCAACCCGTACCCAGAAGGCGCGTCTAAGGCGAATACAGAAGGCTCTCCGTATTGCGGTTCCCCAACTTGAGAAAATCGAACTGGATAGGGACAACCGTGGGGTACCCCACCTGCGGGGCAAATACCGGCATTGGCGACCTCAAGGCGCATGGCAGTCAGAGGAACAATTCTCAGATGGCACCTTGCGTCTAATGGGATTGTTGTGGGCGACGATGGAGACGGGAGGCCCGTTGTTGTTGGAGGAACCGGAACTCTCCCTCCATCCGGAAATAGTGCGCGTAGTGCCCCAGATGCTGGCCCGCGCATCGCGGAAGACCGGTAGACAGGTCTTTCTGAGCACGCATTCATCTGATTTGCTCCGTGATGATGGCATTGGAGTGGATGAGATCCTTCTCTTCTTCCCTAAGGATGAAGGCACGGAGATAGAACAGGCGGCTTCTCAAGCTGATGTTCTTCCGCTGCTCCAGGGAGGACTCTCCCTTGCCGATATTGTGATTCCTAAGACGAAACCGGCGGAAGCCGCACAGTTGTCCTTTTTTCCAGGCCCCTGATGTGTCGGGGCGTCCTGTTGTTACCGTGGCAGTTGAGGGTCTAGTCGATGAAGCTGTTGCTCAAGCCCTGGTTGATGTTGCAGGGGGGGATCCAGGAGTTGTGTACGGGAAACAAGGAAAACCCCACCTAAGGGACAAGATCGCGGGCTACAACAATGCCGCACGTCTCTCGCCCTGGTTGGTGTTGGTCGACTTGGACATGGATGCACCTTGCGCCCCGACCTTCCGTAACCGGTGGTTGACCAATTCCGCCCCTCAGCTTTGTTTTCGAATCGCAGTGAGAGAGGTAGAAGCCTGGTTGCTGGCAGATGCACAGACCATCAGTCGATATTTAAGCGTGCCTAGGAGCAGGGTTCCGTTGGATCCGGAGAGTTTGCAAGACCCAAAGGCTGCTCTGGTGAATCTGGCTCGCCGATCCCGTAGTAGGGACATTCGTGAGGGGTTGGTGCCAGGTGACAAGGGCGGACGCGATGTTGGTCCCACCTACACGTCCCAGCTCGTGGAATACGTGGATTCTCTTTGGCGGCCTGAGGTAGCCGCACAGTATTCTGATAGCCTCTTTCGAGCCATCCAGAGCCTAAAGGAGATAGTTGGTAAGGCTCGGGGCTAAGAGGTTCGGCGGCCCTTGACCTTGGCGATCACGTAGTCGCGGTTCATCATGGCTATGAAGTCGATGGAGATCTGTTTGGGGCAGGCCGCCTCGCACTCCCCGTGATTGGTGCAGGAACCGAAGAACTGCTCCATGGTGTCCACCATGCGCTCGGTCCGCAGGTGGCGCTCGGCGCTCCCCTGGGGCAGGAGATTGAGGTGGGAGACCTTGGCGGCGGTGAACAGTTGGGCGGCGGAGTTGGGACAGGCCGCCACGCAGGCGCCGCATCCGATGCAGGCTGCCGCGTCGAAGGCCGTCTCGGAGATGTCCTTGGGGACGGGGGTCAGGTTGGCCTCCGGCGCGGAACCGGTGGCCACCGTTATGAACCCGCCCGCTTCGATGATCCGGTCGAAGGCGGATCGGTCCACCACCAGGTCGCGAATCACCTCGAAGGCTGCGGCTCGCCACGGTTCGACGGTGATGGTGTCGCCGTCCTCAAAGCTCCTCATGTGGAGTTGGCAGGTGGCCGTGGCCGCCTGCGGGCCGTGGGCCCGACCGTTGATCATCACCCCGCAGGCGCCGCAGATCCCCTCCCGGCAGTCCGAATCGAAGGCGATGGGCTCAAGCCCCTCCAGAGTGAGCCGTTCGTTCAAAACGTCCAGCATCTCCAAAAAAGACATGTCCGAGGAAACGTCGGAAACCTGGTAGGTCTCGAATCGGCCTTCCTCCGACGGGCCTGCCTGGCGCCATGCTCGCAGGGTGATGTTCATTTGTAGCTCCGGGTGGTCAGATGCACGTTTTCGAACGTCAGGGGCTCTTCGGTCAACGAGGGCCGGGCGGGATCGCCTGTCCAGAACCACGCGGACACGTTTGTGAAATTCTCATCATCGCGCACCGCTTCGCCCTGGGGAGTCTGGTGCTCCTCCCGGAAGTGCCCGCCGCACGACTCCTCCCGGTGGCGGGCATCCACGCACATGGCCATCGCCAACTCGAAGAAGTCCTCCAGCCGGGCGGCTTTCTCCAGCGTCTGGTTGAGGCTCTCCCCATCACCGGGAACCCGGGCGTCTCGCCGGAACTCCTCATAGAGGTCCGGCAGGTGGGCCAGTGCCCGGTCCAGGCCGTCGGCGCTACGGGACATGCCGCATTCGTCCCACACCACCCTGCCCACTTGACGGTGGAAGTCGTCCACCGTGCGGTTGCCTCTCATCGATAGCAACCCGGAGATCCGGTCCCGTAGTTCCGCCTCGGTGCGGGAGAAGGCCTCATCCGAGGTGGGCACCGGGTCCTCATTCAAAAAGCCCGCCACATAGTCGCCGATGGTGTAGGGCAGCACGAAGTAGCCGTCGGCCAACCCCTGCATGAGAGCGGAGGCCCCCAAGCGGTTGGCGCCGTGGTCCGAGAAGTTGGCTTCACCCAGTGCGTACAGTCCCGGGATGGTGGTCATGAGGTTGTAGTCCACCCACAGCCCGCCCATGGTGTAGTGGGGAGCGGGATAGATCCGCATCGGGTCCCGGTAGGGGTCCTCATCGGTGATCCGGTTGTACATCTCCATCAGGTTGTCATAGCGAGAGGCGACAGCCTCACGGCCGAGCCGTGTGATCGCATCCTGAAAGTCCAGGTAGACGCCGTTCTTCCTGGTCCCGACCCCATGACCTGCGTCCACCATGCGCTTGGCGGCCCGGGAAGCCACGTCCCTGGGCACCAGGTTCCCGAAGGCCGGATAGATTCTCTCCAGGTAGTAGTCGCGATCACTCTCCGGTATCCGGCGGGGCGGACGATCGTCATCGGGCGAGGCGGGCACCCAGACCCGTCCGTCGTTGCGCAGGGACTCCGACATCAAGGTCAACTTGGACTGGAAGTCCTCGGCAGCCGGTATGCAGGTGGGATGGATCTGGGTGAAGCACGGGTTGGCGAAGGCCGCTCCCCGGCGGTGGGCTCGCCATATGGCGGTGACGTTGCAGGTCATTGCATTGGTGGACAGGTAGTAGACGTTGGAATAGCCGCCGGTGCACAGGACCACCGCATGGGCCGAATGAGAACTGATCTCTCCGGTGAGAAGGTCCCTCACCACCACTCCGACCGCCCGCCCCTCCTTCAGGACCACGTCCATGAATTCGGTGCGCACCCGCAGTTTCACCGTGCCCAGTCCCACCTGGCGCGCCATGGCCTGGTAGGCCCCCAGCAGCAGTTGCTGGCCGGTCTGACCCCGGGAGTAGAAGGTGCGTGACACCTGCGCGCCGCCGAAAGACCTGTTGTCCAGCAGCCCTCCGTACTCCCGGGCGAAGGGGACGCCCTGGGCGGTCGCCTGGTCGATGATGTTGAGGGAGAGTTGAGCGAGCCGGTACACGTTCGCCTCACGGGAGCGGAAATCTCCCCCCTTGATGGTGTCGTAGAAGAGACGGTCCACCGAGTCGCCGTCGTTTTGATAATTCTTGGCGGCGTTGATGCCCCCCTGGGCGGCGATGGAATGGGCCCGGCGGGGGGTGTCGTGGAAGGTGAAGACATCCACCTGGTAGCCGAGTTCGGCCAATGTGGCGGCCGCCGAGGCGCCCGCCAGTCCCGTCCCGATCACGATGATCTTGAATCGGCGCTTGTTGGCGGGGTTGACCAGATTTATGGAGAACCGGTGATTGTCCCAGGCGTCGGCGAGTGACCCGGTTGGCGCCTTGGCGTCCAAATGTACCGTGTTCATCCCACCACCCCGGTCCAGACCGCGATCGGAATGCTGACGTTGCCGATCACGATCACGGCGGCGAAGGCCTGGGCGAACCAGCGTCGCCAGCGCTTGTAGGCGGGATGGGCCAATCCCAGACTCTGGAAGAGCGACCACGCGCCGTGATAGATGTGGATTCCCAGCAGCAGGTTGGCCACGATGTACAGCACCGCCACTCCACCCCGGGAGAGGGAGGCGACCAGGTTGGCCTCCACCGCTCCGGCCGTCCATCCCTCGGTCGCCATGGGGGTGACGCCCCAGGTCAGGTCGGCAAGGTGCCACAACAGGAAGACTCCCACGATCACGCCGCTCCACCGCATGGTGCGGGAGGCGTATCCGGCCACCGCCAGGTCGCGGGGGCCGCGATAGGCGGTGTTGGCCCTTCGATTGAGCAGGGTGAGGCTGGCGGCGGCATGGATGTGAAGCAAGAAGGCGATCAGGAGGCCGGTGCGCATCAACCAGAGGGTCATGGTCTTGGGGAGGAGGGGATAGGCCAGTTCCCTCAGATAGTGGGCGTAGGAGTCCAGTTGCCCGTCCCCCAGGTAGATCTTGAGATTGCCGATCATGTGAGCCAGCACGAACCCCAGCAGGGCGATGCCGGTAATACCCATCACCCACTTCTTGCCGACGGCCGAGCGGTAGAACTCCAGAGGCCAGGGACGGCGTCGAGAGGTCGAAACAGGGGCGGGCGTCACGAAACTCGGTCAGGCATCGACTGTCCAGGGATTGTAAACGCTTGGCAGAGCAGGTGTGTCCCGGCCCCTCTCTTCATTTGACAATGTCCCTCTCCCTGTCTATAGTCGCATGATTGTAATTACGTCAATGTAAGAAACCGGGCGCGGGCGGTCTGGGTCGGAGATAAGGACGGAAGATGCGACGGAGCTTGATAGATGCGATGGCCAACGATCAGTTGGGCTGGCAAAACTACGCCAACTGCCTGGGAGCGGACACGGACCTGTTCTTTCCCGAGCGGGGATCCTCCACCCGCAAGGCCAAGGCGATCTGTAGGGAGTGCCAGGTGAAGCTCGAGTGTCTCGACTTCGCGCTGGACAACGGGGAGCGCTTTGGAATCTGGGGAGGGTTGTCAGAGCGTGAGCGTCGCCGGGTCCGGCATGAGCGCTCCAGGAGGACGGCGGTAGCCTCCTGAGATCTCCCTACAATGGGGAGGCAGAGGACTAGGGGGTAGATCTGGGACTGTTCGGTTATGCCGTTCTGCTGCTGGCGGTGGCAGGCCTCATCATCATATGGGTTCGTGTGGTTCGTCGCGTTCGTCGCGCCCGTCCCCGTTCAGCGACCGGACCCGAGCCGGATCCCCTGGCGCCGGTTCCCAACCTGCAGGACCTCTCGGTCTCCGGGGACGCCATCCAGGTCACCTTCGGGGTGCCGATGGTCGAGGACGACCCGATCCTCATCGACCTGCTGTGTTACTACGCACTGGAGGCTGTGCGGCGCGCCCGCCAGACGCTTCCCCTCGAAGGCTTGGACAGGCTGGAGGTCTTCGTCCTGCACAGGGACAGAACAAAAAAGGTGGGGAGCGTGGACTTCGAAGAGCCGGGCAGGCTTCCCGAGAACTTTCCCGTCCCCGAGATCGTCGGGCTCTCGGAGGCAACCCGGGATCCGTTGGACACCGACTTCACCTCGGCAGGGGTTTCGGCCGCCCCGGCCCCGACCGCGGAGGGAGAGGCGCTCGCTCCTTTGGCGGTGCTACTGACTGTCCCGGCCAAGGTGAAGGCCGCTCTCCGACTCCAGGGTGTCGATCCGGCGGAGATGACCGCCGGGGAGTTGGTGAGGGGGATCCTGGCGCTGCGGGGATACACAGTGACGCCGGGCCCCGACTCTGTGACCTTCCACGCCCGCAAGGGCGCCGCGACGGTGATGGTGAGGGAGGTCCCCCACCTACCGGGCGGACATCCTGAACTCGCCGAGAGGGACATGCGTCGCTTCGTGATGGACATGGCCTCCTCACGCATGGCCCGCGGGATGTTGGTAACCGAGAAATACGGGCCTTTCTCGGTCTACGGGATGGAACGACGGGACCCCCGGATCCGGTTTGTCACCAGGGAGCGGCTCCAGAAAGCCATCGATGCGCTAGCCTTGGGCTAACTGCTCCGCACCCAGGCGGTGCAAGAGACCACAAAGGAGAAGACGTTGTTCGGGCTGAAACCCTTGGAACTTGGGATAATTGTTCTGATACTGCTGCTCCTGTTCGGCGCCTCCAAGCTTCCCAAGCTGGCGCGGTCGTTGGGATCGTCTGCCCGCGAGTTCCGCAAGGGGGTTGAAGAGGGCAAAGCCGAGGAAGAGGCCGAGAAGGGCTCAGCGGCCCACGCAGCGGACGCCGAGGACTCCTAGAAGCAACTCAGACGGCGTATACCGGTGGAGACGGCCGGATGATCAGAGGCGTTGCAGCGCTTCCCCGTAGCTCTGGAAATTGCGAGGAGTCTTCAACGCGTCGGTGGAGACTATCTCTCTGACCACTCCGCTCCGGTCCAGTACGTAAGTGGCCCGCGACGCCACGCCCATTTCGTCGTTGAAGCACCCATATGCCCGGGCGGTCTGCCCGTGGGGCCAGAAGTCGGAGAGGATGGGAAAGTCGAATCCCTGTTCATCGGCCCACTTCTGGTTCGAGAAACGGGTGTCGCAGGTGATCACCACCACATTGGCGTCGAGACCCGAGAGGTCATCGAAGTTGTCCCGGATCTCACAGAGTTCTCCCTCGCAGATGCCGGTGAACGGGAAGGGAATGAACACCAGAAGGGTCTTTCGGCCCGTCAAATCGTCCAGCGTCACGGTGTTGCCGTCTTGGTCGTGCAAAGAAAAAGATGGAGCGGGTGCGCCGACTTCTGCAGGCATTTTGGGTTCTCCCGGGTTGGGTACGGTGGGTCCGAAGCTTACCGGATCACCAGAGGGGATCGTCCAATAGCACCCGGGCCGCCCAGCCCACCGGATCGTTGATCTCTTCGGGCGCCGGGAAACCGTCGGGCTGCCAGATGCGCCCCGCCGCGGAGGGCCCGAAGCGCTCCTCGACTTCGGAGAGGAAGACCTCCCCGGCGGCCACCGCTTCCGGGGATGCGGTCACCATCGCTGCGGCGGGGATGCCCGGATCGGCAAGATCCAGGGCGCCGTCACGTTCCGAAGAGATCGTCTCGAGGTCGGGAAGAATGCCGGCTGCCGACTTGGCGACCAGCCACCGGGACATTCCGCCGGTCATGCCCAGAAAGGCGTTCAGGTTGTCCCGGGCCGGGCCGGATTCCGAGGAGTCGAAGAGGTCTGCTCCCTCGGCATCCAGGTCCAGTTGGAAGATCGCCGAAGGGTCGTTTCCCAACGACCCGAGTTGCTCCATCAGCGACTCCGGGGCCAGCTTCAGGCTGGAGGCGTAGTCCTCGTTGAAGGTGCGGAAGAGGTCCGCCACATGGGGCAGGGAGAAGACGGCCCGGTGGGCCGTCTCGTAGAGGGCCGCCCACATTCTCACTTGGCGACCGTCCACGGAGATCTCCTCCGCCAGGTCTTCTATCACCGTGGCGACCAGAAGGGTGCGGTTCGAGGGACCGGTGGGCAGCCCGGTTTCGCAGGCTCCGATCACCCGGCCGGCCATCAGTCCCGCCATGGCCCCCAGTTGCGCTCCCGCCAGAACCGGACCCAGCGGGATCAGCATCCCCCAGGGCTGGCCGGTTGCGCCTTCCCCCACCTGCGCTGCGAAGGGCTCCATAACGGGGGCGAACTCCTCCACCATGGCGTCCCCCCACTCCCGGGGACCTAGGGGAATCACCGTCGAGGCCGGCGGGAAGCTGAAGGGTGCGGCCTCAGCGACCCGGTACTCGGCCAGTCTCACCAATTCGATGAGTTCTTCGGAGGTCCAGGGATTCAGCAATTGGGGCTCTCCGGCCAAATGGCGGGATACCTCCCGGGCCAGATCGAGATTGACCGGACCGGGCTGGCTGAACATTCGCATCAGCCGGGTGAAGAGATCTTCGCTCACCGCGTTCATTTTACGGCGGCTTGGGGCTAACTTCCCTGTGTATGAGTATCCCATTACCCCGTTCCCGGGTTGCGGTCGTGGAGGATGTCATCGACGTGGGCGCACTGCTGGAGGAGGTGGGCGCCCCTGAGGCCGGAGCGGTTGCCCTGTTCCTGGGGACCGTTCGCAACCATTCCCCGCGCCGGGAGGGGGTGACCCATCTCGAATACGAGGTGTACAGAACACAGGTATGCGAAAAGATCACCGAAATCGTCTCCGAGGCCGTGCAGCGGTGGTCGGTTGTGGCCGTGGCGGTGGAACACCGGATGGGCCGGGTGGAATTGGAAGAGGTGGCGGTGGCGGTGGCTGTCTCCAGCGGCCATCGGGCGGAGGCCTTCGCGGCAGCGCGCTACCTGATAGACGAGTTGAAGGAGAGGGCGCCCATCTGGAAGAAGGAGCATTGGGAGGGCGGCGCGGAGTGGTCCCTGGGGTCCTGAGCGGCTCGATCCCCGCATTTGGGGGAATCGGTGACTACGTCTTGATATTCTGTTAAGACCCGTGTCACGAGGTTGAAAGGAGCATCAGGTGACTGTCGCAGTGCAAGAGAGGCCCTCGACGCCGGCAGCGGAGATGCAGACGAGGACTGTGGCCCGACTGATAAGGGACCGAGCCATGAGCACGCCGAACCTGGTGGCACTGCGCGAGAAAGACCTCGGGATCTGGCAGGAGATCACCTGGAGCAGCTACTGGGAGCAGGTGCTGTTGGCGGCACATGGTCTGCTGGCGCTGGGAGTGGATGTGGGTGATCGGGTCTCGATCCACTCGGAGGATCGTCCCGAGTGGGTGATCCTGGACGTGGCCACGGTGGCGGTGCGAGGGGTAACCGTCGGGCTCTACCCAACCAACCCTTCCGCCGAGGTCCGGTATCTGCTCTCTGACTCGGGGTCCCGGGTACATCTGGCCGAGGACCAGGAGCAGGCCGACAAGCTGATGGAGGTCATAGACACCCTGGGAGAGTTGGAGAGGGTGATTCATGTGGAACCTCGGGGGTTTCGCTCCTACCGGGACGATCCCCGGTTCATCTTCTGGGACGACTTCCTGGAAATGGGCCGCCGGCATCGGGCCGAGAACCCGGGCGCGGTGGAGAAGCGGATGTCCGAGGCCCGACCCGACGATGTGATGACCCTGGTGTACACGTCGGGCACCACCGGCCCTCCCAAGGGAGCGATGCTGGACAACGCCAATGTGGAGTACTGCTTCGACGAACTGGTGAACGCCGACGACCGCATGCCGAACAACGTGGGGCCCAATGCCTCCGATGAGATCCTGACCTATCTGCCCCTGTGCCATGTCGCCGAGCGCATTTTCTCCACCTGGACCTCGGCGGCCTCCGGCACCACTCTCAATTTCGCCGAGTCCATCGAGACGGTGCAGGAGAACCTGCGGGAGGTGCAACCCACTCTGTTCTTTGCCGTACCCCGCATCTGGGAGAAACTCCATGCGGCAGTGATCATCAAAAGCAAGGACGCCACCTGGCTGAAGCGAGTGTTCATGTCCCTGGGCGCCGGCCTGGCCCGGGTGATCGGCCGGCAGAGGGTGAAGAACGGGGGAAAGCACACCCTGTACAGCGGCCTGCTGTTCATGATCGGTTACCCGCTGGTGTTCCGGGCTCTGCGGGAGAGGATCGGTCTCCGCCGCTGCAGGTGGGCCGGGAGCGGCGCCGCGCCCATAGCCCCGGAGGTGATTGAGTTCTTCCACGGGATGGGGGTGAATCTCTACGAGTTGTACGGCATGACCGAGAATGCGGCGGTGGCGACCAACAACTTCCATGGTCGGATGAAGCTGGGGTCGGTGGGCGAGCCCTATCCCGGGATCGGACTGCGCATAGAACCCGAGACCGGGGAGATCCAGACCAAGCACCCCGGGGTGTTCCGCGGGTACTGGAACAAGCCGGAGCAGACTGAGGAGGCGTTCACCGAGGACGGATGGCTGCGCACCGGAGACGTGGGGGAGTGGGTGGATGGGACCCATGTCAAGATCGTGGACAGGATCAAACACATCATCATCACCTCCGGCGGGAAGAACATCTCCCCCTCGGAGATAGAGAACAGCCTCAAGACCTCCCCCTATGTCAAGGAGGCGATGGTGATCGGGGATGGCCGCAATTATCTCACCGCTCTGGTGGGCATCGAGTTCGACACGGTGGGAGACTGGGCTACCCGCAGGAACATTCCCTACACCACCTACCGGGACCTCGGTGAAAAGCCCGAGGTGTTGAAGTTGATACAGGGCGTCATCGACGATACGAACTCGAAGTTCGCCCGGGTGGAGAACATCCGGAAGTTCCGTATGCTCCCCAAGGAACTGGATCATGAGGATGGGGAGTTGACCGCCACGCAGAAACTGAAGCGGGAGTCGATGGAAGAGATGTTCGGGGCCTTGGTCCTCGACATGTACTCGGTGAGGAACTGAGTGTCGGTTATCTCGGGGAAGAGATGAAGAGACCCCGATGACGGCCGAGGTTTTGACCGGGGTGGTACTGGGCCAGGCCGAACACAGCCAGTTGGCCGGGGCCGTGGTCAGCGGGCTCTCGCTGGGAACCATCTACGCCCTGTTGGCAATGGGGTTCGTCATCATCTTCAAAGCCACCCAGGTGGTGAACTTCGCCCACGGCGCCCTGGCCACCGTGGGGGCCTTCATAACCGCCGGGGTGGCGGTCGAACTCAATTTCCCGGGTCGCTTCCTCGACGTCCATCCCCTGCTCGGATGGTCGATCTCCGTGGTGACCGCGCTGGTCCTCTCGGCGCTGATGGGGATACTCCTGGAGAGGGTCTTCCTGCGTCCGATGGTGGGGGAGGACCTGTTCTCGGTGGCCATAGTCACCCTGGGCATGAATGTGATCCTGATGACCATCGTCACCGACTACATAGGCCCGGATCCCCGCTCCATGGCCGATCCATGGGGGGATGCGGTTGCCGACCTCGGTTTCGTGATCATCGCTCACACCGAGATCGCCCAGTTCGTTGTGGCTGTGGCGCTGGTCCTGCTGGTGGCGGCCTTCTTCCGGAGCCGCACCGGGATCGCCATGAGGGCCACGGCCTTCGACCAGGAGGCGGCGCGGGCCCAGGGCATCAAGGTAGGGGCGATCTTTGCGATTGCCTGGGCGATCGGAGCGGTGCTGGCCACGGTGGGAGGCATCTTCGGATCGGTGTACCCCCGCCGAGTGGGGGTCTACTCCGACACGGCCCTCCTGGCGTTCCGGGCATTCCCGGCCATCATCCTGGGCGGGCTGGATTCGGTGGTGGGAGCGGTGGTGGGAGGATTGTCGGTGGGAGTCGCCGAAGCCCTGGCCGGTAGCTACCTCAACCATCCCTGGTTCGGGACCGGATTCAGCGGGATCGTTCCCTACCTGCTCATGGTGGGGGTGTTGTTCATTCGCCCCTACGGCATCTTCGGCACCGAGGAGATCAGGCGGGTATGAGAGGCCGCCCGCACCTTCACACGTCCTACTCATCGGACCAGGCCTTGATGCCTACGGTTACCAAGAAGGTGGTGCTGGGAATCTTCCTGGTGCTGGCGGCCCTGGCGCCCATCGCCTCCAGCATCCCCTTCTACCCGGACTTCCTGGGTCACAACGACTGGATGAAGCTCCTGTCCCATGTGGCCATCTTCGGGATCGGGGCGCTGGGCATCAACCTGCTGACCGGAGTGGCCGGCCAGGTCTCCCTGGGTCATGCCTTCTTCATGGGCCTGGGTGCCTACGTGGCGGTGGTCCTCGGGGCGCCTCCCGGCGACCTGTGGGGACTGGGTCTGCCCATGTGGATCTGGCTCCCCATGGCCGGGATCATCCCGGCGATCGTGGGGTTGCTGGTGGGCCCGGCCGCGGTTCGGGTCCGGGGTCTCTACCTGGCATTCGCCACCCTGGGCTTGGTGTTCATCGGTGAGTGGGCCTGGCGGAACCTGAAGTTCGTCACGGGCGGGGCCTTCGCCGGAAGGAAGTTCCCCGAGTTCCAGTGGAGGGTATGGAAGGAAGAAGAGCCGTTGGTGGACTTCGCCTCCGACGGGGTGTGGTTGGGATTCGAGGTCACCGAGGAGGCCAAGGTCTATCTGCTGATGCTGGGACTCCTGGTGGTGGCTACCGTGGTGGCTAAGAACCTGCAGAGGACCAGGACGGGTCGAGCTTTTCAAGCCATCCGGGACCGCGACATAGCCGCGGAGGTGATGGGAGTCGACGAATTCCGCTACAAGCTGACCGCCTTCGGCATCTCGTCGGCCTTCGCGGGGGTGGCGGGCGCCCTCTTCGCATCCTTCGTGGGACGTCAGATCCCCGAGACGTGGGACCTGTTCCTGTCGGTGGAGTTCATCGCGATCATCCTGATCGGGGGCGCCGGCACGGTGTCGGGCGCCCTGATGGGCACCGCCTTCGTGATCATCCTGCCCCGCCTGGTGCAGGACTTCACCGAATGGCTGTCGAGAGTGATCGAAAGCGGGGAGGGCGCCTTGGCCACTGTTGCGGACGTGGTGGTGTCAATCTCGGCCGATGACGGAGGTGTGATCAACACCATCCCGGGGGTGGGTCCCGGCTTGTCGGTGTTTCAACTCAACCAGGTCCTGTTCGGACTGCTGATCATTCTGTTCATGATCTTTGAACCCCTGGGTCTGTACGGGATCTGGCTTCGGGTTCGCAACTATTGGAAAGGATGGCCGTTCACCTATTGACGACTGATTCAGATAGGCCGTTCTGGGGAGGTCACTTTAGTCTTCCGCAGTCCTAATCTTTGTATTCAATGAATGAAACGAAAGCAAAACGACCCAGTTAGGAGAAAACCCATGAAAACCAGAATCAAGTGGTTGGCCATGGTCATGGCACTTACCTTGATCGCGGCTGCTTGCGGTGGAGACGACGAGACCGAAGAGCCTGCCACCACGGCCGCTCCGGCTACCACGGCCGCTCCGGCTACCACGGCCGCTCCTGAAGAGGAGCCCATGGAGGAAGAGGAACCCATGGAGGAAGAGGAGCCCATGGAGGAAGAGGAGCCCATGGACATGATGATCGCCACCGACATCGGGGTGGACCTCGATGCGGGCGTCATCAAGGTGGGCATGCTCTCCGACCTGACCGGCGCCTTCGGAGGGCTGGTGGGCCTGGTTGTGGCGGGAGTCAACGCCTACTGGGCCGACGTCAACGCCCACGGCGGCATCCACGGACTGCAGGTCGAACTGGTTTACCGGGACACCGTTTATTCGGTCGACAACCACGTCCAGTTCTACGAGGAGTTGAAGGACGAGGTGGTCGCATTCGGTCACTCGACCGGGTCCCCCCACACCGTCGCCATCCGTGAGGATCTCGAAGCCGACGGCATCCTTGCCATTCCGCTCACCTGGTACTCCGGATGGTCCGATCCGGCGCTGAATGCCAACCTCCTCTCCCATGGCACGCCTTACTGCATCGAGGCCATGAACATGATCGGGTACCTGCACGACATTGTGGTCTCCCAGGGGGTCGACAGCCCGACCTTGGCGGTGGCGTCCTTCCCCGGTGACTACGGGCAGGACTCGGCTCAGGGCGCCAAGCTGGCTGCCGCGACCTTGGGCATCGAGGTGGTCTACGACGGGGAAGGCCAGGTCATTCCCGGACAGGACAACGCCCCGATCGGCAACGCCATCGCTCAGAGCGGCGCCGACATCGTGTGGGTGACAGCCAATGCCGCCACTCTCACCGAGGCCTACGGCGCGGCTATCTCCCAGGGATTCGAGGCCCTGTGGTCGGGCGCCGCTCCGGTTTGGAGCCCGGCTCTGGTGGCCCCTGACTCTCCCATCAAGGACGCCATGACCCGTGACTTCTACGGGTCCATCTACTTCTCCCCGATAATCGAGGACAACCCGGGAACCGAGTTCTTGAAGGAGTTGATGGCCGAATACGCTCCGGAGGTCCCGCTCATCGACTACGTGGTCGAAGGATTCGTGGAGGCCATGATTCTCCATGAAGCCTTGAACGTCGCCTACGACAACGGCGACTTGACCCAGGGCGGGGTCCTCGCCGCGGCCAAGAGCATCGAGAACATCGACTTCCGCGGCCTCGCTCCCAGCGAGAGCTACGTGGGAGGCGCCAATGAGCGTCTGCAGCGTCAGATATGGATCACCCGTCCCGATCCCGACGCCTTGGCGGCCGGTACGTCGCCCACCGGCATCAAGGTGATCGAGAGGGCGTTTACCCACCCGATAGCCGCCGACTACGTATTCGAAGAAGCTTGCTACAAGCTCTCCTAGACGCATAGCGGCCCGGGCCGGCCTGCCCCGTGGGAGGTGGGCCGGCCCCGAGCCGCCCTGCAGGACTCAAGGGTTAGCCCATGCTCGAAGTATCAAACCTGGAAGTCGTCTACAACGACGTGGTCCTGGTGCTGCGGGGTGTCTCGCTGGAGGCGCGACAGGGGCAGATAGTGGCACTCCTGGGCGCCAACGGCGCCGGCAAGACCACCACCGCCCGGGCGATAACCGGCCTATTGGATGTACATGAGGGTGACATCACCAAGGGCGCCATCCGGTTCGAGGGCGAGGACATCACCCACACCCTGCCGTCTCAAAGGGTTCGGATGGGTATCAGCCAGGTGATGGAGGGCCGCCGCATCTTTGCGGAGATGACGGTGGACGAGAACCTGGCGGCCGGCGGATACGTGAACCGGGATCGCAACCTGGCACTCACAGCCCATGACCGGGTGATGACTCTCTTCCCGCCACTGGCCGAGAGACGCAACCAGGTGGCCGGGTACATGTCGGGTGGCGAACAGCAGATGTTGGCCATCGGGAGGGCTCTCATGCAGACCCCCAAACTGATGATCCTCGACGAGCCCTCGTTGGGCCTGGCCCCCCTGCTGGTGCAACGGATAGCCGACATCATCGTGGAGATCAACCGACAGGGGACCGCGGTGCTGCTCATCGAGCAGAACGCCCACATGGCTCTTTCCATCGCCGGCCACGGCTATGTGATGGAGAACGGCAAGATGGTGATGGACGGCGTGTCCGAGAAGCTGCAGGCCGACGAGGACATCCAGGAGTTCTACCTGGGCCTGCACGCCGGCCAGCGGAAGTCGTTTCGGGAGGTCAAGCACTACAAGCGACGCAAGCGATGGCTCTCATGAGCGCCCCCAGCGGCACCCCGCTCCTGGAGGTGCGAGACGTAAGCCTTTCCTTCAAGGGCCTGGTGGCGTTGGAGAATGTCTCCTTTCAGGTCGACGAAGGAGAGTTGTACTCCATCATCGGTCCCAATGGAGCGGGCAAGACTTCCATCTTCAACTGCATCAACCAGGTCTACCAACCCCAGAAGGGGTCGATCATGTGGAAGGGCGAATCCCTGCTGGGCCTCAAACCCAACCAGACCGCCGAGCGGGGAATTGCCCGGAGTTTCCAGAACATCGAGCTGTTCGCCCACATGACGGTGATGGAGAACATCCTCTCGGGCCGGCACGTGAGGATGGGTCATGGCTGGCTGTCCGGCGCTCTGTGGGTGGGGAGAGCCCGGCGGGAGGAACTGGAGAACCGCCTCAAGGTGGAGGACATAATCGACTTCCTGGAGATCGAGCAGTGGCGGCGGTATCCGGTGGGCCTGCTCCCCTATGGAGTGCAGAAGCGGGTGGAGTTGGGTCGGGCCCTGGCGATGGAGCCCGAACTCTTGTTGCTGGACGAGCCGGTGGCGGGCATGAACCTGGAGGAGACCGAGGACATGGCCCGGTTCATCCTCGACATCCAGGACGAACTGGGAATCACCATGATCCTGGTGGAGCACGACATGAGCCTGGTGATGGACATCGCCGACCGGGTGATGGTGCTCGACTTCGGTCGAAAGATCGCGGAGGGCCTGCCCGAAGAGGTCCAGACCGACACGGATGTGATCAGGGCCTATCTCGGCACAACCGGTGATGCCCCCATGCCGGAGTTCGGTTGACGCCGGGCGCGCCGCCCCTCGCCTCTGTCTCGCGCCAATGGGTGTTCAGCCGTGCAGGATGAACAGATTGTGGGCATCTACAACGCCGACGGGGGCTGGAAGGGGGAACTGCGTTACGCGCTGGGATTGGTGTCGGGCGCTGAACACTGCTCGTTGTGCGACATCACGCACGGTTGGAACCCCCTGGGGCGCAGGGACTGGAAGAGGGCCTGTTCGGACGCACCCTTCAACCTCCGGTTGATCCACAGAGATCAGGCGTCACCCGCCCAGAGGAGCGCTGCCGGCGCCCTGCCCGCCGTCCTGGCGGGAGGAGACGGTGCGTGGCGGGTGCTGGTCGGCTCCGCTGAACTTGAACGGTGCAACGGTGACGCCGAAGGATTGATCGCCCTCATCGCCAGCCGCATCTGACGGGCGGGCGGTTATGGTCAACATCATGGTTGGAACGTCCCCGGTCCTCAAGGACCCCCTCTAGATGGGAACGGCGGCAGTGATCGGCACCGGTCTGATCGGCGCGTCTATAGGGGTTGGGCTCACCGTGGCGGGATGGGAGGTGCGGGGATGGGATCCCAACCCCAGGCATCTTGCCCAGGCGGCTGCCATCGGAGCGGTTACCAAACGGGCTTCCGGCCTTCGGCAGGCGGTTGCCGAGTCGGAGTTGGTGGTGCTGGCGGCTTCTCCCGGCGCCATCGTCTCGATCCTGTCCGATTTGCGCACCGACGCCCTGGTCACCGATGTGGCAGGCATCAAGCAGCCAATCGTGGAAGCCGCCCGGGAACTCCCCCGGTTCGTGGGAGGGCATCCCATGGCCGGGCGGGAAGTCTCCGGGCCGCTCGCCGCCAGCGGCGCCCTGTTCCGGGGCGCCACCTGGGTGGTGACCACCGATGGCGCCGATCCGGGCGACCTGGATGCTCTCTCCGGCATCGTGGCGTCGCTCGGCGCTAATCCGGTGAGGATGACCGCTGCCGAACACGACCACGCGGTGGCCCTGGTCAGCCACCTCCCCAGGCTGGTGGCCGCCACCCTGGTGGACCGGTTGAGGCTGGCCGGCGATTCTGTCGACGCGCTGGTGGCGGGAGGCTTCCGCGATCTGACCAGGATCGCCCTGTCGGGCGCGGAGTGGTGGCCGGACCTGCTGGTCGCCAACCGTCATGCCTTGACCGGCGTGCTCCGGCAGGTCCTAGCCGGGTTGGAGGATTGCGCACGTTTTCTGGACCGCTCGGAGGTGGATAGGGTGACCGGCCTTCTTGACAAGGCGAGAGAGACCCGTGAGGGACTCACCTCGCCCGGCGAGAGCGTGGGGGTGATTCTCAACGATGAGCCGGGGGAGATGGCCCGGGTGGGAGTTGCCCTTTCGGCAAGCGGCGTTGACATCCGAGACCTGCAACTCAGGCACGCCACCCTGGGAGGAGGGGGAGTGCTCACCCTCGTGGTCCGTCCCGAGGAGGCCCCCACTCTCCGGCGGGCCCTCCTCATGGAGGGTTTCGGACTGATGGAGGTGGAGTCCCGGAGACCCGAGCTCCTGGGTGCCGACACCGTGGAGGAGCCCCCAACCTGAAACAGGCGAACATAAGCCGTCGGTTCCTGGTCACCGTGTTGGCGATAACGATGGCTTTCGCCTTCTTCGGAAACACCGTCTTCGGAGTCCTGGCCTCAGAGATCATCTCCTCCATGGGAATAGACCGATGGCAGGTTGGCATGTTGGCGACGGCCGCCACCGTGGGCGGGGCGGTCCTGTCAACCCGTCTGGGCAAGTGGGCGGACGCGGCCGGCGGTCGGCGTTCGACGGTCACCACCCTCATGGTGGCCGGTGTGGCCCTGCTGTGTGTGGGATTCGCTCCCGAGTTCTCACTGCTGGTGGGTGCTGCTGTTCTAACCGGGATAGCGCTGGCGATCTCCAACCCCGCCACCAACAAACTGATCTCCACCGAGTTCGAACCGGGCCGCCAGGGACTGGTGGTGGGGGTGAAGCAGGCCGGCGCCCAGATCGGCATCTTCCTGGGAGGTTGGCTGCTCCCGGTGTTCGCCGACTGGTGGGGATGGCGGTGGGCGGTGATCGCATTCGCCGCCCTTCCCATTCTCACCGGGATCGTCTGCATGAGGAGAGGCGCCGCCAATCCGGAGACGGAGAGCCGCGGTGGGGACGGGACCCCGAGCAGGGAACCGGCCGAGGCGTCGGTGGGTCGGGTCTCCTCATCGGCTCGCCGATTGGTACGCCGATTCACCGTCTATTCATTCCTGGTGGGGGTGGGGACCGCCGCCGCGATTTACTACCTCCCCCTCTATGCAGAGGAGGAGTTGGGAATGGCTTCCGAGCAGGCGGGCCTGGCGCTGGCCTTCAGCGGCTTGCTGGGCATCGTCGGGCGGATCGGATGGGCGCGTGTCGCCGAGAGTCGGATCGGGACCGTTCGCAGTTCGTTGATCATCGCCGCATTGATGGTGGTCACCAGCCTGCTCCTGGCGTTCGGGACCCTCCTGGGAACCTGGTCGGTCTGGCTGGCGGCCGGATTGGTCGGGGTGAGTGTCTCTGCCTGGCATTCGGTGGGAATGCTCGCCGTGATACAGATCGTTCCGTCAAGCCTGGCCGGCAGGGAATCGGGACTGGTCTACTTCGGTTTCCTGACCGGCCTGGGCGGCGGGGCGCCCCTGTTCGGCTGGTCTGTGGATCTGCTGGGCGACTACACGCCGGGCTGGCTGGCGATTGCCGCCCTCTTTGCCTTCGGCTACTGGGCGATGTTGGGGGTGAGGGACGAAGAAGCCCTGCCGCCGGTACCGTCCAGGAGTCCTTCCGACGAAGGAACCTGACCGAGACCTGCTTGCAGCGCTCCGGTCAGGGGAGGATGTCCGGACCTTCTGTCCGGTTCGCTCATCCCGGAGCAAATCAGTCTTCTTCGGGAACCGCCCAGGACAGCGAAGTCACGTGCTGGAGCGCTCTGGGCCTCGGGAGCGGCATGTTCTGCACCGGGACGTCGATGATGACCGGCGCCGGATGCTCCAGTGCGCGAGGTATCAGGTCGCCCAGGTCCCCGGGACGGTCCGCCCTCATGGCGACTGCCCCGAACGATCGCGCGAAGTCGACGAAATCCGGATTGTGCAGATCGGTCTCGTAGGTCCCGCCGAACAAATCGTCGAGGTCGCGGGCGACATTGCCGTATGAATCGTTCCTGAAGATGATGGTTGTCACGTTTATCCCGTACCTGACCGCGGTGGACAACTCGGACGAGTTGAACAGAAACCCGCCGTCTCCGACGACGCACAGGACGGGACGGTCGGGGTGCGCCACCTTGGCGCCCAGGGCGGTGGGGAAGGAGTATCCCAAGTTGAACGAGTATCCCGAATCGATGTAGGTCTTGGGGTGATTCACCTGGAAATGGGTGCGGGCGTAAAACCCGAACTGCGACACGCCCCAGACCACGAAGGCGTCATCGGGAATGCTGTCCTGCATCACCTTCAGAATGGGGTACTGTGGTTCCTGGTCCTGGATGTCGTAGTAGGCGATCAACCGGCGGGCGGCGATCACCGCCTCGGCAGGTGACGGCCGGTCTCCCGCGCTGGCCCGGTGGAGGTGGGGGAGGAGCGCTTCTATGGTCGCCCGGGCATCGCCGTGCAAGGGAATCGTGTTGGACTGCACGCTCAGCAGTTCGGTGTCGTCGATGTTGATGTTGACGAGGGTGGACGCCTCCCCGGCCGGGTTCCCCAGCGAGAAACGAGTGCCGATCCCGATCACCACATCGGCCGATTGCATCACCTCATAGAGTTGGTTCATCTCGTGTCGTTCCCCTCTCGGGCTGACACATGAACCGTAGGACAGGGGGTGGCTGTCCGGTATGGTTCCCTTCCCGCCGACGGATGTGATGACCGGGATCTTGGTTGCTTCGGCCAACCTCACCAGGGCTTGTTCCGCATTGGATCGCGCCACTCCGCCTCCCGCATAGATCAGGGGAAGGCGGGACTGGGCTATCACCGAGGCCGCTTCCCGAAGTCGTTCCCGTCCGGGCGCCGGCCGCGACACGGGGGCAGATGATCGAAGAGTGACCTCTTCTCGTTCCACGCCGACATCGGGCGGGATCTCGATCAGCACGGGACGGGGGCACCCGGTGCGCATTTGCCGGAAGGCCTCGTTGACCGCAGCCGGTATCTCGCCGGTGTTGAGTACGCTCCTTCGCCACTTGGTTACGGGACGCACCACCGAGGCCTGATCTTCGATCTCGTGGACGGCCCCGCGGTTCTTGCCGATCTGGTCCCGGGGGATTTGACCGGCGATCACCAGCACCGGTGAACAACGGGCATAGGCGGTGGCGATCCCGGCGGCGGCGTTGTAGAGGCCCACGCCTGGAACCACCAGCGCCACCCCCGGTTTTCCTGTCGTCCTGGCATAGCCATCGGCCATGTATGTGGTGGCCTGCTCGTGCCGGGTGGTGATCATCCGGACGCCAGGTTCATCCCGCAGGGCCGCAACTATCCCGTACAACTGTATGCCGGGCACCCCGAACACCACTTCCACGCCCTCTTCCACAAGGGACCTCACGAGGGCCTGGCCCCCGCTCATCCTCACCATCCTGCGCTCTTTCGCATTGGTCCAGACCCTTCGCATTGAGTTGACGTCTTCAGGTGAATGGTAAAACGGACGCCCAGGGGTCCGGTGTCAGGCAGAGGGGTGACCGTCGACGCTCCGGGGTGTCTTCCCCGGTTCGGCGACTTCAAGACGATGGGGTGTGCCGTCCTACCTTCCTCTGCTGTGAGTTTCCCAGGGATCAAGTATCGCGTTTGGTGAGGCGCCAGGCGGCGGGAAGCAGCAGGCCGGCGGCATATGCCTTGATGGTGTCACCGAGCAGGAAGGGCACCACGCCCACCTCAACAGAGGTCACGAGATCCAGGTCGGCGGCGGCCATGAGCCCGATCACGCCGAAGAAATATATGACCAGACTGCCGGTCAGGAAGGCGGTCACCGCGGAGGGCACCCGACGGTCGTGACGGCGTTCGGCCAACTTGCCCACCAAGGCGGCCGCCACCACGAATCCGAACAGATAGCCACCGGTCGAGCCGAACAGGACGTCGACTCCCGAGGCTCCGTCCGCGTAGAACGGCAAAAATGTCCCGAGCAGCAAGTAGAGCACCTGGCTGGCGCCACCCGCGACCATGCCCAGGGTCGCCCCCGACAGCAACACCGCAAAGGTTTGGCCGGTGATGGGGACCGGATTCAGGGGGATGGTGAACTGGGCAAAGAGGGCGGTCAGCAGGGCGAAGCCCGTCACCTGCACCACCCAGACCACCGCTGTTGGTTTGGCTCGCGCCGGTTGCAGAACCCGGGCCGCCAGAACTTCGTGATGGGGGGTGAAAAACGCCATTGCCGCTCCTTTGGGTTGCTGGTTGATCTCTGGGTTGCTGGTTTGACCGCGGTTGCTCCATCCAGGTTACCGGCCCGGTGGCCTCTCCTCGGGTGGAAGAACGCTCTCTACTTACGGAGAAAAAGGCATCTACGCTAGATGGGAGAAAGTGGCTGCCCCCCACCCATATGTGTCTCCTTCCGCCCGTGCCCGGCGGCGCTCCTTCTGGTGGACCGCGGTCGTCCTGGCGCTCCTGACCCCGCTGGCCTGGCTGATCAACCTCCCCTACTTCGCGGCCTCGGCCGGCCCCACGGACGACGCGGTCGACGCGGTGATAGTCGAGGAGGATCTGCCGGTATTCGAGCCGGAAGGAGAACTGATCCTTCTCACCGTCAGCCTGCAGCCGGTCAACCTCTACGAGGCCGCCATCGCCTTCTTCGACCGGAGGATCGACTTGATCGAGAGAGAATTGCTCCGTCCCGCAGGCGAGACCGACGAGGAGGCCCGCCAGCGGAATCTCCATGCGATGGACAGGTCCAAGGACATCGCCATCGCGGTGGCCCTGTCCGAACTCGGCCTGGAGGAGAGCCTCGCCGAAGGCGTGGAGGTGGTGGGCATCTTCCAGGAGGCGCCGGCCTCCGATGCGCTGGCCGATGGAGACCTGGTGGTGGAGATGGAGTCGGAACCGGTCCGGACCGTGGAGGACATCCGCCGGATACTGGAGAACCGCCGGCCCGGCGACGAGGTTCAGGTGGCGGTGATCCGGGACGCCGAGCGGACAGTCCTCAGCTTTGCGCTGCATGAGAACCCCGATGCGCCGGACCGGGCCATGGTGGGGATCACGGCCTCCACCTCCTATCCGATCGAGATCGACTCGGCAAACTACGGCGGCCCGTCGGCGGGGATGATCTACACGCTGGCAATAATGGATCTGCTCGAACAGGGAGAACTGACGGACGGGAGAGTGGTGGCCGGAACGGGGACCATCAGCATGGACGGAACGGTTGGAGCAATCGGGGGGATCCGCCAGAAACTGGTGGCGGCCGAAGCGGCCGGGGCAGATGTGGTGCTGGTGCCCAGGGACAACTACGATGAGGCCAGCGACGCCCCTGTCGATGTGGAGATCGTGGCGGTCGAATCGATCTCCGATGCGGTGAGTTACCTTCGGGAAGGCAAGTCGGGGATAATAGAGGAGCAATGAACTTTTCATTCACCACCGAACAAGAGGAACTGCGCCGCTACACCCGCCAGTGGCTGGATGAGAATTGTCCGATGGAGACCGTGCGCACCCTGATGGACACAGAGCGCGGCTACGACCCGCGCCACTGGGCGGCATTGGCCGAGATGGGATGGTTGGGGATGGCCATTCCAACCGAGTGGGGAGGAGCGGGATTCGGTTTCCTGGAGTTGTTCGTGGTGCTGGAGGAGCAGGGAAGGTCTCTCTTCTGCGGTCCGTTTCTCTCCACGGTGGTCATGGCGGCGGGGGTGATCTCAGAAGCGGGGGACGATCGGCAGAAACAGGAGTACCTATCCGCGATCGCAGCCGGGGACCTGGTTGCCTCGGTGGCCTTCACGGAGCCTGACGGACGGTGGGAGGCCGAAGGTATCACCACCGACGCCCGGCCCCGCCCGGGGGGAGGATGGACCTTGGAGGGGACCAAGAGTTTCGTCCTGGACGGTCATGTGGCGGACCTGCTGGTGGTGGCGGCTCGCACCGACTCGGGAGTCTCATTGTTCCTCGTTCCCGCCGGGACCGATGGTGTGGGCGCCCGCAGGTTGGACACCATGGACCAGACTCGCAAGCAGGCCGAGATAACCCTGGACAACGTGGAGTTGGAAGCCGATGCCCTGCTGGGGACCGAGGGAGGAGGATGGCCGATCCTGGAGAGGATGCTGGAGCGGGCAGCGGTGGCGCTCGCCGCCGAGCAGGTGGGCGGAGCTCAAGCCTGTCTGGAGATGTCGGTCTCCTATGCCAAGGTCCGGAAGCAGTTCGGTCGTCCGATCGGCTCCTTCCAGGCCATCAAGCACAAGTGCGCCGACATCCTGGCCCAGGTGGAGTCGGCTCGCTCGGCCGCCTATTACGCCGGATGGGCGGTAGGCGAGGACAACGAGGAGCGTGGGCTGATGGCAAGTCTCGCCAAGTCGTACTGCTCGGAGGCGTATTTTTTCTCCGCAGCCGAGAACATCCAGATCCATGGCGGGATCGGATTCACCTGGGAACACGACGCCCACCTCTACTTCAAGAGGGCCAAGAGCTCCGAGTTGCTGTTCGGCGACCCCTCTTTTCACCGGGAGAAGATCGCCGGCCAACTCGGGCTCTAGTCACTGCGGTTCGATAAGTGGCCGGCTTCACCTCGGTCGCCCTGGGTGGGCTGCTGGCCGCGCTGTTCCTCGCCTTGGTGGCGATCCTGCTGTGGCAGGAGGCGAGGCGGAGAGGAGCAAACGAGGGCGTCACCTATGTGGTCTCCGACGCCGTGGGCCACATCCGGGACAACCTGGCGCCGGAGGTGTATGAGAGGATGGGAGACGCCGGGATCCAGCGTGTCATCGAGTGGGAGATCTTCTACTTGCAGGGGCTGGCCCAAAAGGACCGTCGGCAACCGGTCGAGACGGTGGCGGGTGGATCGGATTCCGCCGTCGGTTACATACTCCAACAGATTTCCGAGCGCCATCCCGCAGGGATATCCTCTGATGACATCCGGGCGGTGCTGGCGCTGGAGGCCGACTACCTCCAGTCCATCGGCGCGGTGGGGGAGCAGGTTGACTCGGCAGCAGGGTTGTCCGGAGAGGAGTAGCAAACGGATGAGAGTCAGATGCGGCGCCTGTCGCTCCAGTATCAACATCTCCCGCCCCGGCCGTTTCTCCTGTCCGAGGTGTGGGGCTGTCAACCAGGTCAAGGGACCCGCGCCGGGTCCTGGGGGTGTTCCCCCCACAGGTCCCAATCCCTCCCAGCACGCCCCGGGACCCGGACCCGGCGGATACCCGGGAGGGCCTCCTCCCGCCCCTCGCGGTCCGGCGGCGCCTCCTCCGCCTCCTCCGCCGGATCCACCGTCACCGCGGGTCTCATGCCCGGAATGCTCATTCAGTTTCATTGTGGGACCGATCCAGACCGCCATCTGTCCCAACTGCCGCGTAGAAGTCCCCCTGGCCGGATTGAGGGCTTGATGGAGTTAGGGGTGTCTCTGGTGGACCCGGGCCTCTCCGCCCGACGGCTCACCGAGATTGCGGTCCGTGCGGAACAACTCGGCTACCGCGCGGCGTGGACCAACGAGTCCACCGCCAGGGAGGCATTCTCCACCTTGGCGGCGTGGGGGTCCGCCACGTCCAGGATCCGGCTGTCCACCGGAGTCCTGCCGGTGTACGTTCGCTCGCCGGTGGCTGCCGCGATGGGCGCAGCCACCATCTCGGCCATAGCCGGTCCCGGGCGCATGGTGCTGGGAATCGGGTCCGGGCATCCGGTGGCGGCGCGGAGGTTCTTCGATTTCGATCTCTCCTCTCCCCTCGAGGCGGTCTCCGACTACCTGAAGATCGTCGGGGAACTTCGGCACGGGAGAAGGGTGACCCACCACGGGAGGTTCTTCTCGGTGGAAGGGGCCCGACTGGGACTGCTTCCCTCCGGTCCCGTGTGGACAGTGGTGGGCGCCATGGGGCCTCGGATGCTGGACTTGGCTGTGCGGGAGGCTGACGGAGTGCTGCTCAACTGGTGCAGCGCCGCCCACCTCCGTTCCACCACGGAGCGGCTTCGCAGTCTTGACAGGGCGGCGGCTTTCTTTCACATAGCGGCCTACGTGCGGGTGGCGGTTTCCTCGAACCCGGATGAGGCTCGCCGGGCGCTGGCCAAGGAGATGGGCCACTACCTGCGGCTCGGGTTCTATCGTCGGCATGTGGAGAACCAGGGGCTGGACCCCGATGATCTCGAGGGGACGGCTGCCCACCTGGGGATAGCGGGAACCGCCGGCGAATGCCGGGCTCAGTTGGATTCCTACCGCTCCTCGGGACTGGACGAGTTGGTGGTGCGGCCGGTGCCGGTGGGGAACGAGGGGCTGGAGCCGGCGGTGGAAGCGATGGCGCCCGCTTAGAGGTACAGCCGCAGGAACCAGATGGCGCCCGCCACCAGAATCAGCAGACCCACGGCGGCGGAGGCGATGATCAGGTACCGGGTGGGCATCCGTCTGATGATATTCCCAGGAGAGTTAGCATTCCCCTCTATGACCGACACCCGTTTTGTCTATGAGTGAGTCCCCGTTCGACATCGTGATCCTGGGAGGAGGCCCGGGAGGGTACGCCACTGCCCTGTATGCCCGGAACTTCGGGCTCTCGGTCGCCCTGGTGGAGGAGGAACGGCCGGGAGGGACCTGCCTGTTGCGGGGATGCATCCCCGCCAAGCAGTGGTTGCAGGTGGCCGAGGTGTTCTCAACGGTGAGGAACGCCGGGGCGTTCGGAGTCCTGACGTCCGAGCCGGAACTGGACTGGTCGGCGGCCCTTGCCCGGAAGGACCGGGTGGTCAACCAGTTGGTGACGGGCCTGGCCGGTCTGCTGCGGAGACGAGGGGTGGAGGTGATCCGGGGAAGGGGACGGATTTCGGGGCCGGGCAGGATTGTCACAGAGGGAGGACAGTCCCTGGAGGGAAGAGCCTTGGTGGTGGCCACCGGCTCCCATGCCAGGACCATTCCCGGCTGGGAGATCGACGGGGAGCGGATCGTCACGTCGGATCACGCCGTGGACTGGTCGTCCCGTCCCGGCCGGGTGGCGATCATCGGCGGCGGGGTGATCGGCTGTGAGTTCGCCTCCCTGCTGGTGGATCTGGGCGCTGAGGTGTCGGTATTCGAGTTGGAGAAGCAGTTGATCCCCGGCGGGGACGCCGATGCGTCCCGTCAGTTGCAGAGACAACTGGGCCGCCGGGGTGTGAAGTTCTACCTGAAGACGGGGGTGGGTCCCGCCGAGGTCACCGACGAAGGCGTGAGGGTCTCCTTCCGGGACAAGTCCCTGGAGGTCGATGTCGCCCTGGTGGCGGTGGGCAGGGGCCCCAACACCGACGGAATAGGCCTGGAGACGGTGGGGGCCGAGGTGGAGGGAGGCTTCATCAAGGTGGATCCGGTGACGATGGAGACCGCCGAGCCCGGGGTGTATGCCGTGGGGGACATCGTGGCCGGCACTCCCCAACTGGCCCACGCGGCCTTCGCCGAGGGGATCGCCGCCGCTACCTACATCGCCACCGGTGAACCGGCGCCGGTGGACTACCGCGCCATCCCCCGGGTCACCTACACCCATCCGGAGGTGGCGGAGGTGGGGATCAGTGCGGCCGAGGCCGAGGCGATGGGCATGGAGGTGCAGGTCACCAAGCACCCCTTCGGCGGTGTGGGACGGGCGCTGATCATCGGCCAGAGCCAGGGGTTGGTGAAGGTGGTCGCAGAGAAGGACGGGCCTCTGGTGGGTGCCGCGGTTGTCGGACCGCAGGCCGGTGAGATGATTCATGAACTCATGTTCGCAGTGGGCTGGGAGGCCCTGCCCGAGGAGGCCGCTGCGTTCATTCACGCCCACCCGACCCTGTCGGAGGCGGTTGGCGAGACCCTGCTGTCGGCGACGGGCCGTAGTCTCCACTAGAGAGAGCAAGGAACTGATTAGGAGACCTCGATGACAACCACCATCTCGATGCCGCAACTGGGCGAGACAGTCACCGAAGGGACCATCCTGCGGTGGGCCAAGCAGGTGGGCGACACCATCTCCCAGGACGAGGTGGTGCTGGAGATCTCCACCGACAAGGTGGACACCGAGATCCCTTCCCCGGTGTCGGGCGTGATGCTGGAGATACTGGTGCCCGAGGGCGAGACGGTGGAAGTCGGGAGCGACCTCTGTGTGGTGGGAGACCCCGAGGGCGCCGCTCAGAGGGAGACGTCCTCCACCGGGGCGGCGGCGCCGCCACCCGAATCCCCGTCCCCGGCGAGGGATGTCGAACCCCCGGCGCCACGGGAGGAGGCGCCATCGCCTTCGCTACCGGCCCGACCCGCCGGTAAGCCCGCGCGTTCCCGGCGCATGTCCCCGGTGGTTCGGAGACTGGTGCGTCAGCACGGGCTCGACATAGACCGTATAGCGGGCACCGGCGAAGGAGGGAGGGTGACCCGCAGGGACGTGGAAGCCTTCCTGGAGAGCGGGGCACAGCCCCCGGCCGTCGCTCCGACTCCCGAGCCTCTGATCGCCGCTCCGGCGCCGCCCGTCCCCGGCGACGGGGAGGAGAAGGTGGACTTGAGCCGCCTCCGGGTGCGCATCGGAGAGAACATGATCCGCTCGAAGCAGACCGCCGCTCATGTGTGGAGCGCGGTGGAGGTGGACTTCGAACGGGTGGCCGAGGTGCGGGCTGCCCACAAGCAACGCTTCCGGAGGGAAGAGGGTTTCTCCCTGACCTATCTGCCCTTCGTGTGCCGAGCCGCCATCGACGCTCTCCGGGCCTATCCGGTGGTGAACAGCTCCTTCTACCTGGAGGATCGCAAGGCGGTCTATCACAGCCGGATAAACCTGGGCATTGCGGTCGACCTCGACCAGCAGGGGCTGGTGGTGGTCACCATCCGGGATGCCGACAACCTGCGACTGGTCGGGCTGGCCCGCCACATCCGGCATCTGGCATCCGCGGCGCGCAGCCGCCGGCTGGGACCTGACGAGCTGTCCGGATCGACCTTCACCATCACCAATCCCGGTCCCTTCAACACATTCTTGTCGGCGCCGATCATCAATGTCCCGAATGTGGCCATTCTCTCCACCGACACGGTGGCCAAGCGGCCGGTGGTGGTGACCACCGCCGACGGCCGGGACGCCCTCGGGATCCGCCACATCGGCTATATGGGCTTTTCGTGGGATCATCGCGCCTTCGACGGATCGACCGCGGTGCTGTTCCTGCAACGGATCAAAAGCAACCTGGAGACATGGGACTGGAATCAGGAACTGAGGTGATCATGCCCGGTCCCGATCCCACCCTTCGCGTGCGATGGCTGGGTCGGCTTCCCTATGCCGAGGCCTGGGATCTGCAACGGGCCATCTGGGAGCGTCGAAGCGGGGGCGCCATCACCGACGACTACCTGCTGCTGCTGGAACATCCCCACGTCTACACGGTGGGTAGAAGAGGAGACGGCTCCCACCTGCTGATCGGCCCCGAACGGCTGGCGGAGGTGGGTGCGGAGTTCTTTCGAGTCGACCGCGGAGGAGATGTCACCTACCACGGCCCCGGTCAACTGGTCGGCTATCCGCTGATGGGCGTGAACCCGGCCCGGGTGACCGACTATGTCCGTTCCCTGGAGGAGGCGCTGATCGCCACCCTCGCCGACTTCGGGGTGGAATCCTGGGCCGAGCCCGGTCTCACCGGCGTGTGGACCGGGAGGGGCAAGGTGGCAGCCATCGGAGTCCGGGTCTCCAAGCGGGTGGCGATGCACGGCTTCGCCCTCAACCTGTATCCCAGCATGGAGTACTTCGGGTACATAAACCCCTGCGGAATCACCAACCGCCCGGTCACCTCGGTGACCGAACTGGTGGGCCGCCGGGTGTCCCTGGAGGAAGCGGTGGAAGCGTTTGTGCCTCGCTTCGCCGAGATCTTCGGAAAGACCTCGGTCGAGACGCAGCTGGCTGCCTTTGTCCGGGGTCAGGGCCGGGACAGGGACTTCGAGGTGGACAGGCTGCTCAGGGAGGGAACCTTTTCTCCCGACCGGGTGCCGGTCAGCCTCTCGGGGAGGTCGCGAAGCCTGCCTGGGGAACCGGAGCGCCCTCCCTGGCTGCGGGTGACCGCCCGGATGGATGCCGAGTACACCGAACTCAAGAAGCTGATGCGGTCCCTCGACCTCAATACGGTTTGTGAAGAGGCGGGATGTCCCAACATCTACGAGTGCTGGGGGATGGGGACCGCGACCCTGATGATCCTGGGCGACCGGTGCACCCGCGCCTGCGGCTTCTGCAACGTGACCACCGCCCGGCCCCAGGGTCTCGACCTCGAAGAGCCCTACCGGGCGGCCGAGGCGATCCATCGGATGGGCCTCAGCCATGCGGTGATCACCTCCGTGAATCGCGACGACCTGGCCGACGGCGGCTCGGCGGTGTTCGCCGCCACCATCCGGGAGACTCGCGCCCGGTCCCCCCACACCGACGTCGAGGTGCTGATCCCCGACTTCAAGGGGGACCCGGAGGCTCTGGCCACGGTGATGGCCGAGCGCCCCGATGTACTCAATCACAACACCGAGACCGTCGTCAGGCTGCAGCGGGAGATCCGCACCTCCGCCAATTACGGACGCTCGCTGGCGCTTCTGGCGCGGGCCAAGCGGCTCTATGCCGAAGGACTCGTCAAGTCGGGGCTGATCGTGGGGATGGGCGAGACCCGCCAGGAGGTGTTGGGGGCGCTGGCCGATCTGCGGGCGGTCGGAATCGACATCGTCACCATCGGCCAATACCTTCGCCCCAGCCCCCGCCACCGGCCGGTGCATCGCTACGTTCATCCCGACGAGTTCGAGGAGTACCGCTCCTACGGCGAGGCCTTGGGCATCCCGCATGTCGAATCAGGGCCGCTGGTGCGCTCCAGCTATCACGCCAAGGACTCCAAACAGGCAGCGACCCCTCTCTCACCGGGAAGGACTCCGGTGGCGATCGGCCGCCGGCCTGCGGCCAAGTCGTATTCCTGAGCCCGGTCGAACCCTAAACTTGGCGAGGCGGCGCGGGTGGGGTGTTTGGATATCTGTTCAAGACTGAGGGCTTGACCTTGGAAGGCATCAGGAATTCGATGGGACGGAACTCGTACCGGCGGGTGGCGGCGTTTCTGGCCGCGGTGATCGTGTTGCTGGGGACGGCTGTTCCCGCGGTGGGGGCCGACTATCCGGGCGAGCCCCTGCAGTTGGGTAGCCGGGGGGAGTCGGTGAGGGTCTGGCAGGAAGCGCTGGGAATCCCCGCCGACGGGGTGTTCGGGCGACAAACCGAAGCGGCCACCATCGCCTGGCAGACCGAGAGAGGCCTGACGGCGGACGGGGTGGTGGGCCCGGCCTCCTGGCGGGCGATGTTTCCCGACTCGGGAACTGCGGTGAACACCACCCCGGGCAATGTGCAGTTGACAATCGAGGGTTCCGGCCATGGACATGGGGTGGGGCTCACCCAGTACGGCGCCAAGGGCATGGCGGAGGAGGGTTACACCTCCACCCAGATTCTTCAGCACTTCTACCAGGGCTCGTCCGTCGAGAACCTCGCCGACGCGGTCCCCGGTTCCTGGGTGATCACCGACCCCATGCCCATATGGGTGGGCATCCGCCAGAACCGTTCGCAGTTGACCTTCGCGGTGGTCACCGGCCGGGTGAGGGTGTGCTTCGACGGCGAATACGCCTCCTATCCCATACTGGTTCAGGGGTCGACTCCCCAACGTGACAACACCTTCACCGATCTTCTGATCAGCAGGCTGGTGGAAATGGGGCATTTGCAGGAGGCGCCCGGTTCCTTCAACCAGGCGGTACAGGACGCGGTGGCCTCCTTCCAGACCGCGCAGGGCCTGGGGGCTGACGGAGCGGTGGGGAGCGAAACCTGGCGGGCGCTCGTGGAGGGAAGCGGTTTACCCGACTGCGCCGGCGCCTACTACCTCGAGGCGGGCGAGGACCTGGCGGTGACGGCTCAGGGGGACGGGTCCTGTGTCACCAACCTGGTGGGAGCGGCGGCGGGATGCCTGTTGAGCATCCAGGACCTATCCCACGCCAACCGGGTGGGTCTGAGGGGTCTCAACTTCGGCGGGGAGATGATCCAGTTCATCCACGGCAACATGCGAGTCCGTCCCAGCGGAGGAAGGGTCCACTTCTCGCTGGAGATGGACATCGAGGACTACGTGGCGGGCATAGCCGAGATCCCGCCCCCGTGGCCGGACGCGGCGCTGGAAGCCCAGGCCATCGCCGCCCGGTCGTACGCCGTCTACGCAATGCTTCGCCGGGGCTCGGAGCCTTCCTTGAGCAGTTCCCGCAAGTCGGCCTGCTGGTGTCACGTGGTGAGCGACTCACGCGACCAGGTCTACGGCGGCTGGAACCGGGAAGTACAGAGCGGGGGACGCTGGGAACTGTCGGGGGCCCGCGCCACGGCTGGCAGGGTGCTCACCCATCCCGAAGAGGCGGTGGGGGTGGTGCAGGCCTTCTACTCGTCCTCCAGCGGAGGGGCGACCGAGGACTCCTCGACGATCTGGGGGACGGCCGGGCGGCCATACCTGGTCTCGGTCCAGGATCCCTGGTCGATCGATCCCGCCGTCAATCCCAACGCCTTCTGGGCAAAGACCATCTCCCTGGCCCAACTGCTCGACATCTATGAGCTGTCCAATCGATTCGATGACGTCATCTCCGTCGACACGGTGTCCTACCCGTGGGGCAGCGCACAGTTCCTCAACATCGTCGGGATCCGGGGAGGCGAGCGGATCACCGAAAGGGTGTCGGCCCCCACCCTCAAGTCCGCTCTCCGGCTCAGGTCCCGGTACTTCACGATCGACTACCTGGCCGACTGGTGGGCCCCTCCACCGGCGCCCACCAACGTGGCCGCCGGCGGGGGCCGTGTCGCCACCGTCACTTGGAACCCGGTCCCATCGCGCTTCGCGCCCGAGCGATACACGGTCAGTGTGGATCCGGCCCATGCCGATCCGATCACCGTGGCCGCCTCCCAGACCAGCGCGGTGTTCAGCGGCCTGCAGGCAGGGGTGGCGTACAGCTTCTCGGTGACTGCCGGCAACCAGATAGGTTCGAGTCCCCCCTCCGCACCCACCCAGCCCACCGCACTGATCGTCGACAATCCCTATCCCGGCCAGCCCCTCCGGGAGGGGAGCCGCGGGAGTGATGTGCAACTGTGGCAGGAGGCGCTGGGAGTAACCGCTGACGGGGACTTCGGGCCGGCCACCACCGCCGCCACCCGGGAGTGGCAGCAGGCCAATGGTCTTGCTCCCGACGGGATAGTGGGGGAGCAATCGTGGAACAAGATGTTCTCCCAACCCGCCCCTCCCCAACCGGAGCCCGATCCGCAGCCTGACCCGGACCCGGCGTCCGACCCTGAAGTGGGGCCTGAGGCGGGAACCGACCCGGAGGCGCCCGGCTATCCCGGATTCGTGCTGCGCCTGGGCAGCCGGGGGAAGTGGGTGCGGACCTGGCAGTCCGCGTTGGGAGTCCCGGCGGACGGGTACTTCGGTGAAGCCACCGCCCGGGCCACCCGCGAGTGGCAGAGCGCCAACGGTCTGGTGGTGGACGGAGTGGTGGGCGAACGGAGTTGGCAGACCATGTTCCCCGGTGCGGGCGTGGAGGCTCCCGAGCCTCCTCCCGACAGGGAAGGTGAAGGCGACCAGGGATCGACCGGCACGGCTCCCACACCGGGCGTCCCTCCCTATCCGGGACGGCCCCTCGAGCTGGGGGACAGCGGCTCCAACGTCATCATCTGGCAGCGCGCCCTGGGCGTACAGGCCGACGGGTACTTCGGCTCGGCCACGCTGTCGGCAACCAAGGCCTGGCAGTACCGCAACGGTCTCCCCTCCGACGGCGTGGTGGGCGCCAATTCCTGGCTCAAGATGTTCCCCGGCGCCGAGGTTGGGGAAGTCCCGGCCACTCCCCCGGGAAACAACGCTTTCAGCGGCGACGCCCCTTCCTATCCGGGACGGCCCCTCCAGACCGGTTCCCGGGGATCGCACGTGATCATCTGGCAGCGGGCACTGGGAATCTCGGCCGATGGTCACTTCGGTCTCCAGACCGCGCGGGCCACCCGGGAGTGGCAGCGGGCCAACGGCCTCGAGGTCGATGGGGTGGTGGGCGTCAACTCGTGGCTCAAGATGTTCCCGGGGGCGAGCGTCCCGGGCGGCTCCCCGGCTTCAACCAGTCGCCCGTCCTCTGTGATCATCGCAGAGGGAGACACGGGTTCGTTGGTGGAGAAGTGGCAGAGGGCGCTGGGTATCGAGGTGACCGGGGTGTTCGATGAGAACACCGTGACCCAGACCAAGTACTGGCAGCGGACCCAGGGCATCGCCGCCGACGGCAGGGTCACCGACACGTCGTGGGAGCGCATGTTCCCTGACGAAGACTCACCGGATGAGGGCGAACCTCCTCCGGATACCTCCCAGGACCAGTCGGCGCGGGAGCGTCCCTCCCTGGAGGTTCTGGAGTTCGGTGACACCGGAGCGAGGGTGGAGAAGTGGCAGAGGGCGCTGGGTATCGAGGTGACCGGGGTGTTCGATGACAAAACGGTGACGTACACCAAGGCCTGGCAGCGGACCCAGGGGATAGCCGCCGATGGCAGGGTGACCGAAACGTCTTGGTACCGTATGTTCCCTGATGAGGAATGAAGATCTAGCGGTAGCAGTCGTCAAGGGACTGGCCATGGACGCCGTCCAGCGGGCCAACTCCGGGCATCCGGGGATGCCCATGGGTATGGCCGACATCGCGGTGACGCTCTGGTCCCGCTTCATGAAGGTGGCCCCGGACTGTCCCACCTGGGCCGACCGGGACCGCTTCGTGCTCTCCAACGGGCACGGTTCGATGCTGCTGTACGCCATGTTGCATCTGTGCGGGTTCCCGATCACCATGGACGATTTGAAGAACTTCCGCCAGTGGGGATATCCCACCGCCGGTCATCCCGAGCGGGAGCCGGAGTTGGGAATCGAGACAACCACCGGTCCTCTCGGCCAGGGCTTCGCCAACGGGGTGGGGATGGCCATCGCCGAGGAGCATCTCCGGGCCCGGCTCGGCGCCGACCAGGTCGATCACCACACCTACGGGTTCGTATCCGACGGGGACCTGATGGAGGGCGTGGCGGCCGAGGCCGCTTCCCTGGCCGGACATCTGGCCCTGGGAAGGCTGATCTACTTCTATGACGACAACCGCATCTCGATCGACGGGGGGACCGAGATCACCTTCTCCGAAGATGTGGGAGCGCGCTTTAGGGCCATCGGTTGGCACACCCTCTCCGTCGACGGGCATGACCGGGAAGCCGTGGCGGAGGCGACGGTGGAGGCCCTGGATGCCGGGGACCAACCGTCGCTGATCATCTGCCGGACCCACATTGGCCAGGGCTCTCCCAACAAGGTGGACACTCCCGGCGCCCACGGCGCCCCCTTGGGAGCGGATGAGGTGCGATTGGCCAAAGAGAACATCGGGATCCCGCCCGAACAGGACTTCTGGGCGCCGGGGGAGGTGTACGCCTTCATGTCGGAAGCGATGGAGCGCGGGAGGGCCGCCCGTCGCGCCTGGGAGAGCCGGGACCGCACCGAGGAGTGGCGGGCCTTCCATGCCGACCGGCCGGTGCAACTGGATTCTCCGGGGTTCGAGCCCGGCCAAAGCATCGCCACGCGGTCTGCGTCGGGGAAACTCTTCGGTCAGATCGGCGAGAAGGTTCCCGGTTTCATCGGAGGCGCCGCCGACCTGGCCGAGTCCACCAAGACGGTGCTGCCCGGAGCGGGATTCTCCCGTTCCGATCGGCTGGGCCGCAACATCCACTTCGGGGTGAGAGAGCACGGAATGGGGGGGATCGTCAACGGCATGGCTCTGCATGGAGGCGTGCGACCCTACGGCTCCACGTTCTTCGTGTTCACCGACTACATGCGGCCCTCCATCAGGCTCTCGGCATTGATGGGACTCCCCTGCATATGGGTGATGACCCACGACTCCGTCATGCTCGGAGAGGACGGTCCCACCCATCAGCCCGTAGAGCACCTGGCCAGTTTGCGGGCCATGCCCGGACTGTGGGTGATCCGCCCCGCGGACGCCACCGAGTCGGTGGATGCCTGGGAGATGGCTCTCAACCGAACCGAAGGCCCGACAGTGCTGGTATTCAGCCGCCAGGGACTTCCGGTGCTCGATCGATCGGGCGCCGAGGGGGGACCGGCGCGGGGTGGGTACGTGCTCCGCTCCGGCAGGGACGTGGTGATCGTCGCCACCGGTTCGGAGGTGTGGTTGGCGTTGGAGGCCGCAGAATTGCTTGACTCCCGGGGGGTGTCGGCCAGGGTCGTCAGCCTTCCCTGCCGGGAAGCCTTCGATTCCCAGGATGACGCCTACCGGCGGGAGGTCCTCGGCTCGGGAATCCCACGGGTGTCCCTGGAAGCAGGCGCCACCCACGGGTGGGAACGTGTGGTCGGGTCGAGGGGATTGATGATCGGGATCGACCGGTTCGGCGCTTCGGCGCCCTACCAGGTGCTGGCCGAGAAGTTCGGCTTCCAACCCGAAGCGATCGCCGAACGGGTGCTGTCCCACCTCGGCGACTAGCACCGCGGTGATACCGACCGGCGCCACCTTCGGTCCTGCTGCCTTCATGGCCGCCTGGGCGGGAGGCTTGGCTCTCACCATGCCGCTGGCGGTTCGCTGGCGCGTCGCCAAGCGGGGGTACCAGATGCTGGGAGGGGGGACCGCCGCGCTCCTGATGGTCTACCCGGCGCTGCGCTCGTGGTGGGCGGCCGCCGGCCTGTTCCTGGTGTTGGCCGGGGTTTGGCGTTCGGGCCGGCGGGAGTATCCGGGTTTGGTGGCGGCCGGAGCAGTCTTGACATTGGTCTCCTCGGTGGCGTCGGCCGGATGGCTGTCGACCATCGCCGCCGGGGCGGCCCTGGGGGGAATCACCGCCACCATGCTCCTGGGGCACTGGTTCCTGGTGGACCCGACCCTTCCCCGCTGGGCCCTGCGCCGCCTGGACCTGCTGGCGGGGACCGGGTTGCTGATCAGCCTGGCGGGCGGATGGATCAACGGAGCGATTCCCTATGACGGCGGGTCCCTGGGATGGACCCTCGCGGCTCTCTCCCTGGTGAGCGCCGCCCTGGTGGCGGGGACATGGTTCTCCCTGGGCGAGACCGGCTACTCGGGCGTGATGGCGGCCACCGGCCTCTCCTATCTGGGAGTGGTGACGGTGGCGGCGGTTGTCTTTCTGACCCGCCTGGTGGTGTAGAGAAACCCCAAGGCGGCTACACGAGAGTTGTGGTACAACCAGCTTGGTGTAACCGCCCGACAGGAGAACGGTGATGAACGAAGTGGTGGAGAGCAGCGAGGAGTTGGTAAGCAGCAAGCACGGACATCCGGTCTCCCGGCTGGTCACCTGTCGTAGAAAACCGAAGCTGGTCTACGGCCGTAACCGGGACAACATACGCATTACCGGGGACATTGTCTCTCCCATGCCCGCCGAGTGGTTCGACAAACCCGAGGGCGCTGACGAGAGCCTGTTCTGACGCTGATCGACACCCATGTGCTGTTTTGGCATGAGACTGCAGACCAAAGGAGCACGCCCTTGCCGGTCAGGTCGGTTCTCACCCATTAGCCGATGGGCCCATGTCTGGTGATTGGGTTTGGGGTAGGAGGTTGGTGTTGCCTTCTCCCCAGATGTGGGGTCTGATGGCTACTCCGTTGATGAATGTGGCTGCTTCGGCGCGGGTGGCTGCGTGGTTCGGGCAGAACCGATGCACATCACATCCGGAGACCACCAGGAAGTCGGTGAGCCAGGCGATGCCGGGGGTGTAGAAGGCGTCTGCTTCGACGTCGGTGTAGAGGGGTGGTTGCCCCATTTGGTCGGCTTCCCCGTTCCGGTACAGGAAGGTGGCCATCTCTCCCATGGTCACCTGCTGGGTGGGGCAGAGTCGCCATGATCCGTCTCCGCGGGTGCCGGTGGTTCATCCCAGGGTGGTCCGGTTGGCGTCTGCCCAGCCGATGGCCTGGTTGGGGTGTCCTCGGGATGGCTTCCAGCACATCGCCAGGACAGGGCTAACTAACCGACCATGAAAGCGGAGGCATGAACGACAGCCCCGTCCAGGGTCAGGGCCTGGCCTACCATCCATTGGCTTTGGGCGTACAGTTCGACACCAAGGCCGACTGCGGCGTTTGCCACCACGTTCCCGCGGTAGAACTGGCTGATGGCCCACAGGACTCGACTGGCGGACGGACGGCCATCCGACGTGGAACGTTCCATCAGGTAAGAGCGGATCAAGCCTTCCCAGTGGTACTTCAGCAGTTCGTGGTTGCCGAACACATCCATCGCCACCACCCGCCTACCGTGGGTGACCACCACACCGCATTGGCCGGGCAACGGTCCTAGCTCGACGAGACTCTTGATCGACTTGGAGCGGTAGTGGTTGAGGTCGAAGTGCTCCTGGGCGTCTCTGACTGCGCTGGTCGGGGAGACGACGCCCACCCGGACCAGTTCCTCGTCAACGCTGTCCCACACGGCGGCCTGATCGCTCCGGGGAGATCCGTCCCTGCGGACCGAGGCTGACACCGATTGGTTCTTTGCCCGCCGGGTCCGTCTCGGCGCGTAGGCGCGGTTGCGCTCGAAACCACGGCGATTGCCCCATCGTCCCTGCTCAAGACAGGACACGGGTATGTCCAAGTGGGTTGAGGCAGCGACGAGGACGCTGGTGTTCAGCACCCTGTCCTGGAGGCCTCCGACCAGCTGTTCTCCCTCGGGGATCAGAACGGGGAGCTTGGTGGGATTCCTAGCCCTGAGGAACGGAACCGTCGATTCAGGCAGCTCCTGGACGTCCAGTCCCGAGCCATTACCGGTGGCGATGTCCGGGAGATGGTTCCCGGAGAGGTACACGGGGAAGAACGAGACACCTAGGCGGGTGACGGGTCGTCCCACCGACGCCCGTTCCAAGTGCGGCTTGATAGTGATGGTGTCGATCACGTAACTTCTCCCTTCTGCATGGCTTCGATTGCCGTTGGGGTTCTGGTCGAGCTCTCGATGCCACTACGGCTATAGGTGTTGATATCACCGTACCTGCCCCCTGTGACACTTAATGTTCCTGTCGCTTCGCTTCTGGTCGCCGGCACTCAATAGGAAAGCACGCCGCAATGGAGGAGGGCCAGGATCGGATTCTGCACGGGAACCTGCCGACCGCATCATCGTTGCCACCGCTCTGATTGGAAGCCACCAAGTGAGTCGGCAGCGTCTTCGGCCCGGTACGATTCTCTACCCTGCCACCAGGTTCTCGATCAGGGTGACGGAACGGACCGAGGCGGTGCCGTCTCCGTAGGGGGTGGGGGTTTCGGCCAGGCGGCCGTGGGTGTATTCCAGGGTCTCGACTATCTGGGTGATGGCCTCACCCACTCCCTCGCCGGGTTTGCGAAGCACGGCAAAGGTGCCCAGCACCTCCGGGCGTTCGGTGGAGTTGCGCACCACCACCACCGGACGCTTCACCACCGACACCTCTTCCTGGACCCCGCCCGAGTCGCTGACGGCCAGGGCGCATTCGGCAAGCAGGGAGAGGAACTCCGGATAGGGAAGGGGATCCACGACCTGCAGCGGGTCCAGGAGTGGACCCAGGCCGAAGGAGACCGCTCGCTGTCGGCTGCGGGGGTGGAGGGGAAGCACCACCGGGAGGGAGGCCGCGGCCAGATCGGAGAGTATGGTCGCCCACGTCTCGGGTTGGTCGACGTTCTCGGGTCGGTGGAAGGTGGACAGGATGAAGCCGTTGGAAGTCAGTCCGTAGGCTGTGAGCGTCTCGGCTCTCTCGTCGGCCGTCGGCAGCAGGGAACTCAATGCTTCCACCACGGTGTTCCCCGTGATGGCCACCCGGTCGTCTCCGATCCCCTCGGCCGCCAGGTTGGAGACGGATGTCTCGGTGGGCGCCAGGCACAGGTCGGAGAGATGATCGCACAGCACGCGGTTGTGCTCCTCGGGCATCGCCCGGTCGTGGCTGCGGAGCCCGGCCTCGACATGCACCAGCGGGGTCTCGGTGGCGTTGGCGGCCAGGGCCCCGGCCAGCACCGCATTGGTGTCGCCCTGCACCACCACCGCCCGGGCGGGATCATCCTCCAAGAGACGGGTCAGCCTGGTGGTCGCCTCTCCGATCTGGACTCCACGAGGCTCTCCTCCCACCTCCAGGAAGTGGGCGGGAGGCGTCAACCCGAAAGCTCCGAAAAACGCCTGAGAGAGGTTGGCGTCGTAGTGCTGGCCGGTGTGGATAACCCGGGCGGCGGGACCCAGCAGCCGGATGATGTGAGCCAGTTTGATTATCTCGGGGCGGGTGCCGAGCACCACCGCCACCGAGGCGGGGGGAAGGTCAACGCTCATATCGGGTTGCTCCTCCGCCACTCCTGCTCCAGGAGGGAGTACACCTCGTGGTCCATCCACCTTCCTCGCACCATAATCTCCTCTCGTGCGATCCCCTCAAAGGAGAACCCTAGTTTCTCGGCGACCCGCCGGCTGGAATGGTTCCCCACTGCGATCCTCATCAGGATGCGGTGGAGCCCCATCGTCTCGAAGCCCAGGCTGAGCAGCGCCCTGGCCGCCTCGGTGGCGACACCCTTGCCGGTCAGGTCGGTTCTCACCCAATAGCCGATCTCTCCGGTCCGCTGTATCCGGGACGTGTACCAGATCCCCACTCCTCCCACCACCCGGCCCGGTCTGTCCTTCATGGTGACCGAGAAGTCGAAGGCCCGTCCCCGCCGCCAGGAGCGGTTGGAACTCTTGATGAACACCCGCGCATGCGAGATCCCGTACAACCCCTGTGCCCAGGGGAGCCACATGCTCAGTTCGGGGAGCGACTCTGTTACCGCTTCCGTCAGCGGCCGGGCGTCGCCCGACCGGAACCTGCGCAGCCAGAGTCGATCGGTTGGGACCGTGGGGGGCATGGGATGGAAGGCGTGGTTCATACGGGGTTTCGGTTGTCGAGGGCTTTCCTGCCATGATGGGGACCATGTGGGACCGCCTTCAATTCTCCTCCGAGGCGCCGGCAGTTCCCCAGGAGGGCCTGGCAGCGGTCTTGGCCCCCATTTTCGCAGACCGGGACGGGACTTTGCGGTTGGTGCTCACCAAGCGGTCCCGAAACCTCAGCAGCCATGCCGGGCAGGTCGCTTTTCCGGGAGGAAAACCCCACCTCGAGGATGCCGGTCCGGTGGAGACGGCCCTCCGCGAGACCCATGAGGAGGTGGGCATCCCTCCGTCAGAGGTGGAGGTGCTGGGATTCCTGCCGGTGATTCGCACAGTGCGTTTTGCCCTGCCCATGGTGGGAATCGTGGCCCGCATCGGGGACGAACCTGCCTTTGATGCCTCGCCGGAGGAGGTGGAAAGAGTCCTGACTCCCTCTCTTGAGACGCTGGTGGACCCCGAGAGTTGGGTCGTTCGGAGTTGGTCCGGCGTGCCGCTCTGGTTCATGGATGTCTCCGGGGAGTGGCTGTGGGGCGCCACGGCTTACCTGGTCCGGGTCATGCTGGGACTACCTGTGACGCCACGGCCTGGCCACATGACTCATTGATCTGAGATAGAGTGTTACGAATTCAACTGGCAATTGTTGTTACCACCAGAATTCTTTGGTACAATGTCATCTGGAACCACCTAGATCTCCTGACGGTGACTAGGCCCAGCAAAGACCCGCCTTTGGCGGGTCTTTGTGCATCACGTCCACTTTCTGGGCTTGGGGATTCGTCCCCCTGATTTGGTGAACACCGGGTCTGGCAGTTGGGATCTCCTCAAGTGTCTGACCTTCAATATGCGCTTGTCTGAACTGAGAAGACGGCGAGGCTGATCTGATTGCTGATGAGGGTTAACGGTTATTACCTTGGCCCCCTCGCTTTCGGCAAAGTCGACAGGCGTCTGAAGATCGCTGTCGTTGGATAACACGAGGGCAACGTCCATCAGCCGATGGCATGAATCCCGAACCAGATGGGCACCGAGTGAGACATCTGAACTCTTTTCCTCGAATTGCACCACTTGCACGAATTTATTGAGGTCTTTCGCTAACGGAAGCCGCTTCTTTCGCCGTTTGAATTGCCCGAAGTGCACTTCAACCTCAGAGTGAGCGGCCAGTGCTCGAAGGTAGTCATCCTGGCGTTGCGAAAGGCCTGGATTGTCATGTCGACCTTGAACCCGCGAGGTGAAATACTTAACCTTGTCTATTCTGTGGCCTCTCAGAAGTATCTCTGCGAGGGCTCTGTGGTCGATCCACTTCAGAGAGGTTCCCTTTACGGCACCGTAGTAGAAGTTGAACCCGTCAACGTAGACGACCACCCGAGGTTGAGGCTTTTGGCTCACGGGTGACTCATCCTTGCCGTCACACCGGTTGAAACTACTGTCATCCAGAGTC
The DNA here is from genome assembly GCA_965204615.1 of Acidimicrobiia bacterium. GTDB lineage: Bacteria > Actinomycetota > Acidimicrobiia > Spongiisociales > ZC4RG35 > Bin76. Next base: position 1,651,009 of record OZ242000.1, on the reverse strand, counting down.
GAATGCAGCTCCCAACCGTAGCAAGCCCACGGTCAGACCGTCGGAGAGCGCTTCCCAGGAGGCCTCGATGATGTTTGGGTGGACTCCCACCGTCCCCCAGGAGGTGACGCCGTCGGTTGTTTCGATCAGCACCCGGACGGTGGCGCCGGTGCCGTCGGAAGAGTCGAGCACCCTAACCCGGTAGTCGATCAGTCGGAGGCGGTCGACTAGGGGAAAAGCGGAGATCAGGGCGGAGCGAAGTGCCTGGTCCAGGGCATGGACCGGGCCCAACACCCCGACGCCGGTGGTGCGGTGACGGGTCCCTCCGACCTCCACCACCACCTCGGCCTGGGAGACGACTTCCTGGTCGGCGCCGTCATGTTGGATGGAGACCGAGAAGCTTCGGGCCGAGAAGAGGTCCTGGCTCCAACCGAGGGTGCGTCTGACCAGCAATTCGAAGGTCCCATCGGCGGCTTCGAACTGGTATCCGCGGTGTTCCAGTTCCTTGACGCGCCCCAGCACCTCCCCGGCCAGGTCCATGTCGATGGAGAGTCCAAGGGAGGCGGCTCTCCGGATCACCGCTGCCCGTCCGGCCTGCTCGGAGATGACCATCCGGGTGAGGTTGCCCACCAGGTCGGGGCGTGTGTGCTCGTAGGCGTCGGGCCGGCGGGCCAGAGCGGAGGTGTGCAGACCGGCCTTGTGCGTGAACGCCGAGACGCCCACGTACGGGCGGTGAGGTTCCAGGGTGATGTTCACCACCTCGGCGATGTGATGGGAGATGGAAGAGATCTGGGACAGGCGATCGGGGTCCACCACCGGAACGCCCATCTTCAGCACCAGGTCGGGGATGACCGTGGAGAGATTGGCGTTGCCGGTCCTCTCTCCATAGCCGTTTATGCAGCCCTGGACCTGCCGCACTCCCTGGGCGGCGGCGCCCAGCGACGAGGCCACCGCGCACCCGGCATCGTCGTGGAAGTGGACTCCCAGGTGAGCGTCGGGCAGCGCCAGGCCTATCTCGTCGATGATCCGGTCTATCTCGATGGGCAGAGCCCCGCCGTTGGTGTCGCACAGCACCAGGCGCTCGGCGCCCGCCTCCCATGCCGCACGCAACACCGCCAGGGAGTAGTCGGGATTGGAGCGATAGCCGTCGAAGAAGTGCTCGGCGTCGAAGAACACCCGCCTACCCTGTGACTTCAGATACTCCACCGACTCGGCGGCCATGCGGATTCCCTCGTCCAGGTCGGTGCGAAGGGCCTCCCGGACGTGGTAGTCCCAGGACTTGCCCACGATGCAGATGATCTCGGTCTCCGCCTTCAGCAGGGCGCGTATCTGGGGATCGTTCTCCACCCGCCGGGAGGGACGGCGGGTGGACCCGAAGGCGGTGAGTTGGCTGTTGGACAGGGACAACTCGGTCTTGGCCCGGGCGAAGAACTCATCATCCTTCGGTAGCGCGCCGGGCCATCCACCCTCGATGAAGTGGACGCCCAGGTCGTCCAGGAGGGAGGCGATCCGCAGCTTGTCGGAGACGGTGAGAGAGATACCCTCCTGCTGGGCGCCGTCGCGCAGGGTGGTGTCGTAGATCTCGAGTTCCGGGTGGACTGTGGGGGCCATTGGTTTCTCCGGGGCAATGAAAAAGCCCTCTGCCGGGCAGAGGGCTTGGCGCGGGCTGTGGGCGGGCCGGCGCCTATGGGTCGATAATGATGGAAAGGGAGCCGATGGTTCGCATGGCGGCCATTATGGCAGGACCGAAGGGAGATGTCAACTGGCTAGGATGAGCGCTGTTTCCATGGCCGCAGCCAAAAAGAAGGTTTTCTCGGGTATCCAGCCCACCGGTGAGCTTCACCTGGGCAATCTGGTGGGAGCGTTGCGCAACTGGGCGCAGATGCAGGAGGACTACGAGACCTACTACTGCGTGGTGGACCTCCACGCCATGACCGTTCCCTACGACCCGGTCGCCTTCGGGACCGCCCGCCTGGAGACCGCCAAGCTGGTGATGGCGTCGGGTATCGATCCCCGACGGTCGGTGTTCTACTTCCAGTCCCAGGTTCCCCAGCACGCCGAACTGGCCTGGGTGCTGTCGACCATCACCGGAATCGGACAACTCCACCGGATGACCCAGTACAAGGAGAAGGCGGACCGCACCGGCCAGAACCTGGGACTGCTGTCCTATCCGGTGTTGATGGCGGCCGACATTCTGATCCACAAGGTGCACGCGGTGCCGGTGGGCGACGACCAGCGCCAGCACCTGGAGTTGACCCGTGACCTGGTGGAACGCTTCAACCACCGCTTCGGAGAGGTGTTTCCCGTTCCCGAGCGGATCACCCCCGAGGTGGGGGCGCGGGTGATGTCTCTCCAGGATCCGACCTCCAAGATGTCCAAGAGCGACCCCGACGTGCGGTCTCGGTTGTTACTGACCGACTCGGACGACCAGATCAGTCGCAAGGTGCGGGCTGCGGTAACGGACTCGGGGCGGACGGTGACCTACGACTGGGAGTCGAAGCCGGGCATCTCCAACCTCCTGGAGCTGTTCTCGGTGGCCGCCGGTCGCTCCACCGAGGACCTGGCCGCCGAGTACCGGGACCAGGGGTACGGTAGGTTCAAGGGAGCGGTCGCCGAGGCGCTCTGTGAGTACATGGCGCCGGTGCGGGAGCGCTATGAGGAGATGGAGGACGCCGAAGTCGAGCGCCTCATGTCCGAAGGCGCCGCCGAGGCCCGCCGCCGGGCCGCCGTCTCGATGGCAACCGTCTGGGAAGCGGTGGGGTTGTCCGTTTGACCCGACCGGGTTGAGGGCGGGGGACGGCGCCGCAAGATTTAGGGCCCGGGTCTCAGGCCTTCGTGAAGCCACTATCCGAACACTTCAGAGATCCAAAAGCATCAGGGTTTCATTTCAGGTCAGGTAGTGTGTTGCAAGCAAGTGGCGCCGACATGAAGAGGTGCAGTTGGTGGCTACCTTAGACCCCCACCGGTTCGACATTCCGCTGTATACCGTGGGTGAAGCGGCTCGGATAGTCGATGTTCATCCTTCCACGCTTTCGAGTTGGACGCGCCGGCATGGGAGCGATGGAAACCATGGTGGATCCGCGGTCAGAGATCCGATTATCACCCGGCTAACTCCCGAGCGTCCCCGGTATCCGTGTATTCCCTTTGTGGGCTTGGCGGAAGCGATGGTTCTGGCGGCGGTGAGGCGTAGCGGAGTGCCAATGCAGCGAATTCGCCCTGCCCTGAAGGCGTTGGAGAAGGAGATCGGCCTAAGACATGCCCTGGCATCCCGCAGGTTGTACACCGATGGGGCGGAGTTACTTTACGATTACGCTGGAGGGCAGGTCGGTGCGGACGAGTCGGAATTGGTGATGCGGTTGGTGGTGATCCGCAGTGGGCAGGGGGTTTTTGCGGAAACTGTTATGGAATACCTCCGTCGAATCGAGTATGCCCAGGACGGGTACGCCGCCCGGATTCACGTGCCGGCTTACAGCAAAGCCGAGGTGGTTGCAGATCCGGAGATGTCATTTGGGTCGCCCGTCTTCGTTCGAGGCGGAAGCCGTGTGAACGATGTGCTCCACCGGTTCTGGGCGGGGGAGTCGATCAAGAGTCTCGAGAGGGAGTTCGGGGTGCCATACGACCAACTGGAAGACGTGGTGCGTGTCACATCCCGCCGGGCTGTCTAAGGTTTTCCTGGATCGCAGCCTGGGTCGCCACAAGGTACCTTCGCTGCTGCGCGAAGCGGGTTTGGTCGTGGTAACCCTGGCCGAGGTGTATGGCATTCCTCATGATGAGACTGTGGGTGACACGGAATGGCTGGAGATGGTTGGCCGCGAGGGGTGGGTGGCATTTACAAAGGATGTAGAGATAAGACGTAACCAGTTGGAACGGGAGAGGGTAGGGACCTCCGGTGTCCGACTGTTCTGCCTTTCCCGACAGGATCTCACCGCCGAGGCGATGGCCTCTCGTTTCTTGACAAATCTAAGGCAGATAGCGCGGGCTTGCCAGGAGCCGGGACCTTTCATTTACGCTGTTCACAAGAGTCGGATCCAGAAGATTCCCATCAGGTTCCAAGGGCGCGACAAGTCGGTCAGCGAATAGCCCCTCTCCTCTAAAACGGGCTCAACCGGCGGAAGACCACAACCGGGTGTCGGGCCGGAATTGGCTCCAGGCGAACCAGAAGGCCTGGTGAGAGGGGATCTCGGATCCGTCGGAGACCAGGACGGCTCGAAGCCCGTCGCCGTCCTTGACGAGACGCACACCCTCTGCGGTCACGTCGCCACCGGAGTCGATCACTGCCAGGGCGGCTTCTCGAGAGAACGCCACGGTCCTTCCATCCTCCAGTTCCACCCCCACCACCAGGTCTTGGACGCCGAGGCGGGTGTCCACGTCTCCCACCGGAAAGATGGGACCATGATCGTCTCTGCCCCTCAGGGGGTCGAGTGGGTAGGTCCGTCCCAGTCCGCCGTCTTCTGCCAGGATGGTGGTGTCGGGGTGGGCCTCCTTCCAGGCGCCCCAGGTGGATGACACCACGGTGGCCTGGTCCAGGCGTATGCCGGCTTCCCGCAGCGGGCCTGTCACGGCCTCACCGGTGAAGGTGTCGAACACCGACGACGTGTTGAGGTCGTACATGACCTTGTTCGACCTGCTCAGGAGCCCCGAGGTGCGCAGGACCGGGATCTCGATCCCCTCGGGGACCCCGTCGGTGAAGTAGGCCTGCGCCGAGCCGCAGAGAGTGCAATAGGGCATCCCGATCCGCCGTCCCCCCAGGGTGTCATTGACCATCTCGTGGATTTCCATCTGGTGTTTGGGATAGGCGCGGGACTCCCCGTTGATGGTGACGCCGAAGACCACCCGGTCGTCCGGATACCAGTCTCCCCCGGAAGCCGGCGTGACCACCGGGTCATCCAGTGAGGGGATGCATCCCCGCGGGCAGGGGAAGGTAGAACCCAGGGGTCGGTTGTCTATGAAGACTCCGCCCCAACTCACCCACCGCCAGTCGATCGTGGCCTCCGGGTCGTTGAAGAAAGGCTCCCACTCCGGTTCCACCAGCACGAACAGGCGCTTTTTGAATTTGTAGTAATCCGGGAAGGCGGGCATATCCCAGGCGATGAGAAGGTTGGTGGCCCGCTTCCACAGTTCGCCGGGGTCCCCGACTATCCCTTCGTCTCCCAGCATCTCCTGGAGTCGCGCCCCTATCACCTCGATGAGTGCGAGGTTGTTGGCGAAGCGCAGCACGTCGGTGAGGATCCAGGCGATTCGGATGTCGTCGTGGTTGGTGAAAGACAGCAACTCCATGTGGCCGAATCTTCGTTCGGATTCGAGAATGACGAAGAAGGCATTGAGATCATGCCGCAGTTCAGCCGAGATCTCGCCCTCGGGGAAGTCGGGGGGAGGCGGGAAGGAGTAACCCTCGCTCGAAACCAGGGCGACGGCGTCCCCTCCCTCCGCCAGGGTCGTGTCGGTTGTGGGTTCGGCCGAGGTGGAGGTGGTGACAGACGAGGTGGTGGGGGTTGTTTCGTCGGGGGAAGCCGCGGTGGAAGTGGTCTCCGCGGCGGGTTGGCCGGGGGACTCGGTTGTGGCCGGGGATGTGGTTGTGACTTCGGCAGGCGCCTCGGGGGCTTCGGCTGTGGTTCCCCCACCGCATGACGCCAGGATCAGGGCGAGAGGAACGATTAGTCGGCGGATGTCTGCTCCAAGGTGGCTACCTACGATGACACAAGGGTTCGCAGGTCCAGGTGTCCATGTCTTGGCACGCCGGCCTGCTCCTGACCCTCGGGAACGTCGACAGGGATCATGATACCCCCATCCCGGCATTTTGGGATGGGCGATACAGATAGCGATATAGATGTGATTGGCGCATCGCGACGATCAAAACGACCGTGACCATCTGTGATGGGGAGAGGTTTTGTCACTGTGCGCCGCCATCCTTTGACTGAGAAGCAAGGTTGACGGTTGGTAGCCTTGTGACGGCCAGGGGTTGCGGAGTCTCGGATGCAAGTCGACATCGGAATAGGCAAGAGTGCCCGTCGGGCCTTCGGGCTCGATGAGATTGCCATAGTCCCCACGCGCCGCACCCGCGACCCCGATGATGTGGATCTCGGTTGGCAACTGGACGCCTACCCCTTCTCCGCGCCCGTGATGGGAGCGGCGATGGACTCCACCATGAGCCCCGCCACGGTCATCGAACTGGGCAGGCTGGGCGGTTTGGGGGTCCTGAACCTGCAGGGACTGTGGACTCGCTACCGGGACCCCGGCGCCATCTACGACGAGATCATCTCGACTCCATCCGATCGCGCCACCGCGGTCCTGCAGGAGGTCTACACCGAGCCCATCAAAAGGGACCTGGTCGGGGAACGGATCCAGGCAATCCGAGACGCGGGCCTCATCTCGGCGGCCAGCCTCACTCCGCAGAACACGCTGCAGTACGCGCCCACCGCCGTGGAAGCGGGGCTCGACCTGCTGGTGATACAGGGGACGGTGGTGTCGGCCGAACATGTCTCGACGCGCACCGAGCCCCTGAACCTCAAGAAGTTCATCGCCGAGTCACCGGTGCCGGTGGTGGTGGGAGGCTGCTCTTCCTACTCGATGGCCAGTCATCTGATGCGCACCGGGGCGGTGGGGATACTGGTGGGAGTGGGGCCGGGAGCGGCGAGCGCAACCCGCGAATCCCTGGGAGTGGGCGTATCCCAGGCCACGGCCATAGCCGACGCGGCCGGCGCCCGGGTCCAGTACCTCCTGGAGACCGGAAGATACGTGCACGTCATCGCCGATGGAGGGATGCGGACCGGAGGGGAGATAGCCAAGGCGATCGCCTGCGGAGCCGATGCGGTGATGCTGGGATCACCCCTGGCGGCGGCCCGGGAAGCGCCCGGGTCGGGATTCCACTGGGGCATGTCGTCCTTCCATCCGTCCCTTCCGCGTGGCTCGAGGATCAAGGTCCCGACCCGCGGGACGCTCAGGGAGATCATGGTCGGCCCCGCGGTGAAGAGCGATGGCCGCACCAACCTGCTGGGCGCTCTGCGCAGAGCCATGTCCACCACCGGTTACTCCAACATCTCAGAATTCCAGAAAGCGGAGGTGGTAGTGGCCCCCACCTTTTTGACCGAGGGAAAGGGATCTCTGCGGTCGGAGCAGTTGGAGACGGGTTGACCGGTTCCACCGACAATGTACTGGTTGTGGATCTGGGGGCGCAGTACGCTCGACTGATCGCCCGTCGTATCCGGGAGGCGAGGGTCCACTCCGAGATCGTGCCGGCCCGGATCACCGCGGCCGAGGCCAGGGAGCGTTCCCCGTCAGGAATCGTGCTCTCGGGCGGGCCGGCATCCGTTTACTCCTCCGACGCGGTCTCCATCGATCCCGGGTTGCTCGACCTGGGGGTCCCCGTGCTGGGGATCTGCTACGGGCATCAGCTCATCGCCGAATTGCTGGGGGGAAGGGTTGAAGCCACCGGTGGGGGCGAGTTCGGGAACACCACCATGCAGTTGGCGGGCTCGTCGCTCCTGCTGGAGGACTTCGCGGACGTCTCCGAGGTGTGGATGAGCCATCGGGACGCGGTGGAGGAGGCGCCGGACGGCTTCGCGGTCACGGCTCGGACTCCCGGCGCTGCGGTGGCCGCCATGGAGGACCGCGATCGAGGCTTCTACGGGGTGCAGTTCCACCCGGAGGTAACCCACACACCGGGAGGGTTGGAGGTGCTGAAGAGATTCCTGTATCAGGCCTGCGGCGTCCGGGCCGACTGGACCGCCGACTTCATCATCGAAAGAGAAGTGGAGGCGATAAGCCGCCAGGTGGGCGATGCGCAGGCGGTGTGCGGACTCTCGGGCGGGGTGGACTCGGCGGTGGCCGCGGCTTTGGTGCACCGGGCGATCGGGGACCGTCTCACCTGCGTGTTCGTCGACCACGGACTGCTCCGAGCCGGGGAGGGCGAGCAGGTGGTGGATGTGTTCGGCGCCCACTTTTCGACCCGTCTGATTCATGTCAAGGCGGAGGCGAGGTTCTTGGACGCCCTTTCGGGGGTGACAGAGCCCGAGGCCAAGCGCAAGCTGATCGGGGAGACCTTCATCAAGGTGTTCGAAGAAGTCTCCGAGGAGCTGTCCGAGTGTCGCTTCCTTGTGCAGGGAACCCTCTATCCCGATGTGATCGAATCGGGAGGAGGGGACGCGGCGACCATCAAGAGCCATCACAACGTGGGGGGGCTTCCCGCCCACATGAAGCTGGAGTTGGTGGAGCCGCTGCGGGATCTTTTCAAGGACGAGGTCCGGGCGGTGGGTAAGAGGCTCGGCCTGCCGGATGAGATAGTCTGGCGCCATCCCTTCCCGGGGCCGGGTCTGGCCATCCGCATAATCGGGGATGTGACTACCGAGCGGCTCGATCTCCTCCGCCGAGCCGACGCGATAGTGATCGAGGAAATCCGCCGGGCGGGTCTGTATCGCGACCTCTGGCAGGTGTTCGGAGTGTTGCCCACGGTGCGCTCGGTGGGTGTCCAGGGCGACGAACGGACCTACGCCTATCCCCTGGTGGTGCGGGCAGTGGAGAGTTCCGAGGCGATGACCGCCGACTGGGCCCGGCTTCCCTATGAGGTCCTGGCCGCCATCTCCCAGCGGGTCATCGGGGAGGTGGAAGGGATCAATCGGGTGCTCTACGACGTTTCCTCCAAGCCTCCGGCCACCATCGAGTGGGAGTGAGGATGATAGGGGTGCATCCGCTGCTGGAGGAGCTGAATCCCGACCAGAGGGAGGCGGTGGCGGCCGCAGGCGGACCCGTGCTGGTGGTGGCGGGAGCGGGATCCGGCAAGACCCGGATGCTCACCCATCGCATCGCCTATCTGATCGAGGAGTTCGGCGCTCCGCCGGACTCAATCCTGGCGATCACCTTCACCAACAAGGCCGCGCGAGAGATGAGAGAACGGGTGGGGGAGTTGCTGGGTTCCACGGTCAATGCGATGTGGGTCTCCACATTCCACTCGGCGTGCGCCCGCATTCTCCGCCGTGAGGCCCACGTGTTCGGCTATCGATCCAGCTTCTCGATTTACGACCGGTCGGATTCGGTGCGCCTCATCAGGCAGTGCCTTTCGGACCTGGGCCTCGACGCGAGCCGTCTCTCTCCCCGGGGGCTCCTGAACAGGATCAGCCAGGCCAAGAACGACCTGGTCGACTACGAGACCTTTCTGGACCGGACCGAGGACGCCTTCGACGTGGCGGAGGTCTACAAGCTCTATCAGCAGCGCCTCCTGCAGATGTCGGCCATGGACTTCGACGACTTGCTGATGGTGACCGTGGAACTCCTGGGGGCGGTGCCGGAGGTGTTGGAGAAGTACCGGCACCACTTCCGGCACGTGCTGGTGGACGAGTACCAGGACACCAACTACGCGCAGTACCTGCTGGTGAGGGAGCTTGCATACGAGCATCGAAGCCTGTTCGTGGTGGGGGACAGCGATCAGTCCATATACGCGTTCCGGGGCGCCGACTACCGGAACTTCTCACGCTTCGACGATGACTTTCCCGAAGCTCGGCGGGTGATCCTCAGCCGGAATTACCGGTCGACGTCGACCATTCTGGAGGCGGCCAACGAGGTGATCAGCCTCAATCCGCGGTCGGATCCCAAAGACCTGTGGTGTGACCGGTCGGAGGGCGAGCGCATCGTCGTCTTCCGGGGGTCAGGGCTGGCCAGGGAGGCTGGCTTCGTCGTGAACAGGGTCAAGGAATTGATGGGTGAGGGATTCAACCCGGGGGATGTGGCGGTCTTCTACCGGACCAACGCTCAGTCGCGCGCCTTCGAAGAGGCTCTGCGCAGATCCGACCTGCCCCATCAGGTGGTGGGGGCGGTGGCCTTCTATCAACGCCGGGAGGTGAAGGACGTGGTGGCCTACCTGCAGGTGGTCTCCAATCCCGATGACGGCGTGGCGCTGCGGAGAGTTCTCAACACCCCCCGCCGGGGCATCGGCCGCACCTCCCTGGGGCTGTTGGAGAACCATGCCTCCGGGTTGGGCGTGAGCCTGTGGGAGGCCCTGGCGGACGCCGACGAGGTCGGGAGGATCTCCTCCAGGGCGCGGCGGGGCGTCAAAGAGTTTGTGGATGTGATCGCAAAGATCAGGGAGCACCTGGTCACCGAGGGGGTGGGGCGGGCCGTCGAGAGCGCGGTCTTCGAGACGGGCCTGGCGGAGATGGCCACTGCGGAAGGCGGGCTGGAGGCTGAGAACCGCGCCGACAACCTCGCCGAGTTGGTGAGGGTGGCGTTTGAATTCGAGACGGACCTCGAGGAAGAACTGAGTCCGATGGAGCGTCTGGGCCGGTTCCTGGAGGGGGCTTCCCTGGTCGCGGACGCCGACAACCTGGACGAGGGGGCGGGAGCGGTGGCCCTGATGACCGTGCACAGCGCCAAGGGCTTGGAGTTCCCGGTGGTGTTCCTGGTGGGGATGCAGGACGGCCTGTTCCCCCATGATCGCAGCATCTCCGAGCCTGACCAACTGGAGGAGGAGCGCCGGCTCTTCTATGTCGCCATCACCCGCTCCATGGACCGCCTGCACCTGAGTTGGGACGACACCCGGATGATGGGAAGGTACCCGTCGCCCCAGGTTCCCAGCCGGTTCCTGCGCGAGATACCGGAGCGTCTGGTGAAGCACATGGGGGGACCCGACTCCTCGGGGCCCGGCAGGTGGGCGGGACGGGGGTCTTCGAGGGCAGGCTCGCCTTCCCCGGGTGTCCAGGGACGCTCGTTCCGGCGCATCGTCAGCCAGTCCGGCTTCGAGGTGGGAGACCGGGTTCGCCACTCGGCTCACGGCGTGGGCAGGGTGCTGACCATCTCCGGCCAGGGCGCCCGGGCCTCGGCCACCATCTTCTTCCCGGGTCTCGGGTCTCAGCGGGACCTCATGCTCTCGGCGGTCGAGAAGATGGACGGATTCGGACCGGGAGCGGCCGGTCTCGGATGAAGACGAGGTTGGCCGGGATCCGAAACCGCACAGCGCACTCTTATTGACCACAGGCCTTCTCTGGTGTGGGTTAAGGTTGTGGAGAAGCCTGCCATCACAGGATTCAGACACGGCTACCGAACGCTTGGATCGGCTCCGTATGATGAGGATTCTCTCACCTGTCCCCCGACTCCAGAGGGTCGGTTTGGCGTGCCTGGCGGCCGTGGTCCTGTTCTCCGCATGCGGCGGGGAGGCGGATCCGGCGACTGAGACTATCCAACACACGACCTCGCCACCTCCTACCACCGCGGTCCCGCCGACCACCACCACAACCCTGCCGCCGACCACGACGGCTCCGCCCTCCACAACCACCACCCTGCCGCCCCCGACCACCACGGTCCCACCGCCGACCACGGCCCCGACGACAACTACCGCCCCGGAGGCCTCTGACGGAGTCGAAGTACTCGACATCGGGTCCGAGACGATTTGGAGAGATCTGTACGACACTCTGACCGCCTCCGAGAAGGCTTGCATGGGGGACGCAGTCGGAGAGGATTTGGAGTGGGTGTTACAGCAGGTGGTCCTGACCGAGGATGAAACCAGGCTGTGGGATGCATCGATTTACCCGTGCCTTTCTACGCCGCTCGTAGAGGCGGTGTTCCTGGCCGGCGTGGTTTACGGAATGGAACTGGAAGGTATGGACGTGGGCGAAGAGCAGGAAGCCTGCCTGCGGGAGGTCATTGCCGAGATGGACGGAGCCACCTTGCTGCTGGGCATCGCCTCGCAGGTCGAGGAGCCTGGCCAAGCCGCCCAGATGGAGAGAGCGGCTCAGTTGTTGGAGTTGATGGCGGGCTTCCTGAGATGCACACCGGGCTTCGACATGGGGGATGGAGAGGACGCCTTCCTGGGGGAGGACGTCTACTCCTCCGGTTGGTCCTGTCCGCTGGGTACCACCTCGGATGGGGTGGATGCCGCCGCTCGGCTGGGGTTGGGGGAGAGTGTGGAGGGTGTCTTGGAATCGGACGGGGATGCGGGTGTGTTCGTGTTCGGGGCGGTCGACGGTGAGTTGTACGAGGTAGAGGTGGGGTTGGGCTCTCTATCAGACTCGTTCGTGGCTGTATGTGATACCGATGGGTATGAGTTGGCGTGGAACGATGACTGGGTGGATTACCCGGGGTCCCGTTTGTTGTGGAAGGCGCCGGCCAGCGGGGACTTCTACGTGGGCGTGTCGGGAGACGGTGGAGGTTCCTACACCCTTGTAGTGGAGGAGGTGGCGCCGGTGGAGGTGGAGGGATCCGTTGAGGGGGTGTTGGAGGACGCCGCGGATGTGGACTACTTCGTCTTCGGTGCGGTGGAGGGCGAGTTGTATGAGATAGAGGTGGGTTTGGGTACTCTGTCGGATTCGATCGTGGCGGTTTATGACGCCGATAGGTACGAGTGGGCGTGGAACGACAACCGGCCGGATGGTGGCCTGGCGTCTCATTTGTACTGGAAGGCACCGGCCAGCGGGGATTTCTACGTAGGGGTGTCGGGAGACGGTGGAGGTTCCTACATCCTTACTGCGGCGGCGTCCGATATTGTGGACGACCATTCGGACCTGTCGGACGGCGCCACCGTGGTGGATGTGGGGGAGGCGGTCGAGGGGGTGTTGGAGGACGCCGAGGATGTGGACTATTTCGTCTTCGGTGCGGTCGAGGGCGAGTTGTATGAGATCGACGTGATTTTGGGTACTCTGTTCGACTCGGGTATCAGGGTTTATGACGCCGATGGGTTTCAGTTGGCGTGGAACGAAGATCAGCAGGATTCCTTTGCCTCGCGTCTGGTGTGGAGGGCGCCGGCCACCGGAGACTTTTATGTCGAGGTGTCGGGTGACGGCCAGGGTTCGTACACCCTGGCGGTCGGGGTGTCCGACATCGTGGATGACTATTCGGATGGGGTGGACGGCGCGGCTCGGGTGGGGTTGGGGGAGGCTGTGGAGGGTGTCTTGAATTATGCGGAGGATGTGGACGTGTTCGTGTTCGGTGCGGTGGAGGGTGAGTTGTATGAGATCGAAGTGGGTTTGGGTACTCTGTCGGATTCGATTGTGGAGGTCTATGACGCCGAAGGGTTTGAGTTGGCGTGGAACGATGACCAGCAGGATTCCTTAGCCTCGCATCTGTTTTGGAGTGCGCCGGTCAGCGGTGATTTCTACGTTGAGGTGTCGGGTTTCGGTGAGGGCTCCTATACGCTGACGGTGGCGGTTTCGGATGTTGTGGACGACTACGCGGACCAGGTTGAAGGCGCGGCCATGGCGGAGGTGGGGGAGTCGGTTGAGGGGGTTCTGGATTATCCCGGGGATGTGGACTACTTCGTGTTCGGTGCGGTGGAGGGTGTGTTGTATGAGATAGAGGTGACATTGGGCTCCCTCTCCGACTCGGTGATGGCGGTCTATGACTCCGATGGAGTCGAGTTGGCGTGGAACGATGACTATGGAGATTCCCTGGCCTCTCGTATCGAGTGGAGGGCGCCTGCCGGCGGGGATTACTTCATAGAGGTGTGGGGTTACGGTGAGGGTTCCTACACCCTGTCGGTGGAGGCCTCCGAGTAGAAACCGGGCAATGGCCCGGTATGAACCACATGCGGGGCGGCGCCCGCGTCAGGCGAGTTCGGCGTACTTGGCCTCGATGTGGCTCTGCAGTTCCCTGAACGATTCGGCGAATTTCCGGACGCCCTCGGCTTCCAGGGTCTCCACCACGTCCTGGTAGTCCACCCCTGCGTCGCCCAGTCGGGACAGAAGACTCCTGGCCAACCCGATCTCCTCGGGACCGAAGATGGCTGGCCGGGTCGAACCATGGTCCGCGTAGGCTTCTATGGTCGAGATGGGAAGGGTGTTCACGGTATGAGGGGCTACCAGTTCGTCCACATACAGGGTGTCGGGGTAGGCGGGATTCTTGGTGGAGGTCGAGGCCCACAACGGCTGTTGGATGCGCCCGCCGAGGGTGGCCAGCCGGTCCCAACGGTCGCCGGAGAACACCGACAGGAACTCTCCGTAGGCTGCCTGGGCGTTGGCGATCGCCGCCTTTCCCCGGAGAGCCAGCGCATCGGCGCTTCCGTCCTCCTCCAATCGGCGGTCCACCTCGGTGTCGACCCTCGATACGAAGAACGACGCCACCGACGCCACCTCCCGCAGGTTTCCTCCCATGGCGGCATAGTCTTCCAGGCCTGCCAGGTACGCCTCCATCACCTCCCGGTATCTCTGCAATGAGAAGATCAGGGTTACATTCACCGAGATCCCCTCTCCGATCAACTGCCGTATCGCCGGGATGCCCTCGAGCGTGGCGGGGACCTTGACCAACAGGTTGGGACGGCTCACCCGCTTCACCCACTCCCGGGCCTCGGCCACCGTTGCGGGGGTATCCGCCGCCAGTTCGGGCGACACCTCCACCGAAACGAAGCCATCCGCACCGCCACTCTCCTTGTGGACGCCTCTGAGGACGTCACAGGCGTCCACGATGTCCCTGGTGATGAGTTCCGCGTAGGTCTCATCGGGATCCAAGCCCTCTCGAATCATGCGTCCCATGGCGGCGTCGTAGTCGGTGCTCTTGGTGATGGCCCCGGCGAAGATGGAGGGATTGGAGGTGACCCCGGTTATGTGTTGCCGGCTGACCCTGCGGGCGAGTTCTCCGCTGTCCAGCATGGACCGGGAGATCTGATCGGCCCAGATGCTCTGTCCGGCCAGGGCCAGGGCTTGGAGGGGGAGTGTTGACATGGTTCGCATGTTAACGGTGGCTCTACCCTTTGGGACTGTGAGAAAACGGGTGCTTGTTGCGAAGGCGGGCCTGGACGGACACGACCGGGGCGCGAAGGTGGTGGCCCGGGCGCTGCGCGACGGTGGTCATGAGGTGATCTACACAGGTCTTCACCAGACTCCCGAACAGGTGGTGGCCGCGGCTATCCAGGAAGACGTGGACGCCATCGGGCTGTCGGTGATGTCGGGGGCGCACATGGCCATCTTCCCCCCGATCCTGGACGGCCTGGCCTGCTCCGGGGCGGGCCACATAGCAGTGTTCGGCGGAGGGGTGATACCCGCGGAGGATGTGGAGGGCCTGATGTCCATGGGAGTGGCCCGGATCTTCACCCCGGGAGCTTCCCTGGAAGAGATCGTGGACTGGGTCGCCGCCGCCGTGTAGCGGGCAATCTCGGCAGGGATGGGGGGCGCCCCGCCTGGGTACCATAGATGGGCTGTGAACATTCATGAGCACCAGGCCAAGGAGTTGCTCTCGTCCTACGGGGTGACCGTTCCGCTCGGCACGGTGGCCTTCACTCCCGAACAGGCCGGGGCCGCGGCCGCATCCCTGATGGAGAGGACCGGCGGTCACATGGTGATAATCAAGGCGCAGATCCACGCCGGGGGCCGGGGCAAGGGTCGCTTTCGCGAGCATCCCGATGCCGGACTGGCCGGTGTGAACGTGGTCGCCTCCGGGCAGACCAGCCTCATGGGGGAGCGGATGACGGAACTGGCGGAGAAGATGCTGGGTTCCACCCTGGTGACCGTTCAGACCGGGCCTTCGGGGAAGGTGGTGAACCGTGTTCTGCTGGAGGCGGCGGTGGAGATCGCCCAGGAACTGTACCTGGCGATCCAGTTGGACCGGAGGATCGCCCGGCCGGTTCTGCTGGCCTCCACCGAAGGGGGAGTGGAGATAGAAGAGGTGGCTGCCTCCTCTCCCGAAAAGCTCCACACCGAGATCATCGACCCGGCGGTGGGGGTCCGTCCGTTCCAGTTACGGCGTCTGGCCCGGCGTCTGGGTCTCTCGGGAGCGGCGGCCTCCTCCTTTGTCGATTTGGTCCAGAATGTGATCGCTGCCGCCGGGGACCTCGACACCGAACTCCTGGAGATCAACCCGCTGGTGATCGACGCTTCCGGGCAGGCGGTGGCCTTGGACGCCAAGTTGTCCTTCGAGGACAACGCCCTCTACCGGCATCCCGAGATCGCCGAGTTGAGGGACGAGAGCGAAGAGGAGCCTGCGGAGACCCGGGCACGGAAGGCCGGACTCAACTATGTGAAACTCGATGGTCGGATCGGGTGTATGGTGAATGGTGCGGGTCTGGCCATGGCCACAATGGACACCGTGGAGCACTACGGGGGAAGCCCGGCCAACTTCCTGGACGTGGGAGGCGATACCGACGAGGAGCGGGTGGCGACCGGGTTTCGAATCATCACCGCCGATCCCAACGTGAGGGGGATATTCGTCAACATCTTCGGGGGGATCGTCCATTGCGACGTGATAGCCAAGGGGGTGCTGGCCGCCACCGAGCAGGTGGGACTTTCGGTGCCGCTGGTGGTGCGATTGGAAGGCACCAACGTTGAACTGGGGCGCAGGATCATCGCCGAATCGGGGCTGGGGGTCATCTCGGCGCTGGACATGGCGGAAGGCGCTCGCCGGATCGTGGAGTTGTGCCGATGAGCATCCTCTGTGGCCGGGACACCCGGCTTTTGATCCAGGGCCTGGGCAGGGCCGGTCGGTTCCATGCCCGCCAGATCATCGCCTACGGGACAGAGGTGGTGGGTGGGGTGCATCCCCGCCGGGCGGGGGAGACCGAGCGGTTCGCCGGCGAGACCGATCACTCGGGAGTCCAGGGACGGGAAGACTCCTTCTCTGTCGACTTGCCGATCTTCTCTGGTGTGGCGGAGGCGGTGGACGCCACCGGCGCCAACGCCAGCCTGATTTTCGTTCCACCCCCCGCGGCGGCCGATTCCATAATGGAGGCTGCCGAGGCCGGGGTGGAGTTGATCGTGTGCATCACCGAGGGCATCCCGGTCAACGACATGGTGGAGGCCAAGCGCTATCTCGAGTCGCGCCCAGGACGCCTGATCGGGCCCAACTGCCCGGGAGTGATCACTCCGGGGGAGTGCAAGATCGGGATAATGCCCGGCTACATACACGCTCGGGGGAGGGTGGGGGTGATCAGTCGCTCCGGCACCCTGACCTATGAGGCGGTTTACCAACTCACCAACCTGGGACTGGGCCAGACCACCGCTTTGGGAATCGGGGGAGATCCGGTCAACGGCACCAGTTTCGTGGACGCCCTGGAGCTGTTCGAAGCCGACCCGGCCACCGAGGGGGTGCTGATGATCGGGGAGATCGGCGGGCCGGCCGAAGAGGAGGCGGCTGACTACGTTCGCTCCCGGATGACCAAGCCGGTGGCGGGATTCATAGCAGGACTCACCGCGCCCCCCGGAAAGCGCATGGGCCACGCCGGGGCGATCATCTCAGGCGGTCAGGGGACCGCGCAGAGCAAGATAGAGGCCTTCCGGCGGGCCGGCATCGAGATAGCCGCCACCCCTTCCGAGATGGGCGCTGCGATGGCCGCCGCGCTCGGCAGGTAGCCGACGCCGGCCTTGCAGGGGGGTCTTGGCGGGTGGGTACTCTTGATCGGATGCAACCCGTATCCGGCTCGGTCCAGAACGGGGAGTCGTCACCGTGAGGTTGGTGATGGTGTCGGCGGGGAACGTCTCTCGAAACGTCATCGGCCGGTTGGGTGACAGATGGGAGATCACTCTGATCGACCCGTCGGAGGACTCCCTGGAGATGGCCCGGCAGATTCGCCAGGTGGAGACCGTTCAGGGGGACGGATCGAGCCGGTTGGTGCTGCGCCGGGCCGGATTGGAGGAAGCCGAGGCGCTGATAGCCGCCAGCCGGGATGACGACATCAACCTTGAGGCGTGTCGCTACGCGCAAGAACTGGGGATACCCAGGATCATCTCCGTGGCCAGCCGTTACGAGCACCTCCCCTCATACCGAGAACTGGGGGTGACGGTGGTGTCGGCGGACAACCTGACCGCCCGGCATGTGGAGATCAACCTGGACGGGCGACGGACCCAGTCGGCGGCTTTCGCCAACGGTCTGGCCGAGGCCATGGAATTCCGCATCTCCCACGACTCGCCTCTCCGCGGCGCATCAGTCCGGTCCCTGGGTTTGCGTTCATGGTTGGTGGCGACCGTGCTCAGAGACCAACGTCTGATCATCCCGCACGGCAACACGGTTTTGGAGGAGGGGGACCTGGTGACGGTGGTTGGCGCCACCGAGGACTACGCGGACATGGTGGAGACCTTCACGGCCGGTCATGCCAACTTCCCTCTTGACTACGGACTGTCGGTGGCGGTGTCTCTCACGGCCCGGCCGACCGACGACGGGGTGCTGGCAGAGGCGGCCCACTTTGTGAAGTTCACCGCAGCCGACTCGATTCTGGCCCTTCACCCTCCCCTGGAGAGGATGGAGCCCGAAGACGCCGAGGCGTTGCGCCGCCGGATGGACCGGTGGCGGATGCGTCACGAGACCATCGACATCTCTTTCATGCCCGCTGCCGCTCCGGGGTTCGAGGCGCCGTTCGAAGCTGCGGTCGCCGAGTCGGTGGGGGTGGTGGTGTTTCCCCGTCCTCCCGGTCGGCGGAAGGTGGTGGGGCTGATCGAGATGAGCCGTCAGAAGAGGATTCCCCTGCTGATTGCCTCGGGTCGTTTCCCCTACTCGGGTCCGTTGGTGGTGATGACGGGAGAAGAAGATGAAGAGTGGCAGGGGACCAGGGAGGCCATCGACATGGCTGCCCATTCCGGCACGGTGCTCCAGACAGTGGGGGTGCTCCCTCCCCAGTTCCTGCCCGGGGAGAAGACTCTTCACGACATTCGGACTCAGATCAGCAGGGTCAGGGAGGAAGCCTCCGTACACGGCGTCACCATCCGTCGGCGCATCCTTCGGGGAAACCCGGTCCGGGTGGTCGACCAACTCTCCACGTCTTCGCTGGTGGTGATGGGCATCGGCGGTCACCCCTACTCCTATCTGCGACCGGGGATCGTGGGCCTGATGGCCGCAACAGTGGACTCCTCGGTGATCCTGATTCCTTCCCGTAGCTGAAGATGGTGGAGGCATCCGACGCCATCACCCTGATCCTGGTGGGCGTGGCGGCGCTGGGTCTTCCGTTGGTGGCGCGCCGCATCCGTCTTCCTCCGGTGGTTCTGGAGATACTGTTCGGCGTGCTGGTGGGTCCGGTGTTGCAGATCGCTTCATCCTCTTCTCTTCTGGAGTCGCTGGCCCGTCTGGGCTTTTTGATGCTCATGTTGCTGACCGGGTTCGAGATAAACATCGGGTTCTTCCAGCGCCAGGGGTCGGGACCCATCGTGGTGGGCCTGCTGGGCTTCGCCGCCACCCTGTCTGCTTCCTGGTTGGCCAGCCAGGTTCTGGACACCGATCCCTTCATGGTGATGGTGCTGGCCACCACCTCCGTGGGACTGGTGGTGCCGAGCCTCCGCTCTGCGGGGGTGGCCTCCCGTCCGATCGGACAGGACATTCTGTTGGGCGCCCTTCTGGCCGACTTCCTGACGTTGCTGGGAGTCACGGTCATTGCGGTGCTGGCCGGAGGGGAGGCG
Source organism: Acidimicrobiia bacterium (assembly GCA_965204615.1). Taxonomy (GTDB): domain Bacteria; phylum Actinomycetota; class Acidimicrobiia; order Spongiisociales; family ZC4RG35; genus Bin76. The sequence continues at coordinate 1,631,741 of OZ242000.1, read as the reverse complement.
GGATGGCGTCTGTTGGGAATACCCGGGTTCTTCGTGATCGTGGCTGCTGTGTTGCTGGGCATCAGAAGAGCAGCCTGGTGGCATCCGGATCGCTTCGGAGCGCTCTTCGCCGCCGATGACACCGAGGAGATGGGCATCCGCGCCACGTTGGCGTTGTTGTTCGTGTTCGTGGGTGTGGCGAGCCTGTTGGGCATAGAGTCGGTGTTGGCAGCTTTCCTGGCCGGCGGGATCATCGCCTTGGTGTTTCGGGACCGGGGTGCGCTGGATCGCAAGCTTTCGGGGTTTTCCTACGGGTTTCTGATCCCCATCTTCTTCATCGACGTCGGAATACGCTTCGACCTGGCCGCGGTCACCGACGTGGATGCCCTGGTGTTCACCGGCAAGTTGGTGATCGCCGCCTTCGCCGTCAAGACCGCCTCGGCATTGGTGCTGGTGTTACGCGGGCACCGCCTCCGCTCCATCGCCGCCGCGGCCGCCCTGCTGTCCGCCCGCCTGTCGCTGATCATCGTGGTGGCGGAGATCGGAAGACACCTGGGGTTCATCTCCAGTTCCCAGGAGGGAAGCATCATCCTCCTGGCAATAATCACCACCACCGTCGCACCCACCCTATTCCGTTGGCTAATCCCCACCCCCAGGGGAGGAGAACCGGAGAGCGCCTCCGCATAGAGGGGAACGCAGCCAACTCCCTTCGCACGACCCTCTTGTAAACAAACCCAAAGAAGTCGCGAATTTGGACGTGTTTCTTGGGCCCTCCCCAACCATGAACACAGCATGCCACACCGGTGTGACAACACACCCCCCACCAACACCAAACCTGGCAAAAAAAACACACATCAATTATGGAATGGCCCTAAATCGGTGGGGTCGGGTCTAGTTACCCGGGCCGTACAAGCCGTAGCTGAGTCTGGGATCTCCCGGAACGGCGTCGAAGCGGCTTTGGTAGGCCTCTCCTATCCAGCGAGACCGGGCGATCAGGTTGTTTCCTACCTGCAAGCGCCCGGGTTCCCATCGCCGGAGCGCCTCTTGGACATCTCCACCCGCCTCCGCCAGGGCGTCTCGCAGAGCAAACGCATCGTCGCAGGCCTTCGCCGTGCCGGCCGCGGCATGAGGCCGCACCGAGAACGCTGCATCACCTATCACACAAACCCTCCCTTCCGCCATCCGCTCCGAGGCGACGTCGAATATCACCTGGATGAACAGATCCTCCGCTCCGTCCACGACTTCCCTGACAACCGGTGCCATGGTCTCCTTCGCCTCATGCCGGATCCGGGACAACAGGTCGGGACGAACATAGCCGGGGGGGACCGAGGCGGCCCGCGTCACGCCCTCCCGATCGGTCAGCAGGTCGTCCAGCCGAGGGCCGACGGGGCAGTTGTAGTACCACACCAGGTTCATCAGCCGCTCGCCCACCACCAGGCTTCCGGTCTGGCTGGGAATCGCGTAGGCCAGGGAGTGCCCGGACGGCATCAGGCAATAGACCATGGCGTTGACCATTTCATCGAAGGCTGCCCCGCTGAGTTCCGACTCGGGAATGGTCCCCCTCCACGCCACGTATCCGGCATAGGAAGGAGAGACGGTCGGACTCAGAGTCGACCTCGCCAGAGAATTTATGCCGTCGGCGGCGACCAGCAGATCGGCGCGGGCCTCCTCTCCGTCGGAGAACTCAACCCGAACCTCATCGGCGGTCTGAGCGAACCCGACCACCTCCTTTCGCAGGTGATAGCGATCCTCCCCGAAGTCCGACAGGAGCCCCCTGTAGATGGTGTTCCAGGAACTGATCAGGGACCCCAGCGGCGTCTTGGACAACACCTGGCCGTCTCGGTCGACGAACGTCCACCAGTACGGAGCGATGGAGACCCCGTCTGTGCGAAGCGGGCTGTGCTCGTCGAAATATCGATGGGTGTGGGGGAGCAGGATGATCCCCGCTCCCCGGTCCTGGAGGGCTTCGGAGGAGCGCTCGTAGATGTCCACCTGGCATCCCAGGTCGCGCAACAGCAAACCGGCGGTCAGACCGCCGATCGACCCTCCCATGACCGCCACCCTTGGCCAGCGGCTGTCGGTCAAGTCAAGCAGATCTCCCGAAGGTGGCGATCCTGTCCACCTTGCAGATGAACAGCACCCGGCGCTCGTTCATGGACGGATCCCGCAAACCGTAGGATCCCCCGGCTCCGGTGTACTTGTCCCAGATCTTGTCCAACTGGGCGGTGACCATCGCTCCCTCTTCGGGATCATCCTCGGAGACCTCCCGTTCCACGGTGCACTTCATGCTCATCCAGTGGTACGGATTGGCCGGGTTCATCAGCATCACTGTGATCTGGGGATTCGCCCTGATCCAAGAGGTCTTCTTCCGATGGGCGGCGACGTTCACCAGTACCCGGTCGGCGTCGCCGTCGTAGTCGAACCACATCGCAGAGAGGTTGGGCCTTCCGTCTCCACCCATGACAGCCATCACCGCGGTCACCTGCCCGTCCATAAGTTGTTTGTGGTCGGGGTCGACATCGTTCAGCCCGCCGATCTGGACGCGGTCGCCTATTGAGAACTGGTTGGCCTGGAGGCCGTCGGCAACATCTAGGAACTGGGCCACTGTTATAGACATCTTCTGCTCCTCTCTGTGGGATAGGGTCAGATTACCCTAGCCGCGGGCGGTGTCGATCACGGCCCGGTAGGCCGTCGGATCGATGCGGGCGTCGACCAATCGGGGCCGGGGTCCGTCCAGGGCAGCCGCCAGCTGAGCTTGGTCCTCGACCACCACACCCTCCATCCCGCAGGCGCGAGCCACAGCCGCGAAGTCGATGGTGCGATAACGGACCGCCCCCTGTCCTCCCTGGCCGGGGGACTGCTTCAACTCGATCAGCGTCAGGGCCGCGTCGTTGAACACAACAACCACCACCTGGGCGCCGGTCCGGGCCAGGGTCTCCAACTCCCCGAGAGGGATGCCCAAACCGCCGTCGCCGGTCAGGCACACCGCCGGAGTGCCGGGGTGTGCCAGGGCGGCGCCCAGGGCGGCGGGGAGAGCGTATCCCATGGTCGAGAGACCGTTGGAGATGAGATTCCGGCGAGGCTCGGTCGCCGGCAGGAATGGCATCGCCACGAGAAAGTGGGCCCCGGCATCCAGGGTCACGGTGGCGCCGCCCTGTCCGGCGCTCCACTCCGCTACCGCCTCTACCGCCTGGTGGGGGGTGAAGCCCGGTCCTTCTTCCCAAAGGGCGCTTCGGGCCATCCGCCAGGCTCTCTGTCCGGCGCCATTGGCCCACCGGTGGCCGACCAGTGCAGCAGAGAGGGACTCCAGGATCGGGCCAACCGCTCCTCTGAGTTCCACTTCGCCGGGGAAAAAGCGCCGGGGATGGGCCCAGGGATTGATCTCGATCACCGGCATCCGGTACGCGAAGGGACGGGGAAGGGGCTCCACCGGGTCCACTCCCACCGCCAGCACCAGGTCGCTCTGTCGGAGCAGCGGTTCCTCGAGGAGAGAGCTTGTGAAGAGGCCGCCGAACTCCGGTGTGGTCTCGTCTATCAGACCCTTGGCGTGATAGGTGGTGAGCACCGGACATCCCGAGTCCGCCACCGCCCGTCGCACCTCCTCGATCCAGGGAAGGGCACCCGTCCCCACGATCAGCAGGGGTCGCCTCGCCTTCCGGACCAGGTCCCGCACCTCATCAGGGAGAGCCCCGCGTCGGGGGATGGGAGGCGGATCGGGAGGAAGATCGCCGGCCGCGGAGGCGTCCATGTCGATGTGGACCGCTCCCTGGGGATGAGCCGCGGCCAACCGTACCGCGGCCAGCGACGCCTGGGCGGTCCGCGAGTGACCTACCGTCCCGCTCCACTTGGTCAGAGGTCTCATCATGGCGGGCTGATCGAACTGCTGATGTCCCACCCAGGAACGGTTGGACTCCGGAACGGTGTCGCCCACCAGCACCAGGGGTTGTTTGTCCAGGGTGGCCTGGGCCATTCCGTTGGCGGCGGATGCCACTCCCGGACCGCGGGTGACCACCGCCGCGCCCACAGAATCGCTCAAGAGCCCGAAGGTGGAGGCGGCGATGCACGCTGCGGATTCGGTGTGGAAGAGGACGAAGGGGATTCCAAGCGCCTCGGCGGCGCCCACCACCTCCAGGTTGGGACCCCCTCCGGGCACCCCGAAGAGAAGCTTCACTCCTCCCGCTCGGAGCCCTTCGACCAACTGGCGGGCCACCCCAGCCGTCATGGGCTATTCGTAGAGTTCGACCGTGATGAAGCGTATCTCGGTGTCCCCGGCGTTTTCGAAGTCGTGGATCACCGAATCGGAAGGGGTGTGGGGCAAGAAACTGGTGTCACCCTCCTCGTAGCGACGAATGTGATATACGCCGTCCGCGGTGCGTTGCTTGCCGATCCCGCCCTTGACCACGGTCCAGAAGTAATGACGGTCGTGGAGGTGGAATCCGCCTCTCTCGCCGGGCTGGAGACGTACCTCCCAGACTCCCACCTCGTCATTCCGAAACAAGAGACGGGTGCCGAGTTGGCGGTTGCCGCCCCGAGCGTCGGCCAGCTCACCGGAAAAATCATCGGTCCGATACCGGCCCTTTTCAATTATTTCTACCATGCCGGTAAGGCTAGTTTCCCGCCCCGGCCCTGACGGCGCGGCCGGTCGGCGATCACCCATGCTCCATTCCTTGGTGACGGAGGCCCTCGGCGATGAATTGCGAGGTCAAATCAAAGATGCATTCCTAGGATGGCGGCCATGGGATCCAAGGACGATGTGGGAACCCCGAATGGCGGCATTCTGGCAGGGATGCGGGTAGTGGAACTCTCCGCCTTCGTGGCGGTGCCGCTGGCCGGGCTGACCCTCTCCTCCCTGGGCGCCGACGTGATACGGGTGGACCCTCCCGGCGGCGGCCTGGACTATGGACGCTGGCCGGTGACTCCCGAGGGCCGGAGTCTCTACTGGGCAGGCCTGAATGCGGGGAAGCGCTCCGTCACCCTCGACATGCGAAGCAAGTCCGGAAGGTCGGCCATGGTGGACCTGATAACAGCGCCTGGATCCGACGCGGGCATTTTCATCACCAACCTCTCTCCCTCCTGGCTGTCCTATGAACGGCTGTCCGAAAAACGGCCTGACCTGATCATGGTGACGCTGCAAGGGAATCCCGACGGGTCGGTGGCCGTGGACTACACGGTGAACGCCGCCATGGGGTACCCGGAGATAACCGGCCCTCCCTCCGCCGGACCGGTGAATCACGTCCTGCCGGCCTGGGATGTGATCGCCGGCAACATGGTGGCATCGGGAGTGCTGGCCGCCGAGCGTCACCGTTTGCGCACCGGCAACGGGCAACTCGTGCGCCTCTCCCTGACCGACGTGGCGCTCGCAACCGTCTCCACCCTGGGGCACATCGGGGAGGTGATGATGAACGACCACGATCGTGGGTCCCACCACAACTACGTATTCGGCGCCTACGGCCGGGACTTCGCCACCTCTGACGGGAGGAGGCTGATGGTGGTGGTGATAACGGATCGACAATGGTGGGATCTGGTGGAAGCCACCGGATCTACCGATGAGATGCACCGGATTGAGCAGCGGAGGGGCCTCGACCTGGGGAATGAGGGTGATCGCTTCCAGGCGCGGGATGAGATTTCAAAGGTCCTTGAGCCCTGGTTCGCCGCCCGCACCCTGGCCGAGGCGGGAGAGACACTGGGACGCCGCCGGCTGTGTTGGGGACCCTATCAAACATTTCGTCAACTGGTCACCGACGATCCCAGGTGTTCATTGGAGAACCCGCTCTTTGAGAACGTGAGACAGCCGGGCATCGGAGAGTATCTCGCCGCAGGTCATCCTCTTCAGTTCGGAGCGGGAAGGCTGGGTCCCCGGCCGGCCCCCTTGATGGGCCAGCACACCGACGAGGTTCTGTTGGAGATACGGGGCGAAGCCGGCGCCTCGGAGGGTCGAACGGTAGCCCCCAACCCGACGGATTGTCTGCCCCTTTCTCTCCGTCAGGTGTGATTCGACCTTCCTATGACGCCGGCTAGCGTTACACCATATCAATTATTCCCTGGGCGGTTCACCGTTCCGGCCTGTGAACCTTCGCGACACATCGTATCTTTAACCAGCTTGGTGATCCCGATCCCTGCGGGTCTGCGAACCGGGTCCCACCGGAGGTGAGTGTCTTCGAGGTGGAGAGGGCCATTCTGTCGGTCACGGACAAGACCGGCATCGTCGAGTTTGCCCGCCAACTGGCGGGTTTGGGCGCGGAGATTGTCTCGTCCGGGGGCACCGCCCGCGCTATCCGGGAGGCGGGAGTGGAGGTGACCGACGCGGAAGATGTGACCGGCCTTCCCGAGATGCTCGGCGGGCGGGTCAAGACGCTTCACCCACAGATCCATGGAGGCATTCTTGCCGATCCCGACAATCCCATCCATCAGGAAGACCTTCAGCGGCTCGGCATCAGGCCCTTCCAGTTGGTGGCCTGCAACCTCTATGAGTTCGCGAACGAGCCGGGGATCGAACAGATCGACATCGGCGGGGTGGCCCTCCTTCGGGCCGCTGCCAAGAACCATGAGCACGTTGCTGCGGTCTCCTCGCCTCATCAGTACGCCGGGGTCATCGGAGCGCTGCAATCCGGCGGCTTGGACCGGGAGTGTCGTCGACGCCTGGCAGCCGAGGCCTTCGCTCACACCGCCCGCTACGATGCCGCCATCTCCCGCTGGTTCTCCGCCACCGAGGTCCTGCCCGATCCCCTGGTCATCACCCTGCGCCGGAGGCAGACAACCCGGTACGGAGAGAACCCGCATCAACAGGGAGCGCTGTACGCCCCCGACCGGGACGGTTTCTGGGGCTCCGCGGTCCGGACCGTCCAGGGAAAGCCCATGTCCTACAACAACTACGCAGACGCCGAGGCGGCCGTCCGCTTGGTCTCCGACCTTGAAGGAGCCGGCTGTGTGATTGTGAAACACGCCAATCCCTGCGGGGTTGGCCTCGGGGGGAATCCGGCTGAAGCCTTCACCCGGGCGTGGGAGGGTGATCCGCAATCGGCCTTCGGAGGGGTGGTTGCCTTCAACCGTCCTGTCGATGCCTCTGTGGGGGAGGGTTTGAGAAGGGTGTTCGTCGAGGTGGTGGTGGCGCCGAGGGTCACCCCGGAGGCTGCCGCCATCTTCTCCCGAAGACCCAACCTGCGGGTTCTGGAGGCTCCGATGGGTGGGGGGGCCGAGTGGGAGATCCGATCTCTGGGAGCCGACTTCCTGGTCCAGACCTCCGACCGCCCCGTCCCGATCCCGGGCGAGTGGCGGGTGGTTTCCCGGATACCGCCCGAAGCCGGACAGCTCTCCGACCTCAGGCTGGCCTGGGTGGTGGCGGCGCATGCAAAGTCGAACGCGGTGGTGATTTGCAGGGACGGCCGAGCGGTGGGAGTGGGCGCAGGCGACCAGAGCCGGGTGGGGGCTGCCCGGAGAGCGATATCGGTCGCCGGTGACCGCGCCAGGGGTGCGGTGGCCGCCTCCGACGGGTTTTTTCCGTTCAGGGACGGGTTGGATACCCTAGCATCCATGGGTGTGACTGCAGTTGTTTCTCCCGGAGGGTCGATGCGCGACGCGGAAGTGATCGCTGCCGCCGACCAGCATCGGATGGCGCTGCTCTTCACCGGCCGCCGGCACTTCCGCCACTGATGGCCGCCATGCTTCTGAAGGGGGCGGCCGCGGCATCGGCGGTGATGAAGGAGGTAGCCGGCGGAGTGGCCGAAATGGCCCGGTCAGGCTACGTGCCAGGCCTGGCGACGGTGCTGGTGGGCGATGATCCCGCTTCTCACACGTATGTCCGCGCCAAGCGCCGCGACGCAGCCAAGGTCGGGATCAGGTCCATTCATCACCAACTGGAGGAAACACCCTCCCAGGAAGAGCTGGAAGACCTGGTGAGAGGCCTGAGCTCCGATCCCGGCGTGGATGGAATCCTGGTGCAGCTACCCCTCCCCGCGGGGTTGGACGAGGGACGGGTGGTAGGTTGCATCGACCCCCGCAAGGATGTGGACGGGCTTCACAACGAGAACCTGGGCCGTCTGGTGGCCGAACTTCCCGGACCGCGACCCTGCACCCCCGCCGGAGTCATGCGCATTCTCTCCCACTATGACCTTCCCGTCGCCGGGAAGAGGGCGGTCGTGGTGGGCCGGAGCTTTCTGGTGGGCAAGCCCCTGGCACTGCTTCTGGCTACCAAGGGCGCCGACGCCACGGTCACCATCGCCCACTCCCGCACCGTCGCTCTCGAGTCGCTCTGCCGGGAGGCCGACATACTGGTGGCGGCCGTGGGGAGAGCCAAGATGGTGAAGGCATCCTGGGTGAAGCCGGGCGCGGTGGTGATCGACGTGGGCATCAACCGCACCGCCGAGGGACTGGTTGGGGATGTAGACTTCGCCGAGGTCAGCAACGTGGCTTCCGCCATTACCCCGGTGCCCGGCGGCGTGGGCCTGATGACCAGGGCGATGCTGATGTCCAACACCGTCTCCGCGGCCCGCGGGAACATTTCCGGTCCGGGTGGGGTTTGATAGAGTGGGGACGGAGAGAAGAGATCCGAGCCCGATCAAGAAGTGATGCGAAGTCGACGATGGTTACCTTTCAGGATTTGCTCCGACGAGCCAAGGCCCAGATACGGGAAGTGACGCCTGCCCAGGTCGAGCACCGACTGGGAGACGAGAACCTGCTCTGGCTGGATGTTCGGGAACACGAGGAATTCGAGCAGGGGGCCATTCCCGGCGCCCATCTCATTCCGAGGGGGCTTTTGGAGTCGTCCATCTCCATGCAGGTTCCCGATCCCGACACTGAGATGGTGGTCTACTGCGCGGGAGGAGCCAGGTCCGCGCTAGCCGTCCAATCGCTGGAGGAGTTGGGTTATACGAATGCGGTGTCCATGGCCGGAGGGTTCGGCCAGTGGAAGGCGGAGGGCCGTCCCTGGTCGGAGCCGGTGACGCTCTCCTCCGATCAGAAGGTGCGTTACAGCCGGCACACGATGTTGCCCGAAGTGGGAGAGGAAGGGCAGGCGAAGCTCTTGAATTCACGGGTGATCCTGGTGGGAGCGGGCGGACTGGGTTCCCCTGCCGCCCTCTACCTGGCGGCTGCCGGTGTGGGAACGCTGGGCGTGGTTGACTTCGACGTGGTGGACGCCTCCAATCTCCAGCGACAGATTCTTCACAACATGGACCGCCTTGGTCATTCCAAGGTGGAGTCGGCGCGCGAGACCCTCACCGCCCTCAATCCCGATGTCAAGGTGGAGCCCTACGGGGAGCGGCTCTCAGCCGCCAATGTGCTGGAGGTGATGGCCGGGTACGACCTGGTGGTGGACGGGGGAGACAACTTCCCTACCCGCTACCTGGTCAATGACGCTTCTCTGCATCTGCGAATCCCGGTGGTGCACGGCGCGATCTTCCGTTTCGAGGGCCAGGCCAGTGTCTTCCACCCCTACCAGGGCCCCTGCTACCGGTGCCTCTTCCCCCAGCCTCCTCCCCCGGAGCTTGCCCCTTCCTGCGCAGAGGCGGGTGTGCTGGGCGTGCTGCCGGGCATCATAGGCTCCATCGAGGCCATGGAAGCCATCAAGATGTTGCTCGGGATAGGCGATCCGCTGGTCGGAAAACTTCTTACCTACGATGCCTTGACCGAAGATTTCCGGACCTTGAATCTACGTCGCAACCCCGAGTGTGTGGCCTGTGCCGACGAGAGTCGGCCGCCCGCCATCGTGGAATACGACCAGTACTGTATGCCCGCCGGGTCGGTTGCCAGGACCGTCTGACCGACTCGGCTTCTCCCCTGCCGGGGAAATCTCTCATGTTTGACGAACACCCATCCATCCGCGTTCCAGCACCAGTCCACAGGACGATGATCGAGCATGCCCGGGACTGCTATCCCGAGGAGGCATGCGGGCTGCTGGCGGGATACCCGAATGGTCGCCTGACCAAGGCCTACCCCCTGACCAACATCGCCCATTCGCCGGTCAACTACGTGATTGATCCCAGCGAGCACTTCGGGGCGATGCGCCATGCGGAGTCGGAGGGTTGGGAGTTGGTTGGAGTATTCCATTCCCACACCCATTCACCCGCCTATCCCTCATCCACCGATGTGGCGTTGGCGGTGGAACCAGATTGGCTCTATGTGCTGGTGGGCATGGAGCGGATCGATGCCCTGTCCGTGCGAGGATTTCGGATCCGCGACCGCCAGATAACCGAGAAGACCCTGAGCTTCGACTCCCACTCCTAGGAGGAACCTCACAATGATGCACACCATTCGCCTGCCCACGATTCTTCGGGTACACGCCGGAGGGGACTCCTCGGTGACCGCCTGCGGCGACACCGTGGGAGAAGCGTTCTCCGACCTGGGCAAGCGTTATCCGGCGCTGGCGTCCCAACTTCTCAATCCGGACGGCTCGGTGCCGGTGTTCGTCAATGTCTTCCTCAACGATGAGGACATCCGCTATCTCAACGGTATGGACACCCCCATCACGCAACCGTCGGAGATCACCGTACTTCCGTCGGTCGCCGGTGGTTGATGCCCCCGCAGGCGTCAACGAAACTTGCTCCCACTCCCTTAGTCCGACTGGAGACGCTGTCTCCTCCCGGAGTGGACGTCTACGCCAAGCTGGAGTGGTTCCTACCCACCGGTTCTCTGAAGGACCGTGTGGCGGTGGCCATGATGGAGAGGGCCCGGGCCGAGGGGCGACTGGCGCCCGGTACTCGGCTCCTGGAGCCATCGTCGGGTAACACGGGAATCGCCATGGCCAGGCTGGCCATGTTGTGGGGCATCCCGCTCACGGTGGTGATGGCCGAAGGCGCCAGCACCGAGCGGGTCGAGATCATGAAGACGTTCGGAACCCGGATCCTCTTCTCCCCGCAGTCGGAGGGAGCCAACGGTGCGGTGCGCATGGCCGAGGAGATAGCCGCATCGGGTGACTACCTGATGCTGCACCAGTACGCCAATCCAGCCAATGTCGATGCGCATTATGTGGGCACGGGCCGAGAAATCGTGGCCGACCTGGACAGGGTGGACGCTCTGGTGGCCGGACTGGGAACCGGCGGAACCCTGATGGGCGCCGGAGCGGCCGTGCGAGAGTCCTTTCCCGAGGTGCAGGTGGTGGCGGCGGAGCCTCCGGTGGGAGAGTTGATCACCGGCCTCCGCTCCATGGAGGCCGGCTACATCCCGCCGATTTTCGATGCGGATCGCATCGACCGGCGTGTCCTGGTGCGCCTTCGGTCCACCATCGAACACACCCGCCTGCTTCTCACCGCCGAGGGACTGTTCGCCGGACCCTCCTGCGGCGCGGCACTGGCGGTGGCGCTCCGGGTGGCCGGGGAGATGCGCTCGGGGACCGTGGTCACCATCTTCCCCGACGCGGGTTGGAAGTACCTCTCCACCGGCATCTACACCGGACCCCTCGACCAAGCAGTGGAAAGGGCCTCCGACCAGATCCTCTGGTAGGGGGTTGGCGCGGCCCCACAGGGGTCTTCGGTCCGGCCCTGTCTCGGTATCCGTGCTCCCGGTCTTTGCAACGCGGGTGGCTCTTCCCCGGAATGCTTGTCACACCACGGGATTACGTTGTAAACAACGACACCGAGGCCTGGGCAAAGGCGAAAGGATCGCATTCCATGACTGACAGATTTGCCGGTGAGGCGTTAAGGCTGTTGCGCAGACTCACCGGAGACACCGAAGCGAGCTTTCGACCGGGACAACTGGACGCCATCCGTGAACTGGTGGTCGAGCGTCGGCGCCTGCTCCTGGTTCAGCGCACCGGATGGGGAAAGAGTGCAGTGTATTTCATCGCTACCCGGATGTTGCGCGACCGTGGCGCAGGCCCGACTCTCTTGGTTTCGCCGCTTCTCGCTCTGATGCGCAATCAAATAGACGCTGCAGAGCGAATGGGTGTGCATGCAGCATCCATCAACAGTTCGAACCGGGCGCACTGGAGAGAGGTCGAAGGACAACTACGTAATGACGCGGTTGACATTCTCTTGATATCACCTGAGCGGCTGGCCAACCAAGACTTCCGGGCGGAGTTGCTTCCTATCATCCTCCGCCGCAGTGGTCTGTTGGTCGTCGATGAAGCGCATTGCATCTCTGATTGGGGACACGACTTCAGACCTGACTATCGGAGAATTTCTGCGGTTCTGGAGTTCCTCGCTGGTGTGCCGGTACTTTGTTGCACGGCCACGGCGAATGACCGCGTGATAGAAGACATCACCGATCAACTGGGTTCAGAACTCGAGACTGTTAGGGGATCGCTGACACGCACCGGCCTTCGGTTGCATGTCCTGGAGATCCCATCGCAGGCCGAGCGTCTGACATGGCTTGCCGATCTTCTGTCAAAGCTCGAGGGCACTGGCGTGATCTATTGCCTTACGGTTAGAGATGCGCAACGAGTAGCGGAATGGTTGGGATCTTCTGGAATCAATGCTGTTCCGTACTGGGGTCATTTGAATTCCGATGACCGTGTCAGGACTGAAGAGGCCCTGATGTCGAACGAATTAAAGGTGGTGGTCGCAACTTCTGCTCTGGGTATGGGATTCGATAAACCGGACGTGTCGTTTGTCATTCACTACCAATCGCCGGGTTCACCCATTGCCTATTACCAGCAGGTAGGTCGGGCAGGACGGGCTCTTGACCAGTCATGGGGGATCCTGCTGCGAGGCAGCGAAGACGCAGACATCCAGAACTACTTCATCCAAGGGGCCTTTCCTCCCGCTCACCTGGCCGAACAGATAGTGGCGTTCCTGCAAGAGAGGGCGGAGGCGGTGTCCCCGGACACATTGTTCCAATCGGTGAATGTTAGAAAAAAACAGCTTGAGAACATTCTCAAGAATCTGGAGGTTGAGGGTGCCGTGGAGCGCGAAGGATCGGCGTGGCGGAGAACTTTGCGAGGATGGCAATACGACTGGCGCCGCGTTGAGATGGTGACAGCTCAGCGAAGGGCCGAACAAGAGCAAATGTTGGTGTACCTGCGATCCGATGGCTGTCGCATGCAGTTGCTGGGATCCTATCTTGACGATCCGATCCCTATTGCTTGCGGGATCTGCGACAACTGCACAGGTCAAAGTCTTGCAACTCATTTCGATCCTGCCAGTGTCCAAAGGGCTGTCGAGTTCCTTAGGAGAGTCGAGTTGGTCATTGGGCCTCGCGCACAACGGCCGGATAGGAGAAGAATCCCCGAAGATCAACGTCTCGAACCAGGACGAGCACTTGCCGTTTGGGGAGACGGTGGTTGGGGAAGCCTCGTTCGGTCGGGCAAGCAGGAGGAGGGGTACTTTGGTGACCCATTGGTGGCGGCCGCGGCGGATCTGGTTGAGAATCGGTGGAGGCCTCGACCATCACCTGCCTGGGTTGCATCCGTGCCGTCATTGCGGAATCCGGAGCTTGTGCGGAGTCTTGCTACTCGATTGGCAGCATCGCTAGGCCTTCCGTATGAGAGGGTGATTGAGAAGGTCCGGGAGACGCCGCCGCAGAAGACTATGCAAAACAGCCACCAGCAGTATCACAACGTAAGAGACGCTTTCGAAGTCCGGCAACCGGTTCCGAGCGGACCCGTTTTGCTGGTTGACGATATAGTTGATTCCAAGTGGACCTTCACCGTAATCGGCGGACAGCTTCGTGCTGCCGGGGCTGACATGGTCTACCCCTTCGCTTTGGCTGATACGGCTGGGAGATCGGTCCCATGAGAGATAGAGATTCTCTGGCCACCATCCTTCTCACAAGCCGGATGCATAGTGCGGGTGTGAAACCTCTCGCGGCAGGCGAGTACTGGAAGCTTCTTGAACATGTCAGACATCCAGGGGTTCTCCTGGATATGCGAGAAGATGAATTGGTTGAGCACCAGGGTCTGTCAAGGGAATGGGCAAAGAGGACTGTTGTCCTGCTGGACCGGGCCAGAGCAATGGCCTTCGAGTTGGAACAACTGGAGCATGCCGGTGTCTGGACGGTCACCTCTTTTGATGACCACTATCCGGCGTCCTTGGTGGATCGGCTGGGCTCCCGGGCGCCGGCGCTGATTCACGCCGCCGGCCCCTTGGAGTTGTTCGGGCAACCCGGGATGGGGATTGTGGGTAGCCGTGATGTCTCTCCGGAAGGGGCGGAAGTGGCCAAGGACATCTCCGCGAAGGCGGTTGACCTGGGGTTGTCGGTCGTTTCCGGGGGAGCGCGTGGAGTCGATCAGCTTGCTATGAATGCCGCTTTCCAAGCTGGCGGCAATGTGATTGGGGTGGTTGCGGACTCGCTGATGAGAAGGCTCAGGAAGCCAGATGTGCGAAGGGCCATCTACGACGAGCAGGTCCTGATGTGCACCCCCTACGCACCGAAGGCGCCGTTCAGGGTTTGGAATGCCATGGGACGCAACAAGCTGATCTACGCCCTGTCGAATGTCACAGTGGTTGTAACCAGCGAGGATGGCAGCGGTGGAACCTGGTCCGGGGCGGTTGAAGCCCTTGAAAGGGGGTTCGGGCGAGTTGCGGTGTGGAGAGGCTCAGGGGAGGGCCCGGGAAATGCGGTTCTCCAGGAGCGCGGTGCACAACCGATCGGATCCATAGACGAACTCGAAGCGGTGTTGGACTCGGAAAACCATGTTGTTGAGAGTCCTTCCGCAAGTGGTGTATCCGATGCGGATCAGTTGTCCCTCTTCGGTAGGTCAGCTTGACGTCAACAGGGTGATGTCACAACGGCCTATCGCCTTGATGAGTGATATAGGGGTTAAAGGGCTGCAAGGAGGCCGCCTGCGGCGGCGGTGAGGACCACGACCAGCCAGGACGGGACCTTCCAGAATGCCAGAAGCCCGAAGGCGACCAGGGCCAGCGCCAGATCCGCAGGTTCGCGAATGGCGTTGGTCCACAGAGGGTCGTAGAGAACCACCAGGAGGATCCCGATCACCGCCGCGTTGACTCCTCTCAACGCCGCCTGGACCCCGGTGTGGGTGCGCAGAGCCGAGAAGAAGGGCAGGGTGGCCATCACCATCAGAAGGGACGGCAGGAACAGCGCCACCAAGGCCAACGCCGCTCCGGGTATCCCGTTGGGCTCCGGAGTCATGACCGCTCCGAGGTATGAGGAGAACGTGAACACCGGCCCGGGGATGGCCTGGGCGGCGCCATAGCCGGCGATGAAGAGTTCCTCGTCCACCCAGCCGGTGCCGACCACCTCCGGTTCCAGCAGCGGCAGCACCACCGGCCCCCCTCCGAAGACCAGCGCCCCGGCTCCGTAGAAGGCGTCGGTGACCTCCACCCACTCGGCTTCGGTGACCCGCCGGGCGATGGGGAGGGCGGTCAGAAGGCCTAGAAAGACGACGGCGGCGATCACTCCCGCCTTCCGGCTGAAAGCGGGCAGCCGTCGTTGGCCGGCGCCGGCCTGGTGATCTCGGCAGTACCTCCAGCCCAATAGACCCCCCACGACGATCACCAACACGGTGGCGGTTCTGGCGGATGACTGGAAGGCGATCAGGGCGACCGCCGCCGCGATGGCCATCGAACTGCGGAAGGGGTCCGGCGCCAGGTTGGCCCACAGCTTCCACACTGCCAGGGCCACCACCGGCACCGCCACCACCACCAGACCGTGCACCCACCCCTGCGCACTTTCGCCGATCTGAGAGGCCCCCAAACCCAGGGTGGTGAGAATGGCGGCGGAGGGAAGAGTGAAGCCCAGCCATGCCGCCAATCCTCCCCGGAGCCCTCCTCGCACCATCCCGATCGCGAACCCCAGCTGAGAGCTGGCCGCACCGGGAAATGCCTGGGAGAGGGCGAGCAGGTCTGCGAAGGTCCCCTCATCCACCCACCTCCGTCTCTCCACGTACTCCTCATGGAAATAGCCGAAGTGGGCCACCGGCCCTCCGAATGAGGTAAGACCCAATCGGAGCGCAACCCAAAAGACTTCCCAGAACCTTCCCTTCCCGGGCCCGGGGCCGTCGGTTGCCTCGTTCATCCGGCTCAAGGTACCAGGCGGGGAATGATCGGATCTCGAATTGGGGAAGCTTAGGCTATATAATAGCCTAAGCTAATCTATCAAGCTAAGGAGCTGTTGTGCAGGTAAACATGCATGAAGCCAAATCGCAATTGTCCAAGTTGGGTCGATTGGTGTGGGAGGGAGAGGAGGTTGTGATCTGTCGCCACGGAAAGCCCTACCTCCGCCTCACCCCATACCACCCTGCCTCCCGGGTTCCGGGCCTGTGGAGGGGAAGAGTTTGGATCGCTCCCGACTTCGATGAGACTCCCTCTGAAGTGCTCGAAGCCTTCGAAGGCGACGAGGATGCGGGAGGGACGTGAGACGCTTACTGCTGGACACCCATGTGGTGTTGTGGTGGTTGTCCGATGATCAGAGACTCGGCCACGAAGCCCGGCGTCTGATCGCCAATCCGGGAAACCACGTCGCAGTCAGCGCGGCGAGCGTGTGGGAGATGGCCATCAGGAGTTCGATCGGAAAGCTCTCGGTGCCTGACGGGTTGGAAGAGGCAATCCTGGAATGCGGTTTCAAGCCTCTGGCCATCACCATGGAGCACGCGGCCCGGGTTGGAGAGTTGCCGTTGCTTCACAGGGATCCCTTCGATCGGATGCTGATTGCCCAGGCCCAAATCGAAGGGCTTGAATTGTTGACTGCCGATGCCGGTTTGCGGGCATACGCGGTGACAGTGGTTGTTGCCTGACACCCGCTCGATGGGCGACAGGGACTCCTCAAAACTCCCGGTTCACCACGAAGCTTGCCAGGTCCAGCAATTCTTCGCCAGCCTGCGTCTCGAGGTCTGCGGTGGAGAGAGCAAGGGCGGCGCGTTGCATGCAGTCCCGGGCCGCTTCGGCGGTGGCGGCGCGCCCGCCCGCCTCCTCCACGAGAACTGCCGCCCCGGCGATGTCGTCCTCGTCCAGGTGCTGCCGAGCGTAGAGATCGGCCAGCATCTCGCCGGCCCTGGTGCCCGAATCGAGTGCCACCGCAACAGGGATGGACTTCTTGCGCTCCCGGAGATCGTTTCCGGCGGGCTTTCCGGTTACTGCGGGTTCACCCCAGATTCCCAGCAGGTCGTCGATGGCCTGGAAGGCGAGTCCCAGTTCCTGGCCGAACCGACGCAGCGCCTCCACGGTTTGGGGTGGCGCTTCAGCCAGGATCGCCCCCACTGCGCTGGCGTGGGCCAGCAGGGCGCCGGTCTTGCGAGACACCATCTCCCAGCATTCCTCCACCCCGACGGAGTCCCTCTGGTTGAAGGACATGTCCATGTACTGGCCGGTGATCATGTCCATCGTGGCCTGGATCAGGTCGGTGGCCGCGGCGGTGCGGGCCGGCGTGGACTCGGTGAGCAGCAGTTCGAAGGCCAGCCCCATCATCGCGTCGCCGGTGATGATGGCGTCCCCCACGCCGAAGACCTTCCATACGGTCGCCCGGTGGCGCCGTTCGTCGTCATCGTCGATGATGTCGTCGTGGACCAGGGAAAAGTTGTGGATCAACTCGACCGCCACCGCTCCCGGGATGGCAACCTCGGCCGGGGCGCCCGCCGCCCTGGCCGACAGGAGGGCCAGAGTCGGGCGAACGCCCTTGCCGTGGCGACTCTCGGGGACCGGCAATCCGCGGGCGTCAACCCAGCCGAAGTGATAGCGGGTGGGGACCCCCAACTCAGGTGACAGGCGTTCGGTGGCGGACTCCAGAGCAGGCTGGACCAGGGTGCGGGCCCACTCCAGCACCTCGGGGGTGAGACGCTTCATGCCTGCATCCTGGCCGCCGGACGATGTGACGCCGCAGACCCGGGTGGGACTGACGCCGCGAGGCGTCCGGCTCTGGTTCCGCTGCGAACCGCTCCCTCCATCGTGGCGGGCCATCCCGTATCGCACCAGGCGCCCGCCAGATACACACCGGGCATGGCGCACTCGGCGCCGGCGCGGAGGCGGTGCGTACCCGGCACGCCCCTGAAGGTGGCGGTCGTCTCCCGGGTCACGATGGACTCGCTCAAGGTGGCGAGGCCGGCAGCAGGGAGCAGGCGAGCCAGTTCGGCGCTGAAGTGAGAGATCAAATCCGCCGCACTCCAGCCCAGGTAGGAGTCGGCCGCCGACAGGGAGAGGGCCAAACACTGGCGGCCGTCATCGAGCCCGGCCGCTTCCGTGCGATCAAACACGAATTCAACATCGCTCTGAACGGCCGCGAACATTTTCAGGTCGGTGACCGGACGGTCGTACACGAGGTGTACGTTAATGATGGGCGACACGCCCAGGTCTTCCAGCCGGTCCTGGGCGGGCAGGGTGCGGGGCGGGAGAAGAGAACCCACCACGTCGTGGGGCACCGCCACGACCACCGAGTCCGCCCCCACGGACTCTCCGTCGACCTGCACGGTGAGACCGCCTTCGGGGTTGGTCCGTACACCGGTAACGCCGGCGCGTGTCCTGACTTCTGCACCGGCGGCTTCCAGAGCCCGCCGGGCAGCGTCGCCGTGGAGGGCCGCCAGGGGCACCCTGGACCAGCCGACGTCGGCCGCGGGGGCGTCGGTCAGCAATCCGGTCACGAATACTTTGGCGGCGAGTTTGAGAGATGCATCAGCCGCCGTTACGTTGACCGTCGGCAGCACCACCAGGTTCCAGAAGGTGTCTACTGCGGCGGCGTCCTGGCCGTGGTCGGCTAGCCAATCGCCGAAGGAGACTTCGTCCAGCGCCGGGTCGTCCGGGTCCAGGCGGCGGAGGGCCCACCCTGTTCGGAGCACTCCCAGCCGCTGGCGAAGCCCCAGGTGGGGATAGGTGAGGAGCGACGGCGCCAGATGGAGGGGAGCGGGACCGGCGGTGCGCCGGATGGCGCCGGTCGGTCCACCGGGGCGCAGCACGGGAATCTCCAATCTGGATTGCAGGAACACGCGGTCCGCTGCTCCGATCCGCTCCAGGAATTCGAGGTAGGCGGTGCAGCACCGCAGGAAGACGTGTTGGCCGTTGTCGAACCAGATCCCCCGGCGCTGGAACGACCAGGTGGCGCCGCCCAGACGGGGACGCCGCTCCAGGATGGTCACCGTGGCTCCCCGATCAGCGGCCTCCAGTCCGGCGGCCAAGCCGGCCAATCCACCCCCTACCACCACGACCCGGGTCGGGTTGTCGCTCACGGGCGGAGACCGGACACGCTGCGGAGCGCCACGAGCGCCTTCTCCCAGGCGGGGAGGCTGACGCGTTCGGTGAGTGGACGGCTGGGCTGGGCGAGAATGCGATCCAGGACCCGCCGGTATATACCGGCCATCGCGGCCGTGCAGGACCGGCTTCGGTGGTCGAGGTAACCGAGCAGCACCAGGCCCCGTTCGAACCATGAGACCGCCTGTTCCGCCACGTGTCGGATCAAGGCCTCCACGCTTTCGGTTGGGGCCCACTGTCCGGGGAAGACTCCGAAGTGATCCCGTTCCCGCTCGGGAAGGTAGATGCGCCCCATCTGGTGGTCCTCGCGGAGATCGCGCAGAATGTTGGTGAGTTGCAGGGCGACCCCCAGGTCATCGGCCAGACCAGGGGCTTCCTCTTGCCTTCGATGGCGCCGGGTCTCCCTGGTTCCGAAAACGCCCAGGGAGAGGCGGCCGACCGAACCGGCCACCAGGCGGCAGTAGCGGACCGTGTCGTCCATGGTCAGGTAGGTCTCCCCCCTGACGTCCTGCTCGCATCCCTCCACGATCTCGTGCAGCGCCCCGACGGGAATGGGATATCGGTCGGCGGCGTGGGCGAGACCCACGACAACCGGATCGGACGGGTCCGGAATCCCGCCCGCCTCCAGCGTCCCGATCACCGCGTGGAGTTCGTCGAGGGCGGCCAGCTTACGGTCCTTCGACCAGTCACCGTCGCCAACGTCGTCGATACGTCGGGACATGGCATACAGCGCCGCCATGGCATGGCGCTTGGGAGTCGGGAGCAGCCGGATGCCGTAGGCGAAATTGCGAGCCTCCGACCAGGTTATCTCCTCGCACCGCCGGTAGGCCGACTCCGGGGTGATCATGTGGAAGGCCGTCGCCGGCGAGCCAGGGATCCCACGTACAGCGGGACCAGGCGGCGCGTCAGCCGCAGGGCGCCGGCCTGGCGGTTGCCGCCCAGGACTTCGAAGCGCGCCGCCGATATGGCATCCAGGCCCGCCAGTCCCCCAGCCACGAAACCGGCGACGGCGAGCCGGGAGTATCCCCTCAGGGACGCCACCAGCGACTTTCCTTCCTCAAGCATTTCACGGGTGCGTCCGGCCTGGTAAGCGACCAGGTCTCGCAGCCTCCTGCCTGTCACCGGCGCCAGCAGATCCTCTGGCGCGCATCCGAAACGCTCCATGTCGTCGCCCGGCATGTAGATACGACCTGACCTGGCGTCCTCTCCGATGTCCTGGAGGTGCTCCAGCACCTGAAGGCCGCTGCACACCGCGTCCGAGGTAGCCAGGCGGTCCTCGGTGGCCGATTCGAAGACGGCAAGGACCAGATGCCCGACGGGGTTCGCGGACAGTCGGCAGTATTCCATCAACTCATCCCAATTGGCGTAGCGCTTCTTGTGCTGATCCATCCGGTTGGCGGCCAGCAGTTGGTCGAAGGGAGCGCGGGAGAGGCCGAAGGTCGTGACCGTGGGGAGTAGCCGGCGGAAGACCGGATGGGAGGCGTCGCCCGCGAAGAGTCTCTCCAGTTGTTCCTCCAGCCAGTCCAAGGCTGCCTCGCGGTCTCCGGGGTACTCGTCGCCCAGGTTGTCGGTCAGTCTCGCATAACCGTAAATGGCTTGCAGGTGCCGGCGCAGATGATCGGGCAGCACTCTCAGCGCCACCGGGAAGTTCTCGTGAGCGGACCGGGCCATGACGGCATCGAGGTCGGTGTGTTCCGGGACGGTCTCCGAAGGCGCAGGCGGGGTCTCTGGCAAAGAGGCGTCTCCCGTTGGTCCCCGATTTACTGCTCTCTTGATGAAACCACACCCCCGCCCAAAAGGGCACCGCGGCTTGCGTTACGGACGCGCTCTCACGAGGAAGAGCCCAACCAACACTAGTGAGATCGGGGGCCCGGTTAATGTTCTGGGCAGTGAAGATTTCGATTGTCACCATCTTCCCGGACTACTTTCCCCAGGCCCTGGCTGTGGGGATCCTGGGCCGGGCCCTCGACGCCGGGTTGGTGGAAGTGGACCTGATCGATCTCCGAGACTACGCCCAGGGTGCCCACCGGGCGGTGGACGACGCTCCCTTCGGGGGAGGCCCGGGCATGGTGATGATGCCCGAGCCCCTGGCCAAGGCCCTGGATCCCCTCGAGGACACGCACAGGGTGCTGTTCACACCGGCCGGTAGACGCCTTGACCAGGCCATGCTGGACCGCTGGTCGGACCTCGATCATCTGACCCTGGTGTGCGGTCGCTATGAGGGCGTGGACGAGCGGATTGCCGAGCATTTCATCGACGAGGAGGTCTCGGTGGGCGACTACGTGCTGGCGGGAGGGGAGGTGGCGGCCCTCCTGGTGACCGAGGGGATCGTCCGTCTTCTGCCCGACGCGGTCGGGAATCCCTGCTCCGTGATTTTCGAGTCCTTCCGGGAAGGCCTCCTGGAAGAGCCGGTCTACACCCGGCCATCGGTGTTCAGAGGGTGGCCGGTGCCCGAGGTGCTGCTCTCTGGTGATCATCAACGAATTGCCGCATGGCGAACCGCCCAGCGGAAGGAACGGACGCGGGACCGGCGGCCTGACTTGGCGGAAGGAAAATTGCGATGTTCAGGGGTGGTAAGCTAGGGGCCAGGCGGTTTTCCGCCATTCCTCCATCAACACCACAGGTTTGACTATGAACGACATTCGGTTGCTTGAACAAGGTTTTCTCAGGGATGACCTGCCCGACTTCAGGCCGGGCGACACCGTTCGCGTCCATGTCCGGGTGATGGAAGCCGGCCGGGAGCGCATCCAGGCGTTTGAGGGAGTGGTAATCGGCCGGAGCGGAGGAGGCTTGCAGGAGACTTTCACCGTTCGAAAGATCAGCTTCGGAGTGGGGGTGGAGCGCATCTTCCCGGTTCACGCCCCGATTGTGAGCCGGATCGAAGTTCTTCGCAAGGGACTGGTCCGCCGGGCGAAGTTGACTTATCTGCGGGGCCGTTCGGGTCGGTCGGCCCGGATCAAAGAGAGACGCGACTGACCGGGAGCCAGCCTGAAGGCATCCTGGGTGTTTCTGCCACGGATCCCGAGGGAAAAGAAGCGTCTGACCGCAACGGCGTGAGGCTGGCCCCGGCTCGCTCTGGTCGCCGCATCAGGTCTGCGGTGGTGGAGATGGCGCTCCTGTTGTTGGGAGCGGTCATCTTGGCGGTGTTGATCAAATCGTTTCTCATCCAGCCCTTCGAGATTCCCTCACGGTCCATGCACCCCACCCTCCAAGTGGGGGACCGCGTAATGGTCTCCAAGGTGAGCTATCTGTTCGGTGAGCCGGGCGAAGGAGATGTGGTGGTCTTTTCTCCTCCGGGCCGTCCTGAACCGGACCGCAACGTGCTGGAGGTGGTGTGGCACGAGGTCCGGGAGGCGTTTGGCTGGTACGACATAACGGAGGCCGACCTGATCAAGCGGGTGATCGCCACGGGAGGGGATGTAGTCGAGATTCGGGGAAACCAGGTCAGGGTGAACGGGGACCTCCTGGATGAGCCGTATCTGGGGTCTTCCACCAGGGAGGAGGACCTCACGGTCCAGGTGGAGGACGACCACCTCTTTCTGATGGGTGATCACCGGTCCAAGTCTTCGGACAGCCGGGTGTTCGGGACAGTCCACAAGGACTTGGTGGTGGGCAAGGCCGTCTTTCGCATCTGGCCTCTGGGCCGAATGGGCGGGATCTAGAACTCTTCTGTGCGGACCACCGCGCGCCGAAGTAAGTCACAGGCAAACCATATGAGGCGGGGTGTCACACCGCTGCCGCATACATCAAGGATGGATCCCCGAGGCGACCGTCTCTCCCGCCGGAACACCGGCCAAGCCGCCGAAGACCTGGCTGCCGGCTTTCTGGAGCGCCGAGGTCATCTGGTGCTGGCTCGCAATTTGAGAGCGGGTCGAGGGGAGATCGACATTCTGGCCGGGATCGACGGGGAGAGAGCGGTTGTCGAGGTCCGGAGCCGGTGGGCGGTGTCCGACTCCGGGTCGCCCGACCCGTTGGATGCCTTCGACGCCGCCAAAGCGCGTCAGGTCAGGAAACTGGCGGCGTCCCCGGCTGCCCGAGCGCAACCCGTCGATCTGATCACGGTTCGTTTCCACCGGAGCGGGGTGGACCTGCTCTGGTTGCCCCGCGCCGGCTGATGGGTCAACCTGCCAGGATCGCCCACAACACCACGGCGATGATGACCGCCAGCGCGGCCGCCACCATGACCAGGTCGGCGGTGGTCTTTCGATGGGGGCGGAATGGATTGAATCCCATCTCAAGGCCCAACCTAGCGCGACGCCTTACCCTATGGAAAATATGTGGATCGAGACCGAAGACCGTGGACCGGTGCGATGGTTGTGGCTGAACCGCCCATTCCGCAAGAACGCCATCCCTCCCGAGGGATGGAGAGATCTGCAGGAGGCGTTCTCCGCGTGTGAGCGTTCCTCCCAGCGGATACTGGTGATATCGGGACGAGGCGGAGACTTCTGCGCGGGCGCCGACCTGGATCCCGCCGCCGGTCCCCGATCCGGGGGAGTTGTGGATGCCCAGCGCCGCATGAAGCTGGTGGGGGAAACTGCCCTGGCGCTTCACAGGCTCACCAAGCCCACGGTGGCCGCTGTGGACGGGGTTGCGGTAGGGGCGGGAATGAGTCTTGCTCTGGGATGTGATGTGGTGATCGCCACCCGCAGGGCCCGCTTCTCGGCTATATTCCCCCGCCGGGGGCTGAGCCTGGACATGGGTTTGAGTTGGCTGCTTCCCCGGCTGGCAGGCGCCCAGTTCGCCAAGGAGATCGCACTTTCGGGGCGGATGGTCTCGGCCGCCGAGGCTCTGGAGCGGAGGCTGGTGTGGGCCGTGGTGGATCCCGAACTCCTGGAGGAGCGGGCAGAGGCGGTGGCGGAAGGGTTCCTGGCGGGGGCGCCCGTGGCACAGATGTTTATCAAGCAGGGCCTGGACCGGTCCTGGGAGCTGTCCCTTGAGGAAGCCACGGCCTGGGAGGGACAGTCCCAATCGATATGCCTGGGCACCGAAGACCACCGCGAGGGAGTGGCCGCATTTCTCGAAAAGCGAACGCCCCGGTTTCGCGGTTGTTGATCCGGTGGTGGCGGGTCCGGGGAGTCCTGTGAATCAAACCGCTTTGTCGCGGTAGAACCCCGAGAGAGTGGGAGGGGGAACGCACGGATTCGACGCATGCTGGAGGGATGAGCATCCGGGTGTATTCGGCGGCGATGGTAGGGGTGACCCCCCGTCCGGTCAGCGTGGAAGTCCATCTGGGCAAGACCAATTCCAAGTTCGGCCTGGTGGGACTGCCCGACGCGGCGGTGAGGGAGGCCCGCTACCGGGTCAGGGCTGCCATGGCCTCATCGGGCTATGAGATGCCCCGTAGCGAGGTGACGGTGAACCTGGGGCCGGCCGATCTCCCCAAGGCAGGCTCCGCATTTGACCTTCCCATCGCCCTGGGGGTGCTGATCGCCGACGGGAGAGTCTCGGTCCGGCACCCCGGAGTGGTGGCAGTGGGGGAGTTGGCCCTGGACGGGGGGATCAGGTCCTGTCGCGGCGTGCTGGCCGCCGCCCTGGTTGCGGCCCGCGAGGGCCTCCCCTGCATAGCCCCCCGTGAGGTGGCGTCTGAGGCGGCGTTGGTCCCGGAGGTGGATCTGTACGCGGTGGACGGGTTGGCCGAGGCGGTGAGCGCGCTGGAGGGCAGGACCGTACCCTCCCCCTCTCAGCCACATGATGCTCCCGCACCCTCCCTCATGGACATGGCGGACGTGCGAGGCCAGGAGTTTGCCAGGAGAGGTCTGGAAGTCGCCGCAGCCGGCCGTCACCACCTGCTGATGTCCGGTCCTCCCGGAATGGGAAAGACCATGTTGGCCAAACGGCTTCCCGGGATACTTCCCCGTTTCACCGAGGAGGAGGAGATGGAGGTCGCCTGTATCTGGGCTGCGGCGAACCGGCGCGGTCAGGTCCGGGTCCGGCCGTTCCGCGCTCCCCACCACACGGCCTCGGTGGCAGGGATCGTGGGCGGGGGAAGCGGGATCCCGACGCCGGGAGATCTCTCTCTGGCTCACCACGGAGTGTTGTTTCTGGACGAGTTGGGGGAGTTCCCGGCCCACCTCATCGATGCTCTTCGCCAGCCCTTGGAAGAGGGCTCGGTAACCATCACCCGCAAGGGCGTGTCGGTGACCTTTCCCTGCCGGACGCTGGTGGTGGCCGCCACCAATCCCTGCCCGTGCGGCTGGTCGAACGACACTGTCCGGCAGTGCCGGTGTTCGCCCGCCTCGGCGTCGCGCTATCGGCGTCGCCTGTCAGGCCCTTTGCTGGACCGCTTCGACGTACGGGTGTTCCTGGGACGAATGGAGACCGAGAAGTTGACCGGCAAGCCCGGGGAGCCGAGCGAGGCGGTGCGGGAGAGAGTTGAAAGGGCGCGGGAGGCCCAGATCCGGCGGGGTGGGCTCAACGGGGACCTGTCGTCGGGGGCTCTCGACTCTCTTTCATGGAGCGGCCAGGCCAGGAGAGTGCTGGCGCACAACCTCGACCGGGGCAATCTCACCGGCCGCGGCTACGACCGGGTCCGGCGGGTGGCGAGGACCCTCGCCGACCTTGGTGACTCCGAGCAGGTGGAGGGAGTCCACGTGCTGGAGGCGCTTTCCTACCGGAGTGAGATTTGAGTACCACGCCGCCACCCATTCCGTATTTCTCCCACCGGCTGCGGTTGGCCTACTCGGGAATGCACCCCGAGCGCATCCACACCCTGGTGAAGGCGTCCGACCCGGTGGGGGTGGTGCGGAGGATCGAGGCGGGCAGGATAAGGGCCAAGCCGGCGGCGCGGGAAGCGGTGGGCATTCCGGCCGAGCGACGGATTACAGAACTTGCCTCCTCGGGGATATCGGTGACTCTGCTGGGAACGGATTCCTACCCTCCCTGGCTGGCCGCCATTCCCGATCCTCCGGATCTTCTGTTCGTGAGGGGAGTTCTCCCGACATCGCCGGGCGTGGCGGTGGTTGGATCGAGAAGGGCCACCCGCTACGGGCTCAACCTTGCCAAGGCTGTGGGCGCGGCTATGGGACGGCGCGGCGCGGTGGTGGTCAGCGGGTTGGCGCGAGGGATCGACGGGGCGGTACACCAGGGAGTTGTGGAGGTCGGCGGGCGGGGAGTGGCGGTTCTGGGCTGCGGTCTCGACCGGTGGTATCCGGCATCCCATCGGCGGCTGGGAGAGGCCCTCCTCGAGACCGGTGGGGCAGTGGTCAGCGAATACCCGCCGGGGACCGTTCCCGAGCCGTGGCGATTCCCGGTGCGGAACAGGATCATCACCGGCCTGTCCCGGGTGGTGCTGGTGGTGGAGGCCGCCGTCGGCGGGGGAGCGCTGATCAGCGCCCGGCTGGGCTTGGAACAAGGGCGGGAGGTGCTGGCCGTCCCCGGAGACATCGACCGGGTGACTTCCCGCGGCTGCAACGAACTGATCCGCGACGGGGCCATGCCGGTGTTGGGGACCGCTGATTTTCTGGACATCCTGGAGCGGGAGGGCATCCTGCATCCACTGCCGGAGCATCAGGGCGACTCGGCGGCCGACGACGAGCAGTGAGAACTGGAAGAAGCCATCGGGGAGGCCGGCGCCACCTTGGAAGTCCTGGCCGAGCGAATGGGATGGCCCCTCACCCGACTGCTGGTGAGCGTCGGGGAACTGGAGTCTGAAGGTCGCATCGTCCGGGAGGCGGACGCGATTCGGCTGAAGGCCTGAACATGGGAGTGACCGCCGGGAGCGTACTTCTCACCCAGAGGACGCACGGGGCCAGGTTCCCCGCCAATTCAAAACCCTGCCGTTGGCCGGAGTGGCTTCGTAGGATTGGGCGAGTGGCTGGTGTGTCTGCCCTTCCCGAGTGGGCCAAAGAGGAGGTTGAGGCCTACCTGGGCCTCTTGGCGCGCCAGCGTCGACTCTCCGGGCATACGGTGAGCGCCTATCGCGGAGACATCACCCAGTTTCTTGCCCTGTGCGCCAAGTTGGGACGGGGTTCTCTGGGGGAGATAGACCGGAACGACTTCCGACGGTTCTTCGCCTACCTGAATACTCGCGGGTTCGCCCGCGCCTCGGTGGTCCGGAAAGGATCATCCCTTCGCTCCTTCTTCGGGCATCTGCACGAACGGGGTGGCATCACCTCAAACCCGGCTGGTGCTCTGCCCGTTCCGAAGGCCAACTCCCGCCTGCCGTTGGCGCTCCCGGAGAGGCATCTGTCGGATGCCATCGAGGCTGTGGATGGCTCGGCGCCGGTCGACCTGAGAGACCGCGCCATCCTGGAACTGGCCTATGCCTCGGGGCTGAGGGTCTCCGAACTTGCTTCGCTCACCGTCCCGCAGGTTGAGGGAAGGGACCTGATCGTCGTATCGGGAAAGGGAGGGAAAGACCGCGCCACGCCGGTCGGAGTACCCGCCCAACGGGCGATCCGCCGCTGGCTGGAGGACGGCCGTCCCGAACTGGCCGGCGCCCAGGCCGGGGAGGCGCTGTTCGTTGGCGTGAGAGGAGCCCGGATGGATCCTCGCCAGATCAGGCGTGTGGTCCGTTCCCGGTTGGGTAGTTTCCCCCACGCATTGCGTCACTCCTTCGCCACCCACCTCATAGAAGGAGGGGCGGATCTGCGCAGCGTGCAGGAACTGCTGGGGCACGCCAGTCTGGGCACCACCCAGATCTACACCAACGTCAGCAACCGGCACCTGCGTTCCACCCACCACCGCACCCATCCCAGGGCCTGATCCCGGGTCGCCGAGGTCTCTCGTAGACGGGCAGGCGGGGAATAGGCGGTCGGGGTTTCCTTCTCCGTCACCGGTGTCCTAAAATGCTATGGGCAACGTCACAGGCTCGTTTCGTCCACTGGTCGGGGAAGGTCTCAGGGCCTTTCCTGTGGGGCGGGCGTCCCTCTTGCGGGCGCCGAAGGTGAGAAAACCGGACAGCGGGCTGAGGAAAAACCAGAAAGGAGTGGTATATGACGGCTACCACCATGAAAGACCTGATCGACGCCGGTCTTCACTTCGGCCATGAGACTCGCCGGTGGAATCCGAAGATGGCTCCCTATCTGTGGGGTCAGTCCAACGGCATCCACATAATCGACCTCCGGCAGACGGTTCGCCTCCTGGACGACGCAGTCGGCTTTGTCCGCCAGTCAGTGGCCGAGGGTGGGAAGATCCTCTTCATCGGCACCAAGAAACAGGCCCGCAACAGCATCGCCCAGCACGCTGAGGCGGCCGGCATGCCATATGTCAACTTCCGCTGGCTGGGGGGCATGCTCACCAATTTCCAAACCATTCGACAGCGAATTTCCTACATGAAGGAACTGGAATCGGAGGAGAACAGCGGAGAGATGCAGTCTCGGCCAAAGAAGGAGAGACTTCGCCTCCGAAGAGACCTTGAGAAACTCCGGCGAAGCCTGGGGGGAGTGAGAGACCTTCACGAACTTCCTGCCGGCGTGTTCGTGATTGACGTCAACGCCGAGGAAACCGCGGTGCGGGAGGCGGTCCGGCTGGGAATTCCCATCGTCGCCCTGGTTGACTCGAATAGCAATCCCGAGCCTATAACCTACGTGATACCCGGCAACGATGATGCCATCCGGTCCGCCGAGTTGCTCTGCTCCCTGGTTGCCGGCGCCTGCCAGGAAGGAAAAGAGATGGCGAAGAAGAAGAAGCGGGCCTCCTCGGAGAGTTCGTCCACCGGATCCCGATCAAGGAGGGGTTGACAGTGGCCGAGTTCACAGCCAAGGACGTTCAGCGTCTCCGCCGACGGTCCGGGGTGGGGATGATGGATGCCAAGAAAGCTCTTGTCGAGGCAGGCGGGGACATGGACACCGCCCATGACATTCTCCGGGAACGGGGCCTTGCCCAGGCTGCCAAGCGGGCCGACCGCGACGCCAACGAAGGAACAGTCGGGAGTTATCTGCATCAACAGTCCGGCCATCCGGTGATGGGTGTCCTGATCGAGTTGGCCTGTGAGACCGACTTCGTCGCCAAGAGCCCGGAATTCAACGAGATTGCCAACGACATCGCCATGCATGTCTCGTGGTCGGCGCCCCGCTGGATCGAGAGGGACGAGGTCCCGGATGAAGTCCTCTCCCATGAGCGGGACCTCATCGCCCGCGCGGCCCGGACAGAGGGCAAGCCTGACCGGATCATTCCCCGAATAGTGGACGGCCGCATGGAGAAATTCTTCGTCGACAATGTTCTCACCGAACAGGAGTTCGTCAACTCCCAGAAATTCGAGGGAACCGTGGGAGACATGGTGAAGACGCTGGCCGCGCAGGTGGGCGAGAACGTCAAGATTCGCCGGGTGGCGCGACTGGCGGTGGGCGAGCAGGAGTCCTGATGATCTCCTCCCGTCGAGTACTCCTCAAGCTGTCGGGGGAGGCCTTCTGCGAGCAGGAGGGAGGATTCGGGATCGATCCTGCCAGAGTTGGGGTCCTTGCCGAGGAGATAAGCAGGGCCCGGGCGATCGGCGCCGAGATTTCGGTGGTGGTGGGAGGGGGGAACTTCTTCCGGGGGACCGCCCTGGCTGCACGAGGCCTCGATCCTGCCACCGCGGACTACATGGGGATGCTCGCCACGGTGATGAACGGGTTGGCGTTGCGTGACGCCCTGGAGAAGTGCGGGATGACCACCCGGGTCATGAGCGCCATAACCATGCGGCAGGTCAGCGAACCGTACATCCGTAACCGTGCGGTGCGCCACCTGGAGAAGGGGCGGGTCGTGGTATTCGTGGCCGGAACCGGAAACCCCTTCTTCACGACCGACACCACCGCCGCCCTGCGGGCAATAGAGATCGGGGCAGAAGTGGTACTGAAGGCGAGCAAGGTGGATGGCGTCTACAGCGCCGATCCTCACCTCGATTCATCCGCCCGGCTTTTGGAGTCGGCCTCCTACATGGATGTCATCTCACAGAACCTCAAGGTGATGGACATGACCGCCATCACGCTGTGCCGGGAGCACGGCCTTCCTATCGTTGTATTCGACATGTCCAGGCCAGAAAATGTGTACCGGGCCCTGATCGGCGAGCCCCTCGGCACCAGGGTGGGCTAGAGAGTTCTCATGATCGACGAGGTTCTGGAGGAAGCCAATCTCCTGATGGAGACTTCGGTGGAGTATGTGACCGGGCAATTCGCGGTGGTGCGAACCGGGCGCGCCAATCCTCAGATCGTGCAGAACCTGCGGGTCAACTACTACGGCGCCTCCCTTCCCCTCCAGCAGCTTGCCAACTTCACGGTTCCCGATCCACGGCTTCTGGTGATCCATCCCTACGACAGAAGCGCCATTGCAGAGATAGAGAAGGCGTTGCACAGCTCCAATCTCGGCATTAACCCGGCCAATGACGGGGTGGTGATCAGGCTGGCGTTTCCGCCCCTGACCGAGGAGCGCCGGATGGAGTTGATACGCATAGTGCGACGGCAGGCCGAAGATGGGAGGGTGTCGGTCCGCAACGTGCGGCGCGGAGCAAAGTCAGACTTGGAGGCCCTCAAGGGATTATGCTCGGATGACGACCTTCATCGCGCCGAAAGGCAGCTTCAGGATCTGACCGATCAGACCATAAAACAGGTGGATGAGTTGCTAAAGCGCAAAGAAGCCGAGTTGCTGGAGGTATAGCGGGTAAATGGAGCCGCCTGACACCACCTGGGTTCCCGACTGGGAACCCGACGAGGAACTGACTCCGATCCGGCCGGCGCGGCGGACGGAGTCCGACGAGCCCGATCCGGTCCTGACGGGCGAGAACGTCTTCGACAGCCGTACCACCCAGCATCAGGCCCTGGCCGAGGAAGTGATGAAGGCCGAAGCCGAGGAACACCGCCAGCAGGCGGTGGCGGCGGCCATCCCGGGTGTCGAGTCGGGAATGCTGGGATTCGAAGATGTGACCGGGCGGACCGGGATGGCGACCGAAGAGGTGGAAGCGGCGGAGCAGGCCCACTCGTCGGACCTGGTCACCCGGATCATCAGCGCCATGGTGATGGTGGGAGTGGTGGTCATCGCCCTCTACCTGGGCGAGGCGTGGCTGAGCGGTTTGATTCTGGCGGCCATGACTCTGGGACTGGTCGAGTTCTACATGGCCGTCCGTTCCGTTGGCTACCGGCCCATGGCCCTGCTGGGTCTGATCGGCGTCTTGGGCGCGGGGGTCGGAGCGCATGTGTCGGGATTGGGTTCCACCGGGGCAGTGCTGGTGGGGGCCTTGGCGTTGACTTTGCTCTTCTATGCGGCGGCCTCCCGGAGGATGGCGGTGGAGAACGCCACCCTGACCGTGCTCGGGATGATCTGGATCTCCCTCCTCTCCTACGGGGTGGTGATCGGCCGCGCCGAAGACGGAGTTGCTCTCCTGGTGTGGGTGTTGCTGTTGAATTCGGTGTTCGACACGGCGGCGTTCGTGGTGGGACGGTCCATGGGAAACAGGCCGCTCTCCCCGTCTCTGTCGGCCAAGAAGACCGTGGAAGGCTTGTTGGGGGGAGTGGTCGCCACCTTCGGCATCGCCGCCATATTCTCCACCCTGCCCACCTTTTCGGTCCTCACCCTCTACCAGGCCCTCTACCTGGCGGCTGTCGTCTCGGTTCTCGCGCCTTTGGGGGATGGCGTCGAGTCGGCCGTAAAGCGGTCGATCGGCCTCAAGGACATGAGTTCCCTGCTTCCCGGGCACGGAGGGATACTGGACAGGATCGACGGGTTGTTACTGGTGTTGCCGGGCGCCTATTACCTGTTTTCGGTGTTTGAATACATCTAGGGGTCCGACTCTTCCTCGGTTTGGTATGCTCGGGCCAACCGAAAGGGAGGTGTATTGATGGCGGGCGCTCTTGCGGTCGTGTTGGGGATCGTGTTCTTTGTCACCGTACACGAGCTGGGTCATTTCCTGGCAGCCCGCGCCACCGGAATGAAGGCGACCGAGATGTTCTTCGGCTTCGGTCCGAGGCTGTGGTCGGTGAAGAAGGGGGAGACCGAGTACGGGTTCCGCCTCCTGCCCTTCGGGGGATTCGTGAAGATCGCGGGTATGGGGCCCTTCCAGGACGACGAGACCGATCCGGAGCGCTCGTACTACCACAAGAAGTTCTGGCAGAAGATGACGGTGGCCCTCAGCGGGGTGGCTATGAACTTCCTGATGGCCTTTTTGATCCTGGTCGGTCTGTTCCTGGTGGTGGGCGTCACCGACTTCAGCAATCAGATCATGCAGGTGGTGGACGAGCTGGCCGACGGATCCCCCACTCCGGCCGCCGATGCCGGGATCGAACCGGGCGACCTGATTCTGAGTGTCGACGGGGTGTCCACCGGAGGTTGGGAGGAAACGGCGCGCCTCCTTGCCGAGCGACCTGGTCAGACCGTGCTCATCGAACTGAGCAGGGACGGCGTGGTCGTGCCGGTGGAGACGATGTTGGCTACCCGGCTCGACTCCGAAGGGACGGAGAGGGGGTTCTTGGGGGTTGGCCCGGCCCTCGAGACACGCTCGGTGGGACTGGCAGGTGCGATGGTCACCGCCTCGGGGGATATCACCCAAGCGGTGGGTCTCACCTTCCAGGCGATCGGGCAGTTGGTCAGCCCGTCGTCGCTGGCGGAGTTGGCCGGAGGGATTCTGGGAGGGGAGGTGTCGGAGGACAACCGTCCGGTGAGTCCGATCGGGTTGGCGAACATCGGGGCGCAGATCGGCGAGCGGGGGGTGGCCGACGTGGTGAGGTTGTTAGCATATTTGAACGTCGTGCTGGGTGTGTTCAATGTCATTCCCGCATACCCCTTAGACGGTGGGCATGTGGCGGTGGCCCTATACGAGAAGATCCTGAAGCGTCGCGCCCGGCCCAAGGTGCTCATCTCCATCGCAGCAGTGGTGACCGTTCTCGTGGTCTTCCTGGGAGTGGCGGCCCTGGTGCTTGATGTGATCGATCCCATCCGGCTGTGAAAGACGCCCGCTCCTTCGTCCGTCCCAGACGGCAAACACGGCCCATCAAGGTGGGGTCGGTGCAGGTGGGAGGCGACGCTCCGATCACCGTGCAGTCGATGACCACCACCAAGACTCATGATGTGGACGGCACCCTGGCCCAGGTGTATGCCCTGGCGGGAGCGGGGGCCGACCTGGTGAGGATCACCTGCAACACCGTCGCCGCCGCCCAGGGGCTGGCGGAGATCGTTCCCCGCAGCCCGGTCCCGATAATCGCGGACATTCATTTCCAATACCGCTTGGCCCTCGCCGCCCTGGAGAGCGGGGTTGCCGGTCTCCGGCTCAACCCGGGCAACATCCGCCGTCCCAGCCACATCAAGGAGGTGGCGCGGGCGGCTGCCGATCGACAGGTCCCTATCCGCGTGGGAGTAAACGCCGGCTCACTCGACAAGGACATCCTCGCCCGCCACGGAGACGCCACCCCCGAGGCGTTGGTGGAGTCGGCTCTGTTGGAGATCAAGTACCTGGAGGAGGTCGGGTTCGAGGACATCAAGATCTCGGTCAAGCATTCCCATGTCCCGACCATGATCGAGTCCTACCGTCTCCTGTCGGACACGGTTGACTACCCGCTCCACCTGGGGGTGACCGAGGCGGGTCCCCCACCGGGCGGTTTGATCAAGTCGGTGGCGGGCATCTCCACACTCCTGATGGAAGGCATCGGGGACACCATCAGGTTCTCCCTGACCGCCGACCCGGTGGTGGAGGCGGAGTCGGGACGGCGTCTCCTGGAGTACCTGGGACTGCGTGAACGCCAGAGCCTCGACCTGATAGCCTGTCCTTCCTGCGGACGGGCGGAGGTGGACGTGATCGAGGTGGCCCAGGTCGCGCAGGAGGCGCTGGAGAAAGAGAACCTCCCCATCCAGGTGGCGGTGATGGGGTGCGTGGTGAACGGCCCGGGAGAAGCGCGTTCGGCCGATCTCGGCATAGCCGCCGGTCGGGGCCGTGGACACCTGTTCATCCGGGGTGAAGTGGTGGCGGTGGTGCCCGAGTCCGAGATGGTGGAGGCCCTGGTCTCCGAGGGTCGCCGCCTGGTTGAAGAGGGCGTGGAAGCGCGTCTGGCGGCGGCCGACCTGTCCGCGGCCCGGGAGGCCGAGGCGGACCGGCTCCGGTTGTTGGAGATCAATCCTGATGCGAACGCCGCGACGGCACGTCGTCAGAGGGTGGAGATCATTGCTCGAGGGTCGAGAAAGTAGCCCTTGATGGCGTCAACCGTCGGAGGACTGTGAGCTTGAGTTCGGGCATCGAGGGAAAAACAGCGGTTGTCACGGGCGGGAGCAGGGGTATTGGGCTGGCGATCGCCGCGGAGTTGTTGGATCTTGGGGCGGTCGGGGTGGCCATCACGTCCCGGCGAGCGGGGAACCTGGAGGAAGCGGTAGGCCACCTGACAGCGGAGGGGAGGGATCCCGGGAGGATTCTTCCGACCGTGGCCCGGGCCGACGATGACCGCCACGCGGCCAGGGCGATCCGGGAGACGATCGAGCGGTTCGGGAGCTGTGACATTTTGGTCAACAACGCCGGCACCAATCCCGGCGCCGGCAATCTCATGGAGGTCTCCCGGGAGGCGGTCGACAAGACCTGGGCCGTGAACCAACGCGCTCCCCTGGTCTGGACCCAGGAGGCCTGGGCGCAATGGATGGGGTCCCACGGTGGTTGCGTGGTGAACGTGGCCTCGGTGGGAGGAGTCCGTCCCGCTCCCTATCTGGGTGCCTACAACATCTCCAAGGCGGCCCTGATCTACATGACCAGCCAACTGGCCATGGAGCTTGCTCCCCGGGTGCGAGTCAATGCGGTGGCGCCCGCCGTGATCAAGACCCGGCTGTCGGCCATGCTGTGGGAACCCGACCCGGTCGCCTCAGCACGGCTTCATCCCATGCAGAGGCTCGGAGAACCCCTGGACGTGGCCCGGGCCGTGGCTTTTCTGTGTTCTGAGGGCGCCTCCTGGATAACGGGGGTGACGCTTCCCGTGGATGGGGGTGTGCTGGGGGCAACCCCGGGGATGGGATGACCGCTCACCCCTCCTTCGACCGGGACCTGGCTCTCTCCTACCTGGAAGGCGGGCGGCCCCCACAGCCGCTGTTCGACGAAGCCGCCCGGCTGCGGGATGAGGGGAAGGGGCGAACAGTCACCTACAGTCGCAAGGTCTTCATCCCGCTGACCACCCTGTGCCGCGACAGTTGCACCTACTGCACGTTTGCTCAGCCTCCGGGAGGAGGAGGGATGTTCATGCCTCCCGAACAGGTGCTGGCGGTGGCCAGGGCCGGAGAGGCGTACCACTGCACGGAGGCGCTTTTCACCTTGGGCGACCGGCCCGAGGACCGCTGGTCGGCGGCTCGGCGCTTTCTGGATGAGCAGGGATGCGAGGACACCCTGGAGTACACCCGGCGGATGACCGAGATGGTCAACCGGGAGACCGCCCTCTTCCCTCACGCCAATCCGGGGGTGATGACCCTCCACCAGATGGAGGCTCTCCGCCCGTCCAACCCCTCGATGGGCCTGATGTTGGAGAACATCTCGGACCGGCTCACCGAGCCCGGAATGCCCCACTACAACTGCCCGGACAAGATTCCCTCGGTCCGGGTGGGAGTGATCGAGGACGCCGCCCGGCTGTCGGTGCCCTTCACCACGGGCATTCTGGTCGGAATCGGGGAGAACTCCGCAGAGATAGTCGATTCCCTGCTGGCGCTTCGCGACCTGGCGAGGGCGGGAGGCCACATCCAGGAGGTGATCATCCAGAACTTTCGGGCCAAGTACAACACTCCCATGCGGCTCAACGCCGAGCCGATCCCGGCCTGGTTCATGCGGGTGGTGGCCCTGGCTCGCTGGATAATGGGCCCGGAGATGAACCTTCAGGTTCCTCCCAATCTGACCGAACGCTACGAGATGTACCTGGACGCCGGCATCAACGACTGGGGAGGGGTCTCTCCCCTCACCATCGACTGGGTGAATCCGGAGGCGCCGTGGCCACACCTGGAAACCCTCCGGCGGCGTACGGAGGCGGCTGGTTTCGAGTTGGCGCCCCGCCTGCCGGTTTACCCTTCCTACCTCTCCGATCGGTGGATCGATCCCACCCTGTTGCCCAAGGTGATCGGCGCCGCGGACTCGAGGGGCCTGGCACGGGCGCCCCAGGCCGACCCGGTCGCCCGCCCGGTCATCTCGGTGGTTTCGTGAGCGGGATGGGAAAGAAGTAGCCTGACAGAATGATGATCACCACTCCCCGGACCATCACATTCCTGCGCACCAGACCTGCGGAGTCGGCCACCGCGGCGGTGGCGGAGGCGCGG
The DNA here is from genome assembly GCA_965204615.1 of Acidimicrobiia bacterium. Classification (GTDB taxonomy): domain Bacteria; phylum Actinomycetota; class Acidimicrobiia; order Spongiisociales; family ZC4RG35; genus Bin76. The sequence continues at coordinate 1,595,520 of OZ242000.1, read as the reverse complement.
CTTCGAGAGGGAACCACCACCCTGGAGATGGACTCTCCGGGAGTGACCGACTTTCGGGCGGCTCACCAAGCGGGTCTGTTCATCTCCGCGGTGGAGGCGGATCCGGCGGAAGCCGCCCGGATCGTGGATCCCCACCAGGCGCTGGGACTCGCCAAGGCCAACACTCCCGGCTGGCTGCTCACCGTCACGAACACGGCCTCGGCCGAGGTTGTGCTGGATGCCCTGGCCCGAACCGAAGCCGCCTTCCTGCGCACCACCCGAAGCACCGTCAAAGCCGCTGCCGCCCTCTGCTCCCTGCCGGCCATCCCGGCGGTGGTCTCAGTCTTCGTGGACGACGTGGAGCAGGCGGAGGTTGCCGTCCTCGACGGGGCGGGCGACCTGTTGCTTCGAGATTGGGACGCGGATCGAATCGGGGAATTGCGCCGGAGACTGGATCCCCACCCGTTGGTGGAGCGGACCGCGCTTCCGGCCGGCCTGGAGATCGATGCCGTGCGCCAGGTTCTCTCCCGAAGCGCCTTCCGGGCCTGGCTCCAGCAGGTGGACGCCTCGGGCGCCGCCCGCCCTCGCTACACCTGGGCGCCCGGCCGCGCCGAGGACGCGCCGGTTCCTTCCCGACGTTTCTCTGCTCAGTGGCCCGATTCTCTGTGGGTCGCCGGACAAGGCCCTCCGGAACTGGAGGGAGCGGGGAGCCTCGGTCCCATCCTGGAGCGGTCTCTGGCCGGAGACGCTCCGGGAGTCGCCGGGACGGAGACGCTGTTCGGAGCAAGAGGGGATCAGGTGGAGGCTGTGGCGTGGACCGCCGACCAACTCCGCCGGCGAACGGTGGGAGACCTGGTCACCTATGTCGTCAACCGCAACATCAACTACACGAATCTGTGCTACTTCCGTTGCGGGTTCTGCGCCTTTTCCAAGGGTCCGCGCAGTCTCAACCTTCGAGGGGACCCCTACCTCATGTCGATCGCCGACATCGTGCAAAAGGCCCGGGAGGCCTGGGACAGGGGAGCCACGGAGGTGACCCTCCAGGGCGGAATCCACCCCGAGTTCACGGGCGACTTCTACGTGAAGGTGACCGAGGCCATCAAGGCCGAGTTGCCGGAGATGCACATTCACGGGTTCACTCCTCTCGAGGTGTGGCAGGGAGCCGAGACCCTGGGGGTTCCGGTGAGGGACTTCCTGGTTCGTCTGAAGGACGCCGGCCTCGGATCTCTTCCCGGGACCGCCGCCGAGATTCTGGACGACGACATCCGACGGCATCTGTGTCCCGACAAGATCCGGACCTCCCAGTGGGCGCAGGTGATGTTGACCGCCCACGAACTGGGCCTCAAGGCCACCGCCACCATCATGTTCGGGCACATCGATCATCACCGCTCCTGGGCGCGGCACCTGGATGTGATCCGCCGGATCCAGGCGCGCACGGGAGGTTTCACCGAGTTGGTCCCCCTTCCCTTCGTTCACATGGGAGCGCCCATCTGGCTGAACGGCAAGGCGCGTCCCGGTCCCACCTGGGACGAGGTGGTTCTCATCCATTCGATCGGGAGGATCGCACTGGACGGCATGGTCCCCAACATCCAGGCGTCGTGGGTGAAGCTGGGGCTGGACGGGGCCGGACGGCTCCTGGACGCGGGCTGCAACGACCTGGGGGGCACCCTCATGGGAGAGATAATCACCCGTTCCGCGGGGGCCGCCCACGGACAGGAGTTGACTCCCGAGGATTTCCGCAGGACGATCGTGGCCGCCAATCGTCAGGTGGGCCTGCGGAACACCGAGTACGGCCTCCTTCTGACCGCCTAGAGGAGTCACTCGCCATGGCCTCCTACTACGACCGCATTCCCGGGCATCTGGCCTCCTGGATAGAGGCGCAGCCGATGTTCTTCGTGGCCACCGCCCCCTCCGGCGACGGGGGACACATAAATCTCTCCCCCAAGGGCCTGGACACCTTCCGGATCGTCGATCCTCAAACCGTTGCCTACCTGGATCTGGTGGGGAGTGGCGCTGAGACCATCGCTCACCTGCGGCAGAACGGGAGAATCGTGGTCATGTTCTGCGGGTTCGACCAACCCCGGCGAATACTGCGAATCTGGGGGGAAGGCAAGGCCTTCTACCCGGGAATGTCCGAGCACTCGCACCTGTCGGCCGGCTTTCCCGAGATTCCCGGTTCCCGCTCCATCATCAGGGTGGCCATCACCAAGGTGGGCACCTCCTGTGGTGGTGGCGTGCCGCTCATGGAGACGGTCTCCCAGCGGGACTTTCTTCCCACGTGGGCTGAGAAGAAGGGGCCGGAGGCCATGTGGGACTACCAGAGAGAGAACAACGAGTTCAGCCTGGACGGCCTCCCGGCCATGGATTTCTCTCAAGGCTGACACCGCGCCGGGACTCTCCACCGCATTCGGGCACTCCCGTAGTCGGCCGGACCCTTCCCATAGTGTGGGTAGTGATGGTACATTATGCCTATGAGTGGGACATATGCTCTAACAATGGGAGACAGGGGTCGCATGGTCATCCCGGCGGCGGCGCGGGAACGTTCGGGGCTTTCTCCGGGAACTCCTCTGATCCTGTTGGAGACCCCAGGAGGTTTGGTGCTGATGACCCGCCGCCAACTGCGCTCTCGGGTTCGGGAAGAACTGGCCGGCCTGGACCTGGTGGCAGAACTTCTGGCAGATCGGCGTCGCGCCGCTCAAGAGGAGGATGTTGGGTGAGCGTGGTGCTCGATGCCTCGGCCATCCTGGTGTTCCTTCAAGACGAGACAGGTGCGGAGGCCGTCGAGGAGGCTCTCTTGGACGTCCCGATTTGCGGTGCGGCGAACTGGGCTGAGGTTGCGCAGAAGGTGCTGGCCAACGAACGGGATTGGGCTCTTTCCCGCGCTCTGCTGATCAGTTACGGTGTCCGGATCGAGCCGGTCCTGGAAGAGGATGCCGAGTGGGCGGCCGGACGCTGGCGTCCCGGAGAAGGACTGTCCCTGGCTGATCGTCTCTGCCTGGCGTTGGCTGAACGGACGGACCTCGATGTCCTCACCGCCGACCGGGCATGGGGCTCTACCGGTCGCGTCAAGCAGGTCCGCTGACCGGTGGACTCATCGAAGACACTCCTGGTCCGCAACGCCGACGTATTGGTGACCATGGACGATCAGGGCGTCGAGATCCCCGGCGGCGGCTTGTTCGCCAGGGGTGGATGGATCGAGCAGGTCGGTCCCACATCGGAGCTTCCCGACACCGCCGACGAGGTGGTCGACTGTCGCGGAGCGGTGGTGATTCCCGGGATGGTCAATACTCATCACCACTTCTTCCAGACCCTCACCCGGGCCATGGCCCAGGACTCGGAGCTGTTCGATTGGCTGGTGGAACTGTACCCGGTGTGGTCCCGTGTGACGCCCGAGCATGTCCGGGTCTCCACCGTCACCGCCCTGGCGGAACTGGCCCTGTCGGGATGCACGACCGCATTCGATCACCATTACTTCTGGCCCAACGGCTCGACGCTCGACGACCAGGCACTCCCGGCCCGGGAGGTGGGAATCCGGTTCCACATCTCCCGGGGCTCGATGAGCGTGGGCCGCTCCCAGGGCGGCCTCCCTCCCGATGACTGGGTTGAGAGCGAAGACGCAATCCTGGCCGACTGCGAGCGGGTGGTGTCCCGGTATCACGATCCTTCCCCGGGTGCGATGACCCGCGTGGTGATCGCCCCCTGCTCACCGTTCACCGTTAGCCCCGACCTGATGCGCGAATCCGCCGCGCTGGCCCGCTCCCTGGGGGTGAGACTCCACACCCATCTGGCCGAAACACTTGACGAAGAGCGGTACTGCCAGGAACTTTTCGGAGTCCGACCGGTGGACTTCGCCGAACAGGTGGACTGGCTGGGCGATGATGTTTGGTTTGCGCACGCGGTTCATGTCTCCGAAGGGGACATCGCCAAGATGGCCGCCACCCGGACCGGGGTGGGCCACTGCCCGACGTCGAACATGCGTCTCGCATCGGGTTTGGCGCCCCTGAGCCGGTTTCTCGACACCGGTGTGCCCGTGGGCCTGGGAGTGGACGGCTCGGCCTCCAACGACTCCTCTCACATGCTGGCCGAGGTCCGGCAGGCGTTGCTGGTCGCCCGCCTGGCCCGCGCCATGGAACGCTCGGACGAGCCCATGTTGACGGCGCGGACCGCCCTGAGAGTGGCCACCCGGGGAGGCGCGGAGGTGCTGGGCAGAGAGGACATCGGGTCTCTGGAAGTCGGCAAGGCCGCCGACATCGCCTGTTTCCGCACCGACGGCATATCCCTGGCCGGCGCCCGCGATCCGGTGGCCGGCCTGGTGCTCTCCGGTCCTCACAATGTGGATCGGCTGATAGTTGGGGGTCGCGGTGTGGTGGAGGGCGGGCGCTTGGTTGGTATGGAGATTCCATCGCACCTAGCGCGACATCGAGAACTGGCCCGCCAATTGATCAATTAGGGACCCTGTTGACCTGTCAGTTAGTGGGAGGGGGAATGACTTTGAAACCCATCGACTCGAGTTGCTCTCTCGCAGGCTCAGGTTTGCGGTTGACAGCCGCCCTGAGTTGGAGTTCGTGAAATGCCTCCCGACTGTTGTTGAGCATCTGCTTCCATTGCGGTCGAAAGTCCTCAACGAATCCTTCCACGACGAGGAATTCAAGGAAGTCTTCCAGCGATGGGCGGAATCGCAAACCACCTACTGGGATGTGAAGACGACCGAGTTGGCGGTCTTTTCCTTGTCTCTGGTCAAGTTCCTTGAGCGCAGGTGAACAACCCTTAACCTGGATGTGCGCTTCCGGATACTCTTGTTTGCCGCGTTCAAAGTCAAGACGTAGCACCTGGTCGCCAGGATCCAGGTTAGAGAGCAGTGCATAAGTGGAAGAGTCCACTCGGAGGTGGCCTTGTTGGGAGTCCAAGGAGAGCCTCATGTGGATGCTTATCCAACAGGTGGGGTCCTTTCCGGAAGTTCCGATGGGAATTGGCTGGTTGATGCCCATCTGGTCTCTTCGGTAATAGATCTGCCCGGCCCTTCCATCGACATCCCCTATGTACGCAAGTCTTATGCCGTCTGTCACCGAACCGTTGAGGACTTGGCTTAACTCCTGAGCGAACTGCTTTGCAAGTCTCTCGACTGCGGAGCTGGAGATTTGACTAGTCCTTCACCATTAGCCAGGTCAGCCGCGCTCGTTCTGTTTCGAACTCATCATGAACGGCCTGTTCTTGGAGTTGTTCAAATGTGTAACCGGACTGTTCTAGAACCTCTTGCATGGCCCGCTGGTATTGGGTGGAGCTAAGAAGAACCACATCGGCATCGGGATAGCTTGAGTTCCCGGTTGCCATCCTGCCTCCTTCCTCAGGGTCTCTACGGAGGGTACCAAGGGCCTGCGACACATGAAGTTGACACTCAACCACTTCCCCTTTGGGCCAGCTTCTATCACCCACCGTAGCCTCATTATCTGGCCGACCGGTGTGATGGTGTACGACCGAGGGGGGTGACAGAAGGGTAGGGGTTCGGCGCCGCTTCGCAACCAACGGTGCCTTGCTCGCCAAAAGGCTGCTGGCAGCAGTGTCACCTTCAGCGCCCTTACCCATTGGAGCCTGCCTCCCTAAGCCTCTCCCCAGCCGTCCCAAACTACAGCCTGGGACCTATGCCAACTTCGCCCGGCGGCGGTGCCACCTCTCCCACAGCGCCAGGAGCGAAGGCAGCACCAGAATCGCCGCCACGAGAGACAGTCCCACCGCGTAGACGGTCACCTGACCCATCTGCTGGAAGGGCGTGAGCCGCGAGGTGATGAGGATCCCGAATCCGGCCATGGTGGTGAAAGCGGATCCGGCCAACGCGCCCCCGGTGTGGCGAGATGTCGAGCGCAGTGCGTCGTCGAGCTGTTCGAAGCGGACCCGGTCCTCCCCGAATCGGCGGGCGATGTGGATGGTGTATGGCACCCCTATTCCTATGGAAAGAGCCGACAGGGTGGCGGTCACCGGTCCGATGGGTATGCCGGTGGCGAACATCAGGCCATATGTCCAGAACACCACCAGCGCCACCGGGATCATGGTGATGACCCCCAGGAACGGTCGCCGATTCTCGAACCAGAAGCTGATCATCAACACCAGGGTGGCGACCACCAGGGTGAAGAGCAGCGACCTGGTCTGTGAGCCCGCCAACTCCACGATGATCAGATTGGTGATTATCTCCGTCGAGGTGGCGATCACGCTCATTCCCAGGTCGGATACCTGGGAGAAAGCCTCCAACAGGTCCTCCCGGAGTTGCAGAGCCCCGTTCTCCCCGGCCTGGGTGCCTATCTCGAAGAGCAGGGCATCGTAGCCGGACTCGTTCCGGTGGAGGACTCTCCGGGCCTGGCCCGGCGCCGCAGCCACCATGGCGTCCCAAACAGCCGTCACGTCAGAGTCGGACCCAGCCCGGAGATCGGGGCCCAGACCGGCGGCCTGTGCCGCGGAGGCGACAGCCTGGTCTGGCGGACCTTGGGGACCACCCCTGCTGAGCACGCCGAGCACCGAGATGGGAGAAGTGACCGAGGGTCGCTTTCCGAAGGGCGTCTCGAAGACCACGACGTTTTCGGTCTCTGCCAGTCCCGTTCCGGCGGAGACCAGGGCGTTGTGGACCTCGGGAGAGGAGAGGTCGTCTCCCTCGATGAGGACCCGGGTCGTCTCGCCCAGGCCGCCTCCGAACTCTTCCTGGAGGATCTCCAGCGCCCGCACTCCGGGAGCATCGCCGGGAAGGAAGTCGGTGAAGGAGAACCGCACCTCCAGTTGGTTCAATCCCCACACTCCCATCCCTCCCAGGACCAGGGCTACCAGGGCCACGTAGGCCGGGACCTTCTCGGCCAGAACCGAGGTGCCGGCAATCATCCGGGGCAGCAGGCGATCCGAGGAGGCCTTCATTCCCGCGGTGGGCAGGGAGCGTCTGGCCTCCATCCGGCGGTCCACCCTCCTGGCCAGGATCAGGACCCGCAAGAGTCCCCATGACAGCCGGCCTCCTCTCTCGGTTCTCCTGTCCAGGAGTGTCCTGGCGGCGGGAAAGAAGGTGAGCGTCAGGACGAAGGAGACCGCTATCCCGATTGCCGCCAGCACTCCGAAGTCGGCCAGGGCCGGCACCGGGCTGAGAAGATTGGTCAAAAAACCGATGGCGGTCGTCACCGTGGCCAGCGCCAGGGCTACCCCGACTGTGCCGATGGCGGTGCGGGCGGCGCCGTCCACGTCCTGTCCGCGGCCGACCTCCTCGCGATAGCGGGACGTCAGGTGGATTCCGTAGTCGACGCCCAATCCGATCAGGAGGATGGGAATTATCTGTGTGATGTTGTTGAAGGAGGCGATGACTCCGGCTCTCTCCAGCAGGACTCCTATGCCCTGCATGAAGGTGATGGCGGCGAATATCGTGAACAGAGTCAGGAAGGTGTCGGCGAGGGTCCGGCGCCCCGACTGCACCAAGGCGCCTCTCCCGGCCGGTTTGAGCCAGTAGACGAAACAGAGAATGAGGAGGATGATCAGGGCTGCCATTCCGAACAGTCGGCCGATCTCGCTGTCGGCATCCCCGGAGTCCTCGAACAGCAGGTTGAAGCTGAAGGGAATGACCTCCAGCCCCTCGGGGGTGGGTATGGCCCGCAGGGCGTCCGCCACCTCCGCGTCGTTGTCTATGGCCTGGTCGAGCGCCTCTTCCTCGATCCCTCCCGGCACCTTGGTGAACACCAGAATCAGGCCCGCCTGGGCCGTGGCCGCCGACGGGTCGCCGCTCCGGCTGATCAGGGATGCGAACTGCGGGTTTGCCTCCGGCCCACCGGTTGCCTCGAGGTACAGGTTCTTCACGTCCCGGTCGCTGCCTACCTCGACGGCACTGTCGGCTGCCTGGTTCATGGCCGGGTCGAGGTAGCCGAACCAGGCGCCTCTTCCGGGCAGGAAGGAGAGGTTGTCAGAGAGGGCCTCGCCGGCCAGGACGGAGTCTATGGCCGTCACCAGGTCGTAAGCCTCCTTGGTGAAGACGTCGCCGCCCTCCCGGCGGACGATCACCTGCATGATGTTCTCCTCGGTGTCGTCACCACCGAACAGATCGCTGATCCGGTCGGAGGCGAGTAACTCCGGGTTGTCAGGCGAGAGACCTTCGTTACCCTGCCCCAGCTCCACCTGGGTGGACAGGGCCCCGAATACCCCGAACAGAACCAGCGTGGTCAACACCACCGCCCAAGGCGCCCTGGACACGATGAACTGGAATCCCTTGACGGTGGTCTTCACTCGGGTTCTGACTCCTTTCGGCCCAGACCAATGCTGGAGTCTCCGACTCAGACCCATGCCGGAGTTGGTGATCGCTCACCCGCGGAGAATAAGGCGACTCCGCCTCTATGGTGGAATCCGTTCTCTTCACTTCCCGCCCGGGCCGCGGGTCCTTTACCTTCCGGTCACGGAGGTGATAACCTAGAGGGCTAACTTGAGGAGCCAGCCGCCAGCCACAAGCATCCACCGAGCCGCGGTTCCGGGTTCTTTTTAATGGGTTTGTGTCGCGAAGGGGGAGGGCGATGCCCACAGCAGTGACCGCCGGGCCGGCCAGTTCCCAGAGACAGCTGTTCGGCGGGGTCCGAGACGACGAACCCGCCCTCGACTTCTATCCTCCACTCGAGGAGTCAGCGGAACCGGAAACGGCTCACCCCGGCCCCTCCGGGGAGATCGGGGACGATCCGGGTGGGGCTGTGTACAACGAAAACGGGTTCGTGGAGATCGATCCGGCAGAGTATGCGGATACATACGTTCCCCCCGCTATCAACGGCGAATTCCGGGGAAAGCACATCGTCACCGTCGAGCAATTCGCCCGGGACGACCTCAAGATTCTGTTCGAGGCGGCCGCCACCTTGAAGAAGCGGATCCGCTCCGGTGACCGGGGGGTGGTGGAGATCGCCACCGGGCAAGTCCTCGCCCTGCTCTTCTTCGAGGCGAGCACACGCACCGACATGTCTTTCCAGGCCGCCATGCTGCGATTGGGAGGCAAGGTGATCGGCGCCTCCAACGGTATCCAGTTTTCTTCGGTCTACAAGGGGGAGGACCTCCCAGACACGGTCAGGGCGGCGGGATGCTATGCGGACGTGATCTCCCTGCGCCATCCGCAGGTGGGCGCCTCCTATCTGGCGGCCCACTACCTGGACTTGCTGGCCGAGAAAATCGGCCGGCGGCCGGTGGTGATCAGCGCCGGGGACGGAGTGGGTGAACACCCGACTCAGGCTCTTTTGGACCTGTTCACCGTTCTGGAATCCAAGGGAACCGTCGACGGGCTGGCGATCACCATGGTGGGGGACCTCAAACACGGTCGTACCGTTCATTCCCTGGCGAAGCTGCTGGCCACCTACGGAGCCACCGAGACCAGGGTGAACTTCGTTTCGCCCCCCTCCCTCACGATGCCGCGGCCCATTGTCCGACGTCTGCGGGAAGCGGACATCGCGGTGCAGGAGACCTCCGATCTCGACGAGGTCCTGGGGGGATCGGATGTGATCTACTGGACCAGGGTGCAGGAGGAGCGGTTCGCCGACGAAGCCGAATACGAACAGGTCAAAGAAGGGTTCATCATGACCCCTTCCGTCATGGACAGGGCCCGCCCCGACGCCATTCTGATGCATCCCCTTCCCCGCAAGCACGAGATGGGCGGCCCCGCCGACCACGAACTGCTGGATGCCGACCCGCGGTCGGTCTACTTCCAGCAGATGGAGAACGGCATGCTGGTGCGGATGGCCCTGTTGGCCAAGCTCTTGAGGGGGGTCCACGTCTAGGCCGGTGTGAACGCACCCCGCTGGTGGGCGGGGATGTCCCGGCGGATAGAATGAGGTGCCGTGGCCACCGAGTTTCTCCTTCCCGACATTGGTGACGGGCTGACCGAGGCCGAAGTGGTGCGTTGGCTTGTGGAGGAGGGGGCGGAGGTCGGCCGGGATGACCCGCTGGTGGAGGTGGAGACGGACAAGGCAGTGGTGGTGATTCCCTCTCCGGTTGAGGGGACCGTGCTCCGCCACGGCGCATCTCCGGGGGAGACCATGGCCGTGGGCGCCGTCCTGGCGGTGATCGGATCACGCGACGAGGCCCACCCTTCCACCTCCGGTCCGGCTGCTTCCCGGGACGACTCCGCCCGCCCGCGGGAAGGCGGGCCGAGAAAGAGTCCCTCCGGGGATGCGCGGGCGGGTGTGCAGGCGTTGCCGGTGGTGCGCCGTCTCGCCCGTCAGAAGGGAGTGGATCTCGGTACCGTCCAGGGCTCCGGTCCCGGCGGTCGGATCACCCGTTCCGACGTGCTGGCCGCGGCCCGCTCCTCCGGCGTACCGGCAGCCGGTACGCCCGATGGAGGCCATCCCGCAGCCGGAGAGGCCGAGCGCCGCCCTCTCACCCGGCTACAGCGAACCATCGCCGCCAACATGACACGGTCCTGGTCGGAGATCCCCCATGTGACCACCTTCGATCAGGTGGACGTCACCCGGTTGGTAGCGGCGAGGAAGTCACTGGCGGAGTCCCACGGCGTGGATGTCTCCTTCGACGCCCTGGTCATCGGGGCGGTCATCCCTGCTCTGCGTCGCCATCCCGAGTTCAACGCCACCCTGGAGGACGATTGCCTGCTGCTTCACTCCGGATACCACATCGGGGTCGCCATCAACGCCCCCGACGGCCTGCTGGTGGGAGTGCTGCGTGACGTCGGAGAGATGTCGGTCCTTCAGATCGACGAGGGAACCAGACGTCTGGCGGATCGGGGTAGGTCCCGTTCCCTCGGGGTGACCGAACTCACCGGGCAGACTTTTACTCTCACCAACATCGGCGCTCTGGGAGGAGGATTCGGCACTCCCATCATCCCTCCCGGCAACACCGCCATCCTGGGTGTGGGGAGGATCTCCGAGGCCCCGGTGGCCGAGGAGGGGAAGGTGGTGGTGAGACCGGTGATGCCGCTCTCGCTCTCCTTCGATCACCGCGTGATAGACGGTGCTCTGAGCCGCCGCTTCACAGAGGCGGTGATCGCGAATCTTTGTGAGCCGACTCTTCTCCTACCCTAGGGCCAGATCATGCCAAGTTACGAGATAACCGGAAACGCCACTCCCCACTCCGCCGAGATACTCACCGCCGAGGCGACAGCCCTCCTTGCTGCCCTCCACCGGGAGTTCGACTCCCGTCGGCGCGACCTGTTGGAAAGGCGTGTCGAGCGCCAGGGCGAGTTCGACCGTGGGGTCCTTCCCGACTTTCTGGCCGGAACCCGCTCGATACGGGAAGGTGCCTGGAAGGTGGATCCCGTGCCTGCGGACCTGACCGATCGGAGAGTGGAGATAACCGGTCCGGTGGACGCCCGGATGGTGATAAACGCGCTCAATTCGGGCGCCAGGATGTTCATGGCCGACTTCGAGGACGCCACCTCCCCCACCTGGCAGAACCTGGTCGAGGGCCAATACAACCTGTTGGGCGCGCAACTCCGCACCCTCAGCCTCGACACTCCCCGCAAGTCCTACCGGCTGGCGGAGGAGACGGCCACTCTCCTGGTGCGACCCCGAGGGTTGCACCTTCCGGAGAAGCACTTCCTGGTGGACGGCCGGCCCATGTCGGGCGCCTTCTTCGACTTCGCCCTCTATATGTTTCACGGCGGCCGGGCGGCCCTGGAGGCCGGATCCGGTCCGTTCTTCTACCTGCCCAAGCTGGAGTCCCACCTGGAGGCAAGGTTGTGGAACGACGTCATCTGCTACGTCTCCGAGCGCCTGGGCGTCCCGATCGGGACCGTCAAGGCCACGGTTCTCATCGAGACGATCACCGCAGCCTTCGAGATGGAGGAGATCCTCTATGAACTCCGGAACCACTCGGCAGGTCTGAATGCGGGTCGGTGGGACTACATATTCAGCTTCATCAAGAAATTCCGCAACCACTCCGGTTACGTGCTGCCGGACCGGTCCCAGGTCACGATGACGGCGCCCTTCATGCACGCCTACACCGAGTTGGGGGTGGCCACCTGCCACCGTCGGGGTGCGCATGCCATGGGGGGGATGGCGGCCTTCATTCCCAATCGTCGCGACCCCGAGGTGACTGAACGGGCACTGGCTGCTGTGGCGGCCGACAAGCGGCGGGAAGCCGAGGCCGGGTGCGACGGCACCTGGGTGGCGCATCCCGACCTGATACCGGTGGCAATGGCCGAGTTCGATCGTGTCCTGGGAGACCGTCCCAATCAGATCGGTCGACAACGGGATGATGTTGCCGTGACTGCACAGGATCTGATCAACCCTGCAATCGAGGGTGGCGCCATCACCGAGGGCGGGGTGAGGACCAATGTCTCGGTCGGGATTCGCTACATGGCTTCCTGGCTGGCCGGCACCGGCGCGGCGGCCATAGACAATCTGATGGAAGACGCCGCCACGGCCGAGATCTCCCGGTCCCAGATCTGGCAGTGGGTCCGTCACGGCGCCCTGCTTGACACCGGGGCACCCGTAACCACATCCATGGTGAGGGAGGTAGCCACAGAGGAGTTGGCCCGGATCCGGGCCCAGGTCGGAGAGGATCACTACCGGGCAGGAAGCTTCGAGCGCGCCTGGGAGATCTTCTCCCAGGTGGCGCTGGAGGATGAATTCGTGGAGTTCCTGACCCTGCCCGCCTACCAGGATCTGTAGATCTCCCGTCCGGGAGTCCTCTCATGGCCCAGTTCAGCGAAGCTCTCCGTTATCACTCCCACCCCCGGCCCGGCAAGGTGGAGATACGGGCGACCAAGTCCACCCTGACCCAGGCCGATCTGAGTCTCGCCTACACGCCGGGGGTGGCAGAACCCTGTCTGGTGATCCACGAGAGTCCCGGCGAGGCCTTCCAGTACACCAACCGGGGCAACCTGGTGGCGGTGGTGACCAACGGGACTGCCGTGCTGGGGCTGGGGAACATCGGGGGACTGGCCGCAAAGCCGGTCATGGAGGGGAAGGCGGTGCTTTTCAAGAGGTTCGCCGACATCGACGTCTACGACCTGGAGATCGACTCGGAGGATCCCGAGGATCTCATCCGCTTCTGCGAACTGCTGGCGCCCACGGTGGGGGGGATCAACCTGGAGGACATCCGCGCACCCGACTGCTTCTACATAGAGGAGGCCCTGCGGGAGCGGCTTGACATCCCGGTGTTCCACGATGACCAGCACGGCACCGCCATCATCGCGGGAGCGGGACTCATCAACGCCGCGGAACTCAGCGGCCGCCGTCTCGAGGACATGAAGGTGGTGGTGCTGGGCGCCGGCGCCGCCGGAGTGGCCACCGGCCACTTCCTGATCCGTCTGGGCTTCGATCCCGAGCGGTTATTGATGGTGGACTCCCGGGGGGTTCTCGACTCGTCTCGCACCGACCTCAACCCCTACAAGAAGGCGTTCGCCCGCCACACCGGCGCCAGAACGTTGGCCGAGGCGCTGGTCGACGCCGACGTCCTGATCGGAGTCGCCCAGGCGGGCCTGGTCCATCCGGGGATGCTGGAGAGAATGAGGACGCAGCCGGTCATTTTCGCCCTGGCCAACCCCGATCCCGAGATACCCTATGCGCTGGCCAAGCAGGTCCGGCCCGACGCGTTCGTGGGCACCGGAAGGAGCGACTTTCCGAATCAGGTGAACAATGTCCTGGGTTTCCCCTTCATCTTCCGGGGGGCCCTCGACGCCCGCGCCAAGGGGGTCAGCGAGGGAATGAAGGTAGCCGCAGCCCGGGCGCTGGCCCGCCTGGCCCGCGAGCCCGTCGCCGAATCGGTGCTGGAGGCCTATCAGTTGAAGGGACTCTCCTTCGGCCCCGATTACCTGATCCCCAAACCGTTCGATCCCCGGGTGCTCACCACTGTCGCTCCGGCGGTGGCCATGGCCGCCACCGAAGAAGGACTGGCGCGGCTTCCCTGCGATTTCGAGAAGTATCGACAGCAATTGAGCGCCCGGCTCAGGCCGTCGCAGGGCCTGATCCAGGCGGTCACCATCCGTGCCCGCCAGTTCCCGGCCAGGGTGGTGTTCCCCTACGGGGATGATCTCCGGCTGGTCCGCGCCGCCCGACGCGTGCTGGACGAAGGCATCGGACACCCGGTGTTGCTGGCTGACCGGGGAGTGGTCACCGAGCTGTCACAGGAGTTGGGCATATCCCTCAAAGGGATCAAGGTGATCGATCCCATCAGTGAACCGATCGAACGCGACCGGTACGCTGAACGGCTTCTGGAACTGCGGGGTCACCGGGGGGTGTCACGGGTCCATGCGGCCCGGATGGTCTTCGATCCCAACGTCTTCGCGGCCCTGATGGTGGAGTCGGGCGACGCGGAGGTCTTGGTGGGGGGCCTGACCACCTTCTTCCCCGAGACCGTCAGACCGGCGCTGCAGATCATCCGGGTGAGGGACGGGCGTTCGATCGCCAGCGCCCTGTATGTGGTGGTGGCCGGACGCGCCGCCTATTTCTTTGCCGACTGTGCGGTGAACATCCTGCCGTCCGCCTGGGAGTTGGCCGAGATCGCCGCTTCGGCGGTGGAGGTGGCACAGCACCATTTCGGGAGGTCTCCCAGGGTGGCATTCATCAGCTACTCCGACTTCGGCTCGGCGGGCGGGGACGAACCCGAGCGGGTGCGGGAGGCTGTCGGATTGTTCCGCGACCGCTGGCCGGACGTACCGGTGGACGGGGAGATGCAGGCCGACACCGCGGTGGTGGACACCCTGTTGTCCAACCGTCGCCCGGGCGGTCCGCTGGACTATCCCGCCAACATCCTGGTGTTCCCGAACCTCGCCGCCGCCAACAGCGCCTACAAACTGCTGGAGCGCCTCGGTGATGCGGAGGTGATCGGACCCGTCCTGACCGGGCTGGCCCGGTCGGTGCAGGTGCTGCAGCGTGACGCCTCGGTGGCCGAGATAGTCAACCTCACCGCCTACGCGGTGGCCGACGCCCACCTGCTCCGTCATAATGGATAAAAACACCAGGGTGTAGAGATGACGGCGGTGAGCCCGGACCTGATGCGAAAGCTCCTGGACAATGGAGACTTCGGAGGACTGTTCCGTAGACATCTGGGCTGGGACAATCCGCCCGAGGGCCTGACCCGGGTCGAGGTGGGGGGGTAACGGAGGCGGCGTTGGATCGGTGCCGGTTGCTCCGAGGACGGCGCGAGCCGTAGCCGAACACGCGGGGTGATGGTGTGGGTCTTTGACTGCACCGCCGGACCTTGCTCATCTGATCGTCAGCCTCCACCGGGACGGGTTGCCCTCCGCGTACCCGGACACCGGGTTCACCCGACTCGAACCGGGTGATCTGCTCGACGGGGATTCGATCCGGTCCCGTGAGCCGAGGGCCACTCTTCGCGCACAGGGCCGTGAGCGATTCTCCCATGGCCTGTTCGGCGACAGCTACGACTTTAGAGAACGGGGATCCTCATATGACTCGCCACCACGGTGCGGCGAGGACGTGGGGTGCGATCCATTCCACGGTCTCTCCGGTGTGGAGGAGAAGCCCCGCCCGGGACTCTTCGCCGTACTGGTCCCGGAAGGTGCGCAGGTGCACGGTGTCCCTCAAGCGGGGTCGCTCCGTCGCCTTGACTTCGATCGGGAGCAGACGGCTCCCCGATTCGACCACCAAGTCGACCTCCTCGCCGTTGGTCGTGCGCCAGTGGAAGATTTCCCCCCCGCGCAGTCGACTGTCGCGCCAAGTCATGAGATCGTGCAGGACGATGTTCTCCAGGTGGGCGCCTCGCGGTTCCTCCTCCTGGGCGAGGTGCATTGCCAGACCGGTGTCGGCCCAGTAGACCTTCGGCGACTTGATCAGCCGCTTGGTGCGGTTTACCGCGTAGGCCGGTAACCGCACCAAGAGATAAGATGCCTCCAGGAGATTGAGATAGCGGTGCGCCGTGGCTTGGGACAGACCGGCGTCGCGGCCGAGGTTCGATTGATTGAGCAGTTGACCCGTGCGGAGGGCGGCCAACTGCATGAGGCGGCGGAAGTCGGGCAACGCCGAAATGGATGAGAGCATCTGTAGATCCCGTTCCAAATAGGTGCGGACGTATCCGTCCAACCAGATTGATCTGTCCGGATCCGACTCCAGATGAAGCGCCGGATACGGGAAACCGCCGCGGCGGGCCAGGGAGCGCCAGTCCTCTGGATTATCCGGTTGGGCCATGACCAGGTCGAGCCAGTCGCGTTCGTGGGCTTTGAGCAGTTCTTCCCAGATTCCCGCGCTTGCGAGGCCCCCCTGTTCTCTCCGGGTCATCGGCCACAGCGTCAGGTAGCTGGCGCGACCGGCCAGCGATTCTGACACCCTACGCATGAGAAGGAGATTGGCCGATCCCGTCAGAAGGAATCTCCCAGGTTGCCTCCGTCTGTCGATGACCCTTTTCACCGCATGCAACAGACTCGGTTCACGCTGGACTTCGTCGAGGGTCACCGGTTGGTCGCCCTCCAGAAGAACTTCAGGATCGCGCCGCGCAAGATCCAGCACATCCAAATCATCCAAGGAGTGATAGCGACGACTGCCGGGGGTGAGTACCTGGGCCAGGGTGCTCTTGCCCGTCTGTCGGGCACCCGTGACCACCACGGCCGGCATCACGCGAAGGCGGTTTGCAAGGCTGCATGCCACCGAACGGGACACTGTCAAATCATTCACGACCTGCATGATAGTTATTCACGATCCGGAAAGATGGCGGTCCCCCGCACGGACACGGGACGGAACGTCGGCCGAGAAGCAGAAGGGTGGGTCGCCGGGGACTCGAACCCCGAACCTGCGGGTTAAGAGCCCGTTGCTCTGCCAATTGAGCTAGCGACCCGAGCTTCAGTATACCGGACGGGTTCGTGCTGCGGTTCGCCGAAAACGGACTGGCGCGCTGTCACTGCCGTCTGCCAGAATGAAGCAACACGGGCTGTGGCGCAGCTTGGCAGCGCGCCTGCTTTGGGAGCAGGAGGTCGTCGGTTCAAATCCGACCAGCCCGACGTCATGGAAACGGTGGTAATTGCCAGGATGAAGGGTCGCTACCCTTGTCGTGGTGTTACCGGCGGGTGTAGCTCAATGGTAGAGCCCCAGCCTTCCAAGCTGGTGGTGAGGGTTCGATTCCCTTCACCCGCTCTGTGGGATTTCCTTTGGTAACCACCAGAGCCCCCGTAGCTCAGTGGACAGAGCAGGAGCCTTCTAAGCTCTTGGCCGGGGGTTCGAATCCTCCCGGGGGCGCCGGGGAGGTCCCCCTACATGGCGACCGTAGCTCAGTCAGGTTAGAGCGCCAGGTTGTGGCCCTGGAGGACGGGGGTTCAAGTCCCCTCGGTCGTCCCAATCGCTTTATGACGTTCACATTCAATACCATCCCAATTCCATGACGGCCGGAGCCTCTTTGGCCGATGCCGGTCCCTATGAGAAGATGGTCTCCTTCGAGATCTCTTCCTCGGACCTCAATCAGGCTATGAACCGCGCCTCGCGCCAGATCTCCCGCCAGGTGAGCATCGCCGGATTCCGCCCCGGCAGGGCGCCGCGGCGGCTGGTGGAAAACCAGGTGGGAACCGAGCGGATACGGTCGGATGCCCTGGAGGAACTGGTTCCTCCGCGGGTGGGAGAGATACTGGCGGAAACCGAGATAGCTCCGGTGGTGCCGCCGCTTCTGGAATCGGTCACCGACGGGGCAAACGGATCGTTGAGGGTGGAGGTGAGAGTCACCACCTGGCCTCGCCTGGAGTCGGCCCCGGATTATCGGGGGAGAACCATCCAGATGCAGACCCTTCCCGCGGTCTCCGACGAGGTGGACGCCCGCATTCAGCAGCTTCGCCAAATGTACGCCCCTCTCCAAACGGTGGACCGGGCCGTCGAGGAGGGCGACTATGTGGTGATCGACATGACGGTGATGGACGGGGAACGGTCTGTCGAGTCGCTGGCCCTCGACGGTTTCAGCTACGAGGTGGGTTCGGAGAGGTTGAACGCCCGCATCGACGAGGGACTCATGGGACAGGAGGCGGGGGATGAGATGGAAATCCCTGCTCCGCTGCCCGAGTGGCTCTCCTCCCAGGCCGACACCCCCGACGGGGGAGAACTGTCCGACACCCCCGACGAGAACGGCAGTAAACCGGCGGAGGGTTTGTACCGGATCCGGATCGTGGAGGTGCAGTCCCGTTCCCTGCCCGAACTCGACGACGACTGGGCGTCGGACTACACCGGGCACGACTCCCTGGAGGATCTCCGCAACGAGATGGGCGGCGAGTTGGAGACCCAACGGATCGAGACCCAGTGGAGACTGCTGGTCACCGAGACCTTGGAGGAACTCACCGCCGAGTTGGAACTGGAACTGCCCGAGCGCCTGGAAACTGCTCAGATGGAGTTGCTGTTTCGCAATCACCTCTCTTCCCTGGAGAGGGCTGAGACCGACTACATGACCTACCTGGAGAGGGTGGGGCTCACCCATGAGCAGTTCCTGGAGGGGCTGAGAAACCAGGCGGTGGCGGGTCTCAAGTCACGGATTTTGATCGAGGCCGTACTCGACTCCGAGGACCTGGTGGTCGAGGACGCCGAGTTGGCCGAAACACTGGAGGAGGTGGCCGAGGATGCGGAGGACCCCGAAGCGTTCCTGCGGCACATGGAGGAAAGTGGCCAGTCTGAGCAGATCCGGAGTGATATGCTCAGAACCAGGGCGCAGGCCTTCCTTGCCATGCAGGTCCAACCGGTCGATTTTGACGGTCAGCCGGTTGAGGTTGAGCCGCCATCCTGGGTAAGGGCCTGGTTTGAGCCGGCCGACAATCTAGAAACTGGGGGCGGCTCGGGAGAGACCGTCTACGAAGCGGAGGTAATCAATGACCCGGATCCCGACTGAGCAGCCCTTTTCCGGCCATGCCATCCACGGATACATTCCCCTGCCTCACGTCACGGAGCAGACCAGCAGGGGGGAACGCACCTCTGACATCTACAGCCGACTGCTCAAGGACCGGATCGTCTTTCTGGGGACCCCGATCGACGACACGGTGGCCAACCTGATCATGGCCCAGATGTTGCACCTGGAGAGCGAAGACCCCGACAAGGACATCTTCTTGTACATAAACTCGCCGGGTGGGCAGATGACCTCCCTCTTCGCCCTGTACGACACTATGCAGTACGTCAGGCCCGACATCAGCACCGTCTGCATGGGGATGGCCGCTTCGGCGGCGGCGGTGCTGCTGGCCGGTGGCGCCGAAGGGAAGCGCTATGCGCTGCCCCACGCCCGGGTGATGCTCCACCAGCCCCACGGCGGCGCCCAGGGCCAGGCCACCGATATAGAGATCCAGGCCAGGCTGATCCTCCAGATGAGAGAGCAGACCAACAGGATTCTCGCCACCCACACCGGCCAGGAACTGGAGAAGGTCGCCCGGGACACGGACCGGGACTTCTGGATGATGGCTGACGAAGCGGTCGACTACGGTGTGATCGACAAGGTTCTCACCCGCCAGACCCTCACCGCGGTCAGCGACGGCTGAGGTCGGTTCGGTGGTCCGGGAAGGAGCAGACCTCCTCAAGTGCAGTTTCTGCGGTCAATCCCAGAAGCAGGTCTTGAAGCTGATCGCAGGTCCAGGCGTCTACATTTGCAACGAGTGCATCGATCTCTGCAACGAGATCATCGATGAGGAGACGTCGACCGAGAGCCACCGGATCGAGGAAGTACCCAATCCCACCGACATTTACAAATACCTCGACTCCTACGTGGTCAGCCAGGAGGTGGCCAAGAGGTCGCTGGCGGTGGCGGTGTACAACCACTACAAGCGTCTCCGGCTGGGGAATCGCGCCCATTCGGATGTCGAGGTGGAGAAGTCCAACGTACTTCTGATCGGGCCGACGGGATCGGGGAAGACTCTTCTGGCTCGGACCCTGGCCCGGCAGCTGAATGTCCCCATTGCCATTACCGACGCAACCGCCCTGACCGAGGCGGGCTATGTGGGCGAGGACGTGGAGAACATCCTGCTGAGGCTGGTGCAGGCAGCCGACTACGACCTGAAGTTGGCTCAGACCGGCATCGTTTACATCGACGAGATCGACAAGGTGGCCCGCAAGGCGGACAATCCATCCATAACCAGGGATGTGTCAGGGGAAGGAGTCCAGCAGGCGTTGTTGAAGATCCTGGAGGGAACGGTGGCCTCGATTCCTCCCCAGGGAGGTCGCAAGCATCCCCACCAGGAGTTCCTCCAACTTGACACCACCGACATCCTGTTCATCTGTGGGGGCGCTTTCGATGGCCTGGAGGACATCATCGCCCGGCGGGTGGGAAGCGGGTCGGTGGGGTTCGGCGCCGACATCAAATCCCGCGACGATCGGAACAACGGTGATCTGCTGCGCCAGGTACTTCCCCAGGATCTCATCAAGTACGGCCTGATCCCCGAGTTCATCGGACGTCTGCCGGTGTTGAGCGCGGTGCATCCCCTCTCGATCGACGACCTGGTCAAGATTCTCCAGGAGCCTCGCAACGCCCTGGTCAAGCAATACCGCCATCTGTTGGACCTGGATGACGTCGAATTGATTTTCACCCCCCAGGCAATCAACGAGATAGCCGATCAGGCGCTCGCCCGCGGGACGGGCGCCCGGGGCTTGCGAGCCATCATGGAAGACCTTCTCCGGGACCTCATGTTTCAGGCCCCCACCCGCTCCGACATCCGGAGGGTGGTCGTGGACCACCTGATGGTGAAAGAGGGAAACGTAGCTTCAATCAGGGACGCACGGTCACAGCGCCATCGTGAGCAGACCGCCTGAGTCGCCTCCGCGACCGGAAGCCTCGTTGTGAATGACGTCTACGATCCCGCGGAGATCGAGTCCCGTTGGTATTCGCGCTGGGAGGAAGCCGGCGTCTTCCGACCCGAGTACCGGCCGGACGGGGACCCGTTCTGCGTGGTCATCCCTCCTCCCAACGTAACCGGCTCCCTGCACATGGGCCATGCCCTCAATCACGCCATACATGATGTCATAGCGCGGCGCCGGCGGATGCAGGGAAGCGCGGTGCTGTGGCTGCCGGGATCCGACCATGCGGGCATCGCCACCCAGAATGTGGTGGAGAAGTCCCTGGCGAAAAAGGGGCTGAACCGGTTCGACCTCGGTCGGGAGGCGTTCATCGACCAGGTCTGGGAGTGGAAGGATGTCTACGGGTCGCGGATAACCCAGCAGATCCGGAGGATGGGTAATTCCTGTGACTGGACGAGGGAGCGGTTCACCCTGGACGAGGGCTTGTCCCGGGCCGTGGTCGAGGTGTTCGTGCGCCTCTACCGGGACGGGCTGATATACCGGGGAGAGCGGATCATCAACTGGTGCCCGAGGTGTGAGACGGCCCTGGCCGAGATAGAAGTGGAACATCAGGAGGTGGAAGGGGAGTTGGTCCGGATCCACTACCCCTTCTCGGATGGCGGCGGGGGTGTGGTGGTGGCCACCACCAGAGCCGAGACCATGCTGGGCGACACAGGGGTAGCCGTTCACCCCGATGACTCCCGGTACCGGGAGGTGGTCGGCAGAACGGTCCGGCTTCCCCTGATGGGCAGGTCGATCCCGGTGGTGGCCGACCGGGGCGTGGAACCGGAGTTCGGAACCGGGGCGGTGAAGGTCACCCCGGCCCACGATCCATTGGACTTCGAGATATCCGAACGTCAGTCTTTGGCAAGGCTCCTGGTGTTGGACGACAAGGGGGTGGTGACCGGCGCCGGGGGCCCATTCTCGGGAATGGACCGCTTCGAGGCCAGGGAGGCGGTGATCGGGGCTCTGGAGCGGGAGGGCTTGTTGGTCGGCCGGACGCCGTACCGGCACTCGGTCGGTCTGTGCTACCGCTGCGACACCGTGGTCGAGCCAATTCTCTCCACCCAGTGGTTCGTGAGGGTCGAAGACCTGGCGCTGCCCGCCATCGGGGCGGTGGTCGATGGGGACAATCGCTTCATCCCCTCCCACTGGGTGAAGAGCTACTTCCACTGGATGGAGAACCTGCGGGACTGGTGTATCTCCCGCCAGATCTGGTGGGGACACCGGATTCCGGCCTGGTACTGCGCCTCCGATCACGTCACGGTGGCCCGCACGGCGCCTGAGTCCTGCGAGGGGTGCGGCACAGGAGAACTCCGGCAGGACCCCGATGTTCTGGATACCTGGTTTTCCTCCGCCCTGTGGCCCTTCTCGACCCTCGGGTGGCCGGATGAAACCGATGACCTGGCCAGGTTCTATCCGAACCAGGTGTTGATCACCGGCTTCGACATCATCTACTTCTGGGTGGCGCGGATGATGAAGATGGGTATTCGCTTTTTGGGAGATGTCCCCTTCGCCGAGACGGTGATTCACGGCCTGGTGCGGGACAGCACCGGGCGCAAGATGTCCAAGTCCCTGGGGAACACCATCGACCCCTTGGAGGTGGCCGACCGTTACGGGGCCGATCCCCTTCGTCTGGCCCTGATACAGGCCGCCAATCCCGGCCAGGACGTGCCCCTCGACATGGAGTGGGTGGAAGGGGCTCGCCGGTTCGGGAACAAGCTGTGGAATGCGGTTCGCTACACGCTCCGCCACCTTCGGCCGGGAAGCGTCCCCGCCCGGGGCGGATATCCGGTCCACCCCGGTCCGGTGGATCGTTGGGTGTTGGCCGGCCTGGGCGAGATGGCCGCCCGCTTCGACAGGTACTGCGACTCCTACCGGTTCTCGGATGCCTACGGCCTCTTGTACAACTTCTCGTGGGCGGAGGTGTTCGACTGGTACCTTGAGATGTCCAAGGTGGCGCTGGTCGGCGCCGACGACCCGGAGACCACCCGCCAGACCCTGGGGGTGGTGATGAGGGACATCCTCAAGTTTTTTCATCCCGCCATCCCGTTCCTCACCGAAGAACTGTGGTCCCATCTGGTGGGAGACGGGCTGCTGGCCGGCTCGGACTGGCCGGATGCGCCCGCCTACGATCCGGTGCACGAGATGGAGGATCTCAAGGCTCTGGTCTCCGGGGTTCGCCAATTCCGGGCCGCCCAGGGTTTGGGCCGCCGCCGCACTCTCCCGCTGGGAGTTACCGGGCAGCCTCCCGGTTGGGTGTCGACCCTGGTGGAGGAATTGGTAGGGGTGGAAGTCAGTACCTTGACAGAGGCCCCGGGGGATGGTCACATCCACCTGCCCGCCGGGCGGTGGGAGGGTTACATCCCCATGCGGGGTCTGGTGGATCCGGAAGCGGAGCGTCGCCGACTGGACCGGGCCATCGCCCAACTGGAGACCCAGGTGTCTCGATCCTCCCAAAAGCTGTCCAACCGCAATTTCACCGAGCGAGCCCCGGCCGCGGTGGTGGAGAAGGAGCGTCGGAAACTGGCCGAGGCCTCGGATCGGCTAAGCTCCCTTCGGTCCCGACGTGAGGCCCTATGAGATGTCGGCTCCAACTGCGGCGCCGTCACTTGAAGCCGGTCGATGGTCACAGGTTGTGAAAAAAGCCGCCACAGAGGGATTGATTCCGTCACACCAAGAGGCCACATTGAAAGAAGCCAGACACCAAGACGGTCCGCGAAGACGTCGTCCGGACCGCCTCCAGGGATCAACCGTTTCGCAAGGCCCCGTTCCAGTGTGGACCGAGCCTGATCAACCCATGGAAAGGTGGCGGTGGGGGAGGCCCGACAGGGGACAGGTTTTTCGCGAACTTTTCGCCATTGGTGGAAGACCGGCGTCTGTTTCATCATGAATACCGGGCCACTAACGCCGCGTTCACCCTCCATTCGGCTACATCTCGGAGAGGGAGCGCCCTAGCAGATGGACTACTCCGACGCGGTTGCCTATCTCGATTCCTGCATAGGTCTGGGGAGAAAATTCGGCCTGGGACCCATGCGGTCGGCGATGTCGCGGATGGGGAATCCTCAAGACCGCTGTCGGGCGATACACGTGGCGGGCACCAACGGAAAGACATCCACCTCCAGGATGGCGGGGCGAGTGCTCCTGACCCAGGGGTACAGCGCCGGTGTGTTCATCTCCCCCCATCTCCAAACGGTGGAGGAGAGGATGGCGGTGAACGGTCGCGATCTCACCCGGTCCCAATTCGCGGAAGCCATTTCCGAGGTTGCCGAGGTGGTTGCCGGGGAGGTGGCCGATGGCGGCCGTCCGCTCACCTATTTCGAGATGACCACCGCCGCGGCCTTTGGCCATTTCCGTCGGGCCGGGGTGGACGCCATGGTGCTGGAGGTGGGCTTGGGCGGTCGGCTGGACGCCACCAATGTGGTGTCAGCGGAGGTGGCGGTGCTCACCGGACTCAGCTTCGACCATACCGAGTACCTGGGTGACACCCTGCCGGAGATCGCACGGGAGAAACTGGGAATCGTCGGTCCGCGAGCGCGGCTGGTGTGCGGTTCCATTCCTTCGGAAGCCGCGCCGGTGGTGGAGCGGACGGCGCGCAACGCCGGCGCCGACGTGGCGTGGCTCGGGAAGGACTTCGGGGTCAGGTCGGTCTCCCCCAGGCCGGGGGGTGGATGGACAGCCACCGTGGACGGGTTGTACGGGTCTTATGAGAACCTGGAACTGCCTCTCAGGGGCCGTCATCAGACCAGGAACCTGGCGGTGGCATTGGCCGCCGCGGAATCGTGGCTGGAGGCAGGCCTTGACGGTGACAGGTTGAGGACAGGTCTTTCCGCCCTCTCCGTCCCGGGGCGGATGGAACTGGTCACGGTCGACTCGACGCCCCTGCTCCTGGACGGCGCCCACAACCCGGAGGCATGCGCGGTGCTGGCCAAGTCCCTGGCCGAAGAGTTCGGAGGGCGCAAGTGGGTGGGTGTTCTGGGTTTGATGAGGGACAAGGACCTGGAGACGATGTTCAAACACCTGGCTCCCCATCTCGAGAGGGTGGTGGCCACCCGCGTCGACTACTCCCGGGCACTCTCCCCGCGAGGCATCGCACAGCGGATTGGGAGGGTGAGCGACCTGGATGTCACCGAATGCGGCGACCCGGCCCGAGCGATCCGGGAGGCTTGCCGTCTGGCAGGCGACGGAGGGCGGGTGCTGGTGGCCGGCTCCCTCTACCTGGTGGGAGAGGTCCGGACGCTGGTGGGCCTGTAGAAGCGGACGGCACAGGGGGGAGAGAACGCCTAATCTTGTCCGGTAGGCCGGAGTAGCTCAGCCAGGCAGAGCAGCTCACTCGTAATGAGCAGGTCAGGGGTTCGAATCCCCTCTCCGGCTCAAATAGAATCTGTCCTATGGCTTCTGAACGAACATTTGTAATGGTCAAACCCGACGGGGTCGAGCGCGGCCTGGTGGGAGAGATAATCCGCCGACTGGAGTTGAAGGGCTTGCGGCTGGTGGAGGCCCGCATGCGGACGGTCGATCGCGACCTGGCCGGTGAGCACTACGCCGAGCACCGGGAGCGTCCCTTCTTCGGGGACTTGATTGCCTTCATAACCGGCGGGCCGGTGATGGCGATGGTATGGGAAGGCGAGTCGGCGGTGTCGGTGGCCAGAATTCTGATGGGCCCGACCAACCCGGCTACCGCGCCTCCGGGCACTATTCGAGGAGACTTCGGGTTGGAGACCACCCAGAACCTGGTGCACGGTTCTGACTCTCTGGCCAGCGCAAATCGGGAAATAGGTCTGTGGTTCGGTTATCATCTTCAATAGTCGCTTAGGGTTGCACCCGGAGATGAGATGTTCTCCATGATTTTGGGCAGCCAGGATATGGCAATTGACCTCGGGACTGCCAACACCCTGGTGTATTTGCGCGGGAAAGGCGTTGTGCTGGGAGAACCGTCGGTTGTCGCCATCGATTCCCGGTCGGGAGAACTACTGGCGGTGGGCGCCGAGGCCAAGCACATGATCGGTCGTACCCCGGCACAGATCACGGCCATTCGTCCCCTGCGGGATGGTGTGATCGCCGACTTTGACACGACCGCCCGGATGATCCGCTACTTCGTCAAAAAGGTCCAGCCGAGATGGTTCTATCGCCCCGAGATCGTGATTTGCGTTCCTTCCGAAAGCAGCACGGTGGAACGGAGGGCCGCCGAGGACGCTGCATTCAAGGCGGGGGCGCGCAGGGCCTATGTCATTGAGGAGAGCATGGCCGCCGCCATAGGAGAGGACCTCCCGGTGTCCGAGGCGAAGGGCTCGATGGTGGTGGATATCGGGGGCGGAACCACCGAAATAGGCGTTCTGTCCCTGGGAGGGGTCGTGGCGGTCCGGAGCATCCGAACAGCCGGATATTCGATGGATCAATCGATCATCGAGTGGATCCAGTATGAGAAGGGCCTTCGGATCGGAACCCGCACCGCCGAGGATCTCAAGATAGCGATAGGTTCGGCTTGGCCCCGGGAGAACCGCATGGCCGAAATCCAGGGGCACAACGTCCATACCGGCCAGCCCGACAAGGTGGTCGTGAGCACCTCCGAGATCAGGGAGGCCATCAAGCAGCCGGTGGATGAAATTGTGGATGCCGTGAAGAAAACTCTCACCGTGGTCAATCCCGACATCGCATCCGACATCATTGGCCAGGGAATCCTGGTGACCGGGGGAGGCGCCCTGCTGGCAGGGTTGAAGGAATTGTTGGAAAAGGAGATCAAGATCAAGGTGAGGGTGTCCGCCAATCCCCTGCTCTCTGTGGTGTTGGGCGCCGGCAAATGTCTGGAGGAAAGACAATCGTTCAGGAACGTGCTTTCTATCACGTCCAGCGTTTGACCTAAAAGACGGGTTAGCCGTGTACGAGTTCAGGTCCAGAGGCCGGACCCTGGCGCTTTCCTTTTTGCTGGTTGTCTCTCTGTTGCTGTCCACTCTGGAGGTGAGAGCTGACAGTTGGGGAGTCCTACGAGTAGGGCTGGGAAGTTGGCTGGTGCCTCTGCAGAGGTTGGCGGTGGAGATATTTGACCCGCTGGTGGCCACGGTGGAGGGGTTGGCAGGCATCGCTTCCCTCCGCTCGGAGAACGCCGCTCTACGAGCCCAGTTGGCCGAGACCCAGGCCGAGATGGCAGCCGTTGAAGATCAGCTTGCCCGCCTGGACTCCCTGGAACGGTTGGTGGACCTGGATCTCCCCGATGTCGAACAGACGAGAACTCTGGCAAACGTGGTGGGACGGCAGGTGGGCTTCGAGTTCCACTTGAGAATTGACAAGGGGCTGGAGGAGGGGGTAGTGGCGGGGAATCCGGTTCTGGACGAAAACGGCTACCTGTTGGGGCGGGTTGGCGCCTCGGCCGAGGAGTTCGCCACCGTCATACCCCTGTCGGCCGATGTGGAGGGATTGACGGTGCTGGTGGCGGGTAGCGTGGGGGTCCTGCGGCCGCAGGTGGGATCGGAGTTGCTCAGCCTGGAGGTGGTCGACAGCCCTCCGATAGTCGCCGAGGGTGAAGATGTGGTCACATCTCAGCTATCGGTCAGTTTCCCTCCCGGTTTGCCGGTTGGCTCCCTGGTGGGAGAGGCCCAAGTGGTGGGATCGGTGTTGCGGGGCACGGTGAAGCCCTTCTCCGATCCCCAGAGGGCCAGGGCGGTGTTGGTGGTGTCATGGCCGCCGGGGCCCAATGAGTAACCGGCTTCGTCCTCGCTCCTATCGCTCCAGGAGGGACTCGGCCAGGAGCGTGGTCAGATCCTTCCGGGGCGCGACCGCGTTCTCGCCCTTCCAGAGGTCCGTTCGCTGGGGACGGGGTCTTGCATGGGTGGCAGGGATGGTGGCGGTGGTGGTCCTGCAGACCTCGGTGGTGGGGAGGCTGCAGATCGGGGGAGTCTCTCCTGACCTGGTGATCATGCTGGTGGCGTATTCGGCCTTTCGCCTGCGGGACAACGGGGTGATCATGTTGGGCTTTTCCGCCGGTCTGCTGCTGGACGCGTCCGGCACCTCCGTGATGGGACTGGTGGCCTTCGCCATGACGCTGGTGGCCTGGGGAGCAGCACTCAGTCGTGAGCAGGGAGGGCGGGGAGTGATGGTGAATGCTCTGCGAATACTCCTGCTGACGCTGGCCGGCATCGCCGTCCACGCGGTGATAAGCATCGCCTTTGGGGAGTGGTCACTGGCCATCTGGGAAACCCTCCAGAGGATTTCGCTGATTCCGGTCCTCAACTTCCTACTGGCCATGGTGCTCTTTCCCCTGACAAGTCGACTCTGGGTACCTTCCCTCAAATGAAGGGCTCATATCGGATCGCGGTGGTGGCGGCGGTGTTCGCCCTGCTGTTCGGGTTCTTGGGGATCCGCCTCTGGTTCATGCAGGTCGGCGAAGGTGTGGCTGCCGCCGAGATCGTGTCCAGCGAGGGTCTGGTCTCGGTTGTCACCCCGGCGCCCCGCGGCGACATCCGGGATCGCAACGGACAGTTGCTGGTCACCAGTCGGGTGGTCCCAATGGTGGTGATGGACCGCAAACTCCTCCAATCCTCCCAGAAGGATGAGGCGATCGCCCGGCTGTCCGCCCGGCTGGAAGTCCCGGCCGACTGGATAGAGGCCCTGTACGACGAAGCGGGAGTCAACCAGCGGTTCCCCCTGGCGGTGGTGGATACCACGACCGCCTACCAGTTGGAAGAGCAACTTCGCTCCTTTCCGGGGGTGGCGATAGAGAACTTCCCTGAGAGGATCTATCTGGCCGGTGGCTCCATGTCCCATGTGATCGGGCACCTGGGGTTCCCTTCTGCCGATGACTTGCAGCAGCGCCCTTTCCTTGATCCGAATGTTCGCATCGGCAAGCTGGGCGTGGAAGGGTTTTACGATGAGTGGCTGCAGGGGACGCCGGGAGAGCGCGTCTATCGGGTCAACCAGGCGGGACGGATAACCGAGGAGAGAACCGAAGTCCCCCCGCAATCGGGGGGCACTCTCTATCTGACTGTCGACGAGGAGTTGCAGAGGGTGGTGGAGGATGCGCTCCTGGAGGGGATCGAGCTGTCCAACCTGATCAAGGACGAGGAACGAGAGCGACCACTCGGGGAGAATGAGACCAGGGCAGCCCTCAACCCCACCGAGCGAGCGGCGGGAGTGGTGATGGACATAACCAACGGCGAGGTACTGGCGTTGGCCAGCTATCCGGACTTCGACCCCCAGGAGTTCGTGTGGGGGATCGACAGGGCCGACTTCGCCAGGCTCTCTGACCAGAAGGCCTTTCTCAACCTGGTGGTCGGAGGTCTCTACCCGCCCGCCTCCACTTTCAAGGCCATCACCTACACGGCCGCTCTCACCTACGACATACCTTTTGCAGAGGCGATAGAAGGGGTGGACTTGTTCAACCGGCGCGTCAACTGTGATGGGGAACTGGTCCTGCCCGAGATCATTGATGAGGGAAGCCCCCAGGTGTTTCGTGACTGGTATTACCCTGCCGAACTTGGATGGCTTGACATCCACGGAGCGTTCGAGCACTCCTGCAATATCTTTTTCTATAACGTGGCGCTGGGGGTCTGGCGCAACTGGGGCAACACCTCTCGGGAGGACGTCCTCCAGGACATGGCCCGCTCTCTGGGCTATGGCGCCTTCACGGGGGTGGATCTCTCCGGCGATCAGGCCGGGATTGTTCCTGACCGGGAGTTGTTCGAAAACTGGAAGCAGATCCAACTGGAGGACCCCGCCGCTCCCGTCCGTCTGGATCCGGTGCGGCTGTCTCTGGCCAGTCCCTGGCTGGGAGGCGACCTGATGAACCTGGCCATAGGACAGGGCGACATGTTGGCCTCTCCTCTGCAGGTTGCCGTCTCCTACGGGGCGCTTGCCAATGGGGGCACGGTGTGGACGCCCAGGGTGGTCAGCCAGGTACGTTCTCCGGACGGTGAGCTCCTGTGGGCGGCCATCCCCGAGGCGAAGAGCCAGATCGATCTGCCCGACGCGGTGGTGGACTCGCTGCTGGCCGACATGAATCTGGTGGTCACCAGCGGCACGGCCCGACGCGCCTTCTCGGATTTCGGGTCCACGGCGAACCTGGTGGGCGGTAAGACGGGAACCGGCCAATCTTCGGCCAATCGGGACAGCCACGCCTGGTTCGTGGGGGTGGCTCCCATCAACAACCCCAAGTGGGTGGTGGTGGTGCTGGTGGATCAGGGCGGCTCGGGAGGAAGGGTGGCGGCGCCGATGGGACGCTACATAATGCAGTATCTGATGGGCGAGGAACTGGACCCGATCGAGGCCGGGGAAGAGACCAACTGATGAGTCAGCGCCCTCGACCGATACGCGGATGGTGGATGACGGAGGAAGGCGTCGCCCGACCCGATCTTGGTTTGATGGCCGTGGTGCTGGCCCTGTCGGGGTTCGGTCTGCTGATGATCTTCTCGGTGACCAGGACAGCCCTGGAGAGGCAGGAGTTGTTGCCCTCGGCTTCCACCGAGCGTCAGTTGGGGTTCATGCTGGTCGGCTTGGTGGGCATGGGCGCCCTCAGCTACATCGACTATCGGAACTACCGGTTTCTTGCGCCGGTCCTGTACCTGGGCTGTATGGCTGCCCTGGGGGCTGCATTTCTGTTCGATCCCGTAAAGGGTGTCCAACGATGGATCACCATCGGCCCGATCAACATACAGCCTGCCGAGTTCACCAAACTGGCCCTGGTCATGGCCCTGGCTTCGCTGCTCAGCCGTGGTCCTGAAGAGAGCTACCAGCAACTGCCCTGGCGGAAAGTCGGATATGGCCTGGTCCTCCTGGCGCCGCCGATGATGCTGATCTTCCGGCAGCCGGACCTGGGAACCATGATGTCGCTTCCCTTCATTCTCCTGCTGATGCTGTTCGTGGCCGGGGCAACTCGAACCCAGATGACAATCCTGGGGTTGTCGGCGGTGGGAGCGGTGACCGCCATCTGGCGGCTTGACCTCTTGGCGGGTCATCAGATAGATCGGCTGCGGGTGTTCATCGATCCCGACCTGGATCCCCAAGGGCTCGGTTGGAGCATCCGGCAGGCCAGGCTGGCAATGTCTTCGGGCCAGGTGACGGGCCAGGGGCTCTTCCAGGGCGCCATTACCAACCAGGGCCTGGTGCCCGAACAGGAGAGTGACTTCATCTTTACGGCGGTGGGCGAGCAGTTGGGATTCGTGGGAGGGTCGATAGTCCTGGCGGCCTTCGGATACCTGCTGTGGCGCCTGCTGCGGATAGCGGTCACCGCATCGGATCAATACGGGTCCCTGCTATCCATGGGAGTAGCGGCAATCTTCATGTTCCACATATTCATCAGCGTGGGCATGACCCTTGGTCTGGTGCCCATTACCGGGCTCCCCTTGCCCTTTTTGAGCCGGGGAGGATCCTTCTATCTCACTTCCACGGCCGGTGTGGGGATTTCTCTCTCGGTCTGGAGGCTGCGTTCCCGCGTCAGGTTCGGGGGAGTCTCCCGAGAGGGGAGCCTCTTGACCAGGTAAGGGGCTGGTTCCCCTTTTGCAAAAGATTTCACTTTGCAATCAGAGGGTGTATAAAATAGGAGCGTCGATGGGTATGCGTGATTGCGCTAACCCGCGAAGCAACAAATTTCAGGAGTCGGTCTCTCGGGTCCTCCCCCCTTCCGGCTATGTCTAGCCGAAGGACAAGGGGTTGCAGGTCGAGAGGGCGGCCCGTTTCCTATCACAAATCGATCAGGAGGGTTGTATATGGGAAGGTTTCGGCGTCGGCGCGGAACCGAGGTAATCCGCCGTGTCGGCGGTGACTTCGTAGAGACTCGGAAGAGGCGTCAAGTCAATGGGTCAGAGGTCGAGATCCGCCGCATAGCCGCCAAGGCGGCCTCCGGAGGGAAGACGGCCAAGAAGAAGAAAGGGACGAAGCAACGCTCGCGGCGATCGGGAAAGGGCCGCCCCGGCATCTCCACGAGCCGGGGTTCGGCGCCCGGCCGGCGATCGGGAAAGGGCCGCCCCGGCATCTCCACGAGCCGGGGTTCGGCACCCGGCCGGCGAGCGGGAACCGTCCCCGATACGGACTCCTCCGCACCGCAGAGCCGACCCACATCCCTGCGTAGCAAAATGCTGGTGAGTGTGGGGGAGGGAACCAGGGTGGCCATCATGGAGGGTCCGGACCTTGTCGAGTACTACTCGGAGAGTCCCGGCAGCATCTCCCTGGTGGGAAACATATACCTGGCGGTGGTGCGCAACGTTCTGCCAGGTATGGAAGCCGCTTTCGTGGACATCGGCGAGGGGAAGAACGGTGTCCTGTACGCCGATGACGTGTATGTCGATCCCAAGCGTTTCGGCAGGGGCGCCCGACCGCGGGTGGAACAGGTCATTTCCGAGGGAGACGAAATCATCGTGCAGGTCAGACGGGATTCGATGGGCGCCAAGGGGCCTCGCCTTCGTGGTCACGTGTCGCTGGCAGGCCGGTTCCTGGTCCTGCAGCCGGGTCTGTCAAACGTCGCCATCTCCCAGCGCTTGTCGCGGGCTGAGCGTTCCCGACTCAGACAGGTGGTGGCCGAGATGGTGCCTCCCGGATTCGGTGTGATCGCTCGGACCGCCGCCCGCCAGGCCACATCCAAGGAGATCGAGTCGGAGGTCGAGAGGCTGGCGGATCGATGGAAGGGGATAACCGACGAGGCAGGCAAGGGAGGGGGTCCCCGGCTGCTGCACAGGGATTCGGACCTGTTGATCAGGGTGATCCGAGAGCACTTCACCTCGGAGACGCGACGGGTGGAAATCGACGAGAAGGCCTCCCACAAGCGGGCCGTGGAATATCTCCGGTCGGTCGACCCGGACCTGGTATCCCGGGTGCGGCGATATGAGAACCCCATCCCCCTCTTCGAGAGGTTCCATGTGGACGAC
Organism: Acidimicrobiia bacterium; assembly: GCA_965204615.1. Taxonomy (GTDB): domain Bacteria; phylum Actinomycetota; class Acidimicrobiia; order Spongiisociales; family ZC4RG35; genus Bin76. Next base: position 1,563,017 of record OZ242000.1, on the reverse strand, counting down.
CAGGTGAGGAAGGCATTGAAGCGTCGGGTACCACTGCCGTCGGGGGGACATCTGGTGTTTGACTCCACCGAGGCTCTGACCGTGGTGGACGTCAACACCGGCCGGTTCGTGGGCCGTTCCAATCTGGAGGACACCATCCTGCAGAACAACCTGGAGGCTGCCGAGGAGATCGGGCGCCAGTTGCGACTGCGGGACATCGGAGGGATCATCGTCATCGATTTCATCGACATGACCCAGGAGTCGAACCAACGAAGAGTGCTGGCAAAGCTGAATGAGGTGCTCGCCAGGGACAAGACACGGACCGAGGCATTCGCAGTCTCCCGCCTCGGCCTGGTGGAGATGACCCGGAAGAATGTCTCGGCAGGTCTGCTGGAGTCTTTTTCCACACCATGCGACAGTTGTGGCGGACAGGGTCTGATCGTTCAGGATCCCACCTCCTCCCGCCAGAAGGTCGCGGCCGGGATTTGACCTTGGCGTTCCGACTCCCCGAAGCGTAGAATGTCTGACTTAGCATGTATGCAGTAATTGCCACCGGCGGGAAGCAGGCCAGAGTCGCTCCCGGGGATGTGATCAGCGTGGAACGCCTGTCCCGGGAACTCGACGACATCGCCTTCGATCCGGTGTTGGTTGTGGACGAGGACGGAAGGGTTTTGACCGGCTCTGCTCTCCATGGGGCGCGGGTCAGAGCCCGATTGATCGGAGAGGTGAAGGGGCCCAAGATCCGCATCTTCAAATACAAGTCCAAGACCGGCTACCGGCGTCGCATCGGCCATCGCCAGAAGTACTCCCAGATCGAGATCCTCGACATAGACCTGCCAGCCGATTCTGAGAAGGAGAACTGAGATGTCCAAGACTAAAGCGGGAGGCTCCAGCCGAAACGGACGCGAATCGCACTCCAAGCGGCTGGGTCCCAAGGTGTTCGACGGGCAGTTGGTCCATTCCGGAGCGGTGCTGGTTCGACAACGCGGGACTCGCATTCACCCCGGACTCAACGTGGGTCGGGGTAGTGACGACACCTTATATGCCCGCGCCTCGGGCGTGGTCAAGTACGGGGAACGGAATCGTCGCCGCCTGGTGAGCGTCCTCACCGACTGACTCTCCTCCAGCCGGTCGCGATGTTCGTTGACTCGGTCCGGATACATCTTCGCGCCGGAGACGGCGGCAATGGCATGGTCAGCTTCGAGCGACGACGCGGGAAGCCGCGGGGCAAGCCCGTCGGTGGCTCGGGGGGACGGGGCGGGGATGTGGTGGTGCGCTCCGACCCATCCATAGGCACGCTGTTCCGCTATCAGCGCCATCCCCACCACATGGCCGAGAACGGCGGCAGAGGCGCCGATCGTCTTCGCCACGGCCGAAGGGGTGCCCCTCTGGTTGTCCCGGTGCCGCCCGGCACCTCCGTGTACGACGACGTCGGAGCGCTCCTGGCCGACCTGGTGGAGGACAGCCAACAGGTGGTGCTACTGCGAGGAGGGAGAGGAGGGCGGGGCAATGCCGGTTTGGTCAGCCCCCAACACAGGGTTCCCGCGGTGAGCGAGGAGGGGGAAAAGGGACGCCAGGGGTGGTTTCGCCTGGAGATGAAGCTGCAGGCCGACGCCGCTTTGGTGGGGTTCCCCAATGCCGGCAAGAGCACCCTTCTGTCCCGTGTCTCGGCCGCCCGCCCGAAGGTGGCCTCCTATCCGTTCACCACTCTCACTCCCAACCTGGGAGTGGTGGGGATCGATGATCAGGAGTTCACCTTGGCCGATGTTCCCGGGTTGATACGGGGTGCGGCCGAGGGCAAGGGGCTGGGACACACCTTCCTTCGTCATGTCGAGCGGGCCTCGGTGCTGGTGATCATGCTGGACCCCTCTCCGCTGGCCGAGATGGATGCCGGCGCACAAATTGATGTCCTCCTGGGGGAGTTGCAGAAATATTCCCCGCAGTTGCTGGAACGCCCCCGGGTGGTAGTGGTCAACAAGGCCGATCTGCCGGAATCGGATGGGATTGCCAGGACCATCCCGGGGTCGTTCCTGATCTCGGCGGTGACCGGACAGGGGCTCCGACCCTTCCTGCGCAGGGTCGGGGAACTGGTGGCAAGGACCCGGGAAGCCGCCGCCCCGCGGGAGGGCTTCATCCTGCACCGCCCGCACACCCGAGGCTTCATGGTTACCCGAGCCGACGAGGGATGGTCGGTGGTAGGCCTGGCTGCGGAGCGGGCCGTGGCCCTGGGCGATCTCGACACTCCCGAAGCTGCCCGGCTTGCGGCCGGCCGGCTGGATCGGATCGGCGTGGGCCGGGCCCTCCGGGAGGCCGGCGCCCGCCACGGCGATACGGTCCGGATCGGAGGGGTGGAACTTCAATACACCGATCCGGAGTTGGAGGAGCCCGAGTGAGACGGTCCATCGCCCCCGGAGGCGCGCTGGTTGTGAAGATTGGTTCCTCCAGCCTGGTCGAGGTGGAGAAGGGGCTGGATCCGGCCGCTCTGGAGAGGGTGGTCGGACATGTGACCCGGGCCCTCGACTCGGGGTATCCCACCGTCCTGGTCACGTCGGGGGCGGTGGCCGCCGGGCTTCCTGCGCTGGGACTCACCGACAGACCCACCGACCTGGCCGGATTGCAGGTGGCGGCGGCTGTCGGACAGGGTCGGCTGATGGGCATGTATGCCGCCCGATTCGCCCGGCGGGGACTGGTCGCCGGCCAAGTGCTGCTGACCCGGGGAGTGCTGGCGAGTCGGACGCCGTATCTCAATGCGCGGACGGCTCTCTCCAGCATGCTGGAACGTCGCATAGTTCCGGTGGTGAACGAGAATGACACGGTGGGGGTGGAGGAGTTGCGGGTCGGGGACAACGACCGGTTGGCGGCGCTGGTGTCCCATCTGGTCTCGGCCGATCTGCTCATCCTGCTGACCGACACTCCCGGTCTCTATTCGGCGGATCCCTCCTCACCGGACGCCAGGCTGATCAGCGAGATCTCCTCGGGGGACTGGACACTCGACTCCATCGCGAGTCTGCCCGGGGGACGGCTGGGATCGGGCGGTGTGTCCAGCAAGGTGGCGGCGGCCCGGATGGCGGCCTTTTCCGGTATTCCGACCGTGGTTGCCCCTTCTTCCGAGCCCCGGGTGGTGGAGCGGGTATGCCGGGGAGAAGACATCGGGACCTGGGTGAACCCGGAAGCCCGGAAGCTCAGTGCGCGCAAGCTCTGGATAGCGTTCGGCCTGGAGTCGGGGGGTCGGGTGACCCTGGACGCCGGAGCGGTGCGGGCGATCACCCGATTGAAGAAGAGTCTGCTGCCGGTTGGAGTACGGGAGATAGAGGGTAGTTTCACCGCCGGCGAGGCGGTGGAGGTGGTGGATCCGCAGGGAAGAGGCATCGCCAAGGGCATTGCCCGGATCTCCGCATCCGACTGCCGGAGACTCCGGGCAAGCACCGAACCCACCACCGAACTCATACACCGCGACGATCTCGTGGTCTTGAGGGAGTAGCTGCGTTCGGTCCCCGTTCCCGGCGGCAATCCCTATTTGCGCCAGACGGATGGCATGGCCAGCACCAGGATGGGGAGGATCTCCAGGCGCCCCACGATCATCAGGAGGGATAGGAGCCACTTGCCGGGAGGAGAGACCAACGCATAGTTGGCGGTGGGCCCCACCTCTCCCAGTCCGGGTCCGATGTTGCCGAGGCTCGCCACCACCGCCGATGCCGAGGTCACCAGATCCGACGACCCGAGAGCAAACTCGATGGTGATGAAGGCCAGCGCTCCTGCTGTCAAGAGGAACAGGTACATGACGAAAAACGAGACGATTCCCCTGATCATGTGCGTTGGAAGGGGACGGCCGTCGAGTCGGATGATGAAGATCCCCCGGGGATGGATGACCCGTCGCAACTCGGTGAGGGCGGTGTGGAGCAGCACCTTTATCCGGAAGCTCTTGATGCCCCCCGCAGTGGATCCCGCCATCCCCCCCAAGGTCATCAGTGTCAGTACCAATAGCTGCATGGGCGGCATCCACGATCCGAAGTCGGCGGTGCTGTAACCGGTGGTGGTGACCATCGACACCGCCGTGAAGACACCCTCGCGGACCGCCTGCTCCCACGCGGTTTCCTGGTTGGTCAGAGCGATGGTGAGCCAGGCCGCGGCGGCGGTCACCACCAGGAGATACACCCGGAACTCCTCGTTGGCCAGATAGCGGCGGGGGTTGAGCAGAGCCCGGTAATGCAAGGCGAAGGAGATTCCCGCCAGGGCCATGAAGACGATGATCACCCACTGGGTGTATGCGCTGAACCCGGCAATGGAGGTGACTTCGGTGCTGAAACCCCCGGTGGAGAGGGTGGTCAGGGAGTGGTTGACCGCTTGGAAGAGGTCCATGTCGCCTGCCCACAGCAGCAGAGCTTCCCCGCAGGTCAGCATCAGATAGATCAGCCACAGGCGCTTGGCCGTGTCCTGGAAACGGGGGGTCAGGCGATCGGGATCCCCGCCGGGGGACTCGGCGCGCGCCAATTCCATCCCACCCACTCCCAACAGGGGCAGCACCGCCACGAAGAGCACGATTATCCCCATACCCCCCATCCACTGGGTGAGTGACCGCCAGAAGAGAATGCCATGGGAGAGTTGACCGGGATCGGCCAGCAGGGATGAGCCGGTGGTTGTGAACCCGGAAACGGTTTCGAACACGGCATTGGTGACGTCGGGAATCGCTCCGGTGAACAGATAGGGAAGAGTCCCCCAAGCCGACATCATCAGCCAGGCGATGCCCACCCCCGCGAATCCTGCCCGGGTCGTGAGGGCGGTGGGCTTGTGCACAGACCAGCGCAGCAGTGCTCCGGTGGCCACCGTCACCGCGGCGGCCGCCCCGATCCCTCTGGCATCGGAGAATTCGCCGTAGAGAAGGGACACCCCGGCGGCCAGCAGCATCATCAGGCCCACCGCCATGGCGGTCACGCCGGTTACCAGGAGCAGGGAGGTGAACATCCCGCGGCGACCCAGCCAGCCCACCGCGGAGGTCAGTTTCACGCTTCTTCCCCGTGGAAGAGGTTCTCGACGGTGGTGATGTGTTCGGGGAGGCTGAACACGATGATCCGGTCCCCGGGCTTGATCATGGTCTCCCCCCGAGGCAGGATCGGAGACATGTTGCGAACGATTCCGCCGACCATCGACCCCTTGGGGAGAGCGATGTCCATCATCCGGAGGCCGGCGACGGGGCTTTCGGCTCCCACGTCCAATTCAATGGCCTCCGCCTCCGAGTCGCTGAAGGTGACCACCGAGTGCACAACTCCCCGGCGGACGTACCGAAGGATGCTTCCCGCAGCCAGCAGGCGAGGGGAGACCGCCGCGTCGATCCCCCTGCCTTCCAGCAACTCCACGTAGTGGGGATTGTGCAGCCGGGCGACCGCCATCTGCACGCCCAGCGCCTTGGACACCAAACACACCAGTGCGTTGCTTGCGTCGTCTTCGGAGAGGGCGAGGAGAGCGTCTCTTTCTCCCAGATCCAGTTCTCCGAGAGTATTGGGGTGGGCGGGGTCATCGCAGATGGCCAGTGCCCGGGGGTTGTCCTCGGCAACCTGCCGGCAGATCCCGCGATCGCTGCTGATGTAAGTCACCGACAACCGCGCCTCGCACAGTTTGCGGATGGCAACCCTGGACAGCCGGGAGTCGCCGGTCACCACCGCCCGGGTGGCGAGCCGTGTCTTTATTCCCAGCAGTTTGGCGGCGAACCGGACATGGCGGGGCGCCACCATCATCAGCACGTGGTCTCCTTCCCGCACCCTGGTGTTTTCCCCGGCCACCAGGGTTTCGCCATCCGCGATGATGGCCACCACCAGGAAGTCGCGCTTCTTGCTGAGAGTGGTCAGGTCTTTCAAAGGCCTGTCCAGAAGGGGAGAGGAGGGTTGGGCGATGGCGCCGACCAACAGCAATCTCCCGTCGGCGAACTCCCAGTGTTCGGAGAGACCGCTCAGTCGGACCAGCCTCACCAGTTCGTCGGCGGTGGCTTCATCCGGATCGATGACCACCTTCACACCCATGTTGTGCAGCCCCGACCTCAACGCGGAGTCGGAGATGCGGGCCACGGTCTGGTTGATCCCCAGGGTGGTGGCCGAGTGGCAGGCCAAAGCGTTGACCCCATCCTGGTCGGTGACCGCGATGAGAAGGTCCACGGAGTCGCCCAGCGCCCTTTTGGCCTCCTTCAGGACTCCCTGACCGGCGCCGTTGCCGGTGACTGCCAGCACATCCAACCGGGAGTTGAGGGCTTCGGCGGTTTGGGGGTTCGCTTCGACGACCACCACCTCCTGGCCATCGCCTGAGAGGCGTTCGGCCAGATAGCTGCCAACCGCGCCAGCCCCAACAATGATGATCTTCATGTTGCGTGACTCAAGATTAGGGACTTATAAAGAAAGACGGTTGCGGGGAGGCAGGCTCCCGTCGGGTAAACTGGATGGTTCCGCACCAGGGAGATCCCGCTATTCCCGACCCGCTCCAATCCCCCGAGGCAATAGTCGACGCCCTCGCGGCCCAGGGTTACCTGCCTTCTGCGCGGATCGCCCAGGTGATCTATCTTGCCATGCGCCTCAACAAACCGGTGCTTGCGGAGGGTCCGGCCGGGGTGGGCAAGACCGAGTTGGCCAAGGCGATGGCCGCCGGCGCAGGACGGAGACTGGTCCGGTTGCAGTGCTATGAGGGTCTCGACGAGTCGAAGGCCCTCTATGAATGGAATTATCGCAAGCAGCTGCTTCGGATCTCCTCTGACTCCTCGTCGGGTTGGCAGGAGATGGAAGAGGACATCTTCTCGGAGAGTTTTTTGCTGTCCCGACCTCTCCTGACGGCCATAGCCTCACCCGATCCGGTGGTGCTGCTGGTTGATGAAATCGATCGGGTTGAGATGGAGACCGAGGCGTTGCTTCTGGAAGTTCTCTCCGAGTTCCAGATCACCATCCCTGAGTTGGGGACGGTCAGGGCCGACTCCCAGCCGCTGGTGATCCTCACCTCCAACAACACCCGGGAGCTCTCCGAGGCGTTGCGCCGCCGTTGTCTGTTCCTGCACATCCCCTATCCGAGCCCGGAACGGGAGCGGGACATCCTCCTGGCCCGTGCCCCGGGCATACAGGAGGCACTGGCCGACTCAATCGCCCAGGTGGCCCGTAGCCTCCGGGGAATGGCGCTCAAGAAGCCCCCATCGGTTTCAGAGACCATTGACTGGGCGCGGACCCTGCTCACTCTGGGTGTGGAGAGGATCGACGCGGAGTCCTTCTCCGATACGTCGTACATCCTGCTCAAGTATCAGGCCGACATAGACATCGCTCTAAAGGAACTGGCCACCGAGGGCTGAGGCGCGGTGCTGGGTCTGCTCACCGACTTTGTGGAGGAGTTGCGGGCTGCCGGGATTCCGGCGTCAACGGTGGAGACCATCGACGCCCTGGAAGCCATGGCCGTGGTGGACTTGGCCGACCGCGCCGCTCTCAAAACCGCCCTGGGCGCCACTCTGGTCAAGTCGGCCCGGCATCTGGATGCCTTCGACACCGCCTTCGAGGTCTTCTTCGGCGTGGACCGCCCTCCACCCCCGGCCGAGAGGGAGATCGGAGGTGAAGCTGCGGCCCCTGATGGCTCCTCGCCCCAGGGAGGCGCCGGAGGCATGGGCTCTCTTGCCGAGTTGATCGCCGCGGCGATGGGGAGTCACGACTGGGAGACTCTCAAAGACCTGGTGCAGCGGGCGGTGGAGGAGTTGGCAGGGATGACCTCCGGGCGCCCGGTGGGGGGCGCCTATTACCTCTACCGCACCCTGCGCCGCCTGGACGTGGACTCTCTGCGGCAGATGCTGATGGAGATGTTGGAAGAGCGGGGACCCCACCCGGGCGTGAATGAGGAGACCCTGGAGAGGCGTTTCCGGAACGAGGAGGTCGAGGCGCTGATCGAGAGACTCAGAGAGGAACTCGTGGCAGAGATTCGGCGACGGCTGGTGGCGGACCGGGGAAGCCAAGCGGTGGCGGCCACCCTGCGCGCCCCACCGTTGGAGGAGATGGACCTCATGCATGCTTCCGATGCGCACCTTCGCCGGATCGAGGAACTGATAGGGCCGCTCACCCGGAAACTGGCTGCCCGCCTGGCCCGCCGCGACCTTCACCGCCGCCGGGGGCGTCTTGACTTCCGCCGCACAGTCCGTGCCTCCCTGGCCACCGGAGGGGTCCCCGTGGATCTTCGTTTCCGCTCCATGCGACGGTTCCGTCCCGAGATATTCCTCCTGTGCGACGTCTCGGGCTCCATGGCGACCTTTGCCCGTTTCACCCTCCAGTTCACCTATGCGATGTCGGCCCGCTTCTCCAGTCTCCGCGCCTTCGCCTTCGTTGACGGGGTGGACGAGATCACGGGCCTCCTCACACCCGGACTTCGCTTCGGGGAGGCCGCTCAGCGGATCTTCTCGGAAGCCGAGGTGGTGGAGTTGGACGGCCATTCCGACTACGGGAACGCCTTCTCCCGGTTCTCTGACCGTTACGGAGGCGAATTGACGGCCCGCTCCACCGTGATCATCGCGGGCGACGCCCGCAACAACTACCGGGACTTCGGCGGGGAGGCCCTGGCGGAGATGGCGAGAGTGGCCGAAGCGGTCTACTGGCTGAATCCTGAGCCACGGGCCTATTGGGACACCGGCGACTCCCTGCAGAGCCGGATGTCGGCACACTGCACGGAGGTGTACGAGGTGAGGAACCTCCTGCAACTGGAGCACTTCGTGGAGAACCTGGCCGACTACCGCCGCCGGCGCCCTGTCCGGCCGGTCAGACGGTCAGCTTCGCCAATCGGTCGATGAGATCCACCACCCGGTTGGAATAGCCCCACTCGTTGTCGTACCAGGACAGGGTCCTCACCAGGTTGCCGCCCAGCACATCGGTGGCTCCCGAATCGAAGACGGTGGAATGGGGATTACCGATTATGTCGGAGGAGACCACCGGGGCCTCGGTGTATTCCACAATTCCGGCGAACCGCCCTGCGGCCTCGGCTCGCACCGTGTCATTCAGCTCTTCTGCCGTGACTTCCGTCGACAGTTCCACCACCAGGTCCACTATCGACCCATCGGCGACCGGCACCCGCGTCGCCATCCCGTCCAGCTTTCCGTCCAACTCCGGAAGCACCTTCCCCACCGCCTTGGCGGCGCCGGTACTGGTGGGGATGATGTTCTCGGTGGCGGCGCGGCTGCGTCGCAGATCGGCATGGGGGACGTCGGCCAGCCTCTGGTCGTTGGTGTAGGCGTGCACGGTGGTCATCAGCCCCCGGCGGATACCGAAGCGATCGTGAAGAATCTTGGCGAGCGGCGCCAGGCAGTTGGTGGTGCAGGAGGCGTTGGAGATCAGGGAGGCATCCGGGCCGAGCAGATGGTCATTCACGCCCAGCACCAGGGTCAGGTCGAGTGAGTCCTTGGGAGGGACGGTGAGAATCACCCGCTTCGCGCCTGCGTCCAGGTGTCTTGTCAGCGCGCCGCGGGTGCGGAACACACCGGTGGACTCCACCACCACATCCACTTCCAGGTCGCCCCACGGAAGCCGGGAGGGGTCCCGCTCGCACAGCATCCGGACATCATGTCGGCCAACCGTCATCATGTTCTCCGCCAGCCGGACTTCCTGATCCAACCGACCCATCACCGAGTCGTACCGGAGCAGGTAGGCCAGCACGTCGTCGTCGGCCAGGTCGTTGACAGCCACCACCGCCAGGTGGGGCAGGTGGCGCTGTATGAGGATGCGCAGCACCGACCTTCCGATTCTGCCGAAGCCGTTGATCGCCACCCTGGTGGTCATCTCCTGCTCATCTCCTCCAAGACCTCGACTATCCGGGCCGCGTAGCCCCAGCCGTTGTTGTACCAGGTGACGGTCTTGACAAGGCGGTCTCCGATCACCATGGTGGACAGGCTGTCGAACACCGCCGATTCGGTGACGTCGGTGACGTCGGAGGAGACGATGGGATCGGTGGAATACTCGACGATTCCCCGGTAACGGGTGTTGCAGGCCTCCCTCAGGGCTTGGTTCACGCGGTCCGGATCCACCGCCGTCTCCAACTCGGTCACCAGGTCAACGGTGGAGCCATCGGGGACAGGGACATTGAGAGCCAGCGCTCTCAGCTTTCCCGAGAACTCCGGGCGGATCTCCGCCAGGATCTCCGCCGCCCGGGTGGGCGACGGGATGATGTTGTCGGCCGCCGCCCGGCTCGAGCGGAAGCCCGAGGTGGGCACGTCGGCGAGCCGCTGGGCATTGGTCATGGCATGGACGCTCGTGAAGAACCCCCGCCGGAGCCCGAAGCTGTCCGAGAGGGTGCAGAGGATCGGAGCCAGGGCATTGGAGGTGTTGGACCCCAATGCGATCACCTCCATGCCGGATGCCAGAACGTGATCGTTCACTCCCCGGAGGAGAATGGGAATGTCGCCGAGCCTCCGGGGGGTGGATGCCAGGACGACACCACGGGCGCCGGCCGAGAGGTGACCGCGGCATTCCTCCATTGTTTGTTGTCGCCCGGTGGCCTGCACCACCAGCGAAATCTCCCAGTCCCGCCAGTCGACCTCGCCCGGGTGACGTGCGCCGATGATGGGCGTCTCCTGCTCGTCGGCCAGCAGCACACCATCGGCATAGGAGACCTGTCCGGGGAATCGGCCGTAAATGGAGTCGTACTTCAGGAGATATGCCAGGCCTACCGCGTCAGCCACGTCGGCGATCACCCCCACCTCCAGGAAAGGATGACCTGCCAGGAGCCGGAAGACGTTTCGTCCTATCCTCCCGAATCCCATCAGGGCCACTTTGGTCTTCTTCAAGGCGCCCTTTCGTTGCCAGTCCCGCTCGGCTCGGAATTTAGCGGGGTCCCGGGAGGACGAAGTCTTCGCAGGATCGCAAAGGCGCGAAAAAACGAGGGGGAGAGTCTTGAAGTCGAACGCCGGGCCGGTACATCCTGTGCTGGTGGACAGATGGCTTCGGGGACCAGTCGGATGGTGGCTGGTCCTCTTCTTGGTACTGGGACTCCTTCCCTCCCAGGCTTGGGCCGCTCCGTCCTGTGAGGTCGCTTTGACGCCCCCCGTATCGGGTGAGACGGTTCGCCGGTTCACACCGGCGCACAGGGGAGGCCATTGGGGCTTGGACCTGGCGTCCCCATGGGCCGGTACGGTGCGGGCGCCTGTCTCGGGGACTGTGACCTTCGCCGGTCGAGTGGCCGGGAGACTGTCGGTGACGATCGCGGTCGGGAACCGGTGGCGGGTGAGCCTCTCCCATCTGTCACGGGTGTGGGTCTCGGCGGGCCAATGGATAGATGTAGGCGGTGTGCTGGGCCAGTCAGGCACCGATCATGGGCTGGCCGCCGTGCATCTGTCCCTGCGCATCAATGGACGGTACATCGACCCCGAGCCCGCACTGTCCTGCGGAAGAAGGACGAATCACCCTTGGGGGACCCTGAGGCTGGTACCCAACCCGGCGGGCAACTAACCTGTCGAGGCGGCGGCGCTTCGCCCTGTGATGCAGGGGGAATAGACGGCACGGGAACATGCACGAAGGAACCTGCTGAGGTCGGCGCCAGTTCAAAACACCACAAAACAAAGCGTTTGTGTAGGCTGGCCCGAGCGGCACTCCGGCAGTGATTCTCACAGATCCCCTCCAAGGCACCCTCCGTCTTGTCGCGGTTTCGGAGATCGAGGACTCATGGACCACTCGGGTAGGCACCTGATGCCTCCGGCACATTGGCCGGCGCCCCGGCGGGAGGGACCGGCTAAGGTAGGAGGGGTGATCAGGGCTCTGTTGGGTGGTACCTTCGATCCTCCTCACTTGGCTCATCTGGCACTGGCGGAGGCCGCCTACCGCCAACTGGAGGTGTCGGTGGTGGAGTTCATTCCGACGGGAACCCCCTGGTGGAAACCCTCCCCGCCGCCGGCCGCGGCCCATCACCGGCTGGAGATGGTCAAGCGGGCCACCGAGGGGGTCTCCTATTTCACCGTCAACGATTGCGAAACGCGGCGGGAGGGCCCCAGCTACATGGTGGACACCCTGGAGACTTTCCCTTCCCGGGATGAGATATACCTGGTAATGGGATCCGATGCCGCCCAGGGGTTGCGCTGCTGGATGCGGTGGAAAGAGGTGGTTCGGCGAGCCCGTCTGGCGGTCGCCCAACGGCCGGGAACTGACGTTGCCGGGTTGGAGAAGGCCGTGGGCTACTCGCCCGTGTGGTTGGACCTTCCTCGCCTGGAGATCAGTTCCAGGGAGGTGCGTCGGCGGATTCGAGAGGGTCGGAGCGTCCGTTCCCTGGTTCCCGGAGGCGTCTGGGAATTCATAAGAGAAAACGGCCTCTATGCGTCTCCCGGTGGCTTATGATGGGAGCACACACCGGTACCCAGGAGGTGTTTTAGTAGAGACGCTCGAGGCCGCTCGGCTGGTCGCGGATGTGCTGGCGCAGAAGAACGCCCTCGATATCGTGCTGCTGCGGGTGGGGGAAACAATGGGTATCACCGATGTGTTCGTAATTGCCACGGGACGTTCCCGCCTGCACATCCAGAGCCTCGCCGAAGAGTTGAAGAACCGTCTCCGGGACAAGGGACGCGACCGATTGGGCGAGGAAGGACTGGCGCAGGCCGAGTGGGTCTTGTTGGACTACGGCGACTTCGTCATACACCTCTTCTCGACCGATCATCGGCATTATTACGGACTGGAGGGATTGTGGGGCGATGCCCCCCGGGTTCGGTGGTCGGCGCCTTCCCCTCAAACGGCCTCCGAGCTGACGTCCGCCTGATATATAATCAAAGGAGCCGGGGGCTGTAGCTCAGCTTGGAAGAGCGCTTGCATGGCATGCAAGAGGTCACGGGTTCAAGTCCCGTCAGCTCCACCCAATGGAGGGTTGTTTCCCCAGTTCATAGGCCATGTTGTCTGTTCTGGTCACCAGTCTTGGTACCCACACTTGGTTTGGGCGGCCCGGACAGCCGCCACCCGGACCGGGGCTTGACCCACAGCCCTATCCCGCTCTGTTGAGAAACTCCGCCAGGTAGGGCTTGGCGGTCCCCGCCCAGTGCTCGGCAAATACGAAAAGAGGGGGAAGAGCGGCGTCCACTGCTTCAGCCTCGTTCCGACAGAAGCCGGCGTCGGCGAGTAGCGACGCCGGCATCAGAGGCGGGGTGGAGAGCGACTGCTCCACAATCCACGCAGTCAGTTCCGGTGCCATCTCCTGCTCGATCCTGACGGTAGCCAAGGGATGGTCCGGGGTGGGCGATCGTCCGACGGGAAAGTCCCCAGCCGACACCAACCGGGGCCCCTACGTTCTAGGATCTGTCAGGTAGGCTGCGGTTTTCCCAGGTGATCGAACGCAATCGAAGCGGCCTGCCGTCAACTTCGCAGGAGAGTACATGCGGGACAACCATGTCGCCAACCAGGAGAGATGATCCACCACACTCGAAGGGTGCGTATACGGAGTTGAGCGTGGAACCGGTACATGACATGGGCGGTATGCCCAACGAGGATCCAATCGATCGGTCGGAACGTCACCTGATGGAATGGGAGCGTCGGACCGGCGCGCTGGTGGACGTGCTCCGCGAGAAACGGGTGATCAACACCGACGAGTTGCGGCGAGGCATCGAGTCGATCCCACCGGAGGAGTACCGGAGCCTCTCCTACTACGAGCGTTGGTCGGCTTCGGTGGAGTTGCTCCTGGTAGAGAAGGGGTTGCTGACCACACAGGAGATCGACGCAAGAGCGACTGCGGTGGCGGGGAGGTGGGGATAGGTGGGGGAGTTCCATCCCGGAGACGCCGTCCGAGTCTTGCCGAGAACAGTGGAGACTCACCACCGTACTCCGGCATACGTGAAGGGTCAGGTGGGTCGGGTCAGGGCCCTGTCCGGGAGATTCCGCAATCCCGAGACGCGTGCCTACGGTGGGAGCGGGCTGCCGAAGAGGGACCTGTACCTGGTGGAGTTCAACATGAGCGACCTGTGGGGCGAGGGGTACGGAGGGCTGGTCACCGACACGCTGGTGATCGATGTCTACGAACAGTGGCTGGAACCGGCCGACGATCCCGCCGGTCGGGAGGGTTGAAACGTGGGCTCTGACCACGAGCACCGCAGTGGAGACCATCACCATCCCGGCGTGGAGGACGTGACTCTCGGCGAACGGGCCCGGCGCCTCCATGCGATGGAGGAATTGCTGATCGAAAAGGGGATGATCGGTCCGGATGACGTGCGCCGGGTCATGGATGTGATTGCCGCCAGGTCTCCCGTTGACGGCGCCAGGGTGGCGGCGAGGGCCTGGATGGATCCGGCCTTCAAGGTCCGCCTGCTCGAAGACCCGGGAGCGGCACTGGCCGAGATGGGATTCCCCTTGGTTTCCGGCGCCAGGCTGGTGGTGGTGGAGAACACCGAGAGCGTCCATCACCTGGTGGTGTGCACCCTGTGCTCCTGCTATCCCACGTCCCTCCTGGGTCCTCCTCCCGACTGGTACAAGAGCTTTGCCTACCGATCAAGGGCTGTGGTCGACCCCCGGAGCGTGATGCGCGAATTCGGCCTTGAGGTGGGCGAGGGGGTCGAGGTGCGAGTGGTGGACAGCGCCGCCGATCTCCGCTACATGGTGTTGCCCCTGCGCCCGGAGGGAACCGAGGGGATGGCGGAGGAGGACCTGGTGACGCTGGTAACCCGGGACAGTCTGGTAGGCGTGGGGACACCCATCCAACCCGCCCGCAATTCCTGACGGCCATCCGGCCCGGGTGCTCCGGCGCCGCCGGTGTGGTTGGTTCCCCGGTCCGGGCATTCCGCGCCTGCCTGGCGCCGCCCGACATCCAGGACGTACCGGGGCGTTGCCGCTCCAAGAGGCCGGATTTACTTGACAGGGGCCCTCCTCTGTGTCTAAAGTAAAACCTTGGAGGGTGGCCGTGGCTGGCCATCAAAAGAGATTTGTGTGATTTGGTGTCACGCGCCTATACTTGGCTGTTCTTGTCCCGCTGCATGCCTTAAGGAGGAAACGCCTCTTGTCTGCGCGCCTGTCCGAGCGTTTTTCTTTCTCCCGCATTCCTACCGCCCATGAACTTCCCGACCTGATAGCCATCCAGCGAGATTCCTTCAATTGGTTTCTCAACGAAGGAATCGACGAGGTCTTCCGGGAGATCTCTCCGATAGAGGATGTCACCGGCCAGTTGATCTTGATGCTGGCCGACCACACCTTCGGAGATCCCCCGTTCGATGTGGAGACCTGCAAGTCCCAGGACAAGACATACGGACGTCCTCTCACGGTCACCGGTCGCTTCCTGAACCGCCACACCGGGGAGATCAAGGAAGAGAAGATCTATCTGGGAGACTTCCCGATGATGACGCCCAAGGGGGTGTTCGTCATCAACGGCACGGAGCGGGTGATCGTCTCGCAGTTGGTCCGTTCCCCGGGCGTGTATTTCAATCGCACGCTGGACAAGAACTCCGACGCCTTCTTTTACAGCGCCAAGGTGATTCCCGGTCGGGGGGCCTGGCTGGAGATGGACACCGACCGCAAGAACACCATCGGGGTACGGGTGGACCGCAAACGCCGCCAGCACATGTCGTCCTTCCTGCGTGCCATAGGGGTGCCGAGCAGGGGGAAGAACGAGGAACTGACCGACGAGGAGATCCTCGAGTTGTTCGACGGGGCCGAATCGGTGCGGAACACTCTGGAGAAGGACACGGTTCCGGCCAACCGGGAGGCGGCCCTGATCGATCTCTATCGCAAGCTCAGACCCGGCGAGCCCGCCTCCGCGGAGTCCGCCCAGGGACTGGTCAACAACTGGTTCCGCAATCCCAAGCGTTACGACCTGAGTCGCGTGGGACGCTACAAGCTGGCCCAGAAGTTCAACGACGAGATTCCCACCGAGTACCCGAGGGTCGTGAATCGCGACGGTGAGGAGGAGAACCTCCAGTTGCTCCGCGACGTCGACGTCATCGACACCTTGCGCTACGTCGTGGCTTTGCATGCGGGCAAAACCACGATGACCACATACCGCGGGGTGGAAGTGCCGGTGCTCACCGACGACATCGACCATTTCGGAAATCGTCGTGTGAGAACGGTGGGAGAGTTGGTCCAGAACCAGTTGAGGATCGGTCTGGCGCGACTGGAGAGGGTGGTCAAGGAGCGGATGTCCACCAAGGACCACCACTCCATCACTCCCCGGATACTCATCAACAGCCGGCCGGTGACCGCTGCCATCATGGAGTTCTTCGGCACATCCCAGTTGAGCCAGTTCATGGATCAACCCAACGCCCTGGCCGGCCTGACCCACCGGCGCCGTCTGTCTGCCCTGGGTCCGGGGGGTCTCTCCCGGGAGAGGGCCGGATTCGAGGTCAGGGACGTTCACCCTTCCCACTACGGGCGGATGTGTCCCATCGAGACGCCCGAGGGCCCCAACATCGGGCTGATCGGTTCCCTGGCCACCTATGCGCGGGTCAACCGCTACGGATTCATCGAGACGCCGTATCGCAAGGTGCGGGACTCCAGGGTGCTGGAGGAGGTCGACTACCTGGCCGCAACCGAGGAGGAACGGTTTGTGATCGCCCAGGCGAACGCGCCCATCCGTGAGGACGGGACATTCATCAACGACACGGTATTGGTCAGGCGCGCCGGCGGGGAGGTCGACCGGGTGCACCCCTCCGAAGTGGACTACATGGATGTCTCCCCCAAACAGATTGTCTCTCTCTCCACCTCCCTGATTCCCTTCCTCGAGCATGACGATGCCAACCGCGCCCTGATGGGCTCCAACATGCAGCGTCAGGCGGTGCCCCTCCTGCGTTCCGAGGCGCCCCTGGTGGGTACCGGCATGGAGGAGGTGGCGGCTCGCGACTCCGGAGACATGATCATCTCCCCGCTGAACGGCAAGGTGGTGGAGATCACCGGGGAGGAGGTGGCCGTAAGGGCGCCCCATGGCAAGACCCACCGGGTGCGGATGGACAAGTTCACCCGTTCCAACCAGGGGACCTGCATCAATCACAAGCCGATCGTGCGAGAGGGGGAACAGATCAGGAAGGGCGACGTGCTTGCTGACGGGTCTTCCACCAACCAGGGGGAACTGGCGCTGGGCAAGAACCTGCTGGTGGCCTTCATGCCCTGGCAGGGGTACAACTTCGAGGACGCCATCGTTCTGTCGGAACGGCTGGTAAAAGAGGACATTCTCACTTCGATCCACATCGAGAAGTTGGAGACCGAGGCCAGGGAGACCAAGTTGGGCGACGAGGAGATCACCCGGGACATCCCCAATGTCCCCGATGAGGTGCTTGCTCATCTGGACGAGGACGGCATCATCCGGGTGGGCGCCGAGGTGAGTCCCAATGACTACCTGGTGGGAAAGGTGACGCCCAAGGGCGAGACCGAGTTGACTCCCGAGGAGCGCCTGTTGCGGGCCATTTTCGGGGAGAAGGCCCGCGAGGTGCGAGACAGTTCCCTGAAGGTCAAGCACGGCCAGGGGGGCAAGGTGATCGAGGTCAAGGTCTTGCGTCGAGCCGACGGAGAGACCCACAAGTCGGGGGTCAACGAACAGGTCCGGGTGTACGTGGCGCAGCAGCGAAAGATCTCGGAGGGGGACAAGCTGGCCGGCCGGCACGGCAACAAGGGAGTGATAGCCAAGATACTTCCCGAGGAAGACATGCCGTTCCTGGCCGACGGGACCCCGGTGGACATCGTTCTCTCACCCCTGGGGGTGCCTTCCCGGATGAACCTCGGCCAGGTGATGGAAACTCACCTGGGATGGGTTGCCGCGGCGGGATGGAAGAATTTCTCGGAAGAGAACAGCCCTCTGCCTTCCGAAGGTGAACCGTGGAGCAGGATGGCCACTCCGGTCTTCGACGGAGCCCAGGAAGGAGAGATACTGAAACTCCTGCGGAATTCTCTTCCCAACGACGATGGGAAGAAACTCATCGACAGGACCGGAAAGACGACCCTGTACGACGGACGGACGGGTGAGTCCTTCGACAAGCCCATCACCGTCGGGTTCATTTACATGCTCAAACTGGTCCATCTGGTGGACGACAAGATCCACGCCCGATCCACCGGTCCGTACTCCTTGATCACCCAACAGCCCTTGGGCGGCAAGGCGCAGTTCGGCGGACAGCGTTTCGGGGAGATGGAAGTGTGGGCATTGGAGGCCTACGGAGCGGCCCATGCCCTCCAGGAATTCCTGACGATCAAGTCCGACGACGTCCGGGGTCGGATCCGGGTCTATGAGGCCATCGTCCGGGGTGACAATCCTCCCGAGCCGGGAGTACCGGAGAGCTTCCGGGTACTCGTCAAGGAGATGCAGAGCCTCGGCCTGAGCGTTGAGATGCTCTCCGCCGGCGAACGGGTGGACCTCCGGGAGACCGATGAGGATGCCTACCGCACTACCAGCATGCTGGACGGGATCGACATTTCCCGTCCCGAGAGACCCGAAGAGGCAGTTCCTACTCCTTCTTACACATCACCTTTCTAGCCGACGGCCGAACGGGGGATAGCCAATGACCATGACCGAACCACAGCTTCATGCCGCGAATCGCCGGATACTGTTCGACGAAGTCCAGATCAGTCTGGCCTCGAGCGATCAGATCAGGGCTTGGTCCTTCGGTGAGGTCAAGAAGCCTGAGACCATCAACCACCGTACCCTGAAGCCGGAGCGGGACGGGCTGTTCGACGAGCGGATCTTCGGTCCGCAGCGGGACTGGGAGTGCTACTGCGGCAAGTACAAGAGGGTTCGTTACAAGAGCCTGATCTGTGAAAAGTGCGGGGTGGAGGTGACCCGTTCCAAGGTACGACGGGAGAGAATGGGCCACATCGATCTGGCGGCGCCGGTGGCCCACATCTGGTTTTTCAAAGGGGTCCCCTCCCGGCTGGGGTATCTGCTGGACATCTCTCTTCGCGATCTGGAGAAGATCATCTACTTCGCCGCTCATGTGGTGACTGCGGTGGACCGGACGCGACTGCTCCGGGATCTTCCCGAATTGGAGAAGGAGTACCTCGAGGAGGTGAGGCAGGCCAAGGACCAGTTCGAAGAGTGGCGAAACGTCCGCCTGGAGGAACTGGAGAGAGAACTGGCTCGCATGGAGGAGGCAAGCGCCAAGCCGGCGGAGCTCAGGCAGGCCGACAAGACGGCTCAGGCCCAGATTGCCGATCGGCGCCGGAGGATGGAGGACGAGTGCGAGGTGGCGACGGAGGCATACGAGACCGTCCGCCGCCTACAGGTGAAGGACCTGGTCGAGTACGAGCAGCTTTGGAAGGTCATGGAGATCAACTACGGGGACTACTTCACCGGCGGAATGGGCGCGGAGGCGATTCGGGACCTTCTGGCGGGACTGGATCTCGAAGAGGAGATGCGCAAGCTCCATGACGACATGGAGTCCAAGTCGGCGCAGCGTCGCCAGCGCGCCACCCTTCGCATGAAGGTTGTGCGTCCCTTCGCCGAGGGACTGAACGACCCGACCAACATGGTTCTCCACACCCTGCCGGTGATCCCGCCCGATCTGCGGCCGATGGTGCAGTTGGACGGCGGGCGTTTCGCCACCTCGGACCTCAACGATCTCTACCGGCGGGTGATCAACCGCAACAACCGCCTCAAGCGACTGTTGGAGTACGGGGCGCCGGAGATCATCGTCAACAACGAGAGGCGCATGCTTCAGGAGGCTGTGGACGCCCTATTCGACAACGGTCGCCGTGGTCGGGCCGTAACCGGTCAGGGCACCCGCCCGCTCAAGTCGCTGTCCGACATGATCAAGGGAAAGGCCGGCCGCTTCCGCCAGAACCTGCTGGGCAAGCGGGTCGACTATTCGGGGCGCTCGGTGATCGTGGTGGGTCCCCAATTGAAGCTGCATCAGTGCGGTCTCCCCAAGGAGATGGCGCTGGAATTGTTCAAGCCCTATGTGATGAAGGGCCTGGTCGACAGCGACTTGGCGCCCAACATCAAGTCTGCCAAGCGGATGGTCGAGCAGCAGCGCGACGAGGTCTGGGACGTGTTGTCGACTGCCATCTCGGAGCATCCGGTGCTCCTGAACCGCGCTCCCACCCTTCACCGACTGGGTATCCAGGCGTTCGAACCGGTGCTGGTGGAAGGCAAGGCAATCCAGATCCACCCGCTGGTCTGTGAAGCGTTCAACGCCGACTTCGACGGAGACCAGATGGCGGTCCATCTGCCCATCTCCCCCGAGGCCCAGGCGGAGGCCCGCATCTTGATGCTCTCCCGCAACAATGTCCTCTCGCCGGCGTCCGGTCGCCCGATCGTCACGCCCAGCCAGGACATGGTGATCGGGATTTACTACCTGACCGAACTCGAGCCGGAGGCCAAGGGCGCCGGCCGCGTTTTCGGGTCGGTGGACGAGGCGATCATGGCGTACGAGATAGGTGAGTTGAACCTGCACGCTCCGATCTCGTTGCGGCTCGGTGTTCTGGTTGGCGATCCGGAGCTTCACGCCGAGTTGAAGGACGAATTGGCGGGGCTGATCACCTCTGATCCGGCGGACGGAGGCGGCTTGACCGAGACCACCGTGGGCCGTGCCATCTTCAACCGGGCGTTTCCGGACTCCTTCCCCTATGTGGACGCTCCGGTCATCAAGTCGGGCATCCGCAAACTGGTGGAGGTGGCCATAGACCGCCATCCCCGCTTCGAGGTGGAACAGACGCTCGACGCCCTCAAGGAGTTGGGTTTCCGGTACGCAACCGCGGCAGGGCTGACCATAGGTTTGGAGGACGTCAAGACCCCCCGGAAGAAGAAGAGCATCCTGGATCGGCACGCCCGCAAGGCAGAGACGGTCCAGGGTCTCTATGAGAAGGGAGTGATCACCGACAGCGAGCGGCGAGCCGAACTCATAGAGATCTGGAGCGAGGCGACCGAAGAGGTCAAGGACGCCATGGAGACGACCCTCAAGTCCGAGCCCTTCAACCCGTTGGAGATGATGGTTGGTTCCGGCGCCCGGGGCAACACCATGCAGGTCCGCCAGATCGCCGGCATGAGAGGACTGGTGGCCAACCCCCGCGGGGACATCATCCCCAGTCCCATCACCTCCAACTTCCGCGAGGGCCTTTCGGTTCTCGAATACTTCATTTCCACGCACGGCGCCCGCAAGGGCCTGGCCGACACCGCCCTGCGAACCCGTGACGCCGGTTATCTGACCCGCAAGCTCGTGGATGTCTCCCAGGAGGTTCTGGTCAGGGAGACCGACTGCGGGACCGATCGGGGAGTGGTGGTCCCGGTGACCACTTCCGATGGCGGCCCGGTGCGTTACCTGCGCAGTCACATCTTCGGACGGGTGCTGGCGGATCCGGTGAAGATCAAGCGCACCGTGCTGGCCACCGACCGCGGGGTGCGCATGGAGGCGGGTGTGCTGATAGACGCAGAGGTCCTGGGGACCATCGTGAACCGGGCGCCGGAGGTGTCCCGGGTACGGGTGCGATCCGTGCTCACCTGCGACACCCGCGCTTCGGTCTGCCAATCCTGCTACGGCATGAGCCTGGCCACCGGGAAGATGGTGGAGGAAGGGGCCGCGGTAGGGATAATGGCCGCTCAGTCAATCGGCGAGCCTGGAACCCAACTTACGATGCGCACTTTCCACACCGGAGGAGTAGCCGGGTCGGACATCACCCAGGGCTTGCCGCGGGTGCTCGAGCTGTTCGAGGCCAGAAGCCCCAAGGGCAAGGCTGTCCTGGCCCCCATCAGCGGAATTGTTGAGGTCATCGCGGATGAGGGACGCCGGATTCGGATCACCGGCAAGGACGAGTTCGGCGCGCCGAGCGAGATCGAGATTCCCCTATCCCGCCACTCGCGGGTCAGGGTTGGCCACGAGAGTTCGGTCCAGGCAGGCGATCCTCTCACCGACGGACCGCTGGATCCCAAGGAGGTCCTGGAATATCGAGGCGTCAGGGACGCTCAGCAGTATCTGGTTACGGAAGTGCAGGGTGTTTATCAGTCCCAGGGCGTGGAGATCCATGACAAGCACATAGAACTGGTGGTTCGCCAAATGCTGCGCCGCGTCAGGATCGTGAAGACCAATGATTCCCGGTTCCTGCCCGCCGAGTTGGTGGACGGTCAGGTGTTCCTGGACGAGAACCGCGGACTCCTGGAAGAAGGCAAGGCGCCCGCCACCGGCCGTCCGGAGTTGATGGGTATCACCAAGGCGTCCCTGGCCACCGACTCTTGGCTGTCGGCCGCCTCGTTCCAGGAGACGGCGCGGGTGCTGACCGATGCCGCGATATTCGCGAAGTCGGATTACATGAATGGGCTCAAGGAGAACGTGATCATCGGCAAACTGGTGCCGGCCGGCACGGGAGCGGTCCAGTATCGGGACCATGAGCCGCTGGTGCTTGGCTACAAGCGGCCGGTCGTTCCCGAGGGCCTGGAGTTCGCAACCTCCATGACCCCCTCCGAACTGGGCGGTTCGTTCAATCCGGCTGATGACCTTGCCCGTGGACTGGGAGTCAGCGAAGAACTGCTGAGCACGGTGTTCCCCGGAGCTGCCTTGAAGGGGGCGACCCCGGCGAACGGCTCCTCGGCATCCGAGGATGAAACCCCGCCGGCGGCGGAGGGCCGGTAGGAGTAACGCCTACCGGCGGGACCCGAGGGTCCGGGCAACCCGGCCCGGGCCGGCGGCCAGTCCCGTCAAGATTCCCAGACCGTTGGAGATCTGCACCGCGGCTGCGGCCAGCATTTGCCGCGGCCACCCGCCGGTGACCACCGCCAGATAGACCGACCAGCCTGCCGCCGCGAAGAGAACCAACCACCAACCGACCCACGGGACAGCACACAGGGTTGCCCCCAGGGCAGTCGTCAATCCCAGGGGCGCCAGGGGGCGGAGGGTGGGCAGTTCCCGGTTGGCGTACAGCATCTCGGCTTTTCCCCGACCGTACCGGTAGAACTGCCGCCACAGCGCTCCCAGGGTGGAGCGGGGCCGGTAGCGGGAGCGGATTTCAGGGTCCAACACCACGGTTCCCCCCTGTTTGCGGATCCGGTAGGCCAGATCGGCGTCTTCGGCCACCCCGCTGGGGAGCCTTCGAAACCCCAGCTCGAGGAGGCGGGAGCGTCGTATTGCGCCCAGGTAAACGGTGTCGGCGGGGCGGCGTTGCAGCACCCGCCGGTACGGGGCGGGGCCCACTACCCAAGGGTTGACCATCACCGATGCCACCGCCCGTCCGAAGGGGTTGGCCCCTTCGGGACGCATCGGTCCCCCCACCAGGTCGGCGTCGGTCTCCATCAGGACCTGAACATTGCGGCGCAGGTAGTCGCCGGCATAGACCGTGTGTGCGTCCGCCCGGATCATGATCTCTCCCGTGGCAATCTCTGCGGCCAGGGTGAGGCTGTCGGTGAGGTTGCGCCGCCCCTCAGGGGCGGGGGCCACCAACATGCCGGGAAGACGTTCTCTCCAAGAAGACAGTATGGCCAGGGTGGTGTCCCGGGACCCCCCGTCCACCGCCACCAATTCCCATGGTCCCCGGTAGTCCTGGGCCAGGAGCGATTCCAGCACCTCGGTCAGACCGGCGGCCTCATTGAGAAGGGGCATGAGAACCGAGACTCTCGGCCATTTGTCGGACACGGGTATTGACCATAGCCAAGCCCATCGGGTGTGTGGCCGACCGGGTGCACGGCCTGCGTAGCATTTGCGGTCTATGCGGAGCAGATTCATCGTGTCGATGGCGGTTGTCGATCTCGGGTTGCTGGCGGGTTCGGTGGCGCTTTCCTCGTGGGTTCTCTACGGGGCGCTCCTTCCATGGAACGCCGAGCAGGTCGGAACCCGGGCGCTTCCGTTGCTCGGCTTTCTGATGCTGGCGGGTTTGGGTTCTTCGGCCACCATCCTTTCGATGTCCGGTCCGGGAGTGCCCCGCCCGAGCTACGGCCGGGGTACGGCGATGGTCATGGTCACCCTTTCGGCCACGGCCCTGATGGTCCTGGCCACCAGGGTCTACTTTTCCCGCTCCTTGCTGTTGGTGACGGTGGCGGTGTGGGCGGTGTTCGTCGCTCTTCATCGGGCGGTTCGCAGGCGGCGGCCCTGGATCGAGCCGATGGTGGTGTTCTCCTCGGACCGCGAGATGGTTGCGGACCTGCAACGGGCCCCCCACGCCGATGTAGTGGCGGTGATCGATCCTGCCTCCAATCCCGACCAGCGGCCGTTGGATCCCAGGGCCACTCTGGTGGTGGACATGGCCGTGGCCCACTCGCCGGCGGTGGCTGGGCTGGTGTCCGGGCACGACCTGGCCGGGCGGGTGGTGAAGCCTCTCGCTTCTGTCTATGAAGAGCACACCGAGCGGGTCCCGCTCCCCCGGCTGGTCCAGGACTGGCAGATGACGGCCACCCTCCAGCGGGTCCGGAACTGGCTGTGGGGAAAGAGGCTCTTCGATCTGGCGGCGGTTGTCATCACGATGCCGGTCTGGCTCCTGGTGGCAGCGTTGGTGGCGGTGGCGGTTCGGGTCTTCTCGCCGGGTCCGGTGCTGTTTCGCCAGACCCGGGTCGGCAAGGGTGGAAAGCGTTTCACCATTTACAAGTTCCGCACGATGCGCGACGATGCCGAGGCCGCCGGCCCCCGTTTCGCGGAGGTGGATGATCCCAGGCTGGTCAGGGGAGGCGCCTTCCTGCGTCGCTATCGGTTGGACGAGATTCCCCAGTTGTGGAATGTGCTGAAGGGTGACATGAGCCTGGTGGGACCCCGGGCGGAGCAGGCGCCCTTCGTGGATGAGTTTTCCCGGGTGATACCCTTCTACTCCCTCCGCCATCTGATGAGGCCGGGATGCACCGGATGGGCCCAGACCAACACCGACTACGCCGCCGACCTGGAGGGAACCGTCCGAAAGCTCACCTATGACCTCTACTACATAAAGCATGTCTCCCCGATACTGGACCTGCGGATACTGTGGGCCTCGGTTTGGACGGTCATCACGGGATCGGGTTCCAGATGAGAGGCGACGGGTCGCCTGAGCCTCCCACGGGGGACCGGGGCACTCCCATGATGCTGGTGGGAGCGGTGGCGGGAGGACTGTCCGCATATCTGTTCCATGCCCTGGGCGGCAGGGGTTTGGGCGCTGACGCGTACGCTCCCATCGGGGTGATGTGGACCATTGCCTTCATCACCGTGGCGGTGGTCTACGTGCCCCTGGAACAATGGGTCACCCGGGAGACCACCAGGGGCCTCAACCCCCTGTCGGGTGGTCGGAGGCTGCTGGTGACGGTGGTTCTGTCGGCCATGGCTCTGGCTGCTCTGGCCGCCGGTCTGACGTTGTCTCCTCTGAGCGGGGACGTCGGCGTGCATGTCATCCAAATGCTGGTTCTTGTGGGTGGGTACGGTTTCTTCAGAGTGGGGATGGGGATGCTGGAGGGTAGGGGACGGTTTGGACGGGTGGGTTGGATGCTGTGTGCCGAAGGGGGTCTTCGTCTGTCGGCGGCGGGAGTGGTGCTGACCACGGGAGGAGGAGCGGTCGGCCTGGGATGGGCTATGGCGGCCGCTCCCTGGGTGGCCTTCCTGTTCGCCTTCTGGCGGGGGAACAGGTCGGATACACCCTCGGTGGCGGGGGCGGTCTTCGTCCAGCAGTATGTGGTGGGGTCCCTGGCAGCCCACATTCTGGTGGCCGGCGCCCCCCTGATCGTGACCTACCTTGACGCCACTCCCGCCCAGGTGAGCGTCACCTTCATCGTGTTCGTTCTCTTCCGCGCCCCGGTGACGTTGATGTACAGCCTCCAGGGCCGGATTCTCCCTCCCCTGGTCCGGATGTTCACCCGGGGCGAGGAAGAGCCCTTGCGCAAGCTTGGGAGCAAGCTGTGGGCTCTGTCGGCGGTGCTGGGTGTTCTGGGGGGCGTGTTCGGGTTTCTCCTGGGGCCCCCGGCGGTGAGGTTGCTGATGAGCTCGGTCTTCGTCCCATCCGCTCAGGTGGCCGCGCTGGTGTTGTCGGGAACGATGATGGCGGCCGGCGTGCAGTTGATGGGTCAGATCCTCGTGGCGAGGTCCCGGACGGGCCGTCTGGCGACGGCTTGGGTGCTGGGTCTGGCAGCCGCGGCGCTGGTGGTGTGGCTGAGCCCCCACGGACCGGTCCTGGCCGTGGCTATCGGGTTCTGGGTGGGAGAGGTCATCGCCCTGGCCCTGGTCGGGTCTATGGCCATGTCCCGCAGGTACCTGACGGACCGGGGGCCGGCGTCCAGCGGCGATGGTCGAATCTCAGATGCGGCGCCAGGCGGCTGACCATGCAGGATGGCAGGGGCGGCACCCGGGAGGGCATGCGGATTCGGCCTTCAACCACCTGCACCAGCCCGGCCGAAGCCAGCACTTCCAGATAGAACGGTTCACGGACCCGTCGGCGTCGCAGGCCGGCCAGGAACAACTCCAGGAGGTCTCGGGTCGCCCCCTTTCCGATTGCGGCCGCCCAGAAACGCCGGACGTATTCGTGCCCGGGAGAGTACCCGTCCTGCGCCGGAGGGATGAGTTCTACGGAGAATGAACGGGTGCGGGGGACCCGCCGGACGCTCCGGTTCGCCACTGCCGCGCCACGGGAAACAGTTTGTATCGTCATGCGTATAAAGATAATGGTTTACGTTATATAAGCTGGCTACTGCGGAGCGGAGAACTTTCGCGTGCCAGATGAAAGAATCGCGGACTGTTCGGAATCCGGCGCTCTAGGAGGCTGCTGATTTATTCGGGTGGGTGGGGGTTGAATGCTGGTGTTGGGGGGTGGGTTGTGGCGGGTGTCGATGCTTCGGATCTCGCGTACCAGGTCCCACGCCAGGGTCACCCCCGGCAGTCAGAACGGTGAATCCAGGCTAACCATATGGATTTCATGTTTTTCTGGGGTGAAATGTATAGTCTGCGTGTCAATGACCGAGCCATGTTGTATGAACGGATATGAGTCTGGTTCGCTGGCGCGCCAGCCAGGGCGTGTTCACACTATTTCTGGGTGTCCCGATGTCCCGTCGACAAGGAGCCGCCATGGCAGCCGCCGGGCCCGTCTCTCTCTCTGATTTAGCCGGGTCTGTCCCGCCCGGGGGGGGGGGGCGGTGGCTGAGCGCGGGCGCCCTCGGCGGCCTCGCGGCCGTGGTGGGGCTGGTGGCGCTGGTGGCGTCCTTGGTCCTGGCCCAAAAAGCTGAAGCCCAGGCTCAGTCGAGTGTCGCGACGTTAAGCTCTTTGACCGGTGCCACGAGCACTGACGGGTCGTCGTTTACGGGGTCGTTGACGCTGAGTCCGGCGTTCGATTCGGACACGACCACCTATACGGCGTCGGTGGCGAATGGTGTGACGCATTTGAAGGTG
This sequence comes from Acidimicrobiia bacterium, assembly GCA_965204615.1. GTDB lineage: Bacteria > Actinomycetota > Acidimicrobiia > Spongiisociales > ZC4RG35 > Bin76. The sequence continues at coordinate 1,535,866 of OZ242000.1, read as the reverse complement.
ACGCCGACGGTGACCGAGTCGAACGCGACGGTGGAGGCGGGTTTGGGGTCGTCGTTGGCGGCGGTGACGAGCGGGTCGGCGAGTGCGGCGATTTCGCTGTCGGTGGGGTCGAACACGGTGAACGTGAAGGTCACCGCCCAGGACGGCACGACGACGAAGACGTATGTGATCACGGTGACGCGCGCCGGGAAGACGTTCCGGATCGAGTCGACCAAGACCGCCGCGGAGGGCGCGAACGCGCAGCTCACGGTGACGCTGGGGGAGGCCGCGCCGACCGGGGGGCTGGCCCTCGCCGTGACCTACGACTACTCCGGCAGCACCGCCACCGCGGACGACACCGGCACCACGCCCGCGACGCTGACGATCAGCGTGGGTCAGACCACGGGGACGCTGACCATACCCATCGCCCAGGACGCCCTGGTGGAGGGGGATGAGACGTTCACCGCGACGATCTCCACTGCGGTGTCGGGCTGGCAGAAAGTCAGCGGCGAGGACGAGGCCACGATCACTATCACCGACGACGACGACGACAACGCGACGGTCGGATTCAGGAGCATCAGGGCCACGACGAAGCAAACCTTCACCGTGTCGGAGAGCGTGTCGGGCGGGACCCTCCGCGTGCCCATCGTCATCACTGACAACCCGCAGGCTGACACCACGTTCAACGTCACGGTGGAGACGGGCGGCACGGCCACGGAGTACGCCAACGCGCAGAACCCCGGCGACTTCCGCATCGCGACCAAGTCGGTCACGTTCGGGCCCACCCGCTCCAGGATCCAGCATCTCACGATCGCCATCACCAACGACACGCTGCTGGAGGAGAACCAGACCATCGAGCTGAAGATCTCCGACAGCGGGAACACCGGCCTGGGGCAGCACTACACGCGTCACGCCATGGGGCGGCTGGCGAAGGTGACGATCACGGACGACGAGCGCACGGGCGCCAGGATCGCGTTCGGGACGAACCCGGCGTCCACGTCGAACTACACGGACAGCGAGGACGAGGACGTGACGGGCGGGACGTTGAACGTCCCCGTCACGATCAACCGCATCCCCGAGGCGTCGGTCACGTTCGCTGTGTCGGTGCTGACGACGACGACCAGACCGGCTGCGGAGTGGCAGAGTTCGTCGGACCCCGGCGACTTCCGGATCGTGACCAAGTCGGTGACGTTCGGGCCGACCGACACCCTCACCGGCGGCACGGTCACCAAGAACCTGGCGGTCACCATCACCAACGACTCGCTGGTGGAGGAGGACCAGCGGATCACCCTGGGCATCGACAACAGCGCATCGAACAGCCTGGGACGCCACTACACGCGCCACAGCAACGGCGCCCGAGCGGTCGTCACCATCGAAGACGACGAGGCCGACGAGGCCACGATCCAGTTCACCTTCCCCATCATCCTGGCACCCGAGAACAAGGGAGGCGGGATGGTCTCAGCGCCGGTCTATGTCAGTGCCCTGCCGGAGTCCGATGTGACGGTGAACATCGAGGTGGTGTCCCAGGGCACCACGGCGACGTCCGCCGACTACACGATCGCTACTCAGTCGGTGACTTTCCGGCCCGGCGACAACACCGTTGAACAGGCCATGTTGATCTCGCTCACCAACGACATGCTGGTGGAGGAGGACCAGACAGTCAAGCTGCGCCTCGCGGACAGCGCCAGCGGTTTGGGCCGGTTCTACGCCCGCAACGCGATGAGCCGGCTGGCGACGTTGACGATCACCGACGACGAGCGGCCGAATGCGAAGATCGCGTTCCACGCGAGCAACGCGGCATCGACCGCGGCGTACACGGCGGACGTGGATGAGGACGACGGCACCGTGAACGTGCCGGTGACTATCAATCACTTGCCGGAGACCAGCACGACGTTCACGGTGGAGGTGTTGGAGACCGCCACGCGTCCGGCGACGGAGTACACCAGTTCGTCCAATCCGGGCGACTACCGGGTGCTGGGCAACAAGCAGGTGACGTTCGGGCCGACCGGCCAGAAGTCGCGCAACGTGCAGGTGCGCCTGAACAACAACGCTCTGGTGGAGCATCCCGAGACGGTGCAGTTGCGCATCGTCGCGGCGCGCGGGAGCACGCACATGGACTTCGACTTGGGCGACCACTACGGGCGCAACGCGATGAGCCGCCTGGCGACGTTGACGGTCGCGGACGACGACGCCGCCGCGGCGAAGATTGCGTTGGGGACGAACGCCCAGTCGGAGATGGTGTTCACAGTGGACCGCCGCGAGGGGACCGGCGGGGGCGCCTCGTTCAACTACGACCTGCCGTTCAGGGTGAGCCGCGCCCCGTCTGAGGCCACGGTGTTCACCTTGAATGTTCTGGGTACGGGCACGGCGACGGCGGGCGCCGATTTCACCGCGGTGAACACCACGACCACCCTCGCCGCGGGCAACACGTCCGGCACGTTCCGGTTCTCGATCCTCAACGACTCGTGGGTGGAGGACGACCAGACGATCCTGGTGAGGATCGCCGCCAAGGACAACCCGGTGGACGATCTGGGCGATTACTACGACCGCCACGCCGACGGCGCGCGGGGGACGATCACGATCGAGGACGACGAGCAGCGGGCCGCGAAGATCGCGTTCGGTACGAACGCGGCGTCCACCAGCCGTCACACGGCGACGGGCGAGGAGGTGGTGGGCACCCTCAAGGTGCCGATCATCATCAATCATCTGCCCGAGTCCAATACGACGTTCGCGGTGGAGGTGCTGTCGGCGAGCACTGCACGGGAGACCGCTGACTCGAACAATACGACCGGCAATCCGCGTGACTTCTCGATCGCGACGAAGTCGGTGATGTTCGGCCCGGCCACCGACAAGTCGATGGATCTGACGATCGCGATCGACAACGACATCGTCGAGGAGGACGACGAGACTATCGAGCTGCGCATCGTCGCCGCTGACACCACGGTGGACGATCTGGGCGATCACTACGACCGGCACGCTTCGGGGGCGAGGTCGCGGGTGACGGTGAAAAGCGAGGACGCGGTGTCGAAGGTGACGTTGTCGATCTCGGCGTCTGAGTTCGCGGGCCGCTATTACCGGGTGTACGAGGGCACGCAGGCCACGTTGACCGCGGTGTCCGACATCCCCGCGGGGCCCGGGGGGTGGCGGGTCACCCCGGCGCGTCGGACCTTCGGCGTCGGTGGGTCGGGCCGCGCCGGGGCGGCCGACGTGCGGTTCGCGCCGTTCACGATCCCCGAGGGGCAGACCACGGCGACGGGCACGGTCAGTTTCGTCTCCGACACGCTCACCGAGCCCCAGGAGGTGCTGCTGATCCAGGCCAGGGCCCAGCGCAAGTCGCGGTCTTTGACCGCCGCGTTGTCGGGGCTGACGCAGCTCGGCGGGCTGTATGCGCAGATCCTCGATTCCGGCGCCGGCACGACGCTGTCGAGGACCCGGGTGGAGATGGTCGAGGACGAGGAGGTCTCCTACATGATCCAGCTCAACGCCGCGCCGACAGCGGACGTGACCGTCACTCCGGCGACCAGCAGCTCGGCGACGGCGACCGTGTCGGGGGCTTTGACGTTCACCTCGACGAACTGGTCGCAGCCCCAGGATGTGACCGTGACCGGCGTCGCCGACGGCACCGCCACCATCAGCCACACCGTCACCAGCAGCGACACCACCTACGAAGGCCTGTCGGTCCCGAACGTGACCGCGAAGGTGCTTGAGCCCGCCATGACGTTCACCCTGGTTGCCAAAGACACCGGCCTGTCGACCGCCACCGGCGAAGAGGGTACCGCCGTGGAACTGGAGGTGACCCTGGACGCGCTCGCCCCCACAGGTGGGTTGTCGATGACGGTCACCCACATGATCGGCTCCACCACGCCGTCGACCCTCACCGTGCCCGTCGGGGAGCGGCGCGCCACGCTGTCGGTGGCGATCGCGGATGACAGCACCCCGTCCGCCGCCATCGTCACCCACACCGTCACCGTCTCCGCGTCGGGGTGGACGCCGAAGAAGACAGGGGCGGACAAGGTGACCGTGTCGTTTGCCGACGACGACGGCGGCGAGGCGTGGGTCGCGTTCGCCGCGTCGGGCACCACCACCGCGCCCACCAACGCCTACACCGCCGACGTCGACGAGGACGTGAGCGGCGGCACCCTGAGCGTGCCGGTCACTATCAGCGCGCTGCCCGCCGAGCCGGTCACATTCACTGCCAGAGTGCTGGGCGACAGCACCGCGACCGAGGGGCAGGACTTCACCATCGCGACCAAGACGGTCACCTTCGCCGCCACCGCGACAGACACCGCCACCACCAAGAACCTGACCATCACCATTCTCGACGACGACGCTGTCGAGCCCGACAAGACCATCCGCTTGGGCTTCGCGCCGGCCCGAAGCCCGGCGCGCACCACCGGCGACCTGTACTCCCGCAGACCCGGCGGCAGCTTGCAGGCGGTGGTAACAATCGACAGCGAGGACGTCCCGACCAGCTTCAGCATCGCCGTCGCTGGATCGGGGGTGGTCTCGGGCGGGCAGGGCCAGGAAGGCTCACAGCTCCGAATCACCGCCACCTTGGACAAGCCGGCGGACAGCGGCGGCGTCACGATCGCCTTGGCGACCACCACGGCGTGTCCCGGCGGGGCGGGTAGCAACGCCGCCACCGCAGCCGACTACACCTTGCCTGCAGCGTTCACCATTCCCGCCGGACAGACCAGCGCGTCGGGGGTGGTGATTTTGCCACGCGACGACGCCGTGGACGGCGACCGCACCCTGCGGCTGTCCGCCACCGCCACGCCCTCGCTCACGCTGCAGTGGGTGTATGAAGTCGCGCCGTGCCTCGACATCGCCATCCGCGACATCGACAGCCCCGGCCTGACCCTCAGCAAAACCGCTCTGTCGATCGGCCGAGGCCAATCCGACACCTACACCGTGCGCCTCAACACCCAGCCCGCAGCCGCAGTCACCGTCGCCCTCGCCGTCGAGCCCGCCGAGCATGCCACCGTCGCGCCTGCGACGCTCGCCTTTACCACCACCGACTGGCGCTCCCCCAAGACCGTCCGCGTCCGCACTCTGACGGTCGGCGCCGCCACCATCACCGCCACCGCAACCTCAAGCGACGCCAACTACAACAACCGCACCGCCACCACCGCCATCACCGTCACCACCCCAACCAGCACCCCCACCACCGGAGGCGGCGGCGGAGGAGGCGGCGGCGGAGGAGGCGGAAGCGGCGGCGGAGGAGGCGGCGGAGGCGGAGAGCCTACGGGCGACGAACCGGCCGGCGGATTCTCCGATCTCGACCAAGCAGGAACACACCACATCGTTGCGGTAACAGACCTTGCATCAAGAGGAATCCTGAACCGCACCGGCTGCCGCACCGGACAGCTATGCCCCCAAGAACCGATCAGACGCTGGGAAATGGCGGTATGGCTAGTGCGGGTAATCGACGGACAGGACCCCGCCCAACCAACCGAGCCTCGATTCGCGGATGTGGGTGCTGACCGCTGGTGGGTCGGTCACGTCGAACGCCTCGCCCAACTCGGAATCACCCTGGGATGCTCAACCGAGCCCTTGGAGTACTGCCCCGACAGGCCTGTCACCCGCGCCCAGATGGCCAGCTTCCTGGTAAGAGCGTTCGAGTTAGCCACAGCCGAGGCCGCCGGTTTCGAAGACACCTCCCACAACTACCACGCCGCCGACATCGACGCCCTGGCAGCCGCCCGAATCACCCTGGGATGCGCCACCGACCCGCCCCGATTCTGCCCCCAGGAAGCCACTACCAGAGCCCAGATGGCCAGCCTCCTGACCCGAGCCATCGCAACCCGATAAACCGGTTGGAGCCTTTAGCCGTCCCGGCCTGCCGGCAGACGGCCTGACCGCCCCTCCGGCGCCGCCAACTCCACCCAGCGCATACTCATCCGAATCGGCAGGCCGGCCTGCGGTTGCCGACAGTGCCGCGGGGGCTCCATGTCGGCGTAGTGGTTCTCGGGCTGCCATACCCGCACCTAGGGGTCGGAGTCCGGCGTCTCCTGAGTCGGGACCTGTCCTTCCGAGAGGGTGATGGTTATCTGGTCACCGGTGGTGATCGGTGTTCCGGCGGGTGGGTCGGTGGTGATGACGCGGTCGGTTTCCAGTTGGGCGTGTGGTGCGTATACCAGGTCGGGGACCACGACGAGTCCGGTGCGGATTTCGAGTTGGCGGATTGCCTCGAGTGTTTCTTCCAGGGTGAGGCCGGTCCAGTCGGGGAGCGGGGTGTTTTGGGGCGCCTGTCCGTCGGAGAGGGTGATGGTTATCTGGTCGCCGGTGGTGATCGGTGTTCCGGGGGGTGGGTCGGTGGTGATGACGCGGTCGGTTTCCAGTTGGGCGTGTGGTGCGTATACCTGGTCGGGGACCACGACGAGTCCGGTGCGGATTTCGAGTTGGCGGATTGCCTCGAGTGTTTCTTCCAGGGTGAGGCCGGTCCAGTCGGGGAGCGGGGTGTTTTGGGGCGCCTGTCCGTCGGAGAGGGTGATGGTTATCTGGTCGCCGGTGGTGATCGGTGTTCCGGGGGGTGGGTCGGTGGTGATGACGCGGTCGGTCTCCAATAGGAGGTGGGGGGTGTAGACCACCTGCAGGATGACCAGGAGACCGGTCTCCTGCTCCAACGAGCCGGCGTCGTCGAGGACCTCGGTGATGGAGAGACCGGTCCAGTCGGGGAGGGAGGCGCTGGGAGGGGATCCGGTGGAGACTTCCAGGGTGATCCGGTCGGCTTGGAGGACGTCCGAGCGGGGAGGAGGGTCCTGGGAGAGAACCTCTCCGGCCGGGGCTGTCGAGTCCAGGTCCACGATCTCCCAGTTGAGACGGGAGCCGACCAAGGTTGTCTGCGCGGTCTCGAGGTCCAGTCCGATCACCTGCGGCACCGAGGCGCCGGGGCGCAGCCGGTAACGGCTCAGTCCGGGGGGATCGGGCGGGAACCCGGTCACCTCCACGTCCTCGAGCATGACCTCCATGAACTCCGCCCAAATGGGAGCGGGCACCGATCCTCCGTAGACCCGGCGGTAATGTTCTCCGCCGATGACCACGTTCTCCAGGGGGATCTGGTTGTGCTCATAACCCACCCAGACCGCGGTGGTGGCGGTGGGAACAAAGCCCACGTACCACGCATCGCGGAATCCCTGGTGGGTGCCTGTCTTTCCACCCTGCGGGCGTCCTATGGAAGCTCGCGACCCGGTTCCCTGCGGCGTCGGGACCTTTTCCAGGGGTATGCGGGCCGCGGCGAAGGCGGCCGGATCTCCATTGCTCTGGTGCTCCACCTCGTGCTCGTAGAGAATCCTGGAGTCGGCCGAGACAATCCGCGAGATGATGTAGGGGGAAGCCCATTGTCCGTTGGTGGCGAAGTTGGAGTATGCCGACGCCATTTCCAGGGGGCTCACCGCTCCGGTGCCCAGCACGATGGAGAGCACCTCCGGTAAATCGGACTCGATACCCAGCCGGTGGGCGACCTCGGCCACCTTGGATGGTCCGATCATCTCCGAGATCTGGGCGTACACGGTGTTTATGGACGAACTGGTGGCGTCGGCCAGTGTCAACACTCCGTAGTCCCGGGTTCCGACGTTGCGCACCGACCAGATGTCGGAGTCCTCGACACACACTGTCGGACACTGGATCTCGATGTTGGGCGGGGCCGGGAATGCGGTTCCCAGAGAAATGTCGCGTTCCAGCGCCCCCAGGAGGGCGAAGGGTTTCATGCTGGAGCCGGGGTTTCGCCGGCCCTGGATCGCCAGATCGAACTGGATGAAGTCAAACGGCAGGCCGGAGGCCATCACCTTCACCGCGCCGGTGAGGTTGTCCACGGTGACGATGGAACCGGTGGGGGCGCAGGAATGCTCGGTGGCGTAGCTCTCCAGATATGACAGGGGATCCGAGGGGAACAGTTCCTGGCACATGATCACATTCTGTTGGTAGTCGGGGAGGGGCAACCATCTCTCCAGGACCCGATAGGCATCCCGCTGGAGAGCGAGGTCCACGGTGGTCTCGATACGGAGTCCCCCGCCGCCCTGACACTCCGGATTGTCCGCGGCGCACCCGAAGATCGCCTTCTTGCGCTGCTCGGGAGTGTCTCCCAGGAAGGCGAACCGGGAATCATAGAGGAGTTGGCGGTTGACCTCCGCCACCACATGATCGGCCTCTCCCCGGAATGGGACGTGTTCGGCGACCTCGAGCGGAGCGTTCTTGGCTTCCTCGGCTTCCTCGGCTTCGGCCCAACCGTTCTCGACCATCTGATCGATTATCAGATTGCGGCGATCCCTGGTCCGCTCGGGGCGCACCCGGGGGTTGTAGAAGCCAGGGTTGCGGATCAACACCGCCAAAGTGGCCGCCTCCTCCAGCATGATCTTCTCCAACGGCTTGGCAAAGAACTCCCGGGAGGCGGTGCTCACTCCATAGGCGCCCGATCCGAAGTAGACCGAGTTGAGATAGAACTCCAGGATCTGGTCCTTTTCATATGTCCGCTCCAGGTCCGTGGAGACGAACGCTTCCCGAATCTTGCGCTCTATGGTGACGTCGGCTCCCACGAAGTGGTTTTTCGCCACCTGCTGGGTGATGGTGGACCCGCCCAGGTTGGTCTGATAGAGAAAGTTGTACACCGCGGTCCGGGCGATGGCGGTGAAGTCGACTCCCTCATGCTCGTAGAAGTCGTCGTCCTCGGCGGCCAGCACCGCGTATATCACCACCTCGGGGATCTGTGCTATGGGCAGAGGTTCGGAGACCCGCCCGTCGTGCAACTCGGCCAGGAGTTCTCCGTCGGAGGCATACACCCTGGAGACCCGGGACAGGTCGGGGAGGGTGAGGTCAATGGTCGACACGTCGGGATTCAGCCTTCCGGTGACCTCATCGAAGACTCCGTATACGGCCGTGACTCCCAGAAAGGCCAACAGCACCCCCCAGCCGGCCGTGATTACGACAATCGCCAGCAGACCTGCCAGGGACGGCATCCACCGGTCCCTGCGGTCCTGGGCTTCAGCGCGGTGAAAGGGTGATGGGCGCAACACTTACAAAATGCAGGATGGCGGGGAAGGTACGATTCCTATGACAACCGCGAGGATATAGGGGTTATGGAAGAAACCGTTACCACTCCGGGAGGAATAGCCACCGAGGAGGTCTACACGGGCCCGGTGGACGACTCCGGACTGGGGATGCCCGGAGAGTATCCCTTCACCCGGGGCCCCTATCCCTCCATGTACCGGCGGCGCCGCTGGACCATGCGCCAGTATGCCGGATTCGGGACGGCCGAGACCTCCAACCAGCGTTTTCACGCCCTGTTGGCGGCTGGGCAGACCGGGCTGTCGGTTGCCTTCGACCTTCCCACCCAGATGGGCCTCGATTCGGACCACCCCCTGGCCAGGGGAGAGGTGGGGCGGGTGGGAGTGGCCATCGACACGCTGGAGGACATGCGCCGGCTCCTCGGAGGTCTACCCCTCGGGGAGGTCTCCACCTCCATGACCATCAACGCCACCGCGCCGATTCTGCTGCTGCTCTATGAACTGGTGGCCGAGTCCCAGGGTGTGGCGCCTCACCGGTTGCGAGGTACGGTGCAAAACGACATCCTCAAGGAGTACCTTGCCCGGGGCACTTACATCTATCCTCCCGGTCCCTCCATGAGGCTGGTGACCGACCTGATCTCCTATGCCTCCCGGCATCTTCCCCTTTGGAATCCCATCTCGGTATCGGGATATCACATACGGGAAGCGGGCGCCACAGCTCCTGAGGAACTGGCCTTCACCATCGCCAACGGCGCCGCCTATGTCCGGGCGGCGATCGGCGCGGGGTTGGCGGTGGATGACTTTGCTCCTCGTATCTCGTTCTTCTGGAACAGCCACAGTCACCTGTTCGAAGAGGCGGCGAAGTTCCGGGCTGCCAGGAGGGTCTGGGCGCGGATGATGAAGGAGGTCTTCGGCGCGGGAACTCCCGCCTCCCTCAGGATGCGCTTCCACGCCCAGACTGCCGGGAGCAGCCTCACTGCCCATCAGCCGGAAAACAACATAGTTCGTACCACGGTCCAGGCCCTGGCGGCCGTGTTGGGAGGCACCCAGTCCCTGCACACCAATGGCTTCGATGAGGCGTTGGGACTTCCCACCGAGCATTCCGCCACTCTTGCCCTGCGCACCCAGCAGATCCTCGCCCACGAGTCGGGAACAACCGACACGGTCGACCCTCTGGCCGGCGCCTACTATGTGGAAGCGCTGACCGACGCTCTGGAGGAGGAGGCCAACAGCTTGCTGGAGGAGATTGATGCCAGGGGGGGAGCGGTGCAGGCCACCGGGTGGATGCAGGCCCGCATCGAGGAATCGGCATACCGGACGGCCCGTGGAATAGAGGACGGATCTATTACCGTAGTGGGGGTGAACCGGTACCGAGACGACGATTCACCCGACCCCACGATCAGTCGCACCGACCCGGCCCTGGAGAGGTCCCAGCGGGAGAGGCTGGCCCTCCACCGGGCGAATCGCGATCAGAGAGCGGTGGAAGGATCGCTGCAGACTCTGGGAACAACAGCCCGGGGAGAGGAGAACCTGATGTATCCGATGAGGGAGGCGCTGGGGGTGGGCGCCACACTGGGGGAGGTCTCCGGTGTCCTGCGGGACGCTTTCGGCGTGCATAGGCCCGGAACATGAGCTTCATGTATTCCGGCGAGGGCCCGACCTTTGTGATCATTGGAGGGGGCCCGGCGGGCGTGAGCGCCGCCACCACCGCCGCATCCCTGGGGGCCCGGGTGGTCCTGGTTGAGGACTCGGTGGTGGGAGGAGGCGCCCATCTTTGGGACTGCATCCCCTCCAAGACCATGGCTGCCACCGCGGTCACCAAGGACCTGATCGACAAAGCCGCCCGGATGGGAGTGGTGGCAGGAACGGCGCGAGTCGACCAGAACCAGTTGGCGGAGAGGATCAGGACCATCTGGAGTGACATCAACATCGGTTTCATGGAGTTGCTGCTCTCCCAGGACGTGCAGCTAATCAGGGGTCGGGGTCGTTTCATCGGCCCGAACCGGGCGGCGGTGGAGACCCAGGAGGGGATCCGGGAATTCGACTTCGACTTCGGTATCGTCTCCACGGGGTCGGCGCCACGGGTTCCGGACTGGGCGCCGGTGGATGGGGAACGGGTGCTCACGACTCGTCATGCCTATGACCTGGATGTGGTTCCGACCCATTTGGTGATAGTGGGCTCGGGGGTGACCGGGGTAGAGTTCACCCACATTTTCAAGTCCCTGGGGAGCGAGGTGACCCTGGTGGTGAGCCGCCAGCAGATCCTCCCCCACAGAGACCCGGAGGTGGCGGCGGTGTTGCAGAACGACTTCCTGGAAAAGGGGGTGAGACTGGTGATCGGCGCGTATGCCAACGCCACTCATCTCACGGACAACGGTGTGTTGGTGGAGTGTGATGACGGGCGTCGGGTGGAAGGCAGCCACATGTTGCTGGCTGTCGGGTCGGTCCCGCTCACCAGGAACATGGGCCTCGACGAAGCGGGGGTGCGCCTCAGCCGGGCGGGTTTCGTGCAGGTGGATGCCTTCCAGCGCACTTCCGTGCGTCACATCTATGCGGCCGGGGACTGCTGCGGCAAGATGCCGCTCTCCTCGGTGGCGGCCCAGCAGGGGCGGAAGATCGCCCGTCACGCCCTCGGGTATCCGGTGTCGCCACTGGACTACTCCAACGTGGCGGCGGCGGTGTTCACTTCGCCGGAGATCGCATCGGTGGGGCTGGAGGATGTGACGGCCGCCGCCGAGGGTCGCAAGGTGCGCACAACCAAGGTCCCGTTCGCCGCCAATCCGCGGAGTGTCCTCCAGGGAAGGGAAGAGGGATTCGTGAAGGTGATCTCCGACCCGGCCACCCGGGTGGTGCTCGGAGGCACCATCGTGGGACATCGCGCCTCCGATCTGATCGGAATCGTCGCCCTGGCCGTACAGGCGGACGTCACCATCGACAATTTGGTGGAGACCCTCATGGTGCACCCCTCGCTGTCCGAGAGCATCACCGACGCCGCCGAGTAGCCCTCTCGGCCGAGGGCCCGAAACCTATGGCCGCCTAACCGCCGGGTCCGGGGTACCATCTCCGGTGATGGAACGGCGCATCTTCGGGCTGGAGAGCGAATACGGCGTCACATTCACCCTGCGGGGGCAGCGGCGGCTCAGTCCCGATGAGGTTGCCCGCTATCTGTTCAGGAGGGTGGTGAGTTGGGGGCGTTCGTCCAACGTGTTCCTGGAGAACGGCGCCCGGCTCTACCTGGACGTGGGGTCCCATCCCGAGTATGCCACCCCTGAGTGCGACACGATAGAGGATGTGATCGTCTATGACCGGGCGGGCGAGCGCTTCCTGGAGAGTCTCATCAACTCTGCGGAGGATCGTCTCTCGGCCGAAGGCGTCAAGGGGCAGGTCTTCTTGTTCAAGAACAACACCGACTCGGCCGGAAACAGCTACGGATGCCATGAGAATTATCTGATCAGCCGGGCCAAGGATTTCGACCGGACGGTGAACATCCTCCTGCCTTTCCTGGTGACGAGACAGATCTTTCTGGGGGCGGGCAAGCTTCATCAGACCTCTCGGCAGGCAACCTATTCGATAGCACAGCGAGCCGATCACATCTGGGAGGGGATCTCCTCGGCAACCACCCGGAGCCGTCCCATCATCAACACCCGGGATGAACCCCACGCCGATGCAGAGATGTACCGGCGACTGCATCTCATCGCCGGCGACTCGAATATGAGCCAATACGCCACCTTCGTCAAGATCGGGACGATGCTGGCGCTCTTGCAGATGATCGAGGGCGATGCCACCTTCCGCGACCTCACCCTTGAAAACCCCATCAAGGCCATCCGCCAGATCTCCCACGATCTGACCTGTTCCACCAACGTCCGGCTCAAGAACGGAAGGCTGATGTCGGCCCTGGACATCCAGTGGGAATACTTCGACCGGGTCACCCGGTATGCGCAGGGACCCGGATTCCCTCCGGAGGTGCAGCGAGCAGTGGATCGCTGGGAGCACCTGCTGACCGGCCTGGAGAAAGACCCCCTCAGCCTCGACCGGGAGGTGGATTGGGTGGTCAAATACCGGTTGCTGGAGGAGTATCGGGAACGGAGAGGGATCTCCGAAAAGGACGCCCGACTGGCAATGGTGGATCTCTCCTATCACGATGTGGATACGAGTAGAGGTCTCTATTACATGTTGGAGAGGCACGACCTGGTGGACAAGATCGTCACCGACGAGCAGGTCTCACGAGCTCAGACCAGGCCTCCCCAAACCACCCGGGCCCGCCTCCGGGGCGCTTTCATCAAGGCGGCCAAAGCCCGTCGACGGGACTTCGCGGTGGACTGGATGCACCTGAAGTTGAACGACCAGACCCAACAGACCATGTTGTGCAAGGACCCGTTCCGCTCACATGACGAGCGGATCGAGCGATTCATCGAATCTCTGTAGGAGGGAGTTGTGGGGTGAGAAAGAGGGAGCGACTTCTGAACCTGCTGTGTCTCCTGTGGTCGAGCAAGCGAAGATTCACCCGGGATGAGATCTTCCGGCGGATGGCGCCCTACCGGAGCTATGAGAATTCCGAGACGGCTCGCCGCACCTTCGAGAGGGACAAGGCCTCCCTGCGGAAGGTGGGCTTCGACATCAGGACGGAGCAGCCCGACGAGGGACCGGCCACCTACACCCTCGCACAGCCCCAGGACGCCTTGGGAGAGATGGATCTCTCCGACTCCGAACGGGTGGCGTTGGCGGTGGCGGTGGCCATGGTGAACCTTGGCGATACGCACTCTGTCGACCGCACGCTGGTGAAACTGGGCGCCTCGCCGCAGGCAATGGCGACGGTGAAGGTAAACGTGGGCGTATTGGAGTTGGAAAAGGTCAATGAACTGTTGAGGGCGGTCCAGTCCCGGTCACAGGTTTTCTTCGACTACAAGGGACGGAGGCGCGAGAGGGTGGAGCCGCTTCGGGTAGTCAACCACCGGGGGCGCTGGTATTTGCAGGCGAGGGATGAGGGGGCCACCAAGACCTTCAGGATCGATCGCCTTGGCGGCCTGTTCGTTTCCCCCAGGGAGGACATGTACGACGTCTTGCCGTTGTCGGAGGAGCCCAGCATCCTGACCTCCGAAATGTGGGAGATCGGGGAGGATGTCCCCGTCGAGACGACCGTCCGTTTCGATGCCGGGTCAGCCTGGTATGTTCGTCCGCTTCTCCCCGCCACCGCTCGGATCGACGAAGAGGCCGACGGTTCTCTGACCGTGGTCATGTGGGTGACCAACCGGCCGTCCTTCCTGGGTTGGCTGCTGAACTTCGCTCCGGACGGTGAGATCATCGCTCCCCCCTCCATGCGGACCGGGATGGTGGAGTGGGTGACGGCGTCTCTGGAAGGCCGGTGCCGGTGAGTTACGGACAGCCCCTGGGCAACCTGGCCCGCCTGTTGATGGTTGTCCCCTGGCTGATAAGGGAGGGGGAAGTGCGTATCAGGGAGATGGAGCACCGTTTCGCGGTCAGGCTCGACCAGTTGGTGGATGACATGGAAGCCCTCAATGAGGTGGATCTGTTCGTAAGCCCCGAGCAGCGCTTCTCGGTGGAGATCACCGAGGAATACGTCAGGGTGCTCGAGGCGCCCAATTTCCCGGCCACGCCCGGGTTCCATCCCTTCGAGGCCATGGCCTGTCTGATCTCCGCCAAGACCGTGCTGGGGATCACCGCCGACGTTCCCGACCTGAGGTCGGCGGCCGAGAAACTGGAGAAGGCCCTGATGCCCGAGGACGCCGGGGCTCTCCGGATCCCGGCGGTCACCGGCCCTGCCATGGTGAGGAGACTCCGGGAGTGGACCATCGCCCGGGAGGTGGTCCGGCTGCGATATCGCTCGACCGACAAGGGAGAGCTCTCCGATCGGGTGGTGGAACCCTGGCAGGTGTATCAGTGGAGGGGTGTGTGGTACCTGTGGGGATACTGCCGTACCAAGAAGCAGCGGCGCCGCTACCGGGTGGACGGGGTCCGACGCGCCGCCTCCACCGGGGAGGGTTTCAATCTGCCCCGACGGATCCCTCCGCCACCCACCGACTATCGGCCCGGGCCCGATGACCACCGGGTGGTGTTTGCTATCCGTCCGGCGGGGCGCTGGATCACCGAGCAATATCCGATGCGGGTTCTCTCCGAGGACGGGGAGGGTCCGGTGCTCGCCGAGTTCTACACCCGGGACCCGCGGATCGCCGCCCGGCTCGCACTCCGGCTCGGCCCTGACCTGTCCATCGTCGAGGGTGACCGGGCCAAGCAGGCATTGGGAGAGCTCGCCTCTGCGGTCCTGGACCGGTATGAAGGTCCCGCCCGGTAGGGCGAGTTGGCGTTGACAGCGTTAGGGGGTTGTCGCCAAATGGGGAATCGCACTCCAGCGTTGCCCACCGGGGGGTAAAATCCTCGACATGAGCATCATGTCCCGACTGCGAAAGAGCCTGCCGGAAGGTGTCGACCCCTCCAGGCTTCCTCCCGGCCAGTACAACACCAGGCGGTTCCCGGTGCTGCATGTCGGGACAACCCCCAAGGTCAAGCTGGACCGCTGGGACTTCCAGGTTGACGGCCTGGTGGAGGCGCCGGTGTCGTGGTCGTTCGAGGAGATGGCCTCTCTGCCCCGGATCGAGCGTCTGTGCGACATCCATTGCGTGACGAAGTGGTCGAAGTTCGACACCCTCTGGGAGGGGATCGCGGTCGCCGAGGTGTTGTCCCGGGTCGAGGTTCTGCCTCAGGCCACCCACGTGATGGTGATAGCAGAGCACGGATTCACATCCAACCTCCCTCTCGCGGACTTCGATCGGCCGGAGAACCTGTTCGCCCTGCGGTATGACGGTGCGGATCTCACCCCCGATCACGGGTGGCCGATGAGGCTGGTGGTGCCCCACCTCTACTTCTGGAAGTCGGTGAAGTGGGTGCGGGGGCTGCGCTTCATGGACGGCGATCAGCCGGGTTTCTGGGAGAGGAACGGGTACCACATGCGGGGGGACCCCTGGGCGGAGGAGCGCTACTGGGGCGACTGAGACGGGGCTGGCGCGAAGTGATGCTTTCGCAGGTCAGAAGCCCCGCCTGACACTGGTGTTGGCAGGAATTATCCGTGGTTTCGGCAGGGAATTCTGACTGTGGGAGGTTGGGATGGGGTTCTGCTGGGTGATGCGGTTTCCGCGACGGGTCCGAGGTTTGCGCCAAAAGGGGGATTGGCTGGTCTTGGCAGGCTTTCAAGTTCCTGGTTGGCCCATTTCCGAGGTCGACTGAACCTCTGAGAAATGCTTGGTGGTTTGTTATCCCTTGGACTACCGAGACAACTTGCAGAAACCGGCTCTCGTGATCGGCGCCACTCCGGTAATTTGAAATCCGGTTGTTCAAAGGGCAGCCGGGTTGGCAACATTTGCGACTCGAAGTGGATTGAGCACAGGGTCGTGGGGGAACATAGGCGATGGGCTGATGAGCAGGCGGCGTTTGAAGCGATCTGTGCGGTGGAAGATGTGAACGACTATGAGTGGCTGCGGGAGAGTCAGGTTGCTAATGTCCGAACGCCCGATCTGAGACTAACGCTGGGCGATGGGGTGCGGGTCACCGTGGAGATTGTCATGGCTACTCTCGATGCCGCCAACCGTCTACATGCGGCGGCGTGAAAGATGTGGCCTAAACGGTTCCCTGCGTTGTCTTACGAGTGGAGGGTGATCGTCTCAGACCTCTGCATCGAGAAGCGAAGTTCATCCCGCACGCTCAAAGAAATAGTGTCGGCAATGGTGCCCGTTTTCGCGCAGGCCGAGGCTGTGGGCGGATCTCCCCAAGCGATAACGGAACGGGCACAAGCCGCTCTGGACCCCGGTCCCACCGGACATTGTGGATTTGTGGATCGATGATCTGTTGCCCCGCCGGGTCGGCGTGATAGGACCTCTTGTGCCAACCGGGGACAGGTACGGAGGCATTCATGTTGGTGTGGGGGCGGCTCGGAAGGCCTTCATTGAAGGCGAGGTGGAGGATCTTGTTTCAGCGGGGCAACGGGCTATCGACAAGAAGGAACGTCGTGGTCAGATGGCGAATATCTCCGGCGAAAAGTGGCTTGCTGTACCACTGGACGGACTCGACGCGGCGGGGCAACTCGAGGAAGCCTTCGGGCCAACCGCGCGACTCCCCCACCCTGACCTTTCCTCTGTTCGATTCTCCAGCATTGACCAGGTGTGGCTGATCGCTAAGACCTCCCGAGGAAACGCTTTGTCGTGGTTCGCCTCGCCACAGTTCCATTGGAATGCGGAGCACGCCCTCCTCTGGCTGCAACAGAGCCCTGACGCGGCGAGTGGCAACACCCCCAGGTCATCTGGGTGACAGAGGGCTATAGCCCTACCCGCCGTGGCGGGCGGTGAGCCCCGAGCATCACAGACAGGCAGGGTAAGGGGTGAGAAACCCGTGCGAGCTGTTTTGGGTGGCGAGCTTTGGCCGTCCTGTGTCTGCGGTGGGGCAGGTCGGAGTCAAGCAAGAGGCGGACTGCCGCTGAATAGGCGGGGCACATCTTTCGGTCTGCATGGTCCCTGCTGTTATGAATTCCACGCCCGCTACTTGGATTGATGGCACCATAGGGTGCTGTCGGCTAAATGGGAGGGGTGTTCGAGAACAACCGGCGGCCGGTTCAAAAAGGAGTAATCCGCAGGGCGCCACCCACTCGATTGTTTGACAGACATACCACTGGCACTGGCTCGGGCCTACGACATCTTGGAGCCGTGTAGCGGGTAACAGACCCCTTCCACGAGCGGTTCAAATCGTCCGAATCTCTGTGGTGGCGATGCACTGACCCGGGGACTGGACTGTTTTCCGCCGGTGTCCCGTCGGCTTGACAAGCCCGCAGATACCCGGCTGAGTCGGCGGAACTGAGAGACTGGACTTCCGCTGTGAGAAGAACATGTTGCATGCCCAACCATGAACATACGTTAATCATATACTAGATTTCACTATTAATACGTTCTCCATACAGTAGTGTAACAAATGGTAGGAAACAGGAAGGGAACGCAGCCCCGCCGATTCTCCCGGAATGCTCGCCAACACCGCGCAAGGCTCGGTGTGACATCGACGACCCAAGCAGATGAGAAGTCCCCCGGTGGACGGGGTCTTGCCTTCAAAAGACCCTGGAGACCAAGGCGACCTGGGGCGGTGAGCGTCCGGCCGAGAACAAAGCGGAGCAATAGGGAAACAGACAATGGCGCGAATAAAGCTGCCGGAGGCCGACTCCCTGCAGTCGAGAAGCCGTGATGCCCCAGAGGCTCCTCCACAGAAGGACGGCAGGAAACGCCACTTGAATCTGTCCAATGAGATTTCGGCCCTGACCACCGCCCTTCGCTCCTGCAAAAGGGCAGCCCTACCCGCTCCGCCCCCTAATTCTCGTAGTCTGAACCCCCTCGGGAGACCCGGCATGACCCGGGCCATCCCCCTCGCCCCGGACCCCGATAAAGCCACCGGGAGCCAGGACCCCCTGAACTTTCCCGCCTCGGGCACTAACACCGCGCAAACCGTCACCGCTACCGGTGTTACCTCCGCCAAGGTCAACATCGCCCACACCATAGAGAATCCCGACATGGCCTCCGCTCACCCACGAGAACAGGACAAAAGACCTGTCCCAAAGCCGTATGCGCAGCGACCCCCACGGCCAGCGACCGGGAGACAGCGGCGAAGCAGCCCATGCGGAGAACTGGTCACCCGTGACATGACAGCTCCAGACCACATGGCCAATCACAACAGTTCCACCCTGACGGTCACCGGGATCCCCGAAGAAACAGCTGCAATCACCGTGACAGCCCGGAATCCCAACAGCAACAACATCAAATATCCCCAAAAAGCTGACCTAGGGAAAGCTCCCGATCCAGTCGAAACGGCGGACCAGTACCCGAACCCTGCCCGGATGGCCACGGCAGACAACGCCACCCTCATCCCGGATACGCCGGAACAGATCGATCAGTTGCAGGACAGCATGAACCGTCTCCTCAACGAACACGGACGCCATAACCACCTATCAGATTTCCCTGACCCAACGAAAGGGTCGGAGTGAGGAAGGGAGAGCCGCTGTGGACGATCACGATGACCAGGCAGTGAAGCTGCGCCGACTTCGAGTATTGAAAGGAGCCAAATATGTCGCCTTTTAGACGACTGCTGGTGATGGCGATTGCGGTCATCCTGGCACTGACTACTGCTGTCCCCGTGCTGGCCCGACCGCCGGGTCATCCCGGTGAGCAGGGCAACAGCGGCAGCAGCTCCAGCCAGAGTTCCAACCAGGACTCCGGCGACTCGTCCAGCAGCAGTTCGAGCGATGAAGACGATGAGGAGGTGAGCCAGGACAACAGCCCTGGGCACCCGGCAAATCATCCGGACAGCCGCACCGACAAGAACGGCAACGACAAGCCGGACCATCCTCAGAACCAGCGCACCCGGGACGATGCGGAGGACATGAACCCGGCGGATCGTCAGTGGCGGTCCACTCACGCAGATCGTGAGGCGCAGGACAAGGACACGGAGGAGAAGGGCGGTTACACGCCTCCCGACGATGATGAGGGTGACGACGATGGTGACAACTGGATACAGACGGCTGGTAAAACCATCGCTGGTGTCGCTAAGAACGTCGCGAAGGCTATTGGGGAGAACCCGCCCGGTACTCGGCGAGGACCCGCTACTCGGGGAGCGCTTGACGGAGCGGCCGACGCTGTAACTCCCGCCATTGTCAACTCCTTGTGCGACCTCTGTAAGGAGGTTGACGAAGCTCGGGAACAGGGCGAGGAGGAGCTGAAGGAGAAGATCATCGACTGGATCACCTCGCCTTTCACCGATGACGAAGAGGATGAGGGTGATGAAGGCGACGGCGAGAGGTCTATCGGCGACATCATAGATGAAGAGGACCGCGCGGACGGCAAGTTCGACCCGCCTCGTCGTCAGGTCAGCTACTCCAGTGGCGGGTCTGGCAACCCCTCCAGGTCGAATGTCCGTGGCACCAGCCAGTCCGCTGATACCAATGAGCGGGTGGCGGACCGTCGGGTGTCCAAGTCCACCGAGGTGGCAGAGGACGTGGCGGGCACCCGACAAAAGTCGGTCGACTCCGGCAGTGACCGCCGTATCTCCCAGGCGGTCGCCACCAGTAGCAGCGGAGGTGGGGGTGGTTTCACACCTGCCGAAACCCAGACGCAAGCCGCGGCAGACGATGATGCTGCCGCGGAGGATACGTCCACGACCACTGCCTCGTCCTCCGAGCCCGAGCGAGAGTGGGTAGATGGCTACTGGCGCACCACACGGACGTGGGTGCCACCCCGGACCGAGCACTACGAGCACTTCGTTGATGGTCATTGGGAAATCATCACACCTGCGGTTGAGGGAGGCTGGCAGGAGCGGCAGTCGTTCGTGCCTGGCCACCACAAGTCCGTCCAGAAATGGGTGGAGGCACGTGAGGTCCCTGGTGTGTGCGCCCAGGAGGTCGTCAAGCCCGGTTATTACTACTCCCATCCGAAGTACCCCGACTACAAGGTGTGGATTCCGCCGGTCATGGGGGAGGTCTGCGGCGAACCTCGGACCATCCCGGGATACTACGACAACGAAATCGTGTGGGTCGAAGATTCCTACACGACCATCCGAGTGTGGATTGAACCACAAGAGGAAGTAAGAAAGTGGCATCACGGGTATTGGCTGGGTAAGACTCGGACCATCCCCGGCTACTACAGAACCGACCGCGAGTGGGTCCCCGGCTACTACCGCTAAACCTAATATCGCGCCCCTGGTGGGTTATCCCCGGTTCGATTCCGGGGGGCGCACTAAGAGCGACAGGCCCTTGACGGCCGCAACACAGTAGCCGCCCCCGTGGGCAGAGCCTCCATGCTGGGAAGGAGACCGGCGAGGTGGATGATGTGCGGGACTCTCCCGGGGCCTGTCGCTCTCCGGAATTGTTCCGGATGGAACAATGGTGATCCTCTGGTTGGAGTTGGTCGGATGTTGAGACCTCGCATGGCCGCATCAGCAGGGCCACCAAGACATGAAGGGGCTGGCCTGGTAAACGCGGAGTTCTCGTCGTCGAACCGGCGTCGCCTACACCGCCTCTCACTCCCCCTACCAGAGCCAAAAAACCGGCAACCCATCACCACCACGAATAACGCGCCACAAAACGCGCCAGCCGCACTGAGACCCCTCCCTCCGCATACGAGCGGTTACATCATGCCAGCGGTTACATCTCCGAGAGGGCGGGCCGCCGGTTGAACCAGGGGCGGGCCTTCTCGAGTTGGGCCGCCAGCATTAACAGCGTGGCTTCGTCCCCGTAACGTCCCAGGAAGTGCACTCCCACCGGCAGTCCTGCGGGGGTTTGGCCGAGAGGCACCGACATGGCCGGTTGCCCGGTCATGTTCGCCACCGAACAAAAGGGGCTGAACCTGCCGATCAGGGACCGGAACCGATCGGTGTCTTCCGAGTCGGTGTTGAAAGTGCCCAGCGGAGGGGGAGGAGCTGCGACGGTGGGGGTGAGCCAGGCGTCGCGGGTCTCGAAGAAGCCGGAGACCTGCCTTCCCACCCGGTGGATGGTGTCCAGCGCCTCGAGGTAGGCCGGGGCCCCGGTCCGGTTTCCATCCTCCACCCGCCGGTGAATGCCCGCTTCCAGGTCGTCGGGTCCGGGAAGGCGTCCCAGGGTCCGGGCGCGATCTGCCACCGTGCGGGCCACGTTGGCGTTGACCACCGTGGAGTAGGCGGCGCCCGCCCGACTCAGGTCCCAGTGCGGAGACGCCTCATCCACGATGTGGCCCAGTTCTTCGCAGAGCCGGGCGGTCTCCTCCGTCACCCGCCGGTGATCGGGATGCAGGTCGTGGCCCCTGGGGGTGTGCAGGGAGACACCGATCCGCAGCCTGCCGGGATCGGCGCCCACCAGGGAGAGAAACGAGTTCGAGGGGGACGAGGGGTAGTAGGGAGCGCCCGGATCGGGTCCGGCGGTGGCGTCCAGGAGCAGGGCCGAGTCCCGGACGGTCAGAGAGACCGCGTGCTCGGTGCTGAGACCTCCCCAACCCTCTCCCCGATCGGGTCCGGCCGGGGTCCGACCGCGAGTGGGTTTGAGCCCGAACAGCCCGCAGCAGGCGGCGGGGATCCTGATCGACCCGCCGCCGTCGGTGGCGTGGGCGAGAGGTACCACTCTTGCGGCCACCAGGGCGGCCGCCCCCCCGCTGGAACCGCCGGGGATCAAGGCGGTGTCCCAGGGATTGCGAGCGGGACCTCCCCACCGGGGTTCGGTGGCGAGGTTGCACCCCAGTTCGGGAGTCTTGGTCTTGCCGAAGGTCACCAGTCCGGCTCTCCGGTGCCTCCGGACCACCTCGGTGTCGTAGGCAGGCACGGTCCCGGCGAAGAACCTGCTTCCCGAGCTTGTGGGAGTTCCGGCGTACTGCGCTCTGAGGTCCTTCAGCAGGAAGGGGATCCCTCCCAAGGGACCGGTCGTGTCCCCGCGGGCGATCTGTCCCCGCGCCGCCTCCTCCATGGTCGACACCATCGCCCCCAGGTGGGGATCGACCGCCTCGGACCGCCGAAGCGCCTCCTCCAGGAGCTCGTCGGGATGCATCTCCCCGCCGGCGACCAGAGCCGCCAGCCCCATCCCGTCATAGCGGAGGTAGTCCGTCCGAATGCTCATTGTCGACCTGCCCTTCCAATCGCCTCCAGGCAACGCTCGAAACCCCGGCGGTCGGCGAGTCCGGCGGTCAATGGAAAGACCATGACCTCGCTCCAGGTCGCCAACTCCGACAGGCGGGAGGCCACCTCGTCGACTGACCCGTGCACCACCAACTCTTCCACCAGTCGCCGGGGAAGCGACTCGTCGCCGGGAGGATAGCCGGCTTTCGCGAACATCTCCCGGTAGTGCTGGAAACCCCGGTACGGGGCGATGTGTTGTTGGGCGGCGCGCCTCACGCTTCGGAGGTCCTCTGCGACCAGGGTGGGCACGCACAGGACCACGGGAGGGGGGATACGGCCCGCCGAGGCTGCTCCGGCCCGCAGGGCCGGCAACCCGGTTGTCTTCACATAGCGGGGCGGACAGACCCAGGTCACCGCCCCGTCCGATGCCTCCCCGCACAGGCGGAAGGCGCCTTCCCCGAGGGCTGAGGCAAGCACCTCGGTGGGGAGGGGCTCCGCCAGCTTCCCCCTGGCTTTCACGAACTCTCCCCGGTGGTCCACCCTCCCCTCCCTGAAGAGGGTACGCAGGCAGGTCAGATACTCCCGCAAGTGACTGATGGGCCGCCGGTAATCGGCGCCGTAGGAAGACATGGCCGCCGATGTGCTGGGACCCACTCCCAGTCGGATCCGTCCCGGGGCCAGGGATTCCAGGGCGCTCACCTGGAGGGCCAGCGCCAGTGGGTGGCGGGGCCAGATCGGCATCACCGCGGTCCCCATTCTTATCCGGGAGGTGATCTGGGAGGCTGCCGCCATGATTGTCAGGGCGTCCGGGCGGAACCGGCCGGTTGTCAGCCACACCGTGTCAACTCCCGCCTCCTCGGCCATTCCGATCATCTCGAGGGTGGTGGAGGTCTCATCCGGCTGCACGACCACCCCGATCCCTGTTGTCTTCCCCGGCTCAATGGGCATCCCGGCAAGGTTACCTCCGGATGCCTTGGGAGGGCCTCTTGTGTAGATTGGCGGCCATGCCGGGACGCAGAAGCCAATTGACTCGGGGTGGGCGGCGGCGCCGGTGGCTGTGGACGGCGGTCCTGGCGGTCTGCTGGATTCTTTTTCCCGCCGGGTCGGCCGCGGCGGACACCGCCGAGTCGGACCTGGTCTGGATACTTGTCGACGAGGTGGTGCCCGAGGACCTCTATGCGGTGGGGAACGATGTGAGGATCTCGGGTCGGGTGGAGGGCGACCTGGCGGTGGTGGCTGCCGATGAGTTGCTGGTGGAAGGGGTGGTGACCGGCTCCGTAACGGCATTCGCCTCCCGGGTGGTGATAGCGGGGGTGGTGGAGGGCTCGGTGAGAGGAGTGGCGGGGGAAGTGGTGGTCTCGGGAGAGGTGGGAGGGGATGTGGTGGTGGGGACGGCCATTCTGCGGACCTCGGGTGAGGTGCGGAGGGACATTCTGGCGGCCGCCTGGTCGGTAACCACCGAGGGAAGAATCGGCAGGGACCTGAGGGGATTGTTCCGGACCGTGACCCTGGGTGGAGAGATAGCCGGCGACGCGGAGATACGGACGCGGCGCCTCCATGAGGGAACGGATCTGTCGGTGCTGGGGGATCTGGAATACCAGGCCGAGCGGTTCGGGGGGGAGGCACTGGAGGACAGGGTGTCGGGCTCGGTGATCAACCGCAGGGCGCTTCCCCCAAACATCCGTATCCGGGCCTTCGGGCTGATGGTCTATCTGTTCGTGTCTCTCCTGATGTTGTCGGGAGGCCTGGTCATCATCCGGGTGGGCTCCTCCCGGGTGGAGGAAGCCGCCGACCGGGCCGTGAAGTTGCCGCTGCGCAGCCTGGGGAAGGGGTTGATCCTGTTCCTGTCGCCCTTGATGGCGTTGGCGCTCTTGGGGTTGGCGGTCATCTGGCTTCCGTTGCCCATCTGGGGTCCGCTGTTGGTCGGGGCCGTTCCCCTCCTGATCATGGCGGCCGGACTGTGGTTGCTGGCTCTCCTGGTCTCCCATGTCCCGGTGGCGGTGGCGGCCGGTCGGGCGGTGGGCAGGGTCTTCGACCGGCGCTGGGGAGTATCCGGTTCATACCTGACCGGGGCCGCTGCATATCTGCTGGCTCTGCAGGTTTCCGTGGTGGGCTTGCCTCTGGTGCTCCTGGCCACGGTCCTGGGCGCGGGCGGGTGGTTGGGAAGAAGGGCCTGACCTGTCTCAGCCGGCGCCCAGCAGTGTCTTCAGTTCATCGCACAGGCGTTCGGTGTCACTTTGATCCACCCCGATGTGAGTCACGATCCGTACCCGCCTCTCGCCGAATGCGCCGACCAGGATGCCCCGTGAGAGCAATTGGCTGACCAGTTCGGCTGCGGTGGGGCCGTCCTGGTCTATGTCGAAGATCACGATGTTGGTTTCAGCCGGGAGGACCTTCTCCACCAACTCCAGGTCCCTGAGCGTTGAGGCGATCCGGCCCGCTCGTCGATGATCGTCCGCCAGTCGCTCCACGTTGTGGTCGAGGGCATAGAGGCACGCAGCCGCCATGAACCCGGACTGCCGCAAACCTCCTCCGAGAAGTTGTCGGAAGCGCCAGGCTCGCTGAATGAATTCTTCGGATCCCACCAGCAGGGCGCCGAAGGGACAGCCGAGACCCTTGGTGAAGCAGATGGTGACGGAATCGTATCCGTGCGCGTAGTCCCTGGCTGAGATCCCCGTCTTGACCACCGCGTTGAGCAGCCGGGCGCCATCCATGTGCGTGGCGACCCCGGCCTCGGCAGCCACTGCGGCCACACCCCTGAGTCGTTCCAGCGGCCAAACCGAGCCGCCTCCCATGTTGGCGGTTTGTTCCACAGCCACCAGAGCGGTCTCGGGGATATAGAGGTTGCCCTTGGGGCGAATAGCGGCGGCAACCTGCTCGGGACCGAATATGCCGTTGGTGCCGTCCAGCATATGTGTCTGCACTCCCGCCAGCAAGGCAGGGCCTCCGGCTTCGAAGTTGACCAGGTGCGAGGACCTCTCGCTTATCATCTCGTCGCCGGGACGGCAATGAACGGCGACCGCTATCTCGTTGGCCATGGTTGCCGAGGGCATGAACAGGGCGTCTTCCTTGCCGAGCATCTCCGAGACCCGCGTCAGCAGTTCGGTGGTTGTCGGGTCCTCACCCTTTTGCTCATCGCCGAGTGGCGCCTCGACGGCGGCCAGACGCATCTGCCGGGAAGGGAGCGACTTGGTGTCGCTGAAGAAGTCGGCAGTCCCCGGCGGCACCGGACTCGCTTTCTTTCCTCCGTATGTACCCGCCATCTCCTACTCCTTCTTCGCCTTGGCTTGCCGCACAGTCTTGCAAAAACACCCTACCCGTGTCGAGAATTCCCGGCCCGGCCCTGACATGATCACGCCGTGGATAGCAGCAGAAGCTCCCACCACACAGGCCCGGGTGGCGCACCGTAGGTGGCTGGATGCAGAGAGCATGCTCTGATCCCCGCCCGTCAGCGGGGAGTGAGGAGGGTCTCCA
Organism: Acidimicrobiia bacterium; assembly: GCA_965204615.1. Lineage (GTDB taxonomy): Bacteria > Actinomycetota > Acidimicrobiia > Spongiisociales > ZC4RG35 > Bin76. The sequence goes on along the minus strand of OZ242000.1, from coordinate 1,509,797 downwards.
GGGCTGCGCACAGGCGTTCGGTGTCGTCCTGGTCCACTCCGAGGTGGGTGATTATTCGGATCCTCCTCTCGCCGAATGCGCCGACCGCGAAGCCCCGCCGGAGCAACTCGGCGACCACTTCGGCCGCAGTGGGACCCCGTGGGGAAATGTTGAAGATGACGATGTTGGTGTCTGCCGGCAGCACGTCTTCAACCAACTCCAGGCCTTCCAGCGTCGAGGCGATCTCACTGGCTCGTCGATGATCGTCCGCCAGTCGATCCACGTAGTGGTCGAGGGCATAGAGGCAGAGGGCCGCCATGAATCCGGACTGTCTCAGTCCTCCTCCGATGAGCTGTCTGAGGCGCCAGGCGCGTTGGATGAACTCCCCGGATCCCGCCAGGGCCGCTCCGAAGGGACTGCCGAGGCCCTTTGAGAAACAGAAGGTGACGGAGTCATAGCCTTCCGAGTAGTCACTGGCCGATATGCCGGCCTTCACGACCGCGTTCATCAGCCGCGCTCCATCCAGGTGGGTGGCGACTCCGGCCTCGGCGGCCACCGCCGCCACAGCCCTCATTTGGTCGAGAGGCCACACCGCTCCGCCGCCCATGTTGGCGGTCTGCTCCACGGCCACCATCGCGGTCTCGGGGATGTACAGGTTGCCCTTGGGGCGGATGGCGGCGGCAAGCTGCTCGGGGCTGAACATACCCTTCTCGCCGTCCAGCATGTGTGTTTGCACTCCCGCCAGCACACCGGGACCCCCGGACTCGAAGTTCACGATGTGCGAGGACCTTTCACAGATGATCTCATCCCCCGGACGGCTGTGCAGCGCCACCGCGATCTCGTTGGCCATCGTGGCGGCGGGCAGGAACAGGGCGTCTTCCTTGCCGAGCAGTTCGGCCACCCGTTCGGTGAGACTGGCCGTTGTCGGGTCCTCGCCCTTTTGCTCGTCGCCGAGGGGCGCGTCCAGGACGGCTTCCCGCATCTCGCGGGGAGGGATCGACTTGCCGTCGCTGTAGAAGTCGGCGGTGCCCGGGGGCAACGGAGCTGCCTTCTTCCCGCCGTATGTGCCCGCCACTTCCTACCTCCTTCTTTCAATTCGCCTCACCGAATGCCTTCCGATTCAGCAGGGCACCTCATCTGAACGCAGGCGGCCCAGAGAGAAATAGATGCCTGTATTTGTTATTGCATAGAGTGGCAATAACTAGGATAGGCACCACGGTGGTTGGATTGGCGACCACTCAATGTCAAGAATCTTGATTCTGTGACCGACAAAGACCATATGAGAGGAGAACCCTCAATGAACAGACGCATAAGATTCCTAAGCCTGATTTCGGTGGTGGCGTTGGTTCTGGCCGCCTGCGGAGGCGATGACGCCGCTACGACCACCGCGGCGCCGGCCACTACCGAGGCGCCCGCTACCACCGCGGCGCCGGCGACCACCGCGGCGCCGGCCACTACCGAGGCGCCCCCTCCCGCCGAGGAACCGGAACCGGAACCCGAGGGTGCGAGCATCGTGATCGGTTTGGGTACCGAGCCGGGATCGCTCGATCCCCAGGCGGTCGACCAGTTCGCCATGTTCACCATCAACGACAACGTATTCGACAAGTTGGTGACGCGCAATGCCGCCGGGGACCTGGTGCCCGGGGTGGCGACCGATACCGGTACTCCCATAGATGACACGACCTGGCAATACACGGTGCGCGAGGGTGTCACCTTCCACAACGGTGAGCCGCTCAACGCCGATGCGGTGGTGCACAGCGTCCTCCGCATAATCGATCCTGACTACGCCACGCCGCTCAAGGACAACTTGGGAACGGTGGTGGGGGCCGAGAAGGTCGACGAGCACACGGTGAACATTCTCACCAGTGGCCCAGATCCGCTGATTCCGACCAGGATGACCCTGCTCTACCTGGTTCCCCCCGAGGCATCCCAGAGCGAGGACTTCGGGGACAATCCGGTTGGATCGGGTCCCTACAAGTTCGTTTCCTGGGAACGCGGCATCGCCGTGGAACTGGAAGCCGACCACGACTATCCGGGCGATCACCCGTCGGTGTCCAACGTTCGTTTCCTCTTCATCGAGGAGTACGGAACCCGCCTGGCGGGAGTCCTCAATGCCGAGATCGACCTGATGGTCGACCTGCTTCCCGAGGACAACGCCCGGGTCGATCAGACGTGGAGCACTCCCACCGGACTCAAGCAGTTCATCGTCTCGTTGAACGCCCGGGCCGGCAGTCCCATCGAGGATGTGCGGATCCGGCAGGCCCTCAACTACGCGGTCGACAAGGAAGCCATTGCCGAGGGACTCTTCTCGGGGATAGCGGAGATCCTGCAGGGCCAGATGCTGAACCCCAACTGGTTCGGTTTCAACCCCGATCTCGACCCCTTCCCGTACGATCCTGATCGCGCCCGTGAACTGCTGGCGGAAGCCGGCGCCGACCATCTGGATATCCAGCTGGTGTCCCTGGTGGGCAACTCGTTGCTGGACCGCGAGACCACCGAGGCCGTGGCGGCCTACTGGGCCGAGGTAGGCGTGCACGCCGAGATATTCATACCCGAGTTCTCCGAGTACATAGACCGTCTGATCGATCGTGAGAATCGTCCCGACGCCATCTTCGTGCCGCATGACAACATCCTGTTCGACGGTGACCGGACACTCTCTGCCTATTACCACTCCCAGGGTTGCTGCGGATCCATGGATCCGTCGGAGGCGGACGACTGGATTGACGCCGCAAGGACGGAGATCGACCAGGACGCCCGGTTGAAGCTCTACCAGGATGTCGGGCAGGCCGGTCACGACGGCGCCTGGTATGTCTGGCTGGTCAGCATCCCCAATGTCTACGGCGGGACAGACCGGATCGATTGGTCCGCCCGCGCCGACGGCTTGATCGATTTGACTGATATAACAGTGTCCCAGTAGGACCTCGACGCATTCGACACCGGGCGTATCATCGGATCGGGTGGCGCGCCCGGTGTTGAAGCAATCCAGACGGGAGAAGCCGTGGGCCGGTACTTGCTGAAGAGGCTGTCCCAAGCGGTGCTTGTGGTGATATCGGTGATGGTGGTGGTGTTCGTGGTGACCCGCCTGATCGGGGATCCGGTGGCGGTCATGCTGCCTCTCGAGGCCACGGAGGAGAATCGCGCAATCCTGGAAGCGCAACTCGGTCTGGACAGACCGATTCTCGTCCAACTGGGTGACTACATTGCGGATGCGGTCCAACTCGACCTGGGCGACTCCCTCTGGCAACGTCGCCCGGCGATCGACATCGTCATGGAGCGGTTGCCCCCCACGATCATCCTGGTGGCGGCCGGTTTCGCCCTGGGAGTGCTGCTCGGCGTCGTCATCGGGGTGATCTCCGGTATGCGGCCCGGGGGGTGGGTGGATCGAGGAGCGGTGACTCTCGGTCTACTCGGGGTCTCGCTTCCCCAGTTCTGGATCGGGTTGGTGTTCATCGTCTTCTTCAGCGTGGGTCTGGGGTGGTTTCCCACATCCGGTTCGGGCGGGATCGAGTACCTGGTGCTTCCGGCATTCGTGCTCGCCCTTCCGATCGTGGGACGCATCGCCCTGGTCACCAGGTCCTCGATGATCGACGAATTGAACGCCCAGCACGTCAAGGACGCCACCGCCCGGGGGGTGTCGCGGGCTCGCATCGTGATCGTTCATGCCTTCAAGGGCGCGGGGATCGCCACCATCACCATCGCCGGGTGGGAGTTGATCGGCGCGCTGGCCGGCGGCGCGGTGGTGGTGGAAACGGTGTACGCGTGGCCGGGGATCGGGTTCACCGCCATGCAGGCCATCGAGCGGCACGACATCATCCTCGTCCAGGCTGTCGTGTTCGTGGTGGCGATCATGGTGGTCACCATCAACATCATCGTGGATGTGACGTATACGATGCTCGACCCCCGGGTCAAGTTCGATCGGGTGTCATGAGTTCCGTCTCCTCCGGCGCACAGGGCAACCGCCGCCGGTCGGCGGTGTGGCTCAGGCGGATCGTCCGTGATCCCACCGCTCTCTTCGGAGTCCTCGTTCTGGTGCTGCTGGTCTCGACCGCCCTCTTCGCTCCCCTGATCGCTCCACTGGATCCCAATAAGCAGGATCTGGGCGCCCGCCTGCTCCCGCCCTTCTATGCCGAGGGCGGCTCGTTCGAGCACATCCTGGGCACGGACCAACTGGGGCGGGACGTGTTCTCCCGGATCATCCACGGCGCCAGGATCTCCCTCACCATTCCCCTGGTGGCGGTGACCATGGCCGGTCTTTTCGGCACAGCGGTCGGCTTGCTGGCCGGTTACCGGGGCGGTCGGACCGACGCGGTGATCATGCGCATCGTCGACACGTTGTTCTCCTTCCCCGGACTCCTCCTGGCGTTGACGATACTGGCCGTGGTCGGGCCGAGTTTCTGGACTCTGGCGATCGTGCTGTCCCTCAGGATTTGGATGGTGTTCGCGCGGATGACTCGGGGCTTGGTGCTCTCTGCCCGGGAGGCCGAGTACGTGGAGGCGGCGGAACTGATCGGCGCGTCACCGGTTCGCATCATGATGCGCCACATCGCTCCCAACCTCACCGCGCCGCTGCTGACCCTGGCGGTCCTGGAGTCGGCCCATGTGATCCTCTCCGAGGCCGCCCTCTCGTTCCTGGGGCTGGGAATCCAGCCACCGCAGACGTCATGGGGACTGGATGTGGCGATCGGTCGTCAGTACGTCTTCTCCGCTCCGTGGTTGATCATCTTTCCCGGACTGGCGATCGCGGTGGCAGTGCTGGGAATCAATCTCCTGGCCAGTTGGCTCAGAGTGGCAGCCGATCCTGAGGAAAGCGCCAAGCGGTTTGCCGCGGCGGCCGACGCCCCGGCCGGCTGGTCGGGATGAGAGAGGACCACCATCTCCTTGAGGTCCGGGATCTCAAGGTGGTCTTCCCCGCCCGGGGGGGCACGGTCCAGGCTGTCCGCGGTGTCTCCTTCACCGTCGATCCGGGCGACTCGCTGGGGATCGTCGGGGAGTCGGGTTCGGGCAAGAGCACCATAGCTCGAGCGGCCCTCGGGCTGATCGACCTGCCCGGCAGGATAGTCGGGGGGGAGGTGCTGTGGAAGGGCCGCTCGCTCCGGGACAAGAGGGTCGCCCGCCGGATTCGCGGACGGGAGATCAGCCTGGTCTCCCAGGACCCCATGGCGTCGATGAACCCGATCCTCACCGTCGGCACGCAGATGACCGAGGTCATGACCCGCCATCTTGGCCTCACCAGGACCCAAGCCCGCATGAGAGCCGCCGATCTGCTGGAGAAAGTCGGGATCCCCGATCCGAAACGCCGTCTCGGACAGTACCCGTTCGAGTTCTCCGGAGGAATGCAACAGAGAGTGGTTATCGCCATAGCGCTCTCCTGTGATCCCATGATGCTGATCGCCGATGAGCCCACAACGGCACTGGACGTCACCACCCAGGCGCAGATCCTCGAACTGATCTTCTCCCTCCAGCGGGATCTGGGTCTGGCGCTCCTGCTCATCACCCACGACCTCGGGGTGGTGGCCGGGGCCTGCGACCTTCTCAAAGTCCTCTACGCGGGGGAGATCGTCGAGTCGGGTACCGCCGACCAATTGTTTCACCGGCCCCATCATCCCTACACGGCGGCCCTCTTGGGTTCAACCCCTCGTCTGGATGTCAAGGCGGAGCGTCTCATGGCCATCGAGGGTCAACCTCCCGACCTTCGCCTTGAGCACATCGGGTGCAGTTTCACGCCGCGATGTCCCTATTCGACGGACCGTTGTGATACGACGTCTCCGAGCCTGGCGTCAACCCCGGAGGGACGGGCATTTGCCTGCTGGCATCCTCTCAACCAGGGAGCGGATCGGCATGGCTAGTCCTCTGCTGGAAGTTCAGGGGCTGACGGTCACCTACAACGTCGGCCGGGAGGGCCTCTGGGGCCAACGCCAGACCCGTCTGACCGCGGTGGACGGCATCAGTTTCTCGATCGAGCGCGGCGAGACGTTCGGGCTGGTGGGGGAGTCGGGCTCCGGCAAGACCACAACCGGGCGGGCCATTCTGGGAAGGGTGCCCATCACCTCCGGTCGTGTCAGGTTCGCCGGGCGCGACATCACCGGTGTGGGGGGCCGGGAACGGCGATCGATACGCCGGAACATGCAGTTGATTCCCCAGAACCCCTACGGGAGTCTCAATCCCCGCATGAAGGTGCGTGAATTGATCGCCGAACCCCTGGTGGTGCACCGCCGGTACCCGAGCGCCAGGCGAGCCACCGAACGAGTGGTGGAACTGCTGGAGCTGACAGGGATGAACCCCGACGACATGTACAAGTATCCCCATGCCTTCAGCGGCGGGCAGCGCCAGAGAATTGTCGTGGCGCGGGCACTGGCTCTCAACCCGGATCTCATCATCGCCGACGAGCCGGTGTCCGCCCTGGACGTCTCGATCCAGGCCCAGGTCGTCAACCTGCTCCAGGATCTTCAGAGTCGGCTCAATCTCACCTACATCTTCATCGCACACGACCTGGCCGTCGTGCGTCACATCTCCCACCGCATAGGGATCATGTATGCGGGGAAACTGGTGGAAGTCGCAGACTCCGAGCGCGTTTACCGTACCCCTTGTCACCCCTATACCGAAGCACTGCTCTCCTCCGTCCCCATCCCGGACCCGAGGATCCAGCGCGGTCGAGCGGGGGAGGTGATCTCCGGCGAGCCCCCCGACCCGATAGACCCGCCCCCCGGTTGCCGTTTTCATCTGAGGTGCCCCCTGGCAGAGCAGCGGTGCCGCGAGGCTCCGCCGCCCCTGGAAGCCAAGATGCCTCAACACGAGGCGGCCTGTTGGCTGCGATAGCCGGTCGGCTGGATACCGCCGGACCGGGGTTCCGTCACCTCAGGAGCCCTGAGCCCTCGGCTGGCCGATGAGATCGTTGGGGCCCTCCTACCGCCGGCTTCTCACCGCCTTCGCAATCTCCAGTGTGGGCAACGGGGTCTTGATTGCGGCCCTGCCGCTGTTGGTGGCGTCCGGCACCCGCAACCCGCTGGCGATAAGCGGACTCATGGTGGCCGCCGGGCTTCCCTGGCTGTTGATCGGCCCCTTCTCCGGCGCCATAGTGGACAGAGTGGACCGGCGGAGGGCGATGTTTCTGGCCGAGGCCGCTCGGGCGGTGGTCCTGGGGGCGGCGGCCGTCTATGTGTTCGGAGGTGGAGACTCGATCGTCGCCTTGTATGCGCTGCTGATAGTCGTGGGAGTCGGCGAGACCTTCTTCGACGCCGCGGGTCTTGCCCTGGTGCCGGCCCTGGTGACGCCCGCGGAGTTGGACACGGCCAACGGTCGGCTGTTCAGTACCCAGACCCTGGCCCAACGTTTCCTCGGGCCGCCGCTCGGGGGGTGGCTCTTCGCCTTTGCGACCTGGATGCCCCTGGGAGTGGACGCGGTCAGCTTCCTGGTGGCAGCGATCGTGGTGTTGTGGCTTCCAAGGGGCAGTGCACGGGAGGTCCCCCGGGATCGGGGCAGGGGGTTGCTGGCCGAAACGATCGAGGGCCTCCGGTGGGTCTGGCAGGACTCTGTGCTGCGAGCCTTCGTAATCGGATCGGGCGTACTTCACTTCGCAACCGGAGCAGGCCTGTCGGTCCTGGTGTTGGTGGCCCAGGACCGCTACCAACTCACCGGCTTCGGCTTCGGTCTGACCATCAGCGCATTGGCCCTCGGGTACATGCTCGGTTACCTCGCCGCCCCCGCCGTTGCCACGAGAGTTCCCCGGGCGAGAATGTGTGTGACCGCATTGATAGGCGCGGCGTTTGGCTTCCTACTGGTGGCGGGATCGAACATCGCCCTGGCGGGCGGGCTGGGACTGGCCCTGGTCGGGGCCTTCGCCGCTCAGTTGGATGTCGTCTCGTTCTCCTATCGCCAGGCCGGGGTGCCGGACCGGATTCTCGGACGGGTCATGGCGGGCTTCCTCTTCGTCGGCCACGGAGCGACTCCGCTCGGCGCCTTCCTGGGAGGATTGGTGGCCACATGGGCGGGGGTAGGTTACACATACCTTGCCGCGGCCCTGTCGGTGGCGGCCATCGCTCCCTACCTGTGGGCTGCCCTGAGGGACGCCGAGCTTGATCCCGGTCGCCTGAGAGGAGGATCCACGGAGTCATAGCCTGCCTCCTCAGGATGTCAGCAGGAGGTGTCGGGGCTTCCGTAGCGGCCGAGGCCCTCCCGGAGGTCCTCCGGGGTGTCCACCGAGAACCATGAACGGCCGTCCTCACCCCAGGATCGCCAGCGTTCGGGGGGGATCACCGTTCCTCCCAGAAGGGGGACCTCAGGTTGGAGGGACCGCTTCTCCCGGGCCGTCGCCGCCAGGCGGGACAGTGAAGAGGCCGGGTAGGCGGCGCAGGTGACCTGGTATTGGTGGTCCAGGGGGACGGCGGGTTGTGGCCGGACACTCAGGAGAGCGGCCAGGGTGGAGGGTCGCACCCAGGGCTGATCCACGCCAACCACCACGATGGATCGCCCTTCCGCTGTCATCAGAGCGGTGACGATCCCCGCACTCGGACCGCGCCCTCCCGGGAGTGCGTCGGGGACGGCCGGGACCGCTCCCGCCTCCTCGCGGCCCACCACCAACACTTCGGAGACCACCTGTGACACCGCCGCCGCCACCCAGTCCAACAGGGGGCGTCCATCCAGGATGGCTTTCGCCTTGTCCGTTCCCATCCGCCGGGAGCGACCGCCTGCCAGGACCACACCCAGGGCGGCGGGGTTGGGCGCGGGTTCAGTTGCCGGGGGGAGGGGCTTCAAGGTCGGGACCGCTCGCTAATACAATCGCAGGGGAGTGAATCAACAGGTTACCGGTTCGAATCTGACCGGTCTCCGGCGTCGTTTGTTGTATGTCCTCTTCACAGGTACGACCCTGGGATGGGTTGGCTTCATCGCCACCCTGACTGTGGCGACGGTCGCCGCCCGCTCCCTGACCGGGTCGACGACGCTGGCCGGCATTCCCCTGGCGGCCGGCGCCCTGGGCCAGGCTGCGGGCACCAACCTGTTCGGAAGGCTGAGCGCCAGTCGAGGGCGCCGGTACATCATGCTGTCCGGACCGCCCATCTCCGCCCTCGGGGCGATCCTGGAGATGGTGGGGGTGATCGGGGGTTGGTACTGGATGTTGGTGGGAGGGGCGGTGCTGGTGGGGGTGGGCCTGGGCTCTCAGCATCTGGCCAGGTACGTCGCCGCCGAATTGGCTGAGGAGCGCAGCCGGGGAATGGCGATGGGGATCCTGGTGTGGGCCGGCACCATCGGCGCGGTGGTGGGAGCCAACCTGGTGGAAGGAGTAGGACAGATGGTGGAGGGCGCTCTGGGCACTCCCTATGCCGGCGCATTCCTGCTGGCCGCGGCGGCGTTCCTTGTCACCTGGCTGCTCTTCTGGGCGGCGCTTCGCCCTGACCCTTCGGAGGTGGCAGTCACCGAACCGGCCGAGAGGGTGATCGGGGGAGGCACCGTCGGCGCCGCGTTGCGACTGCCGTCCGTGCAGGTAGCGATTCTGGCGATGGTCTCCGCCCAGGTGGTGATGGTGTCGGTGATGACGGCCACGCCCCTCCGTATCGAAGATGCGGGTTACGGCCTGAGCATCGTCGGAGTGGTGATCTCCACCCACACGGTGGGGATGTTCGCACTGGCGCCGCTGGTGGGAAAGATGGTGGACCGCATGGGTTATCTGTCGGTGCTGGGACTCGGATTGTCGGTCACCTGGGTTTCCCTGTTGCTGTCGGGCATAGCTCCCTATGAGGGGTACGGGATGCTGAACGCCGGATTGTTCCTTCTGGGACTGGGCTGGAGCTTCTCCTTCCTGGCTGGCAGCGCCATGCTGTTTGCCTCGGCGCCCTCGGATGTCCGTCAAGTGGTGGAGGGATGGGCGGATTCGGTGGGGCACGTCATGGTCATGATCGGCAGCGCGGGGGCGGGAGTCCTGATGAACGCGATCGGATACGGACTCTTGAATCTGGTGGCGGCCGGATTCCTGCTGGTGATCCTCCTGTGGGTTGCTCTGGCTCCCAACCTTCGGACCGAACTTGTCGGATAAGGGGATCGCCGGTGTCCGGCGCCGTCTGGTGTACGTGCTGTTCTCAGGCTCGGTCCTGACCTGGTTGGCTTTCGTTGCAACGATCACCGTGGTGACGGTGGCGGCCAGAGCTTTGAGCGGGTCGACCATGCTGGCGGGTTTGCCGCTGGCTGCCGGCGCCTTCGGCCAGGCAATGGGCACCAACCTGTTCGGACGCCTGAGCGCCCGTCATGGGAGGCGCTATGTCATGTTGAAGGGCCCGCCTCTGTCAGCATTCGGGGCGACCCTGGAACTGGTGGGGGTGGTGACGGGGACCTACTGGCTGCTGGTGGGAGGGGCGTTGTTTGCAGGGGGAGGCGTCGGCGCTGTCCATCTGGCGCGATACACCGCCGCCGAGTTGGCCGAGGAGGAGCGGCGGGGATGGGCGCTGGGTCTGGTGGTGTGGGCGGGCACCATCGGCTCGGTGGTGGGGGCCAACCTGGTGGACAGGGTGGGCCGGATGGTGGAGGAGTGGCTTGGCACGCCTTATGGCGGGGCCTTCCTGCTTGCCATTTCCGGCTTCCTTCTGGCCTGGTTGATCTTCTGGGCGGCCCTCCGCCCCGATCCTTCCAAGGTGGCGGTGACGGCCGAGGTCGCTCCCCCGGTCCGTGGGTCGGTTGGCACTGCGCTGCGGCTCCCCCGGGTGCAACTGGCCATGCTTGCCATGTTGTCGGCGCAGGCGGCGATGGTGCTGGTGATGACTTCCACCCCCCTTCGTATCGAGGACGCCGGGTACGGGCTGACAGTGGTGGGGGTGGTGATCTCGACCCACGCGGTGGGGATGTTCGCATTCGCGCCCCTGGTGGGCAAGCTTGTGGACCGTATGGGGTATCTGCCTGCCCTGGCGACAGGAGTGGTGGTGACCTGGGGATCCCTGCTCCTGTCGGGGACCGCGCCTGATGAGGGCTATACGCTCCTGAATGCCGGGCTGTTCCTGCTGGGACTGGGATGGTGCTTCTGTTTCGTGGCCGGCAGTTCCATGTTGTTCGCCTCCGCTCCCGCGGACGTGAGACCGGTGGTAGAGGGGGTGGCGGACTCCGCGACGTGGTCCACGGTGATGCTGGGAAGCGTGGGGTCGGGAATGTTGATGAGCGGGATCGGATACGGGTGGCTCAATCTGGTTGCGGCCGCACCCATGCTGGTGATTCTCCTCCTCGTGCTCTCGACCCCGAGACTCCGGACCGCAATTGCCGCCTAAGGCTCGGGGATCGGGCGTCTGTGGCTGGCCAACCGGTAGCCCCACCAGATGAGCGACACCGCGGCGAGGAGGGAGACGGAGAAACCGGACGACTCGTGGAGAAAGCCGAGGATGGTGCCTCCGGTTGCGGCTGCCAGCACCCCGGCGGTGATTACCAGGTTCGCCGCCGCCCGCCGGGGATTGGACCTGCGGAAGCGGAAGGCGCCCCACAGGGCTGCGCCGACCAGCACCAGGGTCCCCGTACCTCCGGCTATGGCAGCCAGCAGGCGGGGACCGAACCCGGCCTCGGCTATGGAGGGAAAGATGTCGGCGGGGATACCGCCTTCGGGCAGCCGACGAGCGAAGGGAGTGACGCTCACCAGGGTGGTCGCCATGGCGGAGAATCCGAACAGTCCCACCACCATGAGGTGTCCGACCCTGCGGCCCACGGAGAGGAAGACCGATCCCAGCGCCAGAAAGGGTATGTTCAGGACGCCTCCGAACAGGAAGAAGACACGGTAGCTGAGGCCGGTCCAACCCCATCCCAGGCCGGAGAACAGGGCCCATGTCGCGATGGCGAACATGGCCATTCCGGCGGTGTAGGCTGACAGGTGGGGTCGCGGTCTGCTCCGCAGGTCGCGGGCAAGGTCCAAAGTGGCAGCGGTTGCCACGCCACCTGCCACGGCGGCCAGTACCACGGCGGTGATGTTGCCCACCGAAGGGATGCTATCAGATGAATGGGAAGGTTCTCCGGTGACCGGTCCCCGCCCGTGGCCGGGCGTGCCGGATGTCACCGTGGAGCGGGATGTGCCCGCCAGGATGAGAGACGGAACCATCCTGTATGCAGACGTCTACCGTCCGGTCACGGACGCTCGCTTGCCCGTGCTCCTGATGCGCTCTCCATACGACAAGCGGAACGCCACCATGCCGTTCGGCCATGCCCACCCCATCTGGTACGCATCCCATGGGTACGTGGTGGTCGTTCAGGACACTCGGGGAAGGGCGACGTCGGAAGGGGAGTTCTACCCCTATCTCCACGAGAGCGCCGACGGCTACGACACGGTGGAGTGGGCGGCCCGGCTGGCGGGCTCCGACGGTCGGGTCGGGATGTGGGGCTTCTCCTACGTGGGCGCAACCCAGTTGCTGGCCGCGGTTGAGCGTCCTCCCAGTTTGGCGGCGATCGCTCCGGCTTTCACGGCTTCCCAGTACTACGAGGGATGGACATACAACGGTGGAGCACTCTCTGTGGCCTTCATTCTCTACTGGGCGAACCTGCTGGCCATCGACACCGCCCAGAGGGCGGGCGACCGGGCGGCATTCGAGTCTTTGGGGGCTTCACTGGCCGAGGCGCCCGGGTGGTTCTGGTTCACCCCTCTCAAGGAGTACCCGCCCCTGTCGGACGGCTATGCACCGTGGTTCTACGACTGGCTGGAGCACTGCACCTACGACGACTACTGGAAGCGGTGGTCCATCGATGAGGACTACAGCCGGATCACTGTCCCCGCTCTGCACGTGGGCGGTTGGTACGACGTCTTTGTCTCCGGCACGGTGGCCAACTTCTCGGGTCTCAGTGCCGCGGCGGGCGCGGCCGATGCCCGGCGGCAGCAGAAACTGCTGCTCGGTCCCTGGACGCACATGCCATGGAGCCCCCTGGGATCCTCCGAGAGCCGTCCTCCCGACACGATCGGGATCGACGACTGGCACATCCGATGGTTCGACCAGACAATCAAGGGAAGGGACACGGGAGTGCTCGACAGTCCGGTCACCGCCCATCTCTACAACGGGGGATGGAGGCACTACGACGACTGGCCCCCCTCGGGCGTCGAGCACCAGGACTGGTTCATCCACTCGGGCGGGCGGGCCAATTCCAAGTACGGGGATGGTTCGCTGAGCCGGCGGGGTCCCGGCGAGGAGCCTGCCGACCTGTTCGTGTACGATCCGGCCCTCGCCACCCCCAGCCAGGGCGGCCACTCGTGCTGCTTCGACACGATCACTCCCATGGGCCCGGCCGACCAGCATGTTGCGGAGGCTTCCCGGATGGTGCTGGTGTACACCTCGGAACCGCTGCGCAGGGGGATCACCCTGATGGGTGACGTCAGGGTCACTCTGCGGGCGGCCACCACCGCCGCCGACACCGATTGGACTGCCCGGTTGTGCGTTGTCGATCCTTCCGGTGTCTCCACCAATCTTCAGGAGGGGATCATCCGGGCCCGGTACCGGGACTCGCTCTCGGATCCCCAACCCATCCGGGCGGATCGGGTCTACCGATACACCATCGAAATGGGTCCGGTGGGCGCGCTGGTCCCGGCCGGGCACCGCCTGCGCCTCGTTTTGGGAAGCTCCGACTTTCCCCAGTGGGACCGTAACATGAACACCGGCGGCCCGCTGTTCACCGAGCCTTCGGTCGCCGGCCGTCCGGCCACCCAGACCGTGCTTCACAACTCGTCCCATCCCACCTTTGTCACCCTCCCCGTCCTGGAAGGATAAGATGTCACGCAGTATCAGAACCCAGGCCCGCACACCCGCTCCACACCGAGGACCAGGGTCCTCCGAAAATGCCCGCTTCGCCGGCAAGAATGTCTTCATAACCGGAGCCGGGAGTGGTTTCGGACGACGGACGGCCGAGCGTTTCGCCGCCGAGGGAGCAGCCAACCTGTATTTGGTGGACCGCCGACCTGAACGCCTGGAATCCGTGGTGCCCGCCATCGCGGAACTGGGGGCCAACCCGGTTCCCATCTGCGTGGATCTCGGTGAGACCGAGGCGTGTGAGTCAGCCATCGAACAGGCGCTGGCTGTCGATCCGCAGCTTGACGTGCTGATCTCCAACGCCGCCGCCTGGGTGCAGGTTCCTTTCATCGAGATGAGCAACGATGACTGGCGTCGGGTGATGTCGGTCAACCTGGACGCCTATTTCACTCTCTCCCAGGGAGCCGCGCAGGCGATGAAGGAGACCGGCGGAGGGGTGATCCTTCTCACTTCATCCATCAGCGCCCTCGGACACGGGCGAAACTTCACCGCCTACTGCGTTGCCAAGGCGGCGATCGTCTCGCTGGCCAAGGCCATCGCAGTGGAACTGGCGCCCTGGAACATCCGGGCCAACTGCGTCAGCCCCGGCCCGGCGGACACCCAGCAGTCAGTTGACATCGCCGGCGAGGAGTTGATGGACAAATGGCGGGCAGAGGGCTTCCCGGTGGTGCCCATGAACCGCCTGGCAGCCACCGACGACATCGCGTCAGCCTTCCTGTATCTCGCCTCCGACGATGCCCGCTACGTGAGCGGGATCAACCTGGTGGTCGACGGCGCATACACCGCCCAGGTTTACGATCTCCCAAAGAGCTAGTAGATCTATACCGAATGGAGGATCTATCGGTTCACGATCGTGTGGTCGAGCGGCTCTTCGACCGGCTCTATAACCGGCCGATCATCGACAACGTGGACCGTGGCGTGTATTTGGAATACATGATCGAGTGGGCTCTGCAGAAACTTGATTCCGCCTGGAAATGTATGCCAGGGTGGTCGATGTGGGACTTGGAGCATGAGAATTCCAGGGCCCGAATCGAAGTGAAGCAGTCAGCTGCTCGGCAGACTTGGTCGCAGGATACTGACAGCTCAGGATCTGCTCCACGTTTTCGTATAGCGCCCACCATTGGGTTTTGGGACGAGACTGCAACATGGCAGGAAACCAAGCCACAGCGGTGGGCTGACCTTTACATCTTCGCCTATCACCCGGTTGATGACCGTCACTTTGCTGATCACCGCCGCCCCGATCAGTGGGAGTTCTATCTCATTCCTGAACAGGAACTGCCGCCACTACAGAAGAGCATCGGCCTGAACCCTGTGCGGAGCATGGGGTCACTCACCGGTTTTGAACGCCTCGGCAACAGTGTCACCCGCATAATTGCGGAACTTCCGCGGTTAAAAGTCGAACAGCCTGTCTTGTAGTAACGAGTGTTAGTCGCATGTCGGTCGCGTCCGCCGCCGCTTGGGTAAGACCGACACGGTTGATGCCACAGCCGCGGCGCGGGCGGTTCTCAACGGGCAGGCCACCGGGCTGCCCAAGAGCGGCGACGGACCAGTCGAGGCTATCCGTATGCTCCAGGTGGCGCGTCGTTCGGCGGTCAAGGCCCGCACCCAGGCCATCAACCAGTTGCACGCTTTGGTTGTTGCCGCTCCCGACCAGGTCAAACACCAACTAGCGGGACTGTCCCCCAGAGCCCGGGTGAAAGCCTGCGCCGCCTATCGTCCAGGCAAAGACCACACCACCATCAGATACGCCAAAACGGCCCTGAGGCTCCTGGCCCGCCGACATCAGACACTCACCACAGAGATCAAAGAACTAAACACCCAGATCCGCGGTCTCTGCGCACGGGCCAACCCGGCACTCTTAGCCACCCGCGGGGTCGGCGCGGACACCGCCGCCACCCTGTTGATCACAGCCGGTGACAACCCCGAACGCATGCGAACGGAAGCGTCGTTTGCTGCTTTGTGCGGCACAAGCCCCGTCCAGGCGTCGTCGGGACGTATCGTCCGACATCGCCTCAACCGCGGTGGTAACCGCCAAGCCAACCACACTGTGGCGCATCGCCACCACCCGCATCCGCTGCGACCAACGCACCAACGCCTACGTAGAAGAACGCCGGGCGGAAGGAAAAACCCGCCGGGAAATCACTCGCTGTCTGAAACGCCACATCGCCCGAGAGATCTACTACCTGTTGACCAACCCTCGCTCAACCCCCCACGGCACCGCTCTTCGCTGCCTACGCCAAAAACACCGCATCACCCTTACCCAAGCCGCCACAGCCCTCCAAAGCCACCCAACCCACATCTCACAACTCGAACGAAGCCAAAACCATAACCACGAACTCGCCACCCGATACCACCACTGGCTAACCACCCACCCGCCACCCAAAAACGCCGATTTGTAAAAATAGGAGCATCATAGGAGCATCGGGGCGGTTCAGTCGTCCGACGGGACCGCTACGTGCTCGAGAGTCCCAGCCGCAGGGTCGTGGTTGCAATCACCCCATCGTCCGACTGGCTACCTGTCCTCCGTGGCGACATTGATGTTCCAGTTGTGCCGGTTCGGCCATGACCTGACGCGCAAAGATCCATCCTCCCGGGCAATGGGCCGGTTTTCGTCTGTTGCCGGGGGTTTGTCTCTCCGGCCAGGGGAGCATCGGCGTTTTGGCGGCGGCTCGGCGGTGGATGACGATCCTGCGGCCGTCGGTTCGACACTGCTCTCGCGGCGGCGCCGGATCGGGATGTTGCTTGGCCGGACGAACGCGAGGGTGAACGACTGCGGTGGGGCTCACCTCCCACCAGCGGAGTATTACTCCAGGGTGCTCAACATTCTCTGTGCCCTGGAGTTTGAAAAAGAAACCGCGCGGTCGCCGACCCGGTCGCCGTTGCGGTCCAGCAACCAGAATTCGGAGGTGTACGGGCTGCCGTAGTGTCGGTAGGCGGCGTTGGTTCCATCCCACAAATTGGCAAAGGTCAGGCCATAGCGGGTCACGAAGGGCTCGGCTGCGTCGGCTCTCCCCCAGGTTGCCGGGCTGATGCCGATGACGGTGACTCGGTCGGTGTTTTCTCGAGCGAACTGCTCGACTTCGGGCGCATGGCGCCGGCACGTCGGTCACCACTCGGCCCAGAACCAGAGCAATACCGCTTTGTCACCAGTCAGCAGGGACCGCAGATTGACGCTCTCCCCGGTGGCCAGGTCGGTTAGGTCGACATCGGGCACGTCGTCGCTGATCCGAGTCATCTGCTCCTGTCGGAGCAGCGCCCGATGCAGGAAAGTGGCCATCTGGGCGCGGGTGACCGCACTGTCCGGACAGTACCGGAGGGGACCGGTGGCACACCCCCTGGTGATACCGGCCGCGGCTAGGGCGTCGATGTCCTGTCGGTGACCGCTACCTCCGGTGTCTGCGAATCCGGCCGTCCCGGCGCTTTCCAGGTCGAAGGCCCGCACCAGAAAGCTGGCCATCTGGGCGCGGGTGACCGCACTGTCCGGACAGTACCGGAGGGGACCGGTGGCACACCCCCTGGTGATACCACGGTCGGCCAGTTCCTCGGCGAAGGGCGACCACCACTGCGAGGCGTCCACATCGGCGAAGCGGGATGAGTCGGCATCGGGGCTAGCGCCCAGCGCCCTGATCAGCCACACCGCCATCACCGACCGCTCGATCGGGTCGTGGGGGCAGAACAGGCCGTCTCCGCATTCGGTGCCCGCCAACACTCCCCGCTCGGCCAAGGCCGTGACCGCCGGTGCGTGCACGTTACCCGGGTCCACGTCGGAGAACCCATCGGTGGCGCTCACCGGCGCCGTGGCGACCGCCGCCAGCAAAACCACCACCAGCAGCAGCGGCACAGCCGACCTACGGGAATATCTTCCCCGTTTCCGGGCGCCGGGTTGGATACGGTCAGGTTTCTTCATGGGTGGACCTGCAGGAGGATGCCACCCTGGTCACGCCTTACGCTTCGGGCCGGATGACCGAACATCAGAACAACTCGTCCAGCAGTTCCTCCACCAGGTCCGATTCGTAGGGCGCCGCTTCGGTGAGCCGGGCGCCGAAGCGGTCCAGCAGCATAAAGTCGGAGGTGCTGTCCATGTCATAATGGTCCCAGGCATCGCGTGAGTCACTCCACAACGCGGTGAAGGTGACACCCTTGGACGCCACCAACTCCTGGGCGACCTCCAGAGTTCCTATGGCGCCGACCCCGACCACGGAGAGGCGGTGAGCGTTTTCCCGAGCGAACTGCTCGATGGCCGGAGCTTCCTCCTGGCACGTCTCTCAGAACGGGGACCAGAACCAGAACATGAGCGGCTTCTCCCCTTTCACCACCGATCGCAGACTCACCCTGGCACCGGTGGCTACGTCGAACATCTCCAGGTCGGGCACGTCGTCGGATATCTGGAAGGGGGTCGTCTTCTCGCTCGCCGCGGAGGTGGTAGCAGTCGTGGTGACTGAGGTGGGGGCGGGGTCCTCTTCGATCGATGCGGAGATGGTGGTAACCGGTTCTGCACTCTGAGCGGATGCGGTTGTGGGGTCCGCCGCCGGGGAGGTGGTCCCCGCCGTCGCGGTGGTGGCGGTGGAAGGCACCGCGGAGACAGCGTCCATCTCGGCATCAAGGTCCTCTCCGGCACAGGAGGCGAACAGTAAGACGAGAAGTGTCAATGCGTAGAGGGGACGGATCACCACAAATGTCCAGGGAACATGCTACGCCCAATGGTATCGACGCCCGACCGTACCACACAGCCCCCGGCCCACCGGATTGGCATCAGGTTCGCGGGCTGCGCGGCACATTTCTGCGGCGGTCACACCACCGGACGGTCGAGGAGTACCCCTGCCTCCCGACACGGTCACTACCCCCCGGGATATGACGGGCCGGTGACGGACGACACGCAAGGACAAGTCTCCACCCCTCCACCGGCACACCTGACTCTCTATGAAACCCGGTGCGATTCAACTAATTCAAATATCTCGACTCCACAAAAGTGGGGCACTCCTAAGTCTCCGGAAAACCCGGGGCGATTCAAACCACCCCACCAAACTCGATTTGGAAATCATAGAAGCATCAAAATAGGAGCACCAAACCAACCAAAAAAACACAGAACAAGCACCAGTGTGGGCCGGTGAGCGGCGTTTTCCCCACCCCGGACCAGGTTCGCTAGGTTACCCCGCCATCAAGACCGCTGTCTCGGCGATGATCTCGGCGGCCAGGGCGGTGTCCTCGATCTCCACCCACTCCTCGTCGGAGTGGGCCTGATCGATGGAGCCGGGACCGAAGATGACACAGGGAATCCCGGCCGGCGCGTACCAACTGGCGTCGGTTCCGTAGGGAACGCCGATCGGTTCCCCCGGCGAGCCGAGGATCGATTTGCGAGCGGTCCGGAGGACCTTCACAAGCGGATGATCCACCGGGGTGTCCAAGGGCCCCATGTCGAGAGGCGTATCGCCGCGGCGCGCTTCGATCCCGCTCTCGGCGAGGCTCTCGAGCAATGCGTCGATGTCCTCCAGTATCTCCTGGGAGTTCTCGCCGGGGTTAACCCGGCGGTCGAGGCTGATCACGCACTGGGCAGGGACAATGTTGAGGGCGGTGCCTCCCCTGATCAGGGAGGTGCAGATGGTGGGGTTGCCGACCAGGGGATGGGTGATCTCGGAGAGGGTTGGGATGTACCTGTTCTCCAGGGCGTCCAGCACCCGTGACATGTGATGGATAGCGTTCACACCGAGATGCGGCTTGGAGGAGTGGGAGGGGGATCCCACCGTCTCGATGTCGAAACGGAGGACACCCTTGTGGGCGGTGGCCAACTCCAGCCCGGTGGGTTCCCCCACGATCGCCATGTCGATTCCGAGGTTCGCCTCACAGAGGGCAGTCGCCCCGCCGCCGGAGACCTCCTCATCTATCGCCCCCACCAAGAGAATCGGTGTTCTTTCCCGGGGATCCAGGTCTGCCACCATGTGCAACGCCTCCACCATCGCCACCAGCGAACCCTTGGTGTCACAGGCTCCCCGTCCATGCACCCGCGTTCCCTCCACGACCGCCTCAGGCCAGGCCTTACCCGAGGGTGTCACTGTGTCGAGATGGGCTTCCCACATCAGCAGAGGCCCTCCGGGGGATCCCTCCAGTTCGGCCAGTATGTTGTCCCGCCCGCCGGGAGCGACCGGCTGACGACGAGGATTCATCCCGGCCGCCTCCAGATAGTCAAAGAGGGCAGTGGACAACTCCGCCTCGCCCGGTCCTCCGTCCAGGGCGGGGTTCACCGAATGGATGCTGACGAATTGCTCCAAGAGGGATCGGATGCGGGACCGGTCGGCGGCGCCTCGGAATCTTGACATGGCCAGGATGCTACCCGCCGGGCCGGGGCCGAATCCCGGGCATATCGCATTTCTCCGCAGCAAGGGTAATTTTCACCACTATGAGACTGCTGGTCGTGGAGGACGAAGCCGATCTGGCCAATGCCATCGCCAGGGGGCTGCGGCGCAACCGTTACGCGGTGGATGTGGCTTACACCCTGGAAGAGGCATCTCTGCGACTGGTCTCTGCCGGCTACGACCTGGTGATCCTCGATTGGAACATGCCGGATGGCAGGGGGGTGGATCTCTGCCGGAGCCTGGTGGACGGGTCGCTCGACACCTTCGAGAGACGGGCTCCCCGAGTGTTGATGCTCACCGCGCGCGACGCAGTGGAGGACCGGGTGGAAGGTCTTGACGCGGGGGCGGATGACTACCTGGTGAAGCCGTTCGCTTTCGCGGAACTCCAAGCCAGGGTCCGCGCGGTCCTGCGTCGAGAAGAGGACACGAGTCCCATCCTGGAGGTGGGGGATCTGCGACTGGACACCGCCCGCTTCGAGGCTACCCGCAGCGGCCGGCCCCTCCGGCTGACGGCCAAGGAATTCTCGCTGCTGGAATACCTGATGATCCGGGCAGGTCAGGTGCTCTCCCAGGAGACGCTCCTGGAACACGTGTGGGACGAGGCCGCCGATCCCTTCACCAACACCGTGCGGATGACCCTCTCCAACCTGCGCAAGAAGCTGGGGGAGCCGGCAAAAATCAACACCGTGCCGGGAAGGGGGTACGTGCTGTTGGAAGAAGATGTCCCCATGAGGACCCTATGAAGCTCCCTTCGGTACTCCACTCCATCCGTTTCCGTCTCTCGGTGCTCTCCTCGGTGGTGGTGTTCGCGCTGGGTGCAGCCGCGGTGACAACCATCTTCTTCGTCATCCGTCATGGCCTCCGACACGAGCGAGTGATGGGCCTGGTGCTGAGACCGGGGGAGACGGTCATCAGGGGAGGAGTGCGCTTCATAATCCCCCAGTTGGAGATGAGGCAGTTCCAGACGGTGGAGACCGTACTCCGGGAGCGGATCCTCGAGGACATCACCGGCCCCATTCTGTGGGGGTTGTTCTGGATGTTCCTGCTCAGCCTGCTGATGGGTTGGTTTCTTGCCGGCCGCACCCTGCGTCCCATCAACAAGATCAGAGAAGTGGCCGAGAACATTCAGGCGCAGGATCTGACCCGGCGGATCAACCTCTCGGGACCCGACGACGAACTAACCCGTTTGGCCGGCACCTTCGACGCCATGCTTGACAGGCTGAGCGGTTCGTTTCGACTGCAACAGCAATTCCTGGCCTCCACCTCCCATGATCTTCGCAATCCCCTGGCGGTGATCCGGTCCAATCTGGAGGTGAGCCTGGCCGACCCTGATTCCACCGTGGACGACTGGCGGGAGACGGGAGTAGTGGTCTCCCGCGCCGCTCGAAGGATGTCGGAGATGATTGACCGCCTGCTCGAGGCGGCCCGGTTGGAAGTCGGTTTCGCCAAGATCTCAGAGGTGGATCTGGCCGATCTTCTGGTCTCCACCGCTCAGGCGACGGAGCCCCTGGCCGAGGAGAGGGACATGCGGGTGGTGGTGGACACCCGTCCCACGCCCGTGTCCGGAGACGGGCTTGCCCTGGTCCGAATCCTGGAGAACCTTCTCGACAACGCCATCGCGGCCTCCCCTCCGGGCAGCCTTCTCGAGCTCGCCTGTGGTGAGAGGGACGGATGGGCGTGGATGACGGTGGCGGATCGGGGTCCGGGTCTTGATCCGGCGCTGCTGTCCGGCGATGCCCCTGCGGGAGGCGGGCTCGGGCTGGCCATTGGCCGGCACCTGGCGGAGTTGCACGGAGGCTCGCTGGCTTCCCTGGACAGGCAGGAAGGGGGGACGGTGATGGTGGTGTGGATTCCTTCCCGCGAGGTCGTGGCGGGTGCTGTCCCGCCCGACGTCAATCCCCACGATTGAGTGGGGCGTGGGCGCCTTTATGACGGCTTTACCATAAAATCGGTTATAACAAACCTGTGATGACGGAAAACCTGCCACCCGAGCCCTCCACCCAGGAAGCGTCCTGTGGACCGGGGAAAGATCATGCCGCAACACCTCATGGCGACTCGGATGGAGGCGTGCCTTTGGCTCACGAGGACGTCGAGCAGCCAGAACAGCCCGAGCAGCCGGAGGAGGTTGAGCAGCCGGAGCAGCCGGAGGAGGTTGAGCAGCCGGAGCAGCCAGAGGGGGTTGAGCAGCCGGAGCAGCCGGAAGGGGTTGAGCAGCCGGAGCGGCCGGAGGAGGTTGAGCAGGCAGAACAGCGGGAGGATCCGGAGCGGGAGGGTGTGTCCACCGAGGGCCTGGCGGACCGCGATCTCCCACCAGACCCGTCCGGGGTCGAGAGTCAAGGCGGCATTGTCGAATCCATGTCATCCGAGCGGTCCATCCCTTCCCCCAGGGGGAGCGTCCTCCGGGGCATGGGATGGAAGATGATGGCTGCGGCTGGAACCGCCCTGTTGCTGGCGGGGTTCGCAGCCGGTCTGTTCTTTCCCGCTCCGGTGGCAGAGGACCCGGTCTCCGAACAGGTAACGGTGGCAACCACCCCCGAGACGGTTCCCACCACCACTGCGGTCCCCACGACTACCGCGCCTCCAGCCACTACCGCGCCGCCCACCACCGCGGTGGAAGCTCAACCTGTCCCGGAGGTGGTGACACCACCGGATCTGGTGATTACCGACGAGCCGGTGGCGGATGTTGCCGACCGGCTGGTGCCGTCGGTTGTCCACCTGGAGATCACCAGCGAAAACATCTTCGAGCAGGGCGCCGGCAGCGGGGTGATCTTCAACAGCCGGGGATACATCTTCACCGCCGCCCATGTGGTGGAAACCGTTGTGGCCGGAGAGGCGGATTTGACTGTCCGGCTGTCCAACGGAGACCGCCTGCCCGGCGAGGTGGTAGGGGCCGATCCCGACAGCGATGTAGCGGTTGTGAGGGTGGACCGCTCCGGGCTGGTTGCCGCGGAGCTCGCTTTCGAGCCGCCCCGGGTAGGCCAACTGGTGGTGGCGGTGGGCAGTCCCTGGGGTTTGGAATCGTCGGTCACGTCCGGAGTGATCAGCGCCACCGATCGGATTGTTGACGGGAAGCTCCTGGTTCAGAGTGACGCAGTGCTGTATCCGGGCAACTCGGGTGGCGCACTGGCGGATCGGTACGGCCGGCTGATCGGGATAAACGTCTCGATCTTCACCGACTCCACCACGTTGGAGACGGTGGAATTCCAGGGAGTGGGTTTCGCAGTCCCCATGGATGTGGCGTACCGGGTGGCGAAGGCTCTGATAGCGGGAGAGCCTGTCCATACCACCTTCCTGGGAGTCAGCGGGCGGGACTCCCTGGGAGATGCGGGAGTGGAGATCATGGAGGTCTTTCCCGGTTCCGGTGCAGAGTCGGCAGGTGTGATGATTGGGGATGTGATCGTGGCGGTGGATGACCGTCCCGTGACGGGGATCAGCGACTTGGCGGCGCGTATCCGCCATCGCGTGCCGGGCGATCGCCTGGTCCTGAACATCCTCCGGGGAGAGGAGGAGATATCGCTGATCGCCACCCTTCTGCCCCGAAGCGAGGTCATGGGAGACCTCGAGGATGAGGATCCGTCGGCGCCGGAGGAAGAGCAGGGAGAGGACGAAACTCCCTGAGGAGGGCAAAACCGGGAGCCATTCGGGAAGGGATGGTTTCCCGGACGGACCGCACCGTTCCATCCGGGAAAGCCGCGGTGGTATAGTTGTCAGCGATCGCCGGTCGACAAAGGCGATCTTTCCCAGGGATGCAGCGAAGTCCGGTTGAAGCCCGGCGCTGTCCCGCAACTGTCAAGCCCTTCGAGGAAGGGACGAGCCAGGACGCCTGGTCCCGGGATGACGGATGAACCTCGGATGAAGGCGTAGTTCGTCGGCGGGATACCCCGTCTGACTCTCTCCCCTTCATCCTCCTCGCAAAGGAGGATGTTTTATGTATGCGAACACCCGGCGCACGGGTGGAAAATGGCTGGCCATTCTGGCACTGTCGGCTCTGGTCCTGGGGGCCTGCGGAGGACAGGACTCTTCCACAGCCGATACCAGCCCGACCACTGCTACCACCCCCACTACGGCTGCCCCTGCTACTACGGTTGCCCCTGCTACTACGGTTGCCCCTGCTACTACGGCTGCCCCGACCACTACTACCCGGGCGCCCACCACCACCACGGAACCACCTGCCTTCCCGGTCGAGGTGCAGGATTCACTGGGAACGGTGACCATCCCCGCCCGTCCGGAACGGATCGTCTCGTTGTCGGCGACCACCACCGAGATCCTGTTCGCCATCGGCGCCGGTCCGCAGGTGGTGGCAGTGGACAGTTTCTCCTACTTTCCACCGGGGGCGCCTGTCACGGATCTGTCCGCCTTCACTCCCAATGTGGAGGCGATTGCCGCCTTCGACCCAGATCTGGTGATCGCATTCTACGATCCCGGCGACCTCACATTGTCACTCGAGGCGCTGGGAACGCCGTCGATGATGCAATGGGCCCCCGGGTCCCTGGACGACGTGTGGCACCAGATCGAGCAACTGGGTGTGGCCACCGGTCACGCCATGCAGGCGGCAGATCTCATTTCGTCGATGCAGCAGCGAATCTCTCAGATAGCCGCCGCCAGCCCGGATACCTCTTTCACCTATTACTACGAGCTGGATCAGAACCTGTACTCGGTCACCTCCTCCACCTTCGTGGGACAGCTCTTCGCTTTGCTGGGTCTGGAGAACATAGCCGACCCTGCCGATGAACAGGGCTTCGGGTATCCGCAGCTGTCTTCGGAATACATCATCGAGGTGGATCCCGATCTCATCTTCCTGGCCGACACCCTGTGCTGTGGCCAGAACCCCCAGACGGTGGCTGAGCGTCCGGGGTGGTCGGTGTTGAGCGCGGTCTTGAACGAGACGGTCATCGAACTTAATGACGACGTGGCTTCCCGCTGGGGTCCCCGGATAGTGGAGTTGTTGGATGTGGCCGCCGCCGCGGTAGCCGGGTTGGCCGCCAAGGGCTAACGTGTTGATCCCATCCCCACCGGCGGTCCACCCCTCCCGGGTAGGGATGGGGAGGCTGGCGTTGGGAGCGGCCCTGGGGATGGTGACTCTGGGTGTCGCTCTCCTGGTGGGCCCTGCCGGGCTGGACGCGGGCGGGGTGTTCACCGCCTTGCTGGATCGACTGCCTTTTCTGGAGGTGGAGACTTCCCTCTCGGCCCGGGAGTTGACCATCCTGTGGGAGATCCGGATGCCCCGGACGATGATGGGTGCCGCGGTGGGCGCCACACTGGCTGCGGCGGGAGCCGCCTATCAGGGAGTGTTCCGCAACCCCTTGGCCGATCCCTATCTGCTCGGCGTGGCGGCGGGCGCCGGGTTGGGCGCCACCCTGGCGATCCTCCTCCGGTCCCGGGGATTCCCCTCGATACCCCTGGCTCCGTTGGCTTTCGTGGGTGCAGTGGTGGGGGTGGCCCTCTCCTACGGGCTGTCCCGGACCCGCGGAAGGCACCAGAGGAGCGCCACGACCCTGGTGCTGGCCGGAGTGGCGGTGGCCTCCTTCCTGACCGCGGTTCAGACCTTCCTTCAGCTGACCAACGTGACCACCCTCCGGGAGGTTTACAGCTGGATACTCGGCCGTCTCGTCACGGTGGGATGGGGTGACCTGTACGCCGTGCTGCCCTACATGGTGGTCAGTTGGGTGGTCATGCTGGCGTTTCGGCGAGCGCTCGATGTCATGGCCGTGGGAGACGATGAGGCGGCCACATTGGGCTTGTCTCCCCGCACGGTCAGGTTGATAGTGGTCGGCGCGGCCACGCTGGGTGCGGCGGCCGCAGTCTCGGCCAGCGGGTTGATCGCCTTTGTGGGGATCATCGTTCCTCACACCGTCCGGCTTCTGGCCGGATGGAGCTACCGGGTCATCATTCCGCTTTCGCTACTGGTGGGGGGAGCGTTTCTCACCGCAGCCGACCTGGTGGCGCGCACGATCGTGTCCCCTGCCGAATTGCCGATCGGGGTGGTGACCGCCTTTCTCGGTGGTCCCTTCTTTCTGATGGTGCTGCGCACGTCCGGAGACCTGGAGTGACCGGCCTGCAGGTGACCGGTGTCTCCGTGGTTCTGGGAGAAACACGGGTGGTTGATCAGGTGACCCTGGGAGTGGAAGGAGGGGAGTGGCTGGGTTTGATCGGCCCCAACGGGGCGGGTAAGACCACGTTGTTACGGGCCATCACCGGGGCGGTCGCCATCGAGGCGGGCGAGATTGTCTACCGCGCCAGGAACCTGGCGCCATTGGGCCCCCGCCGGCGGGCCAGGTTGATGGCGGTGGTGCCCCAGCATCCGGTGGTTCCGTGGGGGATGGCGGTGGCCGACTACGTGTTGCTGGGCCGCACTGCCCACATGGGCTGGCTGAGTCGCGAGACCGGTAATGACCTCGAGATCGCCCGGGAAGCAGTCAAGGACCTGGGCCTGGAGAAGCTCTCGACCCGCCGCCTGGACGAGTTGTCGGGTGGCGAACTGCAGCGAGCGGTCCTCGCTCGCGCTCTGACCCAGTCAGCCCCTCTGCTCATCCTGGACGAGCCCACGTCCTCGCTTGACGTCGGCCACGGCCAGCAGATGATGGAGATGGTTGATCGGCTGCGTCGGGAGCAGGGCCTGACGGTTATCAGCGCCCTGCACGACCTGACTCTGGCCGCTCAGTTCTGCGACCGACTGGTGATGATGGCGGGGGGCAAGGCCATTCTGGAAGGGCCGCCGCGGGCGGTGATCACCGAACGCTCCCTGCGTGACCACTATGGCGCCTCGGTCCGGGTGCTCACCGGCCCCGAGTTCGGCGTGGTGGTGATACCGCTCCGCTCAGACAACGGATCAGAGTCCCGGCCCGTTCCCCTGGATGTGGAAACCCTTTAGGATTGGCTACAAGGAGGTCATGATGGTTACCCAGGAATCACCGCCCACCGAGGGCCCCGCTCGGGGCTCGAACCGCGTTCCATCCCTGGTTCTGATCAACACCGGCCACGGCAAGGGCAAGAGCACCGCGGCCTTCGGGACCATGTTGCGAGCCATCTCCCGGGGATGGAAGGTGGCCGTGGTGCAGTTTCTGAAATCGGGTGACTGGAAGGTGGGGGAGGAGAAGATCGGGCGTCGGCTGGGTGTGGATTGGTGGGCGCTGGGGGACGGCTTCACCTGGGATTCGGAGAACATGTCCGAGACCGAGGCGGTGGCCAGGGAAGCCTGGGTTTTCACCCGTCGTCTGGTCTCGGAGGGAAGACATCGCATGGTGCTGCTGGATGAGATCACCTATCCCATCAATTGGGGTTGGATCGACCTGGCCGAGGTGGTGGAGATGATCCGGGCCCGACCCCGGCATGTCAGCCTGATTCTCACCGGAAGGGACGCCCCTTCGGCTCTGATCGCCGAGGCCGACACCGTCACTGAGATGGCGAAGGTGAAGCATGCCTTCGATCAGGGAGTCATGGCCCGCCGGGGGATAGATTTCTGATGATCGAGCTCTGGTTGGTTCGTCACGGGCAGACCGACTGGAATCGCAGACACCTGTTGCAGGGTTGGGTGGACACTCCCCTCAACCAAAGAGGAGAGCGCCAGGCGAGAGAACTGGCCGGGAGTCTGAGGGGGCGGAGTTTCACGGGCGTGTGGAGTTCCGACCTTTCCCGGGCAGTGGAGACAGCCCGCCTGGCCTACGGGGAACCCATCCAGTCCGAAGCGCTCCGGGAACTCGACTTCGGGGAGATCCAGGGCTTGAGTTGGGAGGGCATCTCCCAGGAGGTTCGCGATCAGTTGATCGCCTTCGACGGCTTTGCCGCTCCCGGGGGAGAGTCCCACTCCCAGATGAGGGAGAGAGTGATGGTATTCCTGGACAGCCTGGGGGAGGGCGCCCACCTGGTCTTCTCCCACGGCGGGGTGATCCGCATGCTGCGCAGCCTGTGCGGGGACGATCGCTTCCCCGACTCCTGTGAATTGATACGGTTGGACTGGACCAACCGGCGTGCGCTGAGAGTCGACTGACACACCCGGCGCCGGAGGGTGGTTGCGGGGGATCGCCGAGTGCCTAGCCTTGGGTCCAGTGCAGGACCGAGTGGCTCAGGGCCGGTGGACCATCCCCGATCTGGTTTTGGTCGCCTTCGCCGGGTTTGTCGGCTCGATAGTGGGGCTGGGGATCGGGCCGGGAAATGATGTGCTGGTCGCCCTGGCCGGCCAGTTCCTGTTCACGGCGGGCGCCATAGCCCTGGTGGGAAGGGTTCGCCAGAGGGACTTCGAGCGGCTCAGGTTCGACGTGGAGGGCCGGGATCCGATGATGCTGGCTCTGGGAGTGGGAATGCAGGTGGTCCTGGCCGTCGTCTTCCTGCCGGTGGCCCTCCTGGTAGGGCTGGAGACGGAGCCCCAGGCGCTCACGGAGGAAGTGGCCGCCATCGGGGGCCTCTACAGCCGGATGGCGCTCTTTCTCCTGATCGGACTGATCGGTCCCACCCTGGAGGAACTCCTGTTCCGCGGGATTCTGATCGACGCCCTGGCGGCCAGGTTTCAGAAGCGGGGAGTCATTTCCCTTTCGGCGGCCGCCTTCGCCGCCTTCCACATGACGGGGCTCTCACCTGTCCAGCCGTGGGAGTCGGCGGCGGTGTTGGTTCCTCAACTCTTTCTGTTCGGGGTGGTGCTGGCTCACCTCCGGATCAGCCGGGGACGCCTGGGCCCGGCCATATTCACCCATGCCGGCTTCAATCTCCTGAGCCTGGTGGTGCTTCTCTTCTACCCGGAGTTGGTGTAGCCGACAGGGAGGTCAAAACCCTGGCAGTCGACTTCTGGTCAAGGACTCATAGGGATCCTCCACTCTAAGTGATGGGCGTTGGGTCCGGATTTCTTTCCAGATGCCCCGCAACTCAGGGGTTCCACGGTAACGACGGCCTCGTTTTTCTCCGATAGCATCCAGGAGCCCGGCTCGGTGCATGGCCAGCAGGTCGCGGGTACCCGTCATGTCACTCAAGTCCTCGCCCGTGGAGGAACGGGTGATCTTGACGTACAGTGAACGCCACAGAGTACGCCCGCGCGCCGCGTCGGAGAGCGCTCCAACTACTCGATCCGGTAACCGGTGGCGGTCGGCCAGATCCTCGCACCTGCCCCACAGCGCCTCGTACTGGTCGATCCGGCGTTGCAGAGTGCGGCCCTGTCGGTAATGGGCGGTGAGGCAGAACTCGATCCAGGAGCGGGTGTCCCGCTCGGGGGCCCACTCCCCGTGGTGCATCGCGCCCAATGCGGAGTAGTAGTTCGGGGTGTTGCGACCCAGGTACTCCTCTATGCTGCAGAAGACCGGATCCAGGATTCCCTCGGAGGCAAGCACCAACGTTTGCACGCAGCGGGCCATTCTTCCGTTTCCGTCGCTCCACGGGTGGATCATTGCGAGATTGAGGTGCGCCATTGCGGCGGTGACCATCACCGGGTGGGTGCTCAGATGGACGTCCTCAAGGGTCTTGTCCACCAGTTCTTCGACCTGGTCGCGGTCCGGAGCGGTGTAGACCACCTTTCCTTCCCTGTCCTCTACCCAGACTGGGCCGGGACGCCATTGCCCGGGATTCTGTTGGAGTCTGTATTTCATGAGCATGAAATGCAGTCCCAGAAGTGTGGAGCGGTCGATTCTGTGATCGGCTTTCGCCAACTGCATCACATAGGTCATCGCATCCCGGTAGCCCGCGATGGCCTGTCGGGTCTCCTCGCGGGTCTCCATCGGTTCCTCCTCTTCGATCACAGCCGCCACGTCCTCGTCGCTGGCGTGGTAACCCTCGATGGAATTGGATCCCTGGACCGCCCGGGCAAAGGCTGCGCGGCGCAACGTCCCATACCAGCGACGTGGTTCGTAAAGGCGGAACCGGAGTGTCTCGCGAAGCTCGGAGATAGCTTCCAGCACCTGCTCGTCGTTTCTGGTCAGGTTTGGTGGTTGGTAGATCATTTTGCAAATATTTTTGAACTTATGGAGAACATTGGTCTATAAATAATAGATGCAATAAGTTACCTGGTAACCAACAGTTTGGACATGGGAGGGTGCTATTCGAAAACCGGCCCATCATCGAGGTAACTTCCTCTATGTGAGCGGAGACCGAGTTGCCCGGAGCGAACCGGGAGCGAGCTATGTGAGACCGGAGGCCCGGAGGGGGACCCTTCTGGCGGTGATGGTGGTGACGCTGTTCGGATTCTTCGCGGTGGTGGTCATCGATCTTCTCGACTTTCACACATCCATCGAGTTGTCCCAGCGTCATCTGCTCATCGCCGGATTGGTCCTGTTCGGAGCGGCAGCCCGAAAGAGGGTCCTTGATCCTCGCGGCCGGTTCTGGATTCTGGCCGGCTTGGGTTGTGGCATGTCGGTGATGCCTCCCCTGTTCTTCACCGCTTTGGACAGGCTGGGCGCAGGCCCCGCCATAACGCTGCAATTCGTGGGGGTGCTGGCGGTGATGGTCTGGACGCAGATGGTCAAGGGGGTGCGGGTGCCGGCGGTCGCCTGGCTGGCGGGACTGGTTACGGTGCTGGGCATCTCCCTGGTCGTGGATGCATGGATATGGGAACGGGTGGACCCGATCGGGATCGGCGCGGGTGTGGGAGCAGCGCTCTTTCTGGCCATTTACCTTCTTGTGATTGACCACCTCGGAGGAGATCTCCACCCCCTGACCATCGCCGCCTACCCGATGGGTATGGCCGCTCTCCTCCTGATGCCGCTGGCTCGCTGGGGTCCCATGGACCTGCCTGCCTCCAAATGGTGGTGGCTGCTGGCCCTTGGGGTGTTGGGAACGGCCCTCCCGGCCCTGCTGGAGGTGGCGGCGGTCCGCTATGCGGGTCCGGGGCCGGTGGGGATGATCATCCTCACTCAGCCGGTGTTCGGTGCGGTGTCGGCCTGGTTCCTGCTGGGACAGACCCTCACCGCGCTGCAGATCATGGGGATCGCGGTCTCGCTGGCGGGGGTGCTCATGGTCCAGAGCAAGGTCTCCGAGGCGCGCTCGTAGCCAACCGGGGTTCGGTCAGGTGCCGAACCGCCATCCGGACATGTACTCCCGTTGGGATGGGGTCAGTTGTTCCAGACTCCCTCCCAGGGCACCCACCTTGATGCGGGCCACTGCCTGGTCGATCTCGGCGGGAAGGACGTAGACCTTCGGCTCCAGGGAGTCGTGTTCTTCTACCAGCCACCGCAGCGCCAGGGCCTGGTTGGAGAACGACAGGTCCATCACGTCGGCGGGGTGCCCCTCGGCCGCCCCCAGGTTGGCCAACCGGCCTTCGGAGACCAGGTACAGACGGCGACCGTCCCCCATCTCGAATTCCTCCAGATTGGGACGCACGGTTCGTCTCCCCACCGACCGGTCGGCCAGGGCCTCCACATCGATCTCCACGTCGAAGTGGCCGGCGTTGGCCAGGATCGCCCCGTTCTTCATCAGGGCCAGGTGTTCTTCGGAGAGGACGTGGCGATTCCCGGTGACGGTGATGAAAATGTCGCCCCGGGCCGCCGCTTCCCGGGCGGTGAGCAGCCCGAAGCCGTCCATGAGCGCTTGGAGAGCCCTCACCGGGTCCACTTCCACCACGATCACCCGGGCGCCCAACCCATCGGCCCGGATCGCGACGCCCTGCCCGCAGTGTCCGTAGCCCACCACCACCACCGTGGTGCCTGCCACCAGCAGGTTCGTGGAGCGAATGATGCCATCCAGGGTGGACTGGCCGGTCCCGTAGTAGTTGTCGAAGAGATGCTTGGTGGCCGAATCGTTGACCGCCACTACGGGCAGTCTCAGCGCTCCCTCCCGGGCCATGGACCGAAGCCGGGTCACGCCGGTGGTGGTCTCCTCGGTGGCGCCCAGGGGGGAGAGATCGGGATGGGAGCGGTGCAGGGTGGTAATGAGGTCGCCTCCATCGTCCACCAGTAGATCGGGACGACGACCCAGCACCTCCCGGATGTGACGATGATAACGCTCCGAGTCCTCCCCGCGGACGGCCATCACCTCGACTCCTTCGGCTACCAGGGCCGCCGCCACGTCATCCTGCGTGGAGAGAGGATTGGAGGCGCACAGGGACAACTCCGCCCCCGCATCCGCCAGGGTGAGCATCAGGTTGGCGGTCTCCGACGTCACGTGCAGACTGGCGCCCACCCGCAGGCCGGCCAACGGCCGCTCGGAAGAGAACTCTCTCCTGATGGATGAGAGAACCGGCATCCGGCCGGAAGCCCACTCCACACGCATCCGGCCCCGGGACGCCAGGCGCGGATCGGCTATGTCAGAGGTCACGGGGACTGTCGGCTCTCGCGTCGGGAGGAGGGGTCATTCTCATCTTGAGACGGTCGATCAACTCCACTCGCACCGGGTCCGCTCCGGCGAGACGGGCCAACTCCAAGGAGAACAGATCACCCACAGCCACCAGGCTAATCAGCCGGGCCAGGGGCGAGGAACCCTGGGTCCAAACCTCTCCCACCCAGGAGACCCGATCAGAGGTGAGCGACTCCAGGTGTCCGAAGCGACTGGAGACACCGGGATGCTCCTCGGCGTCCCGGAGCGCCAGGAGTCCCACCCGACTGCGGGCCAGCCCGGCGGGGAAGTCCCATCCCGTGATCTCGTTGTGGGTGGACTCGGGCACCGTTGCCCAGAAAGCGGTGTGCTTGGCATTCTCGTTGACCTGGGTCTTCCATCGGAGAGCTGCGACACTGGTGAGGGGAGACGAGCCATAGATCCCCACCATCCTTCCGGCCACCGCAGCAGCCAGATCCGCGGCGAGCGCCATCCCCTCTCCCTCCATCCCGGCCAGGACGTCGGCGATCGAGGCCGCCTCTTCCAGGGAAGGGCGGGGATCGGAGATGGCGCCCGCCCCGGCGGCAACTCTCAGCACCGCGGAGAGCCCGTATCCCAGGGCCGACCGCGGTTGGTACCCCCCGGGGACGATCACCACCCGGTGGCCTGCCTTGACCGCCTTCTCCCTCAATTCTCCCCCTGATGTGACAACTGTCACCGAGAGTCCCAGGTCCCGGGCCATCTTCCAGGAGGAGAGGGCCTCTGCGGTGTTTCCCGAGTAGGAGACCACCAGCACGGAGGGCTTCTCCCGGGCCGCCCAGCCGGGTAGGCCATAGTCCTTGTGCACCGAGGTCCGCCTTCCCTCGGTGGCCGCCACCGCGGCCAGGAAGTCTCCGGTAACCCCCGATCCTCCCATCCCACACACCAGTACCTCCCCCTCGTTCTGCCCCGCCGGCGGCGGACGAAGATCCGCTCCCCAACGCAACTGGGCGCCCAGAGCGGCCATCTGGGTTCTCATGTCGGCGGGCCCGGAAAGGTCTTCAGTCATCTTCTGACGTCATTATGGGAACCCCGGCCTCGTTTATCAAGTAGGACGCCCCGCACTCGGGACACCGAAGGGACTGTTCGGTGTCGACCGGGCGTACATCTCCCCGACAGCGGGGGCAGGCAAGGATGGAGAGAAGTTCGGGGTCGACAAGAGCCATCTCAGGCTCCCACCAGGCTCTTCACCCGGGCGGCGAGAGCGTTCACCGATGCGGGGTCGGGGCCTTCCACGTTGAGGCGCAGGAAGGGTTCGGTGTTGGAGGGGCGCAGATTGAACCATCGGTCGGGCCATGAGACGGTCAACCCGTCCAGGCGGTCCTGGCGTTCCGACGAGAATGCCTCGGCCACCTTCTGCAGGGAGCGTTCCCGATCGCCCACCGCCAGGTTGATCTCGCCGGAGGCATGGTATGGCGTCACTTCCGCATGGAGTTCGGACAGCGTCCGGGCGCTTTGTGACAGGATCTGGATGAGGGCCAGTGTCGCCAGCATGCCGGAGTCGGCCCGGTAGTGGGCTGCGAAGTAGTAATGGCCGGAGTGCTCTCCTCCGAAGACCGCCCCGGTCTCGGCCATCATCCGCTTCATGAAGGAATGCCCGACCCGTGAGCGGATCGGTATGCCGCCTGCGGCGGCGATGGCGTCGGGGACCGATCGCGAACAAATCAGGTTGTGGACCACCTTGCTTCCCGGAGCGGAAGCCAGGGCCCACCGGGCTATCAGGGTGGTGACCGCGCTGCCCGAGAGGGGTTCTCCCCGGTTGTCCACGAAGAACGCCCGGTCGGCGTCGCCGTCGAAGGCAACTCCCAGGTCGGCGCCGACAGACACCACCTCGCCGACCAGATCGGTCAGGTTGGCCGGATCTATCGGATCGGGGGGATGGTTGGGGAAGCGGCCGTCCGGCGTCAGGTAGAGGCCGGTGACAGAGATTGGCAGACGTGAGAAGACCGGTCCCACCACCGTGGCCGCCATGCCGTTCCCGCCGTCCACCACCACCTTCAGGGGGGCTATCGAGTCGGGATCCACGATGGAGAAGATGTGGTCCACATACTCTTCCGTCGCATCCCGCGCCGATACCCTTCCCCGACGGGCGGCCGGTGGCGGTGGTCGGGTCGCCAACCGGCGGACTTCCTCCAATCCCGATCCGGCGCCCACCGGGGCGGCGCCCGGCAGGCACAGTTTGATCCCGTTCCATTGCGGAGGATTGTGGGAGGCCGTCACCACCGCACCCGCTACATTGGCGGCGCCGGAGACGTAGTACACGACCTCCGTGGCCACCGCACCCAGGTCCAGAACATCCGCCCCCGCCGAGGCGATGCCCTCTATCAACGCGGAAGCGAGGAGGGGGGAACTCTCTCGACAATCACGACCCACCGCCACCGTCCCACCGCCCGCGAAACTGCCGAAGGCCGCCCCGATCCGACGGGCATGGTCGGGGGTGAATGCGCCGGTGGCCGTGTCGCCCCGGATGTCGTAGGCCTTGAACAGGTCTTCTACTGCCCAGCTCCTCTCCCGATCCGGCGGGGGCGGACCTTCCCCCATTCGGTCAGCCGACTTCTCCAGCCGGGAACCGCCAGGCCGGCCAGTCCTCCCAGCGTCAGCGCCCAGCCCAGCCACTCCGCCCAGGTGTTCCGGAATTCGATCACCACCTGCGATTCGGTGGGTATCACCAGCATCAGGGAGGGGGCGACCAGGTAGGGGCCGTCGGCGCCGGTGGCCTTCCAGTTGGGAAAGTAGGAGACCTTCACCAGATGGGGGACTCCCACCGCGTCGGTTGCAAACGAGATGCGGTGGTCTTCCACAACGACATCGCTTACCGCGCCCTCCCGGTTGGGAAGGACCGAGGGACGGAGCTCGGAAGGGCTGGAGACGGCTCTCCACTCCGAGTCGGGCGGCCCTTCGGCCACCACCCACAGGTCCACCAGGTCGAGTCTCTCGAACCAGGCGAGTGAGAAGTTGAAGAAATCGGGCTCGCCGTCGGGGCTCTCTTCGAATCTCGACGGTTGGAAACCGGCCACCTCCACCAACGGGGTGGGTGGCGCTTTGAAGACATGGAAGGGTCCTGCCACCCCCAACTCCTCCAGTTGGGGGACCTTGCGGGCCTCCTCGGTCGCCTCCGGGGTGAAGGAGATGTAGTAGCGCACGCCGAACATGCGGAGGTGTTCCAGTCCCCGGCGCATTGACAGATTGTGGTAGGCCAGCCCGGGCACCGGATTGGAACCCTGTTTGCTCATTTCGGAGATGGTGATGAAGATAAACGGCATGCTGAGGGAGGACTCGAAGAACAGCCCCTCCATGGAGGGATGGCTCCACTCCGACCAGTAGGGAATGAGCATGGGGGCCATGGGAGTCCCGTACCTGTCCAGGTCGCGGTTGTTCTCCCACAGCACGCGTCCCGGTTCCAGCCCTGCCACCAGTGTGTTCATGTCGCGATATTCCTCCCAGTGAGCCTTGGTCTCATACCCCGAGTAGTTCCAACGCGACCAGCCTGCCAGGTAGGACACCCCGGCCAAGGCTCCGGCGCCCACTCCCAGCGCGGCCACTGTTGCCAGCAGTCTTCTGGTGGCGAGTGGCTGCCCGCGGCGGTAGAACGCCACTCCCCCCAGGACGACCGCCAACACGGTCCCGAGAATGATCGGCCACTTGTTCGAGACCCCCGAAGGGATCAGCACCGAGGCGAGCAGCGCTCCGGCGCCGATGGTGGTCGCCGTTACCGCAGTCGGGGAGGAGAAACGGGGGAGACGCCGGGCCACCACCATCAACAGCGCGCCCACCGCCAGCATGGCAAAGAAGACCACTCCGAAGTACCAGTAGGGAAGCAGCCTCCCGTTGTACAGCTTCCACCGTTCGTCCAGGAACAGTTCGGGGAACTGGCTGGTGAGACGGATGGGTAGGGGGAAGTAGATGATGGGCGCCACTGTGGTGATCAGCAGCGGCACTATCTTCCACATCTCCCCGATTCGCCAGGCGCGGCGAAGCGACCAGATCAAACCGATCAGAGACAGCGGAAGCAAGACCCAGACTTCGACCGGAAAGAACTCCCGCCACCGGGTGAGGGGACTCCAGGCCAGATCGGAACTGTACGCCAGGTTGGCAAGGAACGGCACGGACCAGAATGCGGTGAGGGCGAAAGCCCAGGCCGAGGCGGCTATCAGGGGGCGGCGGGCCTTCCTGAGCCCCAGGAAACCCAGAGTCCCGATCACCAGCAACAATGTGGTAAGCAGATGGCAGAGCACCGTGACGCAGAACACGGCCGCGGTGGCGGGAAGGAGGCGTGATTCCCCCTCGATCACCCGGATCAGAAGGCCCAGGTAGATGAAACCCAGGCTGAACGACCAGCTGTAGGTGAACTCCCCGGCCAGGGTGGAGGCCACGTTCCCCCCGTAGATGCTGAAACTCTCCATCAACGCGTACACCGTTCCTCCGGCCGCGGTAGTCAGGGCGATCAGCCGCGAGAAGTCCAGAGAGCGGGTGAGATAGTAGACCGCGGGGGGAAGGAGGAGAAGGCCTCCCACCGTCACCAGCTTGAAGGCCACCCCGTAGGGGAGAATGACGTCCAGCAGCACGATGACCAGCGAGGGCAGGGGAAAGTAGAAGTAGTAGAGAGGGAACCCCGCGAACCAGGCATTGGACCAGCCCAGCAGGCGTCCGGAGGGCAGCAGCACATCCCGCATGGCGGCCGGTCCCAGGACATGGGCGCCCATGTCGCCGCCGGAGGGAGTGTTCTCCACGAACAGAAGATGAGGGCTGAGCACAGCCAGGATCATCAGGGAGAGAACCGCCAGCACCCAACCCGGGTACCAAAACCTGGAGAGAAGAGTCATCGAGGATGCGGAGGGCGTCGGCCCGGCGTGCCGCTCCTCAGGCGACGCCCGTCTCCTTGGAGGACTGGAACATCTCGGTGACGTTTCGACGGTCGAATAGCGTCCATTTTATGGGAGGGACGAGACGGTCGGCATGGTACCGGCAGACCGCGGACAGCACACCCTCGCGGGTGGTGATCCCAATGTCCCACAGCCAGACCCGCCGGTTCTGGTAGTCGATCGCCATCCACGACGCGGCCGCTTTTCCACACCGATAGCAACTGGGCGCCATAACCTGTCCCACTTTAAGGCATTAGGGCTGGTTAACAAAGGATCTCCATCGATGGAGCAACCGAACGGGGGGCATTCCCTCCCAGATGAAGGCGGCGCCGCTTCCGTCCGCCGCGGCCGTGGTGGGCACGCGATCCACCATGTAGGTCGCGAAGAGATCGGGCATTTCCGTCCATCTGATCTCCCGGAACCCCTCGGCGCCCAGCACGTCGACCAAGCGGGAACGCACCGGATCACATCCGGGACACCGTTCGGAGGTGAACAGGGTCACTCCCGGTTCGAGACCTTCCATCGACCGGCGGCGGGGGCGGCGGCGCGCGATGATCCTGGCGGACAGGGCAATGGAGAGACTCACCGCCAGGGCGCCGACGGGTACCCACCACTGCAGCATTTCTTCGCCGGGCATCAGCCTTCGCCGATCATCACGTTTGCCAGCACCCGGTCGGACAGCGCTCGGAGACCGGGGCTCCGGATCACGGGATAGGGATCGGGATCCACCAGATCCAGGCATGCGGGCGGCAGGCGGGCCAGGTCCGACCGCCGTCTGGCCCGGGCCGCCTCCAGGCCCTCGCCCCCGGAGAGCCATCCCTGTATCCAAGCGTCCTCCAGCAGGGGCTCGGCGGGCGCCGGCCCCTCCCGGTCAGGCGCTTCGCCCGCCAGGGTCACCATGTCCCCGCCGGCATGTCCCCCCTCCCCGTAGAGGCGCCACAGGCTCTTGCGGCCCGGTGGGGCCGACTTGGCCAGGTCATCCGTTCGCTTGAAGGCGGGACGCCAGCGACGACCCTGGCGCACCGCCGTCAGCTTGTATACCCCGTCGAGATACGGCGCGCCCTGTGAGGTCGCCAGCCGGCTGCCAACTCCGAATACCAGCCGTCCGATGATCCTGCGGGGTTCCTCGACGCCGCGGAGAAGTTCCTCTGTGATCCGGGAGATGGAGATTTCATCCAGCCGGTCGGAGAGGACGATTGCCACATCCCCGAAACCTGCCCTGTCAAGCATCCGGGCGGCAGCCGGCGCCAGGGTTGCCGGGTCCCCGGAATCCAATCGGATTCCCGCCGGCCGGTGTCCTCGGGCGCGTAGCTCTTCGAATACTCTGATGGCATTCGGAATGCCCGACCCGAGGGTGTCTATGGTGTCCACCAGCAGCACGCAGTCATCGGGATAGACCCGAGCGAAGGCCCGGAAGGCGTCCAACTCCGTGCCGCCCAGCGCCATGAATGTCTGAACCAGGGAGTGAGCATGGGTGCCCTTGGCGGGCAGGCCAACCCTGTGGGAGGCCGCCACGTTGGAGGAGAAGTCCGCGCCTCCCACCAGGGCCGACTCCGTGGCCAGGTTGGCGCCCAGTCCCGCCGCCCGGCGCATTCCGAACTCCAGGACGGTCCCCGACCGGGCAGCCTGCTTGATCCTTGCCGCCTTGGTGGCCACCAGGGTGGCGAAGTTGCGGTGGTTCAGCAAGGCGCTCTCCACCAGTTGGGCGAGAGCCAGTGGTCCTTCCACAACGGTGATCGGAGTGTGGGGATGTACCAACCGTCCGTCGGGCGCGGCGCGCAGGTTCAGCCGGCGGAAGTCTCCGTTGGCGCCCAGCCAGTCCAAAAAGTCCTTGCCGAAGAGGGGGGCGCCCGAACCCGAGCGCATATGGGCCAGGGCGGCCAGTTCGCGATCGTCGTAACGGTACCTCTCCAAGCGGTCGAGCAGAGCCCCGAGGCCCGCGGAGACGCAGTACCCCGCCCGATGCTCTCCATATGACGGATAGGTGCGGAAGTAGTGCTCGAAGCTGGCCTCGTCTTCGGCAATTCCATGGCTGAAGTAGACCTGGGCCATGGTCAACTGGTACAGGTCGGTGAACAGGGCGCCGTGGTGGAGAGGGACGGTCATCTCTCCTGTGAGATTACGCCCTTTGCGGCAGGAAGACTTCGACCCTGGATAGGGTTCGCGGCGACAGGTCCGGCTATCTTGATTGCCATGGGCGATTCCTTGTTGTCTCTGGTCAACGGCCTCGTGTTCGACGGAGTCTCCCTGAGCCCTGTGGAGCATCCGGTGCACATCGAAGGCGGAGTGGTGGTGGGGGTCGATGGCCGGCCACCCGACGGGGCGCGCGTCATCGACGCCGGCGGTCGCCTGGTGACCCCGGGCCTGATCGATGCCCACTTCCATGCCTACGGAGTGGATTTCGAGATGATGAAACTGGAGAGCCTGCCGATGAGCTACGTGTCTCAGAAGGCGGCGCGACGCCTTGATGCTGCCCTCCAGCGAGGGTTCACAACCGTGCGGGACCCCTCGGGGGGCGATGTCGGTCTCCGCATGGCTCTCCAGGAGGGAATCATGAGTGGGCCGCGTTACCTGTACACCGGTCCGGGACTGACCCAGACCGGCGGTCACGGCGATCCCCGGCCCGCCCACATTTTCGCCGAGCACACCTGCGGTTACCTGAGCGAGGTGGTGGATGGAGTCGACAATCTCCGCCGGGCGGTGCGCGACAGGATCCGCACCGGAGCGGACGCCATCAAGATCTTCGCATCGGGAGGGGTGATGTCCCCGACGGATCCCATCCACCAGGTCCAGTACGCCCCGGACGAGGTCCGGGCGGTCTGCGCCGAGGCGGCCAGACTCGACTCGTACGTGGCTGCCCACGCCTACGCGCCCGAGGCCATCACCCACGCGGTGGCGAACGGGGTGAGAACCATTGAGCACGGCAACCTGCTGGACGCCGAGTCCGCCGCGCTGATGGCCGAACGCGGCGCATACCTGGTGCCCACCCTGATCTGCTATGAAGCTATGAAACGAAGGGGAGAGGACCTGGGCCAGCCCCTCGAGTCGCAACGCAAGAACCTGGAAGTGGTCGAGGCGGGCATCGCATCGCTGGAGATCGCCCGGAACGCCGGGGTTCCGATAGGAATGGGGACCGACCTGATCGGAGACCTCGAGGACGAACAACTACTGGACTTCCGGGTCCGCAGTGAGGTGGAGGAAGTGGGGGAGATGCTCCGCTCCGCCACTTCGGTGAACGCCGAGATAATCCGCCGTCCCGATCTGGGAGTCATAAGGCTCGGCGCCCCCGCCGACCTGGTGGTGCTGGCGGGCAACCCCTTCGAGAGACCGGACGTGCTGTGGGATCCCCGCCGGACGGTTATACAGTCGGGAACGGTGGTCCGGACCTGATCCGGCCCCGGCGGGTTGAGCCGGGGACAAGGGCTGGTGACGCCTAGGCTTTAAGACCGTGAGCCGGTTCCCTCCCAAGACCGCCCTGGTGGTGGTGGATGTCCAGAACGACTTCGCGGACCCGGAAGGTTCCCTCTATGTCAGGGGCGCCGGAGAAGTGGTGCGGGCGGTGAACCGGCTGGTGGAGAAGGCGCAGGGGGAGGGGTGGCCGGTCTTCTACACCCAGGACTGGCATCCGGCTACCACCCCCCATTTCGCCAAGGACGGGGGAATATGGCCGGTCCACTGCGTGGGCGGGTCCCGGGGGGCCGACTTTCATCCCGAACTGGTCGTTGAGGGCGTGTCGGTGAAGAAGGGCGGGGCCGGCGAGGACGGCTATTCGGGATTCACCATGAGAGACCTGGTGGAAGGAGAGGACCGTCCCACCGCCCTGGACTCCCTGCTACGAGAACAGGGAATCACCAGCGTCGTAGTGGTGGGACTGGCCCTCGACTACTGCGTGAAAGACACCGCTCTGGACGCCGTTCGTCTGGGGTATGAGGTGGAGGTTCCCCTCGATGCAACAGCAGCGGTGAATCTCTCCCCCGACGACGGGGACAAGGCGGTCGCCGCCCTGCGGGCCGCGGGGGTCTCAGTCAGCTGAGGCCCTCGAATCGCTGGGCCAGCAGGCGCCGGTAAGTCCTCCAGAGAGGGTTCTCGGTGGGCCGGAGCGTGGGGAACAGGATCACGTCACGGATGTGGGTACGGTCGGTCAACAGCATCACCAGCCTGTCCACGCCCAGGCCCAGGCCCCCGGTGGGGGGCATCCCGTACGCCAGGGCCAGCACGAACTCTTCATCCACCGGGTGGAGTTCGGGGTCGTCCGCTCCCAGGAGGGAAGCCTGGTTCTCGAATCGGGAAAGCTGGTCGACCGGGTCGTTCAACTCCGAGAAGGCGTTTGCAAATTCCACTCCGGCGATGAATAACTCGAAACGCTCGGTCAGCCGGGGATCCCGCCCGTGACGACGAGCGAGAGGGGAGACCTCCAGGGGGTAGTCGACCACGAACGTGGGCTCCCACAGGTCCGGGGCCACCAGCCGGTCGAACAACTCGTAGATGATCCGGCCGGCGCCCCACTCCCGGCGAGTTTCGACTCCCCGGCTCTCGGCCAACTCCCCGAGGATCCGGGGATCGGTGTCGAGGGTGATGTCGCATGCCATCTCCCCGCTCACCAGATCCACCATCGCGACCTTGCGGAAGGGGGGATCGAGGGAGATGGGCGCCGGGGATGAGTCGGCGGCCTCCTGGTTGACCAGGGTGCCGCCGGTGGCCGCCCTGGCCACGGCCGGGATCACCTCTTCGACCATGTCCATCACGTCGCGGTAGTCGGCAAAGGCCTGGTACGACTCCAGCATGGT
This sequence comes from Acidimicrobiia bacterium, assembly GCA_965204615.1. Classification (GTDB taxonomy): domain Bacteria; phylum Actinomycetota; class Acidimicrobiia; order Spongiisociales; family ZC4RG35; genus Bin76. The sequence goes on along the minus strand of OZ242000.1, from coordinate 1,467,807 downwards.
GAACTCGGGATTGTGGGAGGAGTCCACTCCCTCGTTGCGGAAGATCCGGCCCATCTCGAAGACCCGCTCGAAGCCCCCGACGACCAGGCGCTTCAGGTACAACTCGGTGGCGATCCGCATGTAGAGCTCAATGTCCAGGGCGTTGTGGTGGGTCCGGAAGGGACGGGCGGCGGCGCCGGCCGCCCGGGAGGTGAGGATGGGCGTATCCACCTCCATGAAGCCTCGTTGATGGAACTGATTACGGAGTTCTGTCACCACCGCGGAGCGGATCTCGAAGGTCCGTCGGCTCTCCGGGTTGACAACCAGGTCCAGATGCCGGCGCCGGGAGCGCTGCTCGACATCTCTGAGACCCCTCCACTTCTCGGGAAGAGGGGCCAGGCACTTGGCAAGGAGGGTGAGTCGGTCGACTCCGATGGACAGTTCCCCCCGCCGGGTGGTGATCACCTCCCCGGTCGCCCCCACCCAATCACCCAGGTCCAGATGGGAGAGCAAATCGGCGGACTCGGCCGCCAAGTCTTGCCGGGAGACGAAGAGTTGCAGGTCTCCGGTCTGGTCGGAGAGGGTTATGAACATCAGTCGTCCGAAGTCGCGGATCAGCCGGATCCGTCCTCCCACCGCCGCGGTTTGTCCGGTTCGGGCATCGGCTTCCAGGTGCCCGTAAGACTCACGGATTTCCCGGGTCGAGTGTGTTCGGTCGAATCTTGCGGGCCAGGGGTCCACTTTTCTCTCGGCAAGGCTCTCCAGGTCTCCTAGACGCTTTTGCACCACCTTTTCCCACAGGCCCGCCGATCCCGGATCCGGCTGTCTGGTTCCCTGATTGTCCATGGAGCATCAACCTAGTAGATGGATACCTTCCGAAAGAATGCACGAAGTGCCGCGCAAGGCAAAAAAGTAACCGACCCGCCCCCGGGAGGGGAGGGAGGGCGGGCCGGTTGAGTGCCTGCCGCCCCGGGAGGGGTGGAGGGCGGGCAGGCTTCCCGCCGGTCTTCCGGGAGGGGACGGGGAAGGCCGGCAGGTGGTTTGGTTTGTTGGTGAAATAATAGACGGTCTTGAGAAGTATGTCAACTGGAGGAGGGATTAAGAATTCAACTCGAGCACCACCAACAATCCCCGCAGGGTGAGGTCGTCTTCTATATCGGTGATCGTCTCGCACACCGGCCCCAGCAGCCGGGCCAGACCACCCGTCGCCACCACCGGGAGAGCCCCGAGTTTGTTCTCCGCACAGATCCGTCTCACCAGGCCGTCCACCAGACCGGCCCATCCGAACACCAGCCCGCTCTGCACGGCCTCGGTGGTGTTGCGCCCGGTCGCCCGGCCGGGCTTGGTCAACTCCACTCGCCGGAGCGCGGATGCCGCGGCGGCCAGGGCGTCTCCGGCCACCTGCACCCCGGGTGCGATGGCGCCGCCGCAGTAGGCGCCCGAGTCATCTATCACATCCACGGTGGTGGCTGTTCCGAAGTCGACCACCAGGACCGGGGCCCCGTACGACTCGACTGCCCCGATGGCGTTGGCCACCCGGTCGGCGCCGACCTCCCGGGGGTTGTCGATGCGGATTTCCATGCCGGTGCGGGTTCCCGGTCCCACCACCACCAGGGGCCCGTCCACCATCTCGGTCAGCACCGGACGAATGGCCGAGATAGCGGTGGGCACCACACTGGACAACGCCGCGCCCTCCAGCGGCAGCGGGACTCCTGATAGGAGCCCGCTGAGGAGAATGCGGTACTCGTCGGTGGTGCGGGAAGCCTCGGTCGATATGCGCCAGCGGTGTTCCAGAGATCGACCTCGATAGGCCCCCATCACGGTCTGGGTGTTGCCGATGTCCACTGCTATGCGCATGCTCTTCACCTGTAGAGGAGACTAGGGCGATCCAGAACGATCCCCCGATCGACTGCCGGACCGTCGGAGCCCTTGTCGAAGAAGAGGTTGTCGATCAGCCTCACTTCTCCCACCGAGGCGGCCACCGCCAGAAAGGAGGGGCGGTCCAGAGTGTCGAGCAGTGATGCGTCGTCCTGGTCGGCCAGTTCCACGTACTCCCAGTCCACGCGGTCTCTGCCCCCGGTCACCGCACGGCGTAGCTGCTCGGCCGATCGCTCTCCGGCTTCGGCGGCCTGAGCAGCGGCCCACAGTCCCCGGCTGATTTCCAGGGCGGATTCCCGTTCATGGGTGGACATCAGGATGTTCCGGCTGGAAAGCGCCAGCCCGTCGCTCTCCCGGATGGTCGGGCATCCGACGATCCCGATCGGGAAACGGAGATCGCGCGCCATCCTGCGGATCATGGTCAGTTGCTGTCCGTCCTTGCGCCCGAAGTAGGCCCTCTGCGCTTCCAGGCCGGCCAGGAGTTTGGTCACCACCAGCGCCACTCCCTCGAAGTGGCCGGGACGGGCCGCTCCTTCCATGGCCCGGGCCACCGGACCCGGATTTATGGACGTGGACTCTCCGGATTCGTACATTTCTGCCGTGGACGGGGCGAAAAGGATGTCCACCCCCGCCTCGGAGGCCAACCGGCAGTCCCGCTCCAGGCTGCGGGGGTAGCGGTCGAAGTCCGAGGGCACATTGAATTGCCGCGGATTGACGTACAGAGACATCATCACCACCTGGCATTCCCGGCGTGCCCGGGAGATCAGGGACAGGTGACCCTCGTGGAGAAACCCCATGGTGGGCACCAGTCCGATCGGCGCCAGGTCCTTTTCGCCGTGGGAGCGGCGGTAGGCCTCCGCTGCCGCAGACCTCGCTTCGGAGAAACTCGAGACCACCCTCATGAGAAGGATCGGCTTGCCGACCGGTCGCTCTCCCCGTCGGCCGCCTCTGCGCCGGCGCCGGCCCGACGGGCGGCCGTCCGGCCGAGTAGCCGGTACTGGTGGGCAAGCTCCGCAGAGACGGCCTCGGCAGCCTCCAGATGCCCCGCTATGGTGCCCCGGTCACCCCGCACCACCGGTCCCGTGAGAGCCTGGTCCGGTCCTATCTCGAAGCAGTTCTCCAACACCCGTGTGGCAAGCCCCCTGGCTTGGGTGAAGGAGACTCCGGCGGCTTCGAAGAGGTCGGAAGCCACTCCCAGTGCGGTGGCGACTCCCAGGGCCACGGTGGCGGCGCCGGCATGGTAGAGAGGCTTGAACCGGTCTTCCAGGCAGAAACCGGAGATACCCAGGCTTCGGGCAAATGACCGTAGCAACGCGGCGGCCCCCGCGGTTCGGGCGGTGATCGCCGCGGTCGATCCGGCCAGGGCTGCGGCGCCCCGTTGGGGTGAGGGCAGTGTTTGCAAGGGGTGGAAGCACCCAACCTCCAGACCGGAGTCCTCCAGTGCCTGCAACCGATCGAGGGATGCGAATCCGGAGAGATGGACCACCGCACCGGCGGATGGGGGGTCGCATGCCAGGCGCCGGGCCGTCTCCTCTATGGCGTCGTCGGGCGTTCCCAGTACCAGCAGGTCCACGGCCGACAGCCCGCCGGCCGTCATCACCCGGGTCTCTGCCAGTTCCGGGGGGATGTTGCCGGAAGGACCGGGCACCGTCTCAACGGAGTGACCGGCTGCCAGAGCGGCGATGGCCAGCGCGCCGCCGGCCCGACCTGGCCCGATCACCGCCAGGCGGAGGCGGTCGTTCACTCTCCGGCGAGGTAATTCGGGACCAGCGAACGTCCCCGGGCGCCGATCGGGCGGCCGAGAATCTGTTCCACGATGGTTACTGCCCTGACCGGATCCGGGATCAGCCCGGTGTCCACCAGGAACCCGCTCATCAGTCCTCCCAGGCTCTCGTCGATCACATCCCGGTGCACCAGGACCTTGGCGTCGGGATCGCTCAGGAGCTCCTTCAGCTTGTCATACAAGGAGCGACGTTCGCCTTCTTCCACCTCGGCGCTGACGGGTACCCGGTGGGCCCCGAAACCGCAATCCCGGTAGACCTTGATGTTCTGGTTGTTGACCAGAAGGCTTACCACGTCGGTTATCCCGGCTTTCTCCTGGAGCCAGAGCACCTCCTGCTGGCGCCGCACTTTGCGATGGGCCACTCCCTGTCCGCCGAGTCGCTCGCTCACCGCCAGGCGGGAGGTGATTATCCATCTGAACCCTCGAGGTTTGAGAACGCCGGCCGGCATGATATGAACTAAGAAGACCGGGTCTGGTCGCTACGGGTGGCGGCGGCCACCCTCTCCCTGGCGGGATCACCCGCCGGGATCCCCGGGGGTGGATGGAGGCGCATCTCGGGTGTGTCGGTGGCTTGCCACTTGGGAACGTCGTGGAAGACCCTCTCGATTTCCTCGGGCCCCAGCGTCTCCTCCTCCAGCAGAGCCGAAACCATTCTGTTCAGGGCGGGACGGTGGGCCGCCAGGATCTGGCGTGCCTCGGAGTGGGCGACCCTGATCAGTCTGCGGACCTCGTCATCTATGTCGGCCGCCAGTTGGTCGGAGTAATCGGCTTGCCGGTTGTAGTCCCGGCCCAAGAAGACCTCTCCCCCCGATTTGCCGTACCTCATCGGGCCGAGTTGGTCACTCATGCCGTACTCCATCACCATCCGGCGGGCGATGTTGGTGGCTTTCTCGATGTCATCGGTCGCCCCGGTGGTGGGATCGGCGTAGATCAGTTCCTCCGCGCTCCTTCCTCCCAGGAGCATGGCCAGTTGGTCCAGCAGTTCGGAGCGCTTGATCAGGTATTTGTCGCGGGTGGGGAGCGCCAGGGTGTGACCCAGGGAGCGACCCCGGGAAACGATCGTCACCTTGTGCACGGGGTCGGCCATGGGAAGCGCCCAGCCCACCAGGGCATGGCCTGTTTCGTGGAAGGCGATCACCCGTCTCTCGTCGTCCGACATGATCCGGGCTTTGCGTTCAGGACCGGCGATCACCCGGTCGATGGCCTCCTCCAACTCCTTCATCCCCACTTCTTCCTGGTCGCGACGGGCGGCCAGCAGCGCCGCCTCGTTTATCAGGTTGGCCAGATCGGCACCGGTGAAGCCGGGGGTGCGCCTGGCCAGGACCTCGAGGTCTATTTCGGGATTGAGAGGCTTGCCGCGGGAGTGAACCTCCAAGATGGCCTGCCGCCCCTTGATGTCGGGGGAGTCGATGACGATCTGGCGATCGAAGCGTCCGGGTCTCAGGAGAGCCGGGTCCAGAATGTCGGGACGGTTGGTGGCGGCGATCACGATCACTCCGGTGTTCGTGTCGAAGCCGTCCAGTTCCACGAGGAGTTGGTTGAGGGTCTGTTCCCGCTCGTCGTGCCCGCCCCCCAGGCCGGCGCCCCGGTGGCGGCCCACCGCGTCGATCTCGTCTATGAAAATGATGGCCGGGCTGTTCTGCTTGGCCTGTTCGAACAGGTCCCGGACCCTGCTGGCGCCCACTCCCACGAACATCTCCACGAAGTCGGAACCGGAGATGGAAAAGAACGGCCTGCCGGCTTCTCCCGCCACCGCCTTGGCCAGCAGGGTCTTGCCGGTGCCGGGAGGACCGAACAGCAGGACGCCTTTGGGAATCTTGGCGCCCATCGCCCGGAACTTGTCGGAGTCGGCCAAAAAGTCCCTGATCTCGCCCAACTCCTCGATGGCTTCCTCCAGGCCGGCCACATCTTCGAAGGTGACGTCGGGATTGTCCTTCTTGACCATCTTGGCCCGGGTCTTTCCGAACTGCATGATCCGGTTGCCCGACCTTTGCATCTGCATGAAGATGAAGACCATGAACCCGATCAGGAGCAGCCACGGGAGCATTCCCACCAGCACGCTCCAGGGTCCGGGAGGTTCGTGGTCGGTGTCGTATTGGACTCCGCGGTCCTCGAGCATCTCGGCGAGTTGGCCCTCATAGCCCTCGGGGTATTTCGCCGCGAAGTCGTACTGGCCCGGTGGAAGGTTGGACCCGACATAGCGTCCCCTGGCCTCCAGGGACCGGGTGAGAATCAACACCGACTCGACCCGGGATGCCTCCACGGCGGCCAGAAAGTCCCCGGTTGTTATCTCCTGGGATGGCGTGTCGTCGTTCCCGAAGTTCTGGAAGACCAGGGCCATCGTGACGATCAGAAGACCGTAGATCAGGAGTATGCGGAGACTGCGACGCAATTTAATCTCTTATCCGAAGGGTGTTGGTGGGCTGGCGGTGTTACCGGTAAGGCATCATGGTAGGCAGGTCCGGGGGCCTACCTGCTTTAATGGGGACTTATATAGAAAAGTTGACAGCGGCGCTGTCGACTGTTCGATACTGTTCTGCGATGTCCGCCTGCGGCTTCCCGCCCGGAGACGGGGGGCGTCTTACGACGGATCTTATATGGCGCATCGCATCGGGAAGAGTCCCTCCCGACCCAGGGCCGAAACCCCGGACGCCGATGTTCCGTGCGGAGTTCACATCCCTGTCCAGTTCCAGTCCGCAGCGCCGGCAGGAGAACACCCTCACGGAGAGGGGCATGGCCTGTCTGTGCCCGCAGACCGAGCAGGTGGTGGGATGTGTGGCGGGGGTCGACTCTCACATGCCGGATGCCAGCTTTCCAGGCTTTGTATTCCAGCATGTTGTTGAGAGAGGCCCATCGTTGGTCGGATATCTGTCTTGAGAACATCTTGGACTTGAGCATCCCCGCGATGTCGAGGTCTTCGGTGGCTATGCCGTCGTAGGTGGTCACGAGGTGGTGGACGAGGCGGAAGTCCGCCTGCACTGCCCGTTCCTTCTCCCTGCGGTGGGCCCTGGCCAGGGTCCCGGCCCTCTTCCGCCGGGTGTTGGAGCCCTTCATCGCCCTGGACAGTCTCCGCTGTGCCCGCTTGATGTGTGTCCTGTCGGGCTGGCGGGCGGGAACGCGGGTGCCGTCGGAGACCACCATGCGGTGCTTCAGTCCCAGGTCGATACCCGCCGGGTTCTCCGGTTCTCTCGCGGGCATCTCGCATGGAGGATGTTTCACCACCGCATGTATCTCCGTCCGCAGGGGGGTGCGCACCACCCGCAGTTCCGCCAGTTGCGCTCCACTACCCAGGGCGGTGGCGAGGCGTTGGTGCTTGTCGCGGAAGCGGAGGCGCGGAACGCCCTTCACCCGGAGGCGCCACCACACCGCAGAACCGTTCTTGGAAGTGTTCGGCGGGACGACCATGGAGGCGGAGGCGTCCGGTATCTCGATGGTGCGCCACCGGTGGCGGGGCTTGAAACGGGGATACCCGGGCTTCCTCCCCTCCGCACAGCGCTTGTAGAAGGCCCGGGCGGCGCGGTCGAAACGACACAGAACGCCCCTGCCCACCTTCACGGACAGGCACTCCCACTCCGGATGGTCCGCCCGCACACCGGTGAACATCTTCATCCGGTCAAAGTGCGACTGCGACCTCTCAGCGGGGAACTTCTCCGCCCCCGGGTTGTGCTCCATCCACCAGGCGTAGGTGCCCCTCCAGGACTCCAAGACCGCGTTGTAAAGCTCCGAACACATGCCGAAAATCTCCGTCAGGCGACGGTGCTGGGAGGCCGAACACCTTGACGTCAACCTGAACGTCTGCACCATCTGAGCCACACCGCAAACGGTACGCGGGGGGTGTGACACAAGTGTCAACTTTCCTTTATAAGTCCCCTTTAATGCTATCCGGGCCTGGGACAAAGTTGACTAGGACTGGGAGAGGATGCCCACATACGGCAGGTTCCGGTATTTGCCCTCGTAGTCCAGCCCATAGCCCACCACGAATTCCGGGCCGATCCGAAAGCCCACGTACTTGACTTCCACCGGGACCCGTTGGATCCCCTCCTTGTAGAGGAGAGCGGCGATCTCAAGAGAGGCGGGCCCCCGCACCCGGAGACTCTTCATCAGATAGTTGAGAGTGAGTCCCGAGTCGACGATGTCCTCACAAATCAGCACGTGTCGTCCGGCGATCTCCTGTTCGAGGTCCTTGAGAACCCGAACCACTCCCGATGTCTTGGTGGCGGCGCCATAGGAGGAAACCGCCATGTAGTCGAATTGGGTGGGGATTCTGATCTGGCGGGCGAGATCAGCCATCACCATGAAAGTCCCCTTCAGAACTCCTACGATCAGGAGGTCCCGACCGGCGTAGTCGTCGGTTATACGACTGCCCATTTCCCGCAGGCGATCGGCGATTTGCTCGCCGGAGATGAAGCGATCAATCGAATCCATCGATATCTACCTCACCTTAGCCGTCCCTGGTGAACAGCAATCGGTCGCCGGAGCGGACCACGGCGATTCCACCTTCGAGTTCGGTTCGCCGCGCCTTTCCCCGGGCGACTTCCAGCACCCGCCGCACCTCGGCCTCGGCGCCGGCGTGAGGGCCCCGCACCAGGCGCAGCGCCTGTCTCACCACCCTGGAGGAGAGGGGCTGGGGGAGTTCGGCGAGCCGGGCGCAGGAAAGCTCCGCCGACCCGTCCTCGGATGTCCGGATCGGTGTCCGGGCCGCCAGTGACTCCAGATGGATGAGATCGGCGCGGACCACAGACGACATCCTGGCCAGTCCTTCGCGAAGCCGCGGCTGGTATTCGGCCTCCAGTTGGGGAATCAGGCGGCGCCTGATGCGGTTGCGGAGAAACCGGGGATCGTCGTTCTGAGGATCGTCTTCCCAGGGGAGACCACCCAGCGTGGCCAACTCACGGGTCTCTGAACGCCAGACCCCCAGGAGTGGACGGTGAAAAGGCCCTCTGCGGGCAGGAATGCCCGCCAACCCGTCCAGGCCGGTTCCCCGCAGCAGGTTGTGCAACACCGTTTCGGCCTGATCGTCGGCGGTGTGGGCGGTGATCGCCGCCTCGTCGGGTCTCAAGTGGTCGGCCAGGGCCCGGTATCGGGCGGTGCGCATCGCGTCCTCGCTGCCGGCGCCCGGATGGATCGTGACTTCCGCCAGTTCCATTCCCAGCTTTGCGGAGATGCCCCGGGCGGCCTCGGCCATTCTGGAGGAGTGGGGGAGGGAGTGGTTTACGTGGAGGGCCCTCGCCATTCGTCCCTCCCGGGTGAGCAGCCATGCGGCAGCGGCCGAGTCGGCGCCTCCCGAGAGGGCGATCACCAACGGTCCGGGGGGAAACTCCACCCGCTCGGCGATGGCGGCGAACAACTGGGTCAGGCGCCGGGGGTCGGCGGTCGGGGTGGAGTGCCTGTCAACCGCCGATGGATGCACGGGTTCCGTCAACTAGGGGACCGTGGTTGCCTCAACTAACCGATTTGTACCGGGACCTCACCACTCTGGTGAAGTAGAGCACCACCGTGAGGACGCAGATGATCAGGGCAAGAGCTATGCAGGTGGGTACCAGGTAGCGGTATGTCCAATCGGCCACAGCCTCGGCTGGGGCGGACTCCTCTACCACCACGCCGGGGACGATCTCCGCCGGTTCCTCCTGTGCTCCCCCCGCCTTTTCCTGTGACAGTGCGGGTAATGCAACTCCCAAAGTCAACAGGGCAGCCAGAGCCAGGGTTGCCCACCTTCGCCAATTCATGGACACCATAGACTACCCGCCCTCATCGGTAGCCCGAGAGGTGCCTCTCCAGGGCCAGTCTTCCCCGAAGTCGTTCCATAAACAGTTCAGGCACCTCCTCGGTGAGGTGGTGCCTGATGGTGTAGCGAACGCGGCGCTCCACGATTTCTATGTCCTTACAGGGCGGACAGTAGTTGAAGTGCTGCACGAGTCGGTGCTCCGTCTCGACTTCCAATTCGCCGTCCACATATCCGTAGAGGTGGGTGATGGTCTGGCGGCACTCTTTAGACATGCGGAACCTCCGATGGGGTCAGTCCCCGCTTGCTTGCATACTCCCACAACGCTTTTCGGAGCGCGTTTCTTCCCCGATGGAGCCGGGACATGACAGTTCCCATCGGAAGGTCGAGAGCACTGGCTATCTCTTTGTACGACAATCCCTCCACATCTGCCAGCAGCACCGGGATTCGGTAGATGACGGGAAGGCCTTCGATGGCCTCCACGATGTCCGACTCGAAGATCTGCTCGATGAGATGGTCCTCGGGTGCTTTGGACCAGGACTGGAACCGGGGGGTATGGGACGGGTAGGGGAGCACACCGCCACTTTCATCCAATTCCGTCTCACGGGGGCGCCGAGAACGTCTCCGGTACTCGTTGATGAAAGTGTTGGTCAGAATCCGGAACAGCCAGGCCTTGAGGTTGGTTCCCGCCCGGAAGGTGTGGTAACCGCGGTAGGCGCGCAACAGGGCCTCCTGCACCAGGTCCTCGGCGTCCGGGCGATTGCGGGCCAGGCGAAGCGCCATTCCATAGAGTTGAGGGATCAACTCCGCAACGTCCTGCTCGAACAGCTCCTGGTCCGCCATGCCTTAAACGGTAGCAATCCCGCAGGGCTACCCGATGCGGTGTGTAGGGGCGGCGGAAGCTGAGCGGAGACGCGTGAGGTTTGTGGTGGGGAGCGCCAAGCCTGTCACACTAGTGCTTGTTTTGTGTGGTTTTGCCAGGTTTGGTGTTGGTGGGGGGTGTGTTGTCACACCGGTTTGGCATGCTGTGTTCATGGTTAGAACAGCAGTGAAGGGGCGGGTCGTCAACGAGATCGAGATGGTCTTACCGAACCTGCCGTTAGGCGACGCCACGTTGGATCAGTTGCAGGATCGGTTGGCTTCCACTTTCCGCGCCGAGAACCAAACAGCGGCGGTGCGTGCGGAGACGTTGGCGGAGTTGACCCGCCGAGAAGGCGCCCATTTGATCGAGGACACGCTGCGGGAGACGGGTTTGCGACCCCGCCGCAAAGCCCGCTCGGAGGTGGAAACCGCCAAGGAACTGGAAGAACTACCCAAAACATCGGAAGGGATGCGCCAAGGAGACATCCCCTACGACAACGCCCGGATTTTGGCGAAGGCCTCCCAGCGGGGAGAGATAGACGAAGACGACCTGGTGGGCAAAGCCGCCAGCGAGTCTCCGGACAAGTTCGCGGGTACGGTCCGAAAGTACGAACAGCAACGTTCCCAAGACGATGGTGTCTCCCGGTTGGAGCATCAACGTTCGCGGAGGTTCGCCAGGATCAGAACCGCGACCGAAGATGGAATGAAAGTGCTATATGGTCGGTTCGATCCGGTCACCGGCGCTCTGATAGAGACGGCGTTGTCGAAGAAGATGAACGAACTGTGGAGAGAAGAAGACCCCCGGGCGCGGCGCACCCCCGCCCAGCGGATGGCCGATGCCCTGGCGGGGTTGGTCATCCGAGAAGAAACCGACGAAGACGGTAAGGCTTCGGGTCCGAGGTTGTTGCTGATCGCCGACTACGACGTGATCAGCCGTGAGTTGCGTAACGGGCGCCTCGGTGATGGGACTTCGATACCTGTGGAGAAGATCCGCGATCTGGCCTGCCAATCGGACATCCTGCCGGGGATCTTCCGCGGGGCATCCCAGCCGTTGGACCTGGGCCGTAAACGACGGACGGCCAGTCCCGCCCAACGGGTGGCTCTCACCGCCCGCGACAAGCACTGTGTGGGATGCGGCGCCAACGCCAACTGGTGCCAGGCCCACCACATCATCCCCTGGGCCGTCGACGGCAACACTGACATCGATGACATGTTGTTGGCGATCACTGAAAGTTCCCAGTCTCGATCACTGAAAGTTCCCACCTCCTGGGGGTAAATGCCCGTTGTTGGGTAGGGCTCTCTCCAAGCTAAGGGATTGTCACATTTCCTAGCTGTGGAGAGGAGCCCTGCCCCTTATGTTGGTACTGGAGGAGTGCGTGGAAGTTCATGCTTTGAGGAGGCGGGGGTGGTCGATCTCGGCTATTGCCCGTCATGTTGGTAAGAGCCGCCGTACCGTGCGAGCGTATCTGTCGGGCGATCGGGTGCCCGGTCAGCGTGCCCGGGCGGGGGCGGATTTGTTTGATGAGTTCGAGGCGTATGTGCGGCAGCGGTTGTCTGATGATCCGCATGTGTGGGGGTCGGCGCTGTTCGACGAGGTGGTGGCTTTGGGCTATTCGCAGAGTTACCCGACGTTCGTGCGGAAGATCCGCAACCGGGGCCTGCGGCCGTTGTGTGGCGCTTGTGCGGGCACCAGGGGCCGTGCCACTGCGATCATCGATCATCCGCCGGGTGAGGAGTGTCAATGGGATTGGGTGGAGCTGCGTGATGCCCCGTGGGGAGCCACGGCTCATGTGTTGGTGGGTGTGTTGTCGCACTCGGGCGCTTTTCGGGCGTGGATCACGTCCCGCCAGGACCAACCCCATTTGGTGGAGGGTCTCGACCAGGTGTTGAGACGCCTGGGGGGCACCCCGCGGCGGTGGCGGGTGGATCGGATGGCGACCGTGGTCGCCGCCGGCGGTCGTATCCAGCCGTCGTTCGTTGGGGTAGCCAAGCATTACGGGGTGGTTGTCGATCCGTGCCCACCGCGCCGTCCTCAACGGAAAGGCGTGGTGGAAAAGGCCATTCACTATGTCTCTCAGCGGTGGTGGCGCACCGCGGCGGTGACCAGCATCGCCCAGGCACAGCACAGCCTGGACAGCTTCTGCCAAACGGTGGGCGACGCCCGTCCACGAGGCGAGAGCACCGTGGGGGAACTGGCCGAGACCGAGCCTCTCCTCGAGCTGCCCCTGGTGGCTTACCCGGCGGAAGGGGTCCTGGAGCGCAGGGTGGCTTCCAACGGGCTGGTATCGGTACGCGGTAACCGATACTCGGTGCCACCAGGGGTGATAGGAACCCAGGTCACCGTCCGTTGGCGGCTGGGTGACCCCACTATCAGCATGTTCTCGGCCAGTGGCCGGCTGGTCGCTACCCACCAGCAGGCACCCCGCGGTATGGGACGGGTGGTACGGCTACCCGAACACACCGCTGCTTTGGAGAACGTGGTCCTGGCCGAGTTCACTACCAAACCACCCTGCAAACCCAAACCCAACCGTCCGCCATCGGCAGCGGCTTTGGCTATCGCTTCGGGTATCGGAGCTGATCTGTACACAGAAACGGTGATAGACCTGGAGGTTTATCAGCGGCACATCGACCAACAAAACCGGGGGCTGTGATGAACCAACAATCGGTGTACCAACAACTACGAGGCCATCTGGCCTACCTCGACCTACCCGCCGCGGCCGAGGCGCTCCCCACCCACCTCGAGACGGCGCGTCAGGACAACACCGGACACACCCAGTTCCTGGAAGGTCTACTTCGAGTAGAAGTCGAAACCACTGAACAGCGCAGATGGGAAACCCGTCTCAAACTGGCGAACTTCCCCACCCGCTGGAAACTGGAAGACTTCGATTTCACCGCCCAACCCAGCATCAACGAGAAACTCATAAGAGAACTGGCCACCGGCGCCTACCTGGCCGACGCCACCAACGTTTTGTTCATCGGACCGCCCGGCGTGGGTAAAACCATGCTGGCGGTCATCCTCGGACGCGCCGCGGTGGACACCGGACACAAGGTGTACTACACCACCGCCGCCGACCTGGCGGCGCGGTGCCGCAAAGCCGCCCTACAAGGAAGATGGGCCCAAACCCTGCGGTTCTTCAACACCCCCAAAGTGTTGATAATCGACGAACTCGGATACCTGCCCATGCCGGCAGAAGACGCCGCCACACTCTTCCAGGTCATCTCCCGACGGTACGGAAAAGGATCAATCATTCTCACCACCAACCTCGGTGTCGCGTCCTGGGGAGAGATCTTCTCCGACCACACCATCGCCGCTGCCATGCTCGACCGCCTACTCCACAAAAGCGTCGTGTTCACCATCACCGGCGACAGCTACCGCCTGCGAAGCTACCAAGCACAAGCCAGAAAACACCGCCCGAAAGGAGACCTGCTAGCCTAAAACCACCCAACCCAGGGTGGGAACTTTCGCTGATCGACTCTGGGCACTTTCGCTGATCGTCATCAATGTGTCTGCTTTGCTCTCGCTGCCACCACAAGGTCCATGACGACCAATGGGTCGTGCACCGGTCGCCATCCGGGAGGTACTACCTCAAACCACCCCTGAAACGCACCCGGCGAACTGGCAACACCCCCCGCAAGACCAACCGCGGTCGTCGCCGTAACACCGCCAGACAGAGAAAATGATCACCCTCCCTGGTTTTAGGTTGTCAAAAAAGAACGGGCACCGGCAGGTTGAAAACGTCCCACCCACAGCACACACTCGAAACAGCTGAAACACCGACACGGAACCCTCAGACGTCAAAGGGAACTCCGTCAAGGGATCAAAAAAGGGGTCCACCGCCCCGAAAAGCCCTACCACAGGCTACCCGGAAGGCGAACGACCCACGGAAAGGTGGAGGCGGGGGAAAGCACCCAGAAGAAGGGACCAAACCGCCCACCATTTCGCGAGATAGTCTCAGGCTTCGCGAGAAACTCCTCAAAACACAAGACAGGACGGGGAGGCCCCTCATTAGTCCAGTTTGGACAGCAGGGCTTCCAGATCGGCTATTGAGTCCACCACCGCGTCGGGGGAGGGGTTTGACGGCGGGCGCTTGGAGACCCCGCTGAGCGCCAGAACCGAGTACCAGCCGGCGTTGGCGGCCAATTGCAGGTCTGTTTCGGCGCGGTCTCCCACCATGATGACCCGTCCCTCGGGGACATGTTCGCGAAGAAGAGCGACCATGGGTTGATGCGGCTTGCCCGCTGCCAGCGCCTCTTGGCCGGTGGCGTATTCCACTGCTGCCACTATTGCACCGGCCGCCGGCCAGACTCCCTCGTCGGTGGGGAAACTCGGGTCGGTGTTGGTGGCGATCAGCTTGGCGCCGGCCCAGACGGCCTGGCACGCGTCTCGCAGGAGTTCATAGGAAAGATGGGGAGCAAACCCCACCACCACTGCCTCGGCCTCCCGCCAGTCCGTCACAACCTGCGCTCCGACCCCTTCCAGAGCTGTCACTATCCCCTGTCCGCCGAGCACCAGGGAGGGAGGGCGTTCATCGGCCAAGAGGCGGGCAGCGGCCATTGCCGAGGTGAACACCTGATCGACTCGGGCCGGATAGGTGGTGGCCCTGCGGATCTTCTGAGCACCGGCCGCCGGGGTGCGGCTGGAATTGTTGGTGCAGAACAGCACCCGGTAACCCCTCCGTTCGACTCCGGTCAAGGCTTCCCTCGCCCCCGGAACACCGGTGTCCCCGAGGTAGATCACCCCGTCCAGGTCGAAGATCACCGTCCCGACAGGAGCCTTCACAGCACCTCCAGCAGAGAGAACATCGTAGGAACCAGAAGGTAGTCTCCGACTTCCTCCAGCGGGACCCATCGGACGTCGGCCGCATCGTCGCCGGCCTGGAGCCTTCCTCCCACCACTTGGCACTCGAAGTCGACCAGGGAGAAGTGCCAGGCGGGAGGCTGGCCGGGGCCGACTGCCTCTCCGGTCCAGATCACGGGACCTACCCGTACCTCGAGTCCGGTCTCCTCCCGGGCCTCCCGTCTGGCGGCCTCCCGCCAAGTCTCGCCCCAGCGGACTTTCCCTCCCGGGACCGCCCATCGGCCCATCCCGACGCCATCGCCCCGCTTGACCATCAACAGCCTGTCCTGGTCGTCCACGATCACCACCCCCACACCGGGGATTGGGTTCATATTTTCCGGCCGATCTGGCTGCGGCGCCCAGGAAACCTGGCGTCAGCCGCCTCACCCCCGGCACGGCCGGGGAAGGAACGGCGGTCGGGGGAGTTCAACGACAATCGATGCAGATCTTGGACCTGGGGGAGGATTTCTGGGTGATTCGCTTCACCAGGAAGCACGACTCGCACAGGAACTCATTCCGGCGGATGGCGTGATCGTCCGGGTTGATGGAGAGCTCCGCCCGCCGAATCCCCGCCACCTCCATGGCTTGCTCGGAGGTGAGCAACTCCCCAGGCACCCCCTCCTCCACCATGTTGAGTTCCTCGACCTCCAATCCGGAGAGTTCGTCATCTCCCTCGGAGTCGTCCTCGTCGGATTCGGGGTCGTCTCTGACGTCGCCGTCTGGTTCCAGGTCATCTTCGAGGTCGGAGTCGTGTCCCTCATCCCCGAAGTCCTGTTCAAAGTCGGACTCGTTTCTCACAGCGGCGGTCAACTCCCCGTGGTAAAGGCGCTCAAGGCCCTTCGGATCGGCGCGTGAGTATAGGTCGCCGGAACCGCCAATGTTGACAAATCTCCACTATGTATGGTGGAAAGTGGTCCTCCCAACAGGTAATTCCCCATCCGGTTGCTATCTGTCGAGATGTGCGGCCACCACCCCGCGGTCGACGCACCGGAGAGCGGAACGGGCGGAGCCCGAAATCTGCGGGTAGGCATCCCGCATTTGCCTCAAAAGATCCACCAGTTGTCTGGCGGTCCTCACGAAATCGCCCGGAGTCTGACCGCCATCCACCAGATCGGCCAGAGAGGCGCCGTTCGCCCATCGGTACATGTCGCCGCCGCAGCCGGGTTCGGGAAACCTGGTGGGTTCGATCCGGCGGGAGGACTCGGAGCGGGTCAGTCTCTCGCACAACTCCACGAGTCTCTCCCAGCGGTCGGCCAACCTGGCGGTGGGCCAGGAGCCGCTGGGGGGAGAGGACCTGCGGGGATCGTAGACGAAGACTGATCCGAGCGCGGCCGTCTCCGCGGCGCTCAAGCCCCTGAAGAGTCCTCTCATGACCGCTTCGGACACCAGTAGGTCCCGCTCGTTGTAGATGAGTCGCAACCTATCTCCGGCCGGCGTGACATCCCATCCCGACAGGTAGCCCCACTCTTCCATCAGGCTCCGCACAGCCCCGAAGCGGCTCTGCAGGCCGGTAGACGCCCAGTCATGTCCCGACCTGAGACGAGTCAGGCGCCGCCGGGTGCGGATGGCCCGACGTGCATGGCGAAGATGGATGTCCAGATCGGGACAGTCCGCCACCGGATGGTCGCGGAGCCGGGATTCCCGCACCGATTGCTGGGATGTTCGGTACCCGGATGCCTGACGGCGCAGTTGCTCGGCCATCTCCCGGTGGAGAGCCCGCCTGTCGGAATGGCGCCGCTTGGGCACGGCGATGTTCCCCATCCGGACGGTGCCTTTCACCAATTCCCTGGCTCCCATGGAGAAGGCGTTGCCCGTCTCGGACACGGCCAACACCCGGGGCGCCTTGGAACGTCGGGCGATTCTCCTCACGACCACGTACCGACCGGAGCGCCGTCCCGACGGAATCTCGAATACGTCCCCGATTCGCAGACTCTCGAACCAGTGGCCGGGTCGTGTCTTGCCCTTCCCGAGTATCTCCAGGTACTCGAAGACCGATCCTCGTTCGCACAGGCTGGCCCGCTCTTCATCGTCGAGCTTTCTGGACAACTCTTCGGACATCCGCTTCTCCGCCTGGACCCGGGATGCCTGCTGATAATTGGCGAAGGAAGCCGAAAGCAGGTCCGAAGCCCGCTCGGCGGGATAGTTGGCGACCAGGTTGGCGACCATGTTGTAGGTGATGCGGAAACTGGACATCAGCGGGTGCGCTCCGGCGCCGGCGGCTTTGACGACCTCCTGGAACGGGACGTATCGCGAGTAGAGCACTATCCCGAACCCCTCGTTGTCTATTCCCCGTCGACCGGCTCGACCGGTGAGCTGGGTGTAGTCTCCCGGCTCCAGTGTCTCATGGGTCTCTCCGGTGAACTTGGTGAGCGATTCGAGCACCACGGTCCTGGCCGGCATGTTGATTCCCAGTGCGAGGGTTTCGGTGGCGAAGACCACCCCGAGCAGACCGGCGGCGAACAGTTCCTCAGTGGCCTCCTTGAAGGCGGGAACCATGCCGGCGTGGTGGGCGGCGACTCCCGCCTGCAGCCGGTCCAGCCATCCCGCGTAGTCAAGGGCTCCCAGGTCGGCTTCGGAGAGGTGGGCGGTGTGGGCCTCGGCCACCTGACGGATTACCTCACGGTCCTCGTCATGGGTGAGGCGGATCCCGGAGTTCCTCACCGAGGCGGCAGCAGCCTCGCAGCCCACCCGGGAGAAGATGAAGTAGATGGCCGGGAGAAGGTTCTCATCGGAGAGGGCCTCCACCACCTGGGCTCGTCGGGGTGCGGCGAACCTGCGCCGGTTGCGCCCGCTCGAAAGGAGCGATGAAATGCGAGGATTGGGCCTCTTCCTGCCGTCCGCGTGTACGAAGGTGGGCAGCAGCCGCATGTGCTGGGGTCCCCAGCGATCCCGGACCGCATACAGGTCACGGAGGGGCACCGGTCTTTGCACGGCCCTCACCAGCCGTGTCTCGCCCCGACACCGGGCGACCCAGCCCGTGAACTCCGAGGCGTTGGAGACGGTGGCGGAGAGGCACACCATCTGCAATCGGGGAGGGGCGTGAATGATGATCTCCTCCCAAACCGCACCGCGGGTCCGGTCCGCCAGGTAATGCACTTCATCCAGGATCGCCACTCCCACCCCCGCCAGCTTCTCGGGATCGGCATACAGCATGTTGCGGAGCACCTCTGCGGTCATGACCACGATCGGGGCCCCGCCTCCGATCGCGTTGTCCCCGGTCAGGAGGCCCACTTTCTCTCGTCCGTACTGGCTGCACAGATCGTTGTACTTCTGGTTGGAGAGAGCCTTGATGGGAGTGGTGTAGAAGGCCCGCAGCCCCTTGGTCAGGGCCAGGTGGATTGCGACCTCGGCCACCAGGGTCTTGCCCGCTCCGGTGGGAGCGGTGACGACGATGTTGAGGCCTGCTTCCAACGCCTCGGCCGCCTCGGTCTGGAAGGGGTCGGCATCGAATGGCAGGGCTTTCAGAAACTGGCGGCTGGTCGGCGCAGTGCTCACTTCCTCAGCACCAACCGGACCAGCCAGTAGGTGATCTCGTAGAAGGCGTACAGCGGCACCGAAAGCATGGCCAGAGTCAGCACGTCCCCGGTTGGGGTGATGATCGCCGCGCCGGTTACCACCAGGAGCACCGCCCATCTCCGGCCCCGGGCCAGTTGTTTGGAGGTGACGATGTTGGCGGCCGCGGCGGTGAACAAGAAGACCGGATACAAAAAGGAGATCCCGAACGCCAGCAGGAACCGGATGGAAAAGGAGAAGTAGTCGGTTAATCGGAGGTTGTTCGCCACGTCATCGAAGATCCCCAGCAGGAAGGCAAGCCCCCGACCCATGGTCTGATAGCCCACCGTCACCCCCGCGCAGAAGAGAACAGTGCAGGAGATCACGATTGGAATCGCCCACTTCTTCTCACGCTGGGTGAGGGCGGGATTGATGAACATCCAGACCTGGTAGATGACCGCGGGGCTCGCCAGCACCAATCCCCCGAAGAAGGCGATCTTCATGAGTACGGAGAACTCCTCGGTGGGCGCCAGGACCTGCAGGGTGTTCTCCTCGCCGGGAAAGGCGCGGTCGTATGGAAGTTGGAGGAGGTCCTTTATGAAATTGCCGAAGATCAGGGCAATCACCGACCCGATCAGTACGGCTGCCGCAGACTTGACCAGTCGCCATCGCAACTCGTTGAGGTGCGAGAGGATGGACTGGCGACTCTCGTCCGTCATGTGCGGGGGGAGGGGGACGGCTCCGGATCGGGCCGGGTCTCCTCGTCAGGGGCCCCGGCGGACTCCTCGGGTTCCTCCGGTCCTGTGTCGTCGGGTCCTGTGCCGTCTTCCGCTTTCTGGTCGGCGGTTGCTGCCTGCTCCTGTGCGCGTTCGGTTCCCGGTTGGGTATCCGTGGGGCGCGCCAGCGGTGTGGGTGTGGAGGCGCCCAACGCCTTCTCCGAATCCGAAAGTGACTTCCGTAACTCCGAGGCCGCCTCCTTGGTGGGCGTCACCACGTCCTGGGCAACCTGTCTCATCTCTTCCACAGCCAGTTCCTTCTCGATCCCCTCCCGAAGCTCCCGGGCGGCCACCCGGAATTCGGCCATCATCTTGCCGGCTCTACGGGCCATTTCGGGAAGCCGGTGCGGGCCGAACACCACCATCGCCACCACCAGAATGACCAGAATCTCGTTCCACTCAGGCATAGATTCCCCAATGGTAAAGCCTCTGCGAGACCCGACCGGGCGGCTGTCCGGGTGGGGGCAAAACTACCTTCCCGACCAGACCGCGGGTCGCTTCTCCACGAACGCCCTGATGCCCTCGGGGGCGTCCTCGGTCAGGAGGGTGGCGGTGAGACCTCCCGCCAGGAAGTCGAGGGCTGCGTCTATCCCCAGGTCGTTCACCATCCAGAATGTGTCCTTCCCGAGTTGGAGCGCGGCCGGACTCCGGGCGGTCAGTGACCGGACCGTCTCCGAGACCGTTTGATCCAGCCGGTCCCGTTCCACCACCCGGGAGACCGCACCCAGCGCCAGCGCCTCGGGCGGGGTCAGCAACCGGCCGGTCATCATCATCTCGAGCAGCGCCCGTCGGGGCATGCTCCGGACCAGAACCGCCGAGATGATCATCGGCCACACTCCCACCCTCACCTCGGGAGTGCCCAGCTTGGCGTCCTCCACGCAGATCACGATGTCGCAGGCGCACATCAGTCCGAACCCCCCTCCCAGGGCGTGCCCGTTCACTCTGGCGATGGTGGGCTTTCCTCCCCGGATCATCAACCTGAACAGATCGGCCAGGGCGCTTCGCTGGCGGTGTAGCCCGACGGGATCGTCGAAGATCCCCCCGTCCAGGTCTGCCCCGGCGCAGAAAGCCTGCTCCCCCGAGCCGGTGTAGACGAGAACCCGTACCTCGGGATCTTCCAGTGCCCGGCGGGTGCCGGAGACCAGTCCTTCCAGGGTATTCACGGATAGGGGGTTTCTGCGATGCGGCTGATCGATGGTGAGAGTGGCCCGCCCTTCGCCTGCTTCATATCGAACCATGATGCGCCTCTTTCTCGAATGTCGGGGGTGGTCGGAGGAGTGTGCCTACAAGTATGCCCCGCTGACAAAAAAGCAATCCCGATTCGCGTCGCCCGGCGGCCGGTGCCTCCGGTCGGGTTCTGAAGCGTTACCCTTGAACCGAGTGGGCAAGGGACACGGGACAATGAACGGTGGGATGGGCTGTGACCGGGGCTTCATGGCCGGCCGGGGTCGTCAACTACTGATCTGGAGGTGGTCGGGACAATGGCGCTGATGATGCTGATAAGACACGGTCGGACGGCCGGCAACTCGACGGGTCGGTTCATCGGGCAGCATGACGAGAGCATCGACGAGGCCGGTGTCCGGCAGGCAGACCTGCTGGTGCCCAGGCTGGCGAGGTTCGGACCTGACCGGCTGATCTCAAGTGATCTGCAGCGATGCACCCAGACAATGGCGCCTTTCGCCTCGGCGGCCGGGATGGAGGTCGAGACCGACCCCAGGCTCCGGGAGGTGGGTGACGGGGAGTGGACCAACCGGACCCAGGAAGAACTCTGGGGAGGATGGCCCGATCTGATGGAGCGCTATTACCAGGGGGAGGACGTGCCCCGACCCGGAGGTGAAAGATGGGCAGACGTCCGGAAGCGGGTTGTGGCCGCCCTGGCCGATATCGCCGCCGGGATGGGCGCGTCGGACAGGGTGGTCATCTGCACCCACGCCGGACCCTCCCTCTTGTTTGCCTCCTGGATAACCGGGGTCGACCTCCCGGGAAACATTTTCCTGGGCCCCTTCTCTCCCCCCGAGAACGCTTCGGTCAGCCTTGCCGATCCTCACGCGCCCTCATTGATCAGCTACAACGAGACCTGCCATCTGAGGCCCTAGGTCGGTGTGCCGGGTTGCAAGCCTCGGGGAGGGTTGAACTAGGGGTTGGAGATTTCTTTGAGGTCGGCGGCCAGCCTCGCCCACTCGTCCTCTGAGAAAATGGCGTCTCCCGCCATGCTGTAGATTCCCACCCGCTGAAGTCTTCCCGAGTAACGGGAGACGATCCGGTCGGCAAGTTCCTCGAGAGGGGCGACCACCGCCACTTCGTTGAGAACCTCGTCGGAGATCACATCGGCCATCTTCCGCCACTCACCCCTCTTGCTCATGGCGTTGAGCGTGGGACCGAAATCCCATCCGTGGCTGTTCAGTATCGGGGCGTAGCTGGGCGTCGAGGCATAGAAGGCGATCTGCTCCTTCACGGCGCGGGTCAACCGCTCCGTCTCCCCGGAGGTGCGTCCGGTCACCACGAAGACCGGGGCGGCCAACTCCACGTCCGAAAGAGAGCGCCCCTCCGCCGCCGCGCCTTCCCGTATGGCGGGCAGCACGACCTCGTCCAGGTACTTGACGGTGTGGAAGGGATGGACATGAAACCCGTCGCACATCTCGCCCGCCAGGCGGCTCAGCATCGGGCCAACCCCGGCGATGTACACCGGAATCTCGGGCATCCGGTTCGGGCCGGGGTTGAAGAAGGGGGTCATCAGGGTGAGCTGGTAGAACTCTCCCTGGTGACGCAGCCGGGTTCCGTTCTGGAAGCAGTCCCACACCGCGCGGAGCGCCTGGATGTAGTCGCGGAGCCGGGCGGTCGGGCGGGACCACTCTGTCGAGAAACGGCGGGTGATGTGCGGTCTGATCTGGGTGCCCAAACCCAGGAGGAACTTGCCGCCCGCCACAATCTGCATGTCCCAGGCCAACTGGGCCATAACCATCGGCGAACGGGGGAAGGCCAGGGTAATGGCGGTTCCAACCTCCAGTCCCGGCTCGGCATGGGAAGCCAGGCACCCGGAGAGAAATGGCTCGTGGCTGGTCTCGGCGGTGAAGAAGCCGTCGTATCCGATCCTGGCGGCCCGATGGGCGGCCTCGGGGGCGGCGGTGGGTGGCAGATTGGGGAAGAAGTAGTCGAATTTCATGGTCTGTGTTCCTGATTATCTCCGGTCGATGGCGACATCCCAGACATTAGACTCATGCTCCATCATGAGACGAGTCTTCAAGTTGGCGGTTGTCGTGGGGGGAATCGGCGCCCTCTTCTGGCAGATGCGAAAACGCGTTCGCATCGCCGTCGGACGCGGACCCACCGAGCCGGATTTCCACCTCATCGAGCCCGTCCCGGAGGAATCCGAGGGTGCGATATCCGCCGAGGCCGAGCAGGATCCCGATGCAGAACCGTCTCCGGACTCCGATCCCAACGAATCCGAGTCTGACGCCCGGGACGAGTCCCGCTGACCCCCGGCCCGACCGCCTGAGGGAAGGGCTGAGCCTCCGGGGAGCATCCGCCGCGCCTTTCGAGGGCTCTCCCTATCTGGTTGATCCCGACCGGCTGCAAGAGGTGGTCGGCGCCGATGAGCCCTCCTTCCGCTCCACCCAACTCCGGGAGTGGCTCTACAAGAATCCGGTGCTGCACGCTGGGGAGATGACCAACCTGCCGGGTGATCTCCGCCGTGCTCTCTCCGGCCGACTGTGGCCCTTCGAAGTGGAGGAGCACCAGAGCGCCGACCGGGGCGCCACCCACAAGTGGCTCCTCAGGACCGGCGACGGAGCGGCAATCGAAGCGGTGGTCATGGGATACAGGACCCGTACCACCCTGTGCGTGTCCTCCCAGGCCGGATGCGCTCTGGGCTGCACGTTTTGCGCCACGGGGCAGTTCGGCTTCGAAAGGCACCTGCAGGCGGGGGAGATAGCGGCCCAGGTGGCCTACGCCAATGCCTTCCTGCGTAGGCATCCGCTCGGAAGTTCCCCTCCCCGTGTGACCAATGTGGTCTTCATGGGAATGGGGGAGCCCCTGGCGAACTATCCCCGCCTGCGGACCGCAATCGGGCTGATGATCGGCGAGATGGGCATGTCGGCCCGCTCCCTGACCGTTTCCACCGTGGGCGTGGTGCCCGGGATACGGCGGCTTGCCGACGATCCCTGGCCGGTGAAGCTGGCCGTGAGCCTGCACGCCGCCGATGACGAGCTCCGTTCCCGGCTGGTCCCGCTCAACCGGAGATATCCCCTCTCGGAGATCGAGGCGGCAGCCTCCTATTACTTCGAGAAGAAGGGGAGGAGGGTCTCACTGGAATGGACCATGATCAGAGGCGTCAACGATCATCGTTCCCAGGCCGACCGGCTGGCTGCCATTGCCCGGCGCCTCCGGGCCCATGTAAACCTGATAGCTCTCAACCCCACCCCGCTCAGCGCTGACCGGCCCTCGGGGCCGCAGGCGATCCGGCGCTTCGCGGCCGCGCTCTCCGAGGGTGGGGTCAACGTAACGGTGAGGGACACCCGCGGGACCGATATAGACGCAGCCTGCGGTCAACTCCGGGTCAGGTCGAGCCTCGACAGCTGATGGAGCACCCGGTTCTGCTTCCACTGTTCGCACCGGGTTTGGTATCGTCGCCTTGATGGACCGGGAGACGGGTATCACCCCGGAATTGATAAGGGTACGCGCCGACGAGCGGTTCGACGAGGCGCGGCTTGCCGCCTACCTGCGGGATCGACTTCCCGGGAGCGATCTGCCCCTGACGGTTCGGCAGTTCGCGCGGGGAAAGGCCAATCTCACCTATCTGCTCATCTATGGGGAGCCTCGAGCACCCGGAACCGAATACGTACTTCGCCGCCCGCCACTCGGTCCGGTAGCTCCCGGCTCACACGATATGGGGCGTGAGTACCGGGTGCTGTCCACTCTGTGGAGCGCCTTTCCCCTGGCCGCCCGCGCCTACCTGTTCTGTGATGACGAATCGGTGCTGGGCGCCCCCTTCTTCGTTATGGAGCGGCGACACGGAGTGGTGGTGCAGGGCGCCATTCCCCCGGAGTTCGGAGGCGGGGAGGACGCCGAGGTCAACCGGAAGCTGTCGGAAGTGGTTGTGGACACCCTGGCCGAGTTCCACGCGGTTGAGCCGGCCTCGGCCGGGCTGGGGGACCTGGGCCGTCCGGAGGGTTTCATGCAGCGCCAATTGCAGGGATGGCTGGGACGATGGCGTAGCGCCCGTCATGAATCCAATCCGCTGGTCGACGAGTTGTCCCTCTGGTTGGAGAAGACCATGCCTCCTTCGCACGAGGCGACTCTGCTCCACAATGACTGGCGGCTGGACAACATGGCCGTTGATCCCGGGGATCCGGGAAGGTGCGTGGCTGTCTACGACTGGGACATGTGTACCCGGGGAGATCCGTTTGCGGATGTCGGTACCCTGATGGCCTGCTGGTTCGACCGCGACGAGGAGTCGATCTTTCTCGATCCGATGCCGACCCGCTCCCGGGGCTTCATGACACGCGGGGAAGCGATCTGTCGCTACGGTCGGAAGTCGGGCCGGGACCTCTCGAGCATGAATTGGTACCTGGTGTTCGGCACCTTTAAGATGGGAGTGATTCTGCAGCAGATTTACATTCGTTGGCTACGTGGTCAGACCAAGGACGAGCGCTTCTCCAGTATGGGAAAGGACGCCGCTTCGCTCTTCGAAATGGCTGCTGACCGAAGGTCTTCCCAGCGCTTCCGTTAAACTAGCCGGGAGTCGTGTGATGGGTCGACATCCGGATGGTTTAGCCATGGTTGGTAATGGCGAGACGCTTATAAAATGCTTCTGCTTATCCTTTGCCAAAGTATATTGTATTCTGCATAGTTCTATGTAGATTTAGTGACATTTAACGTGCTACAGTTCACAGAATGGATGATCGCCTTTCCCGAAAGAAAGAGGTTGTCGCCGCTTGGCTGAACAGGTTGCCCGCCGCCGGAGTTGGGATAGCCGTGGACTATCAGCAGTCCTACGGGCTCAGTTACGTGGACGCCAAGGCGCTGGAGCTTCTCAACTCCGCCCCGATGGGTCCCCGCCAGCTGGCCGAGAAGTTGCAGATGAGTCCCGCGGGTATCACCAAACTGGTTGACCGGCTGGAACGGCGTGACCTGGTCAGGCGTCGCCGCCATCCGGTCGATCGCCGCCGCTCGATGGTGTTCATTACCGACAAGGCTCTCGTCTCCGGTTTTCAACGCCAGCAAGTGCGGGACCTGATAGACAAGGCTGTTGGTGACGCTACCGAGAACCAGTTGGATGTGCTCTATGCCTTTCTCGAAGGGCTGGGCCAGGAGTTGGAAGGCGAGGGCCTGATCAAGGCTTAGCCTTTTGGGAGCGGGATCCGGTAGCCTCCTCACGGTGGCGAGACTGGCGGTATCCGGGCCTTCCCGAAGGTGCGCCGAGGCAGGGGCTGCCTTGGGTCGAGCGGGCGGCAACGCGGTCGATGCCGCCCTTGCCGCGATGATGGTGGGGCTGGTGACCGAGATCGCGGTGATCGGTCCCGGTGCGGGGGGTTTCGCGACTGTGGGCGGACCGGACCACCCGCCGGTGGTGTATGACGGCATGATGGCGATGCCCGGGCTGGGATTGGATCCCGACCGGTTGGGGAGTGGAGGGGTTCCGGTGCACATCGGGTACGGCGGGGGAGTAGACACCATTGTGGGACCGGGCAGCGTGGCTGTTCCGGGCGGTTGGGCGGCCATGGGTGCGGTGTGGAGAGACTACGGGTCGGCGCCATGGAAGGAGATTGTTGCCCCGGCTCTCGACCATGCTCGTCGAGGCTTCCCGCTGGGTTCGGTTGCCGACTACTACCTGCAGTACTCCTTCGAACCCATCTATTCCCTTGACCCCGGATCCCGGGCAGCCCTTCACAATGGGAACCGGCGACGCAACGCCGGCGAGTTGATCTGGGTCCCCGGTCTGACCGACGCCCTGGAAGCCATTTCCTCGGAGGGAAGCGAAGTCATGTACCGGGGCGAGTTGGGACACGAGATTTCGAGGGACCTTCTCGATCGGGGAGGGATCATCACCCGGCGTGACCTGTCCGAGTACCGGGTGCGGAAACGTTCTCCCATAGTCCTGGGGTTGGACGGGTGGACGGCGGCGCTCAATCCCCCTCCGGCAGTGGGAGGAGTGGCTCTGGCTGCGATGCTGGCCAAGGTGGACCGCAAGCCGCCGCTGTCGCCCCGCAGCCTCGTAGGGGCGCAGCTGGATGTGCTGGGCCACCGCCGTTCCAACGTGGACGGCGCCAGGGATTGGCGTGAGGGGGTCGGGAGGATGTCCGAAATGATGCTGGCCGGGTTGGGCTCTCCGTCCACCGTGAACATCTCGGCGGTGGATTCTTCCGGCCTGGCCTGCGCGGTGACACTGTCCGCCGGGTACGGATCGGGAGTGATCGCGGGCCGCAGCGGCATGTGGATGAACAACTCGCTCGGCGAGATCGAACTGGCCGGCGGGGAATATCACGGTCAGCCTCCCGGACAACGTCTGATGTCGAACATGGCGCCCACTGTCATGTGGAAGGACACGGGAGCGGTGGTGGCCGCCGGATCACCCGGCGCCGACCGGATCACCACCGCTCTGCAGATCACCCTCCTCTCGGTGATCGTCGACGGCTGTTCGCTGGCCGAGGCCGTGGAACGCTATCGCGCCCACGTGGAGCAGACGCACGAAGGTTGGAGTCTCCGCCACGAAGAGGGGTTTGCCACCGACGAGTTGGAGATCCCGCTTCGCTCCTTCGAAGGGCGCCACATGTATTTCGGAGGGGTCAGCGCCGCCGCGCTCCGCCCCGACGGATCGATGGAGGCGGTTGCCGACTCCAGGCGGGTCGGGAAGGGGATCGTCGTATAAAGCGGGCGGACTACTCCTTCTTGGGCCGGTGGCAGTGGGCGGTTTCCCATCTGGGCGTACTGGCCCTGGTGCTCGTGCTGGTCAATCTCGGCTTCTGGCAGCTGCGGCGCCTGGAAGAGAGAAGGATCGACAACCAGGTGGGCATGGCCCGCAACGCCGCCGATCCCCTCGATCTCGAGGCGATGGTGGCCGGCGCCGGGTCGGAGATCGACACCCTCGAGTTCCGGCGGGCCGTCGCCCGTGGTGAGTGGGACACCGACTATGAGGTGTACGTCCGCTCCCAGGTGAGAGAGGGGCGCTCCGGTCTGTGGGTGATCACGCCTCTGGTGTTGGGCGACGACCGGGCGGTCATGGTCAATCGGGGGTGGATCCCGGTCGAGTTGGACCGCCGGGCGGCCCGCGCCCCGGCGGGGGAGGTGGAAGTCAGCGGGATGGTCAGGGCATCCCGGCCCCGGTCAACCCTGGGCCCCGAGGACCGGCCGGGGAGGGAGGACACCATCGCCCGCGTGGACCTGTCCGTCCTTGACGGCTACGTACCCCACCCTCTGGTGGGTGTGTACATGGAAGAGTCCACCCCCAACCCGTCGGATTGGCCCCTCCGGCTGGAGTCGCCCGCCTTCGACGACGAGGGCTCCCACTTTGTATACGCCGTCCAGTGGTTCTCCTTCGCCCTGGTGGCATTGGTGGGCTACGGGGCCATGATCAGGGCCACCGCCCACCGTCGCTACCGTCCCGCTGCTCCGCTGGAGTAGGCGAGGTTCTCGACCACGGAGGCATTGGGCAAAAGCTCCAGCAGGCGGGGATGGGCAAAGATCTTGGCGGTGCGGACGCCTGCTCCCAGCAGCACCTCCTGCCGCTCCATGACCGCTGCGTCGATGAGCAGGGGAAGGTCCCCCTCCAGCCCGAAGGGGTTCACCCCGCCGATCTCCATCCCGGTTACCTCCCTGGTGACTTCTGCTGATGCGAAGGACAACCGGGACACACCCATCACCTGCTTCACCCGGTGGTTGACATCCAGCCGGGTGGTGGCCAGGAGCACGCAGGCGGCCATCTTCCCCTTGGGACGCTTGGAGGCCACCAGGATGGTGTTGGCCGCGTCCTCGAGCGGGACCCCGTACTTCTCGCAGTAGGGAAAGGTGTCGGCGAAGTCAGGATCGCACTCCACCACCCGGAAGGGCATCCCGGTGGAAAGGAGGGCGGCAGCCACTCCGGCAGGCAGCAGATCAACGCTCATGGCGGTTCTCAGGCTACCAGCGCCTCTTGCAGGGCGGGTAGGTTGTCGAGGGGTGCATCGCAGGTGAAGCGGTGGCAGACGTAGGCGAGGGTTCTCCCGGCTGCGCCCCGGTCGGAGAGGAGGGGCACCGCACCCCCGTAAACCGACTCCGGAAGGCCGGGATCGTCACCGAAGGCAAGCACCAGTCCCGGCCGAAGCAGGGTCTGCACCTCCCGGGCCCATCGGGCCGCATCCGGACCCACCAGGGCCACCTCCCGGGGCCCGGAGTCGAGAGCGTGGGCCACTGCCAGGAGACTCCCCACCGCCGAGGGCGCCTTCTCCATCAGGACCGCCCCATCCCGCACGGCCTCCTCCGCCAGGGACCACCACCGGCTCTCCCCGCTGTACTGACCGAGAGTCAGCAGGGCCTCGGCCGCCAGAGAATTGCCGGATGGAGAGGGATTGTCCATGAGGTCCTTGGGTCGGGAGATCAGACTGTCGGCGTCGTCACCGGTTGCGAAGAACCCTCCGGAAGGATCCTGGAACAGGCGCGGGATGGCCCGGGTGAGCCGGGCGGCTTCCTCGTACCACCGTTCTTCCCCGGTGGCCTGGTAGAGGGCGAACAGCCCGGTGGCCATCGCACCGTAGTCCTCCAGGAAGCCCGGACCTCCCCGCCGGTCCTTCGCCCAAACCCGGGAGAGCCGTCCCGTGTGAGGGTCCCGCATCTCCTCGAGAACGAAGCGGGCCGCCGCCCGGGCCTCCGACAGGTAGTCGTCGCGTCCCAGAACCGCGCCGGCCTCCGAGAAGGCTCGGATCGCCAGACCGTTCCACGCCGCAAGGACCTTGTCGTCGAGTCCCGGCCGCACCCGTTGAGAGCGCACCTCCAGCAGGCGCTGTCTGGCCTTCTCCACCGCCTCGGGCGTGGGGGACAGGGCGTTCTTCCGGGTCAGGATGTTGGCCCCCTCGAAATTCCCCCCTGCGGTGGCCCCGAACCAGTCGGCCACCTCCCGGCCGTGGGAGGGGCCGGCCCTCTCCATCAATTCCTGCAGGGACCACACGTAGAAGAGTCCCTCCTCTCCCTCCGAGTCGGCGTCCTCGGCGGAATAGAACCCTCCTCGAGGGTTGCGCATGTCCCGCACCAGGTAGTCGAGTGTCTCGACGGCCACTGCCCGGAAGGCGTCCTCTCCGAGTTTCTCGCCGGCCCGCAGATAGATGCGCGCCAGGGTGGCGTTGTCATACAGCATCTTCTCGAAGTGGGGGACCAGCCACTGGGCGTCCACCGAGTAGCGGGCGAACCCGCCACCCAACTGGTCGAAGATCCCGCCTGCGGCCATCCGCTCCAGGGTGAGGCCCAGCATGGAACCCGCGCTCGGCGCCCAGGGTTCATCCAGCAGCGCCAGGAGGTATTGAAGGAGAGGCTGTTGGGGGAACTTCGGCGCTCTCCCGAACCCGCCGTGCGTGGGGTCGAAGGAGGAGCGGACGTGGAGGTAGGCCTGTTCCAGAAGACCTGAATCGGGGAGCCTTTCCCCGGAGGGAATCCTCCGTCCTATCAGCGAGGAGAGCTTGGCGGCCTGCTCCGCCACCAGGTCGCCCTTCTCCCGCCATGCTTCCGATATGGACCCGAGCACCTGCGTGAAGGAGGGCATCCCTCCCCTGGGCCGGGGTGGATAGTAGGTTCCCGCGTAGAAGGGTTCACCATCGGGGTTCAAAAAGACGGTCAGCGGCCACCCTCCCCGGCCGGTGAGCATCTGGCAGGCCTCCATGTAGATGGTGTCGATGTCGGGTCGCTCTTCGCGGTCCACTTTGATGTTCACGAAGAGCCGGTTCATTATCTCGGCCGTGGCCGGATCCTCGAAGGACTCGTGCGCCATCACGTGGCACCAGTGACAGGCCGAATAGCCCACCGACAGCAGGACGGGTACGTCTCTCGATGCCGCTTCCGCAAATGGTTCGGGTCCCCACTCCCACCAGTGGACCGGGTTGTCGGCATGCTGGAGGAGGTAGGGCGAAGTCGAGGAGGAGAGTCGGTTGGCCATGCGTATCCCAGAGGATAAGAGACTCTCGCTTCCCGGGAATCGAGATGACTCCGGTAACTTCGCCATCTCCGTAATATCTGGTTCTTGTGAGGTTGCCATCGATCGGTTAGCCGTGTCATTGGAAGCGTGCAGGATTTACCGGATGAAACGATTCCGGATTGCAGCGGTATTGGGGCTGGTGAGCGCGCTGTTGTGGGGCGGTATGTTCCCGGTGGTCGGCGCCGACGGATGGGGGGTGAGGGGACCGGCGCCGGTCCTGGCGCAGACGGAGCCTCCCAATCCCTGGGAGAATGATCCCCTCAGGCTGGTTCCCTTCGCCACCACATCGCACCGGGTGTATTCCCTCTCACAGGATCTCTGGGAAGTGTGGGTTTGCAGGGTTCCCGGCTGGGACACCCAAGTCGACCTCGGGGAGGCGGTTGAATTTCTCAACTCCAACGTGGCTCCCTATTTCCGGGAACTTTCGGACGGGAGATATCAGCCGGTCTTCCGGGCGGGTGGTCGGGTGGAGAGCGCCGATGAGGTTGCGAGCGGCCCCGGCTTGGAGGAGGGTGACTTCGCTCCGGGATGCGCGGAAGCGGTCCGCGTCCAGGCCGCCGAGCGGGAGGGAGAGCGATTCCCCGAGGAGACGGGCCCGGCGGGCGCCCTGATCGTGGTGGAGTTCGAGGGATACCGAACCGGCCACGGGACCTTCGGGAACCTGTGTCCCGAGGGATACCAACCGGGATGTGAACCGTCGTATCCGACCAATGGAAGGCGAGTGGTGGTGGGAGCGGGGGCGGTGGTCGCCCAGCCGCCGCTCGACAGCCCCTTCTGGTCGCTGGTGGTGCACGAGATGGGTCACGCGCTGGCATGGCCGCACTCCTACAGCGGCAAGTTCTCCACCACCCGGCCCGGCGCCCTGGGGTTTTACGACAACCCGATGGACATCATGAGCAACATCCCCCTGACTGCGCCACAGGGGACCACCGTCTACCACCGGTATGCGGCCGGGTGGATCGATCCCACCTCGGTGGAGATGTACGGGGGCGGAAAGGAGACCTATCGGCTCCATCGGGGGGGAGCGGCCGCGGGACTGGCGCAGATGGTGGTGATACCGGCCCAGATAATCGATGGCTCCGAGGCCGGGGAAACCAACGCGGTGGGAGACGGCCACTTCTACGTGTTGGGGGTGAGGCGGCTGGCCGGCCTGGACGCGGGGGTGCACAAGGTGGGAGTGGAGGTGTACGAGATCGATCAGCGCAGACAGGCCTGTGAGTCCCGAGCGCGCTCCTGGCCCTCTCACTGGCCGTGTTTTGCGGTCTGGACGAGGATCTCCCAGGCCGTTGCGCCCAACGCCTTCGGCGCGGTGGACCATGTGATTTCCATCGACGAGAAGATCCGGTTGGGGGAGACGCTGATCCGGGTTGTCAGCGCTGATGCCGATTCCTTCGTGGTGAGCGTCGACACCCGGGACTCGGGCCGCTTCCTCGACGACGACGGCCTCGCTCATGAGCAGGACATAGAGACCATCGCTTCCCGGGGGATCACCCTGGGATGCGGGGTCCGCCTGTTCTGTCCGGAACGGCCGGTCAACAGGGCGGAGATGAGTGCATTCCTGGTGAGGTCCCTGGGGAGCGGATCGCCGCCGCCGCAGGGTGCACTGGGCGCCGAGCCCCCCTGGGACGGACTGACTCTGTCGGGTGCCCCGGTGTTCGCCGATGTGTCGCCACAGGACTGGTTCGCTCCCCATGTGGAGCAACTGGCGGCCAGGGGGATCACCGTCGGATACGGTGATGGTTCCTTCGGACCGGACCGGAACGTCACGCGGGGGGAGATGGCGGTCTTTTTGGTCAGGACCTTCGGCATACCCACCGCCGATCCCACCGGAGTGTTCGACGATGTTGCCCCCGACGCTTTCTACGCCGGCGCCGTGGAGGCGCTGTACGCCTCCGGCATCACCCTGGGATGCCAGGCGCCTTCATCGGAGCCCGATGCCGAGACGTTGCTGTCCTTCTGTCCCGCCGACCAGGTGTCCCGCGCCGAGATGGCCTCCTTCCTGGCCCGCGCTCTGCAGAGCGGCCGGTAACGGGGTCCCTGCAGGCGGCGGGGGCGTTTGATCGGCCCGGACCTCTTATCATGGGCATCGCTGTCGCGGAGTGGATTGCAAAGGACGCACAATGGGAACACGTGAGAAATTCCTGGTGACCGGGTCGGCCGGCTGCATAGGCGCATGGGCCATGTTCCTCCTGGACCGGGAGGGAACCGAAGCCGTGGGACTCGATCTCTCCACCGATCATCGCCGACTGCGGTTGCTCACCGATCAGCAGGGATCCATGACCCTCCGCCAGGGGGACATCACCGACACCGAGTCGGTGATGGGGATAGTGGCCACCGAGGGGATAACCCACATAGTCCACCTCGCCGCATTGCAGATTCCCTTCTGCCAGGCGGATCCGGTGGGCGGGGCGCAGGTGAACGTGGTGGGCACCATCAACGTTCTGGAAGCCGCCCGCCGCTCCGGGGTGGCAGGGTTGGCATATGCCAGTTCGGTGGCGGTGTACGGTCCCCCCGACCTCTATCCGGCCGGCGTGGATGAGGACTCACCCCTGGCGCCGACCACCCTCTACGGTGCCTACAAGCAGGCCAACGAGCGCTCGGCCAGGGTGTATGCGGCCGATCACGGGGTGTCGTCGGTGTGTCTGCGTCCGTGCTCCGTCTACGGCGTGGGACGGGACCAGGGATTGACATCGGCGCCCACCCAGGCGATGGTGGCCGCCGCGGCCGGCACGCCCTATCGCATCCCCTTCGGCGGGGCCTCGACCTTCCAGCACGCAGGGGAGGTGGCTCGGCTCTTCATCGCCGCGGCCCGGGCCGGAGTGGAGGGGGCCCACGTCTACAACCTGGGCGGACCGACGGTCCGGATCGCCGACGTGGTGTCCCTCATCTCCGACGAAGCGCCGGGGTCAGAGATCACCTACGGTGGGGAACCCCTTCCCCTGCCCGACGAATACGACGGCTCCGGTCTGGACCGTCTGCTGGGTGGCGTGGACTACCTCTCCATGGAGGAGGGTGTGCGGGTCTCCATCAGCCGCTTCCGGGAACTCCTTGCGGACGGGCTGGTGGAACCCCCGTCTTAAAGCCGACGAGCGCCCCGAAGGACGCTCGCCGACTCTAGGTAGTTGCCCTGGGTGGGTTAGCAGGTGAAGTCCATGAACTCGTAGTTGTGAACGTAGAAAGCCACCGTGCCGGGCAGGCTGTCCCACTCCAGACATGCGTCCTTGGCGTACAGCAGGTCGGCAAAGGCGATGGGGAGACCGAGACGGTTCTCGTATGCGAAGTCGAACAGCGCCGCGGCGGTGGTCTCCTTCTGCTCGTCGGTTCCGCCCTCGCCGGAGAGAGCCTCGTTGATCAACCGGTCAAGTTCCGCGGACTCTCCGGAATAGGAGAGACGGTCGGTGGTCCGGCTGTAGAAGCTCCACAACTGCGTCCCGGAGTTGTAGACCGGAGGCGGGTAGCAGAACGCGAAGTTGGCTTCCCGGGTGCTGGTCAGCCCTTCCACGATTCCGTACTCGGTGAACTGGGTGTTGACCGAGATTCCCAGGTTGGTCCACTGCTGGGCCACAGCCTCGGCGACCTTCCCGCACCACGGGCGTCCGGGGTGCTGGGCGAAGTCGATGGTGATCTCCAGGTCGCCCGGGCTGGCGTAGCCGGCTTCCGCCAACAGCGAGGTTGCCCGATCGGGATCGAAGGGGTCGGACTCGCAGTCGGGATCGAAACCGGGGAAGTGCGGCCACCAGGAGTGGACGCAGGCGTTGTCGGTGGTCCCCCTGCCGGCCAGCACGAAGTCCACGATTTCCTGACGGTCGATCGCCAGTGACAGGGCTTCGCGGACCAACGTGGCGTTGCCCGGGTTGGAGTGGTCGCTCCAGGGAGGCGGATTCTCCGCCGCCGCTCCCGCCGGGGTCACGTAGTTACCGGTCAAATAGATGGTGGGCATGCTCTGGTTGGGGAGGGACTGTATCCCGAGATTCGCCGCCTGGGCAGTGGGAATCTGCTCGGCGCTGAGGGTCATCAGGTCGGCATCTCCGACTGCCAGCATGGCAAGACGGGTTCCGAACTCGGGAACGGCCTTCCGCACCACCTCACGGATGGACGGCGGCCGGGCGTAGTGATCGTCGAATGCCTCGAACACCACTTCCACTCCCGGCTCATGGCTCTTGAACTGGTAGGGACCGGCGCCGATCGGGTGCAGTGCGGCTTCCTCTTCTCCCACTTCATCGATGTACTTGCGGGAGGTGATCGGGAAGCTCAGGGCCATCTCGCTCAGGGCGGGCAGGACTTCAGGCGCCGGCTCGCCATTCACCGAGACCAGCTTGAAGTTGTAGTCATCGACGACTTCCACAGCCACCCTGGCCAGGACCGCAGCCGCCGGGCTGTTGGTGCCCTCGCGGATGGCGAGCTCATGGCTGAAGACGATGTCGTCGGTGGTCAACTCTCCCCATCCCTGGTGGAATTGGACGCCCTCGTGGATTTCGAAGACGAACTCGGTGAAGTTGTCATTCACCGACCAGGACTTGGCCAACCGGCCTTCGCCTTCCACGATCTCGCCGGTGACGAAGTCGTGGTAGATCAGGGGCTCGTAGAGAGGCTGGAGGTTCAGGAGGGCTCCCAGGCTGCAGTTGGGGCACAGCCAGTCCTCACCTCGCAGGGCGGGCAGCAGCACCACTATCCGGTCCTGGACCATCTCGGGAGCGGCCGCAACCACTTCGGCCTGGGCATCCGCCAGGGCCTGTTCCGCCGCGGCTGCCGCGGCTTCTGCTTCGGCCAGCGCGGCTTCCACCTCGGCCATTGCCGCCTGCGCGGCCTCGTCGCCCTCGGCAGCGGCATCCATGGTGGCCTGCAAGTCGGTCTGGGCTTCGGTCAGGGCGGCCTGGGCAGCGGCTGCGTCGGCTTCCGCTGCGGCGGCCTGTTCTGCGGCTGCGGCCGCTTCCGCTGCCGCCTCGGCCGCTTGGGCTTCAGCCGCGGCGGCTGCCGCCTGAGCTGCCTCTGCTGCCGCGTCGTCGGCCTCGGTGGTGTCGTCGCTTCCGCAAGCGGCGGCCACCATGGCCAACAGGAGCGCCACGGCCCACAAACGTGTCTTACTCATCGGATCATTGCTCCTTTGGTGGGTTTTCGGGTTTTCTTCCTTGAAGAAATTAAGGTACTTGATTTCAAGTTAGTCGTCTAATTGTCCGCTCGCCCTTCATGCAAGGAATTCTTGGTGGTTCAGGGTAGTTTTCGCAAAGGCATGTTGAGTTTGGCGGGCCGGACCGCGGTCATCACGGGAGCAGCTTCGGGGATCGGGAGGGCTATGGCTCGACGATTCTCCACCGAGGGGATGAGGGTGGTGGCCGCCGACGTGGACGCCGGCGCGCTGGATGAGCTGGTTTCCGATCCCCGGTTCCCCTCTCCGGCCCGGGTGGTCCCCACCGACGTTTCGGATCCCTCTTCGGTGGAGGAACTGGCCGACCTGGTCTTTCGGGAATTCGGTGAGGTGGGGGTTCTGTGCAACAACGCCGGGGTGGGTCCGATGGGGACCATCTGGGAAGTGGACGTCCCCGAATGGGAGTGGGTGCTGGGAGTCAATCTGTGGGGGGTGATCAACGGGGTCCGTTCCTTCGTGCCCCGGATGCTGGAGAGCGGCCGGGCTGGCCATGTCGTCAACACCGCCTCCATGGCCGGGCTGATCGCCGGGCGGGAGATGACCCGCTGGCGGCTGGGCGCCTATGCCGCCTCCAAGCACGCGGTGGTGGCCATCAGCCACACCCTCTATGCCGAACTTCGCACCGCCGGAGCACCGATCGGAGTCTCGCTCCTGTGCCCGGCGGCGGTGGACACCCGCATCTGGGACACCGAGCGGCTCCGACCGCCGCCGCCGAAGGGGCCCGAACCCGGCAGACCCTCATCGCGGGAGGCCGAGCGGCTCCAGGCGCAGCTGCGCACCGGATTGGAGCTTGGCAATACTCCCGCCGAAGTGGCGGGGATGGTGCTGGAGGCCGTTTCGGACGACCGCTTCTACGTGTTCACCTCGCCCGGATCTCCCCAGCAGGTGGGACGACACATCGGGGACCTGGTGGATCTCCGCAACCCCCCGGTGCCCGGTTCGGAATAGCCGTTAAAGAGAAGAGGGACCGGGAAGACCCGGTCCCTCTTCGGTACGTGCTTTGAGGTATCTCAGCTGGTGTAGCGGAGGTACTCGAAGCGGGTCATGTAGGGGTTCCAGGGTGCGGGCAGGCCGATCCAATCGAGGTTGGAGGAGAAGGCCAGCACCGAGTCCACATAGCCGATCGGGATACCGAGCATCCGGTCGTATATGTAGTCGAACACCTTGCCTGATGCTGCCTCCACGTCATCGGGGAACACCTGCGCCACGCAGTCGTTCATCAGGTCGTTGAGCTCCTCCGACTCTCCGGTGTAACTGAAGAAGTCGCCGGTGCGGGTGTAGTAACCCAGCAACGTGCAGGGGCTGTCGAAGAAGGGAGCGGAGTACACGAACGCCGCGTATGCCCCTTCGTTGCCCGACAGTGCCTGATAGGTCCGATAATCGGTCTTGGCGGTCTCGATCTGGACACCCAGGGCGGCTTGCCACTGCTGGGCGACCGCCAGCATCACCTCGTCGGTGTAGGTGAGCTGCGGGTGTTCGGCCAGGTCGATGGGGATCACCATCTGGGAGGGATCGGGGTATCCGGCCTCGGCCAGAAGCGCCTTGGCGGCGTCCGGATCGTAGGAGTCGACTTCGCAGTCGTCGTTGAACCCGGGTGCCACCGGCCAGAAGGACTGCACGCAGGCGCCTTCGGTGCTGCCTCGACCGCCGAACAGGAAGTCGATGATTTCCTGGCGGTCGATGGCCAATGACAGGGCCTTGCGGACCTTGATGTTGTTCTCCTCGTTGTCGGTTGCCCATGGCGGAGTGTTCTCCGGGTCGTACTGGGGTTCCAGGTACTCACCGGGCAGATACACCGACGGGAACCGCACGCCGGAGAGGGATACCACCTTCAGGTTGGGATCTGCCTCCAGGCGGGGGATGTCGTCGAAGGTCGTGGGCCCCATCTGGGCCTCGCCCGCGTCGACCATCGCCTGCCGGGTGCTCTCTTCCCTGACCACCCGGAACTCGAAGATCTCGATTCCGGGAGTCACCCGCCAGTGGTTGTCCACCGCCTCGAAGGCCACCGAGACGTCCAGTTCGTGACTGTGGAACTCGAAGGGCCCGGTGCCGATCGGGCGGAAACTGGCTTCCTCTCTTCCCACTGTCTCCACGTATTTCTTGGAGACGATGGGCATGGCGGGAATCACCTCGTTGAGGAGGTTGGGCATATTCACATTGGGCTCGGTCAGGTTGAGGACCACCGTGTAGTCATCGGGTGTTTCGATGCTCTCGATCCTCAGCCAGTCCGGCCGGTTGGGGTTGTTGCTGTCCTCCACCGCGCCCAACTCGAAGCTGAACTTCACGTCGGCCGATGTCAACTCGCCCCAGCCGTCGTGGAACTGGATTCCCTTGCGCAGATTGAAGGTGAACTGGGTGAAGTCCAGGTTGTTGAACCAGGTCTCGGCCAACTGGCCGGTGCCCTGCACCACGTCGCCGGTCTGGTAGTCGCGGCACAACAGGTACTCGTACATGGGCATCACTGTGGCCTGGCTCTGGAAGGGCGCGGTTGGGCCGAGCCAGTTCTGGTCGCCGATGCTCCCGAAGGCGTAGACAACCGTGCCCCGGGCGGTCTGGTCCGCCGTGGATGGGGGAATGCACGGGTGGCCTTCCTGGGCCAGGTTGGTCCGAGCGGCCGCTTCGGCGGCGGCGATGGTCGCTTCGGCATCCATTGCGGCTTGCTCGGCGGCCTTGGCTGCCTCTTCGGCGGCCATTTCGGCCTCCTCCAGCGCCATGGCTGCTGCTTCGGCCGCTGCCTCGGCTTCGGCCAGCGCTGCCTGGGCTTCCTCGTCGCCCGCCGCGGCGGCTTCCATCATCTCTTCCAACTCGGCCTGGGCCGCGGCCAGGGCCGCTTCGGCCTCTGCCTCGGCTGCGGCCGCCATCGCCTGGGCTTCATCGGCGGCTGCCTGGGCGGCGGCTGCCTCGGCCTCGGCTGTTGCCTGGGCCGCTGCCGCGGCGTCGGCCTCCGCCTGGGCGGCCGCTGCCGCTGCCTCTGCGGCCGCCGCGTCAGCCTCGGAGGTGTCCTCCGCGCCGCAGGCCGAAGCCACGAGGGCCAAGGCGGCCAGCACCGCCAATATCCTCAAAGTGGTCTTTCTCATTGTCTTCCTTTCTGAGCCGGCCGGCTCAATACTTGGCGAACCGTGTTGCTCTTTTCGGTAGTTGTTCGTTGCTTCGCCAAATATTAGGCGAAGAAAATCCGGGGGTCACCGGGAGGGCTGGGAAACCGCATGACCGGTTCCGATGGCGGAGAGATCCTCCCCGACCAGCCCCAACTGCTCCAGCCAGCGCATTGAGTCGAATCCCACCCAGTGCTCCACGATCCTGCCGTTCTCCACGCGCTGCACCATGACGGCCTGCACCCGGATCTTCTTCCCGGTGGGAGGAGCCCCCATGATCTCTGTGACATGGGTGCCCTCCCATGTCCACACCATGGTCGCCTTGTCGCCCTCGGAGGTGAGCACATCGATGGTGGTGAGACCGTCCGGGAAGTTCTGTCCGACCGAGACGAACCGGTCATACCACGGTCGTGATCCCCGGGTCAGTCCCGGGATGCCGTGCAGGATGATGTCGGGGTGCACCAACTCCTCGAACAACTCCCACAGGCGGTCCTTCCAGGTCTCGTCGGACGGGTCGGTCAGCGGGAAGTCCTTCTCGCAGTCCAGCGTGAAACGCTTGACAATCCGTCGGGTCTCCTCGGTCTGCGGATCTGACATGGCCATTGCTCCCTTCTTTCAGTTGACGGAGAGGTCCGCGGCGATGACGCCCAGTTGCTGGAGCCAACTCAGCTGGTCGATCACGGCCCAGTGCTCGACGATCTGTCCGTTCTCCACTCTCTCGATGGTCATCCCGCGGACCGCCAGCTTGATGCCGGTGGGAGGGATTCCCATCAGCGGCGCCGAGTGGGTGGCCTCCCAGGTCCAGTCGACCGCCGCCTTGTCGTTCTCCACCACCATGACGTTCAGGGTGGTCGCCGAGTCGGGGAAGGCGATCCCGAGCTTCTCGTAGAAGTCGTACCAGAGATCTCTTCCCTGCGGGACCCCGGGAACGCCGTGCAGCACGATGTCGGGGTGGACCAGTTCTTCGAACAATGCCCGGAGGTTGGTTTTGAAGACCTCCAGGTTGGCGCCGGTCACGGGAAAGTCCTTCTCTCCCTCGATGATGAAACGCTCGACGACCGCTCGGGTCTCTTCTGTACTGGACATCGTGTACCTCCGGGGGTAGGGGGTCTAGGCGAATGTGAGCAGGCGCCGGGGGTTTTCGATGAGGATCCGGTCGATCAGGTCCTGGTCGAACCCCTTGTAGCGCATCAGTTGCTGGACGGTATCGGGGATGTGCTGCCAGCCGAATCCCCCGTAGCGCCGGTACCAGTGCTGGAGGGCCAGGTCATGGGAGATCAGGAGCTGGTTCTCGTAACCGGCTTCGGCCAGAGTCATGAGGTAGTTGAGCCTCACCGCGTCGTTGGGGTCGTCGATCGGTCCGCGCTGGCGGTGGGAGGCCTCCCTTCCGAAGCCGTCGAGCAGGAGGGACGCTCCCGTGGCGGCCAGGTCCAGGAAGGGCTTGGGGTCGAAGGAGTGGGGAGCGGGCCGGGAGGGAAGCCGGTGCTCGACGTGGGAGAAGGCGATCCGGGTGAGGTCGCCTCCCTCCTCCTCGACGATCCTGATGGCGTCCCACACAGAGTCGGGGCTGTAGCCGGGATGGATCGAGAGACCGCACCCGGTCTCGTTCTGAGAGCGAATGGAAGCCCGAAAGGACTTCTCCTCGTTGGGATGGAGCGGCCAGGACAGTCCGACCTCTCCGATGATCCCCGCCTTGATGCCTCCCGCCACCCCGTCGACGATGTCGCCTGTGATCAGTTCCTGGAGGCGGCCGAGGCTCAACTCCGACATGTTGGACGGATGATGATGCCGGGAGTAGAACCCGGTGCCCATCACGATGTGCACGCCCGTGGCCCGGGCGATCTGCACCAGTCCCCGGGGGTCGCGGGCCAGTCCGCGGGGCGTCTGGTCCACCAGGCATGACCCCCCGTGGCGCTTGAAGAGGTTGGCCTCGTAGATGACGTCGTCGATGTCGGTCAGCCGGTAGTTGCCGTAGAAGAACCAGTAGCGCTCGATGTCCCCCCGGGTCTCCAGGGTCACCGGCCGGCCCCATTTGGCGGTGAATGAAGCAGCCACGCCCGGTCCGTTCTGTCCCGGCTCCAAGCCGGCCTCGGGTTGGGCCGACGCTCTCTCCACCGACTCGGTCGAACCCAGCAGGGCGGTTGCCGAGGACGCTCCCATGGTCATGTCGATCAGCACATGCTCGTGGGGGAGGGTGATGCCCACTTGCTCGGGGGGGACAGACCCCAGGACGGTCTGGATGGCGCCGGAGCGGGTTGGCATGGCTCAACAGTGTAGAGAGGGGGGAGGTGTCGCCGACGACGACAGGCGCCGGATCCGGTCCTGAGATGGCGATGTGGTTCCTCGTGTGATCCCACCGGGCGTGGGTTTGGGGATTGGCGCCGGTCCGTGGGAACGTACCGGAGAGCTATTCGGCGACCAGGTCCCTGTGCTTGAGCAGCAACCCGGTGAGGGTGATCGAGATGATCGCCAGTGCGGTGGCCTTGGCGACCGCACCTCCCACGCCGACCTCCACTCGACCCAGCACCTCGGTGACGGTTTCCAGATTGTCGGGTGTCATGGCGGCCAGGTCCGCCCAGGCAGAGACCACGATTCGATAGATCGACGAGGCTTGGATCCCTTCGATCACGTTGCCGAGGGTCACTTCCCAGATCAGCAGGTAGCCGAGCCCCACCAGGGCGGCCCGGCCGACCACCAGGCCCAGGGGAACGAACAGGGCGGCCGACGCCACACTCTGCACTGCCGCCGCCACGGTCGTGGAAACCCCGATCGACCAGTCTCCGGTGACGACGGCAGCCGCTATCCAGGACGCGATCACCCCGGCCTCCAGTATCACGAAGGTAGCCAGCGTGGCGGCTGTGATGACTCCCAGGGCGATCACCCATCGGGACGCCGGTTTCAAAAGCAGGAACGGAAGGGTGTGCGACTTTCGCTCTTCCCCCAGCGCGGCGGTCGACACGACCAGGGCGGCGACCGGGAACAGAATCGACAACCCGAGTCCTACGGTGATGTCGTTGTAGAAGGTGGCCACCCGCTCGTCGGAGCGCCCGGGGGCCAGCACCAGGACTATCGGAGCGATGGAACCGGTCAGAACGAAGAGCCCGATCGACCGACGCAGGCCGAGCAGTCGGCCCGTCACCGACCGCGTGATCAACAAGAAAGCCCTCACCGCTGCTCCACCAGGTACCGGAAGACGCTTTCGAGGGAGTCGTCCTCGGCGGACACGGCCATCACCACCGAATCGGTGTCGCGGGCGGCGACTGCGATGTCATGCCCCAGTGCGCCTGCGTCGCTGGTCCTGATCTCGATCCCGGCGGCATCGACCCGCACCGATTCCACCCAATTCCCGGCCAGGAGCCGTCGAGCCAGTCGCCGGGGCCGGTCCGTGTCGATCCGGATCAGGCGTGGGGTGTCGGACATGGCGTCGCGAAGGGCGGCTACGGACCCCGCCGCCGCCAGGCGGCCGTTGACCATGGCCACCACCCTGGTAGCCATGCGATCGACCTCGGCCAGCACGTGGGAGGAGACGATGATGGTTCTGCCCTCGCTACCCAGTTGCACGAACAGTTCGATCAGGCGGGCGCGCTGGACCGGGTCGGTTCCGTTGAGGGGCTCGTCGAGTATCAGGATCTGCGGATTGTGGACCAGGGCGGCAGCGATCTTGGCCCGCTGGCGCATACCCTTGGAGAACCCCGCAAGGGAGCGGTCGGCGTCTTCCGCGAGATGGACCGTGTCCAGCGCCCGCCGGGCAGCGAACCTCGCATCCTCCACCTTGGAGAGCGCCGCGCTCCATTCGACGAAGCGGCGGGCGCTCATGTGGTTGTAGACCGCCTCGTCTTCAGGCACGAAGCCCACGTGTCGGTAGACGCTGGGATGTCTCTTCGGGTCGCGGCCCAGAATGGCCGCTTTGCCCGCGGAGGGCGACAGCAGACCGGCCAGCACCCTCAACAGCGTGGTCTTGCCCGCACCGTTAGGCCCCAGCAGCCCTGTTACGCCCGGTCCGAAG
Source organism: Acidimicrobiia bacterium (assembly GCA_965204615.1). Taxonomy (GTDB): domain Bacteria; phylum Actinomycetota; class Acidimicrobiia; order Spongiisociales; family ZC4RG35; genus Bin76. Next base: position 1,425,077 of record OZ242000.1, on the reverse strand, counting down.
GAGCAGTTCACCTCTGAGACCGCCACTTTCTGGCCGAACCACTTCGACAGGTTGGCGGCGACCACCGTGGCGTCGGAAGCGTCACGGGCGTCCGTGGCGTGAGGCGCGCCGGTCACGTCAACCTCCGGTATCGCCAGCCCACCAGGAGCACGCTGATGACGGCCAGTCCGATCACCACCATGAGCGAGGCTTCGGGGCCGAAGCCTGCCTGTGCGGGGATGGCGGCGGATGATTCCAGGTCGAAGATCCAGTCACGGACGTGCCGAGGGTGCTGTTCCAGCGCCAGCAGAGAGGTCCACTTTGTGCCGGGCGCCGAGCCGGCTTCCTGGAAGAGGAGGGCGACAAGGTTGAGGCCCAACAGAACGGCGACAAAAGCCGCCGCGGCGTTGCCTACCCGCTTGGCGAACGAGGCAGCCAGAAAAGCGAGCGAGGCATGCATCGTGAAGTAGACGAGGGCGGCTGCGGGGACTTTCCACAGAATGTCGGTGGTTCCTCCCAGGTAGGAGAGAAAGCCGGCCGGCGACAGGGCGGCGTATCCCAGGTGGAGAAGAAGCTGTGGAACCAGCCAGAAGCTCAGGATGACCGCGGCGAAGGTTGCCCCCTTGGCCACCAGGTAGTCGCGCACGCCCAGAGGTCTCGAGAAGTAGACGTTCAGTACTCCCTGGGTCCGATCGGGGACCAGCAGCTGGGGACCGGTGAAGGCGGCGAAGAGCAGGGCGACGTTCGATATGAAGTCGAAGTACCCGGCATAGCGCGGGAACAGACCGGATGTGTCCAGCGATACGGGCAGGCTGGATGAGACCCACTCTATCGCCACCAGGACCACCGCCGATCCCAGCGCCAGGGCGATGAGCGTCCACGGGAACAACTTGCGTTTTGCTTTTCGCCGCAGGCCGAGTACTCGCCGGTATCCCTCCTTGACAACCGCCGCCATGGCGCCGCGCCGCCCCGTGCGGGGCCCGTGGTAACTGCGGTAGCCGCGGTCCAGGATGATCGCCGGGTCCTGACTGCTCATCGGAGAATCAGCCGTTCGACTCTTTGGTGGCCGCCATGAACACGTCCTCCAGACTTCTCAGATCGGTTCCCATCGCCCGGAGCGATGAGCCGGAAGCAGCCAACGCATCGCGGACTGCGATGAATACGTCATCGGAGTCGCTCACGGCAGTCACGACCCGACCGGCGTAGGTGGCTTCGACGCCTCTTTCGGCGAGAGCGGCCACCAGCGGCAAGGGATCACCGAACACCTCCACCGAGACGGCGGTGCCGTCGTCGGGAGGATCGAGAGGCGCCGAGCGGAGCAACCGGCCGCCGTCCAGCATCACCACCCAGTCGCAGGTTTGCTCGATGTCGTCCAGGAGGTGGGATGAGAAGAGAACGTTCATGCCAAACCCGCGGAAACGATCGATCACCTCCAGCATCTGGTCGCGCCCTGCGGGGTCGAGGCCGGAGGCGGGTTCGTCGAGGAGCACCAAACCGGGGTCGTGCACGATGCTCTGGGCCAGTTTCACGCGTTGCTGCATGCCGGTGGAGAAGTCCCCGAGATAGCGGAATCGCTCCTCGTGCAGTCCCACCAGGAACAGGGTTTCCGAGGCGCGCCGGCGGGCCTCGGCCGATGGGATGCCGGCCAGTTCGGCGGCGTACGCCACGAAGTCGGCGGCAGTCTGGTCACGGGGGAGGCAACTCCCCTCCGGCATGTAGCCGATCTTGGCTCGCAGTCCGGCTGCATCCCTGGAAACCGGTGTTCCGAACACCGCCACGTCTCCCGAAGTCGGGGCCGCCAACCCCAGCAACAATCTGATCAGAGTGGTCTTGCCCGCCCCGTTGGCTCCCACCAGTCCGGTTATGCCGGGTGGGACTTTGAGATCGACCCCGGCCAGAGCTCTCACCTGCCCGAAATGTTTGTGGAGGTCCCGCGTTTCGATGATCGGCGAGCCTGCGTGTCGCGGACCGGTCGGTCCGTTACTCACGGGGGTCCATCTGTCCAAGTGATGTCGTTCTGTTGCTCATGCGTTAACTATGGGGCGTCCGAGAGGGCCTGCCTATGGGGGATCCCCCTGGTTTCTGTGGGGTATCACCCTGAATGCAGGCCCTTTGCCGTGAAGTACTGACAGTGGTGTCCCCCACAACCTGGGGCCGCCCCTTGATGCTCCCGGCCTTCACGCCAAGCTGTTCCCGGTCGGAGCCACGAATGCTAGGCGAAGGTCAGCAGCCGTCTGGGATTCTCGATGAGGATCTGGTCGATGAGGTCCTGGTCGAATCCCTTGTAGCGCATCAGTTGCTGGACGGTTTCGGGGATGTGTAACCACCCGTGTCCGCCGTACTTGCGCTGCCAGTGCTGGAGGGCGAGATCGCTCGAGATCAACAACTGGTCGCGGTGGCCGGCCTCGGCCACCGCCATCAGGTAATTGAGCCGGATTGCGTCGTTGGCCATGTCCACCGGGCCTCGCTGGCGATAGGACTGCTCCCAGCCGAAGCAGTCGATGGAGAGGTTCACGCCGGTGGTGGCCAACTCCAGGAACGGTGCCGGGTCGAAGGAGTGGGGGGCGGGCCGCGACGGAAGCCGGTGTTCGAGGTGGCAGATGACGGTCCGGGAGAGGTCGCCTCCCTCCTCTTCCACGATCCGGACGGTGTCCCAGATGGAGTCGGCGCTGAAACCGGGATGGATGGACAGGGGCGCTCCGGTCTCCTTCTGGGACCGGATCGAGGCGCGGAGCACCTTTTCCTCGTTGGGGTGCAGCGGCCAGGTCAATCCCACCTCTCCGATGATCCCCGCCTTGATGCCTCCCGCCACGCCCGTGACGATGTCGCCGGTGATCAACTCCTGGACGCGGGAGACATCCATCTCCGACATGTTGGAGGGGTGGAACTCATAGGCGTAGAAGCCGGTCCCCATCACGATGTGCACCCCGGTGGCCCGGGCGATCTGCGCCAGTCCGCGGGGGTCGCGGGCCAGTCCCCGGGGGGTCTGGTCCACCAGGCATGTTCCCCCGTGGCGTTTGAAGAGGTTGGCTTCGTAGATGACGTCGTCGATGTCGGTGATCCGGTAGTCCCCGTAGTAGAACCAATGACGGGCGATGTCGCCTCGGTTCTCCAGGGTGATCTGCTGTCCCCACTTGGCGGTCCAGGTTGCCGCCACTCCCGGTCCGTCCTGTCCCCTCTCCCACCCCGCCTCGGGGATCTCGGCTGCCTTCTTGGCCGACTCCCCGGAGTTCACAAGAGCCATGGCCGAGGACTGTCCCATGGTCATGTCGATCAGGACATGCTCGTGGGGGAGGGTTATGCCCAGCAGGTCGGGCGAGACGGTCCCAAGCACCGTCTGGACCTTGCCTCTCTGGGTGTTCGCCGAAGCCATGTGGATGGGAGCGTACCAGGGGAGGTGCGGGGGCTTCCCCTTCTCGTATGATGGGCTGGGTCCCATAAGAGAGGGACCGGCCCGATGTCCGAAGAGGACTCCGGCGACCCCCGACGAGAGAAACCCCAGGGCATGAGAGTTGAGCGAGAGATCGAAGCGGTGGACCTGCACGCCGCAGGTGAACACGCCCGGGTGATAGTCGGCGGGGTGCCGGACGTGCCGGGCGACTCGATGTTTGCCAAGATGCAGTACCTGGAGCGGCATTCGGACGGACTGCGAAAGCTGATGCTGCGCGAGCCCCGCGGCTACCCGGCCGCCAACTGCAACCTGGTGCTTCCGCCCACGGTCCCCGAAGCCGACGCCGGATTCGTGATAATGGAACAGACCGAATACCCGCCCATGTCCGGGCACAACACGATCTGCACCGTAACCGCCCTGATCGAAACGGGAATGGTCCCCTCTCGGGAACCTGTCACCGAACTGACTCTCGAGACGCCGGCCGGACTGTTGTCGGTCGAGGCGCGGGTGGAGGGCGGCAAGGTCACCGCCGTGACTCTTGAGAACGTTCCCGCCTTCCCGGTTCACCTGGGCGCCACGGTGGAGATTCCCACCCTGGGAGAAGTGCAGGTGGACGTCGCTTGGGGAGGGATGATCTTCGCCATCGCCGATGCCCGGCCCCTCGGTGTCTCCATCCGCCCCGAGAACGGCCGGGCCCTGGCCCGCCTGGGAGCCATGGTCAAGCAGGCGGCCCGGGAGCAACTGGACGCGGTGCATCCCGAGAACCCCGAGATCCGCCAGGTCAGCATCAGCATGCTCACCGAGCCCTTCGACAGGGATGCGGGAGAGGCCAAGGGTGCGGTCACCCTGGCCACCGGCGACCTCGACTGGAACCGACCGGAGACATGGACGGGAGCCCTGGACCGTTCTCCCTGCGGCACCGGGACCTCGGCGCGCATGGCCGTCCTCCATGCTCGCGGGGAACTGGCGATCGGAGAGACCTTCCGCCACTACGGCCCGCTGGGCACCGTTTTCACAGGACGTCTGATCGGAGAGACAACCGTTGGGGGAGTCCCCGCCGTGATTCCCACCATCACCGGCACCGCCTGGATCACCGGCAAGGCCCAATACCTGCTGGACCCAACCGACCCGTTCCCCGAGGGCTACACCATCGGCGACATCTGGGGCTGAGCCGGGGACCGCAGGTCAGGCGGGCAGGTAGTGGAACCCTCGTCCTCGGCCGGATTCGGAGGAGGGAACCAGTCGACCTTGTTCGGCAAGTTCCTTGAGGCGTTTTGTCGCCGTAGCCTGGGAAACTCCGGTCATCTCGCGGTATTCGCTCGAAGAGATCCGGCCCTGTTCCCGCGCCCAGGCCAGTGCCGATTCGGTCCACTCGCGGACCTGGCCGACCCCGAGCGCATCCCTGGCCTGCGAACTCAGCTTCCAAGCCGGAGGTGTATCCGCAGGGACCTCGACAGGAGTGAGAAGAGCAGCCTTTACAGCGGGCGAAGTGGCCCTCCCCAAGCGGCCGCCGGTGTCTGCCGGTTGAAAAACGATTTGGTAGTTAGCCGCTCTGCGCAAAGACTCCTCGGCATCGCCATAGGAACGTTGCAGGAGGTCGGCACATGATCGCACTGTGAGATACAAAGACTTTCGGGATGCCCACCAAACGAGTAAAGCGGCATCCACATCGTCCACCCCACCTCGAGGAACAAGGTTGACGAAGAACCTGTACCACCTCTCGTCTACCTGTCTTCCGAAAAGGATGATCCGGACAGCCGGGTCGGGCAGGGTCTCGATCAGCGGTGGGCTGCTGCCTATACGGATCATCTCTGCGAACATCAAGTCCACGCCGACTCCTTCTTGTTCCACGAGCCCGATCTTGCGCATTGCTGTTGCAAGGGTCCGGTATCGCGGCGCGGAAGCATGGGTGATGATGTTGTCCTTGGTGACGCCTCCGATCAGACCACCGGGGGAGGTGACCCGGAAATGGTTTCCGATGTGTTCCACCACTGTCGGACGGCGAATGCTCCAATCCCGATGGCAAACCGCATTCAGGATGCTCTCTCGCAGTGAGCGTGCAGGGACCGCCCGAACCTTGTGGACTTGAAGCCCGGTGGTGATTTCGGTCAGGGGGTTCTGGCTGTTGGCCACGGCTTCTATGTGGAGAACTTCTTCTAGCAACGAGCGGCCCCCTTCCGCAACCCGCACGGTGGAAGGCCCACCTGGAACATGCCGATGCGAATAGTCGATAGCCGGTTGGTCCAGTGTGGACAAGAGCATCTCTCCTGCCATATTGAGGTGCTCTCCGTTTCCCGAGACAAGCCCGAGGCGACCCAGAAGGTCGCCCAGAGCCAGCCCGGCCTTGTCGGGGTCATGGCTCGCAAGCTGATTGCGGAGCGTAAGCTCCGCGGTTCGGGCCACTGCGCTGATCGGTGTGCGAGACGGTTGATGGGAGGGATCAGCCGCCAAGTCTGCGAACAGCCCGCCCAATAGCTGGGTCGAGGTGGCGGATACGCACCTGGCATCCACCCGGTGCTGGTATTTCCCTCTGAAGGGCACCGGCTCGACGGCTTGAGGAGCATCTATGACCAACAGCAGGTTTCCATTGATCTTGACGGTCTGGATGTCCACGGTCAGTTTGCCGTCGGTTAGGTCGTAGATCCTGCTCCTCAGCCACTGCGGGTCGGTGTCCGCTCCGATGATTCGACCTGTCTTGTCGTCCACGCCGACGATGAGCGTCCCACCCCCATGTGTGTTGGCCATGCAGGCCGCGGCTTTGGCGAGTTGCCGGGCTGCTTGTTCGTTCTTTTTCGACCCGGGTTGGATCGACCCGTCCTTCTTGTGTCGTCGATCTGCTTCCTCCTTGATGTCCACAGCCTGTGACTCGAGTTCACCCACGGGAGTTTTTCCCCTGCTCAAAGCCTGTAAGACGCGTTCGACCTCTTCTTTACGCCGCGGCTGGGGAAGAAACGTAAAGGTTTGGCTCACGAGTTACCTTCTTTAGGATTTGTGAAGTGAAAATCCTAAGAATATCGACAGATGTTCGGCTTGTAGGATTTTTGGGAATAAAATCCTAAGGATACCGACAGATGTTTGGTTTGTAGGATTTTTGAGTCTAAAATCCTACGATAATGGTTGGGTGGGGTTTTGGTAGGATTTTTCCGGCCGATTCGCAAAGTGTCGCCTCTCCCGCGGTTCTATTCCGACGCCAGATCCCGGGCGATGGAGCGGGGGTTCTGGCCGCCCACGTGGTCGTCGGAGGTGAGGGCGCTGTGGGCGTGCGCCACCTGATGCAGCCCGAAGGCGGTTGACATTCCGTCCCGGAGGCCCATGCGGTCCTCCACCGCGTTCAGGGCGCGCTTAGCGAGGGCTACTCCGAACCGCGGCCGGGCCGCGCAACGCTCGGCGAGCCGGGCGGTGGTCTCTCTCAACCAGTCGCGGGGGACCACGCGGTTGACCATTCCGACCTCGTAGGCGCGGGCGGCGGACATCCGGTCTCCCAGGAGCAGGAACTCCCGGGCGATGCGGGTGGACATCACGTACTGGTGAGCGAAATACTCGATGCCGGGGATGCCCATCCTCACCACCGGATCTGCGAAGTAGGCGTCCTCTGACGCAACGATCAGATCGGCCGGCCAGATCAGGGAGAGTCCCCCCGCCACGCAGGCTCCGTGCACCATGGCGATCAGCGGCTTGGGAAGCTCCCGCCACCTGAGGGGGATGGAGAGATACGCCTCGTCCTCTCTGACCAGGATGGTCTCCGCCCCCTCCTTGTCGGAGTGGTCATACCAGGTGGTGGCCACTCTGGGGAAAGGCTTCTCCAAGTCCCGTCCCGGGCTGCCCAGGTCATGGCCCGAGCAGAAGTGGGGTCCCGCACCGCCGATCACCACCGCCCCGATCCCGTCGTCGGAGGCGGCCCGTGCCAGGGCCTCGTCCAGAGCGGAGATGAGGGCGACGTTGAGGGCGTTGCGATATCGGGGACGGTTGAGCGTCAGCCACAGCACCTTCCCCTCCTGTCGGGATAGAAGTACCGGCTCGGCTTCAGTCATCAGGCTGCAAACGGACGAGCCTCCTCCCGCGGTTCTCGCCCGCAAAGAGCCCGACGAAGGCGGCCGGTGCGTTCTCGAACCCGTCGATGATCTCCTCTCGGAACACAAGGCGGTCCTCCACCATCCACTCTCTCATCTGGGCCATGGCCTGGCGGAAGCGAGGGAGAAAGTCCCACACGACGAACCCGGTCATCGTGATCCTCCGGTTGATCATCTCGCCGACTCCCCGGATACCCCGCGGGGCCGTGCGGGAGTATTCGCTGATCTGTCCCGAGATCGCCACCCGACCTGCGATGCTCATGTTGACCAGGGCGGCGTCCAGGGTCTGCCCGCCGACGTTGTCGAAGAAGACGTCAACCCCTCCGGGACAGGAGCGGGCGATGGCGGAGGCCAAGTCCGATTCGGTTCGGTAATCGATGCAGGCATCGGCGCCCAGTTGGTCGGTGATCAGTCGACACTTGCTCTCCGATCCGGCGATGCCCACCACCCGGCATTCCAGGTTGCGGGCCACCTGGACGGCGGTGCTTCCCACCGCGCCGGCCGCCGAGGACACCAGGACCGTCTCACCCGCCTTGGCCTGCCCCACCTGGGTCACGCCGAAGTATGCCGTCAGGCCGGAGACCCCCAAGGCTCCGATGGCGGAGCGCTCGGAGATGGGAGGGCTGAAGACCCCCGGATCCAGGCGCAACACCCCCCGACCCGAGGAGACGTAGCTCTCCCTCCACCCGTTGGCGCAACTGACCCGGTCTCCCACCGCAAACCGGGGATTGCGAGAGGCGGTGACCACTCCCACCGAGAAACCGTCGACCACCTCTCCGGGCTGCAGACGGGGCGCGTAGCTGTCCCTGGTCAGACGATCTAGGACTCCCGGATCAACCGAGACGTAGGTGTTGGCCACCATTATCCCTCCCTCGTCCAGGGGGGGAAGTTCAGATTCGACAAGTTCGAAATCGGTTACCTTCGGCTCACCGTCCGGGGTGGATGCGAGAACCCAGCGTCTGGTTGATGAGGTCATAGCCTCCTACACCTTAACATGAGGAACGATCACGGCGCGGCCCTCCAAACTCCCCTCGCGGAGCTTCTGGTAGGCAAGCGGCGCCTGCGGCATGGAGAACTCCTCGACGTCGCTCTTGATCGCCCCGGAGCCTGCCAGGGCCAGCACCTCGGCAAGATCGGGGACCGTGCCCCAGAACACGGTGGAGGCCGACAGACCCCGAGGTACATGCACGTATCCCATGGGAAAGGAACCGGGTCCGATTCCCACCACCGTGATGTGGCCGCGGATCGCCGCGGCCGAGACGGCCAGGGAGAGCGTCTCCTCGATTCCCACTATGTCCAGCACCAGTTCCGCGCCACCCCCACCGGTTATCTCACCGATTGCCTCGGAGGGGTTCTCCGTCGACAGGAGGGCATGATGGGCGCCGTGCCGGCGGGCCACCTCCAGGCGGGCGGGAGCCATGTCCACCGCGATCACACGGGCGTCCGAGAGCGCCCGGAGGATCTGCACCGCCAGAGAGCCGAGCCCTCCGATGCCTATGACCACCGCGGTCGTCCCCTCACCCAGGCGGTCAAGGCTCTGTCGGATGGCGTGATAGGTGGTCAGCCCGGCGTCGGTGAGCGGAGCGGCATCGACCGGATCCAGGCCGGGGGGGAGGGGAACCAGATGATGGGACATCGGCGCCAGAAAGAACTCCGCTATCCCGCCGTCGCGGCCCAGGCCCGGCCTCCCCGGGCCGGTGGCCACCACCTGGGCGGCGTTCTCACAGTAGTTCTCCGATTCGATGTCGCACTGGCGACAGGCCCCGCAACCCCAGGCGCCGTACACCGCCACCGGCGTCCCCACCTCGAGGCTCGATCCTCCGGGTCCGGTCTCCTCCACCCATCCGGTTATCTCGTGCCCGACGGTGAACGGCAGGTCATATCCGGGGAGGCTGGAGCGCGGCCAGTCGCACAGGTACAGATCGGAGTGGCACACTCCCGCTCCCGCCACCCGGATCAGGGTCTCGCCCGGTCCCGGCTCCGGGGTGGGGACCTCGCAGAGCTCGAAGTCCTCCTCCCAGGTTGTGAACTGGTATGCCAACATGTTGGTCATGGAGGCTAACCGGACGGAGGTTCGCTAATTTGGATTGCGGCGCCATCTTGTGAAGGCGCCTCATCCAAAAGGAAGGAAAGATCATGCCGTCAGGCTTCCCCGACTGGACTCCGGAAGGAGACACCGAAGAGACCCGCAGACTCTTCATGCGCTGGCTGGAGGGACAGGAAGCGGACTTCCCCCACCCTCCCGACGACTCGTGGAAGGGGAGGCTCCTGGAACTGGTGGAGGAGTTGGTCCACCCCGACGTGATCCTCCACAACGTGCCGGTGCGCCGCCCGGGACGGGACGGCTGGGTGGAATTCCTGATGGGCCTGGGAGAGGCCTACCCGGACTCCAACACCAACTACGACATCATCATGGTGGACGGCAACATGGCTGCCGCCCGCTGGCACTACACGGCGACGCAGATGTCCTCCCACTTCGAGCACGAGGCTACGGGTAAGCAGGTTCGGGTGGAGGGAGTGATGTTCGAACGCTTCGAAGACGGCAAGATAGTGGAGCACTGGGCGATGATCGATCGCCTCAACTGGCTGCAGCAACTGGGGCTGGTCGACGAGTCGATCCAGCTCTGAAACGGACCCGACGAAAAGACCCTGAGAGGAGAAGAAGATGCCTGTTGTTCTACCCGAAGGAAACCCCGAAGGCGACACCGAGGAGACCCGCCGGATATTCATCGAGTTCATGGTCGGCCAGGAACAGGACTTTCCCTACCCGCCCGATGACTCCTGGAAGGGCCGGATGCGGGCACTGGTGGAAAAGTACGTGGATCCCGATGTGGTGGTCCGCAACGTCCCGGTGCGAAGCCCCGGGCGGGACGGGTACGCCGACTTCCTGATCGCCCTGGGAAACGCCTACCCGGACGGACAGACCACGTTCAACATGATCGTCGCCGACGGCGACACGGTCGCCTCCAAGTGGACCTTCAACGCAACCCAGCAGGGCGCCCACTTCGAACACGGCGCCTCCGGCCAGAAGATCCAGGTGGACGGCATGTCGTTCGCCCGCGTCCGGAACGGAAAGTTCGTGGAGTACTACTCGCTGGCCGACAAGCTGGCCTGGGCCAAGCAACTCGGAATAGTCGACGAGTCCGTCCAGCTCTGACCCCCCGCCCGAAAGCCCGAAGGGTCGCGCTCCGAACCCCCCGCACGGGTCCGACAGCGACGTGGGTCAGGTGACCAGCGGACGGTAGTCGATGTCATAGCCGAAGGCCCGGGGACCCACCACCTCCAGTGCCTCGGGTGTCTTGAGCAGGTCGGGACACGGGATCACCAGGACATCGGCTCGCAGCCCGTATCGGACCAGTTCGGTGGTGATCGGCTCTCCCTCGTCGGTGGTGACCAGGGTGATGAGGTCGGGGACCGTCACCGGCACCCGTTCGCCCTCGCGGATCACCAGGTTCTCGTTCTGGAAGTCGATTTCAACCCGGCGTCCCGCGTCGTCGTCCAGCCCGTCGATCACCAAACGGCCCTTGGCGAAGCCCCGGGTGGCGCGCCGTTCGACATCGACCACCTTGCCCCGGATGTATCGGCGACCACCGGCCTCGCTTGCAACCGCCTCGCCCGGGTCCTCGTGGCGTTTCCGGGCCTCCAGGACTGCCCTGCCTATCCGGATGGCCAGCGACAGCGTGTTGGGAATGATGGCTCGGCGGCAGAGAGCGCCATCCATCACCGCGGTGGCCAGGCCGGCGTGACCGCCCATGTCGATGGTGACCGAGCGGAGGATTCTCTCCAACCAATGGGCGTCGAGGATCCGGTCCACCACGATCCGGTTGCCGCGCTCGTCGGCCAGAGCGGCAGGGAACGGCGATCCTCCGTAGATGAGGTAGGTGATCATCTGCAGTTCGGGAAAGGCCCTTCCCATGCCGTCGCCGTCCACGACCGGTATGCCGAGCCGGGCGCCGACCACCAGCGGCACCATCGAGTTGGCGCCGCCCATCTCGAACGGCGCGATGGCGGTGAACCGCCGGCCCAGGTGGCGCTCCAGTGCCCGGACGGCGTCGGTCTCCTCGCTGCCTCCCGCCACCTTCTCGTATGCAACCACCGGAGAACCCATACCGCCCACTCCCACCAGGAGATCGTCGTCTGCTATCTCGGTGGGGTCGATGATCTCGATCTTCTTCCCCGCCCGCAACTCGGCCCGGGCCCGCAACCGTCCCAGGTGGGGGTTTCCGCCTCCGCCGGTGCCGAGGATGGCCGCTCCCAACGCCGCGGGTGTGAGATTCTCCTCGGTTATCTCCCACATCTGTATCTGCTCTGCTTGCGAACCACCACCCGAGCCGATCAGTCTAGGACGGTGACCGGCCCTCACATCAGAGAGGACCCGGTTGGAGTGTCGGCATCCTCACGTATCGGAAGGCCGCGGCCGCCACTCGATCCGGCGCCCGATAGATTGGGAGGAGTTGTTGGCCATGAAGAAGCTGTGAGGAAGGTTGAGGATGCGCCTCGGCATCGATGTCGGAGGCACTAACACGGATGCGGTCTTGATGAGTGGCAGCCGGGTTGTCTCCGCGTTCAAGACTCGGACCACTCCCGATGTCTCATCGGGCATCGGTACCGCGGTTCGGCGGATACTTGCATCTTCCATGGTCGATCCATTGGAGATTCGGGCGGTGATGATCGGCACCACCCACTTCACGAATGCAGTTGTCGAGGGCCGGCAGTTGGCTCCCACCGCTGCTGTTCGCCTCGGGGCGCCTGCGACTCTCGGGGTTCCTCCCATGACCGACTGGCCGGATCGTCTGCGCCGGGCTTTGGGTGGTCATACGTACGTTTGCCGCGGTGGTCACGAGTTCGATGGACGGGAGATTTCCGCCCTCGACCTCGACGAACTAAGACACGTTGCTGCCGAGATCGGCCAAGCCGGTGTTACCTCCGTGGCATTGACCTCGGTGTTCTCGCCGGTCAACGCCGAAATGGAGACTGCCGCGGCCACCCTCTTCGATGAGGAGATTCCCGGGGTGACGGTCTCCGTGTCCAGGGAGATAGGACGGGTGGGTCTTCTCGAAAGAGAGAACGCCACCATCCTCAATGCTTCGCTGGGTCCCCTCGCCAACCGTGTGTTGGACGGATTCGAAGAGGTGGTGGAGCAAGCCGGCGTGTGCGCTCCCCTGTTCATATCACAGAACGACGGGACGTTGCTGGGCCTCGACTACGCCCGCCGCTATCCGGTTGCCACGTTCGCGTCAGGCCCCACCAACTCGATGAGAGGCGCTGCTTTCCTGAGCGGCATTGCGGACGGGGTTGTGATAGACGTAGGGGGGACGACCACCGACGTGGGGGTATTGGCGGATGGCTTTCCCAGGGAGGCTTCGGTTGTAGTTCACGTGGGCGGGGTACGAACCAACTTCCGAATGCCCGACGTTCTGTCGTTGGGTATCGGCGGGGGTTCACTGGTCTGTCACGACGGGAACGGGGTAACCGTCGGTCCGAAAAGTGTCGGTTATCGGCTCGACAAACGAGCGCTGGTCTTCGGCGGTCCGGACCTCACTGCAACCGACATCGCAGTTGCGTGGGGTTTGGCGTCCATCGGAGATCGAAGCGCTGTCGACCGACTGGATCGAGGTGTGGCAAGGCAGGCGCTGGAACGGATCCGCAACGAGGTAGCGGGGGCTGTCGACCGACTGAAGACGAGTGCCGACCTGGCCGTGGCGATAGTGGTGGGTGGCGGGTCCATCCTCTTGGGGGAGGATCTCCCGGGTGTAGGAGAGCTGATCCGACCGGCCCACTCTGAGGTTGCCAACGCCATCGGGGCGGCGATCGCTCAAGTCGGAGGAGAGGTAGACCGGGTCTTCTCTCTCGACGACAACCGCCGAGAGGAGGCTTTGGAGGTCGCCCGCTCCGAAGCGGTGGACAGGGCGATAGGCGCAGGGGCTGACCCGGCTACGGTGGAGGTGGTGGATGTCGAGGAGGTCCCACTCGCCTACCTTCCTTCGAATGGGGTACGGATCAGAATGAAAGCCGTGGGCGATCTGGCAAAGTCAGCCTGAATTGCCAAGTGGGGGTCCCCAGAGCGCCACGCTACTCAGAACCCCTGCCCACATCGCCCGACCGGGGTTCTACGGCGTGGTCGGTGGCTCCGATACGCTGGTACTGACGAGGAGGTGGCCACCAAGATCGAGAGTTTCTACGAGGTCGGCGCGGACTCTGTGGCGCTCTTCCCGATGCCCGGCGACCTCCGAGGGAGTCCTTCCCCTGTTGGGAACCCGGGGCTGAACCGCCTCGACAATCGAGAATGCCTTCCGACCTCACCCAGGCTTCCCGGCAACAGGCTGAGATCTCCTCTTGTTGCCGGGCAAGCGCCGCCGGTTTGGTTTCGAGAGCGTGTAGGGCTCAGTCTCGGTCCGGGAGGATTCGCTTCCACCACTCCCGTGCCTCGGGGATGCCCCCGATACCGAATGCGATTGCGATGGTGACGCCAATCGTGCCCACCACCGCGATGAACAGGATGTTCACGATTTCCTCGGCGATGTTGAGCGTGTTCAAGGCGGCTATGACACCGAAACCAATCACCATCCACCGGGCCACCGGGGGCAACCAACGGATGCTGTGATCCCGGGACCACGGAGTCGAAATCTCGGCCAGGAAGGCTCCCACCGCCGAGGCAACGATCACGATGATGATCGCCACCACCACCAGAGGCAAATAGGAGATAAGCCCACTGAGCAGTTCGCTCAGATGTTCGATCTCCAGTGTCTGGGAGGCCAGCAACAGGACTACCAGCAACAGCATCCAGTACACGGCGCGGGCAACCAAATCGGCGGCGGTGACACCGGCGGCCTTCATCCGGTCGGCGAGACCAGCCTTGTCCAGCAGCCGATCAAGACCGATGGTGTTGAGGACCCGGGACGCCGTCCGGTGGACAAAGCGGGCTACCAGCCATCCAACCACCAGGATCACGACCGTTCCAAACAACTTGGGCAGGAACGTGATCACATCCTGCCATGCATCCTCAAGACCGCCCGACACACCGTCAACAAAATCAGACATACCCGCAACCCCTTTCCGAATGTGGGGCCCCAAAATGTGGGGCGTCCCAACTGTGAATAACTAACCCGGTCGGTTTGAACGCCGGGTCAACAATTCTACCGGTTGCCCCCCGTTGGCTCTGGTTTTGTAAGGGGACTCCGGGACTGTTGTCGAGCGTGCATCGTGGGCAAACACTCTGCAACTTCGATGGCTGACCTAAGAGCGGTCCTTCCTCTATCGGGGACCCACGGTTGAACCGCCAGGGGTCAGTCCGATTCGGTGATGGTTACCGAGTTGATGGTCACGTCGGTCAGCGGCCGGTCGTTGCGATCGGTGGCAACCCTTTGCATGGCGTCCACCACGTCAAGGCCCTTCACCACCTTGCCGAACAGGGAGTACTGCGGAGGGAGTCGGCGGCCGTGGGGTCCGCTGATAATGAAGAACTGGCTGCCGTTAGTGTTGGGCCCGGCGTTGGCCATGGCCAACGAGCCGACTTCGTAGCGTCCCGGTTTGGGCAACTCGTCGGCAAAGCGATAGCCGGGCCCACCCCGGCCCGTGCCGGTGGGATCGCCGCCCTGGCAGACGAACCCCTCGATGATCCGGTGGAAGATCACACCCTCGTAGTAGTGGTAGCGGGCCAGCACCACGAAGTTGTTCACCGTGCGGGGAGCCGAGATGGCGTCAAGCGCAATGGTCAACGTCCCCATCGACGTCTCCATCACCGCGGTGTAGGACTTGGCCGCATCGATGCACATCGGGGGTGGGCTCGGGAATGTGCGGCGGACGGGACTCGATCCGTCCTCCGCCGGGCAAGGCGTGTCGGCCACTGAAATCTCCTCTATTGGTGCTTTATCGGACTGAAGGAACGGGCTAAACCCTAATCACACCCGCGGTCTTCAACGACATGCGGGAGAGAACCAGTCTCGGAAGGCTGCGCCCGTCGAGACTGCCCGACCCCCTGAGATGGTCTCGTCCCCGGTCCGGAAAAGGCCCAGGTCGGCGTCCGGTCTCGGGGTAGGCCAGCAGCAGTTTTCACAGACCTGCAGGGATGGGCAGTCCGGTTAGCATGGTGCTATGGCTCGGCACAGTGCTCTAGGCCGCGCGCAAGTCCACTTGGATTTCCACACACCTCATCATGTAGACACCATTGGAGAGGAGTTCGACGCCGCCGAGTTCGCGGCCACGCTGGTGGCGGCCGGCGCCGACTGGGTGAATCTGTTCGCGAAGTGCCATCACGGATGGTCCTATTACCCCACTCGTGTGGGACGCATGCATCCTGCGTTGGGATTCGACCTCATCGGCTCACAGGTTGAAGCTTGCCGGGAGGCCGGTTTGGGAATCGGCATCTACTACACCGTCGGATGGTCAGAACTGGATGTCGTAGACCATCCCGATTGGGCGGAGACCGGCCGGAACGGCGCGCCGCACAGCCTCAATCTCGATCCCGCCGCCGAGCCTGATCACCCCCGGCCGGCGAACTCTTGGACATATCTGTGCCCGGACGGGGTCTACCTTGAGGAGATGACCGAGCAGGTGGCCGAGGTCATCGGGCTCTACGATCCTGACGGGTTGTTCTTCGACATCACCGCCACCAAGCCCTGCTGGTGCACCAGGTGCCGTGCCCGGATGTCGCAGGAGGGCATCGACCGCCACCAACCGGCCCTGATTGAATCCTTCAACCATCGCCGCTGGCAGCGTGCGTTCGAAGCGCTGCGGTCGGCAGCCCGCATCGAAGGCTCCCGGCGGCTGGTGTTCTTCAACGGCAGCACCGTGGTGCACGGCAACGCCCATCACGCCCGCGACGCCTCCAGCGGCCTCAGCCGGCTCAATACTCACCAAGAGCTTGAGCACATGCCGACCACCTGGGGCGGCTACGACCGGATGCCGCTGAGAGCCCGCTACTACCACAGCCTGGGGTTTGATCTGGTGGCGATGAGCGGGCGATTCCACACCGACTGGGGAGAGTTCGGCGGTTACAAATCGCGGCGAGCTCTTGAGTTCGAGGCTCGGTCGATGATCGCAAACGGAGCACGGTGCTCCTTCGGCGATCAATTACACCCGTGCGGTCGTCTCGACCGGCAGACCTACAACCTGCTCGGTGATACGTATCGCGCCGTTCGAGGACTTTGGGAGTACGTCGACGGCGCCAGGCCCGACTCCCGACTAGCCCTGTGTCTTAGCAGCAGCGAGGACGACGACCAGGGACTCGCCAAGGCGATGCTCGAGGCACATCGTGAGTTCGTAGTGGTCGCCCCGGGGGATCTGGACCCTGCCCGGCATCAAGTTGTGGTTTTGGCAGGCCCCCTTGCCGGGTCTGTGGAGAAGAATCTGATCAGTTTCGCCTCCGGGGGCGGGCGGATTCTTGCGTTGGGCGATGCGGTGCTTGGCTGGCCGGCGGATGCGCTCGCTGAGATCTTCGGGATCACGGGCATACGCCCATGCGGAGCCGACGGCGACTACACGTCTTACGTAGGGGGCGAATTCTCCTCGCTCGGAGTGGGATCGGTCTACAACTACGAGCCGGGTCTCCGGTTTGAACTAACCCCTGACGCCGAACCACTGGCCTCCATTCACGATGCCCTCTTCGATCGCACATACCGGCGATTTTTCTCGCACCAGAACGCACCTCCCCGTCGGAGACCCAGCCCTTATCCGGCCGTGCACCGCCTGCAATCACATGTCGTGACTGCCCATCCCCTGGGGCGGCTCTATCTTCGCCACGGCGCCGAAGCGCATCGCAGCCTCCTGTGGGCCCTGCTGGACTCGCTGGACCAACGGCCGGTAATCAAGGTCTTCGGCCTACCACCAGGGGGGCGGACAACGGTGCTGCACCAGCGGCGCCGCGATCGCACCATCGTCCACGTCTTGTACGCCCCGCCCACTCAGCGGGGCCGGGCCGCGGTGATCGACGACATCGTGGCTGTGTCGGGCGTCTCGGCGACGCTGCGCCTCAACCGTGAGGTCATAGGTGTGTGCGATGCGCAGACTGGCGCGGAGCTACCTTGGGTCCACCACGACGACGGCTCGGTGTCCTTTGACCTGCCGACCATCGAGATGCACGCGGTGGTCCTGGTCCGACACCCGTCAACCCACTCCCTCGGCTAGACATCTGATGTCTACAAGGCTATACGCTCTAAAAGACTCCTAATAACCGACTCTAGGCCACTAAAGAGCCGATCATTAGTTGAATCCGCCGCTGCCAGGGAGCTAGGATATTGTCTGTGAGAACGCTCTGGACTCGGGGGAACTGTGGCTAAGTTGGTCCTTGAGGGGCTGACCAAGTCCTATGACGGCACCACCGAGGCGGTCAGCGGAGTAACCATCACCGTTGCCGTCGGCGAGTTCGTCGTGTTGCTCGGGCCGTCGGGCTGCGGCAAATCAACTCTGTTGCGAATGATCGCCGGGCTCGAGACAGTGACCGCCGGCGAACTCAGCATCGACGGCCGTCCGGTCGCAGACGTGCATCCTCGCGACCGAGACATCGCCATGGTGTTTCAGAACTACGCGTTGTATCCGCACATGACGGTGCGCAGGAACATCGCCTATCCGCTGAAGCTCGCCGGGGTTCCCAAAGCCGAGCGCAATGAGAGGGTGGAGCGGACGGCGGCGCTTTTGGAGATCACCGATGAACTAGACCGACGTCCGCAGTCGCTGTCGGGGGGGCAGCGCCAGCGGGTGGCCATGGGCCGTGCGCTGGTCCGCGAACCGGCGGTGTTCCTGATGGACGAGCCGCTTTCGAATCTCGATGCCCGTCTGCGCACCCAAATGCGCATCCAGATCTCACGGCTCCAGCGCCGCCTCGGTATCACGACGGTGTATGTCACCCACGACCAGGTGGAGGCCATGACCATGGCCGACCGGATCGTGGTGATGAACGAAGGGCGAGTGCAGCAGGTCGGCGCTCCCACCGACGTCTACGAACATCCTTCCAACCTGTTCGTGGCCGGGTTCGTCGGTTCGCCGCCCATGAACTTTTTCGCGGCCCGGTACATCGACGGCACGGCGGAGGTGTCGGGCTGTCGGATAGCGCTGTCAGATGCCCCCGAGCCGATCGAAGCTCTCGAAGTGATCGTCGGCGTGCGGCCCGAGCAGGTGCGATTTGCCTCGGCGGCGCCCGGCGAGCTTGCCATTCGCGGCACCGTGGCCGCGGTCGAAACGCTCGGGCCCGAATCTCTGTGCCACATTGACGTTGATCTGGTCGGTGTGGTCGTGGAGACGGGCGCGGTGCAAGTTTCCCAGGCCGGGCCGGGTGCCTTCCTGGTGCGGACGCCGGGCAATCTGAGTGACCTGAACGGCGCCACCGTGGACCTGTGCGCGTCCGTTGAGGACCTGCGGGTCTTCAGTCCTGCGGACGGCCGGAGTATCGCCGCGGATCCGGTCCCCACGGTTGGTCGATGGGACGTTTTGCCCGGTGCCACCGCGCTGTTTGGGAATCAAGGCACATGAAGGGGGCGAAGCGGCCTGTCCGGCCTCTGACCAAAAGGCCCGGTGTGGCGGCCTTCACGGTCTTCTTCGGTCCGCTGATTCTGTTCTACGCGGTCTTCTACTTCTTCAGCATCGGATTCTTGATTCGTACCAGCTTCCAGAAGGTCTCGCTGTCGTTTCGCGACGCCGTCCACGTCGGATGGGATAACTATCGCCTCTTGCTCGACGATCCCCGTTTCATAGACGCGATCCGTAACAACCTGATATTCGCGGTCGCCTCGATCGTCGCCGCCATGACCATCGGCTTTTTCATCGCGGTGGCGTTGTGGTCTGGGATAAGAGGCAGGGCCATGTACTACGCCGTGTTCCTACTTCCCACCCTGATGCCGGTGGCGCTGGTGGCATCGGTGTTCCGCACCATGCTCGAGTCCCGCTTCGGGACGATCAATGAGTTGCTGCGCGATGTCGGCCTCGAAGCCCTGGCGCAACGTTGGCTCGTGCATCCGGATCTCGCCTACGGCGCGATGACCGTACTGTTCGTATACCTGATCGGACTGCCGATCTTGTACTACACGTCGAACCTGGCTGTCATCAATACGTCCGCACTGGAGTCAGCCGTGCTCGACGGGGCGAACCCGTGGCGGCTGATGTCTCAGATCCTGTTCCCGATCATGCGCAACACCCACAAGACGGTGACACTGTCAACGGTGCTGATGTCCTTTCGAGCCTTCGAGATCGTCTACTTCTCGACGGGCGGCGGGCCGGCGGGACGAACTGAGATCACCGGCACTTACGTCTACAACTACACGACAAGCGGGGCCAAGGTTGGCTTCGGGTCCGCCGCCGCGGTGCTCGTCCTCCTGGTGGCGCTGGTCGTGTCGGCAGTCCAGTTGAGGATCTACGGGCGGACGGAGACTGCCCGATGACCGTCGCTTCCCGGCGGTCGTTCCGCCGATGGGCGCCGCAGTCGGTGGACCAGCTGTACCGGTCTCGGGCTGATCGCATCATCATGGTGTCGTTGCTCACCGCCATGGGTCTCTTGTGGATCCTCCCGATCTTCTCGGCCATCGATCGCGCCCTGGTGTTCAACGGCTGGGGCAACTTCTGGGCGGTAATCACCGGCGACATCGGAGGGATCACGCTTCAGCAGACCTACTGGAACTCCTTCGTCATCGCCTTTCTTCACGCCGCGATCGTGGTGTCGGTATCAAGTCTGGCTGGCTACGGATTCGCCAACTTCCAGTTCCCCGGCAAGGAGATCATGTATTACACGACTCTCGTGTTCCTGGCGGTGCCGGCTACTTCCGTCCTGGTCCCGTTGTTCTATATAGCCCGAGAACTGGACCTGCGCGACGCCTATTTAGGGGTGGCCCTACCCGAGGCGGCCTTGACACTGCCGTTCGGTGTGCTGTTGATGCGCAACTTCGCGGAGACGATCCCCGAAACATACGTGGAGGCTGCTTCGATGGACGGCGCCTCCCATCTGCGGACATTCTGCGGTGTGTTTCTGCCGATCAGCCGGCCTGCGGTGCTGAGCCTCGGGAGCCTGTCGGTGATGTGGTCTCTTCAGGACTTCCTGTTCCCTGCCCTGCTGTTCAGCGACGATGCCAAGACCACAGCCGCGCAGGCGGTCCTGCGTTTCAAGGAGTATCTGTCCGCCACCCCCGACGACATAGGAATGTACAACGCCAGCCTCGTCCTGCTGGCGGTTCCGGCGCTGATCGTGGTGGTGGGAGGACTGCGATTCATTATCCGGGGCTTGGCCGCCGGAGGAATAAAGGAATAGGGGATAAACATGGACGACTACTACCACGCCGCGAAGACTGATGGCTTCCGCTCCGGATCAACGCCCCTGCGCGCCCTGAACGGGGTGAGAATCACGGGCATGTCGGTGCACGACCTGCGTTTCCCGACGTCTGACGATCTCGGCGGATCAGATGCGATGAACGCTGCTCCCGACTACTCCGCCGCCTACCTGCGACTCGAGACCGACCAAGCAGGTCTCTACGGCTGCGGCTTCACCTTCACCATCGGCCGGGGAGCCGAAATAGTCACCCAGATGGTGGATCAACTGGCCAGGGACCTGGTCGATCGCCGGATCGATGACATGGTGGACTTCATGAGTGCACTCCTCCACGACCTGACCCAGGACAGCCACCTACGATGGCTGGGCCCCGAGAAAGGCGTGGCGCACTTGGCCGCCGCGGCGGTCCTAAACGCCGTGTGGGATCTGTGGGCGAGAGCGCACGGAATGCCGTTGTGGCGCCTGCTTGTAACCCTCGATCCGGAGGATCTGGTCGCCTGCCTGGCCATGCGCCACCTTGCCGACGCCCTCACCGCTGACGAGGCTGTCTCGATGCTGACGGAGCGTCGGGATGGCCATACAGAGCGCATCGCCTGGTTGGAGCGACGGGGATATCCGGGTTACATCACCTCGGTCGGATGGCTCGGTTACGGCGATGAGGAGGTGAAACGGCGAGTCCTGGAAGCCGTGGCCCAGGGATGGGACGCATTCAAACTCAAAGTGGGAGGGGATCTCCAAAGCGACCGGCGACGGCTCCGCATGGTGCGGGAGCTGATCGGTGGGGACCGTACGCTGATGGTGGACGCCAACCAGGTGTGGGAGGTCGGAGAGGCGATCGAGTGGGTCAAGGCTCTCTCTGAGTTCGGGATCTACTGGATCGAGGAGCCGACCAGCCCCGACGACATCCTGGGCCATGCAACCATCGCCCGAGCCGTGGCCCCGGTGCTGGTAGCCACCGGCGAGCACGCCCACAACCGGATAATGTTCAAGCAGTTTCTGGCCGCCGACGCCATCGGCGTCTGCCAGATCGACAGCTGTCGGCTGGCCAGCGTCAACGAGAACATCCCCGTGTTGTTGATGGCCGAAAAGTTCGGTGTGCCCGTTTGCCCCCACGCAGGCGGCGTCGGGCTCTGCGAACTGGTGCAGCACCTATCGATTTTCGACTACATCGCGGTGAGTGGGAGCCTGCAGGGCCGCTGGATCGAGTATGTCGACCATCTTCATGAGATGTTCGTCGAACCGGTGCGCATTGCTGGGGGTCATTACCTGCTGCCCCAGGCTGCGGGATTCAGTTCCGAGATGGTCCCGGAGGCGGTTCGAGATTACCGCTATCCCGATGGCAGGGTGTGGTGGACCCGCAGGTCGGCTCGGACATGACGTTCTCACCGCCGGTGGATCCCCGACGCAAGCTGGTGGACGCTCATGTGCACTTCTGGGACACAGCCCGTCTGTGCTATCCATGGCTCGAGCAGGAGACCACGTTAATGCGGACCGCAGACGCCTCGCGATTCGCCCAGGCCTGTGCCGAGTTGCGGGATGTGACTACGGTAACCGCAGCGGTGGTCGTGCAGGCCGAGTGCCATCCGGATCAGGCATTCGACGAGCTGGATCTGATCCGCTCCCAACAGGTGACCGGCGCTCCGGTGGCCGCAATGGTGGCTTACGCCCCGCTGGAGATGCAGGGAGGGGCTGCCGCTTTGGAACGCCTGGCGAGGATCCCCCAGGTCCGGGGCGTGCGACGCAACATCCAGGACGAGGCGTCCGGTTTCTGCAAGCGCCTGGTGCCCGGGGTGGCGTCGCTGGGCGATCTGGGGCTGAGCTTCGACATCTGCGCCCGGCAGCACCAACTGGACGAGGTGATCGAGTTGGTGGACAGGGCGCCAAACACGTTCTTCGTGCTCGACCATCTCGGTAAGCCGGCAGTCGGGGCGGGTGGCGCTAAGCCGTGGGAAACCGCTATCGCGCGGCTCGCTAGAAGGCCGAACGTCTTCTGCAAATTGTCGGGCCTGGGCACCGAGGCTCCGGCCGGCTGGTCAAGCTCCGATGTGGCCCCCTACCTGGAGCACGCCCTGGACGTTTTCGGCATCGGACGCGTCATGTACGGAAGCGACTGGCCGGTGTGCACCGCGGCCGGCACCTACCGCGGGTGGTTCGACGCAGTCAGTTCGGTCGTGCCCGCTAAGTTCCAAGAGCAGGTTTTCTACCAAAATGCCGCCAGATTCTATCGGTTGGGTTGAGGTCATCCGGTGAGCATGCCGTCGGACCGCGCCGAGCGACAACCTTTACGGTTCGGAC
Source organism: Acidimicrobiia bacterium (assembly GCA_965204615.1). Taxonomy (GTDB): domain Bacteria; phylum Actinomycetota; class Acidimicrobiia; order Spongiisociales; family ZC4RG35; genus Bin76. The sequence continues at coordinate 1,402,093 of OZ242000.1, read as the reverse complement.
AGGTTGTCCGTCTTCGACCCGAGCACGCCGAGGCGTACCGGGCGCTTCACCGGGATCCATGGCCTGACGTGCTCGCCAAGATCAGCGAGTGCAACATCACGAACTACTCGATTTTCGAAAGGGACGGGATGCTATTCGCCTATTTCGAGTACACCGGAAACGACTTGGACTCCGACCTCGCCAAGATGGCCGCCGATCCCGGGACACAGAGATGGTGGAGGTTGACAGACCCGTGTCAGGAACGTATCCCGGGCCACGACGGTCCGAGGCCGTGGGCGGAGATGACCGAAGTGTTCCACCATGACTGAACCCGTTGGAGACCACGTCGCAACTTCCGAAACCCAGCCGACCGGAAAGTTCCGAGGCCCACATCCTCACGTAAGGATCAGGGTCGAGCATTTGGCGGCCCCTTCGGAGCGGACCTGAGTGGTAGGCTAGAGGCGTGAGCGGACAGCCTAACCCCCGAAAGGACGCCGGTGGGGGCGCTAGCGCTTTCATGGGTCACAGCGAACCGCTTCAAACTTTCGACCCGGGGCGCTCAGCCACCGACCGCACGATTGGCCAAATCGTCGCCATGATCGGCGCAGGCGAACTGGCGCCGACCACCCGGCTGCCACGCGAGAGCGAACTGGCCGCCCTGATGGGGGTTTCGCGGAGCTCTCTCCGAGAGGCCGTGCGGGTTCTGGCTCATCTCGGGATCGTGGACGTTCGGGTCGGCGACGGGACTTACGTCACCGACCTCGGCGGCGCCAGCTTGCTGCGGGGATTCAACCTTGTCTCGGAGGTAGCCAATGAGAAGACCGTACTCGAGATCTTCGAGATCCGCCGCGTCTTGGAGTCGGCGGCGGCCGCCATGGCGGCTTCCCGTATCAGCGATGAAGAGCTCATAGCACTCGAGGCCCATTTGGACGAACTGCGAGCGGAGACCGAAAGCGACCGCTTCATACGGCTCGACATCCGGTTCCATGATCTGATCGCGGGGGCCACAGGCAACGTGTCTCTGCGGATGCTGTGCGCTTCGTTCTCGGCGCGGACGCAGCGGGCGCGGCTGCTGCGAGCCCGGAACTCCGCCGAGATCCTGATCCGATCGAACATCGAGCACGACGAGGTCTTCCGTCACATCAAAGACCGGGAACCAATCCTGGCCGCGGCCGCCGCCATGAACCACGTCGCCAACGTGGAGCAGTGGATACGCAAGGAGAGGGCTGACACCGAGAGCTAGGTACTGTCCGGAGAAGGTGGTTGACAGTGAGGGTGCTTGGTTGGTGTAGGGTTCCCTGGTCGCTCAGACCTTCCGCCAGCACCGTTGATGTGAAGCCCACCGGATAGAGTTGAGGCCACCCCCACCGCCCGGGCCCGGCCCCGGAGTGAGGCGCTTTGGGACGCTCTGTCACCTGATACCTGAAGGCCAAGGCCCGCCTCCGACCCGGACGCCACTCGCTACCAGCGCATCAAGGACACTGCGGTCCACCGGGTCGATCGCCGCCGTAACCGCTTCGGCCACCTCAGCCGGGCTGCTGCAGCCGACAAGCACCGACGCCACACCCTCGAGACCGACCGCGAAACTGATGGCCGCGCCGGCCACCGGTACTCCGAGCGAGTCGCAGTGGTCCATGACGGCCTGAGCCGCAAGTCGTCGTCTGGGTCCTGCCGGGTGCCACGGGGGTGAACCCGCGGTACTCAGCAGACCCATGTGCAACGGAGAGGCAGACATCACGCCGCAGCCGACAGCTTGAGCGACCGGTATCAGTGAGTCGACGATGGAGTGGTCGAGAAGATCGCCGTGACAGTAGCTGAGGACCACGTCGATGGCGCCGGTCTGTACCACCTCGACGAGAACCTGCAGTGGATAGCCGGAAACCCCCACGAATCGCGCCTTACCCGAATCTCTGATTTCGCAGAGTGCAGGCAGCGCCTCGTCGAAGATCACTGACCCCTCGCTGAACTCAATGTCGTGGAGCAACAGGATGTCCACGTAATCGGTGCGCAGCCGATGCAGGCTCTCGTCGATGGAAGACTTGATGCGGGCGCGAGAGAAGTCGAAGCCTTCGGGGTGGAACCGGTCGTAGCGGCCTGCCTTGGTGCTGATCACGACCTCGTCGCGGAAGCCGGCCAACCCCCTGCCAAGCCGCGACTCGGACACGGTGCGCCCATAGTACGGAGAGGTGTCGAAGAAGTTCATCCCCGCCTCAAAAGCTGCCTTCACTACCCTGTTCGCCTGGCGCTCGCTGATCGCGCCGTACTCGCCGCCCAGCGGCCCGGCGCCGAAACCGATCACCGAAAGATCAAGATGGGTGCCCTCCAGCTTGCGCCGCGGGATCATCGCGGCGCAAGCTGGAGAAGGACCTCAAGCGCTTTCGGCGGAGGTCCCCACCCAGGTCGGCTTACCCGACGTTGGAATATCGTCCGCTGTCCCATTCGGCCTGCAGGAACTTTACCTGCTCGGAGACGGGCGTGCCACTGATGATTGTGTCGATGACGGCGTCGCCGGCCACGTTCGAGAAGTCGGACACGTTGTTGCGATCACTGCCGGGGTTCGACAAGACCGCGGCCAACTCCGCGTAGCCCGAAGCGGCGCCATCGGTGGAGAACACGTCGCTTGGCACGGCGTAGCCCACCCGGGCCGGGGCCGCGAACAGGTCTGTCACCCACAAGTCCACGCCGTCGCCGCTGGTGAAGTACTCGATGAACCGCACCGCTTCGGCCTTGTGCTCGGAGTTACTCGGCACCGATAGCCCAACCTCGATGAAGGCGCGAATGGAGTGGGTGCCGTCCTCAACCAGGAGCGGCAACGGGGACGCGGTGACGTTGGACATCTCAATGCCGTTGGTGGTCCTGAAGGGCTCCGAAAGGATCCCGGACTCCCATGTGCCCTGGAGGAACATAACCGCTCCACCGGACTGGAAGATCTCAATGGCCCGACCATAGTCGAGGTCAAGGACGTCTTGGCTAAAGATCCCCTCGTCGAAAGCTGACGTGACAGCCTCGAACGCAGCCGCGAAGGTGGGGCTGTCCCATGCTCCTCCGGCGTCGTACCGCACGGAGTTGAAGAAGCCGGGCTCGACCTGCTCGGTGACGGTCAACACGATCTCATCGATGAACCAGTTCGCTCCGGTGAAGGAGATGGGCAGCAGGTCCGGCCGTTGTGCTTCCACGGTCTGAACCATGTTCCGAAGGTCGTCGCGGGTGCGGGGAACGTCGAGTCCGAGTTCCTCGAGAAGGTCAGCGTTGTAGTATGCCGCCGCCGAACCGAGAAAGCCGAGGGGCGCGATGTAAATCTCGCCGTCGTCGGCGAGCACACGGGCCTGTTGGAGCGCGGCCGGCACCAGGGCGGACTCCAGCGGAGCGGATGCATACTGATCGAACAGCGGGGCGAGCGGATCAAGGTCCGCTTTCACCGTGTCGACCATCGTGGAGGTCTGCACGGCGGCCACATCGATGGTGTCACCAGAAGTCAGCGCCAGCGGCAGACGGTCTTGGTAAGCGACGTTCTGGAAGAGGTTGAATTCGACAGTGATGCCAGGATTCGCCGCCTCGAAGCCGTCGATCACCCGTTGCACGGTTTCTTCCGACGGAAACCATGTCCAGAACTGCAGGGTGACGGGTTCCTGCGGAGGTTCCTCCTCGGCGGGTGGAGAAGTGGCCGTAGTCTCAGTTTCCTCCGGAGCCTGGGCGGGCTCCTCACTTTCGGTCGTAGCCGTTGTCTCGGCGGGCTGCTGGGCCTCGCCGGCGGTGGTGGTTGTGTCGTCCGAGTCGTCGCCTCCACAAGCCCCGGCAATCATCGCCAAGACCAGCAGCGCGCTCAGCAGCCCGGTGACGCTCTTCAGTCTGCTCATTTCTGGGTTCCTCCTTCGGGATTCACCGGGTCGAGGACACCCGCAGCCCCTCATTGAGGGCAACCAAGCGGGGCCCGACCACTATTGATCTGATGTTTATTGGCCTTTTGGGGTAAACTAGCGCAAATATCCCGGTTTGTCAAGCAGAATGATCTGATGTTCGAGCCTTTTGGCCGTGAATCAAGACATCATGAGGTGGCAGCCTCAATCATGCGTGGTTTGGCACAAGGCGGACGCCCCGTGGGCCTCCTCCTAGCCCTGCTGTTGTGAGTTCCTCAACCCGGTGACCAAGCCTCGGATCTGGAGGACCCGAGCAATTACCCCAACCCGGGCCTATGTTGGTCGGCTCGCCTCTCGCGCCAGGTCGAGCAGCGGGATAGCTTCGGTATCAGAAGTGATCCTGTAGCGCTCCACTCCGGGATAGACGACGAATTTCCTCTCCGGGTTCACATCGTTGCAGGCGTAATGGAAGCCTTTGCTCGGCCGGGGGTTGAGGCTCCGCTTCACCTCGATCGCCCACGGGCTATGCCCAGGCAACTTCACGATCAGATCGATCTCCGCTCCACCAGACGAGCGGTAGTGGCTCGCTTCGCTTCCGTCCGGTAGCCGTGACACGAGGGTTTCGATGACGAACCCCTCCCAGCTTGCCCCGACCACGGGATGACCGAGAAGGTCCTCCTTGGAGGTCAGACCCAGCAGCGCATGCACGATCCCGCTGTCGCGGACATAGACCTTCGGAGACTTGACAAGACGCTTTCTTGTGCTGCTGCGCCAAGGTGACAGGCGCCGTACAAGCAGCAGATTGGCCATCAGGTCCAGGTAGCGGGAGACCGTCTTGCCGTCCACTCCGAGGCTGCGTGAAAGGACTGCCGCGTTGAGCAGTCCCCCCTGGGCGTGGGCCAGCATCACCCAGAATCGTCTGAGCGTCTCGGAGGGGATACGCCGACCGAACTGGGGAATGTCGCGCTCAAGATACGTCCGGATGAAGTTCTGTCGCCACAGGAAGCTTCTGCGGTCATCGGCCGACAGGAAGCTGTCGGGGAACCCGCCTCGCACCCAAAGAGGAGCCCAGTCGCTTGGCCCGACCTCCGTCACGTCCAGCGGACCGAGCTCAAGGTAGGCGATGCGTCCGGCCAGGCTCTCGCTTGACTGCCGCAGCAACTCCATCGAGGCGGACCCCAGCAGAAGAAACCGCCCTACTCCTCGCCCACTGCGCCTTCCCCGATCTATGAGGCCGCGGAGCGCCTGGAAGAGGCCCGGTGTCCTATGCACCTCATCGAGGATGACCAACTTGTGCTGATGATCGGCCAGATATAGCTCGGGGTCGGACAGCTTCGCCAAGTCAGACGGCGACTCCAAGTCGAGATAGACAGAGTCCATTGCATCGTCGATCTGCCAAGCCAGCGTCGTCTTCCCCACCTGCCGAGGCCCGATCAAGGCAACGGCGGGATACTCCGACAGGAGATCCTGCAACTGTGAATGCAGGCGGCGAGGAATCATCCTTGCAATTGTGGTACAAGAGTCCAGCATTGCAAGGATGATTGGGGAATAATACGAGTGGCTCTGTCGCGAGACGCCTGTTAGGGAGAGAGATCGTCGATGGAACGGTACTGTCCATGGCGGCCGATCATGGATTTGTGGGTCAGGCCAGGGAGCGCGGATCAATGAGGGACGGTGTCTCGGAGGACGGTCACGACCGCACCAAGTGGCCCTCTACGCCATCTATTCGGTGGCCGAAGAGCCCTTTTACCACCTTGCCGGACAGGGAGTACTGCGGAGGGAGTCACACCCGCTCTCCAACGACATGTTGGAGAGAACCGTCCCGGTGGGCAGTGCCCGTCGACGCCGGTTGGCACGCTGGGTTGGTCTCTCCGGTCCGGATAAGCTGCCTGCAGATGGCGATCAGCGAGCTCAGTCCGGCTGTGTTCACCGGCTCTTGAACCCGCGGACCCCGGAGGCGTTGGTACAGCGGTGGTCATCGACCACCGGCACGCTGGGGGAGATCACATACGGGGATGCCTGTGGGGAATGGAACCTTGGTAGCTTACATCAATAGAACCGAGGCAAGGATTCAGGCCGATGCCAGAGCCGGTGACCGCCAGCGAAACCGATGCGGCTACGGGGCCAATGCCGCCCCACGTGGCGGACAAGCCATCGGAGTCTATGGATTTGGATCAGTCTTCGATCCATGCAGACCTTTGGGCCGACATCTATGACGAAGTGCATCTCGAATTGAGTGATCCGGCACATGTCGATCCGGTAGTAGACGTGCTGGCAGAACTGGCAGGTGCCGGATCAGCCTTAGAACTTGGTATCGGCACCGGCAGGATCGCCTTGCCGTTGGCAAAGCGAGGCATCGAAGTGCACGGTATCGACTTCTCCGAGGCGATGATCGACAAACTGCGCCAAAAGCCGGGAGGTAAAGGAATCCCAGTCATCCTAGGCGACTTCAGCAACTTGGAAGTCGAGGGGAGTTACTCACTCATCTTCGCGGTGTTCAACACATTCTTTGTTCTGCTGACCGAAGAATCCCAAGCCCGATGTTTCTGGAACGTCGCTCGGCACTTGTCCCGCGGCGGTGTCTTCCTAATAGAGGCGTTCGTGCCACACCCCACCCGCTTCAGCAGGAGGAAAAACGTGTCAGCTAAGTTAGCTGAAACTAACCGCTATCTCCTGAGCACGGAGCGTCACGATCCAGAACGCCAAATCATAGATTCGCGCCTCTTCGTTCCCGGCGAGGTCGAGAAAAGGTCAATGCCGATCAAGATCCGTTACGCGTGGCCAGCCGAATTGGATCGGATGGCAAAGCTAGCTGGCATGCAGCTACGCCACCGCTGGAGTAACTGGGCTGGCAGCCCGTTCACACCCTCCAGCACCTACCACATCTCGTCATACGAGCTACGTCACGACTAGTGGCTCGTCCGGTCTTTTGGTTACATCTCTTCGACTGAACGTCAATGGGGAGTGGCGGTAGCCTGTACGTCCACTTCGGCTGTGTTCACCGGCTCTTGAGTGCTCGGCCAGGGGTGGCGACAGTACGGCGATGATTGTCGATCACCGGCATCCCGTTGACAATCACATGCGGGATGCCAGTCGGGAACTGGCATGGGTCCTGGAGAGAGGCAGCGCTTCCCACGGTTTCGGGGTCGAACACCACGAGGTCGGCCTTGGCGCCGTTCCGGATGACGCCGCGGTCTCCGATGCCCAGCAGACCGGCGGGGTAGGAAGTCATCTTTCGGATGGCTTCCTCCAGCGTCATCAAGCCTTCTTCTCTCACCAGGCCGCCGAGCATCCTGGGGAAGGTGCCGTAGGTGCGGGGGCTCGGAGCGTCGCCCACCAGTAGCGCATCGCTTCCTACCGCGCACAGGTCGTGGGTGAGCACCTGACGCACCGTTTCCATGTTGTTGGAGTCGTGGCCGACATACGACAGGCCCAGGTTCTCCGCCAGGAGAAGGTCACAGAGCGCATCCAGCGGGTCCAGGCCCATCTCGGCGGCGATCCGGTCGAGGGGGACGCCTTCAAAGTGTCGGTTGTCGGGGTTCTGGAATCCGCTGAGGTGCCAGCCGGCAGGGTTGCGCCAACGGCTCTGCCGGGGATCTGTCTCCTTACGCATCCTGGCTCGCGACGCCGGAATGGATAGATGCTCCAGCAGACGTTGGGGTCCCCCGTCTTGGACCCATTCGGGGAGGGCCACATGTGCTCGGGTGCCGCCCTGGTTGTAGGGGTAGGCGTCGAACGAGACCTGGAGACCCTCCCGGCGGGCGTCCTCTACCAGGCCGATCAGATCTTGAAACTCGCCGTCTCTTTTGGAGAGCGACGCGTAGTGGGAAATGTGCAATGGGGCGCCTGTGCGGCGGGTGATCTCGACCACCTCGTGGAACGGATCGGTGAAGGCGTCGCCCGCTCCGTATCGCACATGCGACACGTGCAGGGCGCCGTTGCGGGCCGCCACTTCGGCCAACTTGGTCAGTTCATCGATGTCGGCGAAGCTCCCCGGCGGGTAGGTCAGGCCCGTCGAGAAACCGAAGGCCCCTTGGTCCAGGCCTTCTTGCAACAAGCGCCTTTGCGCGGCGACGTCCTCGGCGGTGAGTTGGACGTCGTACCAGCCGACGCTGGCTACCCGAAGCGGGGTGTTGCCGATCACGTAGGCGATGTTCACCGGCACCGACCGGTCGTAGACATCGAGGTACTCGGAGACCGAACTCCACCGGAGACCCGGCGGGCGGCGTCCGTCGAGTCCGGCGTTCATCATGCTCCAGCCGTCGAGGTCCGCGGCCGACGGAAACGGCGCGTAGGAGTTCCCGTCGACGCCGATCAACTCGGTGGTGACTCCTTGACGTACCTTCGGTTCGTGGGCGGGATCGCCCAGGATCGCCATCGTGGAATGGGCGTGCATGTCGATAAAACCCGGGCAGACCGCCAGGCCGCCGGCATCGATCACCCGTCCCGCCTCCACGTGGGTCGTGTCGCCTCGCAGGACGACCAGGGAGTCCCCATCGACGCCGATGTCCGCCCGGATCCACGATGATCCGGTCCCGTCGTAGACGCGGCCGCCGCGGATCAGAAGGTCGAAGGTCATCTCTGCCCGAACCGCGCCAGGTACCGGCCGTTCTCGGGTCCCACCAACTCGGCATCCGACACGACCACCGAGCCTCCACGAATCACCAGGCTCGGTATACCGCTGGTGGAAAGAGACTCGTACAGCGAGTACCCGGCGGCCGGTTCCAGGTATTCATGGGTGAGGCTCACTTCGGGCTGTCCCTCCGGGATGACCACCAGGTCGGCGTCGGAGCCTTCGGCCAGGATGCCCTTCTGCGGGTAGACCCCGTAGATCTGCGCCGCCCTGGTGGAGGTGACCTCTGCCAGTCTCTCGATCGTCAGCCGGCCCTTGCGGAACCCCTCGCTGAATGCGAGGGGCAGCATCACGCCGGTGCCGGCGATGCCGCCGAAGGTGGCGTCGAGGATGTTGTCGGCGGCGAGTTTGACGTCCCGGCTCTTGGGTGAGTGGTCCGAGGAGAGATGGTCTATCCGGCCGTCGGCCAGGGCGTCCCACAGCGGGGCGAAGTGCTCGGCATCTCGCAGGGGCGGGCCCACCTTGCCCAGGGGGCCTCGTCGGAGGACCTCGTCATTGGTGAGCAACAGGTAGTGGATCTGGGTCTCGGCGGTCACCGAGGCGCCCGAGCCCTTCAGGGTCCCCAGCATTGCGGCACCCGGCGCCGAGGTGGTGTGGACGAAGTGGAGACGGCATCCGGTCAGAGCGGCAAACGTGGCGGTGCGGTTCATGCCTTCGGGTTCCAACTCCGCCGGTTGGCTGCGCAAGAAGCTTGCATTGGTGACTCCCTGTCGGCGCTCGACCGCGTCGAGGTAGTCGATGGCCCCGCCATTCTCGGCGTGTACCAGGGTGACGCCGCCCACCGCCGCCGCCTGCTCCATCAGGAGGCAGATCGAGGCGTCGTCGAGCATCTGGCCCCGCTGGGCGTAGGCGACCATCGTCTTGAAAGAGGTGACGCCCACCTCCGCACTCCTGGCCGCGGTTCCTTCTATGTCGTCGCCGGGCAAAAACAGGGCGTTGATGAAGTAGTCGGTGGCCACACCGTCACCCTCCCGGCCGATCTCGCCTTCGATCGATTCGGCAACCGTGGTCACCGGGGTGCGTTGGGCGTACACGCCCATGGTCGTCACCCCGCCTCGCAACGCCGCCCGGGCGGCCTGGTGCAGATCATGCAGCAACGGCTCGGTGATCGAGTGTCCCCCCAGGGAGATGTGCAGGTGTGGGTCCACGGCGCCGGGCAGCACCCATGCGCCGTCGACGTCGGCGACCGTTCTGCCTTCCAGGCCCGTTCCGATCTGATAGATGACGCCGTTCCGGAACGAGATGTCGCCTTCCAGGACGCCGTCGGCGGTGACGAGGCGCCCGTTGCGAACCACTCCGGTCATCTGATCATCCCAGCCGGGCGGCGATCCGCTCCCGGGTCGTAGCCGAGGTGATCGCCTGCAGGGTGGAGGCCCACGATCGCTCGTCCCAGGCCACGTCTCCGAGTGCGTTCAGGTGCGCCTTCATGGCCGCCAGCGCCGATGCCTCGAGTGCCGCGATTTCCCGCGCAAGGTCCATAGCTGCCTGCTCCAGATCGTCCGGAGTGTGGACAGAACGTACGAAACCGATGCGCTCTGCCTCCACCGCGGTCAGGCGGCGGCCGGTCAACAACATGTCGCGTGCCATCGATGGCCCCACTCCTCTCGCCAGCCGGGCGATGTCGCTCTTGGTGATGACGATCCCGAGTGTCGCGGCGGGGATCGAGAACCAGGACCGGTCGGAGGCGATCCGGACGTCGCATGCCGCGGCGACCTCGGTCCCCGCGCCGACTGCGGCGCCGCTCACCACCGCTATCACCGGTTTCGGGCATGCTTCGATCGAAGCCATGACCGATTCGACTCCCTCCAGCGTCGCCCGCACCGTGGCTGGATCTGCTCCATCGAACTGTTCAAGGTCGGCGCCGGCGCTGAACACGCGGTCACCGGTGGATGTGACGAGGACCACCCGCACCGAGTCGTCGGTGGCGCACCGGTCCATGAGGCTGGCCATCTCGGTCCACATCGACGCCGACCAGGCGTGCTTTCGTTGCGGACGGTCGATAGTCACCCTGGCCACATTGCCATCGCGGGTCAGGCTCAACTCAGGCATGAGGAGGTCAATTCAGAACTCTGGACAGGAGATGCTCCACTTACCAGCACCTTCGCAACAACTTTCGATACTTTCATTCAAGGGCCGATGCTCCGCCGATGGCTGATGGAGGGAGCCGTCATATATGCGACGAACCGTACATCTTCAGGCTGTCCACGAAGCGCTTGGCATGCGGTGACGCGTTCGTTACTTTGTTCGGGTCGAGTGTTCCGAGTATCTCGAAGCCATGTCGCCCCTTGCGATAGCTGCCCTTATTGGTATCACGGGTCGCCCGGCTGAGCTTGGAGAGTACGTCCCCCTTGGGAACCTCCTCAATCTTCGGCCATTGCGGTATGGCTCTTGAACGAAAGCCGGACCCGTAGAAGCCTGCAAGAGCTTCGCGATCTGCCACGAACCACGACTCCATGACCTGGACCATCAAATGGCACTGGTCATTCTCGGTGTCGGGGGGCCGGTTCCAGCGATCACGATCTTGGAGGTGTTGCCAAGAAGTGTTGGCCGTCACAGGACCTTCGGAGTCAACAAGGAGGATGGCTATTGCTCCATGCTTCTTGTGGGCAGTCTTAAAGTCATCGAATGCTGCTGAACGGGAGCCACAGGCGATCACTTTGGGCATCTTTTCGGCGAGTCCTGCCTTCTCGATGAACTGGGCGAAGGCCTTGCGCAGGTTTCTTCGTTGTTGTCTTGTGCTGCCACCACCTTCGACATAAACATTCACCGTCACCACCTATTGCCGCCGATTTCACCCTTTGACCAGAGTTCTCCGAGGCTGTACCTCTTCAACCAGGGCTTGAGATCCTCTCGTTCCAATCGCCGGAGATGGGTTGCTCCTTCTCGTTTCTCGCAAACGATCACGGACTCAGGTACGTCCGTTAGGGCATCTATGAGGGTGTCGGAGTGGGTGGTCACAACCAGTTGAGTCCTTTTAGAGGCCCCGATAAGCAGATCTGCCATATCCGGTATGACATCGGGATGAAGACCCAGTTCCGGCTCTTCGATACACGTAATCAAGTGAGGCTCAGGGTGGCAGAGCACGGCCAGCAGTGAGAGAAAACGAAGACTGCCATCCGAGAGTCGGGCTGCGGGAACAGGATGTTGTAGGCCTTTCTCGTGGAAATAGATTTCCACTGTGCGGCCGACTATGGCCGTGGTTATGTCTTCGATGTCAGGGTAGAAGGCACGCATGCGCTGCATGATCTCCCGTTTGACCGGAGGGCGATTCATCAGGTTGTTCAAAACCAAGCCAAGATTGGCGCCATCCTCAAGCAGGGTGTCTTGCGGAAGGTCGGCGCTCTGCGGTAGGCGAAACGGTGTATCCGGACCCAGATTCCATTCGCGATAGACGCCCATCCGTTCGACCTGGGTGGCAAAATAGGTCAACTCGGGATACGAATCGGGGTCGCGGCGCTGCGATAGAATCGACTCTTCCGGATGCACCTTCTCTCGTTCGAGGCGGCGTGTTTCGAATGCTGTACTGAATGCTGCGCTGAACGAACCTCTGACGTTGACGACAGGATCGCCTCGTTGGTACCTGTAATAAAAAAACGGTTCCTCATGACCGGACTGTGGCACCTCGTTCTCAAGCGCTTCATCCCAGAGCTCGAATCGGTTCCGCACCTCCGTGAACGACAGACCGTACCTGAGCGGCATGATCCCGCCGGGGTATTCGACTGTGATTTCCACAGAGGCGGGAGTGGGCCGGTCCCGACCTTTCCACAGCCACTCGCTCGTGCCTCCTCCTCTGCGGATGGCCTCCGGCAGACTGCGAGGTGCTCCCCGCAACACCGACAGGACGTTGATGAGGTTCGACTTGCCGGAGCCGTTGGGTCCGATGAGGACGTTCAATGGTTCCAGGGCCAATTCAACGGCGTCTGGTCCGTAGGAGAGGATGTCTTGCAGGCGAATGGTTCGGATGAACCGCTTTCCTTCCATGGTCACTCCACTTGATGATTGTCCCTGAGGCATTGCATGACATCTGCTCTCCTGGTGTATAAGGCTACCAATCGCGGCCATCGGGACACCTGCCAACGATCACCGGGGTGCTTCAAATAGAGTCCCCGACCTCTCGGGGAGTCAGAACACCCCGCGGGCGGAGGCTCCGTCCAACTCGATTGCCGAGCCGGTTGCAGGCGCGGCGGCGTCCGAGCAGAGGTAGGTGATCGCCTCGGCCACATCCTCGGGCGTGGTGAAACGGCCCACCGGCACCCTCTCGTTCAGGTAGGCGGTCCGGAACTCTTCGTTGGTCATCCCGGCGTCCTCGGCCCAGACCTCGATGGCCTCCTCCATGCGATCGGTGGTGGTGAGGCCGGGATTCACCGCCATCACCCGGATGCCGTGGGGCCCGCCAAGTTCGGCCACCGACTTGGTGAAGTGGAGCAGGGCGGCGTTCAGGGAGCCGAGCACGTAGGCGGGGGAGGCCGAACGACCGGCCATGCCGACCACGTTGACGATCACGCCGCCCCCTCCCTCCTTCATGATTCCGAACACGGCCCGCGTGCACCGCACGTACCCCAGCAGCTTCAGATCGATCGAGGACGACCAGTCATCGTCGCTGACCGCTTCGAGGGTGCCGAAAGGAGAGGAACCGGCGTTGTTGACCAGGATGTCGATCCCGCCGAGGGCGTCCGCCGCCTGCGCCACCACCCGCTGCGGGGCATCCGGTTCGGAGAGGTCGGCTGCGATCGGGATCACCTCGACCCCGTGTGCTCCGGCGAGGTGGGTGCATGCTTGGGACAGTCGGGCTTTGTTTCGGGCCACCAGCGCCAGATGTACGCCTTCGGAGGCGAGTCGATCAGCGGTTGCGAACCCGATGCCCGCGCTTCCGCCGGTCACCAGGGCGCGGCGGCCACTCAGCCCTCGGGTCATACGGGGTCCTCGAACACCATCGGCTGGTTGTGGCTGAAGTTGACCCGGGGAGGGGAGAAGGCCTCGAGGGTTACCACCGGATCGTCCGACACCGCCCGCCCGCCGTGCTCGACGCCCGACGGGGCATGGATCACCTGACCCGGTCCGACGATCCGCGTCTCCCCGTCCACTGTGAATTCAAGTTGACCCGCCAACACGCAGATGATCTGTTCCTGGTGATGGGTGTGGAGGCCGAAGTCGGTTCCCGGCGCCACCTCGGCGCGTATCACCTGGACGTCGCGGCCGGTGACGCTCCACACGAAGTCGCCGGGGAACGCCTCGAATCCTTCCTGTTCGTTCCAATCGGTGAAGCTTGCCATGGGGTTCTCCCTATTCGTAGTAGCCGTCAGGTGACTTGATGGTGGTCTTCCACTGCTCGATGTCATGCGCCACCAGGATGGTTGCGCCGTCGCGGTCTTCGAAGCCTTTCAGCCGGGCGAGAGACCGGATGGCCGCGAACTCGTCGGTTGTGGTGGGCGGCGGGAGGCGGCGGTCGATGTTGTCCCGCCGGTAGGCCGCATCTCCGGTGAGCACGTACCGCCCCGACGGCAGGTCGACCACCAGTGATTGGTGCCCCGGCGTGTGGCCGTCGGTGAGTACGGCATGGACGCCCGGGACGATCTGGGCGTCGCCTTCGTGGTACCGGTAGGTGATCTCGGGCCTGTCGAAGTCCTTGCTGATGAATCCGGGCGCTCCGAACCGATCCGGGAACTGGGCCCACCTGCGTTCGGCCAGTTGCAGATGCACCGTGGCGTCGGTGAAGAAGCGGATGCCGCCGGCATGATCCATGTGCAGATGCGAAACAACTACGTGAGCCACGTCGGAAATGGCGATACCGGCCTCGGCCAGGCGCGCCACCGGGTGGTCGGCGTCGGACATCTCGAGGCGGAACGCCTTCGCCAACCGTCCCCACGTCCCAAACGGATCGGTGGCTGCCTCCGGGTCGCACCCGGTGTCGAACACCACCCAGCCGTCGTCGGTGTCGATGGCGAACATGGGGAGCGGCACCCCGACCTCGGCGTTCGACCCGCCGAGCTTGGTCCGGAACTCGGCCAGGTAGCAGGTGCCGGTGGGCAGGACGAGCATCCGGTGAGCGGCCACTAATGCACCGGCATGGCGTCGGGGGGTATGGTGACGAGCGTTCCCCGGTGGCTCGTTCCGTGGTCGACCTCGCCGTCCTCGTACAACACATGGCCTCCGGCGATGGTCATCCGCGGCCAACCCCGCATCACCATGCCCTCGTACGGCGTGTAATCGGAGTGTCCACCCAGCACGTCCGCGTCGATCGTGACTTCTCGGTCGAGGTCGATCATCACCAGGTCGGCGTCGCTGCCCACGGCGATCGTCCCCTTGCGGGGCGACGCGCCGATCAGGCGGGCGAAGTTCGCCGAGGTGACCTCCACGACCCGTTCCAACGTCAACCGACCCTTGTTGACTCCCTCCGACAACAGGACGGGGAGGATCATGGTCATGCCGCCGGGAAGGCCGGGACCGACGTCCCAGATGTTGCCCTGGCGGGTCGGCAGGTCGTAGTCGCAGTGGTCGGATCCCATCCAGTCGATGCTCCCGTCCGCCAGGCCCGCCCACAGCAGTTCCTGGTCGGTCTTGGTCCGGAGCGGCGGGTTGACCTTCCCCCAGGTGCCCAGGGGCATGTCCATGTCAAGCACCAGGTACTGGGGGCAGGTCTCCATGTAGAGAGGCGGGTACCGGTCCCGGGCGGCGCGGATGAGTTCCGGTCCGCGTCCGACGCTGGTGTGGATCACACAGAGCGGCGCACCGGCGTTCTCGGCGAAGATGCAGGAGCGGATGATCGCCTCCTCTTCGGTGAAGTGCGGGCGGTGATTGCTCCACGTGGCGGTGTCGGTGGCGTCCGGGTCGGTTGCGATGCCGAGTTCCCGGTTGTGGAGGATCACGTCGATGTTCTCGGCGTGGATCAGCGCCATGACGCCGGGGCGGGAGGCCACCTGGCGCATCCCCTCATAGATCAGCCCGTCGTCGAGTCCCACGATCCCGTATCCGGCCTCGGGTCCCTTCATAGCCATGTGGAACTTGTAGGAAGTGAGGCGCAGTTCGTCGACGGTCTCGGGGATCTCCCAGACCTGCTGGGCGTTGGTGACCAGGCCGTGAAAGCCCTGGTCGACGATGCTGTGTTGCTCGATGTCGTCGACATGTTGGGAGTGAGTGTCCTTGAAGGAACCGGGCGACAGCAGGTAGTGCCACATGGTGGTCACGCCCCCGGTCACGGCCGCGGCGCTCTCTTCCCGGCAGGAGTCCGCAAACGGCAGGATCACCCCAAGGTGTACGTGCGCATCGATGGCGCCGGGAATGACGTAGGCGCCCTGGGCGTCGATGATGCGGTCGGCGGAGGGCGCGTCGCCGGGTGGGAGGAGCGCCTGGATGACTCCCTCGCTGCAATGGACGGTCGCCCTCGTCTGGCCGGCCGGGCTGACCAGGGTGGCGTCTTTGACGGTTAGTGACGTCATGTCTCGTACACCTTTTCGATGATCCGGACCTTCTTGCGTCCGGGTGACGGATATGTGCCGAAGGATACGACCTCGACCCTTGCCCTGACCCTGCACATGTCGGAGATGGCCTGCGCCAGCTTGGAACGCAGTTCCTCGTCGTCATCGGAGGACCGGCCCTCGCCTCGTTCCACCCGGACGTGGAGGGGGCCGGGCCAGGCGTACTCGGGCTCGTGCTTGATGATCCGGACCGAGCCGGTGGTGGCGGGCCGGAAGCCCAGGACGATGTCCTGGAGGGCGCTGGGGAAGAAGTTGACTCCCTTGATGATCATCATGTCGTCGGTGCGCCCGAAACAGCGGATCTTGGGGCTGGTCCGCCCGCACCGGCACTCGGTGTCGAGGACCTCGATGATGTCGCTGTGCCGGAATCGCAGCACCGGAGTCGCCTCCCGATCAAGGTGGGAGTAGACCAACTCTCCGGTTGCCCCCTCGGTGATGTCCACCGGATCGCCGGCCCCGTCGATTATCTCCCAGTAGATGAATTCGGGGGCGACGAAGTGCATGCCGCTCTGGTCCTCGCACTCGGCCCACATGACGGGCGACAGGTCGGTGCCGCCCATCACCTCGTGCATCTTCGCCCCCCACAGCTCCTCGGCATGCCGGCGGAACTCCGGGATGCCGCCGCCTGGTTCGCCGCCCACGTAGATGCGCTCGATCGGCAGTTCCCGGGCGTCGACGCCCAACACCTCCCTGGACTGGTTGCCCAGGTACACCGCGAAGTTCGGAGTGGCGACCAGCCCGTTGGGGCTCAGGTCAGAAATGGTGTGGAGCAGCCAGGTGGTCCCCGGCTCGGCGCCCGCCGGGATGCAAGCCGCCCCCAGGGCTTCCAGGCCCTGGATGACCGGCACTCCACCCACCCAGCAGCGCGACATTCCCAACGCTTGAAGAACCCGGTCGGCGGGACGGAAGCCGTGCGCCCAGAGCGTCCGGCGGGTGATCTCGGCCCAGTTGGCCCGGTCGCGGGCGGTGATGCCGACATAGGACGGTCGTCCGGTCGTCCCCCCGGATGCCTGGAATTGAACGATGTCTCCCGGGTCGGCGGCGAGATGGCTCCCCAGGGGTGGGTTGGCCGCCAGGGACCTGCGAATCTCGTCCTTTACCGTGAAGGGGACCCGAGTCAGATCCTCGATGCCTTTCACCGAGTCGGGGCCAAGGCCGGCGGCGCGCAGTTTCTCCTGGTAGAAGGGCGATCTTGCCCAGAGGTAGGCCCACTGTGCGGCAAGGCGCTCGCTTTGGATCGCCCGGATCTCGGCGGATGCCAGGCCCTCGATCGGCGCCCCGAGTTCAACCATGCGCCGTCACCGGTGTGCGGTCGGTTAGGGCGGTGCCGAGTGCCGCCACTCCGTCGGCGTCGAGCGCGTGATGAGGCACCACCCTGTCTAAGCCTGCATCTCCCAGCCGGGTCAGGCGTCCGGCCACATCATCGGGAGTCCCGGCGACCGCCAGGAGGTCGACCAGGTCATCGGTGAGAACCGCGGTAGCGGCTTCCCAGCCTTCGGTCGCTTTCGCCTCCAGGATCTGAGCACGGACCGTAAGGAGGTCTTCTCGCGAAACATCCGTCCCGACCAGTCGCGGCGAGACATCGGGGATCTCCGTCAGGTAGTACGCCACCGACCCCCGAACCGCATCCCTGGCGTCTGCGGGGTCGTCGGCCACCGCGGTGAGCACCAGTGCGCCCAACGAGTAGTCGTCCCGCGAGCGCCCGGCCTTGGCCAGCGCCGCGTCGATCAGTTCGGCGCGGGATTCGATGAATGTCGGAGAGCACATCACGCCCAGCAGTGCCCCGTCGTAGTGGGCGGCCGACATCCGGAGGGACTGCGGGCCCATCGATCCCAAGTAGATGGGCACCGGCGGTAGGGGAGAGGAGAGTCGCGCCCCGTTGTAGGCCGTGTCCCCCCTGAGGAGAGCGCGGGTGGCCTTGGCGGCGTCCCGCAGGCCGGTCACTTGGTTGGCGGGGATGGTCCCCAGCCGGGACGATCCGATGTGCGCCACACCGTATCCGAGCGCGAACCGGTCGCCGTACCGTTCAGTTAGCGACGCCAGTTCCATCGCCACCGACGCCGGGTGGCGGATGAACGGGCTCAGAATGCCGAATCCGATCCTCACCGAGGAGGTGGCCTCGGCGGCTGCGGCGGCGATGGTGAACACACCCCGATAGAAGTGCTGCTCGGCGATCCAGATGGTCCCGAACCCGCCCCGCTCGGTCGCCCGGGCCACGGCCACGATCTTCTCCACCGTTCGGCCGTTATCCAGGCCCACGTCGAAACTGGGCGTAGACGGGCCCGTCATTGTGGCCACAGCGATGCCACATAGAGCAGCAGGGATATGGCCCCCAGCACCACCCATAAGAACCGGGTTCTGCCGCGGCGACACTTATAACATCCGAAGGGAACCGAGCAGTCGCAGCGTTGGGCGGTCATGGCCTTGTGATGCGGGTCTCACCCCCGATCATGACCCGCTTGATCCGATGACGCTCCTGGAGGATGCGGACATCGTCGAGGGGGTTGCCGTCGATGATCAGCAGGTCGGCGACCTTGCCGACCTCAAGGGTCCCGAAGTCGTCGTCGATCCGGAAGAATTCGGCGTTGCCCCTGGTGGCGGTGACGAGAGCATCCATGTTGGAGAGGCCGAGGCGGGTCTGCACCTCCAGTTCGTAGGCCTCCTCACCGTGCGGGTCGGCCGGGGTGCCCAGGAAGTCCGACCCGATGGCCCGCTTCACGCCGATCGACTGGGAACGGGGAAGGGTGTCGGCGTACGAGTCGAGCGCCATCTGGCAGCGGTCGACGTAGACCGGATTGAGATCCAGGTCATCGGCGCGTTCGACCGCCCGCGACAGGTACCCGACGTTGGGATTCCAGGTGACGCCGTGGGTTGCCATCATCTCCAAGGTCTCGTCGTCGATCCAGTAACCGTGCTCGATCGAGTCGGCGCCCGCCTTGATGGCCCGCTGCATGCCGACGCACGACTCCCCGATGAGGGTGTTGCTGTGACAGGAGAGGAGAGCTCCCACGTTGTGGGCCACATGGGCGGCGGCTTCGATCTCGGCGCCTGTCCACGCCGACTCGGCGCGTATGAACGATGGGTCGATGCCGCCGGTGACGCCCAGCTTGATATCGGTGGCGCCCCCTCGGATCTGCTCCCTGGCAGCCTTCGCCACCTCGCCCACGCCGTCGGCCAGGCGGACGAACCCGGGTGGTTCGGGTCCCTGCATCCACTCCAGGCGGATGAACGGCAGGTCAGGTATGCCGCCGGTCTCGGCGATGAAGCGCCCGACCGCCCGCATGCGGGGACCGTTGACCTTTCCTTCCTCGATCGCCTTCTTCACCTGGAGACTGTTGTCGCTCCCGCAATCTCTGATGAGGGTGAAGCCAGCGCCGAGGATCTCCTGGACTTCGATCGCCGAGCGGATGGCGTGGAGCATGGGTGACTCCATGGCCCACGACACGAAGTCGTAGCCCGGGATCCCGAACAGGTGCAGGTGGGCGTCGATCAGGCCCGGCAGCACATGAGCCCCGGCTGCGTCGATCACCTCGGCGCCTGCCGGAACCTCCACGCCGGCGCCGATGGCCGTGATGCGGTCGTCGGAGATGACCAGACCGGCCGGACCATAGGGCTCGGCGCCTGTCCCGTCGAAGATCGACGCATTGGTGATTGCTGTGGTGCCCACGTGTTCCTCCTCTAACCCTGCGGCGCCAGTTCCTCGATGCCGCGTTCGATGTCGCCGATCGCCGTGATGATCGGGTGTTCGATCCCGGCGTCGATGTAGCGCTGCATGCCCTCCAGGCAGTCGTCCCGGGTGCCGTTGAGCGTGAGGTCGTCGATGACTTCGTCGCTGATGAGGTGCTGGCCGCCCTCGCCGCCTCCCTCGTCCACCGCAGCCACCAACTGCTTCCATCCCGCTCCGTCGGGGCCCCACAGCGAGGTCCGCCTGGTGATGTCGGGAAGGCGAGCCAGATAGAGGGCGAGCAGGGGACGCAGGAAGGCGCGGGCAGCCTCCTTGGAGTCGTCGACGCAGGCCACCAGCATCATCCCAATCTCCACGTCGTCGAGGGTGCGGCCGCCCCGCTCGGCGCCTTTGTTGAGGTGTTCCAGCGCCCAGGTGACGTACTCGGTGCCCAGAAACGCGTTGAGCGAGGCGCCCTCGGCGATCTCACCGGTCAACTGGCAAGCCAGGGGTCCGGTCGGGCCCAGCCACACGGGAAGGTCCCGGCGCACCGGCTCGAAGTCGAGTTCGGCATTGTCCAGGTGGACCATCTCGCCGTGGTAGTCGAAGTGCGTCCCGTGGGCGTTCCACACGGCCCGGCAGGCCTCCACGTACTCGCGGAGCGCCTTGAGCGGCTTCACGAAGTTGATCCCCTGGGCCTTGATCAGCACCCGGGAACCGGCGCCGATGCCGGCCACGAAGCGGCCTTCGGAGAGTTCATCGAGAGCGGCGAAGGTGGTGGCCATCAACAGCGGGCTGCGAGTGAAGATCGGGCAGACGCTCGGGCCGATGGTGATGCGCTCGGTCACCGCCGCGGCCGCCGCGCAGGCGGTGACGCCGTCGCGGGAGAAGTTGTGCTCGGCATACCAAACCGAGTCGTATCCGAGTTCCTCCACCCGCTTGGTCAGCCGGACGGTCTCCGGAAGGGGGGTGTTCTGCAAAAGGCCGATGCCGGTCTTGATCATGTTCTCTCCTTGGTTTTCTCAGTCGATGTAGGGGCGGAGGATGACTTTCTGGAGGCGTTGGAATAGGGCGCCGAAGATCAGGCCGAGGACCCCCACCATCAGGATGGCGCCGTACATCTCGGCCGGGAAGAGGCTGCGGCGCATGAACAGTATGAACCAGCCGAGCCCGTCGGTGGAGAGGATCAGCTCCGACGCCACCATCAGCACCAGTGCGACGCCCACCGCCTGGCGGGCGCCGGCCACGATCTGGGGGACCGCCAGGCCGATCACGGCCCGTCGCAGCACCAGCGTCTCGGTGCCGCCGAAGCTTCTCACCACGTCGGGCAACAGCGACTGCTTGGCGGTGCGGACGCCGAAGATGGTGTTGATCGCCACGAAGATGAACGACGCCCAGGCGATCACGATGATGCGGGACAGATCCCCGATTCCGACCACCAGCACCAGCACGGGAAGGAAGAGGATCACCGGGATCGGCCGTAGGAACTCGAGCATCGAGGTCGCCACCGACCCGGGCTTGTTCCACCACTCCACGACCACCCCGAACACGACGCCGACCACCACCCCGATGACCCAGCCGGCCACGGCCCGGTAGACGCTCTTTCCGATCTGGAACAGCAGGTTGTCGCCCGACCGGTACGGAGGGTCGGTGAAGGCGGTGAAGGTGTCGGCGAACACCTGGGTGGGTGGGGGGAAGAGGAATTGGTTGACCATCTCGGCGCGGCTCACATACTCCCATGCGCCGAAGATGGCGGCCAGCACGATCATGGTCTTCAGCCACCGAGTCCACACCGAGGCGGTCATGGCTGCCCTCTCCCACCTTCCAGGAGGCTCCAGACTTGGTTGTACCGTGCCCGGAAACCCTCGGAGGCGACGAACTCCTCGTAACTCGAAATGCGATCGCCCTGTTCGAAGTCGATGAGCACCCGAGCCGGGCGGTGGTCGAGCACCACGGTGCGGTCGCCGAGGTAGAGCGACTCCTCGATGTCGTGGGTGACGAACAGCACCGTCCGGTCGAGAGTCTCGAGGATGTTGCGGAGTTCTTCCTGCATGACACGGCGGATCTGCGCGTCGAGCGATCCGAACGGCTCGTCCATCAACAGCACGTCGGGCTCGTACGCGAGCACCCGGGCCAACTGGACCCGCTGCTGCATGCCGCCCGAGAGTTCTCGCGGATAGGCGTTCTCGAACCCCTGCAGGCCGACCATCTCTATGTAGCGGGCGGCTGCCTCGGCTCGCTCGGCCCGGGAGGCGGCGCCCTCGATCTCCAAACCGAACTCGACGTTCTTCTGAACGGTCCTCCATGGCGCCAGCGCGTTGGCGTAGTCCTGGAAGACGAAGCCCAATCGCGGCTTCGGGGAGCCCGGCTCGAAGCTGATGGAACCACTGGTCACCGGGGTCAGCCCGTCGATCATCTTCAGGATCGTCGATTTGCCGCAGCCCGAAGGCCCGACGATCGTCACCAACTCACCCGGCCGGAAGGAGAGGTCCAGGCTGTCGATGATCCTGAGGTCCTCATCGTGGCCGCGCCGGGCATAGGTCTTGGTGACGCCCCTCAGGTGGATGGCCGGACTGGAGGAGGTCTGGTGGCCCGTCATGCCAGGGACGTCTCCGACCACCACGGGAACAGCCTCCGCTGGGCTTCCTCAAGCAGGCGGAAAGCCAAGTACCCGATGACTGCGATCAAGGCGATGGAGGCATACATGCGTCCGAACAGGGCGTTGCTCTGGGTGCGGAGGATGTAGAAACCGAGCCCGGACAGCCCGATCACCATGTCGGCGACCACGATGACGATCAGCGCCACCGAGACGTTCTGTCGCAGGCTGGAGAGAAAGTAGGGGAGGAGGCTCGGTATCCCGACCTTGCGAAGCACCTTCACCTCACCGGCGCCGAAGCTCCGGGCCGCGTCCTGCAAGGTGTTGGGGATGTGCTTCACGCCCGAGATCACGTTGATCACGGCCAGGAAGAAGCACCCCCACGCCACCGCGAAGGCGCCCACCAGGAACGAGTCGGCGAGGATCAGGAGCGCCATCGGGACAATGGCTACCGCCGGGATGGCTCGGAAGAAGTCGAGCGGCCCGCTTAGCCAGGAGTCGACCGAGGCATACCTGCCCACCGCCATGCCGATCACCACGGCCGCGCCGAACCCGACTGCGTAGCCGACCAGCGCGGTCCACATGCTCTCGATCGTGGCGGAACCCAGGTTCGCCCAGTCCTCGACTCCCGCCGCCAGGACCTTGCCGGGTGGCGGGATGTACTCGGAGTTGACGAACCCGGTGGCCGTCGCCGTCACCCATGCTGCGAGGATGACGGCGACGGCAGTGAGTCCAGGGAACCGCAGGGCTCCTGTCACGCTATTTCCTGTTTGGGTCGGTTAGGGCAGTTGGCTCGGATCCCAGGGGAAGAAGCGGCCGTTCTCGATCATCTCGTCCTCAGAGAACGGGAGGTCCGAGATGAAGGCTCCGACATCCAGCCCTTCTCCGAGCAGGTCCGCTTCGACCATCATGTCCGCAACACGCTGCATCTGCTCGACGAGGTTCTCCGGCCAGGTCACGTACATGTGCGGCGGGTTGTTCCTCTGCGCCTCTGCGGGGACACCCGAGATGGCCACGGAGATTTCCAGGGCCTCGGCCGGGTTGTTGACGATCCACTCCGAGGCGTCGCGGATGGCAAGCGCCCAAGCCCTGATGGTGTTGGGGTTGTCCGCCACGAACTCGGGAGAGGCGGCCATCGGGAACATGCCGGCGCCGCGGGGTCCCAGCATCTCGGGGATGCCGTCCGCGCCGCCGATGTAGGGGTCGCCGATCGAGCGGAACCCGTTCCCCTCGGTCTGGCCATAGGGGATGATGCCGGTGATGAACGGATAGATCATGTAGCCGACGTCGATCTCGCCAGAGGTGAGGAGATCGGGGTGCGCGCCCCAGAACGCCTCGATGAGCTCGACGCTGTCCGGATCGACGCCCACCTGGAGCAGGATCGAGGTTAAGAACGCCTCTTCGTTCGACCCTCGAGCGATCACGCCGATGCGAGCGCCCTCCATATCCGCCACCGACTGGATCGGGGAATCCTCGGTGACGATCAGGCGATGGGTGCTGTAGTCGACGCCATCCACCACCGCGTAGTAGGCATGCGTGGTGATGAACTTGAGCTGCTGCCCGCGTTCGGCCAGTGAGAAGGCCAAAGGCCAGCTCGTATAACCCATGTGCGCCTCGCCGGACAGGGCCGCTTCAGTGGCGCGGCCCGCACCGCCCTCAAAGGCGAGGATCTCCGGCTCGAGCCCGTAGTCGGCGAAGAAGCCCTTCTCCTGAGCCACATAGAGGGGTAGGAATTGCGCGAGTGTGGCCGGCATCACCTTGATGTCCGGCGTCTCGGGCGTCGTATCGACCATGGCCTCGGTCGTGGTGGTGGTCGGTGCTGCCGTGGTGGTCGGTGCTGCCGTGGTGGTTGGGGCCTCCGTTGTGGCTGGCGCCTGGGTGGTTGCTGGGGCTGCTGTGGTTGCCGGGGCTTCCTCGGCGTCGTCGCCTCCACAGGCGGCGACTATGAGCGCGAGGGCCACGAGGAGTACCAGCGGACCCCTGTTCCGGATCCTGGACATGCTCTCTCCTTCTGATAGGAACGAACGCGAATGCGAGAGATCGCGATTGGACTTGGGCGGGAGTCTAAGTCGCACAGGCGGGTGGAGGGGTGGGAAGGACGCGACTTTCTTCGCCGGGATGGGGGATTCGGATTACTCAATTGGACGCGTTCGCGACGGTTTAGCGTTGTGGTCGGATCAGTTTCGGGCGCTGTTTCTTCTCATTGACAGAGGTAAGGGAACGCAGGATTCTCCTGCCGAACCCTATGTTGGGACCTGTCCCGGACGGAAGTGACGAGTTTGGTGGCGAAGGTTCTGTGCCGAGATCAAGTATGAGTGAGCCGGGGTGATATGGCTTGCCCATATAGAGTGATATGGCTAGTATGGGTCTGGTGAAGACCACCATTGACATCCAGGACGAATTGCTGGCTCGGGCGAAGTTGCACGCCCGGCGTACCGGCCGCCCGTTGCGCGCCGTGGTTGAAGAAGGACTTCGCCAAGTGCTCTCCGATGTAGCCACCCGCCAACGCTATCGTCTGCCCGACCACAGCGTGGGTGAGGCGGGGGGAAGGGACCCGTTGGAGGCGTACTCCTGGCAGGACCTCCGTGAGGTCATTTACGGGACTCCCTGATTCCGGTGTTTGCCGTCGACACAAACCTGCTTGTGTATGCCCACCGCCGCGAATCGAGGCACCACGAAGAGGCCGCATCCCTCATGCGTGCACTGGCGGAAGGTAACGCTCCGTGGGCTATTCCGTGGCCCTGTTGCTATGAATTCCTGAGCGTGGTCACCAACCCTCGTATCTGGAAGGAGAGGGCTTCGAGC
Organism: Acidimicrobiia bacterium; assembly: GCA_965204615.1. Taxonomy (GTDB): domain Bacteria; phylum Actinomycetota; class Acidimicrobiia; order Spongiisociales; family ZC4RG35; genus Bin76. The sequence goes on along the minus strand of OZ242000.1, from coordinate 1,377,084 downwards.
CCTGAGCAATCGTGGCGTCAACTCTCCTCCTGGACCGCCTCTCCTTCAATGCGGCTCATAGGAGAGACTGAGGGATTTCCCCGGATACTGGAGCGTTTTGTGCTGAGACCACGGGTGTTGGGGGGAGTAGTCCACGACGCCAGAGTGGCGGCAATTTGCGTGGCGCACGGTGTCGAAGAGTTCCTGACCAGGGACCGAGACTTCTCACTGTTTCCAGAACTCAAGACGCGTGATCCGTTCATCGGGTGACAGGCCCGATGAACGGCGGGCAGGCCGTAGTCACTCCCAAGCCTGTTCCCGGGGCGACTGTTTCTACCATTGCTGTGACGGTTGGCGCTTAGAAAGAGGAGTGTGCATTGAGAGCATCCATCGCCAGGATGGGAATCTGCTTCCTGGATCGTCCCGACGCCCGCAGCCAGGTGGCCCTCTCCCAACAGGCCGAGGCTTTGGGTTACGAGTCGGTCTGGATTTGCGAGACCCGTACTGCCCGCGACGCAATATCGGTGATGGGGGCCGTGGCTCACCAGACGGAGCGGATCAAGATCGGCGCCGGGGTGGTGAACACCTGGACCAGGCCCGCCTCCCTCATGGCCCTGACCTTCGCCACCCTCGACGAGTTGGCGCCCGCCCGGATGCTGATGGGCCTGGGGGCCTACTGGGATCCCCTGGCCTGGAAGCAGGGGGTGGTCCGGCGCCGGCCGGTCCGGCAGATGCGGGAGTATGTGGAGGTGTGCCGCCGGCTCCTCGCCATGGAGACGGTGACCTTCGAGGGCGACCTGGTGCAGGTCCGGGATCTCCGGCTGGAACTGGGGGAGGGGGCTTCCGACACCCCCAAGCACGTGCCCATCTACATCGGCGCCACCGGCCCGCAGATGCTGTCCCTCTCCGGAGAGGTCGCCGACGGGGTGCTCCTCAACGGATTCACTTCCCTGGCCTACCAGGCGCAGGCCTTCGACCGGATGGCCGCCGGCGCCGCCCGGGCAGACAAGGCGCTCGACGATCTGGATCTGCCGCAGGTGATAGTGGTGAGCGCCGACGACCGCCGTCCCGAACGCGCCCTGGAGATAGCACGGCGCATGACCACCATGTACCTGGGACAGCAGCCCCACATCGCCCTGGCGAGCGGGGTGCCCCAGGAACTCCTGGACCGTGTCCGCGACGAGATGGGCGGCTGGCCTCCCCGGGAAGGCGGGATCGAGGCTGCGATGCCGCTGGTGCCCACCGAAGTCGTCAGTTCGCTGTGCGTCTGGGGAGACCTGGCAACCTGCCGGGAGGGCCTGGCGGCCTACGCCACCCGGCCCAACGTGTACCCGGTGCCGCTGCCCGTCACCGAGAACTACTCCGAGATGATCGAGGCTTTCGCACCCGGGAGTTGACCCCACCGACCACCACACCCACGGGAGGGTGTGGCTTTTGGTGAAAGTGTCCGGGTTCTGCGACCGATCAGAGCCAGGATCTACGCCCAGGCGTTCGCGGCTGGAATGAGCCTGCCGTGGGTGGGGTCCACGGCCAAGCGCAGCCCTTCCAGTGTGTACGCCCCCAGCAGGGCGCGGGCGTCGTCCTCCCCGAAGACAACCAGAGTGGGGATGCTCCTCCCGTCGATGGTGGCGCGCGCCTCTCCGATGTCGTACTCCACGAGCCGTCCGTCAGCCAGCACCAGACTGATCTTGTCCATGGGCGACACGCCCAGGTCCTCCAGCAGATGGGCTGGCACGATGGTGTAGCTTGCCCCGGTGTCCACCAACGCCTCTATCTCAAGCGACTGTTGGCCGTCCATGCTGTCCAGTCGGACAGGCCAGTTGAAAACGCCCATGTCCTGATCCTCCTCCTTGTTCGCACCCTGACCGAAATCCTATCGTGATGCGATCGGTTTCCGGCAATCAGACCCGATAACTCTTCCCCCTCTTCGGGCGCGTTGGTGTCTTGGAGGCGTTGGTCGGGGGCCGGTAAGTTCAGGTGGCGACCGCTCCGTACAGGTCGGGGCGGCGGTCTCTGAAGAATCCCCACTCGTTGCGGATCTGTGGGACCACGGAGAAGTCCAGGTCGGCGATGAGCACCTCGTCGTCCTGGTCGCCGGCCTGGCTGATGATCTGTCCCTTGGGGTCCACCCACACCGACGACCCGTAGAAGTGCGAGTCGGATCCGTCCTGGTCGACGCCCACCCGGTTCACCCCGCCCACGTACATGATGTTGTCGACGGCGTGGGCGCGAAGTTCCAACTCCCACAGGTACCGGCTCATCCCGGTGGTGGCGGTGGGGACCACCATCAACTGGGCGCCCTGCAACGCGAAGGCCCGGACCCCCTCGGGGAAGTGGCGGTCGTAGCAGATGTACACGCAGAACTTGATCCCGAAGGGTGTGTCGAAGGTGACGAACCCGGTGTCGCCGGGTGCGAAGTAGTACTTCTCGATGCCGGTCAGCGTGGGAGTGCTCACCAGGGGGATGTGGCTCTTGCGGTAAATGCCCAGAAGCTCCCCGTCGGTCCCGATCACCGGGGCGGTGTTGAACAGCATCCCCTCGATCGTCTTTTCGTAGATGGGCGCCACCAGGACGATCCCACAATCGCGGGCCACCTCCTGCATCCGGTCGGTGGTGGGTCCGGGGATCGGCTCGGCCAACTCGAGGTGACGGGGATCCATCTCGTAGGGGAAGTAGATGGTGTTGAACAACTCCTGCAGGCAGACGATCTGGGCGCCCCGGTCGGCGGCCTGGCGGACCAGTCGCTCCCCCTTGGAGGTGTTGGCCTCCTTGTCATAGACGGTCGACATCTGGATGAGTGCGGTTCTGACAGTGGTCATACTCTCTCTCCCGGTTCAGGAAATCAGGTCGGTGGCGAGGGTTTCTGCGGGACGGCGCTTTATGAACCGGCCCATGCCGGCGCGGCCCACGAACTTGCCGTCGGTGACCACCGGCTCGCCGCGCACCAGCACCGTTTCCGGCGCTCCCTGGAGGGTCATGCCCTCATAGGGGTTGTAGTCGCAGTTGGTGATCTGGGTCTCGGCCGACAGCTTCTGGGTGCGACCGGGATCGAAGATCACCAGGTCGCCGTCGGACCCGGGGGCGATCTCACCCTTCTGCGGGTAGAGACCGAACAGCTTGGCGGCGTTGGTGGAGGTGATCTCCACCCACCGGTTGGCAGAGATCCGGTTCTCCCTGACGCCGTGGTGATAGAGCAGGCTCACCCGCCACTCCACCCCCGGCATCCCGTTGGGGATCTTGGTGAAGTTCCCGAGTCCCATGTCCTTCTGTCCATCGAAGTGAAACGGGGCATGGTCGGTGGCCACCAACTGCAGGTCCCCTGCGGCCAGACCGGCCCACAGCTTGTCGTGATGCGACGGTGGGCGCAGGGGTGGGGAGCAGACGTACTTGGCGCCCTCGAACCCGGGCGAAGCGAGCTTGTCCTCGGAGAGGAGCAGGTACTGGGGGCAGGTCTCGGCATAGACGGGCAGTCCGCGTCCGCGCGCCTGGCCCACCGCGCTCAGTGCCTCGGCCGCCGAGAGGTGCACCACATAGACCGGCACCCTGGCGATCTCGGCCAGGGCGATGGCCCGTGACGTCGCCTCTCCCTCGGCCAGGGAGGGCCGGGTGGCGGCATGGAACCGGGGCTCGGTGTGTCCCGCCGCGATCGCCTGTTGGATCAGCACCTCGATGGCCGGACCGTTCTCGCAGTGCAGCATGATCAGCCCGCCGTGGTCGGCTGTCCACTGCAGAGCCGAGAAGATGGCGCCGTCGTCCAGCATCCAGGCGTTGGGATAGGCCATGAACAGCTTGAAGCTGGAGACGCCCTCGTCGATCAGGGCGCCGAGGGAGGGAAGATAGGCCGGAGGGAGGTCGGCGATGATCTGGTGGAACGCCCAGTCGATCGCCGCCTTCCCCTCGGATTTGCCGAACCACTCCTCCAGCGACACCCGAGGGTCGTCACCCTTCTCCTGGATGGGAAAGTCGATGATGGTGGTGGTCCCGCCCACCGCCGCGGCGCGCGTGCCGGTGAAGAAGTCATCGGAGATGAAGGTGTTGCCCGCCGGCGTGTCCATGTGGGTATGGGGGTCGATGCCGCCGGGGATCACCAGTTTCCCCGAGGCGTCCACCACCCGATCGGCTGGAAAGTCCCCCAGGTCTCCCAACCTGGAGATCTTCCCTCCCTCGATAAGGATGTCCTCTACGGCGTCCCGGGTTGCGGTAATGACCCGCCCTCCCTTGACCAGTGTGGTGCTCACCAACCTCTCCTTGTTCAAGTTCCTTCTAGCCTATTCGACTATCTTGGCCTGATAATCTTATTGGGGGATCGACTTGAACTCAGATTTGAACCCGGCTGACGGCGCCTCGGGGTTTTCCTCCCCCGAACAGGTGGCGGAGTTGCTGGCACGGCACGACTACCTGGCCGACCGGGGCCTGGCCACGGCCATCTTCCTGGCGAACAGCCTTCCCCAGCCATTGATGCTGGAGGGCGAGGCGGGAGTGGGGAAGACCGAGGTGGCCAAGGCCCTGGCGGACGCCATGGATGTCCCCTTGGTGCGCCTGCAGTGCTATGAGGGGATCGACGCCTCCCAGGCCCTGTATGAGTGGGACTACACCCGCCAGCTTCTCCACCTGCGCGCCGCCGACCTCCGGGATGACGCCGGCCGCGACATCTATTCGGAGGAGTTCCTCCTGGAGCGCCCGTTGCTGGCGGCCCTGCGGTCGGAGGGAAGGTGCGTTCTCCTGATCGACGAGATCGACCGGGCCGATGACGAGTTCGAGGCCTTCCTGCTGGAGATCCTCTCCGACTTCCAGATCTCCATCCCCGAGTTGGGGGTCATCCAGTCGTCGGTCTCCCCGATGGTGGTGCTCACCTCCAACCGCACCCGGGAACTGCACGACGCTCTCAAGCGGCGCTGTCTCTATCACTGGATCGACCTTCCCGATCCCCTGCGGGAGGTGGAGATCATCCGGACCAGAGCGCCGGAGGTCTCCGAGGCCCTGGCCCGCAAGGTAGTGAGAGCCGCGGCGCGCCTGCGCCGGGCGGACCTGGTCAAGACCCCGGGGGTGGCGGAGACCATCAGCTGGTCGCGGGCGCTCCAGCGCCTGGGTACCGAGCGATTCGACACCGAGACGGTCCGGCTCACCATGGGGGCCGCACTCAAGGAACGCGACGATCTGCAGACCGCGGAAGGGTTCTTGGAGGAGCTGGCTGACCTTGAATGAGGGCGAGGAGCTCTTCGGGTCTCTGATCCGGTTCGGCCAGCATCTCAGAACCCACGGCTTTGCGGTGGGACCCGGCCGGATTCTTTCCTTCTGCCGGGCGGCGGCGGAACTCGACCCCACCGATCCGGTGGATCTCTACTGGGCGGGCCGGTTGACCCTGGTGGATGACCACCGCCGGTACGCCGAGTACGACCGGGCCTTCGCGGAGTGGTTCTCGCGGTCCGAGCAGCAACCTACCGAGCGCGCCGGGGAGTTCGTCTTCGGAGGGTGGGACGACGATGCGTCGCCTCTCGGCACGCAGACGGTGGCCACCACCCAGGAGGTGGCGGTGTTGGACCCCTCCGACGACGGCGCCGGTTCCAGCGGCCCGACCGCATCCGACGACGAGGTCCTTAGAGAGAAGCGGTTCGATCACTGGACGGAGGAGGACCTCCACCGGCTCAATCGGATGGTGGCGGGAATCGTATTGAACCTCCCCAAGCGGGTCGTGCGGCGCACCCGCCCCGGCATGAGAGGGCGGATCGACCTGCGGAGGACGGTACGCCGGTCTCTGCGCTCTGACGGCGAGCCCTTCCACCGGGCTTATCGTCGCCGCCGGATCAAGCCTCGCCGGATGGTCCTGATTCTCGACATCTCGGGATCCATGGCGGGCTTCTCCCGACCGCTCCTTCACTTCGCCTACGCCACCCACCGGGCCGCCCACGAGGTGGAGGTGTTCTGCTTCGGCACCCGGCTCACCCGGATAACCCCCCAGTTGCGCTGGCGGGATCCCAATCGCTCCATCTCCGAGGCCGCCTCGCGGGTGATGGACTGGGAGAGCGGGACCCGCATCGGGGAGTCCCTGGGTGAGTATGTGCGGCATTACGGTCCGGACTCGCGCAATCGCGGTTCGGTGGTGCTGATCTGCTCGGACGGCCTGGAGAGGGGGGACCCGGAGGTCCTGGGAAAGGCCATGGCCCGGTTGTCCCGCCAGGCCCACCGGGTGATCTGGGTGAATCCCCTGATGGGCGATCCCCGGTTCCGGCCCCTCACCAGGGGTCTGATAGCCTCCCTTCCCCACATCGACTCCATGGTGGCGGGCCACAATCTGGCGGCTCTTGACCGGATGGCCGGGCTGTTGGCGGAATAACCTGGCCGAATTCGCGTTTGGTTCCCATCGACCTTCTATATTGGGCATGGTTAATTGAATAGATGGGAGAGCGATGAAACCTGCAGCTTTCGAATATCACGCTCCCGAGTCCGTTGATGACGCGGTAGGCCTGCTGAGCAGCCATGAGGACGCCAAGGTGCTGGCCGGTGGCCAGAGCCTGGTTCCAATGATGAGCTTTCGCCTGGCGAGGCCTGCTCGCATCGTGGACATAAACGGGATCTCCGACCTTGACTACATCAGGCCCGACGGCGGCGCCATCGGGATCGGGGCCACGGCCCGGCAGACCGCGCTCGAGGAGTCCTCCGACGTCTCCGCTCACGCGCCGCTCCTGGTGGAGGCCACCGGCCACGTGGGCCACCGAGCGATTCGCAACCGCGGAACCTTGGCGGGAAGCCTTGCCCACAACGATCCGGCCTCCGAGTATCCGGCCGTATTGATGGCCCTGGGCGCCTCGGTCACCGCGGTCTCCTCGGGAGGCTCACGGGTGCTGTCCGTGGAGGACCTGGTGAGTGGGCACTTCCTCTCCACCGCTCTCGGACCGGACGAATTGATCACCGAGGTGACGGTGCCCGCCCAGTCCGGCGGTCACGGTTTCGCCGAGTTCGCCCGTCGCCACGGAGACTTCGCAGTAGCGGGCGTCGCGGCGGTGGTGAGCATGAACGGAAGCGGCGTGGCTTCGGCTTCGATCACCGCCTTCGGGGGGACGAGCCCCGCCCGGTTGGATGAGGCGGAGGCGGCCCTGGCCGGCAGCGACGGAGGGTCCGGGGCAGTTGCCGAGGCGGCCGCCCGGGCAGCCTCCCAGTTCCCTTCCGCCGACGATATTCACGGAAGCTCCGACTACCGGCGCGCTCTCATAGACGTGCTCACCCGCCAGGCGTTGCAACAGGCGATCGCCGGATCCCAGGAGGTGTAATGATGGCTCAAGTGGCGATAACCCTCAACGTGAACGGAAGAAACCAGACCACTCTGTCCGAGCCGAGAGAGATCCTTGCCGACGTGCTGCGCGACCGTCTGGGTCTCACCGGGACCCACCTGGGATGCGAGCACGGGGTGTGCGGCGCCTGCACCGTCCTCCTGGACGGCGAGATGGTGCGGTCCTGTCTGCTGTTCGCGGTTCAGGTCCAGGGTGCGGAGATCACCACCATCGAAGGCCTGGAAGACAACGGTGAACTCCATCCCATGCAGAAGGCGTTCTCGGAGTATCACGGTCTGCAGTGCGGATTCTGCACCCCGGGAATGATCCTGGCCGGAATCGATCTCCTCAAGCGCAATCCCGATCCCACGGCACAACAAGTCCGGGACGACATGGGAGGCAACATCTGTCGCTGCACCGGATACCAGAAGATCGTGGAGTCGGTGCTGGGAGCGGCGAGTGAAATGAACGAGGTGACATCATGACCACCACCGAATGGATCGGCGCACGGGCCCCGCGCCGCGAGGACCCGGCCCTGATCAGGGGACGGGGCCGCTATGTAGCCGACATCAACCTGCCGGGGACCCTGCACATGGCGATACTGCGCAGCCCCATGGGCCATGCGAGCATCAACTCGATAGACGCCTCCGAGGCCCGCGCCATGGAGGGCGTTCACATGGTGATCACCCCCGACGACATCCCCGATCACGTGACCCAGTTCCCTGTGATCTGGAGGCTTCCGGGCCAGAAGGACTCGGGCACTCCCGCCCTGGCGGAGGGCAAGGTCCGCTATGTGGGCGAGCCCGTGGCGGCGGTGGTGGCCGAGTCGCGTTATGTGGCAGAGGACGCCATCGACGCCATCGACGTCGACTACGAGCCCCTCGATGCGGTCACCGACGCCGAGGCAGCCCTGGAAGAGGGCGCTCCGGTGATCAACGAGGACTGGGGCGACAACGTGGCCATTCACCACGTCTTCGCGGGTTACAACGCCCTGGGTGTGTGCGGATACGAGCCGGAGGTGTTCGACGACGCCGAGGTGACGGTTCGCGGCCGGCTTACCATCGGCCGGCACTCGGGGATTCCCCTCGAGACCCGCGGCATCGTGGCCGACTGGGATGAGGTCCACGGGCGGCTCACCGTTCACTCCGAGTCGCAGGTGGCCAGCCTGTTCCGGACTGAACTGGCCGCCAGCCTGGGCCTTCCCGAGACTGCGGTCCGGGTGCTGACCCCCAACATGGGCGGCGGGTTCGGCAACAAGTGGGACCGCTATCCCGAGGACCTGCTGGTGAGCATCGCCAGCATGGAACTGGGCAGGCCCGTCAAGTGGATCGCCGACCGCCGCGAGGGACTGATGTCCACCGTGCACGGGCGGGCACAGATCCAGGATTGGGAGATGGCCCTCCAGAGCGACGGGACCATCCTCGGGCTGCGGGGCAAGGTCGTCAACGACCTGGGCGCCCACCTCCACAGCGTTGGAATCGGCCCGGCCTGGGTGACCGGCGCGGCGGCGCCCAACCAGTACAAGATCACCAACTACTACTGCGACGTCTTCGCGGCAGCCACCAACAAGACCCCCTCCAGCACCTTCCGGGGTTTCGGAGGTCCCGAGGGGATCTTCGGATCCGAGAGGATGATGGACAAGGCGGCCAAGCATCTGGGCATGGACCCGGCCGAGATCCGTCGCAAGAACATGATCCAGCCCGACGAGTTCCCCTGGTTCAACGCAGCCGGGGCGGTCTATGACTCGGGCAACTTCCCGGCCTGTCTGGAGAAGGCCCTGGAGGCGGCCGACTACGACCGCGTTCGCGCCGAGCAGGCGGAACTGCGCGAGCAGGGAATCCACCGGGGCATCGGGATCTCGAGCTACATCCACGTCTCGGGATTCGGACCCTCGCCCATCTTGGGGTATCTCAGCTACTACACGGGCGGTTACGAAGGATCGACCGTGAAGGTCGACCCGAACGGAAAGGCGACCGTGTACACCGGGATGATTCCCATGGGTCAGGGCACCGAGACCACCCTCGCTCAGGTGGCCGCCCATCATCTGGGCATCGACATGGCCGATGTGCGGGTGGTGTGGGGCGACACCGACCAGACTCCCTACACCGGCTTCGGGTCGGCAGGCAGCCGCTCCAACGTGGCGGCGGTGGCGGTGATCCGGGCCATCGAGGAGATCAAGGCCAAGGCGGTGCGAATCGGCGCCGGCATGCTCGAGGCCGACGCGGAGGACTTGGAGTACGCCGACGGCATGGTCTCGGTGAAGGGCGCCGAGGAGATGCGCTCGGTCAGCTTGGCGCAGGTCGCCCAGCAGGCCTATTGGGCGCATGCCCTTCCCGAGGGTGATCAGCCGTTCCTGGAGGCCACCTACGTCTACGACCCGCCCAACTTCACGACCGCTTCCGGATGCCACGTCGTGGTGCTGGATGTCGACACCAACACCGGAAAGATCACCTGGCAGAACTACGTCGTGGTCGACGACTGCGGGCCGCTCATCAACCCGCTGCTGGTGGAAGGACAGATCCACGGTGGAATCGCCCAGGCTCTGGGCGGCGCCCTACTGGAGGAGTTCGTCTACGACGAGGAGGCCCAGTTGCTCACCACCTCCTTCATGGACTACCTGCTGCCTTCCTTCACCGACGTTCCCGACATGGAGATCCATCATGTGGTGACCCCCTCTCCTCACACCGACGGAGGGTTCAAGGGAATGGGTGAGGCCGGGACCTTCCCGCCCGGGGCGGCAGTCGCCAATGCGGTGACCGACGCGCTCAGCCACCTGGGGGTGGAGGCCGACGAGCTTCCCATCACTCCCAGCCGCCTGTGGAACCTGATCCAGGAGGCGACCGGGTAGCGGCCATGGATACCCGACTGGCCGGAAAGGTCGCGCTGGTCACCGGCGCCAGCCAGGGCATAGGCCGCGCCATCGCCGTGGCTTTCGCCCAGGAGGGCGCCCAGGTGGGGCTCCTGGCCCGCAGCCGCCGGGGTCTCGAGGAGACCCTGGAGTTGATCGGAGGGTCGGGCGTCGTCGCGCCCTGTGACGTGACCGACCCCTCCGCCATCGACCGGGCGGTCGACGATGTGGTCTCGGCCCTGGGAGGACTGGACGTGGTGGTGAACAACGCCGGCACCAGGCAGAACTTCCGCCGCCTCGACGAGTTGTCCATCGAAGAGTGGGACAAGGTGATCGCGGCCAATCTCTCGTCGGTGTTCTACGTCACCCGCGCAGCCGTGCAGCACCTGATCGAACAGCGCTCCGGCGCGGTGGTGAATGTCTCGTCGATCGCCGGGCCGCTCGGCTTTCCCACCATCGGGTCCTACAGCGCCTCCAAGGCCGGAGTGATCGGAGTCACCAAGACCATGGCTGCCGAGTGGTGCGAGTTCGGGGTGAGGGTCAACTCGGTGGCGCCGGGATGGACCTCCTCGCCCATGAACGTCGAGCTGCGCACCGATCCGGCCAACGCCGAGCTGTTCGAGACCATCAAGTCGAAGATCCTCATGGGCCGGTTCGCCGACGCCTCCGAGGTCGCCGCGGCCGTGGTGTTCCTGGCCGGCGCCTCCGCCAGCTACATCACGGGCCAGACGCTGATGGTGGACGGCGGCTGGAGCGTGGTGTAGGAGGTCGCCCGTGGCGAACAAGACAAGAGTCCAGGCCGCGCTCCGACGGGAGCTGGAACGCTACCGGACAGAGAATCCCCGCTCGGTCGAGATGTCCGCCCGGGCGAAGAAGGTGTTGCCGGGCGGCACTACCCGCACCACCACCTACTTCCCGCCCTTCCCTCCCTTCCTGACGAGGGGAGAGGGCTGTCACATCGTCGACGTGGACGGCAACCGCCGGGTCGACTATCTCAACAACTACACGTCGCTGATCTGCGGGCATGCCCATCCCCGCATCCTGAAGGCCGCGCAGGAGGCCCAGGAGGGGGGAACGGCGTTCTCCGCTCCCACCGAGTACGAGGTGAGGTTGGCCGAGGAGTTGTGCGAGCGGGTCGACTCCCTGGAACTGGTGCGGTTCACCAACTCGGGCACGGAGGCGACCATGGCCGCCCTGCGGGTGGCCCGCTCCTACACCGGCCGTTCCAGGGCGGGACGGTTCGTGGGGAGCTACCACGGGACTCACGACTACGGGACGTCCCCGGCGCCGGGCGTTCCCCGAGAGATCTCGGAGGTGATGGTGGACCTGCCCTTCAACGATGTGGAAGGGTGCCGGAAGGTGCTGGAGAGGGTGGGCGACGAACTGGCCGCCATAATCGTGGAACCCGTGCAGGGAGCCTCGGGAGTGATCCCGGCCCGCCCGGAGTTCCTGCGTTTTCTCCGTTCGGCGGCAACTGACACGGGATCGGTGTTGATCTTCGATGAGGTCCAGACCCTGCGCCTCCACCGGGGAGGCGCCCAGGCCATATACGGCGTTCGTCCCGACCTGAGCGCCTTCGCCAAAATCATCGGCGGTGGTTTCCCGGTGGGCGCCTTCGGCGGATCCGGTGAGATCATGGAGACCATGAATCCGGATTCGGGAGACATCTCCTGGGGAGGCACCTTCAACGGAAACCCGGTGACCGCCGCGGCCGGACTGGCCTGTCTGGAGATACTCACCGACGGAGCGATCGGCGAACTGAACGAACTGGGAGAGTACGTCAAGGCGGGGATCAACGGTGTCTTCTCGGAAGTAGACATTCCGGGTCAGGTGACCGGGATGGGATCGTTGTTCAACATCCACCCCACTTCCGAGCCGATCCACGACGTTCATGCCGTCGACCGGGCCGATCCCGACCTGAAACGCCTCCTCCATTTCGGCCTCCTCAACCGGGGCTTCTTCCTCTCCTCCCGGGTCTCGGGCTGCATCTCCACTCCCATGACCCGCGCCGAGGTCGACGGTCTGATCTCGGCCACAGCCGACATTATCGAGGACCTCTCCGGTTGACCCTGGGAGGGACCCGCTCCCCGGCGACCGGCTCTTTCGCAACCGTCGCTGAGCCGGGGTAACGACTCGTGGACACCGGACTGGCGGGCACGGTCGCCCTGGTCACCGGGGCCAGCCAGGGCATCGGACGCGCAGTAGCCGTGGGTCTCTCCGGAGAAGGCGCCCGAGTTGGGCTCTTGGCCCGCGGTCGCTCGGGCCTGGAGGAGACGCGGGAGATCATCGGCTCCAGCGGTTTGGTGGTGCCCTGCGACGTCACCAACCAGGCGGCGGTGGCCGCAGCAGTGGAGAGGGTCATGGGCGAGTGGGGGAGACTGGACGTCGTGGTCAACAACGCCGGTCAGCGACAGGAACGAGCCCGGGCGGACGAGTTGGGGTTCCGGGAGTGGGAGCGGATGATCGAGGTCAATCTCTCTTCGGTGTTCGCTGTCACCCGGGAGGCCGCACCCCATCTCATCGCCCAGCGCTCGGGCTCGGTGGTGAACATCGCTTCGATATCCGGCCCGTTCGGCATCCCCCGGATCGCCGGATACGCCGCTGCCAAGGCGGGGATCATCGGACTCACCAGGACCATGGCCGCAGAGTGGTGCGAGTTCGGAGTGAGGGTGAACACGGTGGCGCCGGGCTTCATCGAGACGCCCATGAACGCCTGGTTTCGCAACGATCCCGCCAACGCCGAGCAGGTTGAGACCATCAATTCCTCCATCCCCGCCCGCCGCCACGGCTCGGCACGGGAGGTGGCCGAGGCGGTGGTGTTCCTGGCCGGCGCCTCCGGCAGCTACATCACGGGTCAAACCCTCTTCGTGGACGGCGGCTGGAGCGTCGTCTAGGCGAGTCGAATCGCCTACGGTTGGCCGCTCCGGGAATCCTCGCCTTCTGAAATGCGGCACACCGGGTGGCTCCATTCTGGACGCATTGGAGATCCGTGGTCACTATCGTGAAACCCGATGACTAGACCAATGTTGAAGCCCTCTGACATTGATCCGGACGGTCGGGCGTGGACTGAAGAAAGTGAACGCATCGAGGCGGAGACGGTGGCCGAGATCGAGGAACATGGTCCCTTTGCCCCTGGGGAGACCAGGTTCGCCACCGGACACTACACCGAAAACCGCCTTGTGTGGTTCGACATTCTGACCGTCACCCTGGATGACATCATGAGAGAATGCGCTGTTCCAGAAGAGCAGAGGGAGCAACGGAGGTCGAGGTACCGCAGCTACGCCCAAGAGTTCCTCCAGCACCACCACGGTCCGGAGAAAACGCTCCCCCTGCTTGAAGAGTGAAGCGGGAGGGGAATGCCCCCCTTCCTCTACTGGCCGATAGACCCTCGGCGGATTGAGTACTCCAGATCTGCTTTCAAACATGGGGTTCGCGCGGCGGACATCGAACACCTTGCCTCTGTGTCCTTGAGAGAAGTAGACGTCCATCACGCCAGACCCTCCGAAAGCGATTGGCGGTTCAGCGGCGGAAGGTCCGAGAACATCGTACGCGCCACCATCGCCAAGGGTCTCCTGCCTACCGGACAGAGGTTGGAAGTGGGCCTGCGGCGAGACTACCGGTACTCAGTGGAGGTGTGCCGCGTGTTCCACGCCCGATATCTCTGAGATAGTGACTTTCTAAGACTGCAGCGGCTGTGAACCTGTGTCTCGATCAGACGTGGCCCTTCCGCAGCCTGTGGAGACGGCTTCCTGAGGGAGGTTGGACTCTGACTTCGGCGCAACTTCGAGTAGGCGTAGTTGCTAGGTCTGACCTTGATGCCTTCTCGGAAGGCAGGGTCGGTCTATTCAAGGTCACGCTACACCAATGCCCAAGGCTCGTGCTTCACCCACCTGAGCCATACGTGCGGGCGGGTGGCGCGCTGCACCTCCACTGGAGAGGCGAGCTATTCCTTTCGTCGCCGTGTGTTTGCCGGGATCGGCCCTCTTCGGCCTTTCGGTTGTGGACCCTGTCCTTCTTGCGCCGCTTACCGAGCCCCAGCAGCACTATCACCTTGTTCGTGCCAGGGAACGCACCGTGGTCAAGCGGAAAAAAGGCTCTTCGCCGTCACCCATGGGAGCCGCTGTCACTTAAAATGGCGATATGAAGGTTCCTCTCACAATCCGCGATCACCTGGACCGGGCCTTGGCCGTGTATCCCGACCGGGTGGCTTTCGTGGATGAGCCCGACCAGCCCGCTCCGTCGATGGGCGAGGTGACATTCTCGCGTCTCGGGGAGCTGGCGGACGCAACCGGGGCCGGCCTTGATGCGCTGGGTGTGCCCATGGGCGGGCGCGTGGCCATGGTGTCGCACAATGCCGGGCGCCTGCTCACCTCCTTCTGGGGAGTGAGCGGCAACGGACGGGTGTTCGTGCCCGTCAACTTCCGGCTCAGCGTTGACGAGGTGGACTACATCGTGCGCCACTGCGGCGCCGAGGTGCTTCTGGTCGATCCCGAGCTTGCCGATGCGCTGGCGCCCATCGAATGCCGCCACAAGTTCATTCTCGGCCCCGAGTCCGACGAGGCATTGTTCGGCTCCGGCACGGCCCCCCGGCCATGGACGCCGGACGAGGACGAGACGGCTGTCATCAACTACACCTCCGGCACCACCGCTCGGCCCAAGGGGGTGCAGCAGACCCACCGCAGCCTGTGGCTGAACGCGGCGGTGTTCGGCTGGCAGGCGTCGGTCAGCGACCGCGACAGCTACCTGCACACCCTGCCCATGTTCCACTGTAACGGCTGGGGGATGCCATATGCCCTGGTCGGCATGGGCGCCAGGCAGGTGGTGCTTCGCAAGGTGGACGGCGCCGAGATCCTGCGCCGGGTGGAAGAGTACGGCATCACGATCCTGTGCGGCGCCCCCGCGGTGGTGGCGGCCATCCTCGACGCGGCCGCAGAGTGGGACGGACCCATCCCCGGAGCGGGCCGCACCCGCATCGTGGTGGCCGGCGCCCCGCCGCCCACCCGCACAATCGAGCGGGTGGAGACCGAACTCGGCTGGGAGTTCATCCAGATCTACGGTCTCACCGAGACCGCGCCGCTGCTCACCATGAACCGTCGGCGAGCCGAGTGGGACCACCTCTCCCCGGCAGAGAGGGCCCGCAAGCTGGCCCGCCAGGGCGTGCCCGGCCTGGGCGTTCGCATGGCCGTGAGCCCGAGCGGGGAGTTCCTGGCGCGCACCAATCACGTCCTGGAGGGTTACTGGGAGCAGCCCGAGGCCACCGCCGAGGCGATCGTGGACGGCTGGTTCTACACCGGAGACGGGGGCTACGCCGACGACGACGGCTACTACACCATCACCGACCGCAAGAAGGACGTCATTATCTCCGGCGGAGAGAACGTCTCGTCCATCGAGGTGGAGGACGCTCTGTTCTCCCACCCGTCCGTGGCCGAAGTGGCAGTCATCGGCGTTCCCCACGACAAGTGGGGAGAGACGGTCAAGGCACTGGTGGTGCTGGCCCCCGGCGCCGAGGTGACGCCCGAAGACCTCATCAACCACTGCCGGGATCTCATCGCCCACTACAAGTGCCCCACCTCGGTGGAGTTCCGCACCGAACTGGCCCGCACGGCCACCGGCAAACTTCAGAAGTTCAAGTTGCGGGCACCCTACTGGGAAGGCATGGAGAAGGCCGTCAACTAGCTCGATACCGCCATCCAGCAGGCGTTCAAGACTTGTCACCGGCCATATTCCTCGACCTACCAATGGGGGATGGGCCGTCCCCGGAGAGGCAGGGTCGGGCGGGCTACGATAGGGAGGCCAGTACTTCCCAAGGAGGAGAACGTTGCGTAGAGTCCCCACTACCTCCGCCGCCGGCGCCGAATTGGTGCCGATGTTCAGAGATCACATGGAATTGTGCGGGGTCGGCCCCGGGCAGACCGTCATGGCTTTCACCAACACCCAGAGCAACCCGGCCTACATCACTGCTCTGATGGGAGCGGTCAGAGTGCTGGGCGGCGACTTCTTTCAGATCATGGTGGCCGCTGACGACTCGTGGATGAAGTCGCGCACCATCGTCGATGCCTGGAAGGGATGTGATCTGGTGGTGGGTTTTCTTGCCAGCATGGGGTCGCATTGGATCTACTCCGACGCCCATAACGAGGCCTTGGCGGCGGGCGTGCGTTCCTTGATGATCGAGGAGCCCGAGGACCACCTGCGCCGGATGTTCCCCCTTCCTGAGATCCGCAAGCGGGGCGAGAGAAGTTTGGAGTTGCTGGCAACCTCCGACACCATGAGAGTGTGGTCGGACGCCGGGAGCGACTTCACGGTCAGATACACGGGCCGGCCGCTGGGGTGCCAGTACGGATACACGGACCAGGCGGGACGGTGGGACCACTGGCCGTCGGGACAGTGTGGCCTGGCGCCCTTGGAGGACTCGGCCGAGGGAACGCTGGTCGTGGATGCCGGCGACGCCCTGCTTCCGATGGGAAAGTACGTGGAGCAACCGATCCGCATGGAGTTGCGAGAGGGGAACATTGTGTCCATGGAGGGGGGCGCCGACGCACGGCTGCTCAAGGATTTCTTCGAACTTCCCAAGGACAAGCGCGCCTACGGTGTGTCTCACATCGGTTGGGGTTTCGAGCACCGGGCCAACTGGAACGCTCTGGGGCTTCGGTTCTGGGAGGGCGGGGGAGTGATGGACACCGAGAGCTACTACGGCAACATGCTGATCGCTTTCGGCGCCAACTTCACCCACAAGCTGGGCGGCAAGAACCGGGTGAACTTCCACTTCGACATACCCACCCGCAACCACTCCATAGCGGTCGGTGATACCCAGATCATCGATCGGGGACAGTTTGTGGTTCCCGGGTTCGAACTGGAATAAACGCGTCGCCGACTGAAGTAGGGGTGGTCCGGGGGCTCCCTTCTACAGGTCTACGGTGTCTGCTTCCTCCTGCTGTGACTGGTCGAGAGTTGGCCAGCAGTCCAACCAGGCACAAAGTTCCATTTCCCCTCCCCATGTGAAACTTGAACCGACGATCCGCACTGATTCGAATGTGCCCCGGTCGCTCCACGCGGCGAAGACAGGGTGGCCGGTCAGGTAAGCCAGGTCCAACTCCCCGGCGGAGCCGTCATCCCACTCGACCCGGATCCGATACCCCTCCAAAGGTTTGACGGAGATGGCTCGAGTTGGGGGAGGCCCTCCAATAGGCCAGTCATCGGGAAGAGGCTCTACCGGATCGGGAGAATGACCTTCGCCGAGCAGATGCCAAGCCTCTGCCAGGTCGTCACGGTGAAGCGACAACCACTCCTCAATGGACATGCGATCCAAGGGTTCAATCTCTCCGTCGATGACTGTGGAGTCGCCGATGCCGATGTCAGATCTCCAGTCTCCTGAGGCTGAATTCCCTGCGAGTGTCGGTGCTTCCCGGTTGATGCGTAAGCACAGAACCATTCCATGAAACCTGGAGATCTTGAACATGGTGGTGGCCGTCACTGTGAAGCGCCTCTCAGTTGTAGGTTTGACTCTGGTTCAGGCGGTCCATTGGAGGCCGGCGCAGACAGTAGGGAGGCCCGAGGGGGCCCCGGTTTTCGCGACTTTCGGTGGGACACTGGCCCTGGCTATGGTTGCGCACGTTTCTCTTGGCGGGTGCGTACTTCGAGGAGGGGGACTTCCCACGAATCGACCCGCAGGCGACCACGGTACTTGGGATCAACGGTGTCGTCTTTGGTGCGGTGCACCACTCCCAGTATGCGGGTTTCGTCCACCTGCCGTATCCGAGATGACGACCATTGTCTTGCCGCCTTGGCAGAGAGGCGCGCTACTTGCGCTTTCCGCCTGTTCAGCACCCAGACCCGTTCTCTATCGTCCCGTTTCAGGGTCACGGGTTCGCCGGACTGCAGGTTGGACAAGGTGCGGTGAATCGAATGGTTGCGTGGCCGCCGGCCGGCGAAGTCCAACCACAGGTCCGCCATGCCGAGCACCTCGTAGGTGAGATCCTGGATCTGGCGGTGCTTCAGGTCGGCCACCCCCATCGTTCGATTGTGGACCTGTGACCCTGCTTCCGCAAAATAGCGATTGGGGTTGTCCCGAGAGTCGATCAGCGCGAGCGTCCGGCGGGCTCTGGTCATAGCCACGTAATAGAGTCGCCTCTCCTCTTCGATGGAGCGACGACCGTTGCTTCCAATCTTGCGAAGACCGCCCAGTACCAGAACGTGATCGAACTCCAAGCCCTTGGCCGCATGGATGGTGCTGACCAGCACGCCGTGGCCGATCAGGTGGGAACGGTTGTGATCGGCCAACCCTTGCAGTAGCACCTCTGTGACATCCGTCGCCGGGACAAGCTGAGTGCCTGACGCTGTTTCGAGTTCCGCCAGCATCCGATCCGCCATCGCTGTCCAGCAAGTGCCGTTTGCCTCGAGATGGCAAATGCCATTCAAGTGTTGGCGCAATTCCGGCACGGAGATCTCTGTGGACTGGCTTGCAGCCAGGTGATCGAGCAGCAGCCGGAACTCCCGAATCCGGTCGAGCCTCGGCAGTCCGTCGGGAACGGATCGGCGCACAGGGACGCCCTCTTTCTCCAGAAGCGCACGGACCGGAGCCAGTTGTGTGTGGCTCCAAGCGAGAATCGCATACTGCTGCCAGTCGGGGTTGTCGCTGAGTTTTCGTAGGCGCTCGATCTCAGCGAGTGTCGTCGCCGGTACATCTGCGCTGTCCACCTGAATCCGGGAGACTCTTCCCCCGGTCAGGGGATCCAGACGCTCCCACTCTCCGCCCGCGGGATCCTCGGCGCGGGCGGCGTTGATCCGTATGGGATGTTTCACCTTCATCCGGTCCTGGTTGTAGTGGATCAACGCGTTGGAGGCGTGGATGATGTGCTGGGTGGAGCGGTAGTTCTCCACCAGGTAGTGATGCTCGGCGCCGAAGTCCTCCTCGAATCGCCGCAGGAATTCCACGTTTGCGCCTCTGAAGGTGTAGATGTTCTGGTCGTCGTCGCCCACCGCCAGGATGGTGGCGTACTGATCTTGGTCGTCGTCCCGGCCGGGTCTCCGGGCGATGTGGGTGATCATCTCGTATTGGTGCTCGTCGATGTCCTGGTACTCGTCGACCAGCACGTATTCGAAACCCGATAGCAGCCGCTCTCGCAGTTCGTCCGGCTTGGCGCCC
The DNA here is from genome assembly GCA_965204615.1 of Acidimicrobiia bacterium. Lineage (GTDB taxonomy): Bacteria > Actinomycetota > Acidimicrobiia > Spongiisociales > ZC4RG35 > Bin76. The sequence continues at coordinate 1,357,847 of OZ242000.1, read as the reverse complement.
AGTATTTGCTCCTTGCCTCCCAAGCGGCGGTTGGCCTCTTCGATCATCTCTTCGAACACCTTGTGGTTGATCCGATCCTCGCCGACTGCTCTGACCCGTTCCGCCATGGACCGCTCGGTCACCCGCAGCGCCAGGGAGTGATAGGTGTGTACCGCCACCCGGCGCGCCAGGTCGCCCACCAGTTCCCGCAGTCGCACGCGCAGTTCGTGCATGGCCGAGCGGTTGAAGCAGATCACAAGAAGGCGCTCCGGACGGATGCGCTCCACCATCAGCAGATAGGCGGCGCGGTGCACAACCACCCGTGTCTTTCCCGATCCAGGGCCGGCCAGCACCAGGAGGTTGCGGTCCTTGGACGCGGTCACGATCCGTTCCTGCGCCCTGTTGCCCAGGCTCTCGACGATCCTGGTGTAATTCTCCTTGGTGGTAGGACGCTTCAGTGATTTGAGTTCTCCTGGGAAGTAGCGCCGGTTGAACTCCTGTCTGGACATTCTGAAATAGCTGTTCACATAGCCGCGTGCCCAACCTTCCAGGCTTTTCTGCGACTCCTCGGCATAGCGTCCGATGGCATGAATCTGAACCATCTTCTGCTCATAGTGCTCTCGGAGCGAGACGTAATGAGCCTCGGAGTACCGTCTGCCTTTTGCCTCCTCCAGCACTTGGATGGTCATGGCCTGGCGAAAGACGGATAGTCCTTTCTCCAGCCTGATGACGTGGTTCTCGTCCAAGAACAAGAGCGTCTTTTCCAACGCATTGAAGAAGTCTTCGATCCGGCTCCCCAATCCCAGATGTTCCTCAACGGCGCGCTGCAGATCGTCCAGTGAGAACAGAACCAGTCGCTCGCCGACCAGACCCTGCTCGTCAGCCTTCTCGCCCAGGGCCTTGAGGACTACCCGGCCCATTTCGTTGCGCAACTCCAACTGCTCCGCCAGATCGTCCCAGGAGACTTCCAGGGTCATCCCGAGCCGACGCCGTCCCTGGCTCTGCAGCGTGACGGGCGCCTGTCGGCTGACCCCTTTTCTCGCCCACCCGCGCAACAGGGTCAGCAGGCTGTTGCCGACTATCTTCAGGTCCTCGGCCCGTAGTTTCTCCTGCATTTGCGGGATGGAGAGTTCTATCTCATCGTCAGGGCAGGCGTCCGGACGTTGGGATCGCAGTAGCTTCAGGAACTTCTTCTGCGCCTCGGCGATGTTCTCCAACCGTTCGGTGGATCTGTCCACCGTTTTGTGGCGGATCCAGGCTGACAGATATATCCCGCTGGTCAACAGTCCGGCGCTGGTCATTTCATGCAGCGTGCGAAAAATCTGCTGGGTGAAGATACGGTTCAATCGCTCCGGTTCTCTTCCATGCCTTCGTTTGAGCAAATCGAACAGCAACCTGAATGATGAGAGGTGGGCGATCTCATCGACTTCGATTCCCTCCCTTAGGTCGGCATGGTGGAGCCGGGTGAGCACCTCCAGCCATCGCCGTCGTTTGGCAGGAGTGAGAGGAAGCTCTTTGATCTTGTCCTGGGATTCCTTCAGATCGGGTACAGCCGCGACTCCCTGGTAGAGGCGGGTGCGGTTCTCGTTGCGCAGCACGAAACGGGCTCGCTCCAACCAGGAGATGGCGGTCTTCACCCTGGTGGAGGCGTAACGGTCTTCCTCGTGGAAGGACAGGTCAATGTCGGGCGTGCGCAGCAGATCACCTGGAGAGACCACTATCTCCTTTACCTCGGGACGGCGGCGCGCCTTTCGGATCGCCCGGAGGATCTGCGCTATGTCCCGCTTGGTCAGTCGACCCCGGGAGACGAGATCGAACTGTCTCTCCAGGTCGCCCTTGGTGAACAACAGCACACAGTCGGCCGGTTTGCCGTCCCGTCCGGCGCGTCCCGCCTCCTGCAGGTAGTTCTCGATTGAACCCGGTATGTCGGCGTGCACCACCAGGCGCACGTTGTCCTTGTCGATCCCCATACCGAAGGCGTTGGTGGCCACGATGACCGGCAGTTCCCCGGAGATGAAGGCATCCTGGACCCGTTTCTTCTCGGGTGGGTCGAGGCCGCCGTGGAACCGCTCCGCCTTCCATCCCTGTGAGGTCAGCATCTCCGCCCAATGCTCGGTGCGACGACGACTCCGGGCGTAGATGATCGCCGAGCCGCATCCCGACCCATTTGGAGGGCTGCCCAATGCCTTTCTCAGCAATTGGTCGATACGCTCCTCCTTGCGGGCATTCGGAATCTCCTCGACCGAAAAGTGAAGATTCTCCCGGTCGATCCCGTCGGTGGAGAGTTCTGTGAGGTCCTTGCCCAGTGTGCAGCGGAAATGGGAGCGTATCTCCTCTCGCACGTCCAGCTTGGCGGTGGCGGTGAAGCATCCGATGGGAGGTATCTCGACGCCCTCTCTTTCGGAGAACTCCTTGATGAAACGCGCTGCGTAGAGATAGTCGGGGCGGAAGTCGTGTCCCCACTTGGAGATGCAGTGCGCTTCGTCGAACACCCAGGCGGCGATCTCCCGTTGCCTGATGGCCGATTCGAAGGACTTGCTTCGGAGTTGCTCGGGAGCAACGTACAAGAGCGCGTACCTGCCGAGCCGGATCCCTTCCAGCACGTCGCGGCGTTCGATCATGGTCTGCAGGCCGTTCAGAGTGGCGGCCAATGTGGGTGTCTCGGTCCGGCTGTTGAGGTTGTCCACCTGGTCCTTCATCAAGGCCTGCAGTGGGGAGATGACAACAGTGAGCGCCCCGGTCTGCTCGTTGTGGACAACGGCGGGGAGTTGGAATCCCAGCGACTTTCCCCCGCTGGTGGGAAGAATGGCCAGGATCGATTCTCCGGCGATACCCTTCTCGACGATTCGCTCCTGCAGGCTCTCTCCGTCAGGGGTCTTGGGAGTCTCACGAAAACCGGGGAATCCGAAGTACTGCTTGAGCTTTCGGCGCGGGTTGTGATGTTCAGGGCAATACCTGCATGCAGGAAGGCCGCAGGGAACACCTCGTATCTGTTTCAGAAATCGTGATGCCTGCGGAAACGCTTTATGCACCCAACGCGGCAGAACCGATTCGGTCCCCGCCACCGTCAGCCAGGCCAGAGCGTAGGCTACCGCCGGTCGGGTCTCAGGAGAGGCGAGCAGGGATGGAAGATGGCATCGAACGGAGTGCGGGCATGCCCGGACGGTCCGATCCGCCTCAGGTCGGTCTTGTTCCAGGGTGAAGTAGACAAAACCGTTGCTTACCCGCTCGTCCGCTAACCGTTGTCCGCCCAGTTGTTCGAGCAGAAGGCCGGTTCCGTTCTTGACGGTTGAGGTTCCCTCCAAGCCTTTGGAGTTGACGTAACAACTCCGGTAAACCGACAGGAGCATCCGCCTCTCCTCTTCCCTCTTTTGAAGGATCATCCAACAGTCCTCAAGGAGTTTCAGAGTCAGCCGACAGTCTGCGAGGGGATCGTTCGGTTCGGCGCCGATCAGTTTGTAGTCCTTGACCAGGCTGTGATAGGGCTGCTGGGGCTTGGCCAGCGGCGCCAGATAGAGGGTGTCCACCACCGGTTTGCGGAGCAGTGCGGATCCCGACAGATACTTCTCTATGAATCGGCGATCATGGGCCACGATGTTGTGCCCAACCACGAATTCCGCCCCGTTGCCGAATTCGTCAAGTCGTCGCACGGCATCTTTCGATGATGAGACCTCGGTCCTCAGTTCCTTGGCCCCCCAAACCGCGCCCACCTCCCGGATGCGCTCGTCCACGACCTCCAGGTCCAGTACAACGCATCTCGCGACAAAGTCCCGCCACCGAGAATCGGTTACATCAGATTGAGGTAGGTTGGCTTTGGATTCGACAGTCATCGCCACACTGGTTGATCCTAAATCAGGAGCCATAGGTCGTGATGGATCGACGTCGCCTTGAGCTTTTATCCGGGTCGGGTTTCCTTCCAGGTTTTGTGCAGTTCGTTCTGGTTGTCCTGTGCCCAGGCCAAGACCTTGTGCATCTGGGTTCTGGGCATTCTCCCTTGTAGAACCTCCAGGCTGGCTATGGCTATGGAGATGTGGTGCTCCGCGTAGATGGCGTGGAAGTGAGGGGGACGGTGGTCGTCAAACCGTATGTATATGGATATGCCATCGAATCGGGCTATTTCCGGCATCTGTCCCCTCCCGTGGGTTGTGGCGGTTTGGTCTATCGGACGGTGCCGCCATCCATCGTCTCCAGTAGCTCTCGGCGGTCAGGCCAGCATTCCAGCCAGGCGCATACTTCCATGTCCTCTCCCCATGTGAAACATGACCCGTCGGTTCTGACCGATTCGAATGTTCTTCTGTCTCTCCAAGGCCCAAAGGTGGGGTGGTCGGCAAGGAAGCTCAGGTCCAACTCGGCTGCCGAGCCACCCTCCCACTCCACCCATATTCGATACCCTTCCAGGGGCTTCACGGAGAGCGCGCGAGCGGGAGGATCGCCCCCAATGGGCCAGTCCTCCGGAAGATCCTCTATTCGAGGGGGAGTCTCACCCCTTCGATATCGATTCCATGCTGCTTCAACTTCGTCCCGGTGGAGCCTCAACCACTCCTGAATGGACATCCTGTCCAATGAGCCCAGCTTTCCTCTGATGACTTCACAGTCCTGGACCCGTACATCCGCACACCACTCGCCTCCGGCTGACTGCACAGCGACAATCGGCTGTTCGGGGTGGGCGCGTAGGAGCACAACCATTCCATGGAATCTGGATATTTCCAACAGGGAGGCCGTGGCTGTGACCATGATGTGAATCGTAACGGGCACCCGGGGACTATGCGACCAGAGAGGCGCTTCACTGCTACCCGTTGTGGGCCGTGAAGCGCCTCTCAATTGTCAGTTTGTTTCTAGCTCAGGCGGTCCATTGGAGGCCGGCGCCGACGGTGTTGACTGAGATGTCGTCGTCGAAGATCACCATCTTGCCTTCCCTGCGGGGCTCGCCTTCGCCGGCGGCCTTCTTCTCCAGGGCCTTCAGCACCGATTCCGGTGTGATGGGGAGCTCGGTGATCCAAACTCCGATCGCGTCGTGGACGGCCGTGGCGATGGCGGCGGGCTGGCTGTTGTTGGCCATCTCGCCGATGCCCTTGGCGCCGTACGGTCCGTCCTCCGACGGGTTCTCGATGATGATGGTCTCCAACTCGGGCATGTCCAGGGGACTCGGTGCGAAGTACGACCCGAACCCGCTCCCTCGATGCTCCACCGAGGGGTAGTATGGATAGCTCGACTCCAGGACACCCAGGCCCAGGCCCATGATCGCCCCGCCCTGGATCTGGCCTTCCACCAGCGACGGGTTGATCGCGCGGCCCACGTCGTAGGACTGGGTCAGCTTGGTGACCCGGACCTCGCCGGTGACGTCGTCCACTTCCACCTCCGCCACGCATCCCGCGTAGGAGATGGCGGCGTGCGGGACCCCGTCCACCTCGCCGGTGCCCGGGTCGGTGAAGGCCGCGTACGGGTTCAACTGCGCTCCGGTCCCGGTGACGAGGATCCCGTGACCGTAGGCGGCCGCTCCGGCCACCTCCGCCACGTCCATTCCCTCATCGGGGACGCCTTTGACGTTGACCCGTCCTTCCTCGATGTCGAGGTCTTCGGGGCTGATCTCCATCTCCTGGGCCGCCACTTCCAGCAGCTTCTGGCGGACTTCCTGCGCCGCCTTGAGCACCGCCTTGCCGGCCACGAAAGTGGCCCGGGAAGCAAAGGTCCCTGTGCACACCGGCGAGGAGTCGGTGTTGGAGTTGTCGAAGGTCACCCAGTCGTATGGGACTCCGACGGTGTCGGCCACGATCTGGGACTGGATGGTCTTGGCGCCGTTCCCGATGTCGGCGGTGCCCGAGAACACGTCGATGCGTCCGTCCGGCTTGACCTTGATCCACGCCTGCGAGGGATCGCCGTTCTGGTTCATCCCGGTGGGGTATTCGATAGCGGCTACGCCGCGTCCTTTGTGGACAGCCATTAGTGACCCTCCGTCTTCATCTGTCCGACCAGGTGATCGGGCAGGAGGTCTCCCGAGCGCGGGTCCCTGGTCATCCCGGCGTAGGCCGGCGTCAACTCGACGCCTTTGGCGTTGGCCAGGGAATGCAGGACGTCCACGGTGCTCGGATCTGTGTACCGGATCCGGTTGGGTGAGGTGTCGTTGATGCGGTTGGCGTTGAGGAGTCGGATCTCATAGGGATCCATGCCCAACTCGTCTGCCACCCGGCTCATGTGGGTCTCCACCGCAAAGGAGATGGAGGTCACACCGAATCCCCGCATGGCGGTGGTGGGCACCCGGTTGGTGAACACCACGTAGCCGTCGAAGTAAAGGTTGGGGATGGTGTAGGCGCCGGTGTGGTGGAAACTGTGCTTGGTCACCCCGTAGGGGGAGAACCGCGCATAGGCACCCGAGTCGTGGAGGGTCAGCATCTTACGACCCAGGATCCAACCGTCGTTGGTGACCGCGTCGATGATCTCCATGTGCCAGGGCGCCCTGGTGGAGGAGGCAAGGAACTCCTCCTCCCGGGTCCAGCGCCACTTCACCGGCCGGCCGGTCTTGATGGCGGCCAGGGCGGTGACGGTGTCGCTGGCCGTGTCGACCTTCCCGCCGAAACCGCCGCCCACCGTGCCTCCGATCACCTTCAGCTTGTTGAGCGGGACCTGCAGGTGGGCAGCCACCACTCCCATGGTGAAGTACAGGGCCTGGGTGCACGAGTAGATGGTCAGGCGACCGTCGGGCTCGGGCACCGCCAGGCAGACCTGGGTCTCGACCGGCACGTGCTCGATGGCGGCCGGACGGTAGACGCCCGAGATGATCTTGTCCGCCTGCTCGAAGGCCTCGTCGATGTCGCCCTTCCGGACCTTGCGGCGATCCATCTCCCCTTCGAAGTGGGGATACCAGTTGCCCCAGGAGTGGATCCGCGCCGCATCGGAGTCGAAGGCCTTGCGGACATCGAAGAGCGCCGGGCGCTCTTCGTATTCGATGTCGATGGCTTCGACGCCGGCCATGGCCGCGTCCGGGTCCTCGGCTGCCACCAGGGCAATTGGCTGGCCCTTGTAGCGGACCTCGTCCTTGGCCAGCAGCGGCTCATCGGCGGGGATGCCCAGCACCTCCAGGTGTCCGTAGACGAGGAGGGGGACGTCCTCCCAGGTGATGACCGCCCTGACGCCCGGCATGGCCTCGGCCCGGGAAGTGTCGAACCGGGTGATGGCGGCGTGGTGATGCGGCGAGCGCAACATCTTGCCCCACAGCATCCGGGGTACCCGGACGTCGTCGACGAACCGGGTGCTACCGGTGACATGTCCCATCGCGTCGTAGCGGGGAAGTCGGGCTCCTACTGCTTTCATACGGCACCTCCCGTCTTGATGACGACCGTGTTCTTGTCCACCGCCGTGGAACTGAGGTCGAATTCGGAACTCTTCACCGCGGCGGCCACGGCCTCCAGGATCTTGTTGTAGCCGGTGCAGCGGCAGACGTGACCGCTGATCGCCTCCGCGATGGAGTCGAGGTCGTCGGTCCCGCCCTCGTTCACGTAGGCGGTGGCGGCCACCACCAGACCCGGAGTGCAGAATCCGCACTGCATGGCGTAGTGGTGGATGAACGACTGCTGCATGGCGGATGGTGAGTCGGGTGTTCCCAGGCCTTCCACGGTGGTGATGTCCGATCCCACCGCGGTCACCACCGGAGTGAGGCAGGAGCGCCGCGGCCGACCGTCGACCAGGACCGTGCAGGCGCCGCATCCCCCCGATTCGCAGCCAGCCTTGACGCTGGTGATGTCCATCTCTTCGCGCAGGACGTTCAGCAATGAGGTCAAGGGGGGGCTCGTCACCTCGTGACCTGCGCCGTTCACTTCGATTCTCACGCTTGCTCCTTAAGTTCTTCGAGGACCCTCTCCACCAACGTGGGCAGGGTCCGACCGCGATACCAGGCCGAGGCCAGGGCATCGTCCGCCAGTGTCACGTCTCCGAGAGCGGCGCGGCCGGCCTCCGACGGGTTGTCGGCCTCCGCTTCGGCCGACCGGAGGCGCACTCCCGTGCTTCCCGCTCCGGTGGCCGCCAGCCTGATGCCGCCGCCCGAGTCCCGCGCTCCGGAGACCGCAAGGGGCGTGAAGTGCTTGGTGTGGGGCCGGCGAAGAGCCTGGAAGGAACCGGCCGAGGGAACCTCGAACGACACCTCCAGCACCAGCCGGTTGTCTCCGCCTGACAGAAAGTCCGCCAGGCTGTCGGTCCGCTCGCCCCCCTCGCCCGCCGAGCGGACTGTGGCGCCGAGCGCCAGGAGGGCCCCCTGCAGGTCTCCCACCGGAAACTCATCCGAGCCCACCGCGCACAGGTTGCCTCCGACCGTTCCCTGGCCCCTGATCGCCGGGTCCCCGATGTTGGCCGCGCAGGGTCCCAGCGGTGCGGGCAGGCCGGCCAGGTCCGCCAGGGGGGTGGTGGCGCCGATCGTCACGGTCGAACCGTCCTGGTTGACATAGGACAGGCCGGCTCGGTGGAGCAGCAGCACCTTGGAGGGTTGCAGGCGGTAGGAGTTGAGGAGATTCATCATGATCGTCCCTCCCGCCATGATCGAGACGTCTGACCCGTCTCCGAAGTCAGCCACCGCGGCCTGTGACGAGTCGGGGATTCGCACATCGATGTCCATAGGGCTCCTATCTACTCAGTTCTCTCGTTCTCGGCCCACGCTGGCGCATGGGTGTTATATTTTTGGTAGATATTAGCCACGTTGGACCGGACAAGTAGGGGGACCCGGGGCACTTGATACGATTGCAACACCGGGTTCCTGGAGATAAAGGAGAGGAATTATGAGTTCAGTTGAAGCGCATTCGGACCGAATGTTCGACCTGGTGGACGAAGGTGCGGAACTGGTCAAGGCGGCGACCGGTTTCATGTTCACCGAAGGTCCCATCTGGCACCCCAAGGACGGGTATCTCCTTTTCTCGGACATGCCCGGAGATGTGCGCCGCAAGTACACCCCGGACGGGACGGTGATCGAGGTTGCGAATCCCTCGAACAAGTGCAACGGAATGACCTACGACGCCGATCTGAACCTGATCGTCTGCGAGCATGTCACCTCGGCGCTGATCATGGAGACCACCGGCGGCGAGCGGGTGGTGCTGGCCTCCCACTTCGAGGGCAGGGAATTGAACAGCCCCAACGATGTCTGCGTCGGTTCCAACGGCTCCATCTACTTCTCCGATCCCTGGTACGGGCGCTTTCCGGTCTTCGGCATCGAGCGTCCCCGGGACCTGGGGTTCCAGGGTGTGTATCGCATACCGCCCGGCGGCGAACTGGAGTTGGTCGTCGACCGCGACGAGTACGAGATGCCCAACGGCCTGTGCTTCTCGCCCGACGAGTCGCTGATGTACATCAACGACACCCCCAGGGCGTTGATCGACGTGTACGACGTCAATGACGACGGCACCCTCTCCAACGGTCGCCGTTTCGCCGAGAACATCGGAAGCGGCGTCATCGAGGAGGGCATTCCCGACGGGATGAAGTGCGACGAGAACGGCAACATCTGGGTGACCGGACCGGGGGGAGTGTGGGTCATCGGCTCGGACGGCGAGCGCCTCGGAACCATCCTGGTCCCCGAGAACGTCGGCAACCTGACCTGGGGAGATGACGACTGGCACACGCTGTACATGCCGTCTTCGACCTCCCTGTACACGATCCGGACCAAGGTGGGCCCCCACGAAGAGCCCTACATGCGGGCCTGAGCCGGTTACCGACCGGGTGGGTCACCCCACCACTTTGAGACCGTCCAAGGTCTCATCTGAGCATTTGAGACAGTGAAAGGAACGAGAGAACATGAGCGATGATTTCACCCTGGATGCCGGTCGCTGCGCGCTGATCATCCAGGACCTGCAGAACGACGTGATGATCGACGGGGGAGCGTTCGCGGAGACCGGGTCTCCCGATCATGCCCGCGAACAGAACGTGGTCGCCAACGTCATGCGGCTGGCCGATGCCTGCCGGGCCAAGGGCGTGCCGGTATTGCACGTCTGGTACATAGTCGAGGAGGGAGCGCCGGGCCTGAAGCTCAACGCACCCCTCTTCGAAGGCGTGGTCGGCACCAACGGCCTGGTGAGAGGCTCGTGGGGCGCGGCGCCCGCCGACGGCCTGGAGCCCCAGGGCGACGACCTGGTAGTGGAGAAGATGCGCATGAGCGCCTGGCAGGGAACCCGTCTTGAGTCCCTGCTCCGGGGGTTGAGTCGCGACACGGTGATCGTGACGGGCGCATGGACCAACATGTCCGTGGAACACACCGCCCGTACCGGCGCCGACAAGGGCTACTACATGGTGGTGCCCGAGGACGGTTGCTCGACGATGAACGCCGACTGGCACAACGCATCGATCAACTTCGCCCTCCAGAACGTCTCCACAGTGACCAACGTGGACGCGGTGATAGCCGCCCTGGGCTGAGCCGCTTGATTACCCGGGTCGCCACCCGCAGCACGAAACAGAGATCCCCCCTCCAGTGGGTGGGTCTTGGCATCGGCCTGCTTCTGGTGGCCCTCCTCCTGGCATGGGTGCTGGTCTTCGCAACCGGCACCCCGGCCGGACCCCTGATCCACGAGCCGAGAGACTTCCTCTCGACGCTGCTCAACGCCCTGACCATCGCCGGGCTCTACTTCATCGTGGCCGGCGGGTTCACCCTGATCTTCGGCCTGATGCGGGTGGTGAACCTGGCGCACGGCTCCTTCTTCCTGCTGGGCGGCTATGTGGCGCTGGAGTTCCAACGGTTCATGGTGGGGAAGTCGGGCAACATCTCCAGCTCCGAGGTGAGCGCCGCCCGATGGCTGGTGCCGCTGGTGCTGGCCGCGGCGGTGGCCGGAGTGGTGGGACTGATCACCCAGCAGTTGTTCCTGCGCTGGTTCCAGGGACAGGACATGCGGGAGACGCTGATCACCATCGCCATCTCGGTGATCCTGGCCGACCAGATGCTCACCCACTTCGGGGGTCTGGCCAAGGACATCAGATGGCCCGGCATTCTGGACCACTTCCTGATCGTCTGGGACTTTCGCTACTCGGTTCCCCGGTTGTTCATGTTGTTCACGGCCATCGTGGTGGGGGTGGCGCTGTGGTTGTGGCTCCACAAGACCCGCACCGGGATGGTGATCCGGGCGGGGGTCGACGACACGGCCATGGTGCAGGCGTTGGGGATCAACGTGCAGGTGGTGTTCGCCCTGGCCTTCCTGGTGGGATCGGTCCTGGCCGGCGTGGGCGGGGTGATGGGAGGTTCCTTCGCCAGCCTGGCGCCGGGCGTGGACGGCCAGTGGTTGCTGAACTCCATCATCGTGGTGATCGTGGGCGGAATGGGCTCGCTGGTGGGCGCGATGGCCGGGTCCCTGCTGCTGGGACTGGTGACCGCCTTCGCTCCCGCCTACCTGCCTGCCGACCTGACCCATTACTCGGTGATCTTCACCTTCGTGCTGCTGGCGGCCGTGCTGGCCTGGCGGCCCTACGGACTGTTCGGGAGACCGGAATGACCACACCATCTCTCTCCCGCTCGATGCGGCTCACGCCGGAAAAGGGCCTGCTGCTGGCCGTCCTCGCCCTGCTGGCGCTGATGCCGCTCTTCACCACCACTTTCTTCGTCAGCTTCGTCCTCACCCAGACGCTGTGGCTGGGGATCGCCGCCGCCAGCCTCATCTTTCTGGCCGCCTACGGAGGCATGATCTCCCTCGCCCAGACGCTCATGTACGGATTCGCCGGGTTCGCCATCGGCAATGCCGTCACCCAGGGAGGGAGCAAGGGGTTGAACCTGGGTCTGAACCCCTGGGTGGGAGTGGCGATCGGGATTGTCTTCACCACCGTGCTGGCCTTCGTGCTGGGTCTGGTGGCGAGCCGCTCGACGGGTCTCTACTACCTGATGATCACCCTCACCTACGGGGTGATAGGGTTCTATTTCTTCGGGCAGGTCACCACCTTCTCCGGCTTCGGGGGCATCAACCAGATCGTGGCGCCCGACTACATCGGAGAGCCCGGGGAGCACCCCATGCGCCTGTACTACACCGCGCTGGCGGTGTCCGTGTTCAGCTACATGCTGCTCCGCCATGTCACGCGGACTCCCTTCGGCCTGGCCCTCCAGGGAATCCGGGACGATCCGGTGAGGATGAGCGCCCTGGGATACAACCTGGTGATACACCGCGCCCTTGCATTCGTGCTGGGAGGGTTCGTGGCTTCTCTGGCGGGGGTGCTCAACGTCTGGTGGAACCGCCAGATCGACCCGGCATCGATCGGGATCGGAGAGATCCTGGCGCTTCTGATCATCGCCGTCATCGGCGGCATGAACCGGCTGGAAGGCGCCTGGTTGGGGGCGTTCATCTACGTGGTTGTGAACAACTACGTCAGATCGGTGCCGCTGGTGGACAAGATCGGGATCACCGAAGATCGGTTCAACACGCTGGTGGGTGTGATCTTCCTGGTGATCGTGCTGGCTTCCCCCAACGGCCTCATGGGTTTGGGGACCAGTATCGGGAGACTGTTCAAACGCATCTTCCGCCCGGCCTCCGGGCGGGAAGTCCCCGGGGATAAGCTCGGGGAACCGAAGGAATCGACCACATCTGGTTGAAAAAAGAAACTGAGAAAGGAGAGAATCTATGTCTTTTCGTAAGTCAAAAGTAATGCGACTGGCGATTTTGGCAGCCGTCATTGCTCTGGTCGCGGCCGCTTGCGGCGGCGACGAGGAGGAGGCTGCTCCCACTACCGCTGCTCCCACCACTGCCGCTCCCACCACTGCTGCTCCTGAGCCGGAGCCCGCGGAGGAGATGGAAGAGGAAGAGCCGATGGGCACCGAGGTCATCAATCTGGCCGTGCTGTCGGACTGTGAAGGGGCCTTCGGAGGCTTCCACGACCAGGACCTGGCAGGCGTCGTAGCGGCGTTCGCCGAGTTCGCAGGCGCCACGGTTACCAACCCCAACAAGCCGACTGACGGCTTCACCGGCGCTTCGGTGGCCGGTGTCCCGGTCGAGCTGGTGGGTATCGGTTGCGCGGACGACACCGCCGACAAGGCCATTGAGGAGACCCGTCGCCTGATGGAGCAAATCGGCGCCGACATCATGATCGGCCCGCTCTCGGGAGACGAGTCGATCGCGGTGGCCAACTACGCCAAGGACCATCCCACCCAGACCTTCATCAACGGAACGGCCGGCGCCCTGGACACCACCATGCACGTCCAGGCTCCCAACTTCTTCCGGTACAACGGTGACGGAGCTCAGTGGAACGCGGGTACCGGCGACTACGCCAAGAACGTGCTCGGATGGGACACCGCGGCGGTGGTCATGGACGACTACAGCTTCGGCTGGACCTCCGCGGCCGGCTTCATCGCCGAGTTCTGCGCGGCCGGCGGTGATGTGACCTCGCGGGTCTTCCCGCCGCTCAACACCACCGACTATTCGTCGTTCGCCGCCCAGCTCCCCGACCCCGATGAGGTCGACGGGTACTTCTGGGTGGTCGGCGGAACCGGAACCATCCCCTCGCTGAAGGCCTTCGAGGACGCCAAGGGTGAACTCAACCCTGAGCAGCACATGGGTAACTTGTTCTGGGAGTTCGCGGTCGGAGCGTTCGATCCCGGCATGGCCGGCGCCTATGTCGGCGGATTCGGCACTGCTGCCGACCTCGCCCTGGACTCGGTTGGCGAGCACACCGCCATCCTGGATCGTCACTTCGATGACTTCCCCGATCCCGGTGGAGCCATGACGCCCGCAGCCCTGCAGGCCCACTCCGGATTCCTGGTGAACTACTTCGTGGCCGCCAAGGCGCTCATCCAGGCGCTGGAGCAGGTCGGCGGAGACATCTCCGATGATCATCAGGCCCTGCAGGCGGCGCTCGGCGGCTTGACCGTCGAAGGCCCCTACGGTCCGATCTCCCTGGACAGCAACCGTCAGGCGATCGTGGACTCCTACGTCCGCCAGATCGTCGCCAATGACGACGGTTCCCTGGGATTGACCACCGTTGCCGTGATCCCCGGTGTGGATCAGAGCTTCGGAGGCGCTTTCACTCCCGACATCGACCCGCCCGGACGCGAGGTTCCCACCTGTGAGGTGCGCGACCTTCCGTGGATCGGCCATTCGATTCCGGTGGTTGACGGGGTGCCGCAGAGCTAGCCCGAGCAAGGAACTGAACGAGAGAGAAAATGAACGAGGCCAACGGAACTCCGATACTGCGACTCAGCGCTATTGAAGTGATCGTTGGAGGCGTGCATGCCCTGCGTGGCGTCGACTTGGACGTCACGCAGGGCGAACGCCTGGGGATCCTCGGACCCAACGGAGCGGGCAAGACCACCCTGTTCAACGTCATCTCCGGTGACCTGCCCCCCACCGAAGGCCAGGTGCTGATAGGCGGATTGGACGTCAGCACCGCACCTCCCCGGGTTCGCCCCGGTTTGGGAGTGGCCAGGACCTACCAGCAGACCCGCCTCTTCGGCGGCCTGACCGTGGCGGACAATCTGTTCGTGGCGGCGGCCGGGAAGAGGGGGGGACGTCTCCGGATGATTCACCGGGGATCGGATGAGGAGTACCGCCGCGACGCCCGCCAGGCGGCGGAGGCAGTCTGGCTGGAGGCCCGGTTCGACTCGTTGGTGGCCGACCTCTCACACGGGGAGCAGCGGCAACTGGAGGTCGCCATGGCGATGGTCACCGATCCCTCTCTCCTGCTGCTGGACGAACCGGCCTCGGGGCTTTCCCGCGCCGAGCGGGAGAGGCTCACCGAATTGCTGCTGGCCCTGGACCGCAGCATCACCCTGATGCTGATCGAGCACGACATGGACGTGGCGCTCGAAGTCGCCGAACGGGTGATGGTGATGCACGAGGGGCTGACCGTTGCGGGGGGGACTCCCGACGAGATCAGGGCCAACCAACTCGTTCACGACATTTACCTGGGTAGGGGATAGGTGACAGTGGCTGACAACCGGGGTCCGCTGCTTCAGGTGGAGAACCTGGTGTCGGGATACGGGGCCGCGCAGGTCCTGCACGGCGTCTCCTTCGAGGTGGGCGCCGAAGCGGTGGCGGTGGTCGGCCGCAACGGCATGGGCAAGACCACCCTGTGCCGCACGATCATGGGCCTGGTGGAGGCTCGGTCGGGCTCGATTCGCCTGGCCGGCCATGAGCTGACCGGAAGAAAGCCCCACCAGATCGCCGAGCGGGGCATCGGATACGTTCCCCAGGGACGGCGACTGTTCGCTTCCCTCAGCGTGGACGAACATCTGATGATGCTGGCCAAGGGAACCAGGGGCCGCAGGTGGACGCCCGACGCGGTGTACGAACTCTTCCCCCGCCTGGTCGAACGCAAGAACGTGAAGGGGACGAGACTCTCCGGAGGGGAGCAGCAGATGCTGGCCATCGGCCGGGCGCTCCTTCTCAACGCTCCACTGCTGATCATGGACGAGCCGTCCGAGGGCCTGGCGCCCACCATCGTGGAGCAGTTGATCGACACCTGCCGGACGCTGGTGGAGGAGGGACATGCGGTCCTGCTGGTGGAGCAGAACCTGGGGGTGGCGTCCCAGATCGCCCAACGCCACCTGGTGATGGTTTCGGGGAGAATCGCCGCCGAGATGGAACCGGATCAGCTTCTCAACGATCCGAACGCCCAGCGGCGGCTGTTGGGAGTGGAATCCTCCGGCTGAGCTTGGGGCGGAGGCTCAGGGCGAGCTTCCACGCGCACCTGATAGGGCTACGACCGTGGGGTGGGGTCTTCTCAGTCGTAGAACTGGGGGAGACCTCCGGCGGTGGCGAAGCCGCCGTCCGCCACCAGGGTGGCGCCGGTCACATGGGAGAAGTCGTCGGAGGAGTAGGCCAGGATCAACCGGGCCAGTTCCTCGGGTCCGAACAGCCGCCCCAGGGGGGTCATGCCGATGATCGCCTTCTCCCGCTCGGAGCCGGGCGCCATGTTCTTTCGGACGATGGGGGTGTTGACCACCCCCGGGCTCACCGCTATCACCCGGATCCGGTCGGCAGCCCACTCCAGCGCCAGCACCTGGGTGAGCGACTCCACGCCCGCCTTGGCCGCGCAGTAGTTGGCGTGTAGGGCACAGGACCGCTGGGCGGCCAGGGAGGCGATGTTCATCACCACCGCTCCCTGCGCCTCGCACAGGTTGGGGTAGAACGCCTGGGACGTCATGAAGGTCCCCGTCAGGCAGACGTCCAGCACGCTCTGCCACTGGTCCACGGTCATCTCCGCCGCCGGGGCGCGATCGCCGAAGCCGGCCCCGTTGATGAGGAGCCGCACCGGTCCGGTCCCCTCGGCCACCTTCCCCAGCGCCTCCCGGTCGCGGACGTCGGCCATGTGCCACGAGACGTATTCCAGCTCCGGGGGCGGATCAACCACGTCGATCCCGGTGATCTCCCATCCTCGTTCATGGAGCAGGCGCACGCAGGAAGACCCGATCGCTCCGGAGGCGCCGGTCACCACCGCATGAGGAATGGACATCAAGTCGGAGGGTAATAGGCGACATGGATTCGAGGACTCCCTGTCGCTATGAACTCCCGACCACCTCGGAGACATCGCATCCGTAGATCTCACGCAGCAGTTTGAGGAAGGCGAGAAGGGGAGCGCTGTAGTGCTGTGCCCGGCGTACCAGGACATGAGTGGGGAGATGGACCTGCTGGTCTCCCTTCAACTCGATGTGCCGGAGCGTTCCCTGCTCGATTTCGGAGAGGATGGCGCTGTGGGGCAGAAAAGAGATGCCCAGTCCCAGGGCGACCATGCGCTTGGTCGCCTCGATGTTGTCGAGCATCGTCTCTATCTGGGGCACGATCCCCGCCTCACGGCAGGCCTGGTTGATCAGCAGGAAGTAGGTGGAACCGGGATCGTAGAGAATCAGGGGCTGTCTGGCCACCTCCGAGAGGTGGGCGTGTCCCCGGTCGCCGAAGGGATGGTCAGGGTAGGTGACCAGCACGATCGGCTCGTCGTAGAGATGCATGGAGAAGACGTCGGGGTGGTTGATCCCCCTGGACAGGCCGATGCCCACCACACCGTTGGCCACCATCTCTATCACGTCGGAGGAGCGACCGGTGCGGATGCGAGCCGAGACCCGGGGATGGCGGTGCTGGAAGCGCTCGAGGACCGGCGGGAGGATGTAGGTGCCGATGATCCGCGCCGAGCCGATGGTGATGGTCCGCCTCTGGGACTCCTGGGTGTTGCGGACCGCTTCGCTGCCCAGATCGAGTGTCTCGAGCGCCTGCTCGACGAACGGACGGAACGCCTCGCCGGCTTCGGTGAGCCTCACGCCCCGGCCGTGGCGATGGAAGAGCGGCGCCCGCAACTCCCGCTCCAGCGCCCTGATCCTCCCGCTCAGCGACGGCTGGCTCAGATAGAGCGCCCGGGCGGCGCTGCGAAAGCTGCCCGATCTGGCCGCTTCCAGAAAGGATTGGAGTTGGGTCAGTTCCATTCTGTGCCTCTCCCTGTGAATGATAGCTATGCCCTATCGCGCTGATATGAAATTAGGGTCTAGTCCTATCACTCGATTTGACCCACACTTGTCTTGTGACGCTCTGCACATCCCCCACCCGTCAACCGAACGAGGCGGACAGCAGACGGCGCGCATCCCAGGACAGCCGAACCCGTAATGCCAAAGGAGGACGATGATCATGTCGATTGATGGCCACAACGGGTTTTCCGCTGTAGCAGGAGAACTCCGGATCCGGTGGGACCTCGAGGAGCGGTGGCAGGGCATCGAGCGGGACTACTCGCCTGAGGATGTCCTGGCGCTCCGCGGGAGTTTCCGGATCGAACACACCCTCGCCCGAATTGGAGCGGAGCGGCTCTGGAAGTTGCTCCACACCGAGCCTTCTGTTCGCACCTTCGGCGCCCTGACCGGCTCACAGGCCGTGCAGATGGTCAAGGCCGGACTGAAAGCCATATACCTAAGCGGCTGGCAGGTGGCCGCCGACGCCAACCTGTCCGGACAGACCTACCCGGACCAGAGTCTCTATCCCTCCAACAGCGTCCCCAATCTGATCAGACGCATCAACAGCGCATTGATCCGCGCCGATCAGATCGCCCACCTGAACGGAGAGCGGGACGGGCGGTGGTTGGCGCCGATCGTGGCGGACGCGGAGGCCGGTTTCGGCGGACCCATTCACAGCTACGAATTGACCAAGTCGATGATCGAAGCCGGAGCGTCGGGGATCCACTTCGAGGACCAGTTGGCATCGGAGAAGAAGTGCGGCCACATGGGCGGCAAGGTCCTGGTGCCCACCTCCCAGTTCATCCGCACCCTGACCGCCGCCCGCCTGGCGGCCGATGTGATGGACATCCCCACGGTCCTGGTTGCCCGGACCGATGCCCGCGATGCGAATCTGCTGATGAGCGACGTCGATGAGCGCGATCACCCGTTTCTCACCGGCGAGCGAACCCCCGAGGGGTATCACGCGGTGCGCGGCGGCATGGAGGCCGCCACCGCTCGGGCCCTGGCCTACGCGCCCTACGCCGACATCCTGTGGTGTGAGACTTCCGAGCCGGACCTGGAGGAGGCGGCGCGTTTCGCGGAGGCAATCCACTCCAGGTACCCCGGGAAGCTGCTGGCCTACAACTGCTCGCCGTCGTTCAACTGGAGGCAGCATCTCAGCAACCGCGAGATCGCCCGATTCCAGGATGAACTCGCCGAGATGGGATACCGGTTCCAGTTCATCACACTGGCCGGATGGCATGTGGTCAATCACCACACCTTCGAGTTGGCCCGAGCCTACGACGCTGAAGGAATGGCTGCCTACAGCCGCCTTCAGAACCGGGAGTTTGCCTCGGAGGTTCATGGCTACACGGCCACGCGACACCAGGCGGAGGTCGGTGCGGGCTATTTCGACCGGGTCATGCAGGTGGTGACCGGCGGCGAGGCGTCCACCCTCGCACTGGCGGGATCCACCGAAGTGATGCAGTTCGCCTGAGTAAGGTCGGGTGGGGAATCAGACCTTGATGGCGGAGGGTTCCTCAACTCGGCTGAGCCTCTGTCCCATCTGGCTGACTGTCTGTTCCACATCACCGAGGCGGTATTCCACGTTATCGAGCCGGGTTTCCACGTCACCGAGCCGGTTCTCCACGTCACCGAGCCGGTTTTCTACGTTACCGAGCCGGGTTTCCACATTGTCGAGCCGGTTTTCTACGTTACCGAGCCGGGTTTCCACATTGTCGAGCCGGTTTTCCACGTTACCGAGCCTGTGCTCCATCTTGCCGAGCCGTTGGTCCACACGTCGGAATTCGTTTCGCATTTCGCCGGCTAAGGCGCGTACTTCCGCTCTCAGTTCGGCGGCCACGGCGTCGAGTCGGGCATGGATGTGGAGATTGGTTCGCCACAGCAGGCCGATCGTGAACAACTGGGTGAGAGCCAAGAAACCGAACAGGCTGATCGTCACCTCCATGCCCGACATTTTATGTAGTCCTTTCATGTTGATGGATGTCACATGTCGGATCCCAACGGGGGATTGCAAGTCCTTTAGGGTGACGTTTTTCACATCCCGGGTGGGGAGCAGTCATCGATCCGGCCGCCTTTGCCGTCCGCTAATCTCCACCGGATGAGTGTTACCGGCAGCCCTTCAGTGATTGATCACGAGTACGTAAACCTTGTGCAAAAGGTGGTTAGCGAGGAGGACTTCTTCGGCAGAGCCGCCCGGAACGACCGCGAATCGCGCTATCCCTTCGAGAACATGGCGGCCCTCAAGTCTGTGGGGGTGCCTTCGATGGCAATCCATCCGCAGTTCGGAGGGGCCGGTCACAACATCGCCACCCGCACCAAGGTGGCGGAGGCGATCGCCTACGGCGACCCGGTCTCGGCCGCCTGCACCAACATGCACTGGTCGGCGCTCGACCTGATCGGCCCGTACGCGTTCGCGGACGAGAACATGGCCGCCCTCCTTCGGGACTGCGCCGAGAACCAGTCCATGTTCTGCGGGGCCGCCTCGGCGCCTTCCGATGAGTTGGACGTCACCAAGGTGGGCGCCCGGTTCCGTCGGGTGGACGGGGGATGGCTGGGCGGCGGCCGGGTGGGATTCGCCACCAACTCCGACGGCGCCACCTACGTGGGGACCATTGCCTCGGTGGTGGACGAGCAGGGAGAGTTGGTGGGGCGAAAGCTGCTGGTGATGTTCGTTCCGGTGGGGACGCCCGGCATGATCATCCATGACGACTGGAACGCGATGGGTCTGCGGGGGACCGCCACCAATTCGGTGACCATCGAGAACGCCTTCGTTGCCGACAAGTACGCCATGGTGCGGGACCTCGACCAGCCCCAGGCCACGTTCACCGACGACGAAGGGGAAGTCCAGCACATGGCGTTCGGCCTGCTCAATCTCTCCAGCGGGGGGATGCAGGTGGGTCATTGCCGTCGGATCCTCGACTACCTGGCCGATTACCTTCGCAAGCGCAAGGGCGGGATCGCGGTCGCCATCAAGGGCCAGGTGGCTCTTTCCCGGGCCGACGTGGGATGGGCGCAGTCCACCTACGGGAGGATGAGCTTCTGGGTTCGCACCGCCTCCACGGTGCTGGATGACACCGCCGCCAAGCTGTCCGATCCCCACTTTCCCCAGGAAAAGCGGGCTTGGATCAGCCTGTTGGCCCTCTACCACGTACGGAGGATGACCGAGGGCGTGGCCCGGGAGTCCTTCCGGCTGGCCGGGGCGCACGGGATCGTGGCGGCCAAGCCGTATGAGAGGCTGTACCGAGACCTGCTGGCGCAGACCGCCATCATCTTCAAGGCGCCGGAGATGGAAGAACACCTCGGCAAGGCCGAGTTGGGCATGGACTTCGACCCCATGCCCGGGGGTTGATCACACCCCGATCCGCCTGCTTCAGGGATGTGATCTGAGGCGTCCCGGGGTGGTCACACCACTCCCGCTCGCTCCAGTTCCGCCAGTTCCTCTTCGGTCACGCCCAGTTCCTCACAGTAGACCCGGCGGTTGTCCGCTCCCCGGGCACGCCCGCCCCAGCGGACTTCGCCGGGGGTCTCCGACATGCGGAACAGGACGTTCTGCATCCTGATCCTCCCCAAATCGGGATCGTCCACCTCGGTGATGGAGTCAAGCGCCCGGTACTGGGGGTCCTCCAGGATCTGGGTGATGTCGTAGATGGGCGCCACGGCCGCATCGGCAGCCGTGAATTCCTCCACCACCTCCTCCAGGTCCCGCCGGGCGATCCAGTCGCCGACGCATTTGTCAAGGAGGTCGGCCCGCTTGGCGCGTTCCTGCGCGGAGGCAAACCACGGCTCCTCGATCAGTTCGGGAAAGCCCACCAGTCGCATGACCCGCTCGGCGATGCTCTGGGCGCTGGTCGAGATCGCCACCCACCGGTTGTCGCGGGTCAGGTAGGTGTTGCGGGGTGCGTTCTCGGCCGACCGGTTCCCGGTGCGCGGCTGGACGATTCCAAGTTGGTCATAGACCAGGGCGTGAGGGCCCAGCATCGCCATGATCGGTTCGATGATGGCGCAGTCGATCACCTGTCCTCGACCCTCGTCGCTCCGGTCCCGGTGCAGGATGGCCATCAGTACGGCGGACGCAACGCTGAGGCCCGCTATCCCGTCGGCCAGTCCGAAGGGAGGAAGGGTGGGAGGGTCGTCAGGGTGGCCGGTGAGGGCGGCGAAGCCGCTCATCGATTCGGCCAGGGTGCCGAAGCCGGGGCGCCGGGAATAGGGGCCGAACTGCCCGAACCCGCTCACCCGGGCTATCACCAGGCCCGGATTGGTCTCCATCAGGATCTCGGGCGCCAGATTCCATCTCTCGAGTGTCCCCGGCCGGAAGTTCTCTATGAGCACGTCGGCCTCCGCAACCAGGCGCAGCAAAAGGTCCTGGCCCTGGGGCGTGGAGAGGTTCAGGGTGATGGCCTGCTTGTTGCGGTTGAGCGTCTTCCACCACAGGGGCACTCCGTCCTTGGAAAACCCGTGATTGCGGACCGGGTCTCCCCGGGGGTGTTCCACCTTGATCACCGACGCTCCGTAGTCGGCCAGGACGGTGGCCGCGGTGGGGCCGGCGAACAGGTTGGCGATGTCGATCACCCGGACTCCCTGCAACGGGCCGCTCACCGCCGGCGCCGCCCGATCAACTCGGAGTTGGGGCTGCGCGACATCGTCGACTCCATGTGGACACATTCTATGACTCGATTCATGCCTCCCCACAGACTGTGGATGCGGGTCTGTCGCTGTGTTGGATGGACCTTGAGGATCCCGCAGAGGAGTGGGCTGCCGGCGGGCCGGATTGACCGACGACGACGCGGACCGGGTGAGGGGGCCGAATCAGTCGAAGAGGACCGCGACCGGTCTGACCGGCGAACCGGTGGCGCCGACCAGTGTCAGAGGCAGAGCCACGAACAGGAACTCTCCGGCTCGGTGGGCGGCCAGCGGTCCCAGGTTCATCACCTCGAAGAGGTGGATGCCGTCTTCCACCAGGAGACGCCGGTGGATGGGCAGGGAACTCAAGCCGACATCCGGGTTGATCACCTCGAAGCCGATTGTCTCCGCGCCAACCGCCCGCACACCCCTCCGGGCCAGCCACTCGGCCGCCTCCATCCCCGGCCCGGGGGTGCCGTGAGCCGCGCCTCCGAATGCCACCGGGTCGTCCCACAGGGTGTTCCATCCGGTGTGGAGGAGCGCCACGTCGCCGGCCCTTACCGTTGTCCCCGCCAACTCTTCGGCTGCGGAGAGATCGGAGGCGGTGATCTCGTAGGCGGGTTCCAGACGCTTCGCGGAGTGAACCCGGGCCACGTCCAGGAGCACCCCTCGACAGAAGAAGGGCTTCACCGTCTCCATCCCCAACTCCGTGTAACCCTGCCCGGTGGTGGGTATGACGGGCGTCACGCCTCCGTGCATCAGGCCGTCCTGGGAGACGTGGCAGATGCCGTCGATGTGGGTTCCCACATGCCCGCTCATCACGAATATCTCGCTGGCGGCCGACTGTCCGTCCGGCTTGACGTCATCGCCGTGGCGCTTGACCATCGCCAACTGGAAGGGGGGTTGGTTGGGGGAGGCGGGCATACCGCGGAACCACGTGTGGGCCAGATCCACGACCGTACTTCCCATGAGAGTCCTCAAATCGACTACCGTCATCATCCAACTCCTTTGCGACTCGGCGCGGGCGGGCTTTGTTGGCCGAGGTCTAACACCCCAGAATAGGCTTGCTCGGTGTCCGCTCACAAGGGCCGCGCCCGCCACCACGCCACCACGGACCAAACCCCTCGACTCCGGTGGATGGAAGGCCCGCGCGGAGGCTCTCTGCGATGTACCATCCATGGAAAGCGAGGACTGGTGTCCACCACCGAGGGTGGCGCCGGACGATGGAGTGCTTCTAGGAAAGGGGTTGTACCGTGTCTACCGCAAAAATAGCCAAATTAGCTGGGATTCTCCTGCTGATCGGGCCGCTCGTGGACCTGCTGGTCAGCATCGGCCGGCCAGGTAGTTTCCCGAGCGACCACGTGGAGGGCGTTCAGGCCGCCATGCAGTCGGGAGTCCACTCGGCCGCGTCGAACGGCACGTTCGTCCAACTGTTGGTCGACATAGGGTTCATTGCTTCCTTCGGCCTGTTGTTCGGGTTTTGGTGCGTCGATCGATTCATGTCGAGCGAAGATGGTCGCGCACACCTGCGGAAAGCCGGATTGATGATCCTTGGGATTGCCTTGGCGGTCCGCACTGCATCCTTCGCAATGGGTCTCCTGCTGGCCACCACTATCAACTTTGCCCCGGCCGGCGCATTGGACGCCGGACCAGGCCTGGACACCGCCGTGATGTTCCTGGTGATGGAGGGGTCCTTCTCGGTCTTTGCCACCATTCTCAACCTGGCCGGGGTGGCGCTCTTCGCCACTTCCGTTATGAATGCCGATCTGATGGGATCGAACAACCTCCTGACCGGTCTCCTGGTGATAGGCCCGGCGGTGGTGGGGCCGTTCCTCCTGCTCTTGGCGCCGTTCCTGGACAGCGGCATCTTCGCCGTTTTCTTCGCAGGCAACCTTGTTGCACTGGTCCAGGTGGTCTGGATAATCGTCTTCGGGGCGGTTTTGATCAGGAAGAACGATACCCTAGGAGGCTGCTGATTTATTCGGGTGGGTGGGGTTGGTGAATGCTGGTGTTGGGGGGTGGGTTGTGAGATAATTCGGGGTATGTTGGGTAGTGAACGTTTTGATCGGCAGTTGTTGGACGCGATGGCGGTGTGTGGTGATCTGGTTCCTGAAGGGTCGGTTCATCGGTTTTTGGCCGAGCACCGCAAGACAGTGTTCCCGGATGGGATGTTCGAGGATCTGTTCGGTCCGCGGGGTCGTCGATCGGTTCCAGGGTCGGTGGTGGCGACGGTGATGGTGTTACAGGCGTTGGAAGGCCTGTCGGATCGGGAAGCGATCGGTCGGTTGCGGTGTGATATTCGTTGGAAAGCCGCCGCGGGGTTGTCGTTGACCGATGAGGGGTTTCATCCCACGGTGTTGACATTGTGGCGGGCGAGACTGAGAAACAGTAGGGCGCCGGAGCGGATATTCGAGGCGGTTAGGAGGGTGGTGGACCAGACGGGGGTGTTGTCGGGTCGCACCCGCCGGGTGTTGGACTCCACGGTTTTGGATGATGCGGTGGTCACCCAGGACACAGTGACCATGATCACATCCCAGATTCGCAAGTGCCGCCGTCTGATCCCCCAAGCGCGTGAGGTGGTGTTGTCCCATGATTACAACCAAGGGAGCAAGCCATCCTGTGATTGGTCGGACCCGGACAGTCGCTCGGAGTTGATCAACGGTTTGGTGACCGATGGGCTGGCGGTGCTGGAAGCAGTTAGGGACATTGATCTGGATGATCGACAGTCAGAAGCGGTGGGTTTGTTAGGGGTGGTGGTCGGCCAGGACGTGGAACCCGATCCTGATCGGCCGGGCAGATGGAGGATCGCCCGCCGGGTCGCTTCGGATCGGACGATCTCGGTCGTTGATCCGCAGGCTCGTCACGGACGTAAAACGTCTTCGCAGCGTCGGGACGGTTACAAAGCACATATCGTGGCCGAGCCCGAAACGGGGATCGTCACTTCTTGTGAGATCACCTCGGCCACCGCCCCGGACGGTACCACCGGTGTGGGCATGCTGGAAGACGAACCGGGTACCGAGGTTGTCGCCGATTCCGCCTACGGGTCGGGCGAGGTTCGAGCGGCCTTGGCCGAGGCCGGTCACCGGGCCACGATCAAGCCCATACCCGAGAGACGCAACCCTCGGTTGGGAGCCGACCAGTTCACCCGAGACGACTTTGTGATCGATCCCGAACAAGGGCAGGTGACCTGCCCGGCCGGTAACACCGCCACCATCGGATCGACGGGACGGGTCCGTTTCAGAGCGGTCTGTACCGACTGTCCCTACCGGAGTCGTTGCACCACCAGCAAAACAGGACGGCACCTACAGATCCACCCCCACCATCGGCAGCTCGACCGGGCCAGACAACGATGGAAACAACCCGAAACCGTCGCCTTTTACAACCGTTGGCGACCATCAGTGGAACGGATCATCGCTCACATCGTCGCCCGAGGGAACCGAAAACTCAGATACCGGGGCATAGAACCCAACCGACAACAACTCCACACCCGGATCGCCGCAATCAACCTACGACGCCTCATCAACCTCGGACTCTGTCACACGCCCACCGGCTGGGCCACCAAACCCACCTAACCCGCTGTAACCCGCCCCCGACCGTCTCCACATGCGCTCTCCAAGGGAAGAAACACCACAATGGAGAAAACCAAACACCCGGCCTCAGACCACCAACACCCCACCCACCAACACCAATACTCAGCAGCCTCCTAGTCATCGCCTCCTGACAGTTACGAGACGCTGAGAGAGGCCGACCACAACCGATAATTCCAGCCTTCGGAGAGGCAGGGCAAAGGTGTGTCCCGCCTCTCCGGACGCTTTGCCCGGGGATGTTGGAGTGGGGTGCCCTATGTGTTCTCCGTCCAGACAGGGTTGATCCAGGTGATCTGCTTTGAGGTGGGCCACCATCCACGAACGGCTAGCCCGGTGGAAGGGAGTCGACTCGTCCACCGAATGCAGCAGTGCGTTGGTGTCGACCGGTATCCGTTCTTCTTTACCCGAATGACGGGCCTTCCAACCGCTCCAGCGCCTCGGCGACGTTGGAGACCTCTGTCTTCAATCCAAGGTGATGTGTCGGCTGGCTGCAGGGAACCGCCTTCGGGAAGTTCATCAATCCGCGGCGGACCAAGTGGTTGACTGCCTCAGAGACTCCCAGTCCGGTTTCCCGGCGAAACCGGCTGATGGCCGCGCTTGTGTCCTTGTCGAATTGCACGGTGGTTCGCATGGGCTACCCAACCTAGCACGTTGATGCGCCGCCAGTAGCGTGCGTGTGCGCCTCCGGTCGAGACCCGCCGGCGATGCCTTTGGTTCCCCGCGGTTGACGTCTATCCGGGGCCGGCGGCGGCCATCTGCCGGAGGACGTAGGGAAGGATGCCTCCGTGCCGGTAGTAATCCACCTCGATGGGGGTGTCGATGCGGACCAGCGCCTCGAACTCGGTGGATTCGCCTTCCCGGCCTTCGGCTGTGACGGTCACCCGCCGTCCGGGGGACAATGAGTCGTCGACGGGGATGTGGAAGGTCTCGGCGCCCGAGAGTCCCAGGCTCTCGGGGTCGTCGCCTTCGAGGAACTGGAGGGGGAGGAGGCCCATCATCACCAGGTTGGTGCGATGGATCCGCTCATAGCTCTGGGCGATCACGGCTCGCACCCCCAGCAGGAAGGGACCCTTGGCGGCCCAGTCCCGGGAAGACCCCATCCCGTAGTCGCGGCCGGCGATGACAATCAGCGGCGTCCCGGACTCCCGGTAGTTCCCCGCCGCCTCGTAGATGGTCTTGACCTGCCCGTCCCCGAAGTCGGTGGTGAATCCGCCCACGGTCCCGGGGGCCAGCAGGTTGCGCACCCGGATGTTGGCGAAGGTGCCGCGGCTCATGATGCGGTCGTTGCCGCGGCGGGCGCCGTAGGAATTGAACTCCGAGGGCGGCACTCCCCGTTCGATCAGGTATCGGCCGGCGGGGGTGGTGGCGGAGATGGGACCGGCCGGGGAGATGTGGTCGGTGGTGACGGAGTCTCCCACCCTGACCAGGACCCGGGCGCCCTCGATGGACCGCACCGGGCTCGGTTCCGGGGTGAGGGTCTCGAAGAAAGGGGGAGACTGAATGTAGGTGGACTCGTCCGACCACTGGTAGAGCCGGCTGGGCGGCATCTCGACGGCTCGCCACTCCTCGGCGCCGGTGAAGACGTCGGCATAGCGGGAGTTGAACTGCTCCCGGCTCACATGGGTGTCGATGATCGAGGTGACCTCATCCTGGGAGGGCCAGATGTCTCGCAGGAAGACCGCCCTGCCCTCGGAGTCGGTCCCCAACGGCTCGGTGGCCGGGTCCCAGTCGACCGTGCCGGCCAACGCGTAGGCCACCACCAGCGGGGGAGAGGCCAGGTAGTTGGCCTGCACGTGAGGGCTGATCCGCCCCTCGAAATTGCGGTTCCCCGAGAGCACGCTGGCCGCCACCAGGTCGGCCGAGTCGATCGCCTCGGACACGGGTTCGGGGAGTGGCCCGGAGTTGCCGATACAGGTGGTGCACCCGTAGCCGACCAGGTAGAAGCCGAGGGCTTCCAGGTCCTCTGTGAGTCCGGCCCGGTCGAGGTAGTCGGTGACCACCTGGGAACCGGGCGCCAGGGAGGTCTTCACCCACGGCCGGCGCCGGAGGCCTCTGCGTCGGGCGTTGCGGGCCAGCAGTCCCGCACCCACCATCACCGCCGGATTGGAGGTGTTGGTGCAGGAGGTGATGGCGGCGATAACCACCCGGCCGTCTTCCATGTCGAAGCTGTCTCCGTTCAGGGTCACCCTGGAAGCGGCCGCCGCGCCGTTGTCCGCGGAGCGATTGAAAACCGCGTCGAGGTCGCTGCGCCACTGCTCCTTCATCCGGAACAGGGGGATCCGGTCCTGGGGTCGGCGGGGACCGGCCAGGGAGGGCTCCACTGTGCCGAGGTCCAACTCGAGGTGGGCGTGATATGAGATTTCCCGTTCGTCCCGCCACAGGCCCTGTTCGCGACAGTACTGCTCGACGGTCGCCACCAGTTCGGGGGAACGGCCCGACAGATCCAGGTAACGGATGGTCTGGTCGTCGACCGGGAAGAATCCCACCGTCGCTCCGTACTCGGGCGACATGTTGGCGATGGTGGCCCGGGTGGCCACCGGCATGTCGTCGAGTCCCGGCCCACCGAATTCCACGAATTTCCCCACCACCCCGTGGTCGCGGAGGATCTCGGTGATCCGGAGCACCAGGTCGGTGGCGGTGGAGCCTTCCCGGAGTTGTCCCACCAGGCGGACGCCCACCACCTCGGGGAGGAGCATGAAGATGGGCTGTCCCACCATCACCGCCTCCGCCTCTATGCCGCCCACGCCCCATCCCGCCACGCCCAGGCCGTTGATCATGGTGGTGTGGGAGTCGGTGCCCACCAGGCTGTCGGGATAGAGCCACTCGCCATCGTCCCAGACGACGCCCGCCAGGTACTCGAGGTTCACCTGGTGGACGATGCCGGTGGCGGGGGGCACCACCCGGAAGTTGTCGAAGGCCGACTGTGCCCACTTGAGCAACTGGTATCGCTGCTGGTTGCGTTCGAACTCCCGCCGGGAGTTGATCAGGAGCGCGTCGGGCCGGTTGAAGACATCGATCTGGACGCTGTGGTCGACCACCAGGTCGACCGGCACCAGCGGGTTGACCTTGCGCGCCGAGTCGGGGTCGCCGGTCATGGCCACGATCGCGTCCCGCATGGCGGCCAGGTCGACCACCGCCGGGACCCCGGTGAAGTCCTGGAGCAGCACCCGTCCCGGCATGAACGGGATCTCCTTCTCCGAGGACCGTCCGGGGTGATAGGAGGCGATGGTGTCCACGTCCTCTGTCGAGAACCCGGGACTGCCCAGGTTGCGGACCGCCGACTCGAGGAGGACCCTTATCGAATAGGGGAGCGCGTCGGCTCCCGGCACCGAATCCAGGCGGGCGATCTTCCGCCGACCGAGGGGCGTCGAGAGGGTGTCCGCGGTCGGGCTTGGAAATGCGTTCATGGTTGCCGGATCAGAGGCGCGCGGTGATCTCGACGGGTATTTCGGTTACGCAATCCTCATGGCGAACGCGGTGGGGATGCAGGACTGTCTCCGAACATCGCTCTATCGCCTCGAAAAGCCCGGAAATGATTCCCCTGTCCAGGGAGCAAACCACTTCGGGATAGCTGAGGGCCGCTTCGCCAAAGGGACAGTGATAGGTGAGTAGCCTGCCGCCGTCCCAGTCGGGGTTCATGGCGAATCCCATCCCGCTCATCGCTCCCATGACTCCCCGCACCGCCTCCTGGTATCCGGCGTCCTCGGGCGTGCCGATCTCGTCGGCCAAATCCTGGCCGTACTCGCGTCCCACCTCCTCGGCGACCTCGGACAGGTGGTCGGGAGAGACACGACTCACGATCTTGGTCAGGAGTTCCACCAACAGGTCGTACCTGAGAGTCGGGTAGGTGATCTCGATGTGGCGGGAGGTGGACTCGTAGTGCTTGGGGGGTCTTCCCGCTCTTCTGGTGACGGGAGTGGGCTGGGTCCCCACCTGCAGGTACCCCTCCTCGGTGAGTTTCTCCAGGTGGTGGCGGGCCAGGTTGCGGTGGATGCCGAACAACTCGGCCACCTTGCCCACCGTGAGCGGCTCCGCCGATTCCCGGGCGGCGATGTAGATCGCCCGCCGGGTGGGGTCTCCGAGCACCGAGGTCAGGTCGGCGATCTGCTGCTCGACTACCTGCTGGAAACTCATGACACCTTGGCTGACGGGACGATGCCCAGGAGTATAGTTATCGATGATGGTCTCCCAGGGTGCGTTGGGGTCCGCTCTCTCGGCGGTCCAAGACCCGCTTCTGCAGCGTTCTCTCCATTCGCTGGGCATGATCCGCTCGGTAAAGGCTCGCAGGTTCGGGTCTCCTACTGTCACCGTTGCCCTGCCGGTCCCGAACTATCCGGAGCTGCCCGAGTTGGCGAGGAGGATGCGGGAGGCGGCCGCCAACCTGGTGTCGGACCTCGAGGTGCGCACCGAGGAGATGAGCGACGCCGAGCGGGAGGAGATGATGGACCGGGTACGACGGGAGGCCGGCCCCGGGCCGGGGGAGACAGGCTCGCGCACCAGGGTGGTGGCGGTGGCCTCCGGAAAGGGAGGGGTGGGGAAGTCCTCGGTCACCACCAACCTGGCCCTGGCTCTCGTGGAACTGGGGAGGAGGGTGGGAGTGATCGACGCCGACATCTGGGGATTCTCCATCCCGCAGATGCTGGGCATAGACCGGGCGCCGGTGATCATCGAGCAGTCCATCGTCCCGCCCCGCGCCCACGGGGTGAGCGTGATGTCCATGGACTACTTCGTCCCCGACGACCGGGCGGTGATATGGCGGGGTCCGATGCTCCACAAGGCGCTGGAGCAGTTCCTGAAGGACGTGTTCTGGGATGCTCCCGACTATCTCCTGATCGACATGCCCCCGGGGACCGGAGACATCGCCATCTCCATCCAGAATTTCCTGCCGCGCTCCCAGGTGCTGCTGGTCACCACTCCCCAGCCCACCGCCCAGCGGGTGGCTCGCCGGGCGGCCCTGATGGCGGCCCAGGTCAACCAGGAGGTGATCGGGGTGGTGGAGAACATGTCGTGGTTCACCGGTGACGACGGGACTCGCTATGAGCTGTTCGGTTCCGGCGGCGGGAGGGCCCTTGCCGCCGAAGTGGAGGTCCCCCTCATGACACAGGTGCCGTTGCTGCCCCTGATGCGGGAGGGCGCCGACCGGGGAGAGCCGGTCATCCTGGCGGCGCCCGATAGTGAAGCGGCCGAGGCCTTCTCGCGGCTGGCGGCCGCGGTGGAGGAGGCTCGTCCCCGCATCCGTTCCCACCCCGAGTTGGTGATCCGCTAGGACCCGGGGGGAAAACGCTTCCGGAGTGTCATCGGAAACTCGGTGAGCGAGTCCTGTCAAAAGTCGGAGAGGTAGTCGTAGGCGTCCCGCTGCATCTGCGTCTAGCCGCCCCATGACGGGAGGGCGCCGAGAGCGTGGGGTTTGAGAAGGGGTGTCCGCTAACTAATCTCCGTCTCGATGGTGGAGATTCGCTCCCCGAGCGCGAGGAGAGAATGGTCGGAGTCCGCACGCGCCCGTGCTTCGGAGATAATCAAGCAGTACCCGGAGCCCCGGTCGGCGGTGATGCCCCTTCTGTACCTGGCGATGGCCGAGGAGGGGTACCTCACCGACAACGGCATGAGGGAAGTGGCTCAGGCGGTGGGCCTGACCCCCGCCCAGGTCCGGGCGGTGGCATCCTTCTACACCATGTACAAGCGGGAGGACACCGGCCGCTATCTGATCTCCTGCTGCACCTCCATCAGTTGCATGCTGCTCGGGTCCGACGAGGTGTTGGGCGCCATAGAGGACGAATCGGACGTGACGGCGGGGGAGACCGATGCCGAGGGTCTGATCTCGGTGGAGCACGTGGAGTGCATAGGAGCATGCGGGGGAGCGCCGGCCGTCACCGTCAACTACGAGTTGATCGAGGGGATGACCTCCGACAAGGCCCG
Source organism: Acidimicrobiia bacterium (assembly GCA_965204615.1). Lineage (GTDB taxonomy): Bacteria > Actinomycetota > Acidimicrobiia > Spongiisociales > ZC4RG35 > Bin76. Next base: position 1,326,374 of record OZ242000.1, on the reverse strand, counting down.
GGAACTGGTGAGATGGCTTCGCACCGCTCGACCCGAGGCGATCGTCGGCGCCGAGTGCCAGGAGTTGTTCGGGGGCAGGCGGAGCTTCGACTGGGGACCCTTCGACCGGGACTCCGCGCTCGGTCCGTACCCGGCCTTCGGCCCCCTGGGCACCGTCTCGGGTCCCGCCGGGGAACAGGACGGGTAGGTTCGTGAGCGCTCCCACCATCGTCACCGACCGGATGACCCGGTTTCCCTCGGACAGCCACACACTGGAGCGTTACCTGGACACGGGCGGGTACCAGGCGCTTCCCAAGGCCCTCGGGATGGCGCCGGAGGCCGTCACCGGCGAGGTGAAGGCCGCCAACCTGCGGGGCCGGGGAGGAGCGGGCTTCCCGTGCGGGCTGAAGTGGAGTTTCCTGGCGCCAGCCAAGCCCGCCTACGTGGTGGTGAACGGGGACGAATCCGAGCCGGGCACCTTCAAGGACCGCCAGTTGATGGAACGCGACCCCCATCAGATGCTGGAGGGGACGATCATCACCTCCTATGCCAACGGCGCCAACCACGCTTTCATCTACATCCGGGGCGAGTATCCCCGCTCGGCGCGGCGGGTGCAGCAGGCGGTGGAGGACGCCTACGCGGCCGGCTACCTGGGATCCGACATCCTGGGAAGCGGGTATGACCTGGAGGTCACCGTTCACCTGGGAGCCGGCGCCTACATCTGCGGGGAGGAGACGGGCCTCTTGAACAGCCTCGAGGGACGGCGCGGGGAGCCCCGGCTGAAGCCCCCCTACTACCCGGCCGCCAAGGGCCTGTACATGCAGCCCACCATCGTCAACAACGTGGAGACCCTGGCCAACATCCCCTGGATCGTCGAGAACGGCGGGGATGCGTTCGCGGCCATCGGACCCGACGGGTCGCGGGGCACCAGGCTGTTCTCGATCTCCGGCCACGTGCGCCGGCCGGGGAACTATGAACTGGTGATGGGGCTCACCTGGAGGGAGTTGATCTACGAGGTGGCGGGAGGCATCCCCGGGGACCGGGCGCTCAAGTGCTGGATCCCCGGAGGCGCCTCGGCGCCGTGGTTCGTCCCCGACGATCATCTCGATCTGCCGGTGACCCTCGACGACACCGCCAGGGCGGGGTCGATGCTGGGCTCGGGAGCGGTGGTGATCATGGACGAGACCACCTGCACACTGCAGGCCGCCGAGCGACTGGTGCGCTTCTTCGCCCACGAGTCCTGCGGTCAGTGCACTCCCTGCCGGGAGGGCTGCTCCTGGCTGGAGCGGATCCTGCGGCGCATCGAGGAAGGTTCGGGGCGGGAGGTGGACGTCGACATGCTGCTCGACATCTCCGACAACATCTCACCCGGCCTTGCCTGGCCTCCCCGTATGACCACCATCTGCCCGCTGGGACCCTCGGCCGTCTCGCCGATTCTCGCCATCACCTCTTATTTCAAGGATGAACTGATGGCGCACATCCATCAGGGGGGTTGCCCCTATGGCTGAGCCGGTCACGGTAACCATCAACAGCAGGGCGGTGAACGCCCCATCGGGGGAACTGCTCATCAAGACCGCCCAGGACAACGGGGTGTACATCCCCCGCTTCTGCTGGCACCCGCGCATGAACCCGGTGGGGATGTGCCGGATGTGCCTGGTGGAGATCCAGACTCCCCGCGGCCCGCTGATGGTCACCTCCTGCACCACCCCGGTCACCGACGGGATGACGGTGGACACCATCAACCCCACCGTGAAGAAGGCCCAGGAGGGAGTGCTGGAGTTCTTGCTGATCAACCACCCGCTGGACTGTCCGGTGTGCGATCGCGCCGGCGAGTGCCCCCTCCAGGACCAGACCATGGCGTACGGTCCCGGCGAGAGCCGGTTCGTGGAGGAGAAGCGCCACTTCGAAAAGCCCATCCCCATCTCGGAGTTGGTCATGCTGGACCGGGAACGCTGCATTCTCTGCGCCCGCTGCACCCGCTTCTCCGAGGAGATATCGGGGGATCCGCTCATCGAGTTCCAGGAGAGGGGCAACTACACCGAGGTCAACACCTTCCCCGACGAGCCCTTCCGTTCCTACTTCTCCGGCAACACCGTCCAGATCTGCCCGGTGGGGGCGCTCACCGCCACTCCCTACCGGTTCCGCGCCCGGCCGTGGGACCTCACTGCGGTGGAGTCGACCTGCCAGCACTGTTCGAGCGGGGACCGGATCAACCTCCAGTCCAGCCAGAACCGGCTGCTGCGCATCCTGGGGGTGGACTCGGACCCCACCAACCAGGGGTGGCTCTCGGACAAGTGCCGCTTCGGGTTCGAGTACGTGGCCTCTCCGGCCCGTCTCACCGCGCCCCTGGTGCGCGACGAGGACGGTGAGTTGCGGGAGGCCTCCTGGGGAGAGGCGCTGGATCATGCCGGGAGGGCCCTGGGAGAGGTCATCTCCCGCTCGGGCGGGAGGGCCGTGGCGGGGCTGGGGGGAGCGCGGGGGACCAACGAGGACGCCTACGCCTTCTCCAAGTTCCTCCGCTCGGCGGTGGGGACCAACAGCGTGGACTGCCAGATGGACGACGGACTCGATCCCCGATTGCTTTCCGGCATAGTCGACCGCGCACGCATCGGCGATCTGGAGGGAGCGGGTTCGATCCTGGTGTGGGGACCGGATCTGAAGGAGGAGCACCCCACCCTCTATCTGCGGGTGCGCCGGGCCGCGCAGGAACTGGGAGCGGGGCTGGTGGTGATCCACCCCCGCCGGACCGGGTTGGACGACCGGGCCTCGGTGAAGATCACCTACCGGCCCGGAAGGGGAGGGGAGGTGCTCACGGAGTTGATGGATGGCAACGGACGGATGGCCGAGGCGCGGGAAGTCCTCTCCAGGGGACCGGTGGTGGCGCTGCTGGGCAGGCCCGGCTACGGGGAGAACCCCGAACTGGCCGAGGCGACGGCAGCCTTCGTCCGCTCGCTTCCCGACGCCACCGTGTTGCCCCTCGCCCGGCGGGGGAACGTCTTCGGCGCCCTGGACATGGGTCTCAGCCCGGCCCTACTGCCCGGGAGGGCGCAGCGGGGAACCCTGGCCGCCCAGATGCTGGCCGACCGGTGGGGGGAACTCCCGGCCCGCTCCGGGTTGGACTGCCGGGGGATCCTGGAGGGACTGGAGTCGGGGGCCATCGAGGCGCTGGTGCTGATGGGCGCCGATCCGGTGCGCGACGTGCCCGACGGGGACCTGGCCCGGCGGGCCCTTCAGAACGCCGGCCTGGTGGTGGCGATCGACCAGTTCCTGACCGACAGCTCAAGCATGGCGGACGTGGTGTTCCCGGCCATGGGGTTCTCGGAGGTGGAGGGAACGGTGACCAACGTCGAAGGCCGGGTGCTCAAGGTGAACCGCCTGGCTCCCGGACCGGGCCAGAGCCGCCCCGACTGGGCGATCCTCTCGGACCTGGCTGCCCGCCTGGGCGTGGACCTGGGCCTGGTGTCCGCCCAGCAGATCAGCCGGGAGATCGAAGAACTGGCCGACATCTACCGGGGCGTGAACTGGGAGCGGCTGGACTGGGAGGACCGTGACGGGATCGTCGTCGGCGGCGACCTGGGCTATGTGCCGGTCTTCTCCCATGTGGAATCGGTCTCTCTCGGACCCGGCGAGATGGCGCTGCACTATGCCCGCACCATGTACGACGACGGGGTGATGATGAGAGAGAGCCCCTCCCTCGGTCCCCTGGCGCCCGGCAGTGCGGCACACCTGCACCCCTCCGACGCCGCCCGCCTCGGCGTGGAGACGGGAGACTCCGTCAACGTGACGTCTGCCTCCGGGTCCCTGCAGGCAGGCGTGGTGATCGATCCCACCCTGCAACCGGGCGTGGTATACGTTCCCTTCAACCAGCCCGACACTCCCTCGCTCGGCTCGTCCCTGGGGGTCGTGGTCCGGAGCTAGTCTACGGTCCTGCCGGTCACCATGTTGTAGATGGCGGTCCAATCCCGCCGCCCCAGGCCCTTTTGGTGGGCCTCGTCGTAGACCGGTAACGCGGCAGCCCCCATCACCGCGGGGGAGTCGGCGGCTGCGCTCATCTCCAGCGCCAGGCCCAGGTCTTTCAGGGCCAGATCCACCATGAAACCCGGATCCAGGTCGCCTGCCAGGGCCTTGGCGGGGTAGGTGGTGCCCAGATGCCCGCGCCCGGCGGTGGTGCCCATCAACACCTCGATCACGGTGTCGCGGTCCAGGCCGGCGCCCTCCGCCAGAGCCAGCGCTTCGGCAACCACCACGTTGGAGACGATCGAGAGGTAGTTGTTGACCAGCTTGGTACGGATCCCGGCGCCGGCCGGGCCGCAGTGGATGATGGTGTCGCCCATGCACTCCAGCACCGGGTGGGCCCGCTCCACGTCTTCGGTGTCGCCTCCCACCATGATCAGGAGGGTTCCCTGCTCGGCCTCCCTGGAGGTCCGCCCGACCGGTGCGTCCATCGCCCGTCTGCCCTGGGACCCCAACCGCTCTGCCAGGGCATCGAAGTCGCCGGGGAGGCCGGTGCTCATGTCGATCAGCAGCGCGTCGTCACCCAGTGACCCGGCTATGCCATCGGTCCCGAACACCGCCCCCGCCACGTGTTTGCCGGTGGGCAGCATCGTGATGACGAAGTCGGCGCCCGCCGCGGCGTCTCCCGGAGAGGTCGCCACCTCGGCGCCATTGCGACCCGCTGCCGCCAGTGCGTCCGGGACTATGTCGAATGCCCTCACCCGGTGACCTCCCGCCATCAGGTTGAGAGCCATGGGCATGCCCATCACCCCCACGCCGACGAAACCGACCTTGCTCATCTCGATCCTCCCTTGCGGAGCGGGGTGGTCAGGGTGTTCGCCGACCACCTGTAATTTGCCTGGTGGATGATAACTTCACCCGACCACTCCCAGGTGTGGCTCCCGGGCGGTGGGTTCTCGATGGGGTCGGATCACCACTATCCCGAAGAGAGCCCGGCCCGGACGGTCACCGTCGGGCCGTTCGCGATCGATGTTCACCCGGTCACCAACCGCCAGTTCCGGCGGTTCGTCGAGGCCACCGGCCATGTGACCGTGGCGGAGCGGCCTCCCGACGCCGCTTCCTACCCCGACGCCCGACCCGAGGACCTGGTTCCGGGATCGCTGGTCTTCACGATGACCCCCGGTCCGGTGAACCCGGGGGAGTTCTGGCGCTGGTGGGCATGGACCCCGGGCGCCGACTGGCGCCATCCCCGCGGACCGGGATCCTCCCTGGAGGGTCTCGAGGAGCATCCGGTGGTTCACGTCGCCTACCGGGACGCGGAGAGCTACGCACGCTGGGCCGGCATGGAGCTACCCGCCGAAGCCGAATGGGAGTACGCCTCCCGGGGAGGCCTGGAGGGCGCCGAGTTCACCTGGGGCGATGACGATCCGCAGGAGACCGCCCCCCTGGCCAACACCTGGCAGGGCCGGTTCCCCTACGAGAACACCAAACTGGACCGCTGGGCCTACACCAGCCCGGTCGGCGCCTTCCCTCCCAACGGTCACGGCCTCCACGACATGGCCGGCAACGTGTGGGAGTGGACCTCCGACCCCTACCGGCTCCCTTCGGCCGGACCTCCGGCATCCCCGTGCTGTGCCCCGCAGACCCCCGGCGAAGACCCGGCGCCCACCCGGGTGATCAAGGGCGGTTCGCACCTCTGCACCATCCAGTACTGCTTCAGATACCGGCCCGCCGCCCGCCAGTCGCAGACCGTCGACACCTCCACCACCCACATCGGCTTCCGCTGCATTTCCCGCTCCAAGCCCTAGGAGCAATCAAGTGCGCCCCAAGAATGTCCCGCCCCCTGCCGAGCCATGTCCGAGCAATCCGCGAAGAAAACCCTTGATACCAGGTTGATTCTGTCACCGGCCCGATACACATTGAAAAAGCCGAACACAACCCGGCCCGCCCCGACGTCACCCGGGCCGAGATGTCATATCTTCGGTGGAGAACGCCTCTCCGGCCACCCGGCCCACCCGCGCTCCCACAACCGGTGGGGGTGGGCCCGTCGGGCGAAGTTCTTTGCCGAGATGTTCGCGAATTAGTGATCGTTTTCGCGTCTTCAGCCTGGTGGGGAGCTACTCGGCGGTTCTCTAGAGTCGCCCTAACGCGAATTGCAGATGGTCTCCTTGCGAAGACTTCTACTTACGACGACCGAACTGTCATTCCTCCAACGGTTGAGTGGGAGTGGGGAGAGTTTTGCTGTCTGGGCTGTCTCCGCTGTTTTCTTCTCTTGGAGGTCGGGGAGTATGGGACGAGGTCACTTGGGGACCGCCGGCATGGGTTCTGATCGTTGGTGCGGGGTAGGGTTGCACCTTTGGGGAGTTGCGTAGGGCAGGGGAGCGGGGACCGTCGGGGTTTGACCTTCCCGGGGGATTTGCCCATGCCGGCAGCCAGTTTTTCTACGACTGGCGGGGTGATGGGCAGAGTGATCTATTACAGATGGGGTTAATAGGTTCTTGGTTCTATGGAGTCTGTGTTACGCTGTCCTGAGAATGATTATTATTCGCACTAGAACATTGGAACGGGCGCTCTTCACCCTCGGGTTTCGGGCCGTTCCTATCGGGCGCGGGCGACGGGGGGTGTTTCTATCTTGCAAGTCGTTTTGGGGGGTTGAGGTGGTTGGGTACCCCCTCCCCCCTGGGCGGGGACTACGACCCGGCAGGCGCATGTCAAGGTTGTTTCGCTCGTGTTCCTGGTTGCCGCCACCGTCATAACGTCGGCGGCCTCCAGCCCCACTGCCCACGCCCGGCTGCGATTTCATCGACCGCCGGCCCATAGCCTTGCTGTGAGGATTGAGGAGGATGAAAGGGTGGGTGGGTATGACTTTCGAGTAGTGGCGACCGGAAACCGGGGCGCCTGCACCACCGAGGCGGTGAACCATGGATCGAATGACGCCGCGGCGGTTGAGGTCACGCTGACCGGTGTGCCGGAGGGGACCGGTGGCGTCGCCGGCCAGGGGCGCTACGCCGAGGCGGCCTGTTACGACGGCCTCTGCGAAGGTGATAGTGCCGGGTATTGCCAAGAGACATTTTTCTGCGACTCTGGTATGCGTACGGGTTCGTCTGCGAAATGAGGGGGTTCTCGCCCGGGAGACTGCTCGTGGTCGCTATTTGCCTCGTGGCAACGTCCATTCTCTATGGGTCCGTAGGCCAGGCCGTCGAAGTCACATCTCCAACCCAGCCGGGAGGTGACTCACCGCCTCAAGAGAATGCGGTGTGGGAAACCGCTTTGACAGTGGGAGACGACGGAGGTTTCATCGGGTATCTCGAGCAACGCGCCGGAGGCCTCTCCAACACGGAGTTGCTATGGAAAGGTGCGTCCTACACCGTGACGGGTGTGGTCCTGGTGGAAACGGCGAATCCGGAGTCCAAGAACCTGAGCATTTACTTCTTACCCGGTCTCCCGGACAACTTCGGGCGCCTGGGGTTCCACCTCCCCGATCAGGTCCTCAATCTCGTGGACGGGAGGGTGGATTCGCGACACTACATATGGTTTGGCGTGGATTTGGAGTGGCAACCGGGTGAGACCCTCTCATTGAGTCTGAAAGAGTATCCGGATTCCTGGGAGCCTCGATCGATTGACGGGCGGGGAAACAATACATCCAACCCCACTTGGGGCATGGCGGGCACAGGTCTACTGCGTAAGGGTCCGACCTCCTATTCGGACGGCGTATCCACCCCTCCAACCTCGGGACCGAATCCCCGGGCGGTGAGCAACTCTGTGTTTGCCCAGAGCCGACCCGTGCCCAATTCCCTCCGGCTCAGTGACATGTTCTGGCAGTGGGGACAATTCCTGGACCACGACATCAGCCTCACTCCCACCAACGTCGCCGAGCCCCTGCCCATTGCAGTTCCTCAATGGGATCCGGCTTTCGATCCCGACGGAACGGGTGAGGGCGCGATCGGTTTTGATCGTTCTGCATTCGATCCTGCAACCGGGACCGGTCCGGACAATCCCAGGAGACAGATGAACACTGTCACGGCCTTCATCGACGGTTCACAAGTGTACGGCTCGGATTGGCATCGGGCACACTCTCTCCGTACCCGCGACGGCACCGGAAAACTGAAGACATCACAACAGGGCCGGTTCCTCCTCTACAACGAAGCCAACCTGGAGAACGAAGGAGGCAGGGATCGGGAAGATCTGTTCCTTGCAGGTGATGTGCGGGTCAACGAGCAAGTCGGGCTCACCTCTTTGCACACCCTGTTCGTACGAGAGCACAACCGCGTCGCTGATGCCCTCGCCGAACAGATTCCCGGACTGAGCGGAGAAGAGATCTACCAACGGGCTCGCAAAATGGTCGGCGCTCACATCCAAGCCATAACCTTCAACGAATTCCTGCCGCTGCTGTTGGGTCCCCACGCCATAGACCCCTATACGGGATACGACCCGGGGGTTGATCCGACCATCGCCAACGAATTCTCAACCGCGGCCTTTCGAGTCGGACACACCATGCTGTCTCCCAACCTCCTGATCCGCAGTGGCGGCGGAGACACGGAGGCCCTCAGCCTTGCCGATGCATTCTTCAATCCTTCCTTCGTTACCGAGCGCGGTGTTTCCGCGTTCCTGAGGGGACTGGCCGCTCAAGAGGCTCAGGAAGTGGATGCAATGGTGATAGACGAAGTTCGTAACATGCTGCTGAGGGGACCGGGCGGTCCACAGTTTGATCTGGCTGCCCTGAACATCCAGCGCAGTAGGGATCACGGACTGGGTGATTTCAATGCTGTACGCGGCGCTTACGGTCTGGCGCCGCTTGCCTCTCTTGCTGATGTGTCGTCCCGGTCGCGGGTCGGGCAGGCCCTGGCTTTGGCGTACGGCAGGATAGACAGATTGGACCTCTGGGCGGGGGCACTGGCGGAAGATCATGTTCCTGGAGCGGCCGTCGGACCCACTCTCCGCGCGATCATCTTGGACCAGTTCCAACGCCTACGCGAGGGAGATCGCTTCTGGTTCGAGAATGACCAGTACTTCCTGGCCAACCCCGACCTTCTGCAGGAAGTTCGCACCACCGCTCTGGCCGACATAATTCGACGCAACACTCCCATAGAAGACGAGATTTCCGACAACGTGTTCAAGGTCGTCCCGGACACCGGTTAACAACCGTGGCCATGCGGGTCGGACCTTCCGTACGGCTGATGGTGGAGGCGTCGTGAGGGACCAGGCCGGTGATGGCCGCCACAGTCTTCAGATTCTGCTGGTAGCACATGCATAGGATCAGGTATTGAACCGCGCCGACCCCGAAAGGCGCCAGCGCACCGGCGAAGATCTCGAATATCACCCCACCCGGGAGAGTGACCCGAAACGCCTCTCCGGCCCACCCGCGCTCCCACAACCGGTGGTGGCGGCGGGGGTGGGCCCTTCGGACGAAGTTCTTTGGCGGGATTTCGCGATTTAGTGATCGTTTTCGCGTCTTCGGCCTGGTGAGGAGCTATCCGGCGGTTCTCTAGAATCGCCCTAATGCGAATTGCAGATTCGGACCTGCTCGGTTTCGGCGGCTACCGGGCGCTGGTGAGAGACTTCCAATGGGACATTCCCGAACGGATGAACATGGCCTCGGAGGTTTTCGACCGCTGGAGCGACGCCCGTGGCCGGGTCGCCATCTATGTTGAGCACTCCGATGGGCGCCGGGACACCTGGTCCTACTGGCGCCTGATCAGGCTGGCGAAGCGTTACGCCAACTTCCTGGTCTCGTTGGGAGTCCAGCCCGGAGACCGGGTCTCGCTGGTGATGCACCAGGGCGCTGAGTTGGCAGCCCTCCATCTGGCGGTCTATTCGGTCGGCGCCGTGGCCCTACCCATGTCGATCCTGTACGGTCCCGACTCCTACCGGCACATCCTGTCCGACTCGGCGACCAGTGTCATCGTGGTGGGGGAGGCCTACGCAGATCCGATCCGATCGGTGCGCGACGATCTGCCGGCTCTGGGTACGGTGGTGATCTCGGGACAGCCCGGAGAGGGCGAGCGGTCGCTGTCCGAAGCCGACGGCTACCCGGCAGACTTCGACCCGGTCGACACGTCGTCGGAGGATCCGGCTCTGCTGTTGTACACCTCGGGCAGCACGGGCCATCCCAAGGGGGCTCTCCATGCGCACCGCATCCTGGAGGGGTACCTCCTCACCTTCAAACTCTTCTTCAACGTGGAGTTCGACGAGTCCACCGTGTTCTACACCCCGTCCGACTGGGCGTGGGTGGGAGGACTCCTCGACATTCTGCTGCCCGCCCTCGTCTTCGGCCGCCCGGTGGTGGCCGACGAGGAGCGCTTCTCCGCCGAACGGGCCTTCGAGGTGATCGGTCGGAACGGCGTCACCCATGCCTTCCTGACGCCCACGGCCCTCAAGGTTATGGCGCAGGTACCCGACCCCGGTCCCCGGTTCGATCTCGATCTCCGGGTCATAGCCAGCGGCGGAGAGTCGGTGGCCGACGAGTTGCACCGGTGGAGCGAGCGGGACCTGGGAGCCGTCATCAACGAGTTCTACGGGCTCACCGAGGTGAACCATCTGGTGGGTGGATGCGAGGCGTTGTGGCCCGGCCGGCCCGGATGGATGGGACTGCCCTACCCGGGCCGGGATGTGGCCCTGCTCGACGAGAGTGGGGAGGAAGTCAGCCCGGGCGAGATCGGCGAGATCGCGGTGCGCCCCGGCGATCCCACCCAGATGCTCGAGTACTGGGGCAACCCGGCGGCAACCGAGGGCATGCGCCGCGCCGGTTGGATCATGACCGGCGACCAGGCCACCCTGGACGCCAACGGCTACATCCGCTTCCTGGGCCGCGACGACGACATGATCGCCAGTGCCGGCTATCGCATCGGACCTGCCGAGGTCGAGGAGTCCCTGGTGCGCCACGCCGCAGTCGCAGAGGTAGCGGTCATCCCCGCTCCCGATCGGATCAGGGGCCATGTGGTCAAAGCGATGGTGGTGCTCGCCGATGGTCACCGGCCGGGAGATGATCTGACCGCGGAACTCCAGGCCCAGGTCAAGACCCAACTGGCCGCCTACAAGTACCCCCGCATGGTCGAGTACGTGGAGAACCTGCCCAAGACTTCAACCGGCAAGCTGAACCGCAAACTCCTGGCCGCCCAAGCCCGGTCCTCCTGATGACCAAGTAGAAGCGAGAGTTACCTTTTCTCGCGAAAGTCGGGGGATTAATCCCCAAATCGGGCTCCTTTCCCACCACTCTATCTGCGCCACTTATCCCAGTTCAGAGCCACTCTCTTCCATTCCGGTACCGGATATAGGATCAGCAGGGCAGGTCCACGCCTGCACAAGTCGTGGCCGCAATGGAGAAGGGCCGAGATCGGCTCTCGGAGGCTGAGAGGGTACCGATGTCCAGCCCGGGATTCGACCATGGGTCGGAGGAAACACCTTGTCACTCCGACCCCCAGCGGGCTGCAGGCTCGTCACCGACCTAAGAGCCACCGCCCCACCAGCAGTAGCTTACGCCTGGACGCAGCTCCCCGCTGCTGTCCACGGGAGCGCCGCCTGAAATGCTCATCAACCCGACAACCACAGACCCGCAAGCCAACATTTACCTGATGTCGGAGCAGAGACGGGTATAGGAAGGCGTGATGCCAGAAGGGACAGGAGATGAGCAAGAGCCAACAAAGGGATCAGTTCAGCCAGGATCACATGTCCCCCTCGGATGCCGTAGCTGCCATGGCCGACTTCAGATCAAAGAAGGCAGTTTTGACGTTGGAGTATCTCGACCACACGTTTTGCACTGAAGTGCACCCGGAAACCCCCTGAACAGTGGGTACGACAGACAGACCTCACGAGGATCACCGGGTAAAGGCTTTATATATTGGTAATACGCCGAGAGCCTGAATGAATACGTATTCAATAGAGGAACATATACTCTCAGCAGGTGCATCGTCCCCCCGACGACGGAGACCCGCCGGACGCTGATCCCAACGCGGGCAGCCTGGACCCCGGCCCGCCGCCACCGCAAGAACCTGTTGATCCACCTCCGACGACGGAGACCCGCCGGACGCCGACGACGAGGGCAGTGACTGCGACCCGGACGGTCTCTGTTTCATACCCCCAACCGAGGAGGAGTGGCGCCAGGCCCGTGAAAGAATTTCCGGCGAGTAGACCGGATCGTGGTTATCTGGAGATTTCAGGTGGATGTCAAGTCCTTATGTGGGATGACCATGGGCCAAGCGGAATGTGATTTGTGGAAGAGCAGCGAGCGGGGTGTTGATGGGGAATAGGGGCTTTGTTGGGGAGCGGCAGAAGCCTCGGTGGGGCGCATCCATGCGTAGAAACAACCAACACCGCACAAGCGGTTCTAGGTCACGCTCCTATCAAGCGACAACACCGGGCCGGCAACAGGTGGGGAGGCACTCACCACACAAAGCCACCACACCCCGCAGGGGGCAGGGGCAGGTTCAGTTGGAGCCATCCCCATCGGCACTGCCACACCCCCCGTTCAACACGCATGGTTTGTTTTGTGGGTTGACTTTCGTTTCGTGGGAGGGGCCTTGGCCGGTTTGGCTGCTATCGGGGAAGCGGTGTCTGTTGGCCGGTCGGTGTCAGCCAGTTCCCGTTCGGTGTGAGGTTGGGTGTCTCGGGGATGCTGTTGAGATTGACCGGTGATGTATCGGTTCCGGGGAGGACCACGTTGTCCGTGAGTTTGGGGGAGGTGCTCTGATGGCTGGTGTAGGTGATCGTTTTCCGTTGAGGGTCCGGGGAGATGGCGAGGATGTGGGGCGGGTTGTGATAGTGGGGGGAGGCGCGGCCGGTTTGAGCGCGGCCTACACCCTCCGGGGTCATGGTTTGGATGCAGTTCTCTTGGAGTCGACGGGTCGGGTGGGCGGTCGCATGGTCGGTGACCGGGTGGAGGGGTTCTTCCTGGATACAGGTGCCGATTTTTTCTGTTCTTCCTACGACGTTGCTTTCAGATTGTGCGAGGAGTTGGGGTTACCGTTGATCCGTTCGGTGATGAGGCTCGGCTGGTACAGAAACGGCCGTTGGGTTACTACCACACCTGGGCTATCGGTTGGGAATCTGGTGAGGAATCTGCCGGCGGCGTGGGGGCTGGGAATGCTGTCGCCCAGAGCTATCAGACCCGTGGGGAAGCTGTTCAGGGAGATGTTACGCCAAAGAGACTTTCTTAGTTTTGCCGGTGACAGTCGGCTGGCCGAACTTGACGGTGACCAGAGTTTCGGGGATTACCTTCGAACATTGGGAGTGCCCGAGTCGGTGAGGGTGATCCTTGAGGGTTTCTTGGAGATGACCATGGGCCATGTCGAGTTCTCCGCTCAGGCGTACATGCGGACCTACCTGTTGGAGATGCTGGTGAACGCCGACCGGATCTGGGTGCCGGAGAAGGGCGCTGCCGCCCTGTCCGAAGCGTTGGCCGATGCTTGTTCGGATGCCATACGCGTCTCTACACCGGTAAGGAGGGTGGTTGTCCGAGACGGCGTTGTGACCGGGGTGATTGTTGATGAGGGCTTTATCGAGGCGGACGCGGTTATCTGTGCGGTCCCTGCCACAGAGGTGCCGGAGATCATTCCTGACCTGCCCGAGGAGATTCGGCGGACACTCGGCAACGTTACCTACTCGTCAGGGTGCCGGGTCGTGATTGGCCTTGACCATCCCCCGCTCCCGGTCGGCTGGTCCGGCGCGTTGTACCCCGAGGATGACACTCCTCTCTTGCTGGACCGATCCGTTAGCCTGCCGTTTTCCGCTCCTCGGGGCAAAAGCACGCTTGATCTGCTCGTCGGGCGGGACCGTGCGGCGGAGCTGATCCCGCTGGACGATGAACAGATAGAGCGACAGGTGCTTGAGGACGCCCATCGGCACCCTCCTCCCGGTTCCAGGCTCCCCACCTACGGCGAGGGTCTCTTCTCCCGGGTCTACAGGTGGAAACAGGCTGTGTGCATGGGACCTCCCGGGATGTTCACCGCGGTAGCGGACATCCCCAGCCAACTCGGCCAAAGCATAAACAACCTCTTCCTGGCAGGCGACTACACGCGGGTTCCCTCGGTAAACGGCGCACTGGCCAGTGGCGTCCACGCAGCGGAAACCATCGCCAAGCACCCATAACGGCCCAGAAGACCGGACGCAACGAACCGTGACGCAGTGAAGAGGTGCCCATGACACGGGAACACCTGCGGACTCCTCCCCGGAGCGGTCGAACAAGGATCCTTCGGGTAGAGCAACCGGGCCGGTGCGGTGTTCGGTGGAGCCTAAGGGTCAGCGCTTGGTCTGAGCCCGGCTTGGTCCACAAAACCGGATATATAGGCCAACCGAATCCTTGATCAACCTATCCGGCACTCTCATTGGACCGATGGGTCGGCGTCACTCCCCGGCTTTCGCGGCCGGCGCCATCAGATTCACCTTCTCGGCCACCTCGGCTGCATCCTGGCCCGCCTTGTACAGATCTCCGACACGCACCGCGTCGCCGATGGGATAGACGGCCGCCCGGAGGTCGGAACCCAACAGTTCATCCGCCAGCCGGTTGTCGGACGCCCGCCCTCCCAGGACAACCGCGCCAACCTCCAGCGAGCCCCTCCTGCCCGGTGTCTCGATCACCACCCGGTCGCCCCTGATCGTCTCGGCGGTGGTCTCCCGATGGACCACCACTCCCGGATCGGCGTCCAGTTCCATTTCCACCAGCAACCCGTTGAACTCCCCGTCAGTTGCCACGGAGGCGCCGGCATCGACGATGTGGACCTCCACTCCCAACCGGCGAAGGTGCAGCGCCACCACGCACGCCGCATGGTCCCCGCCTAACACGGCCACCGTCTCCTCCCATTCCCCGGGAGGGCGTTCCAATGCCGAGAAGACGTCGAACACCGGAACGGTCCGCTCACACTCGGCCGCCATGAGACTCCCACCATGCGCGCCGGTGGCCACCACCACCACATCGGGGTCCGCCTCCCGGATATCGCCAAACCCGATCTCTCGCCCCAACTCCACCGCCACCCCCGCCTTCTCCAACTCGAGCGCCAGCCAATCGACCAGCCTCCCGTACTCCGGCAAGGCCCGGCGCAGGTAGCGGAGTTGTCCTCCCAGGCGGCGGCCCCGCTCGTGCAGCGTCACATCGTGACCCCCCAATCCCAGGAAGCGAGCGGCATGCATCCCCGCCGGCCCACCGCCGATCACCATCGCCCGCATCGGCGCCGCAGACTTCTCGACGGCGCCCCGCGACAGTTCGTGAACACTGACCGGATTGGCCGCACAGCCGGCGGGCGTCCGGGCCACCGTCAGGTTGACACAGCTATTGCAACTGATGCACGGCACAATCTCGCGGGCCCGGTCCTCGGTTAGCCGCAGCACATAGTCGGGGTCGGCGTGGAAGGCGCGAGCCAGGGTGACGTACTCGAATCCCTCCCGCTCCATGACCCGGTCGGCGAACACCGGATCGTTCATCCGCTGCGCCACGCTCACCGGCACCCGGTCTCCCACCGCCCGGCGGATCACCCCGGCCTCGGCAACGAACCCGCCCCTGGGCGCCTCCGGTCCCTGGAAGATCCTCGACATCGACTCATACGTGCCACCCGCCACGTCCACCAGATCGATACCGGCGTCGGCCAGCATCGCACAGAAGGCAGCCGACTCCTCGACCTCCAGCCCGCCCTCCACGTACTCAGACGCCGAGATGCGATAGCCGATCGGGTAGTCCTCGCCCACCACCTCCCGCACCGCCGCCAGCACCTCCAACCCGAACCGGGCCCGGTTCTCGAGCGGCCCTCCGTACCGGTCGGTCCGCTGATTGGAGCGAGGAGAGAGGAATTGCCCCAGCAGATACCCGTGCGCGCCATGGAGGTGGATCATGTCCACCCCGGCGCGAAGGCACCGCTCGGCCGCCCGCCCGAAGTCGCCGATCACCCGCTCGATGTCCGCCACGGTCATCTCCCGGGGGACCGATCCACGGTCCATGAACGTCGAGCCGATCGCCGACGGCGCGATCGGGCGCCGATGGTGAGCGGTGACCGACGCCTGCCGTCCCCCGTGATGCAGCTCCATGGCCAGCTTGGCGCCATGACGGTGGATCTCGTCGGCCATCTCCGCCAGGGCCGGTATCACATGGTCTCCGTGGCATCCCACCTGGTAGGGGTTCCCCCGGCCCTCGGGAGACACGTAGGTGGACTCCAGTTGGATGAGCGCCGCACCACCCATGGCCCGGCGGCGAGCATAGGCGATGTATCTCTGGTTGAGACTGCCGTCCGGGTTGGCGAGGGACTTCTCCATGGGCCCCACGATCAGGCGGTTCCGCATGTACATACCGTTGATGTAGCCCGGCCGCAACAGGTTCTCGAAGGCCATGTTCCGTCTCCTACCTACGGACGCCGATCGCCGAACTGAGCGTCTCCACCAGCGCCTCGGCAAACCCGCGGTCGTTGATGTGGTGGTCCACCTCCACCACCGACACCGACCGCGCCACACAGGATCGGATCCCCTCCAGGAAGGCATCCACCGCCTCGGGGTCGTGGAACGGACCACCTTCGACGTCCAGGCCGGAAAAGCCCTTCAGGGGCACCAGCACCGACGCCCTTGCCCGGGGGACGCCCAGGCGCTCGGCCACCACCCGGCCCATCCGGTAGTTCTCATCGGCTGTGGTCCGCACCAGGGTCACCAACTCGTTGTGGACCTCCACGGTGCGGTCTCCGAACTCTCTGGGCAGGCTGTCCCTGGGACCCACGCATATCATGTCGATCGCCCCGGGCGCCACCACCTGGGGGACTCCCACCCGCGAAGCCGTCCGCAGCCGCTCCGGCCCGGCCGGCCACAGGCCTCCGAACAACTCATCGGTGATCTCGGAGATGGTGACGTCCAGGACCGACGACACAAGACCCTGCGAGATGAAGGACTCGAAGGAACGTCCACCCGTCCCGTTGGCGTGGAAGACCAGCGATTGGAGGCCTGCGGAAGACAGCAGCGACCGGCAGTGGGTGACGCAGGGGTTGGTCAACCCGTACATGGTCACGCCCACCGAGGCGGCAGAGCCTTCCGGGTCAAGCGGTCCGGCGCCCAGCAACGCCACCGCCACCCGCGCCAGGCGCCCGATCATCGAGCGGAGGATGGTGCTGTCTCCCTCGATGTCCACGATCGGATAGATCATGGTCACGTCCCGGCCGTCCACCAGCGGCCGGGTCTCCCCGGCCACCGACGTGGCCATCAGGATCTTGGGGACTCCCAGAGGCACCACCGGCGCCAGGTGGGTGAAGAGCACCGCCGCGTTGGACCCTCCCAGACACACCAGGGCCCCCACCTGCCCGGCGTCGACCAGTCCCCGGAGTATGACCGAAGCTCCCCGCGCCATGGCCGAGACCGCCCGTGCCCGGCCGGCCGACGCCAGTTCCGCCAGCAAATACCCGCCGGCCTCGGCCACCGCCTCGGCCGGGTGGTCACAACCGTGATCGCCGCCGAAGACCCCGGTGTCGATGGTTATGGGAGGCGCACCCATCCGGGTGAGCATCTCCACCAACAGCCCCAGCGGTTCGGCCTTCGTGTCGAAGGCGCCCGCCACCACCACCCTGCTCATCGCCGACCGGGTCCGGGATCCGCCAGCCGCCGGTGGATGGAGGACACTCTTCTAGACAGACAGGTCCTTGAAGCCCCGCACGGTGTTCTCGATGGCCACCTCGGTGGGCAGGCGCTCCATGGTGCTGGCGCCGATGAAACCCGGGCATCCGGAGGCTCGCATCACCTCATCGACCTCCCCGGGACCCTCCAGGGGACCGCCGTGCAGGACCACCAGGATGTCGGGGTTCACCGCCTCCGACAACTCCCGGGTCTCGATGGCCTGTTCCACGCAGGCGTCGAGCGAGGTGGTGAAGGAATCGTCCGCTCCGATGCTGCCGCCGGTGGTCAGGCCCAGGTGGGCGACCATCACGTCCACTCCCGCCTCGGCCATCATCGGCGCCTCCTTCGGGTCATAGCAGTAGGCAAGGGTGAACAGTCCCCGCTCCGAGGCCTTTCGGATCATCTCCGCCTCCCGGTAGTAGCCGAACCCGGTCGCCTCCAGGCTCTGGCGCCACCGCCCGTCGATGTACCCCACCGAGGGGAAGTTGATGACCCCCGAAAACCCCATGGCCTCAACCCGTCCCAGGAAGTGGTCCATCACCCGGGTGGGGTCGGTCCCGTTCACCCCGGCGATCACCGGCGTGTTCTCCACCACCGGCAACACCTCCCGCTCTCCCATCTCCATCACGATGGCGTTGGCGTCCCCGATCGGCAGCAGTCCCGCATTCGACCCATGACCGCCCATCCGGTAGCGGCCCGAGTTGTAGATGAGGATCAGATCGGCGCCGCCCCGCTCGGCGAACTTGGCCGAGATCCCGGTCCCCGCACCCGCTCCTATGACGGGCCTCCCCCCGGAAAGAGTCTTCCTCAGCCTCTCCCACACCTGGTCGCGGGTGAACATTCGAACCTCCTGGTCGGCAACGGGTACCAACCGCAGAGATTATCAGTCGACCATCAGGATCCCGCCGTTGACATGGATGGTCTGGCCCGTCACATAGGCGCCTGCGTCCGAGGCCAGGAAGATCACCGGCCCCACCAGGTCGTCTGCCACCTGCATCCGCCCGATCGGGATGTACTTCTCATAGGAGAAGAGGTACTCGCGATGGTGGGCGTGCATGGGCGTGTCCACCGCTCCCGGGGCGATGGCGTTCACCCGCACACCGTAGGGCGCCACATCATGTGCGGCCGCCCGGCTGAGAGCCTGCAACGCCGCCTTGGCCGAGCAGTAGTCCACCCCGCCCCCGTCCTGGTTGAAGATCGACGCCCGGGACGACCAGGAACTACCGATGTTGATCACGCTTCCCCGGCCCGCCCGGCTCATCTCCTGGAGCACTGCCCGCATGATCCGCATGGGTGCGCGCAGGTTGATCCCGTACATGCGGTCCCACTGCTCGTCGGTGACGTCCAGCATGTCCGAGTACCCCATGATCCCGGCGTTGTTCACCAGCACGTCGATCCGCCCACCCAGGGCCAACGCGGCCCGGACGATTCGCTCCGGCGTGTCTTCAGCGGTCACATCCGCATGCACGGTCGAAACCCCGCGGCCTAGCTCGCCGATTTCCTGCGCGGCGCTCTCCAGCGTCTCGGCGTTCATGTCCACCAGCACCAGGTCGCTTCCCGCATGCGCCAGGCCCTTCGAGAGGGACAAGCCGATGCCCTGGCCGGATCCGGTCACCACGCTGCAATAGCCACTCAGGTCGAACAGGTTCTTAGAGATGTCAGGAAAGTCCAGCGGCATGGGTTCCCTCGATCGGCGCAGCCAGGAAATCTGACCGGGGTTTCTTCAACGAAAGAGTACCAATGGGGCTGGGTAGATCGGTGGGCCCAAGCTACGGATGCTCGACACAAGATGCATGCTTAGTGGAATTGTCTGGACCGGAATGTGCATCAAGAGCAAATTTCAGCAGGTTGGCCCTTCTTGCCAGAGACCCGGGAAGCATTTGGACCCCGGGAAGCATTTGACACAATAAGTTTAGCTAGTTAACATATTAATCCCAATGAGAGTACGGCAGAGGAGCGATTTGCCTTTGAGGGTCTCCACCAAGGCGGGAAAGGGTGACACCCGTTCGAACAACCTACGGCTGGTTCTCCAGCACTTCTTTTCGGGAGACCAGATGAGTTGTGCCGAAGTGGCGCGCCTTTCCGGTCTGACGCCTGCGACGGTTTCCGGGCTCGTGGCCCAACTTGTGGACATGGGTTTGGTCGAGGAAGTTGGTCCCCGCCGTATAAACAACAGGGTCGGAAAACCACCAACTATGTTGCGGATCCGCTCAGATGCCCGAAATGTTGTTGCTGTCGACTTGAGCGAACCGGCAACCATGCGAGCCGCGGTTGTGAATCTTGCGGCAGAGATCGTTCAGGAGGTTGTGATCGAGACGGGTCACTGCATCGGTGATCGGGCCATCACAATGGTGAAGGACATTGTCACACAGGCTGTCGACAGTACCACTGCACCGATACTGGGGATAGGTGTGGGCACTCCGGGGTTGGTCGTCCACGGGCGTGAGATAGTGGAGGCTTCGAACTTCGAATGGCGCGATGTGGCACTGGCGGATGCCATAGAAGAGGCCGTGGGTCACCCCACCTACGTAAGTAACGATGCCCAGGCCGCCGCCATCGCGGAGTACACCCGAGGCAACCATGACCGTGACAGCCTGGTAGTGGTAAGGATTGGTTCGGGGGTCGGCGCCGGGTTGATCGTAGACCATCGGCTGCTGACAGGGGACAGCGCCTCAGCAGGGGAGATAGGTCATCTGGTTGTGGACGAAACAGGTCACATCTGTGGTTGCGGTCACCGAGGATGCCTGGAGACCTTTGTGTCCATACCGAATATCCGGAGACAAGTAAAGGGAGGGACTGGTCGCAAGGAGGTGCTGCAAACAGCCGCACAGCGGTTCGGAGCGGTGATGGCCGCCATCGCCTCGGTGCTTGATTTGCACTTGATATTGGTGGCGGGGCCTAAGGAACAGTTGGGAGACTCATTTTGCGAGATGGCTGCGGAGAGCCTCCGCAGCCGTTGTCTCGACCAAATTGCTGAGTTGGTGGAGGTCCGGTGGACGAGCCTGGGCGACGAGATCGTATTGCTCGGTGCAGCCGGTGTGGTGATCAGCGAGGAGTTGGGGGTCGCCTAATGTGGCCACTCCCGCGGAGAAGTTGGGAACTTGGTGTGTGCATTGGCTTTGACGCAGCAGTTCCAGCTTCGCACATGTAAGCGACCCCCTTGGGGTCAAGAGTAAAAGGAGAAGAGCATATGCTGAAAATTGGCAGGCGGATTGCTGTTTTGATAGGAATAATGCTGTTGGCTGCAGCATGTGGAGACAGCGGAGAAGAAGCTGCTCCGGCCACGACCGCCGCTCCCGCCACGACCGCTGCTCCGGCCACGACCGCTGCTCCGGCCACGACTGCCGCTCCCGCGGCGGATGAGCCGGTGACCATCACCATCGAAAGCTGGAGAAATGATGACTTGGCTATTTGGAATGACCAGATCATCCCGGCATTCGAAGCGGAGTTCCCCAATATCGACGTGGAATTCAATCCCTCTCCTCCAACTGAATACAACGCCGCTCTGGCCAGTCGGCTGGAGGGAGGCACTGCCGGTGACCTGATAACATGTCGTCCCTTTGATGCCTCACTGGGACTCTTCGACCAGGGCCACTTGGCCCCGCTGAATGATCTACCCGGTATCGAGACCTTCAGCTCAGTGGCTCAAAGCGCCTGGATCACTGATGATGGCTCAACACCTTTCTGTGTACCTATGGCCTCGGTCATACACGGCTTTATCTACAATGTCGAAGCGTTCGACGAGCTTGGTCTTGCGGTACCTCAGACGGAAGATGAGTTCTTCGAAGTCTTGGAAGCGATAGCCGCGGAAGGCTCCTACGTACCGCTCGGTATGGGAACCGCCGATTTGTGGGAAGCCGCCACCATGGGGTTCCAGAACATTGGCCCCAACTATTGGGATGGTGAAGCAGGTCGAACGGCCCTGATTGACGGCTCTGCCAAGTTCACGGACCAGCCCTATGTGGACACCTTTGTCTCGCTGGCCCGTTGGTCCGAGTACCTGCCGCTTGGAGCCTCTGCAGTGACGTACACCGATGCGCAGAACCTCTTCACGCTGTTGGCGATCACTGAAAGTTCCCAGTCTCGATCACTGAAAGTTCCCACCTCCTGGGGGTAAATGCCCGTTGTTGGGTAGGGCTCTCTCCAAGCTAAGGGATTGTCACATTTCCTAGCTGTGGAGAGGAGCCCTGCCCCTTATGTTGGTACTGGAGGAGTGCGTGGAAGTTCATGCTTTGAGGAGGCGGGGGTGGTCGATCTCGGCTATTGCCCGTCATGTTGGTAAGAGCCGCCGTACCGTGCGAGCGTATCTGTCGGGCGATCGGGTGCCCGGTCAGCGTGCCCGGGCGGGGGCGGATTTGTTTGATGAGTTCGAGGCGTATGTGCGGCAGCGGTTGTCTGATGATCCGCATGTGTGGGGGTCGGCGCTGTTCGACGAGGTGGTGGCTTTGGGCTATTCGCAGAGTTACCCGACGTTCGTGCGGAAGATCCGCAACCGGGGCCTGCGGCCGTTGTGTGGCGCTTGTGCGGGCACCAGGGGCCGTGCCACTGCGATCATCGATCATCCGCCGGGTGAGGAGTGTCAATGGGATTGGGTGGAGCTGCGTGATGCCCCGTGGGGAGCCACGGCTCATGTGTTGGTGGGTGTGTTGTCGCACTCGGGCGCTTTTCGGGCGTGGATCACGTCCCGCCAGGACCAACCCCATTTGGTGGAGGGTCTCGACCAGGTGTTGAGACGCCTGGGGGGCACCCCGCGGCGGTGGCGGGTGGATCGGATGGCGACCGTGGTCGCCGCCGGCGGTCGTATCCAGCCGTCGTTCGTTGGGGTAGCCAAGCATTACGGGGTGGTTGTCGATCCGTGCCCACCGCGCCGTCCTCAACGGAAAGGCGTGGTGGAAAAGGCCATTCACTATGTCTCTCAGCGGTGGTGGCGCACCGCGGCGGTGACCAGCATCGCCCAGGCACAGCACAGCCTGGACAGCTTCTGCCAAACGGTGGGCGACGCCCGTCCACGAGGCGAGAGCACCGTGGGGGAACTGGCCGAGACCGAGCCTCTCCTCGAGCTGCCCCTGGTGGCTTACCCGGCGGAAGGGGTCCTGGAGCGCAGGGTGGCTTCCAACGGGCTGGTATCGGTACGCGGTAACCGATACTCGGTGCCACCAGGGGTGATAGGAACCCAGGTCACCGTCCGTTGGCGGCTGGGTGACCCCACTATCAGCATGTTCTCGGCCAGTGGCCGGCTGGTCGCTACCCACCAGCAGGCACCCCGCGGTATGGGACGGGTGGTACGGCTACCCGAACACACCGCTGCTTTGGAGAACGTGGTCCTGGCCGAGTTCACTACCAAACCACCCTGCAAACCCAAACCCAACCGTCCGCCATCGGCAGCGGCTTTGGCTATCGCTTCGGGTATCGGAGCTGATCTGTACACAGAAACGGTGATAGACCTGGAGGTTT
Source organism: Acidimicrobiia bacterium (assembly GCA_965204615.1). Taxonomy (GTDB): domain Bacteria; phylum Actinomycetota; class Acidimicrobiia; order Spongiisociales; family ZC4RG35; genus Bin76. Next base: position 1,303,418 of record OZ242000.1, on the reverse strand, counting down.
ATCAGCGGCACATCGACCAACAAAACCGGGGGCTGTGATGAACCAACAATCGGTGTACCAACAACTACGAGGCCATCTGGCCTACCTCGACCTACCCGCCGCGGCCGAGGCGCTCCCCACCCACCTCGAGACGGCGCGTCAGGACAACACCGGACACACCCAGTTCCTGGAAGGTCTACTTCGAGTAGAAGTCGAAACCACTGAACAGCGCAGATGGGAAACCCGTCTCAAACTGGCGAACTTCCCCACCCGCTGGAAACTGGAAGACTTCGATTTCACCGCCCAACCCAGCATCAACGAGAAACTCATAAGAGAACTGGCCACCGGCGCCTACCTGGCCGACGCCACCAACGTTTTGTTCATCGGACCGCCCGGCGTGGGTAAAACCATGCTGGCGGTCATCCTCGGACGCGCCGCGGTGGACACCGGACACAAGGTGTACTACACCACCGCCGCCGACCTGGCGGCGCGGTGCCGCAAAGCCGCCCTACAAGGAAGATGGGCCCAAACCCTGCGGTTCTTCAACACCCCCAAAGTGTTGATAATCGACGAACTCGGATACCTGCCCATGCCGGCAGAAGACGCCGCCACACTCTTCCAGGTCATCTCCCGACGGTACGGAAAAGGATCAATCATTCTCACCACCAACCTCGGTGTCGCGTCCTGGGGAGAGATCTTCTCCGACCACACCATCGCCGCTGCCATGCTCGACCGCCTACTCCACAAAAGCGTCGTGTTCACCATCACCGGCGACAGCTACCGCCTGCGAAGCTACCAAGCACAAGCCAGAAAACACCGCCCGAAAGGAGACCTGCTAGCCTAAAACCACCCAACCCAGGGTGGGAACTTTCGCTGATCGACTCTGGGCACTTTCGCTGATCGTCATCAACGCTTGGTCAAGCTGCCATTTATCCGGCGGGCTCCTGGGAAATAGCCGGTTTCAACGCCAATGCGGACTTTGAGTACAGTGCGTTCAAGCCCCCGCTTCCGGCTGGGCAAGAGACCTGTTACATCAGCGATCACACCGACATCGCATTAGGCATGAACGCTGCCTCCCCCAACGTGGAAGCAGCTCGGACCTTCCTGTCGTGGGTGGCGTCTCCGGCTTTCGCAGGCCTTTATGCCAACGCTCTCCCCGGATTCTTCAGCTTGCAGGACACCCCTGTAGATCTGACCGATCCCGTGGCCCAGGAATTCGTGTCCTGGCGGGAAGAGTGCGAGTCGACGATTCGTAACTCATACCAGATTCTCTCCCGCGGGCAACCGAATCTGGAGGAGGAGCTCTGGGCTACCAGCGCGGCGGTCGTCAACGGGACCACAACTCCCGAAGAAGCAGTCCAGCGGCTCCAAGAAGGATTGGATTCCTGGTACACCCCGGCCGGTTAGGCCTCTTGGGTTGACGGTTCTCTCGTAAAGAATGTGGTGGGGACGGGATCTCTCCCGTCCCCACCCATAAATGAAACGAACAACCGAATGTTGAAGACAGTCAGAGAAAAGAAGTGGTTATCCGGCCGGAGCAAACGTGGCGCATCTTGGCACATCATCGTTTTCTTGGCGCCGGCTGTGGTGATCTACACGGTCTTCATGGTGTATCCCTTATTGGATTCCCTGCGGCTGAGCTTCTTTGACGATGCTGGCGTATTTGTCGGGACGGACAATTTCCGCACGCTTTTCACCGACGATCTATGGTCCACTCAGTTCTGGAATGCCTTGAGAAACAATTTCCTATTCTTCGGTTTCCATCTCTTGTTGCAGAATCCGCTGGCTCTTCTCTTGGCCGCCTTCCTGACCGCGCCCGGGATTTGGGGCCAACGAATCTATCGAACCCTCATCTTCATACCCACGACGCTGTCCGTGGTGATCGTCGGGTTCATATGGCGGCAGATTCTCAGTCCGTTGTGGGGAGTAATCGAAACGCCATTGTTAGGCGAAGCCCATACCGTTCTTCCAACGTTGTCTTTGATTTCTGTGTGGCAGTTTGTGGGAATCCCGATGATCTTTTTCTATGCAGTGCTGGTGGCTATACCGTCTGAGCTTATTGAGGCAGCCAATGTGGATGGTGCCTCGTCTTGGAAAGTGTTCTGGAAGATAACCTTCCCGCTGGTGCTTCCCATGCTGGGAATAATCACCATCGTAACCTATGTCGCCAACTTCAATGCTTTCGATCTCATCTACACGGTCAAAGGGGCTCTGGCCGGCCCGGACTTCGCCTCCGACATTATGGGCATTTTGTTTTATCGCAGCTTCTTTGGCTTTCAACTGCGCCTTGGCAGTCCGGCGATGGGAGCAACTGTTGCCTCGGCGATGTTCTTGATCATCCTGCTTGGAGTCTTGGTCTATACCTTTGCCTGGCAACGTCGAGTCACCACTTACGAGCTATGACCAGCCACCCCTCTCTGAACCCGTCCCCCGCTGACCTAACATCCTCTGGTGAAAACGGCAGTGGAAGACTACAGAAGAACTTTCGGCTGGGTTCGACAGGCGTACAAACTGTTCTAGTGGCATATACTCTGCTGGCCTTAGGTCCCATGGTCCTGATTGTTGCCAATTCGCTCAAATCCCGTCGTGCCATCTTCGATACTCCTTTTACGTTTCCCACGGCCGAAACTTTTGATCTCAGGGGATATCGGACGGTGATCGAAGGGTCTTCATTTCATATCTATTTTTCCAACAGTATTTTTGTAACGGTAGTCTCTCTCGGGTTGGTAGTGGGTTTGTCGACCATGGCGGCCTACGCCCTGGTGGAATACGGGTTCCCGGGGAATACACTGTTGGGACTGTACCTCGCTATTGGGATTATGATTCCCATTCGGCTCGGAACTGTCAGCATCTTGGATCTAATGGTCCGACTGAACCTAGTGAACACGCTGTGGGCTCTAATTCTGGTCTATACGGCTATGGGAATCCCGCTGGGGGTGTTCTTGATGAGCCAATTCATGCGTCAGGTCCCAAAAGACCTCAAGGCTGCCGCGCGAGTCGACGGCGCCAACGAGTATCGCGTCTTTGCGATGGTGCTTCCCTTGGTAAGGTCGGGGATGGCCGCGGTGGCGGTGTTCACCATGCTCCCGGTTTGGAATGACTTGTGGTTTCCGCTCATCTTGGCTCCGGGTGAAAGCACCAAGACGGTGACGCTTGGCACCCAGGCTTTCTTGGGCCAGTTCGCCTCGGACTGGAACGCGATATTGGCGGCCCTCACCCTGGCGATGGTCCCCATTGTTGTACTCTACGTGGTCTTCTCTCGGCAGTTTCTCGGGGGCCTTACCGAAGGTGCTGTGAAATGAACCGCAGCGGCGCTGCTATGGGAACGGTCTGCGACTTTCTATGAATGTCCGGAGACCGTCCCGGCGACCCTCATTTTCCCCACAATCCCTGGTGAGCCTGGCGAAGTCTGCACAGCCCGGGACGGTCATCGGCATTGACATCGGCGGCTTCAAGACACAAGCGGCCGTTTTTGACGAAGACTTTCAACCAATAGCCGAGTCATGCCGTAGGACCCCCACCGGCAATGGCCGTGCGCTGGTGGATACGGCGCTCGAGGTCGTCGACGAAGTCCTGGGGCTGATCTCCCCTGCCGCAATCGCGGCTGTGGGTATCGGGGCGCCCGGATTGGTTGACCCGATGACGGGATTGGTGCGACAGGCTGTAAATCTTGGTATCGACAAAGCTCCTCTCGATCTCGTAACGCCGCTGCGGTCTGTCCACAAAGTCCCAATCCTGATAGGCAACGATGTAGAACTCGCAGGTCTTGGCGCATACGTCTTCCTTTCGCGAACCAGATCGATAAACGATCTTGTCTTCCTGAGTATCGGTACCGGCGTGGGGGCGGGAGTGATCATAGGCGGCAAGATCCACCGGGGCCATGCAGGAGTAAGCGGGGAGATAGGGCATTTTCCGGTATTGCCCGACGGTCCCCGGTGCAGGTGTGGTCTGTTCGGCTGTTTGGAAACGGTTGCTTCGGGACCGGCGATCGCCCGTCAATGGCCGGGCAGCGACTCGGAGGCCGCCGCCCGGGATTTGTTCCATGCCGCATCGACCGGCGATAAGGACGCGGTTGAAGTCGCCGACCGGGTTGCCGACCACTTGGCTCGCTCGATCTATTTGCTGACGATCACCTTTGACATAGAGTTGATCGTGTTGGGAGGTGGGGTGGCGGACGCCGGAATGTTCCTCATCGACAGCATTGGATCGGCTTTGGAAAGAATGGCCCGCCAGTCCGATTTTGTCAGAGACATCAACCTGGCTGACAGGCTGTTGCTCAGACCGGCAGTTCCTCTCGGCGCCCTGGGAGCGGCAACCCTGGCGGCTTTCGAACAACCCGGTAAGAGATGATGACCGTAGGAGCAGACACCCGCCCATCTCATGGATATCCGGGTGCTGCACCGCGCGAATCGCGGTTCTGATCTTAGGGGGACTGCGAATATGGAGATCGTCATCGCCTCTTCGGCGGCGGAAGTCGCCATAGTCGCCGCAGACGTTGTTTGCCGGGTACTGGCCCGGTGCGAGCAACCGGTTTTAGGCTTGGCCACCGGCAACACGCCATTGCTGACCTATCGGGAACTGATCTCCAGATACCGCCGGGGAGAGATATCGTTCAGTTCAGCTCACGCTTTTCTTCTTGACGAATATGTGGGTCTTGGATCTGACCATCCTGAGAGATACCGAGCGGTGATCATGCGGGACTTCACCGCGCATGTCGACTTTCCCGAAGGGGCTGTTTACAGTCTTGATGGCGGTCCTTCCAGACCAGGAGAAGTTGCCTCCGCATATGAGGAAGCCATAGCCGCTGCGGGAGGGATCGACGTTCAACTGTTGGGGATAGGCAGGAACGGGCACATAGGGTTCAATGAGCCCTCTTCGTCATTTGCCTCCAGGACGCGGTTGGCGGTTCTCACCGAAGTCACTCGTCAGGACAATGCTCGGTTTTTCGGCCATGATCTCAAGTCGGTGCCAAGGCTTGTCATGACACAAGGCATCGGAACGATTCTTGATGCCCGGCATTTGGTTCTGATTGCCGCCGGTGAGGCAAAAGCGGCGCCGGTTGCCGCCGCAATCGAGGGACCTCTAACTGCCATGGTTCCGGCTTCCGCTCTGCAGTTGCACCCCCGGGTGAGGGTGATTGTGGACGAGGCCGCTGCCTCCCGTTTGCAGCACGCCGACTTTTACCGTCAGGCGTACGACTTCGGGGTGGATGCATGCATCCGGGGAGACATTGGGTGGTCTCATTCACATTGAGCGTCACGGAGGCATCGAATGGCACCGATCAAGCTACCCCCTTCGGTGCCGGCCGGCGGTGGCCATGATGGGAGGGCGCACGAGCGCCCGGGTGTGGAGCGTTAGCTGACTGTGGTCGATCACCTGGGAAACCGGTCGCGTCTGGGAGTAGATGCAGTGCTGGTGGCCGGGCGGATGGTCGAAGGGGATGCCAGCACCGTCGGCGGGCGCATTGGTGAGGTGGGTCTGTCATCGGACGGAAGCGGTTACCTGGCCGTGGCGGGCTACATTGATCATCAGGTGAATGGTTTTGCGGGGGTGGATTTTGCTGTGGCCGATGTGGAGGGTTATCACAAAGCCGCCTCAGCCATGGCAGCCACTGGAGTCACCACCTTTCAGCCGACCTTCATCTCGCTTCCCTGGGAGACCTACGAGCACGCACTGGCCGTGGCGGCGGAGGCTCTTGTCACCACACCGGGGATGGTCGGTGTCCACCTGGAGGGACCCCTTCTGTCTCCTGCTAAGCAAGGCGCTCATGATCCGGCCAACTTCCGGGAGGCGACAAGCGACCTGGTGGGATGGATAGTCTCCCACCCTCAGGTGAGTTGGGTGACGGTGGCGCCCGAGGTGCGGGGTGTTCTGGAGGCCATCGAAGTCTTCGTCCGAGGCGGAGTCCGGGTGTCCATCGGGCATTCCGACGCAACCGTCGAGATGGCCCGGGCGGCTATCGACGCCGGCGCGGTGGCGGTCAATCACCTGTTCAACGCCCAGAGTGGGCTACATCACCGCCGTCCGGGCATACCGGGAGCAGCCCTGGACGATGACCGGGTGTCGGTGGCTCTAATAGTCGACGGGCGTCACCTGGCTCCGGAGGTGGTAAGGCTGGTGTTCAAGGTGGCCGGCCACAGGGTCTTCCTGACCACCGATGCCATCGCGGCGGCGGGCGTGTCTGCGCCGGGGCGCGCCGGACTGGGAGGCCGTCGGATCGAGATCAGCGGTGACCGGGCGCATCTTGGCGATGGAACCCTGGCGGGCAGCCTCCTGACCATGGACAGAGCGGTTCGCAATGTTGTGGACCTGGGGCTGCCGGCGGTATCAGCCCTCCGAGCCGCCACGGAAACACCCGCTCGGCTACTGGGTCGCCCCTCTTTGGGAGATATGCAGCCTGGAAGCGTCGCCGACATCGTCGTGCTGGACACTGACTACCGAGTGGTGCGCACTCTCCGCGGCGGAATGGAGGTCTATCACCGCTGACAGAGGAGAGATTGAAATTATGTATTGGATCTCCTGCATTGCTGAGGCAGGTCGAGTCAAGGAGGAAACAAAATGAAAAGCCATAGTGTGACCATGCTGGGAACCGGTTTGATCGGCGACTTCTATACCATGACACTTCATAGTCAGCGGGGTAGAGACCGAGTGGGGGTGGTCTATTCCCGCACGGAGGAGAGGGGTGATGCCTTTTCCCAGCGTTGGGGCATCCCGGTGTATACGAACTCCATGGAGGAAGCCATCAATCACCCGGATACCGATGTGGTGGTAGTGGGGCTTCCCAATCATCTCCACGAGGAGGCGATCCGGTTGACGGCCGAGGCGGGCAAGGCGGTGTTGTGCACCAAGCCGTTGGCCCGCACCGCTGCCGAAGCCCGGAGAATCCTCGAATGCGTGGAGGAGGCGGGAGTGTTCACCGGCTATCTGGAGGATCTCTGCTACACGCCCAAAGGCCTCAAAGCGGCTGCGGCGGTCAGGAACGGAGCGATTGGCGATGTGACCTGGGCGAGATCCCGCGAAACCCATCCGGGCCCTCACAGCGCGTGGTTCTGGGAGATCGAAAGGGCCGGGGGCGGAGCGTTGGTGGATCTCGGATGCCACTGCATCGAGATCATCCGCAACTATGTCGGAAAGGACAACCGACCCTTGGAAGTGATGTGTCATGCCGATACTCTGGTTCATCCCATCAAGGCCGAGGACAACGCTGTGGTCCTGATCAGGTTCGAGTCAGGGGCCATTGGCCAGGTGGAGGTCAGCTGGACTTTCCGGGGAGGGATGGACCTCCGTGATGAGGTGGCCGGGACGGCCGGCACCATCTGGCTCAACCACTTCCTGCGAACCGGGATCGAGATGTACACCGCCGGAACCGGCGGGGGATACGTGGCCGAGAAGTTGGAGTCCACCGAAGGCTGGCTCTTCCCGGTGGGGGACGAAGTATTCGAACTGGGCTATGTCAATATGTTCACCGATATGTTCAATGCCATGGACGAGGGCCGCGAGCCCCAGGAAACTTTCTACGACGGTTACATTGTCAATGCAATCCTCGACGCCGCCTACAAGTCTGCCGACACTCGGCAATGGGAGCCCGTGAAAGCGCAGTGGCGGGAAGGTTCGACTCCCCGCATCGGTCGAAGCGCCGACACCTATCAGGGCCTTGACGTCGTCAAGGAGGAGTTACTTCCCGACGGGCGGCGCAAGTTGATTCTGAGCGATCCCCAAACCGGTCTGATCTCGGATCGGACAATCTCTTCCTGAAGGCCGTCCGTTCTCCGGTGTGAGCATTGGGTCTGCTGGCCCGCTGCGGTCCTGATGGGCTCGCGGGTGCCGGCGTGGGTCGTCTGCTCATCGGTGACGTCCAGCTCATAGGATTGACGCAGCTTAGGAGAGCATAGTGGAGGCCCCTGGCCTGCCCTTGGCGGCGGTTTTGGGAAAAACGGACGCCCACCACAGGTGCACGGATGCCATTTGGCACGGTCGCTCGGCTGATAGTCCGGGTAACATGCTCTGCATGGAGGGAGACACCGGACATCGGTCGGAGGGCCATGAATGCCCTCCCTATGTGCTTGATGAGGATGAGTGTGAGATGTTGAGCGCCTCGGTCCCGTACGAGGAACTCGCCTATCACGATCCCGAGGACGCCGACTTTTGGGTTCCCCACCAAAAGGAGCCTCGCATGGTGAAATTCAACCGGTTGACGTCCACCATCGACGAGATAGTCACCCAATGCGGTTACCACGAGAGCGAACGGGAGCGGCTGGCCGAGCAGCATCGTCGCACCGCCCAAGCATTCTTGGACGCCTACCAGGGCCCTGTAGATGGCCCGGTCCCTCTTCATTCCTCCCCGGGCCTATCTCGCTGAATCTTCCCCAATCCACCCCAGGGAGCGGGTAACGGCCTTCTGCCACCGGGCGTACCGGGTTTCCCGGGCTTGTTCCGACATCCGGGGCGACCAGCGGCGGTCCTCCTGCCAGTTCCGGCGCAGATCGTCGAGGTTGGTCCAGAAGCCCTCGGCCAAACCGGCGCCGTAAGCAGCCCCTAATGCGGTGGTCTCGCTCACCCGGGGGCACACCACCTCCACATCCAGGATGTCCGACTGGAACTGCATGAGCAGGCCGTTGGCCACCATCCCCCCGTCCACTCGCAACTCCGACAACGCCACTCCCGAATCGGCTCGCATCGCCTCGAGGACCTCCCGCGTCTGGTAGGCGGTGGCCTCCAGCGCCGCCCGGGCGATGTGACCCCGATTGGCGAACCGGGTGAGGCCGGTGATGACTCCCCGGGCATCCGCTCGCCAGTGGGGAGCGAACAGACCGGAGAACGCAGGTACGAAGTAGACGTCTCCGTTGTCCGGCACCGAGGCCGCCAACTCCTCCACCTCCGCTGCCGAGGAGATCAACCCCAGGTTGTCCCGAAGCCACTGCACCAGAGAACCCGTCACAGCCACCGACCCCTCCAGCGCATACACCGGATCGGACCCGCCGACCTGGTAGCCCACCGTGGTCAGCAGTCCGTGGGTGGAAGGCACCTTGCGCCCTCCGGTGTTCATCAGCATGAAGCACCCGGTCCCGTAGGTGTTCTTGGCCTCACCGGGCTCGAAACACGTCTGGCCGAACAGCGCGGCCTGCTGGTCTCCCAGAATCGCCGAGATGGGGACCCCTTCCAATACCCCGGTCCCGGTCCCCACCCTGCCGATCGAGGGGAGCACCTCGCCCATCATCGAGCGGGGGATCGCCATCGCTCCCAACAGGTCGTCGCTCCAGTACAAGGTGTCGAGGTCCATCAGCAGAGTCCGAGAGGCGTTGGTGACGTCGGTAACATGCCTCCCTCCGTCAACCCCACCGGTCAGGTTCCAGACCAGCCACGAGTCCACGGTGCCCATGGCCGCCTCCCCGCGAGCCGCCTTCTCCGCCACGCCCTCGGCGTTCTCCAGCAGCCAGGACGCCTTCGGCCCGCTGAAGTAGGTGGCCAGGGGAAGGCCGGTCCGCCCTCGGAACCGATCGATGCCGCCGTCGCGGGCCAACCTCTCACAGATCTCATCGGTCCGGGTGTCCTGCCAGACGATCGCATTGGCCAGGGGCCTCCCGTTGGTCCGGTCCCACACCAGGGTGGTCTCCCGCTGGTTGGCGATCCCCACCGCCGCCAGGTCCCGGGCCGTCATGCCCGCCGCCCAGAGCGCCTCGGCAACAACCGCCTCCACGCTCTCGAGGATCGCAGAAGGGTCATGTTCGACCCAACCCGGCCGGGGGAGGATCTGGGGGAACTCCCGCTGCGCCGATGCGATCACCGCACCGGACCCGTCGAAGATCATGAACCGGCTACTGGTCGTCCCCTGGTCGATGGCCCCGATCGCTCGTCTCTTCATCTCGTCCGGTTGATAGCTGTCCCAGACGCGACATTAACGACCAGGGTGCCGCCGCCAAATCGATCGGTATAGCATTTGACACCGGGTGGCCGACGTGTGCTCACGAACGGCCCGCACGTCGGACAACTCAAAGAAGGCAGAGGGCGACAATGAGGATCAGCCTCACCAGCGTGTTCGTGAACGACCAGGACGAGGCAGTGAGGTTCTATACCGAGGTCCTCGGCTTCGTCAAGAAGCACGACTTTCCGGTGGGGGAGTTCAAGTGGTTGACCGTGGTCTCCCCGGAAGGGCCCGATGACATCGAACTGCTTCTCGAACCCAACGACAACCCCGTGGCCAGCACCTACCAGCAGGGAATCTACGAACAGCGCATACCCGCGGCGTCGTTTGCCACACAGGACATCCAGGCAGAGTTCGAACGAATGAGCCAACTCGGCGTGAGGTTCACAATGGAGCCGACAGCCGCAGGGGAAATCATCCAGGCCATCCTCGACGACACCTGCGGAAACCTGATCCACCTCTACCAGGTGGTCTAGCTCGACAACCCAGGTCATCACCCGGCCACCAGGCCGATCCGGGCCCTTCTGGTCCCTCAATCCAGTGGTGCCGGCCGGCCCTACATGCCGCGTACTGCTACTCCGGAGCCTGCCCCATCTCGGCGCCCATCATGAACTCCAAGGCCTTCACAAGGGCGTGCTGGCCTTCCGATCCCAGGCCCTGGTGCTGCACCGCTCGATAGAGCTGGAAGACCAATGCCGTGGCCGGCAGGGGCACGCCCAACTCGTCGGCCGCCTCCAGCACCAACCTGACATCCTTTTGCTGCAGATCGACGGTGAATCCCGGTCGCCAATCCCGGACGATCATCTGCGGTCCGCGGTTGGCCAGCATCCACGAGTTGGCCGCCCCTCCGGTCAGCGCCGCCAGGGTCGTGTCCAGGTCGAGCCCGCCGACGTCGGCGAACAACAGCGCCTCCGAGGCCGCCAGCATGTTGACCACCACCAGAATCTGGTTGGCCAGCTTCACCATCTGCCCCGACCCCACCGGACCGGTGTGGGTGATGGTCTTGCCCATCGCATCCAGATAGGGACGCACCCGTTCGAGGTCGGAAGCCTCGCCGCCCACCATGATCGACAGCGTTCCGAACTCGGCTCCCTCGCTTCCCCCGCTCACCGGCCCATCCAGCCACGAACCCCCCGCCTCCTGCGCCAAACCGGCCAGCCGCCGGGTCTCCGACGGGCTGATGGTGGAGTGATCCACCACCACCGAACCCGGCGCCAGGCCGGCAAGTATCCCGTCGGGTCCCTCGGTCACCGCCACCACGTCGGGGGTGTCGGACACACAGATCAACACCACCGAGGACCGTTCGGCCACCTCCCGGGGAGACCCCGCCGCACAAGCGCCCAGGTCGGTGACCGGCGCCATCTTGGAGGCGGTCCGGTTCCACACCGTGACGTCGAATCCGGCGCGTACCAGGTTGGCTGCCATCCCCCCTCCCATGATCCCCAACCCGATGAATCCGAGCTTCTCACTCACCTGAATCTCCTCTCTCTTTTCTCCCCACGGCACCTGTCCATCCTCACCGCGCTCTCGCTCGGAGGGTACCAAGCGACTGCGCCCCGGGTCCCTGCTGGGCCTGGTTGTTTTGAACGCGATCAAGCCTGTGTCGTGTCGCCTGGGCGTCCGAGGCGTGGCCGGGAACTGTCGCCGCGCAGAACGGCGAACGAGGCTCCTGTGGCTAGGCCGAAGCGGCCGCCAGCGGGTCGAGAGAGGATGCGATGATGGCGTTCAGGTCCAGGAAGGTCACCTCGAGGGCCTTCCGGATGATTTCCGCCGCCAGATCGCCGTTGTGTTCCAGACAGGCGCCATAAAAGGCTTTGGCCACCGCACTGGACTCATCGTGTCGGGAGGCGTCCATCAGTGTGCGATGGGTATAGCGGCGCGAGCGGTCGTAGAGCTCCTCCGCCTTCTGCAGCAGGCCGGGACGATCGGCTGCTTCATAGCAGACCAACCGCATCTTCCATGCGACATCCACCAGGCCTTCGCTGTCCCGCTGTTCCGCGGCCGTCTCGAACTTCTTCAGTTTCTGCTCCATCAGACGGAGGGATCGACTCGACAACCGGGGGGCGCCCAGTTGAGCCAGCCACGATTCGAATCCCATCCTGGTCAGGTACAACTGTTCGACCTCATCAAGTGACAGCGGAGACACGTAGTTGGCGGCGTTGGGACGGGCGTCTATCAAGCCCTCGTGTGCCAGTTCCCGCAGAGCGGCGCGAACCGGCGTAACGCTGACCCCGAACTGTTTGGCGAGATCCCGGTATCGCACCCTGATGCCCGGTTCGAGTTCTCCCGCGACTATGAGATCCCTCAATTCCTTGGTGATGCGCTGTTCAATCGTCCAGTTGTGCTGCACGCTCGTCGTCCCCTTCGTTTCCTCTGTCTATCAGCCTTTGGAAAGCTTATCGGAGATTTCGTCCAGTACGGAAACCACCGCCTCGGTGGCGAATTCCAGGTCTTCGCTGGTGGAAACATAGGGAGGGGCCACGTGCAGGATGCCCTCTGACATCCGGGCGGCGGCACAGCCCAGCCGCAACAATCGTCGGCTGAGTTCCTTGGCCACTTCGAACGTGCCGCGGATCCCCGTTGCATAGGAGTCCCCGGTCACCGGATTGATGAGTTCGATTCCGACCCACAAACCGAAGCGGCGTATGTCTCCCACGATCGGAGACTCCCTGACTCCGCTCAGCATCTCGAAGAGCTCCACTCCGAGCGACTCCGCCACCCGGTCCATTCGCCCGTCCATGTAGATCTGCATGGCCTTGGCGGCGGCCGCGGCGGTGGCGCCGTGACCCCCGTAACTCTGGACCGAGGGAGAGCCCGTGTCATGCCCGAACGCCGCGAAGACGTGCTCTCGGACGATCATCGCAGCCGCAGGTGCGTACCCGCCGCTCAATGCCTTGGCCACCACCATCACATCCGGTACCACCCCCCAGTGCTCGATTCCCCACATCCGCCCGCTACGACAGCACCCCACCAGCGTCTCGTCGATGATCAACAGTACGCCGTATTCGTCACATATCTCTCTCACCCGCGGCCAGTAGGTCTCGTCCGGGATTCGGAACTCGGTGATCGCCACCGGCTCGCCGATCACCGCCGCCACCGTCTCAGGCCCCTCCAGTTCGATCACGTCCCGGATCTGCTCCGCGTACTGAAGGTCCGAGACTCCCTTGGGCGGCATGACGTGGACTCCTCCCGGCATCAGGGGGTAGTACACCGCATCGCGGTGCCGGCGACCCGACATGGCCAGGCCTCCCGCACCGGCGCCGTGATACGACCCGTAGCGGGAAATCACCTTGTAACGATGGTGATCGCCCCGCATGCGGTGATACTGGCGAGCCAGCTTGAGGGCGGTCTCGGTGGCCTCCGAACCGGAACTGGTCAGGAACGAGTGGTTCATGTCCCCCGGCGCCGAGGCGGCGAGCCTCTCGGCAAGTTCCACCGCTCCCCGGGTGGTGAAGAAGATCGGCCCGGCCGTGGCGACCCTCCGGGCCTGCTCGGCCATTGCCGCGGTGATGTCCTCTCGACCATGCCCCAGGGGCGTCTGCCACATAGACGAGCACAGATCGAAGTAGCGATCACCGCGGGTGTCCCACAGCCACGGGCCCTCGCCCCGCTCGAAGACCCTGAGCATGTCGTGATCCACGAGCTCGGACCGGGGACTCTCGTGAATCCACAGATGGTCGAGCGCCCGTCGTTCGAGGGACCTCCCGGCGGTCATGGCGTCACACCTATTGGGGCTTGCGCCCCGAGAAGTAGTCCTCCAGCACGAAAGCGGCCCGCAAAGCCGTGTACTCGTCGAAGTGGGAGGCAACGATCTGCACCGAGGCGGGAAGACCGTCAGCGTCGTAAAGACCGGGCACCGCCGCCGCCGGATGGCCGGACATGTTGAGCGGCGAGGTGTTGAACGCCACCGAGGCTTTCGAGTCCGCCAACAGGTCCGGCAGGGGAGTGGGGACCGCGGGCAACCTGGGCGCCACAAAGGGGATGGTCGGCGTGATCAGCAGGTCCCAGGCATCCAGAAGCTCGCTGATGCCCCGGCGCGACTCCAGCCGCGCATTGTGCAACCGCCCGAACGGGACGTTCATGTACCGCTCCATCAGATACCTGCTGGCGATGGTCCAGCACTTGACGTAGGGGTTCAACTCCCGGGCCTGGGCGCGCCTGCCGGTGGCGAAGGCATGCATCCGCTCGGCATCGATGTATCCCATGTGCCCGTGGCTGCCGCCCTCGGTCCGCACCATGTTGCCCACCAGGTGGGCCACGTAAGGGCCGAATATGGCAGAGGCGTCGCTCCACATGGGCGCCGAGATCCGCTCGACGCGCGCGCCGGCCTGCTCAAGTGCACCGACCGCCTCATCGATCGTCTCGACGACCACCGGTTCGCATTCGACGCCCGTGATGCTCTCTTCGATCACCGCTACCCGCAGCCCCGAGACGCCGTCCTCCTCGGCCCGTCGGTAGTGGGGGATCTCGATGGGAATGTGGATCCCCTGGGGGTCGCGCCAGTCGTCTCCGGCGATCACCTCCAACAGGATGGCGACTTCCCGCACCGACCGTGCGAGGGGCGTCACGTAGTCGATCGAGTGGTCTATCGGGGTCACCCCGAATGTGGGGATCAGGCCGTGAGTGGCCTTGATGGTCGCCACGCCGCAGCACGCGGCGGGTATGCGCCCGCTGCCCCCCTGGTCCACTCCCAGAGCCGCATCGACCGCGCCCGACGCAACCGCCGAGCCCGCCCCTCCCGAAGACCCTCCCGCGGTGCGCGACGGGTCGAGCGGGTTCCTCGCCGGACCGAAGGCGCTCATCACCCCCGTTGCTCCTCCGCCGTGGTCGTCCATGTTGAGCGTCCCCACGATCGAGCCCCCCGCCTTGAGGATCCTTTCGGCGACCACCGAGTCCAGCGTGGGGGTGAACGGGGTCAGGGCGGATCCGTTGGTCATCGGCACGCCGGCCACCGCGATGTTGTCCTTCACCCCCAGGCGCCAACCGGCCAGGGGGCCATCCTCGGCGCCCGCCACCTCGCACATCCGGATGAAGGCGTTCAGCGGGTCCTCTCCCGCGGACGGCCGCCGACCGGCATCGCGGGAAGTCGCGAAGGTGGATACATCCGGCGGCTGGAACCGGTCGGCCTCCCCGGCCGCCATCACCAGGGCGGTGATGATGCCCGACAGGTCCTCGGCCTCCGAGTCGGCGAGTTCGATCCCGTCCAGAGCCGCTATTTCTTCGATGTCGACGGTTGAGGGAGGCCGGACGGTCTGGCGATTGCGTTCAAATCGATTCATTTCTTCCCCCAAGCGTCTTGACCGCCGACCTCTGCGCCCCCTAGCGGGTTCCCACTATCAGATGGACGATGTCGTCGGTTGTCGTTTCTTCCTTTGCACGTGAGCCCACTATCCGGCCGCCTCTCATGACCACTATTCGGTCGGCCACCCTGAAGACGTGGTCGAGGTTGTGGCTGACCACGATGATCGAGACTCTCTGTCCCTTCAATCCTTCGATGATGTCCAAGACCTTCTGGCCCTCCTGGACCCCCAGCGCCGCGGTCGGCTCGTCCAGGATCATCAGCCGCCGCCCCGACCTGAACGACCGGGCGATGGCGACCGCCTGCCGCTGCCCACCCGACAGGGAAGCCGTCGTGGCCCTGACGTCGGGCACGTTGATGGCCAGAGAGTGGAGCAGTTCCGCCGACTCCCGTTCCATGCGCCGTCTGTCCACCCGCAGCCACCTGGTCGGCACCTGGCCCAGGAACACGTTCTCCGCCACGGTCATGTTGTCGGCCAGCGCCAGGTTCTGATACACCGCCGTCACTCCCAACTGCAGGGAATCCCGGGTGGTGCGGAACGCCACCGGGTTCCCGTCCAGTTCCAGCGAACCCCGATCCGGCAGTATCGCGCCGGTCAGGATCTTGACCAGGGTCGACTTGCCGGCGCCGTTGTCGCCGACTATCGCCACCGTCTCGCCCTCGTCGACCTGGAACGTGGCGTCGACCAAAGCCCGCACCTGACCGAAGGACTTCGAGACATCCCGGGCGACCATCACCGGCGGTACGGCCTGGTCGACCCCGCCGTTGGGTCCACCCACGCTCTGTGGCACCGCAGCCATCATCGCTTCCCCAACCTGGGCAGCAGGTCCCCGACGGCCAGTTCGCCCTTGATTGTCTTGTCCACCAGAACCGCGGCCAGAATCAGGGCGCCGACCGCCACCTGCTGCCAGAACGGGTCCACTCCCAGGAGAATCAGGCCGTTCTTGATGGTGCTGATCAGGATGATCCCCAGGAGAGTGCCGAACGTATTGCCGGCGCCGCCGTTGAGCGACGTGCCTCCGATTATCACCGCGGCCACCGCATCGAGCAGTGACTCCGACCCGAAGGAGCCGTGGCCGGCGTTCAACCGGGCGCTCAGCACCAGTCCCGCCAGCGCGCAGAGCATCGAACTGGCGATAAAGGCCAGCATCAGGACTCTCCTGACACTTATCCCGACCAGGCCGGCCGCCTCCCGATTGCCACCGGTGGCGTACAGTTCCACGCCGTATCGCGTATGGCTCAGGATCAGTTGCACCACCACAGTTACAGAGAAGAAGATGATCACGGGTAATGGAATCACCCCCACCCGACCGTGTCCCAGGACTTTGAATGCCTCCGGAAATCCGCCGATCGTCTGTCCGCTGGTCATAACAAAGGCAAGGCCCTGCAGTACTCCCAGCATCGCCAGCGTCACGATAAACGAGGGGACTCTCGTGAACAGAGAAAAGTACCCGTTCACATTCCCGACGATCAGTCCCATGCCCAGGACTATCAGTACCCCGGCCCAGATAGGCAGTTCGCGTTGGATGATCAGCAGGGCGGCCATGGTCCCCGCCAACGCCTGGGTGGAGCCGATCGCCAGGTCGATCTCTCCGCCGATCAGCAAGATGGTGAACCCGACCGCCATGATCCCCACCACGGAACTCTGCAGGGCGATGTTGGTCAGGTTCTGCACCGTCATGAAGTACGGGCTGGCAAAACTCAGGAATGTCCAGAGGAGCAGAACGGCAAACAGCAACGCCCATAGCTGGCGATACCTGCGTAAGGCATAGCGCACGCCGGAGGACCGTTCCCTGTTCGCTTGGGAAGTCTGATTCGTGTCAACCACAGAAACTCATAGACCTTTCAAGCTGCTCTCTACCTGCTCGACTCTAACGACGGGAGGAAAAGCCAATGGCTCCCTCCCGCCGTGTCCTCTTGGATCGGTAGGAGAGAGCCATTGCTACTAGTCGGTTAGGGGTTTACGGCCTTTAGCACCCAGCCGCCGCGGCTTCCAGTGCTGTCTTGAGGTCGACACCGCTCTGCACAGGCTCTTCCGAGCCGTCCAGTACGCCTTCGGCGAACGCCTTGTCGACGACCACCATCCCGATCGGGATGAAGTCCTCTTCGGGATCCTCTCCCATAACGATGTTGACCGCCGCCTCGACAGCCAGGTAACCGGCCGGATAGAGGGGTTGGATCACGGTGAGCGCCTGGCGGCCCTCGAGAATGTTCATGAGGCCTTCGCAGGTGCCACCGAGGCCGGTCAGTGTCGTCTCCTTGTATCCCAACTCTTCCATCGCGGTCAGGGTCGCTCCGGCAAGGAGGTCATGCAGACCGACGATGATGTCCACATCGGGGTTGGCGGTCAAAAGCGACCGGGCTACGTCGAGACCGGCGGCGCGGTCCCAGTTGGTGGGCGGGGAAACCACCCTCTCGACATCGCCGAGTCCTCCGGCTTCCAGACCGTCTTCGATTCCCGCGTAGATGGCGGCAACCGACTCGTCAGCCTGATTGGAGTCGATGAAGGCGAGTTTCGCCGGTGCCGGATCCTGGGCAGACAGCCAATCACCGACGGGGCGACCCATGTCGGCCCGATAGTCGTAACCGATCTCGATGGCGCTGACTCCCTCAGAGGCGCAAGCAACCGTACAGATCACTGGAATGCCTGCATCATTCAGGGCGAGGATCGCAGGCGCCAGAGCCTGGGCGTCGATGGTGTCGTAGACGATTGCGTCAACACCGGCCGCGGCATAGTTCTCGATAGCCGCTACCAGGTCCTGGGCGCTGCCGCTACCCGTCACCAGCAGTTCGATACCTAAGTCGGCCGCCGCGTCGTCGGCACCCGTCTTGAGAGCGAGGATCAGCTCGTTCTGGGTGAAGTCCGGAATCACCAGTCCGATGCGGATCGGCTCTTCCTCGGGAGCGGCCGTCGTGGTGGGCGCCGCCGTCGTGGTGGGCGCTGCGGTCGTGGGCGCGGCGGTGGTCTCGGCGGGCTCATCCTCACCGCAGGCGGCCGCCAACATGGCGAAAGCGACGATGGCTGCAATGACAATACGTAATGAGTTCTTAGGCATCTTCAATTCCTTTCTTTCAGGGGTGATGAGCATGTCGTCCCAATGGTCTCTGCATGACAGAAGATGTGATCAGAGAAGGCCAACCTGCTGCTTGCTTCACAACATGCATTGTGTAACATATCACCTGCATGGTAGCCAGGCACCCCTGGTCCGGTCAGGGGGTGACGCACATTTTTTTCCGCTCCCGGCATCGGATTGGCGCCCGTGTCCCGACGCCGGGACGGACCTCCGTCGGAAGACGGGCCAGTTGAGAACTTGACCCGAACGGAGAGCCAGGAACATGTTTGATCTCCTCATTCATGACGGCGCCGTTGTCGACGGCACGGGCGCAGAGCCCGTTCAAGCCGACGTGGGAATAGTGGGGGACCGGGTCGCCGCAATCGGAGACCTGGCCGGCAGCCAGGGTGAGGAACTGGACGCAACCGGACTTTTCGTGGCTCCCGGATTCATCGACATCCACAGCCACTCCGACTACACCCTTCTGGCCGACCCCCGGGCGGTCAGCGCCATCTACCAGGGAGTCACCACCGAGGTGGTGGGAAACTGCGGCCACGGTTGCTTTCCGATCACCGATCCGGAACTGGCGCTGAAGGCCATCTACGGGTACTCGGAGTCCGTTCCTCTCGATTGGGACTCGGCTTCGGGCTACTTCTCCCGGCTCGAGCAGGCGGAGCCGGCTCTCAACGTTCTCAGCCTGGTTCCCCACGGTCAGCTTCGCCTGGCGGTCGTGGGCCTCACCGACCGGCCGGCCACCGATGACGAGGTCGAGCAGATGAAACACCTCCTGCGGACCGCGCTCGACCAGGGCGCCTGGGGACTCTCGACCGGCCTCGAATACGCAACCGAGGCGGGCGCTCCCGAGTCGGAGGTCACCAGGCTCTGCGAACCGCTGGCCGCACGGGACGACCTCTACGTCTGCCATGCCCGCTACCGCGACGAAGGCGCGCCCGAAGGGGTGGCCGAGGCCATCAGGACCGCCAGGGCCGCCGGGGTGAGACTCCAGGTCTCCCACCTCACTCCCAGAAGCGGCGATGAAGACATGGAAGAGTGCCTTGAATTGGTCGACGAGGCCCACCGGAGCGACCTGGACATCGCCTTCGACCTTCATACCCGCCTGTTCGGGTTCACCTACCTGTACTCGGTGCTCCCCCCATGGGCCATGGCCAACGGCACCGATGGGCTCGCCTCGGTGCTTTCGGACCCCGAAGCGCGGCGGCGAATGAAGAGTTTCCGCAGCATTCTCAGCGCAGGCGGTGACTGGGAGCGGATAGTGCTGCTGGACCACGACGCCTACCCCGGCTATGGCAGACGGTCCATCGGGTCGATTGCCGAAGAGCGCGGACAGGAGGGTCTGGACTGTATCTACGACCTGCTGCTGGGAGCCATCGAGCAGATGGAGTCACTCATGGTCCTGATCGACTGCCACACCGCCGAACAACAGCGCACGGCTTTCGCGCACCCGCTGGCGATGCCCGCCTCCGACGCCACCACCATGGCGCCGGACGGTCCTCTGGCGGGAAAGACCTTCCACGGCGCATACACCTGGGCTTCCTATTTCTACAACTTCTCGGTCAACCAGGAGGGCTTCCTCACCCCGGGCGAAGCCGTCCACCGGCTGTCCGGCCTTCCGGCCGAGCGCCTCGGCCTCCCGGACCGGGGACAACTGAGACCGGGCGCCTTCGCCGACATAGCGGTGTTCGACCCGGCGGTCTTCCGCCAGAAGGCGACCAGGTTCGAGCCGAATGTCCTGGCGGAGGGAATGGTGCATGTCCTGGTCAACGGCAAGCCCGTAATGCGCTCCGGTAGTCTCTCGGGGACGCGGCCCGGTCGGGTGCTTCGAAGATGACGCCAAGCCGGATTGAACTTCAGCATCCCCCGCACAAGGCGGTGAGAAAATGCCATCAATACCGAGGGAAGGTGTGACATGATTCGAGACCGCATTGCCGATCGGGGCGCCACCTGGCCGCCCCGGGATCCGGCTTCCGACCTGGTACGGCCCGGGACGATCCACTTCGAGGGACGCTCCTACATCGCCCTGGCCTTGAACGACTACCTGGGGCTGGCTTCCGATCCCAGGGTCATAGCCGCCGCGCAGGCTGCCTTGGAGACCTTCGGCGCGGGCGCCCGGGCATCCCGTCACATCGGAGGGGACACCCGGGTCCACCGGGAACTCGAGGAGGAGTTGGCCGACCTGAAGTCCGCCGAGTCGGCGCTCCTGTTCGCATCCGGGTACGCATGCAACCTGGGAGTCGTCGCTGCCTTTCCCGGGCGGGAAGACACCGTGGTAAGCGATGAACTGAACCACGCCAGCATCATCGACGGGGCACGCCTGAGCGGCGCACAGATAAGGGTCTACGCGCACTGTGACGTCGAGGATGTGAGCCGCCAACTCGACAGGGCCTCCGGAACGAGCGTGATCGTCACCGACAGCGTCTTCTCGATGAACGGCGACCTGGCTCCGGTGGATGAGATAGCCGACCTGGCCGATGCCCATGACGCCATGCTGGTCCTGGACGACGCCCATGCCACCGGCGTCCTGGGATACGGCGGGAAGGGTTCGAGCGGCTACTACAAGCGGGCCGACCGGGCCGATGTGATCACCGGGACGCTCGGGAAGGCCCTGGGAAGCGTGGGCGCCTTCGCCACCGGGTCGGCGGAGATCATCGGCTACCTCGGGAAGGTGTGCCGCACCTTCCTGTTCACCACCGCTCCCTCTCCGGTGGCGGCGGCCGCGGCCTTGGAATCGGTGCGGATCATGCGGTCCGAGCCGCAGCGTCTGCAGCGGCTATGGGACAATGCCGCCAAGATCCACTCTGCGCTGTCCCAACTCGGGTTCTCGGTACCCGACAGGGCTTATCCGATCATCCCCGTGATGTTCGGCGACTCTGACAAGGCCATGACGGCCGAGAAGGTACTGATAGCCAACGGCATCTTCGTACGAGCCATCCTGCCGCCCTACGTGCCGCCGGGGAGTTCCCGTATGCGTCTCATCGCTTCGGCCGTACACAACGATCAGCAGATCGAACAGATACAGGCGGTCTTCGAGGACGTCGCTCGCCACCTGACTCTGGTCGGCTGAAGGAACCAATGAGCGAGACCGCGGGTCAAGCGCCATCCGGGCAGGTGCAGACCGTGTTGGGCAACGTGGATCCCCACCTCCTGGGCCCCACCATGATGCACGAGCACATCCTCACCGATGTCACCGGTATCTTCGAGGCGCCCCGGACCGCCAGCGAGAGGGTGCGAGCCTATGAACCGATACGTCTCGACAATCTCGGCTGGATCCGACGGAACTACTTCCGGCACCATGGCAACCTCCTGCTGGGAGACATCTCGACAGCCATCGACGAGATGCGTCTCTACAAACAATGGGGAGGAGGCGCGGTCGTCGAGGTGACGCCACCCGGCATAGGGCGGGATCCGGTTGGCCTGGCGCGGGTCTCCAGGGCAAGCGGCGTGCACATCATCATGGCCACCGGGTTCTACGTCGCAGACACCCACCCTTCCTACATGCGCAACCTGACCGAGGATCAGTTGGCGGACCTCATGGCTTCCGAGGTCGTGAGCGGCGTGAAGATTGTTACCGAGGGCCATGATGACTGGCAGGAACAGCGGGAGGAGACCCCAATCAAGGCGGGGGTGATCAAGATCGCATGCACCTGGCCGCTGCATGAGCGCGAGAGGCGTGTCCTGGCCGCTTCAGCACAGGTCCAGAGGGAGACCGGAGTCGCCATCACCACCCACACCGGCAGGGACCAGAGATCTCCGATGGAGGTCGCCGAGGTCCTGGTCAACGCCGGCGCGGACATGAGCCGTGTGGTCCTGGGACACCTCGATCTCCGGGTGCAGGACATAGGCATCCTCTGGGAATTGGCAAAGCTGGGGTGTTACCTCCAGTTCGATCTCTTCGGCCACGAGTCCTCGTTCTACGGAGCCACGCCCTTCGACATGCCAAGCGACGGCCAGCGACTGGACCGACTGGTGAAGCTCCTGGAAGGTGGCTTGGCTACTCGCCTCCTCATCTCACAGGACATCTGCACGAACCATCGACTGACCAAGTACGGAGGGCACGGCTACTACTACATCCTGGAAAGCATCGTTCCCTTCATGCGCAAGAAGGGGATACCGAACGAAGTCATCAGACAGATCATCGTCGACAATCCAGCACGGCTGTTACGGATGCTCCCGTCCAAGCCACAGACACATCTTGAACATGGATGGGAAATCTAGGTGTCGACACGCATACTTGAGGAGAGGCTGTGCTGGCGTCGCGAGGGGACGAAACCGTTGATGTGACGAGGCCCTTCTAAACTGGAGGATCCGCGGTCCTGGTGTGTTCGACTAATACGGCTTTAGTACCAGCCACTGCATCGTTTATGCCTTGCCCTTTGTGCAATTCTGTAAAGAGGCCGATCACTGCCGCTGACGTCCACAAACCTGCTGCTGCAAGGCGCGCATCCATGCTGGCATTGCCGAAACCCAGACCCAGCAGGATGAACATTATAGGGACAACGCTCCAATTGTAGGGGGACAACACTGCTCTGATAAGAGCACTTCGGGTGTCTGGCTCATTGTCGGGTTCGGAGTCCTTTACCACCTTGATGTCCAGCCATCTCCAGACCCAGTTGCCCTTCCTTAACGACAAGAACTGGTATAGAGCTAGCCAAAGGAATAAGACACCTAATAATGAAAACAGCAGTGCGTTGGTTCCCATGTGTTGTTGTATCACTTCTCCCAAGGCGCTCTGCCAGGATTCTTGCATCCACATTGGCATTTTGATGCTGAACAAGGAATCCATTGCTTTGGTCGCTGCCCACTGGAGCAACGGAACTCCTGCCCCGAGTAAACCCCACAGAGTGATGCCAAAAAGGACGCTTGCCACCACCAAGTCAATCGGGATTGTCCAAGCGTATCGCTTACTAAGCTCCTTCATAAGTGCGTACTCTGCAACCTGTTTCTGTTGTTGCTGGGGAGTCTGGTCATTTGCATCTGTGTCTCCTTGCTTCATTCTGCCAACAGTGGCAGTAACAGCCGTACCTACAGCACCGCCTATCAGAAGCACAACAAGGGGTGACAGCCAAGCTCGCAGTTCTAGATGTAGTGATCCTATTTCGATGGTGTGACGGGGTAAAACCATATAGATCAGGATCCCGCCAACGGCAAGGATACCTGACAACCGCGTCGCGTTTTCCCATCGAGTCATAGAAAGCTCATTACTCTGATGGCTACCGCCGTTACGGTAGGAAAAGTATTGGACTCCCCAAAGAACAGCTAGAGGAGTGATCGCCGATCGGAATGCCCGCTCCAGATCGGACGGAAGAAGGAACGGCGATGCACCCACGGCCAGTAGGATGAGAACGAAGCCCATCCATCCACCTAAAGCGTCTACTGCTTGCAGGCCACCAATCCAAGATTTCACGCTTAAGCGCCACCCCTGAGAGTCCGAGGTCTCTGATACCGAGTCTTTGTCGGCATCCCGACTCTTGCAGTAAATGGCCAACCCTTTCAAGAATCCCCTCCAAGCACACCGGAAGCCCGACCTGGCAAGTCGCCATGGTTTTCTGAACAGTGGAGTGATCAATAATCTGACAACCCAAAGAAGTGAGTGAAGAATACCCACCAACGTCCACTTTGTGGTATGGAGTAATGCCCTCATGGCCCAGAAGAGTGTCTGGAGAACCACTGTGGTGAGGCACTTTGCCGCCTCGATCGTTGACATTGTTAATCCATATACCAATCAACGCACGGTAACACAACATTGTAGGCTGCAGCCTGTGTTATGTTCGTAGGGTTGAGGAATTGGGATGGCTGATCGAAAGTCAAGGAGTAATGGGTAGAAGTGAGGTTGATGCCTTTTGGAGGACACTTAATAGCGGGGGCAACTCCAACTGGACCCTTCGTGGTCCTTTGAGGGGGGTTAGCGGCCGACGCGACATGGTTAGGGAGTCGAAGATACCTTAATGAGCGAGTGTAGATGAAACGGCAGCGTCTCCCCTCGTTCCCGGAGGGAGTTGCTGACTCGCTCTCCTAGGGGTGTTGGTGCTATTGCGGTACTCGGTCCCCTCTTTTCAGCCTTGGAGCGGCGTTCCGTCCGTTCTGCTTCGGTGGCGTCCACGTCGACCTCGGCCCTGTCCCCTTGGAATACCACTCCGTACTCGGTGAACGCCCGCTCGACCGACAGGATCCCATTGCGGACATTGGCTGCGACAAGCCCGGGGTCCCGGTCGAGGGGGTCTCCCCAGCCACCGGCGCCGGCGGTGCGGTGAATCAGACGCATTCCGGCCGTAACCCGCTGGGAGAACTTCGACGGCACGGGCACCTCCTCGCCCTCGGGACCGAGAAGGTTCAGCGAGGGGGTACCGGGCTTCCCGGCGCCGATCCCGTAGGGATAGATCGTCGCCCGATCGGACCGCACGCTCAGATCGCACTCCTGGAGGAACGTGTACTCGCGCTGAAGCGAGAGTCCGCCCCGATGGAGACCGGCCCCACCCGTGTCGGGAACGTAGCCGTAGTGATCGACCCGGACGGGAAGTGAGGACTCCAGCATCTCGACGGGGATGTTGCTCACATTCGCTCCGACGTTCGGCACGCCGTCCTCGCCGTCACGTTCCGACTGCCCACCCCAGGCACCGGAGATCAACTCCACCACCGAGAACCGTTCGCCGCTCGGTCTGACACCTCCCACCGTCACCAGCGACAGCCCTCCGTCGGAGGCGCCCATCACCCGGTCGGGGAGAGCGGGCGCCAGGGCGCCGAAGATGGCGTCCATCACCCGGAATCCGGTCAGACCCCGGGTGCCGGTAGCGGCTGGAAGGACACAATTGAGGATGCATCCCCGCGGCGCCTTGACCGTTATCGGCCGAAAGAACCCCTCGTTGTTGGGAATGTCGGACCGCAACAGGGTGCGCATCGCTGCATAGGTATTCGAATTCGTGAAGGAGAGGGTGTTGTTCAGAGAGGACCGGACCTGGGGAGAACTTCCCGAGAAGTCGAGTGTCACCCCACCGTCGCGAATCTCGATGGACACCGACAGGGGCACCGGGTCGTCGCGGACGCCGTCGTCGTCCAGATAGTCGGTGTAGGAGTAGATCCCCTCCGGGAAGGTTCTGATCTCCTGTCGGGTGAGCATCTCCGTGTAGTCCAGCAAGGCCGCCACATGGGCCCTGAATTCCGCCAGTCCGTACCGGCGGATCATCTGATCGAAGGCCTTGACGCCGGTCGCACATGCCACCAACTGCGCGTCGAAGTCGCCAAGGACGATGTCCGGCACTCGGGTGTTGGCGCCCAGCAGAGCGAATATTCCCTCCTCCCTCTTCCCCCGCGAATAGAGCTTCACCGGCGGGATCCGCAATCCCTCCTGGAAACACTCCTCCGCGTAGGGCGACATGCTGCCGGCGACCATTCCCCCCAGATCGGCGTGGTGGGCCACCGTCGCCACCAGTCCCACGAACTCCGAATCGAAGAAGACCGGACGCACCACGAAGATGTCGGGAAGGTGCATGCCGCCGTCGAACGGATCGTTGACCATCGCCACGTCGCCAGGATGGAGGTCTCCGGAAAAACGCCTCAGAATCGCCGCCACCGCCTCCGGTAGGGCGCCGAGTTGGTTGGGGAGGGTGACCCCCTGTGCGATTATCTGTCCGGTCTCGTCACACAGGGCCGTGGAGAAGTCCATGGCGCTCTTCACTGTCTCCGAGTGCGAGGTCCGGAGGACGCTCACCGCCATCTCCTCGCATATCGCCGCCAGGCCCTCGCGGATCAGTTCCCGCTCGATGGCGGCCGTTCCTCCGGATGTCGGGATGGTCATGACGAGTCCTCCTCGATGAAGACGTTCCAGGACCCGTCCCGGTAGACACGGTAACCGGGCGGGACCACCGTGGTGGCGTCGTAGTCCTCGATGATGAGCGGCGCCTCCCTGGGCGTCGGCGTGAGATCGCCGCGGCGGAGGACCGGCGTCGGCAAGAGCCCCAGGGCTTCGCCGAAGAACACCTCTCTCACGTTCGACTCATCCGGCTGCGAGTCGGGCCGGTCGCTGGCCGGCACGCCGGGCGGATCCAACTCGCGTATCACCACCAGCAATTGCACGATCTCGGTCTGGTTGCTGGTCACGTGGCCGTAGGTGTTCAGGTGTTGCTCTCCGAATGCCCTGTCCAGTTCCTCCAACCATGACGACCAGTCGTCCACAAACGCGGGAAGCCTCACGGGGAGTTCGAAACCCTGCCCCACGTATCGCATCTCCACCCAGGGCTCGAATTCGAAGGAGACGGTCTCAAGGCTCCCGTGCCCCACGCCTTCGCGCGCCTGCGCCTCCAGTTCGCTGATCTCTGATTGGAGTTCCCGTCGGGACAGGTCGGCGGTGCGGCGCAGGAAGGTCTTCTTGGCATGGAATTCGAGCCGGGCCTCCAGGAGTCCGACAGCCGAGAACACCCCGGGTTGGGGTGGCACGATCACCCGCCTGATGCCCAGTTCCCGGGCGATTCCGACGGCATGGACCGGGCCGCTCCCTCCGAAGGCGATCAGGGTGAAGTCGCGGGGGTCTCTGCCCCGCTGCACAGAGACCGACTTGATCGCCCGGATCATGCTGGCGTTGGCGATCAGGTGAGCGCCATAGGCTGCGACCTGCACATCCAACCCCAGGGGAGCGGCGACCTTCTCCTCAAACACCGCCCGGGCGCCGGCGACATCCAGCTCCACCGCTCCGTCCAGCAACCCCCCGGGGTTCAGATACCCCAACAACAGGTTGGCGTCGGTGACCGTGGCCTGTTCGCCTCCCTTCCCGTAGCACACCGGACCGGGTAGCGCACCGGCCGAGGAGGGACCGACCTTCGGAGCCCCGGCGGAATCGATCCAGACGATGCTGCCACCCCCCGCTCCGACCTCGGCGAGGTCGATGAACGGCACGCTCAACGCATAGCCGCCACCGCTCCGCAGCCGGCTACCGGCCGACATGGCCGAAGCCACCTCGAATTCGGCCGTGAAGTGCGGTTCGCCATCCTCCACCAGGGCGGTCTTGGCAGTGGTGCCGCCCATGTCGAAGGTGATGACTCTGTCCTCTCCCAGAGATCTGGCCAGCCCGCTGGAGGCAATCACCCCGGCTGCCGGACCGGACTCCACCACGTACGCCGGCCGCTCGGCGGCCGCCGCACTGGTCATGACACCTCCATTGGACTGCATGATGAGCAAGGGCGCCGTCACGTCCAATGAGTTGAGCTTTCCACGGAGCGCCTCGAGGTAGGAGGCGACCACCGGCCTGACGTAGGCGTTGAGCACCGTGGTACTGGTCCTCTCATACTCGCGGATCACCGGCAACACCCGGTGGGAGAGTGATGTCCACACGTCGGGGTACTCGCTGGCGAGCATCGCACCGATGGCCGTCTCGTGTGAGGAATTGGCATAGGAGTGGATAAGGCACACGGCAATCGACTCCACGCCGAGGGCGATGAGCTCTTCCACCTTCTGTCGGGCATCGTCGAGGTCGAGAGCCGTGACCACCCTGCCGTCAACGCCCACCCGTTCGGTGACCTCCAGACGCCGAGAGCGCTCCACCAACGGCTCCGGTTTCTGCCAGGTCACGTCGTACAGCTTTGGAACCCGCAGCCTCCGCAACTCCAGCACATCGGCGAACCCCGCGGTGGCCAACAAGCCGGTGAGGGCGCCCTTTCGTTCCAGGATGGCGTTGGTCGCCACGGTGCTTCCATGCACCACATCGCGGGTTTCGGCCGGCTCGACACCCTGTGACTCGATGATCTGCCGGATCCCCTCGACCACCCCTTGGCTGAAGTCCCGGGGGGTGGAAAGCAGCTTGTAGGTGTAGATGTCGCCGCTCGTGCTGGTCACCACCACATCGGTGAAGGTGCCTCCTACATCGACCCCTATCCGCGATTCCTCTGAAAGCCGTGGACCGGTACCGCTCATGAGAGAGTTGACCTTAGTTTTGCCTGCGCGCCGGTCACATTTGCCGAGCCGATGGCGACCGGGGGTTGCCGGTAGGTCTCAGAGGGTCGATTTGACATGAATCCGTATCTTAGGAAGCTATGTGACAAAATATCACATCGACCAACCGATGTTCAGCGAGTCGTTAATTTGGCCACCCTGAGAAAGGAAAGAGACGGGTTTCGCCGCAGAAGGGGTGGCCTAAGGGTTGACCCGTCGCCCGTCTTCAACCACGATCCGGCCGCCGATGATGACATGCCTAACGCGAGTGATGTCATCGGCGTCGACCACAATCATGTCGGCAACATGTCCCGGCTCGATGAGTCCCTTCCTTGGAGCCAGACCGGGGATGATGCCGGCGGGAGAACTGGTGGCGAGCCTCACAGCTTGGGGGAGGGAGATCACTCCGGCTTCCACCGCCTCCTGGATGAACAACAGGATGGCATCGTGATAGCCCCCCGAGTAGTCCGTGGACAGGACATCCACCAGCCCCTCTGAAAGCAGGGCAAAAGCTGTATCCGGACTGGGTTCCAACTGGCGTGCGCCGAAGTGGTCTGCTGTGATCACCTCCACGAATCCTCCGTAACCCCTGACCTCCCTGGCAATCCGGACCGCCTCCTCGGGCGTGGCGTGGTAGTTGACGTGCAGCGCCACCAACCGGTCGCCGATCTCCCGGGCGACGTCCCTGACAACGTCGTAGGTGTCCGGCTCGGTGTGGCACAGGGCGGGTATCCCCAGCCTCGGCGCGTATTCGATGGTCTCCACTATCGCTTCCTTGGCAACCGCCATCGGCTCGACGCTGGTCTCTCTCACCAGAGTCTTCGCTTCATCCAGCGTCATCGGCTCAAGACCTGCTCTCCTGATGATGCGAGCCATCGCGACATCGTCTCCCGAGAGGTAAGCGCCATCCAGAGCGAGTGCGTCGCTCACGGAGATAGCCCGGTCCAGCCTGAGATTCTTCTCGTACGTCGCGCCTGTCGTGGCCCAGGAGCCGACTTCTCCCATGGCTACCGCACCCGATGACACGGCCTCCTCGGCGGTGAAGCCGCGGTGATGCGGGGGGAGCCGGTTTCCTCCCATTTCTCCGGAGGCCACGTTCTTCGGAGTGTGGAGGGTCGCCATCTTCACATTGACCGGATGGAGCTTGTTTATGGCGTCGTTCTCGAAGGGCAGTGCAAAACCGTCCAGGCTGAGCACGGTGGTCGTTCCCTGAAGCAGGTGGGTGTCGAGGTTGGCGAGAATCCTCTCCTTGGGAGGGCCCTCTCTCGGAAGCCCCGGACAGAGCGGACCGAAGCTGACCGCGTGGGAGTGAATGTTCATGAGTCCGGGCAGTATGAGACCGCCTCGGGCATCGAGGACCCGATGCGAGTACACCCGGTAGGGGAGGTGCCGGATCCTGTGAATGCCAGTGATCAATCCGTCCTCGGTCGTGACGGAGGCGTCCTCCAGATACGACCGCCCGTCACCGGTTACGACATGCCCGTTCACGACATCGAGCCGCATTGCATTCCCCCAGGTCGGCATGGATAGAACTGTGCCCACGAGAGACTCTACTGACGCGCAACACCCCCACCCCCGGAAACACCCCGTCAACCCAGGTAGATTATTCCCCATGATTTCATATCGACCACTCCGGTTTCCTCTTCCGGGATCCACAGGCCGGATGTGCGACCAAACGGTATCCGCTGTCGGTGCCCTTGGGCTCGGCTCCGGTCGGAAAGGCAGGCGAGGGTGAAGTCCGGAAGCGGGTTCGGTGACACAGTTCGCCGAGAGGTCCCCATCCTCGGCGGGAGGCCGGTGGGACAGATCGGCATAGTCGTCAGGGACATCGATCGCGCCCTCGACATGTACGTGTCGATGTGGGGTCTCAAGGGCTGGAACGGATTCGTCTACTCATCCGACAACGTCCGCTCGCTCAGCTACCTGGGGGAACCGGCTGATTATCGAATGAAGGTCGCCTGGTGCGGCGCCAATCCACAGGTCGAGTTGGTCCAATCGCTGGACGGTCCCAACATCTACGAGGATTGGCTGGAGCGGCGGGGGGAGGGTCTCCACCACCTGGGGATCATTGTCGACTCGATCGAGACTGAGATAGAGGTGATGCAAGAGGCCGGGTACGAAATCCTGCAGGCAGGCTTCGGCCACGGACTGGACGGAGACGGCGGATTCGCCTATTTCGACACCGAACCGGAACTGGGCGTGATCATCGAACTGATCGAAGTGCCGGCGCGGCGGCGTCCTCCGGATTTCCTTCGCGGCTGAGGAGGAGCGATAGTCAAAGGCCGGGGATGTACCTTCAGGTTGTTGCTTTAGGGAGCCGAAGGGTTCATACCCCCGAGTCTGGGCGAAACCGCAGGTCAGCGCCAATGTCCTAGTCTGGCCTGGGATCTTGCAAAGCCGGCCAACCGGTCCGCGCTTTCGTTGAGGAGATGACCCTTGTGGCCTTTGACCCACTCCCAGCAGATGTCTTTCCCCTCCAAGAGCTGATCGATCTGTTTTATCAGATCGAAGTTCTTGAGCAGGGTGCCTCTAGCTGTTCGTCGGCCTTTTCTACCCCAACCGTTTAGCTGGTCAGTGAAGATGTTCAAGACATAGGTGCTGTCCGTCTGGATCAACAAAGGTCTGTCCGGATGCGATTCCAGCAACTTCAGCACAGCTGTCAATTCCATGCGGTTGTTGGTTGTCTCTGGGTGGTTTCCCCACCACGAGGTCCCTTCATTGGTGACCCATGCCCAACCACCCGGTCCCCGTCCGGGGCTGTCCGCAGACCCGTCAGTACCAGCTGTCAGTCTTGACATAGGCTCCGTGATACGGGGAACATGCCGCACCAGATTAACCGAATGGAGTCACTTGCCCGGCGCTCTCAGCCATGCCGTCCTTCGGTGAGCATGCCGATGGCCTGCTTCTCCCGTCCACTGGTGGCCTCAGCCGGTTGAACGCAGGCCGGTCGACTCCACGAATTCGCCGTTTTCGATGATCGGGACGCCGTCCAGGGTGAGGTTTGCCTCCAGGAGGATGCCGTCCATGTGCCCGGTGGCGCTTATGCCGCCGCCGAGTTGGGGTGCCGTATTCGCGCCGAAGGCCACCACCACGCCGCCGTAGTAGCTCTCCCATGCGGCGAGGTCGAACGACTCCAGGTCGGCCCTGGGGTCGAATCCGAAACCGAGATGGGCCACCAGGTAGAGGTTGGGATCGTCGAACTGGCGGATCCAGCGGTCGAAGACCCGGGCCTCCTCGTGGTCGGTGTCGATGTGGACGATCCGTCCGGCCTCAACCTCGACTCGGATCGGGGTCTTGGTGGTGTAGCAGTACTGGGGAAAGAGGATCATCGGACCGTTGAAGTAGACCACTCCCTCCACCGTCTCCACCTCCGGAGCGCAGTTGATCATGCACACCCCGTAGCTGTCCCACTGGCGCGACTCCCACACATAACCCCGCTGGGCGTGCCACGGCCGGTTACCCCGTCTGCCCCGGAGGTCGGTCCCCAAAGGACTGGTGATGTGGATCTCCTGGGTACGGGCGGTCAGTTCCTCGGAGATGTCGGCTCTCCACAGGATGTCGTCGGTGGGAGGCCGGTCGATAATGGAACGCTCCGGCACCAGGACCTGCAGGATCCGGGCGCCTGCTTCGATTATTGGAGGAAGGCCCGGCGCGTACAGCCAGGTGTTGGAAGCGAGATCGAACACGATGTCGGCCGATCTCATGGCGGTCAGCGCCACCTCGGGTGGATCCGTCTCCGGAAAGCGAGCCGTGGCCCGGATCAGGGTGACGTCCGCGCCGGTGGCCAGGGCGGCCGCGTACCAGGCCTCCACCATTGCCGGGTTCTTCTCCGAATCGGTGTAGACGACCACCCGTTCATCCGCGGTGACCTGGCAGCGCCGCACCGATTCCATTGCGGC
The DNA here is from genome assembly GCA_965204615.1 of Acidimicrobiia bacterium. Lineage (GTDB taxonomy): Bacteria > Actinomycetota > Acidimicrobiia > Spongiisociales > ZC4RG35 > Bin76. Next base: position 1,271,330 of record OZ242000.1, on the reverse strand, counting down.
TTGGAACAATTCGGGAAATCCCACATCCATTCTCTCACTCCTCTCTTACGGAACCGCCGGAGACCAGTACCTCTCCGTCGATCATCACGAACCGGACCGACCGCAGAACATTGAGATCGTCCAAGGGGTCGCCGTCCACCGCGATGATGTCGGCGGCCCTTCCTTCCTCCAACACCCCGAAGTCGGGACGTGGTGAGATGACCAGCGCGGCATCCCGGGTGGCGGACTGGATGGCCCGGTAGTTGTCGATCCCGAAGGTGGTGAAGATGATCATCTCGTCCACGATGTCGCCGAACCCGTCGGTGCCGGTGGCGAAGTGGACCCCGGCGTCGAGGGCATGCTGGAAGGAGTCGAGATGGGGTTCGAGGATCGCCTCTGCGATCGGGATCCAGGTCTCGGGCATCCCGTACTCGATCCCGTGGTGGTAGATCCCCTGCATGGTCGAGAGGGTTGGCACCAACGCCACGCCGTTGTCGGCCATGAACTTGGCGTGATCGGCGTTCAGGTATATCCCGTGCTCGATGCAGTCCACCCCCGCCTCCAGGGCGTTGGAGATCCCGGGCACCCCGTCGGCATGGGCCGTGATGCGCCGGTCGGCCGAGTGCACCGCTTCCGCCGCGGCGGTCATCTCCACCACCGACAACTCAGGTTGGGAGGGAAGTTCTCCCTCCCGGGTGATCCCGACTCCTCCGGAGGCGACGATCTTCACGAAATCGGCGCCGGCCTTGAGCTGGGTGCGGGCGGCCTTCTTGGCTTCCCAGGGACCGTCCACCTCCGCTCCCCACATCGAGCCATGCCCGCCGGTCATGACGATCAGTTCCCCCGCGCACACCATCTTGGGACCCAGCAGGTATCCCTCCCGGATGGCCCGGCGGATCATCAGGTCGATGTGTCCCGGCGCACCGGGGATCCGGGCGGTAGTCACGCCGATTCTCACCAGCCGGCGAGCATGGTAGGCGCCCACCAGGGCATACATCATGGCGGGCTCCACCACGCTCGGGTCGCCGATCGCGTAACGGTCGTGCCCCGAAAGGTGCTCGTGGCACTCCACCAGCCCCGGCAGCAGCGTTGCCTCGCCGAAATCGAGGACTTCATCCTCCGGCTCGCGGATGTCATCCGCCCGGCCCACCGCCACGATCTTCGATCCCCGGACGCGGACTCCGCCCTTGTGAATGGGGGGATCGTCCCCGCCGGTCAGGACCTGTCTTGCTTGCAATATCGTCACGCTCATCGGAGATTCTCCTCTCCTCGGGTCAACGGGGTGTGATGGGCGGCCACGGGTTCCCAGGCGTAGTGGCAGGCGGCCCGGCGAGCCGAGGCGCCGGGGCCGGACTCCAGGGGAGGACGGACCGTGGCGCAGTGGTCGGTGGCCACCGGGCACCGGGGATGGAAGGGGCATCCCTCCGGCAGGTCGAAGGGACTGGGAGGGTCTCCTCCGATGGACCGGGCGTCGTGGCGGCTCTTTCTCTCCAGGCTGGGTGCGGCCGCCAGCAGCGCCTGGGTGTAGGGGTGGCGGGGGTCTTCGAAGAGTTCCTCGGTGACGGCGATCTCCACTATCCGGCCCATGTACATCACCGCCACCCGGTCGCACAGGTACCTCACCACGCTCAGGTCGTGGGCGATCAGGATCAGCGTCAGGCCCAGCCGCTCCCGAAGCGAGGCCAGCAGGTTCAGGACGGTGGCCTGGATGGAGACATCCAGCGCCGAGACCGGTTCGTCGGCGATGAGAACCTCGGGCTCAACCGCCAGGGCGCGGGCGATGTTCACCCGCTGGCGCTGGCCTCCCGACAGTTGACGCGGATAGACATTGACGATCTGCGAATCGAGGCCCACCAGCGCCAACAACTCGACCGCCCGGTCGGCCACACGGTCGGATTCCACCACCCTGTGCACCCGGAGCACCTCCCGCAGGGCCTGGCCGATGGTCATCCGGGCGTTGAGCGAGGAGTAGGGGTCCTGGAACACGATCTGGATCTTCTTGCGGTCCGAGAAGGCCCGTTTCTCATCGAATTCCCGTCCCTCGTAGACGGTCTGTCCCGACGTGGGTGGGTACAGACCCACCAGGCACCGGGCCAGGGTGGACTTGCCGCATCCCGACTCGCCGACGATGCCCAGACTCTCCCCGGCCAGCACCTGGAAACTGACGTCGTCGAGGGCCTGCAACTTCTCGGTAGGCCGACGGAAGACCACATCTCCCACCGAGCGCCTCGACGAAAATGTCTTCGCCAGGCCCCGCGCCTCGAGGATCGGCAGAACAGTCACGACGCCTCCGCTTCCGCGGCCGCCACAGAGCCTGAAAGAGCATCGGACCTTATGCAGGCCGTCGACTGATGGTGGCTGAGGCTCCGGAGGGAGAACACTCCGTGTGCACAGTCCTTCAGTGCGTAGGAGCAGCGCGGCAGGAACGGACAACCCTCGCCGGGACTGACCAGATCGGGAGGCGATCCCGGTATGGCGACCAGCGGGGTCCGCCCCCGGCTGACGTCGGGCACCGCCCCCAGGAGCCCCAGGGTGTAGGGATGGCGGGACTGTCCGAATACCGCGTCGATGGTCCCCGACTCGAGGAATTGTCCTGCGTACATCACCGACACCGTGCGACAGGTCTGGGCCACCACCGCCAGGTCGTGGGTGACATACACGATCGCCACTCCGGTCTCCTCCGAGATCCTGCTGAACAGCTTCAGGATCTGGTCCTGGACGGTGACGTCCAGGGCGGTGGTGGGCTCGTCGCAGAGAATGATCTTTGGTTCGGCCGACAGGGCGATGGCGATCAGCACCCGCTGGCTCAGCCCTCCCGAAAGCTCGTGCGGGTATGCGTCGAAGCGACGCACCGGATCGGGGATCCCCACCTGGCGCATCAGTTCCAGCGCCCGGCCCCGGGCGGCCCTCCGTCCCAGGCCCAGCCTGTGTCGGGGGGCCTCGGAGATCTGGTGACCCACCCTCACCACCGGATTGAGAGCGGTCATCGGCTCCTGGAACACGATGCTGACCCCGTCCACCGCCTTGGAGCGCCCCCCGGCCAGGGGGACCGGCCGACCGGAGACCGAGATGGTGCCTGCGGCCGCGGCGTTCCCGGGCAGAAGCCCCAGGATGGCGCGCAGCAGGGTGGTCTTCCCACTGCCCGATTCGCCGACGATGCCGTGGGTCTGGCCGGCCTCGACGTCGAAGGACACACCCCGGACGGCCTGCACCACCCCCCGTGGCGAGGAGAGCCGCACCTGCAGATCACGGACCTGAAGAACCGGCGCGCTCATTCGGGACGCAGCCTGTGGGTCAGCCCGTCTCCGATCAGGGAGAAGGACAGTCCGACGATCACCACCGCGATCCCGGGAATGGTCGACAACTGCCACTGGGTGGTCATGAAACTCTGCCCGGAAGCGATCATCGATCCCCAGTCGGGGGTGGGCGGGGGGACCCCCAGGCCGAGGTAGCTGAGGGTGACCACTCCCACGATGATCACCACGATGTCCGACATGGCGTAGGTCACCGGCTGGGTGATCACGTTGGGGAGGATGTGGCGCACGATTATGCGCAGGTCGCTGTATCCGAGGGTTTTGGCCGCCATCACGTACTGCTGACCCCGGGCCGAGAGCACCTCCCCTCGAACTATCCGGGCATAGGACACCCAGGCCACGATCGCCATGGCGATGAAGATGGACGGGATGCCGGGTCCCAGCGAGAACACCAGGGCGATGATCAGCACGTAATAGGGGAAGGCCATCAGCATGTCGGTTGCGGCGGAGACCGCCAGGTCGATCCTGCCCCCGTAGTATCCGGCCACCGCCCCGAGCAGCGTCCCGGTCACGAACGGGGTGATCACCGCCCCTATCCCGATCAGGAGGTCCAGTCGCGCCGCATACAGAAGGCGGGTCCACACGTCCCGGCCCAGGTGATCGGTGCCCAGCAGGTGTTCCGAGGACGGCGGCGCCAGGATCGACTCCAGGTCGTGGGCGAGGGGATCGTAGGGAGTGATCCAGGGCGCCAGGACGGCGGCCACCACGATCACCCCCAGCAGGCCGGCGCCGAGCACCAGCGAATAGGAACGGCGGCCCCGGGCGGTCTTCGGGGGTTCCGAGCGCGACACCGCGGTCATGACAATTGCACCCTGGGATCGAGCGAAGCCCGCACCACGTCGGCCAGCAGGTTCACCAGCACCACCAGCAGCCCGAATATCAGCGCCAGTCCCTGGACGACCGCGAAGTCGCGTTCCAGGACCGCGTCGATCATCAGCGCCCCCAGGCCGGGAAGGGCGAACACCTTCTCCACGATCAGGGTGTTCCCCACCAGCCACCCGAGGTTCACCCCCAGCACCGTGACGGTGGGAATCACCGCATTGCGAAGCCCGTGGGCCCAGAGCACCCGGACTCCCGCCAGGCCCTTGGCCCGGGCGGTTGCGATGTAGTCGGCTTCCATCACCTCGATCAGCGACGACCGGAGGCTCCGGATGGTGAAGGGAGCGATCCCGATCGCCACTGTCAGTCCGGGCAGGATCATGGCGATCAGGCGGTCGGGCCAGGTGGCGCCGTACCCGCCCACGGGAAGCCACTCCACCCGCAGCGCCACGAACGTCAGAAGGAGGATCCCCACCCAGAACGCCGGCAGCCCGAGGCCCACCATCGGGATCACCCGCACCACGTGGTCGGGCGCCCGCTCCTCCCGGAGAGCGGCCACCACCGCCAGCGGCAGGGAGATGACCATGGCGAACAGCGCCGAGATCCCCAACAGCAGGAGCGTGGGCGTGAAGCGGCCGGTCACCAGTTCGGTGGTGGGGACGTTGTAGCTCATGGAGGTCCCCAGGTCTCCCTGGATGAGGCCTCCCAGGAACGAGAGGAACTGTTCATGCAGGGGACGATCGAATCCCCACCGGAGATTGAACGCCTCGATCGCCTCGGCCGGCGCCCGGGGTCCCAGGAGCGTGCGCGCCGGATCCCCGGGCACCAGATGGATCATGAAGAAGACGATGATCGTCATCCCCAGGATGACCGGGATCATCCTGAGCAGGCGGCGGAGGAAGTACCGAAGGGCCATCTTCCGCGCCGCCTGCTACAGGACTGTCTTTACTCGTCCAGCCAAACGTCTTCCAGGTGACGCTTGCCAACCGGGTTCACCCACAGGCCCTTGACGCTGTCGCTCCATGCGAACGGCGCGTCCAGCACCACCAAGGGGATGAACGGCACCTCTTCGGCGTTGAGAGCCTGGATGTCGGAGTAGATCTGCGCGCGATCGGCGTCCGCGAACGTCGTCTGGCCGGCTCTCACCAACTCGATCATCTCCGGGTTGTCGTAACCGGTGCTGTAGGAGTCGCCTCCACCCAGTTCCGGGTCGAACATGAAGGAGATCTTCTGGTCCGGATCGGGGATGTCCATCGTCCAGCCGGTGAACGCAATCTCGTAGTCGAACACGAAGATGGTGGAGTAGAACTGTCCCGGATCGATGGTCCGGATCGAGATGTCGATGCCGAGCGGCGCCAACTGTCCCTGGATGATCTCCACGATCGGCAGGTTCGGCGACTGGTCGCCCACCAGGTACTCGGCCGAGAAGCCGTCCGGCACGCTCGACTGGGCCAGTTCCGCTCGGGCCAGGTCCATGTTGGACTCCAAACAGGGCGTGTCGGGATCGTGAAACGGCACCGCCGGGGAGATCACCGAGCACGCCGGTCCGCCGTGGCCGAACAGGGCGGCGTTGGCTATGGCGTCCTGGTCGATGGCGTGGGCGATCGCCCTGCGCACATGGCGGTCATTGAACGGCTCGATGGTGGTGTTGAAGCTCACCCAGTAGACCGTGGTGGCCGGGAAGGTGGTGGCGGTTATGCCATCCTTCTCGTTGAGGGAGTCCAACAGGTTGAGCGGCACGTTCTGGGCGATGTGCGCCTGGCCGCCCTCCAACTGGAGGACGCGGGTGTTGTCGTCGGGGACCTGGGTCCAAGTGACGCTGTCCACATAGGGCTTTCCCTCCTGCCAGTAGTTGTCATTCCTCACCAGCCGGATGTACTCGCCGGGGACCCATTCGTCGAAGAGGAAGGGTCCGGTCCCGATCGGGTCCTCGAAGAACTCCTCGGCGCTCATGCCTGCGTAGTCGGCGGGCATGATGGCGGCCGCCCACACCGAGAGGTCGGCGAGGAACGGCGCCCACGGGAAGCTGGTGTTGAACACCACCGTCATGTCATCGGGAGTCTCGATCGACTCTATTGCGGACAGGAGGAAGCCGAATGCCGCCTCGTCGATCGCCCGCTGGATCGAGAACTTCACATCGGCCGAGGTCATAGGCTGACCGTTGGAGAACTCCACCCCTTCACGGAGGGTGACGGTCCACGACTTCCCGTCGTCTGAGACCTCGTAGTCGCTGGCGAGCCAGGGATCCACCGAGGACCCGTCGGCGCTGGTTGCGAACAGGGTCTCGAAGATGTGATCGAGGACATAGATGGTGTCGGTCTCCACCGCCGCTCCGGGGTCGAGGGTGGTGTTGTCCCGGTGGCGGGCGAAAATCAGGTCTCCGCCGCGCTTGGGACCGTCCGCGTCCTCTTCCATCATGTCGTCGTCGGCCATGTCGTCCTCTTCGGCCGGCATCTCCTCGTCGGCCATGTCATCGTCCGGCGCCGGCTCTTCTTCGACCGGCGCGGCCGTCGTGGCGGGAGCGGCAGCGGTGGTTGTTACCTCAGCGGCCGCCGTGGTGGCAGGCGGTTCCTCGGCGTCGTCTCCGCAGGCCGCCGCGATCAGCGACAGAACCAAGAGCAACGAAACACCAAAGACTGCCTTCTTTCTCAACAAACTCACTACAACTCCTTCCGTGGGCTTGCCAAAGAGGCTAACCCTCAACTTGGCGGTCTTACTGGGGAGGGAGGTAATTAAATGAGATCAGGCTGCGACAATCGGGCACAGACCGCCTCAATGGAAGGAGCCCGCCATGAGGGTCGTCACAGAGGCGGTCGACCTTGTGGCCCCTATGTCCTCACTGCGAGTCGCCGTTGGACGAGGTTGAGGCGCGAGTTGTACGCACGAAAGGAAGGAGCAGTCCCGAGTTCGGGTTCGGACAGCGGCACATCTACGCCTGTCGCGAGGCGCTCGGCGTCTCCCACCGCAAAGGGGTTCTGGGCCGGCTGACCCGGTGAGGTTCCCGATCAGGGAACCGGGTGTCAGCGTGACGGTCCGGTGAGTCTGCTCTCGACGATCTCGGTGGCCACGGTGTTCTCGGACTCTCGCCAGTCCGTGTAGCCGAGTTTGCGCAGCCGGGTCCAGTGGTCCTCCACCTGTCCCAGATCGGGGAAGGTCCAGACCTCCAGGTGCTCCTGTCGCGACTGGCCCCGGATGGAGAGAGGACCGGTGCGATTGGCGCCGCTGCTGATCGACGCGGCGGCGGCGTTCTCCCAGGTGGCGAGCATCTCAGAGCGTGCCTCCGCGGTCTGCTCATACCACCCGGGCCGGGGGCGGTAGGTGTGTATCCAGGTGATCACTGCAGTCGTTCCTCCAATCGGTCGAGGGCGATCGGACGCCCGATGAGGTGGTGTGAGGTGGTGAACATGAAGTCGTCCTGGATCTCGTGGCCGTGCATGGCCTCGGTGAGGGTCGGAAGGTCCGGCACGTCCCACAACGCCGCATGGTCCCAGTCGGAGGTCCCGCTCACGTCGAAGCGGCCGAAGATGTCGATTCCCAACTCGACGTCGTATGCGAACGCCACGTCACAATCCGCGTCGTACACGGCTCGCTCCGCCGGCGACGCCTGGTGCCAGGCGTCGTTCCAGTCCCACAGGGCCAGGAACCCCAAACCCTGGTCGAAGGGCCCCTCTCCCAGCGACGGCGGAAGGTCCCGCGGCCCTACGATCCATTGGGTCCGTTCGAACGTCCGCCCCCAGCCGGCTTCCATGAGGGCGGTGATCCCCCGGTGGGCCTCCTCGAGGCCCGGCGCCTCGAACAGGCCGAACGCCGCCACCGGCTGGAAGGGCTCTGACCAATAGACGGTGGGCGTGCCGGCTTCCACCCGGCCGGCGATCTGCTGTGGGTCGAGCACCCAGCCACCCTCGGCCAGCTCGGAGAAAACTCCCGCCAGTCGGGGGGCGACCGGGAGCCGCAGCCGGTCTGCGATGAAGGTGACGCCTGCAGTCATTTGAGAGATCCTTCCGTTCGGTTGCGGATCAGGAAGCGCTCCAGCATGATCCCCAGCACCGCCGCCGGAATCAAATTGGTGAGGGTGAGTGCGGAGAGTTGGTCCCACTGCGCTCCGAAGGAAGTGATGCGCGACGCCAGCAGCAGGGGGACGGTGGTGGCCTCCTGGAAGGTGAGCATCAGGGCGAACAGGTATTCGTTCCAGGCAAACACGAACGCGAACAACAGCGACCCCACCAGGCCGGGCACCGCGATGGGAAGGGAAATGCGGAAGAAGACGTTGGCCGCCGATGCGCCGTCCACCCCCGCACTCTCCTCCAGTTCGATCGGCACCTGTGCGAAGGCGTCGCGCATGATCCACACGGTAAACGGGATGGCGAACCCGGTGTAGGCGATGGTGAGTCCCAGGCGGGTGTCCAGCAGGCTGAGATAGCGGAACATCAGCAGGAACGCCAGCACGATCGCCACCGGGGGGAGCATCCGCTGGGAGATGAACCAGAAGGCGATGTCCTCGTTGCGCCAGAACTTCCACCGGTACTCGAAGCGGGTCAGGCCGTATCCCGCCCCGGCGCCCAGGATGGTGGCCACCAGGGCGCTGCCTCCCGAGACGATCAGGCTGTTCATGATCGCTCGGATCACGTCCGACCGTGCTTCGGAGAGGAGCCACCGCCAACCCTCCAGGGTGGGCATGAAGTCCACCCACGGCAGGTAGGTGGGAGTCACGCCGATGTCGAGTTGGGTCTTGAACGAGGTGATCACTATCCAATACAGCGGGAATAGGGTGACGAACGCCGCCGCCCAAACGAATGCCCGGACCATCCAGCGACCCCTCATTCGTACCTCCCCTGTACCCGGCGAGAAACGTACAGCGCCAGGAAACTCACCCCGATCACCACGAACAGCAACACGTAGGCGGCCGCCGCCGCGTAGGCCAGGTCACCCTGCTTGGCGCCCAGGTTGTAGACGTAGGCGGTCACCGACTCGGTGGCCCGCCCCGGGCCGCCGCCGGTCACCACCCGGATGATGTCGATGATCTTGAACGCTTCCAGGGCCCGGATCAGCACCGCGGTGATGCTGACCGGGAGCAACAGCGGGAACACGATGTGGCGAAAGATCTGCCACTCGCTGGCGCCGTCCACCCGGGCCGCCTGCAGCGGTTCTCCCGGAATCCCCTGCAGACCCACCAGGATCAACAGCATCATCAGCGGCGTCCACTGCCAGGTGTCGACCAGGATGATGGTCACCTTGGCCATGGCCGGTGAGGTGACCCACGCCACGGCCGGCAACCCCACGGCCTCCAGCATGTCGTTGATCGGCCCGAAGCCCTCTGAGAACACCATCCGTCCGATGATGAACCCCACCGCGATCGGGCTCACCATCATCGGCAGCAGGAACAGGATGCGCATCAGCCGCTGTTCCCGCAGGCCCCGGTTGAGCGCCACCGCCAGGCCCAGGCCCAGCGCGTACTGGATCGCCACCCCGCCTCCCACGAAGATGATGGTGTTGACCATGGTCTCCCGCAGGGCCTCGTCGGAGACGATCCGAGCCCAGTTCTCCAGGCCCACGAAGCGAAGCGGCACCCGCCGGAAGAGATTGACGTTGGTGAAAGTGAGGCCCAGCGAAAAGATCAGCGGGAAGATGCTGAGCGCCAGCACGGCACCGGTGGCGGGCGATATGAACCAACGTGGCGCGCTACCGGCCCGTCCCGGTGGTTTGCCGGGACGGACCGGTGCGCGGGTTGCTTTGGTTGTCAGCCGGTGAGCCCCAAGGCCTCGCGGTAGATGCGGAGTTGTTCGTCACGACCCAGGCGGTCGGTGATCTCATTCCACTTCTCCGCGGCCTCGTCGAGTGCGTCCTGCGCACTGGCTTGGCCGGACAGGGCCTCGGACACCGCCAACTCCAGGGCGTCCTTGTACTCGGGGAAGCCGGGCAGGCGCATGTCGAACACCGCGTTGGGGTGATCGAGCGATGCCCGGATGGCGTCGGTGTAGGCCTTCGCCTCATCCTCGGGCCAGCCGGCGCTCACCCACAGGGCGGGATCGAGCGTGGCTGCGGTACCGGGGTTGACGCCGGTGCCGGCGGTCACGGCCGCTTCGGCCAGGACTTCGGGGCTTCCCAGGAAGGAGGCCAGGTCGAAGGCCGCCGCCAGGTTATTGGACGTGGCGGGAACCAGGTTGAACCATCCGCCGAAGCCGAGGAACGGAGCCTTGTTGGGCCCGTCGCCGGAAGCCCATGCTCCGGCCACCGGATCCCAGTACTCATCCGCGCCGGGGGCGGGCCCGTATCCGACCGCACCCTCGACGACCGAGTCGGGAGACTTGGACATCGGTCCGATGTCACCCCACTGGATGTCCTGCGCGGCGAGGCCGCCCACGAAGCTCAGAGCGTTCTCGATCCAACCGAAGTTGAGCATCCCCGGAGGACCGTACTCGATGACGGCTCCCCAGTCCTCGAGAGCCCGGACGAAGCCCGGATTGTTGATGCGGGGCTCCATCGTCTCGGGATCGAAGAAGAAACCGGGATCATTGGGAGCCTTGGCGTATCCCGCCGCTCTGGTCATGAAACCGTTCCAACCTTGGTTGTTGCGCATGGGCAGCTCCACCAGGCCGTACCCCTCATCCAGGCCCGACCAGGCGTTCTCGGTGAAGAACTCGGCGATGGCTGCGTACTCGCTCCAGGACTCGGCCGGACGGAGGGCATTGCCGGTGGCCGCCTCGTATTCGTCGGCGTACTCCTCGAAGGCGTCGGCGCGCCAGTAGTACATGAGTACGTCGCCGTCCCAGGGCATGCCGTAGGCCACCCCGCCGAACGACAACTGGTTCGACCGGAAGATGGGAAGGATGCCCTCCCAGTCGGCCCGCTGTTGGGCCCATTCGGGTGCCGCAGCCATGAAGCCGCCGCCCATCAGGTCACCGCCCAGGTTCGAGCCGATGTTGATGATGTCGGCGATGAAGGTGTCGGTGGACAGTGCCGCCAGCACCTTGTCGTTGAGCTCGCCGAACGGGATCTCGTCGACCCGCACCGCGGCGCCGGTCTCGGCAGCCCATTCGGCCGCCTTCTCCTTCATGTATTCGAGCTGGCCGGCCGGTCCGGCTACCACAACCTCGACTCCGTCAAAGCGCCCGGCAGCGGTGCCCGGGTCGGGGATATTGCCGGGGGTGCCCGGATCGGCAGTCATGGGTTCGGGCTCGGGTTCGGGCTCGGGGGCCGCGGCCGTGGTGGTCGGGTCGGCGACTTCGGCGTTGTCGTCCGAATCGCCACAAGAGGCGGCCACCAGGGCCAGGATGGCCAGTAGTGCGGTCAACAACCGCAGATGATGTTTCATGTTTCCTCCTTCATTATTGCTTTCCTGTTCTGTTTCTTACGCCCCGCACGACCTCCATCAGTTCCTTGGTGACGATGGGGTCGACCGGTTTCCACCATTTGCCTCCCACTTTGAGCGAACTTCCCACGATCGCGCCGTCGGCGACCGAGAGCAGTTCGGCCGCGTTGTGAACGTCCAGCCCGCTCCCCACGATCACCGGGAGCGAGGTGCCCGCCCGGATGGCGCGGACCTCCGAGGCGTCGGTGGGCGATCCGGTGCGCTGCCCGCTGGCGATCAGCAGGTCGGCGTCGAAGAACTCGGCGTCCCGGGCCTGTTCGGAGATGGTCCGGTCGCCGGTGATGGCATGGGCGCCGAACTTGACGTGGACGTCGGCGAACACCCGCACCTCCTGTGCGCCGATCGCCGACCGGTATCGGAGAGCCTCCCCCGCCGGTCCGTTGATGATCCCCTCGTTGGCCACGTACGCGTTCACCCACTGGTTCGCCCGGATCCAGCGGGCGCCCACCGCCTTGGCGATGGCCAGGGCCGGTATGACGCCGTTGGCCACGCAGGTGATCCCGATGGGGAGATCCACTTCATCGCGGACCCGCAGACAGGCCGCCGAGAGGGCGGCCACCGTCTCCGGTCCGATCGCTTCGGGCCGCGCAAAGGGAAGGTCGAAGGCGTTCTCCACGATGATCCCGTCGATGCCGGCCTCCGACATCGCCAGCGCGTCGGCCACCCCGGCCGCGTAGATCTCTTCCATGGGTTGGCCGTCGTAGCGGGGCGCCCCGGGGAGGGGCGCCAGATGGATCATCCCGATGATCGGCTTGGGCTCGGTGAATATCTCCCGGAGGGGATCGGGCTTGCGGGGCAACAGCGCGCTCACGAATCGCCCTCCTTCCGGGACCGGAGCAGTGGTTCGACTTCGTGTCGATGGGGGAGCGAGGCCCATGCTCCGAGGCTCCGGCACGCGAGCGCTGCGGTGACGGTTGCGGTCTCGAGCGCTTCGGTCACCCCCGACCCGGTGGTGCGCGCCCAGATGTACCCGGCCGCGAAGCTGTCTCCGGCGCCGGTGGTGTCCACCGCCTCCACCGGGTGGGCGGGGATACGTCCCGAGTGTCCCTCCGAACTGAAGACGATGCCGTCGGGTCCCTCGGTGATCACCCCGTGACGACCTCCCAGCGGCCCGGTGAGCACCTCGAGGGCATCCTCGGCGGAGCCGGCCAGCAGGTCCCGGGTCCGGGCGTTGGCGATCAGGGTGTCGGCGCCCCGGGTCACCGTGGCGATCTCGGTGGGGTCGTCGGGTATGCAGGCGGGCTCCAGGTCGATCGAGAACGGGACTCCCATCGACCGCCACCGGCCGGTCACCTCCGCGGCGGCGTCGAGATCGAAGGGTGCCGTGTGCCCCCAGGCGCCCGGTCCGGGGCCGGCCTCGGTGGGGTAGAGGCCGGGAGTCACCGCCACCACCATCCGCTTCTCGGGCGAGTCGTCGGTGATCAGCGACATCGTGAAATAGGTGGAGATCGAGGGATCGACCACGATGCCTGCGGTGTCCACCTCCTCGGATTGCAGCGCCGCCAGGATCATCGATCCGAAGGCGTCATCTCCGATCCGGGCGTGAAGCGCCACCTCCGAACCGAGCCGCGCCAGGGCCACCGCCACGTTCAGCGCCACGCCTCCCGGGCTCACCACCGCCTCGCGGGTGTGCACCTTCTCATCGGGTTCCGGCACATGGGTGACCGGCAGGACCAGGTCGACACAGGCGTCTCCCACCACGTCGATCATGGTCGTTGCAACTCCACCCGGAAGCGATACCGGTCGGCCCGGTACCACAGCCGGACGTACTCCACCGGCCGCCGGGACCGGTCCAGGCACAGGCGGGTGGCCAGCAGGAGAGGCGATCCCTCCGACACCTCCAGGAGCCCGGCGCGGTCCCCGTCGGCGGGCACCGCCTCGATGGTCTCCTCCGCCATGGCCGGATAGGAGGCGGTCCGTTCCGCCATGATCCGATAGAGCGATTTGTTCAAGAGATCGGAAGCGGTGAACTCCTGGTTTCCCATCACCCAGGTCGGCAGGTAACCGTGCTGGACCGCCATGGGTGCCTGGTCGGCCAGGAGGAGACGCCGGATCTCCACCAGGTCCTCGCCCTCGGCGCCCAGCGCCGACGCCGCGTCGAAGGGTCCGGGGACGATCTGCACCGAGAGAATCTGCGTTGAAGGGACAAAGCCGCGGCTGGCCATGTCCTCGTGGAAGCCCGCCAGCCGGGTGACAGGCTGTTCGAAGCTGCGTTGAGCCACGAAGGTGCCTCGTCCGGGGATCCGTTCGACCAGTCCCTGGTCGCCCAGCCGTTCGAAGGCGGTGCGGATGGTGATCCGGCTGACGCCGAAGAACTCGATGAGTTCGTTCTCGGTGGGGAGTTGTTCGCCCGGCGCCCACTCGCCCAGGTCGATGGCGTGCCGGAGTTGTTCCTTAATCTGGAACCAAAGCGGCAGCGGGCCCCGCTGAAGGTGGCGATCAAGGTGACCCATGCCGAGGTCATTATATTATGACAAATCCTCCAGGAAGTCCGAGAGAGCGACAGATTTCCGGGGGAGAAGACTGGCGGACAGGGGAGGGGCAGCCCCGAGTCCGGTTCGGCAATCAGTAAATCTACGCCTGTCGCGCCTGTCGAAAGGCGTTGGCCTTTCCCGTCGCAAGGGGTTCCGGGCTGGCTGGAACCTTGAATCTGCGGCCGTGTCCACTCCCATCCGGGCCAGAGGAGTGGGAAAAACTGGAAAAACAGCGACAAATAGTCCCACCCTCTTCGGCTGATGCAAGGCATTGCACATGCTACCGTTTGTAATAGGGTTTCTGGGAAGAATAGGGATCCCGAGTTGATAATGATTATCATTCTCGGCTAGATTTGCTACTAAGGAAAAGGACTCCGAACAATGGTCAAATTCAAGTCATCGAAGTCGTACCGGATTGGCGCTGCGCTGGTGGCGGCCCTTCTGGTCGTTGCCGCCTGTGGTGGAGAGGACACCAGCGACACCACCGCTGCCGCGCCTGCCACCACTGCCGCGCCTGCCACGACTGCGGCGCCCACCACCGACGAGGCGCCCGCTACCACTGCGGCGCCCACCACCGACGAGGCGCCTGCCACTACTGCGGCGCCCGCCGCTGATGATGAGCCGGTGAGTTTGTCGGTGACGGATGGGAGTGGGCGTGAGATCACGTTGGATGCTCCTGCTGAGCGGGTTTTGTGTGTGCAGGACAATTGCACTGATTTGACGTCGGATTTGGGGATTGTGCCGGTTGCTATGCATCGTGGTGATGGTTGGGGGAGTGCTGCTGCCTATTACGGTGATGGTGCCGCGTCGATTCCGGTGTTGGGTGATCGGATGTCGGTTGAGGAGGTTGCGCAGTATTCGCCTGATCTGATCATTGGTCGGGTTGGTGAGGAAGAGGTCCGTGATGCGTTGGAGGTTGTTGCTCCGGTGTATCTGGTTGATATCGGCGGTGTTGAGACTTTGAAGGAGGGTTGGGTCGATGTGGGCCTCCTTACTGGTAGGGAGGCTGAGGCTTCGGCGGCGATTGCCCGGTTCGATGCGAATGTTGGTGCTTTGTCGGCGGGTTTGCCTGCTGGTGCTGTTGAGACGAGGGTGGCGGTTGGGTTCGGTGACACGAACTGGATGATTTGGGATTCGTCGTCGTTCTGTCGGTTCTTGCATTCTGAGGGTGCGGGGACGTGTGTGTTCCCGGATCAGGGTGTGTCGGAGTATGGGTCTCCGGATAGTGAGTTCTCGTGGGAGTTCATTTTGGAGGCCGATCCTGAGGTGTGGGTGATGATCACCTGGCCGGGGAGTGCTCGCAAGGACACCGTGGCTGCTGAGGTGTGGTTGCAGACCACTGCTCATCGGGAGGGCAGGGTATGCGAGGAGGACTCGGCGGGTTCGTTCGGCCACGGCCTGTTGATGCTCCAGTGGGCATACCAGTGTTACCTGAACGCCGGCTGGCCCGACACCTACAACCACCCGGGCGACCTGTCAGTCTGGCTACCGGGGACCGCCGGGGCATTCAACACCGAGGAGCCGGTGAGTTTGTCGGTGACGGATGGGAGTGGGCGTGAGATCACGTTGGATGCTCCTGCTGAGCGGGTTTTGTGTGTGCAGGACAATTGCACTGATTTGACGTCGGATTTGGGGATTGTGCCGGTTGCTATGCATCGTGGTGATGGTTGGGGGAGTGCTGCTGCCTATTACGGTGATGGTGCCGCGTCGATTCCGGTGTTGGGTGATCGGATGTCGGTTGAGGAGGTTGCGCAGTATTCGCCTGATCTGATCATTGGTCGGGTTGGTGAGGAAGAGGTCCGTGATGCGTTGGAGGTTGTTGCTCCGGTGTATCTGGTTGATATCGGCGGTGTTGAGACTTTGAAGGAGGGTTGGGTCGATGTGGGCCTCCTTACTGGTAGGGAGGCTGAGGCTTCGGCGGCGATTGCCCGGTTCGATGCGAATGTTGGTGCTTTGTCGGCGGGTTTGCCTGCTGGTGCTGTTGAGACGAGGGTGGCGGTTGGGTTCGGTGACACGAACTGGATGATTTGGGATTCGTCGTCGTTCTGTCGGTTCTTGCATTCTGAGGGTGCGGGGACGTGTGTGTTCCCGGATCAGGGTGTGTCGGAGTATGGGTCTCCGGATAGTGAGTTCTCGTGGGAGTTCATTTTGGAGGCCGATCCTGAGGTGTGGGTGATGATCACCTGGCCGGGGAGTGCTCGCAAGGACACCGTGGCTGCTGAGGTGTGGTTGCAGACCACTGCTCATCGGGAGGGCAGGGTATGCGAGGAGGACTCGGCGGGTTCGTTCGGCCACGGCCTGTTGATGCTCCAGTGGGCATACCAGTGTTACCTGAACGCCGGTTGGCCCGACACCTACAACCACCCAGGCGACCTGTCGGTCTGGCAGCCCGCGACTTAGGCAGGCTGGTCCACAAGAACAAGCCAAGGAAGGAGGGCCGTACCTGCTGGCGGTCCTCCTTCCTCTAAGGAGAGAGCCTCGCTTTACCGGAACCGATGGATGCGGGCGGCCACCGTGGTGGCCATCGTCGCCTGTCTGTGCGCGGCGGTGGCGGTCATGTCGCTCATGTGGGGGACGCCCGACCTGTCGGTGACCGAGGTGCTGAACGCCCTGTTCGGCTCCGAGTCCGAAGGCAACCAGCAGTTCATCGTGCAGAACCTCCGGCTTCCCAGGGTGGTCGGGGGAGTGGTGGCCGGCGCCATGCTGGGCGCCTCGGGAGCGGTTATGCAGGACACGCTCCGCAACCCCCTGGCGGGTCCGGAGTTGATCGGCGTGTCGGCCGGCGCCTCCCTGGCGGTGGCCACCATCGTTGCATTCCGTCTCCCGTTCACGGGCGTCGCACTCCCCATCGCCGCTCTGGTGGCCGGGCTGGCCACGGGAACGGTGATCCTGTCCCTGGTGAGCCTCAAGACCAGCCCCATGCGGATGCTGCTGGTGGGAGCGGCCTTCACCGCGCTGCTGAACGCCATGGTCATAGCGGTGATAACCCTCGCTCCCAACTTCGGGGGCGTCTCGGTCATCTACCGTTTCCTGGTGGGCAGCCTCTCCGACGTGCAATGGGATGAGGTGCGCCTGGTCGCCCCCTGGACGATCACCCTCCTGGTGGTGGTCCTGCTGGCCGGGAAACCCTTGAACACTCTGAAGTTGGGAGACGAGGTGGCCGAGGGCCTGGGTGTCGGCGTTCGACGGACCCGGGCGATCCTGTTCGCGGCATCGGTCCTGCTGGTGGCCCCGGTGATCGCCATTGCCGGTCCGATCGGCTTCATAGCGCTGGTGTCGCCTCACATCGTCCGCAGACTGCTGCGGACCTCCGACGCCCGGATCGTGGTGCCGCTGTCGGCCGTGGTGGGCGCCATCCTGGTGCTGGGCGCCGATATGGCCGCCCGGCTGGCCCTCCATCCTCACGAGATCGCGGTCGGCCTGTGGACGGTGGCCCTCGGCGCTCCGGTGCTGCTGACGCTCATGCAGCGAGGGATCCTGCGGCGAAAGGCCGTCCCGTGACCGGTACCGCCGTCAACGGCCACCGCCACTCCGACATTGTGAACCCTCGGGTCCGATCTCGCCGGATACTGCTAACCCTGACCGTGGCGCTTCTGGCAGTGATGTTCGCCTACGTGATGCTGGGTCCGGTCTTCTTCGGTCCCGACCTGGTCTACAAGGCGCTGATCAACCAGGCCGAGGAGGTCTTTCACCGCATCTCGGTGTGGGAGGTACGACTGCCCCGGGTCCTGATCGCCGCCCTGGCGGGAGCGATGCTGGCTTCCTCTGGAGCATTCCTCCAGTCGGTCCTACGCAATCCGCTGGCCGCTCCCGCCACGGTCGGCGTCACCCAGGGGGCGGTCCTGGGGGCCGTCCTGGCGCTGGCCATCAGCTTCGGGACCGAGGGAGCGCTCGACGATCTCAACATCTTCGTTCCCCTGGCGGCGATCACCGGGGGACTGGCGGCGGGCGCCCTGGTCTACGTGCTGAGCTACCGGCGCGCCGGCACCGACCCCATCAGGCTCATCCTCACCGGAGTGATCGTCGCCGCCGCGGTCTCCTCCATCACCTCGTTCGTGGTACTGGTCTCGGGCAGCCACATCGACTCGATCGTGCGGTGGCTGGTGGGATCGCTCGGCACCCGGACCTGGGACCACCTGGTGTTCCTGGTGCCGGTGGCGGTTCTCATTTTCCCGATCGTGGTGATGGTCATCCCCCTGGCCAATGCCCTGCAACTGGGAGACAGCACCTCGGTAAGCCTGGGCCTCCGCGCCGAGGTAGCCCGGGCCATCATCCTCATGACCGCGGTGGTGCTGGCCGCCGGCTCGATATCGGTGGCGGGCGGCATCACCTTCCTGGGTCTCATCGCCCCGCACCTAGCCCGCACCCTGGTGGGCTCCGACCTGCGGCGGCTGCTGGTGTGCTCGGCGCTGGTGGGCGCCATCATCCTGGTGGCCGCCGACCTGCTGGCCCGCGTCTTCTCGCTCGACTGGATACCCTTTGTGGACATACAGACCGAGAGCGGCAGCCGAGTGCCGGTGGGCGCCTTCACCGCCCTGGTGGGAGCGCCGTTCTTCCTATACCTGATGAGAGAGCGCATGCGATGAACAAGGAACAGTCCATCCTCGAAGGTCCCGCCTTTCACATCGACGGGGTCTCCACCGGTTACCGGAATCACGTGGTTTCCCCGGACCTCACCCTCAGCATCGAAGCGGGGACCCGCACGTCCCTGGTGGGTCCCAACGGGTCGGGAAAGAGCACCACCCTCAAGACCATGGCGCGCCTGATCGCGCCGCTGTCGGGTTCTGTGTACCTCAACGGCCGGGACATAAACCGCCTGCCCACCCGCCAGGTCGCCCGCCAGATGGCCATCCTCCCCCAGGTGCACGAGGTCCCGCCGGAACTCACGGTCACCGAACTGGTCGAACAGGGGCGATTTCCCCACGTCGGCGCCCTGGGAATGCTCCGCCGCCAGGACGACGAGGCCATCGAGGAAGCCATCCGGATGACCCGCCTCGAGGACTTCGTCCACCGTCCCATCGACACCCTGTCGGGTGGTGAGCGCCAACGGGCCTGGATGGCTCTGGCGCTTGCCCAGAGGACCGACATCCTGCTGCTCGACGAGCCCACCACCTTCCTCGACGTCGGGCACCAACTGGACCTACTGGAACTGGTCTCCGGTCTCAACCGGGACCGGGGGGTGACCATCGTGATGGTGCTCCACGACCTCAACCATGCCGCCCGGTTCTCCGACCGCATGATCGCCATGTCCGACGGCGAGGTGGTCTCCGACGGTCCTCCCGGCGACGTGCTGACACCCGAACTCCTGCGAAGCTGTTTCGGCGTGGAAGCCTCGGTGGTCACCGACCCGAAGACCGACTCGCCGATGTGCATTCCCCACTCTCCGATCCCCTCCGGCCAATAGGAGCGACGATCCGGTGGTGACCAACCGCGAGAGCGGCCACAATGTCCTCTCGGACCTGGGCGTCGGTCCGGTGATCAACGCTCACAACGATCTGACCGGCCTGGGCGGGAGCCTCCCCCGGGGAGCGGTACTCGAGGCGGTGGCGGCCGCCAACCGGTCCTTCATCGAGGTCGAACGCCTCTCCGACGCGGCCGGCCGGGCGATCGCGGAGATGCTCGGGATCGAGGCCGCCCTGGTCACCCCCGGCGCCGCCGCCGGGACGGTGCTGGCCACCGCCGCCTGCATCACCGGGGGAGAGGACGACCTGGTGGCCCGCATCCCCCACACCGCCGGGCTACGCCGGGAGTTCGTGGTCCAGGCTGGGAACCGGACCTTCTACGATCGCTGCCTGGAGGGCGCCGGCGGCAAGATAGTGCCGGCCGGAGACGAGACCTGCACGTCGGCCGCCGACATCGAGAACGCCATCTCCGAGAGGACCGCCGGGATATTCTTCTACGCTCCCGGCGCGCCCAACGTGGTCCCCTTCCACCAGGTCCTCGAGATAGCCAAGCGCCACGACCTGGCGGTGATAGTCGACGCGGCCGAGCAGGTCTATCCCCTCGACAATTTCAGCAGATACGTCCGGGCCGGCGCCGATTTCGCGACCTACAGCGGCAAGTTCTTCGGCGCCGGTTCCATGGCCGGAATTCTCACCGGGACGTCCGCCGGAATCGAGGCCGCCCGCAAGAACAGCTACCTGGCCTTCGAAGGCCCCAACGCCGAGGCGTTCGGGAGGCACATGAAAGTGGGGCGAGGCGAGATCGCCGCGGCCTACGCCGCTCTGAAACAATGGTTGGAGACGGATCACGAAGAGCGGTTCCGCCGCTACCGACGGCTCATGGACACCATGCAGGCCCGGCTGGAGGGATTCTCGTTCCTGGGTTTCTCCTACGAGGACGGCTCGGCCACCGCCGATCCCAAACCACCGGACTCGCTACGCGTCACGTTCGATCGTTCCCGCTCACCCAAGACCCTGGCGCAGGTGGTGAAAGAACTGCACCAGGGAGATCCCTGCATAATCCTCCGGCCCCACTACCTGTGGGTCGACCCCGACCGGGACTCCCTCGACATCCGGGTCTCGACGCTCCGGGACGGCCAGGAGAAGATCATCGCCGACCGATTGGTGGAAATCCTGGGAGGATGAGGGGCACATGACCCAACCCCAGGGACCGCCGTCCCTCCCAACCCCGATGTGGGAGCGCTACCGGCGCGCCGAGGCGATGCTCCATCGGAACGCCAAGTCGCTGGTGTTCAACCTGGAGACGGCGGTGCGCTGGCTGGACGACTCCCGCGCCTTCCGGTACCGCTCCGAGTCGGCCTCCGGTCACCGGTTCATGCTGGTCGACGCCGGGAGCGGCCGCCAGACCGAGGCCTTCGATCACGAATCGGTGGCCTCGGCGCTGTCTGCGGCCCTGGGCAGGCGAATCGATCCCCGACGGCTCCCCTTCCAGGACTTCGAGTTCACCTCCGACGGCGCCCGCATGCGCTTTGAGGTCGACGACCACCGATGGGAGTGCGCTCCGGATGGCTCCTCGCTGCGAAAACTCGGTCCCGTGGCGCCCACCGGGCACGGGAGCGTCTCTCCTTCGGGGAGATACGAGGCAAGGGTCGAGTTCGGCAACCTGGTGCTCATCGACCACCTTGAGGGCACGTCGACCCCCCTCACCCACGACGCCGAGCCGGCCCACGGCTACGGGTCGTCGTCCGAGGGCCGCAACTCGGCGGTCACCGACCGGCTCGCAGGCCGCGCGCCACCGGCCCGGGTGCTCTGGTCTCCCGACGAGCGCCACCTCCTGACCCACAGGCTCGACGAGCGGCGAGTGGGGACCCTGCACCTTCTCCAAGGCGCCCCCCGGGACGGATCGCTCCGCCCTCGCGTTCACGTCTATCGCCAGGCCCTGCCGGGAGACGCCGAGTTGCCGCTGGCCCACCTGGTCTCCTTCGAGGTGGAGACCGGCAGGCGCACCGACCTGTCGTGGGAGCCGCTTTCTTCGCCGTTTCTCACTCCCATCGAGTTGAACCACGTCTGGTGGGCCGCAGGCTCGGACGCCATCTTCTTCCTTCACTGGGACCGCCACCGGCGCTCGGTCCGACTGGTCTCCGCCGACCCGTCGGACGGCCGGTGCACGGTGGTGGTGGAGGAGGAGAGCGAGACGCCGATCGACCTCAACGCTCTCTACTACGGCACACCCAATGTCTGGGTGAGCGGAAACCGCCGGGAGATCATCTGGTATTCCTCCCGGAGTGGATGGGGTCACCTCTACCTCCTGGACGGCCGCGGGAATCTCATCAGACAACTGACCGACGGGCAATGGCTGGTGACGGACCTGGTGAGGGTCGACGAAGACACCCGGACCGCCTTCTTCATGGCCACCGGACGCGAGGACGGCAGGGACCCGTATTACCACCACCTCTACGCGGTGAGCCTCGACGGCGCTGCGCCCAAGCTCCTCACGCCCGAGGACGCCGAGCACGGAGAGTGGCCTCCCTATGTGGACTTCTCACCCGACGGACGGTTCTTCGTGGACCGCTTCTCGCGAATCGACCAACCGCCCAGGACGGTCTTGCGAAGGGCCACCGGCGAACTGGTCGCACAGGTGGCCGAAACCGACGTCTTGGCGCTCCTGGCCACCGGGTGGACATACCCCGAGCGGTTCACCGCCAAGGCAAGCGACGGCGAGACCGACCTGCACGGCATGATCGTCCTGCCCTTCGACTTCGATCCTGCCAAGAAGTACCCGGTCATAGAGAGCATCTACCCGGGCCCTCAGGCCACCAGGACCCCCCGCGCCTTCACCGACGTGGTGGGGGAGAGCACCCGCTGCCTGGCCGACCTGGGCTTCGCGGTCTTCACCGTCGACGGCCGGGGGACCCCGGGACGGTCCAAGGCCTTCCTGGACGCGGGATACGGTCCCTGCGGGGAGTACGGAGGACTGGCCGATCACGTGGCGGTACTCGCCCAACTGGCCGACGACCGGCCCTACCTCGATCTCGACCGGGTGGGCATCTACGGTCACTCGGCGGGCGCGTACGCGGCGGTCAGGGCCATGCTGGAATACCCCGACATCTACCGCGTGGGCGTCGCCTCGGCGGGAAACCACGATCAGGCGCTCACCAACGTCACCTGGGGAGAACGCTGGATCGGCCCACTCCCGGGACCGGGCTGGAACACCCAGGCCAACCGGACCCTGGCTCACAACCTCCGCGGAAAGCTCCTCCTGGTAACCGGCGACCTCGACGACAACGTCAACCCGGCCGCCACCGCGCAACTCATCGACGCCCTGATCCAAGCCAACCGGGACTTCGACCTGTTGGTGCTACCCAACCGCAACCACGACTTCTCCGGGACCTGGGGCACCTGGAACGAAGATCCCTACTTCACCCGCCGCCGCTGGGACTACCTCGTAGAACACCTCATGGGCGAAACCCCACCACGGGGATACCAGGTAAACGGACCTGAATTACCCTGACCAGGTTGTTCCGTCTCCCACCTTCTCCACCAAACCGACATGCCTGAGACGGCCAAAGGTCACCGCCCGAATGATCCGGTCCATGAGAGTGAGGGTCAGGAACCACACTACCCAGAGAAGATCAAGAGCCGGATAGCCCCGTTGTCAGGCGCGGCTTATGGCAGTACGGCTACTCAACCCGCTCGAAGACCAGCACCTGCCCACCTTCACTATGGAGGGTGAGCTGTTCCCCGGAGACCTCGAACCGCTCTACTGACGCCAACGAGTCTTGCATCCGTTGCTCCTGTCCGAATAGTTCCTGGGATGGGCAGCCCGCTTCCGTCCACGACAGGTCGTCAAGGCGCAGTTCCGACTCCCGCGCACTGTATCTCGCACCGTAAGAATTGCAGCCCGTCCACCCCGTCATATCCGTATCCGTGGTGAACTCGGCAGTTGGGTTGCCCCCCACCACCTCGTCGGGAGCGTCGGCATTGCCCAGCGCGACCAGCTGCCACTCCGTATTGGCCAACGGATTTCCTTCGCTGCCACAGGCCAAGAGGAAAACGAAGCCAAGTAGAAGCCAGCGCGTCATTGATACCACAAGTACATACGCTACCAACTCGGAACCTTATATCGGGGTTGATTGTCCTTGATCAATAGCATGAGTGTCAGGTCGTCGAGCGCGGTCTTCACCGTCGACGGCCGGGGGACGCCGGGACGGTCCAACGCCTTCCTGGACGCGGGATACGGTCCCTCCGGGGAGTCCCTAGGACTGGCCGATCACGTGGCGGTACTTCACCCGCCGCCGCTGGGACTGCTTCGCAAAGCACCTGATGGGCGAAACAGCACCCCGGGGATACCAGGTCAGCGGTCCTAACTGAGCGGTACTGGTTTCCGGGATGCCCTTCTCGTGACAGCCATCAGGTCGATGCGAGCCCAAGGGCGCAGAGGGTCTTTAGCGTTCCTTCCGCACTCCCTTGAACGGCCCTCCGGTCTTCTTTGTGGCTATGAACCGTCCCGATGATGTGTCACGCTTGGTCCATAGGTCGGTGTTGGGATTCTGGATCTGGCTGCGCTTGGATACGGCACCTCTTCGACCCCCGCCTTTGGCCCCGTTCTTAGCCATCTCTCGGTCCTTCCCATGTAGGAATCGTGTGATTGAAAGCATAGAAACGCGGAGTGACATAGCCAGCGGATCCTTCCCAACTCAATGTCCGTTTGCATGCGGGGGCCGAGGAAGGCTATCCCCTCCGAGTCGCGGAACTCGGGGGTCAGCGCCTATGTCCAAGTTTTCCCTGCAATCTCGCAAAGCCAGCCAACCGGTCCGCGCTTTCGTTGAGGAGGTGGCCGGTGTGGGCTTTGACCCATTCCCATTCGATGTCTTTCCCAATCAGGAGCGCGTCGACCTGTCCTATCAGATCGCTGTTCGCGAGTGGGCGGCCTCTTCGTTTGCCTTCTTCTCGCCACCCGTTGAGCAAGTCAGTGAAGATCTTTATCACGTAGTACTCCGCTTGGATCAACAGCGGCCTGTCGGGATGCGCTTCGAGTAACTTCAGCACAGCTGTCAACTCCATGCGGTTGTGGTTTGTCTCTGGATGGTTTCCCCACCCCGATGTCCCTTCGGTGGTCACCCAGGCCCAGCCGCCCGGTCCCGGTCCGGGTTGGTCCGCAGACCCGTCTGTGGCTGCCTTCAGTTTGGACATCAGTCGACTCCGGAGCCGAGCCCAAAAGCCGATTCGACCGTTCTTATGGTGTGTTCGTCGCGGAGTCTGCAGGCGGGAAGTTGTGAAGCGAAGAGCCCCTTCCCCCGGACAGCCTCCTCGAGGGACCGTGTGTCGAGCCACCGTACCGGCACAACCATTTCGGTGAGTTCCGGATCGGCGGAGGATGCTCTCTCCCCCCATGCCTTCTTTGGCTCCGGTTGATCGAGAAGCGACTGGTGTTCGCCGTTGACCTGGACACTGGCATCTCGGGCGGGGATCATTTCGCCGGTGACCTCGCCTACGCCAACGTAGCCGACCTTGCCGACATACGCGAAGACGCGGTGTCCCGGTTTCAGGTGTCGGAGCGGCTTCCAGTACCACGATCCGCCGCCTGCGTTTAGGAAACTGTACTTCTGTGCTATCAGCCAACGGTCGGGGGCGTCGGCTCGGCCGAGAATGGTGTAGAAGTCCCGACCGTTCCACCTCCGACTCTTGCGGCGCGATGGTCGCCCTGAGACTTCGGTCGGCTCAGGATCGAGTAGCCACGTCCGAGCAAGGTAATCGCGATCTTCGTCTCGGAAGTGGCGGAAGAAGACAGCGTTGATCGGCACACCGTAGGACTCTGCCAGGAACTCGACAATCCGATCAGATGCCGGATCGAGTTCAGAGGCAACAATTGTGAACTGCTGGTCGGCATTGACCACGTCGGGCAAAGGGCTGGAGAAACGCTCTGCGAAGGCCTCACCAAGGTTGTCTTCACCGTGTTGGTGGTCGAGGTAGATCTGCTCAAGGTCTTCGAGGCCTAGACCCTGCACCCAGGACCCGTAGTCGAGCGTTTGAGCCACAATGTCGCGAGGGGTGCGATCCCGCTTGAGTTCGAGGACATGGACGCGACCTTCGGCATCGAGAGCCAGAAGGTCTATGAATCCGCCATACCCAGTCCGTACTTGCCTCCCGACGATCAACAGATCGATCCCAGTCATGCCAGGGTCTTCGGCGAGCATGTCCTCAAGCCGCTGCTCAAGATCGAGCGGCGACGACGGCAATCGCCGCGGTCCGTCATCGGTCATTCGCCAGATCGCCATTTCCACTGCCACTTCGGATCCTCTCTCAGGATGGAGACCAGTATGCCACCGAGCAGTGACACTTGCTCAGTAACAGATACCGCTCACCACCGGATCTCGGATCCTGACCGCCCATGACATCTCAATGCGGCAATCGAATGCCCTCTGTGATCTAACCCCGCGGTTAAGAGCGGTTCGACTAACTTGGACACGACTAGATAGCCAGGATTCGGACATGTTGTAGGTGGGAAGGACTGAAGATGGCAAAGCGCAAGACCATTGACTTTCTTATCACGTTCGACCATGACGCAAGGAAACAGGTCAGCCTCGAAGAGTTTCGCAACTCCGCTCAAGCCCTCAGGGCGTACAGCGAGCGTGAGGAGCAGTACCGGGACAATCCCCGGGTGGAGGTTGTCTTGCTGGGTGCGGACTCGATAGATGCCATCAAAGTAACCCACTCCAACTATTTCGAGGACACCGCTGACGCCTTCGCCAACCTGGCCAGCCGTGTCGGACTCTTAGAGCGCTGGAAGAGCGGGATTGCAGCCAGTTCCTCCGTGTAGAGTCGGATTCCCCCCTGAGCGACCTTTGGGGTGATGTCCGGCTCATAGCCGGGGTGAACCAAGCTGTGAACGGCGATGACTTGCTGATGCCGACGGGAGACCGACTGAGGGCTGTGTCGGAGACCGCGCAGACTGCCCCCGATCCACCCGGGGGAGATCCTCAACGAAGAGTTCCTCCGCCCCATGAGCATCACTCAAAGCCGGCTGGCGAAAGCCATTGGAGTGGACGCCCGGCGAAATAACTCGATCGTCCGTGGCGAGCGGGCCGTCACTGCTGAGACGGCTCTGCTGCTGTCTAGCTATTTCGGCAATTCCCCACTCTTCTGGATGGGGTTACAGAGCCAATACGATCTTGCGACCACCCGAGATCGCCTGTCCGAACGGCTTGGCCAGATCGCGCAACAAGACACGGATCCGGCTGCGGGCGCTCTCCACGGCCTCTCCCGGGCGAACGAAGAGCGTCTGCAAGAAACCATATCCGGTAGCGTGGTGCCCGACGC
The DNA here is from genome assembly GCA_965204615.1 of Acidimicrobiia bacterium. Lineage (GTDB taxonomy): Bacteria > Actinomycetota > Acidimicrobiia > Spongiisociales > ZC4RG35 > Bin76. The sequence continues at coordinate 1,244,653 of OZ242000.1, read as the reverse complement.
TTGAGCCAGTGGTCGAGCGACTCGTTGCCGCAGTCGATCCTGTCAATTAGCCATGCACCCCAGCGGTGACAGCCCCGATGTGGGCTTTATCTCGAGAACGCTTCCTTGGCCAGTGCGTCAGCCCTCCGGTTGTATTTCCGGGGGACGTGTTCTACATAGTGATTCTGCAAACGACCCAACAGGTCACAGGCTTTAGCGTGAAGCGGCTTTAACTCGGCCTTTTTCACTTTGAACCTCCCCCGCACTTGATTCACCACGAGCAGACTGTCAGCCCGAACAACCAAACGGCAGATGTTGTGATGCAGGGCCATCTTCAGACCCCCTATCAACGCTCTGTACTCTGCTTGGTTGTTGCTGGCACGTCCAATGGGGCGGCTCAGCGCGTGAACCTCCTGACCATCCGAGTTGTACAACACAGCGCCGATTGCGGCCCTTGCGCCGTTTTCCCGGGACGCCCCATCTGTGTACAACCAAAACGTTCGCTTGTCCCGCATCAAACGGTCCACAGTGCCGTCTACCCGGATCCTGTCTTGATGGTCCCAAGGTCCGAGAAACTCCCAGTGGTCCGTGGCCAGGTTGTAGAACGACCCGACGACATAGCCGCCCACTACCACGTCGAGTACCGCGACACGTTCGGGCGTCGTACCGGGGAAAACCCCGATTCTTGGGCGAAGCCAGCGTGTCATGGTCATCACAGGGTAGGGGATATTTTCCACACCGCCTACGGAGCCAGTTCGGCAACTAGGGTCCAATGGCTGCAGGCACTGTCGGGCGACCGCACCGGGCAGCGCAGCATCCGTATCACCGACCGATGGCTTATTCGCGTTGTCTGGAAAGAGGCAACGAGGTGAGGAAAGTTGGCTACGAGTGAGAGTGGAGGAAATGATCGAGGAAGCCAAACTGTCTTGGAGGTAGTTGAAAGAGAGAGGGACGATGAGCTTTCAGGCGGATCCCGGGGAAGTGGCGCCGCAAGCGCCACTCTCGCCGGCCACAACCGAAGGAGCGCCGCCCAGTGCTGCCCACCGACATGGGCTCACCCCGAGTCGAGTCCCGACTCCTCGGCCAGCAACGCCGCGATCTTCGGCTTGGCTTTCGTCGAACGTTCAAGCACCTCTTGAAGCTTCCCCCAAGCCTCGGCGGACACAGAAAACACCTGACGGTCGGCCAGGTCTGTGACAGAGAAGCGACTGCCCGGCTGACCACGCACTTGCTCGGTCACATCTGGTTGAAGCATGACACTTGGTGCACGATGATGTCCTGGGCCGGGGTCATCCCGAGGGTCCACCGTATTGGTCTTGGCGTCCATAAGGATCCAATGTACGTCGCACCGAGACACACAACAAGCCACGTCCTGATCCAGGGTGGAGGACCCCAATCACAACCAGCGGATTCCCAACTCCCCCGCTATATCCGAAAAACCACTCGAGTATTGAGTGAACTTTCGCTGATCGCCATCACAACGGGGCGAAAACCCGTAATCGGGACCGAACTTGGGGTCGGTCAGAACAAGGGTCTCAGAGCAATGGGTGCTACTATGCGGTACCTATCCCATTAGGGTCTTTGCGAAGGGAACCCTGATCTTCGGCACTCTGGACATTGCATCGACGGGTTCTGGTGGCTCTCGGGTCTGGGTCCAACTCGGACGGCGAAGACGGCGACCATTCACGAGAGTCCCATGTTCTACATGAGGAGAGGCACCGGTGCCATACAGTTTTGAACCCGGTCAAATGTACAGGATGCCGACCCATTTCGGCCCGAGCCTAGGTCCCCGACAGGGGGTGGATGGAAACCGGTACGCGAACACCGGCAGTCCCAAAAAGACGGTGCATTCGGTCAGCTTTCTTACTACGGCTGAAGCGTTGGACAGATTACTTCCACCCGGACTCGAGCTCTCTGGTGAGCCGGTCGTCACCGTAACGGCGAGTTATATCACTGACATCGAATGGCTGGCGGGGCGCGGATACAACACGCTTGGGGTCACCTGTCCGGTTGTCTTTCGCGGTGAACGGGCTAATACTTCGGGCTCTTTCCTCATGGTGCTGTGGGAGAACTTAACAGACCCGATCATCACCGGCCGCGAGGAATTGGGATACCCGAAGATCTACGGGGAACTTCCTGAGCCGCGTCATTCGAACGGTACGGTGAGTTGTAGTGCGAGTTGGCTCGGACACCGGTTCATGACGATGACGGTTCGTGAGCAAACCAAGCTGGACGATGACGAGATGGCCGACTTAGCCGCGAACCAACCGGGTGTTCTTCTCTACAAATACATGCCTCGAACCCAGTACTGGGGGGAACATGATGTCGAATACTTCACGTTTACGCCTCCTCCCGATCTGAGTCCCTATCTCAAAGGAGCCTGGACCGGAGAAGGGTCCGTATCTTTTCATGAGTCGACGTGGGAGGAACTGCCGACGCTATTCAACATTGTCAACGCGCTGGCGTCCCTGCCGATTCTTGAGACGCGACCCTCGAGAACGTTGATGACGGTTGGAGGCAGCGATTACAGTTCTCAACAGATTCTGGAGTAGCCGCCGACAGTTGCAGAACTGGCATGCCTTGAGACCCGGAAGCGCTCAGGGCTTGACGGTTCACCCTCCACTGGAATCCACTCATACCTGTCAGGGCCACTAGAGCGCTCTGAGCTTGGGATCAAGGAGGTCTCGAATGCGGTCTCCGATAAGGTTGAAGGAAAGCACCACCAGGCCTATTGCAGCTCCGGGGAATACGGAAATCCACCAGGCCGACCGGATCAGGTCACGCCCTTCAGCCACCATGCCACCCCAGGTTGGCGTTGGCGGCGGAACACCGGCGCCGAGGAAACTCAAGGTGGCTTCGACCGTGATGGCCCAACCGATCTGCAGGGTGGAAAGGACGATCACGCTGTTGAGCACGTTTGGCAGCAGGTGTGAAGCCATTATCCGCAGGGGCGATCCTCCCGCTACTCGAGCAAGCGCAATGAAGTCGCGCTCCTTCAAGCTGAGAACTTCCCCTCGTACCAGACGGGCATAGCGCGCCCACAGGATAAGCGCCATCACTGATACGACGACCGTAACACTTGGGCCGACTGTGACCGCGAAAACGAGGGCGATCAGGATTGCGGGAAAGGCAAGCCAACCATCGACCAGCCGCATGATCACCGTGTCAACCCAACCTCCGAAGTAGCCGGCGATAGAACCGAGGGTCGTCCCGATAGACCCCGCGAGTAGGACAGTGCCCGCGGCGACGGCCATAGACACTTGAGCGCCCTTGATGATCCGACTGAGGATATCCCGGCCCAGGGTGTCAGTCCCCAGGGGAAACTCCCAGCTACCTCCTTCGGAGAAGACCCATCCCTGACGGGCATGCTCCAAGTTCAATTCGTCCGGTCCGTGGGGAGCGATGAAGTCCGCCGATAAGGCTGCGGCGACGGCCAACAGGACAATCAGAAGAGGAAGCAAGGGAAGGCTGCGCCGGACTGTGCCCAATCCGGTCCGTACCTTGCCGAAGAACTCAGACACTACGAATCCGCGGATCAATGACCGCATATGACAGGTCCACGAGAAGATTGGCAAAGACAATGAGCGCCGCCCACAAGATGACTACTGCCTGCAGCACCGGGAAGTCCCTCCATACCACCGCTTCAAAGGCGAGCCGACCCAAACCCGGCCAGGCAAAGACGACTTCTGTCGTGACCGCAGCAGCTACGAGAACACCGTACATGAGCACCACAAACGTCACGACCGGAATCAAGGCATTTCGGAAGGCGTGTCCCCACACAACCCTCATCTCGCTCGCACCCTTGATACGGGCAAGCTTGGCGTACTCGCTGTCCAGCACTTCAAGCATGGCCGACCGCATCAGCCGCGTGATCCCGGCTCCTGTGAACAGGCCCATCGTTGCTGCGGGAAGCAACAGATGCTGCCAGGTGCCCGAACCCTGCGCCGGCAACACCTGCCATCTGACTGAGAACAGAATGATCGCCAGGACACCAGTGAAAAAGGGCGGAAGTGATTGACCCAGAACCGCCAGGCCCATGGCGGCGCGATCTATGATCGTCCCGCGCTTCACCGCTGCAAGGACACCGAGAGGAAGGCTGAATGCGACCATGAAGAGAAGTGACGTGCTGACCAGCAGGACCGAGTTCGCAAGGCGGTCGACAACGAGTTCAAGAACAGGCAGCTTGGTCCGTATCGACTTGCCAAAATCGCCCTGGATCACATTGCCCAAGAAGGTGAGATACTGAGTTACGAGTGGCTCATCCAACCCCAACTCATCGATCAGTTGCATCCGCTGTTCGGGCGTCGCTTCCACTGGTAGCAGTACGTCCACCGGATTACCGGTCGATTGGCTCAACGCGAATACGACCACGCTGACACCGAGCAGGGTAACCAACGCTTGTAGCGCACGATTTACTATGACTCTTGTCATTACCGGAGTCCGTCAGTCCCCGACGCGGGAGCCGGATTTCATTCTTTCACACCTCGAGCCAGATATCTGCCGCCCGGGTTGTCCAACACCTCCCCTTCCGATACCGCCAAGCACCCACGCCTCACCACGTACTTTGGGAACCCTCTGGATGTAAGCCCTGTGTAAAGCGAGTAGTCCGCGCGACCGTGCAGAGTGTGTGGCCCTATCTCACGGGGTTCTCCCTCAATCGGGACGATCACAAAATCGGCGTCGGCGCCAACCCGTATGGCGCCCTTTCGAGGATAGAGACCGTAAGCCTTCGCGGCGTTCGTTGCGGTCAGCTCTGCCAACCTACAAATGTCGAATCGACCAGCCTCAAAGCCGAGGGCGTACGCCAGCGGTAGTAGGGCCTCCGACGACGTGATTCCACCATATGGGGCGTCGAAAATGGCTGGTGTAGCTTGCTTCATAGCCTTCGTGCGAGATGAATGATCGCTTGAGAGCAAGTCAACGTGCCCCGCTTCGACGGCCTTCCACACTGCAGCCACATCCTCACTTCTGCGAAGCGGGGGGCCTATCTTTGCGAGGGAACCGTGCTCGAGGAGGGCGTCCTCGGTCAATAGGAGGTAGTGCGGCTGCGTCTCGCTCCATACGCGCACCGAAGCCGCACCACCCTTGAGCCATGAAAGCACGCGAACGGTCTCGGCTGCGGACAGGTGAACAAACAGCACATCGCAGCCGGTGAGTTCGGCCAGCGCCGCTGCACGGAACATGCCTTCGGCTTCGAGTATTCCCGGCGAGCATCGCAGATAGCCCGCCAGGTCATAGGGGTCGCGTGAGTATTCGACATCGTGGTAGTACTTGGTTGCTCTCCCGTTCTCGGGGTGTATCAGGAGCAGACAGTTGTGGGAGGCTACTGCCACCATCAACTCGACCAGTTCGTCATCTTCCAACATGGTGCCACGCACGTAGTACCCGAGAAAGGCCTTGTATGTGGTCACGCCCAACCCGACGCCTTCGTCAACCACCTCGGTCAGCGGATCTCCCGGAAGGCACAGAGCGTTGATGGCGAAGTCGACCGCAGAATGCTCTCTCCCGAACTGGATTTGATATTTGACGGTGTCGATCAATCCCATCCCGGATGCACGGCTGACATAGGCTCCGACCGTCGTGACGCCCCCCATGAGAGCCGCAGCTGTCGTCTCCTTCAGGTCCTCGGCGAGAGGGTCCATCGTGTGGGAACCACCCACCGATGTGTGAACATGCGGATCAACCACGCCCGGCAACACCCATGCTCCGCGAGCATCCACGACCGGACCACCGGAGAAGCCGGTTCCGATCGACTCGATGGATCCATCGACGACGAGGATGTCCGCGTCGACAACGCCGACTTCTGTCACAACGCGGCCACCTTTGATGATCACGGTGGCGTCATCCGAATCCCCGGACACATCGGGCGTTGGGAGTGGTCATGCGTTCCGCAGGGCTCGGCCCGGGAGAGCGCCGGTGTGCTCCCCATCGTCTATCACGAGGACGCCATTGACCATGACGTGCGAAATCCCCAGCGGGAACTGGCGCGGACTCTCCACGGTTGCCGGCGAATGGATCTCGAGCGGATCGAATACGACCACATCGGCGGCGAAGCCATTGCGCAGAATCCCTCGATCTTGGAGCCCAAGTCGCTGCGCCGGCAGGGAAGTGATTTTGCGAATCGCATCAGCCATCGACAACAGCCCTTCTTCACGCACGAGATCACCGAGTACCTTGGGAAACGTGCCGTAGGAACGTGGGCTGGGATAGTCGCCCAGGAGCAGGGCATCGCTTCCCACCATGCATCTGGGGTGGGCCAGGACTTTCCTGTTGTTCGTGGCGTTGTTGGCGTACAGACCCACCTCGGAGATGCCAAGATTCTCATCGAGCAACAGATCGCATAGGGCATCAAGCGGGTCTTTGGCCAGTTCGTCCGCGATCTGGCCGATGGTCATCCCCTCGAGCTTCTTGTTCCGGGGCTTACGAAACCCGCCCAGGGTGATTCCGTCGCCCGCTCGCCAGCGAGATGCCCGCGGATCGGTCTCCTGACGCATGCGACTGCGAGCCTTCGGGTTGCGGAGCCTGGCGAGTAGCGCCTGCGGTCCACCCTCATGCGTCCATTCGGGGATCATCACCAGGGCACGGCTGCCGGTGTGTACGTACGGGTAGGCATCGAATGTCACATCAACGCCGTCGGCAGTTGCCTCTTCCACCAGCCTGAGCAGGGGACGGAACTGGCCGTTGCGCTTCCAGGTGCTGGCGAAGTGCGAGACATGGACCGGCACTCCCGTTCTCCTCCCGACGTCGAGTGCCTCAAGGTTGGGATCGATGAAGCCATCGCCGGATCCGTATCGAATGTGAGTGACGTACACACCTCCCATGTCGCGGACAACCTCGCAGAGTGCTGCGATCTCATCCGACGTCGCGTAGCTGCCTGGTGGGTAGGTGAGCCCGGTGGACATGCCGAATGCGCCGTCACGCATCCCGGAACGTAGCAATTCCAGCATCTTCTTTGCCTCGGAGTCCGAGGGCGGACGGTTGTTCCAGCCGACCGAGGAGATTCGAAGAGGAGCATTCCCCATGACATATGCAATGTTGACGGCAACCCGTCGATCGTATTGAGAAAGGTACTCGTCGACGGTGAGCCATTGCGGGTTCTCCGGCAGGTGACCATCCAGGCCTCCGTTGAGCATCCCCCAGTGACGAAGGTCCTCCGCAGAGAGGAAGGGAGCGTAGGAATTGCCATCGACCCCGATCAACTCGGTGGTGACGCCCTGTCGCACCTTTGGCTCGTGCTCCGGGTGCTGGAGGATGACCATTGTTGAGTGGGCGTGCATATCGACGAAACCCGGGCACACTATCTTGCCTGCAGCGTCGATCACGCGCTTTGCCTTCAGACTCGAGGTGTCACCCGAGATGAGTTGCACCCTGGCCTTCTCGATGGCAACGGAGGCGCCGAACCAATCTGAACCCGTACCGTCGTAGACCCTTCCGTTCCTGATGAGAGTTTCGACCATCAGGCCCCGACCCTCGACGGTGCTGATGCGAGGTGAGCCACTTCGTGCACCAGGCTCTCGGCATAGGCGCCGATATCGCCAGGGTCCATGGGGGTCGACGGCCGCCCTCCCGGTCCGGGGCGGTTGGATACTCCCTCGTTCATCAGACCCAGGACCCGGGAGTGGTTGGGCGGTAGCGATCCATCTCTGGAAAAGCTAGGCTCATCCGACCAGACCTCCTGTTCAGGATGGGAAACCTGCCTCAATGTGAGTTGAGGATAGTGGTTACGCCAACTCTCATGCGGGCTCTGAGGTGGCCGTTGTGTCGGTGAGGAAACCGGATTCATCGGAGAGTTGTTTGTCCGGGTGAGGCCGGGTTCACGGCTCGATCTTCGCTGGTACTCCGCAGGGCGGATGCGGCCTGGCCGGGTCAGGTCTTCTGATCGCGACTGCGCACCTCCACTGCCAGCACCAGACCGGCTGACACAAGCACCAGGCCCGCGGCGGTCACCCACGCGAAACGGTATGAGAATTGATCGATCAGAAGACCGAAGAATGCCGGCCCGATACCGCCTCCGACGTAGAACCCGATCTGGGTCACCCCTGTGGCACGCGCGGGAGCCTTCAGATTCCGGTCGACCACCGCGTGAGCCAGAAGCCCTGACCATCCCAAGACCCCGCCGAACGCGGTCATGGCGCCGATGAGGACGAGCGTTGGTTGCTCCGTGCTGAGCAGCAAATACCCCAAGCTGCCAACCGTCAGAAGCCGCACAATCCCAACGTAGCCCCGGGTTGACCGGCGATCGGCCAGCCATCCCCACATGACTCGCATGGCGACAGCCGAAGCACCGCCTGCGGAGAGTAGGAACCCGGCGGAAGCTGCGCCGATGCCCGTTGCGACTCCGAAGGAGACCAGGAAGGCGCTGAGCGCGGAACCGCTGGCCATCGCCAGAATGGTTGCCAGTACCAGCACGATGAGTTCTTTCGGGGGACTGCCTCCGGCATCTTTTGCAGGAGGGTCTTTGAACCCGGTGAATGACTTCGGCAGCCATACCCACAGGAGAGTCGCGCCGCCTGCTGCGATGGCGAAGGCCCAGCGCCATCCGATCGTCACGGCAACCGTCGGAACCGCCAACCCCGCCACCAAGGCGGCGAGGGGAATGGCAGCGTGTTTGATGCCCAGTACCGTGGCCCGGTTGCCGGCAGGCACGGTTCGCGTGATGAAGAGATTTGTAGAAGTCTGCGCCAGTGAGAACCCCAGCCCGGTTCCGATCAGGAAGCCTGCGTACAGCACGGGACTTCTCCCGCCCAGGGCGATACCGACCAGGGATACAAGGGTGAGAGTCACAGCCCACCGCATTGACATCGCCTGGTGTCTCTCGGCAGCTCGGCCCAGGGTCGGCGACGCCAAAGCAGAGCTGGCATGGAAGGCGCTCAGCATTATGCCGAATCCGGCAGGACCGAGACCGAATTCGGCGCGAATCTGAACACCCATGGCGCCGGTCAGGAATACCGGTACAGCAGCGAGCGCCACCACGCTGGAGGCGACTGTGGTAACCCGGGCTCGCCTCATTCAGACACGGCTACGGATACCGTGGGCGTACCCTTCGGGTCCGGTCACACCGTAATGGCGATGCCGACTCACGACCGTACACCCTCTTCGTGTGAGGGTGACATGACGCGTCCCAGGGATTTCACCCCTTGTGGCTGGCGAAGTAGACCCGCTCGGCGGTGGCACCCAAGACCGAGGCCATCTCGTCAGGGTTCAGAAAGCGCCCAAGGTACTCCCGCAGGTACCCGAACACGTTGGAATAACCTTCCCAATCCGAGCAGCGAGGATGGTCGGAACCGACCATTACCCGATCCGGACCGAAAGCATCCACAGCCATGTCGATGAAGGGTGGGATAGCGTCAAAGTCAAATGGTGGACTGCGGTGAGGGACCGGTCTGGGAACGAACTCGCCGAGTCCAGGCAATTTCAAATAGACGTTGTCGTAGCGACTCAGCGCCAGGATCCGCTTGAAGTCGGCATAAGGAGGATCCGGGTCATTGGCGACGAACCCGAGGTGTTCGACGACAAATGGCATCTGCGGAAAGCGTTCCACCAATCCGGTGAATTCGTCGGACACGAACCCCTTCATGGCGTCAGGGCCATGAAGAGCCCACAGGTCCACCAACATGCCCAACGCGTTCGCCTTCTTCCAAACCGCAAGCGGATCTCTGCCTGCCGACCTCTGCATCGGCGTCAGCCGGACCCCTATCACACCCAGGCCGGCCCAGTGTTCGAGCTTCTCCATGCAGTCCGGTCCGGATGTGTCGACCGCGCCCACGATGGCAAACCGCCCCGGGAATCGATCGGAACACTCGACGAGATAGCTGTTGTCATAGTTGGTGGATAGCTGAACCAATACAGCTTTGTCGACATCGGCCCGCGCCATCTGGAACAGGAGTACCTCAACCGGTTCAAACCATGTGTCGAGCACATGGCAGTGGGTGTCCACGGTGAGCATCGGAGTGACTATTCAGGTCACCAGCCCTGCGCGAGGAAGTCAATCAGTGTCTTGTCGGCCGCGGCATAGAGGCAATCCACCCCTGCACCTTCGTAGGCGCGCAGCCGCTCTCTCACCTCATCTTCGTTCCCGTAACATCCGATGTTCTCGATGATCCTGTCGGGAACGAGCTTGGACGCCTCCACAATGGAGCTTGGACTCGCCGGCCAACCGCCCACCACCTCTCGGATTCGATCAGCCAACTCCGGTTCGATTCCGGTAGGTCCTGCAACGTGTGCCTGCTGCGCGATGAACTGTGTGACGATGACCTTGTCCTTGGCGATGGCGGTCGGCTTGTCGTTTGTAATGCGAATGGTGCATGGCTGGACGACATCTACGTCGTCGAGGCTGCGGCCTGCCGCCTCGGCGCCGACCCGTACCTGCTGAACCTCGTCCCGGGTGGCCTCAACCGTGTGACCGCTGTTCAGGACCACACCGTCGGCAATGCGACCGGCCAGTCTGAGCATCTGCGGTCCGACGGCGGCCAAATAGATCGGAACCTGGTGCGGACCGGTTGCGTTGTGGTCGAGGAACACATCATCGAACCGTACATATTCGCCCTCATAGGTGACCGGTTCCCTGCGTTCCAGCAGAAGTCGAATAGCTTCGAGGTATTCACGAGCCGCTCGGATGAGTTTGGTCCCGCGGTCGATGCCGACCTTCGTGGCGATCGGGTCCCACCACACGCCCAGACCGAGAATCATCCTCCCGGGCGCCAGAAAGTCCAAGGTGGCAAGGGTCTGTGCGATCAGGGCCGGATTGCGGGTAAAGATGGGTAGCACCCCGCATCCGACCCTGATCCTCTCCGTGCTCGCCGCATACACGGCCATCGGAGTTATCGCATCAGTGGTGAGACGCCCCTCAGCAATCCAAATACAATCCACACCGGCGTCATCAGCATATTGAGCCAGATCGACGTTGTTGCGAATTCCGGCGCCCGGTAGCTTGATTCCGAATCTCTTGGGCACGTCCTTCATCAGGCGAGGCTCTTTCAAGCTCAACAGTGACTGGTTGTCACGGCCGGAGGGTCTCGAAGTTCACCGCCGCTATAGAACCGTTGGTCGGTGTCCAACTGGCTATCCGGGGACCCTTACCCCAGATCATGTCTGTAGTGGCGATGGGAAGCACCGCGTAGGTGTCGTAGATCAGGCTGACGGCACTGCCGGCCAGTTCCGCTCTCTTCCCAGGGTCAACCTCAGATCGGTATTGGCTGTAGATGTCGTCGAGTTGAGGATCGCCGAAGGCCGCGTAGAAGCCACCGACGTCCTTGCTGACCACCCCGATCCTCAGGGCGTTTTCCGTGGTCGTCCCGGCTGTGACGAACCAGAGGTGCGTGAAGGGCTCGGTGAAGTACGGGGCCTCGAGGAAATTCGGGCGGATGGTGGCGAAGTCGGTGGGCCTCAACTGCGGGCTGAGCCCGGCTCTGGTCCAAAAGGCCGCGACAGCTTCCTGTATCCGCGGGAACTCCGGAGTTGCGCCGAACGCGTATTGGTACATCGTGATCTCCTGGCCGACCAGTCCCAGATCTTGAATTTCTTGCGCGGCAGCCGCGGGATCGAACGCGTATGGCGTCAGGCTGGGGTCGTGCCCTTCCTGGCTCGGAACCGCTGCGAAGCTGGCGGCTGGAGTGGCTGTCCCCTCGGGGTAGATAGCGGATACGATCGCTGCGACGTCAACCGCTTTGATCAGAGCTTCGCGGGCAGCTTGGTTGTTGTAGAAGAACTCGGTCTTCCAGGGCATGCCAAACGCCATGCTCAATGTCTGGACGCGTTTTGGTCCGGCAATCTCCAGGCCGGCCGCCAACACGTCGGGAGCCGTGAACGGGTCCATCAACGCGAGGTCGGCGTCTCCGCGCTCGAGCAGAGCCAATCGGCTGGTCGCTTCGGGAGCGAGGACTATGCGAAGAGTCTCGAACCCGGGTACCCGGTCAGGGTTCCAATACTCGGTGTTCGCCTTGAACTCGACGAACTCTCCTATGGCGCGATCACTGAAGACATAGGGTCCGCTCCCAAGAGGATTGGCGTTGAACCCGTCGGCGCCCCCCACTGCTTCCCAATGGTGCTTCGGGATGATGGCAAGAGTGTCATTCACTCTGGTCAGGTCCCTGAGGAACAGGGCGTTCGGCTCTTTGAAGGTCACTTCCAGGCTGTATGTGCCCGTGACAACGGCAGAGTCGAAGTTCTTCTGCATCTTTCCACAGGAGGTGCAGGCAGCGTTCTCGCCCGCGTACAACTCGAAGCTGAAGGCGACGTCCTCGGCGGTGACCTCCACGCCGTCGTGGAATGTCATGCCCTCTCGGAGTGTGATCGTCCAGACCTTGGCGTCCGGGGAGGACTCGACAGCCGTGGCTGCACCGGTTTCGGTGGTCGGGTTTCCGTCGGCGTCCATACCCAGGAGGAAATCAAAGGAGTTGCCCCAGTACGGCAAATCGGGGTTGGAGGACCGGGTCGGATCGAGGAGTTCATTGCCGAAGGTTGGTATCGCCACGGTCACGGTCCCCGTGGGAACAGCCTCCGGTGCGCCAAGGGTGGTAGACGTTGTGGTAGCCGGCGCCGCGGTCGTTGTGGTGGCCGGCGCCGCGGTCGTCGCAGGCGCTTCTTCGGTTGTGGCCTCGGCCGCGGTGGTAGGTGCAGCGGTAGTCGGTGCTTGGGTTTGGGCGGTTGTAGTGGCGGCGGAGGTCGCGGGTGGATCCGCATCATCGCCTCCGCAAGCAGCGACTATAACCAGGAGTGCGGGCAGGAGAGACAGGTACCGTCTCATGATCAGTTCTCCATTTCGGGATCTCGGGTCAACCGAACCCTAACAGCGGCAGTCGGATCCTGCCTGTACACGATGCTTCTATTTTTTCCAAACCGGTATTCAACCGCTCTTCGAAGATCATCTTTTGAAAAACTGGGCAAGCCGGTGTTGGTGTCGGATCATGGTCCTGGCGCCGGGCCGGTCGGAGTCGTCTTTGACCAGGTTTCCATTCGGTCGCGCCCGGTAGCGCCGCCGGGTACTATCGGCGTATGCCCGAGTGCAGCTTCGCTGTGATTCTGCCGAGTAATCACATCAGGGAAGCGATTCCTTTGGCCAAGTTGGCGGATGCCGAGTCTGTTGATTCGCTCTGGACCATCGAAACGCGGCTGACAGGAGATGCGATCACCCCACTCTCGGTGTACGCAGCCAATACAGACCGGATCCGCGTTGGTACGGCCGGGCTACCGATTTGGACGCGGCATCCCGCCCTGATTGCTCAGACATTCGCGACGCTCCATGCGTTGGCGCCCGGCCGGGTAGTACTCGGTCTGAGCGCTTGGTGGAACCCGTTGGCGACTCGCGTAGGTCTCAGCCTGAAGAAGCCCGTCAGAGCCATGCGGGAGGTCATCGAATCGATCCGCCTCCTTCTTACTGCAGATGGTCCCGTAAGTTATGCCGGCGAATTCGTTCGGCTGCGGGAAGTTCTGCTGGAGAACCGGCCTGATGACACGCACAAGATTCCCATATACATAGGTGCGGTAGGCCCTGAGCTTCTGCGTTTGGCTACCCGCGTGGCGGATGGCATCGTGTTGAACGGAGGTCATACCGTGGCGGTAACGCGCCGCGAGGTCGAGGTCATCCGCGAGGAGGCGAAGAGGATAGGCCGCCCCTTTGACGAGATGGACATTCTCAAGATGCTCCGGATCCGTGTCGATGACAACAAGGAGAGGGCGATTGCAGGCCACAAACCGGAAGTTGCGCGCTACATTGCCGAACAAGCTCACATCGCCCGGTCCTCTGAAGCTGATCCTCGGCTGGTAGCCCGCCTCAGATCGATGATGTCCTGGCCTTCTTCGGAGAGCGAGGCCATAAGGGCAGCTGACCTGATCCCGGATGGTCTGGTCGAAAGCCTCGGGTGTTACGGTGACCACCAGGAAGTGCGCTCCAGGATCCGTGAGTACATGGCGGCCGGAGTCACGATGCCTCTGTTGGTACCCGATAACATCACGTATATGCGCCGAGCAGTAGACCTGATGTTGGAAGGCTGGTGACATGATGTATTCACGCTGCACACCGCGCCGGAATAACACGGTCGACTAGCCATCCACGGACGCCGTATCAAAGAGCACCACAGTGCTTGAAGTCACCAACCTTCAGGTCCATTTCACAACGAGACAGGGAACCGGCCGAGCCGTCGACGGTGTGTCCTTTAAATTGGAGCGAGGCGAGACGTTGGGGTTGGTGGGCGAGTCGGGATGCGGCAAGAGCATCACCGCCCTCTCGATCATCGGACTACATCCAAGGCCTGCTTCAAGGGTTGTTGGCGGTGAGATAGAACTGGATGGGGAGCCCATTCTCGGTCTTTCGAATCGGGAGATGCGCAAGGTTCGAGGAGAACGGATCTCGATGATTCTCCAGGACCCCTTGACGTCGCTGAATCCCGTTCTCACGATCGGCAAGCAGGTGGGCGAACCGCTGCGGTTGCATCGCAACATGGACAGGTCGGCGTCCCGCAACCGGGTGATCGAGTTGCTCAGTCAGTTACACATCCCCGAACCCGAGTCGAAGCTCGATGATCATCCCCACCAGTTCAGCGGTGGAATGCGTCAGAGAGTGGTGGGTGCGATCGCGTTGGCCGCAGACCCTGATCTGCTAATTGCGGACGAACCAACCACCGCGCTGGATGTTACGCTCCAGGCCGCCTTCCTCGCTCACCTGAGGGCGATACAGAGAGAGCGAGGTCTTGCGATTCTGTTCATCACCCATGACTTCAGCATCGTCGCCAAGATGTGTGACAGGGTGGCTGTCATGTACGCAGGAAAGATTGTCGAGACCGGACCCACCGCTAAGCTGCTTTCCTCTCCGGAACACCCTTACACGCAAGCGCTCCTCGAATCCGTTCCGTCTGTCGACCGGGGCAGAAAGCGGCTCAATTCCATCAGGGGGAGTCCACCGTCCATCTACGACCTGCCGAAGGGATGCACTTTTGAACCTCGGTGCTCGTACGCCATGGACCGCTGCCGAGAGTCCTATCCTCTTCGATTCGACGTCACCGACGATCACTCAGTGAGTTGTTGGCTGCTGGAATGAACCACCCCGACCCCATCCTCGGCGTCAGAGACCTCAAGAAGCATTTTCCAATTCGTAGTGGGACTCTGTCGCCATGGAGGGACAGCAAGGTTGTTCGTGCTGTGGATGGTGTGACGTTCAACCTGCATGCACGAGAAACCCTGAGCCTGGTTGGAGAATCCGGATCAGGAAAGACGACCACTGCTCGCATGATCCTCCGGCTCATCACCCCTACGTCCGGCCGTGTCGTCTTCGAGGGCGAAGACGTAGCGGAATTGCGGGGCGCCGAGCTAAAACACTATCGGGCATCGGTTCAGGCGGTGTTCCAGGACCCCTGGAGTTCTCTCAATCCCCGCAAACGAGCTGAATCGATCATTGCTGAACCGATAGTCATAAACCAACCGCTGCCGAAGGCGGAGCTGCAGATCCGTGTTGAGGAGCTTCTTGCGGCAGTAGGGCTCGGTCCCACTGTCATGAGGCTTTACCCGCATGAGTTCAGCGGCGGGATGCGTCAGCGCATCGCGGTTGCCCGTGCACTGGCGCTCAATCCATCCGTCATCATCCTCGACGAGCCTGTCTCAGCACTCGATGTCTCGATCCGGGCGCAGATCATGAACCTCCTCCGTGATCTCCAAGAGAGCTTCCATATTTCCTATCTACTCATCGCTCACGACCTCGCGACCGTCCGCTACCTGAGCGACAGAGTGGCTGTGATGTATCTCGGAAGACTGGTAGAAGTGGCTCCTTCCGAGGAACTGTTCGAGAACCCGCTGCATCCCTATACGCAGGCGCTAATTGCCGGCTCACGATCGACGACAATGGTTGATGAAGAAGCAGCACGTCTCCTGGCTTCCGACATCCCGTCGCCTGTGAAGCCCCCTTCCGGCTGTGCCTTCTATGCCCGCTGTCCGGTCTCGGTTGCAGCAAGAAGCGACAACCCGATCTTCTACGAAAGAACCGTAACCGAGAGACCAGACCTCATCGAAGTCCGGCCTGGTCACCTGGTGGCCTGCCATCAATTCGATCCCAAGGATTGAGAGGATGTCCTCAAGCCGCCGATCAAGATCGAGCGGCTACGACGGCAATCGCCTTGGTCCGTCAACGGTCATTCGCCAGATCGCCATTTCCACTGCCACTTCGGGTCCCCTCTCAGGATGGAACCAGTATGCCACCGGGAAGTGACACGTGCTCAGTAACAGATACCGCTAACCACAGTCGACGCCGCCAACTCATGGGATGCCCCCGTGCCTCTACAGTCCCGGTGTGGGCTCTATCCCTAGAACGCGTCGTTGGCCAGGCCATCGGCTCTCCCGTTGTATTTCCGGGGGATATGTTCTAAATGCCACTTCGAGAAACAACTCAACAGGTCAAGGGCTTTGGCGTGAAACGGCTTTAACTCGGCCTTTTTCACTTTGAACCTTCCGAGCACTTGATTCACCACGAGCAGACTGTCAGCCCGAACAACCAAGCGGCGGATGTTTCGAGCACAGGCCATCTTCAGACCCTCTATCAACGCTTGGTATTCGGCCTCGTTGTTGCTGGCACGTCCGATAAAGCGAGTCAGGGTCTCAACCTCTTGACCATCCGAATCGTACAACACAGCTCCGATAGCGGCCCTTGCACCGTTTTCCCGGGAAGCCCCATCGGTGTACAACCACAACCTCCGGTCGTCCCGCATCAAACAGTCCACAGGGCCGTCTACCAGGATCCTGTTGTGATGGTCCCAAGGTCCGAGGAACTCCCAATGGTCCTTGGCCAGTTGGTAGAATGATCCGATGACATAGCCGCCCACTATCACGTCGAGTACGTCGACACGTTTGGGGGTCACACCGGGAAAAACCCCGATTCTTGGGCGAAGGCAGCGTGTCATGGTCATCACAGGGTAGGGGATTCCTCCCAGACCGCGACGGAGCCAGTTTGGCAACCAGAGTTCAACGGCTGAAGGCATTGTCGGGCGACCGCTACCGGCAGCGCAGCCTCCGTACCAACGACCGATGGCTGATTCGCGCCGTGTGGAGAGACGGAAACGAGGTTGGGAAGTGGACTACGACTAAAAGTGGAGGAAATGACCAAAGAAGCCAAACTGCCCCCGGTCCACCCGGGGGAGATCCTCAACGAGGAGTTCCTCCGCCCCATGAACATCACTCAGAATCGACTGGCGAAAGCCATCGAAGTGGACGCCGGGCGGATTCACTCGATCGTCCGCGGCGAGCGGGCGGTCACTGCTGAAACGGCTCGGCTGCTGGCAGGCTTTTTCGGCAATTCTCCAGTCTTCTGGATGGGGTTGCAGAGCCAATACGACCTTGAGACCACCCAAGACCGCCTAGCCGGGCGGGCTTGAGGGGATCGACCGATACTCCACCAACCCCAAGTCCGAGACGTCATTAGCATCGAATCTGTGATCGGATCCCCCGGCCTGAAAGAGCACAGAGGCTCATCGCCTGGGGAGGCAACGGAACCACACCAACCGCCTGGCTGGAGGTTCGCGGACGTTCCCTCAGGGCACCCCAACGAGGAGGACATCTATCTGGCCGTGCGTCGCGGCGTCATCCGGGGCGCCTCGGCCACCACGTACGGTCCCCTCCAAGTGGTGACCCGGGAGGAGGTGGCCCTGTCTTTGATCCGTCTGGCGGCGTTGGTGGGCATCGAAGTCCCCCCGGCCGGCGATGCGGGGTTCTCCGACGTCGGTCAACTCCCCTATGAGTCCCGGGCGGCCATCGATCAGCTGACGACCCACCTTGGGATCTCATATGGGACCTCTGCCACCACCTTCAGTCCCTCCCAGGCCGTCACCCGCGGACAGATGGCTCTGTTCCTGCAGCGTCTGATGAACCGGATCCCTCTTCTCCAAGAGCGCGGACGGACACCTGCCGACGTGATACACAAAACACAAGTATCGGAGGCGGGAACGCCATTCAGCGACCTGGGCATGGTCACGGTCGCCACCTACAACGCCATAGGTCAGCTATACCTGTTGGGTGTTGCTTCGGGCATTTCATCCACTGTCTATGGACCTTCGGTCCTGATCACCCGTGCGGCTCTGGCCGGATTCATAGCAAGAGTCTTGGAAGTAGTTGAAAGAGAGGGGGAGGATGAGATTTCAGGCGGATCCCGGGGGAGTGACGTCGCAGGCGCCGTTCTCACCGGCCACAACCGAAGGAGCGCCGCTCACCTTTTTGACCGGTACGATCCCGACCCTCTGGACAAGGAATCGGAGCGTATAGACAAGGAGGGTCCCAGGGGACCGTACGAGACTGTCTTCTACGTCCCGCATCAGCAGGAAAACAGGCTGGTGGAGTTCGACCTGCTGACGGCGACGGTGGACGACATCATCAGCAGATGCGGCTATTCGGAGGAGGAGCGATCGGAACTGGCCGAAGCACATCGAAGGATGGCTGAGCATGATCTGCGGTTCTACCGAGGTCCCCTGCCCGAAAGCATCCCGCTGTTGGAGGGAACCCAATAACGACGTAGCAGGGAAGGAGGGGACGGTTGCCCAGGGTGCCCTGGCCGCGCGCAGAGTCCGAAATCTATCTCATAGGGTCGGCATTGAGACACGACGTTGCCGAGAGTGACATTCGATCCGTGTCAAGAACGCCCGGCCACAGACTGCAGGGGATCCAACCCGGATAGAAAGACCGCCGTCTGGACAGCGAGTATGTCGACACGTTCGGGGGTCATACCGGGGAAACCCCGATTCTCGGGCGAAGCGAAGGGTGTCATGGTTCTCACAAAGCTAGATACGTTCGCATTACTTCACATACTGGCGGCATCCACCCCAAGAAAGCTGTGATGTCGGGGCCAGTGTCACTGTTCGTTGGTAGATTTCAACTTTGTGGGCAGATACAGAAAGAAGCGATACAGAGGACGGACCCGCAGGCGCACATACGGAAAGAAGCCATACAGAAGAGGCAGCCGAAGGCGCAACTACAGCGGGAGACGCAAGAAGTCCAAACCAGTCCGTGGCTATACCCTCCGTAACCGACGGGGCAGAGTCAACTACGTGGGAATCACCAACAATCCCAGACGGAGGGCTTCACAGCACAGACGGTCGGGGAAGCGAGGCAAGATGCGAGTAGAGACCGGCCCCCTCTCTCGGAGAAGAGCCAGGCGCTGGGAAGGGGCGAGGCTGGCAGGACATCGCAAGAAGACGGGTGGAAGGAACCCTCGGTACAACAAGACGAGGGATGGTGGTTACCGGCGCCGGTCTAAGGGATGGTGGTAGAAGGGGAGCAAGATCGGGGTTGACCCAGTGGGTGTCCTTGGACAATCTCATGAGGTAAGCCTGAGGCCCCAGGTCCAATCCAGCGGGCGACCACTCTGATCCGGCACTCCCAGCCTGTCTCCGATTTCATTAGGCTGAGTCAACGACATCACCGACACAGGCCGCCTGAGGCAAGAGGCCGCAGGCGGGCCACCACAGATCTCACAGGGGGTAGCAATGAACATCCGGAAGTTCACCGAAGTCGAGGCCTACCAGCATGCCGATGACGGCTACTACTACCGTCCGCTCGTTGCGGGGAAGGAACTGTTCTCCTACGTGGCCCACGTGCCCGCCGGTGGTTACATGCCGCCCGATGCGGAGGAGGCCGAGCTCTTCGAGCTTTCGCTGTTCATGCTGGAGGGGCACCTCGACGGGATCCTCGACACCGACCGGGTGCAACTGGCGCCGGGAGACGCGCTGCACATTCCCAGGGGCATGCCCTTCGGAGTGGAGAACCGGGGTTCCGACACGGTCTCCTTCGTGCTCAGCTTCGCACCCCCGCCACCCGGCGTGAACCTCGACACGATGAAGGAAGAGGCCATCGGACGGGGCCGGAACGTGATCGAAGCCGACGACGTCGAGGATGTGGTGGGCCCGGTCACCTTCCCCGGATAGGCGTCATGGCAGCCGGCGCACCCGGCAATTCGACCGGTGACGACCCCGCCGACTCGAGAACGACCTTCCGCGAGGAGGACCGGTCCGTAGAGGTCGACGGCGCAACCCTGGCCGGAACCCTGACGCTTCCCACCATCGACGGACCGTGGCCGCTCACCCTCCTCCTGGGCGGGACCTTCTCCGACCTCCGCGACGCGGACGCCGATCCGAGGCGGTTCCCCGACGCACCCAAGCGCGGCATGTACAGGATCCTGGCTCACGGGTTGGCGGAAGCGGGCATCGCCTCCTACCGCTTCGACCGGAGAGGCGCCGGCGAGAGCACCGGAGAATTCGGGGTGGAACGCCCCCAGGAGGTCGCCGACGCCGGAGCGGTGTGGCGCTGGATCAGAGCACTACCCGAGTGCAACGGCAAAGCGGCCATGCTGGGTCACAGCGCCGGCGCCTACGTCCTGTGCCGGGTGGCGCTCGAAGTCGGACAACCCGACGCGGCAGTGCTGCAAGGCGCCCTGTACCGGTCCATCGCCGATCTGTTCAGGTACAACTACGGCCTGGTCCGCGACTACATGCAACTCGGCCAAGAGCAGGTGGCATGGCTCCGGGAGCACTCTCCCAAGTCGTATGAGGACGCGCTGATGCTGGACGCCATAGTCGGCGCCATAGAGCGTGGCGATTCGGTCGCGGAAGCCGAGATCGACGGCGTCACAACCACCCGCGACCTCTCCAGCCTCCGATACGACCTGGACTTTCCTCCCGAAGACCAGTTCCGCCTTCTCGCCGCACCCACCCTCGTCCTCCATTCCTCCGAGGACCTGAACGTCCCGGTGGAGGACGCCTTCGACACCGTCCGCGCCCTGTGGGCCGCCGGGAACCGGGATGTCGAGCTGCGGATCGTCCCGGACGGCAACCACTCCTTCCAGTTCGACGCCGAGGACTACGAGACCCGGGTCCGGGAGAAGATCACCATGCAGAACTTCGCCCGCCCCTTCGATCCCCTCTACCCGGACGTGGTCATCGACTACCTGGCGCGCAGACTCGCCTGACCCGGGCCGTCACAAGACCTGGCTTGAGGTCCCGGCGGGCCCTGGAGTCGCGGCGTTTGCCGACCGGCTCTCAATGACGATGCGCACGGCTGAAGGACCCCATCCTTATCGGGTTCTGGTCACGGATGTGTTGTATTGACCATCGCTTATAGGAATGTTGATGTTCAACCAGAACTCCGGGGTCTCCAGAGGCTGCCCGCCGGCAGGCAAGAAGGAAGTTATACCGGTAGGGGTGGCGGCAAGATGCGCTCAACCTGGGAAGAGACCATGGTGCGTTGCGCTCCGGTATCCACCAATGCAGCAAAGGCGGGAGGCTGACTCTCCTGTTCGAGATCCGGCACCGAAACGCCTACCCCCAACAGAATCTGGTTGTCGGTGATGTTGTCTGCGAAGGTCGGCACAGCAGCTAGAAAGCGATGCCAAGACTCCCAAGCCGGGCAGGTCGCTGTCCGATCCTCTTCATGGAAAAGTTGCCCAGCCCATACTTCTCGCAACCTATCGAATAGGCGTCGCCCATGTCGTTGTAGACCCCAACGACCTCGCCCTGATGCATGAGCGCCACCCGGCCGAAATGCTCTCGCTCCATGGCCTGTCGGTACTTCTCGTTGTAGGCAGCGTGATCGACTTCGACCTGCGGTCTTGTCACAGGACCGATCTCCCTTACCCCACCCGCGTTCCTTTCCATGTTGGCCCTCCTGTCGCAAATTGCCCTTCGGATTGGACTATAACAAAGGTGACTCACGAGGAGTAGGGCAGGTTGTCTGCGTTTTTTGACACCTGCCATAGGTCCCGCACTCGGATTCTCCCGTGTTGTGGATGGTCTCCGGCCGGTTGCCCACGCCCCGCTCTCGATGCAGGTGGGTCACAGTGCCCGGCGCTTGCATCCTGTGCCAGATGGCGTGGAGTTGGCAAGCCCGACGAGGGCGGTGCTGGGGGGTAAGGGGGGTCCATCGCCGACCGACCGGCGGAGATCCTGGGAGGATGAACGCAACATGAGCCGGCTGGGAGGGGACTGTCGGCGAGGACTGAGCATCGGGAAGTGCGCGAGCGGGCGGGTAAGGCGGTGCATGGCAGGCCGGCTGTTCCTGTGTGAGGGGTGCGGTGCTCTTACACTTGCTGTTGTGTCAAAGCGTCAGACAGGTAGAGAGAGCAAGTCCACCGGTGGCCGGTTTCGGACAAGGCGACCGCAGACCAGAGGGGTTCCCCGTAGGGGCCTGTTAGACCGCGGACAGCAGATACCGACAAATGCGCCCGCCGCCTCCACCAGCAGCACGGCCAGCCCCAAGCCGCCGCCCAAGGACTGATTGCCACCCGTCCAGGTTGTTGAGATAACCCGAAGCCTGTGCCGACCACTATCGGGAGTCTCGTTGTTTTCGTAGCGTTCCTGACGCCAGGGTTCGTGTATTTGACCCGGCTTGAAACACGGTTTCCCAGTCGGAAGCTGAGCGTGCTTCGAGAGACGGCGACAGTGGTATCGGCCAGTCTCCTGTTCAATGTGATCTCCGGTGGCGCCTTCGCGGCAGTCAGGACCCTGTGGCCGGGCATCACTCCCGATATGGGCATGTTCATCCGGGCGCCCCTGCCGTACTTTCAGGAGCACTACGCCTCGGTGTTGCTGTGGGCAGGAGCGGTGTTTGCTATCTCTGTCGGGTTGGCGGCGTTGTGGGGCGTGCCCCCGAGATGGAGCCACACCCTGGTCGAGATGGCGGCGAATCTAACCCCCCGATGGCAAGGCCCTCTCCGTGACTGGTCGGCAAGGAGGCGCAATCGCATCATTTTCAAGTCGGATTGGAGTTATGCGTTCGAAGACCATCTTGGCCACTGTGTGTATGTGGGTCTCCGTCTGCAAGATGGCACTTACCTCTATGGACCCCTCATGGCGTTCAATCCCCGGTTCGAGGAGAACAACGAGCGCGGGCTGATCTTGGGGCGGCCCATCCGGATCCGTACCCCATCCGCCGAGGACCTGGAGGACTACGATGCTGATGCGCTTGTGGTGTCGGCGGGTCAGATCAAAACTGTCTCCGTGCATCGCATCCCGGAAAGCGAACTGCGGGCGAAGAGCGAGTTGGCAACTGCCAACCTGACCATGCCAGGAGACACCCTGGACATTTGAGGGGCGGCGCTCGGGTCGGCCTCCCAGCGGGGCTGACCTGTTGATTCTCCGGCAGGGGAGGCCTGTTTGGGCTCACCCATTTGCGGCGGCCGTATTCAAGGCTCCGATACGACCTGGGCTTCGCACCCGAAGACCCGGTTCCGCCTTCTCGCCGCACCCACCCTCGTCGTCGACTCCTCAAAAGACCTGAGCGTCTCGATCCGCTGTACCCGGCCGTGGTTATCGACTACCTGGCAGACAGACTCGCCTGACCCGCCGGCGGACCGGAAAAACCTGCACCGAAGTCGGCCCCGGTCCGTCCCGCCCGCCTCACCCGTGATTCGACGAACCGGTGACGTGAGCCCTCGCACCGGTGGCTCCCGCGCTTGTATCGCCGAATGCCATAGACTCACTTCTTGGATGAGTCGTTCATCGAAGACGCGGCAAGGCGACGCCCGCCCGAATCCGTGGAATCGAAGACCGGGACCGCGCGGGAGCCCGATGGGACACAGGTGGCGTGGTTGGACAGGACGCCTCGCCGCCCTGGTGATGACGGCGGTAGTCGCCTCGGCGCTGTCGCCCGCCGTCGCCCGGAGCGAGTCCTACAGTCGGTCGGGCTCACCGGACCAGGCGGTGATAGACCGGCTGGCCGGGGAGTTCTCAGCCGTGCTTTCCCTGCGGGAGGCCCCCGACGAGATGTGCGTGTCGGCGAGCCTCGACGGCGAGTCGATCCTCGAATCGAAATCCGCAACAAACCTGGTTCCCGCCTCGCTGATCAAGCTGGTCACCGCCACTGCCGCCCTGGAGGTGATGCGTCCCGACGAGGTCTATTCGACCAGTGTGTTCGCCCGCGCAGACGTTTTGGCGTCGGCCGCCGACGGAGTGCTGAGAGGCGACGTCTACCTGGTCGGACAGGGCGACCCGGTGCTCTCCACCCCGCGGTATGTCAGTCGCTACGCGGAGCCTGTCGCCCACACCGACATCTACGACCTGGCCGACCGGGTGATGACAACCCTGCGCAGCCGGGGCATCACCAGGATCGAGGGACGGCTGGTGGGAGACGAGTCCTGGTATCCCGACCGCGAGCGCGACTACAGCCGGGAGGTACCGGCCGGAGGCGCCGATCCCGTGTGGAAGCGGCAGTTGGTGACCTCCAACAACGTCGGGCCCCTGTCGGCGCTGCTCCTCAACGAGGGATATTCGTCCTACATTCCCGTGAGGACCACCGCCGCCCGGCTCCGGCGGGTGCGCGCCGCCGACCCCCCACAGCACGCAGCCTCGGTCTTCGACGACCTGTTGGAGGCCCGGGGGATGGTGATCACCCAGAGACCGATCTCGGGGATGGCGCCGACCCCCGGTGAGCGGACGCTGCTGGGCACGCTCCAGTCACCTCCGCTGACCGAGATCCTCTCCCGGATGCTGACCTACTCGGACAACACCATCGCGGAGATGATCCTCAAAGAGATCGGCCGCCGGATCTCCGACTCGGACCGCGCCTCGGCGACGGCGGCCGTCGAGGCGCTCATCGCAGAGAAGCTGGGACCCCTGGCGGACGGAGTCGTGATCGCCGACGGCTCGGGCCTGTCCACCTCCAGCCGCCTGACCTGCGCGGCCGTGGTGGAACTGCTCGACCTCGCGGGTCCGGGATCGCCGTTGGTGGAGGGCCTGTCCGTTCCGGGTGAGCCCGGAGCGCTGGTGAGGTGCAGTCCGGTCCTCCAAAGTTCGGCCGGCTTCAACACTCTCCGAGTCAAGACGGGCGCCCTCAACGACGTGACCGCCCTGGCCGGAACGACCGTGGCGTCAGGCGGCGAGACGCTCACCTTCGCCATGATCGCCAACAGCCACCTCATCATCCTCCTGGGAGGCTGCAACCGCCTGCGCAGGACGATGATGAACGTCGCCGCCAACTACACCTACGGTCCCGCCTATCCGGTCGAGCCCGGTGACCGGGCCGATCGGGAGGCGCTCGGAGCGCTGTTCGACGCCACCGGCGGAGAGGCATGGTTCAACAACTGGGGCTGGAAGACCGACACTCCCCTGGGCCGATGGCGCGGCGTCACCACCGACTCCGCCGGGCGGGTCACCCGCCTCGACCTGGGCGGCCCCTTCGGCAACAACCTGGTGGGAGCCGTGCCCGAGGAGGTCGGCGACCTGAGCCGACTCACCCGCCTCGACCTCTCGGGCAACCAACTCTCCGGCGGCCTGCCCGAGCGGATCTCCGACCTTGGGGAACTCCAGGACCTCCGGCTCGGGGGCACCGACCTGTGCGTGCCCGCGGAGTTGCACTCCTGGTGGGCGTCTTACGACGGTACGGCCGATGCGGGGGTCCGGCGCTGTTCGGACCCGGGCCGGGCGTTCCTGGACACGGTGGGTAACCCGCACGCCGAGCATCTGGAGACTCTGGCGGAGAGAGGCATCCTGGACGGCGCCGAATGCGCCCCCGACCGTATCTGCCCGGACGACCCGATCGAGCGCCGGACCGTGGCGGTGTGGATCGTAAGGGCCCTCGAGGGCCCGGACCCCCCCATAGCGGACGGGACCGCCTTCCAGGACGTGGACGCCGCCGTCTGGTGGATGCCCTTCGTCGAGCGACTGGCGGCGCTGGGAATCACCAGGGGATGCGGGACCGACCCGTTGCGATTCTGCCCCGACGACTCGGTGACGCGGGGCCAGATGGCCTCGTTCCTGGTCCGCGCCTTCCAACTCGGTGACGCCCCGTCCGCAGGATTCACCGACATCGACGGCAATACGCACCAGGCCGACATCGACGCTCTCGCCGCAGCCGGAATCACCGCCGGCTGCAGCACCGACCCGCCCCGCTTCTGCCCCACCCAATCGGTCACCCGAGCACAGATGGCAACCTTCCTCACCAGGGCCCTCGGCCTTGCGGGATCCTGACCAGCCACCCAGGCCTTTCAGCAACCGTCATGGTCGGCAGGAACCATCAATTGGCGCAAAGCGCAGGGCGGTAGCGCGTCGGCGACTGCCATGCGTAGATCTTCCTACTGTTGGGGGATGAGCGGTGTGAAGATGAATGTCAGTCTGTCCAGAGAAGATCTCGAGTTCCTCGACACTTATACGCGTGCTCACCAGACGTCCCGGTCGGCTGCCGTACGGCGGGCGATTGGGCTTCTCCGCCTGTCGGAGTTGTCATCGGCATACGCGGCGGCCTTTGACCAGTGGGCCGATCATGATTACGAAGAAGCGTGGGATGCCAGCGTTGCCGACGGCGTTTGACAGATGATGCGTCGCGGAGAAATCCGCGTCGTGAATCTCGGTAACGTCGTCGGGGTGGAGGCAGCCCGGATCCGGTCGGCTGTGATAGTCGGCAGTGACGGCGCCAACCGACTGCGGTACGACTTTGGACGTGGGGTTGTCACGGTCGTACCCGTCACGTCGAACACGAAAACGGGTCTACCCGTTCCAGGTACTGTTGGACGCCGCCGAGACCGGTCTGCACCGCGATGCCAAGGAACAAGCCGAACAGGTGAGATCGGTCGCTGTTGAAAGGGTCGGCAACCTGATCGGTCACATGCCTTCCGATCTCATGGGCCGGCTCGACGACGCTCTTCGACTCCACCCGGCCATCCGAAGGCGGGCGCCGTGCCACAGTATTATGCAACCCGCGCGAAGACCCCAGGTCCCGGTGAGACTCGAGCGGATCGCTGCAACTCCGGCTGGATCCTCAACAGTGGCTCGGCTTGATCTCGTTTGTTCGAGGGACAATGGGAACGGCAAGGAACGGTAGGTAGAGGTGTCAGGACCGACTTCGACAGGGATATGCCTGTTGTGCGAACAGAGGTACTCCCGAGCAGGAATGGGTCGACACCTTCGGGCATGCCGCAGAAGGGCTCTCGCCTCGGAGGGGGGAGGGACCGACCCGGGGAAGCGAGCCGGGGGGAGCTTGCACATCGGGGTGCAGGATCGCTACGACCCCCGCTACTGGATGCACCTCGAGGTGCCACGGGAATTCGAACTGATTCGCCTGGACGGGTTTCTCCGAACACTGTGGTTGGAGTGTTGCGGGCATCTGAGCGCTTTCTACATATCGGGAGAGATGTACCAGGTAGAAGACAAGGAATGGTTCAATGACTTCGGCGGTCCCCCCGTCGAGGACATGAGTTT
Organism: Acidimicrobiia bacterium; assembly: GCA_965204615.1. Lineage (GTDB taxonomy): Bacteria > Actinomycetota > Acidimicrobiia > Spongiisociales > ZC4RG35 > Bin76. The sequence goes on along the minus strand of OZ242000.1, from coordinate 1,217,522 downwards.
CGCCACCGGTCAGGTACTCAGCGAGGGGCAGACGTTCACCTATGACTACGACTTCGGTACCACCACGGAACTGTCTCTGAGGGTGATCAGCGAGCTTGCGCCCCAACTCCGGGACGGTATCCAACTGCTGGCGATCAATGATCCTCCCCGACTCACCTGCCGAGTATGCCGCAAAGCCAAGGCTGACGTGATATGCGTTGAATGCGGTTTCCATGACTTCGGTCACCAAAACCCCCCATACCTCTGTGCCGACTGCAAGGTCGAGCACCCCTGTGACGACACGATGTACCTGCCGGTGGTCAACTCCCCGCGGGTCGGAATGTGCGGCTACGTGGGGTAGGCGGGACGCCAATCGAGAATGCGCGGTCGCACCCACTCTCGTCCTCCACTCCTCCGAGGACGTGAACGTCCCCGTGGGACGCCTTCGACACCGTCCGCGCTCTGTGGGCAACCGGAAAACCGGGATGTCGAACCGTGGTGACTCCGGCCAGCAACCACTCCTTCCAGTTCGACGCCGAGGACTACGAGCCACGGATCCAGGAGAAGATCACCATGCAGACTTCGCCCGCCCCTTCGATCTGCTCTATCAGCCGTAGTTATCGACTACCTGGCCCGCAGACTCACCTAACCTGGCCGCGGATCGGGAGTTTCCCGTGAGTGGCCGAATTGGCGCCGCCATCTGCAAGGCGAAGGGGCTCTGCGTCTGTTCCGCTTCCCCGTTGCTGTCATCACCTTGGGCTAGAAGATGTCATTCCCTCAGGCTATTAGATGGCTGTGCATTGGACGTGACTATACGAGACACTAGTCACTAGAAGCCAGAAGGTAGTAACTGTGCCATGACGACCAAAACGATGTCAGCCCCTTGTCTCCTGAGGTGGAAGGGAGGTAGATTACCGAATCCACAAGTAACCGATTCCTTCCGAGAGGGGTGATTGCAATGTCCAGTCAAGGCACGCGCCAAGGCTTCGCTTATAGGCCAGGCATCATGGGCAAATACCACTTCCGTGTTCGCGAACTCCATCTTGCTGAGACTTACGTGCCCCTTCTGAGAGCCAAGAAGGTCGGTGCCGTCAAACTCGACCTTGTGCTTAGGGGAATTGCCCTACTCCCTCAGCATTCCGGAACGCGACCAGCAGGGCTAGTGCTACCTTACATTTCCTATCAGGACCTTCACGACCTGTGCCGGGTGTCCGACCGTTACTCGATAACTATCCCTGAAGACCAACTCGACGACCGGAAGATCCTCAAACTCAAACGCAATTGGGTTGGTGAACAACTAAAGCACCTTGAGCACCGAGGTGCTGTCCAGCGCGAACCCGGTAATTCAGGGCGCCCGATGATCATCGTTAGGCAGGACTATGGACATGGCACATTTGATGACCCCGACGGCTCGGAGGGGAACTCCTACGTCACCATCTCGGGTCCGGTAATCGCTAAATGCCTGGATTCCTGGGGAACCGCGGAGGTGGCGGCCTATCTGGCAGCGATGGTGGCTGACCGGTACGCTCGATTCAGACACCCTAACCGCTTCGCCGTTGGCGGTGCCACATGGTTCGAGCCATTGCACTGGTTTTTCGATCTCAATGGCAACCGACCCCCGGGCCACGTCCGCATCGGCTTCTCCCCCCGAACCCTGCAACGCGGCCTGTTGAACCTACGGAAGGACGGCCTCATCTCTTGGAAACACCAAAGCATCCGCCCCGACAAGCCTGGCCACCGATTCCGCTCAGGGCGTCGGAACATTTATACCAATCACTTCGACCAAGTCGATGCCAAGGTAGACACCCCATTGCTCAAGTCATGACATAACCCCGGGGGTGGCCGGTAGGCCACCAGACCGGGGTTTTCACCAACGAAGGATACCAAGCGTCCAAGACAGTGACAACCCAACCGAAAATGACAGCCAGAGAAATCGAGCGGCTGGTGTCCGCGGAACGCTTTGCTCCATTCCGCCGAGCAACATCCCATCCCAGGGACGCTCTTGCCCTCTACACCTGGAACGCGAAGGTGTCAGGAGCGTTTGCAGAAGTCCTTCACCATGTTGAGGTATTAGTCCGCAACGCCATGCACCACCAAATGACCGCCCTCCACTCTCAGGTTCCTGGCCGACCGAGGAGCAAAGCCTGGTTCGACGAGCCGGACTGGGCAAAGCACCACTGGTTTCATCAGCACGCCAAAGAGCAGATCGCCAAGGCAATCAGAAGAGCAGGACATAGGCCTCACAAACCCAATCCCGGAAAGGTCGTCGCCGCACTCAACCTCGGCTTCTGGCGCTACCTCGCCAGCCCCCGTTACGAGCAGAGCTTCTGGGTGCCCGCCCTCGATCGGGCTTTTGCCGCCCCAGGCACGCGTGCTCAAGACCGCCGCAAAGCAGTGGAACATCGGCTGGCCTTCCTGCATCTTCTCCGGAATCGCATCTCGCACTGTGAACCCATCATCCATCCTGTCCAATACAACTACCGGGGGCAGCTTCCAACCTCGAAGACCCTCGACCAGATGTACACGGACTCCATCGACCTCATTGGCTTCATATCCCCGGTCGCCGCCAACTGGTTAAAGCACGAAACCCGAGGTCTCCTCCGCCTTCTGCGTACCTACAGGGCAAATCGGTATTTCACTCGGGTACGCATTGGGGACGCCGATGTCTTCGCGGCAGTCTCCGCCGACCCGGAGAGTCGAGGCTCGGCTGCCGCCTACATCGCCAACAGTCGGAAGTCACGAGCCTCAGAGTGAGATGGCTTCAGGAGCACTCGTAGAACTCCTCAGCCATGCGAGCCACTCGGCGACATTCTTCCGCGCTGTCCTCAGGAGCTGGTCGACCAGGGGTTCAGACTCGATTGCGAACCGAGGGCGTCACCCTCTTTACCTACGGTGGCCGAGCGGTGGGGGTGGAGTCGCGCTACAGACGTATGCTTGCGTTGACCTCGATCAGCCAGGTGCGCATCTCCTCGGGTATCTCGGATTGGCGCATTTGGCGAGCGAGGGTCTTGGTCGACACGGTCGTGTGACCGGCCTGCTGGAGGGTCTTGTTCAGGTCGTTCAGTATTGCTTTGGCCGGGTATCTGTGGAGGCGCCACACGGGGTCCATGGCTAGAGGCCTTAGCTCTGTGTACGTTTTGCGGAGGGTGCGGGCGAGGCCCTTCTTTCCGGATTGGCTAAAGAAGTGACGCTTTTCGGCGAATTGGGCCAAGACGCTTTCGGTCATGTCGTCCGTGATCGACTCCAGTTGGGACGAGATGTAACTCGGCGATGACTTTGACACGCGTGCTAGCGCTGTCGTGTCAAATAGGTAGTTCTCAAGCTCCTTCCGTCGCCAGACATGGGCGTGGACGCCGACCGCTTCAAGAGTCGAGTACACCTCGTTAATGTCCGCATCAGCTCGATAGTCGCGATCCAGTAGCACATATACATCAACGGCACCATCGAGGAAGTCCGAGACGAACCATTTGAAGGGTTCGACCCGGACCCAGTTGCTGAAGCCCTTGATCTCAATGACTGCACAGTTGTGCTCGCGGGCCAGATCAACGGCACCGATGGTCTTCGCCAACTCCCGGATGATGGACATGTCGTCCCCTTCCACGAAGACCACAGTTCGGGCACGGAGGGCCGTTGCGAGCCGCAAGTTGAAACTTGAGCCGATCTGGGTCGACAGGTCCTCGAGCGATGCTGGCTTGGGTCGACGAACGGCCCTGCGGCGGGTCTTGTCTACCCACACAACCGATTCAGAAGACGCCTCCGCGAGCATCTCCGATGAGTGCGTTGCAGTGATCGTCTGCGCTGTTGTTGAGTCGAGCAATCTCACTAGGCGCCGCTGGAGATCAGCATGTAGATAAAGGTCAGGCTCATCGAGGATCGCCACATCTGCCGACCTGAGGCGCCAGAGATGAGTCAGGATCTGTATGAAGATCTGCATGCCATCGCCGACCCAGAAGAGCTCCTTCTGCGTCCTGTCGCCACGCTCTCGCACGAGCACGTCGATCTCTCGCTCCCAAGGCTCTCTGCCGGTACGTGTCGTGACCGAGAGTTTTTCAATTTCCGGGAGCCACAAGGTTACGAACTCGCTGAAGTCCTCGAACTCGCCAGCGCGCTTGATTAGAAGCAACTGATTTCGAGCATGCTGGCTGGACCTTCTGCTCTGGAAGTTGGCCCGTAGGTATTTCGTATCCAGGACTGTTTCCGTGTGGTTTATTGGGTAGAGGCCCGGGATGACCCCAATCTGACCGGTCAGTTCTCGAACCTTGCTTGGCTGCGAGATCGGTCGTTCGTCGGGGTGGCGTAGGTAGAAGAACGGCTTTGCAGAGTAGTCGTCTTCGGGGGGCCAAACCCCAGTGAGTATCAGGTTGGTGTCTGTACGAATCGACACTGCCGACTCTCCGGGGCGAAACTGGTGTCGAAGGTTTTCCGTCACCAGGCCGTACTGATCAGCGCGAAGCGAATGCGTTCGCACACGCCGTTCGCCGTGCGCCCCATGTCCAGTCGCCCTTCTCCGAGACGCGTGTTCCAACATCCCTGCCGCAACACTTGCGGCCGAAATGAGGGTCGATTTCCCAGCGTTGTTGGGCCCGACCAAGAAGGCGTTGGCCCCAAGAGTCATCGTAAACCTTTCGAAGGCCTTGAAGTTCCACAAGTCGAGTTGTTGGATGCGCATGAATTCCATCCGGCTGCTGAGTTTCGTGACGGTAACCCTAGCCGGGGGTTGTGACAGTCACCCGACGACGTAGTGGGTGCTATCGACCGTGGCGACTCGGTTGCTATAGACGAAGTCGACGGTTTGCGGGCCCAACCCCTTCTAGAGTCTCATACAGGTTCCCTGAGACGCTCTCCACCAAATAGGCCATGACCAAGTTGCTCGGACTCCTCATTCTCCTGTGCTTCTTCACCGCGGCATGCGGTTCCTCGGCCACCAACACCACGGCCTTGGCGCCGGTGGCTGATCGTCTGCCCGCCGATCCTCTCTCACCGACCCCGGTTTGGGTGGCCGGAACCAACGGGGCCGGGTGGGACTTTCACCGCCACCTGGTGGGCAATGCGGTCTCCAGTCCGGTGAGCCTCGGTATGGCCTTCAGTCTCAGCCGTGCCGGCGCATCCGAGGACACCGGGGCGGTGCTCGATGAGATCTTCGGATTCCCCGAGGTCGATATCCATCCTGCGGCCAATGCGGTCGATCAGATCCTTGCGGAGGCATCGGTGGAACCGACCACCCTGGAGGTGGCCAACCGTCTCTTTCCCGACGACGAGTTCTCCCCTCTGCCCGACTTCCTGGAGACCGCCGCTTCTCACTACGGAGCGGCGATCCACCCGATCGACCTCGACGATGGCGCCAAGGCGGCCGAGACCATCAACGGATGGATATCGGACGCCACCCGGGAACTCATTCCCACCATAGTCAACGAGCAGGCCGTCCAGCGCCAGGAACTGGTCCTGGTGAACACGGTGTACCTGAAGGCCGACTGGATGGAGCCGTTCCTCCCCGACCTGACCGCCGACGGCCGGTTCACCACCGGCGACCGGCGGGTGGTGACGGTGCCGTTCATGCGCGACCTCAAACCGACGCATCGGCGCTTCGTCCAACTCGACGGCGCCGACGCGGTTGAGCTTCCCTACCAGGGCGGCCGGTTGGCGATGTGGCTGATCGTGCCCCACGATCCCGGCGGACTGGCCGCGGTCGAGGAGTCCCTCGATTCACAGGACCTGGCAGGACTGGGAGCCTCTGCTCAAGAGGGTTATGTCGATCTCACCATGCCCAAATGGGAACAGACCCTGCCGCCCACCGACCTGTTCGAGTGGCTCTGCCCTCTGGGGTTCTGCGCCGGAGCGCCTTTTGAGAACATCGCCCCGGGTATCTTCATCACCGCCGCTCTCCACGGCGCCAAGGTGATCGTGGACGAGAAGGGCACCGAAGCGGCTGCAGCCACCGCCATGGCTTTCGCAACCTCAGAAGGGCCAAAAGCCGACCTCACGGTGGTCGCAGACCGTCCCTTCCTCTGGGCCATTGTCCACCCCGAAACCGGCGCATTGCTGTTCATAGGACGCCTGGTCGACCCGACCGGCTAGCCGGGGTGGTGGCCGTCCTCGCCGCTTTGCATTCGGTGGTCGCCTTGTCCAGCCCTTGGAGTGTCTGCGGTACCCTCGGCACGATATGACAGAAGTTTCCATCGTCTATCCGAGCGACGACCGGGCTCTGATCACCATCGAGCGGCCACGCACGCTTAACTCGCTCGACATGGCCACTCTCAACGCCTTGGAGGGGGCGGCCAGAGAGGTGGCGGACCGGTCGTCGACGAAGGTTGTGATCGTTCGGGGAAGGGGCCGGGCGTTCTCGTCGGGAGTCGACCTGGGTCTGCTCGGGAGTGGGGACGGCGTCGACCCGAGGGAGGTGGGCGAAGCGGGCCGCACCATGATCGAAGCCTTCGATTCGATCCCGGCGGTTACCGTGGCGGCGCTGCGGGGAGCAGTCGTGGGAGGCGGCCTGGTACTGGCGGCCGCATGCGACCTGCGGGTGGCGGCCGATGACACCTACTTCTCGATTCCCGAGGTCGATCTCGGACTACCGGTGGGATGGGGAGGGGTGCCCCGACTGGTCCGCGAACTCGGACCCGCACTGACAAAAGAACTGATAATGACCTGCCGTCCCTTCACCGCGCAGGAGGCGAAGGAGGCGGGCTTCCTCAACCGGGTGGTGCCTCCCTCGGACCTTGACCGCACCGTCGACGAACTGGTGTCCACACTGTGCGCCAAACCCAAAGAGGTGCTACGAGCAGTGAAGCGCACCGTGCTGGAAGCCACCGAGGAGATGCTGGCGGCTCGGGGACGCATTGGGGACGCCGACATCTTCGCGGCAGTCTCCGCTGACCCGGAGAGTCGACGCTCGGCGGCCGCCTACATAGCCAACCGTCGGAGGTCACAAGCCTCAGAGTGAGCCGGCCTCACCCCAAACGGCAATGGGCCGGTTTGGGGTGGTCCATGAGCCGTCCCCAACAGAACCCGGTGGTCGGCGAAGGTCGGCACGACAGCCAACGCGTAATGGCAGGACTCCCAAGCCGGGCAGGTCGCGGTCCGATCCTCTTCATGGAACAGTTACGCGACCCCCCGGTCCATCGCCGACCTGTTCAGATGCGAACAGGTTTGCTCACCCCTGTCAGACGAGCCGAAGGCATGTCGTCGTACACCCTCCCGGCAAGCAGGCGACCGCCGGACTTGGAGTGGGGACCTCCCCACTGCTTGAAGAAGAAGGGGATGTCGGCGGCTGTGCACTGATCGCGCAGGTCCAGTACCCATGCTTCCTCCATGGGCCGGGCACCGGGGCCGCTCTCGCCACCTGCGATCACCCAGTGGATGCCCGAGAGGTCCAGATCCACAAGGGGACCCAGTAGAGGTTCGGCACTGATGAACCGGACTTCGGCAGGCACGGTCCTGAGGTGGTCGATGCGGAAGGCGTAGCGACCGGTCTCGACGCTCACCCCCATCCAGACGTTCCGTGGCCAGTCCAACTCGGGGCCGACCGCGGCCAATCGCTGGGAGCGCTTGGTGAGAATCTGATAGGTGTGCCGGGGAGTCTCGGCCATCACACCGAATGCATCCCGGATGAACCCCAAATGGACTTCGGGATGAAACAGGTCACTCATCGAGTTGACGAACACCAACCTCGGGGTCCTCCAACGGTATGGCTCCTCCAACACATCAGGATGCAGGGTGAGCCGAAACCCGGGTCCGCTGGTTCGGGGATCCCCGTCGTTCTGGTATTTGGGTTGGCCCATGGCCTTGAGACGCTTCGCGAAAGAGAGCGCATAGCAGTTGTCACACCCGATGGAAACCCGGTCGCATCCGGTCACCGGATTCCAGGTGGTCTCGGTCCATTCGATCGCGGATCGGTCACTCATGATGCAACTCCCGTCCAAGGCGCCACGATCACAAATCTATGAGGCAGGTGTGACACCTTCAGAACCACCCCGGCCGTCTGTCAAGGCACCGGCCGATCCCTCATCAGCACCTTCGAGGACTTGGATCGCGGCGGTTGCTTGGTCAGAGCAGATCGGGAGCTCTTCCAGGGCTCCTGAGGACGCGCTGATGCCGCACGGCATCGCTGGTGGCCATCGAGCATGCCGACTCGGCTGTAGAAGCGAAATCGGTCCTCTGGAGGTCCAATCCCTTCTAGAGTTTGACACGAGGTTCCTGAGACGCTCTCCATCAAATAGGCCATGACCAAGTTGCTCAGATTCCTCGTATTGCTGTGCTTCCTCACCGCGTCCTGCGGTTCCTCGGCCACCACGACGCCCTTGGCGCCGGTGACTGATCGGTTGCCCGCCGATCCGTTGGCACCGACACCGGATTGGGTGGCCGGAATCAACGCCGCCGGGTGGGACTTTCACCGCCACCTGGTGGGCAACGCGGTCTCCAGCCCGGTGAGCCTGGGCCTGGCCTTCAGTCTCAGCCGTGCCGGCGCATCCGAAGACACGGGGGCGGTGCTTGATGAGATCTTCGGATTCCCCGAGGTCGATATCCATCCTGCGGCCAATGCGGTCGATCTGATGCTGGCGGAGGCCTCGGTGGAACCGACCACCTTGGAGGTGGCCAACCGTCTCTTTCCCGACGACGAGTTCTCTCCGTTGCCCGCGTTCTTGGAGACCGCCGCATCACATTACGGAGCGGCGATCCACCCGGTCGACCTCGAGGATGGCGCTAGGGCGGCCGAGGCCATCAACGGTTGGATATCGGACGCCACTCGGGAACTCATTCCCACGATCGTCACCGAGGAGGTCGTCCAAGACCAGGAACTGGTCCTGGTGAACACGGTGTACCTGAAGGCCGACTGGTTGGATCCGTTCCTCTCCGAATGGACAGCCGACGGACCGTTCACCACCGGCGACCGCCGCGTGGTGACGGTGCCGTTCATGAGCGACCGCGAACCGGTGCATCGGCGCTTTGTCCGACTCGACGGCGCCGACGCGGTTGAGCTTCCCTACCAGGGCGGCCGGTTGGCCATGTGGCTGATCGTGCCCCACGACGCCGACGGATTGGCCGCGGTCGAGGAATCGCTCGATTCAGGGGACCTGGCAGGACTGGGAGTCATCGCCCAACAGGGCTATGTCAATCTCACCATGCCCAAGTGGGAACAGACCCTGCCACCCACCGACCTGTTCGAGTGGCTCTGCCCTCAGGGACTCTGCGCCGGAGCGCCTTTCGACGGCATCGCCCCGGGTATCTTCATCACCGCCGCCCTCCACGGCGCCAAGGTGATCGTCGACGAGAAAGGCACCGAAGCAGCCGCAGCCACCGCCATGGCTTTCAACGAGTCAGCAGGCCCACAAGCCGACCTCACGGTGGTCGCCGACCGCCCCTTCCTCTGGGCCATCGTCCACCCCGAAACCGGCGCACTGCTGTTCATAGGACGCCTGGTCGACCCGACCGCCTAGCCGATCCGACTCCCGGGAGTCCCTGCCCTCATCTGGGTCCTCCACTCCTCAAGAGAACCTGAACATCCCCGTTTTACGCCTTCGCCTCGTGCGCGCTCTAGGACCGTCGGAAACTGGGATGTGGAACTGCGGGTACTCCCGCTTGCCAAAACTCGTTCTACTTCGACACCGAGAACTAGGACATCCGGGTTCAGGAGTGAATCACTATGCGCAACTTCACCAGCCTCTTCTATCCGCTCAACCCGACAATCGTCAGGGAATACCGAGCGGGGAGGCTGGCCTTTCCTGCCTTAGGAGCGGACTCGACGATCTGTGCGGTCAATCCGCCCCGCTTGGCGGGTCGCTGGCCGTCGCCTCCCACCCTGTGAAGCTTCCCGGAATTCATCGGTTGTAGAGTTCTTGACATAACCTGGATCATCCACTAACGGTTCCGAGTAGGAACTTCCAGCCAATGACACTTGGCCATTAAAGACCCTCCTGGGCGCAGGGTGTTCTGATGTCGATGTGACACATGTGTAGAATGTCTGCTGAGGTATGCGAGTCCCGATTAGGGTGGAGAAATCAATGGAGTTAGATGAATGATCACTGAGCCGACGGTGATGCTCCCACTACGCCGGATGTGGGAACGAGTAGACGTCACAGCAAACGAGTCTGATATGGCCTATTTCTATGACCTTCTTAATCTCGGCGAACTCCTTACAAAGCTGGTTGTCAGTGCGATGGTAGCGTCTATCGATGATCGCGAAGGTGATCGATACACACTAGAGCGCAATATCCTGCGAGCGGACGGCTTAGGGGACTGGGTTACCAACATGCAGAGTGCTTTTACTGGACCGCCAAGCACGATGATGAGAAGAGAGGCGCAACCGCACGCGCGACAGATAACACAGAACACAAGCCGGAATAACCCATCTTGGCAGAGAGAGGCCATCGCACTCTTGGATCGAGCTTGTCGCGGGATAGACAGCGGGTCACCTAGGGTTCCACCGAACGTGTCCATGCGATGGTGGTTTACAACCTTTGTTTGGCTAAGGAATCGAACTAGGGGTCACGGATCGCCATTGCCAGGAACGTGTGCGGAGGCAGTGGAACCCCTTTCTATGTCCCTTCGCCTAGTGACAAACAAACTGACAGCTTTGAGGATTCCATGTGCTGTCATCCGCCGCAATATGTCGGGTAAATATCGGGTTGTTTCACTAACGGCGATTGACGCCAGCCTGGAAGACTTGAAACGTACAAGAACCTATAGCTACGACGACGGAGTCTACTACAGTTTTAACGGACTGTGTTATACCCCTCTCTGTACAGCAGATATAGATCTTAGCGATGTCCAGGTGGCCAATGGTTCCTTTCGATCTACCAATGAGCACGTAACCTACGAGGTTCTCTCCTATATCACGGACAATCGCCAAAGAATAGACGGTAGTAATTATCTAAACGCTGTCGCTCAACTACCGACTAGTGAAACCCAGGGACATCCGGATTTGGAGGTGTTTGGTGAGACCTTCACCAATTTGCCTCCACAACCAAGCGAGTATGTTGTACGTAGTCAGCTAGAACAGGAACTAGGAGCGGTGCTAACCGATGAGCGTCATCCCGTTGTGAGCCTTGTCGGCCGAGGGGGCATTGGCAAGACATCCCTTGCACTAAAGGTTCTTCGAGATCTCTGCGATAAGGGTGCGTACGAATTTGTCATCTGGTTCAGTGCTCGGGACATTGATCTCCTAGAGGAGGGACCGAAAGATGTTAGACCACAGGTGCTTACGTTTGAGGAAATAGCCAAAGAGCTACAAACGCTACTTACACCTTATGGTGTTGGCGGAGAAGACTTACCGCCAGAGGGCTTCTTTGCTCGCGCGCTGTCCTGCAGAACGAAGGCTGGACCCATATTGTTTGTTGTTGACAATTTTGAGACTGTGCAAAGCCCGATTGAACTCTATCACACCCTCGACACTCATGTCCGACTACCCAACAAGATTCTAATAACGGGCCGCCACCATGAATTCAAGGCCGACTATCCAGTGGAAGTTGCTGGCATGACGCGACCTGAGTTCGATATGTTGGCACATGCGCTTGCGATACGGCTTGGTATAACACCGCTGGTCAAGAGCGCTTATTTAGATCAACTGTATGAGGAAACTGGAGGCCATCCTTACCTCGTTAAGGTGATGCTTGGTGAAGTGGCTAATGATAGAGAGGCAGGTAATGTACGTCGAATCCTTGCCACAAAGGATCGGATGCTCGATGCTTTGTTTGAGAGGTCCTATGCAACGCTGCCTCCGGGTGCCCAACACGTCTTCTTGACGTTGTGCAACTGGCGTTCTCTGGTGCCACAGTTGGAACTGGAAGCTGCACTAGTGCGACCCCATAGAGAATACATTGATGCCTCTAACGCCATTAATGCCCTCGAGCGTTACTCATTGGTGGAGGTGATTCGGGCGACTTCGGGTGTGTCCTTCCTAAGGGTGCCGGAGGCAGCCAGGGTTTTTGGAAGAAAAAAACTGAGGGTCAGTCCTATGAAGCCCGTGATTGATGTAGACACCGCGATGTTGCAGACTTTGGGAACGGTCCGGGCGAGTGATGTGAAGAGTGGTTTCGACCGGCGAGTCGATCAAGTCGTTCACAACGTAGCAAGGCTGGCGGCGCAGGAAAAGGATGTATCTGAGTACATGGACGTACTCGAATACATCGCAACCGGGTATCCACGTGCCTGGCTCAAGATCGCCCGGCTTCGTTTTGAAACGCCGCAGTTGGGCAGTCCGACTGACGCATTAGACGCTGTGGAGCGTTACCTACAAGAAGCCCCAAGTGATGCCGACGCGTGGAGACAACTAGCGGCTGCGGCCAGGGACCTCAAAAACCCGGATCGTGAAATGAATGCACTGTACCGACTTGCCAAGTTACCGGATGCGGAGCTTGAGGACATAGCGAATGCAGCCGGTTGCTTGAGTCGGCAGCTAAAGGGCACTATGAAAGTCGGATGGGACGAGAAGCGACTCATGGCGAACCAACTGGCCCACATGATGAATGCCCAACGCCACAATATGAACGGAACTGACTTTTCGCGGCTCGCATGGCTTTACCTATACCTAGACGAGAGGAAGAACGCCCGAGACTGTGTCAGCCAAGGGCTGGAGATCGACTCTCAGAATACCCATCTGCTTAGGTTGAGGGACCGTCTTGGCTAAGCGTAACGGGGTAGCCGCAGTCTCTCTGAGGAACGCGCACCTAGGCTGTCCAGTTTCTGTGCAGGCGATCATTGGAAGTGCCCAGACCTGATCACTGAGGGTACCCACCTCCTGGGGAAAATACCTGTTGATGGGTAGGGATGTATGCACTAGCACGAGAGTGGGGAAGGTCGGGGCGGCATGTCGGATGGGTATGGATCATTCGACGTTTTTCCGTACGCGGGGGCCGAGTTGCGGACCACTCTCTGTAACCCAGCCGCTGTGCGGCGCATTGCTACGTCGGGCATGGAAGCGTGACCCAAGGACCGGAGAGCGTCGTGTTGGTCCAAATCGAGTGCCTCCCAACCCCGTTCCCGACACTGTCGAGGATTTCATTTATGGGCACGGTCGGCTGTCACACCCGTTGGTGTAGCCTCATGGGTGGTCGGATTAGCTCCCAACTTGCCCGCCACCCCTCCGGCTAACAGAGATAGTGATGCAGAGCGGCAATCTTAATTGGATTACCAACTACATCTGGGGCATCGCTGACGATGTCCTGCGGGACATCTATGTCCGAGGTAAGTATCGGGATGTGATACTCCCGGTGACTGTGCTCCGGCGGCTGGACACGGTGTTGGAGGACACCAAGCAGGCTGTGCTGGACATGAGGGAGAGACTCGACGAGGCGGGAGTGATCGAACAGGATGGCGCGTTGCGACAGGCTTCCGGCCACGCCTTCTACAACACATCCAAGTTCACGTTGCGGGATCTGAGGGCCCGGGCCAGTCAGCAGCAACTGAGAGCCGACTTTGAAGCGTACCTGGACGGGTTCTCCCCAAACGTTCAGGAGATTCTTGAGAATTTCGAGTTCCGCAACCAGATTCCCAGGCTTTCCAAGGCCGATGCTCTGGGAACGCTGATCGAGAAGATCACCTCTCCAGAGGTCAACCTGAGTCCGTATCCGGTGAGGAACCCGGATGGCTCGGTGAGGTTGCCGGGTCTCGACAACCACGGTATGGGAACGATCTTCGAGGAGTTGGTACGGCGCTTTAACGAGGAGAACAACGAGGAAGCCGGCGAACACTGGACTCCGAGAGATGCTGTTCGGCTCATGGCTAAGCTGGTGTTTCTTCCCATCGCCTCCCAGATCACCTCGGGGACCTACCTGGTCTATGACGGTGCCTGCGGCACGGGTGGGATGTTGACCGTGGCCGAGGAGACTCTTGCACAGTTGGCCGCCGAACTCGGCAGGCAGGTTTCCATCCATCTGTACGGGCAGGAAATCAACCCCGAGACGTACGCCATCTGCAAGGCAGATTTGATGTTGAAGGGGGAGGGCGAGGCAGCTGACAACATAGTGGGAGGGTCCGAGTATTCCACCCTTTCCAACGACGCCTTTCCCACTTGGTCGTTTGACTTTATGCTTTCCAATCCTCCGTACGGCAAGAGTTGGAAGACCGACCTGCAGCGGATGGGTGGGAAGAAGGGGATGCGGGACCCGCGTTTCGTGGTGGAGCATGATGGCAACTCCGAGTTCTCCCTGGTCACCCGGTCCAGCGACGGTCAGATGCTGTTTCTGGCCAATATGGTCTCGAAGATGAAGCAGGAAACCCCTCTGGGAAGCCGCATCGCCGAGGTCCACAACGGTAGTTCTTTGTTCACCGGCAACGCCGGCCAGGGCGAAAGCAACATCCGGAGGTGGATCATCGAAAACGACTGGCTGGAGGCAATCGTGGCGCTTCCGCTCAACATGTTCTACAACACCGGTATCGCCACCTACATCTGGGTGCTCACCAATCGCAAACCCCCTCGTCGCCGAGGCAAGGTCCAGTTGATCGACGCCACCAGTTGGTTCCAGCCGCTGCGCAAGACCCTGGGTCAAAAGAACTGCGAGTTATCGGAGGAGAACATCAACCGTATCTGCGAGGCCTTCTTGGATTTCAAGGAAACCGAACAGAGCAAGATATTCGACAACGCCGACTTCGGATATTGGAAGGTGACGGTGGAAAGACCGCTACGCATTGGAGGCATAGACCCAGACCGCGTTTACAAGGCGGCCGAAATCAAGAAACTCAAAGATGAGAACCATCCAAACCATGAAGCTCCGCCGGTGATTAGGAGAATCCACAAGCGGGGAACAACACCTGATCCATTACGAGGACGGTTCGAGCGCATGATCGGAGGTCGCCAGGCGGTCGTTGAATACGAACCTGACACGACCCTGCGAGAAACCGAGCAAGTCCCGCTTACAGAGCAAGGAGGGATTGATTCGTTTATTCGCAGAGAAGTCTTGCCCTATGCTTCAGATGCTTGGTACCGGCCTGTGACGGTGAGGGTCGGTTACGACATCAGCTTTACCCGCCATTTCTACAAGCCCACACCTACGCGAAGACTGGAGGCCATCCAGAGTGATATTATAGCAATAGCGCAAGAGACAACGAGCCTTCTTGATGACATTCTAACCTTTGACTACAATGGATGACACAGGAACCGGGACACCTAGGATTGCAACAGGCCCCTATCCTGCCTACAGGTCCTCTGGTGTGGAGTCCATAGGACCTGTGCCGCGGCATTGGCAGGTCCGCCGGTTAGGAAGTCTGGGACGATTTTCCGCCAGCGGGATTGACAAAGAGATTGTTAGGGGTCAACCATTGGTGAAAATGGTTAACTATCTTGATGTCTACAATAATGTCTCTCGACAGTTGGATGCGTCTCGGGACTATCAAGTCGTCAGTTGTTCTACGGGCCAACGCGAGGTCCACGCGGTTAAGTGTGGTGATATGTTGTTCACTCCAAGCTCAGAGACCGCGAATGACATCGGCATATCGGCGGTTTGCAACGAGGACATTGATAATACTGTTTACAGCTATCATGTGATTCGGTTCCGACCCGAGTCTTTGATCTATCTGGAGTTTAGGAAGTATTTGTGTAACAATGGACCTGTCCTCAATCAGTTCTCAGCCGCTGCTAAGGGTACGACAAGACTGATTCTCACGCGACCTGATTTCCGCTCAGTCCATGTTGTAGTGCCGCCGCTTCCTGAGCAAAGAGCAGTGGTGCGCTTTCTTGATTATGTCGATCAGCGGATCAACCGGTTAATCGACGCTAAGAAAAAGCTAGTGGAGCTGTTGGAGGAGTTGCAAACAGCATTCATCTCTGAGGCCATCACGGGCCGTATTGATGTCGGCACTGGTTTGCCTTATCCAGTCTACAAGGATTCGGGTGTGGAGTGGATAGGAAGGATCCCGGCACATTGGGATGTGTCTCGAGTGAAGGCGGAGTTTGAATGTTTGAATCACCGTCGGATTCCACTTAACAGCACCGACAGAGGAAAGATGACCCAACGGACATACGACTACTACGGGGCCTCTGGGGTGATTGATAAGGTGGACGGCTACTTGTTCGACGACGACTTGCTGCTCATCGCAGAGGATGGTGCTAATCTTATATTGCGGAATTCGCCATTAGCCATCGTTGCCAGAGGTAAGTTTTGGGTCAACAATCATGCACACATTCTCAAACCGCGACGTGGCCATTTGCAGTACCTGGCTGATGTCATGGAGGGGCTGAGCTACCTGCCGTGGATTTCAGGAGCCGCTCAACCCAAACTAACCCGAGAACGCTTAATGAGTATTGCTATAGCTGTTCCACCGCTTGTAGAGCAAGAAAGGATCATCTCGTACAAAGCAGATAGAACTGGAAGCTTGAAAAAGGCCATTGTGCAGACCGGGAGGGAAGTCTCACTTCTAAGTGAGTACCGTGCGCGACTTATAGCTGATGTAGTCACTGGTAAGATTGATGTACGGGGCGCTTTAGCCCGCTTGGAGAAAGTGAATCCTCAGGGTGCCGCAGATGAGTCTGACGATGTCGGAGGGCGAAAGAGGAGTCGTAACGCCTCACCTGCGGAACCGGTGCCATGACTACTGACACCTCCGAAAAGGGTCTAGAAAGGCTGATTTGCACGATTCTGGCTGGCCATCCTTGCGACCCTCCCAGGCCGGGGTCGCAGCCTTACATGGGTCACGGAGGCGTAGGGTGGACAGCCGGCGACCATAGTGATTACGACCGTGCGCATTGTCTTGACCTTGCCCAACTCACGGACTTCCTCCGATTCACCCAGCCAGCAGCGGCCAAAGCCCTTCAGCTTGGAAAAGACACCCCGGTCCGGCGCAAGTTCATGGCACGGCTAGAAGGAGAAATCACCAAGCGAGGGACAATCGACGTACTGCGAAACGGTGTGAAGCATGGTCCTCACCATCTGGACCTGTTTTATGGAACCCCCTCACCTGACAACGAGAAGGCCAAGGTCCGGTTCGAGCAGAATCGGTTCACGGTCATCCGGCAGCTTCGCTACAGCCAGGACGAGACTCAGCGGTCATTGGATCTGGCGCTGTTCATCAATGGACTTCCGGTGCTCACGTTCGAGTTAAAGAACAATCTCACCAAACAAACCGTGAGTGATGCCATTCACCAATACCGCCGGGACCGCAACCCGCGTGAGAAGCTCTTCTCACGCGCTCGGTGTTTGGCGCACTTTGCGGTGGACGAAACGCAAGTCTTCTTTTGCACCCACCTTCGGGGAAAGGCCTCGGTATTCCTGCCATTCAATCGGGGCCGGGGCGACGGGGCTGGCAATCCTCCCAATCCTCATGGATTGGCTGTCGACTACCTGTGGCGAGAGGTGCTGTCCCGCGCAAGCCTGACCAACATCATTGAGAACTACGCACAGCTGATCGGGAAAGGGAGTCAGCAGCGACAGATCTGGCCGCGGTATCACCAACTAGACGTGGTGCGCAGGCTGTTGGCGGATGCCGCCGGCCACGGAGCGGGCAAACGTTACCTGATCCAGCACTCGGCGGGGAGCGGCAAGAGTCTCTCTATCGCCTGGGTGGCGCATCAACTGATCGGGCTCACCAGAAACGACCGGCCGGTCTTCGACTCGATCATCGTGGTCACAGATCGGATCATTCTTGATCGCCAAATTACAGAGACGATTCGCCGATATGCGCAAGTGAGCGCCACCGTCGGACACGCCGACCGCTCGGGTGACCTGCGGCGGTTCATCGAGCAGGGCAAGAAGATCATTATTTCCACCATTCAGAAGTTCCCGTTCATCCTGGCCGAGATCGGCGACTCCCAGCGTTCTCGGACCTTCGCCATCATCATTGACGAGGCTCATTCCAGCCAAGGGGGACGCACCAGCGCAGCCATGTCCCAGGCGCTTTCCGAAGCTGGCGAAGTCAAAGAGGACGAAACCTATGAGGACCAGATCAACCGGCTGATGGAGTCGCGGAAGCTACTGCCCAACGCCAGCTATTTCGCCTTCACCGCCACCCCCAAGAACAAGACGCTGGAGATCTTCGGAGATCCCTGTCCCCAGCCCGATGGGACGGTAAAGCACCGGCCCTTCCACCATTACAGCATGAAACAAGCCATCGAAGAGGGGTTCATCCTGGACGTGCTGGCCCACTACACCCCGGTCCATAGTTATTATAAGCTGGCCAAAACCGTGGAAGAAGATCCAGAGTTCGACAAACGGAAGGCACAGAAGAAGTTGCGCCGCTTCGTTGAAGGACACGACTACGCGATCGATCTCAAGGCCGAAATCATGGTGGACCACTTCCATTCCCAGGTGATGACGCAACATAAGATAGGTGGCCAGGCCCGGGCGATGGTGGTCACCAACGGTGTCCAGAGGGCCATCCAGTACTACCACCACATAAAGGATCACCTGGAGCAGCGGGGGAGTCCCTATCGGGCCATAGTGGCGTTCTCGGGTGAGCACGACTGGGGAGGGACCAAGGTCACCGAGGCGTCTCTTAACGGGTTCCCCTCTGCGAAGATCGCTAAACAGATCCGGGAGGATCCTTACCGATTCTTGGTGTGCGCCGACAAGTTCCAAACCGGGTACGACGAACCCTTGTTGCACACAATGTATGTGGACAAGACCCTGTTTGGCGTCAGAGCGGTGCAGACTCTCTCTCGTCTGAACCGTTCTCATCCCCGCAAACACGATGTCTTCGTGCTCGACTTCCTCAACGACATCGAGACCATCCGGGAAGCCTTCGATCCCTATTACCGCACCACTGTCTTGGCTGATGAAACGGATCCGAACAAGCTCCACGACCTGGTAACCGATCTTGCTCAGGCTCAGGTCTACTCCACCGATCAGGTGGAACAGTTGGTGAAGCTGTACCTGGACGGGGCTGACGTAGATCGCCTCCATCCCATTCTCGACAAGTGCGTACAGGCGTACCTGGATGATCTGGGCGAGGATGACCAGGTGGCGTTCAAGAGCCGGGCCAAGAGCTTTCTACGCACCTACGGGTTCTTAGCCTCCATCCTCCCGTACGGGCATGCCGAGTGGGAAGAACTCTCCATCTTCCTGACCTTCCTGACTCCGAAACTCCCGGCTCCCAAAGAAGAGGACCTGTCTCAGGGGATTCTCGATGCTATCGACATGGACAGCTACCGAGTTGAGAAGAAGGCCATGCAGAAGATCATGCTCTCCGACGAAGACGGGGAGATCGACCCGGTTCCCATCGGAGACCCCGGGGGTCGCCCCGAAACCCTTGTCGATCGGCTCTCCAACATCATCCAAGCCTTCAACGATCTCTTCGGCAACATAGAGTGGAAAGACGAAGACCACGTCACAAAGCTGATCACCGAGACCATCCCCGCACGGGTGGCCGCGGACGAGGCTTTCCGCAACGCCCGCCACCAAGCGGATCCTGAGAACGCCCGCATCGAGAGCGACAAAGCCCTCCAACGGGTAATGAACGACGTGATCACCGACGACATGCAACTCTTCCGCCACTTCGCCGACAACGAAAGCTTCAAGAGATGGCTGTCGGACACCGTGTTTGAACTGGTCTACCACCAAGCCGCGGCCCGGTAGCAGTCTGGCTCTATGACCGTGTGAAACTGCGGCATGATGTATCGTTATTCTTGCCATGCAAACTAGCAGTCAAGCGCCGCGACTGGTTCAAACCGTGACGTAGGGGGGAATCGACTTGACAGTGTCCTTGCCGACCGTTTCGCCACCCGGCTGCAGGGGTGTTTTCCCGGGTGACCGTCGCTACCATCAAGAAGGGGGATTGTGTTGAACTTTCTTGCTAAGTTCCTGTTGTCGGCGACTTCCTTAATGCCACTGCTTCTTGTAATTGCCGTCAAGACATGGGAGGACACCCGGTGCTGGACAAGCGGAGTGCCTTGGGTAGGCACAGCGGTGGTATTGATCCTCCTCTATTGGTGTATAATGACTTATGTCAAACGCAAAGCACAGAGATTTCGCTATAAGATTGACTTCCTGGAACGCAAGGATCAGGCAGTTGTATCTTACTTGTTCATCTATCTGCTGCCAGTCATAAGGTTAGAGGATCCTACCTTTCTCGATCATCCTGTAACGAGCATAGTTGTCATATCGATTATTCTGTTGGCCATCGCTAGAACGGATTCATTTTATTTCAACCCGGTCATGTGGGTCTTTCGCGAACGCTGCTTTGCTACTACGAGGGATGGGAGTCCAGTTTTGCTGATTACCGACGTTGCCAGACCTATCGGATGCGTCACTATCGTTAGACTGGCTCGAGATGTCTACTTGCACGTAGGAGCTGACAATGAGTAGCCTTCGCCTACTAGCCATTAACATGCAGAAAGGGCGACCGCAGTTATTGCACATTGCCCTTAGCCGGGCGGCTCAGGAGCATTTGACAGAGGTATGGTTAGCCCAATATCATGATTTAGTCGCTGGTAAAGAGGTGTTGGATTTCAATGCTGGCTACAAGCTGGATGCCAATGAGATCTTTGTAGCCGCTGGATTGGTCCTACCCGATTGGATACGGAGCGGCCTGGAGGACCTCCCGGATTCTATGGTTGAGTTGGACCCCAAGCATATAAGTGCTTTGAGTTTGAGGGGACTAGTGGCGTCAGTGGGGGACCGTGAGGACAGGCAGCTGTTGCTTTTCCAACGGGTAACACCGTCTCGGAAACTGGAGCCAGGTGGGTTTTTGTTTCTCTCCGGCAACACGTACGACATTTCTAAGGAACCAGGCCTTGCACTAGATCGTCGGCTAAATGCCGCGTATCATCGAAACACCTGTGAACTATTCTTCCGCAGCTATCGGAATGTTAATACCTTTCTGCCTCTCGTCGATTATTACAAGGAAGCCTCCGCTGAAGACATTATGACAGTGCTGAGTCACGAGCGACTTATGGCTGTGAATGCTGAACGGGTGATTGAGCACTCTAACCAATGGTTCAACCGACGATTTGCTATGTTGCGAGATTCGGACATATTGGACAGTTACTCGGTTGAAGACATAGCGTCACGAGGCCCAGCCTATTCTGTTGACGTCGTTGTTTCCAACGGGAGAATCATCTTTCCAGATGACATGGGTGAAGCAAGAAAACTACTGCAACTCTTAAACGAGGAGAGGTTTCTGGGGCCAATAACCCAAACGCTGTACGAGACAAATTCCAAACGGCCAGCCAGATAACCACGCCACAGGGCGGGCGTGAACTGGCCCGGGCGCATTCTCGGTGTGCCACACAGATCTTCAAATGCCATCACATGAGCGTGACCTGCGACCCACCTGAAGAGAGTCGAAGAATCTGATCAACCGGACGAGTCGAGCAACCTTCGGGTTCGACAGCGTCCGACCCGAGTTTGGCGGGTGGTTTTGTGTTTCCCCTGGTCAGGGGGTATACGCGAAAGGGGTGTTTCCACTACATTGGGGTGTTTGGAGCGGTTGGTGGGGTCTGTCAGGGTTGGGTGATGGTGGCTTTGTCCCAGGTGCGGGTGTTGACTCCGATAGCGGTGAGGGTCCGGGTTTGTAGGGGGGTGCGTCGGGTGGTGAGTGTGATCTGGTGGTTGTTGGTGGTCAGGGTCACGCGGTGGATGCGGTTGAGCAGCCTGAGTGCCCGTGCGGCGGTGAGGTGTTGGTGTTCGAGGTCGGGATCTGGGATGTCGGCTGTGGTGAGAGCGCGGCTGATGAGCGTTTCCATGAGAGCTGCGTAGACGCAGATGGCGACGTGTCCGCGGACTCGTTGTTCGGTCCAGTGTCGTACCGGTCGTAGTCGTAGGAAGTCTTTGAGCACCCGGAACCTGGTCTCGATTGTTTGCAACTGCCGATAGGCGGCCACGACCTCGGCGGTGTCGGCTTGTGAGCGGGTGAGACTGGTGGTGAGCACGTAACGACCCGCCAGCAGCTTCTCATAAGCCTGGTTGTCTTCGTTGTAGTGGTACACGAACCGACCCGGGCCGATCTCCAGGTCGAACAACCGCCCTGCCCGTCCTGTCCCGAGGATTCGTTGGGCGGCTCTTCCGATCTTGGCGGGGTCTTTCAGTCTGCCCGAGCGGACGCGGTGTTCCAACGCCAGCAGCCGGGTTTCGGCTGCCTGGATGATCTGGGCGGTGCGTTGGGTGTCCCGCCGAGCACGATTATCGGATTCGACCACCACGGTGCGGGTCCTATCTTCGAGGGTGATATCTGTGGCTCTGGTACCGGGTTGGGGCAACTCGACCCATACCGTGTCCCGGTCTAACGCGGTCAACGCTTCGGCGGTGACCTTGTCGCGGCGGAGTCTGGTGGCCAACAGATGATCGAACCCGGCTTGGGTGACCGTTTCCAGATTGGCGCCAGATATGAGACCCCGGTCGGGCCTGTCAAATTGTCTGTGTGAGGGGTTGGGTTCATGGGTTTTATTGGGTTAGGTTCATTCGGTTTGGGAAGTGGATTTCGAGTTGGTTTAGGGCTGTTTTCCAGCCGTGGGTGCGGGTTCCGAGGTTGCCTCCTCTCTTGTTGGCGATGTTCCGAGCCGCCAGGCGCAGCAGTTTCAGAGCGGATTGGTCGGTGGGGAAATGGCCCCTGGTTTTGGTGACTTTCCGCAGCTGGTAGTGAACGCTTTCCACCAGGTTGGTGGTGTACACGACCCGGCGAAGCTCGGGAGGGAACCGCAGGAACGGGGTGAACTCTTCCCAGGCGCGTCGCCATACGCGTATCATCCCCGGGTAGCGGTTTCCCCACTGGTCGTCGAGTTCGTCCAGCGCCTGGGCGGCCGCCTCGGCGTTCACCGCCGTGTACACGACCCGAAGCCCCTTGGCGATCATTTTGCGGTCTTTCCAGCTGCACAGCCGCATAGAGGCCCGTATCAGGTGGATGACACAGGTCTGGACCAGCGCCTGAGGCCAGGTGGCCTCGATCGCGTCCGGGAGGCCTTTCAGGCCGTCACAGCACACGATCAGCACGTCCTCGAGGCCTCGGTGGCGGATCTCGGTCAGCACCGACAGCCAGTATTTGGCGCCTTCTCCGCCGTCGCCGAGCCACACCCCGAGGACGTGTTTGCGACCGTCCACATCGACACCGACCACCACGTACGCTGGGCGGTTGATGACAGTACCGTCGGTACGGACCTTGATCACCATGGCGTCTATGTACAAGAGGGGATAGCACCGGTCAAGGGGCCGGTTCTGCCACTCGGTGAGCTCCTCGACGATCCCGTCGGTGACCTTGGACACCAACGCCGGCGACACATCCACGCCGTACATGCGAGCCAACTCCGAGCGGATGTCACGGGTGGACAGACCCCGGGCGTACAACGCCACGATGTTGGCGTTGAAGCCCTCCAGACGCCGGGCGCCCTTGGGAACGATCCTGGGTTCGAACGTAGCGTTGCGGTCACGGGGCACGTCCAGGTCCACCGCGCCGATCTCGGTCAGGACCTGTTTCGGAGTGGTCCCGTTCCGGCTGTTGCCCGTCCCATGGCCCATCGGGTCACCATGCTCATAGCCCAAATGATCAGTCAACTCCTCAGAAAGAGCCCGTTCCAGCACCCGCTTGGTCAACTCGGCCAACACACCGTCAGGACCCAAAAGGTCCACACCACCCGCCGCAGCGTCCGACACCACAGCCTCCACCAGCTCGTCGGACACCACACCAGCCGGCTCCGTCATCACATGTTCAGTCATACATCATCTCCTCTCAGGCCGGGCTCTCACACCAGCCAAACAAATCAGAGAACCCAACCTCACACAGACATGTATACAGGCTCCCCCGGTCTGCTACCACACAGATCCTTCCCACCGCGAACCGCTTCTCCAGGTCGTCCAACACGTCCGTCAGGGTGGACGCGTCGTTGGTGTTTCCCGGGAACACGTGATGGGCTATGGGAATCCCATCGGTTGTGCATAACAGACCGATCACTATCTGGGGTCGGTCCGAGCGATGGTCCCGCGAGTACCCGAACACCCGCGACGGAAACCCCTCGGAGGGTCGGGTGGACCCTTCCCAATAGGTGGAGGTCAGGTCATAGCACACCAGCCGTAGGTTGAGGTTGGTCAAATCGCACAACCGCCGATACAGAAACTCCTCGGTCTCGGCTTTGACATCGGCAACCGTGTCCAGGGCACGGTAATACTGGTCAAGAGACGGCGGCGACCACCCGGGGGGCATGACCACGTCATCGGTTGTCCATTCGGGAAGGCGACGTTTCGAACAGGGATCCACCAGTCGGTTGGCGACCATCGCAAAACACGCGTCCTCCAAAGCCCCAGCACCCCGTCTGGTGCCTATATGGGTGAAGAACCCGTCCAGACCCAGCTGTTCCCACACCGCTGCGGCGGCTGCTACTCCTCCCACCGCCGGTGTCTGTTCGGCCGCCAACGCGTCGATATCGACGCGTTCTTTGTGCAGGTGCCGTTCCAACGCCGCGATGATGCGTCCCAGTTGCCCGGTTTCGCGCAACGCGGTGACTTCTCCCAGGCGCAGCAGGGTCCGGTGACCGGTTTTCGTTCCTTTCCGTACCGATTCCACCAGCGACAGGTACTCATACACCTTGTCGCCCCTTCTACGGCGGGTGGTCTTAACGAACATACCCCCGAATACTAGCACCCCCACCCCATTCCACCAACAAACTGTCGCCCCTACAAAACGCTACAGAACCAGCCCCTCACAACACAAAACCCCAGGTCAACACACCAATCACCTCCCACCAAACCCCCTGACCTGCCAAACTCGGGTCCGAGCGCTGCTGCACGCCGGCAGCCCAGCTAGAGTCCCTGTGCGACCAGTATTGCCTCGCTGAGTTCCGATGATCCCGTTCACTGCGACTTCTATCACAAGTGGTAAGGTCGACCCTGCCTAGATTCCTCAGTAACCGCCCCCAGGAACGTCAACGTCCGAAAGCTCCTGTATCGTCTCCACTGTGCCAATGGTATCAGTGACACCGTTATCCGCACATATATTCGGTAACACTCGATGCTCAAAATAGTCATGGACACCTTGGAACCTGATCTCCCGATCACTAGCTTTTAAAACACGGAGAGCCGAGTTCCAGCCTTTGCGATCAACTGTTGCGTCAACCGGCATTTGGCTCATCGCAGCTAGGATGTTCTTATCGATTCGATTAATAAGTTGTATGGTCTCTTTCCTTTTCGCCTTTGACAGTGCCAGTGCTGTAGGTTCTGGCTTGCCTCTAAGGGCTTTGCTGAGTCGGTGCAGTTGGCGCATCACGGATTCGCGCCTATTGAGGAGCGCTGTGAGAGCATCATTTGCTAATCCCACATCTGCTGCCTTAATTGGAGAGAGCACTCTTGAAAGCATATCTCGCCGGTGCTCGTAGTTAAAGATCCAACCTTTGTAATCTGAGCCTGTGACTCCCAACTCAGCCAGCATTGTGTGCCTGCTGGGGTGATATGCACCGAAGACGAACAACCAATCGGGATCGAATTGGGATCGAATCTTAGTGAGTACCGCCTCCAGTAGGTCGGATTTAGCGAGCGCAACATATCTCGCCGTATTTGCTCTCCTTCGAAGCATGCCCCCTATAGCAATCGGGAAGTCCCCGATGTTACGGAGCTCTTGGTAACAGGCCAGATATTCTGCTACCGTGTTGCCCTGAGCAACCAAGACAAGCTTGAACCTAGGCTGCATCTGGTTGTATATCTCAACCGCAGCTACAGCACTGGCCACTGTGCGGGTTGGATCAGCTAAAAAGTCTACCACCGCGCCGTAATCGGCATTCATTTCGTCATACCTGTTGTACAGTGTTTCGTACGTAAGGCGCGCTTTGCCAGCGAAGATACCAGAATCGCCAAAGACGGTCACGTGGCTTCGCAATTCAATTCCAACATCGCACATTTCTGCAGGAGCTTCCGAGATTCCACAGGTTAGGCACCTACCGCCATCGGCACAGGGGTAGCGAGCCAACAGTTTGCGAAAGCGTTGCGTCGTCAATGCATTTGAAAGCAAGCCGTAGGCCACTGTAGTCTGGAAAGACCAATAGCCCTTCACGATGTCCAGGGAGATGGGCCGGTCAACGACAAAGAAAGGTATCATTCAGGCGGGCCTGGCCGAGCGAGGGTGTTCAAATAGCCAATAATGCGGTCATTAGCATTCTCAGACTGGATTGGAAGTGGTACAGCTTGTAGGCCGGTGGCATCATGACTCACCACGAGCCAGTTGCCCGTTTGAAAGGTGAATGTCTGGCGTAGCATTTCATCCGACATTCCGAAGGCTTCCGCCACGACATCTCTGTCAGTTTTACGTGGTAGCTTGCTAACAAAATAAGTATGAGGTTGGCCCATAATGCTGGTGTCCAAGTACCGGGTGCGCTGAGTTGCTAATCCTAAACCTAAACCAAATTTTCTGCCGCGTCGGGCAAGGGTTTCAGCTATTTCTTTAGAGTCATTGTAGCTCCCTGTTGTATTTCGTGGAATGAATTCATCCGCTTCATCAAATATGAAGGAAACCAACGGCTCTATCCTTCCACTAGTTCTGCGCCGTTCATAGGCACCGTCGCCTAAACGCCTGGAGAACCGGCGTAGTTCGTGCGGGTCATGTGAAAGGACTATCACAAGGCTTGGTGCGTCCTTGTCAAGGATAGCTAAGAGATCCCTAGAGGTGATTCCGCACTTGAGTTCCCGTTGTGGAGCCCTTTCAATCTGCACCAAAAAACGGAGTGCTGGATCAAAATCATCCCTGTATGCATTGTTCTCTTCCAGGGCGGTTTCTAAGGCTTCCCTCAAAGTAGTGGCCAAATCTGGAGTCAAAGGAGGGTTGGTTTGATTGTAATCACCGAATACTTGACGGACAATACGACTGATGGCCTCGGCAGGCCTACCTCTTCTTTGGCGATTCCGCCACGGATTCCTTTCGCTGGCGGTGTTGCAGACATCGTTGACATGTGCATCTGCAACGTCAGTCAATACCCGTACTTTGCCAGCGTCTAATAGCTCTTCGAAAGCGGGTACTAAGTGTTTTTTGTACGAGACCAGTGCTTTGGGAAGCAAGAAAAAGTTAACAAGTCGTTGAGCGGCTCGCTGTCTGTTGGGTGCTCGGGGATTCTCATTGAGATAGTCAAAGACATACTGCGGCAGGCTCCTCTCTCCCAAACACACAATTAATCCGTCCTCAAGGGTATTCAAACGGTCGATCAGCAAGGTGCCATATTCTCCCATTAGGTCAAATAGGACGACTTTGCTGTTGGGCACCTGAGGGAAGACTGTGGCTATCATGGTACTAACAAGGTTAGACTTGCCTACGCCGGTGAATCCGAAAATACCAAAGTGGACTTTGATAAGGTCTGCTACCCTGAGCAATACATTGACCCTGGCATCTAAAACCCAGGTGCCAGCCACGCCTACATCTTCACTTTGGGGATCAATGCCCCGGTTGACCACCTCTTGGATCATGTTATGGCGTAGCAATAGGGCTTCTGAGCCGACCATGGGTATGTTGCTCTCAGGACTAAACCGGTGCCCTCCAGCACTTAGCAACACCAGTTCAAGATTGGTTGGGATAGCGGTGCATCTAATCACCGTCGTATCTTCATCGGAGACATCTTCCTGGGCTGTCCAGTCCTGGGAGGCATTACGGGCGGCTTCCATGACGAAACCGGGATATCCCCTCGGGTCATCGCCGAGGGCATAATGAACTGGTTTGAGGCTCGTAACCTCCAAGACACTAAGCTTGACTTCGTCATCAGTGCTGGCGAAATTACGAACAGCCAACATGGAACCTGCCCGCACTTCCATCATCGTTCGTCGGGTGTATTCGAACCAGATCTCGAATTCGTACCTGGAGAGCTCATTGTCCTCCATTTTCATCAATCGGCCCACCCGGCCATCTGCAAAGACACCTTGAGAAACCATTACGAACTCCTAACGTTTAGCGGCATCTCGCGTAGTTCGGAAGAGTCGACTAAGCGGACGGCTTCGGAAACGGATCGCACTCGACGCGATCATAGGCCTGATCTTGCGAGCCATGCTCTTGGCCCCCCAATCCGCTTTTCCAAGGGGATCAGGGTAACCGATTACTTCTGGAAAGAGATTCTTGCAAAGAGTGTCGAGTAGAAACATATTGATCTGCTGTCCGATGTTGACTTCTTCGCCATCCCTCACACCGTAAGGTGTGATCGCACCCAGCTGAGGCTGTACGATGGCCGGAAGGTTCTTCCTCGCGTCCCATTGAGGATGGAGTAGCCGGTCAATAAATATGACATGTCCAGCCAGTGGAGTGCTCTTGGTACGGTTCAGGTAGAATTGTCCCAAAGAGCGTGCAAATAACCGTTCCTGGTTTACGATGCTACCTCTCATACCAACAACCTGCCGTTGCCCTTCGTCATCTCGTTCCACATGCAGAGTCATGAAGCAAGAGTCGAATTCGATGGTGCACCAGGGTGCTTCAAGGTCGTTAGTGGAGAAGGCAATGCTCTCCAACATCGTCCTGTCCGTCCATGGTAAGGTATTAACGGGGATATTGGGATAAACGTCCATATGCCTCAGGGTTCCATAATAGTGTCTCGAAAAGTAGCGGCTGGAGGAATCCTTGACGATTCCTACCAACGAAATCCCCCGTCGCCAACACTCCTCAATGAGGGCTCTTAAGCCCACAGCGATTAGGAAAGAGATGTCGTTGGGTGACATCCAACGTACTCTTGTCCCGTTCGATGATATCAATGGATAAAGAAGCGCATGAGAGGCGTCCCCGGCACCTCTAAACATCTTGTAGCATACGTCCTCGTAGTACCGTACCGTTTTGTCCCAGGATTCTCTGATGTCAATACGTGCCTTAACGGTTCTGTTGGTGATTTCAAATAGCCTTGCTCCATCCCGCCTGCCTAAACTCCTCCTCCACTCCTCGATAGACACTCCCGACTCATCTGTCAATTCTTGGATTGGCATCTCGTTACGTCCGCTAACGTGCAACTTGCCTACAACGTAACTCCAGCGCCGGTATTGCTTAGATGATGGAATACCCAGGTTCGGTGAGATTGGATGACTATAGGCCACGGCGATGTCTGCCCGGGACAGACCTGTAGCCGCCCCTCTCTCAGCCACGAGTCGGATCTCATCAAAGTTTGTGTCAGTAGACATTAGCACACTCGAGGGAGAATGATCCATGAGGATTAGAGATGGATGGTCAATTGTTGAAGATTTGGCCAACTGATGAGCTAGATATATTTCGGCTAGCTGCATGAGCCGAGTATGGTTGTTAGATAGGTTTATCTTGTCTTCTTCAGACAGAGCGAAGTCTTCCTCTGTGCCAAGTACATCACCGACTTCGGCGTAGGGAATAGGTACATAGGCAACCAAACTGACATCTTGGTCCATGGACCATTTCCTGTAACGGACCCTATGAGAGTTACTCTCCAATGAGATTTGGCCTTTGACGCCGTATGCCCCGCCATAGAGCACAACAAAGTCTTGAAACTGGTCCTTGAAGCAACTGCCGTCAATTGCAGCGAAGTCTACGTATCCTCTCGGAAAAAAGCTCTCCATTCTAAGCCGAAGACTGTCTCTCCACACTTGATTCCGAAAACTGCCAGCGTAAGATTGTATTAGTGAATGTAAGAATTCATCATAAAACTGGCGAGCATTCTCGCCGTAGCGGCGGTAAAGATCTTCATACCGATCCTGGGACCGGTCCAAGGATTGCCTATAACGTTTGAAAATGTCGGAGATTATCGACAATCTATGCCACCCTCCTCATTCCACATGGCTGCCGGAAGCCTCCAACGTCTCACAGTACCGGAGGGATATCAGGTCAAGCCACTTGCGTAAATCCCGCAGCCGTTCGCCGATGCGCCCTTTTCCAAATGAGACATTGGCTCCTGGCCACAGTTCGTTTAGATCAGGAAGGGCTTGCAGATATATCTGCCCCAAGTCTACATAAACATCGTTAGGCGGAGTAAGGATAGATTCAAGTCTGTTCCTTACCTGTGGTAGAAGGCACTCAGCTATTCTGTCTGTCATCTTGAGATTGTAATGGGCCAATAGTGTGTTGTAGCTAACCAATCCGTACTTGGCCGATAGAATCAGTACTGTGAGGGTTGGAAAGTTCGGATGGCACC
Source organism: Acidimicrobiia bacterium (assembly GCA_965204615.1). Classification (GTDB taxonomy): domain Bacteria; phylum Actinomycetota; class Acidimicrobiia; order Spongiisociales; family ZC4RG35; genus Bin76. The sequence continues at coordinate 1,187,590 of OZ242000.1, read as the reverse complement.
TCTGCCAAGCCTTGAGTACACGGAAGGCAACTCCGTCATACAAGGAACCTGCTTCAATGGTGTTCCCTGGCTGTACCGCGAGCTTCCGCTGTGAACAACCAAGAATCAGAAGGTTGGCAATCTCTATGGACTCAGGCACTCTAACCCTACTGTGGCCAAAGTCCCCACCTTACTTGGTGACCAGCGCCAACGGTGCAGATGGCTAGCGCTGACGGCGAAGCGCCTGGGGTGCCAGTGTCCTACCCCTAATCCTCCGCATTGTTCTAGGGGGTGATCTCGATCCAGCCTGCACCTGGCCGACCACTGTAGCAGAGAGGAAGGGCAACTACCCTTCAGAGGCTGCAGTCCAGTCGTGAATGCCGACATGGGGATAGGGGAGACAGCTTCGATACCGTGTCGGCTCGACACTATCCAAGAAGGGTTGCAGGATATTAAGGCGGCAGGCCCAGATAGCACGGGGTCTTAATGTAGCGGCACCTTGGGACATTTCCATGATGCCGGAAAACTGTCGAGTTAGAAGAGACCCAACAACAAACCAATGCACCATTGGGGTTTCTCCTAGACGCCACCCTGCGAAGACCTAGATAACTGGGTCAGGAGGAAACGGCCCTCAGAGGCCGGCCGCAATTTCCAGTGCCGTTTCGAAAACAGCGGTGTTGGCGGCGTCGAGGCGGATCTGTTCCTCAGTCGAAAGGGGATCCAGGAAGCTGTGGTTGGCGGTGAGTTGATCCCACACGACCAACAGAGCGGTGGCCGCGAAGCCGAAGTGTTTTGCTACGGCGAAGAGTGTGGCGGCTTCCATGTCGACGGACCCGTACCCTGCTTCCCGCCACTCTTCGACCATTACGCCGCTCTGAGCGAAGATCGAACTCCAGGTCAGGTGCAAAGAGTCGGCAGTTCTGACTTCTCTGTTCTCTAGAGCAGCCCTTCCCCTGCGGGTCAGATCCGGATCGGAGAAGAGGACTCCGGTGTCTTCGGCCGCGTCTTTGTAAAGGTGGGCAACCCCTTCCCGAGCCACCGCCTGCGAAGGTACGACCACGTCGCCGGTTGCCAGGCCCGGATCCAGGGCGCCGCAGGTGCCGATCATGACCATCCGGGGCGTGCCCAGCACTCCGAACAGGTGCGCCAGTTCAACGGCTCTGGGTGCTCCGTATACGCAGGAGTAGACGACTGGCGATCCCTGCCAGAAGCCGTAGAACATGTCGGGGAAGGCGAGTTCCCGCACGTCGTCCAGGTAGCTCAGGCGCCATTCTGTGCGTTGGGCTCGCCACCACGAGCCTTCCATGATGACTGCCTTCGGGATGTCTGCGGCATCCATTCCGAGCGCATCCAGCCATTCCTCTCGGCCGAGGTCCATCACGGCTCTGTGTTTGGGTTGGCGATCGTTCATCGGCCGAGTCTCACTTCGTGTAGGCGGGCTCGTGTCCATATGTACCAGCCGATGATCCAGATTGCGCCCGCCAGGACGGATCCGGCCAGAAAGAGGAACACCCCGTCCCAGGCGTTCTGGTCGACGAGCCTTCCCACGATCGGTGATCCTGCGCCTCCGCCCAGGTTGAACCCCAGCGAATAGATGCCGCTGACCAATGCCACGCCTGTGGGAGAGGTCATCCTGGGAAACAGGCTGAGCACGATGGAAGATGACGCGCCGACCAAGGCCGTGGCTACCGCGACGGTGGCGAACCCCGCCAGCAGGTCGGAAGCCTGGCTGACCATCGCCAGCGCCACTGCGGTGGCTCCCAGCACCAGGCTGCCCCTCAGGGCGGAACCCGGACCGCGGGCGTGTCGAAACCAGCGCCCGACGGCGAGGATGGCCCCGATGGCGATGGCCGGCATGGCGGCGGAGATTAGTCCGGAACGTCCCACGGCCTGGTTGTGCACTTCGACGAAATAAGCCGGCGTCCAAACCACCAGCGCAACGAACGCGGCACCCAAGGCCACTGCCGGGGGGAGGAGGCCGAGCGCTCGGGTGATCGAGGCACGCGGGCGGTTGGCCCTTGATGAAGGTTGGATCGGATCGCGCACCCCCATCCACCAGGCAACACCGGCCGGAATCAGAACGGTGGCGGCGGCCATGAATACGGCTACGACCCCACCTTGTTCGACTATGAAGCCCCCCAAGGCGAAGGTGAGGGCGGTCCCGGCTACGAAGGAGGAACCGAAGGAAGAGATGATCCGTCCTGCTCCCTTCACGGATACCCAGCGGCCTATTGCTCCCATGATTGGTGTCCATCCCATCGCCTGGAAGATGCCGTTGGCCGACCAGAAGGCCAGCGATAGGGCGAAGTTCTGGATGGTAAGGATGAAGAGGACGTTCATCAGCCCGCTTCCCACCAGGCCCAGTCCGACCAGGAGGCGTGCGCCGATTCGGTCGGCCAGGAATCCGACCGGGAGTGCCGACAGCGAGTACACCCAGAAGAACCCGGCCGCCAGGGCGCCGATGCGGGTGGCGTCGAGTCCCTGTTCCTCCCCGAGTCCCGGGACTGCAACAGAGAAGTTGACCCTCCCCAGGTAGTAAAGGGCGTACACCGACCATCCGGCGACTATCAGACCCCAGCAAGTTCCGCTGTCGGGCGTGGAGATGGACCCACCGGAAGGACCGGAGCGGGCCAAGGGGTCCCTAACCGATGTAGGCGGCGGCGGGGTGTTCTGCGGTGTTCGTTCCCAGGACCCAGATCTTCTCGGGATCGAACTTCACCGGGATATTGTCTCCGTCGGCGAACAACTTGACCTGTCCGGGTTCGGTGACCGCCTCGATCTCGGTGTCGCCGATTCTGACCTGGAAGCGTGCGTAGCGTCCCGCGTAGACGTGGGAGAGCACGGTGCCCGAGACGCTGTTCTCGCCGCCTTCGCCGAGGTCGACCGCTTCGGGGCGGATGCTTAGCACCGCATTTCCTTCGGGAACCAGGGAGTGGGGCGCCTCGAAGACTCCGATGTCGGTGGTGATCGTACCGTCCAGGTAGTAGCCGGGGATGAAGTTGGTGCCGCCGAAGAAGGTGGCGATCTCCACGGTGTTGGGTGTTTCGTAGAAAGAGTCGGGACCGTCGAACTGCTGGAGGCGCCCGTCGAACAAGAGCGCTACCTTGTCGGCCAGGACCACGGCCTCCTCCTGGTCGTGGGTGACGAAGACGGTGGTGATCCCCATCTCCGTCTGGATTCTCCTGATCAGGACGCGCATCTCGTCGCGGAGGTGCGCGTCTAGGTTGGAGAGGGGTTCGTCGAGTAAGAGGACGTTGGGTTCTACTATCAGCGCTCTCGCCAGGGCGATGCGTTGCTGCTGTCCGCCCGAGAGTTGGTTGGGCTTTCGGTCCTCGAATCCGGGGAGTTGGACCAGGTCGAGCATGTCTTCGACGCGGGATCTGATCTCTTTTTTGTTGACCTTTCGCATCTTCAGGCCGAAGCCGATGTTGTCGGCGATGTTCATGTAGGGGAACAGCAGGTAGTTCTGGAACACCATCACCGCACCGCGTTCCTCGGGCTTGATGCTGAGGATCGAGTTTCCGTCGAATGAGATGTCTCCCGAGGTGGGCCGGAGGAGGCCGGCGATCATCTTCATGGTGGTGGTCTTTCCGCATCCCGAGGGTCCCAGGAGGGCGGTGAGCTTTCCGGATTCGATCTCCAGGTCCAGGTTGTCCACCGCGGGAGGGTTCTTCTGGTCGAAGATCTTGGTCAGTCCGGTGAGTGTCACTTGGGTCATATGTTGCCGATACCTCCTACTGCGGCGCTGTCGCCGGACAGGTACTTGGAGCTGAGCAGCAGCACCAGTATGCCCGGCAGGATGAAGACCACGCTCAGCGCGCCGGCGATGGCGGGTTCGGAGCGGGCGAAATTGAACAACAGGATGGGGAGGGTCTCCACCTGTCCGTCACCGATCAGGAGGGTGAGGACGTACTGGCTCCAGGAGATCAGGAAGGTGAAGAGTGCGCCCACCACCACTCCGGGGAAGACGGCCGGTAAGGTGACGTAGCGCTGGGTGGCCCAGCGTCCCGCGCCGAGAGAGCGCGCCTGGAGTTCGTAGTCGACGTCGTAGTTGGCGTACACCCCCGACATCACCAGGGTCATGTAGGGGAGGGTGGGCACCAGGTGCACCAGGGAGACTCCGATGATGTTTCCCGACAGGCCGTAGCGGATGAACATGGTGTCGATGCCGAGCACCACCGCCAGGCCGGGGACGATGATGGGAGCGAGGATCATGATCTCGACGATCCGCTTTCCGGGGAAGTTGTAGAGGCCCAGGGCGCGGCCGGCGGGGACTCCGAAGAGGACCGAGAGGACGGTTACCAAAAGGGCGATCAGGGTGGTCTGCCAGGCGGCGCCGATCACGTTGTTGGTGGGCGAGATCACCTGTTCCCAGGCGCGTGCGGAGTACTCGCTGGGGAGGATGTTTGGATAGAACCACCGGAAGCTGATCGACCAGATGAAAAGCGGCACCATGGGCGCCACCAGGAATGCGAGGAGCCCTGTGATGCCCACCCAGCGGAGGGTGATCCGCCCGAACGAGCGGGGGTTGAAGTGCGGCATGGGCGCGGGCGCGGTGGTCATTCGTTTCCCACCGTCACTCTCTGATGTAGACGCGCGATAGCTTCATGTAGGCCATGATCAGGAGGGTGGAGATGAAGGCGATCACCATCGCCATGGCCATGGCCTGGGGACGGGCGGCCAGGTCCACGTCGGTGTAGCTCTGGTAGGCCAGGACAGGAAGGGCGGCGGGGAAGGTCCGTCCCAGGAGGTAGGGGATCTCGAAGGCTCCGAAGGTGAAGGCGAACACGATCACCGAGGCGGAGACCACCCCGGGCATGATGAGCGGCAGGGTGACCTGGCGGAAGGCCTGCCAGCGGTTGGCGCCCAACGAGCGCGCCACCGACTCGTAGTCCTCTCCCACCGACAGCAGGATGGCGAGGACGATCACCCCGATGAAGGGGATCTCCTTCCAGACGTACTGGATGATGATCCCGATCGCCCACGGGTCGAACACCATGGCGGGGAAGTCGGCGGGCTTGGAGATGAGGTCGAGGCCGGTCATGATGCGCGACACCAGTCCGCTGTTCTGGAAGAGGTACAGGACTCCGATGGCGCCCACCAAATGCGGGATGGTGAGGTTGAGGGAGAAGAAGAAGTGGACGATGCGCTTTCCCCGGAAGGCGGGGCGGAGCAAGAGCGCGGAGGCCACCGCCAGGATGCTGGCGATGAGAGTGGAGGTGAAGGCGATGTGGAAGGTGAGCACCAGGCTCTGGATGAACCCGTTGTCGGTGAAGATGGCAATATAGGCGTCGAGGTTGAAGTCGTTCAGCCCGATCAGGGGGAAGTAGTTGAGGCTGCGCAGGAACCCCGACGCCAGGCCTCCCAGAAATAGGAGGATGATGACCGCGATGGCGGGGGCGAGGAGGACCGAGATGCTGAGACGCTGGGCGGCCTTCTCCGAGAGGCGGAACCTGTTCATCTTAGTGTTCCGGGGTCGCGGTGGGGTCTGTTCACTGGGGTTGACCCTTCACCTCGGTTGACCGTTCACTTCGATCATCACCTTGACGGCGCCCGCACCGGCGTTGAGGGCGGTGTCCATGGCTTCGGTGGCCCGTTCCAGGGGGAAGGTGTGGCTCACCAGGGGGCCTGCGTCGATGGTTCCGGCGGCGAGGAGTTCGATCGCTTCGGGGAAGGCGTCTCGTCCCAGGTAGATGGGGATGACGGTTGTCTCCCGGGACTGGGCGAGCATCAGGTTGAACGGGATGTGCTCCTCTATATTGACTCCCACCGCGATCACCCGCCCGCCGGGGCGGGCCAGGTGCATGGCGGTCTCAAGGGTCCCGGGGCTTCCCACCGCCTCGAATGCTATGTCGGTTCCCCGGGGGTCGGTGCGCTCCCGGATCTCTCGTGGGTCCATCCCGCGGACGTCGATGGCGGCGGTGGCGCCCAGGGTCTCTGCTATGGCGAGGCGACCGGGGTCGATGTCGGTGATGTGGACCGCTCCGGCTCCGTAGGCGCGGCACACCGAGAGGATCAGGAGGCCGATCGGGCCGGCGCCGATGATGGTCACCGTCTCTCCGGGTCGCAGTCGGCTCCTTCGGACCGCGTGGACGGCGATGGAGGTGGGCTCGACCAGGGCTCCCAGTTCGAAGGCCATGTCCTCGGGGAGGGGGTGGAGGGTGTGGGAGGGGACCACCACCGACTCCTGGAGGGCGCCGTCGGTGTGGGGAGACCCGGTGAAGCGGAGAGAATTGCACAGGTTGTAGATGCCGGTTTGGCAGGTCTCACAGCTACGGCAGGGGAGGATGGGTTCCACCGCCACGTGGGTGCCGACCGGGACGGTGTCGGTGTCCGGTCCGATCTCTTCCACCACGCCTGCGAACTCGTGTCCCAGGACGTGTGGTTCGAGGACCTGCCAGTCGCCGATGCGGCCCTCCTTGTAGTAGTGGAGGTCTGATCCGCAGATGCCCACCAGACGGGGGGAGACCAGCACCTCGTCGGGTCCGGGTTCGGGGACCGGGCGCTCCTCGATCTCGAGTCCGCCCTCGGGTGACAGGACCGCGGCTTTCATCTGGTGTTGGTTCTCCTCCTCAACCCGGGGTCCCGGTGCGGTAGGCGCCGAGGATCTCGTCCTGTCGGTCGAGCTTTTGGATCAGGTCGTGGTAGATGGCGTCGCGGTCGATGCCGATCGCCTCCAGCATGGTGGGCGCGTTCGCTCGTTGTTGCCAGACCAGGTTTTCGTCCAGGCGGGGGGTCTGTACGGTGCGGGTGGGGACCCAGCGCCGGTTGATCAGCCAGGCGATGTTGATGAGGTCCCAGACTATCCAGGACTGGCCCGGGAACATTCCGACGCCCCGGTCGACGCGGATCGGGTTGTGGGTGTACAGGTGGTACAGGTACTCGCCTATCTCGCCCTTTCCCCTGATCCAGGCTTCCATCTCGGGGAGGGAGATCACCAGCTGTGCGCCGATGTAGAAGCCCGGCAGGTACACCAGGGGGACTCCTGAGTCGTAGAGGAGCCGCGAGGCGTGGGGGTCCTGCACCAGGTTGAGCGAGGTGTGGTTGGAAAAGTCGGTCCAGGTGGGAAAGCCTGAGGTCCAGCTCACCACCATCCTGGTGGCGATCTCGGGCGCCATCAGGAGAGCCGACGAGACGTTGGTGACACACCCTATCGCCACCACGTGCAGGGGGCGCTCGTCATTCGCCAGGGCCAGTTCGATGATCTTCTCCGCGCCCTCGCTCTCCACGGGTACGTCGGGCGCCGACATGTACCGGGGCGCTCCGCGGAAGGCCAGGCCGTCGGAGGGGATGTCCATCTTTTCGAGGACGGTCTTGATCTCCTCATAGGAGGTCTCCATGCCTTCGGCGGGGCCCCACATGTCCATGGTCTCCGGATCGATTCCCTCGGAAAGCAGGTGGCGGGCCCAGTAGCCCATCAGGTTGTCAGAGTCGGGTTCGCGGCCTTCTCGGAGGGCGTTGGCGGCCTCCACCACCCGCTGGCGGTAGTGGAGGTGTCCGAAGGGCTCGGCCACCACGGCCTCCACCTCGATCCGGTCGGGGGATAGGAAGGCCCAGGCCATGGCGAACTGGTCGTCGATCTCGTTGTTGGTGTCGGTGTCGATCAGGACCCGGGTGGGCCCGTCGGGGTCGGCGAACATCTCGTGGCGACGTTCCTCTGTCACATTGGGAAACCCGGTCATGCCATGCCTTTCTCGATCACTGACGACTTCTCCAATCTACACCCTTGGTGACCGCGATTGAATTCAGCTCACCGAGCCGGGACCGGGCCGCTTCCAGGCTGTCGTCGCCGGTGGCCGCCTCCCGCCATACCGCCCGCCCGCCCAGGAAGCCCGAGGCGCCTGCCTGGCAGGCCACGGCGAGCTGGCGGCGGAAGAGGTGGTAGTCGCCGCCTTCGGAGAGGATCGCCCACGGGACGGGGCTGAGGCGGTCGATCTCCTCGCAGGCCTCTGCCCAGTCGTCGGGGGAGGTGTTCTCGGCCGGTTCGGGGAACTGGAGCTTCAGGACGTCGGCGCCCAGGGGTCCGAATAGTCTCACCCCTTCCAGGACCGCTTCTCTTCTCTCGTGGGGGTGCTCGTAGAGTGCCAGGGGCTCGGCGAAGAGGGGCATTTGTTGTTGGTGGCACTGTTCGACCACCTCGGTGACGAAGTCCTCCGCGGCGGAGGTGTCGCCGCCGGGTTGGAAGAACATCGAGATCTTGACCGCGTCCACCCCCAGGCGGGCGGCTCTCTCCACGCTCCATCCGGGGAGGAATCGGGGAGCGGTGAGGACGTCCGCGTAGTCGCCGTCCTCGATGCCGAGGATCAGGCCGGTCTCCGACAAGGCTTCGCCGGGTTCGAAGCCGGAGCCTTGCAGAAAGCCCGGATCGATCAGCATGGCGCCGGCGTGGGGACCCAGCCCTTCGATCAACGGCAGTTTCGCCGCCCATATGTCTTCGGTGCTCATCGAGTCGGGATCGTCGGGCCGGACGGTGGCCGCGAAGGACCCGACATGGTCGATGGCCAGGACTGCGAAGTGGCCGGTGTCGGTGGCCACCCTGTCGAGGCGGGTCTCCCTGACAGCCCCGGCCAACGTGTCGGATTGTTCCATGTCTTCCTTCGCTTCGGTGAACAGTCGCGCCTTTTATCAGGCGTTCAGCCCGTCTATCTGCAGGTAGTCCCTGATGGGCACGGGGCGGGTGGTCCGCATCCCCAGCCAGGCGGCCACCTCGGCCAGCTCCGAGGAGAGGTCGCCCTGGGCCACCGCGTAGTGGTGTTCGTGTCCCTGGACCACCGCGGTGTTCACCAGGTCCGCGAGTTCGATCGGCTCGCCGTTGAGCCGGAAGTTGGTGAACCAGCCGCGGGTCCCGTGGAAGCCGGCCTTTCCGGTGTCCACCACGTCGGCGGTGGCGATGAACATCTCGGTGAATTCGTCGCCGGTGTAGGCGATGGTGGTCTGCTGGGGAGAGAACATCAGGTCGCCCGACACTCCGTAGCTCACGTCGGTCTTGCGACCCAGGGTGACGTGCTCCACCCAGCGGATGCCGTTGTCGCCCCCGAAGTGGCGGGGAGTCACCCCGCAGTGCCAGAACAGGGCCGCGTCGGAGGACTGGTCCAAGGCGGTGAGGTCCAGGAGGGTGGAGGAGCCGAAGGTCGGCGACATGGAGTTCATCAGCAGCATGGTGACCGCTCCCGGGACGTCGCCCTCGCAGGAGACCGCGAAGCCGTCCTCTGATCCGAGGAGGCTGTAGGACATGCAGGGCGCCATGTGGTACTCCTCCTGGAAGGTCGGCCAGCACTGCACCGCCAGCGCGTCGTAGCCCTCGCGCCTGATCAGCTCGCCGAGCGCCAGGTAGACCCGGGCGTTTCGGTCCATGCCCAGCTTCGAGGCGGTGACCTCGGTGGCCAGGTCGGTTGCGGCCCGGACGACCGATGTAGCCGAGTGGGGGTCTATGGCGCGGGCGATGTCCACCACGTCGGCGATGGTGTGGGTCCCGATGGTGGTGCCGAACCGGCTCCGGAGGGAGTCCTCGTCGAATTGCATGTTGTAGAAGCCCGGGGAGATGCCTCCGATCCATCCGATCCGAGCAGACGCCATGGTCTTGATGCCCTGCAGAGCACGGATGGTGACCCGGAGTCGGCGTTCGACCTCGGGCTCGTCGATGTGGCCGAAGAACCACTTGTAGGGGATCCTTCTGTCTCGCAGGTAGCGGCGGATGATGGAGGCGTAATGGTTGGCGGACACCAGGGAGTGGAGTTGGATGGACCCCTCCAGGACCGGCTCGGGGGTCGCCCAGATGCCCAGGCGCGGGGCCACCTCGGCCAGGGGCTCCAGGAGTTCTCCCGAGGCGCAGGCCGCGGTCTGCAGCATCAGGAAGTCGATTCGCTCCGCCGACAGCCGGGCGGCCACTGCCAGGGCGGTCTCCATGTCTGGCACGCCGCTGTCGATGGCCACCAGGTCGAAGTCCATCTCGTCGGCCAGGCACTGTAGGCCGGAGATCGCCCGGCCGTACTGGTTGTGCTCATCCGCGTAGTAGGTGCCGAACGCCACCCCCACGTATGCGACTTTCAGCCGCCGGTCACTCTTCACCGGTCACTCCTAGGTCGCGGGTCGGTTTGAACCAGGCTTCCTTAGCTTCCGGAAGGGCGCCGGGATAGCCGTCTGGCTGTTATGACTGCCGCTATTGCGATACCGGTTCCGAGTGGCACTCCCCCATAGGCGAGTTGGCTATTGCCGTTCATGGCGCCCCACAGAGATCCAATCGCCCCAACCGCTATTACCAGAAGAGGGACCATCCTGCTCCACATATGGTATCGCTGCTGCCGTTCAGCCATTCTGAGGATGCGTTCCGAGGCGTCGGGTTGGGCTTCGTTGTACGCTGCGAAATCAGAGGGTTTAGGCAGGGGTCCGGACCACCATGACTGTATGTGGACGGAGAGCGCCTTAACAATTGCAGAGAATTCCTGGGGGTCAAGTTGCTCTGGTTTGGCCGCTAACTCTGATGCTGCATCGTCATCGGTAGGCTCGTCGTCACTTCCGGACTCTGCCAACTTACTCATCAGCCACTGCGTTCCCGATGCGGTCAATCGCTTCCTGAAGCTGTTTGCCTGGTTCTTCCCAGGAGTAGCGAGTTGCAACAACCTGTTCTTCGTAGGCCTCCCGGATGTAGTCGTACTGCATGTCTCTCAGCACACGAAGGGCCAAGTGCAAATCTTGCTCGGATGTTGTCGTCACTTCGGACATTCTTAGTAGGTTCCTTGCCCTAGCGTCGGTTGTTCATCAGGCGGACCAGGCTCGGTATTGAATGCGAGTTGCTCAACGGATGTGGGGTCCTTTCTCCACCGTGCGCTCCGTACGCGCGGAGCATAATAACGTTCGAAAGTGAGGGGGATAATTATGTCTGGTCGTAGATTCGCGATCCGAGGTTTACCTCACCTGCCCCGGTTCCGCTGGTGCCTCTCGGTTGACTCAGCCCAAGCCTCGAATATGAGAGCCACGGTACAGGCGCCGGGGTCCTCTGTCCCAATGCTGCGGTCCCGGGCGTAGCGGGCCCTCCCGGCGCGGGGTTCCATGGATGCGGTGGATTCCGCACCCCGCCGGGCGGCACGGGCGGCTACCGAGAGCATCCCGGCCAGCGAGGCTCCGTCTCCCGATGCGTTTCGAGCATCGTCCACTGCAGGCGCCAGGGCGTCGACCATGGTCTTTTCGCCGGTGCTGACTCTCCCGATCCGCATCACCCGCGCCAGTCCCTTCTCCATTCCAGCCACCAGGTCGGCTGCGGAGGCGGGGACGGCCGATCGGTTGAGTTGGCCGCCGATCGCGCCGAAGAAGGCTCCGAACAGCGCTCCGGCGGCGCCGCCCACGGTGTCGTGGAATGAGCGGCCGGTGGCCCGGAGGACGTCGCCGGGGGTGGTGGCAGATGACTCTTCGAGTCGCTTTGCGGCCTCGGTCAAGGCGGTGGCCATGTTCACCCCGTGATCGCCGTCTCCGGCCACCGCGTCCAGGCGGGAGAGTTCGTCCTTGTGGTCGCTCACCCGCCGAGCGGCGGCCTTGATCATTTGTACGGCCAGTTTTGCCTCAAGCACAGCGACCAACGGTAGTGGGCCGGTTTGGCCGCTCTTGAGGCGTACAGTCGGTGTTAAGGCGGTTGCTTGTCGGCATCCCCCGCGAAGGACAAAAGGGCGTCCCCCGCGGCTTCCGCCTGCTCCCTCTTGGGTTTGAGCGAAGACGCCTCTGCCTGACAGGCCGGAATCTGGCCAGAAGTGGGGTGGCCTTACCGGCCGGAAGATGTTATACCGAGGTGCCGGTAGTGTGAGTCCGGGGCCACCCTTACCAGCGTTAACAGCCCGCCGGGATGGCCCCTTTCTCGATGGGCGAAGCTGACCACAGGCCAACTTCTGGTTCTGACTATCGCAGTCCATGGCCGTAATGGCCACCCGGATGACCGTTTTGAGGGTGGAGGTGCGGTCAGATTGGCTACAGCGGCGCACAGGGCCTGGACCCATGTTTTTCAGCAGGGCGGAACTGTCCTATGCGGCCTGTTTTCGGGACACAGGGCGTTGGGTCTCCGGTTACCGACCACTCCCCGGCATGGTGAAACCGGCGCCCCGGGCGGGAGCGTCGTAAAGGCTCATCAACTCGGTGTCCATGTGGCAGATGGCGAAGGAGAAGCCCGCCATGTCGAGGGTGGTGGCGTACGGTCCGATCCATGAGCGGGCCACCTCGATCCCCCGGCGTTCCAGTTCGGCCCGCGCACCGCGGTAGAGGACCGAGAGTTCCATGATGGTCAGAGAGCCGGCGTTGTTGAGCAGGAGGCCCACCTGCGCTCCGGCGTCCAGTCCGGCGTCTTCCACCAACCGTCCGATCATCAACTCCGATATCTGGTCTGCCTGTACATCCTCGCCCAGGCGGGTGCCGGGCTCTCCGTGGACACCCATGCCCACCGCCACCGAGGTGTCCTCGGGGTCTCCCAGCGGTTGGCCGCTGACCGGGTGTGCGACGGTCCCCATCGCCGCGGAGAGCGTGCGAGTGCGGTCCCGTGCCTTCTCGGCGATCCTCACGCAGTCGGTCAGCGACGCGCCGCTCTCGGCCATGGCGCCGACCATCTTCCACACGAAGAACAGCCCCGCACCGCCCCGGCGCTCGGTGATCCGGTCGGGCGGCGCGGAGGCGATGTCGTCGTAGAGGATCACCATCTCCACGTCGTCGATGCCCTCGTCGGTGGCCTCGTCGATGGCCAACTCGGCGTTCATGATGTCGCCTGCGTGGCTGGAGACCAGGAGCAGCACCCCTCCGTCCCGGTCGGCGGCTTTGATCCCCTCCAGGATGCCTCCCGGGCCGGGGGAGGAGAAGATCGGGCCCGCCACGTTGACGTCGAAGAGTCCTTCTCCGACCCAGCCGATCATGGCCGGTTCGTGGCCGGAGCCGTTGCCGATCACCACCCCGACGCGCCCCTCGCGCTTGGGGGTGGCGCGGACCACCATCCCCTCGGACAGCCTGATGATGTCCGAATGGGCGGCCGCGTACCCCTCCAGCATCTCCGCCACCGCGTCGGCGGGGTCGTTGAGAAACATGCGGCTCCGGATGCTCATGCCAGGTGCTCCCGGATGAACGCGGCGGCGCCGGCCGCTTCTCCATCCAGGTCCTCATAGAGGTCCCGCCAGGCGTAGGTGTCCCGGCCGGTCTGCACGCGGGAGTTGGGAAAGGTCTCGAAGACCACCCAGCCGTCGTAGCCGACATCGTCCAGTGCAGCGCGGAAGGAAGCCCAGTCGATGTGGCCGTACTGGGGAGCGCGGCGGTTGTTGGCCGCCACCTGGACATGGCCGATCCGTCCCGCCGCCCGGCGGACCGCGCCAGCCAGGTCGTCTTCCTCCATGTTCATGTGGAAGGTGTCCAATTCGACCTGCACCGAGTCGTGTCCCACCATGTCGATGAATGACAGACAGTCGGTGACGGTGTTGAACATGTAGGTCTCGAAGCGGTTGAGGACCTCAAGGCACAGCGCGATCCCCAGGGTGGAGGCGTACTCGGCCACCTCGTGGAGGGAGGCCGCCGATCGCCGGCGGCGATCGGCGAGGTCGTCTCCGGGGAAACCCATCCACGGAGCGTAGGTGACCCCTCCCAGGATGGGGCTACCCAGTTCTGCGGCATGGTCCAGGCAGCGGCGGAGGTGGTCGATGCCGGCTGTGCGGACCTCCTCCTCGGGGCTGGAGACGTCCATGGCCGGGGTGAGGCCGGTGCTGCACAGCACGTCCAGGCCCACGGAGGAGGCGACGCGGCCGATCCGCTCGACTCCCACGTCGTGGCCTGCCACCAGCGAGATCTCCACCCCGTCGTATCCGGCCTCGGCGGCCTTGGCGAACACCGAGGACTGGTCGTCGTACCAACTGTCCAGCCAGTAGAAGATCTCGATCCCGACCGGCCGGCTCATGATGTCTCCCCGGTTACTGCGAAGGCGAATGCCAGGAGGGGATGGGCGGGCGCTTCGTCTATGAATGTCACGGTGACCCTCGTTCCTTTCTCGGGCGTCTCGGCGCCGATGACTCTGTGGGTGATTCCTCCCTCCACACCGTCGAGGCGGATCGAAGAGAGGATGTAGGGCGGATCGATCCCTCCGAACGGCGGGGCGCTGTGCACCCGGGTCGCCGCCACGACCGTTCCGGTCCCGGGGAGATCATACCAATCGGTCTCTGTGAGATGGGAGTCGCAGAACCGGCGGGGAGGAAACCACGATGCTCCGCACCCCGGGCAGCGGGTGGCGCGGAGGACCCCCTGTTCCAGGCCCAGGTAGAAGGGACTGGAGGACCCCACCGCATGGCGATAGCGCTGGGCCATCTCGACGGCCAGCAGGTAGACCTCCCGGCCGTCGGGACCGACACTCCGTTCAGTTCCCGTGACCCGCATCAGGCCGTCCTCCCGAAGACGTTCACGACCGACAGCGACCCCACCCCGGCGTGTGTGTCGGTGATCCCGATCCGGGCGTCGGGCACTTCTCTTGCGCCGGTCACCTCGCCGCGGAGCTGGGAGACCACTTCCACCGCCTGGGCTATCCCGGTGGCGCCCACCGCCGAACCGCGTCCCATCAGGCCTCCCGAGGGGTTCACCACCACCTGGCCTCCCTGGTCGAACCGTCCCTCCGAGGCGGCCGGACCACCCTGGCCGACCGGGCACAGACCCAGGTCCTCGTAGGCCTGCAGCTCCGCTCCCGAGAAGGAGTCGTAGACCTCTGCGAGGTCGATCTGGCGGGCGGGATCCTCGATGCCCGCCTCCCGGTAGGCGCGGGCGGCGGCGGCCCGCTTGGCCGCGAAGTGGGGGAAGGTCTCCTCGGAGCGGTCCGAGAGCCGGGGACGGTCGGTGGCCGATCCGCTTCCCAGGATGGCGACCGGCGGGCGCTCGGAGGCGGTGCGCGAGTGCCGTCCGGCCCAGTCGCCGGTGGCGAGGAGCACCGCCGCCGCTCCGTCGCTCAGGAGACTTGCGTCGAACAGCCGGTAGGGATCGGAGAGGGGTGCGGAGGAGCGGACGTCCTCCACGGTGATCGACATGCCCCGGTGGGCGAGGGGGTTGTCGAGCGCCAGGCGGCGGTTCTTGACCGCGATCTCCGCGAACTGCTCTGCGGTGGTGCCGTAGCGGCGCATGTGCTCGGTGATCATCAGCGCGTAGGGGGCGGCGAAGGTGCCGAACACCGGGGTCTCCCATTCGAAGTCGGCCGAGAGGGAAAGGATCTCTATGGCGGTGGCCCGGTCCACCGAGCGTCCGTTGGTCTCCCCGCCGAACACCAGGACCGAGCGGGCCTCTCCGGAGCGGATCGCCATTACGGCGGTGCGGATGGCGAGCGCTCCGGTGGCGCCTCCTCCCTCCACCCGGATGACCGGCTTCCCCGCTAGGCCCACCGTGTCGGCCAGGACCTGGCCGAGGCTCATCTGGCGGTTGAAGTGATCGCTCTCGTACGCGGCCACGCCCATGTCGATCGGCGAGGGGGAGGAGAGCCCGGCGTCGAGAAGAGCGGCCCGGGCGGCCTCGGCCACCATGTCGCGGATGCTTGCGTCGTCCCGGAACCCGACGAAGGGGGTCATGCCCACCCCGGCGACCAGCACGGCGTCGTTCGGGTGCGGGTTCATGGGTTCGGTGGGAGAATGAGCGGGAACCCTCCGAAGTTGTTAAATCGAACCCTATCCCGCGGTAATCGAACCCTATCCCGCGAAAAAACGGGCCGCCTTCGGGCCCACCCCCGCCGCCACCGCCAGTGGGTCAGAACGCGGTTGGTCGGTCCCGATGCGGGACGCGTTCTGAGGGTATGACCTCTCCTCACAGTGGTTCCTGTGCGGTCCGCGCGACGTCGGAGCGGGCCGGGAGGTGTTCGACTCCATCAATGTGGGTCGGGGCGTGTGACGGGAACAAGCCCTCGGTGTCGGTTTTTTTCGCGACTTTGCCCACAGTGTCCTCTTGGCGGTTACCCGCGGTCTCCGAGGGCGAATTCGATGAGTTGGATGTTCCCCGTGAAGGGGTACTCGCCCTGATAGGAGTCGCTGACCGGCGAGAGGGTGTCGGCGCCGACGCTCAGGGACCCCCAGGAGATCATGCCCCGGGCCATGTCGGACATGGGCTGTTCGCTAAGGACCTCGCCGTCTGACTCCAGGCGCCCGGTTCCCCGGTGGTCGCCGGTGCGCTCGAAACGAAAGGACAGTTCGGTGGCGCCGGGTCTCACCGTCCCGGGAGCGGAGCGGAGGGTCTGGCGGTCTCCGAGGTAGCAGTACTCGAAGACCAGGCGTCCCTCGGTCACATAGAGCACGTACCCGCCGCTGGTGTCGCCCACCGCCACCAGGACTCCCCGGTCGGAGTCGGTGAGCGGGTCGATCCGGGCGGTGATGGCGAAGGACCGGTTGAAGACCAGGGGAGTCACGCCGCCGGGGACGCGGGTGGCGCCTCCCAGGTAGGTGAAGGTGTCCCGGGCGCGGGGGGACCCGGGGGTCTGGAAGGTGGAGGCGCGCACCGCCAGGTAGCGGTCGTCGAGGGGGAACACCGAGTAGCGGGCGGCCTCCTCGGTCCACTGGCCGACCAGGTCGGCGAGGAGGTCCGGGTGGTCGGCGGCCACGTCCCGGACTTCGGAGAAGTCGGTGTCGATGTGGTACAGCTCCCAGGGGTCGTCCTCGAAGGGCTCGTTGCGCCGATGGCGGGCCAGGGCCTTCCACCCGTCCTGCCACATGGCGCGGTGGCCGATCATCTCGAAGTACTGGCGGTGGCGGGCAGGCGGCGAGGAGGCGTCGTCGAGAACCTCCCGGATGCTGGCGCCGTGGTAGGGCATCTGCTCCACGCCCCCGTAGGAGTCCCTGGGGGTCACCCCGACCAGGTCGAAGATGGTGGGGGCGATGTCGATGGCGTGCACGAACTGGGCCCGCACCGCACCGACGTCGGTGATCCCCTCCGGCCAGGAGATGACCAGCGGGGTCCGCACCCCGCCCGCGTAGGTGTTCTGCTTGTACCAGCGCAGGGGGGTGTTGGCGGCCTGCGCCCATCCCCAGGGGATGTTGGTCTGCGAGTGCGGTCCGCCGATGGTGTCGAAGCGTTCCAGGTTGAACTCCACCGTGCAGAACCGGTCCTCCTCGTAGGTGACGATGTCGGCACCGCCGTCCGGTCCGCCCTCCTGGCTGGCGCCGTTGTCCGAGAGCACCACCACGATGGTGTTGTCGAGCCTCCCGATCGAGTCCAGGAAGTCCATCAGCCTTCCCAGTTGGGCGTCGGTGTGGTCGAGCATCGCCGCGTACGCCTCCTGGAAGCGGGCGAACAGGCGCTGTTGGTCGGGGGTGAGGTCGGCCCACTCCTCGACGCCGGGGTTGAGGGGCGCCAGGGCGGCGTCGGCCGGGATAATGCCAAGTTCCTTCTGGCGTTGGAAGCGGCGCTGGCGGATCACGTCCCATCCCTCGTGGTAGCGGCCGCGGTACTTGTCGAGGTACTCCCGGGGCGCCTGGTGTGGGCAGTGGGCGGTCCCGAAGGAGAGGTAGAGGAAGAAGGGCTGTTCGGGTTTGACCGAGGCCTGGTCGGTGATGTAGTCGATGGCGTGATCGATCAGGTCCTCGGTGAGGTGGTAGCCGTCCTCGGGCCTGGCGGGGGGGTCCACCCGGTGGTTGTCCTCCACGACGTCGGGGTAGAAGTGATCGGTGAGGGCGTCCAGGAACCCGTAGTAGCGACCGAAGCCCCGTCCCAGGGGCCACTGGCCATACGGCCCCACCGCGGTGGTCTCCTCCAGGGGTGCGAGGTGCCACTTGCCGATGGCCAGCGTGCCGTAACCGGCGTCCCCCAGGACCTCGGCGATGGTGGCTGCCGACTCGGTCACCCGGCCCCGGTAGCCGGGGAAGCCCGAGTCGACGTTGGAGAGATAGGCCATCCCCACGCTGTGATGGTTCCGCCCGGTCAGGAGACAGGCCCGGGTGGGGGAACACAGGGGAGTGACGTTGAAGTCGTTGAACCGCACGCCGCTCTCGGCCAGAGAGTCGATGGTGGGCGTGTCGATCTCCGCTCCGTAGCATCCCAGCCCGGCGAAGCCGACATCGTCGAGCACCACCACCACCACGTCGGGCTTGCCGCGGGCGTCGTTCTCCATGGGCGGCCACCAGGGTGTCGAGGTGCGAAAGTCCGGGCCTATCACCCCCGGGAAGTCGTCGTCGGGGGAGAGGGCTGGCAGGTCTTCAGGATCGGGGGAGATCGGGTTCGACTTCATTCAAACTCTCCGCCCTTTCCTGCGTCGGGATCTTGTCCGGCATGGGGTTGGATGGGCGTCCGGACCGCTTGGTCGTTTCGCCCACCGATAACCATACTTGACCGGATGGAGGACCAGGACAGCCCACCGATGGGGGAGGACCCTCCGGGCCGGCCTGAACCCGATCCGTTCACGATCGAATCGGTCTCGGTGGATGTCTACCGCGCCCCTATGGACCGGCCGGTGCAGACTTCCTTCGGAACCATGAGCGATCGGCCGGCGGTGGTGGTGGGAGTCCGATCGTCGGAGGGAGCCATCGGATACGGCGAGGCGTGGTGCAACTTCCCCGCACCCGCCGCCGAGTACCGCGCTCGTCTGATCCTTTCCGTGTTGGCGCCGTTGATCGTGGGCCGGCGGTGGACCGGTCCTGAGGCGGTGTTCGAACACCTCTCTTCCGTGACCCGCATCGTGGCGATCCAGTCTGCAGAGCCGGGTCCCTTCTCGCAGGCCGTCGCCGGGATCGACATCGCCCTGTGGGACATGGCGGCTCGAAGGGCAGACCAGCCGTTGTGGAGATTCCTGGGCGGGGGCCGGAGCGGCGGGAGCGTCCCCGCCTACGCCAGCGGGATCGGCCCGGGAGGAGTGGTCTCACAGATCCGGGAGGCCGCCGAGGCGGGCCACCGGGCCTTCAAGCTCAAGGTCGGCTTCGGAGAGGAGACCGACCTGGCCAACCTCGAGGCGCTGCGCCGGGAACTGGGACCCGATGCGCCCATCGCGGTCGACGCCAATCAGGCCTGGTCTCCGGAGGAAGCGGCGGAGTGGAGCAGGACCCTCGAGGCCTACGGTCCGATCTGGCTGGAGGAGCCGATCCGGGCCGACCATCCCGACCCGGTGTGGATGGAGTTGGCCGCGGCTTCCCCGATTCGGCTGGCGGGAGGGGAGAACCTGTGTGGCGAGGGCGAGTTCCGCCGGGCGATCGGGGCCGGGGCGCTGGCGGTCATCCAGCCGGACGTCACCAAGTGGGGAGGGATGTCGGGGTGCCTGCCGGTGGCTCGGGAGATCCTGGGAGCGGGACGGAGGTTCTGTCCCCACCACTTGGGAGGGGGCATCGGGCTGGTGGCTTCCGCCCATCTGCTGGCGGCGGCGGGTGGCGACGGGTTGCTGGAGGTGGACACCAACCCCAACCCCTTTCGTGAGGGGCTGGCCCGGCCGTTTCCTCCGCTGGCCGACGGGCGGCTCACACTGAGCGGCGAGCCGGGCCTGGGAGTGTTCCCGGACCGGGCCCTGGCGCCCCTGCGAACCTGGGGGGACACCTTTCGGCGTTGAGTAGAGGCTGAGCTGTGGGACCGGCAGGGGGCGCCAACGGTCGAATCCTCCGCCTGGGCTTGGACCAGCACGTTGACGCCGGAAGCGATATCCGGAGTCAGCGACGGCCGGACAGGGGCCGGGTTTCGTCGTCCTCGACCTCTAGCGCCCGGGGGCGATCCAGGTCCACTCCCGGGAGTGGATGGACGCCGGAAACGGTGATCAAACGAAAGGTCGGTTGCCTGGTTGGTTCCTGACGCTTCAGGGCATCGTCCAGAGTCCGGGAAATGAACTCACTGACACCGAGGTCACGGGCTGCGGCTGCCCGGCGCACCCGATTCGCCAGTTGGCCATCGAGAGAGATCGTTAGGCGCATGATGCCATTTCACAATAGGCTGTGTCAAAGCGGAAGGCTCTGGGAAAACGAGCCGTCCAGAGACGACCGATGCATGGGGGGACCTGAAACCGGCCTCGCATGCCGGAATTTTGCCGGTTGTCCAGCGTAGGGGTATGGTGAGAAACGGATTTGCGGGCGATGCTTCACGTTGTGCGCCCTTTGGCAGGTCCGTAACAAGTTGTTCGAACAGGAGGACCATCAAATGCGTAATTCTCGATTGGCGCGCTGGGTGATTGTCGCCGCGTGCCTGATGCTGGTAGCCGCTGCGTGCGGGGGCGACGACGAGCCCGCCGCCACCACTGCGGCGCCCGCTACCACTGCGGCGCCCGCCACGACTGCGGCGCCCGCCACCACCGAAGCTCCCGAAGAAGAGCATATGGAGGAAGAGGACGACCACGAGCACGAGGAAGAGGCCATGGAGGAAGAGGAGCCCATGATGATGGGCCCGACCGGTCCGGGACTCCTGGACGTGGACAACTCCGAGGTCGGCGGAATGTCCTGGGATGAGATCGTGGCCGCCGCCGCCGGCGGACGGGTCAACTGGTTCATGTGGGGTGGCAGCGCCACGATTAACGCCTACGTGAACGAGTGGGTCGGCGCCGAGCTCAAGTCGCGTTTCGACATCGACCTCAACCAGGTGAGGATCACCGACACCGTCAACGCGGTCGACACCGTCCTCAGCGAGACCGAGGCCGGTGAGTTCACCAGTGGCTCGGTGGACATGATCTGGATCAACGGCGAGAACTTCCGCACCATGAAGCAGGGCGGCCTGCTGTTGTGCGGCTATTGGGACCTCCTTCCCAGCTTCCAGAACGTGGACATGGACGACGGGACCTTGACCTTCGACTTCGGCACCCCGGTTGAGGAGTGCGAAGTGCCCTGGAACAAGGCCCAGTCGGCGGTGTTCTACAACAGCGACCTGTTGCCCGATCCTCCCGCGGACATCGAAGGCCTGCTGGCCCATGCCTGCGCCAACCCGGGAACCTTCACCTACCCCGCACCTCCGGACTTCACCGGAAGCGTGTTCGTGCGCCATGTGTTCTACAGCGAGGCCGAAAAGGTCCTCCCCGGCGGGTTGAACGACCTGTTGGTCCCCTTCGACCAGGCTCTCTACGACCAGGTGGCCGAAGCGACCTGGCAGACCCTGAACGACCTCGAGCCCTGCCTGTGGCGTGAAGGCACCACCTACCCGGTGGACCAGCCCGCTCTGGAGACCCTGTACTCCAACTCCGAAGTCACCCACTTCCTCGCCTACGGTCCTGCCTCCGCAGGTTCCAAGGTGGACAGCGGCGTCTTCCCCGAGTCGACGAGGACCTACGGTCTCTCAAGCGGCCAGATCGGAAACACCAACTTCGTGGCTATTCCCTACAACTCTCCGAACAAGGCGGCCACCCTCGTGGCAGCAGACTTCCTGCTCAGCCTTGACGCTCAGTTGCACAAGGCCTATCCCGAGGTCTGGGGACAGATCAACGTGCTCAACACCGCTTCGCAGTCGGCATTCGCCGACGTTCCGAGGCATCCCTCGGTCGTGGATCCCGGTGAGATCTCCGGGCTCCCCGAACTGCGGGGCGACTGGGTTCCGATCATCGAGGAAGGTTGGCGCGCCAACGTAGCCGAGCAGTAAACCACATTCTGACCACAACGACGAAAGTGACCGGTGGCCCTGAGGCCACCGGTCACTCTTTTTAAGGCTTTAACCCCAGGTTGGCAGGATGAGCTTGATACTGTTCGCACATGTCCGGCTGCCCACTCCCCGCGAAACGGCGGGCCTCCGCAACAAAGCGGGCATGAGCACCCTCCGATCATGAAAGACAGGCAGGGACCGCACGCATCGCTGACGCGTCGCCTGGTCTTGGCGGGCACCTGGGCTGAAAGTGCCCTGGATCGGCGATTGGGCACTCCTAACGACTCGACACCCGGTGTCAGGAGGCGGCGCATCAAGCAAACCCTGCCGCGTACCAAAGCTGCGGTTCTCCGGCAGGCGCGGCTCGACCATCAGGGCATTGGGGAAGCCAAAGCCGACTTGGTAGGAGCAGCACCAGTCCGTGCCTGAACCGGGGCGGCGCAAACCCGCACTGTTGGTTGCAGCCAGCGTGGTGGCCGGTTCTACGTTTCCTCTCATAGTCGACTTCGTGCCGTCCGGTCATCTCGGGTTCGCTTCGGGACTGTTGATGGGCGGAGGTGTCGGCGCTGCGGTCTATGTGTTTGTTGTCTACCGGCGGTGGATCGCTGACCGGCGGACAGTGGGATTGTTGCTTCGGAAGGGGTTTGCCTGGGAAACCGGGTCGGGACACCAGCGGTGGATGGCCCTTGGGATCGGTGCCCAGTTCAGCATCCTGCTGGTTGTCTGGTCGGCGTCCTATGTGGACCCGGGGGTTTCGTCGATCCTCAACAGTCTCTACGTTGTGTTTTTTGTGTTCGGCCTGTCGCGGTTTTCCCGAGACGAGGCAAGGTACCAGCCCGTCACGGGTGGACAGTACGCTCTGCTGTTCCTGGCGTTCGGGGGAGTGGTCCTGGTTATATGGGGATCAACGGATCGGACCGGGACTGTCACAGCTGTGCCATGGCAACTGTTCGGAATGTTTCTGGGATTGTTCTCCGCAGCCCTGGCAGCGTTCAGTTCTGCAGGGTACAAGTGGGCTTTCGCCATTCGGAAAGAGATCCAGGGTCTCGAGCTTTCTGCGGGAACAGCCCCGGTTCGAATAGAAACGGCCTGTTCCCTGCTGGTGTATGCCGCCGGAAACGTCGTAGCGGGCATTTGCGCTTACGGGGTTGCTTGGGCCACCGGCGGTTTCAACATGGGGTTGTTCCTATGGGCGGCAGTGTATGGGGGGACCCTCTTCAACGTGAGCACGGTGCTGCTGAGAAAAGCCAACCTGCTGACAGCCGACCTGACCGTCAACAACATCGTCTACGCCTCTCCACCGCTGGCGCTGGTGTGGCTGGGATGGTTCTCAGAAATCAACGTTCCGATGGTCGGGATGGTCATCGTGGGAGTCGGCGCCATAACGGCGGCGAATGTGCTGCTTGGTTCTGCGCTGCAACACAAGTGACACCGATGACGGTGTCCTGGCATGCAGGGAACAGACCCTGCGGCATCTGGAGGGGTCAGATCACCGGGAGGGGCGCCAGCGCCTCGATGTCGGTTACCACGTCGACCACCACCGGGCGCTCGGCCTCAAAAGCCCGTTCCAGGGCCGAGCGGAGGTGGCCGGGTCTGGTGACCCGGATGCCGACCGCTCCCATTCCCTCGGCGAGGCGGGCGAAGTCCACGTCGGTGAAGGTCCAGAGGCGGCGTCCCTCGGGGGTCTGCTGTCCGCCATAGGCCCGGTCGAAGCCGATGGTCGACTGGTTGCCCGACGAGTTGTTGTTGACCACGGTGACGGTGTTGATGCCCCATCGGACCGCCGTCTCCACCTCGGCGATGTGGTACCAGAACCCCCCGTCGCCGGTGAAACAGACCACGGGGCGGTCGGGTGCGGCGCACTTGGCGCCGAGCGATGCCGGGAAGGCCCAGCCCAGGTGACCGGCGCTGCGCAGGTAGCTCTGTGAGGATGTGCGGGTGTCGAACATGCCGCCCATCCACATGCCGGCGTGCCCGGTGTCGACCACCACGCACGCGTCGTCCGGCGCCAGGGCGGTCAGTTCCGAACAGATCCGCTCCGGGCGGATGGGCGCCGCGTCGGATTGGAGATGGCGCCGGTGCCTTTCCCGCCAGGCGCTGGCCTCCCGGCGGACTTCGGAAAGCCACTCTCGGCGTCCGGGATCCCGCGGGCCGGCTCTTTCCAGCATGGCGGCGAGGGTCATCCGGGCATCGGCGTTGACAGACACCCGCAACGGGTAGTTGCGGCCCAGCATGTCCGGGTCGATGTCGACCTGGATGGCAGGCGTGCCGGGTGCGGGAACCCGCCAGGAGTGGGTGGTCATGCTGCCGGTGCTCGAACCGACGAAGCACACCAGGTCGGCTCGGTTCACCACCCGGTTGGCGGCGCTGCGAGAGTACCTGCCGACCGCACCGACGGCCAGGGGATGGGTACCGGGGATGGTGTCCTTCCCGTTGAGGGAGGTCACCACCGGGATGGAGAGGCGCTCGGCCAGGGCGGTGAGTTGGCTCGAAGCTCCGGAGATCCGGACTCCTCCTCCCGCCACGATCACCGGCCGCTCGGCGCGGTCCAACAGTTCCAGGGCCGCGGCCACGTCCTCGGCGTTGGGGAGTGGGCGCTCCGGCGGAACGGAGGCAAATCCGCTCTCGACCCGCGGGTCGAGATCGCCTTCCTCCAGGTCGATCTGGCCCTCGTTGCCCGCGAACTGCACATGGGCCGGTCCCGGACAGCCCGACACGGCGGAACGGAAGGCCTGGCGGATCAAGTCGGGGATCTGTTCCACCCGGTCGACGGAGGCGTTGAACCTGGTGACGTTCTCGAAGGCGGGGAGATCGTCGACCTCCTGGTAGACGCCCCGGCCGGCCATCGTGGGATGGAGGCCTCCCGTGAGGGCGATCACCGGGGAGTTGGCCAGATGAGCGTCGCGCAGGCCCGCGGCCAGGTTGAGCGCGCCCACCGCCTGGGCCATGCACACCCCGGGCCGGCCCGCCGTCCTGGCGAAGCCGTCGGCCATGTAGGCGGCCGACTTCTCGCCGTGGGTCTGGATGCGATGCACCCCGAACCGCTCCAGTTCCACCATGGTGCGCCGCAGGATGGCGGGGACCATGAAGACGTGGGTCACCCCGTAGCCGTCGAGCATTTCGGCGAGCGCCCGGGCGCCGGTCATCATGGAGGAGACTCTAACGGCCGCTATGTAGGTGCCCGGTTCCCCGGAGGCCGGTCCCTGGCAGGGTTTGCCGCAGCGGCGCAACACCTGAAGATGATTGATGTTGCGGACGGTTCTAGGTGCCTTCCCCTCGGACTTCGATTAACAGTCGGCAGTGGTCACTGGCGCCCCATTCCTTGACGGAGTTGAGAGCCCTAACGGCGACACTGTCGTGGAAGCCACGGGAGGCGAAGACGTGGTCCAATTGGACTTGAGCTGTTGCCGGCGACTGGCTGGTGGTGTAGTACGTAGGCACGTTCAATGAGTCGGACGGCAAGTGTTTAGGCCAGGGATCCGCACGCCTTCCCGCCGGATACTTCGGCCCTACGCGCTGTAGACCCAGCACATTCATTCTGTCGGTAACTGTGCGCTCTCTGGCCAGAAGGGGGTCGTCGTTGGTCACAGCAAAGGACATGTTGAGATCACCGGCCGCCAGTATGCGGTGAGAGGTAGGGTCGGTGCTACCGACAAAAGCCGACAGATCCGAGATTATCCGGTGTGCCGAGCCGTCCGGCATCC
Source organism: Acidimicrobiia bacterium (assembly GCA_965204615.1). Classification (GTDB taxonomy): domain Bacteria; phylum Actinomycetota; class Acidimicrobiia; order Spongiisociales; family ZC4RG35; genus Bin76. The sequence continues at coordinate 1,162,409 of OZ242000.1, read as the reverse complement.
CTACCCTCCATCGACTGTTGGTAGATGGGTGCGGGCTTATCCAGCGAGCGTACATCGAGACCGCCAGGAAAGGAGGGGCGTCATTTGGTGTTACCCGCGCCGCCGCAATTGTGCCGATGCCGCTGACGGGAATCTCGTCTGGAGCGGCCTCGCTTATCGGACTGACTTGCTTGAACCACTCCACTTCCACCCGATCAGACAACTTCACCACCATCGGCCACCGGTCATACAGGTTCTTGAACCTGTTTCCGTACCACCTTGAGTTCCACGTGTGTGAGTCCCAGTGCTCGGCAGGACCTGTGTCGACGCATCCTGCCACATCTGCCGGTGCCCGGCCTGCCTCTTGCAGCAGAGCCAAATCGGCGCCCATTCGCACAAGCTGACGCCACGGCTCATGCCTCTTGGCGATGTTCCAACTCACTATCGACGTAGTCAACCTGCCCCCTGGGTGTATCCACCAACATCCTACGGATCTTCCCATTACCGGGCCAACGATCACCAATCCTGACTGAACCTCACCACGCCCGGAGATGGTGGCGGAGCCTCGTGGGTCAGTCTTGGCCCGGATTGCGACTCCCTCCGTGGGTGAGATCTGTACACACGCGGAATCCTGTTACTCCCAGTGCACTTTCCTTGGCTGCACCACCGGAGCATTTTCCCTTCTTCTCCTCCTCTTTCTGCGTCCCCTGATCAGGTAGGCCACCCGCGCCGAACTCCGCCAGGTGATGGGGACGAAGACCTTCTGCAGAGACGGGGGGATGTGCGGTCGCTTGACGAACCGGCGGACGATGTAGGCGGCGAACAGGCCGTGCAGGCCGGCCAGGACCATCCACATCCCGTCGGGTCCCACCAGGGTCATCAGTCCGGAGGTCAGCACCGGCCCGGCGATGGCGCCCATACCCATGAAGGTGACCAGGGCGGCCATTCCGGACACCAGTTGGGAACGGTCCAGCAGGTCGTTCATGTGGCTCATCGACAGGGCGTACACCGGGAAGGTGAATGCGCCGTAGGCCAGCATGATCAGCGCAAGCCACGGGAAGGCCACAGGTCCGATGGACATGAGGAGGGACACGAGGAAGGCGCCGGCGGTGACGCCCAGGATGACCCTTCTGCGGGGGACGCGGTCGGAGAGCCGGCCCAGGGGGATCATCGCCGCCGAGCCGATCATCAGGGCGCTCATCACCCATCCCACCTGCGTGCCGGAGAGGCCCACCTCGGTACTGTAGACCGGGCCGATGCTGAGGACGGCCCCCTGGGTGAGCCCGGCGAAGGTGGCGCCCACGATGGCCAGGGGAGCAGTCCGGTAGACGGCTTTGATGTCGGCCTTCTGTCTCGGGGGTATCTCGGGTGGCGCGATGCGGGTCAGAGACAGGGGGACCAGTGACAGGGAGAACACCATCGAGACCAGGATGAAGAGGGTGAATCCTCCCGGGTCGGCCAATCCGATCAGGAGCTGGCCCACCGCCGCGCCTCCCATTCCCATCATCATGTAGATGCCCAGGACCCGTCCGCGGTTCTGGTTGTTCACCTGGTTGTTCAGCCAGCTGTCGGCGGTTATGTAGATCCCGGAGATGCAGAAGCCCGCCGCCACCCGCAGGAGGAACCAGGCGGGTGGACTCAGGATGAGCGAATGGGCCAGCATGACCGTGGAGATGAGCGCCGCCAGGCCGGCGAACACCCGGATGTGTCCCACGTCGGCCAGGAGCCCTCCGACGAAACGGCTCCCCGCCAGGAACCCGACGTAGAAGCCCGACAGGGCTATTCCGGTCGCCAGGTCGGAGAATCCCTCGATGTTGGAGCGAACGCCCAGGAGCGAGGTGCCCAGGCCGTTGCCGAGACCGAGAAGGCACATCGATATGAAGAGCGCGGTCAGATGCTTCATCGCAGACCAGTCCTTGTGTGAGGGGATGGCCCCGGGGGGCCTTGGTCAAGACTGCAGTGGAACCGGCATCCGAACGATCTTCGGCAATGGGATTCGCCGGCCCATCTGATTGAATCAGTCATCACAATTCTACATGATCCGGCGCCCACGGGAGTCGGGGTTTGGGAGGCCGGACAGAGGGCTCCCGGGGACTTCGCCCGGTGGGCGCTAGGCGCCGGTCCAGCGGGGAGGGCGTTTCTCGGCGAAGGCCCGGGGTCCCTCCACCGCGTCGGAGGAGTCGAGGGCCGCCCGGTAGGAGGGAACCTTCCCGGAGCGGATGTGTGAAAGCGCCTCCGCCACTCCCATCTGGGAGGTGGCCCGGACCATCTCCAGGATGGCCTCCACCGCCAGGGGAGCGGCCTCGCAGACCCGGTTCGCCAGGCGGCGCGCCTCCCCCATGAGCTCTCCGGGCGGGACCACCCGGTTCACCAGTCCCCACTCCAGGGCCTCTTCCGCGTCCACCCGCCTTGCGGTGAGGAGGACCTCGGTGGCGAGAAGCGGGGGGATCTGCCGGGGGAGGCGGACCGCGCCGATGTCGGGAGGAAACCCCATGAAGGCCTCGGGAAGCAGGAACCGGGCGGTGTCGGCCGCCACCACCAGGTCGGCGGCGAGGACTATCTCGAACCCTCCTCCGGCGGCGATGCCGTTCACCGCGCAGATCACCGGCTTGTTGAGGCCCGGAAGTTCGGGGAATCCCCCGAAGCCTCCCACTCCCCAGTCCGCTTCATAGGACTCTCCCTCCGATGCTGCCTTCAGGTCCCAGCCCGCCGAGAAGAACCGGTCACCGGCGCCGGTCAGGATGGCCACCCGGTAGGCGGGATCGTCCCGGAAGGCCGAGAATGCCTCTCCCATCGCCCGACTGGTGGCCGCGTCTATGGCATTTGCCCTCGGGCGGTCGATCACGACTTCCAGGAGAGGAGGCTCTGTGACCAACCGCAGACCTTCACCCATGGTCGTTCCAGTTTATGAAGGTGGCCGGCGCCTCCTCCCCGGGTGGAGCGGAGGAGCTGAGCGGGTTCTCAGGTGAATCAACCGGCGCTTCGAGCCTCGGCGAGCCGGACGTTGACATCCTGCGGTTGTCTGCGATCCATTCACAAAAGAACGAGGCCCCGCCGGTTAGGACGGGGCCCCGTTCAAATGGTCAGGGAGGATGAAGGCGCCGGACGGCGCCCTCATCTCTCACGGGTTTGTGTCAGCCGACCAGGCGGGCGGCGCCGAGCCAGGCGTCGACTTGGTCGCGGTTGTCTGCGATCCATTGGGCGGCGTGCCGCTTGATGTCGTCCTCGGTGTTCTCGCCGAGGCTGTAGGTCACGTTCTGGAGTGTCACGTCAACGGGGTTGATCGTGAACAGCTCGAGCAAACGGGCGGCGGCCGGGTTGGCGGCCAGGAAGGCGTTGCTCCCGGTGGCGCGAATGTCAGCCGCGTCCCAACCCAGGTTGCAGGGGTCGGTGGTGCACTGGTTACCGATCGACTTCGGACCTTCGATCTGGGTGTCGGAGATCGGATCGTCGTGGATGGACAGCCAGACCGAGTTGTCACCGGGGCGGAGGTCGCCGACGTAGTGGCTGGGCGCCCAGGTGTAGACCAGGTACGGCTCACCGGCGGCGTCGCGGGCGATCGCATCGGCGATCATGGCGTCGTAGCCTCCGATGTCGAACTGCTCGACGTTGTCCCAACCGGCGTTGGCGATCCACGAGTCGATGTTGACTCGGCAACCCCAGCCTTCCGGACAACCCATTATCTGAAGGACGCCGTCGCCGGGTGAGACGTCGGCGGCTTCATAGGCGGCGAACTGGCTGGCATCGCTCAACAGGGCATCGAGGGTGGTGACCCCGTTCGCTTCCGCGAAGGCCTTGTTGGTGATGAGACCCTGCACGCCGGCCCGGGCCATTTCGAAGCCGACGATGGTCACGTGCTCGGAGACCAGCGAACCGTCGGGCATCTCACCGGCCAGGAACTGGTTGTGGTTGGGGAACCACGAGTTGACCCAGAAGTCGAACTCGCCGTTGGCCATGGCCACGTAAGCGTTGGACGGCGCCAGCTCGAGGTCGGCGGGATCGGACACGTCATAACCCAACTCGCCCAGCAGGGCAGCGACAATCGCAGCCTGCATATAACCGGTCGACCAGTTGGCACGGGCCATCGTCAGCGACACACCGTCGCCAGGTGTCATGCTGATCGGCTGCTTGGCCCTTGCGAGCCAGGCGTCGACTTGGTCGCGGTTGTCTGCGATCCATTGGGCGGCGTGCCGCTTGATGTCGTCCTCGGTGTTCTCGCCGAGGCTGTAGGTCACGTTCTGGAGTGTCACGTCAACGGGGTTGATCGTGAACAGCTCGAGCAAACGGGCGGCGGCGGGGTTGGCGGCCAGGAAGGCGTTGCTCCCGGTGGCGCGAATGTCAGCCGCGTCCCAACCCAGGTTGCAGGGGTCGGTGGTGCACTGGTTACCGATCGACTTCGGACCTTCGATCTGGGTGTCGGAGATCGGATCGTCGTGGATGGACAGCCAGACCGAGTTGTCACCGGGGCGGAGGTCGCCGACGTAGTGGCTGGGCGCCCAGGTGTAGACCAGGTACGGCTCACCGGCGGCGTCACGGGCGATCGCATCGGCGATCATGGCGTCGTAGCCTCCGATGTCGAACTGCTCGACGTTGTCCCAACCGGCGTTGGCGATCCACGAGTCGATGTTGACTCGGCAACCCCAGCCTTCCGGACAGCCCATTATCTGAAGGACGCCGTCGCCGGGTGAGACGTCGGCGGCTTCATAGGCGGCGAACTGGTCGGGATCGCTCAACAGGGCATCGAGGGTGGTAACCCCGTTCGCTTCCGCGAAGGCCTTGTTGGTGATGAGACCCTGCACACCGGCCCGGGCCATTTCGAAGCCCAGGATGGTCACGTGCTCGGAGACCAGCGAACCGTCGGGCATCTCACCGGCCAGGAACTGGTTGTGGTTGGGGAACCACGAGTTGACCCAGAAGTCGAACTCGCCGTTGGCCATGGCCACGTAAGCGTTGGACGGCGCCAGCTCGAGGTCGGCGGGATCGGACACGTCATAACCCAACTCGCCCAGCAGGGCAGCGACAATCGCAGCCTGCATATAACCGGTCGACCAGTTGGCACGGGCCATCGTCACCGACACGCCCTCGCCCGGAAGCGCCATATCTTCGGTCACCTCGGTGGGCTCGTCCATGTCCTCGTCGTCCTCATGGTCGTGGTCCGCTTCGTCCTCTTCGTCCATGTGGTCGTCGTCAGGCTCGTCCATGGCGTCGTCCATGGCGTCGTCGGTCGTATCGGCAGCGGCGGCGGTGGTAGCCGTGGGCTCCTCCGTAACTGCCGCATCGTCCCCGTCGTCTCCGCATGCCGCCGCTAAGAGCGCCAGCACCGAGAGGACGGCGATCAGATGCTTGATATGTCTCTTTCTCATGTCTGCTCCTTTTCTATTCCTTCGTTGGCTGTTGCCGTTGTGTCAATGGTCTCTTCAAAGTTCTTGCCTCCTGTGCAAGAGTCACTTCGCTTCTGTGGCCATGGAGGCCTGCTGGTTTCCGCCTCGGGCCATCAGCCCCGAATCGCCCGCGTAGACCTTGGACCGACGGAACTCTTTCAACACACCTCGCGAGGAGATGAAGAGAAAGAACCCTGCCAGCAGGCACAGGAATGAACCGAACCCGCTGACGAAATTGGCATCGGAAGCGCGTACCAGCGAGGCGATCCAGCCGCCGGACGCAAGCAGGACTCCCACCCCGACAGCCGAAACCGCCACGCTCCATATCCAGCGACGCCGTTCCCCGCCGCCGAACACGCCGGCGGCCGGCAGGCTGAACAGGGCGCCCACCACCCCCAACCACAGGGCCAGGCGTCCCAGGCCGGGCCCCTTCTCTGTGAAGCCGTCGGCGGCAATGGGATTCTTGCGCTGTGCCTCGGCCACCAGGGTGGCGATCGAAATGGCGTTTTGTCCCGCTTTGGTTGCGTCTTCCCGGGCTTCCTTCTCCAGTGCGTCGAGCTCGGCCTGTAGTTCGGGGGTGATCACCGACTGGGCCCGGGCGTCCACAAACCACGGAGACAGGCCTGCTACGACCAGCAGGCCCACGATCACCAACGCTATGGTGATCCGGCTGAACGAGATGTTGATCCGTAGGGGACGGAGCGGGCTGTAGGGGGCGATGCGGATCCAGAGCGCCGACCCGATGACCGCAATCAGGCCACCGGCCAGGGCCACCCAGGTCCCGATCCCGTCCTGGTGGGAGACAGCCTCGGGAGAGGGTCCGATCCACAGGTAGGAAGCCGCGGCCACCAACGCGCCCCCGGCGAACAACAGCGACCCGTCGGCGCCGAACCAACGGCCCCCCCGGCCCGGGCGGGTCAGGGTGGTTACGGCCGCTCCCAGCACCAGCAGGCTCATCACCAGAACGGCGACGCCGAAGTAGCTCCCTCCCTCGGCTGCCAGACCGCTGGCGCTCAGCCCGGCCAGATCCAGGTCGGCGGCGCGACTGTAGCCCGAGATCAGCCCCGAGTCCAGACTCCAGGGCAGGAAGACCGAGACGATCCCGACCACCGAACCGATCAGGGCCACCAGGGTCCAGGTGCGCTCCGAAGCGCTGGTCGGGGCAGGTTTGCCCTCTGAAACGTCTGCGTCGTCGCCGTCCTGGCCGGCCAGCAGGGCTTGGGGATCGCGCCGGTGCGCCCAGGCCCGGTAGATGCGGGTGAAGAGGTTGGTCCCCTCCCCGGCTTCGGTCTGGGAGATGCGGTCCAGCACCACCGCCACGATGAACAGGGCCAGGCCCGCCGAGGTCGAGAGGGGAGTGTCGATGTTGATGACCGCCCGGAACACCAGGAGGCCGAGTCCGCTGGCGCCCATGATGGCGGCGATGCCGATCATCGAGATGGACAGCAGCAGGGTCTGGTTGAGCCCGGTCATTATGGCGGGGCGAGCCAGGGGAATCTGCACGTCCAACAGCACCCTCCACTCCGAGGCGCCGTAGGCGCGGCTGGCCTCCACCACATCGGCGGGGACCTGGCGGATTCCCAGGTTGGTCAGCCGTATCAGAGGAGGTATGGCGAACACCATCGTCACCATGGTGGCGGGCTCGGGTCCCAGCCCGAAGAAGAAGATGAACGGAATTATGTAGACGAAAGCGTGGACCACCTGCATGGCGTCGAGCGCCGGCCGTACCGCGTTCCAGACCCCGTCGACGCGGCCGCACAGCACGCCGAGGGGAATGCCGATGATCGCGCAGATCACCACCGACACCACCACCAGGCCGATGGTGAGGACGGTCTCCTCCCAGAACTCGTTGCCCAACAACCCGCAGAGGGCCAGCATCACCGCCAGGCCCACTCCCACCCGGAGATTGCGGGTCAGGGTGGCGACCACCAGCACGATGGCGCACACCAGGATCCAGGGCATGTCGGTCAACTCCCACCATGGGTGGTACTCGGGACTGACCACGAAGTTGCGGAACAGGAACGAGAAAGGCCACTTGATGACGTCCAGCACGGTCTCCAGATTGGCGACCACCCAGGACACCATCTCGTCCATCCAGAACCCGAACGGGATTTCCCACGCATCGAGTATCGCGTTGTCCCAGAATCGCAGGGGGGCTTCCGCCTCCTCGGCCTGGGCGAGTATCAGTCCTGGGGCACTCACATGAACACCTCTCGCTCGTAGTCGTCGATGAGCCGCTCCACCCTGCCCATCTCTTCCATGATCTTTCGAGGATCGAGATTGCCGATCAACCTGCCGGCTGCGTCGACCACCGCGATCGGCAAGCCGCGGCCCGCCGCCGCGTAGACGTCATTGAAGTGATCCTCGCCCGACGCGGTCTCGAAGTCGGTGCGGAGCGCCGGGCCCAGCTCGGCGGTGCCCATCCTCCCGGCCCGTAGGCCGTCGGCCACGGTGAGCAGATGGGTGGGGCTTCCCTTGTCGTCCACCACGAATCCCCCTGTGCGGTCGCCGATGTGGCCGAGAGCATCCCGCAGGGACATGGTGAGGTTTATCGGGTCGGGTTCGTCCATCACTTCCAACACCTCGATCACCCGACCCTGGTCGACGTCCTGGACGAACTCGGCGACGTACCCGGTGGCGGGCTTGGTGAGTATCTCCTCGGGGGTACCGATCTGTACCACTGCCCCGTCTTTCATAATGCACACCCGGTCGCCGATGCGGAGCGCCTCGTTCAAGTCGTGGGTGATGAAGAGGATGGTCTTTCGGAGTTCGTTCTGGATGTCCATCATCTCGTCCTGCATCTGCCGGCGGATGAGAGGGTCCAGAGCGGAGAATGCCTCGTCCATGAGGAGGATGGGCGGATCGGAGGCCAGCGCCCGGGCAAGTCCCACCCGCTGCTGCATCCCTCCCGAGAGTTGACGGGGATAGGACCCGGCGTAGGGCTCCAGTCCCACCAGGGAGAGCGCCTTCAGCGCGGCGGCGTCCCGTTCGCCCTTCGAGACCTTCTGGATCTTGAGGCCGTACCCGACGTTCTCGATCACCGTCCGGTGGGGAAAGAGGGCGAAGTGCTGGAACACCATTCCTGTCTTTTCCCTGCGGAAGGCTTGCAGAGCAGTCCCGTCGAGGGTCTGGACGTCGACGCCGTCCACCCAGACCTCTCCGTGGGTCGCTTCGAACAGCTTGTTGACAGTGCGCAGGGCAGTGGACTTGCCCGACCCCGACAGGCCCATCACCACGAAGAGCTCCCCCTCCGCCACGGTGAACTCCACGTTGTTGAGGCCCACCACGTGGCCGGACTGGGCCAGGACTTCATCCTTGGAAAGGCCCGACCGAGTAAGTTCGAAGGCTCGCCCGCGAGGCTGCGGCCCGAAGATTTTATAGACGCTTTCCAGGCGAATCAGCCCGTCCCCGTTAGTACTCATATTGCCCTTTCCTGCGGGCCCGATTTCCAGCGAGTTCGATCAAGGATTGAACTCGACAGTTGGCGGGCGATGTGGCTTGTTATAGAGATATCCTGCACTCCGTAATCGCGGCATTTGTCGAACTGAACACTCCGGGAAAGCCTGCCGCTTCCATGACTAGACCTGTGATGCTCATCTGCCTTCACTAGCGCGCCCGAATCCGATTACTAGTTAACTTAACAGACCGTCAACTATAGAGTGGCACAAAGGCCCTCCTAAATAGTTCCACCTGATGGAATGCTGGTGGCGACGCGGGCTCGGCGGAGGCGTCCGGTCCGGGGTGCCGGCCTAGTTTCGAGCCTTGATTTCGGCAATCACCGCGGCCAGTATCTCGTGCAGATCGCCGATCACCGCGTAGTCGGCCTTGGTCACCAGCGGCGCCTCCGGGTCGGTGTTGATGGCCAGGATCTGCTTGGAGGCCATGCATCCCACCCAGTGCTGGACGGCGCCGGAGATTCCGCAGGCGATGTACAGGTCCGGCGCGATGCGGGTCCCGGTCTGTCCCACCTGGTCGGAGTGGGGCCGCCACCCGTTGTTGGTGGCGACGCGAGAGCACCCCACCACTCCTCCCACGAGATCGGCCAACTCCTCCAGGATGGCGAAGTTCTCCGCGCTCCCCACGCCTCTCCCGCCGCTCACCACCACCGGAGCGGTGGCCAGGGTGAGACCCTCGGCCAGCTTGACCCGTTCCACCACCCTGGTGCGGGCCAGGTGATCGGGGATCTCGGGGACGAAGGTGGCGAACGACCCGGCGCCGTCGCCGGCGGGCTCGGGCGCCTCGAAGGTGTGAGGGGCGATGGTCAGCAGTTTCACCTCCGAGCGGAGCCGGGTCCTCTCCAGGAGGCTCCCGCCCCACCTCACCCTGATCATCTCCCAGGCGCCGTCCGGGCCCCCGGTGTCGACGATCTCGGTGACATTGGTCACCAGCGGTCGGTCCAGGACAGCCGCGGTGTGCGCCATCACCTCGGCGCCGCGGTCATCGCCGAGCGAGATCACCACCGACGCCTGCGTCTCGGACGCCAACTGGGCCAACGCCTCGCCGTAGCCCTCCGGCGCATAGTCGGACAGAATGGGATGGGAGACCACGTACCCCGGCAGGCCGACCGCCTCCAGGGCCGCCCGGCCGCCCTCGCCGACCGTCACCAATTCCAGCTCTGAGTCCAGGCTCTCTGCCACCGACAGCGCCGGGCCCACCGCCTCGAGAGCCGAGGGAGCGAGGGTCCCCCGGTCGTTGTCCACGAACACCAGGATGCGGTTCACAGGAGGCCCACCTCCTCCAGCAGGCGCACCACGCCCGGTGCGGCCTCCGGTCCATGTCCCAGGATCTGGGTCTCGGTCACTTCCTCTTCGGGCTTCAGCAGATGGACCATCTCCTGGCCACCGGCGCCCAACTCGACCGTCACCTCGTCGACCTGTGCCCTCCTCGACTTCAGACGCCCCGGGAGGGTGGGGTAGCGGGGCAGGGTTATGCCCTCCTTGGCGGCGGCGACCGCCGGCATGGGAAGCCGGTAGACCTCGAAGCCCTCGTCGGTCTCCCGGCGGCCAATCATCTCATCGCCATCGATCTCGATCCCCTTCAGGCCGCTGATGATGGGACGGCCCAGCGCCCGGGCCACCCTGATCCCCACCTGATAGCCTCCCGAGTCGGCCGACTCGTTGCCGAACAGTATGAGGTCGAAGGGAGCGTCTGCCTCCAGGTCTCCGATGGCGTCGACCAGGGCAGCGGCCGTGGCCTGGGGGTCCAACTCGGTGGTCCCCGCAGGCACCAGCACCACCCGGTCGGCGCCGACCGAGACGGAGTAGCGGAGTTGCTCGACGGCCTCGTGCGGCCCGAGGGTGAGAACGGTGGTGACGCCCCCGTGCTTCTCCTTCAACTGCACGGCCGCCTCCACCGCGCACTCCTCGTGGGGGCTGGTGGTGAATCCGAGGTGACGGGTGTCGATCCCCTGGGAGTCGTCGGTGAGGACGATCCGCGCCCCGGGGGCGGGCACCCGCTTCACGCAGACGAGAATGTTCACTGCCGCATCCGCTCGTTGTCGGGGTCGAACAGGGGAGTGCTGCCCACCACCGCCACCCTGACCGGATACAACTCGTTCATGTACATCACCGCCAACTCCTTTCCCTCCACCGCATGGGCGGGAGGAAGGTAGGCCAGCAGCAGGTACTTGCCCACAGACGGCCCGTTTCCGGCGCTGGTGACGTAGGAGGGACGGCCGTGGCTGTCGGTGATGCGCTCCCCGTCGGGGGTGAGGATGGGTTCGTTGCCGCTCATGTACCGCTTGACGCCCGAGGCCGAGGTGTGGTCCTCCACGGTGAGCGTGCAGAGGATGGTGGCCGGGTCCTCCCGGCGGGCCGCCAGGTAGGGCGCCCTGCCCAGGAAGTCGGCCGCCTTTACCCGCGGCCGGGCCAGACCGGCCTCCACCGGGTTGTACTCGGACTCCAGTTCGGCGCCCATCAGCCGGTAGCCCTTCTCGAGGCGCCCGGTGGTCCCGTAGACGCCGATGCCGACCGGCACGATGTCCCACTCCTGGCCGGCCTCCCACAGCATGTCCCACAGGCGGAGGCCCTGTTCCATGGGGACCGAGATCTCCCATCCCAGTTCACCGACGTAGGAGATGCGGAGCATGAGCGCGTCTATGCCCCCCAGGTTGACCTCCTTGACCCATCCGTAGCCGAAGCCCTCGTGGGAGACGTCGTCGCCGGTGAGGCTCTCTATCACCCGGCGGGCGTCGGGTCCCCACAGACCCACCGTGGAGACCGCGGAGGTCCGGTCCACGAAGGTGACCGACCCGTCGTCGGGCAGGTGTTTGCGGAACCAGTACCGGTCACGGGCGCCGTCGCCGCCTCCCGTCACCACCCGGAAGTGGTCCTCACCGAGGCGCAGGATGGTCAGGTCGGCCCGGAAGCCTCCCGTCTCGGTCAAAAGCGGCGTGTACACCGCCCGACCCACCGCCACGTCGCACTTGTTGACGGCCATCTTCTCGATGTAGTCGACCGCCCCCGGGCCGGTGACGTCGAAGATGGCGAAGGCGGTCAGGTCCACCATGCCCACGCTCTCTCGCATGGCGAGATGCTCGGCGTTGATGATCGGCGACCACCACCGGGCGTCCCACTCGTGCTCGCGTCCCTCGACGCCGTACTTCTCCACCAGGGGAGCGTTCACCTCGTACCACTGGGGTCTCTCCCATCCGCCCGCCTCGTAGAACACCGCTCCCAGTTCCACCTGTCGAGGGTAGGCGGGGACGGTGCGGACCCTCCGGTTGGACTCCCACTGCTCGCGGGGGTGAACGATGCCGTAGGTCTTGTTGAAGTGCTCGGCGCACCGGGCGAGGATGTGATGCTCGGCGCGGGCGTAGCGGTAGAAGCGGGCGATGTCGGAGGAATGGGGATCGATCTCCGGATAGCCCTGGGTCATCCACTGGGCGATCATCTTCCCCACCCCCGGGCCCTCCTTGATCCAGACCGCCGCCGCCGACCACAGGTTCTTGACCTCCACCGTCTCGCCGAGGAGGGGCATGGCGTCGGGGGTGAGGGACAGCAGGCCGTTGATGGCGTAGCGGATCTCGGCCGCCGACAGGATCTCGGGCATCAGTTCCAGGGCTTCCTCCAGTTGCTGGTCGAAGTCCTCGGGAGTGAAGGGCAGTTCCGTCGGCGAGAGCAGGGACTCCCCGAGAGAGGGGATGTCGTCGGGATGATGGAAGATCGGCCGGTGCGCATAGGACCCGACCTCCATGGAACCGGCCGTCTGGCGTTCGTAGGTGAAGGTGTCCATGTCGCGCACGATCGGGTAGCCGATCTCCGAACGCGTGGCCTCCAGGATCGGGATGGGACCCACGTCGATCATCTGGTGCACGGCCGGGGTGAGCGGAATGGTGGCCCCCGCCATCCGGGCCATCCGGGGACTCCACACCCCGCAGGCGATCACCAGGTGCTCGGTCTCGATCCGGCCCTTGTCGGTGACGACCGCCCGGATCGCTCCGTTGCGGACCTCCATGCTCAGCACCTCGGTGTTGGGAAGGACCGTGAGCGCGTCTCGGGCCTGGGCCCGCTCGCGCATGATGGTCCCCGCCCGGAGCGAGTCGACCACCGTGACCCCCGGGCTGTAGAAGCCTCCCACAATGACGTCCGGGTCGATGAAGGGCACCAAGTCCACCACCTCGGCCGGTGAGATGAGGTGGGACTCGACGCCCCAGGCGGTGGCTGACGTCATGCGGCGGCGCAACTCCTCCATGCGCTCGGGGGTGCGGGCCACCTCGATGCCCCCCGAGACCACCATGACGTCCATCTCCCCGTACTGCCTGGTGGAATCCAGGGTGAGCATGGTCATTTCTTTCGAGTGATCGACCGGAAAACAGAAGTTGGAAGCGTGCCCGGTGGAGCCGCCGGGGTTGGGGAGAGGTCCCTTGTCTATCTGAACAATGTTCTTCCAGCCCAATTCGGCCAGGTGTCCCACCACCGAATTCCCGGCGATGCCTGCTCCGATAACTATCACGTTGGCGCTGGTGGGGAAGTCCATATATCTACTCCCTAAGTATGGGGACAGGAGGGGATTTTAAATCGTGCTGTAGTGTTTGCACACCGGCTTGACATTGTGTAAACTTTCTCTGCACTGCGGGTGAAGTTACTTTACAAAGTCCGGCGCCCTAAGATGTTTCCCAAATCCGTCGGCGTCAAGCCCTCCCATCCAACAGGAGAAACCATGATTGAAGACTTTGACTTGGGTTCTCTCGACGACGAAGAACTCGTTGAGCAAATGCACGACGATCTTTACGACGGCTTGGCCGACGAGATCGCCGAGGGAACCGAAATTCTACTAGACCGGTCGTGGGACGCCCAAAAGGTTCTCAATGAGGCGCTGGTGGAGGGCATGAGGATCGTCGGGATAGATTTCCGCGACGGGATCCTGTTCGTCCCCGAGGTGCTGCTGGCCGCCAAGGCCATGAAGGCCGGCATGGAGATACTGCGGCCCATCCTTTCCGCCTCGGGCGTCGAGTCGGTGGGCAAGGTGGTGATCGGCACTGTGAAGGGGGACATCCACGACATCGGGAAGAACCTGGTGGCGATGATGCTGGAGGGAGCGGGATTCGAGGTGATCAACCTGGGGATCAACACCGACGCCGAGGAGTTCCTCACGGCCCTGGAGGAGCACGAGCCCGACATTCTGGGGATGTCGGCCCTCTTGACCACCACCATGCCCTACATGAAGGTCGTGATCGACGCCATGAAGGAAGAAGGCATCCGGGAGGAGTACATCGTGTTGGTGGGAGGCGCTCCCCTGAACGAGGAATTCGGGGAGGCGGTGGGCGCCGACGCCTACTGCCGCGACGCGGCCGTGGCCGCCGAGACGGCCAAGACACTGGTCGAGAAGCAACGCGCCAATGCCTGAGACGGGGTGGGGAGATGACTGAGACGGTCGTCTCCTCCGCCACCAGGGAACTGGTGATCGGCCCGAATCGTCCGTTCACGATCATCGGGGAGCGGATCAACCCCACCGGACGAAAGCTCCTCGCCGCCGAGATGAAGGCGGGAGACTACAGCAGGGTCGAGGCCGATGCGCTGGCGCAGGTCGCGGCCGGCGCCCACATGCTGGACGTGAACGCCGGCATACCCCTCGCCGACGAGCCGGCCATCCTGGCCGAGGCCGTCAAACTGGTGCAGTCCCTCACCGACGTGCCCCTCTCCATCGACTCCTCCATAGTGGAGGCGCTGGAGGCCGGCCTGGCGGTGTATCGCGGCAAGGCCCTGGTCAACTCAGTGACCGGAGAGGAGGAGGTGCTGGAGCGGGTGCTTCCCCTGGTGGCGAGGCACGGTGCGGCGGTGGTGGCCATCTCCAACGACGAGACCGGCATCTCCGAGGACCCCGACGTCCGCTTCGAGGTGGCGCGAAAGATCGTCTCCCGGGCCTCCGACTACGGGATCCCGGCCGCGGACGTGGTGGTCGACCCGCTGGTCATGCCGATCGGGGCGCTTGCCAATGCGGGCAGGCAGGTCTTCCACATCCTGGGTCGCCTGAGAGGCGAACTGGGGGTCAATTCCACCTGCGGCGCCTCCAATGTCAGCTTCGGGCTCCCCAACCGCTCGGCCATCAACTCGGCTTTCTTGACCATGGCGATCAGCGCCGGGCTCACCTCGGCGATAACCAACCCCCTTCACGAGGAAATCCGCACCGCGGTGATGGCCGCCGACGTGATGATGGCCAACGACCCCGAATGCGCCCGGTGGATCCGGGCCAACCGGGCCCAGGTCCCCGGGGGCGGCCAGAGGGGATCGCGGCGGAGAGGGGGTCGCCGTCGGCGGGCCGGGCGAGGCGCCGATGTCCAAGCCGGCTGACCCCAGGATAATTTTCACACCCTCGGGCCGGAGGGGCCGGGTGCCCCGGGGGACCACCGTGCTGGAGGCCGCCCGGATGGTGGGGGCCGACCTGGCGTCGCTGTGCGGGGGGAGGGGTATCTGCGGGCGCTGCCAGATGACGCCGGTGTTGGGGTCGTTCGCCAAGCACGGGATCTCGGTGGGACCGGAGGCGCTGAGCGAATGGTCGGAGACGGAGTCCTCCTACCGGCGGCGCCGGGGACTCGGGTCCGACCGCCGGCTGGGATGCATGGCCAGGGTATGCGGGGATGTTCTGGTGGACGTGCCGCCCGAGAGCCAGACCCACCGCCAGGTGGTGAGAAAAGACGTGGACGTGGGAAAACTGCGGCTCGACCCGGTGACCACCCTCCACTACGTGATCATCCGAACTCCCACCCTGGAGGAGGCGACCGGAGACGCCCAACGGCTTTCGGCGGCCCTCGGGGACCAGTGGGGGCTGGCGGAGGTGGAGGTGCCGGCCGGGATGCTCAGGAAATTGCAGGAGGCGATTCGCGAGGGCCGCGGGAAGGTGACGGCGGCCGTCCGGGACCGCCGGGAAGTGGTGGCGGTGTGGCCCGGGTTCTCAGAGGCGGTCCTCGGGGTGGCGGTGGACGTGGGTTCGACCACCATAGCCGGGCATCTGGCCGATCTGGCCACAGGGGAGATACTGTCCTCAGCGGGATTGATGAACCCCCAGGTGAGACTGGGGGAGGACCTGATGAGCCGGGTCTCCTACGCCGCCATGAACGAGGATGGGGGCGCCAGGTTGACCTCGGTGGTCCGCGAGGCTGTCAACGAACTGTGCGAGGGGCTCATGGAGTCGGCGGGCGCCGACCGGGAGTCGGTGCTGGAGATGGTGGTGGTGGGCAATCCCATCATGCATCATCTCTTCCTGGGCCTGGACGTGCGACCCCTGGGGGAGGCGCCCTTCACGCTGGCCACCGACGGTCCGGTGGAGATCGCGGCACACGATGTGGGAATCGGTCTGTCGGACGCCGCCCGGATATACCTCCTCCCCTGCATAGCGGGGCACGTGGGAGCGGACGCGGCGGGGATGATCCTCGCCGAGCGTCCCTACGAATCCTCAGAGATCACCCTGTTGTGTGACATCGGGACCAACGCCGAGATCGTGCTGGGCAACTCCGAGCGACTGCTGGCCGCCTCCAGTCCCACCGGCCCCGCCCTGGAGGGAGCCCAGATTTCGTCGGGACAGCGGGCGGCGCCGGGCGCCATCGAGCGGGTCCGCATCGACCCCGACACCCTGGAGCCCCGGATTCGGGTGATCGGGATCGACCGATGGTCGGACGAGCCGGGGTTCTCCGAGTTGGAAGCCGAGACCAGGGTCACGGGGATCTGCGGGTCGGGGATCATCGAGGCCCTCTCGGAGTTGGCGGCGGCGGGGGTGATAGCTCCGAACGGTCGCGTGGACTCCCGGGCCGCGGCGCGTTCCCGCCGGGTGGTGGAAACCGGGCGTACCTACTCCTATATCCTCTGGGACCGGGGGTCGGAGGTGCGAGTGACTCAGAACGATGTCCGGGCGGTGCAACTGGCGAAGGCGGCTCTGCTGGCCGGGGCGCGCCTGCTGATGGATCACCTGGGGACCGATCGGGTGGACCGGATCCGCCTGGCCGGCGCCTTCGGTTCCCATCTCAGCGCCTCCCACTCGATGGCGCTGGGTCTGATACCCGAGATCTCCCCGGAGCGTGCCTCCTCGGCGGGGAACGCGGCGGGGACCGGGGCGCTGATGACGCTGTTGAGCGGCGAGTGCCGGCGGGAGATAGAGCGGATAACCGAGAGAGTGGAGAAGATAGAGACCGCCATCGAGCCCCGATTCCAGGAACACTTCGTGGAGGCCATGTCCTTTCCGGGGGCCCGGCAGGACCGGGTGGGGGAGGAGCGAGTTCACCAACGACGATCCAGGCGGGGCTCTTCCCGTCGAAGGAGAGAGAGGCGAAGATGAGCAGAAGAAGAAGATCGGGAGGCCGGGCCGCCCGGGCGGCGGCGCGGGCTGCCGCCCGGGAGATGGAGAGGTCTCCCTTCCTCACCAGCAAACTCAAGCCCTTCGAGTTGCTCAGCACCGAGGGTCTGGAGATCATAGAGAACAACGCCGAGATCATCATGGAGAGGGTGGGGGTGGATATCACCGACCCCCGGGCGGTGAAGGACTTCGCCGCGGCGGGCGCCGACGTGGATGGCACCAGGGTGCGCTTTCCCCGCGGGATGTGCCGGGAGTTGGTCACGGCCACCGCGCCATCCTCTTTCACCCAGGTGGCCCGCAATCCCGACCGGTCGGTGGTGATCGGCGGCCGGAACATGGTCCTGGCGCCCACCTACGGGTCCCCGTTCGTCCGTGACCTCGACGGCGGGCGCCGTTACGCCACCCTGGAGGACTTCCACAACTTCGTGAAGCTGGCCTATTCGTCTCCCTACCTCCATCACTCGGGAGGAACGGTGTGCGAGCCGGTCGACATACCGATTCCCAAGCGCCACCTGGACATGGTGTATGCCCACCTGCGCTACTCGGACAAGCCTTTCATGGGATCGGTGACCGCTCCCCATCGGGCGGCGGATTCGGTGGAGATGGCCGCCCTGGCCTTCGGCGAGGACTTCCTGGAAGAGAACACCGTGGTCATCTCGCTGTGCAACGCCAACTCTCCGCTCACCTGGGACCAGGCCATGCTGGGCTCGGCCCGCGAGTACGCCCGCCGCAACCAGGGGGTGATCATCACCCCCTTCATCCTGGCGGGAGCGATGGCGCCGGTGACGGTGGCGGGGGTGGCCGCCCAGACGCTGGCGGAGGCCCTGGTGGGATTGTCCTACACCCAGGTGGTGAGACCGGGCGCGCCGGTGATCTTCGGGTCCTTCGCCTCCTCGCTCTCGATGCAGTCGGGCGCTCCCACCTTCGGCACCCCCGAACCGACGCTCACCCTGTTCGTTCTGGCCCAACTCGCCCGGCGCCTGGGAGTCCCGTTCCGCTCGGGCGGGAACCTCACCGCGTCGAAGATTCCCGACGCCCAGGCCGCCTACGAGTCGGCCGCCACCTTCCAGCCCACCCTTCTGGCCGGGATCAACTTCGTGCTGCACTCGGCCGGCTGGCTGGAGGGCGGGCTCACGATGGGATACGAGAAGTTCATGCTGGACACCGACCAGTGCGGGATGGCCGAGGCGCTGTTGGGGGGAGTGGACCTGTCGGAGAACGGACAGGCCCTGGAGGCGGTGATGGAGATCGGCCCGGGCCAGCACCATCTCGGCTCGTCCCACACCCTGGCCAATTTCGAGACGGCCTTCTACCGGTCTTTCACCGCCGACAGCAACAGCTTCGAGCAGTGGTCGGAGGAAGGCGCCCTCGAGGCCGCCGAGCGGGCCAACTCCCTGTGGAAGAAGGCCCTCGCCGAGTACCAGCGCCCCCCACTCGACGAGGCTGTGGATGAGGCGCTGTGCGAGTACATAGCCAAGAAGAAGCAGTTCTACCCGGACTCGGAGCTCTAGCGGTGTCCTCCGATTACGCCGAACGGCTGGACGGTCTGAATGGCTCCATCCGTTCGGCGATAGCAGCGGTTCTCCGTAAGGTCCGCTTCGAGATTATCCCTCTGAAGAATGCCATTGCCCAGGCCGGGTATCTACCTCGGGGGTCGGTGATCACCGTCACGGCCTCACCCAACAAGGGAATGGAGGCAACCATGGAGCTGGCTGCCGAACTGGCTGATTCCGGATTCGACGTCACCCCCCATCTATCTGCTCGCCTGCACCGGGACCGGGCTCATCTGGCCGAAACCCTGGACCGGGCAGCAGAATTGGGTATCCGTCGAGCATTCGTGGTGGGTGGGGACCACCTCCATCCGGGTGAGTTCTTTGACGGCCTGTCCCTGCTCCGGGCGATGGACGAAATCGGACATCCCTTCGAAGAGGTGGGAATCCCCGCCTATCCGGAGGGTCATCCCCTTATTTCCGACTCCAAGCTCGATCAGGCCCTGTCGGACAAACAGCCCTATGCAGATCATCTGGCTACCCAGATGTGCTTTGACGCCGAGGCCATTCGCTCTTTCCTATCCGACGCCCGGCAGCGTCGGATCCAGCTGCCCGCGCTGCTTGGTGTGCCCGGGGTGGGCGGCCGGATGAAGCTCTTGCAGATCTCGGCCCGGATCGGAGTGGGTGATTCGATGAGGTTTCTTTCCAAGAACGCCAAGGTGGTGACCAAGCTCCTGGGACCCGGGGGCTACGATCCCGGGGAATTGCTGGAGGATCTTGGTGAAAGCCTCACCGACCCCCTGCTGGCCATCGACGGTTTGCACGTCTACACCTTCAACCGCTGCCAGGCCACCGAAGCCTGGCGACAGGAATACCTGGAAGCCCTGGGGACAAGTTAGGTCGGCCGAGCTTTCGGGGGCAGGCTTGTTGACATTGGAAGGGGTGAGATGTACGCTGTTGCTCATGGGCTACACCGAGGAGGAGATCCGGCGCCTGGCCGAGTTGGGTCGCGATCCGAACAACTGGAAGCCTGCCGATCCCGAGGCATGGGAACAGGGCCGGAGGATGGCAATGGCTATTGCTGACACCTACACCGATAAAGACTGGGCAAATGTCCTGAATGCGTTGGCCCCGTCCCGGGCTGCTCAGCAGATCTCTTTTCGCCCCCCCGAAGACCGTCGGCGCCTGTTGGGGCTTGTGGACCCAGACCGCAGAGCGGACGTGGAAGCGTTTCTGGCTGTCACGACGTAACAGCGGTCCTTGGCAGACGTTCCCCACATCGTTGATTCCGCTTGCAGGCATGGAATCTCTTTCTATGACGTCCAGTCGGTGCTCCTCGCCCCCGAAACGGGTCATCAGCATGGTTGACTTGGCCGGGATCGGAATGGGCGAGTCGGAACGCCCCAATGTGGTCGTGTACGCCGGATACGATGTGGCCGGAGAACCCTTGGTTGTATACGTGGACCGGTTCGAGGGTGTGGCCTTCCACTCGGAACCTGGCCACCGTAACTACAGATGGTTGTTTTTGACCACTACGGGATTCGGCTAGGTGAGGGCCAGCCGGCAGACCAGATGTACGTCGTTGCGGGTGATCTCGGGGAGGGGTTTGGGCGGTGTATACGGCTGGAGGCCGAGGGAGCGGATCGTATCCAGGATGCGTGCCACCTGCCCGGTGGGATCGTCCCAGGTACGTAGGGCGGGAGAGGTATACGTGGAAGCCCGGGCAGTAGCCGTTATCACCCCGACGGGTAAGGTCAGGCTGAATGCTGGTTGATGCGATCTGGCTGGTCCTGGGAATGGCGGTGCTCATTTTCGGGGCGGAGCGCCTGGTCACCGCCGCCGAGCGGCTTGCCCACCATTGGGGGATGTCGACCGTTCTGATCGGCGCGGTGGTGGTGGGACTGGGCACCTCCCTGCCGGAGATGCTCATCTCGGGACTGGCCGCCGCCCGCCCGGAGGGGCTGGATCTGGCCGCCGGCAACATCGTGGGGTCGAACATCGCCAACCTCTCTCTGGTGCTGGGCGTCTCCATGGTGATCGCCCCTCTCAGGAGTGTGCAGGTGGACCTGCGAAGGGAGTGGCTGGCCATGGTGGCGGGATCGTTGGTGCTGGTGGTGTTGGCCTGGAACAACGCCCTGTCCCGCGTCAACGGAGTGATCCTGATCGCCGGGATGGTGTTGGCGTTGGGGCTGCTGGTGAAATGGTCCCGCGATCCGCAACTCATCGAGGGGGACACGGACAGCGATCCCTCCGGCGGGGAGGATGCGCCCCTCTCGGGCGCCATCCTGGAATGGAGGGACAAGGTGCAGGTGGCGACCTCCGTCGGGTTTCTCGGGCGCCGGTTCCGTCTGCGGCTCGCCCTGTGGAGGGAGATCCTGATGGCGGTGGTCTCCTTGGGCTTGACGCTGTGGGGAGCCGACCGACTGGTGGACGGCGCCACCGGAATCGCCGAGCGGCTCAACATCTCGGGAGGACTGGTCGGCCTCACCCTGGTGGCCCTGGGGACCTCCCTTCCCGAGTTGGCCACCGCCATCGCCGCCGCGCGGCACGGGGACAATGCGCTGGTGATCGGGAACGTGCTGGGCTCCAATCTCTTCAATGCCCTAGCGGTGGGCGGGATAGCCGGCGTGGTGGGAGACGGCGTCTTCGGGGGGAACTTCAGGGGGAGCCTTCTGTGGATGCTGGGAGCGGCGGTGGTGGCCGGGGGTATCGCCAACGGCCTCCGCGGCGTGGACCGCCTCCGGATCCACCAGAGCCCCAACCGGCTGCTGAGAATGGTGGGGACCTCCCTGGCCAGGAGTGACGTGTTCTTCAGCCGCTGGTCGAGGCGCCGGATGGCCGGATGGGTGCTGGTGGTCTTCTACCCGATGGCCCTGGTTCTCGCCGGGTTGTAGGCCGGGGAACCGGAGGTCGCTTTTAGAAGGAGAACCCGGCCAACTCGGCGGTGAGCTGGGAAGCCAGGTCGCACAGCATCCGTCCGATGCCGGCCTCCGCTCCCGGCGCCGGAAAGCGGTAGGAGGGTCCGTGGACGCTTAGAGAGGCGACGGCCTGGCCGCCGGGATCGAACACGGGGGCGGCCACGGCGCTGATGTCATCGGCGTACTCACGGTGGGTCCAGGCGTACCCGTCGCGGCGGACCGTGTCCAGGCGGGCAATCACGGCCGTCGGTTCGACGAGGGTCAGGGGAGTGTTACGGGCCAGGTCCTGTCGCAGGTAGCCCATCAGCCTGTCAGCCTCCCAGGTGGAGAGGAACACCTGCCCGGGCGCCACCGTGTGGTGGGGAAGGGCGAACCCGGTCCAGTCCTGCACCTGCACCGTGCGGTCGGCGGTGACCTGGCTTATGTAGAGCGTATTGTCGCCTTCCGGCACGGACAGGGTGGCGTCCTCACCCAGGTGGGAGACCAGGGACTGCAGGTGGGGACGGCTCAACTGGGCCAGCACCTGCGGGGACGTCCCCCCGCCGGCCAGGACCTCGAGGCCGTGGCCGACTCGATATCGACCCCGTTTGCCCACCTGTTCCACCATGTCGAGATGCTGGAGGGTGTCGAGCATGCGGGAGACCGAACTCTTGGGAAGCCGGGTGACCCTGGCGATCCGGGCCAGGCTGGCCCCGTTGGGCGAGGCGACCACCACCCTCAGCACGGCAAAGGCTCTGGTTACCGCCCGGACCGGGGTAGTCACAATAGGGGTTGCTCGGGAGAGAAGTCTGTGTGCATTTGTTGAGGTATAAGCGTACCGCCAGTCGGAATGTACTATAATACGGAACGAAAAGGAGTCTGAGGATGGCTGCCCAAGACAAAGTAATCCTCACCTGCGCGGTCACGGGAAGCTCACACACTCCCACCATGAACATCGGGATACCCGTCACTCCCGAAGAGATGGTGTCCCAGTCGGTGGAAGCGCATTCCCGGGGAGCGGCGGTGATCCACATCCACGCCCGCGATCCGGTGACCGGACGTCCCAGCGCCGATGTGGGGCTGTTCCGGGAGTACTGCGCGGGCATCAAGGAGCAATGCGACGCGGTGATCAGCATCACCACCGGAGGGGCCACCGGGCAGACGGTCGAGGAGCGCCTGGCGGTCATCAAGGCCCTCCAGCCTGAGTTGGCCACCTGCAACCTGGGGACCATGAACTACGGGTTGTTCCAGATGATCCCCCGGTATGAGGGTCGGTGGAAGTACGACTGGGAAGAGCCGTTCCTGGAATCGACCCGCCATGAGCCCTTCGTGAGCCGCTTCTCCGACATCGAGTACATGCTCACCGAATTG
Organism: Acidimicrobiia bacterium; assembly: GCA_965204615.1. GTDB lineage: Bacteria > Actinomycetota > Acidimicrobiia > Spongiisociales > ZC4RG35 > Bin76. Next base: position 1,139,504 of record OZ242000.1, on the reverse strand, counting down.
ACCGAGGAGACGGGCTGTCGCTTCGAGTTCGAGGCCTACGACGTCGGGCACCTGTACACGTTGGCGTTCTACGCCGACCAGGGCCTGGTGAAGCCTCCCATCTTCATGCAGTTCGTGGTGGGGACCCTGGGAGGGATCGGTCCGGACGTGGAGAACGTTGTGGCCATGAAACAGGTCGCCGACCGTCTCTTCGGGACCGACATCGAGTGGTCGGTGCTGGGTGGAGGCCGCTTCCAGTTCGACATAGTCACGGCGGGAGCGGTGCTGGGCGGCCATGTCCGGGTCGGCTTGGAGGACGGCATCTATCTGCGGCGCGGGCGCCTGGCCGACAACAACGCCGAACAGGTGGCAAAGATGGTGCGCATTCTCGAGGAGCTCTCCCGCGAGACAGCCACTTCTTCGGAGGCCCGGGAGATCCTCAATCTCAAGGGCCTGGACAATGTGGCCTTCTGACCGGCATTGAAGATGGTGGCCGGACCGGGGGGGTCGCCCGGGGAGTTCCGCGCCGAAGTAGGAGTCGTCGGTCTGGTGGGGACCGGTGTGATCGGAAAGGGATGGGCGGTGCGGGCCCTCTCCCGCGGATGGCAGGTGGTCGCCGCCGATCCTGCTCCCGGGGCGGCAGACAGCCTGGCCGCCTTCGTGGAACGGGCCTGGCCGGCGGCCGAGGCGCTGGGTCTGCATCCGGGGGCCAGGCCCGACCGGCTGCGTTTTGTGGGGAGCATCGAGGAGGTGGCCGCCCGGGCCGACCTGGTCCTGGAGTCGGTTCCGGAGCGGGAGGAGCTGAAGAGGCAGGTGGCCGGGCGGATCGACCGTGCCCTGGCGGCCAACGTCCTGATCTGCTCCAGTTCCTCGGGCCTTCTGCCCAGCCGGCTGCAGGAGGGGCTCCGGCACCCCGAGCGCTACCTGATCGCCCATCCCTTCAACCCGGTCTACATACTTCCCCTGGTGGAACTGTGTGCGGGCCGTCTCACCAGCCCTGGGGCGCTGGCCGCCGCCCGGGCCATCTACGAGGACCTGGGCATGCACCCGCTGGTGGTGCGGAACGAGATCGAGGGCTACCTCTCCGACCGCCTGCAGGAGGCCCTGTGGCGGGAGGCCCTGTGGATGGTGAGTGACGGCGTCGCCACCACCGACGAACTGGACCAGGCCATCATCTACGGCCCAGGTCTGCGCTGGGCCGGGATGGGAACCATGCTCACCTTTCACCTGGCGGGGGGAGAGGGCGGCATGCGCCACATGCTGGAGCACTTCGGTCCGGCGCTGGAGCTTCCCTGGACCGGTCTCAAGGCGCCTCCTCTGACCGACGGTCTTGCGGAGGCTCTCATCTCCGGCATCGATGAACAGACTGCGGGGCGGAGCGTGGCCGAGTTGGAGGAACTTCGCGACGGATTCCTGATCTCGGTGATGCGGGGGCTCCGGCCCCACGACCTGGGAGCGGGGCGGCTGGTGGCCGACCGGGAGGCCGTCCGGCTGCAGGCCGCGGCCCGGACCTGGCAACCCGACATGGAGGTGGGAGCGCCCCTGGAGCTCTATCAGACCCGGGTGGAGGCCGATTGGGTGGACTACAACGGGCACATGACCGAGAGCGCCTACCTGACCGCCTTCGGGTGGGCTTCCGACGCCCTGTTCCGCTTCGTGGGGATCGATGAACGGTACCGGGCGGCGGGTCATTCCTTCTACACCGTGGAAACCCACATCCACTACCGGCGGGAGGCGTCCCTCCACCAGGAGCTCCGTTTCACCACCCAGGTGCTGGGAGTGGACGAAAAGCGCCTCCACATCTTCCACGCCATGCATGACATGGACGGGAATCGCCTCTCCTCCACCGAGCAGATGCTTCTTCACGTCGATACCGGGGCGGGCGCCGCGGCGGCCATTCTCCCCGGTCCGGCGGGGGCGCTGGCCGCCGTTGCACAGGCCCACCAAGCCCTGGGAGTCCCTCCCGAGGTGGGCTCGCGGATGACCCTCGATCGACGAGGCTGAGAGGCAGGGAGCACCGATGGACTTCGCTCTCACCGACGAACAGGAACTGATCCTCGCCACGGTCCGGGACTTCACCAACCGGGAACTCCTTCCCCACGAGGAGGAGGTGGAACGGCTCGGGCATGTCCCCGCCGAGGTGGCGGAGGGGATAAGACGGAGGGCGATCGGAGCGGGGATCTTCGCCGCCAACATGCCGGTGGAGGTGGGGGGTGCGGGCCTCGACAACCTGACCATGGCGCTGGTCGAGAAGGAACTGGGCAGGGTCTCCTATGCCCTCCATCACCTGGTGGCCCGGCCCTCCAACATCCTGTTGGCGTGCGTCGGTCCCCAGCGGGACCGCTACCTCTATCCCACCGTGGCGGGAGAGCGCACAGAAGCGCTGGCCATGAGCGAGCCGGACGCCGGCTCCGACCTGAGGGGCATGAAGTGCCGGGCGGTCCGGGACGGGGACGAATACGTGATCTCGGGCGTCAAACACTTCATCTCCCACGCCGACATCTGCGACTACGTGATCCTCTTCGCCGCCACCGGGCCCGATCCCGGGGCCGGCGGGCGGCGCACCCCCCAGCGGATCACCGCCTTCCTGGTGGACGTGGGCACTCCCGGCTTCGAGGTCCGGGAGGGATATCGGTCCGTCTCCCACCGGGGATACAACAACTCCATCCTCAATTTCGACGACTGTCGCATCCCGGCCTCCCAGATCCTGGGGGAGGAGCATCGCGGCTTCGAGGTGGCCAACACCTGGCTGGGCGAGACGCGGCTGGCGGTGGCCGCCAACTGCCTGGGCCGGGCGGAGCGAGCCATGGACCTGGCGGCCGGATGGGCGGCCCGCCGCACCCAGTTCGGACAGACCATCGGACGATTCCAGGGGGTGTCCTTCAAGCTGGCCGACATGGCCACCCGGCTGGCCTCGGCGGAGCTACTCACCCTGCGGGCCGCCTGGAAGGCCGACCGGCGGACGATGACCGACGCCGAAGCCGCCATGGCGAAGCTGGCCGCCACCGAGATGCTGGCATTTGTCACCGATGAGGCCATCCAGATATTCGGAGGGATGGGATTGATGGACGAACTGCCGCTGGAGCGCCTGTGGAGGGACGCCAGGGTGGAGCGCATCTGGGATGGCACATCGGAGATACAACGCCACATCATCTCCCGGTCCATCCTCCGCCCCCTGGAAAGCTGACCACCGTGTCGAGACTGGAGCGGCTGTTGAGGCCGAGGACCGTGGCGATGGTCGGCGGGAGTCTGGTCGACCGGCTGGTGGAATCCTGTGAGCAGATGGGATTCACCGGAGAGATCTGGCCGGTGAACCCCGGCCGGGACCGGCTGGCCGGGTTGGATTGCTTCCCCGACCTCCGGGCGCTGCCGGCCGCGCCCGACGCGGCCTTCCTGGCGGTGAACCGACGGCGGACCGTCGAGGCGGTGGCGACCCTGGCCGGGATGGGAGCGGGCTCCGCGGTCTGCTATGCCTCCCTGTTCGCCGAGCAGGGCGACGACGGGGCCGGCTTCCAGCGGCGCCTGGTGGAGGCGGCGGGGGACATGCCGATTCTGGGGCCCAACTGCTACGGTCTCATCAACGCGGTGGACCGGGTGGCGCTGTGGCCCGACCTGTTGGGATGCGAACCGGTCCCCGAGGGGGTGGCGCTGATCTCCCAGAGCGGGAACGTCGGGATGAACCTGTCGTTCCAGGGTCGCCGGCTACCCGTCTCCCATCTGGTGACGGTGGGAAACCAGGCCGTGGTGGGGATAGAGGACCTGATGGAGGAACTCCTGTTGGACGGCCGCGTCAGGGGGATGGGCCTGTTCCTGGAAGCGGTCCGGGATCCCGCCCGGTTCCTGGTCATGGCGAGGAGGGCCCTGGAGGCCCGGGTGCCGGTTGTGGCCCTGATGGTGGGGCGTTCGAGGAGGGGGGCGGAGATCGCCCGCAGCCACACCGCCTCGATCAGCGGGATGGCCCAGGCCTATCAGGCCCTCTTCGACCGGGGAGGGGTGGTCGGGGTGGACACCATCCCCGAGTTGCTGGAGACCCTGGGGGTGCTGGTGGGGGTCGGTCCCCTGCGGGGAAACCGGGTCGTCTCCATGTCGTGTTCGGGAGGAGAAGCCTCGCATGTGGCCGACCTGGCGGAGGGCACCGGCCTGGAGTTCGCCCCGCTGCCCTCCGGGCAGGCCCGCCGTGTGGAGCGGATCCTGGAGGGAAGGGTCAAGGTGGGAAATCCCCTCGACTACCACACCTTCATCTGGGACGATCGCGCCCGGCTGGAGCGGTTGTTCCGTGAGGTGACCTCCGGTCCCCAGGACGCCACCATGCTGGTGCTGGACCTTCCCGACGCCGAGGGTGACTTCTCCGCCTTCTGGAAGACGGCCGAGGCCATGATGGCGGCCCGTGAGGCCTCGGGACGACCCGCCCTGGTGGTCTCGGGACTTCCCGAGAATCTCTCCGCGGCCCTGGCCCGGGAGTTGACGGCGGCCGGGGTGACGCCGGTGCGGGGGATCGGCGAGGCGCTGGCCGGACTGGACGCGGCCGTCCGGTGGGGGGAGGCGGTTCACTCCCAGCCTTCTCTCTCTCCCGCCGCGGTCCCGCCCCCGGGCGACCGGGTCGTCCATCCGGATGAAGCCGCGGCCAAGGTGCGCCTCCGGGAATGGGGGGTGGCGGTCCCCCGGGGGAGGGTCACTCCGTCGGCCGGGGTCGGGGAAGCGGCGGCCGCGATCGGCTATCCGGTGACGATCAAGTTGCTCGGGATCGATCACAAGACCGAGAGCGGAGGGGTGCGGGTGGGGATCCCGACGCTTTCTGATCTGGATCTGTTCGTTGGGGAAGTGGCCGAACGCGGTGGGGGACGGTTCCTCGTGGAGGAGACGGTGGGCGGGGTGGTGGCCGAGTTGCTGGTCTCGGTGCGCCGCCAATGGCCGGTGGGGTGGCTGGTGACGCTGGGCGCCGGAGGAGTCCTCACCGAGTTGCTGGACGACTTCGTTCACCTCCTGGCGCCGGTCGATCCCCGGGAGGTGCGGGCCGGGATCGGGAAACTGAGGGTCGGTCGGCTGCTGGGCGGATACCGGGGCGCCCCGGCGGCGGACCTCGACGCCTGCGTGGCTGCGGTCTGCGCCCTGGTGGACGGGGTCCTGGGCGACGACGATGTGGTGGAGATGGAAGTCAACCCTCTGCTGGCCACCGCCTCGGGTGCGGTGGCGGCCGATGCGCTTCTGAGCGTGACCGGTTGAAGGAGGCCAGATCGCTTCCGGCAGGCGTCGGCCTCTTCATGGCGGGGAGCGGGCCATCCGGTTCGGAGAGGGGGCCGCGGTACCCTTTGGCGAACTAGCCAGATGACCTGACTCGGAGGCCCGGTGTGAATGGCTGATTCGATAGAGCATTCAGACAGTCCCTCCGGTCTCCCCATCCTGGCCTCCGGGGTCTGGAAGGTCTTCGGAAAGCGCGTGGAAGAGGCCATGTCGATGGCCGGGGACAACGTCGATCAGGCTGAGATACTGGCCAGGAGCGGGTGTGTCGTGGCCGTGCAGGACGCCACTTTCGAGGTCCACTGGGGGGAGGTCTTCGTGGTCATGGGGCTATCGGGCAGCGGTAAGTCCACCCTGATCCGATGCCTGTCGCGCCTGGTGGACGCCACTGCGGGGAGGATCGTCATCAACGGCCGGAATCTGGGCGACATGCCCGAGGAGGAGCTCCGGGAGCTTCGTCGCCATACGATCAGCATGGTCTTCCAGAACTACGGGCTGTTTCCCCACCGGAGAGTGATAGACAACGTCGCCTTCGGCTTGGAGGTGAGGGGTGCATCCAGGGAGGACCGCTACCGGAAAGCCGAAGAGATGATCGAACTGGTTGGCCTGGACGGGTGGGCCTCGAACTACCCGGAGCAATTGAGCGGAGGCATGAAGCAGCGGGTGGGCCTGGCCCGGGCGTTGGCGGTGGACCCCGAGATCCTGTTGTTCGACGAGCCCTTCTCCGCTCTCGATCCACTGATCCGCCGGGATATGCAGGATGAGCTCCTGGGTCTCCAGGAGCGTCTCCGGTGCACCATGGTGTTCATCACTCACGACTTCTCAGAGGCCCTGAAGTTGGGCGACCGGATAGCAATCATGCGATCGGGCGCCATAGTGCAGGTGGGCACGCCCGAGGAGATCGTCGCCCATCCGGCCGACGACTACGTGCGGGACTTCACGATCGATGTTCCCCGGCACAAGGTGTTGTCTGCCCGCTCGGTGATGGCGCCGGTCTCCCCGGATGCCGTCCTGGAAGGAGAGCCCGTGGCGGTCTCGGCCCGGTTGGACGCCATCCTGCCTCGCCTCCTGACCGAGGGCAGACCGGTGCCGGTGGTCGACGAACGGGGTGAGAGCTGTGGGGTGTTGGAGCCGGCGGTCGTCTCCCGGTACCTCTGGCGGCAATGACCTCTCTGTCGGTCCGGTCGGCGGGCTGGCGCCGTCCGATGGCGTACCTGGGAGGCGCCGTTCTCCTGCTGGGAGGACTGATCGTGCTGCTGCCGGAGGGAATGGGGGCATTCCCGCCGGAGTGGGACGTCGGCCTTGGGCCGGCGGTGAACGAGTTACAGCAGTGGTGGATCAGCAACCGGCGCGATCTCGGCGTGTACCTGTATTTCTTCGATCCGCTCTCAGACTCCATCGACTGGCTGCTGCGGGCCTTCGAAAACCTGTTGATCGCTATCCCCTGGTATGTGCATGTAGCAGGGGTGGGAGTGGTTTTCGGCCGGTGGCTGGGGAGGGCGGGAGGATTGGCCGCCGGGGCGGGCATGCTGTATTTCGTCGCACTCGGGCTCTGGGAACAGAGCGTCCAGACATTCGCCCTGATGACCGTGGCGGTGGCGATGGCGGTGGCGATCGGAGTGCCGGTGGGAATACTGGCCGCCCGAAGCAATTGGATGAACCGGGGACTGAGACCGGTGCTCGACTCCATGCAGACCCTCCCCGCCTTCGTCTATCTGATTCCGGTCCTGCTCTTCTTCGGGGTGGCCAGGGTTCCGTCCCTGATCGCCACGGTCATATACGCACTGCCTCCGGTGATAAGGCTCACCAATCTCGGTATACGCCAGGTTCCCACCGAGAGCCTGGAGGCCGGGCTGATGTTCGGGTCGACCTCCGGGCAACTGCTCCGGAAGGTCCAGTTGCCCCAGGCCGTGCCCTCCATCCTGGCGGGGATAAACCAGACGATCATGATGGCGCTGAGCATCGTGGTGATCGCGGCCATGATCGGGGCGGGAGGTCTGGGCCAGGAGGTTCTGCTGGCCCTCCGCCACCAGGAGGTGGGAAGGGCGGTGGAGGCGGGAATGGCCATCGTGCTCATGGCGGTGATGCTGGACCGTTTCTCCCACTCCCTGGTCGGGCAGGGCCGCGTGGGGGCGACGCCCTGGAGCCAGGGGCCGCGGCACAGGAGTTGGTGGATGGTTGGAGCAGGGTTGGCAGCGGTGGCGATCGCCGGATGGCTGGGGGGATGGACGGACTATCCCAGCGCCCTTCAGTTCAGCTATGCGGCCCCCATCGATGCAGCGGTGGACTGGGCGCGGGACAACCTCTACCAGTTGGGCAACCTTCCCCTGGGGACCGGCCCGTTCAGCGACTTCCTCACCACTTACGGCACTCGACCGATGCGGCTCTACCTGAGTGAGGAAGCGTGGCCGGTGGTCGTGGTTTTCTTCGGACTCGTGGCATGGTGGGCATCAGGAAAGGGGCTGGTGCCGGGGGCGGTGGCCGGGACTTTCGTCATCGGGCTGCTGGGCATGTGGACACTGACGATGGACACCCTGTCACAGACGGTTGTCGCCGTGTTGATGGCGATCGTCATCGGCCTGCCCCTGGGGGTGGCGGCGTCCCGGCGGGATTGGTTGGAGCAGGGCATGCGGCCGGTCCTGGATACGTTGCAGACCATCCCGAGCTTTTGTTTCCTGGTCCCGGTGGTGATTCTCTTCAACGTCGGCCGGATCCCGGGAATCATTGCCTCGGTGCTCTATGCGCTGCCTCCGGTGGTGCGGCTCACCAACCTGGGGATTCGCAGCGTCGGGAAGGAGGTGGTTGAAGCTGCTGACTCCTTTGGGGTCACCCGCCGCCAGAAGCTGTGGAAGATCCAGTTGCCCCTGGCTATGCCCACCGTTCTGGCAGGGATCAACCAGACGGTGATGTTGGTGTTGGCCATGGTGGTGATAGCGGGCCTGGTGGGAGGCGCCGGCTTGGGGCTGGAGGCGGTGAAGGGGCTGGCCAGGAGCGACACCGGCCTGGGATTCGAAGCGGGGGCGTCGATCGTGATCCTGGCGATGATCCTGGATCGGATCACCCAGGGCTGGGCGGCTCGTTTCCAACCCCCCTCCTCGGACGGGGAGTAGGACTCGGTCCGCGCTCGCTCCTCAAAATGATCTTGAGGACAGTGACAAATTCGCTGGGAGCGTGGTTAACATAATGTCAATTATCGAGGCGATGCAAAAGGACGTGCATATGACTAGGAAGACATTTTTCAAGGCCTCTCTCTTTCTGGCGGCCTTTTCCCTGGTTCTTGCGGCCTGCGGAGATGATCTTGGTGACATCGAGACCATCAAGCTGGCGGTCAACCCCTGGGACGGTTCGGCGGCGAACGTTGCCGTGGCCGCGGCCGTTCTGGAGGGAGAGGGTTACACCGTGGAGAGAGTCGAGATCGATGAGAACGCTCAGTGGGCTGCCATCGCCGCCGGCGACCTGCATGCCTCCCTGGAGGTGTGGCCCTCCGGGCATGCCGACAACGTTGCCTCCTACATAGATGGAGGCGGCGGAGTCGTGAACGGTGGCGAACTTGGGGCCGTCGGCAAAATCGGCTGGTGGATTCCCACCTACGTGGTGGAACAGAACCCGGCGGCGGGTACCTGGCAGGGTCTGCAGGACCCGGCGACAGCCCAGGTGTACGCCACAGCCGAAACCGGGGACAGGGGACAGTTCCTGATCGGCGACCCGAGTTGGGTGTCCTATGAGCAGGACATCATCGACAACCTGGGGCTGCACCTCGAGGTGGCTTATGCCGGATCCGAGGAGGCTCTGCTGGCGGCCATGGACTCGGCTACCAGCCGCGGCGATCCGTTGCTGTTCTACTGGTGGACTCCCCACTCGGCATTCAGCAAGTTCGACCTGACGGCGTTCGAGTTGCCGGCGTACTCTGACGAGTGCTATGAGTCCGGCGCAGTCGACTGCGACTATCCCGATGACGTCTTGTTCAAGATCATGTGGGACGGCTTGGAGGAGGGAGCCCCAACCGCATTCGCCATTCTCTCCAACTTCAGCTACGCCAACGAGGACCAGATCTTCATGTTGGGCCAGTTGGACGGAGGCTTGTCGGTCGATGAGGCCGCCGCCGCATGGATGGAGGCCAACGAGTCCGTCTGGCAGGCGTGGATCCCCGGATAAGCCTCTCCATAAAGCAAGCGACCGAAGTGAGGCCACCCTTGTTGGTGGCCTCACTTCTGCGTGGGGGAGGTCTTGTTCGAGTACCCCCACGTGGTCACCCGGCTACGACTTTTCCCGGCGTGTACTCCAAGCGCGCAACTAGACTTGGCTCCGCCCAACCGAGGGTGCCATGGGAAATCGAAAGGTAAGAAAACTCGTCGGGCTGGTGGGGCTGCTGTGCTGTGTGTTTCTGATCATCGCCGAGGAGATTGCCGGCATAGAGTTTCTCGGCGAGGCGCTTTTGGGACTGTTCTGCATTGTCCTCCTGGGCAGTTCGGCGAGCGAGGAGGGTACGAGCGGCGCCGAGGCGCCCACGGAAAGCCTGGAGGCCGCCCGTCGGCTGTCGAGGCCGTCGTTTTGACCCTCAACAGGGTTCGGTCACCGGTTACCGGTATTGAAGTCCCCCGAGCCTCCACAGTCCGGAGGTAGCGATCCTGTTCGAAGCGCTGCTGGTGGAAGGGGCCGTCCTGGTCGCCGACGGCGCGATGGGCACCACCCTGTTCGGCTTGGGCCTGGAGAGCGGGGACTGTCCGGAGAGACTCAACGTCGAACGGGCCGGGATGATCTCGGAGGTGCATCGGCTCTTCGTGGAGGCGGGAGCGGACCTGATCCTCACCAACACCTTCGGGGGCAACAGGCGCCGCCTGGCGCTGCACGGCCTGGAGGACCGGGTGGCGGACTTCAACCGCGCCGGGGTGAATGTCGCCCGCCGGGTGGCTTCGGCTGCAGGGAGGTCGGTGGCGGTGGCGGCCAGCGTGGGTCCCACCGGCGACCTCTTCGAGCCCCTCGGTCCTCTCAGCCACGGCGAGGGCGTGGAGGCGTTCTCCGAACAGATGGAGGCCCTGGTGGAGGAAGGCGCCGACGTGCTGTGGATCGAGACCCTGTCCTCCTGGGAGGAGATCGGGGCCGCCACGGAGGCCGCGCTTTCCTTTCCCACCCCCCATGCGGTCACCCTCAGTTTCGACACCAACGGTCGGACCATGATGGGACTGCGGCCATCCGACTTCGGTCGTTGGTGGACGGACCTTCCTGCGGATCGCCGTCCGCTCGCCCTGGGCGCCAACTGCGGGACCGGTCTGGAGGATGCGCTGGCGGCGGCGGCAGCCATAAAGCAGGCTGCTCCCGAAGCGGCGGTGGTCGTCAAGCCGAACTGCGGCATTCCCGAGTACAAGGACGGAGGGCTGACCTATCCGCAGGGCCCCGAGCACATGGCCGAGTACACCCGCCGGGCGCTCGAGGAGGGATGCAGCATCATCGGAGCGTGCTGCGGGTCGACGCCGCGGCATGTCAAACAGATCCGATCCGGCGTCGACGCGGCGTCGTCTGTGTCCTGATCACCCGACCGGAACAAGGAGTCCATTCTGTGGAGGCGGCGTCCCGGCTACAATGCTCCTTCGGCGCTTATGCAATTCCGCGAACTACATAGAGGGCTCAAGGCCGCCTACCGCGGGTCGGATGTCGCCGGTCGCGTGCAGCGCTTCGATGGCTGGATCGACAGATCGTCCGCTGCAGAGGCCGGTCGCACGGGTTACGACCACGCCAAGACCGTGAAGGAGTACTACGACCTCTGCGGCGAGTTCATGGTGTTCAGCTGGGGTGAATCCCTACACTTTGCGCCGCTGTCGCCCCAGGAGAAGCTGGAGGAGTCCAAGGTCCGGCACCAGCGCCTGATGATCGCCAAGCTCGAGATGAGCGAAGGCATGAGGGTGGTCGACATAGGTTGTGGGATCGGCGGTCCGATGCGCCGCGTTGTCCGTGAGGCCGGTGTGAGGGTGACGGGGGTCAACACCAACAGTATTCAGCTTGGCAAGGCGAGATCGTTGAACGCTGAGGCGGGGATCGCCCACATGGTCGACTACCTCGGGTGCAGTTTCATGGACATGGGGGCCATTGCGGACGATACCTTCGATCGGGGTTACGCAATCGAATCAACGTGCCATGCGCCGGACAAGGTGGGCGCGTTCACCGAGATCTACCGGGTGTTGAAGCCCGGAGCGCTCTTCTGGGGCCAAGAAATGTGCTTGACGGACGAGTTCGATCCGGCGGACAACCGGCACCGGGCAATCAAGCGGGAACTGATGCGTGGCATCGCGCTCAAGGACATCGCGACGATGGGTGAGGTGAACCGGGCGCTCGTCTCCGCAGGTTTCGAAGTCGTCGAGGGGATGGATCGGGCAGTTGAGGGGAGCGGTTCGACCACGCCATGGTACCAACCCATGGAAACCCTGGGCAGAACGGTAGGCAACGCCCTGTACAGGACTCCGCTGGGTCGGAAGGCGTTCATCGGAGCATCCAAGGTGGCCGAGGCGCTGAGGATCTTTCCAAAGGGCTCGTGGGAAGTCGTCAGACTGCTGAATCGGACCGCAAACGCCTATGTGGCGGGCGGCAGATCCGGAGTCTTCACGCCTCTGTACTGTTTCCTGGCTCGTAAACCCCTTGGTCCCGAATCTCCCGGGCGCGATCCCGTCATGGTGCATTAGACGTCAGATCCGCCGCTGTTCGGTGATGTGGGAACCTGGCATCATCAGCCGGAGCGGTTTCTGAAAAGGCCCGCGACCGGGGGCCCGGAGGAGCCGATGGACAACGGATCCGAGATGCGGCATTTGTCCCCCCCGGTCCATACACTGCCCTTATGCGGTTTGTGGTCTTCGACTTGGAAGCGAATGCCGACCATCCGCGCCCGGAGGATCAAGAGATCATCGAGATCGGGGCACTGCTGATCGACAGTGGGGAGGTGATGGACGAGTTCGCCAGCATGGTGGCGCCCAGTCCGGGGCGGGCGCTCGCTCCCCTGACGGTCGAGTTGACCGGTCTCACCGAGACCCTGCTGAGGGAGGCCCCGGCGCGCGTCCCCACCCTGGCGCGTTTTCTCGAATTCTGCGGAGATCTTCCCCTCGTGGCTCACAATGGCAGTACTTACGACTTTCTGCTTCTGCGCGCCGAACTGCTCAGAGCCGGGCTGCCTTATCCCCTGGGGGAACAACTGGACACCCTGGAATTGGCGCATGTGGTGTTTCCCAGGGCGGGGAAGGAGTCCACGGCCGGCATCGACGGGAGTGACCCACCTCGTTCCCGCCGCCTGACGGACCTGGCGGACCACTACGGGGTCGGGGAGAACGGGGGCCCGGCGCATCGGGCCCTTCCGGATACACGGATGGTCTGGGGCGTGATGCGAGGTTTGCTGGAGGACCTGAATCGCGACAACCCCGCCAGGCGAGCACAGCGGTGGGTGCTGGAGGTCACCGGTCACCCATGGGCGGTCTTCTGTCAACCGGACATCGCCGCGATCGGAGTTCCCTACAAGCCCGATCTGGTGGAGATAATCCCTCTGGGTCCACAGTCCGGGAAGGAAGAGGACGCAGGAATGGCGACGCCTTCCCGCGATCAGAGCGAAAGAGAAGAGAGGGAGGATGTCGATATTGACGAGTTGGTCGCTCCGCTGACCGAGGGAGGCATGCTCATGGTGGGGGGCATGGAGCATCGGCCATCGCAGGAGAAGATGGCCAGGCAGGTGGCTTCCAGCCTGGTCAACTCCGAGAACCTGATGGTGGAAGCGCCCACCGGCACCGGGAAGACCCTCGCCTATCTGGTTCCCGCCTGCCGGTTGGCCGCCGCATGGAATACCCAGGTGCTGGTCTCCACCTACACCAAGGCTCTCCAAGACCAGGTGTGCATGACACTGAGGGAACTCTCCCAGGGACCGTTGCCGGTTCGATGGACGGTGCTCAAGGGTCTCAGCAACTACCTGTCGGTTCACGCCCTGGCGGAGGAGTTGGCGTTGCTGGATCCCTTCGAAAAAGGTGCAATACGGGAAAACCCACTCTTCACCGACCAGGCTTCCGACCTGCTGGCCGATCACCATCTCGGCCTGGCGTTGGCGGTGGTGGTTGGTTGGGCGGCCGAGACTCCCACCGGGGATTGGGACGATCTCCGTGACGGATGGCTCCGCCGCCGCGACTCCACCATGTACCGACTCCGGTCCCGGCTCTCCATGACCGAGACACCCGGCCGAGCCCGCAACCACCTGCAGAGGCGGTGCTTCTTCGTCCGGGCCTTGAAGCGACTGTCCGAGGCCCATATCGTGGTGGCCAACCACTCGCTGATGCTGCTCCGGGACCAATTGACCGGCGAGAGCCCGCTATTGATGGTGGATGAAGCCCACGAGTTGGAGTCGGCTGCGCGGTCCGCCTTTACGGGAATCGTCGGCCAACGCACACTGTGGCGACTCCTCTATACGGTGTACGGCAGCAGATCCACAGGAACCCTGCTCTATCGGTATCTGCGTACCCTGCCGGCCGGTCCGGCGCGGGACCGGGGTCAGACGGGAGCAGAGCGGGTGGTGCGCTACTGGCGGGGGTGTGAGCCCCACATCGATGAGGTGGGAGAGATACTGCTTGATTACATCGAGGCCACCCGCGGGTGGTCGTCCGGGGACGAGGAGGGTCTGTCGACCCGTCTCACCCGGGTCGACCTCAACCGCTCCCTGTGGCAAGTGGTCACCGAGGCCCTGGAGCAGTTGGCGGAGGCATTCTCTCACCTGGGCGAGGCCCTCGAGACTCTCCCCGTACCCGACCGCTTACAGGGTGGTCGGTCGTCGGCGGAACTGAAGAGGCGGATTGCCTTTGCCGGCGGGGCGGCGAAGACGATCGCGGAACTCTCCTACCGGTTGGCCAACATCGACCGGGAGGACCTGTTGGAGGCCGCCTTCGTATGCGACCTGGCATGGGAGGAAGGACGGTGGTATTGGGAACTGAGCGCCGTGCCGCTTCAGGTGGACGACCACCTGGCGAACGTCTGGGAGGAAAAGGCGTCGGTGATTGTGACCTCTGCCACCCTTACCGTGGCAGGCTCTTTCGATTACATATCGAAGGGCCTGGGCTTCGGGGAGAGTCGCCAGGTCGTCCTGGAGAGTCCCTTTCCGCGTCTAGACCGGCAGATGCTGGTGATCGTTGTTCAATACCTGCCCACTCCCAGCGGGATGCACCTCGGTGAATTCGCGGAAGTGGCGCCGGAGGAGATGGCGCGGCTGTTCGAGGCGAGCCGCGGCCGTTCCCTGGCCCTCTTCACGGCGAACCGGCGCATGGAGAACGCCGCTCGCTATCTCAGAGGACGCCTCTTTCCTGAAGTGGCGGTGCTGTGTCAGGGTGAGGCTTCCACTCCGGAGTTGACCGAGAGTCTGCGCAATCCCACGCAACCCACTTGCCTCCTGGGCAGCGGGACCTTCTGGCAGGGCATTGATGTTCCCGGAGAGGCTCTGAGTCTCCTGGTCATGGAGAAACTGCCGTTCAGTTCCCCCGACGACCCGGTGGTGGCGGCTCGCCAGGAGGTGATAGCCCGCCGGGGAGGCAGACCCTTCGACGACTACCTCCTTCCGGAAGCGGTGCTGAGTTTCAGGCAGGGGGCCGGTCGGCTGATCCGGTCATCGCAGGATCGCGGTGTGCTGGTGGTGCTGGACAAGAGACTGGGATACGCCCGCTACGCTCCCTCCTTCCTGGACAGCCTCACCGGGTCCCCTCCGGTGTTGAAGGTCAGGGAACCGAATCAGTGCTACCGGGCGATTGCCCGGCATCTGGATGCCGGGCTGGAAGTGATCAGATCGGACGGCGCCGCCGGGAGGAGATGACCCCGGTGTTGAACCCGGCAGTATGCAGCCCGCCTGCGAAGCGGGCGTGCTCGATCTTCAGGCAACGGTCCTGGACGACCTGCAGTCCGGCCTCACGGGCCCGGGCGGCGGCCTCCTCGTGGCGGAGCCCGAGCTGGAACCAGACCACCTTGGCTCCGACTTCGATGGCCTCCTCCACCACTCCGGGTAGGTGGTCGCGGCGCCGGAAGACGTCCACGATGTCGGGAGGCTCGGGGAGATCGGCCAGGCTGGGAAAGGTGGAGATCCCGAGTACGTCGGGGTAGGCGGGGTTGACGGGGCGGATGAGATAGGGGGTGCGGATCAGGTAGGTGGCGACGAAGTTGGAGGAGCGGAGCGGGTTGGCCGAGACCCCCAGCAGCGCAACGCTGCGGGCGTTGCGCAGAATTGCGAGCCGCTCGATGGCGGTGGCGTCGTGGGGGCGATCAGACACGGCCCGCCTCCCCCAGGGCGAAGTCAAGGTCCGACAGGATGTCCTCGATGTCCTCCAGCCCCACCGAGATGCGAACGGTGTCGTCGCCCACTCCCGCCGCGGCCCGCGCCTCCGGGGAGACCTGCTGGTGGGTGGTGGATGCCGGATGGATGACCAGCGTCTTGGTGTCGCCCACGTTGGCGAGGTGGCTTGCCAGTTGCACCGACTCGATGAACCGCACTCCCGCCGCGTAGCCCTTCTTCAGTCCGAAGGTGAACACCGCTCCCGGCCCGGCCGGGGTGTACTTCTCGACGAGATCTCTACCGGGGCTGTCGGGGAAGATGGGATAGCTCACCCACGACACGGCCGGGTTTCCGGCCAGGAACTCGGCTGCCTGGCGGGCGTTCTCCACATGACGCTCCATCCGGAGCGGGAGGGTCTCCAGGCCCAGGAGAAGCAGGAAGGAGTTGAAGGGGGAGATGGCCGCTCCCACGTCGCGCAGCAACTCGGCGCGGGCCTTGGTGAGGTAGGCGTATTCGCGGAAATTCTCCCAGAAGCGCAGGCCGTGATAGGCGGGGGAGGGATTGGTCATCACCCCGAAGTTGCCGTTGTCCCACGGGAAGAGGCCCGACTCCACGATGGCGCCGGCGATCACCACGCCGTGCCCGCCTATGAACTTGGTGGCGGAGTGGACGACGATGTCCGCGCCCCATTCGAAGGGACGGCACAGCCACGGTGACGCGAAGGTGTTGTCGATCATCAGGGGAACCCCGTGCTGGTGGGCAAGGGCGGCGATCGGCTCGATGTCCAGTACCTCCCCGCGGGGGTTCCCGATCGTCTCCCCGTACACCAGCTTGGTTCGGGGGGTGATGGCGTCCTCGATGTTCTCCAGCCGGGAGGCGTCCACGAAGGTGGTGTGGATGCCCATGCGCCGCAGGGTGACGTCGAACTGGGTGATGGTTCCGCCGTACAGGTTGCGGGCCGCCACGATCTCATCGCCCTCCTGGCACAGGGTGAGCACCGCCACCAGTTGGGCGGCCTGTCCCGATGCGGTGGCTAGTCCCCCCAATCCTCCCTCCAGGGAGGCGATCCGCTCCTCGAAGGCGGCGGTGGTGGGATTGCTGATCCGGGTGTAGATGTCGCCGTAGTTCTGGAGGGCGAACAGGTCGGCGGCGGATTGGGCGTCCTCGAAGACGAAGGAACTCGTGGCGTAGATGGGCATGGCCCGCGCTCCCGTCTCGGGATCGGGCCGTTGACCGGCGTGGATCGACCTGGTGGAGAAGCCTGCTAGGTCTTTGGGTAAGGCCACGGGTCGCAGTTTAGGGACTCTTCCCCTGCGACCCGTGGCCCGTTTCGGCGGGCGGGTCTCAGGCGGGCAGGCCGTGGGCGCCGCCGGTCACCGGTATCTTGCGGGGCCGGGACGAGGCTGCCACCGGGATGTTGAGCGTGAGCACCCCGTTCTCGTAGGAGCTGGTGGTCTCGGAGATGTCGAGGTCGTTACCTATCACGAACCTCCGGCGAAAGCTGCCGCTGGGCCGCTCCACGAAGAACACCCGCGCCTCCTCCGGTCGTTCGGCGGCGGTGTCACGCTGGGCGGAGATGGTGAGGGTGTTCTTGGACACCTCCACATCGATCAACTCGGGGTCCATCCCCGGCATGTCCACCGTCACCACGAAGTTGTCGTCCACCAGGTAGACCTCGGCGGGGAGTGTGTTCGAGCTCGTGTTCGGGAACTCGAAGAGGGGGTTGATCCTGGCCAACATGTGCACTTCCTTTCCGTTGAGGGAAATAGTATCAGATTACATCAATCATAACACATAGATAATCTGATATATTCCCGCGAAGATATCCCATCCCCAATTTGGATGAAAGTGGTTGATGGCGGCTGGCCCATCAGTTCGTGACGGTCCCCGGCCGTGGCCTCCGGTGGGGCGGGCCGCGGAAAAGATCGCCACTCAGGGCCGGACCGACGCCGGTCTATCGGTTAGCATGCCGGAGAGGAGCAAAACAGCCATCGCCGCACCAAAGCGCGTTGAAGCCGGAAGGACTCGGCCTTGCCACTCGCCACCCGATTTGACGAACTGATCGAAGCAGTAGAGGACGGGGATGCGAACCGGTGCCGAGAGATCGCCGGCCTTCTCAAGGACGAATATGTCATAGTGCACGATGGGCTCCGCAACGCGGTTGCCGGGACCCTTGCTGAAGCGATCCGGATCGCCGGGCCCGATGAGGGTGAGGCCATCGGTCGGCGGGTCGTGCTGGATCTGATGGGTGACGGGGAGATACCCCAGTACTCCCAGGGTCCGATTATGCAGCGGCTCAACAACATCGCGGCCGGATGGCATTGGCATGCCACGGAATTCGAACTGGTGGAGGATCCCGAGCGGTTCACTTTCATCCTGGGTCCCTGCGGCAGCGGCATGCGTTTGATCCAAGAGGGGAGATACAAAGGCAAGAGGGCGCTGCCTCTCTCGGTGCGCCCGACTCTTTCCACCTTCATGTCGAGCGACTACCCGAGTTACTGCAACCACTGCTCGGAGATGGGTCATGCCGCCCTTCGCTTCAACAAGGCTGTATTCATCGTGGAAGGCTGGACGCCGCTGCGGGAGCAGGGGATATGTCTGCAGCACACCTACAAGGACGGCCACCTTCCTCCCGACGAGTTCTACCAACGGGCGGACCTTCCCCTGCCGGATCGGGCGAGTCTGGAAATAAAGGCGGCCGATCCGGGGCGATGGCTGACCGACGAGCAACTGGTATGGATAGCAACCCATCCCCTCGACCGGTTGATTCAACAGGTGGAAGGCGGAAACCGGGAGGAGGCGACGGCGCTTGTCGAGGAGTGTCTGTTCGGATGGCGGGACGCCATCCACGACGTCTACCGCTTCTGGCTCGCCCTGCTCTGGCTCGAGGTGAGAAACTCGCTGGGTCATGAGATCATGGAGGACGTTGTCAGGAGCTCGGGTTATGAACTGTTCGCCGTGATGGATGCCACCCGGGCGACCGACCCCGGGGCGGCTTGGAAGGAGTACTGGCGCTGCCACCTGCGCCTGAAAGGCTATGACGTCGCCGGCGGAGTGGGCAGGTACCGCAACGCCGTCGAGGCCATGGTCGATCCCTCGTTGATCGAAGCAGGAGAGGATGCCGAGACCCTGATCGGTCTGATCAGCGAGGGGCTCGCCGGTCGGCGCCTGGGACGGCTGTCGCTGGAGGGCGGTGAACTCGTGCACGAGGTCCGGTTGCCTTCGTGAGTTCCCCGCGGCTGGGCGTCGGCCTGGTAGGGGCGGGCGAGATTGCCCGAGCCGGTCACCTGCCCGCCTATGGCGCCAACCACAAGACGGTGGAACTGCGTGGAGTCTTCGATGTGGATTCCTCCCGGAGGGAGTCGCTGGCCGAAGCGGCGGGCGTCCCAGCCGCGGAGGGGATCGAGCGTCTGCTGGAGGACCCTGCGATCGATCTGGTGGACATCGCGGTACCCCCTGAGGCGCAGGCGGACATAGTGGTCGCCGCCCTGGAATCAGGAAAGCACGTCCTGGCGCAGAAGCCACTGGCGGCGGACCTCGAGACCGCATCTGAACTGGTGGTTCTCGCCGAGGCGCGTGGGCGGGTGCTGGCGGTGAACCAGCAGATGAGATGGGCGCCGGCGATCCTGGAGTTCCAACGATTCGCCGATGGTCGGTCGGTGGAGTGGGCTTCTTTCGATCTGGTCTGGCCGATCGAGCGGGGCGACGGTTTGCCCCGCTGGCTGGCGAATGCCCCCCGTTTCGTGGGACTCTTCAACTCCATACATTTTCTCGACACCTCCCGTTGGCTGTTCGGGGAGCCGCAAGAAGTCCGGGCCTGGATGGGTCCCGCCGACATTCCGGGGATCGTCGGGGAGTCAGCCCTCTATGCGATTATCCGCTTCGACGGGTTGTCGGTGACGATCAGGGACACACGGCGAGTCGAGGGAATGCACACAGCCTCGCTGCGGGCCGCAGCATCCGACGCTCTCTTCTTCGCCCATCTCGGAATCTGGGACGCCTACCCGGATCCGAGTCCGGATTCCGTGATGGAAGCGGTCCAGGGTTCCGCTCCGAGACATGCCAGGACCGCCGCCTCCTGGGTGCCGGACGCCTTCTCTCGGAGCTTGGGTGAAGTGGTGGAAGCCATAGTGGCGGGGAGAGAGCCGGTTGTCTCCGGTCGGGACAACCTGAAGACGCTTCGTCTGGTCGACGCCTGCTACGAATCAGCCGAGGGTCATGGGAGACCGGTCTCCCTTCCGGGTCAGCGTTGAAGGGCGAACCGGTCAGGTCCTAGATGGCGGACGGCCGGTAGTCCCCCTTCAGCAGGGAAAGTAGTTGGCTCGACTCCTCGGTGACGTCGACCTGATCACATCCCCACCTTTCCATCCACACGTACTCGGTCGCAATCCACCCCCGGTAGGAGGCTGCCTGCAGGGAGTCCAGGATGGGCTCGAAGTCGATTTCATTGTTCTTCAGCCGCACCTGGACCTTGTCCCGGCTGCCCGGGCGGAACTGGACATGCCGGGTTCTGGGCGCCAGGGATGCGATCTGGTCCACGGTCATCCCGCAAAAGAACATCATCGAGACGTCGAGGGTCAGGGTAAGCCCGTCCACGGCATCCAACAGGTCTCCCACCTTCTCAGCCGTATCGATCAGCGAACCCCAATGCGGCTCGACCGATAGCTCGAGTCCATGGAACGAAGCTATCTCAACCCGGGCTCGAAGCGACTTGGCGGCCCTTCGCAATGCCTGTTGGTAGGTATCCCCCTCGTGCAACACTCCGGGACAGATTGTCAAACCTGACGCCTGCAGGTTCCGGGTCAGGAGCGCCGCCGATTCAAAGATCCGGATTGCCTCCGCTTGTTGGACCGGATCCGGATGAGACGGGGTCAGACAGGACAGGTCGACGCTTGGGATGAGAAACACGTCGGAACACCGGAGGCCGATGGTGCTGAGATCGCCGTTGATCCGGGCGGACTTTCGCCGCCAGTCCTGCAGATCCGAGACCTTGACGTGGGTCACTTCGCCGAAAATGCCGATATCGAGACCCTGATATCCCAAGTCCTGTGCAACCGCCATCACTGTGGGATGCTTGAGCGAGGGCCAACCGTAGTCGGCACAGGAGTATTGCTTCGTCATGTGACCAGAACAGACGCTACCAGAGGTCCAAGAGGGGGGTATTGGAGGAAAAAATCCCCACTTATGCCACTAGGGGGAATGTTGGCTGGCCATAATGAAAACGAAAACCCAAGGAGAAGAGTCTATGTTACGGTTTCCACGTGCGGCATTAGCGACGTTGCTGGTGTTGGCCCTGATTGTTTCAGCCTGCGGCGACGGAGATGCCGACGATGCTGTCGAGACAACTGCGGCACCCGCAACAACTGCGGCGCCGGCCACCACCGCCGCGCCCGAAACGACCGCGGCGCCCGAAACGACCGCGGCGCCGGCCAGCCTGTTGGGCGAAGTGGTGATGGAGTTGCCGACCACCATTTCCAATGCTGAGCAGGCGGCCGCCACATCCTGGGTCCTGTGGGATGAGGCCAGTTGCTCCTTCGTCGAGACCGATGATCACCCCGATTTCTATCGGGCGGTGCTCCGCAAGGATGGCGATGCCAATTACCGGTTTGCCTGGACCCCGGAGGACAACGTGTTCGACACTCTGATCGTGGCCAACGAGAGTTTCCGGGTGGCGGCAGCCTCGTCGGAGACCGACGTCACCGAGTTCGACAACCTGTATCCGAGCGAGGAGCAGCCTTTGGTGGTTGCCGACCTGGTCGTCCAGCACGATCCGGACGTGGTCCTTTCCATGAACGTCCTCGCCAATCTGAACCCGGCGATCATGAGCAAGTACAAAGACGCCTGTATCCCGGCCGTCGCCCACTCCGTGCCGCATGAGGGCCAGCCCTTCTTCGGTGGAGGCGAGTGGTACGCCGTCGGTCGCGCCTCGGCGGAATACTTGATAGAGGTGGCCGAAGGTAGGGGTTGGACGACCGATGACGTCGATGTCCTCCTCTGCTCCCACTCCGCGTTCGTGCAGGACCGGACCAGTCCCTACGCATCCATCATCGGATTCCGGGAGGTGGTCAAGGAATCGTTCGATGTTGGCGATGACGATATCCACGAACTCGAGTGCCCGTCGGACATCGTGACCGACCAGGCCAACGTGGCCGACTGGTTGACCGCCCATCCCGACACCGAGAACATCATGGGCTTCGGCATCAACGACCTGCGGACTCTGGGGATGGTGAACGCCCTCCGCGAGTCGGGTCGCGCCGAGACCTCGATCGCAGGTGGCGTGGGTCTCTCCCAGGAGTCGGTTGGCCCGTTGTGCGCCAACGATCCCACGTTCCTCACCTCGGTGGACTTCGTTCCTCAACTCTGGGGTGAGTACGGTATTGCGATCGCCCAGGACATTGCAGAAGGGAATCCGATTCCGTCGGAGATCTATCCTCAAGCCACTGTGGTGGACGCAGCGACAATCGACCAGGCCAAGTGCTGACAGCGACTGAGGGTCTTATCGGACTGTGACAGGCCGGAAGCCGCCCTCGGGTGGCCCCAGGCGTAGGATCCGAGCGAACGTCGGCGGGAGTCGGCGTTCGCTCGGGCTCGCCTTGGCGATCGTGGCCATCGGCATTGTCATGACCATCGCCAGTCCATACTTCTTCCAGGCAGGCAACTTCCTGAACGTAGCCCGAGCGGTGGCGATCACCGGGATCGTGGCGGCGGTTTCCACCCCGATGCTGATCTCGGGCAACGTCGATCTGTCGGTGGCGGCAACGATGGGCCTGTCGGGGATGACAGCCGGGGCGCTCCTGGTCCAGGAACTCTCGGTGCCGGTGGCGATTCTCGGGGCCTTGGTGGTGGGCCTGTTGATGGGAGCCGTCAACGCGGTCATCGTCGTGAAGTTCAGGGTCAACTCGCTGATCGCCACGATCGGCACGGCCTTCATTGCCAGGGGCGTGGCTTTTGTGGTAAACGGCGGGAGATCGATATTCATCCCTGCCGAGTCCTATGTAAACATGGCGCAGGGGTCGGCGCTCGGGATTCCGAAGCCTGTTTTCTACACCGTTGTGGTCTTTGTCCTGATCGGCTTCGTGATGCGATATACAAGGGTGGGCGCCCACATCTACGCGGTGGGCAGCAGTCCCGAGGCGGCGCGTCGGGCCGGAATCAGCGTGCCCAAGATCACGTGGGGTGTCTTCCTTGCCTCGGGGTTGTTCTCGGCGCTGGCCGGGGTGGTTCTCACCAGCCAGGCCGGGTCGGCCTTCCCCTACGGGGGCCAGGGCAGGGAACTGGAGATCATCGCAGCGGTGATCGTGGGAGGAACCGCTCTGACGGGAGGCCGGGGTTCGGTGACCGGCACGATTCTCGGCGTGGTGCTTTTGGGGATCATCGCCAACTCCCTAAACCTGCTCGGACTGCCGGCGCCGTACCAGGACATCTCGAGAGGCTTGCTGCTGGTGGCGGCGGTGGCCACAGATCAACTGTCGGGACGGACGCTGGGTGGCAGGGGCGTCTTCCGGGGACTTCGGGCGGGAACGGAGGAAGCCTGATGTCGGTTGAAAGAGGCCGGGTGGTAATTCAAGGGATTGGTCTCAGCAAGTCCTACGGGCCGATCACCGCCCTTGACAACGTGGACATCGAAATCCGCGCGGGGGAGATAACGGCGTTGGTCGGTGACAACGGGGCCGGCAAATCCACACTGATCAAGATCCTGGCCGGTGCGGTGATCCCGGATGCGGGCGAGGTTCGGGTCAACGGTGAAACGGTGGTGCTCAGGACCCCGGCCGACGCCCGGGATCTGGGCATCGAAACCATTTTCCAGGACTTGGCGCTGGCGCCGGATCGGGATGTGGTCACCAATCTGTTCCTGGGAAGGGAGATTCTGAGGAAGGGGTTGGCCGGCAAGATCGGCATGCTCGACAGGGGGGCGATGGAAACTCAGGCGCTCTCCCAGATAGATGCCCTGGGAGTCAACATTCCCCGCTCCACGGGCGTGTCCATAGGGGAGATGTCAGGCGGACAGCAGCAGTCGGTTGCCGTCGCACGGGGAGCTTTCTGGGCGAAGACGGGGATGTTCATGGACGAGCCGACCGCAGCCTTGGGGGTCCGGGAATCCTCGAGGGTGCTCCAACTCGCCCGCCAGATCGCCGAGAGCGGGGTGGCGGTGGTGTTGATCAGCCACATCCTGCCTCATGTGATGGAGTTGGCCGACCGGGTAGTCGTCCTCAGACATGGTCAGAAGGTGGCCGAACTCATCGAGGACATCTCCATGGATCGGCTGGTCACGCTGATAGTGGGGGTGGACGCCCACGACGCGGCCACCTAGGCCGGTTGTTCGGAGCTAACCCGATCGGATTCGGCCGTCGGTTTAGCCTGGATTCACCTGGTATCCCAACTGTTTGGTGTACCCCTAAGCGGCACCTGCTTTGGTCTTTGCGAAAACCTCGCAAATGGGGCCGTCCGCGTGGATGGTCACCGGGCCATCCTCGGGACCACCACCTGCTGACCAGAACCTTCCCAGCGCATCGCCGAGGGCCTTGTCCAACTGGCGGACATGGCCCCACGTGAACGAACGAAGAAACGTCCCCAACGTGGAAGAGACCATCACCCGAAACGGCAACACCCTCCGGGTGGAACCGGCTCGCAACCGTTCGGCATGATCAATATGAGACCCGCCCAATAGCATCGAAGCGACCAAGGACAGGATCTTGCGGGCTGGACGGGCACCGCCGACACGACCACCCATCCGTACCGTGTCATCCAACAACCGTTCCAAACCCAGCCGCTTGATCAATGTGCCCGCTGCCAACAGTCCCGCATCAGCCACCAGCGTTTCCTCGTCGAAAGCCACCGCCAACCGGTCAATATCCCTCGGTATCCTGTTCACAAGAAGTGCCTCCTCTGCTTGGGTGATAGCTGTGTTTGCTAACTGTTGTTTTCCCAGGTCAGAGAGGCACTTCACAGCATTACCCACCACCCCAACCTCAAACCCATCGGTGAATCCAGGTTTAGGTGAGGACTGTTTCCGAGCCCTACTAACGCGGGACGGTGGTGTGCTTGTACTCGTTGAGGCGATTCCAGGATAGGAGATCGAGAGCCCGGTCGAGGTCGTCGAGACGGTCCCTCTCCATGAACCGGATGAAGACCGCCTGTTCGGAGGTGATGAAAGTAGGTACCCCGAACGCCATCCAGTCATTGACCGCCTTCATGTGCTCCCCGGCGATCTTGCACAGGGGCTCTCCGGTGGCTACCACCTCCGCAACGGCGTCCGGGTCACAGCCGGCCGCGGCTACCGCCTCCGCCAGCACTCCGGTGTCACCGAGATCGAGACCGTGGTCGTGACGGGCGGCGAATATGGAGAGGTGCGCCCTGCCGAATAGTTCCGGCCAGGTGTCGCGGACCGCCACTCCCCATTGAAGGGCGTCCAGGCCCGACTGTCCTGCCGGGTTCTCCCAAACCGGGGGATCTCCCTCGGCGGTGTGGGCCTGAGCCAGGGAGAACGCCCGGAAGTTCACTTTCCAGGGTCGGCCCTCCTCAAGTCCCCTCACCACCGCCTCGTGGGCATTGCGGGCAAAGGGGCACAAGTAGTCGAAAGTGGTGTCGTATTCCAGCATCGCTCTTCCTTCCCTGGTCAGTCCCAAACGTAGAGGTCGGGTACGAATCCCGGTTCGAAACGGGCTATCTCGGCTCGGGCGACCGCACGCCTGTGCACCTCATCGGGTCCATCGGCCATCTGCAGCCACCGGCCCAGCGTGTAAAAGGACGCCAGGGGGAAATCGTCGGTGAACCCTGCCGCGCCGAACACCTGGATGGCCCGGTCGGCAACGTAGCAGAGCATCTCGGGCACTACTACCTTGATTGCGGAGATCTCCACCCGTGCGGCCCTGACTCCCACCCTGTCGATCATCCATGCGGTCTTCAGCACCAGCAGTCTGGCCTGCTCGATCTTCATTCGCGAATCGGCGATCCACTCACGGACCACGCCCTGTTCCGCCACGGTCTTGCGGAAGGCGGTCCTGGCCTTGGCACGGCTCACCATCATCGCAAAGGACCGCTCGGCTGCCCCGATGGCCCGCATGCAGTGGTGGATCCTTCCCGGTCCCAGCCGGGCCTGGGCGATTGCGAATCCCGATCCCTCGGTGCCCAGGAGGTTCTCCGCCGGCACCCGGGCGCGGTCAAAGTGGACGGTGGCGTGCCCTCCCCGATGCTGGTACCCGAACACGGTGGGGGTGTGCTCCACGGTCACCCCCGGGATGTCGAGGGGGACCAGGATCATGCTCTGGCGCCGATAGGTGTCGGCGTCGGGATTGGTCACCCCCATCACGATCGCCACCTTGGCGCGTGCGGAGGCGGCGCCCGAGGAGAACCACTTGCGTCCTCTGATCACATAGTGGTCTCCATCCCGTTCGATGCGGGTGCGGATGTTGCGAGGGTCGCTGGAAGCCACATCAGGCTCGGTCATCGAGATGACCGAACGGATCTTTC
Source organism: Acidimicrobiia bacterium (assembly GCA_965204615.1). Classification (GTDB taxonomy): domain Bacteria; phylum Actinomycetota; class Acidimicrobiia; order Spongiisociales; family ZC4RG35; genus Bin76. The sequence continues at coordinate 1,113,547 of OZ242000.1, read as the reverse complement.
CCTCCAGCAGGGGATGGAGCCAGCGCTCCTGCTGGTAAGGCGTTCCGAACATGTGGAGAATCTCCATGTTGCCGGTGTCGGGCGCCGAGCAGTTGATCGCTTCGGGCGCGATCTCGGGGCTGTGCCCGGTTATCTCTGCCAGGGGGGCGTACTCGGTGACCGAGAGGCCTCCTCCGTGTTCGGCGTCGGGCAGGAACAGGTTCCACAGCCCTTGGGCGCGGGCTTCGGCTTTTAGATCCTCCACTATCTGGGGATGGTGATGGGGATCGCCGGAAGCCCTGATCTGGCGCTCGTAGATCGGCTCGGACGGGATGACCCGTTCCTCGACGAACTTCCAGAGCTTTTCCCGGAGAGCTTCGACCTTGGGGGTGTATGAGAAGTCCATGTCGCTACATACCTTATCGGGGCGGGGAGCCGCGGGGGCCGGTCGGATCGGAAGGGGGATCGAGCAGGAAGCGTTCGGGAGGGGGCGGTGGGGGAGGCCGCCCGGTCCTGGGCGCCGCTCCGAGGAGTAGTCGAACCTCCATGATCAGCATGAAGGCGGCGAACAGGCCGGCTATCGGAAACCTCAGGCGGAAGGCGACGATCGCAGCCGCTCCCGAGGAGAAGAGGAAGAACAGGTTTGCCACTCTTTCGGAGCGCTTCGGCCACAGCGCGTCGATCACTCCCCGGAAAATGTGGCCGCCGTCGAGGAGGCGGATCGGCAGCCAGTTGATCAGGCCCCACCCCAGGTTCACCCACACGATCCAGCCCAGGGCGAGGGAGACCAGGCCGACCGGCGGACCGGCCATCTTCCACAGCGGGTAGACGGCGCCGCCCACCACCACTCCCAGGGCCGACCCGGCGGCGGCTATGGCCGCCCGCCTGACAGGGGTGATCGGCCGGGAGACGGGCTGCCAGGTGGTGAGCCCGCCCAGGGCCCACAGTTCCATCGCCACGTCGGCCCCGAATCTCCGGGCCAGGAGGGCGTGTCCCAACTCGTGGATGACCACCGACACCAACACCACCCCGACCCATATCGCCAGGCGCCCGATCAGTTCGAGGGGCTCCACCGTCGGGTACCTGACGATCGGCATCCCCAGCAGGCACACCACCACCAGGAACGAGGGCTTGATCAGGAGCGGGATGCCTGCCAGTCTCAGCTTCACTGTAAGCCCTGAATGATGGCGGATCTGCGTTCCTTTGGCCAACCCGGGCCCCCGTCCGGGTAATCTTGTCGGTATGCGGCGCCAGCTATTGACGGATGGGTTCGGGACCGGGTGGGGGTGGCGATGAGCCAGGGCGCCACCTCGCACCGGGACTTGGCGGAAGCGGTCTCCTCCTTCTTTTCCGACCTGGTTGAAGACCTTGCCGGGTTGGTGGCCATTCCCTCGATCAGCGCCTCGGCGTCCCATGCCGGGGAGGTGAGACGGACGGGGGAGGAGTGTGCCCGGCTCCTGGCGGAGGCGGGGTACCGGGATGTCCGGCTGCTGGAGGTCGAAGGGGCGCATCCGGCCGTGTACGGCCATCTGCCCGGCCCCGAAGGCGCACCCACCGTGCTTCTCTATGCCCACTACGACGTCCAGCCGGTCGGTGACCTTGACGTGTGGGAGACCGAGCCCTTCGAGGCGGTGGTGAAGGACGGTCGCATGTACGGCCGGGGGGCGGCCGACGACAAATGCGGGGTGATTGCCCATCTGGGAGCCGCCAGGGCGTTCGGAGGGGCGCCGCCCGTGGGGATCAAGGTGTTCCTGGAAGGTGAGGAGGAGATCGGCTCGCCAAACCTGGAGGCCTTCCTGGAACGGTATACGGAGGTGCTGGCCTGCGATGCCGTGGTGATAGCCGACGCCAGCAATTGGGCGGTGGGGGTTCCGGCCATCACCACCTCCCTGCGCGGGCTGGTGGGGTGCACAGTGGAAGTCCGGACCGCCCGACTCGGGGGACATTCGGGTGTCTTCGGCGGATTGTTCCCCGATGCCATCACCACTCTGGCCCGCCTACTCTCCACCCTTCATGACGATGAGGGAGATGTGGCGGTGAAGGGTCTGGTGGGATGGGACGACACCGATCTGGAGATGCCGGTCGACGATCTGGCCGAGAACCTGGGAGCGGTGGCCGGCCTGGAGACCATCGGCACCGGTTCGGCGGCATCCCGGCTGTGGACCAAGCCGGCGATCTCGGTGCTGGCGGTGGACGCCCCTCCGATTTCGGAGGCGATAAACCTGCTGGTGCCCGTGGCCAGGGCGAAAGTGAGCGTTCGCACCGCCCCGGGACAGGACCCGGAATCGGCCCGGCAGGCCCTCTCGGACCACCTGAGGGAGAACCTCCCCTGGGGAGCGCAGTTGAGCGTGGACTTCGTCGAGGAGGCGGAGGGGTTCCAACAGGTCCCCTCCCACCCCGCCATCGATGCCTGGCGCCGGGGCTTGGAGGCGGCATGGGGGGTTGCCCCGGTGGACAAGGGAGAGGGAGGGACCATTCCCTTCCTGGCCTCTTTTGCAAGGGTGTTCCCGGACGCGCCCCTGCTGCTGGCGGGGATCGGGGACCCCGGCTCGGCCATTCACGCTCCCAACGAGAGCCTGGACCTGGGAGAACTGGAGAGGGCTATCGTCGCCGAGGCGGCGGCGTTGCGAATTCTGGGAGCGGGCGCCGGCCGGCCATGAGGCTGGTGATCGCAGAGTGCACGGTCGACTACCAGGGCCGGCTGGAGGCCCATCTTCCCCGCTCCCGCCGCCTGATAATGATCAAGGCGGACGGGTGCGTGGCGGTCCATGCCGACGGGGGCGCCTACAAACCCCTCAACTGGATGTCGGCGCCCAACACCTTGGAAGAGGGCGACGATCTCTGGCTGGTCACCAATCCCAAGGGTGAGCGTCTGGAGATAACCATCCATGAGGTGTTCTCCGACATCTCCCACGAGCTGGGAGTCGATCCCGGTCTCGAAAAGGACGGGGTGGAGACCCATCTGCAGGGGTTGCTGGCCGACAACCCGGAGGTGATCGAACCGGGCCTGAAGCTGATCCGGCGCGAGTACCCCACCGCCATCGGGCCCATCGACCTGTTGTGCACCGACCCTGAGGGAGGGACCGTGGCGGTGGAGGTCAAGCGGCGAGGCGAGATCTCGGGAATCGAGCAGTTGACCCGGTACGTGGCGCAGTTGGAGCTCGACCCGCGGCTCACCCCGGTGCGGGGGATGCTGGTGGCCACCGCCATCGCTCCCCAGGCCAGGGTGCTGGCGGAGTCCAGGTCGTTGGGGGTCCGCGAAGTCGACTACCAGTTGCTTCGAGACCCGGATTCGGGGGACCCCCGGCTCTTCGACCACTATCATTGAGGTGAGCAAACACGGGAGCTCGGTGAGACCGGGCTGAGAGGGAGGATGTGTTCCTCCGACCGTTGGCACCTGATCCGGATAATGCCGGCGAAGGAAGCTTTCGTTTTCAAGCCAGTTCCCAGGCTCCCAACAGAAGACAAGGAGCCCCCAATGCGTGGAAAACTGGCGGTCGGCATCACCATCGTGTCCTTGGCCCTGGCAGCCTGTGGAGAGTCCGATCCTGAGACCCTGACCATCATCAGTCACGACTCCTTCGCAGGCGGCGTGACCGAGGAGACCTTCGCCCCGTTCACGGCCGAGACCGGCGTGGGGGTGGAGATCGTGCCGGCGGGAGACACCGGATCGCTGGTCAACCAGGCCATCCTGACCAGGGACAATCCCCTGGCCGACGTGCTCTTCGGGGTTGACGACACCTTCCTGTCGAGAGCCCTGGACGCCGACCTGTTCCGTTCCCACCGGTCGGACCTGCTGGACAGGACCCCCGAGAACATCCGCCTGGACTCCGAGAACCGGGTTACCCCCATCGACTTCGGGGACGTGTGCCTCAACTATGACCGTGACGTGATCGCCGATGCGGATGCGCCCCGCAACCTCGGGGACCTGACCACCGATCGTTACCGGGGCCAGTTGGTCGTGGAGAGCCCGGCCACCTCCTCGCCGGGGCTGGCCTTCCTGCTCACCACCATCGCGGTGTTCGGGGAGGACGGCTGGAAGGACTACTGGCAGGCGCTGGTGGACAACGACGTGGAGGTGGTGCCCGACTGGGACACCGCCTACTACTCATCCTTCACCCGATGGGGAGGGGACCGGCCCCTGGTCGTCTCCTACGCCTCATCCCCGCCCGCCGAGGTGATCTACTCCGATCCGCCCACCGACGTCGCCCCCACCGGGGTGGTGACGGAAGGCTGCTATCGCCAGATCGAATTCGCCGGGATCCTGGAAGGGACCGAGTACCCCGAGGCCGCCGGTGAACTGATCGACTACATGCTGTCGGTGGAGTTCCAGGAGCAGATCCCTCTCACATGGTTCGTGTTCCCGGCCAATGGCGAGGCCGTCCTGCCCCCCGAATTCGTCGAGCACACCGCTCTGCCCGACGCCCCGGCGTCGGTGGATCCGGCCTCGATCGACGCCAACCGCGAACGTTGGATAGAGGAGTGGACCGAGTTGGTGCTCGGATAGCGGGTTGGTGCGCACAGAGCACTGAACGGCTGCGGTTCGGCTCGGCGAGGCGCCGGTGACCTACCGGTGGGTGGCCGCGGGGGTGGCGGTGGCCTTCCTGGGCTATCTGTTCCTCTATCCCCTGGCGCGCATCCTCGGTCTGTCCCTTTCCGAGGAGGGCGCCTTCGGGGTCTTCGGGGAGGTAGTGACCGATTCCGGGTTGCGGAGCGCCCTGTGGTTCTCGGTGTGGCAATCCGCAGCTTCGGTGGCCCTGACGCTGGTGGCGGCCGCCCCGATCACCTGGGCCGTGGCGAGGTTCAGGTTCCGGGGCCGCGCGCTGGCCAAGGCCCTGGTGACCGCTCCCTTCGTGTTGCCCACGGTGGTGGTGGCGTCGGCCTTTCTCTCCCTGGGAATCGGAGGAAGCGTGTGGGCCATCCTGGCCGCCCACGTCTTCTACAACGTGGCGGTGGTGGTGCGCACGGTTGGGGGAGTGTGGTCCAGGATCGACCGGTCCCTGTTCGAGGCTGCCCGGACCCTGGGGGCCAATCCCCGCCAGGTGTTCTGGCGGCTGACCCTTCCCCTCCTCCGCCCTGCCCTGGCGGCCTCGTCGGCCATCGTGTTCCTGTTCACCTTCACCTCTTTCGGGGTGGTGCTGATCCTGGGAGGGCTCCGGTACCGGACCCTGGAGGTGGAGATCTGGCAGCAGACCGTGGTGTTTCTCAATCTGCCGGCGGCCGCCGCCCTGGCGATCCTGCAGCTGGTGGGGGTGACTGCGGTGCTGGCCTGGTACTCCCGCTACCAGGAACGCAAGTCGGTGGGCCTGGAGTTGTCGGCGGAGGAGGAGAACCTACAGCGTCCCGGCGGCGTGAAGCAGCGACTGATGATGGGAGCGGCGGTCTGGGGGACCCTCGGGGCTCTGGCGGTCCCCCTGGTGATGCTGGTGGCCAGGTCCCTCCGGGCCGGTGGAGCGGGGTGGCGCTTCCTGGCGGATCCGGGGCCGCTGGCGGTGACCCCCGGCCGGGCCATGACCAACTCCCTGCTCTATGCCCTGGCCACCGCGCTGGTGGCGGTGACGGTCGGACTCTGCGCGTCGGCGGTGATCGTCTCGGGGAAGGGTCGGGCGGCCCGGTGGTTCGACGTGGTGTTGATGTTGCCGCTGGGCGCCTCGGCGGTGACCGTGGGATTCGGCATGCTGGTGGCCCTGGACTGGCCGGTCGACCTGAGGGCCACGGTGGTGCTGGTGCCCCTTGCCCACGCCCTGGTGGCCGTCCCGTTCGTGGTCCGGACCGTCACCCCCATGCTCCGGTCGGTGGGGGCCGGTCTGCGAGAGGCCGCTTCCGTTCTGGGGGCCTCTCCCTGGCGGGTCTTCCGGGAGGTCGACCTGCCGATCGCCGCCCGGGCGGTGGCGGTGGGGGGCGGGTTTGCCGCCGCGGTGTCCCTGGGCGAGTTCGGGGCCACGGCCTTCATAGCCCGTCCCGACACCATCACGGTTCCCGCCCTCATCTTCCGCCTGCTGGGACGCCCGGGAGCGGTCAGCTACACCGGCGCCATGGCCATGGCTGTCGTGCTGGCGGCGACCGTGACGCTTCTGATCATGGCGGTCGACCGGATCAGGCTGGGGGAGTTGGGAAGCTTCTAGACGGAAGGCCCGGGAACCGTCGCGCCGAGGTCCTGTCACCTTCTTTTTCATCAAGCCTTGGCTTTGTCCGGAGGGAATGACAGCTATCCCGGCTGTTCCAAGGTCCAGGTGGTCCCTGCAGGGGTGTCTTGAAGGGTCACCCCCAGCTTCTCCAGGCCGGAGCGGATCCGGTCCGCCTCCTCCCATTGCTTCCGGGAGCGTGCCCGGGACCGCGCATCCAGCAGCAACTCCACGTAGCCCGCCACCCATTCCACCGGCGTCACCAGGCCGGACACCGCCAACTCCGAGATCTCCACAAGCGCGGATCTCAGGGCCTCCCGCGCCTGCGGCGTTCCATCCACGGCCTTTGATTCGAGCCACAGCAGGGTTCCGGCGATCGCCTCGGCCGATCGGGCATCCTTGGCCTTGGTGAGGTCGGGGAGAGCCTCGATGCGCTCTTCGGGAGTCGCCGGGGGTTTGCTTCCCAGCAACCGGCACATCCTGTCCAGGCGTATCGTCTCTCCCTCGCCCACGAACACGTCGTCCGCTCCGCTCAGGGTTACTCCCCCGGCGCCCAGCACACTCATCTCCTCCCTTCCGAAGTCGATGATCGCCGCGGTGTGCTCATCCACCCCTATCACTCCCATTCGGTCCGGGAGCATGGCTCGAAGCCGCTGGAAGCGACGGCGGCCCATGTAGCAGCGGCTGGTGTCGAATCCTTGGCCTTCACTGTTGTTCCAGTGGGGGATGACCACTGCCTCCAGGCCAAGGTGGGCGGTGAGGTTCAACCCCTGCAACCACTCCAGCCGGGCCCCTGCTTTGAAAATCTCGTAGACCGGCAGGGTCTTCGGCCCGGCGGTGAGGGCGGCGGCCGAGGCGAGAGTCACTGTGGCGCCGTCCGTGAGGAGGTTCCGCAGCGCCGCCGCCAGTCCCGTCGCCCGCCAGGTGGCAAGGGCGTAGCCGGGCGAACCGGGCCCGGCGAAGACGTAGCGGGCGCGGCGGACCGCGGCCAGCATTCTCTCCCGGGCGACTTCTCCATCCGACGTGGAGCGATAGGAGGCGACTTGGGAGTCGATCGCCAGGCTGGTCCGGAAGAATCCGGTGAGTCGTTCGGAGAGGAGCGGGGCGTTCTCCTGGAATCCGAAGGGAGTGTCCAGCACCACCGCCTCCCGGGCCCCGGCCCGCTCGACTCCCAGCCGGTGGGCGGCCACCAGGCGATTGGAGAGTTCCCCCGACCCCATCAGGATGAGCCGTCCGGCACTCACGGGGACACCTCTCGCGCCAGTTCCTCGAGCCATCCGGCGGTCAGACGGGGGTATTGAGCGTGCAGGTCGTGGTGGGCATCGAGCCAGATAACCCGGCCCCTGGGAAGAAGGCCGGCGAAACGGGTGACGCTTTCCCTCTTGGCTGTTCTGCCGGCCGCGGTCTGGGTGGTGGTGATGACCAGGACCGGTTGTTGCAGGGAGGGAGCGATCTCGCACGGCTGGTGCTTCCACATCTCCCGCAGCAGCTGAAAATGGTATTCCCTCTTCAGGTGAGGGCGTGCGGTCCCGTCCGGGGCCACTTCGAAGTTGGCCAACTGGCCCTCAATGCCGCTCTCCGGCCAGCCGGAGAAGTGTTTTCTGAGCTTTCTCTCCAGTTCGGCGAGCGACACTCCCTGAAAGGAAGGAGGTGCAAGCTCTGCGGCGCATGTCTCCCAATCGGGAAACGACCTGCTCAGGGTGATGAACCCGCCGTCCACGCAGGCGATGGCCGCCACGCGGGAGGGGTGGCGGAATGCAAGTTCCACCACCACGTTTCCTCCCAGGGATTGCCCGGCGGCGATCACCGGAGTTCCGGGACCGAAGACTTCATCGACCACCAGGAGGAGGTCGTCGGCGAGGGTGGGGAAGTCGAAGGGTCCGTCCACCTTGTCGGATTGTCCGTGGGAGCGCTGGTCGACCGCCACCGACCGATAGCCTCTCGACGCCAGTTGATCGGCTACGCCATCCCACAGGCGGGCATTGGAGGCGAGGCCGTGCACGAACAGGAAGGCGACGGGTCGGAATCCGGCCCGGCTCACCGCGCTGAGGCCCACTCCCCGGTCGGTGATGATTCGTAGCCGTCGGTGTTCTCTCACCGCCGCCTTCCGCATTGCTCCATGGTGACTGCTGCCGGGAGCATGGACCGCAAACGTGAGAGGAACATGAGATTTACCTTATCGGGGCGGCGGGCCAACATGCAGTGCCGCGACAGCCACCATGTATCAGGTCGGTGCCTGGGCGACACTTTCTCCACCGGCCAAAGAGCATTTCTGGCCGCGCCTGCGCTCGCTCCGCGCATCGGCTACCTGGTTCCATGGCTTTTGGAGGATGTTCCCAAACCGCCAGTTTTACATTTCGTAAAAGCTCTCTATAGTCCCGGCAGCGCCAAAGTGACTGATCTCGTCCCGATGGCGCCGTAGGTAAAGCTGAATAAACACGAGACGGCGCGGAGAAGTCCCCGCGCCTTTGCCTCAGTCACATCGCATGATCGGAGAGGAGACGACTCCATGAGGCCGGCCTGCGCTTTCTACTCATCCTGTCTGCACCTCGCCGTCTCTCATGCACTGCCGCCCGCGGGAGGTCCGGAATGAGTCGGTCTCTCCCCTTCGTCATCTCTCTCCGTTTCCTCCTGCCGGCCGCCGCTCTTATCGTCCTGGCGGTCCTCTTCGTCCACAACGCGCCGCCCGCCTTCGGGAGCCCTGAGGATGCCGGCGTGTCACCCCCGGGCGTTTTCATGGAGACGCCGGGCGCGTCGGATTTGTTCGAGGACGTGCCGGCGGGAGCGGGGTACGAATCAGCCGTGTCGTGGATGATCCGGCACCGGGTCGCCTCCGGATGCGCCCCCACCCGCTTCTGTCCCGAAGAAAACCTCACCCGCCAACAGTTCGTCACCTTCCTGTGGCGAGCGGCCGGGCGGCCCACCCCCCAATTCTCGGGATCCCGGGCCTTTGTCGACGTCACCGAAGGCGTCTACTCCGACCAGGCCATCGGCTGGGCCGTCTCCAACCGAATAATCCTGGGGTGCACCCCCGGTGGGTTCGGCGATCCCCAATGGAGGTTCTGTCCCACCGACCCGGTGACCAGGGGACAGATGGCCGCCCTCCTGTACCGACACGTGGAAGCCGACTATGAGGGACAACCGTCTCGCTACACCGACGTGCAACCCGATGACTACTTCTCGGACGCCGTGGCGTGGCTCACCGACTTCCAAGTGGTGCCCGGATGCCACACCACCCGCTTCTGCCCCGAACAGAACGCCAGCCGCGCCGAAGCCGCCCTGTTCATCTACGGAGTAGCCATCCGCCCTCACACGTGGGGAGAAGACAACACCAACCTACCGGCGGCCGAGCCTCCGCCCCGCGACAACCTCCCGCCGAGTGACGATCCTCCGCCGGACCGGGATGACGGTCAGCTGCGCCGCGGTGGGTCGGGGCCGGAGGTCGGGCCTCCGCCCCGGGAGAACCCTCCGCCGGGGGACGATCCTCCGCCGGACCGGGGCGGCGGTCAGCAATCCGGCAATCGGTCGAGTCAACCCCGGGATCCCGAGTTGGTGGCCAACTTCGGCCAGGAGAGGAGATGGAACGACTGGAGCACCAACAATTATGTGCTCACGCAGGGCTTCACGACCGGGAACGCCGCTACAACCGTGGAGAGCATCGTGGTACCCGTCCGCGAGCCTGAACTGCATGCGGGGCACATCGCCACAATACGTGCGGAACTGTGGTCGTCCGCGGCGGGAGGAGAACCCGCGAGCAAGCTCATACAACTGAGGGTCCCCGACCGGGTGGTAAAAGGGCCCGTGGCCTTTGCAGCGCCGCCGAACACCACCCTCTCGGCGAACACCACCTATCACTTCGTGCTGTACACCACCGGAAGGGTCGATCTGCGGGTGGTCGGCACCTACTCGACAGCCGAGGACACCGGCAATCGGGACGGCTGGAGCATCTCAGACGTCAGCTATTACATCTCGGCGCAAACACCGGAGAGCGGCGCGTGGATGAAAGACGCCGCGGAAGGCGTCATAGTGATTCGCATCAACGGCCGGGATCCCGACAACCGGTGACCTCGACCCGGCGGGCGAAAAGGCCGGCGTTTGCCCCAACACCGACAGAGAAGACACTCGCGGCCCGGGTACCCTTCGTGGTCCGCGCCTCCCGGGCACGCAGAGCATGAGCCACGAGATTCAACCCACCCCGCCGATGGGCTAACATCTGTGCCTTGTGACAGCCACCATCGTGTTAGGGGCACAGTGGGGCGACGAGGGTAAGGGCCGGGTAACCGATTTCTTCGCGGGTTCCGCCGATTACGTCGTCCGCTACCAGGGAGGGAACAACGCAGGGCACACCGTAACAATCGGTGATGACTCCTATGCGCTGTCGGTTGTCCCCTCGGGCGTAATGTACCCCGGCTGCGTTCCGGTGATAGCCTCCGGATGTGTTCTCGATCCGGCGGTGCTGCTCGATGAGATCGGGATGCTGACCCGGGAGGGAATCAGCCCCGAGCGTCTTCGCATCTCTTCCAATGCTCATCTGATCATGCCCTATCACCGGTTGCTGGACGGGGTGATGGAGCGCTACCTGGGCCGCAACCGGATAGGCACCACCAAGCGGGGGATCGGCCCCGCCTATACCGACAAGTACTCCCGGGTGGGCATCCGGGTGCAGGACCTGTTCGATCCCGGGATCTTCCGCAAGAAGGTGGAGGCGGCTCTGGTGGACAAGAACAAGATTCTCACCAGGGTGTACAACCGCCTTCCGATGGATCCCGGGGAGATAGTCTCCCGGTATCTGGAGATGGCCGATGGCCTCCTTCCCTATGTGACCGACACGTCCCTTCTGCTGTGGGAGGCGATCGCCGATGGCCGGGGAGTGCTGTTTGAAGGCGCCCAGGGAACTCTTCTGGACATCGATCACGGCACTTATCCCTTCGTTACTTCTTCCAACCCCACGGCCGGCGGGGCGCTGATCGGCACCGGGCTGGGCCCCACCGCCATCGACGCAGTGGTGGGAGTGGCCAAGGCGTACATCTCCCGGGTGGGCAGCGGTCCGTTTCCCACCGAGTTGTTCGACGAGGTGGGGGATTGGCTGGTGGACCGGGGGCGGGAGTTCGGAACGGTCACCGGCCGCCGGCGCCGTTGCGGATGGCTGGATCTGGTGGCGCTCCGCTACGCGGCGCGGATCAACGGCCTCACCCGGCTGTTCATCACCAAGCTGGACATTCTCTCGGGCATCGAGACGCTGCGGGTCGCCACCGGCTACGAGGCCGCCGGGCAGAGATACGGGGAGTTTCCCCGCCAGCAGCGGGTGTTGTATCAGTGCTCTCCGGTGTATGAGGAGTTGGAGGGATGGTCGGAGGAGATCACCGGGGTCCGGCGGTTCGAGGACTTCCCTTCGGCGGCCCGACGGTACATCCGCTTCATAGAGGAGGCGGTCGGAGTCCCCGTGGGGTGGATCTCGGTGGGGCCGGAGCGGAGCCAACTGGTTGTCAGATAGGGAGATCTCTCCGAGGGTTCCCTCAGAGGTGGTTCGACAGGGAGGGGGCCAGGTCACCCTTGGATGCCAGGGAGAGGTCTGCCGCGCCCAGCCAGTCGGCCATTTCCTTGAGTTCGGCGGCTAGCTGGCGGCACACCCGGTCGATGGGAATGCCTGGTTCACCGTGGGAGGCGAGGACCTGGAGGGTTTTGGCCTTCCGGTCCAGCTTGAGGTCCACCCTGGCCACCATCTGATCCCCGAGCAGGAAGGGCAGGACGTAGTAGCCGTGAATCCGCTTGTGTCGGGGAATGTAGATCTCGATGCGGTACCGGAAGTCGAATAGCCTCTCGAGCCGGGGCCGGAACCAGACCAGGGGATCGAAGGGTGAGAGGAGAGCCCGTCCTCCGACGTGGCTGGGAACGACTGCATCGGGGTTCAGATAGGCAGGCTCCGACCAACCCTCCACCTCCACTTCCCGGATCTCACCCGAGTCGACCAGGTCGGAGAGCGCTCGGCGGGCCGGCCAGATGCCTATGCGGTAATAGTCGGCGAGATCGGCTGCGGTGCCCACTCCGCTGCGCCGGACCGCCAGACGCAGGAGGCGACGGAGGGCTTCCGGCCCCTCGACCGGGGGCTTGTCCATCACCCGGGCAGGATGGACCCGCTCGGGAATGTCGAACCATCGGATGAAGTTCGGCCGGTCGGCCACGGTGACCTCGCCTTTCCAGAACAGCCACTCCAGGGCACGCTTGCCCATCGAATGTCCCCACCACGATCCGCCGGACTGCCCCGGTTCGCTCAGGTCGGAGGTGCGGAGCGGTCCCTTTTCAGCCACTTCCCGGAGCACCTGCTGTACGTATTCGGGGTTGTCGTAGTTGACCGAGTCGATCCATCCCCGGGGCGTCTCGCGCATCCGGTGGACCAGGAGGGGGCGATGGCCGATCGGCATCAGCGACCGCTCGTGGCCCCAGTACTCGAAGAGTTCCTGCGATGTCCACAGCCACTTGTCGAGGTGATGGCGGGGATAGGCGCCCAGCCGCGAAAAGAAGGGGAGGTAGTGAGCTCTGGCCAGGACGTTCACCGAGTCGAGTTGTATGACGCCCAGGTCTGCGAGGGTCTTCCGGTAGTGGCGGGCGTCCCTGGGTTCGCCGGGGCGGGAAGTCCCCAGCCCGGAGGCGGTTATCGCCAGCCGGCGGGCCTGGTCCAGGGTCAGTCGCTTCATGTTCGTGTTGGGGAGTTTCCCCGGGGTCTGGCGGAGTCGGTGGCGGCGCCCATCCGACAGGAGCCTATGGTCATCTCCGCCGTCCTCGACCTATTTGGGGGTGAGCCGCCTGTCATCGGGAGGTAGTCTCCCATAGGCGGTGGGATTAGCAAACCCCCGGTCCATAACATGATTGATCGCTACACGCTTCCGGAGATGGCCGAGTTGTGGTCGGCTGAACGGCGTTTGGCTACCTGGAAGAGAGTCGAAGAGTTGGCCCTGGAGGCCTGGGCCGAGGCGGGGGTGGCGCCTGCCGAAGCCGTGGATGCAATCCGAGAGGCGCCGGTTCCCACGCCCGAGCAGGTGGCGGAGCGGGAGGCGGTCATCAATCATGACCTCGCCGCGTTTGTCGACGTCCTGGCGGCGGGGACGGAGACGGGAGGGGAGTGGGTTCATTACGGGCTTACGTCCTCGGACGTGATCGACACGGCCTCCGGCGTGATCATGGGCGAGGCGGCCCGGTTGCTGATCGGCGAGGTCGAGAGGCTGTTCTCGGTGCTCAAGGAAGCGGCCCTTGAGCATCAAGACACCCTGATGCTGGGTCGCACCCATGGGATGTGGGCCGAGCCCACCTCCTGGGGCCTCAAACTGGCCAACTGGGCCTTTCAGGTGGCCAGGGATCATGAACGGCTCAGCGCGGCCCGCGAGGCCGTGGCGGTGGGCAAGGTGAGCGGCGCGGTGGGCACCTACGCCCAGTGCCCTCCGGCGGTGGAGGAGCATGTGTGCCGCAGGCTCGGGATCGGGTCCGAACCGGCATCCACCCAGGTGACGGCTCGGGATCGCCACGCGCAGTTCCTGGGCGCCATCGCACTGGCCGGGGCCTCCCTGGAGCGTTTCGCCACCGAGGTCCGTCTGCTGCAGCGCAATGAGGTCGGGGAGGTGGCGGAGGGGTTCCGGCCCGGACAGAAGGGTTCATCGGCCATGCCTCACAAGCGGAACCCGATTTCCTCGGAGCAGATGGCCGGAATGGCCCGCTTGCTTCGGGGCTACGCGACGACCGCCGTGGAGAACGTGGCCCTGTGGCATGAGCGAGACATAAGCCACTCCTCGGTCGAGCGGGTGATCATTCCCGACGCCTGCACCGTCCTTCACTACATGCTGGTGACCTTCACCGGGTTGATGGAACGCCTGGAGGTGAACCCGGCGCGGATGAGGGCCAACCTCGATTCAACCGGCGGTCTGGTGGTCAGCGGTGCGCTGCTGTCGGAGTTGATCCAACAATCCGGCCTCAGCCGGGATGAGGCCTACCGGATCGTGCAGCGCAATGCGGCGTCGGTGCTCGACGGCGGTGGGATCCTTTGGGAGCGGTTGGCCGCCGATCCCGACGTGACCATCTCCGCAGGCCGGCTGGAAGAGGTCTCCGATCCGATGAGGTTCCTGGCAGAGACGCCGGTGGTCTTCGACCGACTCCGCAGCTTTGTGTTCCGTGGCTCCTGGGGGAAATCATGAGGTCGGGGGCACCAACGTGACCCGTTGCCGGAATCTAAGCGGGTCTTCTTCGCCACCACCCACTGACCTCATGAGCCTGTCGACTGGTAGAGGCGTTGCGTAGACAATGAGGACGAGGACACAACCTTGCGGAACACTTACAGCGATCCGATAGGACCGGGTCAAGAAAACAGACCGAATAGCCTTGCGCCATGACCTCCTCCTTGACCTGGCTTGACTACTCGGAGAGAGATCGGCGTCGTGCCGTTGACGTCATCGATCTGTTTCGGGAGACGGGCACCGTTGACGAGCTTGGGGTCGCCTCCGTCCGCAACAGTTTCTCGGACCTCTTCTTCCCCGGGACTAGCACGATCCAGACTCGGGCGTGCTATTTCCTGCTGGTACCGTGGACCTTCCTGCGGCTTGAACGCTTGAAGATCTCATCAACCAAGGTCGCTGAGAGGGCTCGGCGGGCTGAACTCAACCTCAGCAGTCGGATGTTAGGCGGGGATGACAGTCTAGGTGTGTTTGGGTCCCAAGCCGGTGAGGCTCTGAAGCGGCTTCCCAGCGAGGTTTACTGGGGTGGGCTCCAAAGCTGGGGCGTCTGCACCTTCCCAGGTCACAAGTGGGCGTACTTCAGATCGCTCGACCGCTTCTACCGGAGCCGCGGCCGCTATCAGAGCACGGCGCCAGACCCGGAGGGCAGGAGTGCCCCGCCATCGAACTGGCACTCCCACATCCCTGCCCCTCCTTCCAGGTTCCCCTATGAGAACGCCTCGGTGGCACTCCGCCGCCAGGACGCCGAATACCTCCGAGACCGAATCCAGGCTCGGCATCCCGAGAGCCTGTTGGGGGTACTTGCCGGTCGGGCCAATCCAAAGGATCTCCACGTTGATCGACCGTGGCAACTGCTTCCACACCTGAGTGAGATAACGCCGACCCTTGAAGAGCAGTTGCACGATGCCGAGTTGTTCGCGGTCTGTATGCAGGGGGCGGCCCTCCTTTACAACCTGATGCTCTCTGAACTGCAGCAGCATGAGCAGCGCATCGAGACCTACCGCAGCGAACTCGCGAATTGGGCCGCCGACGCTGATGCGCTGGCAGCGGCCATTAGGGATTGGCGATTGGGTGGGGTGTGGCGGATGGTAAAGACGCAGGGCAGGTCTCCGGCTTTCCCAATGCAGTCCTTTGTGGAGCGCTGGGTTCGCACTCTCAGGCAGGACGGTCCTGAGAGTGTCGTCCGTACAAGCTCGGTGGCGCGGGATCTTGTTCGGGAGCGCGAGACTCAGCTCAAGCGCAGTCGTGCCCGACTATCAAGTTCTCGGCACCTCGAATTGTGGGGAGGACGGTCTGGTACGGGGAGGATGGCCTACCGGTGGGGAGTGACCAAGGGGCTTCTCAAGGACATCTACGACGGGCTGGCGCGGAGCAAGGGCGATGCTGGGAACCCGTGAGCGAACGCTCCTTCTGGACAGCCTGCGCCCCCCAGCCGGCTATCGGCTGCGGCGTGCGGTAGGGACCAGTTTCACGCTGGATCTGATGGCACTCCTGACGGCGCCGCTCGCCTTCACCTTCTTTGACGCTCACGACGATGACGGTGCGCCCGTGGCTGACCCCGTGGCGTTGCTCGAAGCGCTCCGGCGGCATGCCGAGAAGGTCACGCTCTTCTGTCAGGCCGGTGCGATCAGCGTGCCGAGGCCGGACCAGCCACTCTTGGCTTACCTCGAGGACTCGGTTGTCGAGGTCCAAACGCCGCAGGAAGGAGGGATCTTCCATCCGAAGCTTTGGGTGCTCAACTTCGAAACCGAGGAGGGGCCGGCCATCTACCGGGTACTGTGCCTCTCTCGTAACCTGACGTTCGCCCGGACATGGGATACCTGCCTTCGCTTACAGGGGCGACTCGTGCAACGCCAGCGCGGGTTCTCAAGGAATAAGCCATTCGCGGATCTGCTCTTGGCACTTCCAGGGTTCGCAACCCGATCGGTCACGGCCGAGCTTCGGAAGGACCTCAATCGAATGGCCTACGAGATCCGAAGGGTGGACTTCAAAACGCCCCGGCCCTTCCAGGACTTCCGTATCCACAATTTCGGCCTGTGGCGTAGGCGCGGATGGCCCTTTCCCGAGGGTGGGCGGAGCCTGGTAGTGTCGCCGTATCTCGTCGGTTCTACTGTTCGAGACCTGGTGCAGAATCATGGGCTCGATGTTCTTGTATCCCGGCCGGAGGCCTTCGAGGATGTAGTACGTGGGATGGGGCGAGAGGTTCTGCCTGCCGAGTGCTACGTCCTTTCCCCCGGTGCCGACCTCAATTCCCGAGACGGGGAGGGTGAAGAACTACAAGAGGGATCGCCACCCTTTGAAGGGGAAGTCGAACTATCGGGTCTCCACGCCAAGTTGTTTTTGTTCGAGAACGGCCTTGAGTCGCGTCTTTTCACCGGCTCGGCGAACGCAACCAACGCCGCTTTACACACCAACGTAGAGGTGCTGGTCGAACTCGTTGGAAAGACGAAGAATTGCGGCATTGCCTCGTTCCTCGGCCCGGAGGACGACCCGAGGCTCGACACCATCCGGTCGCTGCTGCAAAGCTACCGCCTTCCGGACTGTCTGGAACCGGAGCCACCCGACCGGCCGCTGGAGGAGAAGGCCGACCGGTTGGCGCGGATCCTGGCGGCTGCACCGCTCAGCGCCAGGGTGTTCGAGATAGAAGAGGGGCACCGGTGGGACATGACTGTGTCTGGATCTTTCCCGGAGTTCCCCGCTGGGGTAGAGGTTAGGATGCGGCCCGCCACACTCTCCGGGGAGGCGGCGCAGCAGATAGCTGATCCGGCCAGGCAACGAGATAAGACAGAAGGTCGAACCGACCCGATGTGCCCGGTCGCCGTTTTCAAAGGGCTTTCCTTCGAGGCACTGACCGCCTTCTTTGTGTTCGAGGTGTCTCTCCGGGAGGAGTCGCACGAAGTCCGACGGCGTTTCGTTGCCACCGCCAAGCTAATCGGGGCGCCTGAAGACCGAAAGGAGCGTCTGCTGCGATCGCTCCTGAAGGATCGCCGTCGCGTGATCCAACTCCTGTTCCTAATCCTGATGGGTGAAGGCGCTGACGTGTCTGCGTTTGTGCAGGCCGCTAAGGATGGGGAAAGCGATTTCCGGGGATCTTTCGGGGGTTGGGACCGGTCGGCGCTGCTCGAGGCGCTGCTCCGGTGCCTGAGCCACAATCCCTCGCGAATTGACGAGGCAGCCGCATTGATAACCGACTTGGCGAAGACGCCGGAGGGTGAGGACCTGCTGCCTGAGGGTCTGAACGACATTTGGGAACCGGTGTGGGCGGCGCGGCAGGGGCTCGAGTGATGAGCCCAAGGAGGGCGGGCGAGCGCCCTGACGTCAACGCTGTCCTCAGCGGTTTGAAGGGATTCCAGCGGGACACTGTCGAGTACGCATTCGAGCGGCTCTACCAGGCGCCGGACTCTACACACCGCTTCCTGGTTGCCGACGAGGTTGGCCTGGGGAAGACGCTGGTGGCGCGCGGGGTAATCGCCAAGGCGCTCGATCACCTGTGGGACGGACCCAACAAGGTCGAACAGATCGACATCGTTTACATCTGCTCCAATCTCCAGATTGTGAACCAGAACATTCGTCGACTTCAGATCGGCGACAGCCCGTTCGTTCAGACCACCCGACTGGGCCTGCTGCCGCAGGAAATCCACGGGCTGAAAGGGAACAGGGTCAACTACCTCGCGTTTACACCCGGAACTTCCTTCGATCTGAAGAGCAGCATGGGGAGGCAGGAAGAGCGAGTTCTCCTCTACCACCTCTTGCAACGGGTATGGCCGGATTCACGCAAAGGCCCTATGAACCTTTTCCAAGGGAGGGTAAAGAAGACTGGCAGCTTCCGGCGGATGTTGAAGGAGTTCAGGCGTTGCAAACGCATTGACCACGATCTCGCGCAAGCCTTTGAGCTACGGGTTCTGCATGAGGGTCAAGGTCTCCTCGAACAGTACGAGGACCTTTGTAGACGATTCTGGCGGAGCCGAACGCGGATACCGAGGCGTGATCGTCAAGAGCAGGGCTTGTTCATCGGCTACCTGCGTTCGATCCTGGCTGAGGAGTGTGTGAACGCACTTGAGCCCGACCTGGTGATTCTGGACGAGTTTCAGCGCTTTAAAGAGCTTCTTGATGGAGGGGATGAAACAGCCCTGTTGGCGAAACGGCTCTTCACTTATTCGAACGAGACCTCGGAGGTTCGTCTCCTGCTCCTCTCGGCGACGCCCTACAAGATGTACACGTTGCATCACGAAAGCGCCGAGGACGACCACTATGTGGATTTCCTGCGGACCATAGAGTTCCTTGACCCTGGCCTCAAGAAGACTGGCACACTCCGTGGCCTCCTCGATGACTACCGGCAGGCTATGTACCGGATCAAGTCAGGGACGGAGGAACTGCAGCGGATCAAAGGAGAGATCGAGTCCCAGCTCCGCCGGGTCATGTCGCGCACAGAGCGGCTTCGAGTCTCCGAGGACGCGCAAGGCATGATGCGCGAAGTTCCGAATTCGGGGCTGCAACTCACCGCGGACGACGTAGGGGACTTCTTGGCTCTTCAGGAGATCGGCCGCGTCGTGGGACAGCCTCGGGTCCTCGAATACTGGAAGTCGGCGCCATATCTTCTGAGTTTCATGGACGACTACAAGTTGAAATCCGAGGTTGTTGCGAGGCTTGACAAGCTGTGGGCAGACGGCCTAACCAAGCTTCTATCCGAAGGCGGACGGGTGTTCCTTTCATGGAAGGATGTTGAGGCGTACGCTCGGCTGGACCCTGCCAACGCTCGTCTGCGCAGCCTGCTCAAGTGGCTGGAGAGGGCGGAGGCGTGGAAGCTGCTGTGGTTACCGGCCTCGCTGCCCTATTACGGCGAGTCCGGTGCTTGGAAGGCAGCCCGCGAGCAGCAATTCTCCAAGCGGTTGATCTTCTCAACCTGGGGCGTGGTTCCTAAAGCCATTGCGAGCATGGTGAGCTACGAAGTAGAACGCAGGATCTCCTGTCGCTTCGATGATTCGATCCGCAACAGTCCGGAGGAGCGAAGGAAGCGTCGCCCCCTCCTTCGCTTCGCCTATACCGACGAGCGGCTCACCGGCATGCCGGTCCTGGGCATCCTGTACCCAAGTCCCAGCCTCGTCCAACTGGGCGATCCCGTTCCTGTGCCGCAGGACGGAGCTACTTTGGAACACGCCATCGCCCGAGCCCGGACGCGACTCGAACTGCCTCTCGGCAGAATCACGGAGCAGTATCTCGACAAACCGCGCCAGGATGAAAGTTGGTACTGGGCGGCCCCAATCCTGCTCGATCTCGATAGACACGGCGAGTCGACCAGGGAGTGGTTCGCCCGCCGGGATCTCGCCCACCGGTGGAGTGGCGCGAAGGACGACGACGAGGGTTCCCGGTGGGTGGAACATGTCAGAGAAGCAAGGAACCTGGTCGACGCGGCTTCCAGCGCATCGCTGGATCTAGGACGACCACCCGCGGACCTATTGGACGTTCTAGCTACGCGATCAGTGGCCGGCCCTGCGACGACCGCGCTCAGGGCACTCACACGGACCTCGGGACATAAAGCATCGGCAACCTGCGCGGCCCGGGATGCAGCCGCCCGGATCGCTTGGAGCTTCCGGGCGCTATTCAACCTCCCGGAGGCGACGGCGCTCATCCGAGGAGAGCGCAGCGGGGACGAGACGCCCTACTGGCGGCAGGTCGTGGACTACTGTGCTGCAGGCAACCTGCAGGCGGTGCTGGACGAATACGTTCACACGCTACGGGATCTCGAGGGGCTCTTTGCAGCCACCGAAGAGGAGGCCTGGGAGGGGTTGGCTGTAGCGATGTCGGGAGCGATCTCGCTTCGCACCGGTGCCCCCCGCGTAGATGACATCCAATTTGGCGATGCTGCCGCCTGGATTGAGCACCGCCGCTTGCGTAACCACTTCGCCATGCGCTTTGGCGCCCAAGAAGGAGACGATGGCAAGGCGGGGGCACGGGAAGGACAGGTACGTCAGGCCTTCAACTCACCGTTCTGGCCCTTCATTCTCGCTTCCACTTCGGTCGGCCAAGAGGGACTTGACTTTCACGCCTACTGCCATTCCGTTATGCACTGGAACCTGCCATCGAATCCCGTAGATCTTGAGCAACGTGAAGGCCGGGTTCACCGCTACAAGGGCCACGCAGTGCGAAAGAACATTGCAGCGACGCACGGGGACGAGGTCCTTGGGGGTGTCTCAAAGGACGTGTGGTCGGCCCTGTTTGAAGCAGCACAGGAGCAATCGTCGAGTGGACGTGGGCTGGTACCGTACTGGATCTTCCCACTCCTAGGCGGCGCGCACATCGAGCGGCATGTCCCAGCTCTTCCCCTCAGCCGAGACGCTTCCCAACTAGTGGCGCTCCAGCGGTCCCTTGCTGTATACCGGATGGTCTTCGGGCAGCCGCGGCAGGACGATCTGACCACGTTTCTGCTTGAGCAGTGCGACTCCGAGATCCTGGACGAAGTTGCGCCCTTATTGCGCATCGATCTGTCACCCCAGCCATCGGAGCATTGTTAAGCCTGCGCGTCCGACTCGACTTAGGCTGGGTTTTCGCGAGTGGTGACGGGAAGGTGACTGACCCGGATAGCCGGGACTAACATGGCACAATGAAAGGGAGGTGTAGGGTTTTATGGGGTTTTTGCCAACTTAGTGATATGTAGCGATGTTTGGTCACACCCATGGTGGTATACTGTTCAACCGGCAGTCTGGTAGTCAGCGGTGCACTGCTGTCGGAGTTGATCCAACAGTCCGGCCTCAGCCGGGATGAGGCCTACCGGATCGTGCAGCGCAATGCGGCGTCGGTGCTCGACGGCGGTGGGGTCCTGTGGGAGCGGTTGGCCGCCGATCCCGACGTGACCATCCCTGCGGACCGGCTGGAAGAGGTCTCCGATCCGATGAGGTTCCTGGGGAAGACGCCGGTGGTCTTCGACCGACTCCGCTCTCTCACACCGGCTCCCCCCAAGTAGCACGCCTCCATCGGGAGGGCTCCCAAAAGGACCCCCAAATTTCGCGAGAATTCTTAGGCATGATCCACTGGAACACGACCGGCAGGCACTCCCACAACCCCGCCCGACCCGACACTTCAGACACAGAACCCACCACCACAATACGAAGTGAACCAGCCCCGCCGGCCCGGAGTTTGACATTGGAGACATGTCCACCGGTCCAGGGAGGGATCGGGGCCCGACTCAACTCAGGTGGTTGGCCAGGTCTCAGGTCTGAGGGGAACGCCTGAGCAAAAGGGAGAAAAGAAGAGGGGTTTGCTCGGCTGACGGGGAGGTCAGCCGAGCAAACCAGTTGTCAGGTAATTAGCCTCGGGCGATTGCCAGCCAGCTGTCGACCCGGTCGCGGTTGGAGGCGATCCAGGCTTCAGCGTCAGCTTGCACATCGGCGTCGGAGTATTCGTCCGCTGCGGCCATCTTGGCGTTCTGAGCGGCGATGTCGCTCAACGGAATCGCCACTACCTCGAGCAGACGGCGGATATCCGGGTTGTCATCCAAGAAGTCGGTGTTGGCCACCGCACGGATGTCGTTGACGACGTGCTCGTACACCCACACCGCGTTGTCCCCGTCAACCAGGGAGTCAGCGGTCCAGTTGGGCGTGTATGCGTAGAACAGCACCGACTCGCCGGCGTTCACGCGGTCGATTACGCCTCGGACCAGGGCGTCGTAGTCACCGGAGACCTGCTCCACGCTGGCGCCCCAACTCTCTTCGGCGATCAGATCGTTGATCCAGGTGTTGCATCCCCAACCGGCGTTGCATCCGATCAGGTCGGCCTTGCCGTTGCCGTTGCTGTCGAAGACACCGGCATTGGCGGCGACGTCAGCCATGGAACTGATTCCCAGCCGGTCGGCCGTGGCCTTGTCGACCATCCAGCCCTCGACGCCCCCCTTGGCTACTTCATAGCCGACGGCCTCGATAGGCAGATCCACCGCTTGGCCGGTGACGTTCTCTCCCTCTAGGAAGATGTCGTGGTTCGGGAACCACCCGTTGGCCCACAGGTCGTACTGCCCGGCGGCCAAAGCCGGATAGAAGGAGAAGGGCTGCAGCTCTGCCGACGCAGGATCGGTGACCTCGTGTCCGAGTTCCTCGATCAGGGCGGCGTAGATTGCCGCCTGCATGTGACCGGAACCCCAATCGGCCCGAGCCATCGTCACGGGTCGATCCTGACCCTCGGTGGCACAGGCCGAAAGCACCAGCACGAACGCCGCCAGAGCGGCGATCAATACATTCGATCTCTTGGTCACTTTTCACCTCCTCTTCCCAGCCTCTCAAGCAAACCGCTGTGCTGGGCTTTGAAGATGGCTTCGTCGTAGTGACTCTCCAAGAGGTCGAGTTCTTCGTCGAAGGCTTTCTTGAGGCTCCACAGCATGATGAGAAGCACGAACAGGAATGGCAGGCCGGTGGCCACTGCGGCCGTTTGGAGCGCCGATAGGCCACCTCCCAACAGCAACACGCATGCGACCAGTCCTTCCATCATCGCCCAGAACACCCGCTGGGGCTTGGGCGAGTCGAGCTTTCCTCCTGAGGTGAGGTGGTCCACCACCAGCGAACCGGAGTCCGAAGAGGTGACGAAGAACGAAACCAGCAGGAGGATACCGACAATCGAGACGAAGAAGGTCCATGGGAAGGCCTCCAACATCACGAACAGGGCGGTTGCCACGTTTTCGTTGACAGCGGTGGCAACGTCCAGTTCGCCGGTCATCTGCAGATTCATGGCCGCTCCGCCGAACACCGCGAACCACAGGAAGCACAGGAGGCAGGGAAGAACGATCACACCGATGATCATTTCCCGCACCGAGCGCCCCTTGGAGATTCGGGCGATGAACATTCCGACGAAGGGGGACCAGGAGATCCACCATCCCCAGTAGAAGATGGTCCACCACTGCTGCCACTGGGTCTCGATCAAGGCTGCGTTCCAGAATGAGAACTCAGGCAATATCTGGATATAGACACCGATGCTCTCAACGTACAGCGAGAGGACCAACAGGGTCGGTCCCACCAACATGACGAACAGCAGGAACGCCGCGGCAAGATAGACGTTGAGCTGGCTCAACCTCTTGACCCCCGCGTCCAGACCCGCTACAACCGAGATGGTTGCCAGTCCGGTGATGAAGGCGATCAGGACGATCTGGAAACCGGTGCCCGACGGGAGGCCGAAGAGCTTGTTGAGCCCCGCGGCAGCCTGGCCGGCGCCGAATCCCAGTGAGGTGGCGAGCCCGAAAAGGGTGGCCACAACCGTCAGGATGTCGATCGCGTTGCCCCATCCGCCATAGATCCTCGGACCGAGAATCGGATAGAAGACCGAGCGGAAGGTGAGCGGCAGGCCCCGGTTGTAGGCGAAGAACCCCAACGCCAGGGCTACCAGTCCGTACAGCGCCCATCCATGGATCCCCCAGTGGAGGTAGGAAGTCGCCAACGCTCCTCTCGCGGCGCCCGCCGATAGCGGCTCCACGTCGAAGAGGGGAGGCGGCGCCGTCAGGTGATAGATTGGCTCCGCGACACCCCAGAACATCAAACCGATACCGAGACCTGCGGAGATCAACATTGCGTACCAGGCGCCCGTGGAGAACTCCGGAAGGGCTCCCGGACCGCCTAGTCGGATCTTGCCGTACCTGCCTAAGGCAAAGTAGAGGGCAGCGCCGATGAATATGTTGAATGCGATTATGTACAGCCAACCCACCTTCTCGTTGATGAAGGTGAGAATGGTGCCGAACACATCCGCGGCCGATTCCGGAAAGAACAATGTCCAGGCAATGAACAGCAACAGGAAACCTGCCGCAACGAACGTCACCTGCGGGTGGATGTCGAATCCCCACTTGACGATGTTCCTATCACCGGGTTCCCGGTCGGCTACCTCGGGATAGAAATCGATATCAGGATCGACCTGGAGGCCTTCGAACTGGGGTCGGTTCTGGATGGCTGCCGCGCGGCGGCGCTCCTCTTCCTCTTCCCAATCCTCGTAGGCCTCGGCGATCTGAGTGAGATCGAGATCCTCTTTCTCAGACATACGAACTCCTTTCTAATCGTGGGTAAGCCACTTCGCCTCCTTCCGTTGTCGGTTAGGTCACCAACACCCGCAGGGAACGGCACCCGGAAAGCCCTGGAGCCGCGCCTGGGGGTTGCATTTCAAGAACACCATACTTAGTAATCGGCGAGCGCGTCGCCAAAAGCGGTGACTCTTTTTTCTTTGTTTCACCTGGTGGAATAAGTTCCGAAAACAGGTTGAATAACCTCCAAGTAGTATTGAATAACGCGCCTATTTTGGATGTGGAAGGGACACTTCCACATCGCTTTGCTACCCTATGGCCCAGCCTACCCGGACAACTCTTATGCGCAGAATCTCCATAGCCGTCTTGGGAATACTGTCAGCACTGCTCGTTGCCCCAGCCGCGGGATTGGCGCAGGCCGAGTCGGAGGACGGCGGTGCCGCCAGGCAGACGGTGCGGATGGCTCGGGCCACCTGGGACACCGGCTGGTTCCAAGCCGAGGTCTACCGTCTGCTGATCCAGCGGCTCGGATATCAGGTCGAGGGGCCTGTCACCATGGACAATGACGAGTTCTACGAGGCGGTGGCCGCCGGCGAGGTTGATCTGTGGGCCAATGGATGGTTCCCCACCCAGGACGCCTTCCTCCAGGAGGACTTCTCGGAACTGGTGGGAACCCAGGTGGACGACGGCGCTCTGCAGGGATACTTCATGGACAGGGAGACTGCGGAGGCTCATGGCATCACCAACCTGGGTGACCTGGCCAACCCGGAGACCGCCGCCCTGTTCGATGAGGACGGGGACGGACTGGCCGATTTGGTGGGGTGCGAACCCTCGTGGGGATGCGCGGCGATCATCGACCACCACCTCGAGGTCTATGGCCTGAAGGGAACCGTGAAGCAGATCCAGGGCAGCTACTCACCCCTGATAAGGGCCACCTTTGATCGGTATCGAGCCGGTCGACCGGTCCTCTATTACACATGGACCCCCAACTGGACGGTTGGCGAGTTGCAGCCCGGCAGGGACGTGGTGTGGCTCGAGACTCCGTTTCCCTCCTTACCCGTGGAGCAGGCTGCCTACCTGGACCGCACCGCCTTAGCGGGACTACCGGGGTGCGCCAACGATCCCTGCCAGGTGGGGTGGCCTCCCAATGACATCCGGGTGGTCGCCAACACCGGTTTCCTGGAAGCCAATCCAACCATCAGAAAGCTGCTGGAGCAGGTGGTAATCCCTCTGAACGACATATCTGCCCAGAACGCACTGATGGTGGCCGACGAGGGGGATCCCGAGGACATCCGCCGCCATGCAGAGGATTGGGTGGCGGCCAATGCGGTCATCGTGGATGGTTGGATCGAGGCTGCGGATCCCGAGGCGGTCGGGCTGGCGGACCCGAGCGCTGACACCTCGGCGGCGGGGGGAACGCTGTCGGTTGCCGCCCGCATTCTTCCCCCGTTCGTCATATATGAGAACCAGGGCTACAGCGGCTTCGACGTGGAGTTGGCCCGCCTTCTCGCCGCCGGCCTGGGGATGGATGCCGAGATCTACGCGGTGGACACGGTGGCAAAACAGATCGATGACATCGGTCGGGGCGTTGCCGGGATGGCCGTGGGGGGAGTTGCCATCACCGAATCGAGAGAGCGCCTGGTCGACTTCTCCATGCCGGTCCTCGACGCCGGGCTGACCATCATGGCGCCCACCGAGGAGAGCCGCCATGTCGGCGATCGGATCCTGCTGTTCCTGCGAGCGATTTTCTCCTCGGACCTTCCCTGGCTGCTGGCCGTGTTCGGATTGGCGGTGCTGGTGTCCGCCCATGTGATCTGGTGGTTGGAACGCCATCACAACGCCGACTTCGCGGTGCCCTACCGCCAGGGAATCTGGGACTCGTTCTACTGGTCGGTGGTGACCATGAGCACGGTCGGGTATGGCGACAAGGTGGCCAGGGGATGGCGGGGGAGGGTGTTCGCGTTGATCTGGATAGCCCTGGGGACTCTGGTGTTCGCCAGTTTCACCGCTTCGATCGCCTCCTCGCTGGCGGTCAGCCAACTGCGGGGGGAGATCGCCGGACCCTCGGACCTGCCCGGGCACCGGGTGGCAACGGTGACGAACACCGCCGGGGAGTCCTATCTGGCGTCGGTGGGAGTGGGCCCGGTGCTGGTGGAAGAGGTGGACGACGCGTACTCCCTCCTGGAAGCGGGCGATGTCGACGCCATCGTGTTCGACGCTCCGGTGCTTCACTTCCACGTTGCCCGCGAAGGGGGAGGCGAGGTGGTCACCGTCGGTCCCGACTTTGAGAAGGTTCAGTACGGGTTCGTGCTGAGCCAGGGTGATCCCGACTTCCGGGAAAAAGTCAACCTGGCCCTGTTGGATCTGATCGAGAGCGGGGTCTACCGCCAGCTCCACGACCGGTGGTTCGGTCCGCTGGGTTGAACGGTCGTTCCCCCGGCGAATTCCGTCGTTCTTGACAACCGGTAACTGGTAGCCTCAGGCCTATGTCATGGCGCAAGAAATCAAGCACTCTGCCCGATAGGAAGAGGGTTCTCCCCGGCCGGGAAGAACCCCTTTCGGTACCCGAGTTCCACTATGTGACCGGCGCCCGCATCCTTCCCCCCTTCCCGGAAGGGTCCGAGACGATCTGGTTCGGCATGGGGTGCTTCTGGGGTGCGGAGCGGATGTTCTGGCAAACCGAAGGGGTGTACTCCACCGCAGTCGGGTACGGCGGCGGAATCACCCCCAACCCCACCTATGAAGAGGTGTGCTCGGGAATGACCGGCCACACCGAGTTGGTGCAGGTTGTCTACCTGCCGGGGGAGATCGACCTCGACACCCTCCTGGCCGTTTTCTGGGAGGGCCATGATCCCACCCAGGGGATGAGACAGGGAAACGACTACGGGACCCAGTATCGCTCCGCCGTCTATGTCTCCGACACCGAGCATCTGCCGACCGTCCGGGCGAGCCTGGATGCCTACCAGGGGGAGCTGCACAGGAGCGGGTACGACCTGGTCACCACCGAGATCGGCGTGGGGAAGTCCTTCTATTTCGCGGAGGACTACCACCAGCAGTATCTGGCCAAGAACCCGTGGGGGTATTGCGGGATCGGGGGCACCGGCGTCTCCTACTGCACTCCCGCCCAGGCTCAGCCCGCCACCGGCTGAGCCGGCCGGTGCGGTGAAGGAATCCCTCCGCTCCCAGGTACCTCCGTTCTATGTGATGGAGGTGATGAAAGCCGCCGCCCTGCGAGAGGCGGGGGGTGGGGACGTTCTCCACCTGGAGGTCGGTCAACCGATGACCCCGGCGCCCTCCCGGGTGCTGGAGGCGGCCCGGGCCGGTCTGTTGGATGATCGCCTCGGGTACACCGCCGCCACCGGCCTGGTCGCCCTCCGGGAGAGGATCGGTCGATTCTATGGGGATCGGTACGGCCTGGAGGTGTCGCCGGACCGGATAGTGATGACCATCGGGGCCTCAGCCGGGTTCGTCCTGGCGTGCCTGGCCCTGTTCGATCCCGGCGATCGGGTGGCCATGACCGTGCCCGGTTACTCGGCCTATCGCAACGTGTTGTCGGCGCTGGGCCTGGAACTGGTGGAGGTGCGTGTGGACGCCGGGACCCGATTCGTTCCGTCGCCCGACAGACTGGAGATGGCCGGTCCGCTGGACGGGCTGGTGGTGGCGAGTCCCTCCAACCCGACCGGGGTCACCCTCAGCGCCGAAGAATTGCAGTCGGTGGTCGACTACTGCGAGAGGGCGGGGACTGTCCTGATCAGCGACGAGATCTACCACGGGATCCACTACGGGAAGCGGGCCGCCAGCGCACTCGAGTTCAGCGATGCGCCGGTGGTGGTGCAGAGTTTCTCCAAGTACTTCTCGATGACCGGGTGGCGGCTGGGATGGCTGGTGGTGCCCCCCGAGATGTTCCGACCCCTGGAGCGACTGTCCCAGAACCTCTTCATCGCGCCGCCCACCGTCTCCCAGTTGGGCGCCCTGCAGGCCTTCGATTGCACCGAGGAACTGGACGCGATCGTCACCGCCTACTCCGAGAGCAGGAAGGTGCTGGTGGATGGGCTGGCGGAAGCCGGGATCAACCGGATCGCTCCGCCCGACGGGGCCTTCTATGTGTACGCCGACATCTCCCATCTGGGCATGGACTCTCCCACCCTGTGCGCCCGGTGGCTGGAGGAGATAGGAGTGGCGGTCACTCCCGGCATAGATTTCGACCCCGACCTGGGAGATCGCTGGGTCCGCTTCTCGTACTCGGAGTCCACCGACGACATCGCCGAGGCGGTCCGTCGCCTCGGAAAGTGGGCGGATCGCCGCTGGTCGGAGACCGGTAGAGTTGGCGGTCGTGACCGATAGTCCCGTGCCGGATGTCGGAGGGGGCTTTGCCGAGATGGTGGGCATCGTTCTCGACGAATCGTCCTCATCGAGGGTGCGCGGGCATGTGGAGGCAGGGGAGGAGCACCATCAACCGTTCGGCATGGTGAACGCCGGACTGCACACCACCATGGTGGAGACCCTGGCCTCGGTGGGCGCCTTCCAGTGGGCGCAGGAACAGGGCATGGCGGTGGCGGTCGGAGTCCACAACGCCACCGACTTCTACCGTTCCCATCGGCGGGGCCGCCTGGACGGGGAAGCAGTCCCCGTCCACCAGGGGCGTAGCCAACAGATCTGGCAGGTGACCATAACCCGCGCCTCGGATGGGAAGATGGTCGCCCAGGGTCGGTTGCGTCTCCAGAACCTCGCCCAGGTTCGCTGAGTTCTCCCAACCGACCTCCGGAAGGGGCCCTACGCGGCTGAAAGTGCTCCCGGAACGGAAAGGGGCCACGCCCGAGCATGCGCCGCCCTACCGGGTTGGGGATGTGTTACCAGAGATTTAACTCTCCGTTTTCCGGGCGCGTCCCGGTTTCGGTTACTAGCGTCCGTATATCGGATAAAGGTTCCGGTAAACGGGCACTTTGGACCGGGGTGGCCCCATGGACAAATGTCAGGTGGAGGTACTCGGGTCGAGATGACCCATAAAAGTGAAGCAGCGTGACCCCGTGCACATCCCCTCGGGGAGGCATGGGTTCGGAAGGAGAAGGCAGGTAAATGAGTAAACGTAGATCTTGGGTACGAGTGTTGGCAGTGCTGTCCGTCCTGGCTCTGGTCGCCACCGCTTGTGGCGATGGAGAAGAAGAAGCGGCCGAGACCACGGCAGCTCCCACCACCGCGGCCCCAACCACCACCGCGGCGCCTGAACCGGCAGAGCCCATCAAGCTGGGAACCGTCTGGTTCAACTCGGGAACGGCGGTCGGTTTGGGCGACATCATGCGCAACGGGTTCGAGTTGGCCGTGATGCAGCAGAACGAGGCGGGCGGCCTACTGGGACGCGAGGTCGAGGTTGTCCACTATGACGAAGGCTATTCGGCTGATGAGTCGGTGGCCTCGGCTCGCAAGGCCATCGCCGACGGGGTAGCGGGCGTTGCCGGCGGCAACGACGCCACGACCTGTGTGGCGATGAAGGATGTGTTCAAGGAGGAGAGCGTCCCGCTGGTGGTGACCGCCTGCGGCTCGGAGCTGATTACCACCGAGGGCTATGACGGCGCGGTGCACATCCGCGCTCCGGTCAAGCAGAGCCAGTCGGACAGCAACGCACTCTCGGTGCTGGCCCGGTGGATGATCCAGCAGGGATACAAGCGGGTCCAGGGTGTTGGAGTGGACTCGGACTGGGTGTTGCTCACCAACGATGAATTCACCCGTATCTTCGCAGAGGAAGCCCCGGACGACTTCGAGTACACCGGGATGATTTACTTCCCGTATGGAACAGCTGAAGCCCGGGTGGAAGTCACCAAGGGCGTGGGCAACGATCCGGATCTGCTGTATCT
This sequence comes from Acidimicrobiia bacterium, assembly GCA_965204615.1. Lineage (GTDB taxonomy): Bacteria > Actinomycetota > Acidimicrobiia > Spongiisociales > ZC4RG35 > Bin76. The sequence goes on along the minus strand of OZ242000.1, from coordinate 1,083,387 downwards.
CGGTCTGTGGGGTAAGGACGTGGTGGTCAACGCCGTCCAGGCCGCTCGCGAGATCGGCTATGAGGGTGACATCATGGTCAACGAGGTCGTGTACACCCCGCCGGAAGTGGAGGCACTGGGTGATCTCTCCGAAGGCATATACAGTTCCACCGGCTGGATTCTGGACGAGTCGATTGCCGAGGCGGCTGCCTTCTCCGAGGCATATGAAGCCGAGTTCGGCAGTGCCCCGGACTGGTGGTCCGAGCTGGGCTACACGGCTGCGCTGCAGCTGATGGCGGCAATCGAAGCGGCCGGAACGACCGACTATTCGGCGGTTGCTCCCCTGATGAATGACGAGCATGGGTTCGTCACTCCTCGCGGTAAGCCGTTGCGCTTCAACGAGAACGGACTCCGACTGGTTGACGACTGGATCATCATCCAGTCACAGGGCGGCGCTCTGATACCCGTGGATGCCGTTCCGCTCGCCGGGTAGACGTAACTAGTCCCATAACTCTGATGTATCGGTCTGTGCCCGCCATCCCGGGCCAGGCCGATACATCCTATTGACCGAGGAAGGAGGCTGGCATATGGTGGAGAGAGTGTTCGTCCCGGTTGAGGAGGAACTCTTCCAAGCCATCGGTTCGAAGAGCCGGTGGAACGATGTCGTGCGGGCGGGGAACACCCTTTGGGTAACGGGGCAACTGGGATGGGACAAGACGACCGGGGAACTGGCGGAGACCCTGGAGGAGCAGGCCGAACTGGCTCTGGGGAACCTCAAGGCGGCCCTGGAACGAGCCGGCGCCGAGATGAGCGATGTGGTCCTGACCAGGGTGTACCTGGTCGACCACGACCACTACCACCGGTACGAACCCGTGTATGCGCGGTATTTCCCCGATCGACAGCCTGCCCGGGTGACAGTGGTGGTCGCCGAGCTGATTCACCACGCCCTGATCGACATCGAGGCAGTGGCCGTGGTGGACGAAGACGGATGATCCCCTCCCGGCGACGTCCTCCCGGTGATCCGCGCCTCCGTCGGGGGAGTGGAAGATGATCAAGACCGTGACCCTGCTCACCAGAAGGTCCGATCTGACCAGTGAACAATTCCATGAACACTGGAAGAATGTCCATGCACCCCTGGTGCTCGCCATGCCCATGGTCCGCCGGTACGTTCAATGTCGACCGCTGGATGTGCCGGGACGACCAGCGCCGTGCGATGGGGTTGCAGAGGTGTGGTACGACAGCGTGGAGGACTTTCTGGCCACGGCCGAATCTCCCGAGTACGCCACCCTCCTGGCCGACGAGAAGAACTTCATGGGGGCCAAGACCCAGGACTCGGTCTTCGTGATCGTCGAGGAGGACGAGTTCCTTGTCGAATAGACTCGCCGGCGCCCGATGACCACAGTTCCCAGCCATCAGCGGGGGTCGCTTTCCAAGGGTCTGCAGATCCTCTCCGCCTTCGATGAGAAGTCCCCTGCTCTCTCGGTGGCCGACATCGCACGGCGCACCCAGATCAGCCGGGCCAGCGTCTACCGCCTGACCGGCGCTCTGGAGGAGCTGGGATACATTGACAGGACGGAGCGACTCTACCGGCCTTCCAAGAAGGTGCTGAGGCTGGGGGTGGCCGCGGTGGAGTCAAGGGAATTCGTGGAGCACATCCGCCCCTACCTGGACGAGATCAGCCTGGCTCTGCCGGAGGCCACAGCCGTCAACTACGGCGTCCTGGAGGGCGCCGAAGTCATCTATATGGCGAGACGCCACCGCGACGACATCATCACTATCAATCTTCAAGTCGGCAGTCGTCTGCCGGCCCATCTGAGTTCTCTGGGCAAAGCCATTCTCTCGGCCATGCCGCCCGACGACGTGGAAGCGGTACTGAGCCAGATGGACTTCGAGCCACGGACCATCACCACGGTTACGGGGGCCGATGACTACCGGGGGCAGTTGGAAGAGGCGCGGATCAAGGGGATAGCTCTGAACGACCAGGAACTGACGGAGGGGTTGAGATCGGTATCCGCCCCGGTGTTTCACGGCACCGACGTGATAGGGGCCGTGGGGGTGGCCACCCTTGCGACGCGGGCTGACATCGAGACGCTGGAGAACACATACGGTCCGATCCTCAGGTCCTTCGTGGACAGGATCAGCGGGGAGATTTCGGCAGTGCGCTTCGACAACCGGGTCCCGATCTACGGCTAGCCATGAGTCGGTGGTCTCAACCCGGATTGGTCGGCATCCCACAGAGGTCCGGCGGATGAGTTGGGATGTCATCGGCCAGCAACTCTGGAACGGGCTTCTGAACGGCTCGATCTACGTGATATTCGCGGCCGGGTTGAGCCTGGTGTTCGGAGTCATGAGGGTGATCAACATGGCGCATGGCGAGCTGACCATGCTGGGGGCCATGTTGTTGTACACGGTCACCAATGTGGTGGGGCTGGGCTACTTCGCGGGCGCGGTTGTGGTGGTGTCGGTCATGGCCCTGGCCGGCTTTCTGGTAAACCGGGTCACCGTCCGCCCGTTCCTGGGACACTCCGAATTGGTGGTGATCCTCTCGACCGTTGCTCTCAGTTTCATGTTGCTGAACGGCAGTCTGGTGGTGTGGGGATCCGGGCCCAAGGGGGTGGAGGAGCCGTTCAATGAGATCATCCAGGTGGGAGGGGTGTACATAACCACCGCCAGCCTGTTGCTGGTGGGGGTGTGCTTTGCGGCGGTCCTGGGGTTGTATCTCATGCTCTCGCACACCAAGCTGGGCAAGAAGACCCGGGCCACCGGCCAGAATCTGCTGGGCGCCCGCCTGATAGGGATCAATACCACCGCCGTCTATGACACCACCCTGATTGTCGCATCGGGATTGGCGGCCCTGGCAGGAGTGTTGATCGTCCTGGTCTCGTCTGCATCTCCCAACCTGGGACAGCCGCTGCTCATCACCGGCTTCGCGGTGGTGATCGTGGCGGGGATGGGGAATGTGGCGGGAGCGGTGGCGGTCGGCCTGTTCATGGGTATAACCGAGGCGTTGTTCGGCCAGTTCGTCTCCACCTATTACCGCCAGGGATACCTGTACGTGGTGATGATCATCGTCCTGCTGCTGCGCCCCCAGGGCCTGTTCGGGAGGAAGTGAAATGCGGTTGAGGATCCCCCCGGGGTGGTTGCTGGGCGGCGCCCTGCTCGTCGGGGTTGCGCTGGTACCGCTGTTCGTTTTCACCAACACCTACAACCGCGGGCTGTTGGTGCTGATCGTGATCTATGCGGTGGCGGGGCTCAGCCTCGACTACATCATGGGCGAGATGGGGCAATTCTCCTTCGGACACGCCGCCTTCTGGGGGTTCGGCGCCTATGTGTCAGCCAAGCTGGCGCTCGATCTGGGGATATCTCCCTGGATAGGTTTCCTGGCTGCGCCGGCCGCCGCCGGCCTGGTGGGTCTCCTGATCGGCTACATCGCCCTGCGACGCACCCGGAACCTCGAACTGGCGATCGTCACCCTGGGCTTTGGCGTCCTGGCCTGGACGGTGGCCCTGAGATGGAGGCCCGTCACCGGCGGTCCCTCAGGACTGCGGCAGGTCCCCCCGCCCAGTCTGTTCGGCTGGGAGATACGCTCGGAGCTGGCCTACTTCTACTTCGCTCTGCTGTTGCTGCTGGGGGTGGTCTTTCTCCTGTCGAGGTTGCGATCCTCCCGCTTCGGGAGAGGAGTGCGCAGCATTCATGAGAACGAGGACCTCGCCAAGTCCATCGGTGTGGCGGCCACCAAATACTATGTTCTGGCGTTCTCGTTCGCCTGCGCGCTGGTGGGATTCTCCGGCGCCCTGTACGCCCACCACTTCCGGTTCGTCAACCCGAATCTGTTGGGTCTCGACTACATGTTCATATTCCTGATCGTGGTTCTGGTGGGAGGGACGGGAACCCTGTGGGGTCCGGTATTCGGAGCGGCGATCTTCGTTCTGGTGAGCGAGTGGCTCCGGGCTCTGCAGGAATATCGCTTCGTGATATTCGGGGTGGTGTTGTTGCTGGTGGTGCTGTTCATGCCGATCGGAGTCTTTCCCGCTCTCCAGAGGCTGTTCGGGCGGCGGAGGGAACCGAAGGAGAGCGGAGAGGACCCCACCGCCGGGACCGAAGCTCATGCCACAAACGGAGTGGGAGTGGAGTAGCGAATGCCCATCCTCGAGACCAGAGGGCTCACCAGATTGTTCGGCGGCCTGTCGGCGGTCGACGAGTTGGACCTGTCCGTGGAGGAAGGGGAGATCCGGGGTCTGATCGGCCCGAACGGCTCCGGAAAGACCACCGCTCTCAACCTGATCACCGGTTACATCAAGCCAACCCGCGGCATGGTCAGGTACCAGGGATCGGAGGTGACCGGCGCCCAGCCTCACGAACTCGCCCGGGTGGGCTTGGTCCGGACCTTTCAGATCACCACACTGTTCGAGAACCTGACCGTTCGGGACAATGTCCTTCACGGGAGCCATCTCGACAACCCCACGTCGCTGTTCGGCGCCCTGACCCGGTCCAGGCGGTTCCGGGAACAGAGCGAGGCCATCGAGGAGAGAGTCAAGGAGTTGCTGGCGTTCGTGGGTCTGGCCGAGCGGATCGACGCGGTGGCCCGCGACCTCTCGGCGGGGGAGCACCGATACCTGGAGATTGCCATCGCCCTGGCGGCCAAACCCAGGATGCTGCTCCTGGACGAACCGGCCACTGGCCTCAATCCCGAGGAGGCCGCCTACCTGATGGACCTGATCAGGACGTTGCGCAGCCAGGGTGTGACCGTTCTGCTGGTGGAGCACAACATGCGTTTGATAACCAACATCTGCACCCGGATCACGGTGCTCAATTTCGGAGCGAAGATCGCCGAGGGGACCCCCGAGGAGATAGTGGGCGACCCCGACGTGATCACCGCCTACCTGGGGAAACGCCGCGGTGCTTGAGATCAGCAGACTGAATGTGGCCTACGGGCGGGTCCAGGTGCTCTTCGATGTCTCGATCAGCGTCCCGGAGGGGGAACTGGTGACGGTGATCGGAGCCAACGGAGCGGGGAAGACCACTCTGCTCCTCACCGTCTCGGGAGTGCTCAGGCCCCAGAGCGGCGAGATCTCCTTCGAGGGTGAGAGAATCGACAGCCTCAGACCTCACGAGATAGTCGCCAAGGGTCTGGGCCACGTGCCGCAGGGCAAAGAACTCTTCCCCGCCATGACGGTCCTGGAGAACCTGGAGATGGGCGCCCACATGGTAAAGGGGGAGGACGAGTATCGCCGCCGGCTGGAACGGGCCTTCGAGTTCTTCCCGCGCCTCTCCGAACGGGCCCGCCAACGCGCCGGCACCCTGAGTGGTGGAGAGCAGCAGATGCTCGCCATCGCCAGGGCGCTGATGGCCCAGCCCCGGCTGTTGCTGCTGGACGAACCCTCGGCGGGCCTGGCGCCGATCATCGTCGACCATCTGGCCGAGATCATCCTCGAGCTCAACCGCCACGGTTTGACGGTGTTGCTGGTGGAACAGAACGCCTTTCTGGCGTTGGAGATCGCCCGGAGCGCCTACGTGATGGAATCGGGCCTGGTGGTGGAGAGCGGTGAGACCGGGGCCGTGCTCGAGAGCGACCTGGTGCGAAGGGCCTACCTGGGGATCTGATGACTGAGCTCAGGATCGGGGTAGACATCGGCGGCACCTTCACCGACTGGGTGATGGCGGACCGGGAGGGTGAGGTCCGGGTGGTGAAGACACCGACCACCCCGGATGGCTTCGCCGGGGTGTTCAACGCCATGGACGAGGCGGGAGTCGGTGGAGAGAGGTTCCGTTCCTTCGCTCACGGCACGACCCTGGGGACCAACGCCTTGATCGAGAGACGCCTCTCGAGGGTGGCGATGGTGACCACCAGGGGAGTCACCGCCGTTCTGACCCAGGCTGCCCGGGGCTCCAAGGAGGACATCTGGGACATCTACCACGAGTCTCCCCTTCCCTCGATCGTCAAGCCCCGCGACCGCCTGGAAGTCACCGAGCGGACCCTCAGTTCCGGCGAGATCCGTACCCCCCTCGACGAGGAGGAGGCGCGCATCGTGGCCCGCATACTTCGGGGTCGCGGCATCCGCACCATCGCGGTCTGCTTCCTCCACTCCTATACCAACGGGCGCAACGAGAGGAGAATGAAGGAGATCATCCTGGAGGAACACCCGGAGGCTCTGGTTCGCACCTCTCATGAGACCATTCCCCGCATTCTCGAGTACGAGCGATTCACCACCACCATCCTCAACGTGGCGCTGATCCCGGTGATGATCGACTACCTGGCGGCCCTGGAGCAGGGTCTGCGGGGTCGGGGCTATGACGGTGATGTTCTGATCGTCCAGTCGGCAGGGGGCCTGATGGGGGTGGAGGCCACCTCCGACATCCCGGTCCGAACCGCCAATTCCGGCCCTTCGGCAGGAGCGATAGCAGCCCGGGAGATAGGCGCGCTGGCGGGCTTTGAGAACATAATCGGGCTCGACATCGGGGGAACCAGCACCGATGTCTCGGTGACCCTGGACGGCCGGTTGAGGACCACCGAGACCTGGGAGGTGGAGTGGGGCCATCCGATCATGTTCCCGGCGGTGGACATAATCACCGTGGGGGCGGGGGGAGGATCGGTGGCGTGGTTCGATCCGGGAGGAAAGCTCCGGTCGGGACCGCACAGCATGGGGGCGGTCCCCGGCCCGGCCTGTTACGGAAGGGGAGGCGACCAGCCCACCAACACCGATGCGCACGTGGTGCTGGGGAACCTCCGGCCCGGCGCCATGCTGGGCGGGGCGATGGAGATCGTTCCCGCGCTGGCCGAGAAGGTGATCCGCGACAGGATCGGTCGCATGCTCGGCAGGGACACGGTCTCTGCGGCCGCGGCGGTGGTGGCGGTGGCGGAGGCGAACATGGCCAATGCCATAAGGTTGGCGACCATGAGGCGGGGCCTGGATCCCCGCGACTTCGCCCTGGTGGCATTCGGCGGCGCCGGACCGTTCCACGGCGCCCGGGTGGCGGCGGAGATGAGCATTCCCACCGTGTTGGTGCCTCCCCGGCCGGGGCTCACCTCGGCGCTGGGTTGTCTCATGGCCGACATCCGCCATGACCTGGGCGCCAGCATGTTCTACGGGGAGGCGGCGGCGGTCGACATCGACGAGATGAACGATCGATTCGAGGAATTCGACGCCCGGGTACGGGCCGCCCTGGACCGGGAGGGCATTCCGCCCGAGCGCCAGTCTGTGGAGTGGACCATCGACATGTGCTATGCCGGGCAGTGGAGGGTGTTCGCCATCCCGGTGACAGCCAGGATGACCCCCCGGAGCCTGTTGGATGTCGTGGAGTTGTTCAAGAGTCTGTATTTGAAGAGGTTCACCTTCGATCTGGGTGAACGGGAAGTCGAGATCCACGGAATCGCGGTGACGGGCACCGGCATCTCCGACAAATACCGGCCGGGTGCTGTCGAAGCCACTTCGACCGGGCCCGCCGCACCGGACCGGCGTCCCGTCCACTGGCGGGAGGCCGGAGGATGGGTGGACACCCCGGTGTGGTCCCGGCCCTCCCTGCCGGTCGGTTTCCGGACGGTGGGTCCGGCGGTGGTCGAGCAGATGGACTCGACCACTCTGGTGCCGCCCGGGATGACGATGACGGTCGATCGCTATCTCAATCTGGTGGTGGACACCACCGGCGCCGGAGGTGTCCAATGAGCGGCGGCCGGCCCCGTCCGGATCCGGCTCACCAGGTCGATCCGGTGACTTTCTCGATTCTCTCCAGCGCTTTCGTGAGCCTGGTGGACGAGATGGTGGAGGCACTCCGGGATTCCTGTCTGTCGTTTGTGATCTACTGCGGGGATGTCAGCGGCGGACTGATGAACGCCCGGGGAGAACTGGTCGCCCAGGGAACCCGCGATGTGGCGGTCCATGTCGGGGCGCTGCAACCCAGCACCCAGTCGGTGATCGAGGACTTCATCGACGTGGAGGAAGGCATGGAGGAGGGGGACGTCTTTGCCTTCAACGAGCCTTACCGGGGAGGAACCCACCTCCCCGACATGACCTTCATCAGCCCGATCTTCTGGAAGGGCGAGTTGATCGCATTCACCGCCACCAAGGGCCACTGGTCGGATGTGGGCGGCGCCACCCCGGGCTCCATGAACGCCCTGGCGGCGGACATCTATGCCGAGGGTCTGGTGATCCCCCCGCTCAAGGTGGTCTCCCGGGGCGTGATGCGCCATGACGTGAAGAACCTGATCATGGCCAACATCCGCATCCCCGTCAACTCCACGGGTGACCTGATCGCTCACATCGAGGCCGCCCGGGTGGGGGAGGCGCGGCTCCACAGCCTGATAGCGAAGTACGGGCTGGAGACCGTCGTGGGGTCCATGGAGGGCACCCTGGACCACTCCGAGCGGGAGTTGGCCGCCGAGATCCTCCGGTGCCCCGAGGGGACATGGGAGACCGATGACTACATCGACTACGATCCCCAGGCGCCCGAGGACGGCCCGGTGAAGGTCTCTCTCAAGATGACCATCCAGCACGATCCCCCGAGGGTCATCTATGACATGACGGGGTCGGGACCGCCGGTGCAGTCGGGCATGAACGGCACTCGCGGGTCGACCACCGGCGCCCTGGTGGCCGGCACCAAGTACATCTTCCCCAAGCCTCTCATGAATGCGGGGTGGCTGCGCATCATCAAGGCGGTCTTTCCCGAGACGAGCGTGGTCAACGCGGTCCGTCCCTACGCGGTGTGCGGGGAGGTGTCGGGAGCCTATGAGAAGACCACGGCCTGCGTGCAGAGGGTTTGGGCGCAGGTCGCGCCACAGCGGTCCTTTGCCGGCAACTTCAACCTGGAATACGTGGTGGCCGGCGGGGTGGACGACCGTCCCGGCCGGCACAACAATTACTTCGTCTACTACCACTGGCACACCGGCGGCTGGGGCGGCAAGTACGGCGCGGACGGGCGGGACTGCGGCGCCGCCATCTTCGGGCTGGGAATCCTCAACCAGTCGAGCGAGGTGATCGAGAGGATGTGGCCGGTCACCTTTGACCGCCTGGCGCCGGTCACCGACTCGATGGGAGCGGGAAAGTGGAGAGGAGGGGCGGGACTGGAGTCGGTGCTGCGGGCGGAGAACGCCGGCGGCGTGCGGCTCTCCTACATCGCCGACCGGGGAGAGGACGGCCCCGGCGGTCCACGCGGGCTGTTCGGCGGGAAGGACGGGATCCCCATCCGGGTGGCCAAGAATCTGGGCACCGACGAGGAGGAGGACCTTCCCATCTACTTCGCCGACGAGTTCGTCGGCCGGCACGGCACCTTCTATCACGTCTCTTCGGGAGGCGGGGGGTACGGCGATCCCCTGGAGCGGGATCCCGGGGCCGTGCTGGAAGATGTGATGGACCGGTACATATCCCTCGAATCCGCCCGCAACGACTACGGGGTGGCAATCGAGGTGCGGGACGCCGACCTTCTCGACTACCGGATAGACGTCAATGCAACCGAAGGTTTGCGCGCCGAGATGCGCGCCGCCCGATCTGATACAGGAGAACAGGAGCCATGACAGATGCTCGAACCCAATTCATAGATCTGTACACCCAACGCACGCCCGGGTCCCTCCGGCTGTACGAGGAAGCCCGCGAACGCCTGCCGGGAGGCGTTCCCGGCAACGCCGGATTCCGTCCCCCGTACCCGCTGTACGTGGAGGGGGCGAGCGGGCCCTTTCTCTGGGATGTGGACGGGAACAAGTACATCGACTCCCTGATCGGGGGAGGTCCCCACATCCTGGGACATTCCCCGCCGGCTGTCATGGATGCGGTGGCGAAGCAACTCTCGTCGGGCACCAGCACCATCGCGCCCTCCCCCAACAACCTGGCCCTGGCCAACCAGATTCGAAAGCACATGCCGCACATGGAGATGGTTCGCTTCGTCCACACCGGTTCGGAAGCGGTCCACATGTCCATGCGGGTGGCCCGCGCCTTCACCGGCCGGCAGAAGATCGGCAAATTCGAGGGCAATTTTCACGGCGGTTACGACAACCTGCTGGTCAGCGGGACTTCCTACGGGGGACCGGAAGAGCGGCCGCTGTCGCTTCCCGAGGGAGCGGGGATTCCCCAGAGTGTGCTGGACGACACGGTCGTCCTGCCGTTCAACAACACCGACGCCACGGTGGCGTTGATCGAGGAACACGCTTCGGAGTTGGCCGGGGTGGTGGTCGAGGCCGTGGGGGGGACCTGGATGGCCGGGATCATCGCCGACCAGAGTTTCCTGGAGGCCCTCCGGGAGGTCACCGCCCGGCATGGAATCCTCCTGATATTCGACGAGGTGATCACCGGATTCCGCGTGGCCCTGGGCGGCAGCACGGCGGTCACGGGCGTCACCCCGGACCTGGTGGCGCTGGCCAAGACCATCGGAGGAGGGTTCCCCATGGGCGCCTTCGGGGGTCGCCGCGACGTCATGGAGCAGGCCGTCTCTCCCGTCCGGGACCCCGGCGACGACCGGGTGAACATCTTCCAGTCCGGGACCTTCCAGACCAACCTGGTTTCCCTGGCGGCCGGACTTGCGATGCTGTCGGAGTTGGAGAAGCCCGGGGTGTACGAAAGTCTGGAGGAGACGGGCGACCAGGTGCGCAAGGGAATAGAGAAGATCGGCGCCAACCTGGGCCTGCCGGTCCAGGCCACCGGGCAGGGTCCCATCTTCGGCGTGTACTTCGCCGACGAGCCGGTGCGCACCATCCGCGACGTGCTGACCAGCGACCGGGAGATGGCCGGGACCTTCTATCTCGGGCTGGTGGCGCACGGGATCTATATCACCCCCTACCACCTGGGCTTCACCAACCTGTCCCAGACCCAGACGGAGATCGATCAGGTGCTGGAGGTTTGCCAGACCGTGATGGAAACCATCAAGGGGGACTGACGGGTTTGGTTGGCGTCGAAGTGTCACCGGGAAGACCGTGGACGGTATGAGAGGGATGCTGTCGGGGGTGACGGTCCTCGAGCTGGGTCAGGTGATCGCCGGCACCTACGGCGGGATGATCCTCGCCGATCTGGGTGCGGAGGTGATCAAGATCGAACCCCCCTGGGGCGATGCCGCCCGGAACCCGAAGATCACGCCGGTGGGAGGAGAGAGCGCCATTCACCTGCAGATGAACAGGGGAAAAAAGAGCATGGTGCTCGACCTCAAGACCGAGGCCGGGCGGGAGGTGTTCTACGGCCTGGTGGCCGGATCGGACGTGGTGATCGACAACTTCCGTCCCGGGGTGATGGAGCGGCTGCGGATCGACAACGAGAGCCTTCGGCGGCACAACCCCCGGATAGTCACCGTCTCCATCACCGGCTTCGGCGCCACCGGGCCTGCCCGCGACCGTCCGGCCTTCGACCTGGTGGTGCAGGCCTACAGCGGACTGTTGAACATGACAGGCCCGGGCGACGGTCCCCCGGCGCGGGTGGGGATCCCCATCGCCGACATCTGCGGTGGGATATACACCTGCCTGGCGGTGCTGGGCGCCCTGGTGGGCCGGGAACTCCACGGGGAGGGCCGTCACGCCGACATCTCGATGCTCGACACCCTGGTCTCGATGCTCTCCTACGACGCCTTCGACCACCTGAACACCGGGGCCAACATCCGCCGGCGGGGGACCGCCCATGCCCACATCGTGCCCTGGCAGGCATTGGCGGTCAAGGATGGCTATGTGGTGGTGGCCGCCCGCGGTGAGAAATTCTGGAGAAACCTGTGTGACGCCATAGGTCGTCCGGACCTCAAGGACGATCCACGCACCAGGGACAACGCCGCCCGCCTGGAGAACCGCGCCTTCGTGGAGGAGGTCCTGGCCGAGGCGTTCGCCCTGCGGACCAAAGCCGAATGGATGGCGATGACGGAGGAATACGATCTGCCCGTTGCTCCCGTCAATGACATCAGCGAGGTGTTCGGTGACCGACAGATCCTGGCGCGTGAGATGGTCAGGGAGTACCGGCACCCCGTCCTGGGCGACCTCTCCTACCCTCCCAGCCCGGTGAAGCTGAGCGGCTGGCGCCATCCCAACCAGCCCGCCCCCATGCTGGGCGAGCACACCACCGAGGTCCTCATGAAGAAGCTGAACTATTCGCCCGAGTCGATCGACGATCTGGCTGCCCGGGGCGTCGTGCACACCGGACCGGGTTGCGGCGGGGGGTCATAGGCTCATGGCTGAGGCGTCCGGGGTGCAGACCCTTCCCTGCGGGTTCGGTGTGGGCCGGGCAGAACAAGGGGTGGGATCATGAACGAAGGCGCGAGCCTCATCTCTTCTGTTGACTCCCCTCCCGCTCCTGACGAGGTCGGGAGCCCCCGTGCACAGGACTCCGGGCTGGGCGGTTTGAGCGACGCACAATTGCTCGACATCTACAGGTCGATGTACACCATCCGGCGGTTCGAGGTGACGATGGAACGCGCCCATCTCGCCGGGGACCTGTACGGTCCGTTCCACTCCTCGATGGGACAGGAGGCCATCCCCGCGGGGGTGTGCGCGGTCCTGTCGACCGAGGATGTGGTCACGTCGACGCACCGCGGACACGGGCACGCCATCGCCAAGGGCGCGGACCTGGGTCGGATCTGTGCCGAGTTGCGGGGACGGGCGACCGGTTACTGCGGAGGGAAGGGCGGATCGATGCACATCGTCAGCACCGACCACGGGTTCATCGGCCAGAGTCCGATCATCGGGGGGAGCGGCCTCCTCGCCACCGGCGCCGCTCTCAGTTTCGACCTGAGGGCGGAGTCACGGGTGGCCGTGGCCTTCCTGGGGGACGGAGCGGTCGGGCAGGGAGTCTTCCACGAGACCCTCAACCTGGCGGCCATCTGGCGCCTGCCGGTGTTGTTCGTGGTGGAGAACAACGGGTACGCACACTCCTTCCGGGCGGACCAGATGCAGTTGAACCCCGACATCGCTTCGCGGGCGGACGGCTACGGAATACCGGGGGTGGTTGTCGACGGGATCGACGTCTTCTCGGTCTACGCGGTCACCAGGACGGCGGCGGAGCGGGCCCGGGCCGGGGAGGGCCCCACCCTGATCGAAGCAAAGTGCTACCGGTGGCGGGGACACAATCTGGGGGACGCCGAGCACCTCTACCGGGAACGGGATGAAGTCGAGCAGGCCCGGCGCAACGACCCGCTCGACCGCTTCCGCCAGGCCACCTCCGGGCGACTGCTGGCCTCCGGGCTGGCCGACATCGAGGCGGCGGTGGACGCCGAGATCGAAGAGGCCGCCAGGTTCGCGGCCGAGTCGCCCCCTCCCGATCCGCAGGCTGCGCTGGAGGGGAGCTTCTGATGCGGGAGATCACCTTCATCGAGGCGGTGCGGGAGGCTCAGGCCGAAGCGTTGATCTCCGACGACCGGGTCTTCATAATCGGCCAGGAGATAGGTTCCTACGGAGGGGTCTTCCGCGCAACCCAGGACTTCGTTCGCCGGTTCGGCGACCACCGGGTTCGCGACATGCCGATCGCCGAACAGTCCATGCTGGGGGCGGGGGTGGGCGCGGCGGTGATGGGGATGCGGCCGATCGTCGAGGTGATGTTCATGGACTTCGTGGCCTGCGGGATGGACGCCATCGTGAATCACGCCGCCAAGATGTGCTACATGTCGGGCGGCCAACTCATGGCGCCGATGGTCATCCGAACCCAGGGGGGATCCGGCACCCATCACGGCTCGCAGCACTCCCAGACCCTGGAGAGTTGGTTTCTGCATGTTCCCGGGTTGGCGGTGGTGGTCCCGTCGACGCCCCGGGACGTCAAGGGGCTCTTCAAGACCTCCGTCGAACTCGATCATCCGGTGCTGTTCCTCGAGCACCGGGCACTGTACCGGACCAGGGGAGGAGTCTCCGACCCGGTTGCTCCCATCCCGCTCGGCCGGGGGGCGGTCAGGCGCCGGGGAGAGGACGTAACGGTGGCGGCTGTCGGAAAGTCCGTCCATCAGGCCCTGGCCGCGGCCGGCCGGATGGAGGAGGAGGGAATCTCGGTGGAGGTGATCGACCTGCGGACCCTGGTGCCGATGGACGTCGAGATCGTGCTGGAGTCACTCTCCCGCACCCACCGGTTGGTGGTGGCCCACGAAGCAGTGGAGAGGGGCGGCTGGGCCGGGGAATTGGTGAGCAGGGTGGTGGCCGAGGGCTTCGACGAGCTCGACGCGCCGCCGCTACGGGCAGGCAGCAGGCCCACTCCCATCCCCTTCGCCCGGGAACTGGAGGAGGCGATGATCTCGGACGAGCGCCTGATCGCCAGACGGATCCGTGAGAGTCTCGGCCTCCTGGAGTACTCGCCATGACCAGGGCGGCCGTCGACATAGGGGGGACCTTCACCGACGTGGTCACGATCGAAGAGTCCACCGGGGAGTTGGTCCAGGCCAAAGCACTGACCACCTACCCCGATCCCACGCCGGGTTTCCTGAACGCCCTCGCCAAGGCCACCGACCGCCACCGCTTGGAGACCGTCGGCTACGGCACCACGCTGGCCACCAACGCGGTCCTGACCAGGTCCGGCGCCAGGACCGCTCTCCTGACCACCCGGGGGTTCCGCGACGTGCTGGAGATCCGCCGGACCCACCGCTCCACTCTCTTTGACATCTACGAAGAGATCCCCGCCCCGATCGTCCCGCGGCCCCTCCGTTTCGAGATTCCCGAGAGGACGGCCGCCGACGGGAGCGAGGTGACGCCCCTCGACGAGCAGGCCGTCCGGGACGTGGCGGCGAAGATTCGCCGATCCGGGGTGGAGTCGATCGCGGTCTCCTATCTGTTCTCCTTCATGAACCCGGCCCATGAGCTCCGCACCCGGGAGATACTCCGGGAAGAACTCCCGGGCCTCTCGGACGACATAACCATCTCCTCGGAAGCGCTTCCCCTGCATCGTGAGTACGAGCGGACGAGCACCACGGTGATGAACGCCTATCTGACTCCCCTGGTGAGGAGCTACTTCAGCCGCCTGCGCGCCGAGTTGGCGGAGAGCAAGCTGTATGTGTGGTTGCAGATGATGCAGTCCAACGGCGGTTTGGTGCGCCCCGACCGCGCCGCCTCCTTTCCCATCCTGACACTGCTCTCGGGACCCGCCGGGGGGGTGATGGCCTCCGCCTATCTGGGACGGTTGCTTGGCGAGTCCCATCTTCTCACTCTCGACATGGGGGGAACCAGTTGTGACGTGGCCGGGATTACCGACGGCGAGCCGGACACCCGACTCGACTTCGAGATCGGTGGTTACTCGGTGTCGTATCCAACTCTGGACATCCACACCGTGGGCGCCGGTGGGGGGAGCATCGCCAAGGTCGATGACTTCGGCAGGGTGTCGGTGGGACCGGATTCGGCGGGCTCCGATCCCGGACCGGCCTGCTACGGCCGGGGAGGTGAGTATCCCACCGTCACCGACGCCAACCTGGTGCTGGGTGTCTACGACCCCGAGTTTCAAATGGGCGGGGAGATATACCCCGACATCGACCTGGCTGCCCAGGCCATCGAAAAGCATGTGGGGAAGCCTTTGGGGCTCTCGGTCATCGACGCGGCGGTGGGGATGGTTCGTCTGGTCAACGCCAACATGATGCACGCCCTGCGTACTGTCTCCATCGAACGGGGCCGGGACCCCCGCGACTTCGCGCTGGTGCCCTTCGGCGGCGCGGGACCGACCCACGGGGTGCACATCGCCGAGGAGTTGGCTCTGCGCCGGGTGGTGATCCCCCCCATCCCGGGGTGCAACTCGGCGCTGGGGATACTCTCCTCGGATGTCCGGCACGACCTGGTGGCCACCCTCCGGGCCCGCGTCGCCCGGCTGGATCCCTCGGATCTGGGAGAGACGCTCTCGGCTCTGGCGGCGGAGGCGCGCCGGGAACTGGACGAGGACAGCATCCCGCCGGAAGCCCGGAGCCTCCGGGCCAGCCTGGACATGCGCTACGCCGGCCAGGCCTATGAACTCAACGTCCCCCTCGCCTCGCTCGATCCCGACTCTTCCACACTGACCAGGGCGATCGCCGACTTTCGTCTCGCTCACCGCACCCGGTACGGGCACTCGCTCGGCGATGACCGCGTTGATCTGGTGAACGTGAGACTCACCGGCCTCGGCGCCACCCCCAAGCCGCTCCTGGGAGGAGGGTCGGGCGCGTCGGGTGAAGCGTCGCCGAGATCGCGTCGCCGGGTGGTCTCGGTGGGTGGGGAGGAATCGAGCGTGCCGATCTTTCACCGCCAGGACCTGGAGCCGGGACAGACCGTGCCGACCCCCTCGGTGATCCAGCAGTTGGACTCCACCACCTATCTGCCCTTCGGCGAGGTGCGGGTGCATGACACCGGTGCGATAGTGGTGGACCTGCCATGAGCCGCTCCCAGGTCGATCCGGTCACGGTCGAGGTGGTGACCAGCGGCCTGGCCGCCGGAGCCAGGGAGATGGGCATCACCATGCGCCAGACTTCCAGTTCCACCATCTTCAACGAGGGGAACGACTACTCGTGCGGGATCTTCAACGCCGAGACCGAGTTGGTGAGCCACGGGGAGTTCCTGCCCATCCATCTCGGCTCCCTTCCCTACTCGGTGAACTACTCCATCGACGAGGTGGGGGCGGACCAGTTCCGTCCGGGAGATTCAATCATTCTCAACGACCCCTTCCGGGGCGGGTCCCATCTGCCCGATGTGACGATGGTGACCCCCATCTTCTATGAGGGCGAGATGATCGGTTGGGGCGCCAACCGGGCTCACCACCTGGATGTGGGGGGAACGGTGCCGGGCAGCTTCTACGCCCAGGCTCGGGAGAACTACCAGGAGGGTCTCCGGATACCTCCGGTGAGGCTGATCAAGGAGGGGGAGATCGACGAGGAGATCATGCAGATGATCCTGGCCAATGTGCGGCTTCCCGAGAACATGCGATCGGATCTGTTGAGCCAGGTTTCGGCCAATCTCACCGCCCGCCGCCGGTTGATCGAGTTGGTGGAGCGGTACGGACTGGAGACCGTCGAGCGGTGCATGGCGATCGAGATGGACAACTCCGAGCGCCGGATACGGGCGGCGATCGCCGGATGGCCGGACGGCGACTATTACGCCGAGGACTCCATGGACAACGACGGGATAACCGACGTTCCCCGCACGGTCCGGGTCACCGTGAGGGTACGGGGTGACGGGGTGGTGGTGGACTTCACGGGCACCGACCAGCAGGTGGAGGGTCCGCTGAACAGCGTTCTGGGG
Organism: Acidimicrobiia bacterium; assembly: GCA_965204615.1. Lineage (GTDB taxonomy): Bacteria > Actinomycetota > Acidimicrobiia > Spongiisociales > ZC4RG35 > Bin76. The sequence goes on along the minus strand of OZ242000.1, from coordinate 1,066,286 downwards.
TACACCGCCTCGGGGGTGTACATGACCATTCAGGCCGCCACCGATCCGACCATTCCCCCCAACGGGGGGTGCTACCGCCCGGTCGAGATCATCGCGCCGAAGGGCACCATCGTCAACCCCAACTTTCCGGCCGCCTGCACCGGTGGCAACGAGATCGTCTCGGTGATCCACAACGCCGTGTACCGGGCCCTGGCGGAGATTCCCCGGGACATCCCCAACCCGGTCCGGTTGATGGCCGCCGACCAGGGATCGTCCAACAATCTGTTCCTGAGCGGGTTCAGCGAGGAGGGGGAGCGGTTCGTCCTCTATGAGTACCCCGAAGGCGGGTGGGGCGGAGCCGACGGGCGGGACGGCCAGAGCGCCATCTATTCGATAGTCGGCAACACCTGGAACCTCCCGGTGGAGGCGATCGAGATGAGGTACCCGCTGCGCATCGACCGGTACGAGCTTCGCCAGGACTCGGGAGGTCCCGGGAAGTGGCGGGGCGGGCTGTCGGTGCGACGCGACTACCGGCTGCTTGCCCCCACCGGGGAGTTGTCGGTGCTGGGCAACCGGGTACGGGTCCCTCCGTACGGTCTGTTCGGCGGCCACCATGGCGCTCCTGCCCGCTACCGGATCGATGCGGGGACGCCGGATGAACGTCTGGCCGCCCCCGAGTTCGGCGCCAAGAAGTCGATGGTCCCCCTGGTTCGCGACCAGGTGGTCGCACAGGAGACAGCCGGAGGCGGCGGATACGGAGATCCGTTGGAACGGGATCCGGAGGCGGTGGCCCAAGACGTCAGGTATGAGTACATCTCCCGCCGGAGCGCCTTCGAGGACTATGGCGTGGTGGTCGATTCGGACGGGATCCCCGACGAGCAGGCGACGATCGCTCGCCGCCGCACCCTGAGAGCCGGACCCGGGAGAGAAGGCGCCAACGGTGACTGACGTGAACACAGAGAGCCGGTCCGCGAAAAAAAGACGCCCCGGATGGTTGTCATCGTCACACCTGCGACACACGCTGTCATTGTCACGAAAACACCTCCCGGGCCGCTCCGACGTCGTTCGGCCCTTCACATCCAAGAGAGGTAATACACACAGGGGACGCCTCCCGGCAACGGACCGCGTCCCACCCAATGGAACGGTGGTGGCGGGGGAGTGCCCAATGGGCGACGAGAGCGGATGGTGTTTTCGCGACTTAGTTGCGGGGTTTTGCGCTTCGGGGGTTTCTGGTCCCCGGGGGTCTGGCGAGCATGTCCGCGGGTGCCGAAGATGAGCAGGGTGGAGCCTTTTCGCAGTCAGGTCGAAGCCCTCTACCGGGCGCGGACGCCCGGTTCGCGTGCTGTGTGGGAGGAGAGCGGCGGGATCCTGCCCATGGGAGTCTCCGGCGCCGCCAAGTTTTACGAACCGTACCCGGTGGTGCTCGACGACGGGCGCCGAGGGCGTGTAACGGACGTGGACGGCAACGAATACATCGACTATCTGATGGGCGCCGGTTCCTCCCTGCTGGGCCACTCCCACCCCGCGGTGGTGGCCGCGGTCCGGGAGCAGATCGGTCGGCTGGCCACGGTCCTGGCCCCCACTCCCATCGAGGTTCGCTTCGCGGACCGGGTACGGGGATTGATGCCCTACATGGAACGGATCCGCTTCGCCAACACCGGGTCAGAGGGAATGCGGACCGCATTGAGGGCCGCCCGGGCAGCCACCGGCCGGGTGCGCTATGCCAAATTCGAGGGCAATTACCACGGCTCGGATGATTACTTTCTCTTCTCTTCGGTGTCGAGACAGGTGGCGGGTTCTCCCCATCGGCCCCAGCCGGTTCCCGATTCGGCCGGTGTTCCCGAACGCATCCGCCAGGAGGCCCTCATACTCCCCTACAACGATGTTGAAAACGCCGTGGCTCTCATCTCCGAGCACGCCTCCGATCTTGCCGCGGTGGTGATGGAACCGGTGGCTTTCTCGAGCGGTGGGGCGGTGGCCGCCGATCGGCACTTCGCCGGGGCTGTCCGGGACATCACCCGACAGCATGGCGTGGTGTTGATCTTCGACGAGGTGGTGACCGGCCTCCGGCTGGGAACGGGCGGCGCTCCCGGGTACCTGGGGGTGACCCCCGACCTGTCCTGTGTCGGTAAGGCCATCGGAGGGGGCCTACCGTTGTCAGTTGTGGGTGGTCGAGCCGACATCATGGAAACGGTGCTGGGCGCGTCGGCACATGCCCGGGGCACGCACATCTTCCACTCCGGCACGTTCACCGGTAACCCCGTCTCCCTGGCGGCCGGGATGGCCGTTCTGGATGTGTTGGAACGGGAACCGGTGCTCGAACACCTCGACTGGCTGGGCGACAGGCTGCGCAACACCCTCCAGGAGGTTCTCGATTCCCACGGGCGGGGTCACATGACCGGGTTCGGCTCGATCTTTCAGATGCACTTCACCGAGGCGCCGCCCCGCAACCGGCGGGAGGTACTGGCCGGGGATCTGGATCTCCTGAGTTCGGTGCTGCTCGGCATGTGCGCGCACGGGATCCTGTGGCCCCCCGTTCATCCCGGCGTGCTGGCCTACGGACACACCGAGTCGGACATCGACCGCTCGGCCACGGCGCTGGAGACGGTGCTGGGGATGGCGGAATGAACGGCGCCGGCCGGTCCGGGGTGAGGAGGGTGGCCATCCTCACCGGCGCGGGAAGGGGCATCGGCAAGGGGATTGCCACCACCCTGGCGGAGCGGGGATACGACTTGGTTGTCACCTCGCGTACCAGAAAGGACCTGGAGGCGACCAGGCTGCTGGTGGAAGAGGCGGGCGGGTCGGCGGCGGTGGTGGTGGCCGATCTCAAGGACCCGGACACGCCGTCGCTGCTGGTTGACACCGCTCTCGTACGGTACGGTCGCCTCGATGGGCTGGTCAACAACGCGGCCGTGAATTTCTTCGTTCCGTTCTGGGACCAGCCCGAGAGCAATCTCGACGAGACGATCGCCACCAATCTCACCGCGCCCTTCTTCCTCTGCCAGGCGGCCGCCAACCACTGGGTGGAGAACCGGCTTTCGGGAGCGATCGTCAACATCAGTTCGGCGGAGGACACCATCGCCTATCCCGAACAGGTCCCCTACGCCTGCTCCAAGGGAGGGCTCCTCTCCATGACCAAGGTGCTGGCGCTGGAGTGGGGGCCGCTGGGTATCCGGGTCAACGCGGTCAGCCCCGGTTCGGTCGACACCGAGATGACCCCCGACGTCTACCGCCAACAGGCCCCCGAGTTGATGCCCATCGGCCGCCTCGGGCGACCGGAGGACATCGGCGCCTGCGTCTTCTTTCTGTTGAGCGACGACGCAGCCTTCGTGACCGGCACGGCCCTCTATGCAGACGGGGGGTACATGCTGCAATGAGCGGGAACCTGTCGGGCAAGAACGCCATCGTCACCGGTGTGGCCTCGGGCATCGGGAAGGCCACCGCCACCAGGCTGGCGGCAGAAGGCGCCAGCCTCTTCTGCGTGGACCGGGATGAGGCGGGTCTGGAGAGAGTGGTCGGCGCCCTGGGTGAGGGTCACGTCGGATACGTCGCCGACCTGAGCCTCGCCTCGTCCTGTGAGGAGGTGGTGGCGGCGGCCCTGGCGCACTGGGACAACCGGATCCACGTCCTGGTCAACGCGGCGGCGATCCTGATCCGCGAACCGACACTGGAACACTCCCGGGATGCCTGGGATCTGACCTTCGACGTCAACCTGAAGGCGCCGTTCATCCTGTCAAGAGACGTGGTCGCATCCATGATGGAGGCCCGAATCCGGGGAGCGATAGTGAACGTGGCCTCCATCGAAGCGGTGCTCCCGGGACGAGGGCACATCGCCTACACCGCCTCCAAGGGAGCGATTACCATGCTCACCCGCTCGGCGGCATTCGAGGCCGCGCCCTACGGGATCCGGGTGAACGCGGTGTCGCCGGGAGTGATCGCCACCGGCATGAACGCCGACCTGCGGGAGGATCCGGAGAGCTGGGCGGAGATGCTGTCCGGCACCCCCATGGGTCGCCACGGTGAGCCCGAGGAGATCGCCGCGGTCATAGCCTTCCTGGCCTCGGATGATCCCAGCTTCGTCACCGGAGCGATAGTGACCGCCGACGGCGGCTGGACACTGCATTGACCGCGGCGCTGTGTTGGTGAGAGAAGGCAGGACATGCGACTGGTGAGGATGCCCCGACTGGGACAGGACATGGAGCAGGGGACCGTGTTGGAGTGGGCCAAGTCGGTGGGCGACGGGGTCGAGGAGGGCGAGATCCTGGCGGTGATCGAGACCGATAAGGCGGAGGTGGCCTTCGAGTCACCCGCCGGCGGTTACCTGGTGGCGGTCCTGGCCGATGCGGGCTCGACCCTGGCCACGGGAGAGCCGATCGCCTGGATCGCCGACGACCCCACGGCCAAGCCTCCTTTGACGGAGTCGCCATCCGCCTCGAGTGAAGGGACGCCGCAGCCTGAGAGGACGACCGCCGCGGAGGCCGCCCGGAGGACCCCGCCGAGGCCGAGAGGACGGAAACCGGTCTCCCCACTGGCCCGCCGCCGGGCAAGGGAACTGGGAGTCGACCCGGCCGTGGTGGAGGGTACGGGTCCGGGAGGACGGGTCACCGAGGATGACGTGGTGAAGGCCCATGAAGCCGCACAGGCCTCCTCCCGGGATCCCGACGAACTGTCCCGGATGAGGCTGGCGATCGCAGCCCGCATGTCGAAGTCGGCGGCGATTCCCCAATTCCAGCTGGTGAGGGAAATCGTCCTCGAAAAGCCCGGGGACCCGGGAGACGGACCGAGAGTGACCTATACGGATCTGTTGCTCTGGGCCACGGCCGGGGCCCTGGCGGAAAGGCCGTCTGTCAACTCCAGTTGGGTCGAAGGCAGTCCGCCCAGGGTCCGATCCCACTCACGCGTCAATCTCGGGTTCGCGGTGGCGGTAGACGACGGCTTGATAGTGCCGGTGATCCGCGATGCCGCCTCTCTCTCGCCGGGACGGATCGCCGTTCAGCGGCGCCGCCTGGAGGGAGCGGCCCGGAGCGGGCGCCTGCGTCCGGAGGACCTCCGGGGCGGAACCTTCACCGTCTCCAATCTCGGCGGGGCCGGCGTGGACGAATTCATAGCTCTGATCAACCCTCCGGAGGCGGGCATCCTGGCGGTGGGAGGGGTGAAGCCCAGGGCGGTGGTGGTGGACGGCGCCCTGGTGGCGGCGCCCACAGTCCGGCTGACCCTCACCGGGGACCACCGGGTCTTCGACGGCATGGAGGGAGCAAGATTCCTCCAGGCCATCGCGGCCCGACTCGAATCCTGGAGGGAAGACTGATACCTGCAACGACGACGAAAGGGACACGATGAGCCTGTACGAGCCGACATACATGGAAGGCACCCTGGGGACCATGGCGGTGGACTGGGAGGAGCGGATCAACATGGCGCGGATGCGCGACCAGCGAAAGGCGCGGGCCCAGCATTACATCGCCGAGGCCGGCCTGGGGTCGGTGCTGCTCCTGGACGACCCCAACATCCGCTACGTCACCGGGTTGGCCATGCTGGGGGGTTCGGGCGCCGATCACTACAGCTTCCTCACCTCGGGGGGAGATGTCGTGCACTGGGACACGGCCGATCACGCCAGCAACGAGCGGGCCAACTGCCCCTGGCTCTCCGACATCCGCTACGCGGCGCCGGGACTGGGGAACGTGCCCCGCGCCAGCGGGTCCCCCTCGGCCCGGGAGTTCCTTCTGAACACGATGGCGGACCTGATCGTCGAGGCTGCTCACGACTACGACGTCCATCGCGATCCGGTCGGCATCGACTCCACCCAGCCGGCGTTGGCCGCCAAACTCCGGGAACGGGGCCTGGAGGTCCGCGAAGGCGCGGCCGATGCTCTGCACACCGCCCGCCAGACCAAGACCAAGGACGAGATCGATTGTTTCCGGGTCCTCTCGGCGATCTGTGAGGCCGGGTTCATGGCCATCAAGAAGGCTGCCGAGCCGGGGATGCTGGAACAGGAGGTCTGGGGTGCGGCGGTGGAAGCCGTGCTGCGCAGGGGAGGAACGGTGGAGGGGGGGTATCTCACCAGCGGTCCGAACACCTGGCCCAAGCACCAGGCCAACACCACCGACCGGATGCTGCGCCCCGGCGACATCATGTACGCCGACTTCTACAGCGCCACCTTCCAGGGCTACCGGTCGTGTGTCTACCGGACCTTCTCGATAGGAAAGCCTCATCAGAGATCCGTCGACGCGTACAAGCGGGCCCGCGACTGGATGTACGACGCGATCGAAGCGATCCGGCCGGGGGTGACCACCGGCGAGGTGGCGATGCGCTTTCCGGACCGGGAGGGCGAGCACATGGACTGGTACGGCGCCCGGCACTACTGGGAGATGACCACCAACCAGTGGGCGCACGGACTGGGGCTCCAGCTGTACGAACGGCCCCTGATCTGGCGGGGAATCTCCGTGGACCACCCGATCGAGATCGAAGAAGGCATGGTGATGGCGGTGGAGACCCAGGAACCCGACGGGCAGTCCGGCATGCGGGTGGAGGAGATGATCGTGGTCCGGGAAAACGGCGCCGAGGTCCTTACGCGATGGCCGGTGGACGAGATAACAGTTATAGATTTCTGACCCTACCCAGGCACGCGGGACGCCGCGCGGTCGTCAGGTGTCGAAGGGGTGGCTAAGGGTTGAGGAGGGGACTCGATCCGGGTCGCAGATCCTCCGTGGACCACGGCCCATCGGCCGGGAGCATCTCGGGATCACCGGTAAGCAGCACGGCTCTATTGGCCATGGCGGTGGAGATGGCGAAGGCATCGGCGAGAGCCATCGGATGTCGAGCCTTCACACGTGCTGCGGCAATCGCCCGTTCCGGAGTCACCTGGTAGGTCGTGACCCTGTGCCGGATCGACCGCAGGACCCGCTCGGCCTCCTTCTCGCCCGCCCGGCGCATCACAATGTAGAAGACCTCGCCCAGAATGCCTAAGACTCATGGATGAGGTGAAGACCACAGGGGACACCCTTATAGTCAGCAAGCACGGGCGACCGGCGGCGGTGGTTCCGGTCGTGGATGAGCGGTCGACAAGCATCATTGGATGGAATAGTGAAGTCCGCTTGGGCGATGATCTGACCGAGCCGGCGATACCTCCGGATGTATGGGAGATCGTCTCTCAACCCGATCGAATTGTGGCCCGCCTCCTGGGCGACTAGGGGTCACAAGTGGCAATGATCTTGGACACTGTTGCCTTGCTGTGAACCAATCGATTCGTGTCCGGCGCTGAGAACCCTATGTCCTTGCCCGGGCAGCTTCGGCCCGGGCAAGGACTGATCTGGCGGTTCGCGCGACCGCGTAGTCGATCATCTGCCCGTCGGCGCCAATCGAGGCTACTCCCCTGGACTCGGCTTCCTCGAACAGGTCCAGGATGGCGCGGTGGTGAGCCACCTCCTCGGGAGTGGGGGTGAAGACTTCGTTGATGACGCTCACCTGGGCGGGATGGATGGCCAGTTTGGCGACATACCCCATACGGCGGCCCATCCTGCTCTCGGTGCGGAGCGCCTCGGAGTCCCGGTAGTTCATAAACACGCCGTCGATGGGGTTCGCCATGCCCGCGGCGCGGGCCGCTAGGAGCACCCGGGACCGGGAGTAATGCAACCCGGTGCCCGTGGGTTCCCACTCAACGCCGAGGTCGGCTACGAGGTCTCCCTGCTCGGCGCTCCCGAACATGACGGCCTGCACCCTCGGGAGTCCATCGAGGATCTCGAAGGCGCGCTCCACCGCCATTGCGCTCTCGATCATCGGGATGAGAGTCATGGAACCGACCGGTCGTCCCGTCGCTGTCTCCAGGGCGCCGAGGGCGCCGCACACCTCCAGCATCACCTCCCGGTCTTCGGCTTTGGGGAGGATCACCCCGGCGACACCGGCGTGCGCGGACGCCACGATGTCCTTCCACACCAGGCCGGTTTCAACGCCGTTGACCCGGACGAAGTAGGGGATGGGGCTGTCAGGCAACTCAGAAAGATTGGAGCGCGCCTCGTCCTTGGCGCCGGTCGCCACCGCATCTTCGAGATCCACGATCACGGCGTCCGCGGCGGACCGGGTTGCCTTGACGATCAGATCGGGACGATGGCCCGGGGTGAAGAGCATTGAGCGGACTGGATCCACAGGATTTCCTTTTGGTATCAGATCAGGTGCCCGCAAGTTTAGAGTTCAAGTGATGGGCTCCATCATGACAGTCACGGGTGAAGTCCCCAGCGATGAAGTCGGGGCGGTCTTGATGCATGAGCATCTCCTGTGTGACTTCCACAGGATTACCAATGACTTGAACCAACTGCTGGATGACCCCGACCTCGTCGCCATGGAACTCGGACATCTGGATGCCACCCCGGTCCGGACCGTGGTGGAGGTGACCAGCGTCGGGCTGGGTAGAGATCTCAAGGGAATGCGAGACATCGCTTCACGCACCGGCCTGAACATCGTCGCCGGTTGTGGTTGGTACCGCGACCCCTTCCTTCCCCCACTCGTCTTTGAGAGAACTTCAGACGGTCTGGCGGAGATACTGATCTCCGAGATCACGGACGGGGACGAGGAAAGCGGAGTGAGACCGGGAATTATCGGAGAGATCGGCGCCAAGAGGGTTCCGATGTCTCCCGCGGAGGAGCGAGTGTTGCGCGCCTGCGGATTCGCCCAGTTGGAGACGGGAGTCTCGATCTATACCCACGCCTCCCGGAGCACGGTCGGGATCGACCAGGCCGGAATCCTCCTCGGAATCGGCGTCCCTCCGGGGCGGATCGTCATCGGGCACGCCGACACCGTGCCACATGACCGGAGGGAATACTGGTCGGAATTGCTCGACATGGGGGTAACCCTCGGGTTCGACACTCTGAAGCCTGACTTTCCCTACGAGATTGGAGTCCGCATCGGTGGCCTCACCTGGCTGGCTGAACGAGGGTCCCTCGATCAGGTGGTGGTCTCCAACGACATCTGCTACCGCTCGCACCTTCGCACCTTCGGGGGCGGCGGCTACCCGTACTGCGTCACCGGGTTTGTCGATTCGCTGCGGGAAGCCGGGTTCGGCGACCGGGAGTTCCAAACGATCTTCCATGACACCCCGATCCGACTCCTGGAGAGACCCTGAGAGGCGGCGGGCCTGTCCAACTCGTGCAGGGGTGAGGTCCGCATGGCCCCGCTGGATCCGGTCGGCGGTCTGTGCGTCGCGAATCAATGGCCTGCGTTTCGGTTGACATCTACTCCTCCCAAGGGTATGGTCAGTGATCTGTGATCACATATCACAGAAGGATTTGGACCAAGATAAGGAGTTTTGGTATGAGGAGCATGATTAACCCTCTCAGCCGCGAGGCCCCAGGCGGGTGGCGGCTGGGTCTGAAAGTGGCGATTACCTTCTGCCTGGCGGTTTCGCTGCTTGCCGGGTGCGGGGAAGATGAGCCGGAGCCTGCGCCCACCACCGCCGCGCCGGCAACCACTGCCGCGCCTGCAACCACCGCCGCGCCTGCCCCCGTCGACCCTGATGCGGAGAAGAGAGGCGGGGTGTTGCAACTGGGAACGCCCCAGCCCATACAAACGCTTGACCCGCACCAGTTCGGCATCTACAACAACCGCAACGCGTGGCCGGGTCTCTTCAGCGGCCTGACACGGTACACAGAGGAACTGGAACCGGTTCCGGATCTGGCTGTGTCCTGGGACATCGATGACTCAGGAACGGCCTGGACGTTCCACCTGCGAGAGGGTGTGCAGTTCCACAATGGTCAACCATTCACCGCTGCCGACGTCAAGTACTCGCTCGACAGGTTGCTCCACCCCGATACCAGCGCAGGCGTCTACGCCGAGGCCGTATCCACGATCGAAGAGGTCGAGGTGGTTGACGATCACACGGTCGTCCTGCACCTGTCTGCGCCTTCCGCGATCCTCCTGGCTGGGCTGGCAAGAGCCATGATCATTCCCGACGGGTCAGGTGACACCATTGCCCAGGAAGGCATCGGAACCGGTCCCTTCGCGATGGTCGACTATGTCGCCGACGAGCGTCTGATCATGACCCGGAACGAGAACTACTGGGAGGAAGGCCTGCCCTACCTCGATGGAGTCGAAGTCACGGTGAACCCCGACACGACCAGCCTGTTCACGGCTTTGAGCGCCGGCGACGTCGACATCTACTGGCAGCTTGAGCCGCGGTTCGTTCAGCAGATCGCCAAGGAGGGCGAATTGCGTACGCTCTTTGCTCCCAGTTCTTCTGTCGTCACGTACATGAGCATCTACAACGGCGCCCCGCCGTTCGACGATGTTCGCGCTCGCCAAGCGCTGCTTCACGCGCTCGATCTCGACACGATCAACACCCTGGCGTTCTTCGATACGGGAATTTCGGTGCCGACCAACAACCTGCTGCCTCCGGGCCACTGGGCGGAGGCCCCCGGCCTGACCGAGTACCCGTATGACCTGGACCGCGCCAAGGCGCTGTTCGAAGAGGTGGGAGTGACCGAACTCAGCTACGTAGGACTCAACATCGTGCCGTGGACCCGGATCATCGGAGAGGTGATGGAGCAGTCCCTCGGAAAGATCGGGATCAAGTTGAACGTCGCGATGCCGGAACTGGGTGGATGGAGCGAAGCCTTCACGCCACACCCGGATCCCGGCGCCATCGTGGCCAATGCGGCGTTGCCCGACTACGATCCGGCTTTCCTGTGGAACCTCGCCCACCCCGACGTCAACCCGTGGGGATTCGGTGACGAGGCGTTCTCGCAGCTTCTGGCGGATGCGGCGGCCGAGCTGGATCTGGATGCTCGCATAGCGGCCTACGGTGAGGTTCAGGAAATCTGGAACGCGGAGGTTCCGACTCCGATCCTGTACTTCGACCGGTGGTTCCACGGTGTCCGAGATCGTGTTCAGGATCTCAAGCACCTCAATAGCGGAGACCTCGATTACAGGGAGACATGGCTCACCGATAAGTGAACCGGTAGCCTGTGGAAATCGTGGAATCTTTCACGACCCCGCTTCGGATGGAGGACGGCATACGGCTGGCAACCGATGTCTTCCTTCCATCCGGAAGCGGGGGGCCCTACCCGGCGTTGCTCATGCGAACGCCTTACGACAAGGCCCGGGTGGAAGATGGAAGGATGATCTACACCCGGATCATCGCTGAAGCTGTCGAGGCCGGCTACGCGGTGGCCATCCAGGATCTCCGGGGACGCTTCGAATCCGAGGGCGACTTCGTGCCATTTCACGAAAACCCCGAGAGTGACGCCCGGGACGGTTCGGCGACCGTGTCCTGGATCAGAGCCCAGGAGTGGTGCGATGGCTCCGTCGCGATGTGGGGTGATTCCTACGGGGCCTGGACGCAGTGGAAGGTGGCTATCGACGGGGAGGTAAAACCCGACGCCATCTTTCCGTCCGGCCTCCCGATGAGCGCCCTGGATTCGCCGGTCCTGCGGCCCGCCAGGCGCATCCTCTGGTATGTCGGCCGCATGGGGCCCGACTCTCGCAGGCGCGCCGGCCGGAGCGGCCGCGCTATCGACGCGGAGTCTGCCTACCGGAACTGGCGAACGGTGGAAAGGAGCCGCTGGCTGTGGTTCCTCCCATGGAGCGAATTGCCGGACTACCTGCTGGGAGGCCTGTCAGAGCATTACCGGAGCCTGCTGGGAAGCAGGCCGGACGACTATCTGTCATGGATGAGACGGTGTGAAGACTTCGATGGGCCTGTGCTGCTCCTCACCGGGTGGTTCGACATCGACGTCGGCAGTGTGATCGAACTCCATGAGCTTCTGAGCAACCGCCGGGACGAGTCATCTCCCGCCTACCTGATCGTGGGGCCCTGGAAGCACATGGATCCCAAATACGACCTGAGCCGGTACCGGGGAGAGATCGACTTTGGCGAGGCAGCCGAGTGGTCCTATCCGGACGTTCTGGTCCAATGGTCCGACTTCGTGCTGAAGGGAAGACCCGGCCCCCTGTTCCCCGGAGCAGCGATCCGGTACTTCGCGATGGGGGATGGCGCCAACCGGTGGAGGGAGGCTGCCAGCTGGTCCGAGGTCGTGGGTACCCCACAACGCCTCTATCTCACATCCGGCGAGAACGGTGGCGCCCTCTCGGAGTCTGACTCCACGGAGACCGTGACCTGGAGCTACGTGTACGACCCGAGGGACCCGGTTCCCTCCGCCGTGGACGAGGACGCGTACTACGGTCCCTTCGATGTCGGCTACATGGACATGCGTCCGGATGTGCTGTCATTCGCCACCGCACCCCTTGACCGACCTCTCGAACTGCGAGGATCGGTCACTCTGGATCTCCTGGTGACAACCAGCGCGGTCGACACCGACTTCTGTGCCTGGATTGCCGAAGAGCGCCGGGACGGCGCATCGATTCTGATTGCCAGCGGCTTCCTCCGGGCCAGGTACCGCAACGGGATCGATCATGAGGAGTTCCTGGAACCGGGTGAGCCGGAGACGATCCGGATCCGGTGTCGTCCGACCGTCTATCGCCTGGCGGAAGGATCCCGCCTGGCAGTGAAGATCTCCAGTAGTGATTTTCCCGACTATGACCGGAGTCACAATCTTGGGACCGATCCCTACTCGGATGCTCGTCTGGTACCTGCAGAGCAGACCTTGACAAGCGGGCCGGAGAAGCGGTGCAGCGTGTACCTACCGGTCTCGGGACCGGTCTGATGGCCGATCCCGCTCCGGCAGATCTTTCCCCCCGCAGGCGTGTCAGGGGCTCATCACAGGGATTCGTCGACCTGCGCAGCGACACCTACAACCGGCCCACGGAGGCAATGCTGGCTCGTTTCAGGTCTGCCGTCGAGTCCGGCACAGACGGCGGACCCGAGGCATATACCGAAGAATTGGAACGCGCCGTTTGTGAACTGACCGCCAAGGAAGCCGCCGTCTTCCTACCCACCTGCAGCGCCGCCAACCTCCTGGCGGTGATGGCGCTCGCCAGACCGGCCGAGAACGTCATCGTCGATGCTGACTCACACATCCGGTGGCTGGAGGCCAACAGCGCCGCAGTCACCGCCGGAGTCCAGTTGGTGCCGGTGCCCAGGTCGGGAAGCGTTGCCGATCCTGGCCTGGTGGTCGAGACCGTCGAGCGATCCGTCCTGTTCGGACTGCCGCCTGTCGGCTTGATCTGTGTAGAGAACTCCCACAACAACGCCGGAGGAACGGTGGCAACCCTGTCGGATATGAGAAGAGTCTCCCGCACGGCACTCGAATACGGGGCCGGCGTTCATGTTGACGGGGCCAGGATCTTCAATGCGGCCGCTCGACTAGACGTCGACGTCAGGGATCTGTGCGACCCGGTCACCACCGTCGCGTTGAGCCTCAACAAAAGCCTGGGAGCACCCTACGGCGCCATGCTGGCGGGACCCGAGGATGTCATAAGGCGGGCGAGGAGACTGCGGGGTCGACTCGGGATCGCATCCATCCACCAGGAGGGCCTGTTTGCCGCGATGGCCCTGGAGGCTCTCGAGACCAACATCGAGGATCCCCACCTTGACAATTGCGTGGCAGGGGAGCTGGCGTGGTCGCTCGCCCGGCACTTCGAATCGGAGTTGGCGGTTCAGACCCCCCAGACGAACATCATTCTCCTGGACGTTCTCACCGACCTGACCGCCGCAGAATTCTGCAGACGGCTTGCAACCAGGGGTGTGCTGGCCAAACCGCGGTCGGTGACGCGGACGGTTCGCCTGGTGGTCAACCGGGGGTCGAGAGAACACGACCTCGGACGAGTGATCGAATCGTTCGCCGGGGCGCTGAGGAGTTAGGAGGGCTATTGGGCTCTGTCGTAACGGTGACGGGGGAAGTGCCGAGTACCGATGTCGGTGCGGTGTTGATGCACGAGCACATCATGTGTGACCTGTACCGGATCTCCGGCAATTCGGATCATCTGCTTGATGACGTTGACCTTGCCATCACAGAGCTTCGCCACCTGGCAGCCACCCCGGTGCGAACGGTGGTGGATGTGACCAGCGTCGGACTGGGCCGGGATCTGGCAGCCCTGCGACACATCGCTTTGGCCACCGGACTCAACATCGTCGGCGGCTGTGGCTGGTACCGAGACCCCTACCTGCCACAGGAGGTCTTTGACACGACTTCCGACGGACTGGCGGACATACTGATATCCGAGATAACCCAGGGGTCTGCAGAAAGTGGAATACGGCCGGGCATCATCGGAGAAATCGGAGCATATCGGGACCCGATGACTCCGGCGGAGGAGAGAGTGTTGCGCGCCGGGGGGTTTGCGCAACTGGAAACAGGAGTCCCGATATACACTCACGCTGCCCGCAGCACGGTGGGGATTGTGCAAGCCGACATCCTGCTGAGAATGGGCGTGCCGCCCGAGCGGATAGTGATAGGCCACTCTGACACGGTTCCCCGGAGAGAGTACTGGTCGGAGTTGCTGGATATGGGCGTCACCCTGGGCTTTGACACGGTTAGACCGCACTTCCCGTATGATGTCGAGGTCCGCATCGCCGGGTTGGTGTGGCTGGCTGAGCGTGGCTCCATTGATCGCGTCGTGGTTTCCAACGACGTGTGCTTCCGATCGCATCTGCGTGCATTCAACGGGGGTGGTTACCCATATTGCGCCACCGGCTTTTTCGACTCTCTGCGAGAAGTCGGGTTCGGTGACCAGGAATTCCAGACGATCTTCCATGAGAATCCGGTCCGGATTCTCGATCTACCGTAGATCTTCGATTTTGACAGGGCTATGACCGGGAACGCACAAGGATCGAGAGGAGGCAGTCGTCCGCCGACGCTTGAGATCAAGGGTTTGACCCTGTCTCTCGAGGCGGTCGGCGCCGACCCCGTGGACCTGGTCAAGAGCCTGAGCCTGGACATCGAACCAGGCCAATGTCTCGGGCTGGTCGGAGAGTCCGGGGCAGGAAAGAGCCTGACCTCCAAGGCCATCGTAGGACTTCTGCCCAGGGGGATCAACGTCACGGACGGTTCGATCAGCGTGGGCGGGCACCTTCTGACGTCTGCTCAGGTCAACTGGCGGGAGATCCGGGGTTCTGTGGTCGGAACCATCTTCCAGGATCCCATGGCCAGCCTCAACCCGGTGATGAGGGTGCGGACCCAGGTGGAGGAGGTGCTCAAGGCGCATCTGTCCCTGACCAAGCGAAACAGGGAAGAGCGGTTGGTGGAGT
Organism: Acidimicrobiia bacterium; assembly: GCA_965204615.1. Classification (GTDB taxonomy): domain Bacteria; phylum Actinomycetota; class Acidimicrobiia; order Spongiisociales; family ZC4RG35; genus Bin76. The sequence continues at coordinate 1,051,180 of OZ242000.1, read as the reverse complement.
TGATGGAAGCCGTGGAACTTCCGGGTCGCAAGGAGTTCCTCGCCCGCTATCCCCACGAGTTGTCAGGCGGCCAGCAGCAGAGGGTGGCCATTGCCATGGCCATAGCCTGCGACCCTTTGCTGTTGATCGCCGACGAGGCCACCACCGCGCTGGATGTCCGCACGCAGGCCCAGATCCTGAAGCTCCTCCGGTCCCTGGTGGACGGCATGGGGCTGAGCATGATGCTGGTCACCCACGACATGGGGGTGATCGCCAACGTTTCGGACCGATTGGCGGTGCTCTACTCCGGGCGTGTGGTGGAGAGAGGCAGAACCCCCGACGTCCTGTCCAAGCCGCGCCACCCCTACACCAGTGGCCTGATCGAGAGTTGTCCCCTGGACCTGAACGGCGGTTTCCGGACCGAGGTCCGGCCCATTGTGGGAACCGCCCCGATCGGCGCCGAGTCGATCTGGGACAAATGCGTATACGCCCCCAGGTGTTCTCGCGCCGAGATCAAGTGTCGTAGTCATTCTCCCCCTCTTGATGACTACGGGGATCTCCACAGTGCGGCCTGCTTCTACCCGTTGGGGGATCAGCCTGGCAAGGACCCGGTCCAGAGTGATGCGGCTGGAAGGACATCGTCGAAACCGGTTCTCTTCACACCGATGGTGCGTGATGCCGTGTCCGAACCCGAGAGTGGAGAGGCCCCCGATGACAGGGACGAGGTCATTGTCAGGGCAACGGGGTTGTCCGTCTCTTACCGGGAAGGGCACGTCTTCTCCTATGGAAGGAAATCCCTTCCGGCCGTCCGAGAGTTCAACCTCGAACTGAGGAAGGCAGAGACCGTGGCGGTGGTGGGAGAGTCGGGGAGCGGAAAGTCGACTGTCGCTCGCGCCCTGATAAGACTGGAGCCGGGCAACGCTGTCGTCGAGGGCCATCGCCGGATCCTCGGCGCCGATCTCGATGACTTGGGCAAGAGCGCACTCAGGGACATGCGGCGCCGGGCACAGATCATCTTTCAAGACCCCTACGGAAGCCTCAATCCGCGGCGCAAGGTTGTCGACCTCCTTATGGAAGGTCCGAGAGCGCACGCCCTCGAATCCCCGGATCCTCCGATGCGCCATGCCGGTCGGTTGCTGGAGCGGGTGGGCCTTGATCCCTCATTCGCTGATCGATATCCACACCAGATGTCGGGCGGGCAGCGCCAGAGAGTGGCGATCGCCCGAGCCTTGTCGGTCGAACCTCAGGTGTTGATATGCGACGAACCGGTCTCTGCACTGGATGTCAGTATCCAGGCGCAGATACTGGAACTCTTGGCCTCTCTGGCTGAGCAGGAGGGACTGGCCTTCGTCTTCATCACTCACGACCTGGGGGTGATGAACATGCTCGCCGACAGAGTCATCGTAATGAAGGAAGGAAGGACCATTGAGACAGGCATGGTCGAAAAGGTCCTAACCCAGCCGGACACCGAGTACACCAGAGACCTCATACAAGCCAGCTTGGTGGTGATATGAGTCGTCCCATGACACAAAGCTCGCCATCCAACGATCCGATGTACAGAACCCTCGAAGACTTTGCCTACAGCACCATACGTGAAGCAATACTGTCGGGAGAACTGAAGGGCGGGGAGCGGATCCTCCTAAAGGACCTCGAGTCCACTTATCGAATCAGTCGAACTCCGATCCGTCAGGCGCTGAGACGGCTCTCCGAGCGGGGATATGTCACCCTTCAGCCCCACTCGTCCATGCGGGTGCGGCCCCTGAGTCTCGGGGAGGTGAACGAGTTGTACTCCCTGCGCAGGGCGATCGAACCGATAGCCATGGCCGAAGGGATAAGGAGAGCCGACGACTCCGTGATGGGCCTTCTGGAGTCCCTGCTGGGCGAGATGCACGAGGCGACGGAGAGGGAGGATCGCCTGACCCTCATAGGGCTCAACACCAGGTTTCACAGATCGATGTACGAACCGTCGGGAATGCCCCACCTGCTCTCGATATACGACCGGTTGCTGGGCATTTGCGAACGGTATCAGTGGACGCAGGCCGGCGCGCCGGTCGCCGGGCTGAGGAGGGATCGGCAGCACCACGAGGAGTTACTGGATGCCTACCGCGGCCGAGACGAGGACCGGGCAATCGCATTGATTCGTATCCATCTGGAACAGGGCCGGGAGGCGATCCTGCGACGCATGAATTCGAAAGGAGCTCTGCTTCCATGAGAGAGGAGAACCTCGGTCACCCGAGGAACCGCCGAGAGTTCGACGCGGCCAACAGGGAGTTGAACGCCTTCGTGGCGGTATGTCACGGTTCCGAGGACCAGGGCATACCGCTGGCCGTGAAGGACAACATCGGCGTGGAGGGCTTCCCACTGGCAGCCGGACTGGGCGTCCCCGTGCTCGATCGGGACGCAACGGTCTCCGGGACCTGGGTCAAGTGGCTGGTTCGGCGAGGCTTTGTGATCAAAGGCAAGACCAACATGTACGAACTCGGCTACGGCGCTCCGGGCTGCGGGTTGCCGCCGGTCGTGAACCCATGGGATCACTCCCTGATCCCCGGAGGCAGCTCCAGCGGTTCGGCTGCGGCCGTGGCCGCCGGGCTTTCCAGTGCGGCCCTGGGGACCGATGCGGCCGGATCCGTCCGCATTCCAGCCGAGTTCTGCGGCGTCCTCTCCTACAAACCGTCCGGTAATCAGGCCTGGCACAAGGATGGCATCTGGCCCGGTCCTTCCACTCTCGATGCCATCGGCGTCATGACCCGGGACATGGACCTCCTGGCTCAAGCCGTTCCATCGCCGGGCGGAGGCGGAATGGACGGGAGCAACGGTCCCCACGATCTTTCACGCTCCGGGTTGGGAACCCCCTGCATCGGGATTCTCGATCTCGACGGTGAGGAAGTGGACGACGATCATGCCGGTCTGCAGGAGGCGGTGCGCTCCTGGGCGCATGATTGCGGCTTCTCGACGGTGAGTGTGCAACTGCCAGGTTTGGGGAGCCACGTCAGGGATGCGATCTGGAAGATCTTCGCCTACGAATACTCGCGGGCTCTCGAATCGCATCTGACGGACGAAGCCAGAGGGGTGCTGTCAGCCCCGTCACATCAATTGCTTTCCGATGGACCCAAGACCTCGCTGGAGGAGTATTCGGGGGCATTGAGCGCCCGGCTTCGACTTCAGGAGCAATATGCGGAAGAACTGAGTGACTGTCATGCGGTCGTGACCCCGGTGACGCCGGTACGACCGTATTCATTGAAATGGTCCCGCGCCTTCGCTCGGTGCGCGGAGGATGACGGCGCGAACAGTCCGATCGACCTGTCGAACGTCGAAGCGTTACTGACCAGGAAGACCCGCTACACCGCACCGATCAACCTGGTCGAGTACCCGACCCTGACCCTTCCCATGCGCATTCATCGAGATGGGCTACCGGTGGGTATCCAGCTTGCCACGGTCCCTCAAAACGAGCCTGAGATGTGGAGTATCGCTCGACGGATGTGGCAGGACATCGGGCCGCAAAGCGTCCGTCCGCATGGGCCCGGCAAGTTGTACGGTAGCTTTGTGGGCAACTAGAAGGGAGGTAACGAATCCTTAAGGCATCCCTTCAGCGCTTCCTCCAGGCGGTCCCCGTTCTGCTGATCGCGTCGGCCATCCTCTTCTTTGCGATGAGATTGGCGCCGGGTGATCCGGTTCTTGCCATGTACGGCGGTCAGCCGGGTGTGTCATTCGAGGAAATGGAGGCGGCGAGGGAGAGACTCGGTTACAACGATCCCCTCCTGGTCCAGTACGGAGGCTGGCTGTCTGACATCGTGAGAGGGGAACTTGGCAACTCCGTGGTGAACGGTTTACCGGTGGAGCAGGTCATAGCCGAGAAGATCTGGCCTTCCGTGCAATTGGCGGTCGTCGCCCTGGTCCTGTCGGTCTTCATCGCGGTTCCCGGTGGTGTCATGGCAGCGCTTCGGCGGGGAAGTCTGATCGACCGGTTCCTGACCGGCTTCGTCAGCGCTGGAATAGCGATACCGCAATTCTGGCTGGGAATCCTGTTGGTTCTGGTGCTGGCTATCCAGTTCCAGATCTTTCCGGCGTCCGGTTACGTCTCGCCTACCGAGGGCCTCGGCGAGTGGGCAATGCACATCGCGCTACCTGCTCTGACGCTTGCCATAACCCTTGCGGCGCCCACGATGAGGTTTGTGAGGTCGAGCATGCTTGACGTTCTCTCCGAACAGTTCGTCGACGTGGCGAGGGCCAAGGGACTGTCGGGTCGCCGGGTCATCTGGGTCCATTCACTGCGCAATGCCCTGCTGCCCGCTCTAACAATCGTGGGCTTGCAGGCAGGCACGCTCATGGGGGGCGCCGTCCTGATCGAATGGGTCTTCGCGTTCCCGGGCCTGGGGTGGCTCCTGGTCAACGCCGTTACATCAAGGGACTACCCGGTCCTGCAGGCGGCCCTTCTCCTCTTCGTAACGGCATTCTTGCTGGTCAACTTCCTGGTTGAAATGCTCTACCGGGTTCTGGATCCGAGGTTGAGATGAACTTCTGGAAGACCATGCTGACTAGAGACCGCGTGGCGCTGGCTGCCGCCATCACGCTCGGTCTCATCGCGGTGTTCGCCCTGATATGGCCGTTCGTCAGCCCCTACGGCCCTCGGGAAATCCATGCCGACGCGGCCTTGAGCGGTCCGTCAACCCGGTTCTGGCTCGGCACGGACGACACCGGGCGGGACATGGTCACCCTGCTGGCCCACGGGGCTCGAATCTCGCTCGGTATCGCGGTGGCGGCGGAGGTGCTGGCCGTGGTGTCCGGCGTCCCGCTGGCGATGATGGCCGGGTTGCTGGGAGGCATCGTGGACAGCATCATCATGCGTACCACCGATGCCCTTCTGGGGTTCCCGGGAATCCTCATCGGGCTGATGGTGGTGGCGCTGTTCGGCGCATCCCTGGCTACCTTGATGATCGCCATCGCGCTCATGACCGTGCCCTATCTGATCAGAGTGGTCCGGAATGCAGTGGTTGTCGAAAAGCAAAGGCTCTACGTTGTCTCATCGACTGCCCTTGGCGTGAAACCCGGCACCTTGCTGCGCCGGACGATTCTCCCCAACATCGTTTCGCCGGTGATCGTCCAGGTGTCGTTCGGCCTGGCGGTGGCCATCCTGACGGAGGCGTCGCTGGGTTTTCTGGGTCTGAGCGTGCAGCCGCCCTCTGCCTCCTGGGGAACGCTCATCCAGGTGGGCTACAGCTACATCCGTCTCACACCGTGGCTTGTGACCTTCCCCGGCATTCTGATCTTCGTCAGCGTGTGGGCTCTGAACACCCTCGGGGATGCAGGACGCGATGTCCTGGATCCGCGCCTTCGAGATACCTTCGACCAGGGAACACATTAAGCGACTTTTGTGTCTGTCGTTTGGTACTGGGAGTGTTGGGTGAGTCTGGGACCGGACCAGTCCAACCGTCAGGGATCTGGTCGGCGGCGATCTGTGCCGGGATGGCTTCGGGCCGGCCTGATGCGGTGGGTGGCGGCAAGATGAATCTCAGGTTTACAGTGATGTTCCTTGCCGGGATGTTGCTGGCCACCGGTTGTGCTATCGAGCCTGATACCGCTACTGCCGGGTCAGTGTCCTCGGAGGAGGCTGCGTCGGAGGCGTCGGTGGACGAGTTGCGGCTTGAGCATTGCGAGAACGTGGAGACGGCGGCGTCGGGTTTGCAAGGGAGCCTTGGTGCCCGCCAGAACCCTGACGCCATCATGGAGGTGCTGGGCTCCTACCGGGATGAACACACCGCCACTTACGGTGGGAGGTGGATCGACCGCGATAACCGCGTGGTCGTGGTGGCGTTCACCGATGATCCCGACGCCCATCGGAAGGCGATCCTGGCTTTGTTGCCGTCTGCGGACGATGTGATGATCGACGTAGTGCAGGTGCGCTACACCAAGGCCGAACTGGAGGCGATACAGGGGCAGGTCATAGGCGCCGTGGCCGGCCGGGACTTCGCAGAGTCGATGTTCCTGACGGTCTCCATTACCCAGAACCGGGTGAGCATCGATCTGCTGAATCCACCGGAGGGAACCCTCGACGAACTCGCGGAATTGGTGCCGGACCCGGGGGCCGTATGCATTTCGGTGTTCTACACTCCCGAGCCACCGAGCGGGCCGCTGCGGGTGATCCCCGACCTGGAGGTCGAGGACCCCCTGGTTACCTGCCGAGGTATTCCGCCGGTGCGCTACTCGCAACTGATTGATCCACCCTCCATCGACCACGTCACCCATCCGGCGGTAGAGGCCCTGCGCGCCGAACTTGACGCTCCCGGTCCCGAGCCGCTGGCACAGGGATCGTGGGTGGTGATCAGCATCGACGAAGATCAGGCCACGTTCGCGGTTCTGCTTCCTGACGAATTCGGCTACTCACAGTTCGAGCGCAGCGCCGACCGGTGGCGGTTGAGTGGGTATGGTGTGGGCCCTCCCTGCGAATCCACCGTGGCGCTTCCCGAAGGACTCGGCCGGGTCGAGGTAAGCCTGGATCCAGGCTCGCTTCCCAGTTCCCACAGCACCAATATTCAACTGTTGGTCACCGAAGTGGATTGCGCCAGCGGCCGGGAGATGGGTGAGGCTCTGATGGGCCCCCAAGTGGTGGAGACCGAGGCCGCGGTTCTTGTGGCCTTCGCGGCCATCCCGCTCTCCGACCGGATGGTCACCTGCCAGGGCAACCCGTCCACGCCGGTCACCATCGAACTGTCCCGACCGCTTGGTGACCGCACGATCCGCGACGGCGTTTACGTCCCGCCCAAACTCCTTCAGCCAACCACGGAAGACCGGTAGGCGTCAGGTTCCGATCGCTCAAGAAGTTCTTCCAGGAGCTCTCGGGGGATTTCAGGAGTATTCGCTGCGACTCCAAAATCAGCCCCCGCGGGTAACCCTGGGCGATGGTCCTCAGATCACCTCTTTTGCGCGTTCGGGCCGGTCGGTCAAATAATGACGGTCAACCTGTTCCAGCCGCCATGTCCTGCAACGTCCGGTAGAAGGCTGCGGGCACCAGTACCCCGTTGGGGATGGTCTCCCTCCGGGCCGCGTACCGCCGATCGGAAGGCAAGCGGGTCCCTTCCTGGCTCAGCACCCGGCCGAACAGCCTTTCCGAGTGGCTGAGCGGGTCTTGCGGATCTGCGTGAAAGTGGGCCGGGTCGATGGCGACGACCAACTCTCCGCCCAACGGCGGCATGTCTTCCCGGGGGTCCGTCTCGGTGGCCTCGAAACTGAATGGCGCCCCTATCAGGGCCCCGGCCAGCAGTTCGACCATCAGTGCCAGGGCTGCGCCTTTGTACCCTCCGAACGGCAATTGGGCGCCTTTCAGACCTTCCGCCGCATCGGAAGTGGGGTTGCCATCCGTGTCAATGGCCCAACCGGGGGGTATGGGTTTCCCATCACGGTGATGGAGCAGAAGGTCTCCCCGGGAACTGGCGCTGGAAGCCTGGTCGAACACCACGGGGGGAGCGCCCTCCCGGGGCCAGCCGAAAGCCATTGGATTGGTGCCGTAGACCCGTTGGGTTCCCCCGGCGGGAGCCACGAAGGCCATGTACTGGGTGAATGCGAAAGAGACAAAGCCGCGCTCTGCCAACCACTCCACCTCGGGCCACAGCGCTGCCACGTGATAGCAGTTGACGATGGCCACGGCGGCAATTCCATTTGTCCGCGCCTTTTCAGCCAGCCGTTCTATACCCACCTGGATGGCCAAAGGGGCGTAACCGCGGTGAGCGTCGACTCTGACCAGACTGGAGGAGATCTCCTCGACCTCGGGAACGGCCGTTCCATTGACTTTGCCGTCATCCAGGCCCTTCACATAGAAAGGCACCCGGAAAAGACCGTGAGCCTTACAATCATCCCGCTCGGCTGCGGTGATGGTCCGGGCTACTGCGTCCGCGTTCTCCGCTGAGGCTCCATGGACTCCTAGCGCCGCCCTGGTGACCCGATGGACCTCTTCCAGGGTAATTCTCACTTGGTCACTCTCAGGCATGTGTCAGATCTCTCTTGGGGAAGCCCTCGGAGTGGAGCATACCGGTTGCTGCCGTACGATGCCCGGCCACACCCGATCCGGTGACGGAAATCACTGGTTTCCCTGTTGTCACCCGGTGTGACCTGAGTCCCGGTGTCCCGAGGCAGGGATGGGGGGGAGTTCGATCTTCAGCGCAGCCGGGTTACCTGGCCCCGATCTCCATCCAACGCCACAATCACTTCCTCTCCCGGCCCTCCTTCGTCATCTATCCATTGTCCGATGTCCACTCCGCACAGGGCAGGAACGGCAAGCCACTCGGCCACTTCGAAGAGGTGCGCGCCGGGACTTCCTTCGGCGGTGACCAAGCCGGCGGCGTTCCACAGCAGGGGGGCGATGTTGCCGACCGGCTGGGACGTGGCGATCACTTCCCGGGGAGAGAACCGGGCGGCGTCCTCCGCGTTGCGAATCAGCCTGAGCCGCCCCACCCCCCATCCTCCGGCGGCCGGGTGCCCGGAGAGGGTGTCTCCCAGGGATGCGACCACGCCATAGAGGAGGTGTTCCCAGCGTCCCGCTCCGATTCTGCGGCTGAGGCTCTCTCTCCTGGGAGGTGGCGTCTCCAGCGAGTCGGGATCCAGATACCAGAGCCACCCCGGGTGGGGGATCTCTCCGGCCTGCTGCAGGACCGCGGCCAGGTGCCCCAGGCTCTCCAGGTGCCTTGCCGCCAGCCCGAGGTCCACCCTGGAGGGGCGAGACAGCCACTCGCCGCCGGTGGAGGCGTCGCCCCGAAGAGCCATCTCCCAGGCCCCGGCGGCCTCTTCGGGAACCTCGCCTTCCCTCCACCGTTGTGAGATCAGCATCCCGGCCCTCTCCCTTATCTCGGGGACGAGAGTTGCCGGGCCCTGGGTGGTGGGTGCGCTCCGAACGGGGGGGAGGTCGTCCAGGCCGATGGCCCACGGCCAGACCAGGCTCTCGCCCACCGGACCCGGGTAGCGCAGCATCGTGCGAACCATGCCGGCCAGTCGCGGGTCTGTCCTACCGGAAGCCCTGGGCGCCTCCCGGCGAAGATGGGTTGGTCGTGTGTCCGCGCTCGGCTGGGCTTGAAGCAGGTAGACCTCTGCGTCCCCTGCCTGGGCCCACTCGATGTGGGGACAGCCGACCTCCTGGTGGGTAAGTCTGGTGAGATGAGCCACCCTCCGGACGAGTTCCGTCGACAGGGCCGAGCCCCCGGGGGCCTGGACCCGGTCATCGCCGGTGACCACCGCGACGTCCCCGCTCTCCCAGCCGGCCACCAGAGGCGCGTGGTGTCCCGCCATCCCGGCGACCGTGACCCGGCCGTCCTCGCCGAGAGTGGCCACTCCGCCGCAGATGATGGTCAACTCGGGCTGGATCAGGACCGCCATCCCTATCTCGGCAGGTTGCATCCCGACGAGTCGGGCCCGTTTCAGGGTATCGGGATTGAAGACGGATGCCCAGCAGCCGATCACTCCCACCGCCACCTCCTCCGGGCCGGCGCCCAGATAGGAGGAAAAGGCGCCCGCCCAGACCCCCTCGGTCTCCGCCCGGCTGGAGGAGCGGACCACCAGGGAGGCTCCCAGGTTCCGGGCGGCCCGGGGCAGTGTCGAGAGGAGAGGGGGAGGCCGGTGGTTGTAGACAGCAGTGCGGGCGGCGCCCGAGTTGTCCTTCGCTCCCAGCGACGCCGCCCCGCTGCGAAGGGCGGGAAGGGACGTTGCGACGGGCACCACGAAACCGTCGAGGACCGGCAGACCGCGGGCTCGGCCTCTGGCCAGCAGGCCGGCCTTTGCTCCCACCAGGGCCGGATTCTGTGCGTCGGCCTGGTCGAGCCAGACCAGGCGGGCCCCTCCGGCCATGTCAGTCCACGACGATTATCTCGTGAGACTTGTAGGTGGAGACCATCTCGATCCCGGTGTCGGTCACATACAGCATCTCCTCGAGACGAACCCCGAACCGGTGGAGCTTTCCGTGCTGGGTCTCCAGGGCAAAGGTCATCCCGGGCCGGATCTCGACCGGGTGGTCAAGGGACCAGATACGGGAGATCACCGGCGGGTCGTACTGGGCCAGCCCCAGGCCATGACCCCACAGGTTGGCCGCCGCCTGGTCCTCCTCCGCGTATCCCCACGCTTCCCGGGCGCTCGGCCACTTGGAGGCGACATCGGCGGTGCTGACTCCCGGACGGGTGGCCTCTATGGAGTCCCAGAGCCATCCGTGCGCCTCGTCGTACACGCTCTGCATCTCGTCGGTGGGCTTCCCGCCCACGCAGTAGGTGCGGTACACGCAACTCTTGAAACCGTTCCAGGTGAGGGCGGCCAGGTCGACTATCACCAACTCGCCGGGGCGGATCATCCGGTCGGAGAAATTGCGCCAGTTGGGCCAGGCGTTGGGACCCGACGACACGATCACGTCCTCCACATCCTCCATGCCGGGAATCGAATAGAGTTTCTCGAACCCGAAAGCCGCCACCTGGTTCTCCGTCATCCCCGGCTTTATGAAGTTGGTGATCTCGTAATGGACGTAGTCGCAGATGGAACCCACCATCGAGAATGCCTTGACCTCGTCGGGACTCTTGATGGCGCGGGCCTCCATCATGGGAGTCATGCCGTCGGTCCACTCGACTCCATGCTCCTGGAAGGCGCCGATCAGGTTGATGTCGATGAAGTCGACACCCAGCGGTTTGTCCCTGACGCCGGCCGTATCCAGATCGTTGAGAAGGGACTTGGTGAACTTCTGGACCTGCTGGGCCGAGGCCGGGCCCACCGCGCCCTTGATCCATGCGTAGGAGTAGCGGATGTTCTCCTTGGGGATCCAGGGGTTGTGCACCTCCAGGTGGAACCCCAGGTCGCCCTGCTCGTAGACGATCGGCGGCTGGTCCTCGATCAGCACCACATAGCGGAGTCCGGGCTTGAGACGGTTCCATCCCGGGGTGAGTGTCGACGAGACATATCGCATGTTCTCGTCGTAGAAGAGCAACAGTGCGCCCAGACCGTGGCGTTTCATCGCCTTGTGGGCTCTTTCCAACCGCCACTTCCGGACAGCATCCCAGTTGATTCCCTCTTTCCAGTCCGTACTCAGAACCCCGAACGCTTCCCGCATGTACTTCCTTGCTCGACTGGGAGAGATCATACCGGCGCGCACTCACACAAGAGAGCCGAAGAGATCCCGCTATGGAGTCAGGAGGACTTTCAGGTGGTTGCTTCTGCGGGCCGCCGAGAAGGCCGCGGCGATCTCCTCCAAGGGGTATCGAGCGGTGATCAGGGGCGCCAAACGGATCCTGCCCGCCGCGGCCAGGCGGATGGCCTCGTCGTAGTCCCGGGGTCGGGCGGCCCTCGGATTGTGAATGGTGAGTTCCTTGAAATAGAGCTGGTAATAGGGCATCCCGGCTCCCCCGCCGGTCACGGTCCCGTAGACGATCACATCCCCTCCGGGCCCGGCGAGGTTGATCGATTGGACGACCGTCTCCTCCGTTCCCACCGATTCGATCACCACATCGGCGCCCCGTCCCGATGTGGCTTTGGCGACCACGTCAGCAGCTTCTTCCGGGATGGCCACGATCTCCGCACCCAGGCTCTTGGCCAACTCCAGCTTCCATTCCGAACGGGTGACGCCTATCACACGGCCCGCGCCACGTTCGGAGAGCAGTTGGGTGTGAAGCATGCCGGACACACCCAGTCCGATCACCACGGCCACGGTGTCGTGGTCCACGGTCACCGTCTGCTGGGAGTGGACCACCGTGCCCAACACCTGGAGGAGGCCCGCCTCGTCCGATGCGACCCGGTCGGGGACGGGGTGGAGGAACCGCTCCTCCAGTGCTATGGCCTCGGCGAACACCCCGTCGAGATCCCTTCCCAGAAGGCCCCCGTTTCCGCACAGATGAGGTCGGTCCCTACTGCAGAGGTAACAGTTGTCGCAGTTGATCCCCGGATTGACCAGCACCCTGGCGCCGGGAGACATCCTTGCCTCCGGCGGGGCCAGCGCCACGGTTCCCACCAGTTCGTGGCCGAGCACACGGGGATAGGCGACCGGCGTTGCGCCGTCCAGGATCTTGACATCCGTGCCGCATATCCCGGCCCGCTCCAGGCGGACCACAACCCTCGTCGCCACCCGGGGTGGAGAGACATCCACCACCTCCAGCCTGCCCGGTCCCGTGGTCGCAGCGGCTCTCATGCCTTCTGCTCCTTCCACTCTTCGAGGCAACTCCCCATCAGCAGGGTGCGTCCTTGACTCAGCACCCCGGCACTCGGTCCCCCATCAGGGGTAATCGCATGAACACCTCTCGCTTGCCAGGGCCTGGCACCGGATGTCGGTCTAGGTGTGCCGACTTGAAGGGGAACGATTGGTGGCGGGTGGCTGGAAGTTATCCCATGCCCCGCGCTTCTCTGTGATACTCGGGTCTGGCAGAGACGGCCTGGGCAAATCCTTGGGGTTGGCCGCGGGAGGTGGGGGGTGGCTCTCCCGTTCGGACGGAGTTGCTGTGCTTTCACTCAAGAAATAGGTCTCCCAGTAGAAGAAACATACCGGTCACTTCAATCATAAGGCCCGCCAGGCCCCAAGTGAAGGTCAATAGCTGTCTTTTGAGGACTCTCCGGTTCGTATCTGCTTGGTCTCCCATCCAGATCGAAAGTTCGCGATGCACTTCTGGAAGACGTCTCGGTGGATTTCCCTCGATGTAGTAACCAATGATGACGCGTGGATCATGTACGAGTCGGAGGCTGGCCGGTCGCCAGATGAGCAAGGTCGTTACAACGACGCCCAGAAAACCTGCCACTGCCAGGCTTCCCGCGACATATCCCAGGACGTTGATGTCATGAATGTCGGCGCGGTAATTCTGTAAAGCGATGAGAAAGAGGCTGACTGCAATGGTGGCCGCTGAAAGCAGTTTTCCCGCGCGGTCCCGAGTGTCCTCGATTGTGGTCACCTGCTGATCAAGTGTTCGCAGCCCGGTCTCATCTCCCGCACTTCCTGCTCGTTCTCCTCCACCCGCTCCTTGATGGTCTTGGTGACCTGCTCTGGAGCAAATCTTTGAGGATTTGCTGGATCACCGGGGGTTTGGTGGTGCCTTGCCCATAGCCAACGGCAGGAGGGATGTACCTCTCAGCGAAGAATGTCTGATGAAATGCCATCTTTGACCAACTTCTCCAAGTCGGACTCGGTAATTAGGTCTCCGATGGTTTCATGTATGCCGGGCCCGCACCCGATCTTCAAGCGAGACGGGCCACTGGATCTCGTAGGTCATGGCGAGATCCCACAAGCGTCAAACACCTGCCTAATGGCTTCACCCGCGCCGTAGAGAATCCCTGCGTAGTAATCGGGTGAACTATTGGAGTCTGACCCAGACTGCTCCTCCACCCGCCATGCGAAGACATCGCTCTCCGCCTCTATCAAGGCACGGGCAAATGGCAATGCCTTCGCCCTTGCGGTGGTCCAGGCTCCTTCAAGATCGGAGTAATAGCCCCAGCCCGTCGAGGAGACAGCCGCCTGTTTGCCTACGCGATACGTTACCTTCAGCCACCCGATCAGGTGGTTGTCGTAGGGCCAGTTCGTATACCAAATCGCTGCGTGCAGTTTGCCGTCCGGCAAGCAAGCGATGTGGATGCTATCCCCCCTATAGCCGGAGCGGAAACTAGCGGTAAGGGTCTCCTCGTCCGTAAATGGGTCGGTCCTACTCTCGACCCGCCAGTGGGTATGCGGAACGCAGTCGTAACGCTCATTCCCATCAGCGTCAAGGCCGAGGAATGTCTCATCGGTAGGGTCGAGAGTCAGCCTAAGCCTGCACGCACCCTTGACGAGCCCGGCCTCTACGGGAACAGGTATGTCCGTGCAGTCATAGCGATTCCACCCATCTGCCCCCACCCCGAGCAAATCACCCAGCGTCCCACCAGCCTCCCTGCAAGAGGTCAAGGTATAGCCCTGATCCGTCACGGGCAGAGTCGTCGTAGTGGGGGTAGTCGTTGTCGTGGTGGTCGTGCTGTCTCCTGACAGTAGATCGCGGCCCGCGTAGAGAAGTGCAGCGAACTCCGCCCGCGTTACGCCGTTGGGATAGACCCGTCCGAACACGGTAGTTGCCTGCTCCGCCGTGATCGTCAGGTCCGGCTTAAAGGTACCGTCCTCGTACCCTTGGAAGGCTCCCACCTGCTGGGACCACTCAATGGCGGCCCTGTGCGGGTGGTCATCCGGCACATCAGGGAAGGCGGTCAGGGCTATTAGCAGTCCGCCACTTCCGAACGCTGCTAGGACGGCCAACGCCGCCATTGTCTTACGCATATTTGCGCTCCTTTTTAGTAGTCGGGGAGGGTGGGGACCAGGCGGTGGCGAGCGCCTTGAGCACCTCTTCGGCCTGGTCTATGGTCGCGGCGCGGTACTGGTGGTAGTCGAGGTGGGTGGTGCACCACTCGCAGTCTGACGAATGGAGCAGGAACTTGCCCTCCGCGCCCTCATTCTCGACCTGCTTCCGCGCGTCTTCGCGGAGCCGGTCGGGTGTGTATGCCAGTTCTTGCCAGATGAGGTGCATGGCGTCTTTGCGGATGCCCTCGTCGGACCGGTTCATGCCTTGCTCTGCCATAGGTCAGTTCTCCATGAATGTGACCAGGATGAGTATGATGAATAGCACGAGGTAGCCTATCAGTCGTCCTCCATGGTTTCGGTCTGCCCGCACTGGTGGGCAGACCGGGAGGTGTGAGGGGGTAGGTCGTGAAGTAGCAGTCCTTTCGAGTCGTTGGCACATTCAACGGTTGGCACTTTCACCCAATCATGTTCCCGGTAGGCGAGGGCGGTGTGACCATCGCATCCGGTGGTCACGAACCACACGTCGTACGACAGTGTGTATGCATCGGAGTCCCCGTCCACCCGGCAAATCGTATCATGTTCAGAACGCTATCGCGCATCTCAAGAGCTGTGGCATGGGGCCGAGGGCCAAGCCGGTTTGTATATCTTTGACCAAATGAGAGCTTGCCGGTGAACGTCCCCTCAGTTCCCGCATCGGCGTCTCGGGTTCTTCCCTACTTCTTCCTGGGCGCGATTGTGCTGGGCCTCGGTTTCAACTGGCCGCTGATCGCAATAGGCGTGGACAGTATGCCACCCCTGTGGCTTATGACGTTCCGCATGCTGGGAGGGGCCCTGGTGGGCTTCGGGATGAACGCCATTGTGGGCCGGCGGGCTTCCATTCACCCTCGGGACCGGAAGATCGTCACGATTCTGGGGATCTTCCGCCTCTTCGCCATCTTCATCTTTGTCTTCTACGCCCTCCGGATCCTCCCTCCCGGCCGGTCCGCGGTCATGGTTTGGACCAGCACGCTGTGGGCCGTTCCCATGGCTGCCATCTTTCTGGGAGAGCGGATGTCCCGGTTGCAGACCGCGGGACTGGTGATCGGGGTGATGGGAATAGGGATCGTTGTGGAGCCCTGGGCGCTGAGCTTCTCCGAGCCCAGGGTGATCTGGGGGTACCTGCTGTTGATGGGTGGGGCCCTTTCGGCGGCATGGACCTCGGTCTACATCCGGAGACACTCCTGGACGGCGAGCCCCCTGGCCTCCACGCCGTGGCAGATGCTGGCCGGGGGCGTCCCGGCACTGGCTGCAGCCCTGGCTGTGGACGGGATTCCCGACATCCGATGGACCTGGTTGGTGTGGGGTGTGGTGGTGTACCAATCCACGTTCGCCGGTCCGTTCGTGGTCTGGGCGCACCTGTCGGTCCTCCGGCACATCCCGGTGGTCCCGGTCAATCTGACCTTGATGGTCACTCCGGTAGTGGGACTTCTGGCTTCGTGGTGGTGGGCCGATGAGGTGATCACCCCGGCGCTGGTGGCCGGGTTGACGATGATCACCCTGGGAGCCACAGCCAACATCTTCGGGGATGAGTATCTGCGGCCACACCGCTCCGGTATGACATGAGACCGGTTTCCCGTAGGGAGCAACTGGCTCTCCTGATGACGGTCTGCTGCCTGGGCATGACCCACCTCTCTCTGGTTTCCCCTGTCCTCCCGGAGTTGGCCGAGGCCCTGGGAGTCTCCGTCTCGATGGTGGGCTGGGTGCAGGGCTCGGTGGCGGTTCCAGGGCTGTTCCTGGCGATCTTCGCCGGCTATCTGTCCGATCGCTTCGGGGGGAGGAGGGTGATCATGATCTGTATCACCATCTTCACCATCTTCGGATCGGCCGGCTTTCTCGCCACTTCCTTTCCGATGTTGCTCGGGTTGCGGATGTTGCAGGGGGTCGGGACCTCGGGAATTGTGGGGGTGGCCGTCGCCTTGATCGGGGAGTTGTTCGAGGACGACCGGAAGCGGTTGAAAGTGCTGGGGACCAACCTCGCCGTGATGTACCTCACCCAATTGGTTGTTCCGGTGATATCGGGGATTGTGGCGGCGGGCGGCGCCTTCCGTCCCTTCCTCCTCTATCTGGCGGGGGCGCCGGTAGCCATCTGGGCCTACCGCCTTGCGGTCGGCCAGCCGAAGGAGACGGCCTCGTCCCCGCTGCGCCATGTCCGGGCGGCCCGGGAGGACCTGCGCCGCCGAGGGACCGGCTTTGACTTCCTGGGCCTGGTGGTGGTGACTGGCATGGGAGTGATCGTCTTTCAGGGGGCGGTCCTGACCGCGGTCCCGCTGATGCTCGACGAGGTGTTCGGCACCGCCAGCACCGGGCGGGGCTTGGTGGTGTCGGCCTTTCTGTTGGGGGCGATGGTCTCCGCGCTGGGGGTGGTTCGGGTGATCTCGGGGAGGATCTCGGGTCGGGTGTTGAGCGCCGGAATCTGGCTGATGTCAATCGGGTTGTTCACGGTGCTGGGAGCGGGATTCCCGCTGATGGTCTCGGCGGGCCTGGCGCTCACCGGGGCGGGGTACGGGCTGGTGATCACCCTGGCACAGCGCGATACCATTGCCTCGTCTTCTCCCGCCTACCGGGGGGTGGTGGTGCTCACCTGGGTGGCGGGAGCCCGGGTGGCGCAGGTGATAGCGCCGCCCCTGGCCTCGTTCGTCACCGGCGTGGTAGGTCCTCGGTCCATGTTCCTGATGACTGGGGTTATGACCGCTCTCGCCGCTCTGGTCTGGCGTCCCCTGCGACGCGTACTCAGGGGCGTCATTTATTCCTAGGTGATGGCAATGCCGGGGGGAGGGCGGTAGGGTTAGGCAAATGACAGGACTTCCGAATATTGGTTCGGCCGCGGCGCTTCACGAAGGTGAGGCGCCGGTTTTGGTGGTCCCCATGGGGGCCGACCGGGCGCCGGGGCCGGGCGCCGAGTACGTGTTGGATCGATTGGGCTCGTGGGTTGGCGAGCACCTGGAGGGCGTTGGTTTCTCGGGTAACCCGGGGGATGTGGCCGTGGTCCCCACCGGGGGTGGGCTCCCGTATAACTGGGTTGTGATGGTGGGCGTGGGTGATGATCCCGACCACGAGACGGTACGCAGGGCCTCGGCCACCGCCTATCGGGCGGCGCCCCGGGCCGGGAGCCTGGTCACCACCCTTCATCAGGTGGACACACCCGGGGCCTTGGCCGCCACCGTGGAGGGGGCTCTCCTGGCCGGCTACCGGTACGAGAATTATCGGAGCGAGCCGTCGGACCGGCCATTGGCGGAGGTGCTGCTGGCTTCCCCGCTGCCGCCGGACTGGGCCGATGCGGCCGGTCGGGCCCGCATCGTGGCCGAGGCGGTGGCCGCCGTTCGGGACTGGGTGAACCAGACCGGGCTCGACCAGGGACCCGCCGACCTGGCGGCGCAGATATCGGAAGAGGCGACCCGGGCGGGGATGGCAGTGGAGATCTGGGATGAGAACAAGCTTGCGGAAGAGAGGATGGGCGGGATCCTCTCGGTGGGACGGGGATCTCATCGGCCGCCCCGCCTGGTCCGCTTGATCGGTCCGGAGGATGGTCCTCGCCTGACCCTGGTGGGGAAGGGCATCACATTCGACTCGGGGGGGCTGTCCCTCAAGTCTCCCACCATGATGGAGGGCATGAAGACGGACATGGCTGGTGCGGCCGCCGCTGCCGCGGCGGGGGTGGCGATCAGCCGGCTGGGTCTGGGTGTGCGAGTCGAGGTGATCGCCGCTATTGCCGAGAACATGCCGGGGGGGAGCGCATCCCGACCCGGGGATGTGTTCCGTGCCCGCAACGGCAAGACCGTGGAGGTGCTGAACACCGATGCCGAGGGCCGGCTGGTCCTGGCGGACGCCCTGACTCTCGGTGCGGAGGGATCTCCGGACCTGATGGTTGACCTGGCGACCCTGACCGGCGCCTGCAAGGTGGCGCTCGGCCTCGAGATCGCCGGGCTCTTCGGAACCGAGGATGGGAGGAGCATGGTGGCCGACGCGGCCGAGGCGGCAGGAGAGAAGGTCTGGCCGCTTCCCCTGCCCGCGGAGTACCGCAAGCTGATCGACTCGCCGATAGCCGACATGAAGAATGTGGGGGGTCAGTGGGGTGGAGCGATCATCGCCGGGCTGGTGCTCCAGGAGTTCACCGCCGACGTTCCCTGGGCGCATCTGGATGTGGCCGGGCCGGCCAGATCCGCCAAGAAAGAGCACTACATAGCGGAGGGCGGCACCGGGTTCGGCGTGCGGACCCTGGTGGCGCTCGCCTCACGCATGGCGGGCGGTTGAGCCTCTCCGGTCCCGGGGACGCCTCCCGGGGGTCGCGGCTAGGGTTAGGGACATGACAAGACTTCCCGATATCGGTTTGGCCGCGGCGGCTTCCGAGGGTGAGGCGCCGGCTCTGGTGGTCCCGATGGGGGCCGACCGGGCGCCGGGGCCGGGCGCCGGATACGTGTTGGATCGATTGGGCTCGTGGGTTGGCGAGCACCTGGAGGGAGTGGGTTTCTCGGGTGAGCCGGATGAGGTGGCGGTGGTCCCCACCGGAGGTGGGATCCCGTATAGCTGGGTTGTGATGGTCGGTGTGGGTGACGATCCCGATCACGAGACGATTCGCCGGGCCGCAGGCGCCGGCTTCAGGGCGGCGCCCCGGGTCGGGAGGCTGGTCACCACCCTTCATCAACTATCGACGCCCGGCGCGCTGGCCGCCACTGTTGACGGATCGCTCCTGGCCGGTTATCGGTACGAGGACTACCGGAGCAAGCGGTCGGAGCGACCCGTGCCGGAGGTGGGATTGGCCGCTCCGGTCCCCTCCGATTGGGCCGATACGGTGGAGCGATGCCGGGTAATAGCCGAGTCGGTGTACGCCGCGCGGGACTGGGTCAACCAGCCTCCCCAGGACCAGGGTCCCGCCGACCTGGCCGCCCTGATGGCCGCCATGGCGACCGAGGCGGGAATGACGGTCGAGATCTGGGATGAGGAGAGGCTCGTGGCCGAGGGGATGGGAGGGATCATGTCGGTGGGACGGGGGTCGCATCGCCCTCCCCGTCTGGTCCGCCTGATCGGGCCGGGGGAAGGTCCCCGGCTGACTCTGGCCGGGAAGGGGATCACCTTCGACTCCGGCGGCCTCTCCCTCAAGCCGCCCAAGAGCCAGGAGTTGATGAAGGTCGACATGGCGGGAGCCGCAGCGGTGGCGGGGGCCGGTGTGGCGATCAGCCGGTTGGGACTGGGGGTGAAGGTGGAGGTGCTTGCCGCTCTGGCCGAGAACATGCCGGGCGGCCGGGCATCCCGTCCGGGAGACGTGTTCACCGCCCGCAACGGGAAGACGGTGGAGGTGGTGAACACCGATGCCGAGGGTCGCCTGGTGCTGGCGGATGCCCTGAGCCTGGGCGTGGAGGGATCACCGGACCTGTTGGTGGACGTGGCGACGCTGACCGGCGCCACCGCGGTGGCGGTCGGTCTCAGGTACGCCGGACTGTACGGATCCGAGGATGCCAGGAGGATGGTGGCCGAGGCGGCGGAGGCTGCGGGGGAGAAGGTCTGGCCGCTTCCCCTCCCCGCGGAGTACCGCAGGTTGCTCGACTCGCCGGTGGCGGACATGAAGAACACGGGAGGCCGATGGGGTGGGGGGATCACCGCCGCTCTGGTGCTCAAGGAATTCACGGCCGATGTTCCCTGGGCGCATCTCGACATACCGGGGCCGGCCAAGACAAAGAATGCCAGGCACTACCTGTCGGCTGGGGCCACCGGGTTCGGGGTGCGCACCCTGGTGGAGCTGGCCTCGCGGATGGCGGGTGGCTAACCCCATCTGAAGGGCCGGATCGCAGTCTGCGCATCTTCGCGATTTAACCTGGAAGGTCGCGACACAACACACCTGTACTGATTGACCGCGGCGCCGCCGGGTAGGTAGCTTTTCATGTCGCCACCGGAAGAAGGAGGGGCAATGAAGGCAGGGGCAAGTGAGCCGGCGACCACGTTGAAAGCAGGAGGCCCGTCGGCCCTGGTGGCGGGTGGATGCAGGAGTCCGGACTATCTATCGGGTCCGGAGTGGACATCCGCCACCCCTGCCTTCTCCCCGTGGGTTGTCCCTACGCACACAGACGACCCCGGGTCCAGGTGGGGAGACGGTCATGCTTGAAGACAGCGGCGCCTTGAGGAGGGCTCTCAGGAAATGGGGGTGCTGGATGTTGGCGGTGGTCTCGGGATTGGTTCCGACACTCTCTGTCCTGGCTGCCCCGCCTACCCATTCGGAGGGAGTGTGCACCGTCAGCGTGGATGTCGATCAGGAAACAGACGAGGTCCATCCCGTGACCTCTTGTATCCACACCGAAGACCGGGACTCCGACTACAGACCCCCTTTTGGAAGGCTCCATGTGCAAATCAGCTCCAACGGATGCTTCTATATGGGGACCAAACCCAGCCTATGGGTGTTCGTGGAAATCGCAGAAAACGGTGACCTGACCTATGGCTGGTCTCCCGACGGGAGATCGGGTGGGCACAGGGTGGTGGGGACAGCCCGTCCCTGTTCCTGGACGGGGGTGGAAAGGGAGGAGATCGAGGGTTTTGTCTGGAGCGAGATCGGGGGTTACGTCCATCAGACTCCCCGGGCTACTTTCGATCCTCCGTTCCCCCGCGGCCTGGTCGGCATTGAGACCTTCGCCGCATTGAGGACCCCCGCTCCCTGGACGTACTCCTCGACTTCCCCGTACACGGGGAGATCGCTCCGGGCGGAGGTAAGAGTACGGCAAGTGAGGATCGACTGGGACGATGGTCCCGCGCGAGTGTTCGACGAAAGACTCCATTCCCGATTGACGGGCTATCCGGACGGCGTGGCGACCCACACCTACCAGACCAAAAGCTGCGAGGAGGACGGCCCCAGATGCCGGGCACAGACCGGCCCCTATGAGATAGCAACCTCTTTCGTATGGTCGGGCTGGTTCACGCTGGCAGGAAGCAGGAGGACTCTGAACATCCCCAACACCTCTTCCACCCAGGACTATCCGGTCAGAGAACTGGTTTCGCTGGTGGTGGGCTGACCGGCCTGTTACCGGCTAGTTGGCATCCTCGGCCTCTACCGCTGACTCGGCCATCCCCGGTTCCACCGGTGCTGGTGTCATTGTGCGGCGCTTGCGGCGGCGTCTCCACCAGAGGATGGCCACGACGATGGCGATGAAGGGCAGGAACGGGATAAGAACGCCGAGCACCACCGCCAGTCCGCCCAGGACGGCGACCAGCGCGTCCGCGCTGGCATCCAGGGCGTCGCCGAATCCGGAAGGTGTGCCATCGCCTCTCTGACTCGCCTCCACATGCACCGTGACCCCGGTGGAGGCAGAGGTGTCATCCAAAACGACGCCCTCTGCGTCAACCGGCGTGGCGGTGACCGCGATCTCTACTTCGACGCCCCGGACGGCGAGCCGACCCGCCATGCGCCCATTCTCCACGGACTCGGTGAGGGTGGCGGTCAGGAACTCCCCGGGTTCTATCCTCTCGAAGCTCCCGTGGTCGGGAGCGAAGAGATTCTCGTCCAAGGGGAGGCTGTGGGATCGGATCCTGATGTCGGTGAGATCCGTGTCGCCCAGATTGCCGATCTCCAGGCAGAAGTTCACCCGGTCGTCCTCGGGCTCCAGGGAGATGTTGCGGGAGCCCAGGCAGGGATCGTCGTCGTCACCGGAGGCCCAGGCGGTGACCTGCATGCGGGTGTTGGGAAGCACCTCCCGGGCCAAAACCGAGAAGCCGCTGGTGTCGGAGACCGTTTCGAGCGGTGTGCCGTCGGTGTCCACGGGGGTGGCGACCGAGGTGACCTCGACGTCAAGACCCCTGGTGGCGACCCGTCCGTTGAAGCGTCCCTTGGCGACCCGCTCGGTGAGAGTGGCGGTGAGGAACTGCTGGGGCTCTATCCGCTCGAAACTACCGTGTTCGAGGACCAGTGGGTTGTCCTCCAGGTCCAGCGCCGCCGACTGGATTTGTATGTCGGTGATGGGGACATCGCCGGGGTTTCCGACGAACACGCACAGGTTCACGACGCCGTCGTCAGGCTCGACCGTGACGGTCCTGGCGCCGAGGCACGGGTCGTCATCATCGGTGGACACCCAGGTGTGCACCAGCACTCCGATGTCGGGAATCACCCTGTGGGAAGTCACGACTACGCGGGCCGTGTCTGATATGATGCCCGGAACCCCTTCCAGACCCTCCGGTGAAGCGGTGGATTCGATCCGGATGGAGAGCCCGCGAGTTGCAATCCGATCGGCGAGGCGACCCTTGACCACATCTTCGGTAAGGGTGGCGGTGAGGAACTGGCCCGGTTCGATCCGCTCGAAGCTCCCCCGTTCCAACACGAAGGGGTTGGTGTCCAGGGGCAGGATGTCCGAAGAGAGTCCGATGTCGGTGAGGGTGACCTCTCCCACGTTGGCCACTTCCACGCAGAAGTGGACCGTGTCGTCGCGTTCCACCGTGAGGTCCTTGGCGCCCAGGCAGGGGTCCTCGTTTCCGGTGGATGCCCAAGCCGTGACGGAAAGCCCGGTGTTGGGAAGAATGACGGGCCGCTCGGGCAACTGGCTGATCGCCAGGGTGATGGTTGCCAGCGCAACCTGGTCCTGCAGGGTGCGCACCTGGCCACGCAGCCTCTCCAGGTCGGTCTCCCTGACCAGGAGTTCTCGCTCGTAGAAGGCCACGTTCTCCAGGTTGGTGGCGGTCTCCAGGAAGCTCCGCAACCGGCTCACGCTGGCTTCTGCGGTGGCGATCCGGCTTTGGATGTCGACGATCCGCTCCGTCACGTCGTCGGCGCTGATCTGCTGGTCCACCAGTTCACCTATCTGGGAGAGCCTTGACAGCGCAACCGAGAAGTCCTCCGGCAGCACTTTGAACACTATCTCTGAGTAGGCCGACGGCCGGGATCGAGTCTGCTGCCCGAACACGAACCCGCCCAGGCCCTGGACGATTGATATGGCCTGGTTGGTGGCGGCCGCCACGTCCGGCGCTTCCACGGAGACCCAGGCCCGGTAGATGACATCCCGTCCGAATGCGGCCGGGGAGTTGACGGTCGACAATTCCACGACCCCACCTTCCGAGGCGCCGTCATCAACGGAACTGGCGTCGTCCTCCGCCAACGCTTCAGCCTCCCCTTCCGCCTCCATGTCCATCGCCTCCTCGGCTGCCATCGCCGCTTCGGCCTCAGCCTCGGCTGCGGCCAGCGCTGCCTGGGCTTCCTGGTCACCGGCTTCCGCGGCCGCCGCTTCAGCCTCCTCCAGAGCCATTTGTGCCTCTTCCAGGGTCGCCTCGGCCGCCATCGCGGTCTCCTCCGCGTCCATCGCCTGCTCAGCAACGGGTTCCAATGCTGCTGCCGTGGTGGCTGGGGCCGCGGTCGTGGCCGCTGCGTCCGATGCCGACTCGTCGTCGCCTCCGCAGGCGGCGACTAACAACACGAGAACCAGGGTCAGCGATGGGAGAACGCCTCGCCGGAGCCTCCGACTTCCCGCCCCTCGGGATCGGCGGTAAGTGAGGCGCTCCATGCTTCGAATATAACAACGGTTATGGATTTATACCTGGAAGATGGCCGATCCGGTGGTGCGGCCTGGTCTAGGGGCTGTCGGGAAGTATCCCCTCAGGACCATGCTCCAGCAGCGACAGGAACTCATCTTCGGTAAGGATCGGGGTACCCAGTTGCTCGGCCTTGGCCAGCTTGGAGGCGCCGGGAGAAGCACCGACAACCAGAGCCGAGGTTTTCGAGGAGACCGACGAAACGGACCGGCCGCCCCGGGAGGTGATGGCCTGCTGCACGCCCTCGCGGTTCATCGACTCCAGCCCGCCGGTGACCACCAGCGTCCATCCCTCCAGGACTTGGGGGATCTCCGTCTCCGGCTCGGGGTCGGCCAGGCTCACTCCGCCTTCGCCCAGTCTGGCCAGCAGTTCCCGGTTGTCGGGTTCGTCCATCCACGCTCTGACCGAACCGGCGATGGTCTCTCCGATGCCGTCGATGGCGGCCAGGTCCTCTTCTGTCGCGGCGGCGATCCGGTCCATCGACCGGTAGCGGGCGGTGATGAGTCTTGCTCCCCCCGGGCCGACATGGCGGATCCCCAGCGCCACCAGCAGCCTCCACAGTGGACGGCGGCGGGCAGCCTCGATCCCCTCCAGGAGGTTCCGGATCGACTTGTCCTTCCAGCCTTCTCGCTCTTCGAAGTGTTCGGCGCCGAGGAAGAAGACGTCCGCCGGGCCACCGATGGTGCCGTCCCGGAGCAGGGAGTCCACGGTCTTGTAGCCCAGTCCCTCGATGTCCATCCCGCCCCGCGAGGAGAAGTGGAACAGCCACTCCCGGAGCCGGCTGGGACAGGTCAGACCCCTCGTACAGCGGGCAACCGCCTCACCCTCGGGACGCTCGATCGGGCTCTGGCAGAACGGGCACTCCCTGGGCATCTCCCACGGCGGCGCCCGGTCCTTTCCCGGCGTCGGCACCGGTCCAACCACCTCGGGTATCACGTCTCCCGCCCGTCGCACCACCACCCGGTCGCCCACTCTCACATCCTTGTGACGCACCTGGTCTTCGTTGTGGAGGGTGGCCATGCTCACGTTGGCGCCTCCCACGAACACCGGTTCCAGCACTGCGAAGGGAGTGGCTGCCCCGGTGCGCCCGATGTTGATCTGGATCCCCCGGAGGGTGGTCACCCGTTCTTCGGGGGGGAACTTGTAGGCCACCGCCCAACGGGGCGCCCGGGCGGTGGCGCCCAGTTCGTCCTGGTCGGCAAGGCTGTCCACCTTGATCACCACGCCGTCGGTCTGGTAGGGGAGACGGTGGTGATGGTCAAGCATCTCCTTCACATAGTCGTTCACTTCCTCCAGGCCGGGAGCGGAGATCGACCGGGGGTTTACCCGCAGTCCCAGGGACTGCAGGTAGTCCAGGACCTCCGAATGGCGCTGGAAAGAAGGGCCCCCTTCCAGCACCCCTGCCTGGTACACCCATATCTCCAGGGCCCGCGAGGCGGTCACCGTGGGATCCTTCTGGCGGACCGATCCGGCTGCGGCGTTGCGGGCGTTGGCGAAAGTGGACTGCTCGGCTTCCCGACGGCGGCGATTGAGTTCGTCGAACCCGTCGAGCGTCATGTACACCTCGCCTCGCACCTCCAACAGCGACGGGGCGTCCCCCAGCAGTCGCAGGGGGACCGACGGGAGGGTCCGCAGGTTGGCGGTGATGTCTTCTCCCACCTCCCCGCTGCCGCGGGTGGCGGCCACGGACAGGGACCCGTCACGGTAGGTCAGCACCACCGCCAGGCCGTCGACCTTGGGCTCGCACACATAGCCCTCGGGCCTGCGGCCCAGCATCCGTTCCAGCCTCTCCTCCCACGCTTGGAGTTCATCCGGGGACACGGCGTTGTCCAGCGAGAAGAGAGGCCGGAGGTGCTGCACCGGTGAGAACAACTCGGATACCGGAGCCCCAACCCGCTGGGTGGGGGAGTCCACGGTGATCAGCTCGGGATGCTCCTCCTCGAGCCGTACCAAATCTCGCCACACTTCGTCGTAGCCGGCGTCGTCTATCAGGGGATCATCCAATATGTAATAGTGGTGGTCATACCGGCGGATCTCCGCTCGAAGCTCCTCCACGCGGCGGGAGGCGTCACTCATCTCAGCAGCCTGGCGATGGTTCCACCGCCCAGTACCTCATCGCCCCGGTAGAAGACAGCGGCCTGGCCGGGCGCCGCCGACCGTTGGGGTTCGCGGAAGGTGACCGTGGATCGGTCCGGGCCGGCATCGGAAGAAGCCACCGAGGCTCTCACAGGTTCGCCATGAACCCTGAGCTGCACGAGGCACTCCGGTTGGGCTTCCGGCGGGGGGGTTCCATCCACCCAGGACACATTCTCCACCTCGATGGCCTTCGCCAGGAGGTCCCGCGCCGAACCGATCACCACGGTGGAGGTGTGAGCGTCCAACTCCACCACGTAACGGGGTTCTCCCACCGCCAGGCCCAGGCCCCGTCGCTGGCCCACGGTGAAGTTGACCACGCCCCCATGTTCGCCCAACTGCTTCCGGGAGGTGTCGACGATCCGGCCCGGCCTGACCGCCTCCGGGGCGGCCTGGGCGATGAATCGCCGGTAGTCGTCCCGAATGAAGCAGATCTCATAGCTGTCCCGCTTCTGGGCGTTCCGGAGCCCCAGTTCGGCAGCGACCCGGCGGGTCTCGGTCTTGGTCATCTCCCCGACCGGGAACCGGGTTCGGGCAAGTTCGTGTTGCCCCAGCATGTGGAGCACGTAGGACTGGTCCTTCGAGTGGTCCACGCCGCGTCGGAGCCGCCACCGGCCGTCCTGGTGGCTGACCCGCGCGTAGTGGCCGGTGACCAGCAGATCGCAGTCCAGCCGGGAAGCCTCCTCCAGGAGGATGGAGAATTTGATGGACCGATTGCACTCCACGCACGGGTTGGGCGTGCGCCCGTTGCGATAGGAGTCCACGAACGGGTTCACCACCGCCGAGGCGAAGTCGTCGGTGTAGTCGAAGACGTAATAGGGAATGTCCAGCCCGGCGGCGACCCGGCGGGCGTCCTCGGAGTCGGAGACCGTGCAGCACCCGTGGGTGGGCGCCTCGCCGTCCGGACCCTGCCACAACTTGAGTGTCACCCCGGTCACCTCGTGGCCTTCGGTCGCCATCAAAGCGGCGGCCACCGACGAGTCCACGCCTCCGCTCATGGCGACCAACACTCTCACAGCAGGCCCTCCAAGGCTTGCAGGACCAGATCCGCAGCACGGTCGCCGTCGGAGGGACGAGTAGTCCATCCGAACGAGAAACGGACGCTGGAACGGGCTTCGGCGTCGCCGATGCCCATTGCCGAAAGGACATGGGACACTTTCGCCGCTCCGGACTGGCATGAAGAGCCGGCCGAGGCAGCCAGGCCCAACCTATCGAGACGGACAAGGAGGGTCTGGTTGGCCACGCCCGGGAATCGCAGATGGGAGTGATGAACGGTGCGGGCGGAGTGCGAGGTGATCAGCAAGCGGGGCACCTTCTCGCACAGAGCCTTCTCGAACCTGCGTCTGGCTTCCCGCACGTCCCTGTCGAAACGAGCCCGGTCCGAAGCTGCCAGTTCCATGGCCGTAGCCATACCCACCGCTCCCAGGACGTGGTGCGTGCCGGAGCGCCGGCCCAACTCTTGCCCTCCTCCATGCAAGACCGGTTCCAGATTGGCTGCCTCCCGCACAAACAGAACGCCCACACCCGTCGGTCCACCGAATTTGTGGCCGGCCAAGGTCAAGAGGTCCACTCCCAGTTCATCCACTCTGAGCTCATCGGAAACGAATGATTGCACGGCATCGGTATGGACCAGCGCGTTTGGCCCTCCCCGGTCCCGCACCGCCTCTGCGATCTTCCGTATCGGTTGGCTGGCGCCGGTCTCGTTGTTCGCCGCCATGACGGAGACGACCGCGGTCCTCGGAGTCACGGCCTCCGCTACTTCCGAGGGGTCCACCAAACCGTCGGAATCCACGCCCACCACCCCCACCGGGCAACCCCACGCCTCAAGGAAGCGAGCCGCATTCAGCACCGCCTCGTGCTCGACCGCGGAAATAACCACTCCTCCCCGTCTACCTCCCGCAAGCGCTGCTCCCTTGACTGCCAGATTGTCCGACTCCGTGCCGCCGCTGGTGAACACCACCTCTAAGGGACGGGATCCCAACACCTCCGCCACCCTCTCCCGCGCTTCCTCCAAGGCGTTCTTCGCAGAGCGGGCGGGGAAGTGAAAGCCGGTCGGGTTACCCCACCCGCGTTCGGCCAACGAGGAGATCGCCTCCCATACCTGGGGGCGGATCGGAGTGGTAGCGGCGTGGTCGAGGTAAAGCATGGAACCTGTTACACCAAATTATCGGCCTATCGGCCTTATTCTGGCCCGGTTTGTCCACCAAAAAAAGGGACCCCGTGCGTTCCGGGGTCCCATCGCCGCGGTATGTCGGCTACATTCGGCCAACGCCTACTAGCCGGACCGACAGGCTAATGCCAATGTTAATTCAGATCCGCCGTAGTCGCAAACGGCATGTCGGAGTCTCTCTAGAACAGCGAGATGTGGTTTCTGTAAATGCGTCCAGCGTGCGTAGTGGCGACTGTCGCGTCTGAAAGGGTACGGATGCGCGCCAGATCATTGTCGAGTTGGTAAAGGCGGACATCTCCCTCAACCACGCGGCGTTTGACAGAAGCTACCAGGTCAGCGACCTGAATCGGCTGGGTGGTCAACGAGTTCGCGTAGTAAAGGCTGGGATGCAAAGGCAACCTCCGCGCCGGTGACGCTACAAAGCTGGCCACGCAACGGCTGGCGTGGGCATCGAGGTGATGGTTCGACCAATCTGAGACAACGAGACCTATTTCGTCGTGATAGGTGCACTCCACCGCGAAGTGCTCCACAAGGGCCTGCAGCAGTAGGGGCATGGTCGTCCTGAGATCCATCTGGTGGTGCATGCGGCTCTTGTCGATGCTCGCCGCGTAAACGGTGCAGTTGAACTGTCCGAGGATGCGCACCACTTCTGATACAAAGTTGCGGTTCTTGCGACGTTTCCAGGGATTTGGCGTAATTGTCCGGGTTGCCTTGACCTCCCATTCCGAGGGGTTGCCACATGACCGGTAGAACCTACCCTTGGCACCGATGATCCTGCGGCTCAGTACCGGAACGTTGTCTGCTCCTATTGAGAAACCCCCGATGACGACCGCCCTCGAACTGTCATTGGCCGCGGGTTTTCCCGAATCATCCACGAATAGCACCCGACTGCCCACCCCGCTGAACCTCCTCTTCGTATCTTCCAGGCAGGATAGCGGTCGCCATGGTTGTGGCCGACCGTTCGGAGATGGTCGATAGCGACCGCTGAACCCAGTGGGACAGGACTGTCACTCCCGGTCTATATCCTTGCTGGAAACCCCATGATTCAAGGTAAGCCTGATCCGATTGCTCAGCCCGTGCTCAACACCCCCTATGAGCACCCTGCCCGCCATTGGAGGCTGGACGAGACCGGGCGTGCGTTGCCGGAGGTGATCCCGGGGAGGCGTCCCAGCATCGGGTTGATCCCGGTTCCGAAGGCCAGTAAGAAGGTTGTCCAAGGGGAGCTTGTCTTGGATGAGGGCAATCTGAACGAACTGGTCAACAGCATCCGCCATGAGGTGGGCCTCTGGCGTGATCGTGACTATCCGAGGGTAACCAAAGCCACTCGCAATTTGCTCTACCACTGGAGGGAGAAGCGAACCCGCCTGCCTTTGTTCTTCGCACAGCGAGAGGCGGCGGAGACCATCATCTGGTTCACCGAGACCACGCGGGCTGACCATCCCCTGCGGCGCCGGATCGAAGAAGAGAGCAGTTCCCACAACGACGGCATCATGCGGCTGGCTATCAAGATGGCCACCGGCACCGGCAAGACCACCGTGATGGGAATGGTCATCGCCTGGCACGCCGTCAACGCGGCAAGATCATCGCGTCGTGACCGGTACAGCCGCTCATTCCTCGTGATCACCCCCGGCCACACGGTGCGGGAGCGTTTGGCGGTGCTTTCTCCCTCCCACCCCGAAAACATCTACCGCGACATGGGATTGATCCCCGAGAAGTATCGCAGAGACCTTCGCGGAATAGACATTGCCATCGTCAATTTCCAGGCCTTTCAGCGTCGACGGTTGCTGGCAGGTGTGGCCGGTGACACAAGGAAACTGTTGAGTTCCGCGCGAGCAGAGGGGGACCAAGAAGAAGAGTGGGAAGACGCACCCGCCATGCTCGACAGGGTGTTGCGTTCCCTTCGGGGGAAGCGCCGACTGGTTGTTCTGAACGATGAAGCCCATCATTGCTACCTGCCGGCCAAGGGGCGTAGCGGCGCCGGGGGCAAGGAGGGCGACGCGGTCGCAGCGGTGTGGTTCAACGCTCTCCGCAGCCTGCGTGATTCCGGCCGTCTCGGTCCTGTCTACGATCTCTCCGCCACCCCGATGTTCATCAGCGCCACCCACTGGAAGACGGGTTCCAGGATTTTCCCGTGGGTGCTTTCCGATTTCCCGCTCATGGACGCCATCGAATCGGGTCTGGTAAAGATTCCCCGCCTGCCCCTTGACGACGACACGGTGATGAACGAGGTGGTGTGGCGCTCGATCTACAAACACTCCGGACGGAAGACGGTGAAACCCGATCAGGTTCCGCCCACTCTCGGAGCGGCGATGGACGCTCTCTACCGGCACTACGAGCAGACTTTCGAGAAGTGGCGAGAGAACGGGATTCCCACGCCTCCGGTGTTCATCGTGGTGGCCAACTCGGTGCCCAATGCCGAAGCGCTGTTCAAGTACATAGCCGGGTATGAATACACAGAGGAAACCACGGGGAACCTGGCGTACATCCCCGGAGAGCTTTTCCACTTCTCCAACATCAGGGATGATGGCGCGGGATATGAGGAAGAGGTCCGAACGATTCTGGTCCACAGCAAGCTGGACCGAGACGACAATATCACCGGCAAGTTGCAGACGCTGGTGAAGTCCCAGGCGAGACGATTCAGCAGCAACGGCGCGGACTGGAAAGACGTGATCCGTCAGGTCCTCAACACGGTGGGTCGCAAGGGCGAGCCGGGCGAGCACATCCGCTGTGTGGTGTCGGTGTCGATGCTCACCGAGGGATGGGACACCCGCACGGTGACCCACATCCTGGGATATCGCGCCTTCTCCACTCAACTTCTGTGTGAACAGGTAACCGGTCGAGCTCTGCGACGACTCAACTACGACGACACCGACGACGAGGGAAGGCTGCGCCCCGAGTTTGCCGAGGTATTCGGCGTTCCCTTCGACTTCATGCCCGCAGGTGGCGAGACCGAGCCCCGTCCGCCTCGGCAACCCTACAGGGTGCACAGCGTCTCCGGTCGCTCGGACCTAAGGATCGTCTTTCCGCTGGTCACCGGTTACCTCTTGGAACCTGCTGAAACCAGGATTGAACTCGATCCGTCCCTGATTCCACCGTACAAGGTAGAAGTGACCGAATCGCCTACAGTCGCTCTTTCAGCGGGAGTTACCGGTGAGGAGACGGTGATGGGTGTGGCGACCCGCCGCCGCCAACAGGCTGTGATGTCCACCGCCGCCGCGGCGGTTTCGTTGATGGTCAA
This sequence comes from Acidimicrobiia bacterium, assembly GCA_965204615.1. Lineage (GTDB taxonomy): Bacteria > Actinomycetota > Acidimicrobiia > Spongiisociales > ZC4RG35 > Bin76. Next base: position 1,019,869 of record OZ242000.1, on the reverse strand, counting down.
GCGAGGTAACGGTCTCCGCCGGCGGACCTTGTTCCGAGACATGGTCAGGGCGACGGAGGATTGGTTGGCGTCTCCCCAAGTACAGTGCTCGGATGAGAGCCTGCTTCTACAACCTCCTCACGTGGAGAATGTCCCGAACGCCATCATCAAGGCTTCCTCGTTCGACCCGGGCAGAGCTCGGTTGGTTGGAAGCTTCGATCTTGAAGTTCTTTCGGACACCGCAAGAGTCGACTTCGACACGTCTCTTCCTGATAATCGCCTGACCAGGCGTTCGGAGTTGAACATCGCGGCATGCCACTCCTCATTCGAAGTTGAGGTGGCCGGTTTCCTCGACACCCACAAGCACGTATCGGCCTGGGCGCGGAATTTCCGGTTGGGATGGACGGTCCCCTATCTGTGGAACAGTGTCTGGCATGATTACGAACCAGACTTCATCGTTCGACTGTTCGACGAAGAGGAGGGAGGTCGGGCCGTGCATCTCATGGTGGAGTGCAAGGGCGTCCCCGATGAAGTGTCCGAGCGAAAAGCGCAATATGTCCGGGAGTGGTGGATTCCGGCGGTGGCCAATTCACCCGAGATTCCCCGCTGGTTGAGTCGCTGGTGCTTTGTGGAGTTGGACCATCCCGACCAATCCCGGTATGACCTGGACAAAGCAATATCGCAGGCCGCGGCTGCTTTCGAAATAGGAGGTTCGTGACCATGCCTCGCCGAGACCGGAAGGTGGAAAGCTATACCTACAAATCGGCTTCCCGCGCCAACCTCCCCACCGAGCAGACCGAGCCGGTGATGTCGGCCGAGGACAAGTCCCCGCGTCCCTACGCTCCCACCCGCCGCCGCTCCGAGCCTCCTGCCTTGGCGTGGGAGCGAGGTGAGACAGGGGACCGAGACGACGGTTATCCCGCGCCTCCCCTGTACATCCGCGAGAAGATTCATCCCCGCGCCTTCGTCGAGTCGCTCAAGGCGGGGGTCGAGCCTCCCCGGCTCTTCGATGATTTCAACGGTCTTCCCACCCGTCTCAGCGCCGCTTATGAGTGGTATCGCCACGCCGGAAGCTGGCAGAACCGCATCGTTCACGGCGAGTCCGCCCGGGTGATGGCGTCGCTGCTTGAGCGAGAAGCGATGAAGGGCCGGGTACAGATGATCTACTTCGATCCGCCGTACGGGATCGGATTCAAGTCCAACTTCCAGGTCTCGCTCCGCTCCCGGGAGACCCCTGCGAATCGGAAAGGCATTCCCTACGACACCCGGACGGTGCGCGCCTTCCGAGACACGTACGAGAGGGAAATCCACAGCTATCTCGATCAGATGCGAGAAAAGTTGACTCTTTGCCGTGATCTCCTGAGTGATTCAGGAAGCATTTTCATCCAGATTGGCGATGAGAACGTGCACAGGGTCGCCTTGGTGTGCGACGAGGTGTTCGGCCACGAGAACCGGGTGTCGACCATTTCCTTTGCTACTTCCGGGTCGTCCTCAGCCGCCACCCTTCCGTCGGTGGCTGACTTCTTGCTGTGGTATGCCAAGGACAAGCCGCAGATGAAATATCGCCAACTTTATGAGCACTTAGATCGAAGAGGGGTAATTGGGCACTTCAGTAGCTATGTCATGGTGGAGCTTCCCGATGGCACCACTCGCAAGCTGACTGCGGAAGAGCGGGCAAATCCCAACACAAACCTGCCCTCCGGCGCACTCCTCTACCGACGTATGCGCCTCACTTCCCAAGGCCGCTCCACCACTGGACGCTCCGAGCCCTATGTGTGGAAAGACAAAGCGTGGCCATGTCCGCAGCACAGACAGTGGGCGGTTTCAATGGAAGGGCTGGACCGGATGGCTGAACTCGACCGTTTGGATGCAGCACCCGGTGGAGAGCTAAGTTGGAAGTGGTATGAGGACGAGGTGCCAGGGCGGAAGATCCACAACATCTGGCATCGGCAGATGTCGGTCTCTGACAAGCGTTACGTGGTGCAGACCGCCAACTCGGTAATAGAACGCGCTCTCCTGATGACCACCGATCCTGGCGATTTGGTCTTTGATCCCACCTGCGGCGGGGCCACCACTGCCTTCGCGGCCGAGTGGTGGGGGCGGCGTTGGATCACCTGCGACACCTCGCCTATTGCGGTGGCGATCGCCCGCCAGAGGATCGCCACGGCAACGCACCCTTACTGGCTGTTGTCTGATTCCCCGGAAGGTGCCGCCCGTGAACGGGAGTTGGGAGGTGCCGCCTTGGAGCCTACGGAGGGATTCGATGAAGACCCGGCTCACGGTTTCGTGTACCGGCGGACTCCCAAAGTAAGCGCTGCCATCCTTGCTTATGATCAAGACGTGCCGCCCGTCTTGCTGGTGGACCGGCCCTATGAGTCGAGGGGAGTGGTCCGGGTCTCTTCTCCCTTCACCGTGGAGAGCGAGTCTCCCCACGCCTACCTCCCGGTGGAGGGTGATACCGAGGGTTCCCTCCATTCTCAACCTGTCGCCCATGGAAAGCTGGTCGAGCGGGCGACCGAAGCTCTACTCAAGTCGGGCATCAGGGGAGGGAGGAAGGGCGCCGACATCCATATCCGCGAAATCGAGACCTGGCCCGGCCCCGAAGGATTCATCTCTCACCGGGTGGTCTACACGGTGGGAGAGGGCGTCACCGAGAAATGGGCTGCCCTGTCGGTTGCGGCGGAAGACGTAACCGTAACCGCCGAGATGATCCGAGCCGCGGCCACCGAGGCGGCTCAGCAGGTTCACGAAACTGAACTCCTGATCATGGTGGGATTTGCCTTCGACGCCGATTCCTCCGTGGAACAGATCGGACGGGTCAAGGTGGCCCGGGCAAATATGAACCGTGACCTCCAGGTCGGAGACCTCCGCGACACGACCTCGGACCACGCTTTCGTGATGGTGGGCCAACCCGACGTGGAAGTCGAGACTCTTCCCGACGGTCAAATGTGCGTCGAGCTACTCGGGTACGACACCTACAACCCCGCCACCGGAAACGTCTCCTCCGGCAAGCCCGACGACGTAGCCTGCTGGATGGTCGACACCGACCATGACGGAATCAGCTTCTTCGCCCGCCGCATCCACTTCCCTGGCGCCCAAAACGACCGCCAAATCAAACGCCTCCAAAAAGCCCTCGGGCCCACAGTGGACAAACTATCCTGGAACGCCACCCTCTCCAACCGCTCCGCCCCCTTCGATCCCCCCGAAACAGGGAGAATCGCAGTAAAGATCATCACCACCACCGGTGCCGAAATGTCAGTGGTCAAGAGTGTTTGAAGTGCCCCTGTTTCTTGCCGCTCATCCCTTGGAAGGATCAAGGCCAGTCGTACACCCACTATGAGGAGGTAGATCTTGGAAGGGTCTGGAAACGTTGTAGAGGTCGAACCCGATTCAAATCTGTACCGCCAAGTTGTCGAATTGAGCAATCGGAACAAGGCGACACTTGGGTTTCTCCCTTACCAGGTCTTCCGAGAAGCGGCAGCATCAGAGAGACTCTTGGCCGATGTGGCCGGAGGCGTGGTGCGGGGCTACATACTCTTTCGAATACGCATGCGGACAGGGGATATCGCGTTGTCCCATCTGTGTGTTGGCCGGGACTACCGAGGACAGGGTGTTGCACGCACCTTGATCGAGGATCTGGTTGCCAGATATCCGAACTCGTCCGGCATCCGTCTTCGGTGCAGGAATGACTTCGACGCGCACTTTGTCTGGCCGAAGCTTGGCTTTGAATCCAGAGGTGAGCGGCTGGGGAGAAGCCGGTATTTGCTCACCGACTGGTGGAGGCGTATCGCAGATTGGTCTCTATTCGACTGGGCAGAGCAGAGAGAACGCCGGGTTGTTGTCGTGCTGGATACCGATGTATTTCGGGATATTGCGGAGCAACGCCAGTTTCTCGACTCCCTTGCACTTGATAGCGACTGGGTTGAAGATCTTGTGGATTTGACGATCACTTCTAAGACACTTGATCAGGTCTCGGGTTCTGGCGGAAGGTTTCCAGATCTCCGACCTATGGCCCACAATTTTCGAATTCTGGACCCCCCGTCTAGCGAGTGGCAGCCGATCTATGAGAAGGTATTGACGCTGGATAGGGCTGCTACCAGCGGCCAAGATGATGTGCAGATCATAGCCCAAGCGATAGCTGGCGAGGCACTGTATCTGATCACACGGGATCAGGGCTTAATCAGGTCCTCTGAAGAAGTCGAAGAGTTGTATGGCTTGGCTATCCTGGAACCTGCAAGTCTGATCATGCATCTCAGCGGGGACGATGATTATCAACCGCAATTCATTGCTAACTCCAGACTTCGAATCGAACAATTGCACAGCATTCCGGGTCGCCGCGAGTTACGCCGCTATTGCCGCTATGTGGGTCAGCGTCCAATAGAACTTAGGCAAAAGTTGGCAAGCGCGGTCGGTAGTGCCGCCGATAGTGCCCAATATCATGAACTTACCGATGGGAATGGGACGGGTTTAGCGCTTACCGCGCATTATCTCACGGAGGGCAAAATGCAGGTAACCGTGCTAAGACGTTCTTCCAGCAGTAATTCCTATTCGGTGATGCGACAGATTATTTACTTCCTACGCGACACCATGGCTAGGGCAGGTGGTGGGCGGATTGAAATATCTGATCACATCGACGATATCATCGAACGCGCCCTTCAGGATGAAGGCTTTCAGTTTGCGAACGGTTCTTGGGCGGCTGAAACCAGGGTAACTGTCACTGGGTACGGTGATCCGTTACCCCTCGAACTGGAGTCAAAGAATCTTACGCCATCACTCATTAGCCAGTTTGAGGGTAGATATTGGCCATGTAAGGTGTTTACCGGAGTTGTACCTTCGTATGTGGTGCCGATTAGGCCAGGGTTTGCCAAGGCGATCCTTGGATATGAAGAGGCGCAACGAGAACTATTCCGCCCTCCTGTATCTGTAGCGATAGCCCGTGAAAACGTCTATTACCGGCGGCAACGAGGCTCATTAGAGGTGCCTGGCCGTATTCTCTGGTGGGTTAGCGGAGGAGGTAGGGAGGGAGGGATGCGGGCGATGTCCTGGATGGAGGCGGTCGATACTGGCAGTCCCGAGAGGCTTTATCGACTACATGGCCGTAGAGGCATATTAACACTTGATCAGATTACTGAGCGGGCAGGGAAGGCCCGTCGAGGAGGACGTGCGGTTGCCACGGCCCTTTTGTTCAGCCGTACAGAGATCTTTCCTGACCGAGTGTCAATAGAACGAGCCCGCCAACTTTATGAGCCCATGATTCAAAACGGATACTTTCAGTCATCGCGTCCTGTGGAAGAGTCGGTTGCTGAGAGGTTCTACCGGGAAGGGATGTCCACCAGTGAATGAGGATCAGACAGACTACAACTCGTGTGACCCGAACCGCATGCTGGTTCTGTCTCTGAAGCCAAGATTTGCCGAGGCGATCCTGTCTGGCCAAAAGACAGTTGAACTGCGTCGGGTCGAGCCTCGGATCAAGGTTCCGACCAGGGCACTTGTCTATGCATCATCACCGACTTGCTCGCTGATCGGCCAATGCGTCGTTGATGAGGTCTATCGGTTGCCATTGCCCACGTTGTGGCATAGGTTCGGTCCCCAGACCTCTCTGGCACAAGAGGAATTCCGCGCCTATTTTGCGGGGACAGATACCGGGGTTGCCCTTCTATTGTCGACTCCGGTCAGGCTCCCCTCCGTGGTGCCTCTGGCCCAACTGCGACAAAGTGCTGACCGGTTCCGAGCACCGCAGAGCTTTGCTTATGTAGGCGCTGATGCCGGCGCCCGGTTGCTGTCCCTAGCTTCATGACTTTGTTGTCGGGAGCGGCTGACTCTTATACCGTGGAAGGTGTTGGCCATCCTTTGTGAGGGGATCACGTCAAGTGGGGGAACAAACCGACGGCCGATGCCATGCAACCTTCGCAAATGACGGCTAGTAGCCGGCCCGAGCTCTCCTAGAATGGGACTCAAGGTGGCAGCTTTTCAGAAGGATGTTTTTTCAGTCAGTGGCATGACATGCGGCGCCTGCGTTCACCATGTGGAAAGCGCCCTTCTTCAAATGGAGGAGGTCAGGAAGGCCAAGGTCAACTTGAAGGCGGGCCGGGTTAAGGTCACCTTTGCCCGCGGGACCGATGTCACGTCGATGTTCGATGAGGTGAGGAACGTCGGATACGAGATGGGGCCTCTAGGGTCCTAAGCCGTCTGGAACCGGACTCACTTTGACGACTCTTCAGACGGATGACTTCGCAGTAAGCGGCATGACCTGTGCTTCCTGCGCACAGCGGGTGGAGCGCGCTCTCCTGGACAGGGAGGAGGTCACGGAGGCGGCGGTCAACCTGATGGGCGCCAAGGTCCGGGTCACCTACGCTCCCGATACCGACCTTTCCTCGCTCTTCGAGGATGTGAAGGGAATCGGCTATGGGATGGAGCCCCTCCCTCCCGAGGGTCCCGGGTCGATCTCCGAGGGTGCCTACGGCGAGGAGACCCGCAAGCAGCGAAGGACTTTCCTGGCGGCTGCACTCTTTGCCGCGCCCCTGATGGTCATCTCGATGGTGACGCCTCACGAGCCCCTGTGGCTCTCTGTCCAATGGGTCCTCTCCACATTCCTGGTCTTCGTCTGGGGGAGGCAATTCCATCGGATTGCCTACCGGAGGGCGCGGGTGGGGCAATCCAACATGGACACCCTGGTGTCGGTCGGCACCCTGGCCGCGTTCTTCTACTCGAGTTGGGCCGCGTTCGACGGCCGCCCCGTCTACTTCGAGACGGCCGGGATGATCATCACGCTGATCCTGATGGGCCGCTTTCTTGAGACTCGCGCCAAGGACCGGGCGTCCGAGGCGGTTGCCAGGCTGGTGGAACTCGGGTTCAGTGCCTCGGTGCGGGTGATCCGCGAAAACGTGGAGGTGGAGATTCCCCAGGCAGACTTGGAGGTCGGCGACTCTGCGGTCGTCCTGGCGGGTGAGAAGTTCCCTGCCGACGGCGTGATCACGAGCGGACACTCCACCGTGGATGAGTCGATGCTCACCGGGGAGTCCGTGCCGGTGGACCGGATGGTCGGCGACTCGGTGTACTGCGGCACCATCAACCAAACGGGGAGGGTCGTGTTCAGGGTGACTGAAGTGGGCGCCGACACCGCTCTTTCCCGGATCGTGGCGATGGTGGAGGAGGTGCAGGCATCCAAGCCGCCCATCCAGAGGCTGGCAGACCGGGTCTCGTCGGTGTTCGTGCCGGTGGCGATCCTGATTGGGGTGGGGACCTTTGTGGCCTGGCTGGTTTTCGGCGGAGATCTGTGGCTGGCGGTACGCAACGGGGTGGCGGTTCTGATAATCGCATGTCCGTGCGCCTTGGGTCTGGCCACTCCCACCGCCATCATGGCGGGGAGCGGCCGGGGTGCGGAACTGGGTGTCCTGTTCAAGAACGCCGAGGTGTTCGAACGCATCCGGTCGGTCGACACCGTGGTCTTCGACAAGACGGGAACCCTCACCGAAGGAGAGATGACCCTGACCGACATCTACGCAGAGGATCCCGAGAGCTTTTTGAGGCTGGTCGGATCGGTGGAGGGGGCAAGCACGCATCCGATCGGGCGGGCGGTGGCGGACGGCGCCCGAGGGCGAGGAGTTGAGATCCTAACGCCCGATGAGGTGGAGACGGTGGCGGGCCGGGGCCTGGTGGGCGTGGTGGATGGGGTGCGGGTGTGGGTGGGGAAGACGGACTTTTTGGCCGACGCGGGGCTTGAGACCGCCGACTCCCAGAGACAGGTGATCGGGACTCTCGAAGACCAGGCCAAGACTGTTTTCGTCGGAGGTTGGGAGGACGAGGTCCGCGGCGTGCTGGCGGTCTCCGACTCTATCCGTCCCACCTCCCAGGAGACCGTTTCCCGGCTCCGGGCCATGAAGGTCTCGGTTGGGTTGCTCACCGGTGACAACGCCAGGTCCGCATCGGTGGTGGCCGGAAGATTGGGGATCGAGAATGTGAAAGCCGGCGTCCTTCCGGGCGAGAAGGCGCAGGAGTTGGCCCGTATGAAGGAACAGGGTCAGGTGGTGGCCTTTGTCGGCGATGGCATCAACGATGCGGTGGCGTTGGCGGCGGCAGATCTGGGAATAGCCATCGGGACGGGGACCGACGTGGCGGTGGAGACGGGCGACGTGGTGCTGATGAGCGGTGATCCGCTGGGGGTCCCCACCTCTCTTGCCTTGGCTCGGGGCACCTATCGGGTGATCGTGGGGAACCTGGTGTGGGCGTTCATCTACAACGTTGCCGCCATTCCGCTGGCCGCGGCCGGGGTGCTGAATCCGATGGTCGCCGCGGCGGCAATGGCATTTTCCAGCGTGTCGGTGGTGGCAAACTCCCTCAGGCTTCGCCGCTTCGGAGGAGCTACTGCACCCTGAAGGTCCAGCTGAACTGGCCCACGTCCGGGAGGCCGTAGATCTTCTCCCATTCCACCCGGATGGTGTGTTCCCCAACGGCCCATCGATCCGCTATCAGGCTCCGACTGCTGGGTCTCCACCGGTAGACCCCGACCCCTTCGGCGAAGGACAACTCCGATTCCGGTATGGGGTACCCGTCCACGTAGATGCGGGCTTCATAGCCCACCTGCAGGTCGATCTCCAAGCTGCTCTGCGGGGGGACCGCGTCATAGGGGTTGGGCTGGACTCTCTCCAGGGGATCAGGCAGGGTGAGCGGATCGCCGCCTCGGCCGAAGACAAAACAAATCGACAAGGTCGCCAGAATCAGAAGCCCCAGCCCAACATAAACCAACCGGTAACGCACTCGGAGTCATTGTACGCACCCAAGAGGCGGCCAACATGGGGGATGTCCGGTGCACCTCTCCCGCTCCAATGTGACATCCTTCCGGTACACGGCCGGGACGGGCCGTCCGTGATCCCCTCCTGTCGTGGAAGGGTCGCCAACCACGACCTCTTCCCATTCCTAAAGTGGATTACGATTGATTCCCAAATAGTATTGCATTTCATTCCTAAAGTGTATTATATTTGGTTCCTAGAATGTATTTTATTCGACCCTGTCTCTCGCGTATCTCGATTCCCGTGAACAAAACAGATACATGGTGCCTGAGGATCCTGACACCATGACCCTGACCATGCCAGGCTATCTGCCCCGTGTTGCTGAACAAGCAATCGAGAGTGCCCTGCAGCGCCGGGGAGCGGTTCTTGTCGAGGGTCCCCGGGCGTGTGGCAAGACTTGGGCGGCGCGGCACTTTGCACGAAGCGAGGCCCGCCTGGATGATCCGGCCACCCTTCTCTTGGCCGCGGCTGACCCTCCGGCGGTTCTGAGAGGGGCCATACCGCGACTGCTCGACGAATGGCAGAATGCGTCCCCCCTTTGGAATCTGGTGCGCCGGGAGTGCGATGACCGGGTCAGACCGGGGCAGTTCGTTCTCACCGGTTCGGCATCTCCTCAAGATGACGTCACCCGTCACACCGGTGTGGGCCGAATCAGCCGGGTGTTGATGCGCCCCATGTCGCTGGTCGAGACGGGGCACTCCTCCGGGTCTGTCTCGTTGAGTTCTCTCTTTGAGGGTGGTACCGCCTCGGCTTTACCTCGTACCGATGTGGGGCTACGGGACATCGCCGCGTTTACCTGCGTGGGAGGGTGGCCGGGAAGTCTCTACCTGGATGAAGAGCAGGCCCGTTCGGCAGTGCGTGACTACCTGAATGAGATTGTGCGGTTGGATATTCCCCTGGTGAGTGGAATCCAGCATCACCCGCCTGCGGTGAGACGGCTGTTGCGATCCTTGGCGCGGCATGTGGCCACTGAAGCAAAGACTTCCAGGCTGGCATCTGATGCGGGGGGCGATCGCCCGCTCGGTCGTCACACGGTGGGGGCTTACCTGGACGCATTGGATCGATTATTTGTTGTGGAGGACCAGCCGACTTGGTCGGTAGGTCTGCGGTCGCGGGCGACACTGCGCAAGGCACCCAAGCGACACTTTGTAGATCCCTCGCTGGCGGCGTCCATGCTCCGGGCATCCCCGCAGCGGTTGCTGTCCGACCCCCGGACTTTGGGGCTGCTGTTCGAGTCTCTTGTGGTGCGGGATCTCCGTATCTACAGCCAGCCTGAGGGTGCCGAGGTGTTCCACTACCGAGACGAGACGGGTTTGGAGATAGACGCCATTATTGAGCGTGACGACGGCTCTTGGATAGCCGTAGAGGTCAAGCTGAGCCCTGCGCCGGATGTTGTGGACCGGGCGGCCAGGTCCTTGCTGCGTCTGCGCAACAAGGTGGCCGAAAGCCGGATAGAGGAATTGGCCACTCTGATGGTGGTGACATCCACCGGTGCCGCCTACCGCCGACCGGACGGCATTCAGGTGACGCCTATCACCGCTCTCGGTCCTTAGATAAACTGCTCCGGCATGACACAGCCGCCTTCACCACAAGAGTTTTCGTTGATTGACATTCGAAATGTATGGCCCGGGGAGGCGAAGGAGTTTACGCCTTGGCTGGCCGACAACCTGGAAGCCCTGGCCGGGCATCTGGGGATCGGTGAGTTAGAGCTGGACAGAACCGAGGTGGAAGTGTCCGGCGGACGCAGGCTCGACATCCTGGCTGAGGATCCCGATGGGTCGAAGTGGGCGATTGAGAACCAGTACGGCGAGGCCGACCACGATCACCTGACCCGAGCGTTGGCCTACGCAGTCGGCCTCGAGTGTCGGGCCGTGATAGTGGTGGCTGAATCTCATAGGGATGAATTCGTGGCGGTGGCGGACGAGTGGAACAGGTATTCGGAGGCCTACGGCACAAGCGGTATCCGTCTGTTCCTGGTGGCCATCGAGGTGGGCAGGATCGGTGACTCCGGCCCGGGTTTCCGTTTTCGGCTGGTGGCTGGACCGAACGAATGGAAGTCGGCGACTGCAACGGGAGTGGGCTTGTCCGATGCTGATCTCGTTCGTTATGCCGATCGACGCCATTTCTGGTCCGACCTTCAGAACTGGATGCGTCAAAGGGGGGATTTGGCAGGATCGACTTCGTTCAGTGGTCAAGTCAATGACGTAACGATTCTCAGAAAGAGACCGTTCAGCTTCCAATTCTTGATGACGATGGAGTCTTGCCGGGTTGAACTGCGAATCGATGCATATGACCGCGATGAGAATGCCCGGTTGTTCGAGGCGCTCTTCAAGAAGCGTGAGAAGATAGAAGAGTATCTGGGCACGAATCTGGAGTGGATCAACAATCCGAATCATCGGGTGAATCGTATAAGTTGGATCCCCGAGAAAGCGTGCGGATATCGTACCCCTACTGACGAGCGCCAGGCTGGATATGAGGCGCTGGCGAACGCCATGTACAAGTTCCACGAGACTTTGATGCCCCACATTGAGCAACTCGTCTAAACATCTGGGGGAGTGAACCGGTTATCCCGGCGTTGTCTGCTACGCCGGGACCATCAAGTGCTCGGCTTTGGCAGTCTGCTTTTGATCTCTGGCGTTCACCAACCGTTCGTGGCGGTCGGTTCCCAGGGGTTCAGGACCTTCAAGCCTTGAAAACGTCGGAAGTCGCCGACGTCACGCGTCACGACCATCATGGCATGTGCCAGCGCTGTGGCGGCAATGAGGGCGTCGGCAACCGGCGCCGGGTTCGGAACGTGTAACGACGCAGCTATGCGGGCCACCCCGGTGTCCACCGGGAGAATGCGATTGTCAAAGGCGTCGTACACATCGCTGCTGAGCCAACTTCGGAGAACTGACCCCGAGTCAGGATCCCGCCGCTCAGCAAGGAGGACGCCCCTTTCAAGTTCTTGGATCGTTATGACCGAGATGTATGTCAGGTAGGTGTTCACCCGGTTGGCCCAAGCATCGACGTGGGGGTCGGCTCTGTCGGTTCCGGTCTTCCGGATTTCGGAGACGACATTGGTGTCGAGGAGGTACATCAGTCGAATGAGACCGAGCGAGGCGGATCGTCCAGCCTCGAAGTGTCCATGTCAACCTCGCCTGCACCGGGAGTTCTGGACAATAGATCGGTGAGCCGTGGTTGTCCCTTGGTCAGTTCTTGATAGTCTTCATAGCTCAACAGAACATGGGACAGTCGGCCGCGGTCGGTTACGTAGACAGGACCGTCCCTTGCGGCTCTCTTGGCGGCGCTCGTGCCCTGGTTGAACTCCCGACTGCTGATCACACGTACCGGTTTTGTCATCGACGGCCTCCCTCTATGTGTATATGTTGCTACATTATAGTGGCTTCGTCAACGGATAATGCTCGAAAGGGACATTTGTGAGGCGGACAAACGGCTAGCGTGATGGGAATGCGGATCAACCCGGTGCTGGAGGAGATGGGGGCATATCCGATCGCGGCCATCCAGAACCGGGCCAGGGAGATGCGCGACCGGGGGGACAGGCTCATCGATTTTTCGATCGGCGATCCCCGCGAGCCGACCCCGTCCTTCATCCCCGAGGCCCTGCGGCGGGCCGTCCCGGAGGTTTCGCAGTACCCGACCACCCGCGGGCTCCGGGAACTGAGGGACGCGATCGCCGGCTATGTGCGCCGCCGGTTCGGTCGGGAGGTCGATCCTGACACACAGGTGCTCCCCGCCACCGGTTCCAAGGAGGCGATCTTCTCCACACCCTTCGCCTTTGTGGATGCCCGCCGGGGGGATGTGGTGATCTGGCCAACTCCCGGTTATCCCATATACGGTCGGGGCGCTCTGCTGGCGGGAGCGATCGGGCATCCCGTGCCTCTCGGAGGTGATTTCGTATTCCGAGCATCCGATGTGCCCGAGGACGTGTGGTCTCGCGCCAGGCTGGTTTGGACCAACTCGCCGCACAATCCTGCTGGCTCGGTCATGAGCCGCTCGGAAATCGAGGAGTTCTACCTCAAGTGCAATGAATACGGGATTCTCCTGTGCGCCGACGACTGTTATGTCGATCTCTACGAGACCGAAGCGCCGGCCTCGGTTCTGGAGGTGGCCGACTCGGAGATGACCGGGACTGTCAGTTACCTGAGCCTCTCCAAACGCTCAGGGATGACCGGTTATCGCTCGGCTGCGATGGTGGGAGACGCCCGGGCCATCAAGGCGCTTGCCTCGTTGCGCACCTCCACCGGCACGGCGCCGCCCGAGTTCACGCAGATGGCCGCGGCGGCGGCCTGGTCGGACGACGCCCACGTGGGAGAGCGGCGACGGATCTTCTCGGAAAAGCGGGCGATTCTCCGGGAAGTCTTCGGCGCCATGGGATACCGGATAGCGGCATCCGACGCCGGGTTGTACCTGTGGGTGGAAGTGGGTGACGATCTGGAGACGACCCTGCGGTTGCTGGAGCGCGGGGTGGTGGTCTCTCCCGGCCGGGTGTTCGGCCCCGGGGGAGAGGGTTATATAAGGTTGGCGCTGGTACCCACTCCCGAGGAGTGCAACGAAGCCGTGGAGGTGTTGGAAGAATGTCTGACCAGGACCTGATCAGAGCGGCCTTCGCCAGCGAGGTGAAGCCGGCCGAGGCCCGCGATGCCGTGATGGAGACCATCGCCATGCTGGACCGGGGAGAGATCCGGGTGGCGGAGAAGGTCGACGGGGAGTGGATAGTCAACGAGTGGGTGAAGGAGGCCATCCTGGTGTACTTCCAACTCACCGGCATGGAGGAGATGGACGGGGGACCGGTGATGTGGCACGACAAGATTCCCACCAAGCGCAACCTGGCCGAGGCCCAGGTCAGGGTGGTGCCGCCCGGGGTGGTGCGCTATGGCGCCTACTGCGAACCGGGTGTGATCGTCATGCCCGGATACGTCAACATCGGGGCCTATGTGGGAAGTGGGACCATGGTGGACACCTGGGCCACGGTGGGATCCTGCGCTCAGGTGGGGCGGGACGTTCACCTCTCGGGGGGTGTGGGGATCGGGGGAGTGTTGGAGCCGCCCGGCGCCCGTCCGGTGATCATCGAGGACGGCGCCTTCATCGGAAGCAGGTGCATCGTGGTGGAGGGGGTTGTGGTCGAGGAGGGGGCGGTGCTGGGGGCAAACACCACCATCACCGCCTCGACCCGCATCATCGACGTGCGAGGGGAGACGCCCACCGAGTACCGGGGTGTGGTGCCCGCCAACTCGGTGGTGATCCCGGGGATGCGGCCCCGGGAGTTCCCGGCCGGGGAGTACGCGATTCCCTGTGCCCTGGTCATCGGGGAGCGGACGGCATCCACCGACCGGAAGACCTCGCTCAACCAAGCCCTGCGAGACTTCGGGGTGCAGGTTTGAACGATCTCGTGACCACTCTGACCCGGTTGATCGACATCCCCTCCGTCACCGGGGACGAGGCCCGGATCTGCGACTTCGTGGCGGAGAGGCTCTCTTCCAACGCCCCGGGGCTTTCCCAGCATCGGGTCGGCAATTCGCTGGTGGCCGCCACTCCCGGTGAGGGGCCGCTGGTGTTGCTGGCGGGCCACCTGGACACCGTGCCCTCCCAGGGGCAGCCCCCTGCCTACATAAATGGGGAGAGGATGTACGGTCTGGGGGCCTCCGACATGAAGGGAGGGGTGGCGGTGATGCTCCACCTCCTGGAGGAGGCGGATCCCACCTGGCCCTACCGGGTGGCCGGGGTGTTCTATGAAGCGGAGGAGGGCAGGTTTGCCGACAACGGGTTGGAACCGGTGCTCAACGAGTGTGGATGGCTCACGTCGGCTTCCTTCGGGGTGTTGCTGGAACCGTCCGACGGCGAGATCCAGGCGGGGTGCAACGGGGTGATGAACGCCAGGGTGACGTTTCGGGGTAAGTCATCCCATTCGGCCCGACCCTGGTGGGGGGAGAACGCCATCTCCAAGGCGGGTGCATGGCTGTCGGTGATGCACGATCGGGAGCCTGTGCCGGTGGACATCGATGGGCTGATCTTCAAGGAGGTGATGTCGGTGACCCTGGGCCGGGGCGGGATCGCCGCCAACATCATTCCCCCCGGCTTCGAACTGAACCTCAACTACCGTTTCGGGCCCCACCGCACCATCGACGAAGCGGAACAGGAGGTACGTAAGGCATGCCAGGGGGCGGACGACGTGGAGATCGTTGACGCCGCACCGGCGGGTCAGGTGGTCACCGACCACCCCCTGGTGACCGAGTTGGTGTCCGCCGCCGGGGTGGGGATCGGCTCCAAGCAGGGGTGGACCGACGTGGCCCGGATAACGGCCCGGGGCGTTCCGGCGATCAACTTCGGGCCGGGGGACACCTCCGAGGCACACACTGCTGACGAGAGCATGCCGCTCGACCATCTCGGACTGGTGTACGACGGGTTGAAGAGGGTTCTGTCGGGATCGTCATGAGCGGGGTCCCTCCCTCCCGCGGTCCGGAGACGGCAATCCTGGACCTGGTCACGGTGGGGAGGGTCAATCTCGACCTCTACTCCCAGCAGATCGGGGCGCCGTTCGAGGAAGTGACCGGGTTCGAGGCCATGGTGGGCGGAAGTCCCACCAACATCGCCATCGGGACGTCGCGGCTGGGACTTCGGTCGGCGGCCTTTACCGCGGTGGGCGAAGACCAGGTGGGGGACCTGGTCCTTCACAGGCTGGCTGCCGACGGTGTGGACACCAGGTTTGTCCTTCGCAAACCGGCCTATCTCACCTCACTGGCTCTCCTTGGGGTGGAGCCTCCCGACCACTTCCCACTGATGTTCTATCGTTCCGACCCGGCGGACATCCACCTGACCGTCGAGGATGCGGCCTCGCTGCCGCTGACCGGCATCCGGGCCATCCAGCACTCGGGGAACGCCTTCAGCCGGGGAGACTGCGCGCAGACGGCCCGGTGGTTGGTTGAGGAGGGCCGCCGGCTGGGTCTGTCCTCCTTTCTGGACCTTGACATGCGGCCCGCCGAGTGGCCCGACCCGCTGGACTACGGAAGGGCGATGCGATTCGCCATGGTCCGCGTCGGGGTGGTTATCGGCACGTACGAGGAACTGTGGGGGGCGCTGGCCCCCGACCCCGGTCCGGCGCTCACCCACGGTCCCCTGACTTCCGGGCAAGTCCTGGCAACCGAGGAGATGGTCTCCGATCTGGCCCTCCGGGAAGGCGGCCCTTCGACCGTGGTTCTCAAACGGGGCGCGGAACCCACCTGGCTGTTTCACTCCGACGGGACCCGCCAGGAAGTCCCGGGCTACCCGGCGGAGATCGTGAACACGGTGGGCGCAGGCGATTCCTTTGCTTCCGGATTGATCTACAGCCGCATGACCGGACAGGACTGGGCCGAGTCGGTCAGCTTCGGCAATGCCTGCGGCGCCATCACCGTGAGTCGCCCCGGATGCTCGACGGCCTTCCCGAGCCTGGAGGAGGTGAATGAATTCCGATCCAGGTTCTCCTGAGGACCAGGCGCCGGCCGGGTAGAGGGAACTAGTAGAGGGGAAGGCGGGGGTCGGCGGGTTCGGTTTCCCAAGCCGTCAATAGCCACTCGTGTGCCGGGTCGGTGCAGATCAGCCACTCCCGTCCGGGCTGGGGCCCGGCCATCACATTCAGGTAATACATGTGGTGGCCGGGAGCGGCCACGCAGGGCCCGTGATACCCCCTCGGCACCAGGAACACGTCACCGCTCCGGACGGTCACGGTCTCGTCGATCTCTGAGTCCAAGGTGTACGTGCGGTGGATGCCGAATCCCCCGGGACCGTCGATCTCGAAGTAGTAGATCTCCTCCAGCGGGGTCTCGCCATCGGCGAGTTCATCGTGTTTGTGGGGCGGGTAGGAAGACCAGTTCCCGGCGGGAGTGAGCACCTCCACCACCAGCAGCCTGTCGGGCCCCGGAACGTCCGCCGTCAGCAGGTTGTTGATCTGGCGGGTGGCCTGTCCGGCCCCGCGCAGGTCCACCCTCACCCCGGAGGCCGGGTAATAGCGGGGCTCGGTGGCCTTGGTGGCTCGCGACGTGGCGACACAGAAACGCCCGCCGGCGGTCGAAGAGATGGTGATCGTCGATCCTTGGGGGAGGAAGCACAAATCGGTCAGTCCCGAGAACACATCGGTCCGTCCCTCCAACTCGAATGCTGCGTCGGCAATCTCCACACGACAGGAACCCACGAGAGGAACAACGGCGGCTTCGGCTTCTCCCAACTCGATCCGGCGCCTCTGTCCCGCCGCCAGTTCGACCACCAGCAGGCCGCACCAGTCCCAACCCGCCTCCTCGGGAGTGAGCCGGATTGGATCGTCGCCCTCCGCCAGGGACCCGGCCGGCCGGAACAGGGGACCCTCGCCTACGGTCACGGGACCGTACTCCCTAGAGATGGGGATGGACGATTCGGGCGGCCCGATCGACCCAACCCGCCACATCATCGTCGGCGGGATAGATCAGGCTCCGCCCTGCCACCAAGCCCCGTACAGTGGGGGCTTGCATGGCTTCCGCCCAAGAAGTCAGCAACTCCTCGCCCCGATCAGCGGGATCACCGCCCAACAGCAATACCGGCAAGGTAGAGGCAGCGAAGACCCTCATCGGGTCGGAACTGGGAGGGGGGAGTTTCAACCACGTATAGGCGCTGGTGGGACCCAGCCCGGAGGCAATGGTGATCACTCCGATCAGTGCTTCAGGACTGGTGTCGATCTTGAGCGCTCCGTTCTCGTCGCGATAGGCGGGTAGGGGTTCAACCATCACCGCAAGAGGAGATTTCTGGCTGGTGATCACCCGGATCGCCCGGGCGCACTGGTAAATGGTCTTCAGGGTGTTGGGGTCATTGCGGTCGATCCGGAGAAGGAGTTTCCCCCCGTCAAGATTCATCTTGAAAAGACCGCCCGTGTGGTAGGCGGTTATGGGGTCGTCCAACTCCCAGGCGGACCCACTCAGGCCGCCCCGGTTCATCGAGCCGAACACCACCTTGTCGTCCAGAAGCGACGATCCGGTCAGCGATCCCAGGAGCAGCAGGTCCTCGACGATGTCGGGAGTGGCCAGCACACCGTCCACTCCTGGATGGGATAGGGCAGTGCTCAGCCGGGAAAGAAGGTCCCGGCGGTCGGCCATGCGCATCGGATCCCCACCGACGCCGATAGCCCCGCGGGCAGGATGGTCGGCCGCCACCAGGAACAGCCGTGTACCACTGGAGGACCCGCCACTCAACTGGTCGCAAGGAGCAAGTAGAGGTCGGCGTCGCCGACTCCGCGCAAGCTCCAGGACCTTGTGGGGCGCGTGGGCGCGGAGGTCGATCAAACGCTGGTAAAGATCTCTGGTAATCATTGGTTTGCGTCGTCTATAGAGTCGGTGCTGAACGTGTCAACCTCCCAAAGATTAACGCAGGGGAAGTTGGGTCTCTTACGTCTTCTGGCTCTTGGGCTGACCTTGGCCCTGGTTCCTTCATGCGGGTCGCCCTCCCCTTCGCTGGCTTTTCCCGAGGGTACCCCCGCCGACCTGCAGACCTTGAGCCAAGACGTCTGGCAGGAGTTCCTGGCGGTCTTTCCCGACCAGTCGGACTGCATGGGCGAGGTGACCCTGGAGGGAGACTGGAACCTTGAGGGCTCTCGGGGTTTCTACCTCCCCGACGAGACCAGGGTGGTGCTGAAGATCCCGGCTACCGCCGGCCATCTGCGGCACTCTCTCATCCACGAACTGGCTCACCACCTCGAGCATGCCTGCCCGGACCACGCCGAGCTCCGCGTTGCATTCCTGGAGGCCCAGAACCTGCCTGCGGACACTCCCTGGTTCGAGGGTCCCTCATGGGAGGAGACCCCGTCCGAGCAGTATGCGGAGACGGTGGTGAGGCTGGTGCTCGGAAGGCCGGTCTGGAACTACCGGCTCTCCCTGGCACCCGAAGCCCTGGCAACGGTGAGGGATTGGGGGGGAGGCCCATGATGCGACCTCCACCCCCCGAATCCCTAAGCTATCGTCCGGTTGCTTCCGCCAACTCGTGCTGCAGTTGTTCGAGGTCGGCGCCGCCGGCCATCATCTGGATCAGATGGTCGATCGGTACCTCTTCCTTGGCGTAGTCGCCGAGGATCTGACCTCTCTTGAGGATCACGAAGTGATCTCCCACCGGGTAGGCGTGGTGGGGGTTGTGGGTGATGAAGATCACCCCGATGCCCCGGTTGCGGGCCTCCACGATGTACCTGAGGACCACACCCGCCTGCTTGACTCCCAGAGCGGCAGTGGGCTCGTCCAGGATCAACACCTTGGCGCCGAAGTACACCGCCCGGGCGATGGCCACCGACTGGCGTTCGCCACCCGAGAGGGTGCCGACCGGCTGGTCGGGGTCGCGGATGTCGATCCCCATCTTCGCCATCTCCTCGCGGGTGATCCGCTTGGCGTTCTCGATATCGAAGATGGGGCCGGCCTTGAGTGGCTCCGAGCCCAGGAAGAAGTTCCGCCAGATGGACATAAGGGGGATCATCGCCAGATCCTGATAGACGGTGGCGATGCCGGCGTTCAAGGCTTCCCGGGGAGACTCGAACAGGGTCTCCCTGCCCTCGAAGAAGTACTTGCCTTCACTGGGTTTGTGGACGCCGGCCAGCGTCTTGATCAGAGTCGACTTCCCCGCTCCGTTGTCGCCGAGGAGACAGGTGACTTCTCCGGGGCGCACGAACATGGAAACGTTCTGGAGCGCGATGACGCTGCCGAAAAACTTGGATACACCCTGGATTTCGAGAATCTTGTCGCTCATCGTTTGCTCGCTCTCTGTCGGATGAAGTTATTGAAGATCACCGCCAGTACCAGGATGCCGCCCACGAACACGCGGAACCAGTCCCCGTCAACGCCGGTGATGATGATGCCCTGTTGCACCATGGCGAATATCAACGCGCCGAACACCGGCCCGAGCACCGACCCGTAACCGCCGGTCAGCAGGGTTCCCCCCACCACCACTGCGATGATGGCCTCGAACTCCTTGAGTGTGCCGCGCAGAGAGTCGGCACTGTTGAGTTGAGTTGCCTGGATCAGAGCCACTGCGAAAGCAGCAAGCGCAGTCACCATGAACAGGGCGATCTTGAGCTTTGCCACCGGGACACCGACGTTGCGGGCGGCGTTGGCGTCGCCTCCTGTCCCGAATATCCAGTTGCCGATGTGGGTTTTCAGCAGCACGATGGTGCCGATCGCAGCGATGACGATCCACCAGATGATGGCGATGTCGAACCTGGCGCCGCCCAACTCTATCTTGGTGGCGAAGGCAGCGGCCCAGCCTCCCGAGTCGTAGTCCTCGAATCCACCCAACTGGGTCCGGTTGGTCAACAGCCGCGGAATGGCTACCGCCAATCCTCGGAAGATGAACAACGACCCCAGGGTGATGATGAAGGACGGCAATCTGGTGGACATCACCAGGACTCCGTTGAAGAACCCGGTGAGCAGGGTGATTATCAGGGCGATCAGCACCGCGATCCAGACGGGAAGCCCGAATCCGCCTGCCTCGGCGGGGGTGATCAGAAGCATCACCGCCATTCCGGCGAATCCCACTATCGATCCGATGGACAGGTCGAACTCGCCGGCGATCATCAAGAGCGCTACCGCCACCGCCAGGATGCCGAGCGGGGCGGCCCGGTTGAGGATGGCGGCGGTGGTGACCCACGACACGAAGTTGTTGTCGAAGGCCACGATGGCAAAGAACAGCCAAACCACCACCAGAGCCAGGAAGGCCCCGAACTCGGGTCTCGTGAGGAGCCGATTGGCCAGGCTCATTTGTCTTACCCGTTCGTCCGTCATAGGACAACCTCCTTTGGTTTCGTCTCCTTTGTCTCCTTTGTAAAACCTAGCAGGCAACAAGAAAGGGAGGCCGGTAAACCGGCCTCCCTTTTGATGGTTTGGGGGTTGTTTGCTTAACGCAATCCCTGCTCGGAGAAGGAGATCACGTCGGCTGCGTTGTCGGCGGTAACCAACTGCGGACCGGTCAGGACGACCCTGTCCACCGATCCCAGGGGGAGTCCGCCGGTCTCGTGGAACATCGTCAGCAGCACGATGGGCAGGTAACCCTGCGCGTACTGGTACTGGTCGATGGCGAAGGCCATTTCGCCTGCGCCAATAGCCTCCAGAACCTCGGGACCGAGGTCGAAGGTGGCAAGTTCCACCTGACCCAGCATGCCGATGTTCTCCATGGCGTTCAACGCCGGGATGGCGCCGGTCGGACCGAGGGCGAGGACGCCGTCGGGGTTGCGGGACGACAGGGCGCCTTCGATGGCGGCCTGCGCGCCGGTGGGATCGGCCAGATCGACGGGAATGACCTCCACGCTGCCGCCCAGCCCGTCTTCGAAGCCCTGGCAGCGAGCGTCAAGTGCCGCATTGCCCACTTCCTGGTTGATGCAGAGAGCATTGCTCACTCCCATGGCGCCCATCTCCTGTCCGGCGATCAGCCCGGCCTCGTACTCGGTCTGGCCCACGTGGACCAGCACGCCGAGATCGGCGAAGACGTCAGAACCCGAGTTCATGGAGATCACCGGAATGCCGGCCTCCACCGCAGCGCGGATGCTCGGCCCAAGGGCGTCGGCGTCGGGAATGGTCACCACCAACCCGTCAGGCTGGGAAGCCACCGCTGCGTCGATGATCTGGGCCATCTCGGCCATGTCGAACGTTCCGGGCGCCTGGTACACCACTGACACTCCCATGTCTTCTTCGGCTGCCTTGACTCCGTTGGCGGCCACCGACCAGAAGGGGTCGGAGGACTGACCATGGGACACCACGATGAAGCTCAGGTCACGCTGGGCGACCGCATCGGCAGGAGCGGTGGTTGGTTCGGGCGCCGCGTCGGCTTCGGCGGCGGTCGTCTCCGCACTCGGTGCGGCGGTGGTCTCCGCGGCATCGTCCCCACCGCAAGCGGCAATGATCAATGCCATTGCTGCGAGGACGGCCACCATGTACTTGCTTCTCATTAGGACTCGTCTCCTTTCCTGAATGGTTTGTGAAAGTCCAACTGCGGTCAGAAACCCAAGTTCGCTGACCACAGGGGAAACAACCCTGTGAGTATATCGCCACAGGGAATGCTCATCTTGTCCCGTGACTGGTTTTCTTGGGTGGGTATTCAATCTGTTCCGCCAGTCCCAGTAGGTACCTGGTGCTTGTGGCGGCGTCCTCGATCGGGCCCCGTTGTACGGGAGGCGCCTCTTGGAGGACTTTGTCCTGTTCGAGAACATACCAGCCCTGATAACCTGCTTCCTCCAGCGCCGAGACGACCCCGCCTATGTCAACCTGGCCCGAACCCAGGGGACGGAACAGCCCGGTTTGCACAGCCTGCCGGAACGGGACCTCTCCCGCTCGAACCCGCGCGGCTGCGGCTCCATCCACATCCTTCAGATGCACGTGAACGACCCGATGGGGGACCGAACGCGCCACGTCCAGGGGATCGATTCCCGCCAGGAACATGTGCCCCGTGTCGAGGCACAGGGAGACCTCGGTACAGGAGAGGACTCGCTCCAGGTGCTGTGGCTGTTCCACCGCCATCCCCCAGTGCTGATGGAGCGCCACCTCCAGACCCTCCTCTCCCGCCTGTGCAACCAACCGCTTGAGATTGCGTTCGAAAGTCGTCCAGTGGGTGTCGGTCAAGTCTCCGGAGCGGTCGTAGCCGTACCGGGACAGGACCGGACCCAGCACCAGCACCTGCGCTCCGCAGGCCGACAGGGTCTTGATGGCGCGTCTGGCGTAGTCCGATCGCTCCCGGCCGTGGTCCGGCAGGTGCAGCAGCAGGGGGACGAACCCTCCCACTACGGAAAGACCCGCCGAAGCCGCGTTTTCCCGGGCCCGCTCCGGCGATTCCCCGAGAAACCCATCAGGCCCCAACTCGGTGGCGGAAAGCCCTATGGAGGCCATCTCATCGAGGACCCGGTCGCTGGGGAGCAGGTACCCCCACCCCGGGGATCCGTCCACACCCCAACTGATGGGCGCTCCCGCAATCCTGTCCTTGAGAGGAATCATCCGGCGCCTTCTCCCAGGGGCGGGGGCTGGGGAGGACTGCCCGCCCCCGGTACGGTCTGGTCGTAGTCGACAACCGCCCCGGTCATCAGCCCGGAGGCGTCCGATGCCAGGAAGGCGATGGCTTCGGCTATTTCCTCGGCCTTCAGGAGTCTTCCGAAAGGTGACCGGGCCTCGGCCCTGGCCAGCCAGTCTTCTCCGGCGCCCCCGCTCCTTTGCACGGCATGCTCGGCGGGGGTGTCGGACCAGCCCGGCTGGAGACAGTTGACCCTGATACGGTCGGGCATAACCGCGTAGGCGATGTTGCGGGTCAGGGCGGCCAGGGCGGCTTTGGACGCGACGTAGGACACCAGGTGAGGCGGTCCCCCGTGAGCTACGACCGAACCCACATTGACAATCGTTCCCCCGGTGCCTTCCCGCCTCATGATCCTCACCGCCTCCTGCATCAGGAAGAACGGAGAGCGGAGATTGACGGCCATCATGGCATCCCACTCATCGAGCGTGGTCGTCTCTATGGAACCTCTGGCGGTGCTGCCTGCGCTGTTGACCAGTATGTCGATCCGCCCGAAGCAGCGGTCAGCGGTGGCTATCACCTCCCGGTAGGCCTCCGGGCGGGAGAGGTCGGCAGCGACGAACGCGACTTTGGTCCCGCTTCCGCGGAGAGAGCGGACCACTTCTTCTCCGCGTTCGACGTTCCGTCCGGTTACCAGGATGGCATCTGCTCCCCGCTTTGCCATCAGCCGGGCCGTGGCTTCCCCCATTCCTGAGGTGCTGCCGGTGACGATCGCCGTTTTTCCCTCGAAGTGTCGCATGTTCTATAGATGCAAGCCTCAGAATCCCACTCGCTGGAGTTTCCGCTCCGCCTCTGATTGAGCCCGTGCAATTCGCACCAACTCCCGTTCGCTCACCTCCGGTATCCCCACCTCCCACCAAGCCCCACCTTCTCCCCATTGGTAGGGGTGGGTCTCGATCACGATGACGTAGGTGCGGTCCGCTTCCTTGGCGCGCCGGTAAGCAGCGGCCAACTGGTCCAGTCGTTCCACCCGCTCGGCCAAGGCGCCCATCGACCGGGCATGCTCCACGAAGTCCACCCGCGTCATGCGCTCATGGCGCGAAGACGAAAACAGGTTGTTGAACTCCTCCCCGCCGGCATTGATCTGCAGCCGGTTGATCACCGCGAAACCCCCGTTGTCGCACACGATCATGATCAGCTTGTGACCGCTGAAAACGCTGGAATAGATGTCGGAGTTCATCATCAGATACCCCCCGTCACCCATCCAGGTGACAACGTCCCGGTCGGGAAGAGCCATCTTGGCCCCCCAGGCGCCCGAGACTTCATATCCCATCGTGGAGTAACCGAATTCGCAGTCAAATGTGCCAACCTGTTTCGAACGCCATCCCATGTTGAGTTCGCCGGGAAGGCCCCCGGCCGCCGATAGGCAATAGTCGTCGGGATCGCTGATCCGCCAGACGGTCTGGATCACCGACTGGTAGGCGGGGGGAGTGTCGGAACGGTCGAGCCAACTGTCCAGATAGGAGTCCCACTTGGCCGTCTCGGTACGGCTGGTCTCCATCCAAACCTGCGGCGCCCGGTAGTTCCCCACCTCGGAGTCAATTGCCGCCAGGCCCAATCGGGCGTCGCCGACCACTGCTTGGGAGTGCTGCTTGAGGGCGTCCCAGCGGGCGGTGTTCACGGATACGAACTTCACGTCCGGGCGCTGAAAGGCGGTCCATGATCCGGTGGTGAAATCCTGTAGCCGTGTGCCCACGGCTATGACCAGGTCCGCCTGCGCGGCCAGGGCATTGGCCGAGGCGCCGCCAATGGTCCCGACCGTTCCCGCGTAGTTGGGATGGCTGTGCTCCATGACCGCCTTTCCGGCAACCGTCTCCACGACGGGGATTCCCCTTCGAACAGCAAATTCGGTGAGTTTCTCTCCGGCTCCTGAGTAGTGGACTCCGCCGCCGGCGATGATCAGGGGTTGTTGCGCCTCGGCGATCAGGGCGGCGGCGGCTGCCACCTCCCTGGGATCGGGGGCCGGGCGTCGAATGTAGTGGAGGCGTTCCTCGAAGAAGGCGGAGGGATAGTTGTAAGCCTCCGCTTGAACGTCCTGGGGGAGGGCGATGAAGGCAGGACCGCAGTCGGCGGGGTCCAGCATGACTCCCAGCGCCTGCGGAAGGGACTGAACGATCTGCTCCGGTCGGGTGATGCGATCCCAGTAACGGGACACGGGTCGGAAAGCGTCGCACACGGTGAGAGTGGGGTCGTGGAAGTTCTCCACCTGCTGCAAAACAGGATCCACTATCCGGTGCGTGAAGGTGTCCCCGCTCAGCAGCAGCACGGGTAGCCGGTTGGCATGCGCGGCCGCGGCCGCGGTGATCATGTTGGTGCAGCCCGGGCCGATCGAGGCGGCCGCCACCATGATCTGGCGCCGGCGGCGGGCCTTGGCGAAGGCCATGGCTGCCAGGGCCATGCCCTGCTCGTTCTGTCCCCGCCAGGTGGGGAGTTGATCGGAGACCGGTTGGAGAGCCTCCCCCAGGCAACTCACGTTGCCGTGACCGAAAATGGCGAAGACGCCGGGGAAGAGCGGAAGCGTCTCACCATCGATCACGGTCTTTTGGGCAATCAGCCACTTGACCACGGCTTGCGCCATGGTAAGCCGGATCGTCTCCATGCTCAGTCGTCTCCTTGGTTGTGCTCCCCGGGCGTCTCCCCGACCGCTCCGTCCGGGTTGGCATCGGAACATGCGATCGCTTCCGGGGCTCCCGATCCAACCGACCGGGTGATGCGGAATATTACCCTGCTCACTTCGCTCATCCTCCATTTTCCGGGACCGTTTTGTGCGCGGAAGGGCGGCGGGCACCACCTTGGCCGAGTCGTTCAGGTGGGTGTTCCTTTCCCTCCGCGTTCCGTACTGTGGGATGATATCGGTGCCACAGCCTGGTGACTCCTGCCCGCACCGGGCTGTCGAGAAGTTCTGCCGCGGCGCCGGGGCGGCGGATATCATGGCTCCATGAGGGTTACGCCAACCCGGCGCCGGGCGGTCCGATGAGCAGGCCTTCCGCGAATAGCTCACTGATCAGGTCCGAGGACTGGGTGTCGGTCTGGCTGGGCGCGGCACTGATTCTCCTGGCAATTGTCGGCGTGCGACCTGTCCTGCCCTCGTTCTCCTGGAGCGGTGGTTCCCCGGCCGAGTTGCTTTCGGTCGACAACGTGCTGGCGGCGGCGGTGCTGGGACTGGTTCTCATGGCTCTCTCTGCGGTCGGCATCCGCCTGATGGGAGGGGACCTGAGGGCCTATGTGATCGGATTTGCATTTCTGTTCGGCCTGGGATGGGCCTCACAGATGGCGGCAGGCGCCCCCGCCCTGAAGGACTGGGGCATCAGTTACGTGATCGTCTCCCTGGTGTTGGGCCTGCTCATCTCGAACCTTGGCTCTGTCCCATCCTGGATGAGAGAGGCGGTTCGAACCGAGTACTACATCAAGACCGGACTGGTGATTCTCGGCTCGTCCATCCTCTTCGGTGAGATCCTTCGCTCCGGCCTGTACGGCCTGGGACAGGCTCTGCTGGTCATCCTGGTGGTGTGGAGGTTCTGCTACTGGTTTTGCCGCCGGATCCAGGTGGACGGGGAATTCTCGGTGATCCTGGCCACCGCGGTCTCGATCTGTGGCGTTTCGGCCGCCATCGCGGCCTGCGGGGCGGTGGGGGGTGACCGGAAGAAGCTCTCCTATGTCACCTCTCTGGTGTTGATCGTGGCGGCGCCGATGGCGATCTTCATGCCGGCCATAGCCGAAGGACTGGGACTGGAGCCGGTGGTGGCGGGGGCCTGGCTGGGGGGGACCATCGACACCTCCGGCGCGGTGGTGGCTTCCGGGGAGATCCTCGGCGACTCGGCCCTGAACGCCGCGGTCATCGTGAAATTCTCACAGAACGCCCTGTTGGGCCTGGCGGCTTTCGCCATATCACTGTGGTGGGCATTCCGCGGCTCCGGTGAGCGGGAGGACAGACCCACCGCCGCCATGATCTGGGACAGATTCCCCAAATTCGTGCTGGGGTTCATGGTGGTGTCACTGCTGTACTCCTTCCTGCTGAGCGGCGAGATGGTCGAGGCCACCGGCGGCCTGCTGAAAGGCATACGGACCTGGTGGTTTTCCCTGGCGTTCCTCTGCATTGGCCTCGAGACTCGTTTCCGTGACCTGGTTTCCATGGATGGCGGACGCCCGGCCGCCGGGTTCCTGGTTGCCCAGGGAGTCAACATTCTCTGGACGCTCGGGGTGGCGTGGCTGCTCTTCGGGGGTGTACTGTTTGCGGCGCCGGTCCTCTGAGGATCAGAGGGCTTGGACGCTCTCCCACCCGCCCGATGCCCAGGATCGGGCCATGGCCGCCTGAACCTCGGCCACCCGCGCCGCCGCTTCGAAATCGGGTGAGAACTTCGACCCCGATCCGACCGCCTGCAGGAACTCGTACAACTCGATGAGCTTCAGGTCCTCGTAGCCGATTGAATTCCCGTTGCCGGGGACGATGTTGCCCTGGTGGGGGAGCCAGTCTCCCGCCAGCACCTGGACGAACCCGTCCACGGATTGCTCCTCGGGCAGGTACAACTCCAGTGCGTTGAGCTTCTCGTGCGTCCAGGTGACAGCGCCCTTGGTCCCGTTCAGCTCAAAGGCCATGTCGCTCTGCGGACCGACAATGGTCCGGTCGGACTCCAGGGTCCCCCGCGCGCCGTTCTCGAACTCCACCAGGGCGCCCACGTAGTCTTCGTTGGTCACCGGTCCGGTTGGATCGGCGGCCGAGCCCAGGTCATAGTGGGTCCCCTTTCCGGGAATGGGAATGGGGCGGTGGGTGATGAAAGTCTCCCGGTCAGCCACCACCCTTCGGATGGGTCCGCACAGGAACAGGGCCATGTCGATGGCGTGCGACATGATGTCGGTCAGCGTTCCGTAGCGGGACCTGTCGGTGAATCGCCATGTGAGGAGGGAGAGCGGGTCCCGTCCGTACATGGAGAAGAACCGGCCCCGGTAGTGGGTGAGTCTGCCGAACCGGCCCTCCTGGATGAGGGCGTGTACATGCTGCACCAGTGGCGCCCACCGGTAGTTGTAACCACATCCCGAAAGTACCCCGGCGCCCCGGATGGCCCGGGCGATGGCCATGGTGTCTTGGGGATGTTCTCCCACCGGCTTCTCACAGAAGACGATCTTTCCCGCTGCTGCGGCTTCCTCGGCGATCATCCGGTGGAACGCATTGGGAGCGGTGATGTCGACAATCTCCACTCCGGGATGGTGAACCACCTCTCTCCAGTCCCCGCCCCCCTGTTGGTATCCGAAGTGTTCAACCGCGGTCTCCACCCGCTCTTGGACCGGGTCGGCCATCGCCACCAGTCTCGGCTGAGTCGCGCTTCCCGGAAAATAGACCTCGATGTTTCTGTAGGCGCGGGAGTGGGACTGGCCCATCCAGCCGAACCCGATCAGCCCGATACCGAGGACCCTTTTGCTCATGTCATCGCGGCCGAGATGTGCGACAAACGGTCAATCCTATGGGCTGAGGCCCGCCCGGTCCAGTACCTCAGGGTTGATCAGATAGCTGGGACGGCGACCGGCCATAACCGAGAGGACCTGGTCGATGGCCTCCGACAGCATCCGCCCCTTGGCCTCCTTGGTCCAGGCCGCCACGTGGGGAGAGACCAGTACATTCTCGAAGTCGAGCAGCGGATGGCCGACCGGAAGCGGCTCGGGATCGGTGACATCCAGGCCGACCGCCCGCAGATGACCCTGCGAGACCGTCTCCACCAGCGCATCGGTGTTGACCACCGGTCCGCGGGAGGTGTTGACCAGGATGGCGTCCGGTTTCATCAGACCGAGCATTCTCCGGTCGAACAGATTCCGAGATTCGGGAGTGAGGGGCACGTGGATCGAGACGACGTCGGCTGACGCGACCATCCCTGCCAGATCCGATGACCGGGTTACCGACCCGAATTGCTCATCTGCCAAATAGGGGTCGAAGGCGGTTACCTCCATTCCGATGGCGGCGGCGATGGTTGCCACCCGGCGAGCTATCCGGCCGAACCCCACCAGCCCCAGGAGCTTTCTGTTCAGCTCCACTGCAGTGTGGGTCTTGATGCTCGCCAAGTCACCCTGTCGCAGTTCGCGCTGGAGAATGGGAAGACGCTTGGCTACCGCCAGCATCAGTGCGATCGTCTGCTCGGCGGCCGGGATGGTGGGACCCTCCGGAAAGTTGCAGACGCAGATACCCCGCTCTGTGGCGTCCTCCACCACTATGGCGTCGTATCCGATCCCCGTGCGGGCGATGATCGCCAGGTTCGGCACCCTGTCCATGACCTCTCCGTCGAATCGGTTGTGTCCCGCCAATATGGCGGTGGCTTCTTCGATACCGCGGTAGGGGTCCTCCGGGTCGCCCGGGCCTAAGACTTTGATTCCTGATTGGTGCACCTGGTCCATCCCCGGCCAGTTGACCCGTTCGAACCAGACCGGATAGGGGGGTGCGGTGGACTGTGCTGTGGTGTTCGCCATGTTGGGCTAGGTTAGAAGGTCCGTGCGGCGATCCTGTGGAACAGGCGGCTGCTGTCCACGTTCACGAAGTCTCCCGGGCGGCTCGGGACTCGGGGCTAGGGGGCGCCCCTCCTTCTGATCCTTCCCCACAGAAGGGCCAGGAACAGGACAATGATGATCAGTCCCGCCACCACCCGCCACCTGGTGAGGAGCAGCAGACCTCCACCGGCAACGGCCAGCAACACACCCCACCTCACGGAGCGGAGAGCCGGATAGGCGAGCCACACGGCAGCCAGCAGGATGTCCGCCCTCAGGAGAACGGCCGCGGCTTCCGGATAGCCCTGCCACCAGGCCGCCGCAGCACCGGCGGTGAGGCACAGGACGGCCACTCCCAGGAGCACCCGCCGGTGATCGCGGGGGGCGGGACGGTTTTCGCTCATTCCGGTAACAAGCTAGCGGGGCGACGAGGAGGAGTTTTCCTAAACTCCTCCTCCTATGCCCATAGATGTGGATGTCGCCCATGTCGCCAACCTGGCCCGTCTCGACCTTTCTCCTCAAGAGCTAGAGGGTTACCGGCACGAGTTGGGAATTATTCTGGACCACGCCGCCCGGGTGCAGGGAGTAGACACATCCGGAGTTATGCCCCTCTCCCATCCCCTGGGGGCATATAACGTTTTCCGGCCCGATGAGATAGGACGGTCGCTGGACCGGGAAGAGGTCCTGGGGATGGCGCCGGAGAGCCGGGACGGTTTCTTCGTGACCTCGCCGGCCCTCGACTGACCCGACGATGCCTCCCGAGCCGCCCTCGATTGTCTCCGCCGGCGCGGCGCTGCGTTCCGGCGGGACAACCGCCGTCGAATTGTTGGCGGCGGTGATGTCCCGGGCTGAGATGACCGAGTCGGAGTTGCATTGTTATCTCAACCTCGACCGAGAGGGGGCCATGGCGGCCGCCCATCAGGCTGATCGGGAGTTGGACAGGGGGGAGGACCGGGGGCCTCTCCATGGAATCCCGGTGGCTGTTAAGGACAACATGTGCACCCGGGGGCTGGAGACCACCTGCTCCTCGAAGATTCTGGCCGGGTATCGACCACCGTACGACGCCACGGCGGTGGCCCTGCTGCGGGAGGCGGGAGCGGTGATCGTCGGGAAGACCAACCTCGATGAATTCGCCATGGGCAGCTCGACGGAGAACTCGGCCTACGGCCCCACCCGCAATCCATGGGACACCGGCCGGGTCCCCGGTGGATCGTCGGGGGGTTCGGCGGCGGCGGTGGCGGCAGGCTCGGCGATCGCCGCCCTGGGCTCGGACACCGGCGGCTCCATTCGCCAACCGGCTTCCCTGTGCGGAGTGGTGGGGTTGAAACCCACTTACGGGCTGGTCAGCCGGTACGGGCTGGTGGCGTTCGCCTCGTCACTGGACCAGATCGGACCGCTCACCCGCACCGTCCGGGACTCCGCACTCCTGTTGTCCGCAGTTGCCGGGCACGATCCGGCCGACGCCACTTCCCATGCCGGACAGTATCCCGACTTTGCTGGAAGCCTGGATCGGGGTGTGGACGGGCTGAGATTGGGAGTGGTGAAGGAGTTGGGAGGGGATGGGTACCAGCCGGAGGTGTCCGAAGCGACCGAGGGGATGCTGAATAGGCTGGCGGCCCGGGGTGCGGAGGTGATGGAAGTCTCCCTCCCCCTATTCGATGTGGCGCTCTCCGCCTATTACCTGATCGCCCCGGCAGAGTGTTCGGCCAACCTGGCCCGCTTTGACGGGATGCGTTACGGGCTCTCGATCAAGAGGGCTACCGCTTCCGCCACCATGGCCGCCACCCGGGCGGAGGGGTTCGGACCTGAGGTGACAAGGCGTATCCTGCTGGGCACCTACGCCCTGTCGGCCGGGTATTTCGACGCCTTTTACGGGCAGGCCCAAAAGGTGCGTTCCCTGCTTCAGGATGAATTCTATGAGGCGTACAAGAGGGTGGACGTTCTGGTGTCCCCGACGAGTCCCACCACTGCTTTCAGGTTGGGCGAGCGCACCCAGGATCCCCTGGCTATGTATATGAGCGACATCTGCACCATTCCCTCCAATCTGTCGGGCCACCCGGCCGTCTCGGTGCCGATCGGCCTCGATCGCCGGGGGCTTCCCATAGGTTTTCAGATAATGGCGCCGGCGCTCGGCGAAGAAGTCATGCTGGCGGTGGCTGCCGAGGTGGAGCGTTTGGCAGGATTCGATGCCCTTCCCCCTCCGGCTATGGCGCCGCCCTCGGAGGTCCCTCTATGAGGTGGGAACCCGTGATCGGGATCGAAGTGCACGTGGAGTTGGACACCCACTCCAAGATGTTCTGCGGATGCCGGGTCTCCTTCGGCGATCCTCCCAACACCCATGTCTGCCCGGTCTGTCTGGCTCTGCCCGGCTCGCTCCCGGTGCCCAACCGGAAGGCGATCGAGAGGATCATCCAACTGGGTTTGGCCCTCAACTGTCGAATCAACCCCGGCTCGGTATTCCATCGCAAGAACTACTACTACGCCGATCTGCCCAAGAACTACCAGATCAGCCAGTTCGACGTTCCCGTGTGCGTGGACGGCTGGTTGGACGTGGAGTCCGACCGAAGCCGGTTCCGGGTGGGGATCGAGCGGGTGCACATGGAGGAGGACACCGGCAAGTCGGTGCATGTCGGGGAGGGGGGAAGGATCCACTCGGCGGCGGAGACCCTGGTGGACTTCAACCGGGCCGGCACCCCGCTGGTGGAGATCGTCTCCCGCCCGGACCTGCAAAGCGCGGCCGACGCGCGAACCTATGCCCAGGAGTTGCGGGCCGTCGTGGTCGAGACTGGGGTCTCCGATGCCCGGATGGAGAGGGGCTCGGTCCGGTTCGACGCGAATGTCTCGATCCGCCCGGAGGGGAGCCCGCAGCTGGGCGTGAAGGTGGAGATCAAGAACATGAACTCCTTCCGGTCGCTGGAGAAGGCCATTCGCTCGGAAATCGAGCGCCAGACCGCACTGGTTGCGGCCGGGGAGAGGGTGGTGATGGAGACTCGGCACTGGGACGAGGAGGCGGAGGTCACCCACGGCATGCGCACCAAGGAGGGAAGCTCCGACTACCGCTACTTCACCGAGCCGGACCTCTCACCCATGGTCTTCGACAGCTCCTGGCTGGAGGAGGCCCGTTCCCGTCTGCCCGAGCTTCCCGCTGTCCGGCGGGATCGCTACCGGGGGATGGGGGTGAGCCACTCTGCGGCCCGGGTGTTGGCTTCTTCGGACTCCGAACTCAGGGATCTGTTCGAGGAGGCGGTGGCGTCCGGCGCCGATCCGGTGGCGGCGGGCAACTGGGTAACGGGTGAGATCACCGCCTCCCTCCGCCGCCGGGAGGCCTCTCTGGCGGACCTTCCACTCCGGGGCGAACAGGTCGCCGCCCTGACCCGGATGGTGAGCGAGGGCCGGGTGTCGTCCGGCGCTGCACGAGAGGTCCTGGAGGGCGTGATGGACGGTGAGGGGAGCCCTTCCGACGTGGCCGCTGCCCGAAACCTCTTCCAACTCTCGGACCGCACGGCTCTGGAAGAGGCGGTGGAGGAGGTGATGGCCGCCAATCCCGAGGCGGTGGAACGCTACCGGTCGGGCGAACGCAAGGTGCGAGGTTTCCTGGTCGGCCAGGTGATGAGGTCCACCTCCGGCCGCGCCGACCCCCGGGCGGTCAATGAGATACTCTCCGCGCGGTTGTAGCCACGGGAACTTCCCGGTTTGATGGGAGCTATCCCCCGTAGGTGATGTATTCGTCGAGGCTCTGGTCGGGGCGGGAGTCTCCGCTGTAGGTGAGGATGCGGTAGTTGGCCATCGAAGGCTCACCGACATCCACGAATTCGTAGTCTCCCCCGATGCCCACGTAGTCGGGATCCTCTCCGGCCGCGATGAGGTCCCGGCACTGGACGAAGCTGTGGCACTTGGTTCCCGTCCGGGTCACGTCGTTTATCTCCCGGGCGAAGACGGTCGGGTCGGTGGAACCGGCCACCTCTGCGGCGAGCGCGATGATGATGATTGCGTCGTAAGTCTCGGCGCCGTAGCCGTAGACGCCGTGCACACCCCCCTCGTAGGCAGTCTCGAGCCGGTCCGTGAAGGGGCGGATGGTCCTCAGGTCGACCGAGTTCTCGGCGCCCCGCATCCCGGTGAGGATGGAGGGATCGGAGACGGAGACGCCGATGCTCGAGATGTGGCCGGCTGTTCCGTGGACCAGGGTGTCGGAAGTAGGTCCGATCCCTCGCTCGTGCATGGTGGTCACCAATGACGCCGCCTCTTCGAAGCCGATCACGAATACGGCGTCGGGATCGGCGGCCACCAGCAGGTCCACCTCGGCGTCGAAGCTGTCGGTGCCGGGGGCGTAGGCGACGAAGGGATCGATCACGCCTCCCAACTCCTCGAAACTATCCCGGAAAGCCACTGCCAGTCCGGTTCCGTAGGACTCCTGGCGGTAGATCACTCCCACCGTCTCCACGCCTTCGGACGCCATCAGTTGCGCGGTCATCTCCGAGAGCAGCAGGTCGGGAGGAGCGGTGCGGAAATAGAGACCGTTGTCGGGATAGGTGGTGAAGTCGGGGGAGGTGTTGGATGGGGCGAACTGGATGACTCCGGCTCCGGTTATCTTGTCGATGACCAACTTGGAGACCGCGGAACTGGCCGCACCCACGATCGCATCCACTCCCAGGGCCAGCAACCGGTCAACCTCGGGGTTGGCCACGTCCTGGCTGAGATCTCCGGAGTCGGCCTCCCAGAGAGTCACCTCCTCGCCCAGCACTCCTCCCGCCGCGTTCAGATCCTCCACTGCGATCCGGGCCGCGGCTGTAAGGGTGGGGCCGAATGAAGAAAGGTCTCCGGTGATCGGGAACAGTGTTCCCACCACCAGGCCTCCGTCATCGGAGGTCTCCGGAGTCGGTTCCGAGACCATCTCCCTGACGGTCAATCCAACCAGAACGAGAATGAACACCACCAATCCCACCGTTCGCTTGGGAAAAGTACCCGAGGACTTCTTGTCGGCCAATGACTCTCCAAGGTTGAGGCCATCCCAAGAATACGAACCCGGACCCCGAAGTTCCATCCTTTTGCGGCGCATGCCCGGCCTGCTTGGGACGGAGGAACCGACGACCGGCAAAAAAGCTAGCATCAGCGACATGCGCACCGGGATATACCTGTTTCTGGTTTGGGGGGTCCCGGTGACGACCGTCGGGGCTCTCTGCTACCTGGCTTACTCCCGGCGCAGTTCGTCGGGCCGGTCTTTGCGCCACCGCTGAGGCGGTAGGCAGGATGGAATTCCTGTGGGAAGTCTTGGTGGACGCGGCCGAGGTGCTGGGCCGGTCCGGTCCCGAACTCTGGACAGTGGTGATTCTCACCCTCGTCGTCTCCGCCGCGGCAACCGTGATAGGGGTGCTGCTGGGTGTTCCCCTGGGAGCGGCCCTTGCATTGGGCCGGTTCCGGGGAAGAGGAGTCCTACGACTGGCGGTGAGCATTGGCATGGGGTTTCCCCCGGTGTTGGCCGGACTCCTGCTCCTGCTGTTGTTCTGGCGGGCGGGACCCTTGGGAGGCCTCGGTCTGATATTCACCCCCGCCGCCATGGTGATTGCCCAGGTTATCCTCGCAACTCCCATCGCGGCCGGGGTGGTTTCGGGATCCATCAGAGGTTTGGGCATGGTTCCGATGGAACAACTCACAGCTCTGCGACTGGGGCGGGTGGCCCGGGGGATGGTTGCGGTGCGGGAGGCGAGAGCAGGAGTGGCCACCGCGGTGGCGGCTTCCTTCGGGAGGGTGGTGGCCGAGGTTGGGGCGGTGCTGGTGGTGGGAGGCAACATCGTGGGGGAGACGCGGGTGCTGACCACCCTGATCGTTGAGGAGTCCCGCCAGGCGCGGTTCGGGGCGGCCGTGGCTGCCGGAGCGGTCTTGCTGGTGATCGCCCTGTTGGTAAACGTCGCCGTGGGCCGATTGGGAGGAGAGGGACCGTGAGAGTTTCATTGCGTCACCCGATGCGCAATCCCGTTCTTGACGTGGAGGGACTGGAGTTGATGGAGGGTCGGCGGACGGTGGTGTTCGGACCCAACGGCGCCGGCAAGACGACCCTGTTGAGGTTGCTGGCAGGGACCCTCGCCGGAGGGCCGGATTGGGAGTGCGCCTACCTGCCCCAGACTCCCCATCTCTTCCGGGGAGGAACCGGTTGGAACCTGGGGTTGGGTTTGGATGCCCGCCAATCGGCCCGCGCCGGCGAATTCGCCGCCCGGCTGGGAATGGGGGACCGGCTGTCGGAGCCCGCTTCCTTACTCAGCGGCGGGGAGAGACAGCGGATTGCGTTGTCCCGTGTCCTTGCTCGGCCGGAGCCCTGGGTGTTGCTGGACGAGCCCCTGGCCCCCATCGACACCGAGGACCGGGCGACGGTGGCCAAACTGATCGCCGAGGGGGTGGGGGAGCGGGGAGCTGTGATAGTCACCCACGATCTGGAGACAGCCGCCGCGCTGGGTACCCACATGGCCGTGCTGGTCGGGGGTCGGATGCGTCAGCAGGGACCCCTGGGGGAGGTGCTGTCTCACCCGAGCGATTCCCGGGTGGCGGGGGTGGTGGGTGTCTCCAATCTCTGGGAGGGAGTAGGGGTGGCGCGGAGTGGAGGATTTGCCGCGGCCATGGTGGGCGCCGTGCAGGTCTGGGGTGTCGGGAACATCGAGATAGGGACTCGGTGCAGGGCGCTGTTCCGGGGAGAATCCGTGGCGATGCTGGGATCCGGGGAAGGGGCCGGTTCGGTGCGGAACCGGTGGGCGGGCAGGGTGGCCGAGGTTCGTCAGGGCGGTCGGTGGGTGGAGTTGGAGGTGGACGTGGGGGGAGTGGACCTCACCGCGGTGATCACCCCGGGGGCGATGGACGAGATGGGCATGGAAGTCGGCTCGACCGTCGTGACCGGAGTGAAGGCGTCTGCGGTGCGGTTGCTTCCCGGCGGCTGAGATGGCAAGGCGCTCCTGGCTGATAGCGGCCCTGGCGGCCGGGCTGGCCGCGGGAGCCTTGGCCGGTTGTTCGTCGCCGGAGACCAGGGTGACGGTGGCGGCGGGCACCACCCTGGTGGACGGGAGACTCCTGGAAAGGGTCACCGCCGACTATGAGGCCCGCAGTCCGGGCGTGCGATTGAGTGTGGTGGGCGCCCCCTCTGCCCGGGCGTTGGCTCTGGCGGAGGCGGGGTCGGCGGATGTGACGATCACCCATGACCCTGCTCTGGAGGAGCGCTTCATCTCTGAGGGAAGGGCAGAGTGGGCGGCGGAGGTATTCTCGAGCCGCTTCATCCTGGCCGGACCGTCTCAGGCGTCCGGAGCCCTGAGGGGATTGTCCGCCGCGGAAGCGTTCAGGCGGATCGCCGAGCAGCGCCAGGCGTTCGTCAGCCGGGCTGACGGCTCGGGCACCTACCAGGTGGAGAGGGAGGTGTGGGACCGGGCGGGGGTGGATCCGACCGACCGGGAATGGTATGTGGAAACCCGCCAGGGAATGGGTTTGACCCTGCAGGTGGCTTCACAGAGGGATGCCTTCGTCCTGGTGGAGTTGAGTGTCTTTCTGGCCGCGGGGGAAACCACCGGCCTGGTGGACGCGGCACTGGATCCGGTAGGGCTGGACAACCCCTATCGGGCCATGGCGGTGAAGGGCTCTCCGGTTGCAGACGAGGCCCTGGACTTCGTCGTGTGGCTTGGGTCCCGGAGCGGGCGGGAATCGGTGAGAAGGGCGAATCTGGAGTTGTACGGCGCTCAGGTATTCGAGCCGTAGTCGGGGGAGCTTTTCGGTAGGGTTGCGGTTGTCGATGGAGAGATTCACGAAGATCGTGGCCACCCTGGGGCCGGCGGTGGCCTCCCCGGAGAAGATCAGGGAACTGGTGGCGGCCGGAATGGACGTGGCCCGCCTCAACTTCTCCCATGGAGACCACGACCTTCATCGCCGGTTCGTGAGGTGGGTGAGAGAGGCCGGGCAGCAGGAGAAGAAGACGGTGGCGGTCCTCCAGGACATCTCCGGTCCCAAGCTGAGGGTCGGTGAGGTGGCGGACGGGAGGGTCTTCCTGCATGCCGGCGAAAGGGTGTGCCTGGTTCCCGGGCGGACGTCCCCCGGAGGACCCCGGACCATTCCCGTCAACTATCCGAGGTTGCTCGAAGACCTGGCAGAGGGAGACGGGGTGGTGATGTCCGACGGGCTGATCAGGATGACGGTGGTGGAGAGATACCCCGATCGACTGGTGGCCGAGGTGAGGTGGGGGGGCGAACTGACCAGCGGCAAGGGGGTGGCCTTCCCGGAGACCCTCCTGCAACTGCCTCCCGTAACCGAGAAGGACCGGGCCGACCTGGAGTTGGGGCGAGAGCTCGAGGTGGACTACGTGGCTGCTTCCTTCGTCCGTACCGGCGGCGATGTCCGGGCAATCAAGCAACTGGCCGGCCTGGCGCCGGTGATCGCCAAGGTGGAGTTGGCCGCCGCTTACCAGAACCTGGATGAGATCCTCGCCGAGGCGGAAGGGGTGATGGTGGCCCGGGGAGACCTCGGCGTGCAGCTTCCCCTGGCGCGGCTTCCCATAGTGCAGGCTGACATCCTGCGGCGCACCAACCGCGCAGGGCTGATCTCCATCACCGCCACCGAGATGCTGGAGTCCATGACCCGCTCTCCAAGACCCACCCGGGCGGAAGTGACCGACGTGGCCACGGCGGTGGCCGCCGGCAGCGATGCGGTGATGCTGTCGGCCGAGACCGCGGTGGGCGACTATCCCATCCGGACGACCGAGGTGATGGCGGAGATTTGTGTCGAGATGGAAAAGGAGCTTCTCAAGGCACAGGGCGATCCGGCGGTGCCCTACATCACCGCGGGCGGCGGGACCGCCTCGGCGGTGGCTCGCTCGGCGGTGGACGCCGCTCACAATCTTGGCGTCGACACCCTGGTGGCCTTCACCGAGTCCGGGTCCACCGCCCGCATTCTCTCCAAGTACCGTCCCCGGGCCCGCATCATTGCCTTCACTCCCGTGGTCCGCGCCTTGCGGCAGGCGGCTCTCTACCGGGGGGTCACTCCCCTGGAGTTCGGCCGGAGGGACCACACCGACCTGATGTTCGCGACGGCAGAGAAGATCCTGGAAAAGGAGGGAATATGTGAAAGGGACGACCTGGTGGTGATGGTTGCCGGCACCCCTCCCAACCTGGAGGCTTCCACCAACCTGTTCAAGGTCCAGTCCATCGGAGAACGCCATCGCCGTTCCTTCGTGCCGCAACGAGGGCCGATGGGTCGCCGACAATGAGCATGTCGGACGGGCAGGAAGGGGAGTCCGGCCCGATGACACGGGTCCCCCGGAGTCGGCCGGGCCCCCGGCTAGAATCTCCCGAGCGAAGATGAAAGGGCGCCCTTGGGACAGCAGATAGAGATTCTCTCCACCGAGATGGTTGGCGACGTCCTGGTGATCGACACCAACCGCACCCTCGGGGGCCAGGACGGGGAGAGCTACGACGACTCGGACGCAGCCGGATCCCAGAAGACCTTTCCTGCTCGCCTCTCGGTCAGGTTGATGGAGCTCGACCCCCACATCAACCGGGTTTTCACGCTCTCCAACACCCTCACCCTGCGCCGTTCGGGGGGATGGACGGAGGGGCAGGTGGAACAGGTGTCAGAGTCGATCGGGGAGTTCTTTCTCTTCTACGCCGGACAGTAGAACACACGGGTGAGCCCGGGACCCATCGACCTGTGGTGGATCGCCGGCTCCCGCCGCTCCGAGGGCCGGCCGGAGTACGGCCATCCCTCGATATAGGAGTGTCCATTGTTCAGGTCCCTTGACGGCGCCTA
This sequence comes from Acidimicrobiia bacterium, assembly GCA_965204615.1. Classification (GTDB taxonomy): domain Bacteria; phylum Actinomycetota; class Acidimicrobiia; order Spongiisociales; family ZC4RG35; genus Bin76. The sequence continues at coordinate 980,834 of OZ242000.1, read as the reverse complement.
CTGTTCTGTGTCGTCTGCGGGCGCCTGTTCTTCCTCGTCGTCTGCGGGCGCCTGTTCTTCCTCGTCGTCTGCGGGCGCCTGTTCTTCCTCGTCGTCTATCGGGCCCTGACCGTCATCGTCGTCGATCGGGAGTTGTTCTTCCTCTTCGGGCAGCAGTTCGGGGAAGCGATCGGTCAACTCCTCCGGGAAAACCGGAGTCTCTTCCTCGTCCTCCGGTTCGGGACACACGCCGGCCTCCCCGTTAGCCCCGGCTTCCCCTGCTCCGACTCCCTCCTCCGCGGGCGACGGCACCACTCCGGTCTCGGTCAAATAGGCCATCAGGCAGGGGTGCATCTCCACGATCTCCCGGCGAGGTACGTAGCGAACGTTCCAGATGCGGTCGCGGGTCTCTTCTCCCTGGGTGATGGTCCGGGTCACCTTCACCGTCCATCCCACCTTGGCGGTCTGGATTTCCTCTGCCTCGCCCGGGGCCAGTTCCGGGTTGGCGCGGTACAGCGTATCGGGTGGTCCTCTTTGGTCGGAGCGTTCCGAAACCATGGCCGAAACCACCCGCGCCCGGGGTCCCCCCTCGGCGAGGATCCTCAAACGGCCTACCCCGTCCCTCCAACGCCCCATCAAAATGCGTCCGTCGTTGTCACCGAAGAACTTCACCGTAATGGAGGTATCGGTGTAGGCGGTCCGGATCAGAACGTGCGAAGGAGTGTCGTTGAGGAAAACCAGGTCCACCTCAGGCCAGTTGATGGTGGCTTCGATGCCCTCCGGGTAGCGGGTGAAGTGAAAGCTGTGGGTCTTGTGGGTGATGTCCTCGTACCCGCCCCAGAACACCGCGTTGTAGAACGTGGTGGCGAACTGGCTGACACCACCGCCCACAGTGTCGATCAACTCTCCCCTCAGCAGGGTGCCCGCCTCCACGAACCCGTCCTCTCTGGTCCTCTCTCCCACATGACGGTTGAGGCTGAAGGTCTCCCCGGGCGGCACCAGGGCGTCATGGACCCGGTCGGCGAAGAGTTGGATGTTGGTCACCCGGGCTGCGCAGCAATCGTGGTAGGTCGTGTACTGCGACACCAGGTGGCGGATTCCCAGATTCTCGATGTCTTCGGTGGTCACGTGGGGCTGGGTGCCCGCGATCTTGGTCAGCAGCCCCTGGCGCTCGCTGCCCGCGGCGAGAGTCTCCAGCAGGTTGCCCGCCGCCTCCACGTCGATGCCGACCCCTGTCTCCGACGGGTGGATTATCACCCGGTCGTCCTCGTCGATCTCGTAGTAGGCGTTCACCGGAGGTTTTCCCAGCCGCTCGTTTATCGTCGACACCTTGCGGGTCACCAGCCTTCGGTCGATGTTCAACTGCACGGAGGGTGACCGGTTCAGGTCGAAACTGAAGATCGTGGCGTCGGCTATCTCCTGGGCGGTGAACACCAACTCGACTTCACTGTCGGGATCCCTCAGTACCACGGGAGCGGAAATCCATTGCTCCACCACCTCGACGGCCTCGGTGATCTGGGCGATGTCGGTGTCAGGCTCCACCAGGACGCTGTTCAACCTCACGGTCCCGCCCCCGTTCAGGGCTGCGGCCCTGATCTCCACATCAGCCTCCGAACTGTCCAGCAGCCAGCCCGGAGACGGGTAGCTGGGAGCGGGTCGGCCGTTGACAAACTCCAGGTTGCCCTCCATCGGACTGATGCCATGCAGTCGGTCCAGGCCCTTGACGTAGTCTTCCACCAAGGCCTGGTCGATGGTGGCCGTGGGAACCAGCACAAGGGGGGTGGGATCGTCCCAAGGACTCCTGAGCCAGCGTCTCCACCTGGTGATGAAGGTTCCATCCCTCCCGTTTCGCATCGCTGCCTCCAGCAATTCCCCGATGTTCAGGCCATAACCGAATTCGGAGGCCGTTACGGTGGATGACTCGCCGTTCACCACTATCTCGATCACCGCTTCCCCCTGCTGGGACTCCATTTCTGAAAGAGAGGCTTCTGCTTCGCTTCTCTCCAGTCCATCGAGGCTCAGTCCCGAGACTGTCACGGATCCGAGAATCGCTCCCTGGTGGGAACGGCTCCAAACCGCGTAGCTGCCCAAACCGGCCATTATCAGGGCGGTCGTGCAGATCAGGGCGATCAGTAGCAGCCGGGAAGTGCGAGACATGGCGAGGGGAAGGAGGAGATGGTTACCCGGTAAAGTGTAGAGAGCAGGAGAGACTGTCCGGTCTACTAAACCAGCCGACCAGAAGGGTGCCCCGGATCATGGAAACCATCGCCGAATGGAGATTCATCGAAGAGACGCTCGGGACGATATTCACGTTGGTGGGTCTGTGGATCGGCTACTGGAGCGTCAAACGGGCGGGGGGACGAGTCGTCGCCGAGATGACCGAACGCGGACAGGAACACGCCGCCAGGGCCGCCACCCTGTGGTCGCTGGTACGCAGGATTGTCATGATCGGACTGATCGTCACCGGGGGATTGATGATCATCTCCGTGTGGGGGTTGCCACTGGCCCCGTTCCTGGCCGTCGCCTCCGCCGGCGGCGTGGCGATCGGCTTGGGAGCAAGAGGCTTGGTGCAGGATGTCATCGCAGGGTTCTTCATCCTGGCCGAAGACCAGTACCGCATCGGTGACAGGATCAAAAGCGGGGCGGCGACCGGCGAGGTGGTCGACATCCGGCCCCGGGTCACCATCCTCCGCGACGAGGATGGGAACACCTACTACGTTCCCAACGGGTCCCTGGGCGGGTCGGTCTCTATCGTGTTTCCGTCCGAGTCGCCTTCCGAGGACGCCTCCTCGTAAGCCGCCCCGGGGCTTATGCCTCTCAGCACCCAGAGAGCCGTCAGACCGATGACCATGAGGGAGAACATCGCGGCATGGCGACTCATGCCCAGGACATCCACGATGAAGCCCCAGAGGAGAGGGCCGAGGACCGCGGCGAAACGGCCGACTGTTGCGTACAGGCCGTAGAACTCGCCCACCCGTTCGGGCGGGGAGAGCCCGGTCATGACCACTCGGTCCGTGGCCCACAATCCCCCCAGCGAGACACCGCCCGACAGACCTGCGACCCATATCAACCAGGCGCCGCCCGACAGCGCCGCGGTCACTCCCAGCCCAATGGTGACCACCCACAGGCCCAGGATCAATCGCAGGCCGAGCCCCGGCCCCAGGCGTTCGGCCAGCCAACCGCCCAGGAACCCACCGCCCATGGACGCCGCGATGGCGGCGCCCAGCAGAACCGTCACCTGGGAGGTGGTCAGTCCCACCTCTTCGGTGGCGTAGATCGCCAGGAACCCTCCGATCAGGGTGTTGACGGTCTCGGTGTAACAGAACCTGCCCACCAGGAACCTGGTCAGGTTGGGATACCGGCGGGTGGCCCTCCATGATCTGAACAGGTCGCCCACGACTCGCCGCAGGGGAGGAGGATCCCCTCCGAGCCGAGGCCGGGGCGCAGGCTGGATGAGGAAGAAGGCGGGCAGGGAGAAGACCGCGAATCCAACCGCCAGGGAGCGGAACACCGCCGGGTAACCCCCGCCCACGCCCAGGACCAGGGTCCCGATACCCAGTCCGATGAAAGAACCCAGATACCCGAGAGCCACGCCCATACCGGAGACGCGGCTGCGCGTCTCGGGGGTGCTGACGTCGAGCAGCAGGGCGTCGTAGACAGCGGAGCCGACATGGAAACCGATCAGGGAGACCCCGAAGACGAACATGGTCATGAGGACCGGGCCCACGGCCAGGAGGGCGCTTCCGCAGACGGCCATGGCGGTGGTTGCCGCCAGGACGCCGATCCTGTTCCCCCGGTAGTCGGTCCGCGTTCCCACCCAGGGCGCCAGGAAGGCCACCACCAGGCCCGCCCCGCCGGTCGCCAGGGAAAGCGCCGAGTCCGGCAGGTCATTGTCGACGATCCACTGGGGGAGGTAGAGGCCGATCACCCCCAGGGCGAAGATCGTGTTGGCCAGGTCGTATCCCACCCAGGCCCATACCGACGAGCGGGAGGGTTGCCAGTTGGAGTAAGGCCGGTCGCTGTTCACTGCTCGGCTGCCAACCGGCGTGTCAGAGGCTGATCGCCACCGAGATCAACTCCTCATGTCCCAACCGGCCTGCCGTGGCGGCAAGGGCCACGTGGGACTCGTCCAGGGGGAACTGATGGCTGACCAGCGTGTCGAGGCGGGGATCCGTTCCCAATTGCCGGACTCCCCACTCGAACCCCTTCCGGGACGGCCCCAGCACCCCCACCACCCGTAACTGCTTGGTGACGATCACGTCCGAGTAGAGCGAGGAGATGGGTCGCCCGCCCTTGGTCGAGGCGAGTATCACCTGTCCGCCCGGACGCACGATCTCGAGAGCGACGTAGATGGCCTCCGGATCATTGGATGTCACATCCACCACCAGGTCCGGACGCTGTCCGAGGCTGTTGCCCACCGCTGTCTCCAGATCATCGGTGCTGACGTTGACCGTCAGGTCCGCACCCAGAAGGCGGGCCATCTCCAGGCGGTCGGAGTCCACGTCCAGCCCGCTGATTCCCACCCAACCGGCGCCGGCGCTCTTGGCGGCGAGCAGGCAGGCCAGCCCACGGGGCCCCGGGCCGAGAATGAGAACGTTCTCTCCCGGCCTGAGACGGGGGACCTCCACGGCCCAGGTCCAGCCGTCAGCCAGTGAGTGGGCGATGGTGGCTGTCACCGCCGGGATGTCGTCGCTGATGTGATGAAGGCGCGCATTGGGATCGAGATACAGGGTTTCGGCCATTCCCCCCCACAATCCCGGGTGTTCGGTGGAGGGGAGCAACCCGTAGGCGTTGACCGGAAAGCGCAGGGAGCAAAAGGACAGACCGGCCAGGCAGGACGGGCAACGCCGGCAGCGAATGACCGGCTCCACCAGCACCCGGGAACCGATGGGATACGGCAGGTCCCCGTTTATGCTGTCGGCGATCCTCCCCACGACCTGTCGCCCGAGGATGAGCGGGTAGGTAAGGCGCGAAATCTCTCCCGCCCAGGCCTGGGCGTCGATCCCGGAAAGAGTGGTGGCCTCCACTGCCAGCCACCCGCCCTCTCTGATGGGGCGCCGGGCAAGGGTTGTGGCGCGCAGGGTGTGGGGTTCAACCAGTATCTGCGCCTTGACGCTGACTCCGCTCATGGCCGCCCTCTCTGCTATTCGTCAGAGCGTACATGTGCCACCCAGGTCCGCCGAAATCCCCCGCTGAGGGGGATGGGGTAAGGAGATTCTGCTTGAACCGACTGTGAAGGGACTGTCAACCCCCTCGAAATGCCCAGGCCACGAAACCGGGAGAAGCCGCCGGGCCAGCCCAAACGGCGGGAGGGTCGCCGTCCCTCCTTCTCCGTCTCCCGTCCTGGCGGGGACGGACTATCCCAGGAAGTCGGCGAGGCGCCGGGCGCCCCGGGCCAGGTCGTGGTCGGAGAGGGCATAGGAGAAGCGAACGAAACCGGGGGCGCCGAACGCCTCTCCGGGCACAATCGCCACCTTGATCTCCTCCAGGATTGCCGAAGCCAACTCTATGGTGTTGGTCACCGTGCGACCCCCCAGGCTGCGCCCCAGGAGACCCGAGCAGTTGGGGAAGGCGTAGAAGGCGCCTTGGGGAATGATGCAATCCATTCCCGTGATGTTCGACAGAGCCTCGTAGATGGCGCGCCGCCGCCGGTCGAAAGCCTCTCTCATCAGAGTCACCGAGTCCTGCGGCCCGGTGAGGGCGGCCAGGGCGGCATGCTGGGCTATGTTGCAAACATTGGAGGTGGAATGGGACTGGAAGCCGCTGGCGGCTTTGATGATGTCATCCGGCCCGACCATCCACCCCACCCGCCAGCCGGGCATGGCATAGGCTTTGGCCACCCCGTTCACAATCACCCACCGGTCCTCCATGGATGCCGCAATCGAGGAAAACTCCGCCTCGTCATAGACGAAGTGCTCGTAGATCTCGTCGGCGATCACCCAGATTCCCCGCTCCGATGCCCAGGCGGCCAACTCCCTGACCATCTCGGGGCTGTAAACGGCGCCGGTCGGGTTGGAGGGGGAGACAAAGATGAGCGCCTTGGTGCGCTCTGTGACCACCCGGTCCAACTGGTCTATGGTCACCTGGAACCCGGTGGTCTGATCCGCCAGGACCGGTACGCCGACTCCGCCCGCCAACTGGATGGTCCAGGGGTAGGAGACCCAGTAGGGGGCGGGGACGATCACCTCGTCTCCGGGGTCCAACAGGGTGGCGCAGGCGGCGAACACCGCATGTTTGCCCCCGTTGGTCACCAGCACCTGCGACGGGGAGACGTCCACTCCCGAATTGGCGTTGGTGGCGTCGGCAACCGCTTCACGGAGGTCCGCCAGCCCGGGAGTGGCGGTGTATCGGTGGTTCCTGACGTCGCCGCAGGCCTTGGCGGCTGCGGCCACAATGTGGTCAGGGGTGGGGAAGTCCGGTTCCCCCGGCCCGAAGCTGATAACGTCGTGGCCCGCTTCCCTCAGCTGCTGAGCCATGGCGGAAACTGCCATGGTTGCCGAAGGGGCGATGCTTCCGATCCGGTTTGAGATGCGATTCATAGGTGCAGAGTTTAATAGGTTGCGCGCCGGGCGGCGACACGGAGCAGGTCCCTCACCTCGGACACGGGCGGAGCGTAGTCAGAATTTGGACCAGTTGGGAGTTCGGGTACCCGGCCGCGACAGCGTGTCCACATGTCCGGCTACCTGTCAGGGCTCCCCACAAGTCGAACACGGGACATGGGACCGTTCGCGGGGTGATGACAGCGTCCGCGGCCATCGCCGCCGAACGCTCTGTCATCGATGCTTGGTCCGTGTCCTCCTGCGGCGGCGGAGAAGAGTGAGGGTCTCCCAGACCAGGATGGCGGCGACCGCCACTGCGGCGATCAGGAGGATCATCGGGTAGGCGCCGCTCCACCAGAGGAAGTTGACCTTCACGGAGTGAGAGTTCTGGAGGACGAACCAGGTCAGAAGGAGGGCCAGTGCTCCCCCTCCGGCCACCTTCCAGGGAAAGGATGACTTCTCCGGGGACGGTTGCGATTGCGGTGTCTCCGGTTTGGGAGACCCGCCCGTGCCCTGATCCCGGTAGGAGTCTTTCCTAGTCATGCCCCGAGTGTACAAGTCTCTCAATCCGGGAGTTCGACACAGTTACCGTTCGGGTCGGAGCGTGCTTCCTTCATCCCATAAGATTGTTTTACGCGCCCTTTATCGGGTATGCGGTACAAGGGAAGGCAACGCCGGGCAAGGAGAGTCATGAAAGAGCCGTCCGATCAAGATCTGGAGAAGGAAGAACAGTCCGATCAGGGTCCGCAGGAACAACCTTCCTCGGATCGGAAACCGGAGTTCAAAGCCGCTCCATCAAGGAACCGGGTGCGTCGGGCGTTTGGGTTCCTGCGCGCGCCGTCCTTCTGGGGGGGACTGGCGGTGGGGTTGGTGGCTCTCGGTGTCGGCGTGGCCATCGGATTGGGTGTGGACCGCTGGATGGACGATGATCGAGGACGCGACTCCGATGAGCGTGGGCAATTGAGAGTCCACACCTTCCATATGGATCCCGCCGGTGATTGGGACGGGGAAGGTCCGCAGTGGCCTGGGGCAAAGGGATTCCGGTTCCGGCTCCCTGCCGAGAAGTTCGGGGAGTGGCAGGGATTCGGAGAGGGTAAGGAGTGGGAATGGAAGCGGGGCGAGAATGAGGACTACGAAGGGAAGGGGTTCTCACCGAAGGATGACCCCCGTCGGAGAGGTTCCTATCTCTCCGATGAGGAACTGGCATTGGTGGAGAGGTTCATCGACGTGATCGAAGAGTTGATCGATGAGGTCGGCGACCACCTGGAGAGGGGAGGATTCGATCGTCCCGGGACAGGGCCGTTCGATCCTGACGGATTTTTCGAAGGTGACTTCTGGAAGGAGTTCGAGGGGAGGTTCTTCGGGGACCGGAGTGGTGATGGGTGGTTCGAGGGTTACCCGGACGGTTCTCGGAACGATGACGACGGCTTCCTCGATGAAGGGTTTGAGGACGAGGGCCTCTGGAATGAAGAGGAGGGGTTCCTCGATGGCTTTAGATTGCCATTCGGCGAATTCCTCCCCGGGTTCACATTCCTGGAAGACTGCGAACTGGATCCTCTGGAGCTTCCCGACATCTTTGAGAGCCTTCCGGATGAAGAGGATGGCCTTGAGGACAATGAGAGCCTTGAGGAGTTCTTCGGGCAGATAGAGGAGTTGATCCGCGAGGCCTGCGAACAGCCTTCGGGCGGCTGATCCTCCGGGAGGGGAAGCCCACAATGGGGTGACCGGGTCCCGGCGTCAAGCAGCGTTTAGGAGGTGGGTGGTCTCGTCCCGTGGTTGGGGGACGGCCGCCGGCGGTCCTTTCCGGAGGTGCCTGATGTGCCGCTGAAGCCGGCCGGCCTTTTGCACCTCACACATTTGGCAAATAATTGAACCTATGCCTATTATGCAAAAAATGCTAGGTAATAAGCCAAATCCTCGTTTTGCTATCCGCTTTCTTTCCATTCTGACTGTCCTCACCATGACGGTGGCCGCCTGCGGCGACGACTCGTCAGTTGACGAGGCAATGCTTGAAGATGCTGTCGCAACCTATGCGGCCGGGGTGCATTCGGCCTACCGGACCAGCCTCTTCTCGGCACAGGCCATGGACGCCGCCATCGACGCCTTCTTGGACTCTCCGACCCGGGCCACCCTCGATGCTGCTCGCCAAGCGTGGTTGGTAGCCAGGGTGGATTACGGTCCCACCGAGGTATTCCGCTTCTACGGCGGTCCGATCGATGACGAGGAAACCGGCACTGAGGGCCTGATCAATGCATGGCCCCTGGACGAGGCCTACATCGATTACGTCGAGGGAGACTCCGGGGCGGGGATCATCAACGATCCCGGCACCTATCCCGAGATCACAGCCGACCTCTTGGTGGAATTGAACGAACAGGGAGGAGAGGCCAATGTGTCCACCGGTTGGCACGCCATCGAGTTCCTCCTGTGGGGACAGGACCTGAGCGCCGACGGCGCCGGGGACCGGCCGGTCGAGGACTACACGACCGCCCAGAATGCCGATCGTCGCGCCGCCTATCTCCAGGTGGTCACGGACCAGTTGATCGCCCACCTCCAGGAGTTGGTCGACGCCTGGGCGCCCGGGAGGAACAACTATCGGGCCGGATACGAGGCCATGGCCTCCACGGACGCCCTGCGGCTTGCCTTTACCGGCATCGGCGAGATGTCCCGGGGCGAGTTGGCCGGAGAACGCATGAGCGTTGCCTACCTCGAGCGTTCCCAGGAGGACGAGCACTCCTGCTTCTCGGACAACACCCACGTGGACATCATCGCCAACGCCCGCGGCGTGGAGATGGTGTTGCTGGGTAGCTATCCCGGTGGCGTCTCCGGCACGGGCCTTCTGGACGTGATAGCGGCCGCCGATGAGGAAGTGGCTTCGCAGCTTCGCAGCGAGATTGCGGTGAGCATCAACGCGGCCAGCGCCATCCCGGCGCCGTTCGATCAGCATCTGCGAGATGGAGTGTCCGATAACGATCCCGGTCGCCAGGCCGTACTCACCACCATCGAGGCCTTGGAAACCCAAACCGACACCATCGTGGCGGGCGCTGACGCCCTCGGTATCGCGATCGAGGTCAGTTGAGGTAGCAAGGCTCCGTTGGCTTCAAGGAAGGGTGAAGGAGTTGTCAGGCGCCGGCGCAATCAACTAGAAGTGGCCCACCGGGTTGTCCTGTTGATCGGAGCGGGGTGCTTACTGCTGGCCGGCGCCTGCGGCTCCCCTGGAGTGGAGTTGGATCCGAATCTGGGTGGTGGCGCCACCAGGAGCGATGTCTCCAGAAACTCGTTCAGCCTTCCCGCCCCCGATTTGACCAATGACGAGCGCAGGCTTTTCGAAGTGGGAGACAGTTTCTTCACCCAGAACTGGGTTACCGCCCCGGCCTCCACCGAGGCGAGGGACGGGTTGGGCCCCATCTTCAACGCCCAGGCATGCGCATCCTGCCATGTCCTGGACGGGAGAGGTGACCTCCCCGATCCCTCGGGGACCGAGACCCGGCTGGGGCTTCTGCTGCGGATCTCCATCCCGGGAAACGATCCTGTGACCGGGGGTCCGCTGCCAGACCCGGTCTACGGCGATCAACTACAGGACAGGTCGGTCATCGGCGTACCGGCTGAAGGAACCCTGACCGTTACCTATGCCTACATTGTCGGGACCTACGGCGACGGTACCGAGTATGAACTGCGAACCCCCACCTACGAGGTGTCCAACCCGGCATTCGGTCCCCTCCCCGACGACGTCCTGACCAGTCCCCGGCTGGCCCCCCAGGTGATCGGGGTGGGTTTGCTGGAAGCCATTCCCGCCGAGTCGATTCTTGCCGGCGCCGATCCGGATGACGCCGACGGTGACGGGATATCGGGCCGGGCGAACATGGTTTGGAATGCCCGTACGGGGACTCAGACGCTGGGCCGGTTCGGATGGAAGGCAAATGTGGCGACCGCTGAGCAGCAGGCGGCCGGCGCCTTCCTTGGAGACATCGGGATCACCTCGGTCCTGCACCCCGAAGAAAACTGCACCGCCGTGCAACAGGATTGCTCCGCTTCTCCCCATGGAGGCACGCCTGAGATAACCGACTCCCGGCTGGCGGCGGTGGCCATATATTTGCGGACCCTGGCCGTGCCCGCCATGCGGGGGGCCGACACCGCCGTGGTGCGGGAAGGCGCCGAGCGGTTCGCGGACTTCGGCTGTGCGTCGTGTCACACCACCACCCACCAGACCGGTTCCTCGGACCTGATGAGCCTGTCCAATCAAACGATTCACCCTTACACGGACCTGCTGCTGCATGACATGGGCCCCGGCCTGGCTGACAACCGAGAGGACTTCCTGGCGGGCGGCAGCGAATGGCGCACTCCTCCGCTGTGGGGCATCGGACTGGCCGATGACATCCAGGGGTACCGCTTCCTCCTGCACGATGGTCGCGCCCGGACTCTGGAAGAAGCCATCCTGTGGCACGGCGGGGAGGGCACTGCCTCCCGCGAAGCGTTCCGGAACGCCGATGCCGAGGCAAGGGCCCAACTGATCGCCTTCCTGGAGGCCCTGTGAACCTCGGACGCCCCGCGGCGATGCTTGCCGTGCTGGCGATGTTGTTGACGTCCTGTGCGGGAGGGCCGAGTCGCACGGAGGTCCTGGACGACCTGGCCGAGGAAGCGATCATCCCCGCCTACCAGCGGTTCCATGCGGCCGCTGCCCGGATGGAGGACACCATCGGTGGTTTCTGTGTCGCCCTGGATGCCGCGGGATTGACCGCCTCCCGGACCGCAGTCGATGCGGCCAGGCAGGCATGGGTGAGCACACAGGCGATGTGGGTCGGTCCGGTGATGCACCGGCGGTCCTGGTCCCTGGTCAGGTGGCCGGTGGACCCCGAAGAGATCGAGGACATGATCTCCGACAGGTCCATCGGGCTGGACTATGAACGGCTGGCCACCCGGATAGGGTCCGATCAGCGAGGTTTGGACGGCCTGGAGTATGTCCTGCACGCCGGAGACGACCCACTGGCTGCAATGCAGGATCCCCGTCGATGCCAATACCTGCAGACCGTCTCCGAGATCATTGCCGATCAGGCCGATCTGCTTCATTCTGACTGGACCACGAGTTGGGAGGGAGGCGCTCCCTATCGGGAGGAGTTCGCCGTTGCCGACGGCGACGGACTGGACTCGCTGGTGAATGACGCGTTCTTCCTTCTCGAGTCCGTCACCGATCTGGAACTGGGTTCCGCTCTGGGCGTGATGGGTCGTTCCCCCACCCTGGAGGACATCCAGGAAGGTGAGGCGGGAGGCGGGGTGGCCGACCTTCGGGAACGCCTACTCGGCTTGCAGGCGGTATTGATAGGCGGGGACCTGGACTCCGGGCTGGACGTTCTGTTGACCGAAGACCTGGCCGGGAGGCTCTCGTCGCAGATGACTGCGGCATTGGAAGCGGTAGGGAACATCGAACCACCCTTGCGGCGGGCCGTGATCGAGACGCCTGACGTGGTGGCGGCCGCCCGGGATGCCGTGAAAGCTGTTCAGATCAGCGTGGCCACCGAGGTGATAGCCCAACTGGGCGTGGCGCTCGGGTTCAGTGATGCCGACGGTGACAGCTCAGGCTGAACCCCGGCTCCGGCCGCGACGGGGTCCGAGGCTGGCGGCCGCCGCCCGGCGCCCGGTGGCCGCCGATTCGGTGGCGGCCTTCCGGATCGGATTCGGCTTGGTGGCGGCATTCGGATCAATCCGGTTCTTGGCCCGAGGCTGGGTGGACAGCCTGTACCTGGCCCCGCAGAACCATCTCAGCTACCCCGGTTTCGACTGGATCCATCCCCTTCCGGCGCCCGGGATGCAGCTTCACATGGTGGGGCTCGCCCTGCTGGGTGTCGGCATCGCCCTGGGGTATCGCCACAGGTTGTGCTCCGTCCTGTTCGTGATCGGGTTCACCTACACGGAGTTGATCGATGCCGTGCTCTACCTGAACCACTACTGGTTCGTCACCCTGGCCGGGGTGTTGTTGGCAGTCCTCCCGGTGCACCACCGCTGGTCGCTCGATGCCGGAGCAGGCCGGGTGCAGGCAAGCCGGACCGTTTCCGCGGGGGTCGTCTGGGTGCTCAGAGGGCAGTTGGGTCTGGTCTATGTCTTCGCCGGGTTGGCGAAACTGAACGCGGACTGGCTGCTGGGTGCCCAACCTCTTCAGCTGTGGTTGGCCGACCGCACCCATCTTCCCATCATCGGGTCCCTTCTGGATGAACCCCTGGTCGCCTATCTGGCCAGTTGGTCGAGCGCTCTCTTCGACTGCACCATCGTCGCCTGGCTGCTCTGGCGACGCAGCCGCCCCTGGGCCTACGGGGCGGTAATCGCCTTCCACCTGGGTACCGCAGCACTGTTCCAGATCGGAGTCTTTCCGTGGGTGATGATCGCGAGCGGCCTGGTGTTCTTCGATCCCGATTGGCCCGGCAAGGTGTGGCGAGTTCTCCGGGGCCGGTTCGCCGCCACTCGGGCGCCCTCGAAGAAGGCGGATCCCGGAGGGGCGACGGCAAGGCTTTCCCGGCCGGCGGTGGTGTTTCTCGTGGTGTTGGCCTTGTTCCAAGTGCTTCTGCCGCTCCGTCATTACGCGTACTCCGGGAACGTCAGATGGACTGAAGAGGGTTACTACTGGTCGTGGCGGGTGATGCTGACCGAGAAGGCGGGTCACGTCGAGTATCGGGTAACCGACGCGGCCACCGGACGAACATGGTTGACCGGCCCTGAACTGGTATTGACCGATTGGCAGACCGCCCAGGCCAACGTGCGGCCTGACCTGATCCACGCCACGGCCCGTCTGATCGCCGACCACTACCGGGCGGAGGGGTTCGCCGATCTCGAGGTGCGGGCGGATGCCTGGGTCTCCATGAACGGTCGACGTCCTGAGCGGATCGTGGACCCGAGGGTGGATCTCCTCTCCCAGCCCCGCAGTTTGGCTCCGGCCGGCTGGATTCTGTCCCACAGCTGATAGGTCGCCACGCGCCATCAACGCCGGATCTCTTCGCGACGGGGGATGGGTGCGGGATCCGTAAGCTGAGATCCTCCGCAAATGTCCCTACCCCTGCTGCCCGGCGGGGTCGGGTTTGGCTAGGGTAATAGGCAACAAAACCCTTGTGTAAGGAGGAAACCTTGACACCCAAAAGATCTGATTACGGATTCACTCGTCGGCAGTTCCTGGGAGGAACCTCGGCTCTGATGGCCTTCGCGGCGATGGGTGGACTCTCCAGCCTGCTGGCCGCCTGCGGAGGAGGGGACCCCACCGATGAAGGGGCCGAACCGGGTGATGACTTCACCGGCGAGCTCGGGGTACTGATCGGGACCCACATGGATCCGATCAAACAACTGCTGGAGCAGCACGAGGCCAACGTGGGATTCGCTCCCAACGTGGAGGAGGTCACCAGTCCCGACCTGCGCACCAAGCTCACCACTTCCTTCCTGGCGCAGAGTTCGCCCTGGGACGCGGTGTTCGTCACCGCCACCCTGGGGGCTGAGCTCACCAACGGCGAGTGGCTCACCAACGCCGGTCCTTTCATGGACGAGCGGGTGAGGAGCGAACCGGACCTGTTGACCCGGGGCATGAGTGCGGTGGAGTTCGGCGGAGATACCTGGGCGGTGCCGTGGACCATGGGCAGCCAGTTGCTGCACTGGAACAAGAAGCTAATGGAGCAGGCCGGGCTCGATCCCGACCTTCCGCTCGACTGGCACTCCACTCCCAACTCCTACGACACCTTCGTGGAGTACGCCATAGCGATGACCGGAGAGCGCGACGGTGTCCAGTACTACGGACTCACCGACGCCTGGGCCGACCAGCACGTCTTGTTCACCTGGGGCGGGATGCTCCACATGCACGGCGGGACCTTCCTCGACGAGGAGCAACAGCCGTCCTTCAACAGCGAGGCCGGGATCGAAGCTCTACAGAAGCTGCACGACCTGCTTCACGTTCACAAATGCATCGATCCCGCCGTCGGCACCTACACCTGGGTGTTCGACGCAACGCCCGGCTTCTTCGACGGCACTCGCGGTATGTTCATCTCCTGGCCGTTCGTGGCGGGAGTGGCAGCCATTCCCGATGCAGCACCCGGGATCGCCGGCCACAGCGCCTTCGCTCCCAACCCTGCGGTGGTGACCAGCGGCTCGGTGGACGGGTCGGAGTTCTTCGGGGTCCCGGTCTATGCCGAGAACAAGGACGAGGCCTGGCGCCTGCTGGATCTGATCTCTTCCCGCGAGGGCCAGAGAGTGGTGGCGCTGGGCGGATGGGGTTCCATCTACAGCGGCGTTCTGAACGAGCCCGACATCGTGGAAGCCTTCCCGTTCTACCCGGCTCTGGCAAAGGCGTACGAGTATCCCGTGGAAGGGGGTTGGTCCGAGGACCGTCCCCGGTGGACGCAGTTCCTCTCCGACGAGATCCACGAGGTGCTGGCGCAGCGGAAGACGCCCCGCCAGGCTCTGGACGACGCAGCAGCCGCCACCCTGGAAGCTCGCAGGCAGGACGAAGCGTAAAACCGCGCCCGACTCCATGACCCCTCAGGCGCAGGTCGTCGAGTTTCGGGCTGGCTGTACTCGCCGCCGCGGTCGTCTGGTCGCGGCGGCGATGGTGGCCCCGGCAGTGCTGGTGGTGTGCGGGGTGTACGCCTATCCGGCTCTCTCGACCCTCGCCTACAGCGTCTCCAAGATAGACCTGTCTCCTCGATTCCGGATCGAGGGTTTCGTCTGGTTGAAGAACTTCATCAACCAGTTGACCGCGCCCAACTTCTGGCAGGCGACCTGGATAACCGTCTACTTTGGATTGATGCTCTGTCTGTTGACGGTGGTGCTGTCCTTTCTGATAGCCCTCCTCTTGAACAAGACCTTCTTCGGACGGGGTCTGCTCAGGGTGACCGTCCTGCTCCCCTGGGCGGTGCCGCCCGTGGCGTCCGGGGTGCTGTGGGTGCAGATGTTCCATGCCGAATTCGGATTCCTCAACGGACTGATCAGGGCATTCGGGGGAGAAGGGGGAATAATCTGGTTGGGCGGCTCGACCATCGCCCTCCACTCGGTGCTGATCACCGAAGTGTGGAGATGGATTCCCTTCGCCACCCTGTTCATCCTGGCCGGCCTTCAGATCGTGCCCAAGTCTGTCCGGGAGGCGGCCGCCATCGACGGCGCCGGTCCCTGGCGGGGTTTCCGCCACGTGACCCTGCCTCTGATGCTGCCGGTGGTGGTGCCGGTGGTGATCTTTTTGTTCGTGTGGGCAATGAAGGTGTTCGACACCATCTTCGTTCTGACCCGGGGCGGTCCCACCCGGGGTACCACCACCCTCAACTTCCTGACATACCGCCAGGGGTTCGAACAGTTCGACTTCGGAAACGCGGCTGCCACCGCCTATCTCCTGGCCGCCCTGACGGTGATGGTCATCGCCGGCCTGGGGTGGATGCTGGCCCGGTCCAGGCGACTGGCGGGGATGTAGCGATGGTGGGTACGTCCGCGGCGCGGCGTCTCAAGCGGGCGCTGACGTACGGCGCGGCCGCGTTGGTTCTGGTGGTGACGGCTTTTCCCCTGTACGGGATCATCCTGACCAGTGTCCAGACCGAACCCGACATTCGCTCCCGTGACGTCGCTTTCGTCCCCACCTACATCGAGACCGAGCATTATCAGCGGATCTTCGACGAGGCCTCGGGCATCCCGGTGGCGGAGTCGATGGTGAACAGCCTGGTGGTGGCGCTGGCCACGGCCTTTTTGACCGTTGCGATCGCGGTGCCGGCCGCCTACGCCCTGCACCGGATGGCGGTCCCGGGGAGGAGGATCATTCTGGGCGGGTTCGCCGCCATCTACATCCTCCCCACCCTGCTGTTCGTCCTTCCCCTGTTCATAGCGGTGGTGCAGCTGGGCCTCTACGACACCTACATAGGGCTGGTCCTTCCCTATGTGGCGTTTACCCTGCCGTTCATGGTGTGGATCATGGGATCGTTCGTGCGCGCCATACCGGTGGAGGTGGAGGAGATGGCTCGGATCGACGGCGCCGGGCTCCGCCAGTTGATGTTTCGCATAATCATCCCGCTGCTTCGGCCCGGGATCTTCGCCGGGTTGCTGTTGGGCTTCATCCTTGCCTGGGTGGAGTTCCTGACCCCCCTGCTATTCACCAGCGACCTCTCCATACTCACCGTGACCCTGGGGTTGTTCCGCTCAACGATGGACATCGCCATCGGGCAGTTGGCGGCGGCCACGGTGATCACCGCCCTGCCGGTGATCCTCATCACCGCCATATTCCAGCGCAACATCTCCGAGGTGGTGACCGCCGGGGTGGAGAGATGACGTGCCGACATTCGAGAATACCGTTCAGCAGGCGCCCCTACTCGAGTTGAGAGGAGTTGAATCGTGGTCAATCAGATTGATGTAGTCATCCAGCCGGTGGTCCTGAGGTTCACCCTCCTGGATGACGAGGTGGTCTACTTCTTCGCCGCGGATACCGAGGCGGTCCTGGACCGCATGGAGTTGATGATGGGTATAGACCCGGAGCGAGACATGTTGTTCGACTCCAATCTCGGGTTCCTTCCCGTTTCCACCACCGTCCTGATCCGGGGGGAGAAGAACATCCTGGTCGATCCCGGGAACACCCACACCGGCTTCTACGGACAGCTGGGCATCGGGTTGAAGAGATTCGGGCTGACGCCCGGAGAGATAGATCTGGTCGTGTGCACGCACTGTCATCACGACCACATGGGCAGCGCCGTGTCCATACCCGGTGTCGACATTGTGCTGGGCGAGGGAGAGGCCGACTTCTGCGAGGAGTTGTACGGTGCGGCTGACACCGAGGCCAGGCTCTCGGTGATGGGTCGGCTGATCGAAGTGGCGAGGGGAGAGGAACTGGAACTGATGCCCGGAGTGGTGGCCATATCGACGCCCGGCCACACCCCCGGCCACATCAGCGTGCTGGCCGAGAACGAGGAGGGAGAACGGGTGGTGGTGGCCGGGGATACGGTGATGACCCGCCGGGAGTACTCGGATCGGACCTTCTCGCACTGGTACACCAGCGGCCAACTCCGGGAACTGCACTCCAGCCTGGACAAGCTGCAGGCCCTCCGCCCGGATACGGTGATGCCCGGCCACGACCGGGCCTTCGCCCCCCGGGAGGTTTGAGGGTGGCCCCTCTGAGAACCGCGGTGGTGGGGACGGGAGTGATCGGGTCCCTGCATGCCCGCATCTACGCAGAACACCCTTACTCGGAGTTGGTGGGGATCGTGGACGTCGATCCGGAGACTGCCGAGGCGGTGGCGGGACCGCTGGGAGTTCCCTGGTTCACAGAGGTCTCCGACCTGATGGAGGCCTGCGACTTCGACGCAGCCTCGGTGTCGGTTCCCGAGCATTACCGCTACGAGACGGCCATGCCGCTGGCCAGGGCCGGCAAACACCTTCTGCTGGAGAAGCCGCTCGCTCCCACCCTGGAGGAGGCGGACCGTTTGATAGCCGACCTCCGCACCACCGGGGTGCTCACCATGGTCAACTTCATTCTTCGCTTCGACCCTCGCTACGCGGAGGCCAAGGAGGCGGCTGCCTCCGGCGGGTTGGGGGAGATCCATACCATATTCACCCGCCGCCGGGGATCGTACCTGGGCGCCGAGATCTACGGGGTATGGACAGACCTGTTGATCTCCACCGGTATCCACGATCTGGACGCCATGGCCTGGCTGGCGGACTCCCCGGTGATCCGGGTTTATGCCGAATCCATCTCTCGGCGCCTGGCGCCCTACGGGCACGACGACTCGGCGATGGTGATGGTGAGATTCGAAAACGGGGTGATCGGAGTGCTGGAGACCAGTTGGGTGATGCCCAATCGGCTTCCCGCTCCGCTGGACGCCTCCCTGCAGGCGGTCGGAACGGAAGGAGCGGTCTTCATCGACGGGTCGAACCACGGGCTGTCGGTGATGAATGCCGACACCTATTCGGAGCCCGATCTCACCCACTGGCCGGTGATCCTGGACCGCGTGGGCGGGGATCTGGCCGCCTCCCTGGATCATTTCATCCGCTCGGTGAGAGCGGGGGTGGCGCCCGAGATGACCCTCGATCAGGCCCGGCGCGCCCAGGCGATGGTGGACGCCGCCAAGCGGTCGGCGGCCTGCAACGCCCCCACCCAACTCACCCCGCCTCCCGGCTGAGGTCCGGATCCTCCCCTGCTCAGGTCTCCAACCTCAACTCCGGTGGCAACTCGGACAGGCGCGGGGGATCGGCGCCCGGGCGGGAGCAGGTGATGGCCGCGGCGGCGTTGGCCAGTCGCAGCACCCCTCGCCAATCGGCCAGGTCCAGGCTGCCGATCCTCCCGGGGGTCTCCGCCAGGCCAAGCCTCCAAACCGACGCCAGGACGGCCGCCACGAAGGTGTCGCCGGCGCCGACTTCATCGGACACACTCACGGACACGCCGTCCTCTGACAGTTCCCCCTGCGGCGTGTAGACCGTGGCGCCCGATCCTCCACTGGTGATGAAGACCACCGAGGGCCTGCCCGACAGCAGTTCCGCAGCACACTCCGCTCCACTCCGACCGGGCCATATCCATGCCAGGTCCTCATCGGACGCCCGGTAGATGTCGGCGGCGGCCAACCAGCGGTTGTGGTAGTGGTCCCAACGGCGGCGATCATCGATCATCGGGGGACGGACGTTGGGATCCAGCGAAACGACGCCCGGATGCCGCTCCGCCAGGCGGGCAAGGGTAGCGGCGGTCTCACCCCGGAACATGCCGAGAGTCCCGCCATGCAGGATGTGGGGACCCTTCCCGAGACGGCTCATCTCGACCGAGGAGAGCAGCGTGTCGGCGGTCCCCTTCCCCTCGAAACGGAACCGCAGCCGGGGGGTGTGTTCAACCACGGCCCTGGCGGTGGGTTCAGGTCCTCTCTGGCAGGCTCGGACATCCACCCGGTTGTCTCTCAGGAATGCCCAGATCGCCTCCCCGTAGGCATCTGTGGAGACACGGCCCACAAAGGCGGCCGGTACCCCCAGACGGGCGCAGGCGACGGCGACATTCATGGGGCCTCCGCCCGGCGCCGGGTCCGGCACCAGGTCCATCAGGGCCTCGCCGCAACTAACGATCACATCCCACCCACCAATCGGTTAACTTAGGGGCAGTGATCCGAAACGAACCTGCAAACTCGGAGCATCCCGCCTCTGGCATGCTGGGCGCCCCAAGGCGCCGCCCGGGTACTGCCGGCCTTGTGACCGGGATCGGCTGATGGTGGGATCCGGCCCGAGAATCGGGGTGGCCTCCATCTTTCAGGAGACCAACACCTTCAGCCCGAAGCCGACCGGCTGGGAGGACTTCACGGTGCTGGTGGGCGAGGAGGCGGCGGAGGCGTTCAAGGGGACCAATACGGAGTTTGCGGGGGTGATGGCTGAACTGGACCGGCTGGGGGCCGAGGCGATACCGCTGGTCTCGGCCTATTCACACCCGTCGGGACACGTAACGGAGCAGGCGTTCCGGCGCCTGGTGGGCCTTCTGGACTCCGGTCTCGGGCAGGCCGGTCGGCTTGACGGGTTGGTGCTGGCCCTGCACGGGGCGATGGCGTCGGAGTCGGTGTTCGACGCCGACTCGGCGCTGATAGAGGTCGCCCGCAGTTGGATGGGCGCAGCTCCCGTGGGGGTAAGCCTGGATCTGCATGCCAACGTCACCGCCCGGATGGTGGACCTGGCGGATGTGGTGGTGGGCTACCACACCGAGCCCCATGTGGACATGGGGTCCACCGGAGAGCGGATCGCCCGGTTCCTGACCGCCACCGTTCGCCATGAGATATCCCCGGCGATGTCACTGGCCAAGCGAGCGCTCCTGATTCCCGCCGAGGGGATGCGCACCGATCTGGGTCCGATGTCCGAGGTCCGGGAACTCGCCGACCAACTGACGGTCGGCCGGGTGCTGGACATCTCTCTCTTTCCTGTTCAGCCCTGGTTGGATGTGCCGGAACTGGGTCTCGGCGTTCTGGTGGTGACCGACGACGGCGCCGACGGCGACGGCGCTCCTCTGCTTGCCGAGGAACTGGCATATGAGGTCTGGCGCAGGCGGGGCCGCATGACCACCCCCCGGATCATGACGCCGTCCGCGGCGTTCGCAACCGCGCGCCTCTCCTCGACCAGGCCCTTTGTGATGGCGCACACTGCCGACTGCCCCACGGCCGGGGCTTCGGGAGATGATCCGATCATGGTCACGGAGGCCGCCTCATACGGGGCCGACCTCACGGTGATGCACTCCCTGCTGGATCCCCGGGCGGCGCGCCGGTGCGCCGATGCTGTGGGGGAAACGGTGAGACTGGAGGTGGGAGGGGCCTTCAATCCCGCGGCTCGCCCGGTCATCCTCGAGGGCACGGTGGCCGGCGCGGGAGCGGGAAGCTACCGGCTCACAGGTCGTTCCTTCACGGGAAAGGAAGTCTCGATGGGGGAGTGGGCGGTGGTGACCTCCGGTTCGCACCATCTGTTGATCAGTTCCCGAACCTCCATTACCGCCGATCCCTCCACCTGGCGTCACGCCGGCCTGGAGCCCGATCTCTCAGACGTGCTGGTGGTGCGATCGTGCAGCGACTACCGGCCGAACTTTGCGGCCTCGGCGCCCGAGGCCATCACCCTCGATCTGCCCGGGGCCAGTACCCCTCGGCTGGAGAGCCTTCGCTTCCAGCACGTACCGCGACCCATCTATCCCATCGATCCGGCCCTGATCTGAGCGCCACGCCGGTCGGTGGCTAATGTCTTGGTCGTGACTGATCTGACACCATCCGAACTCGACGTTCTCGCCTTCCTGGAGGACACCGCCGACGAACAGTTGACGTTCGCCAGGGAACTGATAGCCACCCCCAGCCCCACCCCGCCCGGCGATGAGCGGGCAGTCGCCCTCCTGGTGAGAGAGCGCCTCGAGCGGTTGGGCATGACCGACATATCCGAGTTGGCTGCCGTGCCCGAACGTCCCAATCTGGTGGTGAGGATTCCGGGTGCGGGGAAGGGTCGGAACCTAATCCTGTCCGGCCATCTTGACACCAAACCGGCCGGAGACATGTCCCGCTGGGAGACGGATCCCTGGGATCCGGTGATAAAGGACGGTGACCTCTACGGGCTGGGTTCGGGAGACATGAAGGTAGCGGTGGCTGCCATGGTGTATTCGGCGGCGGCGCTGTCCCGCAACCCGGGGTGGTCGGGTCTGCTCCAGTTGGTGTTCACGGCCGACGAGGAGGCAGGCTCGGCTCTGGGTTCCAAGTGGATGGCTGCCGAAGGCTATCTGCAGGGGGATGCGGCCATCATCGGTGAGCCGTGCGGCGTGCTGTCCGAATGGGAGAACATCGGAGTGGTTTCCCGAGGTGGGCTGCTTCTCAAGATCCATGTGAAGGGCACCCAGATGCATTCCAGCGTCTCGGACCGGTTCGACCCGGTCAACGCCACGGTGGAGATGGCCTGGCTCATCCAGAGAATGCACGCTCAGATGAAGGGCTATCTCACCTACGAACCCCACCATCTGGGCGGTTCGGGTCCGACCGTGAACGTGGGAGTGATGTCGGAGTCGGGGGTCTACTACGGCGTCTATCCGGGGAACGCCTGGTTCGCATGCGACATCCGCCTCGTGCCGGGGATGACTCCCGACAGCGTCACGGCCGATCTGGAGCGGTTTCTGGAGGACGCCCGGGCCGCCAACCCGCGGCTTCAGGCGGAGTTGGAGGTCGTGGGCGGCATCGAGGCCACCGAGATAGCATTCGATCACCCGGTGGTGAGCGCCATTCAACACGCCTCCTCACATGTGCTGGGAAAGCGCCTGGAAGCGGCCATCTTTCCCGGCGCCACCGACGCCTACAGCTTCCAGGCCACCGCCGGGATACCCTCGGTGGCGGCGTTCGGTCCCGGCTACCTCCCCCGGGCGCACTCACCCAACGAACACCTGTCCGCCGGGGGCGTATACGAGGCCTCCCGCATCTACGCCCTGGCTGCCCTGAAGTTCCTCGCGTCTTAGAAGCAACCACAGGGGGGTCTTCATCAGTGTTACCTGTTTCGAGATTCCCCGCGCTGAAGGCTAGAAAGGTGCTTCGCCTCCTGGAGAGGATCGGTTACGAGCAGGTCAGACAGACAGGGTCGCATCGCAAGCTCGAGGCTGCGGGGCGGCTCCCTATCATTTTTGCCTTCCACCACGGAAAAGAGGTGCCACCTGCCGCTCTTCGCCACATGCTTGCTAACCGGGCAGGATTGAGCGACGCTGAGATTATCGACCTCTTGTAGAGGCATTACAGTGAGGTATTGTTCTACTTGCAGCGACCGAGCGAAGGAGACAACACCATGCATGCGGTGCGCGTGTACCACAACCCTGACCGGGGCGTGCTCTGGTGGGCTGAGGGGGACCTCGGCTTCACTGGAGGTGCTGACACCTTGGCTGAATTAGTGGGCTACATCCGCGAGTGGGCGGAGCACGAAGGCATCAACAAGGAGTTGGCTATTCAGTTGGTGGTCGACCAGGTGTGGCCTAAAGCCCCCGTTTTCAAAGTTGAAGGAATGTCGAGAGTAGACACCTGGGGCGCTCGATCCGTTCGTTCGCCTTTTGCCCTGGCTGTGGTCTAGCCCGGGCAATGGAAGTCCGTGTTGCCACAATCTGCGACTACGCCCAAGTCCGAGAGGGCTTATTGTCTGTCATTTCAGCGGGTATCACTCGGATATGGCGATCGCAATACCCATCACAACTAGGGGTAATGCTGGCTTTGATCATTGAGATAGGGTCAGGTGAGGCTATCGATCCTCGAGAGATTCGGGTAAGGATTGAAGATGCGGACGGAAAACGTCTGGCCGAGGCTTCGGGAGGATTCCAGATTGCGCCAACCCCCGGTCACGATCCGGGGGAATTGCTCACCGTGCCATTGGTGGTGGACTTTCGCGAGGTGTCCATTCCTTCGCCAGGTCGTTACCAGGTCGTAGTTGACCCAATGACTGAAGGAGTTAGATCCGCGCCGCTTGCCTTCCGTGCCGGGTTTCCCAGCGACGTGGGTCAGTAGTTCCCTTGGAGGACGCCCCTGGGTTTTCCATGGAACTCGATGTGGATAAGGAACGAGTCCGCCTGTAAGCCGGATTCTGTGGGGACCGTGTCCGGCCCCCGGTGACCATCCATCTGGGACCACCTACGCCCTGGCCGCGCTGAAGTATCTCGCAACCTGGCGGTCCGGACACCGAAAACAGCCGTCGGGGAGTAGATAGCCATCGGCCTCCGGCCGCTCGAGGAGGTGTCAATGTTCGTATGGTGGTAGTCTCCTCCGTTGGGTGCGTATAATATGCTGCGCATGTTGCGCAATGAACCTGTCAGGGAGGAGCATCGATGACCAGGCCCACGAACATCCTGCTGGACCCTTCCTTGCGGGCGGCGGCCAAGCGCCGAGCTGACGAACGCGGTCTGAGCCTCTCCGCCTACATCCGGGAACTGATCCGCGCTGACGATGCCGCAGCCCGGGCCACCGCCGCCGACATCACGCCCCTCATCGGCATCCTGGGTCCCGGAGCCGGCCCGACCGACATCGCTCACAACAAGCGGGAGATGGTTGAGGAGGCCTTCAGCGAGATCTTTCAAGCCAAGCTCAATCGGCGTGGTGCCGTACCGTGACACCGGTGTTCGTGGACACCGGCGCGTGGTACGCCCTGGCCGCGCCCGATGACGCCTCGCACGAACGGGCGGTATCCCTGCTCGACGAGCATGCCGGTCGTCTGGCGACCACCGATCATGTGCTGGTGGAGACATGGGCCGTGGCCCGGAGCCGGCGAAACCGCGCCGCTGCAGATGCGCTGGTGGGAACCGTTCTCGCCCGCAACCTCGCCGAGGTATTGACGGCGACTCCCGCGGACATCCGTACCGCCCTGCACATCGGCGAGGTCTTCGAGGATCAGGACTTCTCGATGATCGACCGGACAAGTTGGGCCGTTATGGAACGCTGCGGCATTGACGAGGCGGTCTCCTTCGATGTCGACTATGCGATCTACCGCTACGGACCCGGGCGAAGGCGAGCCTTCACCATCCACCGGTGACGCTGGTGTGAGAGCTACCGAGATTCAGTTCGATCACCGGCGGTAAGCGCTATCCGGCAGGCTCCCTCATGTGCTGGGTGAGCGACCGGAACCGGCCATCTTTCCCGGCGCCACCGACGCCTACAGCTTCCAGGCCACGGCGGGAATACCATCCGTGCCGGCGTTAGGTCCCGGCTATTTCCCCGTGGCGCACTCACCCAACGAACACCTGGCCGCCGGAGGCGTGTACTAGGTTTCACGCATCCACCCCTGGGCAACTCTGAAGTGTCTCACCGAGTAGCCGTCAGAGATAACCGGCGAAGACCACAGTAAACTAGCGAAGACCATGGTAAAGATGGTCTGCTGGAACATTGCCCATAGAAAGGCCGCTTGGCGGTTTCTCCTCGGTTGCGACGCCGACATTGCGCTCTTACAGGAGACGAGTTTGCCGCCTGACGACGTAGCTGGGCAGGTCGAGGTTGACCCGGCGCCGTTTCATGACGCCGATGGGAACAGAACCTCGCGGGCGGCCGTCGTGAAGCTGTCCGATCGAGTTGAGGTGGAGTGGCTGGAGCCCGTGCCGATCCACGAAGCTCGCGGAGGTGACTTCGTCGAGAGTCAACCTGGTTCCATTGCGGCGGCCATCATCTCCGCACCGGACATCACGCCCTTCGTAGCCGCCTCGATCTGCATGGGTTATGCCAGGGTTCATAGACGCATGGGTAAGAACCGGGTAACCGACGCTCCTTTGCATCGGGTCATCTCTGACCTGTCCCTGCTGATGGGGCACGTGACGAGACACCGCATCGTGGCTGCGGGGGACCTGAGCATCTGGCATGGTTACGGCAGTCCCTCCTGGAAACGGCGCAACGACACTGTCTTCGATCGCATGGATGCCATGGGGCTTCCCCTGGTCGGGCCCCGGCACCCTCACGGACGGCAGGTCGATCCTCGGCCGACCTGGATACCGAAGCACACCCTGAATGTGCCCACCCACTACAACATAGGTGCATCCCCCGCCGAGGCGACGAACCAACTGGATTACGTGTTCGCCTCACGGAGCATGGCAGACTCCGTAGCGGTGGTGGCACGGAACGGTGTTGAGGAGTGGGGACCCAGCGACCATTGCAGAATAGAGATCACGGTCACCTGAGAAGGGACCCGAAGATCTCGACCACCGGTTCGAAAAAAGGAGGAGAACGAGTCCGCCTGTAAGCCGGATTCTGTGGGGACCGTCTCCGGTCCCCGGTGACCATCCATCTGGGATCACCGTTGCCGGTGACCTCCTGCGGCTCACCCGGGACTGATCAGGCGGGCCACCGCGCCCCTGCTTAGCCTTGCTCCGGGTGGGGTTTGCCGAGCCGCCCCGGTCACCCGGGGCGCTGGTGGTCTCTTACACCACCGTTTCACCCTTGCCTGTGCCTCTTCCGAGGTCATCGGCGGTCTGTTCTCTGTGGCACTTTCCGTCGGGTCGCCCCGCCTGGGCGTTACCCAGCACCCTGCCCTGTGGAGTCCGGACTTTCCTCAAGCGTCGAAATCCTCCTCCGCCTGCGGCCACCCGGCGAACTCGTTCTTTCCTCCTATGTTATGGCATGCCCGGTCCCATCTGAGATCGGTTCGGGCGGTTTGCTGTCAGGGGAGCGGGACTCAGAGATGGCCCATCCCTGCCAGGACCTCAGCGGCGGCCGGCCCACCATCCGGTCAGGCCGCCCAGCACCACTCCCAGAGCCGCCGCCGACAGGACCTGGAGAGAGGTGGCGTTGGCTCCTCCGCGGGAGGCAAGGGTTACCAGGATTCCCACTATCAACAGCCCGGTGAGCGAACCGTGGAAACGCTGGCCCGTTGCCACCGTTCGCCCCGCCACCCATCCGCCCACCAGCACTCCCACCAACAGCCCGGCCACCGCCCCTCCTCCTCGACTGTCCGCGCTGCCGAAACCGGGGAATACCTCCCAACCCAGCGCGCCCAGCCACCACTCGACCAGCGTGACGAGGACCACCCCCAGCAGCCCCACCGCGGTCCCCATGACCAGCGCACGCAGACGGATTCTCGGAATTCTCAAAACTGTCGCCTCTCGGTTGAACGTAGATCCTCTACCGGTGAGTCGGGAAGGGTAGAGTTTCGGGTATTCATCGTATCGCCAGGAGGAGCGCACCATGAAGCAGTCGTACCTCGCCGAGTTGATCGGCACCTTCATTCTGGTGTCGGTGGGGTCGTTG
The DNA here is from genome assembly GCA_965204615.1 of Acidimicrobiia bacterium. Lineage (GTDB taxonomy): Bacteria > Actinomycetota > Acidimicrobiia > Spongiisociales > ZC4RG35 > Bin76. The sequence goes on along the minus strand of OZ242000.1, from coordinate 954,151 downwards.
ACCGCCCTATCGGCGGGTGGGAACCTGCTGATCGTGGCCTTCGGGTTCGGCTTTGCCTTGTTGATCGCCCTGTACTCGGTAGGTCACATTTCAGGAGGACACTTCAACCCGGCGGTGAGCCTGGCGATGCGACTGGGAGGGTCCCTGAACACCTCGGACATGATCGGCTACTGGGTGGCCCAGGTCGGGGGAGCGATACTGGCTTCTGTTGCGGTGCTCGCCATGGTCGGGTCCGATGCGGTGGCCGACACGATGAACACCTACGGGGACATCGGCCCGGCATTCGGGGCCGAGGTTCTTCTCACCGCCTCATTCGTGCTGGTGATCATGGTGGTGGCCGCTCACGGACTCGGTCATGCAAGGACCGTGATTTCCCTGGCCCTGGTCACCATCCACCTGGCAGGGGTGCCGATCTCCGGCGCCTCGGTGAACCCGGCCCGTTCGTTGGGTCCGGCGGTGGTGGCCGGTGACCTGAGCGGCATCTGGCTGTACATCGTGGCGCCGCCGGTGGGCGCGGTGGTGGCCTGGCTGGTCACCAGGGTGGCGCGCACCGGTCCGGTGGACGCCTAGGCGGGGATCCCTTCATGGACTGGGCCGAAATACTCGGAAAGCTGACCGGCGGAGCCGATCTGAGCCGGTCGGAGGCTCGGGGGGCATTGGACGACATCATGAGTGGGCGGGCGACAGCCGCTCAGACCTCGGCGTTCCTGGTTGCACTACGCATTAAGGGCGAGACCACCGAGGAGATGGCCGGATTGGTGGAGACCATGCGTGCGGTGGGGGTACGGGTCTCGATCGGGGAACCGGTGGTGGACACCGCCGGAACCGGCGGGGACCGCTCCGGCACTTTCAACATTTCCACCACGGCCGCCTTGATCGCAGCCGGGGCGGGCGCCAAGGTGGCCAAGCACGGCAACCGGTCGGCCTCTTCCAAGTGTGGATCGGCAGACGTGTTGGAGGCATTGGGGGTGGGCATCGAACTGGATCCCGAACACACCGCCGGGATGGTCAGGGAGGTGGGGTTCGGGTTCTTCTTCGCTCCTCGATACCACCCTGCCATGAGATATGTCGTGCCCATCCGCCAGCAACTCGGCATACCCACCGTCTTCAATTTCCTGGGACCGCTCACCAATCCCGCCGGGGCCACCCGCCAGTTGATCGGCGTGTACGACAGCCGGATGGCCGAGCGCATGATCGGAGTCCTCTCCCGTCTGGGTACCGAGCAGGCACTGGTTATTCATGCCGACGACGGACTGGACGAGATATCGGTCTCCGGTCCCACCCGAGGGTTCCATCTGGCGGACGGAGAGGTGACGCCGGTCGTGTTCACTCCCGGGGACTTCGGAATGGACCCCGCAGACATCTCCGAGCTAACCGGCGGTGACGCGGAGACCAACGCCTTGATACTGCGATCCGTGCTGGCCGGCGAGACCGGTCCCCGGAGGGATGCGGCCGTGGCCAACGCGGCGGCCACCCTGATGGTGGCCGGTCTGGCGGAGACTCCGATCGAAGGCGCGGGGATGGCGGCCCGCTCCATCGACTCCGGCGCGGCCGCGGCAGTGCTCGACAGGGTGATCGAACTGAGCCGGTAGTCCGGGTCCTTGCGTGGATGAAGGAGGTGGAGAAGATGGGGTCCACTCGGTGAGCGCCCGGGAGGAGATGCCGCTCACTTGACCCAACGGGGAGGCCCTTTGAGATGAAGGATCGAAGGGCCGCCCGGAGGTGTCGGGGTTACGGCGAGTGCGGCCCGGCTTATAGTTTTCGCCATGGCGCGACACCACAAATGGTTGGTTCTAACCGGGATCATCCTGTTCGCGTCTCTTGGCGCTTCATGTGATTCCGGAATCGGAGAACCGGCTGCGGACTTCAGCCTGGAGTTGCAAACAGGGGGCACGTTCGTTCTCTCCGAGCAGACGGACCCGGTGGTCTTGTTCTTCTGGGCCGAGTGGTGACCGGTGTGCAAGCGGCAGTTGCCGTCGATCGAAGGGTTGGGTGCAGAGTACCAGGGCCGGGTGGTGGTCCTGGCACCCGCAGTTCAATCGAGCCTGGAGCGCGCCGCCGGGGTTGCCGAGAACCTGCTGCCGTCGGGCCTCGTGCCCTGGGGTTTGGATGCGGACCAGGAGGTCTTCTCCGCATACGGGTTGCGAGGGGTACCCGCCGGCGCCATTGTGGCCGCTGACGGCACCCTGGTGTCCACCTGGCAGGGAGCGAGGGACACCGATGAGATACGGGCTGTGCTGGACGAACTGCTGTCGACGCCGGCTTGAGCAGCGGGGAGGTCTGCAGCTTCCTGGCACCTTGGAAGGAGACGCTCATGTCGAGATGCCGAGAACGGGGAGGGAAGCCGTGCCCGGTGGATCCGGAGCGCTTTTATGCCTGCTAAATACCTATACTTTTCCGCCATGAAGGGTTATGGAGGTCGGCCTGGAATAGTGGCTGTGGTTCTGGTGTCTCTGCTGGCCGTGTCGTGCGGTGGGGGATCGGATACCGGAGGGGAAGCACCGGAGGCGACCGCTGCCGCGGGCGCCGTTTCCGAAACCACTGCTGCGCCAACCACCGCGGCGGCGCCCACCACCACGGTTGAAGGGGCGACTGCGACCACCATGTCGCCCACCACCACTACCGGGGCGGCCACGGCGACAACCGCCGCGCCGACCACCACCGAGGCGCCCGACCCCGCTCCCACAGAGGGTGAAGCCGCTCCCGACACCGAGGAGCCGGTGACCACCACGTCCACCACCGCGCCGCCTTCCGAGCCTCTCGGGCCGCCGGCGCAGGATTTCACCCTGGAGTTGAGCACGGGCGAGACATTCGTCCTCTCCCAGCAGACCACCCCCGTGCTGATCTTCTTCTGGGCCGAGTGGTGACCATCCTGTCAGCGGGAGTTTCCCGCTATAGATCAGTTGGCTGGAGACTACGAGGGGAGGGTTGTCGTGGTTGCACCGGCCTGGAAGTCAAGTCTGGAGGACACCGCCGAGGAGGCCGACCGGTTGCTCAGGTCGGGAGCGGTGCTGTGGGGATTGGACGAGCAGGAGGAGATCTTCTCCGCCTACGGGGTGGGAGGCCAGCCGGCCGGCGCGATAGTGGCGGCGGACGGATCCTTGGTGTCTACCTGGTTGGGCGCAAGAAACGTAGCAGAGATCCGGGAGACGCTCGATGGATTGCTGAGCGGCAGCAACTCTTTCTCTGTCAGTGCGGCCTCGGTTGGCTCAGCCACCCTCTCGAGTCCCGGGTGAATGTCATAGCACCGGCCTGGAGGTCGGGTTCAGGGCGAATCTTCCTAATCCTCTTGGTGCTGGGCGCACTGGTGCTGGGCGCCTGCGGATCCGAGGATGCGGACCCACAAGTCGAGAGCGCCCCCGCGCCGACCACCGCCGCGCCTGCCACCACTGCTCAAGCCGAGGAGGCCCCTTCCTCCGAAGTCGAGACTACCGCTCCGGAAGAGAGCGAAGAGGCGGCCTCCCCGTCGAACACGGCCGCGCCGGAGGCGCCCACCACCACGACGGTTCCCGTGCAGGCCGAATCCGGTGAGCAGCAAGCGGAGGAGGAGACTTCCACCACGGAAGCGCCAACTACCACCACTGAAGCCGTACCTGCGGATGCCGACGCGGTGACCACCACCACGTCAGAACCCACTACCACGACCGTGGCCACCACCACAACCGCTGCTCCCACCACCACCACTACCAGGGCGGCGCCGACCACTACCACCACCAGGGCCCCTGCGACTGCCAGAAGACCCCCGACCACTACCACTACCAGGGCGCCCACCACTACCACCACAGCTCCTCCCACCACTACCACCACGGTTCCCACCACGACCACCAGCACGGCGCCTCCCACCACCACAACCACCACCCAGCCCCACAACCGGGAGTCCGCCCCCGACTTCACCCTGGAATTGGGAACCGGAGGTACCTTCACCCTCTCTGCCGAGCCCCTTCCGGTCTTCATCGTGTTCTGGGCGGAGTGGTGACCGGCGTGTCGGGGGGAGTTGCCCTCTGTTGATGCTCTGGCCGCCGAATACCAGGGTCGGGTGGCGTTCGTGGCGCCTGCCTGGAGGGCATCTCTCAGCGACACCTCTAGGCGAGCCGGCCAGTTGCTCGGGTCCGGATTGGTTAGGTGGGGACTGGACGAGAACCAGCGGATCTTCTCTGCCTACGGTGTGGGTTACCAGCCGGTGACCATCCTGGTGGGCGCCGACAAGACCATTGTCAAGCAGATGTTCGGCGCACAGGGTTCTTCCACCCTGCGGGCGGCGATCGAAGAGTTGCTGTCGATCTCGGGCTAGCTTCGCCCGGGGATCCGGTGGGGTCCTCCGGCTTCTGACCGGGACATAATTGCGTTCTGATGAGACTGTGGGAAATACTGCTCACCGGGGTGTGCGTGCTGGCCGTGCTGTGGCCGGCTCTCGAGGGTCGTCGCCCCCGCCGGGGCGTTGCCGCCACGGTGCTGGTCGCCACCCTGGCCTGGCAGTTCCTGGCGGAGGGTTTCCGATGGCAACTCTGGGGCCTGTACGGCGTTGCCCTGGGAATGGCGTTGGGCGATGTCCTCACCGGGGAGCGACATCTGGTTTCCTACCAGCGCATCCGGAGAGCCGCCCTCGGCCTTCTCGGGATCCTGTTGGTGGTCACGCCGGTCTGGGCTCTGCCGATCGTGGAGACTCCTCCCCCCACCGGCCCCTTTCAGGTCGTCACCACCAGCATGGAACTTGCCGGGGTCGATCGCATCGAGGCATACGGCCCGCATCCGGGTACCTTTCGGCGGCTGATGGTCCAGGTCTGGTATCCCGCCCGTGTGCCGGAGGATGCCGAGCCTCTCAGCCCATGGGTGGCCGACCTGGATGTGCTGGGGCCGGCCATGGCCGAGTCGTTCGGTCTCCCGGGGTTCTTCCTTAGTCACACCCGCTACACGCCCTCCCACAGCTACGGTGAGGGCGATCCCTACCGGGGAGAGATCCCTGTCATCATCTACTCCCATGGCTGGCGGTTGTTCCGCAACGCCGCCGTCCAACAAATGGAGTCGCTGGCCAGCCATGGCTACCTGGTGATCGCAGTGGACCATCCCTACGGATCGGTGGCCACCGTGTTCCCCGACGGCGAGATCGCCCGCTTGGATCCCGAGGCTCTTCCCGATCCCGAAGAGGTGGAGGACGACGCCTTCGAGGAGGCGGCCATCCAACTGCTGGAGACCTATTCGGAGGATGTTCGCCAGGTGATCAGGGGACTGGAACAGGGGGTGAACGGACCCTTCGGGTGGCTGGCCGAGATGGCCGACATGGAACGGCTGGGCATCTACGGACACTCCCTGGGTGGAGGCGCGGCCGTCAGGACCTGCCTCCTGGAGCCCGCCTGCCGGGTGGTGGCGGCCCTGGACGGGTGGGTTGAGCCGATCATCGCTTCGGAGCTCTCCCGCGAACTGGATGTCCCTTCGATGTTCATCCGCTCCGATCCCTGGCGGGAGTTGGAGAACGATCAGGTGCTGCGGGGACTGGTGGAGCGGAGCAACCGGCGCACCTACTGGATAGGGATCCAGAACATCGTTCACAGCGACTTGACCATCGCTCCGCTCCTCTCTCCTCTGGGAAGTCGCCTGGGACTGAGAGGCTCCATGCCTCCCGCCCAGGTGTTCGCGGTGGTTGACCACTACCTGGTGGAGTTCTTCGACAGGCACCTCCTGGAGATCGGAGGCAGGGAGTTGACCGAGGCGCCGCCGGCCGGGGTCTCGTTCGAGCTGATCCCCTGAGAGGGAGCGCAACCCCTACCCGGGCTGTCCGCTCCCGAGAATCTCATCGATCCGGCGCCCCAGCGAGAGAGAGTCCGAGGGACCGGTGATCCTGGCGGTGACCACCCCGTCCGGTCCGATGAAGTAGGTCTCGGGGATCCCGAACACCCCGAATGCGATGGCGGCGCGGCTGCCCGGGTCGGAGGCGTATCTGACCAGGGGAGAGACGCCCAACTCGTTCAGGAAGGCGATGGAGTCGTCGGTGCGGTCCTGGTAGGCGATCTGGACCAGTCGGACCCCCGATTCCGAGAAGGCCTCGGCCACAGCCATTAGGTCGGGATGCTCAACCCGGCACTCGAGACACCACGAGGCGAAGAAGTTGATCACCGTCACCCGGGCCTCCGGGTCGGGAATCACCGTTTCGCCGGACCCATCCAGAAGCGGGAGGGTCATCACCGGGGCCCGAGCGCCGACCAGCGGCGAGTCGGAGGGTTGACTCTCGGAGAGACGGGAAGCGAACACCCCGGCAAACACGGCGGTGGCCGCCGCCACCACCAGCGCCAGCACCACCGCGGCTCGTCCCGGTCGCTTCCTCACGAGCACTCCTGTCCGGCCCGGGCGGAGGCCAACTCGGCGACCAACGTCTCCTCGGAGGGAAGAGCCCGACTCGCCTCCTCCAGGAGGGGGACGGCTGCCGCGGGATTCCCTGCTCCGCACCACAGGACGATGGCTTTGAAATAGATCGCCTGCGGGTAGCCGGGCACCGCCAGGAGCGCCCGATCCAGGGTGTCCACCGCCAGATCGATCTCTCCCGACCCCGCCCAGGCCATCCATCCCAGGCGGCTCAGGGCCTCGGCTTCCTCCGAGGCCGTCGGGCCGTGTTCCAGGACCCCGCGATAGTGGGCGAAGGCCTGCGCCAGGTCACCGGCCCGGAAGTAGCGTCCTGCCAGGGCAAGGCGCATGCCATTGATCCGGGGATGGTCGGCATTGGCGGAGATCACCGCCTCCATGGTCTCATTGGAGTACCGGGATGGATCGAATTCTTCGGCGGCATCGGTCTGGTCTTCGGCCTGCACGAACCATCCCACCGAGATGACGAGCGCCAGGGCGGCGGTGCCCAGGATGGCGATGACCGTCACTCTCCCGGGATTCCAGAATCGGGGTCGGGATCCCGGTTCGGGAGATTCGCGGTCCGAGGAGTCCGAGGCTTCCCCGGACAGCCCGAGCCGGGCCTGGTGGATCTCTTCGGTGTAGATCCTCCGGAGCCGTAGCGCCGTGGAGGGAGGTATCTCATCCTCGGCAAGCTGTTGCTCCAACTCCTCCAGGTCCCGGGTGGCCTGGGCCAGTCGCGTCTCCCAGTGGCTCGGTTCGGTCACGGCGACTCCCCGATCGACGCCGGGGGAATGGGTTTTCGGAGACGGTAGAAGGCCAGCATCAGACCGGTCACCAGCGCCGCGGCGGGCAGGGCCCACAGGAGTGCGGTCCGGGCCTGGAACGGGGGATCGAGCATCTGTGAGCGGGGGTAGGCCGCCATGAGCCGGTCGAGGACCTGCCGGTCGGAGAGGCCGTCGGCGATCATCTCCCGGACATAGGACATCATGTCGGCGGCGTAGGAACTGGGGGACTCGGCGATCGATTCCCCCTCGCAGGCCGGGCAACGCACCTGGGTGCCGATCCGCTCGGCGCGATCCCGGTCCACCGGGTCGGCGGTGGTGAGCGACACGACCACGAAGACGGCCAGGGCCAGGGTGGCAAGGGGAGAGACCCAACGGAGCAGGCCGCGCCGACCGGTGCGCTCAGCCACCCGGTCGAGCGCCTTCCGGGCGGCGGACCATCCCCGACCGCCTGCGTTTCCTGCCCGCCAGGGAGTAGAGGCCGCCCGCCGCGCAGGTCAGGCCGCCCAGCCACAGCACCCATTGGAGGGGAGCGGTGGCCGCCCGCAGCGTGATGGCCTCCTCGTCGATCCGCGTCAGGCTCAGGTAGATGTCTTCTGTGAGGGTGTGATGGACGCCGGGAGTTGCGATGGGCAGGGCCGAGGTCTCGAACTGGCTCAGGGCCGGTTCCGCCCATCCCACCGGGCGGTCGTCCTTCCGGATCTCCACATGGGCGGAGCTCTTGAGCCGGTTGGGAGTCCTGGTGGTGGAAACCCCGGTGTGGACCAACTCGTACCCGGCGAACTCCACCCGGTCTCCGGGGGCCATCTCCACCCGGTCGAGCGTCTGTGAGAGATTGGCCGTGCAGGCGATGGCCACCGCCGCCAGGGCCACTCCGGCATGGGCCAGCTGTCCGCCCCAAAAGCCCCGATCCGACCTGATCACGCCCGCAAGACTCTTCCAGGCGTTCCGGTTCCGCGCTCGGGAGGCCCGGCGGGCCTGAGACCAGAGCCGGCCGGCGGCCACCGCCACCACCCAGCTTCCGGCTATCACCGCCATCACCACGTACCCCACCCGGGTGGTGGTGACTATCACCAGCACACCCGCGGCCAGGGCGACCTGGAGGGGAAGATGGATCCGGGGCCAGACCACCCTGGGCCGGGCCACCCGCCAGGGGAGGGCGGGCCCGGCGCCCATGGCCAACAGCAGGGCGAAGCTGATGGGGACGGCCATGCGATCGAAGAAGGGACGTCCCACGCCCACCTCCGACCCGGTGAACGCCTCCAGCGCCAGCGGGTACAGAGTGCCGGTCAGCACCACCAGGGCATAGACCGTCAGCAGCAGGTTGTTGAGCAGGAAACCCCCTTCCCGGCTGGCAAGCGACTCCAGGCGGGGCGGGGAGGAGATCTGTTGGGAGCGGGCCGCGAACAGGGTGAAGGAGCCCACTGTCACCACCACCAGGAACCCCAGAAGGGCGGGACCGATGGCGGATTGGGTGAAGGAGTGGACGGAGGCGATCACTCCCGACCGGGTGAGGAAGGTGCCCAGGATGGTCAGGGAGAATGCGCCGATCACCAGCACGAAGTTCCATGCCTCCAGCATCCCCCTCCTCTCCTGGACGAGGGAGGAGTGGAGGAAGGCGGTGGCCACCAGCCAGGGCATGAAGGAGGCGTTCTCCACCGGGTCCCATGCCCAATAGCCTCCCCAGCCCAGCACCTCGTAGGCCCACCAGGCGCCCAGGGTGATTCCCGCAGTGAGAAACACCCAGGAAACCCGGGTCCACAGTCCGCTGCGACGGAGCCACGAGGGGCCGGATCTGCGGAGGGCCAGCGCCGAGATTCCGTAGGCGAAGGGGACCGTCAGGCCCACATAGCCCAGGTAGAGCAGGGGAGGGTGGATCGCCATCAGCAGGTGGTTCTGGAGCAGGGGGTTGGGTCCCAGCCCGTCGGGAGGACCCACGGCCCGGGAGAAGGGGAGGGCGCTCGAAGCCGTGCAGGAGCGGGCGGCGGCTTCGGTGCACACTTCGAATGGATTGGCGATGGTGACCATCAGACCGAAGAAGAACACGGCGACGGCTCCGATCACCGCCAGGGCGCCCCAGTCCAGGGAGTCGGGTGCGGTCCCCCCGGCGGTGGCCCTTCGCCACACCGCGTAGGCGTAGGCGGCGAGGACCAGTCCCCACAACACGATCGAGCCCTCGAGGGCCGCCCAGGCAGTGGCGACGTTGAAGGGAAAGGGCGTGTGGCGGGAGTGGTGATTCGCCACGTAGGAGACGGTGAAGTCGTTGGCCAGGAGGGCGGCTTCGAGGACGATCATCGCCCCCAGTGCGCCGAGAACCATGGCCAGGACGCAACGGCGGAGGGCCGCGATTGAGGGAGAGGCGGGAAGCGGGTCCCGCGCCGCCCGCCAGGCGGAGACCGTCATCCACCCGGAGGCAACCAGTGCGGTCCACACCGCCAGGGTCCCGGCGAGAGAGAACATCAGCGGGAGCCGTCGTCGGCCACGGGAGGCGCCTGGTAGTTCTCATCGTGGGATATGAGGGCGCCGTCGGCCCGGTAGTGGTCACCCAGCCAGGCTCCGTCCAGGAGCACGTTGACATCCTCGTCGAACAGCAGCGGCGGGGTTTCGGCCAGCACGACCGGGATGGTGGAGGCGCCGTCGGTCACCTGAAACCGGAGAGGGTCCGATCCTGCCTGGAGGGAACCCTCCACCACCACTCCGGCCAGCCGGAATCGCCGACCGTCGGGGAAATCGGGACGCTGGTTCTCCGCTTCCCGGGGGGTGAGATAGTAGACGAGGTCGCTGTCGATGTTCCGGATCAAGAAGGTGCCTGCCACCAGGATCGCCACCCCCACGAAGATCAGAAACGGCCAGCGGCGTGACTTCATCAGTCCGGGCGACTCGTCGCCCTTCGCCACCGGACAGCCAGGCGGACGATGTAGCCGGCCAGGAGCGCCCCCGTTGTCAGGTAGGCCGCCCAGACCCATCCAAGGCTCACGCTTCCGCCTCGCCCAGCCGGGGGACCGTCACCGGGCTCTGCGCCGGGACTCGCTGGGCCGCCGCGGCCTCCTCCATTCGGGCCAGGGCGGTCCGGTAGGAGAGAAGTGTCACGTAAAGCAGGGTGAAGGCCGCCAGGTTGACCAGCAGGGCAGAGACCATGGCGCCGTCCATCTGGATGCCGTCGGGCCGGATTGTCAGGCCCTGATGGAGCGTGCGCCACAGCTTCACCGAGAAGTAGACCAGGGGCACCTGCACCACCGCCACCGCGCCCAGGACCGCCGAGCGCCGAGCGCCCAGTTGAGGGTCGGTCGTGGTGCGGCGCAGGGCCAGATACCCCAGGTACACGAAGAACATCATGGCGGTGGTCGCCAGGCGGGCATCCCCCCAGTCCCAGTAGGTTCCCCACACAGGCTTGCCCCAGATCATGCCGGTTGCCAGGGCGATGGCGGTGAACAACACTCCTATCTCCGCGGAGGCCTCGGCCAGCCGATCCCAACCCATCCGCCTGGTGAACAGCCATCCGATGCTTCCCGCGGCCGTCACTCCGAAGGCCAGGAAAGCCAGCCAGGCCGATGGGACATGGATGTAGAGGATGCGAACGAAATCGCCTTGGAGGAGGTCGGGGGGAGAGGTGAAAGCGAGGAAGAGACCGCTCCCCAGAGCCGCGCCGGTCGAGACTGCCAGCAACCTCTTTTTCATAAGGCGATTTCCTCCAGGGCCCGGGCCGACATCACGCCCGAGGCAGCCAGCCCGAGATCGGCGATAACCAGCACCAATATCCAGGTGATGATACTGTTGCCGGCCACCAGACTTTCCAGGCTCTGGGCCGCTCCCATCACCAGGGGCACGGCCAGGGGCGCCATCAACATGGGAGCGAGGCTGGTGCGGCCCCGGAGCCCGATGGTCACGTCCCCGGCCAGGGTGCCCAGCATGGCCAGCCCGGCGGCGGCCAGGATGATCACGGGCGCCATGAGCAGCGCCCCCGAGGGTGGGCGGTAGTCATAGAAGATGATCACGGGAAGGATCAGTGTCCCGGCCACCGCCGCCAGGACAAGCCCCGAGGCTGCCGATCGACCCGCGAACCGGGCGGCCGGGTCGAGGCCGGTCAGAGCCAGGGCGCGGCGCTGGGCCCGAGTCTCCAGAGCGGTCTGGCGCAGCACGATCATCATGCCGAACAACAGGGTGATCAGCCAGTACACGGGAGCGGCGAGGTCCCTGAGCAGGAGGGGAGAGGCGTCGGTCGCAAGCGGCGCAATCCAACTCGCCACCACCGCGAAGGGAAAGACCACGGTGAGCGCCTCTCCGCTTCTGAGTTCCACCCGCAGATCCCGCAGAGCGATGAGGCCCGCCGATCGCCAGAACCCGCCGCTCACAAGATCCTCCCGTCTCGCATCTCCACCACCCGATCGACCCAACCGGACAGCTTGGCGGCGTCGTGGGAGACGCACAGGACAGCCCCGTCCCGGCGGATTGTCCTGCCGACCAGGTGGTCGATGATCGGAGCGGCCTCCCGGTCGAGGCCCGCGTCCGGCTCGTCGAGTAGGACCAATCGGGGAGAGCCGATCAGCAGCCGGGCCAGGTCGGCCCTCCGCAGCATCCCGTTTGAGCACCGTTCCGCCCTGATGCCCACCGCTCCCCCGAGACCCACCTGCTCGAGGACCAGTCGGCCCCGGGAAGCGGGGTGTCCACCCAACCGAGCCGCCAGGGCCAGGTTCTCGCCCAGGGTCAGGTCGGGATAGAGGGCGGGGAGGTGTCCGGACCAGCCGATCCCGGCGCGAACCGCAGGGACTCCGGGACTCCCGAGGGGGGTCCCGAGCACCGCTCCCGAGCCTGCGGTCGGAGTAATGAAGGTGGCCACCACGGCCAGCAGGGTGGATTTGCCGGCTCCGTTCGGGCCGGCGACTCCCAGCGACTCCCCGGGACGGAGGGTGAGCCGACAACCGGAAAGCACCGGGGTCCCGCCCAGTGAGACGGAGAGGTCAACCAGGTCAACCAGGGGAAGATCGGAGGAGGGCGTGCTCGATGGATGGCTCACTCGCTTTGAGTGTATGGGGATGGCTCCGGAACCACTGAACCGGGTCGGACCCCACGCGGGCAGAACCCTTGACACGGTGCATGGAGCTCTGTAGATTTCGCGACAATCGGCAAGGAGAGGACTGGAAAGGTCTGGTGCAAGGACCTGTTCTGCCTCTCGAAGACTCTCCCAGGAAAGAGCAGGAAAGTGATGGGTAGCGGAAAAATCGGTTTCGGCCTGGTGGGCACCGGTATGTCCGGTGGCTTCATGGCCTCGGAAATGAACCATGTCGAGGGCGGGGAGTTGGTGGCGGTGTGCAGCCGGAACGAAGCCAACGTCCGGGGATTCGCCGATACCAACGGGGTGAGGCACTGGTTCACCGACTACCGGGATCTGGTTGAGCACGACGACGTCGATGTCGTGATCGTCTCCCTTCCCTCCGGTCTGCACGCCGACGTCACCATTGCGGCCTCCAATGCCGGGAAGCACGCGCTGGTGGAGAAGCCGATCGAGATCAACCTGGAACGGGCCGACCGGATGATCGGTGTCTGCCGGGCCAACAACACCAAGCTCGGGGTGATCTTCCAGATGCGGTTCGGCATAGTGGCGCGAACTCTCAAGGAGGCAGTGGACTCGGGTCGCCTGGGACGGGTCTTCCTGGGCGATGCAGTCGACAAATCCAGCCGCACCACCGCCTACTACAACTCCGCCGCCTGGCGGGGCACCAAGGAACTGGAGGGCGGGGGTTGTCTGATGACCCAGTCGATCCACATCATCGATCTCCTGCAGTACCTGATGGGGCCGGTTCGGTCGGTGATGGGACGAGTGGCCACCCAGGTCCACGACATCGAGATCGAGGACACCGCCACTGCCGTCGTTAGCTTCGAGAGCGGAGCGATAGGGGTCATCGAGAGCACCTCGTCGGTCCGGACCGCTCTCAAGTCCCGGGTGGAGTTGCACGGCGACAAGGGCACCGTGGTCGCCAACGCGCAGTACGACAAGTTTCTGCTATGGGATGTGGAGGGTGACGAGGGCCGGGTCGATGTGGAGCCGACCTTCGAGTTGAGCGACATCGACGATCCCTGGGCCTACCCCCAGTCCCGCCACCGGATCCAACTCCAGGACATGGTGGACGCGATCCGCGAAGACCGGGATCCGGTCCTCACCGGCGAGGACGCCAGGGTGCCGCTGGCGATCATCATGGCCATCTACGACTCCTCCCGGGAGGGAAGGGAGGTGTTCCTGGACTCCTATCAACCGGCCTGGGGGGCTTGATGTGCCGACAACGGGCTGAGGTTCTCCCGACCACCGGTAGTCCCGGGGCCGAGGGACGGGTTCAGTCGAGCGTCTCCAGCGGCGAGGTGTAGGGGTAACCCAGGGCGTGGGCCACGGCCGGCTCGGTGATGTGGCCTCGCCTCACGCTCATGCCGTTCTGCAGACCCGGGTCCGATCGGATTGCTTCCACCGGTCCCGAATCCGCCAGCTTCAGAACGTAGGGGAGGGTGACGTTGTTGAGCGCCTGGGTGGATGTGCGGGGCACCGCCCCGGGCATGTTGGTCACACAGTAATGAACGACGCCGTTCACGACATAGGTGGGATCGGCGTGGGTCGTGGGCCGCGAGGTCTCCGCACAGCCGCCCTGGTCGATGGCGACGTCCACGATCACCGAGCCGGGTTGCATCTGTTTGACCATCCGGGTGGTGATCAGGCGGGGGGTCCGGGCCCCGGGCAGCAGCACTGCCCCTATCACCAGGTCGGCGGCCGGCACCACCTGCGCCAGCGTGCGCGGGCTGGAGTAGAGGGTGCGTATCGCCGGCCCGAACCGGGAGGCCAGGGTTTCGAGCGCCCCGGCGTCGCGGTCGAGGACGGTCACGTCGGCGCCGAGGCCGAGGGCCATCTCCACCGCGTTGCGGCCGACGACGCCCCCGCCGACCACCACCACCACCGCCGCGGCCACTCCGGGAACGCCACCCAGCAATACGCCGCGTCCTCCCGCGGAGGCTTCCAGGCATCGGGCCCCGGCCTGGACAGCCATCCTTCCCGCCACCTGCGACATGGGGGCCAGCAGCGGGAGGCGGCCGGCGCGGTCGGTCACCGACTCGTAGGCAATGGCGGTGACCCCGCTCTCCACAAGATCGTGGGTCTGCTGGGGATCGGCGGCCAGGTGCAGGTAGGTAAACAGGGTGTGGTGGTCGCGTAACCGGGCTCGCTCGACGGCGATTGGCTCTTTGACCTTCACGATGAGTTCCCCGGCTTCGAACACCTCGTCCGCGGTGTCGAGGATCCGCGCTCCCTGTGCCGCGTACTCCTCGTCGGTGAATCCCGCCCCGGCGCCGGCGCGGCGTTCCACGAAGACCTCGTGGCCTCGATCGGTCAGCTCCGCAACGCTCTCGGGTGTGAGCCCGACGCGGTGCTCCTCGTTCTTTGTCTCCTTGGGCACGCTTATTCGCATAGAGCCCTCTCGCCTCAGGGATCGCTATGCCATAATATATGCGCGATGTGGAGTTATAGCAGGAGAATTGTGACACTTTTTGGGCAATAGCCGCAAGAATTCGGCGGGAAAGTTAGAATCTAAGCCTGGAAACGCCATGCCATCCTTTGACTCCATCGATCGCCGCATCCTCAACGAACTTCAATCGGACGGACGCATCTCGCGTTCCGAACTGGCCTCTCGCGTCGGGCTCTCCTTGTCGGCTTGCCATCGCCGGGTTCGCCGCCTGGAGACCGAAGGCGTGATCGATGGATACGTGGCGCTTCTCGACGCCGAAACGATCGGCCGCGATCTGGACGTGTTTGTGGAGGTATCGCTGGTGAGCCAGAGCGAAGAGTGGTTGAGGCGCTTCGAGGAGGAGGTGAGGGAGTGCCCCGAGGTGATGTCATGCCATCTGGTGGCCGGTGACGCCGACTACCTGCTGCATCTGGCGGTGGAGGACCACCGGGACTTCGAGAGGATCCACAATCGGCACTTGTCGCGTCTTCCCGGTGTGGCCCGCCTGCGCTCCAACTTCGCGATCCGCACCGTCTACCGGACGACCCGCCACCTCCTGTAACCCACCTCCGGGCGCCATCGGGTGGGTCCATCGGGTTCCCGATTGCCATTGGTTCCAGGTAGTCGGTTAGGCTGGGAGTATGACTTCGGTCATTGTTCACAGAAGCGGTGGAGGTGGTTGATCTTTAGGCCCGGCGGGAAATACTCCCGAAGCGATGTAAGTGAAGTTCTCGGCCTCGGGAGCGAAGGCAGGGGAGGCGTGTGGGTGTCGGGGATCAGAGAGCACGGTGGCGAGTTCTTCATTTTTCCCAATGTGGGGAGCGCGGGCAGCATCGGTGGCGACTTCGGTAACCGGTGGGAAGGCAATCGTCTTCGCTGGTTTCACAAGAAGGGTTCCCGCCCGGATTGGCCGAGTGTCAGAAAACTGCTGGACGCGGGGCGGGCTCACGTCTTCTGGCGTAGTTCCACCCAGGATCTGTTCGAATACGCGGGTTACGGCCGGATCGAGGAGACATTCGGTAGTTCGCCCGTAGGCTTCCTGTGGTCTTTTGACAGCCCCACCTCCGACTCCGATCTCCTCCGGCAGATAGGCATCCACGCCGCGGCATTGGAAAGGGAGACTGTTCCTCAGCACGAGTTTCAGGTAGGAGATCGGGTGCGCCATCCCGAACTGGGGTGGGGCCGGGTGCTTGCGATTGCCGGAAGGGAAGCGTCTGCGTCGGCCACCATGTTCTTCGCTAAGTTGGACGAGAGGCGGGAAGTGGCGCTTTCCGAGGTGGAGAGGGTGGCGGGATTCGGTTCCGCTCCCCTGTAGATCCGCCAAGACGCCCCCGCCTTCTCAAAGCATGAACTTTCAAGGACTCCTCATGTGCCATCATTGGGGGCAGGGCTCCTCTCCACAGCTGGTGAACGTGACAATCCCCTAGCTTGGAGAGAGCCCTACCCGACTACGGGTATTGACCCCCCGAGGTAAGTACTTTCAGTGATCAGGTCCGGGTACTTTCGGTGATCGGCTGCACCGTCCTCGATGAATGCCGGAACCCCCCCTTTGCCAGTTGCCTGATCCCAAGGAACAGCGGCCTACGATCGACCTGGCCGCTCATCATCCACAGGGCGTCGTGGTCCTCCGGAGGGGGGATCGTTTCGCCCTCGTCGAGTTCCACCGTGTTTCACTCGCACAGTCCGCTACCCCGCATGCGGCCGGGATGCTCGCAAGCGATGTGCTGGGAACCGAGCAGGCGCACAGCCGGCCTGTCGTCTGGTTCAGGAAACAGGGAGAAGGCTTCTGACGGTCCCGCCTCCGATGGCGATGACGCCGTGTGCGCTCACTCCGCCGATCGCCACTATGCCGATCGCGTTCACCCCGCTAACCGCCACTATGCCGATCGCGTTGGCCCCGCCCACGGCAACCAGCCCGATTGAGTTCACGACGCTGAATGAAACCAGGCCCAAGGCGTTGATGACACTGAGTACCGCTATGCCGACCGCGTTCACTCCGCCGGCAGCAACTTGACCGATTGCGTTCCAACGGCTAACCGCTACAGAGCCGGTACTGAGATGTTGGCTGACGGTTGTTGTCTCCATGATCGTCCTCAGTCTTCTGTTGATGCTTTACTGGCCCTGATAGCCTATCCGTCTGTGGCTTTGCTGCTTCATCATTGAAAGTTCAGACCTGATCACTGAAAGAGAGCTCACCTGTTGGCCTTTCGGCGCACCAACGGGCGACTGATGCCGGGTCGTATTTTTGGCCGCTGCACGTGCATTTGGACGGGTTCTGGGTCGGTGGCCGTCCCGACCAGGTGTCCGTGGCCTGCTGGTTGATGTGGCCCGGTCCCCAGGGTTCCACCTGTGTATAGGCGTTGGTTAGAGTGGGGAAGGACTCATGATGATCAATTGCGGACTGGTGGTGAGAGCGGCGGCGGCGGCGGTGGCGGTTGTCGCGATCGGGGCCTGTTCCGCCGCATCCGACGATTCCCAGGATCCCATTGTTTTCAGTGATCTCGGCTGGGACAGCGCGTTGTCGCAGAACCGTATCGCTCAGTACATCGTCGAAAAAGGCTATGGCTATCCCACTGATGTGATCCAGGGAGGCACGACGGTGGCGATCCCAGCTCTGAGACGGGGCGACAGCGACGTGATGATGGAGCTCTGGTTGCCCAACGCCCGCGAAGCCTGGGAGGAAGCCACGGTGGCGGGCGAGATAGTGTCCCTGGGCGAGAGCTTGAGCAAACTATCTCAATCGGCGTTCATGATCCCCGCTTATGTGCAGGAGGCGTATCCGGAGTTGGACAGCGTCGAAGACCTGAAAGAGGAGCGATACCAGAAGCTGTTCGCCACCTCCGAGAGTGGCGGCAAGGCCAGGCTCGTTTCATGTCCTGATGGTTGGGCCTGCAACGCGGTGAACGAAACCCAAGTCGACAGCTATGGCCTTTCCGACCATGTTCACATCGTTGTTCCCGAGTCCGAAGGGGTGTTGCACAGCGAGCTATTCGATAGCTATGAGAAGAGAGAACCCTGGCTGGGTTACCTGGACAGCAGCATGGCCCCCTCGTTGAAGTTGGACATGGTCCACTTGGAGGAACCTCTCTACAGCGACCAGTGCTGGGCAACCACCAAAGCCTGCGCCTACGATGAAACAACTCTCCTGATCGCGGTGCGCCCTGAACTACTGATGCACGCTCCCGAAGTAGCCGACATGTTACGAAAATGGGATGTGAACGCCGACCAGTACACATCAATGTCCATATGGCGGATCGACAACGACGCCAGCCATGCCGACACCGCGATGTGGTGGTTGAACAGCAACCCTGATGTGTGGCGCCAGTGGGTGACCGAGGAGGCGGCTACCGCCATTCGGGAAGCCCTTGACGGCGGCGAGCGCGCTGAAGGCTGGCCTGACCAATAGAAAGAAGCTCCCCGGCGGGCCTCGCCGGTGTTCTTCCACGTTAACCCACCATCACAGACTGTCGGCGGGACGGGACACGCAGGCAGCACGATCACCGCGGCGACGCACCAAAGCTTGGAAGGAAGACGACGTCATGGCTGCTCCTCGACTCGACCTGGCACCGCTACGTTGTTGTTGAATCCCACGCCAAAGTACACGGTCCCATGCCCTATATCCCATTCTGATATGCATACAATAGAAAAGCGCATATACCTGTATGCCAAAACGAAAAGACAGGAAACCCGATTGGCAATGTTGTCGGACGTTGCCCGTTGCCCAAGGAACCCAGCCAGTAAAAGGAAGCCGTTGTTCAACGGACAACCAGGAAACGACGCAGGAGCCAGCGAGATGGCTGCTATGAGGCCCGCCTTCGCTTCACGGCGAACGGTACAAGAAGGCTCGAAAAGCGGATCTCGTCCTGGTTGATGCCTATGTCGGGAACATGATGGTCGGTGACGGATTGGTATTGAGGTAGCGATGGCAAGGAAGTACCGGTTGGAATCAGAGGGCGAAGGCCTTTACCGGGTGATAGCGGTGAGGGACTTCAACACTTCCCGGGGTAAGAGCGTGGCGATCAAGAAGGGGGACCGCGGAGGACTGGTCTCCGGACCTTACAACCTGTCACAGAGGGGGCGCTGCTGGATCGAGGAGGGAGCCAGGGTGATCGACCGGGCCAAGGTCGTGAAGGACGGCTTGGTGCTGGAGAACGCCGTCGTGAGCGGCCGGGCGGTGGTCACGGATCTGTCCTGGGTGGCGGGTTCCGCGCAGGTGCAGGACAACGCCCAGATCCAGGAGGGTGGAGCGGTGCTGGATCAGGCGATCGTGCGGGACGGTGCCACGGTGAGATCGGCAGGGGTGGTGGGCGGCCAGGCGATCGTGGAGCACCGGGCAAGGGTCGAGGACGGCGCCATGGTGGGAGACAAGACCCAGGTGGGAGGAAACGCGGTGATCAGCGGCAAGGACACCGTCCTGACCGGCGACCGCTACATCATCAAGGGAGTCACCAAGACGGAGACCGACTAGAGGGCGAGCCTCTGGAGGACTCGTCCACGGAGTCTGGACCCATCCTCTCCTCGGTTCTCACCAATCCCATGATCCGATGTGACCCCATTCCCGTGATGGTGGGCTACCGCCCTGATCGGTATCACCCTCGGATCCTGGACGAGGCGACGGGCAAACCGCCCACTCGACCCGGCTTGGCGTTGTGGTCCTCGAGGTGGCGTTCCCAGCAGTTACCGACCTGGGTAAACATAGGGACTTATAAGGGAAAGTTGACACTTGTGTCACAGCCCTCTCGTACCTTTTGTGGTGTGGCTCAGATGGTGCAGACTTTCAGGTTGACGGCGAGGTGTTCGGTGTCCCAGCATCGTCGCTTGACGGTGATGTTCGGGATGTGCTCAGAGCTCTACAACGCGGTCCTGGAGTCCTGGAGGGGCGCCTACGGGTGGTGGAGGGAGCACAACCCGGGGCGGAGAAGTTCCCCGCTGAGAGGTCCCAGTCGCACTACGACCGGGTGAAGATGCTCACCGGTGTGCGAGCGGACCATCCGGAGTGGGAGCGTCTCTCGGTGAAGGTGGGCCGCGGTGTCCTGTGCCGTTTCGACCGCGCCGCCCGGGCCTTCTACAAGCGCTGTGCGGAGGGAAAGAAGCCCGGGTTTCCCCGTTACAAGCCGAGGCATCGGTGGCGCACCATCGAGATACCCGACGCCTCTACATCCATGATCGTCCCGCCGAACACTTCCAAGAACGGGTCTGCGGTGTGGTGGCGCCTCCGGGTGAAGGGCGTTCCGCGTCTCCGTTTCCGGGACAAGGGGAATCGCCTCGCCACCGCCCTGGGTTCGGGAGCGAAGCTGTCCGAGTTGCGGGTGGTGCGCACCCCCCTGCGGACGGAGATACATGCGGTGGTCAAGCATCCCCCGTGCGACATGCCCGCGAGAGAACCCACCAACCCGGTGGGGATCGACCTGGGACTGAAGCAGCGCCTGGTGATCTCCGACGGGACCCGTGTTCCCGCCCGCAGGCCCGACCGGACCCGCATCAAGCGAGCGCAGCGGAAGCTGTCCAGGGCTAAGAAGGGCTCCAACACCCGCCGCAAGAAGGCACTGTCCCTTGCCAAGGCGCACCGCAGGGAAAAGGAACAGACCACCCAGGCCGACATCCGCCTCGCCCACCGCCTCGTCACGACCTACAACGGCATAGCCACCGAAGACCTCAACATCGCAGGGATGCTCAAGTCCAAGATGTTCTCAAGACAGATATCCGACCAACGATGGGCCTCTCTCGTCGACATGCTGGAATACAAAGCCTGGAAAGCTGGCATCCGGCATGTGAGAGTAGACCCCAGGCGCACATCCACCACCTGCTCGGTCTGCGAGCACAGACAGCCAATGCCCCTCTCGGTGAGGGTGGGCGGGACGGCGCAACCGGACACACCGCAGAACAGTATCGAACGGTCGACAGCGCCGCTGTCAACTATTCCTTTATAAGTCCCAAAACATGCCCTATCCGCGCTCCGGGGGTGGGACTCGAACCCACAACCTTCGGGTTAACAGCCCGCCGCTCTGCCGAATTGAGCTACCCCGGATAGAGTGGTCACACAGATGCCGGAAACACCGACCTGCCGGGTCAAGTGTAGACGGATCGGACATGAGGAAGTCCTCCTTTGTCCGGGGTGGGAGGTCCCCTGAGCAAAGCGTGTCCACATTGGGATTCCCGCCCGCGTAACATCGGGACTGTCATGAGGAGACGACTGGCAGTTCTGAGTGCGGCGATGGCCTTGCTGGCCGCTGCATGCGGATCGGGCGGGGAGCCGGAACCGGTTTCGGCCACCGTTCCCGACACCTTGGAGTGGATCACCCCCGATGAGTTGACCGGGAAGCTCTCCACGGGAGGCGCAGCGGTGGTGAACTTCTGGGCTTCCTGGTGTGGACCGTGCCGGGCGGAGGCCCCGGTGTTGCGACGGGCCCATGAGGAATACGGTGGACAGGTGCGGTTCATCGGCGTGGCGGTGGACGATGCGCCCGCCGACGCCTTCGCGTTCATGGAGTCACATGGCATTGCCTTTGAGAACTACCTGTCGGAGGGCAATCAAATGATGGCCCAGTACGAAGCCTTCGGGATTCCCTTCACGGTGTTCACCGACACCGCGGGGGAGGTCCTCTACGTTCACCGGGGAATCATCGATGAGGGGACCCTTAGTCTGTGGAGCGATGAACTCTCCCGTCTCGGCTGAGACACAAAGCCGATGGCAAGCATCCCCCGGTCCCGGTATTGCCGGACGGCCTCTGTCAACAATCACAGAGTCGGGGAAAGAACCCGTGGGTGGAGGACATGGGTCTCCCATCCCCGATGCATAGTGTTGGATAGTCGCATCACCTACCGGTCCGATCCGGCGTCGTTCGGGCCGCCGGCAGGGATCAGAATTCCTCGAGACCCGCACCCCCGCCGGGACCGGCGGACCGCGTCGCGAACCAACGGTCAGGTGGCGGCGGTGCCGGGGCCCGAGCGGGAGGAGAATCGCCGTGGTATTCGCGGGTTAGTCATGAGTTTCGCGGGATTTGGAGGGTGCGGAGAAACGGGGCCTTGAGATGGACCTGAGTGTTCTGGGAAAGGCGGTTGGGGCGATGGCCGCCGCCGCCCTGGCGCTGTGGATTCTGAGGAGAACCCGTCCCGCGGTGGTGGGGGATCCCTTCAACGACCTGCTGGGGGCGGTCCTGGTGGCGATAGGTGTGGGGCGGCTGGCCTATCTGTGGGCAGAGGGAGTCAACGTGTTTGCCGACCCGATCGAGTTGATCCTGGTGCGCGGGGGCATCGCTCCGGTTCCGGCCGCGGCGGGGGCCGTCGGCTTTCTGGCCTGGACGTGTCGGTCCGACCTTCTGAATCGGATGGACTACCTGGCGCCTGCGGCATTGAGCGGCATCGCCGTGTGGGAGGCGGGATGCTGGTGGCAGGGCGCCTGCCTGGGATCGCCGTCGGGGCTGTGGTGGGCGATGGCTCTGCCGGGCAGTGACCTGACCCGCCATCCGGTGGGCCTGTACGCCGCCGTGCTGTTCGGCGCCATGGCCGTCTGGCTCATGGTCCGGCCCCTTCCCTGGAAGGGTGCGAGCGCGGCCCTGGCGCTGGGATGGGCCGCAGCGATCCGATCGATTGTCCCCCTCTGGTCGGTCGGGGGGTGGTCCAACCGGGGATGGTGGTACCTGGTGGGGGTGATTCTCGGTCTGGTTGGCGTGGTGGCGGCGCGGTCGAGAGCCAGGGCCGGCTGAGAAGAGTCAGCCGCCAGGCGCGTTTTCTCTCCAGAGTCCCCTCGGAACGCCCGAGGAAGGCGTATGGAGCCAGAGTGGGAAAATAAACGCTGAGTTGGCACAAACCGGGCTGTCATAGGGAGGAGTTCACCTGTCCGTGGCCCACACCTTGGCTATGGACACGAAGGTGGCCGATGGTTATCGCCTGTTGACGAGCAGTGTTTCGAGGTCAGGGGGTGGTCATCCTGGATCCCACAAGGAGAGGGAATATGAAAGCAACGGTTGAACGGCACAGGCTCAACAGCATCCTGCGGAAGATCTCGGCCGGGGTGGGCGCCGCCGCCCCCACGATCGTGACGGTCTCGCCGGGAAGAATCGATCTGGAGGCGCTGGGGCGGGAAGCGGTCATGTATTGCCGTCTGGATGCCTCGGTGGAGGAGCCCGGCGCCGCGGAGGTGACGCTCAGACAGATCGTCTCGGTGGTGAAGTCTCTCCCGAACGGGAAGATAAGCCTGGAGAGCGACAACCCGGGCTTGGCGATGGGTGGCGGTGGCGCCCGGGTTGTCATGACCGAGAGCGACGAGTTGTGTGGTGTCGTGCCCCCCGAGCCGGGGGGTTGCGGGGAGATGGTCGACGGGGAGCTTCTGAGGTCTGCCCTGGCCGGGGTGATTCCCGCCGCCGCCACCGACAATCATCCCATTTTCGGTTCCGTGCGATTCGATAAATCGGAGGCAAGCCTGCGTCTGGTCTCATCCGACACCTTCCGGTTGGCGGTCCGGGACCTCCCGGGTGTCCCGTCCCCGGGGGTCTTCTCGGTGAGCGCCCGGGTGCTGAAGCGGATGCTGCGGTCCTTCGGAAAGGCGTCCGAGTACCGGATCAGGGTGGCTGACGGTCATGTCTGGTTCTCCGTGGACGGGATCGGCGAGATGGGGATCGCCTGCGACTGGTCCGAGTACCCCCGGTATCGAGGGTGGGCGCCCCCCTGGGAGTCTCGGATCATGTGCGACCGGGCCCCGCTACGGGACCTCGCCTCCCGGGTGGTGGCATTGGACAGGAAGTCCCCCGCTCCGGTCAAGCTGGCCTTCTCCTCCGGGGGGATCGAGTTCACCGCCAAGTCGCCGGCCGGGATGGTGAGCGGGTCCCTGGAGGCTGAGAGTGCCGACCTGCCGGGGGAGGTGACCCTCCGGTTCAACTCCCTCTTTTTGTCGGATGCTCTCTCGAACCTGATCTCCGACAGGACCGAGGTCTGTCTGGCGGAAGATCCCCTGGCCCGCCCCAAGCCGGTGCGGGTCGCCGACGCCCGCCGGCCCGAGGTCTGGAATCTGGTGATGCCGATGCGCGCCGGCTAGGAGGTGAATGCCCGGCAGTGGGTCCGGGCGGGGATGCGGCGCCGCCCGGTAGGAGGCAATTAGAGTCGAGTAGCGAAGTGACAGCGTTTCCCGAACTCCCGGACAACAGGTTTGGGATCATCTATGCAGACCCGCCCTGGGACTACCGGGGACAGCTCCAGCACGCCGGGGTGGGTTCCGGCGACACCGGGGGTGCGGTCCGGCACTATCCCACCGTCAAACTCTCCGATCTGAAGAGGCTTGATGTGCCCGGAATCGCCGAGGATGACTGCCTGCTGTTCATGTGGGCGACGAACCCTCATCTCGACCAGGCGATAGAGCTGGGAAGGGCCTGGGACTTCCGGTGGGCCACGGTGGCGTTCGTATGGGACAAGGAGCGGGTGAATCCCGGGTTCTACACCCTGAGTCAATGCGAACTGTGTCTCGTGTTCAAGAGGGGTCGGATCCCCGCGCCCCGGGGGGCGAGGAACGTCCGGCAGTTGGTGCGCAGCAGGCGGGGAACCCACTCGGAGAAGCCCGAGGAGGTCAGGAGACGAATAGACAAGATGTTCCCCACCCAGACCAAGATCGAGCTGTTTGCCCGCAGGAAGGTGGATGGTTGGACCGGTTGGGGGTTGGAGATAGCCGGGACAGGACCCTCATAGCCAACCGGCAGTCCGGTCTGATCGGCCAACAGAAAAACGGGCCTTCCCAGGATGTGCACGCGTAGGCCGTGCTACTCTCAAATCCCAGTAGAGAGGGAGCCATCTACTACAGGAGACAATTATGCGCGGAATGCCCATTGCCGTCAAGACGCCGGTGAAATACACAGCGAAAGGCAAGTTAGAACGTAAATACTACGAACGGGAGTTGAGGAGACTGCAGGAGGAGTTGGCCGTCCTCCAGCGGTGGATAGTCACCAAGGGACTCAAGGTGCTGGTGATCTGTGAGGGCCGGGACGCGGCCGGGAAGGGAGGCGTCATCAAACGCATCGTCGAGCGCCTCAACCCCCGGGTCTGTCGGGTGGTGGCCCTGGGGGTACCCACCGAGCGCGAGCAGTCCCAGTGGTACTTCCAGAGGTACGTGACTCATCTGCCGGCGGCCGGGGAGATGGTGCTGTTCGACAGGAGCTGGTACAACCGCGCCGGTGTGGAGCGGGTGATGGGGTTCTGCACGGAGCAGGAGTACCAGGAATTCCTGGTTTCATGTCCCCAGTTCGAGCGCATGCTCATCCGCTCGGGAATCCAGATCATCAAGTACTGGTTCTCGGTGAGCGACGAGGAGCAGGAGAGACGTTTCCAGGCCAGGCTCAACGATCCCCGGCGACGGTGGAAGCTGAGCGAGATGGACCTGGAGTCTCGGAGCCGCTGGGTCGACTACTCGAGGGCCAAGGACGAGATGTTCACCCACACCGACATAATCGGCGCCCGCTGGTATGTGGTGGATGCCGATGACAAGCGCCGGGCGAGGCTGAATTGCATAAGCCATCTGCTGCGCAGCATCCCCTACCACGACGTGGACGTACCTGACGTGACCCTTCCTGCACGACAGAGCGCGGATGGTTATATCCGTCCGCCCATAACCGACCAGACCTTCGTTGATGATCTCTATGTCAAGATGGGGCAGAAGTAGGCGAAGGGTCCGCCGAGGTCCGGCGAGGTGGGATGCCGGGATGGGACCGCCTTGGGGCTTGGGTCCCCTGTGGTCCGCGGCCCGATTGCGGCAGGGATGACGCAGCGCTGACGAGTCCGGATCGCCGGTGACAGCCGATCGAGGAGGTGAATGGCGAGTGACGGCTCTGGACCGCTTCGATGGACATCCGGGTGGCCGTGAAGGCTATTGGGCATCGGCCTGGCCGGCCGAATGCGGGGGCAACCGTCGGCAGAAGGCCGCTACGGGGCGACTGGACGCCGCCCGCGGTGTCGCATCGGTGGTTTCCCGCCGCAACAGTCGCTGGAATGTGATGTTCGTGGAGCGTGAGCCGGACCAGTGGTACCTGGGCGGGACGATGCCTGCCTTCAGCGGTCCCGAACCGTACGGTTGGGTGGAGCGTCTGGACCTGAGCGAGGGCGGGGCCGGCGCTGAAACTCTCGAGCCGGAGGCGTCCTCGCCCCGGCTGCCGTGCGGGGATCATGTGTGGTGCGGATCGATCCTCGCCCACGCCAACGGCGCGCTCTACAGTGTCAACGGCTCGTATCTGCACAAGCTCGACCACCGGGACCTTTCGGTCCTGGCCGAGCGGCAACTGCCCGCCGACCGTTCGCACAACGGGATGCTTGCGCTCCGCGACGGCACCATAGTCACCAAGGACCTGCGCCTGGAGGGGCAGGGCGGCACCACTCTCACCCGTCTGGAGCCCGGGTCGCTCGAGTTGGTGGGTGAGCCCCTGGTTCTCTCCGAGGGATCCATGGGACGGATCGCCGCCGACTACGTGGAAGTAGATGGGGTGCCAACGGAACTGATCTATGTTCCGGGCACGGAGCACCTCTGGCGCCTGATCGTCACCGAGTCTTCCGGTGGTGCGGGTATCGGCCTGGAGGTCGACCGGAGTTGGCGACCCCGTTACCGGGTGGGGAACGGCCGCCACGGTCTCTCCTGGGACTGTTGCATCTCGGGCGGTGACTGCTGGATCATGGATTGCGGAGATGTGGAGTCCGTCAGAGCCATCCACGGCACCGAGCCCAACGGCCGCTTCTCCGAGCCGCCCGGGAGCAGGCTCTCATGGCGCCGCCCGGCGCCGTGGTCGGGGGCACAACGCCTCATCCGGGTGAGTCTCACCGATGACAGCGATGTGGAAGTGATCGAGCCCTTCGGTACGCCGGGGGGTGGAATCATCGCGCCTCCGGTCCATGTGCCGGAAGTGTCCCCGGGCAGGGACATGGCGATTGCCTGGGACTCGATCAACGGCGGTCTGGCCGGGGTGGACTTCGACCGCCGCGCCAAGGGCGGGATGAGGGTCGCATGGCACCTGGACGTGCGACCCTCCATGCAGCCGGTGGTCTATCCGGAGTCGGGCGAACTGGTCATCAACGACTTCCGGGCGGGACCGGATGGCGGCCCGCCCTCCGACGACCTCGTGGTGGTGGACATCGCCACCGGCGACCTGATCGACAGGGTTGCCACCGGATCGCGGGTGGCAAACGGAATGTTCCTGTCGGCCGCCGGAGGGAGGCGGGTTCTCTATGCCAGCACCACCGCGGTTGCCCTGGTCAGCTGGTCCTGAACCCCGGGAGCGGCCCGGTCGCATGAGGAACGGGATTCAACCACC
Organism: Acidimicrobiia bacterium; assembly: GCA_965204615.1. GTDB lineage: Bacteria > Actinomycetota > Acidimicrobiia > Spongiisociales > ZC4RG35 > Bin76. The sequence continues at coordinate 927,271 of OZ242000.1, read as the reverse complement.
GGATCCTGGTATCGCATCCCGGAATTATTCTTCTTGCCCAGAGCCTTCAATCCGGAGTGAGATGTCCTTGTGATGAAGAAACAGGAACGTAGCGTGGTCGTCGTCGGAGCGGGCGTCTTCGGGCTGTCCGGAGCCTTGGAGTTGGCGACCAGGGGCTACCAGGTCACGGTGGTCGCTCCCGGGCCGGTGCCCCATCCGTCGGCGGCGTCCAACGACATCAGCCGGATGGTGCGGATGGACTACGGGAGCGACAGGTTGCACTGCCGCCTGGCCAATGAAGCCATAGACGGTTGGCATCGGTGGAATGCACATTGGGGACGGGACCTCTACCACCAGGACGGCCTCCTGTTCCTAAGCAGCAGGCCGTTGGAGGAGAAAGGCTTCGAGGGCGACTCCTACCGCACCCTCTCCCGGGAGGGTTGGTCTCCGGAGAGACTGGGATCGAGGGAGATCGCCACCCGGTATCCCCGATGGAATGCCGACCACTATGTGGACGGCTACTTCAATCAAAGGGGCGGTTGGGCTGAGGCAGGGGCGGTCATTTCACTGCTGGCCGGGGAGGCGATGGCCAGGGGAGTCCGTATGAAGATGGCGGCAGTGTCGTCGGTTACTCGAGGGAGCGGGCGGGTCTCGGGGGTGGTCACCGAGGATGGAGCGGAGATCAAGGCGGACCGGGTGGTGGTCGCGGCCGGGGTTTGGACTCCCACGCTTCTTCCGGAGTTGGACGGGTTCCTCCGATTGTCAGGCCAGCCCATTCTCTATTTCAAGCCGGCCGACCCGGAACTCTTCCAACCTCCTGTGTTTCCGCCATGGGGAGCAGACATCGCCACGACCGGCTGGTACGGTTTCCCCGCCAACCGGGAGGGGATAGTCAAGATCGGCGTCCACGGGCCCGGATACTCGGTGTTGGCTGACGCACCTCGCGTCCCGCCCGGAGACGAAGACGAAGCACGTTGCCGGGACTTTCTATCGCATTCCCTGCCAGCCCTGGCGGACGCTCCGCTTCATGCTCTGAAGATGTGTGTCTACACCGACACCTGGGACGGCAACTTCCTGATCGGCCGCCATCCCGCCGTGGAAGGTTTGACGGTAGCCAGCGGCGGCAGCGGCCACGGCTTCAAATTCGGCCCGGTCCTCGGCCAACTGATCGCTGACGCAGTCGATGGAGTCCCCAACTTCTACCTGGAGGCTTTTGCATGGAGGTCGGTGGGCGACCCAGCCACAGAGGCCTCGAGGTACGCGGGGGAATAGCTCGCGGCAACCAGGTCTCACCCGTCGGAGGTGTGAACGACCAGTTCGTCGGGATCATGACCGAAGGCTTTAAGGAACTTATGGGCCCGCGGTATTCTTCCCGTGCCGCCTGCATATACCCAATAATCGCCCACCTGACGTTTGGTCTTTCGAGGGCCTAATTCATCAGAGACTCTGCTGATAATCCACCATTTAGCTCCCCTGAAAGTCTTCTCATCGCTAACCCGGTCGGCGAAATCGGTGGGGTGCCGGGCTTGTAACTCGGCTACGACCGAGGTCAGCATTTCCACATAAGTCTTGGCAGGGATGGCTTCTCCGAATAGTGTCGCCTCTTTGATCTTTGGGTAAGATGGTGGCCCTTTGCCAAAGGAGGAGGGCACAACCAACTCTTCGGGATCATGCCCGAAAGCCTTCAGAAACACCCGAGCACGCTTTACCGCGTTCCGAGCGTTGAAGTGGACATCCACAAAATAGGCGCCCACCTTCCGTTTGGCATGTGGTGGGCATAGGTCTTTCTTATCCGTACTGATGTACTGCCACTTTCTGCCCGCCTTCATAAAGGGCTCTTTGAGAACTCGCTCAGCGAAGTCCGAATGCCTACGTTGCAACTCGGTAACCACCGAGGTCAGTATCTGCCTATAGTTTTCCGCTGGAATGACTTTTCCGAAGAGGGCTACCTGCGCGGGGGGAGTTCCTTCTGGACATGGAGGTGGTGGGCCAATCCCCAGGTTTCGGCTGATAGCTTCTCGGACTAGAGGCTCCAACAGTTTCAGATTGGATTTTGTGAGGGGCTTGATCCCGACTTTCTTACCTACGAGTTTCAGGAACTCTTGGGAAGGAGAGCTCAACTCTTGGCCAACGATCTGCTGAACAAGTGTTCTGTATCGTTCCCGCTGGGCCTGCTGGTGGATAGAGTTCTGGTTGACACTTCTTCTGGTCAAGGACTCCAGGTGGCGGATGTCGGTGTTTGTGAGGTTCCGGACATCGACCTTGCGATAGGGTTCGGAGTCCATCACGTTGGTTTTTTCCAGATCGGTGAATAGCCAGTAGTCGACGCCGTTGGTCAGGATGCCAGCCACTGCCTCCGAGAAGGTGAAGTAGGAGCGCAGTTGGTTTGTCTCCTTCTCGGACAGCGTGATGCCTGCCCTTTTTGCTTCGACAGCAATCTTGACGTTGCCCTGTCCAGTCAGAACGTAGTCGATCTTTGCTCCGAGTTCGGTGGGAACCTCAAGTGCTACCTGGGCAGGATGGGTTGTGTCATAGTGAAGACATCTAAGAAAGGGTTCGATCAGACTGTTTTTGGTTGTTGCCTCGCTCTTTGTGATGCCTGGGTGTCCTTGGAGTATCTTTGCCACCCAATCCGCATGCTCTCTGATCTTCTCCCGTAACATGAGGCCATTTTAAGCAGTACGGTCTGCGGAGTCGCGAAAAGTGACCATTGTTCATCACAGGCGGGTGTCAAACCATCTTTTGAACATAGCTATTTAGTATTTCTTTTGCCTATTTGGCGCTATATGGAGGTGTTTTGCCACACCCATGGTGGTATAACCGGCAGGCACCCAACAACCCCGCCTGACGCAACACTCCCGACACAGGACCACCATCACACAACGAAAATGAGCCCGCTATCCATCCCTCGCCGGGATGCTGGTCTATCCGACCAGGGTGCGGCCCAGTTGGCGGGACATGGCGACCAGGTTGTCTTGGGAGTCCCAGATGTAGGTGTCCTCTTCGAAGGTGCCTTGCAGGAGGTGGCGGGCAGCGAGATCAATCGTCATCCATCCTGGATGCGGACGGGCGCGGAAGTGAATGGTCAACTCCAGAGTCGGCGCCCAGGCGTAGTGGCCCAGTTGGAATACGGCGGGAGGAAAGCCGTCGGCGAACACCGGTACGGCCATGAGATCGGGTGGGCGGCCGTCCGCGAAACGCATCCGTCCCCGGGCTTCGGCCCTACCGGTCGGTCGACCGGAGGCGCCCTGGGCGATGTCGGGGGGCATCAAGTAGTCGAACCGCTGGATGAAGGTGCTCTCCGGCCCCATCTGGAAGCCGGATTGCATCTGGGAGTTCCCGGGGAGGGCGGGAGGTCTGTGAATGGGACCGGTCGGTCCGGTGAAGGCGGAGAGATCGCCCCAGGTGATCAGGGAGGTGACGGTCACCCTGCCATTCTGGACGAGGTCCACGGCGGTGACAGACAGGCTGCGGCCCTTCTTGATCACCCGGTTTCCGACGGTGACCTCGCCCGGCATGGTTCTACCCAGAAAGTGGCTGTTCATCGAGAGGGGGTCGGGATGGGGAACCTCCTCTCCGGCGGCCATGAGCGCCAACGCCATCAGGAAACCCCCGTTGGGCACGCCATCGATGCTCCACATGTCGCTCACCTGAGCGGTCCACTCACCCTGGCCGATCGGCGCCAGCGCTTCACGGGTGTGAGCGTCGAAGATGTAATCGGTCATGATCGCTTCCTGCCGCGGCCCGGTGTTTTGATAATCATCCCCAGACGAGCCTGCGATCAGCCTAGCCAGAGTTCGACGATCCACCCAGCACCGAGACCGTACACGCCGGCCACCACGTCATCGCCGGTGGTGCCCCACCCACCCGGGAGGCGTTCGGCCCATCTGACGCCCGGAAAACCGGTCTTCGTGATGTCCACTATGCGAAACATCACCCAACCGGCGATCGCTCCGGCCAGGCCCAGACCCACCACCGCCAGGGTTGCCCCCGCCGCCTCGTCGATCACCACCCAGCCGGGATCGTCGGAGAAGGGATGGGAAGCCCACACCGCAATCCCGGTCACCAGGGCGGCCAGGACTAGTTGCACCGGCCATCCCAACTCTCCGGCCGCCATCCCCGCCGCCAGTCCCACCGCGGCGCCCAGGGTCCCGGAGCCGGCGTCGGACCCGGTCACCTTGCCCAATAGCAGGCCCACTCCGAACACAGAGGCGATCGACCTGCGCATCGTTTCACAGGTTACCGGGCCGTCAGGGACGGGATCAGAACGGACAATCCGAAACGTTCGGATAAACGGGCTGTCGAGCGTGCCAAACTAGAGGCGCATGGAACCGTCAATGTATATCTGGATGGACGGTGAGTTGGTCCCCTGGGACGAGGCCACCGTGCATGTACTCAGCAACGCCCTTCATTACGGAACCGGAGTGTTCGAGGGAATCCGGGCGTACGAGACCGGCGACGGGACGGCGATCTTCCGCCTGACCGAACACATAGAGCGACTCCACCGCTCTGCCCGGGTCTACCGCGTGCCCCTCGAATGGTCGGTGGAAGATCTTTCCGACGCCTGCCGGGCGGTAATGAGGGAAAACGAGTTGGAGGCGGGATACATACGCCCCCTCGTCTACTACGGGCTGGGGGCGATCGGCCTCAACCCCATGGGCGCCACCTCCCACACGGCCATTGCGGCTTGGAGATGGGGCGCATACCTGGGGGAGGAGGGAGTCCTGAACGGCATCCGGGTGGGGGTGTCCTCGTGGCGGCGGATCAGTTCGGCGGCCTTCGTCCCGGTGGCCAAGGGGTGCGGGCAATATCTCAACAGCGTGATGGCCAAGATGGAGGCGATCAGCAACGGATACGACGAGGCGCTGCTGCTGAACTCCGACGGGAACGTCTCCGAGGGCAGCGGGGAGAACGTGTTCCTGGTGCGGGACGGGGTGGTGTTCACTCCTCCCATCGCCTCGGGGATCCTGGATGGCATCACCCGTCACACGGTGATGACCCTGCTCTCCCGGGACGGCATCGAGATCCGGGAGGCGACTCTCACCAGGGGCGATCTGTTCAACGCCGACGAAGTGTTCTTCACCGGCACCGCCGCCGAGGTGACGCCGGTGCGGGAGATCGACACCCGCCCGATCGGGACCGGCCGACCCGGACCGGTCACCCGACGCGCCCAGGAACTCTTCGAAAGGCTCACCTCGGGCGGTGATCCGGACCTGGGAGACTGGCTCGAGTATGTCTGAGCGGCCCTCGACGTCTCCGGCCTAGATGCCTCGCCAACCAAACATCGATCCTCCCGACCAGGATCTTCCGCGCACCGCGCTGGCTCCTGCGGCGCCGTCCCGGTGGAGCCCCAGCCGGCCGGGGATGATCACCGCACCCGACCAGGTGACGCCCGGGGGTCTGTTCGGTCGCCCCGGTCCCGACACCGGTTGGGCGTTTCGAATTGTCCGCCGGGCCGGCCTTCCGGAGGAGGAGATGCGGGGAGAGGCGGTCCTGGTGACCCTGATGGCGGCCCGGGCATCCCTCTTCGGCCGGGCGCCGGTCCCCGAAGACCTGGACGTGGCCCGGATCCTCATGGGATACGAAGAGGGAGCATCACAGCAGATGGTCGAGCGCGGGCGCCGGTGGATCAAGCATTCCCGCCACGAGGCGGTCCCCGGAGCGGCCGCCGCCGAGCAGATCGGTCTCGACCTCCTGGCCATGTCGCCCGACGATCTCCGGTCAGCCCCCGCCGTGAGGGGCTGAGTTCGTTGGCGAAGATCGTCAGGTTTCGCCACGGCGACGAGATTGCCTACGGGTTGGCGGAGATGGAGGGGATCACCCTCTACCGTGGTTCTCCCTTCGTGGTCTGGGAGCCGACCGAGACCATGCTGGCCTGGGATGACGTGAGGGTGCTGTCGCCGGTCCTTCCCACCAAGGTGGTGGGAGTCGGCGGCAACTACGTCGATCCCGACGATCCCTTCCCCGCGGAACCCTACATCTTCATGAAGCCCACCACTTCGGTGGTGGGCCCGGGAGCGGAAGTGGTGATTCCCCCGGCCTTGTCGATGGTGAGCCATGAGGCGGAGTTGGCGGTGATCATCGGGAGGGTGGCCCGACATATCAGGGTGGAGGACGCCGGCGCCTACATCCTCGGATACACCGCCGCCAACGACATAACCGCCCGGGACCTCATGGAAGATCCCGTGCACCTCACCCGGGCCAAGGGATACGACACATTCTGCCCGCTGGGACCCATGATCGAGACCGAATTCGATCCCCTGGAGCAACAGGCGGTGGAGTGCCTGGTTGACGGTGAGCTGAGACAGTCGGGTTTCAGTTCCGAGATGATGTTCGGACCCGGAGAGTTGGTTTCGTACGTGTCCTCGATGATGACCCTCCTCCCCGGGGACGTGATCCTCACCGGAACCCCGGACGGAGTGGGCCCCGTCTTTGCGGGCAACGTCATGGAGGTGCGAATCGAGGGGATCGGGTCGCTGGTCAACGTGGTGGTGGGTGGATGACTCCCCGGCTGAGGGTGGCGCCCTCGCCAACCGGACTCCTCCATGTCGGCACCGCCCGCGCCGCCCTGTTCAACTGGCTGTATGCGCGCCGCCACGGGGGCGTCTTCATCGTCCGGGTGGATGACACCGACCGGCAACGCTCCACCTCCGAGTTCGAGGAGAGGATCCTGGAAGCGCTCCGATGGTTGGGGATCGACTGGGATGAAGGGGTGGGAGTGGGCGGACCGCACGGCGCCTACCGCCAGAGCGGACGATTCTCCCGCTACCGGGAGGTGGCGGCGCAACTGCTGCGATGCGGGGCCGCCTACCGGTGCTTCTGCAGCCCCGAGGCCCTGGCGCAACGCAGGAAAGAGGCGCAGGCGGCGGGACGTCCGCCCGGGTATGACGGGCGGTGCCGGTCGCTGGACGCCCGGGAGGCGAAGGACCGGGCCGACTCGGGAGAGAACCACGTGGTGCGTTTCGCCATGCCGCGTCCGGCCGTGACGGTCTTCGAGGACATGGTGCGGGGCGAGGTCCGCTTCGATCATGAGGTGATCGATGACTTCGTGATCCTGCGCAGCGACGGATCGCCCACCTACCACCTCGCATCCACCGTGGACGATGTGGACTACGAAATCACCCACGTGGCCCGCGGAGAGGACATCCTGCCCTCCACGCCCCGGCACATCCAGATCACCAGGGCGATGTCCGCTCCCGAGCCGATCTACGCCCACCTTCCCCTCCTTCACGGCCAGGACGGGCGGAAACTCTCCAAGCGTCATGGAGCGACCGACGTGGGAGAGTACCGCGCCGCCGGGTTCCTGCCCGAGGCGCTGTTCAACTACCTCTCGCTGCTGGGATGGTCGATCGGTCCGGAGGCGACGATCTTCAGCCCGGAGGAGGCGGTGGAAGCCTTCGACCTGGCGGATGTCTCCTCCAGTCCGGCGGTCTTCGATCCGGTGAAGCTGGAGTGGATGAACGGCGAGTACATACGCAACCACATCTCCGCCGCCGAGTTCTCGGCCCGGGCGCGTCCCTACGCGGAAGAGGATCTGGGAGTCTCCCTGTCCGATGCCGAATGGGCGCGTACCGACCCGGTGCTACCCCTCGTGCAGGAGAGAGTCAAGCTTCTTTCGGAGGTGGGACCCCAACTCTCCTTCCTCCTGGCGGACGGGATCGAATACCACGAGCGATCCTGGCGCAAGGTGATGAGAGCCCAGACCGTGGAACCGGTGCTCACCGAGGCCATCTCGGCCCTGGGGCAGCTGGAGGAGTGGCGGACGGAGACAATCGAGGAGACCCTCCGCGGGCTCCTGACCCGGTTGGAGGTGAACGCCCGGCGCGGGTTCCAGCCTATCCGGGTGGCGGTGACCGGATCTTCGGTCAGCCCACCCCTGTTCGAGTCCCTGGCCGCCCTGGGGCGGGAGAAGACCCTGGAGAGGTTGCATGAGGCCCGCTCCCGGCTCTCCCAATGATCCGAGGAGCAACCGGAGTGCAGGCCGGGTTCCCTGCGGCATATAGCATTTGGACGACGGCAACCAGAAGGGTTTAGTTTCATGAGTGCACCTCAACGGGTGACAGTTACCGGCGCGGCGGGACAGATCGGATACAGCCTGCTGTTCAGGATCGCCGCCGGGGAGATGCTCGGAGCAGACCAGCCGGTGATTCTCCAGCTACTGGAGATCACACCGGGATTCCCCGCTCTCGAGGGAGTGGCGATGGAATTGGAGGACTGCGCCTTCCCGCTGCTGAGGGGAGTGGTGTTGACCACCGATGCCGAGCAGGCCTTTGCGGACGCCGATGTGGCCCTGCTGGTGGGCGCCATGCCGCGCCGGGCGGATATGCAGAGAGCCGATCTCCTGGAGGCGAACGGGGCGATCTTCTCCGAGCAGGGCCGGGCCATCTCGGAGTCGGCCGATCCCGATGTGAAGGTGCTGGTGGTGGGCAATCCGGCCAACACCAACGCCTACATCACCGCCGCCAACGCACCGAACATCGATCCCGCCCAGATCACGGCCATGACCCGCCTGGACCACAATCGCGCCATCGGTCAACTGGCTGTCAAGGTGGGCAAGCCCTTCAGCACGGTGACCAGGATGAGCGTCTGGGGCAACCACTCCGCCAGCCAGTACCCCGACCTGTTCCATGCCCGGGTCGAGGGCAGGGACGCATTCGGGATAGTGAGGGATCGCGACTGGGTGGAGAACGAGTTCATCCCCACGGTGGCCGAGCGGGGCACGGCCATCATCAAGGCTCGAGGCACGTCGTCGGCCGCCTCGGCGGCCAACGCCGCGGTCAGCCACATACGGGACTGGGTGATGGGCACTCCCCCCGATGACTGGGTGAGCATGGCGGTGGTCTCCGATGGATCGTACGGGGTACCCGAGGGACTGTGCTCCTCCTTCCCCTGCGTGACCCGGGACGGGAGATGGGAGATCGTGTCGGGACTGGAACATTCGGAGTTCTCCCGGCAGCGAATCCAGGCGTCCGTGGCCGAACTGGTGACAGAGCGCGACGCCGTGATGGAGATGGGGTTTGTCTGAGCCGCACCGGCCGGTGAGGCCCGGAGAGGTGTTGAGACCCGGCTAGTAGTCGACTTCTATGTCCGCCACCGCGGCCAGCCACTGCTCGATCCCGTTCCGGTGAACCATCAACTTGGCGAGATTGCCCGAGACCTTGATCTTTCCCGTGATGAAGGCAGACTGCACATTGAGGTCTCCCTTCATGATGGCGGCGGCGGTCTCGTAGTTCTGGCTGATGGTTATGTCGAGATCCTCGCGGACGCCCAGGGCAATCGTGATCGCCTGGGGCGTGATCACCAGGTGGTAGCCCGTGTCGCCCAGGGGAGAGTCCAGGACGTTGAACTGGATGCCCAACTCCATCTCGCGGGCGGCTTCCTGAAAGCCCTGGTGGTTCTCCAGCGCGGTTGTCACCTCCGACAGCCACTCGGGGCTCAGAAACTTCACTGCCATTAAGACTCCCTTGGAATCAGTGTGTGAGCCTCAGGCTAGTCGGCCGGGCGAGGCTATAGCCAATCAGGCGATGACGATCCGGTTGTTCTCTATGGACTTGATGATGGCCGCGGATTCGATCTTCCATCCGTGCTTCTCCAGGAGGGACCGCCCCCCGGTGAAGGTCTTTTCGATGACGAATCCGAAGCCTGTCAGCCGGTTGCCCGACTCCTCGATCATCTCTCCCAACGCTTCTGCCGTGCGGCCGCGCGAGAGGAAGTCGTCCACCACCACGATGTCCCGTCCCTCTCCCAGGAGTTCCTTGCGGATGGTTATCCAGGTCTTCCCTCCCTTGGTGGGGGAACTCACCCGCCGGATGATGTGGAGGTCGGGATCGAGTCGGCGGTTCTGCTTCTTGGCGTATATGAAATCCACTCCCGCGGCCTTGGCGGTGCTGAAGGCAGCCGGTATGCCGGATGCCTCGGCGGTCAGCACCAGGTCGAAGTCTCCGAGCCTCTCCGCCAGCCACGTTCCCACGCTGCTCATGAGCGCCGGATCGGTGCGGTGATTGAGGAAACTGTCCACGATCACCAAATCGGATTGGACCCGCCCCGATTCCAGGATTCGTCTCCGTAGCACTTCCATGCCGACCACTCACCCCAGGGATGGGAGGATGGGGGACCGGGTTGCCTCGAAGGCGTCTATCTCCTCGAGGTGGCGGAGAGTGAGTCCTATGTCGTCGAATCCGTTGAGCATGCGCCACTTGGTGAAGGGGTCGATCTCGAAGGTGGTGGAGAGGCCGGGCGCCTCCACGGTCTGGGACTCCAGGTCGATGGTGATGAGGCTGTCGGGGTGATCGGTGGCGAGCCGGATGAGAGTGGAGACCTCCGCGGCCGGAAGCTGCAGGGGGAGCAGGCCGATCTTCGTGCAGTTGGTGCGAAAGATGTCGGCCAACGAGGGGGCGATCACGGCCTCGAATCCCCAGTCCTGCAGACCCCAGGGAGCATGCTCGCGGGAGGAGCCGCTCCCGAAGTTGGGTCCGGCCACCAACACCTTGGCGTCCCGGTAGCGGGACTGGTTGAGGACGAAGTCCGGGTCGAGTTCTCCTCCGGGGGTGCGTCTCCAGTCCCAGAACAGGAACTCACCGTAGCCGGTGCGCTCCACCCGTTTGAGGAACTGCTTGGGCATGATCTGGTCGGTGTCGACATTGGCCCGGGGAAGGGGCAGCATGGCGCCGCTTATCACGGAGACCGGTCTCATCGGTGGTCTTCCCACTCACGTATGTCCACGAACCTGCCGGAGACCGCCGCGGCGGCGGCCATCGCCGGGGAGACCAGGTGGGTGCGCCCACCCTGGCCCTGGCGACCCTCGAAATTGCGATTGGAGGTGGATGCGCACCGCTCGCCCGGCAGGAGAATGTCCGGGTTCATCCCCAGGCACATGGAGCACCCTGCGTCTCGCCACTCGAACCCCGCCTTGACGAACACGGCGTCGAGGCCCTCCCTCTCGGCCTGCAGTTTGACCAGTCCCGACCCGGGCACCACCATCGCCGAGACCGATGGGTGCACTCTCCTGCCCCGGACCACCGAGGCTGCGTCGCGCAGGTCCTCGATCCGGGCGTTGGTGCACGAGCCCAGGAACACCCGGTCGATGCCGATCTCGGTGATGGGGGTGCCCGGCTCCAGATCCATGTAGGCGAGGGCGCGGATGGTGGAGTCCCGTTCCAGCGGGTCGTCGAAGTCCTCGGGATGGGGTATGTGATCGGTGACCGCCGCGGTCTGTCCGGGATTGGTGCCCCACGACACGTAGGGCTTCAGGTCCCCGGCGTCGATGCGCACTTCGGCGTCGAAGGCGGCGCCGGGATCGGTGGGGAGTGATCGCCATTCGGAGAGAGCTTGCTCCCACTGCGAACCACGGGGAGCCTGGGGGCGTCCCTCCAGATAGGAGAACGTGGTCTCGTCGGGGGCGATCATGCCCGCTCTCGCCCCGGCTTCGATGGACATGTTGCACACCGTCATCCGACCCTCCATGGAGAGTCCCTCGATGGCCGAGCCACGGTACTCGACCACGTGTCCCTGCCCGCCGGCCGTGCCGATCCGGGCGATGATCCCCAGGATTATGTCCTTGGCGGTCACCCCGGTGGCGAGGTCCCCGTCGATGGTGATGGCCATCGACCGGGGCCTGGGCTGGGGCAGGGTCTGGGTGGCGAGGACATGCTCCACCTCGGATGTGCCGATTCCGAACGCCAGGGCTCCGAACGCTCCGTGGGTGGAGGTGTGGGAGTCGCCGCAGACGATGGTCATACCCGGTTGGGTCGCTCCCTGTTCGGGTCCGATCACATGGACGATCCCCTGGCGAGGATCATCCAGACCGTACAGGGTGACGCCGAACTCCCGGCAGTTGGAGACCAGGGCGTCGATCTGGCGCTTGGACAACGGGTCCCTGATGGGCAGTCCCCGTCCGGTGGTGGGCACGCCGTGGTCGATGGTGGCCAGAGTCAGATCCGGTCGGCGCACCGTCCGTCCGGACATCCGGATGCCATCGAAAGCCTGCGGCGAGGTGACCTCGTGGACGAGGTGCAGATCGATGTAGAGCAGGGCCGGTTCGCCCTCTACCTCCCGCACCAGATGGCGGTTCCATACCTTTTCGAACAGGGTCTGTGGCGTGGCTGTGAACTCCGGTGAGACGCGTGGATAACAATAGCGCAACCGTGGCCCTCGAAGAACGGCTCTCCGGCCAAGGTGAGCGGCAAGGCGGCGGGGACGGGTTAACCTTGGTACCGAACCGGACCAGGAGAGGAGACTTGGCAGAGAGCAAGATCGTCCATGTAGTGGGCACCGGCACCGTTGGCGAACCGTTGGTCGGTCTGCTGGCCGACAACCGGGAAGCCTTCGGGCTCGATGAGGTCACCTTCCACAAACGCACCCCGTTGCTGGCCGAGCGGGGAAAGGTCGAGGACCTGGTACGCCGGGGGGCCGTCCTGGCCGTGGATGAAGAACGCCGGGTGGAATTCCAGTCCCTGGGGCACAATCCCAAGTTTGAGAAGTGGGAAGCCCTGGAGCGCGCCTCGGTGGTGATCGACTGCACCCCGGCCGGCAATCTCAACAAGGCCGAACTTTATGAATCGGTGAAGGGTCCCCGCGGCTTTCTGGCGCAGGGATCGGAGTTCGGATTCGGGAAGATGTATGCGAGGGGGATCAATGACGCCGCCCTGGACTCCGAGCAGGATCGTTACCTCCACATCGTGTCGTGCAACACCCACAACATCTCGGCCATGATCAACAGCCTGGCCATCGACCCTGACGGAGCCCCCCACTTGGAGAATGGCGAGTTCCTGTGCATACGCCGAGCCAACGACATCAGCCAGGACCGCGGTTTTGTGGCGAGCCCGACCGTTGACTCACACAAGGACGGCAGGTTCGGGACCCATCACGCCCGCGACGCCCATCACCTGTTCGCCACGCTCGGCCTCGACCTGCCGGTGTACTCGTCGGCGATCAAGCTCAACACCCAGTACATGCACACGACTCACTTCTCCGTGACCCTCGATCGGGAGATAACCGTGGAGGAGGTGGTGGATCGCTTCTACGCCAACCCCTGGGTGGCCGTCACGCACAAGAACTCCGCCAACCAGGTTTTTTCCTTCGGGAGGGATCACGGGTACTACGGCAGGCTTCTTTCGCACGCGGTGGTGGCGCTCTCTTCGTTGTCGGTGCGCAACGGCAACCAGGTGGTGGGGTTTGCCTTCACTCCCCAGGATGGGAATCCGCTTCTCTCCACGGTCGCCGCCATGCTCTGGTACCTGTATCCCGGCGAGATCGACCGGCGCATCGACGTGTTGCGCCGCTACCTCTTCCGGGAGGTCTGATGCCGAACCCCGGGCGGTTGCAGCGCCAGGCGCTCACCGCGGTGGAGCGGTCGATCGAGGCGTTGGGGAGGGGCGATCCCGCATCGGCCAGGATGGCGATCGCCACCGCACTGGACAGGGACCAGGCCGGGATCTATGTGGGAATGGCCGACGCGGTCGACCTGGCGGCGGGAATGCTGGAGCGCGACGAACCGGTCAGCGACGAGGCCTGGAGTCACCTGGCCGACGCGGTGGGACCCGGACCGCTCCAGGCGCTGGTGGAGGCGGTCCGGCATTAGGGAGCGGCGCCTGCCGGCTGTTGGCCATGTCTGACTATCACCTCCATCTGTACCCCCATCGAATGCATCCTTCCGATCCCATTCCCGAGGGATTCCCGATCGATCTGATCGAGAGCTACTGCGACGCCGCCGAGGCGCTGGGGGTGGAGGAGTTGGGATTCACAGAGCACCTCTACCGCTTCGAGGAGTCCGAGGACGCCTTGGGACGGTTCTGGGAGGATGACCAGGCCGCCGGGCCACCATACCGCGCCCTGGCCGACTTCACCGCCCGGATGGTGGACCTGGATCGGGTCTTCCGGCTCGAGGAGTACGTGGAGGCGGTACTGGGGGCCAAGGATCGAGGACTTCCGGTGCTGCTGGGACTGGAGGTCGACTTCATACCCGGAACCGAGGAGGCGGTGCTGGAATTGCTGGCGCCCTACCCCTGGGACTACCTCCTGGGGGCGGTTCACTGGGTGGGAGGCTGGGCCATAGACACTTCCGAGTGCGCCGGGGAGTTCGAACGGCGGGGCGTCGAGAAGTCCTGGGAACAGTACTTCGGGCTGGTGCTGGAGATGATTTCTTCGGAGATCGCCGATGTGGTGGCCCATGTCGATTTGTGCAAGAAGTACGGACACCGACCTTCCCGGGAGCCGTTCCACCTGTACCGGCAGGTGGTGGAGGCCGCGGCCCGAAAGGGGGTGGCGGTGGAGGTCTCCTCCCAGGGCCTGCGCAACCCGGCCCGGCAGGTCTACCCCGCACCGGCGTTCCTGAAGATGTTCCGTCAGGCGGGGATCCCGATCACCCTGGCCAGTGACGGTCACGTCGTCTCCGAGGTGGCCTGGGGACGGGACAGGGTGGTGGCTGCCGCCCGGGAGGCCGGATACGAGGCGTACCTGCGCTTGGGAGAATATCCCCGCCCGGTTCCGCTTCCCGACCCGGTCCCGGCGGGAGGCGCCCGATGATCGTGGAGGTCATCACGGTCGGCACCGAGTTGCTGCTGGGACAGATCGTCAACGGCAACGCCGCCCACATAGCGGACGTCCTGGCGACGAAGGGTTTCGACGCCCACTTCCAGGTGACGGTGGGGGACAATCCCCGGCGGATGGAGGCGGCCATCGCAGCGGCGCTGGAGAGAGCGGACGCGGTGATCATCACCGGGGGGATCGGGCCCACCCCCGATGATCTGACCCGGGAGGCGATCTGCGCGGTGACCGGCCGTTCCATGCGTTTCAGCGGGGATTGGGCCGGAGTCCTCCGGGAGCGGTTCGCGGGGATGGGAAGGGAGATGCCTTCCAACAATCTTCGCCAGGCCGAGTATCCCGAGGGCGCCGAGTTGATCCACAACCCCAGGGGCACCGCTCCCGGTCTGGCCCTGTCTCATCAGGGCAAGTGGATATTCGCGCTGCCCGGGGTGCCCGGGGAGATGGCGGGATTGCTCGCCGAGGAGGTCATGCCCCGGTTGACCGAGGCGGCGGGGACCTCCCAAACACTGGTGAGCAGGATCATCAGGACCTGGGGAAGATCGGAATCTCGCACTGCGGAACTGCTGGAGGACCTCTATCTCAACTCCGAAAACCCGAGCCTGGCCTATCTGGCGTCGGCCGGAGAGATCAAGGTGCGAATCACGGCCAAGGCGACCGATGAGGGGGAGGCGGAGCGCATGATCGCTCCCCTCTCCTCGGAGATCCGTCGGCGGCTGGGATCGGCGGTGTTCGGCTTCGATGACCAGACCGTCGAGCGGCGGTTGTTGGAACTGTTGGAGGAGAGGGGGTGGACCATCGGGACCGCCGAGTCCATGACGGCCGGGATGGTGGCCGCCCGTATCACCTCGACGCCCGGTTCTTCCCGGTTCTTCCGGGGATCGGTGGTGAGCTACGCATCCGACCTCAAGGAACGGCTGCTGGGGGTGGCGGCCGAGACCCTCGGGGACCGGGTGGTGTCGGCCCGGACCGCCCGGGAGATGGCGGAGGGAGCGCGCCGGACCCTGGGAGTGGACGTCGGGCTGGCGGTGACCGGCTCGGCCGGTCCCGCGCCGGCCGACCAGCCGGTGGGAGTTGTCCATGTCGGGGTGGCGACGCCCGAGAGGGTGGGGACCCGGCGGCTCCGGATGCCCGGAGACCGCGAACGGGTGCGCGTCTACACGACCACCGCCGCACTGCATCTGGCGCGGCTCGCCATCAGCGGGACATGGTGGAATCGGTAGGCCGCATCTTTCTGGCGGTGGACCTCACATCCGAGGCACGGCAGGCTCTCAGTCGGCGGGTGATGGAGACGGCCGGTCACCGAAAGCTCCCCGGACGCGCCACTCCTCCCCGGAATTGGCACATGACCCTCTGGTTTCTCGGGGACGTGGCAAGAGACCGTTTCGAGAGGATGTCCCATCATCTGTCCGAGGCGCCCCTCGGCGCGCCGTTCCGGTGCCGGTTCGGGGAGTTGGGGAGCTTTCCCCGCGCTCGGCGGGCCTCGGTCCTGTGGGTGGGTGTGTCGCGGGGAGCCCGATCCCTCTCCGCCCTGGCCGCCGAGACCGCAGAGGCGGTCGTCGGTGCGGGGATACCGTTGTCGGAGCGGCCCTTTTCTCCTCACCTCACCCTGTCCCGGATCCGTCCGCCCCGGGACGTCAGGGGCCTCTTGGAGTCCGCCCCCGCGGCGGAGGTGGAGATGATGGTGAGGGAGGTGACCGTCTTTCGCAGTCATCTGGGTGGCGGCCCTCCCCGCTATGAGGCGCTGGAGAGAATCCCTCTGAGCTGAAGCCGGGCATGCTTGGTATCGAACGAATGTTCGATTACAATGTTGGGAAAAGATCCGGCCCTGAACTCTTGAAAATGCTTCGAAACCGGACCACAATCACGTAGTTTTGTCACAGCGGTCCAATAGCTTGTCTATGACCGTTCAAAAGAAAGGAACCAACGATGGACAGGGAAAAAGCCTTGGAGATGGCGGTGGGTCAGATCACCAAACAGTATGGGAAAGGGGCTGTTATGAAAATGAGCCAGGCTGCCCACGGGAGGCATGAGGTGATCTCGACCGGCGCCTTGTCCCTGGATGTGGCTCTGGGGATAGGGGGGATGCCGCGGGGGAGAGTGGTCGAGATTTTCGGTCCCGAGAGTTCGGGAAAGACCACTCTTGCTCTCCATGTGGTGGCGGAGGCGCAACGCAACGGGGGAATAGCCGCTTTCGTGGACGCCGAGCACTGCCTTGACCCCACCTATGCCGCGGCCTTGGGAGTGGATGTCGACGAGTTGCTGATCTCCCAGCCGGACACCGGCGAACAGGCTCTGGAGATTGCCGACATGCTGATCCGCTCCGGCGCTCTCGACGTGTTGGTGGTCGACTCGGTGGCGGCTCTGGTGCCCCGAGCGGAGATCGAGGGAGAGATGGGAGATAGACATGTGGGACTGCAGGCCCGGTTGATGTCCCAGGCTCTCCGAAAACTGGCAGGTTCGCTCAACCGTTCCCGGACCACGGCGGTCTTCATCAACCAGTTGCGGGAGAAGATCGGGGTGATGTACGGTTCCCCGGAGATCACGCCCGGGGGTCGGGCACTCAAGTTCTTTGCGTCGGTGCGGGTGGATGTGCGCCGCATCGCTTCGATCAAGCACCGCGGCGAAGAGGTGGGCAACCGGATCAGGGCGAAGGTGGTGAAGAACAAGATGGCGCCCCCCTTCCGCAAGGCGGAGTTCGACATCATGTTCGGCAGGGGAATTTCCCGGGAGGGAAGTCTTCTGGACGTGGCCCTGGACAAGGGCTTGGTGCGAAGGAGCGGTTCGTGGTTCTCCCTCGGTGACGACCAACTCGGACAGGGCCGGGAAAACGTCAAGCAGTTCCTGTGCGAGAACCCCGAGGTTGCCATGCAATTG
Organism: Acidimicrobiia bacterium; assembly: GCA_965204615.1. GTDB lineage: Bacteria > Actinomycetota > Acidimicrobiia > Spongiisociales > ZC4RG35 > Bin76. The sequence goes on along the minus strand of OZ242000.1, from coordinate 909,874 downwards.
CAGGCGAAGATCTATGAAAAGGTGGGATTCGGCATGCCCGGTCTGGACGCTGACCGCGAAGTGCGAGCGGTGTTGGACGCCATGGAGGGCGCGACCCCGGCTCGATGATCCGGACCGATCAGAAGTCGGTTGGATAATCGACATCCAAGGTTGGAGAGAGCATCTAAAATAGGTATTCGAATCTTGCTAACAATGTGAACCGGGATCCGGGCGCGCTTTCCTCGGGGAGGAGCGCCCGGTGAAGACTCGGTCTGGAAACACGCCCGAATGCCAGTAACTCAAATTGCCTGGGTCGTGGCCCTGGTGGTCACGGTCGTTGTAGTCATAGTCGGACTGATCATCGCCCTGATCAGGGTCCGGGTCGGCGGCGGGTCGGCTCATGTGGAGGACAAGGTTGCCGAAGCCCGGCTTGAGGCTCAGCGCATCCTTGCACGAGCCGAGGAGGAGGCGCGGGCCAGGGCGGAGCAGCAGAGAGCAACCGGGGAGGAGGCGCTCGGCCGCCAAATGGAACTGGTGGAGGCCCAGAGGGGGCGTATCGCTCAACGAGAGGAGAGACTGGAGCAACAGGCCGTCAACCTCGAAGAGCGGGAGCGGCTCCTCCTGGATCGGGAGGTCGAAGCCAAGCGGCTCAGGGAAGAAGCCCAGGAGGTGGAAGACCAGGCGTGGAGCGATTTGACTCGCCTTGCCGGCCTTGATCGCACGGAGGCCCGTCGCCAGCTCATGGAGAGGGTCGAGCATGAAGCTCGCCGCGACGCCATGATGTTGATTCGGGACATAGAGATCCGCTCCCGGGAGGAAGCCGAGTGGCGATCGCGGGGGATCCTGGCGGGAGTGGTGCAGCGTATGTCCCATGAGGTGGTGAAGGACGCCACCTCCACGGTCATCGAATTGCCCAGCGAGCAAATGAAGGGCCGGATAATCGGCAGGGAGGGTCGGAACATCCGAGCCTTTGAAGCCGCCACCGGGGTCAGCCTGATAATCGATGACAAGCTTCCCGAGGCCGTGGTCCTCAACAGTTTCGACCCGGTGCGACGGGAAGTGGCTCGTATCGCCCTGGAGGGCCTGATCGTCGACGGGCGCCTCAATCCGACATCTGTCGAGGAGTCGGTTGCCAAAGCCCAGTCGGAGGTTTCCCATGCCATCCGGGATGCCGGGGAGTGGGCGCTGCTGGAGGTGAACCTGAGCAAGATGAGACCGGAGCTGATCGAGTTGCTCGGCCAGCTCCGCTATCGCACTTCCTACGGGCAGAACGTCCTCGACCATCTGGTGGAGTCGGCCCATGCCGCCGGGTTGCTCGCCGGCGAACTGGGAGTGGATCCCGTCCCGGTGAAGAGGGCGGCCCTCCTGCATGACATAGGCAAGGCGGTGAGTCACAAACTGGAAGGGTCCCATGCCCACGTCGGCGCCGAGATAGCCCGCCGTCTGGGAGAGGACCCGGAGGTGGTGCACGGTATCGAGGCTCATCACAACGAGGTGGCGCCCCGCACCGTCCTGGCGGTGCTGGTCCAGGCCGCGGATACGTTGTCGGCGGCCCGTCCCGGCGCTCGGCGGGAGTCCTATGAGCAATACACGCAGAGACTGGAAGGTCTGGAGAACATTGCCACCTCCTTCGACGGCGTGCAGAAGGCTTACGCGTTTCAGGCCGGTAGGGAAGTGAGGGTGCTGGTGGACCCCCGGCAGGTGGACGACCTGACGGCCGGAGCGTTGGCTCGACAGATCGCCCGCCAGGTCGAGGACCAGATGCAATATCCGGGGCGGGTCGAAGTTACGGTTATAAGGGAAAGCCGCTACACCGATTACGCCCGATGAGCGTCACCCTGCTCGCCAGTCCGGTTCGCAAGGACCCCCCTCCTGTCCGCAAGCCCAGGAGGCAGGGACAGACCTACTTCATACGCACCTTCGGGTGCCAGATGAACGTGCACGACTCCGAGCGGATCGCAGGCCTGCTCGAGTCGGACGGGATGGCGCCGGCTGCTTCTCTGGCGGGCGCCGACCTGGTGTTTGTCAATACCTGCACCATCCGGGAGAACGCCGACAACCGTCTCTACGGGAACCTTGGACAGTTGAAGGCCCTCAAAGACCGGCGGCCCGACATGATGCTGGTGGTGGGAGGGTGCGCCGCCCAGAAGGACCGGGAGGTGGTGAGGCAGAGGGCGCCATGGGTGGATGTTGTGATGGGCACGCACAATCTGGGCCGGATTCTGGATCTGATGGACCATGCCCAGGAGTGGGGAGGGGTCACCGAGATATACGAGTCGTTGCACGACCTTCCCTCACAGTTGCCCACCCGCCGCGAGTCCCGGCACTCTGCCTGGGTGACTGTCCAGTTGGGCTGCAACAACACCTGTACCTTCTGCATCGTTCCCGCCGTTCGGGGCCCGGAGGTCAGTCGTCGACCGGGTGAGATAGTCAGGGAGGTGGAACAACTGGTAGCCGAGGGGGTGGTGGAGATCACCCTCCTCGGGCAGAACGTCGACACCTACGGTCGGGATCTGGCCTTGAACGGGCGTCGCCGTCCCATCTTCGCGGAGTTGCTGCGGAGGGTGGGAGAGGTCGAGGGGATTCGCCGCATCCGGTTCACCAGTCCTCACCCTGCAGACTTCCGGGAGAACGTGGCCAGGGCCATGGCCGAGACCGAAGCGGTGTGCGAGCAGTTGCATCTGCCTCTCCAGAGCGGTAGCGACAGGATCCTGGCCAGGATGCATCGGGGCTACAACGCCGAGCGATTCCTGGCTCGTCTGGCCATGGCCAGAGAGACAATCGATGACCTGACGGTGTCCACCGACATCATCGTGGGGTTCCCCGGGGAGACCGAAAGGGACTTCGAGGACACTCTGGACGTGGTCTCCGAAGCCCGCTTCGACCAGGCTTTCATGTTCATCTTCTCCCCCCGGCCGGGAACCGCCGCCGCGCAGATGGACGACCTGTTCGTCGACCCGGAGGTGATCAAGCGGCGTTTCCAGCGGCTGGTGCGGATCCAGAACCGGATATCGGAGGAGAAGAACGCCGAGATGGTGGGAAGGCGGGTGGAAGTCCTGGTGGAGGGACCCTCCCGCAAGGACCCCCGAGTGGTGAAGTCCCGCACCCGGGGAGGAAAGATCGTTCACCTCAGGGGAGAATTCCCGGCCGGAACGTTCCTTGGGGCGGAGATCACCGTGGCCAGGCGGCATCACATGATGGGAGAGGCGTACTGAACCTTCTGATGGCGGTGGTGGGGCCCACCGCCTCAGCCAAGACCGAAGTGGCCATGGGCCTGGCCGAGAGGACGGGAGCTGAGATCATCTCGACAGACTCCATGCAGGTCTATCGAGGCATGGACATCGGTGTGGCCAAACCCACCCCGGGGATGCAGGCCCGGGTCCGCCATCACCTGATCGATCTGGTCGAACCTCATGAGAGCTTCACGGTCGCCCGTTTCCAGCGCAGGGCCCGTCGCCTGATCGCCGACTCGAAGGTTCCCCTGATCGTGTGCGGTGGGTCGGGCCTTCACTTTCGGGCGGTGGTTGACCCCTATTCCTTCCCGCCGCACAGTCCCCGGATACGATCCGCTCTCGATCAACTTCCTCCCGGGGTTGCCCGCGCCCGGCTGCTGGAGGCCGATCCTGACGCCGGCCGGCACCTGGACCTTCAGAATCCCAGGCGGGTGGCTCGGGCCCTGGAGGTGTTGAGTCTGATTGGACGGATACCCTCCGATCCGGCGGAGGAACGCCGCCGGCGCCAGGTGCTGCGCTATGAACCGTTGATCCCCTTTCGGGCCGTGGGCCTCGATCCGGGCGAACATGTCCCGGCCCGGGTGGCGGCCCGGCTGGCGGTGATGCGGGAGTCGGGACTCCTGGATGAAGTGGCGGGACTGGCCGACCGGTTGGGCACGACCGCCTCCCAGGCGGTGGGGTATCGCCAACTGCTGGCAGTGGTTCGGGGCGAGATCACCGAAGAGGAGGGCTTCCGGCGGGTCGAGCGGGCTACATTGGATCTGGTGAAGAGACAGCGGACCTTCTTTCGGAGGGATCCTCGCATCCGGTGGTTGCCCTGGTCCCGGGATCCCGATGAGAGGCTGGCCATGGCGTGGGAAGTGCTCTCAGGAGGGATCACATGAGATTCTGGAAGATGGAAGGGCTGGGCAACGACTTTGTGGTGGTGGTCGGTTCCCACTCCTTTTCCACCGACGACATCGTGGCTCTCTGCGACAGGCGAACCGGGGTGGGGGCCGATGGGGTGTTGGTGGTGTCCGGAGACGGGGATCGGGTGGCCATGTCCTATTTCAATGCGGATGGGTCCGCGGCCGAGATGTGCGGAAACGGTCTGCGATGCGTGGCCAGACTGGCCGTGGACCTGGGCATGACGGACCGCCGGGAGTTCTCGGTTGATACTCCCGTGGGTCCCCGGCGAGTGAAGGTCCTCTCGTCGGAGGTAACCGCGGAACTGGGTCCGGTGACTGTCGGGGAACAGCGGCGAATCGGGGAAAGGGACTTCCATCTGGTGTCGGTGGGCAACCCCCATGCAGTTTCATGGGTGGATGACCTGGAAGGCATCAGGTTGGCAGCCACCGGTCGGGCGCTGCAGGGCATGTTCGCCGAGGGGGTCAACGTGGAGATGGTGAAAGTGGACTCCCGACGACGGATGTCGATGCGAGTCTGGGAACGAGGCGTGGGGGAGACCAGGGCCTGCGGCACGGGCGCGGTGGCGGCCGCGGCGGCGGGTCTTGCCCAGGGTCTAACCGGAGAGAAGGTGGAGGTGAGGTTGGTGGGCGGCGCCGCCCGGGTGACCCTGGAAGGGGGAACGTCGTGGATCACCGGCCCGGCCAGGTTGGTCTACCGGGGGGATTGGCCGGACTGAGCAATGCTCCTGTTGCCGGGTGGTGGAACGTCAGCGGTTCACTTGAGTGAGCGAATCACCGTTACGACCTTGCCCAGGACGCGAGGATTGTCGGGCTTGAGGGTCGGGTAGTCGGGGTTCTCGGAGAGGAGTTCGATCCGGCCGTCCGCCCGGAAACGGACCCGTTTGACGGTGGCTTCCGTCTCCTCCACCAGCACCGCTGCTATCTCGCCGTTCTCCACTGTTGGCTGCGCCCTGACCACCACCCGGTCACCGGAGAGAATCCCCGCTCCGGTCATTGACTCTCCCTGCACCTCCAACATGAACAACTCCCCGCGGCCGACCAGCTGGGAGGGGAGATTCAGCACCGAGTCCACGTGTTGGTCGGCCAGCAGCGGCGCACCGGCGGCAATGGCCCCGAGGAGGGGGACCGACCGGAGGTCGGGTGCGTCCGGAGGCGTCGGCGCCGGCAGGGGACGGACTTGGTCGATCACCACCAGGGCGCGGGTCTTGGAGGGATCCCGGCGGAGTCTGCCGGCCTTGACAAGGGCCGAGATCTGGGCATGGACCGAGGAGGGCGAGGCGAGGCCGACCGCTTCCCCTATCTCTCTCACCGTGGGCGGGTATCCGCGATCGGCAACCCGGTCCCTGATCAGGTCGAGTATCTGGCGTTGGCGGTCGGTGAGACGGTTCATAGCCGCAAACCCTACTCGGGGCCCTCGGCGAATCCAAACATTTGTTCGGTTTGGCAATCGAACAAATGTTCTATATACTGATCGAACATGCGTTCGACCACATCAGACCCACAGGCAGGACTACGGGCTCTTCTCCTGGGACTCCTGGTCGTGGCGGTCACCGGCGGGTTGCTTGTGGTGCTTGAAGAGAAAGCGATCGGCGCCGTGGGTCAGCAGGAGACGGAGTCGGTAATGGTCGCGCCCGGAGACACCCTTTGGGAGATTGCCGATCGGTTCTCGCCCGAGAGCGTGGATCTCCGCGAAGTCGTACAGGAACTGGTGCAACTGAATGGATTGGACTCCAAGGTGTTGATGCCCGGTCAGGTCCTTCAGGTACCAACTGCCAGATTCTGAAGGTCGGTCGCCAGAGAACGGATCTCGACCTCAGCTATTTCCGTGATCTCGGAGACAGCCTGGTCAAGATCCTGGCCTATTGCCAAGAGTAGGGACGCTACTTGTCCGAGCGCCGCTGATGCCTGCTCCGGGCGGCCGTTTTGAACTGCGTCGGCGTAAGACTCGAGATGAACGGCCAGGTAGGGCAGCGTCGCCTCCAGGGCTTGATGGTTTTGAAGGAGCCGCGGTTGGCTGGGTGGGCTCGCTGCGGCTTGCTCGAGTCGGTTTTGCCAACCGGCAAGGAGTGCCGTGTTGTCCGCAAGGTTGGCTATCTCCAGGGGATCCGTCAGGGTGGGAGGCATCAGATTCGGGGCTATCTGTCCCCGGTAGGAGAAGGTGGCGCCGAAGGTCTCTCCCAGCCGGGAGATGCGTCCGGCCAGTGCCGTGGCGGAGAGTCGCACCTCCGCCAGGGAGGATCCATCGGTGGGCAGGGCTCCGGCAGACTCCACCAGGCCCCGTGAGGAGGCGCCCAGGGCGGAGATCTCCGAGACCAGTTCGGGGGTGAATGCACCGCCTTCCCGCAGTGACTCGAGGGCGGAGAGGCTGTCGTTGACGGATGCGGCGGCGATGGAGGCTGCGCTCGATACCGCCGTTTGGAGTTCGCTCTGGTTCTGTTCTGCACCCCTTATGACCGTGAGAACGCCTGCGGTGATGATTGCCGCGGCGGTGGCCAGCGCGATCGTTACCCACATCGCGGAGCGTGATGGCCTTTCCGTCATCCGGTGAAGGGAGTGGGATGAACGAGGCTGCAGGCGGGGAAGTGCTATGGGCGGCGCCGGCGCATTCCACATCTCCTGGATGTCGGCCTCGGTGATGTCGTAGCTCGGGGTTGCCACCGGGCGGGAGAGCACACCGGTGGCGGTAGCCGTCGCGAAGGAGTGGGTGGCTGTACCGTGAGCATCGTCCCGGTGTCCGTTCTCCCTGACGGAGTGTTGTGCGGTTATCAGATTCTGATGGGCGCCGTTCGCCACCGGGCGGGACCCCTCATCGGAGTGGAAGACTCCGTTCCGGTTCGGGGCGGTCTTGTCCCGGGTGGGGCCTTCCGGGCGGTCGTGGCGAGTGTCCGGGTCGGGAGACGGGGTGGGCGGAACCGTGTCGAAGGTCTTGCGCGGGGTCGAGCCACGACGTGAAGTCGATCTACGGGCGTGCCCAAGGCTCCGCTGGGTGCTGGGCAGTAAGTGTCTCCCGCGGGGTCTTTGCCTCCGTGGTGTAAAGTTGCGGTTGGGCACACGGACCTACTTTGTGGTTGGTCCGCCCGACTTCCACTATGCAGAGTATCAAGGTTAGCGTTCGCAGACTGGATAACGAAGTAACTTTCCCGCGGGTCGCCTACCGGGGAGACGCCGCTTTCGATTTGCCCACATCGGTTGATGTGGAGATCCCGGCCGGGGAGAGAGCAAAGGTGCCGACCGGTTTGGCTGTCGCCATTCCGGAGGGGTGCGCCGGATTGGTGTTGCCGCGCAGTGGGCTGGCTGATCGGTTGGGTATCGGGGTGGTGAACAGTCCGGGCTTGATTGACTCCGGTTACCGAGGAGAGATATCGGTGATACTGGTCAATCTTTCCCGGGAGACCGCCCGCTTCTCGAAGGGTGATCGCATTGCCCAGTTGATGGTGGTGGCAGTCCCTTCGGTCCGGTTGGCAGAGGCCACCCACCTGGACGAAACCGAGCGCGGGGAGGCGGGATTCGGCTCCACCGGTCGGTGAGGGGAGCACTATAATGGCCGCGAGACGCGGAAGTAGCTCAGCTGGTAGAGCGCAACCTTGCCAAGGTTGAGGTCGCGGGTTCGAGCCCCGTCTTCCGCTCGTCAAGCTCTCTGCCCGGGCGGAGAAATGGCACGGCGACGTGGCCGAGTGGATTAGGCACGGGTCTGCAAAACCCGTTACTCCGGTTCGATTCCGGACGTCGCCTCCGGGATAGGGACTTCCGATGGGGCCCTTAGCTCAGAGGGAGAGCGCTTCCTTGACACGGAAGAGGTCAGTGGTTCAATTCCACTAGGGCCCACCCTGACTTCCTCCGAATCACCTGGAGCACCGGCGGAATGAGGGGGGAAAACTATCGCGACTCGGTGTATCTTTTCGCGGTTTCAGAGGAAGAAATCCAGGCCGTTTGCACAGGACGCGATCCGTACAGGTTGGGGTAGTCCTTGAAGGTCAGGACGTCCCCTTCCACCGTGACCTCGAGAAAACATTGCAGAACCTCGTACAACGGTATGACAGTCCAATCGTCGATGCTCTGTAGGTGTCTTGTAGTAGTTGTTAGAGGATGGTCATAACCCGTCGCCTGTAGTTTTGTGTAGTCTTTAGGATTCGCTTATAGTGAGCACTATACGCAAGAAAAAAGAAGGTGGAAGGGAATGGATAAGCGGAGCAACTTATCTCCTGAAGTAAAACAAGCCAGAGCCGCCGCTCGCGCCGAGACCAGGGCTGTGAGAAAGTACCTGGAAGGATTGCAGGCGACTTCAGCCCGCCGAGGACGTCGCAAGTCTCCTCAACAGGAACTTGAGGCAGTACAGGCGCAACTGGAGGTCGAGTCGGACCAAATCCAGAGGCTGGCCCTGATCCAGCGGCGAATCGATGCTGAGCGGCGCTTGGCGGAGTCTTCGGATCCCATCGACATAGAGGCCCTGGAGTCGGAGTTTGTCAAGATTGCCAGGTCTTATTCGGATCGGAAGGGTATATCCTACAAGGCGTGGAGGGAGACGGGAGTCTCCGCATCGGTCCTGGGCAAGAGCGGGATCGCCCGCACTCGCGGTTAGGCAAGGCGACCGGTCCCGAATAACAGCCACAAAGGGCGCTTAGCTCAGCGGGAGAGCGCTGCCTTCACACGGCAGAGGTCACTGGTTCGATCCCAGTAGCGCCCACTTCGAGGCGTTTATCAGAGTGCTTCATTCTCGGATGGGTGACAGTCGCCAACTCTCACCCCGCCGCCGCTTAAAGTAGTTTGCGAATGTTGAATTTACGCTGGGTTGACCTGCCAAGGGATTTGAACGCTGTGGAGGCTCTGGTTGCCCGGATCGAAGAACATGACGGCCACCCGGCTATGGGGGAGCGCAAGTACTTCCACGTCGTGGACCCCCCTTCTGACGCGGATCATTCCCGTCCGGGACTGGTGGCGGAGGACCGCGAGGGACGGGTCGTGGCGTATCTGGCCATGCTGGAAGAGCACAGCCGACTGTGGACGGTGGAGGCGGCCGTCAGTCCCGGGTACCGCAGCGACCTCCACCTCTCAGAACTCCTGGCGGGGGCAGGAAGGGCGGTGGGTGACCGCGGGGGAAGGAGCATTCGACTGTGGGCGTACATCCCGGAACTGACAAAGGCCGCCGAAGCGGGCGGATTCACCTTGGAACGCGAACTCCACCACATGAGGGTGCCGCTCCCGCTTGCCGAGCAGCCGCGCTTTCCTCCCGAGATCGTGGTCCGAGGGTTTCGGGAGGGGATGGACGAAATGGCCTGGCTGGAAGGGAACAACCTGGCCTTCGCGGGCCATCCCGAAAACGGCGACTGGGGTCTGGCCGATCTGGATCGCCGTCGCCGTCGTCCCTGGTTCTCTTCAGAGGGCTTGCGCATGGCCTGGGATGGAGAGAAGTTGGCCGGGTTCTGCTGGACCAAGGTCCCATCAAGCAGAGCCGGGGAGATCTACGTAATAGCCGTCCTTCCCGGCTACCAGGGGAGAAGACTGGGAAAGGCCCTTCTGTTGGAGGGGATTCGCCACATGCATGACAGCGACAATGCACTGGCCTGCGTCCTGTATGTGGATGCCGCCAACCTGCCGGCGGTGAACATGTACCGCTCCATGGGGTTCCGTCACCACCACACCGACCGTTCCTACCTGTTCCAACTCCAGGCGGATGACCGGGGAACCCCGTGAGGTACCCTCTTACGTCTAGTGAGGAGCCTGGATTGAAGTTCCAATGGGAGTTGCCCGATGGCAGCCTGATAGAGGGTGAATCGGGCGTCACCGGCCGGGAAGTGGCCCGGGGGATCGGGGCCGGCCTCGCCCGCGCGGCGGTGGCGGTGGAACTGGATGGAGAGTTACTGGATCTGACCCGTCCTCTGGAGAAGTCGGGAAGGATCCGGATAATCACCGACCAAATGGAAGAAGGCCGGGAGGTCCTGCGACACTCTGCCGCCCATGTGCTGGCACAGGCAGTGCTGGATCTCTACCCGGGATCCACCTTCGCGATCGGACCCGCCATCCAAGACGGGTTTTATTACGACTTCGGGATGGAAAGACCCTTCAGCCCCGAGGACTTGTCCTGCATAGAAGAGAGAATCGCCGAGTTGATCGCCGAGGATCAACCCTTCGTACGCCGTTCGTTGAGCCGGGACGAGGCTTCGGACATGTTTCGTTCCCATCCATTCAAATTGGAGATTATCGAATCGGTCGAGTCATCCGAGGTGGCGGAGGGTGAAGAAGTAACCATATACAGCAACAACGGGTTTGTCGACCTGTGCCGAGGTCCGCATGTTCCCTCCACCGGACGACTGAAAGCGGTGAAGCTGCTGCGTTCGTCGGGCGCCTATTGGAGAGGGGATGAAAACAACCCGCAGTTGCAGAGAATCTATGGAACTGCATGGGAGTCGCCGCAGGCGCTGGCTGCCTATCTGCATCGTCTGGAAGAAGCCGAACGGCGGGACCATCGGAAGGTCGGTCCCGGTCTGGACTTGTTCTCCTTCCCCCGGCAACTGGGATCGGGGCTGATGGTATGGCACCCCAAAGGCGGCATGGTCAGAAAACTGATCGAAGACCACAGCCGCCGCCTCCATGAGCAATACGGATTCGAGTTCGTGTTCTCCCCTCACCTTGCTCGCAGCGAGCTTTGGGAGACCTCCGGCCACCTCGACTTCTATGCCGACTACATGTATCCGGCAATGACCATGGACGGCGGTGAGGAGTACCTGGTAAAACCCATGAACTGCCCCTTTCACGTCCTCATATACGGAAGCCGGGGCCGCTCATACCGGGACCTGCCCATCCGGTTGGCGGAGTTGGGCGCGGTGTACAGATACGAGCGCTCGGGAGTCATCCATGGCGCACTGCGGGCTCGGGGTTTCACCCAGGATGACTCCCACACCTTCTGTACTCGCAGCCAGCTCCCCGACGAACTGGACATGCACCTTCTCTTCGTGCTCAACTGGCTGAAGGACTTCGGTTTCGAGGAGTTCGAGGCCGATCTCTCCACACGCCCCGACCGATTCGTGGGGGACCCCCGGATGTGGGACGTGGCGGAGGACGCGTTGTTGCAGTCCATCCGGACAGGAGGTGTCTCCCACCGGGTGGCGGAGGGCGAGGGCGCCTTCTACGGACCCAAGATCGACATCCATGTGCGGGATGCCATCGGCAGACGTTGGCAGATGTCCACCATCCAGGTCGACTTTTCCCTTCCCGAGAATTTCGGACTGGACTATGCCGACTCCGATAACGTCTTCCGGAGGCCGGTGATGATCCATTGTGCGAAGGCCGGGTCGATCGAACGCTTCTTCGGGGTCCTGGTGGAGCACTACGCCGGCGCTTTTCCACTGTGGCTGGCGCCGGTTCAGGTGTCGGTGACGCCGGTGGCCGACCGTCATCTCGACTATGCCCGGCAAGTGGGAGGGCGACTGGAGTCGGCAGGTATCCGGACCGAGGTCGACGCTTCCTCCGATCGGCTGGGAGAGAAGATCCGGCGGGCAATGACCGCCAAGCACCCGCTGGTTTTGGTGGTGGGCGACCAGGATGTGGAGAACGGCACCGTGGGGGTGCGGCGTTACGGGGAGAAGAGAGAGAGGAGGGCGGTCCCGCTGACCGAATTGGTCGAAGGCCTTGCGGAGGAAGCTCATCCACCCAGTGGCCTGTCCGGGCGGCGTCGGTGAGCTACCGGCGCCGGGACGGGATCGTCATCCCCTCCGAGGCGGCCCGCGCAGAGGCCGTACCCGAGGACCTTGACGCGGGTGCGCCGAGTCCCTATCGCTTCCCGGACCCGGGTCGACGCCGGTGGGCGAGTTGGGTGTATCTCGCAACGGCCGCGCTCCTGGCCGGACCGGCCTTCTCCGAGCCCGGGCTGTGGATAGTGGTCCTCCTCCTGGCCGCGATCTCGCTGTACCAGCGGTGGGCGGCGTGGCCTCTTGCCCTCGATCAAGCCGGCGCACTGCGCACCGCGGCCGCAAGAGTGCCCTTCGGGGTGGGGCATGCCTCGGTGGCGGTGACGTTCAGGGGGATAAGGTCCCGTCCCCGGTGGCAGGTGATCGTCTACTCCTCGGAGAGCCCGCCGAGGCGCCGGGCGCTGGTGGAGATCGACGGGGTAAGCGGGGAGTCTCTCGAGGATGTGTACATAGAGGAACTGGACCCGCCGCAGCCGTAGCGGCGCGGTCCTCAGCGATCCTCGGAGAGTCTTCGCTCGGTCCGTCCCACATAGACCTGTCGGGGTCGAAAGATGCGTCCCCTGGGATCTGACGCCATCTCCCTCCAATGGGACAACCATCCGGGCAGTCGGCCAATCGCAAACAGCACGGTGAACATCTCGGTCGGGAACCCCAGCGCCCGATACAGGAACCCCGAGTAGAAGTCGACATTGGGGTAGAGGCGCCGCTTTGCGAAGTACTCATCGGCCAATGCCGCCGCCTCCAGGTCCTTGGCCAACTGCAGGAGAGGGTCGTCCCTGCCCAAACGAGACAGCACCTCTCCGGCCGTGGCCTTGATGATTCTTGCCCTGGGGTCGAAGTTTCGATACACCCGGTGGCCGAAGCCCATCAACCGGAACGGATCCGAGCGGTCCTTGGCGCGGTGCAATGCCTTTTCGATATCCCCCCCACCGGCCTGGATCTCCTCCAGCATCCCCAGCACCGCCCGGTTGGCGCCTCCGTGAAGCGGCCCGGAGAGGGCGCTGATCCCCGCGGCTATCGACGAGAAGATGCTGGCGCCGCCCGAGCCCACCAGCCGCACCGCCGATGAGGAGCAGTTCTGTCCGTGGTCGATGTGGAGAATCTGCAGCACATCCAGGACCGCCACCACATCGGGGTCGGGAAGGGGGGAGGAGTCGGACTCGGCCAGGGCGGTGTGGAAGAAACGGGAGGTGTAGGGAAGGTCTTCGGAGACGCTGATGGGTCCCAGTCCCAGCTGGCGGCGGTTTATGAGGGCGGCCAGGGTGGGAATGTCGGCCAGGAGGATCCGGACCGCCTCCTCGACGGCCTCCGGCCGGCTCGATTGGGAGAATTCGGGGTGTAGACCGGCCATGGCGAGGACGCCGGCCGCCAGGGTTGCCATGGGGTCGCTGGTGGCCGGGAAGGTGTTCAGAAAGTCATCCATGTAGGGTCGGTCGACGGCGTAACGACCGATCTCTTCCTCGAAGCGGTCGATCTCCGCCCGGGACGGAAGGTCCTCGTACAGCAGCAGCCAGGCAGCTTCCAGGAAGCTCACCCGGCCGGCCAACTCCTCTATCGGGTACCCGCGGTAGCTCAGCGCGCCGTTCTCTCCATCCACATAGCTGACCGCACTGGGATTCTCCGAGCTGTTGGCGAAACCCCGATCGACGGTGATGACCCCCAGTTCGGAGCGAAGCCGGGAGATGTCGATCCCCCGATCGCCGCGGGTGGACTCTATAAGGGGCAGCTCCAGCTCGCGGTCTCCGAGTTGGATCCTTGCATCATCGCCCATACGCCTAATCATCGTCCTTCCGGGAGGCGTCGATCACCTTTTGAGCTTCATGGGGAGGAATCTCGGAGTAGTGGTCGAAGGCCACCTCGAACGTGCCCCGCCCGCTGGTCATGGAGCGGAGGTCCACCGCGTAGCGCTGGACCTCCGCCATGGGGACCTCGGCGGAGATGATCCGCAGCGATCCGTCGGTGTCCATGCCGTACACGCGGCCCCGCTTGGCGTTGATGTCTCCCATCACGTCCCCGGTGTACTCCTCGGGCACCTTCACCGAGAGCTGGGTGATCGGCTCGAGGAGGACGGGCCGCAGGTCCTGGGCGGCCGCTCGCACCGCGGCGATTCCGGCCATGCGAAAGGAGAGCTCGTCCGAGTCGACCGAGTGGTACTTCCCGTCGTACACCTCGGCGGAGACGTCGATCACCGGGAAGCCGGCCAGCACGCCGCGGGCGAAGGCTTCCTGGATCCCCTTGTCCACCGCCGGTATGTACTGGCGGGGTATCGATCCACCCTTGATGGAGTCGATGAACTCATAACCCTCGCCCTGGGGTTTGGGGGCGAACCGTACGAAGGCGACGCCGAACTGCCCGCGTCCCCCGGTCTGCTTCTTGTGCTTTCCCTCGGACTGGGCCCTTCCCGTGATCGTCTCCCGATAGGGAATCTTGGGCAGGGCAGTGTCCACCTCCACGCCGAACTTTCGGTTGATGCGTGCCAGGGTCACGTCCAGATGGACGTCTCCCAGCCCGGCCAGGATGGTCTCTGCCGTCTCGGATCGACGCTCCACCGCCAGGGTGGGGTCTTCCTCGACGGCCCGCTGCAGCGCGGTGGAGAGTTTCTCCTCGTCCTGGGTGGAACGGGGGAACACCGCCAGCTCCATGACCGGCTTGGGATAGACGGCGGGAAGCACCACCGCATCCGATCCGGGAGAGCGCAGGGTCGAACCGGTGGTGGCCCTGTCCACCTTCGCCACCGCGGCGATGTCGCCGCAGAGGATCCGATCGGTGGTGATGGGGTTGCGGCCCTGGAGGAAGAACAGGTTGCTGACCCGCACGGACGGACCCCCGGCCAGCTCCAGGGTGTCGTCCGACCGGAGGGACCCGCTGAACACCCGCAGGATCGAGATCCGCCCCACGTACGGGTCGCCGATCGTCTTGAACACATAGGCGACCGCCGGGCCGTCCTCGGACTTCTCGAGGGAACCCTCCGACAGGGGGGGAGCGGGACGCTCGAGCGGAGTCGGCGCAAAGCTCTTGAGAAAGTCGGCGAGGACATCGATCCCGACCATCTGACTGGAGGATCCCGCCAGCACCGGGAAGATCTCTCCGGCCAGCATGGCTTCCCGGATCACCGACACGATCACCGCCTGCTCCGGCTCCTCTCCCTCGAAGTAGGCGGTCATCAGGTCATCATCGGTTTCCACCACCGACTCCACCAACTCCAGGTGGGCCTCCTCCAGGACGGCCGCCACCTCGGCGGGCGCGTCGGCGGCCACCGTGCCCCGCGGGTTGCCCTCCTCGTAGAGATCCACCTGGCCGGAGCTGACCCTGGCCACACCCCTCAGGTCGGACTCCTCTCCCACGTTGATGACCAGCGGCGCTATTCCCTTCCCGAACGCTTGGCGCAACTCCTCCAGGGTGCGATTCAGGGAGGAGCGATCCCGGTCGAGCTTGGTGACGAACACCGCCCGGGGAGTGCCCTCCTCGGCCGCCAGGTTCCACATCAACTCGGTCTGCACCTCGACGCCGTCCACTCCCGAGACCACGAAGAGGGCCAGGTCCGCCACCCGGATGGCGGAGCGGGCGTCACCCGAGAAGTCAGCGTATCCGGGGGTGTCGATCAGGTTTATCTTGCATCCGTCCCACTCGAAGGAGGCAACCGACAGGTTGAGGGAGAGCTTTCTCTCCTCCTCTTCCGGCTCGTGATCCAACATGGTGGTTCCCCGGTCCACCGATCCCAGCCGGGTGGTGACCCCCGCGGTGAACAGGAGAGCTTCGGCGAGGGAGGTCTTGCCACTTCCCCCGTGGCCTATCAGGGCTATGGTGCGAATCGAATCAGGTGACAAGCGGGCTCCTCATGACAATTGGCAGGTGAATTCAGGATAGCGCAAACGGTGCACCCGCTATTTGGCCGGGCACGCGGTAATTTCGGGTGCATGGCTCTATTTGACAGGACGGACAATTGCCGGTTGTTCGCAGAACGGTTAGCGTGAGGGAACCGTGATAGACATTTGGGTGCGCCCTCACCTCAGAAGGGTGCTCGATCCCATCGGCCGTTTCCTGAACCGGTGCGGGATCAACCCCGCCGGTCTGACCTTCTTCGGGTTGGGGGTGACCATCGTGGGGGCGGTGATCATCTCTCTTGAGTTTCTGGTGACCGGTTCCCTGATCGCCCTGGCCGGTTCGGCAATCGACGGATTGGACGGCTCGCTGGCGCGTGCGGCTGACAAGGTCTCCAAGAGAGGAGCGTTCCTGGACGCCTCGGTGGACAGACTCGGCGAGGTGGCCTGCTTCTCGGGGCTGGCGGTGGCCCGCGCCGGCGAACCGCGGACCCTGATGCTGATCGTGCTCTCGGTCTCCGGCGCCTTGCTCATCCCCTATCTGCGCGCCCGGGCGGAGGCGGAAGGACTGAGAGGGACCGGTGGCTTCATGGGCCGGGCCGAGAGGGTGATCCTCTTTGCCCTGGGGCTGCTCACCGGATGGGTCGAGCCAATGTTGTGGGCCATGACCGGTCTCTGCTGGATTTCGGCTCTGCACCGCTTCGTGGTCGCATACCGAGAACTGAAGCGG
Source organism: Acidimicrobiia bacterium (assembly GCA_965204615.1). Classification (GTDB taxonomy): domain Bacteria; phylum Actinomycetota; class Acidimicrobiia; order Spongiisociales; family ZC4RG35; genus Bin76. Next base: position 893,518 of record OZ242000.1, on the reverse strand, counting down.
TGAAGTCCCGATTCGCCTACTGGGGTGTGAGAGCGGCCTCGGGATTCATGCACATCTGGCCGCTGTGGGTGGTGCAACGCCTGGGCGGCGCCGCCGGGGTGGTGGCCTCGCTGATCCTGCCGCGGCGCCGGCGCATGGCCGGCAGGCACGCCCGCAGGACGGGTTTGGAAGATCAGCTGGGAAGCCGCGCCAGGGCGGTCAGAAGGATGTTCGCCAGTTACGGGCAGTACTGGGGGGAGTTGCTTTGGGCTGCTCCCAGGAATGTGAGGAGAATGGCCGGGCGCTTCGAGCTGGAGGGCGTGGAATTGCTGGAAGACGCCGTGGAGGACGGGAAGGGCGTGGTGGTGGTGTTGCCTCACCTGGGCAACTGGGAGATGGCCGGCGCAGCCGTCTGGGACATGGATTTGGAGGTGGTGGCGGTGGCCGAGAACCTGGCGAACTCCCACATCCGAGATTGGTTCTCCCGGATGCGAGGGTTGACTGGAATAAAGGTTGTCTTCGCCCACAAGGGCCTTCTCGGGGAACTCGAGAGAAAACTGTCCAGCCGGACCGCGGTCTGCCTGCCTTCTGACCGGGACCTGAGCGGCAGAGGCATCCCTGTTCAGTTCTTCGGGGAAGAGACGACCCTGCCGGCCGGTCCCCTGTTGCTGGGCATTCGTTCCGGGCGCCCGGTGATCCCGGTGGCGGTCTATTTCGAGAAGAAGAGCCGCTACCGGGCGGCTCTGAAGCCGCCCCTGGACATTCCCCGGGAGGGAAGCCTGTCCGAGAGGCTCCGCAAGGGTGCCCAACTCATGGCATGTGCGTTCGAAGACCTGATCAAGGATGCCCCGGAGCAGTGGCACCTTCTCCAGCCCAACTGGCCCTCCGATAAGGCTTGACCCTGGCTGATGAGGGTCTGCCTGGTCTCGCCTTATGACCTGACCCAGGACGGCGGGGTCCAGGCGCAGGTGCTGGGCCTTGCCGGATGGTTGACGGCCACCGGCGACGAGGTGCGGATCATCGCTCCCCGCCTGCCCGCGGGCCTGGATGGGGTGGAGGCGGGGAGGGTGGTGCGGGTCCGGGCCAACCGGTCTGTGGCGCCCATATGTCTTTCGCCGAGAGTCTCGGCGCGGATGAGGGAGACCATCGGCTGGGCTGAGGTGGCGCATATTCACGAGCCGCTCATGCCCACGGTGGGAGTGGCTGCACTGCGTATCCCCGCTCCGACGGTGGCCACATTCCACGCTGACCCTCCGCGCTGGGTCAGCCGGCTGTACCGGGGTCTGCATCCCTGGGTGCGCTCTCTCTCCGCACCCCGGACCCTGGTCACCGCGGTCAGCCGCCAGGCGGCCGCACCCCTGCCGTCGGGGTGGGAACCCGAGCGCATCGTCCCCAACGGGGTGCAGACCGCGATCGGGGGCGAAGGGGTGGAGCGCAGGAGGGGGAGGGTGGTGTTCCTGGGCCGGGACGAGCCACGCAAGGGCCTGGGCGTCCTGCTGGAAGCGTGGCCGCAGGTCAGGAGTCGAAATCCCCGGGCGGAGTTGGTGGTGATGGGCGCCGAGCGCCCGGATCCGCCCGAAGGGGCCGTCTTCCTGGGCAGGGTGGATGCGGATGTGAAAGAACGGACGCTCCGATCGGCAGAGGTCTATGTCGCTCCCAACCTGGGAGGAGAGAGCTTCGGGATAGTGCTGGTGGAGGCCATGGCGGCAGGTTGCGCGGTGGTGGCCTCGGACCTGCGTCCCTTCCGGGATGTGGCCGGATCGGCGGCGAGGTACTTCGCTCCCGGGAGCGTCGGCGAGATGGCGGAGCAGATCCACCGGGTCCTGAGGAGTCCCTCCGTCTCGAATCGGCTCTCCGAGGCGGGTCCGGAGCGGGCGGACAGGTTCTCCTGGGAGAGGGTGGGCCCGGCCTACCGGCAGTGCTACGAGGAGGTCATTCGCCGCAGCGCTTGATCAAGAACCCTGCCGGTTTGCGGGCGCTATTGCGGCCCGCCGGGGCGCGGAGGTGGTACGATTAGGGGGATGGATCAGAGCAACGGTATGAAGACCGGCACGGAGTTGGTCAAGCGGGGGCTTGCCGACATGCTCAAGGGCGGTGTGATCATGGATGTGGTCGACGCCGATCAGGCGCGCATCGCCGAGGAGGCGGGCGCGGTGGCGGTCATGGCGTTGGAGCGGGTCCCGTCCGACATCCGCAAGGACGGGGGAGTGGCGCGGATGGCCAACCCCACCAAGGTGACCGAGATCATGAGGGCGGTGACCATTCCGGTGATGGCCAAGTGCCGGATCGGGCACTTTCTCGAGGCCCGGGTCCTGGAGGAGTTGGGGGTGGACTACATAGACGAGTCGGAAGTTCTCACCCCCGCCGACGAGGAGCACCACGTGGACAAGTGGCCTTTCACCACTCCCTTCGTCTGCGGCGCCCGTGATCTGGGAGAGGGACTGCGCCGGATATCCGAAGGAGCGGCCATGATCCGGACCAAGGGCGAAGCGGGGACCGGCAACGTGGTGGAGGCGGTCCGCCACATTCGGGCCATCACCGAACAGATGGCGGCGCTGGCCGATCTCCCCGATGAGGAACTTGCCGGCAGGGCCCAGGAGATGAGGGCCCCCGTGGAACTGGTGAAGGAGGTGGCCTCCCTCGGTCGGCTGCCGGTGGTCAACTTCGCGGCGGGAGGGATCGCCACGCCGTCCGACGCGGCGCTGATGATGGCCCTTGGCTGCGACGGGGTGTTCGTGGGCAGCGGCATCTTCAAGAGTTCCCAACCTGCCGCCTACGCCGCCGCAATCGTGGAGGCCACCACGTTCTGGGAGAGCCCCGGGGTGGTGGCCGAGGCCTCGCGGGGTCTGGGAGAGCCGATGTCGGGAATCGAGATAGGAACCCTGGAAGAAACAGAGCGTTTGGCCGCCCGGGGCTGGTGACCATGCCGCCCACCATCGGGGTGCTGGCCCTCCAGGGGGATGTACGTGAACACAGAGCGGCTCTCGCCCGGTTGGGAGTCTCCCATCGTGCGGTGCGGCTGCCCGGGGACCTGGAGGGACTTGACGGGTTGGTGATACCGGGCGGCGAGTCGACCACCATCGGACGCCTGGCCGAGCGGTTCGGATTGCTTGATCCCCTGCGGTCCGCCCTGGCGGAGGGTCTTCCCACCCTGGCCACCTGTGCGGGGATGATTCTGGTGGCGGCCTCGGTCGTCGAAGGAGACCAGCCCCTGGTGGGAGGCTTGGATGTGGTGGTGCGGCGCAACGCCTTCGGACGCCAGAACGAGTCCTTCGAGATGGACCTGGACGTGAGGGGACTGGACCGACCGTTTCACGGCGTGTTCATCCGGGCGCCGTGGGTGGAGAAGGTCGGCGCCGAGGTCGAGGTGCTGGCCCGGGTCGGGGACCGCCCGGTGATGGTCAGCTCCGGCGGGATAGTGGCAGCCTCCTTCCATCCGGAGTTGACGGACGACTCTCGAATCCACCGACTGTGGATGGAAGGCGGAGGGAGGTAGAGGACCGTGGCCGGCCACTCCAAATGGGCGAACATCAAGCACCGCAAGGGCAGACAGGACGCGGCGCGCGGGAAGCTCTTTGCCAAGCTGGCCCGGGCCATCGAGATCGAGGCGCGCAAGGGCGGAGGAGATCCCGACGCCAACTACGCGCTGGCGGCGGCGGTCTCGAAGGCCAAGGCGGCTTCCATGCCCAACGACAACATCCTCCGGGCGATCAGGCGGGGGACCGGGGAGAGCGCCGGGGTGGCCTACGACGAGTTGTGGTATGAGGGGTACGCGCCCGGGGGAGTGGCGGTCTACGTGCAGGTGCTCACCGACAATCGACGCCGGGCCGCCGCCGATGTGCGGGCCGTTTTCACCCGCAACGGGGGGAGCCTGGGAGAGCCCGGATCGGTGGGTTATCTCTTCCAGCCCAAGGGACTGATCGCCGCGGCGGGGGACGAGGACGAGGTGCTGCTGGCGGCGCTGGAGGCCGGAGCGGAGGATGTAAGGGAGACAGGCGACTCCTGGGAAGTGATCACCCCGCCGAGGGCCATGGCCGGGGTCCGGACCGCCATGGAGGATTCGGGTCTGGCGGTCGAGTCGGCGGAATTGACCCAACTCCCCATCTCGGAGGTGCCCGTGGACCAACGCACCGCTCCCCGGGTGCTGAGGCTGGTGGACGCCCTGGAGGACCTCGACGATGTGCAGAGCGTATTCTCGAACTTCGAGATCAGCGACCGGTTACTCGAGGCGTTGGCGAGCCGGTGACCGGCGAGGGGAGGGCGGCCGGGAGAGGAAAGGCCGGGATGGCAGACGGGCGTTCCTTACACTTCAAGCAGGTGTTGGTATTGGGAGTAGATCCTGGTCTGGCCCGCACCGGGTACGCGGTGGTGAGCCGGGGAAGCCCCCACCGGGTATTGGCCATGGGGGTGATCAGCACTCCGGTGAAGTGGCCGCTGGAAAACCGGTTGAAGGAGTTGGCGGGGGACATCTCCGACGTCATCCGGCGGTACCAGCCGGGTGCCCTCGCCCTGGAGAAGGTGTACATCAAGGGGAACCGATCCGCGGCCTCGGCGGTGGAGAGAGCCACCGGAGTGGTGATGCTCACCTCCGCGGAGGCGGGGATCCCCGTTCGCGAGTACATTCCCAGCACCATAAAGAAGGTGGTGACCGGTGACGGGGCCGCCACCAAGGATGCGGTGCAGCGATCCCTGCGGAGAACCCTGAGGCTGTCGGAGAACGGTTTGCCTCATGACGCGTTCGACGCGGTGGCGGTGGCGATCTGTCACCTCCAGCACCTGCACTTGGAAGTCGTGCCGTGATAGGCTCTTTGAGGGGAAGGCTGACCGAGAGAAACCCGGAGGGGATCGTGATCGATGTGGGAGGTGTGGGGTACGAGGTGACCATGGCGCCGTCTGCAGTGGAGAACCTCCCGGGGGAAAGAAGGGAGATAGTGATAAGCACGCATATGCATGTGTGGAGCGAGGGTATGAGATTGTACGGGTTTGACGGCGCCGAGCAGCGGGACCTCTTCCGGGTGCTGCTGTCCGCCCAGGGGGTGGGTCCCAAGGTGGCATTGGCGGTCCTTTCCACCCTGGGCCCGGGAGAGGTTCGCGAGGCGGTGCGACAGGAGGACGTGGCTTCGTTCACCAGGGTCAACGGGGTGGGGAAGAAGACCGCCCAAAGGCTGATCCTGGATCTCAAGGGCAAGCTGGAGGCATCGGAAGCCAATGTGTTGGCGGGCGCATCCCGCACCGCCGACCTGTGGGCGGCGCTTTCGGGTCTGGGCTACAGCCGTCACGAGATCCGCCGGGCGACCGAGGCCATTGACACCCGGGTCCGGTTCGAGGACCAATTGAAGGCAGCGCTCCAGGAGCTGGGAAGATGAAAGAGGAGCGGGTGGTCGCCCAGCAACCCGTCAAGGCGGAGACCGAGTTGGAAGCGACCCTGCGGCCCAGGGTCCTCGGAGAGTTCATCGGCCAGCCCCTCCTGCAGGAGCGGCTCCGGGTCTCGATCGAGGCGGCGGCCAAGATGGGTATTCCCATGGGTCATGTGCTGTTCTCCGGTCCGCCCGGATTGGGCAAGACCTCCATGGCGGGGGTGATCGCAGAGGAGTTGGGGGCCAACATGCGAAGAAGCTCCGGCCCCGCCCTGGACCGGCCCGGAGACCTGGCGTCGATCCTGTCGGGATTGGAGAGAGGCGACATTTTCTTCGTGGACGAGCTTCACCGGCTGTCCCGGCTGGTGGAGGAGGTCCTGTACCCGGCGATGGAGGACTACGCCCTGGACATCGTGGTCGGCAGAGGGGTGGGCGCCACCACCTACCGGCTCAAACTCCAGCCCTTCACCCTGGTGGGCGCCACCACCCGGCTGGGGATGATCTCATCCCCCCTGCGGGACCGTTTCCAGATCATCGAGCGTTTCGACTACTACACGCCCGAGGAACTCCACCGGATAGTTGTCCGTTCCGCAGGGATTCTGGGAGTGGGGATCACCGGCGCGGGGGCGGAGATCATCGCCGCCCGGAGCAGGGGAACCGCCCGGGTCGCCAACCGGCTCCTGACGCGGGTGCGCGACTACGCGATTGCCCGGTCGGACGGATCGGTGACCGCCCCGGTGGCCCGGACCGCCCTCTCCATGCTGGAGGTGGACGAAATGGGATTGGACAAGGTGGATCGGTCGATCCTGGAGTCGGTGGTCCACAAGTTCGGGGGTGGGCCGGTCGGCCTGGGAACCCTGGCGATCGCGGTCGGCGAGGAACCGGAGACCGTTGAGGAGGCCTATGAGCCCTATCTTCTGCAGGCGGGGCTTCTGCAGAGGACCCCGAGGGGTAGGGTCGCCACCGAAGGTACCTACCTCCACCTGGGGCTGACCCCTCCGGCCGATCCTCAACTCCGCCTGGTCTGACTCCGGGCCGGGGATGCTCACCGTCGAACTGGATTATCCCCTGCCGCCGGAGGCGGTGGCGCAGATTCCCGTCGAGCCGCGGCATGCTTCGCGGCTGCTGGACACCCGGACTCTCACGCACCGGACATTCCTGGAACTGGCCGACCTCCTGGAACGGGACGACCTGCTGGTGGTCAACCGGACCAGGGTGCGGGCCGCCCGCCTGCGCGGCCTGAAGGCCGGGACGGGGGGAAGAGTGGATGCGCTGATGCTGCGCCGCCTGTCGGCCGAGCGCTGGGAGGCGCTCCTGCGTCCAGCCCGGCGGCTCCGTCCGGGGGTGTTGCTCCGGTTCGGTTCGCTGCGGGCGATGGTGGTGTCCGGGCCGGTCGAGGGAGTGGCGGTGCTGGCGCTGTCCGGTGACCGGGAGGTGGAGGAGCTCGTGGAGGAGGAGGGGGAGGTCCCGCTTCCTCCCTACATCAACCGCTCCCTGGAGGACCCTGAGCGATACCAGACCGTCTTCGCATCCCGGCTCGGATCAGCGGCGGCGCCCACCGCCGGACTTCACTTCACGCCCCGAGTCCTCGAGGCCCTGGCCCGGAAGGGGGTGGAGAGAACCGAGATCGACCTGGAGGTGGGGTGGGCGACCTTCCGTCCGATCGGTACCGATCGCATCGACGAGCATCCCATGGGGGTGGAGCGCTTCCGGCTCCCCGAAGAAGCGGCGGCGGCGGTGGAGCGGTGCCGGGCCAGGGGCGGCCGGGTGGTGGCGGTGGGCACCACCGTGGTGAGGACCCTGGAGACCTGCGCATCCTCCGACGGGCTGGTGACCGCCCGGCAGGGAGAGACCCGACTGTACGTGACGCCGGGTTATCGGTTCCGGGTGGTCGATCTCATGGTCACGAATTTCCATGCCCCCAGGTCGAGTCTGCTGGCCCTGGTGTGGGCTTTCATGGGCGAGAGGTGGAAGGAGGCGTATCGGACCGCGCTGGAGAGCGGGTACCGTTTCCTCTCCTTCGGGGACGCCATGCTGGCCGAGCGCCACCCCGGGATGGACGGGGAATGACCCCGGTCTCCTGGACGCCGGAGGCCACCGACGGTCCTGCCAGGGCGGGGACGCTTCACACCCCGCACGGCGACGTCCCCACTCCGGTGTTCATGCCGGTCGGCACCCGCGGGTCGGTGAAGGGCCTGGACGCGGCCGATCTGGAGGGGATAGGCGCCACCATGGTGCTGGCCAACACCTACCACCTGATGCTGAGACCGGGTTCGGACTTGATCCGCCAGATGGGGGGCCTGCATGGCTTCATGTCCTGGCGCCGCCCGGTTCTCACCGATTCGGGGGGATACCAGGTCTTCTCTCTCGGCGCCCGGATAACCGAGGAGGAAGCGGTGTTTCGCTCCGTCTACGACGGGTCGGAGGTGAGCCTCACTCCCGAGCAGGCCGTCCGGCACCAGGAGAGGTTGGGCGCCGATGTCGCCATGGTGCTCGACATCTGCCTGGGTCTTCCCTCCCCGCTTGCCGAGTTGGAGGGCGCCATGGAGCGCACCCTCCGCTGGTCGGAGCGGTCCCTGGCTGCCCATCGGCGCCCTGACCAGGCTCTGTTCGGGATCGTCCAGGGAGGCGTCTCGCCCGAACTTCGCCGGGCCAGCGCGGCGGCCACGGCCGCACTGGACTTCCCCGGATTCGGCATCGGCGGACTTTCGGTGGGCGAGCCGGCCTCCGAGCGGAACCTGGCTTTGGATGCGACCATGGAGGAACTGCCCCCGGACCGTCCCCGCTACCTGATGGGGGTCGGAGATCCGCAGGGACTCCTTGACGGCATCGCCCGGGGGGTGGACATGTTCGACTGTGTCTGGCCCACCCGCCTGGCCCGCCATGGGAAGGTCCTCGGCAGACGGGGTGACTACAACCTGCGGGCAGCGGCCCATGCCCGCGACGAGCGGCCTCTCGACCCCGAATGCGATTGCCCGGTCTGCGGTCGGTATTCCCGTTCCTATCTGCGCCATCTGCTCCGGGTGAGGGAGACCACTTCCCAGCGCCTGGTCTCCATTCACAACCTCTCCTATGTGACGGGGTTGATGAACTCGGCCCGCCGGGCGATAGTGGCGGGGGATTTCAACGGGTTCTGTCAGCGGTTCGCAGAGCTGAGAGTTTCCCGTGATGGACCCGGCACGCTAATCTGATTGCTTTCAGGCGTACTGAAACAGGAGTTGTCGGTAATGATTTTCGCTCAAGAGTCGGCAGGAAACCCGATCTTCACGTGGCTGGTCCTCGGCGGGTTTCTATTGTTCTTCTATTTTCTGCTCATCAGGCCCCAGCGCAAGCGGGCCCGCCAGCAGCAGGACCTGGTGGCGAACCTGGAGTTGGGAGACCGGGTGCAGACCATCGGGGGAATCATGGGACAGGTCCGCAGCGTGGAGGAGGACTCGGTGGTGATCGAACTGGAGTACGGGTCGATACGAGTCGCCAAGAGGGCCATAGCTTCCAAACAGGCCGTGGAAGGCTGATCCGTGCTTCGGCGGGTCATCGGCCTGCTGATTGTCGCAGGGTTCGCCTGGGGAGGCCTGGTGGCCGTCTACCTGTTGGACGTCGAGCCCAAGCTGGGACTGGACCTGCAGGGCGGCACCTCGGTGGTGCTGACCGCACCCGACGACACCGATCCCGATGTGATGGAGTACGCGGTGGACATCATGCGCCGCCGGATCGAGGATGTGGGCGGCGTCCAGGAGCCGGAGATCTCGATCTCGGGCGGCACCACGGTGCTGGTGCAGCTCCCGGGGGTGCAGAACGAACAACAGGCGCTGGACGCCATCGGCCGGACCGGCCGCCTTTCGTTCCGTCCGGTCCTGGATTCCACCCCCGGCGTCCAGGGTCCGCTGGTGACGACCACCACGATCCGGCCTGCCGAGGAGGCAGCCGCCGGGGAGGAGTCCGCCTCCACCGATGAGACGACCGTCACCACCACCACGCTTCCCGACGTCCCGGAGGGAGTGGACCCGGTCACCGGGCTCACGGTCTCCGATGACCCCGACACGGTCGCCTATCTGCCCAGCTTCACCCTGTTCGGGATGGAGGTTCTGACCGTCGGACCTGCGGCCATGACCGGATCCGACGTCTCACAGGCGCTTCCCGGATTCAACAGCGCTTCGGCCCAGTGGGTGGTGAACCTCTCTCTCACCTCGGACGGGGGAGACCTCTTCGCGGAACTCACCGGCGAGGCTGCCGCCTACCCCATCGGGGATCCCCGCCGGCAGATCGCCATCGTGCTGGACGGACAGATCATGGCCTCGCCCCAGGTCTCCGAGGACGTGGCCGCCGGGGTGGGCATCACCGGGGGAGACGCGGTGATCACCCTGGGCGCTGACCCCGCCGCGGAGGAACAGGCCCAGAACCTGGCGGTGATCCTCCGCTACGGTTCCCTGCCCGTTGCCTTCGAGCGAAGCCAGGTGGAGAAGGTCTCCGCCACCCTGGGATCGGACTCTCTGCAGATCGGCCTGATCTCGGGAATAGCCGGGCTGGTCCTGGTGGCGGTGGTCCTGCTTCTCTATTACCGGGCGTTGGGATTGGTGGCGGTGCTGGGGATCAGCGTGTTCGGTTCACTGCTGATCGCCATCTATGCGCTCCTGGGTCACTTCCAGGGGGTTACCCTCACCCTGGCCGGGGTGACCGGAATCATCGTGGCGGTCGGAATCACCGCCGATTCCTACATCGTCTACTTCGAGCGGATCAAGGACGAACTCCGGGCGGGAAGAACCGTTCCCTCCGCCGCCGCCCAGGGATTTCGCACCGCCTTCCGCACCATCCTCACCGCCGACACGGTCTCCATCCTGGGGGCGACCCTCCTGTGGTTGTTGACGGTGGGAGCGGTGAAGGGGTTTGCTCTGTCGTTGGGGATCGCCACCGTGCTGGACATCTTCGTGGCGCGGACCTTCACCCGCCGGGCCGCCTGGGTCCTGGCGCATAGCCCGATGGGAAGAAGCGGTTGGTTCTCCCTGCCGGCCGCCGCGGGAGAGAAGCGATGAGCGTCTGGCGGAAGATCTCCCGCGGCGAGACCCGCATCGACTTCGTCGGCCTGCGACGCCGATGGTTCTACATCTCCGCGGTTCTGCTGTTGGTCTCGGTGGCCACGGTGACGGCGCTGGGTCTCAATCTGGGCCTGGAGTTCACCGGCGGCGTGCAGGTCCAGACCGAGAACCGGAGCGGAGTGGCGGTGGGAGAACTGGAGACCGCCCTGGCCGGACTGGGGGTCGTCGACTCCCGCATCCAGGAGGTCGACGAGGGACAGTCGATTCGAATCCAGACCGGGCCGATCGCCTCCGCCATGGAGGACGAGATGGTCGCCTCCGTGGCGGTGCTGGTGGGTGCGCCGCCCGAGGACGTGAACCGTCAGGCGGTGGGGCCCACTTTCGGGGCGCTGGTGGCCCGCCGGGCCCTGTGGGCGCTGGGGGTGTTCCTGGGGGCGGTGGTGATCTTCATCTCGATCCGCCTCCAGTGGAAGATGGCCCTGTCGGGAATCGTGGCGCTTCTCCACGATCTGGTGCTCACCGTCGGCATATATGCAATCACCCGATTCGAGGTGACCCCCGCCACGGTGGTGGCGGCGCTCACCGTGTTGGGCTACTCCTTATACGACACGGTGGTGGTCTTCGATCGGGTGAGAGAGCTGGAGGGGGACTTCTCGGATGTCCTCACCTATTCGGAGATCGTCAACCGGGCCATGAACATGGTGCTGGCCCGCTCCATCAACACCTCCCTCACCTCCCTGATCCCGGTGGGGAGCATCCTGTTCGTGGGGTCGTTGATACTGGGCGCCGCACCGCTGCGAGACTTCTCCCTGGCGCTCTTCGTGGGGATTGCGGCGGGCACCTACTCATCCATATTCGTGGCCTCCCCCCTGTTGGCCCTGTGGAGGGAGAGGGAAGTCTCCTGGAGCGATCAGCGACGCAGAGTGGCAAGAAAGCGCGGCGGGCCCGACCGCGACCTGCCGGAGGAACCCGCCCCGCCCGCCGAGCCTCCCACCACCTCCGAGTTGTTCTCCATGGAGGGAGGGGCCCCGCCCCGTCCGCCTCGCCGCCGCCGTCGCAGATAGGTCCCGGCCTGCCGGTGGTCGGCTAGACTCTGGCAGGTGGCCGAGACCTCGGCGCAGCGCCCCGCCTTCAATCAAATCCTCGGGTCGGACGACCCGCTGGCAGGGGTGATTACGCGCTTTCTGCACCATTATCCCCAGGGTGACGTGGCAGTGTTGCGCCGGGCCTTCGGGGTGGCGGAGAAGGCCCATCGGGGCCAGTTCCGCAAATCGGGCGATCCGTTCATAGTTCACCCCCTCACGGTCACCCGGATCCTGGCCGACCTGGGGATGGACACCGCCACCCTGGCGGCCGGCCTGCTGCACGACACCCTCGAGGACACAGACCTCAGCTACCGGGAGGTGAAGAAGGCCTTCGGCGGGGAGATAGCCGACCTGATCGATGGGGTCACCAAGCTGGACCGGATCACCTACCCCAACCGCGAGGAGGCGCAGGCGGCGACCATTCGCAAGATGGTGGTGGCGATGGCGCGGGATGTGCGGGTGCTGGTCATCAAGCTCTGCGACCGTCTGCACAACCTGCGGACGGTGAGCGCTCTCCGCTCCTCGAAGCAGAAGGCGGTGGCGACCGAGACGCTGGATGTGTACGCGCCGCTCGCCCACCGGCTGGGCATCCAGGAGATAAAGCACGAACTCGAGGACCGCTGTCTGGCGATTCTCCATCCGGGACCCTACGCGGAGATCGACGCCAAGCTGCTCAACCTGGCCCCCGAGCGGGGAGTGGTGATCGACAAGATGATCGAAGAGGTCTCCGGCGTTCTCGGAGATGCGGCAATCCCCACCGAGGTGAGCGGGAGACCGAAGCACCACTACTCCATCTACCGCAAGATGATGGAGAGCGGAAAACAGTTCGAGGAGATCTATGACCTGATCGGGATCAGGGTGGTGGTCCCCCGGATACGGGATTGCTACGCCGCCCTGGGCGAGATCCACTCCCACTGGCAGCCGCTGAGCGGGCGGTTCAAGGACTTCATCGCCATGCCCAAGATCAACCTCTACCAGAGCCTTCACACCACGGTGGTGGGGACCGACGGCAAGGCGATAGAGATCCAGATCCGCACCACGGAGATGCATCAGCTGGCGGAGCGGGGCATCGCCGCCCACTGGCGCTACAAGGAAGGGTCCGGCGCGGTGGATCTGGAGTGGGTGGGTGATCTGGGGGGACTGCGAGAAGAATTCGAAGACCCCCGGGAGTTCCTGGATCATCTCAAGCTGGATCTCTACCGGGACGAGGTGTTCGTGATCACTCCCCGCGGCGAGGTGAAGTCTTTCCCGGCCGGCGCCACCCCGGTGGACTTTGCCTATGCCATCCACACCGAGGTGGGCGACCGGTGCGTGGGAGCGCGCATCAACGGCCGCCTGCTGCCGCTCTCGACGCCGCTTGCCTCCGGTGACATCGTGGAGATCATCACCTCCCGCTCCCAGGGAGGCGGGCCCAGCCGGGACTGGCTGAAGACCGTTCAGACTTCCCGGGCCCGGTCCAAGATCAAGCAGTGGTTCTCCAAGGAGCGCCGGGCGCTCTCGATCGCCGAGGGTCGGGAGGTGCTCCTGGCCGAGCTTCGCAAGGCCAAGCTGGGACTGACCGCGGCCGGGCGCGACCGGCTGCTGGGCGTCATCGCCGAAGACCTGGGGAAGTCGGAGGTCGATCATCTCTTCCTGGCGGTGGGGGAGGGGGAACTCGCCCCCTCCACCATTATCCAGCGGTTGGAGAGAGCGGTGAGGCCCCCTGTTCCGGAGGAGAAAGAGGAGGTGGGCCTGCTGACGCCTCCCGTGAGCCGTCGCCGGATCGACGCGGACGGTCCGGGGGTGTTGGTGGAGGGAATGGGTGGCACGATGGTGAAGCTTGCCGGGTGCTGCGCTCCGGTTCCCTCCGACACCATCATCGGATACGTGACCACCGGCCGGGGGGTATCGGTGCACCGGATCGAATGCACCAACCTGAAGGTCCGCACCCCGGGAATGGAACGGATGGTCGAGGTGGCCTGGTCTCCCGATCGGATCAGCTCATTCGCCGTCTGGGTGCAGGTGGAGGCGCTGGATCGTTACCGGTTGCTCCGGGACGTCACCGCGGTGATCTCGGAGATGGGAGGCAACATCGTGACGGCCTCCTCGGCGGTGGGGGATGATCGGGTGGCCGTCCTGCGGTACGAGGTGGAACTCTCCGACGCCGGCCGACTGAGTCGTCTCTTCTCCGATCTCAGAGGGGTTGACGGAGTGTTCAAGGCCTTCCGGATCACTTCGGAACCGCCTTCCTGACCACTCCCCGATGCTGATCGAGAGCGTCCCCCTGTGGTTTACGCAGACCAACTGCTACGTTGTGGCGCCGGAGGCAGGGGGCCCGTGCGTGGTGATCGACGCCCCGCCGGATCCCCGGGGAGTGGCCGAACTGTGTGCAAGCCGCGATCTGGCCCCGGTGGCACTGGTGGTCACCCATGGCCATGTCGACCACATCGGAGGAGCCGGTGCGGTGGAGGAGCAACTGGGGGTGGTGACATACGTGCATCCCGACGACGACTTTTTGTCCCTCCATCCCCTGCGTCAGGTCATCGCTCTCATGGGGGAGGTGCTGCCCGGCGAGTACCGGCCCCCGGCCTCCCGGCGCCCGCTCTCCGACGGCGAGGTCCTGGCCCTGGCGGGGCTGAGCATGACGGTGCTCCACACCCCGGGGCACACTCCCGGACACTGTTGTTTCCATCTTGAGGATGAGGGGGTCCTCTTCTCGGGAGATCAACTGTTCCGGGACTCGATCGGACGCACCGATTTGCCTGGCGGTGACTTCGAGACCCTGATGGAGAGCATGCGTGACAAGATCATGGGTCTGGCGTCCGACACGGCGGTGCTTCCCGGACATGGGGAGACCACTACCCTCGGTCGGGAACGTCTTCACAACCCCTTTCTGACTTCCCTGCTCTAGACGATGAAACTCCGCTCTCCCAAGGGGACCGACGTGATCGGTCCGCCCCTCTCCGCTCGCTGGAGACAGGTCCTGACCATGTGGGAGAACCTCGCCGGCTCCTACGGTTACGAACTGATAGTCACTCCGGTCTTCGAGTTCACCGAACTGTTCGAGAGGGGAGTCGGCGAGACCAACGAGATGGTCACCAAGCAGATGTACACCTTCGCCGACCGCCGGGGACGTTCCCTCAGCCTTCGCCCGGAGGGAACCGCGGGAGTGATGAGGGCCTACCTCTCCCAGGGGGGGACGGGACGCTGGAAGGTTGCCTATTCGGGGCCGATGTTCCGCTACGAACAGCCCCAGGGTGGGCGCAGGCGACAGTTCTGGCAGATCGGGGTGGAGTGTGTGGGGTCGGCGTCGGCCGCGGCGGACGTGGAGGTGATCGCCCTGGCCGAAGAATTCTTGGCGGCGGTGGGAGTGGAGAACGAGCTGTTGATCAACAGCCTCGGGGATGGGGAGTGCCGCGGGGCCCACCTGAAGGATCTGAGGGCGGCGATGGTCAGATCGATTGCAGACGTGTGCCCCAGCCACCGCGACCTGGTCGAGTTGAACCCGCTCCGGATCCTGGACTGCTCGCTGTGCCGACCCGATCACGAGGCCTTGCCGGACATCGCCGATTACTGGTGCGAGGCGTGCAGGGATCACTTCCGGGAGGTCCGGGCGGGCCTTGACGGCCTTGGGATCTCATACCGGAGATCGTCCCGGTTGGTGAGAGGGCTCGATTACTATTCCCGGACGGCCTTCGAGTATGTCGCCACCAAGTTGGAGACCTCCCAGTCCACCGTGTTGGGGGGAGGCCGGTACGACGGTCTGGCCGAGACACTGGGCGGCCGTCCGGTTCCCGGGGTGGGGTTCGCCGGGGGGATCGATCGCATGCTCCTGGCCGCGCCTGGAGAGGAGTCCGGTCTGGATGTCTTCCTGGTGGGGGAGAGGGGGGTTGCGGCCCTCGACCTGATGGGTTGGGCCGCGCCGCTTCGCAGGGTGGGGCTCCGGGTGGGGTTCGAGTTGGATGCCCGGAGCGTCAAGGCCCAGTTCCGGGCCGCCACCCGCTCCCGGGCCAGGTACGTGGGAGTGGTGAACGGGTTGCGCTTGGAGATGCGCGAGGGGAGGATTCGCGAGACTTTGTTCAAGGAGACAAACCTGGAAGATTGGGCAAGAAAGACGGCCGACCGGGAGGGAAGATCGTGAGAAGCCATACCACCTCACAGATAGGTTTGGAGACGGTGGGGGAGATGGTCACCCTGGCGGGGTGGGTGGACCGGAGACGCCACCATGGAGGGGTGGTGTTCGTGGACCTGCGGGACCACACCGGGATGGTGCAGGTGGTGCTGGACCCGGCCGGCATCGGGGAGTCGGCCGAGTTGCGGCGGGAGTTCTGCGTGCAGGTGCGAGGCAGGACGGTGCGTCGCCCCGAGGGATCGGAGAATCCCGGGATGGCCAGCGGAATGGTGGAGGTGGAGGCTTCGGAGTTGAAGATCCTGAGCCGTTCGGAGGAACTCCCCTTTCTCATCGAGGACCGCATCACCGCCGAGGAGTTGCTCCGCCTGGAGTACCGCTATCTGGACCTGCGCCGCCCCCGCATGGCCCGCAATCTCCGGGCCCGCTCGGAGGCGCTGCGGACGGTGCGCCGCACCCTGGAGGACATGGGGTTCTGGGAGGTGGAGACTCCCACGCTGATCCGCTCCACCCCGGAGGGAGCCCGGGATCTGTTGGTCCCGAGCCGCCACAACCCGGGAAGCTTCTACGCCCTGCCCCAGTCTCCCCAGATCTACAAGCAACTCCTGATGGTGGCGGGGGTGAGTCGCTACTACCAGATGTGCCGCTGCTACCGGGACGAGGACTTCCGGTCCGACCGGCAACTCGAGTTCACCCAGATCGATATCGAGGGGTCTTTCTGGGGACAGGAAGACGTGCTGGCCACGGTGGAGAAGGTGATCGAGGCGGTGGTGGAGGCCCTCCGACCCGATCAGAGGGTCACCCTCCCCTTCCGGCGCCTGACCTACGGGGAGGCGATGAGCCGCTACGGCACCGACAAGCCCGATCTCCGCTTCGGCATGGAGATAGTCGAGTTGTCCGAGCTGTTCGATGCCACCGGCTTCCGGGCGTTCGCCAATGTTCTGGCGAACGGCGGGGTGGTGCGGGGGATAAACGCCGGGCCGATCTCGGTGACCAGGGCCCGGGCCGACGCACTGATAGACAAGGCCCGCCAGTTCGGAGCGGGAGGGCTGGTGTGGATGGTGGTGTCCGAGGAGGGACGCCTCCGCTCTCCGGTTGCAAAATTCCTGTCCGACGCCGAACTCGCCGGGGTGGTCGAGAGCCTGGGCGGGAGTCCGGGCGACGCCCTGTTGCTGGTGGCGGACACCGAGCGGACCGTCTCCGAAGTCCTGGGACGCCTCCGGTCGGAGCTGGGACAGCCCGACGATCCCGACCGCCTGGAATTCCTGTGGGTGGTGGACTTCCCCATGTTCGAGGAGCGTGACGGAGAGATCACCTTCCTCCATCACCCGTTCACTTCCCCGGCGGACGTGGAGATGATGCGGGACAGTCCCCTCCAGGCCGCGGCGCGCGCCTATGACCTGGTTCTGAACGGTGTGGAGTTGGGTTCGGGGAGCGTGCGGATACACGACTCCGACATCCAGCGGAGGGTCTTTGAGATTCTGGGGATCTCCGACGCCGAGGCGGAGGAACGCTTCGGGTGGTTCATCCGGGCTCTGCGTTTCGGCACTCCTCCCCACGCCGGCTTCGCGGTGGGATTCGACCGGCTGGTGGCGGTGCTGTGCGGGGTGGCGAGCATCCGGGAGATCATTCCCTTTCCCAAGACCCAGACGGGCGCCGAACCGCTGAGTCGCAGTCCCGCCTCGGTGAGCAACCGGCAGTTGAAGGAACTGGGCATCGCGGTCGGCCCACGCCGGACCAAGGCCCCTCCTCCGGTATAGGACCGATGCCCAGCCACGGCGCCGATGACCTGTTCGCCGCCCGGCGATTGGAGGTCCTGGCGCAGGTGGCGCCGCTGGCGGACCGCATGCGTCCGAGGAGCCTGGACGAGGTGGTGGGCCTGCCGAACCTCCTGGGCACAGGCGCAGCCTTCCGGGTTTTGGTGGAGTCCGGAAACCCGGTCTCGATGGTGCTGTGGGGCCCGCCCGGAAGCGGCAAGACCACCCTGGCCCGGTTGGTCGCCCTGCACAGTTCGGCGGCCTTCGAGACACTCAGCGCCACGTCGGCCGGCGTCAAGCAGGTCAGGGAGGTGTTGGCGGCCGCCCGTCGCAGGCTGGAGGGCGACGGCCGACGCACCGTGCTGTTCCTAGATGAGATACATCGTTTCTCCAAGAGCCAGCAGGACGCGCTGTTGCCGGGGGTGGAGAGCGGAACATTGATCCTGATCGGGGCGACCACCGAGAACCCCTTCTTTGAGATCAACAGTCCGCTGATGAGCCGGATGGTGCTGTTCCGGACGCATGAGATCCCCGAGGAAGCGCTGGAGGTGCTGGTGGACCGGGCGCTCTCGGAGACGGGGCGGGGACTGGGAGAGCACAACCTGCAGATCGCCGGGGATGCCCGGGAGGCGCTGGTGAAGAGATCGGGTGGAGACGCACGGGGACTGTTGAACGCCCTGGAGGTCTCCGCACACCTGGCCACCGGAAGGGGGTCAGGGGTCGTCGAGGTCGATGACGTCTCCGAAGCGCTGGGTCGACGTATCGTTCGATACGACAAGGGAGGAGACCGCCACTACGACGTGATCTCGGCGTTCATCAAGAGCGTGCGCGGCTCCGATCCCGATGCCGCTCTGTACTGGCTGTTTCTCATGCTTGAAGGCGGCGAGGATCCCGAGTTCATCGCCCGGCGGCTGGTGATACTCGCATCGGAGGACGTCGGTATGGCTGACCGTTGGGCGCTGGTGGTGGCGACTGCCGCGGCCCAGGCCCTCTCCTACGTGGGGATGCCCGAGGCCGCCTATCACCTGGCCCACGCCACCCTGTTCCTGGCTTCGGCGCCCAAGTCGAACTCGATCACCTCGGCCATGGGCCGGGCGCGATCCGCGGTCCGGGAGGGGCCCGCTCCCTCCGTGCCCCTCCATCTTCGCAGCGGTGGCTATCGTGGGGCGAAAGTGATCGGACACGGGGAAGGCTACGTTTACCCCCACGACCATCCCCACCACATCGTTCCCCAGGCCTATTTCCCGCCGGAGGTGAGTCCTCAAGTGTTTTTCCGTCCCAGCCACAGCGGGTTCGAAGCAGAGGTCCGTCGCCGCCTGGCGGAGATCGATCGTGTGTTGGGAAGAGTCGGGCGCCAGGAGGAGTAGGTGTGACCGCTTTGGGAATAGACATCGGAGGCTCGGGTGTCAAGGGCAACCTGGTGGACACCACCACCGGAGAGCTTCTGTCCAAACGCCTTCGCATACCCACTCCCCGCTCGGGGTCCACCCGGGAGGTGGCCGCGGTGGTCGGGGAGATCGCCGGGCACTTCCGGCGAGAGTACGGGGATGACGCGCTGCCGGTGGGATGCGGATTCCCGGGGGTGATCAGGTCGGGCATCGTGAGCGCCGCCACCCACCTGGACAAGGCCTGGCTGGGCGCCGACGTGGTTGAGATCCTGTCGGAGACGGTGGGCAGTCCGGTCACGGTCCTCAACGACGCCGACGCGGCCGGATTGGCCGAACTCAGCTTCGGGTCGGCCAAGGGCCGGCAGGGCACGGTGTTGATGCTCACCCTTGGCACCGGGATCGGGAGTGGGATGTTCCGGTGTGGCCGGCTGGTCCCCAATTTCGAACTGGGCATGCTGGAACTGGGTGGCCACCATCCGATCGAGGACCGGGTGGCCTACCGTGTCTTCAAGCAAGGGGACTTGAGTTGGAAGAAGTGGGCGCGCAGGTTGAACCGCTACCTGCGGCACGTCAACGCGCTCTTCGCTCCGGACCTGATAGTGCTCGGGGGAGGGGCTGTGAACAAGTGGTCCCGCTTCGGTCATTTTCTTGATGTGCCGGTCGAGTTGACCCCCGCTCATTTCGGGAACCATGCCGGGATCCTGGGCGCCGGGCTCGCCGCGGTGAACCCCGACGCCGTGACGGGTGGCGTTTCCTGAGGGGCGCCCGTCTCCGCATGGCGACAACCCCACCGGCCTTCTCAACCCGGATTGTGAAAAAACTCCCCCACAGGGCTTGAAACTGTCCCACCCCCAGTTCATATTGATGGGAGCCAAACACCGCCGAGACGGTCCGCTCCCGGCGCCAACCGCACCCGTCGAGGGATCAAACTCCAAACCCGACAACTACCCACCGGACCAACGAGGCTGGCCGGGTTCGTCGGACCCTGGAAAGGTGGTGGGGGAGGGCCCGATAGAGGACTCCTGTTTTTCGCGACTTTTCGGTGGTGGGGACGACTATTCCTTGAGGGGATTGCGAGTCCCGGAACCCTTGAGGTCCTCTCGGGCGGTGGATGTCAGGAAGGGGACCGACCGGGTGTGGAGCCGTCGGTCCTTTCTGCGAAGGCGGAGAATCGGTTCACCTGGTCGGGGGGGAGCCTGACCAGCAGGTCCATCCCGTCGGGGCCCCCGGTGGAGGAGAGGACCTCCCCTGCCCGGTGGAGAGCCGCCAGTACATCCCCTCGTTCGTAGGGCACCTGCACCGAGATGATCGAGGACCGGGCGTTCAACCAGCGGATGAGCGTCTCCATGAGTTTCTCTGTCCCCTCACCGGTGAGAGCCGACACCGCAACCGCGGCCTCGGCGGATCCCAGGATGCGCCGCACCACCTGAGGGGAGGCCGCATCGATCTTGTTGACCACGGTGATGGTGGGCACCGAGTCCGCTCCGATCTCGACCAGCACCTCCCGGACCGCTTCGATCTGGCCTTCCGGATCGGAGTCGGCGGCGTCCACCAGGTGGAGCACCAGGTCGGCGTCGCGAACCTCCTCGAGGGTGGATTGGAACGCCTCCACCAGGCGATGGGGGAGCCTCCGGACAAAACCCACCGTGTCGGCGAGCAGTATCTCCCGGCCTCCGGGCAGGCGGAGCCGGCGGATGGTGGGATCCAGGGTGGTGAACAATCGGTCCTCGGTGAGCACTCCGGCGCCGGTGAGTTGGTTGAGGAGGGTCGACTTCCCGGCGTTGGTGTACCCGACCAGGGCGATGACGGGAATCCCGGCTTGGACACGGGAATGCCGCCGGGTCCGGTTCTGCCGCCGAAGGGCGGAGAGGTCCTTCTCGAGAGCGGTGATCCTCTGCCGGATGCGGCGGCGGTCGCTTTCGAGGCGGGTCTCTCCCGGTCCCCGGGTACCGATCCCTCCCGCCTGCTGGGAGAGCGCTTCGCCCGTGCCCCTGAGGCGCGGCAACCGGTAGCGCAGCAGGGCCAGTTCCACCTGAAGCGCTCCCTCCCGGGAGGTGGCGTGCTGGGCGAAGATGTCGAGGATCACCGCCTCCCGGTCCACGACGTCACATTCGAAGAGCGCCTGAAGGTTGCGTTGCTGCGCGGGAGTCAGAGCGTTGTCGAACACCACCACGTCGATGTCCTCGTGCTTGGTGATGTCGGCCAGCGCCGCCGCCTGACCCTTTCCGATGAACAGTCCAGCATCGGGGCGTTGGCGGTGGAACACCTCCCGGTCGACCGGATCGGACCCGGCGGTGTCGGTCAGAAGCGCCAACTCATCGAGGGACTCCTCCACTTCCAGCGATGAGTTGCGCCCCAAGCGCACTCCCACCAGGAAGGCTTTCTGGCGGGGTACCTCGAGGTCTTCAACCGTGGCGGTGAGCCGACGGCGTTCCCGGCCGAGATGTTGGTAGGTCATCTCTTCGTCCGAAGGGCCGGCGCCCTACAGGTACTGACCCTCATCGAGAGCCTGCTCGGGCTCTTCCTCGGCGATGATCTGGGATTGGCGGACCGCCACCACCGGCCTGCCGGTGGGCGGCCACATGAAACGCCATGCGCCGGTGGGCACCGCCCAGAAGGTCCGGCCGGTCACCACATCGATCAGAGACAGGGCGTCGTTCTGCCCGTTGGCGCCCGTTGACACCACGAGTCCCGAGCGGGTGGTGGATTCCTGGGGGACGTGGCCCACCCGCCACCCATTGGAGACTTTGTATTCGGTCGTTTCGTTCTGTTTGGAACCCATGCGTACCTAGTCTGGCGCGTCAGTGGAGATTCTCATCCGTTTCGCAAAACGCTTCTATCCACCGATGTAACTCATCTCCACCCTTTGCCCGATGCCCGCCGTCTCGCCCGAGCGAAGCTCCGAGTACTGGTCCACACGCTCCGACCAGACCGTGGCGATCTGTTCACGAAGCTCCTGGTCGGAAGCCCCGGAGCGGACCGCCTCCCGGAGATCGGTCCCGAACACCGCGAACAGGCAGGTGTAGAGCTTTCCGTCAGCAGACAGTCTGGCCCGCGTGCAGTCGCCGCAGAAGGGCTGGGTCACCGAGGCTATGACGCCCAACTCTCCCTGGCCGTCGGTGTATCGCCAGCGTTGGGCCACCTCGCCGCGGTAGTTGGGTTCGAGGGGCTCGATGGGAAACACCCGGTTGATGCTGCTGACGATCTCATGTGCGGGGGTCACCTCATCCAGCTTCCAGCCGTTGGTGGCGCCGACGTCCATGTATTCGATGAAGCGGAGGATGTGGCCGCTCCCCCGGAAATGCTCGGCCATCTCCAGGACGGAATGGTCGTTGATGCCCCGCTTCACCACCATGTTGACCTTGATGGGAGTGAGCCCGACCTCGGCCGCCGCCTCGATCCCGGCCAGCACATCGGACACCCTGGCGCCGACATCGTTCATGGCCGAGAAGACGTCATCGGAGAGGGAGTCGAGGCTGACGGTCACCCGATCGAGTCCGGCGTCGGCCAGTGCCCGGGCCTTTCGGGGGAGCAGCACGCCGTTGGTGGTGAGGGTGAGGTCGGAGACTCCCGGCGTCTCCGACAACATGCCCACCAACTTCTCCAGACCGGCCCGCAGGAGGGGCTCGCCGCCGGTCAGCCGCACCTTCCTCGTACCGAGGGACACGAAGATCCCGGTGAGGCGGGTTATCTCTTCGAAACTGAGGAGCGCCCTGCGGTCCAGGAACTTGTAGTCGCGATTGAAGATCTCCTTCGGCATGCAGTAGGTGCACCTGAAATTGCACCGGTCGGTCACCGAAATGCGCAGGTCCGCCAGGGTCCGGCCCAGGCGGTCGAAGGGCTTTATTTGGAGGTTGCTCACTTGGCCATGACCTTAGCAAGGACCGCCGCCGCCGGGTTCCCGGTATTGCCGCCGCAAAACACGGCGGATCCACCAGACTTAACGTTCAAGCTAGCAAAGAGGAGTGCCATGCGTAGCCACGAGATCGACTACGTGATCTGCGGAGACGATCTGCAGTTCGTGGAGGTTTACCTCGATCCCGGCGAGACGGCGGTGGCCGAAGCCGGAACCATGATCTTCATGGACGAAGGCGTCACGTTCGAAGCCAAGATGGGCGACGGGTCCGAGCCGGAGCGAGGAGGAGGTTTCTTCCGCAAGGCCAAGAGCGCCGCCGGCCGGGTCCTGAGCGGCGAGTCGCTTTTCATGACCCACTTCACCAACTCCGGCGGCGGGCGCACCAAGGTGGCCTTCGGCGCCTCGGTGCCGGGCAAGATAGTGCCCCTTGACCTGAGAGAGATAGGGCGTCCGGTGATCTGTCAGCGCGATGCCTTCCTGTGCGCGGCCCTGGGAACCAAGGTCTCCATGCATTTCAATCGCCGCTTCGGCAGCGGCCTCTTCGGCGGGGAGGGCTTCATTCTCCAGAAACTGGAGGGGGATGGAATAGCGTTCGTGAACGCGGGCGGCATGGTCGTGGAGCGCCGTCTGGTGGGAGAGACCATCCGGGTGGACACCGGATGCCTGGTCGGCTTCGAAGAGGGAATGGAGTACTCCATCGAGCGGGCCGGGGGGCTCAAGACGATGGCTTTCGGCGGTGAAGGGCTCTTCCTGGCCACTGTCAGCGGCGTCGGACGGGTCTGGGTCCAGTCTCTTCCCTTCTCCCGGCTGGCCGATCCCATCATCAGCGCGGCAGTCGCCGCGGCCGTGGCAGCCTCCAGCAAATAGCGGCGCTAGAGGGCGTGCTTCTTCAGGTCGTCGAGGTTGATCCACTCCAGGGCGGCGACTGAAGTGGACTCCAGCCGGACCCGGGGGGCCATCCCCGATTCGAAGGCCTCCTGCCAACGGGAAGCGCACAGACACCAGCAGTCCCCGGGCGCCAGGCCCTCGAAGCCGTAAATCGGCATGGGGGTGCTGAGGTCGTTGCCCCGGGACTTGCTGAACTCGAGGAACTCCTCGGTCATCTCGGCGCACACCGCATGAACCCCTATGTCATCGCCGCGGGTCTCACAGGACCCGTTCCGGTAGTAGCCGGTGAGAGGTTGCATGGAGCAGGGCGCCAGCTCGCCTCCGAGCACGTTTGTCAGCATCGTTCAATTCCTTCCTCCGCCCCGGTCACGTGACCTCCCACGTCCCGGCAGAACTGAACAGGGCGTCCAGGTCGCCGGGCCCCCGACCTTGAGCCTCGACTATCTGCAGTTGCATCTCGCTGCCGTAGGTGGGACGGGACACGCTGCGAAGGACCCCGAGGGGAGTGGGGCCGTGGGGGGTGTGGGACAACCGGCTGATCGAGAAGGCCACGCTGGGATTCTCCCGGGATGGGTCATGAACCAGAATCTGGTCGGGGTCGACAGAGGAGGTGGGTTTGATCCGCGCCTCGCCGTCCTCCATGACCACGCAGTTCTCCCCCGAGCCGCCGAAGATGATCGGCTTGCCGTCCTGCAGGTTGATCCGGTTGTGGGTGCGCTCGCTCCTGCCGGTCAGGGCGATGAATGCCTTGTCGTTGAAGACATTGCAGTTCTGATAGATCTCGATGAAGGCCGAACCCCTGTGGGCGATCGCCTCACCCAGGACGTACTGGGTGTGATTGCGGTCCATGTCCAGGGTCCTCGCCACGAAGGTGGCTTCGGATCCGATGGCCAGGCTCACCGGGTTGAAGGGAAAGTCGATCGAGCCGAAGGGAGTGGACTTGGTGCGTTTTCCCACCTCGGAGGTGGGTGAGTACTGACCCTTGGTGAGCCCGTAGATCTGGTTGTTGAAGAGGAGGATCTTGATGTTGACGTTGCGGCGCAGGGCATGGATCAGGTGGTTGCCCCCGATGGAAAGGGCGTCTCCGTCACCGGTCACCACCCAAATCGACAGGTCCGGGCGGGAGGTCGCCAGGCCCGTGGCGATGGTGGGCGCCCGCCCGTGGATGGTGTGGAACCCGTAGGTGTTCATGTAGTAGGGGAAACGGGCGGCACAGCCGATTCCGGAGATGACCACGATGTTCTCCCGGGGCACTCCCATCTGGGTCATGAAGCTCTGCACCGACGCCAGGACCGTGTAGTCGCCGCACCCCGGGCACCACCGCACCTCCTGGTCGCTCTGGAAGTCCGACCGGGTGAAAGTCACATTGCTCACGCTTCCAACACCTCCAGGATCTTGTCTCTTATCTCCCCGATGTAGAAGGGAGTGCCGGTCACCTTGTTGAGACCGTGGGCGTCCTTCAGGAAGTTGGCCCGGATCACGTAGCGCAACTGGCCCGTGTTGAGCTCGGGAATCAGGACCTTCCGGTAGGAATGCACCACGTCTCCCAGGTTGGCGGGAAGGGGGTTCAGGTACCGGAGGTGGGCGTAGGCCACCTTGTAGCCCTCCCGGTTGAGGTTGCGACAGGCCGCTCCCATCGTGCCCTTGCTGGAACCCCAGCCCAGGACCAGGACATCGGCGTCCAACTCTCCGTGCACCTCCACCGGCGGGATGTCGTTGGCGATGTTCGCCACCTTCCAGGCGCGGGAGTCGGTCATCAACTGATGATTGTCCGGGTTGTAGGAGATGTCGCCGCTGATGTTCTCCTTCTCCAGGCCGCCGATCCGATGTTCCAGGCCCTCGGTGCCGGGAATGGCCCAGGGACGGGAGAAGGTGCTGAAGTCACGCAGGTAGGGAAGGAACCGGCCGCCTGCCCCGTTGGGAGCCGAGGCGAACGGAACGCTTATGTCGGGCAGATCCGCCGAATCCGGGACCCTCCAGGGCTCGGAGCCATTGGCGATGTGGTTGTCGGAGAGGAGGATCACCGGGGTCATGTACCTGAGGGCGATCCGAGCCGCCTCGATGGTGGTCTCCACCACATCCGAGGGAGTGGCGCAGGCCAGCACCGGGAGGGGCGACTCTCCGTGGCGTCCGAACAGGGAGAACAGCAGGTCGGTCTGCTCCGGCTTGGTCGGCATTCCGGTGGAGGGGCCGGCTCTCTGCACATTGACCACGACCAACGGCAGCTCGGCGGTCAACGCCAGGCTGATCGCCTCGCTCTTCAGGGAGATCCCCGGCCCGGACGAACCGGTGACCGCCAGGCTTCCCCCGAAGGAGGCGCCGATGGCGGCGCCGACCGCGGAGATCTCGTCCTCGGCCTGAAAGGTGCGCACTCCCAGCCGTTTGTGGCGGGCAAGTTCATGGAGAATGTCGGAAGCAGGGGTGATCGGGTATGAACCGTAGTAGAGCGGCAGTTTGGCGCAGTAGGAGGCCGCGATCAGCCCCCATGCCAGGGCGGTGTTGCCGGTGATGCTGGTGTAGACGCCGGCGGGAAGGCTGGCCGGCTTCACCAGGAAGATGCTCCGCGACGTCTCGGTGGTGATGCCGAAGTTGTACCCGGCTCTCAGGGCGGCAATGTTGGCGGCGACCACCATCGGCAGTTTGGCGAACTTGGTCTCGGTCCAGGTCAGGATGGGTTCGAGGGGCCGCTGGAACAGCCAGGCCAAGAATCCCAGCGCCACGAAGTTGCGGGAGCGGAGCACCGACCTCCCGCTGACTTTGTCCCCCACAGCCTCCTTGGTGATGGTGTTCATGGGAATCTCTATCAGGTCGTATTGATTGAGGCTGCCGTCCATCAGGGGACTGTCCTCGTAGCCGGCCTTGGCGAGACCCCGCTCGTCGAAAGCCTCGCTGTTGACTATCAGGGTCCCTCCCTGCCGGAGGTCCGCCAGGTCGGTTTTGAGAGCGGCGGGATTCATCGCCACCAGGCAGTCGGGCCGGTCGCCGGACGTGGAGATGTCCCAGTCGGCGATCTGGATCTGGAAGGAGGAGACTCCGGGCAGGGTGCCGGCGGGCGCCCGGATCTCGGCCGGAAAGCTGGGCAGGGTGAAGAGGTCGTTGCCAAAGGCGGCCGAGGTGTCGGCGAACCGGTTGCCGGCCAGCTGCATGCCGTCCCCGGAGTCTCCGGCGAAGCGGACCGTAACTTGTCTTAATGGAGTGATGTTGCCGTTGGTTGACGTGTCGGAGACGCCCGCCTCGGCGTGGGCGGTTGGTGATGTCACGTTAGATGTTCAGACCTCTATTTCAGGCACCCAATAATACTTGAGAACACGACTATTAAACCTTAATACAAACCTTACCGGACAATCGAAACCTTACAGGAACTGATTGGACGGCCGGGCGCCGACCGCCAGAATCGAGCGGGCGACTCCCTCCCGCTCCAGGACGGATGAGGCCCTGAGCAGCAGGTCCTCCCTCCACCAGGGGGCGACCAATTGCAACGAGAAGGGGACCCCGGCGGTCTGGTCCGAGTGGGGAACCGGGATGCTGATGGCCGGACAGCCGGAGATGTTGACCAGGGAGGTGAACCAGGAGAGCACCGCCCGGTAGGCAAGGCTTCCGTGGGTAACCGTGTGTATTTGGTGTTCACCGATGACTTTGCGGAGCGCTCCCGAGGTGGGAAGGGCCAACAGGTGAAAGCGCTGGAAGGCAACCCTCAACCGGTGCCGCAGATGAGCCTGCCAGCGCCTGGCGTCCAACAGGGCCTCGGCAGGTCGGTCTCCGCCGACTTGCAACGTCTCTTGGATCCGTCCCGCCACCTCCCGGCCGTACGGCCTCCCCTCCTCCCACCAGCGCCGGTGCACCGCGGCGACCTCGGGATAGAAGATGTCGGTGATCTTTCCGGGAGGCAGCAGGATCGGATCGTCGAAGCGCTCGACACCGACGCCCAGGCTCTCCAGATGGCCGATGACGGCGCTGAAGCGCTCCTGGTACCCCGCCGCGTAGGGAGCCTGCTCCAGCCACTCCGCAGGCAGGCCCACCCGGAGTTCGCGCGGTTCCATGGGGACCTCGAGACGGTGGAGTTCAACAGGCCGGGGCGAAGACCAGGGGTCGGCGGGATGCCATCCCGCCATCGAGGCGTAGCCGGCGGCGAGGTCTCCGGTGTTGGCCGCCAGGGGCCCCACCGTGTCCAGGGATTGGCCCAGCGGGAAGACTCCGGTGAGCGGAACCCGCCCGTGGGTCACCTTCAGTCCGAATATTCCGCACATGGCGGCAGGAACCCTGATGGAGCCGCCGGTGTCCGTCCCGATCGAGATCGGAGCCAGCCCGGCCGCCACCACACCACCCGATCCGCCCGACGACCCTCCCGGCGAGGTGGCCGGATCGTGCGGATTGCGGACCGGGCCGAACCACTGGTTCTCAGACGAGAAGCCGAAGGCGAATTCGTGCAGGCCCGCCCGCGCCACGATCACCGCTCCGGCGCCCTCCAGCCGTTCGACCACCGGCGCGGAACTGTCGGGAAACCTCCGGTGGAAAGCCGACCCGCAGGTGTTGGGCGCTCCGGCCTGATCGATCAGGTCCTTGATGACCACCGGCACCCCGCACAGTGGACCGGGATCCTCCCCCGCCGCCACCCGAGCGTCCAACTCGGCGGCCCGGGCGAGGGAGCTTTCGTCAATGAAGTTGGTGAGGTTCAGCGCATCCTGGTGATCGTGCAGATCAGCCAGGGTCCTTGCGACCACGTCGCTCGCCGATCGCTCTCCCCCTCGGACCTGCCGGGCCAGGTGCCGGGCGTTCTCCATCTGCCCCCGACGCTACCAGGAGACCGGCCGGCCATCAGGAAACAGGCTGATCCAGGGGCGGCCGGCGGGCACGGTGATGGGAGAACCATCGTCCAGCATGAATGTGAAGGGCTGGGCCGTGTCGGCTCGCTCCCACCTGCCGTCCACCACCTGGCCCTCGGTGAAGATGAGCACCCGTCCCTCGCCGGTGGTCTCCATGGTGGGGAGGGTCACCCCTCCCTGGGGAGGCGTGGTGTAGAACAATCGGGAGAAGATCACCACCAGGACGTCGGCGTTGATCACCTCCTCGCCCCCTTCGACATGGGTCCAGGTATGGGGGCCGTCCTCGAGGTGACGCTCCCACCGGCTGCCGTTCCACTCCCAGTTGACGG
Organism: Acidimicrobiia bacterium; assembly: GCA_965204615.1. GTDB lineage: Bacteria > Actinomycetota > Acidimicrobiia > Spongiisociales > ZC4RG35 > Bin76. The sequence continues at coordinate 864,915 of OZ242000.1, read as the reverse complement.
TGTTGGTGGGCGCCCACTCCATGGTCACACGGGAGACCCCGCCGGGGATGCCGGAGACGGGCAGGTCTCCGATCTCGAACAGGGGGGGTGGGGGAGTGTCGGGATAGAGCCGCTGGTTGGCGATGGGCCGGAACTCGGCGGTGTTCACGAAGTAGTTGTGGGGCGCCTGCCGGGACTCGTCGCGATAACCTCCCACGCCGATCTCTCCGATCACCCCCACCCCGTTGCGCGGAAAAATGTTGACTATCCAGTCCTGGCCTCCACTGGCCAAGACGGTGGTGTTCAGGTGTCTGAGCAAATGGGGGTCGGTGGGCCGCACGGAGCGGACCGGCCCGACATAGGTGGAGTCGACCGAGTGGAACAGGGCGATGAAGCGAGTTATCCCTGATTCGACCAGGAGCTCGAACACCGCCTCAGCCTCTCCGATCCCGACCTGGGGACGGGAGTCCCAGTGGTTGTCGACCTTCACCGCCATGGTCCGTCGATTCAGCAGGTCCGGGTCAGCCACTCCCAAACCGGTCAGTGGACTGGGCGTCGGGGGCGGTCCGGAGACGGTTGTGGTGGTTGTTGTGGCGCCGGCGGCAGTGCCGGTTGTGGTGTCGGTGGTGGCGTCGGTTGTGGTGGTTGTTGTGGCGCCGGCGGCGGTGCTGGTGGTGTCGGTGGTGGCGTCGGTTGTGGTGGTTGTTGTGGCGCCGGCGGCGGTGCTGGTGGTGGCGTCGCCGGCCGCGGATGTGGTTGGGGAGGAGGATGTCGTTTCGGGGGCTTCAGTCGTGGCGCCGGTGGTGGGCGGCGGGGAGGTGGTGTCGGGTTGTTCTCCGGAGTCTCCGCCGCAGGCCACTGCCAGGACAGCCAGAACCGCAGCCATCAGGATTCTTCGCATGAATGGGGATGCTAAACCACCAACGGCCCTGTTCCTTATCTTTCCCTCCCGCACCCTGTTCCACCCGAGATGGAAACCAGTGTGTCCTCGGGCCCCGGCCCGGTGAAAACTCCCGTCAGGTAGCCGGGTCCGGGGACATCCACCACCAGAATGGCTTCCCGTTCCGGTGTGGTTTCCACGGTGGTTTCCGGGGTGTTAGTGGTGGTGGTCTCTGCGGAGGCGTCGTCGGGCGGGACGGATGACTCCCGGTAGGTGATGGCAGACCCTCCGTATATCGAGGACGCACGCGACAGGGTTGCTCCCAGCCTCAGACCCTCGGAGGTCCGCAGTTCGGGTCCGGTGGGCAGGGAGTCGGTCTCCACAAGCGAATAGGTGAAAGAGAAGAGGTGTTCATGCCCCTCGCGTCCCCAGTCGGTGGGGCCGTCGGAGAGATAGACCGTCAGGCTTCCCCAGTTGACCACCCGCGCTCTGATCCCCGGGCACTGCAGGAAGTCGAGGTCGGCGGGGACCCATCCCGTGTCGTTGTCCGGGTCCCCGAGCGCCCCGGTGAGGACGGTGAGCGTCCGCTGGGCGTCGCTCCCGAACGGAAGGGGCCCCAGCCCTTCGGGTTGCAGGTACAGATCGGCGGCCGCGATGGGCTGTTCCACGAAGGTGGCGGGCGGGAGGGTGGTCTCGGGAAGGGAGGTCTCGGGTACCGGACTGGTGGTGGGCCGGGTCGGGTCGGTCCCCGGGCTGGGAGAGGGAGTGGTCGTGCCGGGTGTGACGGCGGTGGTGTCGGCGCCGTCCGGCCCGCCGGCCAGACCGGAGCTTCCCAGTGCGTTGCGAATGACCAGCACCACCGCGGTGGCGGCCAGAATCACCACCAGGGTCCCCAGGGTGACGAGGAGGGTTCGCTGCCATCTCTCCAGGCGATTGGTGGGCGGTGGTGGCGGATGCATGTTTGCTCGCTGACCGTCTACGTGGGATGGGCCCCGGGCGCCGGCGAGGCGGGGACGCTCGTGCCCGGGTACCGAAGAATCATCCTGTACAGGCATTCGGCGCCGACCGGCCCGAAGGTCCGGGAGTCGTCCCGGGTCAATGGGCGCTGATCTGAGAGGACGAACACCTTGTCCGGGGGGACTTCCCATCGCCCATCGGGCGTGGAGAAGCCGTTTCCCCAGTGGTCGAGACCCGCTTTCCCGTCGATCAGAACTTCTCCCATTTCGATGGTAATCATCTCCCCGCCCATCCCCACCACTCGTTTCACCATCCAGAATCCCCCTCGGAGGGGATGCGGGAAGGCCACGACGCTGCCCCGCCGGATGGATCCTGTCCGGCGTTCCAGCCACCCGATGAAGCGGGCGCCGTCAGGCAGGTCAGGACTCATCGAGGCGCCGGAGACCGCGAACCGTCTGAGACGTAGTCTGCTCATTATCGCTATTCTGGCTACAACAGGATTCCTGTTTCCCTCAGAGAGGAGATAAACATGCCGCTATTCAGGCCTGCCACCGTCGTTCATGCCCACTGCGACCTCTTTTGCGGAGTCTATGACCCCGCCCAGGCAATGATCGAGGCCCGCTCGGTGCTCAACGCCTGCACCAAGTACGCCGAGTCCGACGATCCGGTGTTCCGGGACAGGTGCATAATCATCAAAGAGCAGCAGGCCGAGCTGGTCAAGCACCACCTCACGGTGCTGTGGTCGGACTTCTTCAAGCCCCACCACGCTGATGCGTTCCCCCAGTTGCATGACCTGTTCTGGCGGGCCCTCAAAGCGGCCGGCGACGCCAAGAAGTCGATGGATTCGGCCGTCTCCCAGGGCCTCGTGGATCTGATCGGTGAGATCTCCGACATCTTCTGGCAGACCGAGGAGTCGAAGGCTGCGGGGGTCTACCCACCGGCCTAGCCCGAGCGCGCCACCCGCCGGGCTCACCCGAGGCTAATCCAGCAGGTCCTCGTCCAGCTTTTCGAATAGCGGCCGGGGCGCTTCCAGAACCGCCGGGACCAGGGGAGACCTGCTCCAGCCACCGTCTGCCACCGATCCGGGCTGTCCGAGCATCCCGTGCAGCTTCTCGGAGGAGAAGGCCAGGTAGGGAGAAAAGGCGGTTTTCAGCCCGTTGACGGCCGAGAGAGCGGTGTGAATCACCGTCTCTGCACGTGCGGGATCCTCCTTGCGCACCAACCATGGAGCCTGGGCGTTGAGGTAGACATTGACCGCCTGGGCGCCCTCCATGGCCTGGCGGAGCCCGGCTCGTAACTCGACCTTCTCGAGCATCTTGCCGGTCTCGGTCAAACCGGCGTCGACCCTGGCCAGCAGGGCCAGGTCGTCGGCGCCCGGGGAATGGCCCTCCGGCGTCCTGCCGCCGTACCAGGAGTGAGCCATGGAAAGCACCCTGTGCACCAGGTTTCCCCAGGTGGCCACCAACTCGTCGTTCACCCTCCGGATCAACTGGGAGTCGGAGAAGTCGGTGTCGTTCTGCTCGGGGAGCACCGACCCCAGCGCGTAGCGGATGGCGTCGGGCTGGATGCGGTCGGCGTACCAGCTTATTGATCGGCCCACTCCCCGGCTGGTGGAGGCCTTCTCCTGGCGGAAGGTGACATACTGGTTGGCGGGGATGTCGGTGGGAAGGTTGAGCCCTCCGTATCCCATCAGCATGGCCGGCCAGATGACCGCGTGGAAGGGGATGTTGTCCTTCCCGATGAAGTAGTAGGACTCGGCCTCGGGATCCTCCCACCAGCGCTTCCACTCATCGGGAGTGCCCTGTATCTGCGCCCACTCCTTGGCAGCCGACAGGTAGCCGATCACCGCGTCGAACCACACGTAGATGCGTTTGCCGGCGCCCAGCCGGTTGGCGGGCGGGGGCAGTGGCACTCCCCAGGAGAGATCGCGGGTTATGGCTCGCTGGGGCAGCCCCTCGTTTATCATGCCCATCGCCCAGTTCTTCACGTGCCGCCGCCATCCCTGCCGGGTGGTCAGCCACTCGGCCAAACGGTCCCCGAAGGCGTCCAGGCGCAGAAAGTAGTGTCGGGTTTCCCGGGTAACCGGTGTGGCCTCCGACATCCTGCTGCGGGGTTCGATCAGCTCGATGGCGTCGAGGGTGCGGCCGCAGTCGTCACATTGGTCGCCCCGGGCGTCGAGATAGCCACAATGGGGGCAGGTCCCCTCCACGTAACGGTCGGGAAGGAACCGCTCCGCCCGCGGATCGAACAACTGGATGGAGGCCCCTTCGGTGATGAAGCCCTTCTCGAGGAGGCGGGAGAAGACATCCTGGGTCACCGCGTAGTGGTTGGGGGTGCCGGTGGAGGTGTACAGATCCCAGGAGATGCCCAGCTTCTCCCAATTGGCGACGAACTCGGCGTGATAGCGGTCAACGATCACCTGGGGCTCCACTCCCTCCTGGTCGGCCAGCACGGTGATGGGTGTTCCGTGGACATCGCTTCCCGAGACCATCAGCACCCGGTTGCCCGCCAGGCGATGGTAACGGGCGAAGATGTCGGCGGGCAGGTAGGCGCCGGCCAGGTGTCCCAGGTGGCGGGAGCCTGCGGCATAGGGCCACGCCACCGCGACCAGAATGTGACGTGAGGAGTTCACGGGTGACCTTGGAGTTTACCCGCGGACCGGAGGACCGGTGGCTGCCGCTCTCCGCCGGCGGTCCTGTCGATCGGGGCGGTCGCTGATCACGATCCCCATGGCCACCGCGGTCATTCCCGCCACCAGTTGCGGGGTGACCGGCTCCGAAAGCAGCACCACGCCCAGGGTGACTCCCAGGAGAGGCGACAGGTATCCGGTGAGGGCCGCCCGGGCGGCGGTGGTGATGCGGGATGCCCACATGAATGCCGCGAAGGAGACGGCGGTGGGCACGGTTCCCATATAGACGATCAGCCACAGCGCGGTCGAGTCGATGGTGAGGTACCCCTGGTAGCCGTCGAAGGGAATCGACACCAAACATAGGATCACCACCGAGGTCAGATACTGGGCGACGATCAGGGGAGCGTTCCGGTGTCGCACCGCGTAGCGTCGGGTCAGCGCGCCGCCCAGCCCTGCCGAGATGGAACCCGCCGTCATCAGGCCCACTCCCAGGATCCAGCTGGAGGAGGGCTGTCCCACCGGCGCCCAGCTCATCACCCCGATGCCCATGACGGCCATCGCCAGACCGGGCAGCCGCGCCGCCCTGAATCTCTCCCCGGGTACCACCCAGTGGCTGAGAAGGATGGTGGTCAGGGGGATGATGGCGACGATCACCGCTCCGATGCTGGCCGGTATCACCAGGAATCCCAGGGTGAACAGGATGGTGGGAACGGTCATGTTGAATATGCCTATGGCCGCTCCGGCCACCAGGGTCTCCCGGCCCATTCTGATGCTGCGCCTGGTCAATGCCAGGGTGCTGACTATCACCGCCGTCCCGATTACCTGCTTGAGGGGGAAGATGGTGAACGGGTTGACGCCGAGCAGGAGAATCGCCCGGTTGGCGGCCGGCGCGCTTCCCCACGCCAGCGAGGCGATCATGATGGGGATCCACGGGTTCTGGGTCACGGCGGACCACCACCCGCTGTCCCATGGGGCGGCCGGGCCCGGCCCGGTGCGGATGTGCGTCTTGTGGCCGAACATGGTTGGCGGTCTCTCCGGATGTCGTTTGGGCGGGCTGGTGGCGTGACTCTCTCAGGTGGCTTGTCGGATTGGAAAGACTCACCGGCAGGGAAGAAGCGAAAACGAGAGTGGACGGTCTCCGCTCCGGATCGAGCCACTCGGGGTGACCCTCCCCCAAGACTTTAGCGAGGGGGAGTCGTCCGGTCCGCGGCTCTCCGCCGGTCGTCCTCTCGATCCGGGCGGTCGCTGTATACGATGCCCACCGCCACCGCCACCACACCCGTCACCAGTTGGATGGTGACCGTCTCCGACAGGAGCACCACCCCTCCCAGGGCGCCCAGCACCGGCACCACGTACCCGATCAGTGCGGCGCGGGCGGCGGTGGCGATCCGGGAAGCCCACATGAAGGCCGCGAAGGAGATCACGGTGGGCACCGCCGCCAGATAGATGATCAGCCACAGGCTGGCCGTGTCGATGGTCAGGTATCCCGCGTAGCCGTCGAAGGGAATTGAAATCGCCGAGAGGAGCACCGCAGAGGTGAGCAATTGGACGACGATCAGGGAGCGGTTCTGGTAGCGGACCGCGTATCGACGCGTGAACGCTCCTCCCAGCCCCGCGCAGGCCGCCCCGAGCGCGGTCAGGACGACCCCCAGAATCCATCGGGATGAGGGTTGGCCGACCGGCGCCCATCCCATGATCCCCACCCCGAACATCCCCATCAGAAGCCCTGGCAGCCTGCCGAGGCGGAATCTCTCCCCGGGCACCACCCAGTGGGTGAAGAGGATGGTGGTCAGGGGGATGACCCCCACGATCACCGCTCCGATGCTGGCCGGGATTATCTCGAACCCCAGGGTGAAGAGGATGGTGGGGACCGTCATGTTGAAGATGCCGATCACCACTCCCGCCTTCAGGGTGGCACCGTCGATCCTGGGCAGGCGTCCCATCAGGGCCAGGGCGGCGATCACCATCAGGGCCGCTCCCGTCTGTTTGAGAGGAAAGATGGTGAAGGGGCTCACCCCGTTCACCAGGATCGCCTTGGTGGCGGCCGGAGCGCTTCCCCAGGCCAGCGACGCGATTGCGATCGGTATCCAGGGATTGTGGGTGACGGCATGCCACGGCCCGCCCGCGCCTTCGGCGGGGCGTCTTCCTACAATCGGGGCTCTATGTCCGAACATGCGGTTACTGTTGCTCCCGATCGGGCGTGGCGGGGACTGTCAGAGCGGGAACTCGGGTCTCTGGTGAGGTCCACGCCCCCCACCGATGAGGTGATGGTGGAGGAACGGGTCGGCGCGCTCTCCACCCGGTCGATCAAGCGCGAAGCCAAGATGTGGGCCCTGCGGGCTTCGATATCCATGACCGACCTGACCACCCTCGAGGGGATGGACACCACAGAAAAGGTAAGACAACTCTGCCACAAGGCTATCAGGCCGGACCCCTCCGATTACTCCATTCCCTCGGTGGCGGCGGTGTGCGTCTATCCCAACCTGGTCGGGGCCGCGGCGGAGATCGTGGAGGGAAGCCCGGTGAAGGTGGCGGCGGTCTCCACCTACTTTCCCTCGGGGCAGGCCCCCCTCGACCTGAAGGTCGCCGAGACCAGGAGAGTGGTCGCCGACGGGGCCGACGAGGTGGACATGGTGATTGATCGCGGGGCTTTCCTGGCAGGAGACTACGTGAAGGTCTTCTCCGAGGTGGCGGCCGTCCGGGAGGCGGCGGGCGACGCCTGTCTGAAGGTGATACTCGAGACCGGGGAACTGGGTTCCTACGACAACGTCCGAAGGGCCTCGATGCTGGCCATGGCGGCCGGCGCCGACTTCATAAAGACCTCCACCGGCAAGGTCTCACCGGCCGCCACCCCGGCCGTGACCCTGGTGATGCTCGAGTCGATCAGGGACTTCTACCACAAGACCGGAAGGGCGGTGGGGATGAAGCCCGCCGGGGGGATCGGCTCGGCCAAACAGGCCGTCAAATGGCTTGTCCTGCTCAATGAGACCCTCGGCACGGACTGGATGACTCCCGAGCGATTCCGGTTCGGCGCCTCGAGCCTGCTCAACGACCTGCTGATGCAGATCAGGTGGTTGGAGACCGAGAGGTATCAATCCCCCGACTACTTCACCAGGGCCTGAGGGCATGAGCAGTGGAAGTTCCCTGACGCCGCGTCCCGACACGGGCCTGTCCATGTGGGAGTACCAGCCGTCGCGGGAGAACCCCGACCTGGCCGAGATCCCCGACCGGGCGGGCCTGTGGATCGACGGAGAGGAAACCGAGCCTCTTTCGGGGAAGTGGTTCTCCACCATCGAGCCGGCCACCGAGGGGCATCTGTCCATGGTCGCCGAGGCGGGACCGGCCGACGTGGACCGCGCCGTCGGCGCGGCCCGGGAGGCGGCGGCGGGATGGGCAGGCATGCCCGCCACGGAGAGGGCCAAGTCGCTGTTCCGCCTCGCCCGGCTCATCCAGGAACGCAGCCGCGAGTTGGCTGTCCTGGACACACGGGACGGGGGGAAGCCGATCCGCGAGGCGAGGGACACCGATCTGCCGCTGGTGGCGGCCCACTTCTTCTATCACGCCGGATGGGCCGACAAGCTGGAATACGCCTTTCCGGGGGCTGAGCCCCGGCCTCTGGGAGTGGTGGGACAGGTGATTCCCTGGAACTTCCCGCTGCTGATGGCGGCCTGGAAGGTGGCGCCCGCCCTGGCCACCGGCAACACGGTGGTCCTCAAGCCGGCGGAGACCACTCCGCTCTCGGCGTTGCGACTGGCAGCTCTCGCCGCGGAGGCGGGTCTCCCCCCGGGGGTGCTGAACGTGATTCCCGGGGCGGGGGCGACCGGTGCTGAGCTGGTCGGCCACGGGGGAGTGGACAAGGTGGCCTTCACCGGTTCCACCGAGGTGGGAAAGGAGATACGGAGACGCCTGGCCGGCTCGGGCAGGGCGCTCACCCTGGAGCTGGGCGGGAAGGGGGCGCATGTCGTCTTCGACGATGCGCCGCTGGATCAGGCGGTGGAGGGGGTGGTGAACGGCATCTTCTTCAACCAGGGCCAGGTGTGCTGTGCGGGAAGCAGGCTCCTGGTGCAGGAGTCCATCGCCTCGGAATTCGTGGATCTTCTCCGCCGGCGGCTGTCCACCCTGCGGGTGGGGGATCCCCTGGACAAGAACACCGACATAGGCGCCATCAACTCTGCGGCCCAGTTGCAGAAGATCACCGAGTTGGTGGAGTCGGGCCAGGAGGAGGGCGCCCTCATCTACCAGCCGCCGTGCCAACTGCCCGAGAGGGGATTCTGGTTCCCTCCCACGCTCTTCACCGACGTATCCCAGTCCCACCGCATCGCCCGTGAGGAGATCTTCGGACCGGTGCTGTCGATCCTCACCTTCCGCACCCCGTCCGAGGCGGTGGAACGGGCCAACAACACTCCCTACGGGCTGGCCTCGGGGGTGTGGACCTCCAAGGGGTCCCGCATCCTGTGGATGGCCGACCGCCTGGCGGCAGGGGTGGTCTGGGCAAACACCTACAACAAGTTCGACCCGGCCTCCCCGTTCGGGGGAGTGAAGGAATCCGGTTTCGGCCGGGAGGGGGGTCGGCACGGCCTGGCGGCCTACCTGGGGGGAGTCGGGTGATGGGTGAGCGGCTGTCGGTCAAAAAGACCCACAAGCTCTATGTCGGCGGGGGCTTTCCGCGCTCGGAGTCGGGGCGCACGTTTCCATTCATCTCCGATGACGGCCGGGTCACGGTTCACCTCTCCCGGGCCTCCCGCAAGGACCTGCGGATGGCGGTACGCGCCGCTCGCTCCGCCCTGGAGGGATGGAAGGGGCGATCCGGATACAACCGGGGCCAGATACTGTATCGGATCGCCGAGATGGTCGAGGACCGGGCGGCGACCTTCGCCTCCCATCTGGAGTTGGGAGGTTCCTCGGTGGAGGATGCCCGAACAGAAGTCGGGGAGGCCGTCGACCTCCTGGTCTGGTACGCGGGGTGGTGCGACAAGTACATGCAGGTGACCGGGAACATGAACCCGGTTGCCGGGCCCTTCTTCAACATCTCCGTCCCCGAGCCGGTGGGGGTGGTGGGGGTGATCGCGCCCGCCGCGCCGGCGCTCAGGGGTCTCGTGGCCGGACTGGCGCCCGCCATCTCCAGCGGGAACACGGCGGTGGTGGTGGCCTCGGCCGATCAGCCGATCACCGCCGTCACCCTCTCAGAGGCCCTGGCCACGGCCGATGTGCCGGCGGGGGTGGTCAACGTCCTCACCGGTTTCCCCGCCGAACTGGCCCCCTGGCTGGCAGGTCACATGGACGTCAACGCCGTCGATCTCTCCGGCGCCGACCCTGAACTGATCCCGGCCCTGGAGGAGGTGGCGTCCCACAACCTGAAACGCACGGGCCGCTGGCCCGACCCGGACCGGAACCTCTACCGGCTCTCGGCCTTCACCGAGATCAAGACCGTCTGGCATCCCAAGGGCCGTTAGGCGTCCTTCCCTGGCGTGGACAGCGCCGGCTGTCATAGAGGAGAGCGTCGGAAAAGCCTCTCGGTGCCATACGTTTGGAAGAGAGCAGGATTACTATAACTCGGTGTTCATCAAATCGGGGTTCTCAAGAGCGAACACCCCCCGGATGGGCGTTCGTCCCACTCGACGGAAGGAGAGAATCATGCTTCGAATACTCACGAACACGAAAGCCAGGAGTCTGTTGAGAGTGCTTGCGGTACTCACCTGTGCCGCGCTTGTCCTCTCTGCCTGCGGAGACGACGCCGACGAGGCCCCTGAGACCACCGCGGCGCCCACCACCGCCGCGCCTGAGGAGGCGGCCGATGCGATGCCCACGATGGATCATCTCGGTGATGGTTCGTTGGGTGTTGTGGAGGTGGAGCCGGGTGACGCTATCCAGATCCGGTCTTTGAACGCGATCACGGGTGATGTGGCTTTCTTCGGTCTGCCCATCGAGCGGTCTGTCGTGTTGGCGATTGCGGACTATGGGCAGGTTCACGGGTTCGATGTCGATATGGGCACCGGTCTTGACGATCTGTGTTCCAATGACGGTGGTCAGGCTGCGGCTCAGATCGTCGTGGCGGACGAGGATGTGATCGGTGTGATCGGTACGTCCTGTTCGGGTGCTGCGACTGCTGCGGCGCCGTTGATCACCGACGCGGGCATGGTGCTGATTTCGGGTGGCAACACCTCTCCGGCGCTCACTTCGGACCTGGCCGGCACGGCGGGGACGAATTACAGCTACGGTTACTACCGGACGGCTCACAACGACTTGTTCCAGGGCAGGGTGATGGCTGAGTTCGTCTTCAACGAACTGGGCATTACCACCGCGGCGGCCATCCATGACGGCGACCCTTACACGCAGGGTCTGGCGAAGGCGTTCACCGATGCGTTCGACGCATTGGGCGGTGATGTGACCGGCTTCTCGGCTGTGAACAAGGAGGACACCGACATGGTTCCGGTGCTCACCGAGATCGCGGCGGGGAGTCCGGGTGCTTTGTTCTTCCCGATCTTCCAGCCGGCCGGCGATTTCGTCGCCGAGCAGGCGCCTGGTGTGTCGGGCTTGGAGAGCACGGTGCTCCTGGCGGCGGACGGTCTGTTGAATACGGCGTATCTGGGTCTGTCCCAGACCGAGGGCATGTACTTCTCGGGTCCTGACACGCGGTTCGGCCAGAACGTCAATGCCAGCACCGGGAAGACGGCTCAGGATTTCCTGGCCGCCTACGAGCGGGACTACGGTGAGCCGCCTGCCGCTCCTTTCTGGGCGCACGGCTATGACGCCACCACCTTGCTGCTGGACGCCATCGAAGCCGCCTCCTATGTCTCCGAAGACGGCTCCTTGATGGTTGACCGCCAGGGGGTACGCGAATATCTCGACAACGTCAGGGACTATCAGGGTCTGATCGGCCTGATCAGTTGCGACGACTTCGGTGACTGCGGTTCGCAGTTGATCACCGTGGTCTACCACCAGAGCGCCGACAATCCGGAAGCCACCATGGGCAATGTCGTCTACTCCGGAGGAGGAAGCGGAGAGGGGACCATGGAGCCCCTCGGTGACGGTTCGCTGGGCACCGTTACGGTCGAGCCTGGAGATGCCATCCAGATCCGCTCCTTGAATGCGATCACGGGTGATGTGGCTTTCTTCGGTCTGCCCATCGAGCGGTCTGTCGTGTTGGCGATTGCGGACTATGGGCAGGTTCACGGTTTCGATGTCGATATGGGGACCGGTCTTGACGATCTGTGTTCCAATGACGGTGGTCAGGCTGCGGCTCAGATCGTCGTGGCGGACGAGGATGTGATCGGTGTGATCGGCACGTCCTGTTCGGGTGCTGCGACTGCTGCGGCGCCGTTGATCACCGACGCGGGCATGGTGCTGATCTCGGGTGGTAACACCTCTCCTGCTTTGACTTCGGACCTGGCCGGCACGGCGGGTGCGAATTACAGCTACGGTTATTACCGGACGGCTCACAACGACCTGTTCCAGGGCAGGGTGATGGCTGAGTTCGTCTTCAACGAACTGGGCATTACCACCGCGGCCGCCATCCATGACGGCGATCCCTATACGCAGGGGTTGGCGAAGGCGTTCACCGATGCGTTCGGTGCGTTGGGAGGTGATGTCACCGGCTTCTCGGCTGTGAACAAGGAGGACACCGACATGGTTCCGGTGCTGACCGAGATCGCGGCGGGGAGTCCGGGTGCGTTGTTCTTCCCGATCTTCCAGCCCGCCGGCGATTTCATTGCCGAGCAGGCGCCTGGTGTGTCGGGCTTGGAGAGCACGGTGCTCCTGGCGGCGGACGGTTTGTTGAATACGGCGTATCTGGCTCTGTCCCAGACCGAGGGCATGTACTTCTCGGGTCCTGACACGCGGTTCGGCCAGAACGTCAATGCCAGTACCGGGAAGACGGCTCAGGATTTCCTGGCCGCCTACGAGCGGGACTACGGCGAGCCGCCTGCGGCTCCTTTCTGGGCGCACGGCTATGACGCCACCACCTTGTTGCTGGACGCCATCGAGGCCGCCTCGCACGTTGCCGAGGACGGTTCGCTGGTGGTTGACCGCCAGGGAGTCCGGGCGTTCCTGGACGGCGTCAGGAACTATCAGGGGTTGATCGGCCTCATCAGTTGCGACGACTTCGGCGACTGCGGTTCGCAGTTGATCACCGTGGTCCACCACGAGAGTTCCGCCGACCCTGAAGCAAGCATGGGCAATGTCGTCTACTCCGGTGGCGGCAACTGAACCGATAACTGACCACTGGACGATGCCGAAGCGAGCACCGGCGACTGTGTAAGCTTCGGCATCGTCTCTTTCAGGCGTTGAGGAGTGGCGATGGCGAGCATGTGGGCACCCAGAACCAAGGTCGACTGGTTTCTGACGGTCCTGCGGGTCCTCGCTCTCACTGTTGTCACCGTGGGTCTGTTGGCGTTCATCGCCCAGCAGATAAGCGTCGACAACCCCTTTGCGCGCCTGGTGAATCCCGACGCCACCGGCCTCACCGGCCCCCAGTTCCGGGGTCTGGTGATCTCGGGGTTCGCGCAGGGGGCCATGTACGGGCTGATCGCCCTGGGCTACTCGATGGTCTACGGGGTGCTCGGCTTCATCAACTTCGCCCACGGGGAGGTGTTCATGGTGGGGGCCATGACCGGGATGATCACCTCCAACAAACTCGCCGACGCCGGGTTGTGGGAGACCAACTTCCTGGGGTCGCTGCTGTTCATCGTGGTGGTTTCCATGCTGGTCTGCACGCTCACCGCGGTGATAATGGAACGGGTTGCCTACCGGCCTCTCAGGAAGGCGCCCCGTCTCATCCCGCTGATCACCTCGATCGGCATCTCCTTTTTCATCCAGAACACCTCCGTGGTGTTGCTGGGCCCGACCAGCAAGGCATACCCCGACATGCCCGACTGGCTCACCGCCAAGCGCACCTTCCTCGAGATCGAGGGCACCAAGATCATGGTGGTATGCGTGGCCGCCCTGGCCATGCTGGGCCTGTGGCTCCTGGTGGAGCGCACCAAGACCGGGAAGGCGATGCGAGCCGTGGCCGAGGACCAGGAGATCGCGGGGCTCATGGGCGTCGACGTCAACCGCACCATCGTGAAGGTCTTTGCGGTGGGCGGCGCCATGGCCGGGGTGGCCGGAATCCTGTGGGGGGTCCTGTTCCGAAGCGTCATTCACTACACCGGGTTCCTGCCCGGGATCAAGGCCTTCAGTTCGGCGGTGGTGGGAGGCATCGGCAATCTGGGAGGTTCCATGGCCGGCGGGTTGTTCATCGGCCTGGCCGAGTCGACCGGACCGCTGCTCATCCTGGAACCACTCGGCGTCAGCGGCGTTTCACAGCTGCGGGACGCCGTCGCCTTCGCCATGCTGATCGGCGTGTTGCTCCTCAAGCCGAGCGGACTGTTCGGTGAGCGGCTGTCGGCCGAGGACCGGGCGTGAGCGCCACTCTCCTGTCCCCGCTGCTTCGGCGCATGTCGGGAACCTGGCGGCGCGCGCTCCGTCTCGGCGCGCTGGGGGCGGTGGGCCAGGTCTTCATCTCCCTGTCGGGCATGCCGGTCCGCCTCGACGTGAGGGAGATCATCGTCCCCATCCTGAGCCTTGGTTACGTGACGGTTCTCACGGTGCCTCTGGTGATCGGGATCCTGTCGGGTCGCCGCGCCGAGCACGAGGCGTTTCTCGACAATCCGCCCAGCCGACGCGACCTGATTCTGGGCGCCACCGTCGGTGGCCTGATGGCCGGCGGCGGCCTGTCCATCCTGGCTCTGCTGCTGGCCAATTTCGACCTGCGGGACCCTCTCATCAACTGGAGCCCGCAACTCCTGGAGTTTCTCGGCTTCGCGCGGGGCACGACCTTCGCCTTTGTGATCTGGCTGGTGATCGGCGGAGGACTCGGCTTTGTGGGGGGCGCACTCCGACTGGCTTCGTCCCGGACCCAGAAGGTCATCATGACAATGGCGCTGACGGTCGTCGGAGCAGCCATCCTGGAGTCCCTGGTACTGGACCTCGTGGAGGGCGTGGGCCTTGAGGCCCTGCTCGAGTGGATGTACGCGCCTCGAGGCGGCCTCACCCTGGTCGGCGCCGCGGCGCTGGCCGCGGTGTCGGGGTTGGTCTCCTTCGTGGGGCAGGGGAGGATCAAGAGAGTCCAGGAGCGGATACAGGCCATAGAGGGCCCCGGACGGACCCGGGTCAATCTGATGCTCATCGGTGCCGTGGGGGTGGTTCTGGTCATCCTGCCGTTGTTGGTCGGCAAGCTCACCAACGAGTTGCTGGCCAACATCGGCCTGTTCGTCCTGTTGGCCCTGGGACTCAACATCGTCGTGGGCCTGGCCGGCATCCTCGACCTGGGCTACGTGGCCTTCTTCGCGGTCGGCAGCTACTCGACCGCGGTTCTCACCGCCGCCACCTCACCGAGGATCGCTCCGGAGTTTCCGTGGTTCGTCGCATTGATCATCGTGATCTTCATCGCCATACTGGTGGGGCTCTTCATCGGCGCTCCCGTGATCCGGATGCGCGGCGACTACCTGGCCATCGTGACGCTGGGCTTCGGCGAGATCATCCGCCTGCTGTTTCTGTCCGACTGGCTGTCGGGCTGGTTCGGAGGATCCCAGGGGATAACCGCAATCGACGGAGTGGATGTGTTCGGACTGCTGACGGTGGACGGCACCAACCCTCGCCGGGTGTTCTACCTCGTGCTCCTCTTCTGCGCGATCGCCATCTACATCTCCTGGCGCCTGGAGCGCTCACGGCTGGGTCGGGCCTGGATGGCGGTCCGCGAGGACGAGCCGGTCGCGGAGGCGATGGGGATAAACACCGTCAATGTCAAGCTGATGGCATTCGTGGTGGGGGCCGTCCTTGGTTCGTTCGGCGGCGCCATCTTCGTGGCCAAGGTGGGATCCGTCTTCCCGACCAGCTTTCTCATCCTGGTCTCGATCATCATCCTGGTGGTGGTGATATTCGGCGGCATGGGGAACATCTTCGGAGTGATCGCCGGCGCGGTGGTGCTGATCGGCGTCCTGGGCGGGCCGAAGCAGCCCGGTTTGCTGGTCGAGTTCTCCGAGTTCAAACTGCTCATCTACGGGGCGCTCCTGGTGTGGATGATGCTGGCCCGTCCCGAGGGACTGATTCCCAGTGCCCGCCGCTCGCGAGAGCTCCACCAGGAGGAATTCCTCCAGGACGCCTGGTTGAGGGGGGAGATCGACACCGACGACGCCGACGACCCTGACGGAGGTCCCGGGACGCCGGGCGCTGGAGCATGAACGGAACGCCACTCCTCGACATCCGCAACCTGACCGTTGAGTTCGGAGGTCTTCGCGCCCTGGACGGAGTCGACATCCAGGTGAACGAGGGAGAGATAGTCTCCGTCATCGGTCCGAACGGAGCAGGCAAGACCACCCTCTTCAACGCCATCACAGCCTCGGTGGAAGCCAACGGGGAGATCCTCTTCGAGGGAGAGACCCTGCTGGGTCTCGACCCCAACCAGGTGACCACCCGGGGGGTGGCCCGGACGTTTCAGAACGTCCGCCTCTTCGCCAACATGACGGTGCTCGAGAACGTGATGGTCTCCCAGCACTGCCGGACGAAGCAGGGTACCTTCGGAGCGCTCTTCTACACGAAGGCGTTCCGGCGGGAGGAGGCCGAGATCCGCTCCCGCGCGGAGGAGATCCTCGGATTCTTCGGCACTCGCCTGGTAGGTTTCCGACTCGACCAACCCGCCGCGGTGCTCTCCTATGCCAACCGTCGGCGGTTGGAGATCGCCCGGGCGATGGCCACCCAGCCCAAGCTCCTGCTGCTGGATGAGCCGGTGGCAGGCATGAACCCGGTTGAGTCGGCGGAACTGACCGGTCTGATAGGTCGCCTGCGGGAAGAGTGGGGCTTCACCATCGTGGTCATCGAACACGACATGGAGGTCGTGCGGGAGGTGTCCGACCGGGTGATCGTGCTCGACCACGGAGTGATGATCGCCGACGGGGACTACGAGGAGGTCTCATCCGATCCTCGCGTGATAGAGGCCTATCTGGGTCACGGGGCCACCACAAAATGACAGACTCCGGGCCCCTGCTGGAGATGCGTTCGGTCAACGCCCACTACGGTGCGGTCCACGCACTGAAGGACGTGGACCTGGCCATCTACGAGGGAGAGTTGGTGTGCCTGCTGGGCGGCAACGCCAGCGGCAAGTCCACCACTCTCAAGACATTGCTCGGCATGCTGATCCCGACCTCGGGCGAGGTGCTGCTGGATGGGGAAGTGGTGACCGACCGACCGATCAGCTACCGGGTCAAGAAGGGCGTGACCATGGTTCCGGAGAACCGGCGCCTGTTCAAGCGACTGAGCGTCAGGGACAATCTGGAACTGGGCGCCTACCTGCGAAAGGACACCGCTCAGATCGCATCCGACATGGAGCGGGTCTTCGAGCTGTTCCCCCGGGTCAAGGAGCGTCTGAGCCAGAAGGCAGGCACGCTGTCGGGGGGAGAGCAGCAGATGGTGGCCATCGGGCGGGCTCTCATGGCGGGACCGCGGGTCCTGTTGATGGACGAGCCTTCCATGGGTCTGGCGCCCGCGCTGGTGCAGCAGAACTTCGAGTTGATCCAGCAGATCCACGAGGCGGGGATGACCGTGTTCATGGTTGAACAGAACGCCAACATGGCTCTCTCCATCGCCGACCGGGGCTGGGTGCTGCAGACCGGGCGGGTGGTGTTGGACGACTCGGCGGAGAACCTGCTGGCCCATCCCGACCTGCGCACTTCCTACCTGGGTGGTGGAGACTCCTGATCCCTCCTTCAGGGAGGTCGGATCACCCATCTCCCGACGGGGAGCGGTGGATCGACCTGGAGGGTCGGCATCTCGACCTGAGAGCGACCCTGGCGCCCCTGGGGAAGATGGTCGGCCGTTTCACCGAGAGTGGATGGTGGCGGGCTGCCCGGACCCCGGAGGGAGCGGTCACCGTGCAGATGAGCCGGCCGGCGACGGGGCGGGTGCGGGTCAGGGCATGGGGGGATGGGACCGATTGGGTCTGTGAGCGGGCGGAACGCTGGGTGGGCCTCGGCGATGATCCCGGGAGCTTCGCCACCGACCATCCGCTGGTCAGGAGGCTGCATCATCTCAACCCGGGATGGCGATTCGGTGCCACCGGCCTGGTCTCCGAGGGGCTGTGGGCGGCGATCTTCGCCCAGAAGGTGACCGGACGGGAGGCGGCCAGGAGCATGCGGGCACTGTTGCGGAAGTGGGGAGAGACAGCGCCCGGCCCGCAGGTGGGGGTGCGTCTCCTGCCCGATCCTCGCAGACTGGCCTCCCTCGGCTATTACGACCTGCATCCCCTGGGGCTGGAGCGCAAGAGGGCGGTGACGCTGCTAAACGCGGCCCGGTGGCATGGGCGGATCGAGAAGACGGCTGATCTTTCATCCCGGGAGGCGCGCCTGTTTCTGGAGCGGCTCCCCGGCATCGGGGAGTGGACTTCGGCCAAGACGGTGGCGATCAGCCACGGGGACGCCGATGCGGTGGCGGTTGGGGACTACCACCTGAAGAACGTGGTGGCCTGGCACATGACCGGCCGTCCGCGGGGGACGGACGAGGAGATGATGGAACTGCTCGAACCGTTCCGCCCCCATCGCGGGCGGGTGGTACGGCTGCTGGAAAGAGCGGGGAAGGCGCCGCAGTTCGGACCGAGGATGCCGTTGAGAGACTTCCGCAGCCACTGAGCGGTGCCCGCCGGCCGAGCCTCGGCGGCTTGTTGTTCAGGGGACGGCTTCGACGAAGGCACGGATCACTTCGCCGACTGTCTCCGGATCGGTCAGATCACCGTGGTCCGAGTGTGGTATCACCTCCAGCGAGACGTGGTGGCCGCCCGCCTGCAGAGCTTCGGCGAACCGCTCGGAGTGGAGAGGGAATATCAACTCGTCTTCACCACCGGTTACGAGCAGGAAGGAGCGTTGGGGATGATGTTCGGCCAAGCTGAGGGGGTTGAGGTCTCTCCACTCCTCGGCTTCCTCCGGAGAGGCGCCGGTCAACACTCGAAGATACAACTGCATGGCCATCAGGTCTCCCCGCCGCAGCAGGGGCGCCAGGGCGGGGAACTGTTCGGCGAGCGCCTCGGCATCGAAGAAGTAGTCGGGAATACCGCCGTTCCACAGGTCATCGAGGTCATAGGGTCCACCCAGGCCGATCATTCCCGCGATCTCTCCGGGTGGGTGGGGACATCGTGCGGGTAGGGGTTGGTGGGTCAGGGTGGCGAGAGCTGCGAGGTGGGCGCCCGACGAGTACCCCAGGAGCCAGACCGGAGGGGCGGGCCGCGTCAGGTGTTCCGCGGCAAGTTGCGGGGCGACCGCCGCCAGGCAGGCCACCTCACCCGCCATCGAAGCGAGACCGCTGATCTGTGAGAGAGTGCGGTGTTCGCCGTTGACGGCCACCATCCCCCGGGAGGCGAGATAGTTGGCCAGTTCCGATAGCTGGGTACGGTCGCCGATGCTCCAGCCTCTCCCGAAGGTGAGGGTCACAACCGGGTATTCCCCCGGCTGGGTCGGAGCGTGAACGTCGGCGTACAGGCCGGGCATGAACTCCACCGTGGAGATGGAGACGTCATGGATCGTGGGCGTGCTGACGCTCTCGGCGGCGTGACCCTGAGTGGTGGTCGTGGTGGATGGTATCGGAGGGGCGGTGGTGGACGTCGGGCCGGGTGCAGTCGTGGTGGTGGTCGGGGCGGGTTCGGTGGTGGTTGTGGTGGGAGCAGAGGTGGTGGTCGTTGTCGTAGTGGTGGTGGGTGGAGAGGTGGTGGTCGTTGTCGTAGTGGTGGGTGCGGTGGTGGTCGTTGTCGTAGTGGTGGTGGAGGACGTGGTGGTTGTGGGAGGGTCGGTGTCTGAGAGGGTGGTGGAGGTGGGCCTGGGGGCCGGCGTGGAAGCGGTTGTTTCGGGGGCAGCAGTCGTCTCGGCCGGAGCAATCGAGGTGTCCGCTGGAGATGTTTCGGCCGGGTTCGATGCCTCCCCCGGCCCGGAGAGGCATGCTCCCAGGAGCAGCGGGACCACCATCACCGAGGCCGTCCAGTGTTTCCCCATCCGCCCGGAGCGTAGGTCTGATCGCGAGCGAACTCGCCGGGCCTTTGCAAGGCGCCCCCGGTAGCCTTGGGTGGATGGAGTTGGCCACCGTCCGGGTGAAGTGGGCCCCGGGAAGGTGGACAACCCTGTGGCAGGCAGGGGATCCGGGCTCGAGGCACACGCTGATTCTGGCCCATGGCGCCGGTGCCGGCGCAGCCCATCCGTTGGTGGCCGGACTTCGGGATCAACTGGTTTCAGCCGGGGCCTGCTGTATCACCTTCAACTACCCCTTCACCGAGGAGGGCCGGCGTCCCCCCGATCGCGCGGACCGGCTATTGGCCTGTCACCGCGCGGTGGCCGAGTGGGTGAGGAGCGAGATCTGCGAGAAGCCGGTGCTGGCGGGCCGTTCCATGGGTGGGCGCATGGGCAGTTACCTGGCGGCGGACGGCGACCCGGTGCGGGCCCTGGTGCTCTACGCCTATCCACTCCATCCACCCGGCCGGCCCGACCGGCTCCGCTCCGAGCACCTGAGCCGCATTTGCGTTCCAATGCTGTTCTTCCGTGGTAGCCGGGACGCCTTCGCCACGCCGGAGATGTTCGATCGGGAGGTGAGACCTCTCGGGACAGCTACGGTCTTTGATCTGGACGGGCTGGACCACTCCTTTCGCGGACGGGGACAGCGAGCCGATGACGTGAATCGGCGGATGGCCGAGATGACCGTTTCCTGGCTGGAGAGTCTTGCGCCAAACGGCTTTGGAAAAAGCGCCCGGTCCGGGGCATAATTGACTTTCCCCGAACAGGTAATGGAGAAAACCACTATGGAACCTCACACTCTGGCAGCCGAGTTGGGCCGCTCCACCGGCAGCAGGGAGTCTCGCCGTCTCATCCGGGCCGGTAGGGTTCCGGCCGTCATTTACGGCGGCAATGAGGAGTCGGTGCTCTTGACGATCGATTCCCAGGAGTTCGAGCGGTTCCTGCGCAACACCCGTCCGGGAGAGCGGGAGGTCTCCCTCGAGTTCGATGACGGCAGTCGCATGGTGGTGACCACCCACCAAGTGGAACGGCATCCCTTTCGCGACTACGTTCGGCATGTGGACTTCATGCGGATCTCCGCTTCTTGACGCACCGGGACCTGCGCCGTCCCGAGGTACGAAGCGGCGCCACTAGAGGGAGGATTGGCGGGAGTTCATGCGGTTAATCGTCGGACTTCGCAACCCCGGCAGGGAGTACGCGGGAACCAGACACAACGTGGGCGCCGAGGCGGTGGCTGCCCTTGGCCAGTCCCATGGAGTTTCCTGGCGACGGCGACCGCTGCGCTCGCGCTCCGAGACCGCCACCCTGAGACTCGGCGGTAGGCGCGTGCTGCTGGGGATGCCGCTGCGGATGATGAACGTCTCCGGCGGGCCGGTCAGCTACCTGGTGCGTTACAACCGGGCGGACGCCGAAGACCTGCTGGTGATCCACGATGACATCGACCTGCCCTTTGCCAGGCTTCGATTCCGCCCCGGCGGAGGCGCCGGGGGCCACAACGGAGTCAAGTCGGTGGCCAAGGCGCTGGGAACAAACGGCTTCTGGCGCCTCAAGATCGGCGTGGGCCGCCCTCCGTCCGGCATGGACCCCGCCGTCTATGTGTTGAAGCGCTTCCGCCAAACCGAACGCGACGCCATCGACCAAGCCGTAGAAAAGGCCGCCGACCTGGCCGAACTATGGGCCGAAGACCCCCCATCCGCTCGCCAAGCCGCCGGAGAGTGGCGCGCCCTGTAACCAGGACCCAGGGTCGAATCCAGGCCCGAGGTTGCTCAGTCGGAAGATGGTTGGGCCTGTTGCAGAACGATGGCTGTGCGATGGAGAAAGGCAATCATCTCAGCACGAGTCACGGGTGCACCGGGATCGAATCGATCCTTGGTGACACCGGCGATGATGCCGTTGTTCGCTGCCCAGCCGATCGCCTCGTTGGCCGGGTCCTCTGGTTGAGCGGTGTCTTGGAAGGCCCAATCCGGCATTGACGTTCCACCCCCAACCGTCGATGTTCGATCATTGAGGCGTCCTGAACGGCCCTACAGGGCAGGGTGTGAACCCAATCGGCTCCTGGCAGGCCAAGACGGAGCGCCACAGGTAGCATTGACGACGGACCACCGGCGCTAATCGAGGAGACGACCGATCACCCTTCCTGACATGATGGCTGTGGCCCGGGTGCTGTTGGCGCCGGCCATTATCGCCCTGATCAGGGCGCACGACCGCCTGGACCATGCCTATGGCTACGCCTTCGCCCTGTTCCTGGTGGCTGCGTTCACCGACTTCCTGGACGGCTACCTGGCGCGGCGGTTCAAGAGCGAGTCGGTGCTGGGCAATTTCCTCGACACCACAGCCGACAAGCTGCTGGTGACCGCCACCCTGCTGGCCCTGGTCTCGGTGTCCCGGGTGTCGGTGTGGGCCGCTTTGGCGATCATGATGCGGGAGTTCATCGTGATGGCGCTCCGGGGATTGGTGGCCGTGGGAGGAGGACTCATCAAACCCTCGATGTGGGGGAAGATAAAGACCACCGCCCAGTTCGCGGCCATCGCCATGGCCATCATGCGGCTCCCCGAGCCATGGGGACCGCTCTATCTCGATCAGTGGGCGATGTGGGTGGCGGTGATCCTCACCATCGGCTCCGGCTGGAATTACCTGGTCGCCTACTGGAACACCGTCATGTGGGAGGGATCCCCATCCTGAACGGCGGCCGGCCCTGACATGACCACCCTGATCACCGGTGCCACGGGGATCGTGGGAGGAGCGCTCCTCCGTCACCTCGCCCAACAGGGAGATCGGCCCCGCGCCCTGGTGCGCTCCGAGGAAGGCGCAGCGCAGGTCTCCAAGCTGGGCGCGGCCCCCGTAAGCGGCGACATCACCGATCCCGAAACCCTGACGCCCGCCTTCGAAGGGGTCGATCTTCTCTACCACGTGGCTGGGCTCAACGTGACGTGCCCCCGGCGGCCGCAGGAACTGATAGAGGTGAACGTGGACGGGTCCGTCAATGTGATGCGGGCGGCCCGCAAGGCAGGGGTGCGCCGGGTGGTCTACACCTCCTCGGCGATGGTGATGGGCGAGCGAAGAGGGGAGATCGGCAACGAAAACACCACCCACCGGGGAAGCTATCTCTCCCACTACGGCCGCTCCAAACACCTGGCGGAACAGGCGATGGTCGCCGAGGCGGGAAACTTGGAGTTGGTGATCGTCAATCCCTCCTCGGTCCAGGGACCGGGTCGGAAGACCGGAACCGGAAAACTACTCCTGGACGTGGTCAACGGCAGCCTCCCGGTCATGATGGACACCTGGGTGAGCATCGTGGACATCGACGACTGCGCCCGCGGGCATCTGCTGGCAGCCTCCCGGGGACAACCGGGCCGTCGTTACGTTCTCAACTCCTTCACCCTGCGGATCCGGGAGGCGATCCGGATTCTGGAAGAGCAACTGGGCCGAACCCTGAAGATGCGGTACCTGCCCCGGCCGGTGGCCTTCGCGGCGGGAGCGGGCATAGAGGCCGCCTGGCGCCTGCTGGGCCGACAGCCCCCCTTCTGCCGGGAGACGGTGCGGATCATCGGTCACGGCCACCGCTACGACGGCACCCGCGCGGTCCGGGAACTCGGGATGTCCTACATCGGTCCCGAGGAGTTCCTGGCCAAACTCGTGGCCTGGTACAGACAAGAAGGGCTCATCAACCCGACCTCCTAGACCTCCGGCGGCCCTAACATTGCTGGGGCTTGGCTTCGACGCCGCTCTCATCACTGTTGGACAGCTGGCCTCCGGCCCTCCTCCCGACACCCCCGGGACGATGGGCGGTGGCCCCGGAAGCGCGCGCCGTGGCGCTCTCGGCGCTGGCGCGACGGAGCCGAACTCCGCTGGTGGTGGTCGTCCCCGAGGAGCGGGAGGCCGAGGAACTGGCAGACGACCTGTCGCTGTTCGGCGCCGATGTCCTCCCGGTGCCCGCCTGGGAGACCCTCCCCTTCGAGCGGGTCTCTCCGAATGTCGCCACCATGTCCGGTCGCTGCCGGGCGGTCCATGCCCTCTCCCACCCCTCCCCGGGGCAGGTCCTGGTGGCCTCGGTCCGAGCGGCCACCCAACGAGTGAGCCCCTCGGATCCCTCCCCCCTGGTCATAACCCGGGGCCAGTCCACCTCTCCCACCGAAGTCGCCGCCTCTCTCTCCGCCCTGGGATTCGAGAGGGTGGCCAGGGTCGAGTCGCCGGGGGAGATGGCCGTGAGGGGCGGCATCGTGGACGCCTACCCGGCGGCCGGGGGACGCCCGGTGAGGCTCGACTTCTGGGGAGACGAGGTGGATGAGATCAGGTTCTTCTCCCCCTCGACGCAGCGCTCGGATGAACACGGCGATAGCGCCTCCTTCTACCCGGCCCGGGAGTTCCGTCCCGACACGGCAACAGCGGACCGGGCGGCGGAGCTCCTGTCCACCCACCCCTGGGCTGCCGACGTCTGGGACCGCCTGGCCCAACGCCAGATGTTCGAGGGCATGGAGTCGTGGATGCCGTGGGTGGCTTCCGGAGACTGTCTTCTGGATCGGGCGGGCTCCGACGCCCTGGTGGTGGTGGCGGATCCGACCCGTTCCATAGGTCGCTCCCGCCGCCTGGTGTCCGAGGAGGAGGAGTTGGCAGGCGACCTCTCCGAGACCTGGTCCGGCGGCGCCCGGATACCCGAGGGGAGCCCCCGGCTGTACCAGTCCCTGGAGGAAGCCGTGTCGCACCGTCCGGCTCTCCAGATGCCTTCGGTGCCGATGGGACCCTCCGATCAGGTGCTGGGAGTGCGAGGCCTCGGAGCGCCTCCGGGTGACGGAGCCGCGATAGCGGCCTGGCTCTCGCGCCTGCGTTCTGAGAAGGTGAGGGTGGTGGTGGCGATCGAGGGCGCCGCCGCGGCCAGGAGATGGGAGACGGTGCTGTCCGAGGAGGGCTTCGCCATCCCGATGCGGGACAGCGTCGCCGACGAAGCGTCGGCGATCATCCCCCGCGGCATCCGCCGGGGCTTCGTCCTGGAGTCACCGGCGGTGGCGGTCCTGGGCGAGCGGGAGCTGATAGGCAGACAACGCGCACACCGCGCACCCCCGAGAGCAAGAAGGACGGCGGTGGGCACCCGCGACCTCTCTCCCGGTGACTACGTGGTCCACTACCAGCACGGCATAGGGAGATTCGAGGGTCTGGTCTCCGAATCGATGCTCGGCGTGGAACGGGACTACCTGCTGGTGGCCTACGCCGGCGGCGACCGTCTCTACGTGCCGGTCGACCAACTCTCGCTCATCACCCGCTACACCGGCGGCGAGGCGCCCCGACTGTCGCGGATGGGCGGAAAGGACTGGGCCGCCACCCGCGAGCGGGTGAAGGACGAGGTGCAGGTGGTGGCCGAGGAGGTCGTGTCCCTCCACCGCGCCCGGTCGTCGGCCGCCGGGTTCCCATTCGGTCCCGACACCCCCTGGCAGGAGGAGTTGGAGGCGGCCTTCCCCTTCGAGGAGACATCCGACCAGCTGAGCGCCATCGCCGACGTGAAGGCGGACATGGAGTCGCCGCGGCCCATGGACCGGCTGATCTTCGGCGACGTCGGATTCGGGAAGACCGAGGTGGCGGTGAGAGCCGCCTTCAAGGCGGTGATGGACAGAAAGCAGGTGGCGGTGCTCTGTCCCACCACGATCCTGGCCCAGCAGCACCACCAGACCTTCTCCGAGCGGCTCTCTCCCCACGGAGTCCAGGTGGCGGTGCTCTCGCGCTTTCTCACCCCCGGCCAGGCCCGCAAGGTGGTGGCCGGAATCGCCTCGGGCGAGGTGGACGTGGTGGTGGGGACCCATCGCCTGCTGTCGCGAGACGTGCGGTTCCGCGACTTAGGCCTCCTGGTGGTGGACGAGGAGCAGCGCTTCGGCGTGGCCGCCAAGGACGCCCTCCGGCAGATGAAGGTGGGGATGGATGTCCTCACCCTCACCGCCACACCCATTCCCCGTACCCTGGAGATGGCCCTCACCGGCATCCGCGACGTCTCCCACATCAGGATCCCCCCCCGGGGGCGGCGTCCCATCCTCACCTTCGTGGGGCCCCACGACGAACAGACCGTGTCGATGGCCATCCGCCGGGAACTGCTCAGGGAGGGACAGGTCTTCTACGTGCACAACCGGGTGCTGTCCATCGACCACGTGTTGGCTCGCCTGGCCGATCTGGTCCCCAGGGCCCGGTTGGCGGTGGCGCACGGACAGATGTCCGAGGCTCAGTTGGAGCAGGTGATGATCGACTACTGGAACCGTCGCTACGACGTCCTGGTGTCCACCACCATCATCGAGTCGGGCCTCGACCTGCCGCAGGTCAACACCCTGATAGTCGAACGTGCCGACCGGATCGGGCTCGCCCAGTTGTACCAGCTGCGCGGCCGGGTGGGAAGATCGCACCAGCGCGCCTACGCCTACCTGTTCCACCCGGTGGACGAGGTCCTCTCCGAGTCGGCCCACCGGCGTCTCCAGGCGATCGGCCGGGCCACCGACTTCGGCGCCGGGTTCGACGTCGCCTTCCGGGACCTGGAGATCAGGGGAGCGGGGTCGATACTCTCCAGGGTGCAGTCGGGCCACCTGCAGGCGGTGGGACTCGACCTGTACACCGAACTGGTCGCCGAGGCGGTGGGAGAACTGGAGGGGAGAACCGTCGACGCCGAGTCCGAGACACCGTCGGTGAGGATCGACCTGGCGGTGGACGCCCACCTGCCCGACCACTACGTCTCCGACCAGGGACTGCGACTGGAGGCATACCGGCGCCTGGCCTCCTCCTCCACCCAGTCGGAGGTCGACGAGGTGGTGGCCGGCTGGAAGGACCGGTACGGTCCCCTGCCGGCGGGAGCGCGGGCGCTTTCGGGAGTGGCGGCCCTCCGCGTCGAGTGCCTGCGGGTGGGGATCGCCGAGGTGATGGGCATCAGAAACGAGGTGCGGCTCTCGGGAGTGAGCCTCCGGGAGTCACAGCGGGTGAGAGCGCAGCGACTGGCGCCGGGCTCCTTCTACCAGCCCGACGCGCAGGTCCTCTTCATCCCCGCCCCCCGACCGCTCCTTCGGGGCGTGCTGGGCTTCATCCGCGAGATGTGGCCTCCCCCGGCCGGGCCCCCAATGCGGCCGGAAGGCTCTCGCGCCGCAATACCATCTAGATGATGCAAAGCCCTTCTCCGCCGGGATGGACACGTCCCGGAATCCTGTTGCTGGCCCTCCTTCTGGTGGCCGGCGCCTGCACCAGCGAGGGAGACCTGGTGGCCACCGTCAACGACAACTCCATCTACATGGCCGACATCGAAGGACCCGAGGACCTGGTCGGCGGAGACGTGCTCGATGACCAGGGAGAGATCATCGACCGATTCGAGTTCCTGAACCGCCTGCACAGCCTGGTGGTCACCGAGGTGGTGATCACCAAGGCCGACGAGGAGTTCGGAATCCACCCCGACCGGGACCCGCTCAAGACCATTCTCGAGGAGAGGTACGAGGTCGTCAGAGCCGACCTGGTGGAACTCCACGGCGACTACCAGACAGCCCTGACCCAGGAGGGCATGACCGATCACCTGGTTCGGCTGTTCATCGCCACCCAGGAGACGATCAACCTCGTGTTCGAGGAACTGGCCGCCCGGGAGGGGGAGATCACCGCCGAGGATGTGGAGGAGATTTTCGAGACGAGGCGGCTGGAGCTGACCAATGTCTGCGCCACCCATGTCCTGGTCGACACCCGCGAGGAGGCCGAGGCGGTCCTGGAGAGAGCCCTGGCCGGAGAGGAGATCGGAGCGCTCGCCGCCGAACTCTCCGTCGAACCGAACGCCTCGGAGACCATGGGCGCTCTGGACTGCCAGTCGGCAAGCGCCTACGTGTCCGAATTCGCAGAGGCGGTGGCCATCGCCGAGGTGGGGGTTCCCCACGGTCCGGTGGAGTCGCTCTTCGGCCATCACGTGCTGGTGGTCACCGAACGCGAGGATCCGGTGCTGGCCGACCACGAGGACGAGATCCGGTCGGGATTGGGTGAGCAACGCCGAGGCGTGTTGATCGAGGAGTGGTTCCTGAAAGCCGCGGCCGAATCCGACGTGCACGTCGAACCGCAGTACGGGAGATGGACGACCGAGCCCAGGCCACAGGTCCTGCTTCCCTCTTGAGCCTGGTGGTGATGGGGTTGGGCCCCGGCGGTCTCGACCGGGTCCCGCCGCAGGTGACGGAGATCCTCTGCGAGCCGTCCCGCCGCGTGATAGCGCGCACCATGGATCACCCCGCGGTTCGGGAACTGGCCGCCCTCCGCCCGGTCACCGGCTGTGACGATCTCTACCGAGAGTGCGACGACTTCGAATCGGTCTACCGGGCCATCGCCTCCCGGGTGGTGGAGGCCGCCCGATCCCAACCCGTGGCCTACGTGACCCCGGGCAGTCCCCTGGTGGGCGAGAGAGCCGTGGGAATGATCAAGGCTCTCGCCACCGAGAACGGCATGGAGGTGACCGTGCATCCCGCCGAGTCCTTCCTGGACGCGGCCCTGGAGGCATTGGGCATCGACCCCCTGGACGCAGGCCTGACCGTCCTGAACGCCCATCGGCTGCCCTCGCCGCTCTTCCTCCGCGGACCCACCCTGGTGGGAGCGCTAGACACCCCCGCCGGGCTGGCCGACTTCTGCGCACGACTCACCCGCATCGCCGGCGACCCGGAGGTGGCGGTGCTCATCGACCTCGCCGGCCCGGAGGCGCGGGTGCTCCGCTCCCCGGCGGCACAGGTGGACCCGATGCTGGCAGGACCCCGCACCTCCCTCTTCGTGGACGCCGGTCCCACCGGCCTGGCGGGAGTGGCCGAGGTGATGGATCGCCTGCGCGCGGAGTGTCCCTGGGATCGCCGCCAGACCCACCACAGCCTGGTCAAGAACCTCATGGAGGAGACCCATGAGCTGGCCGAGGCCCTGGCCGCCCTCCCCCTGGACGCGGGACGCCAGGACGCGACGGCCCCCGAACCCGACTGGATGGCATTCGAAGAGGTCAGCGAGGAGTTGGGCGATGTTCTCATGCAGGTGCTGTTTCATGCCTCCATAGCCGGCGAGTCACAGATATTCGACATCGAGGACGTCGCTGAGGGTCTCCGCCAGAAGCTGGTGCGCCGCCACCCCCACGTCTTCTCCGACGTGACCGCCGACACCGCCGAGCAGGTCAAGGCCAACTGGGAGCAGATCAAACGACAGGAGAAGCCCCGGCCCGAGGGCGCATCGCTCCTCGACGGAGTCCCCCGCTCCATGCCCGCTCTCGCCAGGGCCGCCAAGATCCAACGCCGCGCCGCCCAGGTGGGCTTCGACTGGCAGGAGCCTTCCCCGGTGGCGGACAAGGTCGCAGAGGAGTTGGAAGAGTTGCGGGAAGTCCTCTCGGATCGGGAGTCCGCCGAGGCCGAGTTGGGTGATCTCCTGTTCGCAACCGTCAACCTGGCCCGCCACATCTCCATCGATCCCGAGACCGCCCTCCGGCGGGCCATCGCCCGCTTCGCAGACAGGTTCCGGGCAATGGAGGCCGAGGGTCCCCTCGAGGGCCTGACCGTAGATCAACTGGAGGAACGCTGGGAGAGGGCCAAGCTGGGCCGATAGTCCTCAGAAATCCGCCCGTCTGCTGGTAGCGTTTCCCACCAATGGGCTCCACCACTATCGAGGCGGTCGACGCGCGCCGCATCTTCGACTCCCGGGGGTTTCCCACCGTGGAGGCCGAGGTGCGCCTGGCCGGCGGCGCCCGGGGTCGGGCGGCCGTCCCTTCCGGCGCGTCCACAGGTTCCCGGGAAGCCCTGGAACTGCGTGACGGCGGGACGGAACTCTCCGGAAAAGGCGTCCGCACCGCGGTGGACAACGTCAACCGGTTGATCGGCCCGGAGGTGGTGGGACGCGACGCTCTCGACCAGATGGGTGTCGACCAGGCCATGTGTGACCTGGACGGCACCCCCAACAAGGAGAAGCTGGGCGCCAACGCCATCCTGTCGGTCTCCCTGGCGGTGGCCCGAGCGGCCGCTGCGTCCGGGGGACTTCCGCTCTACAGGTATCTGGGAGGACCCACCGCCCGGATCCTGCCCGTTCCCCTGCTGAACGTGATCAACGGCGGCGCGCATGCCTCCAACGGCCTGGAGATACAGGAGTTCATGGTGGTCCCGGCCGGGTACCCCACCTTCGAGGAGGCGCTGGAGGCCGGCGTGGAGATCTACCACACCCTCAAGGGAATCCTGAGCGCGGAGGGCATGTCGGTGAACGTAGGCGACGAGGGCGGCTTCGCTCCCGACCTTCCTTCCAACCGGGCCGCGTTGGAGATCCTGGGAAGGGCGGTGGAAAAGGCCGGCTGTCGCATGGGCCGCGAGGTCGGCATGGCGCTGGATGTGGCCGCCTCCGAGTTCTACCGGGACGGCCGCTATCACCTCGAGGGACGACAACTCCCCGCGGAGGGGATGGTGGAGTACCTGTCCGGCCTGGTCGACGACTACGGGCTGGTCTCGGTGGAGGACGGCCTGGCGGAGGGCGACTGGGAGGGATGGGAGATGCTCACCCGAGAGGTGGGCGATCGGACCCAGTTGATCGGCGACGACCTCTTCGTCACCAACGAGATGATCCTGGCCGAGGGAATCAGGAGAGGGGTGGCCAACTCGATCCTGATCAAGGTGAACCAGATCGGCACCCTGTCTGAGACCCTGAGCACCATGGAGAGAGCCTCGCGCTCCGGATACACCCGGGTGGTCAGCCATCGCTCCGGTGAGACCGAGGATCCGTTCATCGCCCACCTGGCGGTCGGCACCGCCGCCGGCCAGATCAAGACCGGAGCGCCGGCGCGGTCGGAGAGGACCGCCAAATACAACGAGTTGCTCCGCATCGAGGAGGAACTGGGATCCGGAGCGCGCTTCGGCGGGTGGGAAGGAATGGGACGATGAGCGAGGAGGAGGCCCCCCGGAAGCCCAAGTCCTCGTGGAGGACCCGGTGGCTGTGGTTCGCGGGCGCCGCCATCCTGGCGGCGGGCGCCACCGTCTACTCGGTGCCCCTCCTGGACAGTCTCGAGCAGCAGAGCACCAGGATAGCCGAGTACTCCGAGGAACTGGACGTGCTGGTGGAACAGAACACCGAACTGGAGGAGCGACTGGACGCTCTCCACACACCCCTGGAGATAGAGAGGCTGGCCCGGGAGCGACTGGGATACGTCAGGGAGGGAGAGACCGCCTTCGTCGTGGTGTCCCCCCGCGACCCCGCACCGGACACCTCCGCGGAGGATCAGGAACCGGTGGCCGAGATGATCGAGGCAGAGCCCTGGTACTCGCGATGGTGGAGCTATCTCAGCGGGAGCGATCTGTCCGCCGACTCCTGATGGACACCGTCGGGTATCGGGCGGATCGCCGTCTGGTGGCCATACAGATCGGCCGGCCTCCCCGGTCCGACTCGTCGGTGGTCTCGGTCTGCCACCTGGGACTCCCCGTGGTGATTGAGATCCCGCCCCTCCTCGACGACGGGACCCCGTTTCCCACCCGTTACTGGCTCACCTGCCCCCTGGCCGTCAAGAGGGTGTCGCGGATCGAGGCCGACGGCGGAGTGAAGGCCATGGACGCCCGCTCGGAGCGCGACCCGTCCTTCGGCGCCCGCCTCCGAGAAGCCCATCTCCGCTACGCGACCCAGCGGGACTCCGATCTTCCCGCCACCGCCCGACCCCGTCCGACCGGCGGGGTGGCCGGTTCCCGGAAGGGGGTGAAGTGTCTCCATGCCCACTACGCCGACCACCGGGCCGGAAACGACAATCCGGTGGGGGAGTGGACCGCGTCCCGGGTGGAGCCCCTCGATTGCCGACTTCCCTGCGTGCTCTCCTCCCTCGAGGGTCCGGCGGCCAACCCCGAATGGAGGGCGCGTTGAACAAGGCGGCGGTGGACATTGGCACCAACTCGGCGCGACTGCTGGTGGTCTCCCCCGAGGGAGAGGTGGGACGCTGGCAGACGGTGACCGGGTTGGGCAGGGGCCTGAGCCAGACGGGACTCGCCGAGGAGTCCATGGCCCGGACGGTTGCGGC
This sequence comes from Acidimicrobiia bacterium, assembly GCA_965204615.1. Taxonomy (GTDB): domain Bacteria; phylum Actinomycetota; class Acidimicrobiia; order Spongiisociales; family ZC4RG35; genus Bin76. Next base: position 833,461 of record OZ242000.1, on the reverse strand, counting down.
CCTGGAACGCTATGGAAAACTGATCACCGAATGGGAGGTAACCGCCGGCAGAGCCGTCGCCACCTCCGCCGTGCGGGACGCCGCCAACCGGGAGTTGTTCCTGGACCGCGCAGAGAAGGCGCTGGGATTTCGGCCCGAGAACATAGAAGGAGAGGAAGAAGCCCGCCTGGCATTCACCGGGGCGGTGGGGGAGTTGCCCGACCCGGATAACTGCATGGTGGTGGACATCGGCGGGGGGTCCACCGAGTTCGTGTGGCGCAACCGGGAGGGGATGGTTGAGGGAGTCAGCCTCCAACTCGGATCGGTGCGAATGACCGAATCGGTGCTCCCGGACCGCCCGCCGCCCCGTTCACAACTCCAGGCAGCCTTCGCCCAGGCCGCCGAAGTGTTGGGAGAGGTGAGTCTTCCCCTCCGCTCCAGGGTGGTGGGAGTGGCCGGCACCTGGACCAGCCTGGCGGCGATCGCCCTGGGGCTGGAGACCTATGATCGCAAGCGCGTCCACCACTCGTCAATCACGTCCGCTCAAATGGCGATTCTTCTGGCCGAACTGGCAAAGTTGACCATCCCGGAGACGGCCGCCATCCCTTCCCTGGACCCCGCCCGAGCCCCGGTGGTCCTAGCCGGTGCGGTGATCGCCCACGAATCCCTCCGGCGCCTGGCCTGCCCCGAGATCCTGATCTCCGAATCCGATCTGCTGGACGGTCTCATCGCCTCCCTTTGAAGGGATCACGACTCCGGTACCACCGCGCCGGTTAGCCATGCGGTGCGCACCCAGGTAACCGCACCAGATGGAAAGAGGAGAGCGGAGAGCGGCACATTGGTGTCGAACACCAAGCGCAGCGTCGCATTCAGCCTTGGCGAGCCCATGCCACGGCTTGAGCCACATCAGCCTCGGAGATACCCAGTTCAGTCACCTTCGTCCGCACCGCGTCAGGCCGTCCAAGACGCACCGGCGTCAGCACCACCCGGCCACTCTCGGTGGTCACATCGAAATACTCCACACCCTCAAAGCTGGCCATGACAGCCTTTGGAAGAGTTATCTGGTTTTTGGCAGTTAGCTTCGCAAGCATCATCCTCCTTGAAAGACTGTGGTAAGGATGCAAGGGTTCCTTATCACAGTCGAACTTGGTAGGCCCGTCCGGGTGTTCGGCCGCAGGCAGTCGGTACGGTCTCGTCACCAGCAGCCCTCTAGGTCGTCCTCGTTCTCCCCATGAGCAACCATCACCCAATGGAGCGCTACCGCCGAACTGAGGCGCAAGGCGGGTTGGGCGCCCTTTCAGCTACGTCTCTCTAGATTGACCGGTTCTGCATGACGCGGCACTCCGATCGGTCGGCCCGGTGCTGGCGGTTCTAGGAAGGTTACGTTTTCGTAGTAGTCGTCCAACGCCACGAACCGCCCGTTCTCCTCCGCCCATCTCTTCATACGGGTGTTGCAACTGTGCTGCCAGGACAGAACCTCGATTTCCCATCCCCGGCTGTGCATACGTTCCAAATCGGCGTGGAATCCCGAGCCATCGTAGAAGCCAGCGCCGTCACCGGTGAGCAGCACCGCGATCCCGGGGTTGCCGTTGTAATCGTATCCGTCGCGCAGCATCGCGGTTTGGAGCGCGTGATCCACCGCCTGCTCCCGGCCTCCCATAGCCCCTCTCTCGAATAGCTGAACTCCGACGCCTTCGTCCTCCAAACGGTTCCAGACATGTCGTAGCTCGGGGGGGATGGAGCCCACCGCCATGGCGTGTTCGATAGGTCGCCCGCCGCGAGCCAGGGTCAGCAGGTTGCGGAAATGTATCCGCATCCGGTAGCGAGCGTCCGGGCCCTCTCTCTCCTCGGCGACTTGCTGAGCGCTGATGAAGATATTGGAGTTGTCCCAGTAGATGAACACCTTTTTCACTATGACCTCCCGGTCCGTTTCCCTGATTCCCTCCACGGTCTGTCAGGGGCTGATCATACTACGGGGGCTCGGAAGTGAATATCCGGATTCTACGCGAGCGAATGTGAACGCGCCCCAGCTTCTCTGGGGATGCCTTGAACCCACCCCCACCTACAATCTTTCAGAGCCGGGCCCGGGTGGCGGAATGGCAGACGCGCTGGACTTAAAATCCAGTGTCCTTCGTGGCGTGTGGGTTCAAGTCCCACCCCGGGCACCAAAAACAGGGCTGTTATCCCAGGTCACAGGATTATGAACTCGGTCTAGCACTTTTGATACCGATAATGTCTAAGCCTGGATCCACCCGGTGGTTGTGGGTACCCGTTCCCTTGGGACGACGTTCGCCTGTCGCTCCGGCTAACCGTCAGAGATGGACGGACGGAATCCCAGGAGGATTGAAACCTTTCTCCATGCCCCCGAGCACCTCGGCACTGAGCGGTCGTAGTCGGACTGGCAATGCCTCCACACCTCACCCTCAAAGGCGGCGGAGGGCCACATCACGATTTCGGATGCTTAGGCGGGAAGGAAACTACCCTTGACAACAAGGTAGTCGTCGGCGGCCCGATAGTCACGGTTCTTGATAAGTGCCATCAAGGTGACTCCGCTCATTGACCGGGGTCCCGGTTGCCAAGGCACATTGCGCTCTACGGGGTGATACATTCTGATGACTCTCCGAATGATGTCCTGAATACGGTCAAAGTCGGACTGAGGCAGTCGCGACGGGCAGGAAACCTCATCGGGTCCTGCTTCGAGCATGTCCGCGACGAGGTGATCCAAGTCAACTTTCGTATTGCGGGAGATCGTCATGGTTATCGAGCATACCCTTGCGACCTCAGATCGGACAGGGGGTAGCCCCACGTACGCCCTCGGATCCATGGCCCTCGGCAAGTCGTCCCGGTGCCGGCCTGTCTCGTTCCCTAGCGCAGTCTTCCACAGCAAGGGTCACGAACGCATGTCGAGAAACTTAACCGAGACTAGGTACCCCGGACACCCGCACTGGTACAAGTCTGCCGTGCCCCGATTATCGGCGGTAGTCCTACTCTTGCTGGCCCAACCTGCCATACCGCAGAAAGATGAACGGCCAAGGTCTCCACCCAACACAGCTCGCACGGGGTCTCACCCTCCGGACCACACCACACGGGCCGACCACTTCTCTATGCTGGAACAGACTCGTGCCCGCCGCCTGTCGGATATTAGACCACCGTGGGACGAACAACGAGCCGTTCCCACCGTAAATGCCATGAGATGTGTCGGAAGATTGGTGCGGGACTAACCGGGGGGCACAGAACCGAGATCCTGTCGGTCATTTCAGATCCACCCAGTGGATGGGTGTTATCCCAGGTCATAGACCATTTAGTTGGTGTGGTCATCAGTCAAAATACCGGCAAATGGGTTGGTGTCGTGTCCCGTGACTTGGCAAGGTAGGACTGTTGGGCTCTGCCTAAAGGCTGAGGCAGGAGGCTGGGTTGTTCTAGAATATCGTGGGCTGGGTGCTGTTTTCGAGGGTTTGTGGTTTCTATGCAGAGGGACAGGATTGCTGGGACGCGGCCCCGATCTACAGGATGATGCGACAGGGAGGCCTGTTGGCGTGAACAGAAGGATTAGGTGAGTGAAGGACGCCGCCCCTAGTAACGGTTTCGTTCCTGAACAGCATTGGAGTCGCAAGGGGGCCCACAACATCGCGGGCGTAAGTTTTCAGCTAGCGGTAACGGCTGAGTTGCTTGTTGATGGGCTGGTCGGCGGGCTGCCGGTTGCGGGCGCAGTGCCTGAGGGATTCGAAGACATCGATGTTGAACTGCGAGACTCCGCCCGGGTCTTGATCCAGGTGAAGGAACGCTCACCTTCGGGGCGTATCGGACGTTCCGACCTTAAGGAGGCCTTACAGAAAAAGAGGGCAATCCTGACCGAGGATCGGGACTGCCGATTCGCCCTGGTGACTAACGCGAAACTCCGTAGCGGTCTGGCCTCGACCGGTTGGAACAGATCGGTAGCAGAATCTCTCGACCACATTGATGTCCGGAGACTTGTAAGCCTTCTCGAATCCGATTTTGCCGATCCTATGAATATCCTGTCCCGCACCCACATTGTGCAGGTAGAGCCCTGGGTGATCGAACGCACTCGGCTGAAGCTGGAAGAACTGCCGGTTGTCGGCAACCGGCCGTCTGTTGCCACTCTGGTACACGCGCGTCTGATACAGAAGGTCACCCAAACCGCCATACGCCAACGGACGACTACTCCCGAAACAGCCCACTCCCTGAGGCCGCACGATGTGGAAACAGTCGCGACACGGGTCGTCGAAACGGTGGATGTCGACAGTCTGGACGGCGCAATAGGTTGTGGGATAGTCGAACCTGTGGACTTCAGTGTGAAGGCCGACTTGTCAGTCGTCGAGTTCCTGGCTGGTGTCGATGTTCTACCGGCTCACATCGCGGCTGATCTGGACCTTCCTCGACCTGCCGAGGTTCGAGTTATCGTGGAGGCACTGGAGGAACATCATTCGGCTCTTTTAATCGGACCATCAGGAGTTGGCAAATCGGCCCTGATGTGGCGCACCGCTCAGACGCTGGCAGGGAGCATGCGTCCATATAGGCTTCTGCGGTTGCGGCCCGATGATGTCCCGACGCTGACAAGGTGGATCCGGTTACAGGAACCCTCCAAACATTTTCCGTTGCTGCTTTGTGCCGACAACTTGGGCCGACCTGCCGCCGCGGGATGGGCTGAACTGGCGCGAGAGTTCATCGACAAGCCAGGGGTGCTGTTGTTGGGTGCCTGCCGGGAGGAGGACTACCAACCGCAGTTGGCGGTGGGTCGTACTACGGTTGTAGATCCGACCCTCGATCGTCAACTGGCAGAAAGGATAGCCGGGGCCCTGGCTGGTCGTGGCGTCCAGACGGTCGTGGACGTCACCGAAGCTCTCGAGGTGTCGGAAGGCCTGCTCATGGAATTCCTCTCAATGTTGCTGACGGGCCGTCGCCTCAAGCAGGTAGTTGAGGATCAGGTCGCGGCCCGTTTCACCGAAGACCGGCAGACCGAGAGGGAGGTTCTTCGCTATGTGGCAACCGCCCACTCCGCTGGCGTGGCGATCCCGGCGGATGTTCTGGAGTCGTTGCTACCAGGCCGTGACCTAGGTTCTGCCCTTTTCGTGCTCGACCGAGAGCATCTCGTGATAGCGGGTGACGGTGATCGCTGGCAGGGTTTGCATGAGCTGCGTTCCGGGGTTGCCCGCGACTACCTGCACCAGTTTCCGCCTCCGCCTGTGTCAATTACCGTTCGGCGTCTCGTCGAGCACCTGCCTGTGGAAGACGCTTGCCGGATTGTCGAGGTGTATGCCCGGCTGGGTGAGGACATGTTGCCTGCCGCAGAGGGAGTGTCCCAGATTCTGACTTCGTCCGGTATCTGCGCCCGCGATGCGGTACGGCTGGTGAGGAGTCTGGCAATGGCCGACGCTTTCGTACACGCCCGTGCTTGTCTCGAAGTCATTGAGGACCTCCGGCCCAGCAGTCTCGATCCCTGGACGGTGCTGTTTTTCGCCTACCCGAGTCGTTTCGCGGGGATAGGACTTGAGGAGTTGACAACGGCTATCCCTGGTTTTTCCCATATGCGGGTGATCGCGGCTGCCCTGCCGCCTCGGCCACCGTCTCTCCGGGACGCGTGCGTGACGGCATTGTCCCAGGATGCGGTTCACGATATCGCTCTTCGTGGAACTGCCGACGAGGCCGCTGATTGGCTCGAGTCGCTAGAAGGGTCCGCATCTGTTCCGAATGTGACCCCTGATGGAATTTGGGAGCACTTCGCCGGAGCCCCACTTGAGACACTTGCTCGGTTGTCCGCGACGCTGAGAGCCATAGCTCCCGCGGATGCCACCGGTCAGCTGGAAGACGTGTTCGGGAGCCTCCACGACCGGGTGCAAATCCTGGGTACCAACCTCCCGGATTGCATCGGTGCTTACACAAGCCATGAAACAGACGGAAAGCTGGTTTCCCTGCGCCTTCTGGTACCAGAGGATGAGGAAGAACTCCACGATCGAAGCGTACAAACCTGCCAGGCCATCCTCGACCTGTGCCCGGAAGCAGACATTGCCGAAGTAGTCGTTCTGACTCCTGGTGGGGATCGCTACGCGGTCAATGGCATGGAGCCGGGCCACAAGCGTATTCCCCGGGCTAACCTGCCGCGATCGCCTCAGACAGCCGGGAATGCCAACGTCCTGCAAGCAGGTCGATTGCTGCTAGCTTCCCGCTATTGGACCCAGCCTCTGCGGGTGCTTGCCGAGGCTTCCGCTCAGTTGCTTGCTTTGCGGGATGACCCGGTTGCCTGGCTTATCAATCCTCACCACAACCCGGGACGCCGAAGCCGGGCGCTCACGCTCATCAGTTCGCTCTTGGATGCACTTGCTGCGTTACCGGGTGAGCCTGCCGGTCAAGATGAGGACCCATCGGGTAGAAGACCGAAGGATGGTTTAAAGGATGCCCTTACTGTCGTTCGGGACATCGCCGCCGCCACATCACCAGACCAGCAGCAGAAGATTCTTTTTGCCGCACGGTGCAGAACAGCCGTCAAGCGGCTTGTTGAGGCTCGCCAAAGCGGCGTTCCGGTTCTCTCGACGATTGGCGATCCGCTGCCGAGGGCACTCGACGAGATGCTTGAACTACTTGCTGATCTCTTGCTGGTAGAAGCCGCAAGAGAGGACGGCCCCTCCCGGCCACCTCGAAAAGGCCGCTCGGAATCCTGGCTGGACGTAGCCCAAGACCTAGTAAGCGAGGCAACTTCGAACGGGTACCAAGCCGAACACGCGGCCCTGACAGAAGCTCTCCATGCAATCACTGGCCTCGAAATAAAGAGAATTGGGCACCAAGATCTAAAGTCCGCACGCCTGCTAACCGACTGGTGGGCTGTAGTTATCCCAGGCGATAGCGACGACCCGGCGCCCGGCACCCTCATTGAGTACTTATCTCCAGAGATGGCAACCCAACTCGCCTTCCGCACCTTCGTCGTTTTCAGACTAGGGGGCCGTATTCTCCCCGTAAGCAGCCTCAAGCTGGGCACGTCTCGAATGTGGCCAACCTCCGACGATGAGTTGCTGACGATTGCATCAGGGACTGGCGTCGAACTAGCCGAATCGCTGCATCTCAAAGCATGGGACAGATTCCTGGCTGAACTCCTACGCGCTTCCCGTGCAGCCGTACTGTTTCGACTGCGCACCGAAGAAGGATTCACCGTTGATGAGTCGTCTCACAGGTCAGCTCTCTCATCAGCACGCAGTGCAGCAGAGGCACTTCACCCTGTCTTCCAAGAAGGTACTGCTCGTATGATCGAATGGGTGGAACTTGAGCCGACAAGCCACGAACAGGCCCTCGCTGGCGAGTACTATCGCATGATCACCCACGGTGAGTACAGCGAGAACGTGACTGTTCTAGGTGCGTACAGGATTGAGGCCCAGGCCATAGATCTCTCCGAAAGTGAGCCCGAGGCCACAGACGCCCGCGAGGAAGGAGTAGACGAAAGTTGATCGAAGATGCTGAGCAAGGTGGGAAGAGGAGTTACCTAACTCCGAGGACACGCGACACCTTGGCGGTGGTGCGTCGGGAGCGGCCGGATGGCTGGGAGTACCTCCTGTATGCGGGAGTATTGTTCCTTGGGATGCGAGACCTTGAAGGCTCGTACCGAGATCATCTACTCCGCTATGCTGCATTGACCGGCGATCCACTATCGGAGTGGGATGCCATCAAGAAGCTCAAGGAAGCCTTCCCGGATGCCACGGCGCTCTCTGGGTCCATCGACCGGATCTTCGCAGCGGAGTCCGTCGAAAGGGCGTTTGGTCGGATCGGGGAGCCGGGTGATGACCAGGCAATTCAACACCTTGCGGAACGCACGATCGCCTTATACAGTTCTTGCATGGACTGGGGCAGGGATTTACGCTCAGCGCGAGTCCCGACTGAGTTTCAGACTGCATTCAACCTGGCTGCGGACTTTATGAGGTTGCCTGTTGAACAGATGCGAGAATACGTCCAAAGGCTTGTCACATTCGGGGACTCGCTCGAAGAACCAATCAGTACGGGCGAGTCTGATTATGTCACGTTTACATTGGAATTGTCGATTGATGATGCTGTGGCGGATGAGTTTGCGATGGAACTGAGCAGACTTCAGTTGGATGGCTACTAGGTTGGAGAGCTGGTTTTCGGCCGACTCCGAAATAACCATTGAGAACCCACCGGGTTTGTCTGATTGGATCGGGGTTGGCCTCACAGTGGTTCTCATTCTTGTAACGCTCTGGTATGCAAAGCATGCCCGGGACAGTGTGCGGGAAATGAGACTCGCGAGGTGCGCTGACAGAGAGCAGCGGCGTCGTGAGAAGAGTGATCGCGCCGCTTACGAGTGTTTAGTGATCCTTAGGAATTTGTCAGGAGAGATGTTGTCTCGAGGGCCGAGCGCAATTGAGCCACATCGGTTTCTCATCGCCCGACACACTCTAGTAGGAGAGGGTGCGCTCATCGATGACCAACAGGTTCGGGATCGGTTGTCCGCCTGCGCGGAGGTTCTCCTTGTAGGTAGTTTTGATAACTCGATGATGGAACGAGAGGGATTGTCGGCGCGCTACGTGTCTTCGCTTCTAGAGGAGATCGTCGGGGCGAGCCGACGAGTCGTTGAAACCTACCTGGCTGAACGGCCTATCAATCAAGAGATGTGGACCCGGTCAGTTCCGGATGGCGGTCACGAACCATTGCCGGACTCAGTCGATGCACGAGCGTGGGTTTACCGTCTGGCGGAATCCGATCAACCCTAGGGACAATCGGATTGGCCATGCTGAGTCATCGGGGGAAACGTAGCCTCACCCAAATTGGCAGAATGGTGATAAGTGTCCGCGGCGGGACGAAGCTATGGATCGCCGGTGACATCGTCGAAAACGACTTCCATGACCAGGCTGTGAACCCTGGTCAAAGTGGACGTTAGCCACTGGCCGAGTTTTGCACTCTGTTGCCGTACAGTGAAGCCTTGCGGAAGATTGGCCCGGAGGCGTACTTGAGAGACATTGCTCCAGGCCTTGAGGTGGTATGGTCGGATGCTGATTCAGATGGTGTCTGCGCGCTCGAAGGCCGCTAACTCGAGCCTGGCTGAACAGCCGGGATGGTTCACTCCTAGCCCCCCGCACACCTTGAGTCTCTTCTATGAGGGAGTGGGGCGACTGCCAGCCTCTAGGTGCTGAGAATACGCTCCGTCGTGTGCCGTCCTAGCTCGTCGCGCCAACTCACTGTGAAGACCGGGTCTGGCTCGTTCCCCATTACCCTGTAGTAGGCGACATCGTAGTACTCACCGGGATGGATCACCTCGAGTGATGATCTCTCGGCGTGGAACTCTAGTCCGTTGTCGGTGACCGACCACTCGACATCACGAGCCTCTGCCCGACCGGTGTTCGTGAGCCGGATCCAGGTATCCCTCGCCGAACGGTTGTCCCCAAATATCTCCTCGCTGTATCGCTCGCTCTGGGGAAGCACCCGAATGGCGGCCGACCGGCGGTCTTCTGCCTCCCACTCATGCTCCCGGCTCTCAATCTGGCGAATCGCTCTGCCCTGAAGGTAAGTGAGCAGAGTTGCTCCAAGGGCGACGGCAACAGCTACGACTGACACCCACAGCGTGAGCGGGTCGGTCTCGGTTACGACGGTGATCTCCTGAGCCATGAGCACCCCCGGAGGATAGTTGCGAAGGGAGAGCGTGCTCCCCCGGAGGGTTTGGGTCGATGTGGGTTCCCACGTCTACAAACAAAGCGATGGCGTAGACAGGCGGCAGACCGCCGTCATAGGGGACTAAAAGGAGGACTCTTCGAGCCGGATGCATGATTCCGGCCTTCGAATTCAGCAGGTCTACGAATACAATTGTCTTTTGCCCTACTGCCGCCGCAGCAGGAGAGATCGTATGCCTCAAATGGACTTCGAAAGCGATGTCGCAGACGAAATCGTTCGTTATTTCAAGGACCATGGGATCAAGTTCGATCTCGACCGGTCACGGGATTCTTCGTACATGTTTGAGCGGTACTTACGAGCGCGGGCGAAGTTGATCTTCCCGCGTCCCCGTACGGTGCATCATTCGGCTGAACTGGGAGCCAGGTTGGGTTCCCTTGAGGAGCGGTACCGCAAGCCGTTTGCTGAGATCGAAAAACGTTTCGAGACAGCGGGGGACCTCACAGAGTTCTTAAGCAAGCTGGCGTCCAAGGTTGACAAGCCAGATCCCATGCTGAACGACTTTGGGATTCACCACTTCCATCTCGGTGAGAAGCTGTCTCCGAATGCGAACCGAGTAGAGAGGTCTGACCAGCTTCTGTTGGCCTGGGTGGCCGTCGATGACGTGTATTGCATAGACATCTTGCCGCATCCCCAGCGGCACGATCCCCACGACTACGGCTGGTCCCGTCAGAAGTACCTGGAGATCATTGATAACAATTGGCCCCATCTTCTGGATCCCTATGAGCTTCGAGGCGTGAGCGGGGACTCGATTTCCGACAGCGAGCGGAAGGAGCTTCGGCGCAAGAACGTTAATGTGGTCACTCGGATCCGCGGCAGGGCGATTGCTCCGCCTGGTGGTGGTATGACCGCGAGCGGAGCGAATCTGAGGCACGTCTGGCTAGCGGATAGGTTCCTCCGGATTATCGATCATGTCCAGCAGGTGATCGACACTCATTGGGATGAGTGCCGCAGAGACCTTCAAAATGCGGGTTTGCACATTGAGGATAAAGCAGAATTCCGCCTGGTGCGTATAGACGAAAACGATCTCACTCCGGAGGTTCAGGGTCTCCTCACTAGCGAGCTGGGCAGGAGCGGGTGGACAATCCTGCACGTTGCCAGCGGCAAACACATTGACTGGAACTTCGAATGGGAGTAACCGCCTAACAGCCAAGCTCACGTCTAGGAATTTCGGGGATAGTCTCGGGGTTGCCGCAACGAGGACTACTAACTGACGGCAGATTCCCCAAGCGTGCCGTCAAGCGGCTACGGCGAAGGAGGCCGAAGTTGATTCCATCCGTCGTGGGTGAGGAGACAACTGCTCGACACCGATGCTAATTTCCTTTCTGATGGCGAAGGACACAATCAACAACCATGCGGCTTTTATCTGGTCGGTCGCCGATCTGTTGCGTGGGGATTACAAGCAATCTGAGTATGGGCGGGTGGTGTTGCCGTTTACGGTGCTTCGCCGTCTTGACTGTGTGCTCGCTCCTGTGAAGGACGACATGCTGGCGGTGCACCACCAGGTAAAGGACAAGTTGGGGAACTTCGGTCCGGTCCTGGATCGGTTGACAGAGATCGAGGGTTTGTGGAACACCTCACCATTTGACTTCAAGCGGCTACTTGACGACCCGAACAATCTGGCGGACAACCTGCGAGCTTACATTCATGCCTACTCGCCGGAGGCGAAGGAGGTCCTCGACAAGTTCGACTTCCCTGCCCAGATCGTCCGCCTCGACAATGCCAACCTGCTGTACCTGGTGGTCTCGAAATTTGCTGATCTCGACTTGCATCCTGACACCGTGTCGAACCTGGAGATGGGCTACCTGTACGAGGAATTGGTCCGCCGGTTCTCTGAGTTGTCGAATGAGACCGCTGGTGAGCACTTCACCCCGCGTGAGGTGATCCGGTTGATGGTTGATCTGTTGTTCGCCGAGGACGATGACCTACTGGGCAAACCAGGAGTGAAGAAGACCTTACTCGATCCGGCGTGCGGCACGGGGGGCATGTTATCGATCGCACAGGACTACTTGTTGGAATACAACCCCCAGGCACACTTGGAGGTGTACGGCCAAGAGGTGAATCCCGAGACGTACGCGATCTGTCGCTCCGACATGATGTTGAAAGCCCAGGCCACCGCCAACATCGTGTATGGCAACTCGTTCTCCGAAGACGGCCACCAGGGCCGTACCTTTGACTACCTGCTCGCCAACCCGCCGTTCGGGGTCGAATGGAAAAAGGTCAAAGACACCGTCAAAGCCGAACACGACGCGATGGGATTCGCCGGACGCTTCGGCGCAGGGCTGCCTCGTATCAACGACGGCAGCTTTCTGTTTCTGCAGCACATGATTTCAAAAATGAAACGACCCGAAGACGGCGGATCCCGGCTGGCGATTGTGTTCAATGGTTCCCCACTGTTCACTGGCGCAGCTGGATCTGGCGAGTCAGAGATTCGCAGGTGGATAATCGAGAACGACTGGCTGGACGCCGTGATCGCCCTTCCCGACCAGCTGTTCTATAACACCGGCATCTCCACATATTTCTGGATCGTCACAAACCGCAAAAGCGTTCACCGGCGCGGCAAGGTGCAGCTCATCGATGCCCGCCAGTCCTTCGTGAAGATGCGGAAAAGCCTCGGCGCGAAACGCAAAGAAATCTCATCGGCCCAGATCGCGGACATCGTACGGACCTACGGAGACTTCGAAAACAACAAGCGATCAAAGATCTTCCGCAACGAAGACTTCGGGTTCCTCCGCATCACCATCGAACGCCCACTCCGGGTGCACTGGGAAATCACCAACGAAACCCTCGCAGTCCTCGTGGCAGGCCGCAAAATCTCCAAGCTCAGCGAGCACGTTCGTTCAAATCTGGTCGAGGCCTTGAGGGATCATGTCGCCACCAAGACAACCTTGGAGCAAGAAATACGCCGACTCGTCAAAGCCGCCATGCACATTGCTGACACAGGCGGGAAACCGACCGAAAACGCCATTGTTGGTGCTCTGACCGTCCGAAACCCAGGGGCTGACGCGAGGACCACCAAGAATGGGGCTCCAAAACCCGACCCCAGGCTGCGGGACAACGAGAACGTCCCCCTGTCCGCCCTCGACATCACTGTCAACTACGAACCCGATCCCACCCAACGATTGCGGACCCCGGCCTTCCGCCAACTCATCGACCAACACATACAAGACGAAGTCAGCCCATTCTTCCCGGACGCATGGGCCGATCACACCAAGACCAAAATCGGCTACGAAATTCCCCTCACCCGCCACTTCTACATCTACAAACCACACCGCCCTCTTAAAGAAATCGACGCTGAAATCAAGACCCTCGAAACCGAAATCCAAAGGCTCCTCGTCGAGGTTACTGAATGATCGTCAGCGGAACATTCCGCCCTGCCCGTGTAGGCCATGTCTGCAAGACAACACTCGGCAAGATGCTGCAAACCACTCCAAAGGACACAACGGATCAAGAGGTGCCCTATCTGCGAGCTGGGTTACTTAACGTCCTAGCCAAACTCTCAGAGTTGCCTACGATGTTCGCTGGAACCAAGGAGATGCAAACCTACGGTGTTGGAGAAGGTGACCTCCTAGTAGCTGAGGGAGGCGACGTCGGAAGGACGGAGATCGCCCCCCGACTGCCTGACCAAACTATCTTTCAGAATTCGCTTCATCGGCTCCGCCTACGAGACGATGGTGACCTTAGATTTGTTCGTTACGCCCTTATGTCTATCCACTCGAGCGGATTCCTGGATGTTCTCTGCAATAGGGCCACATTCGGGCATCTGACCGTAGAAAAGATCCGCCAGCTTCAGATCCCTTGGCCCCGAGCCTCAGAGCAGCGAGCGATTGCGGACTTCCTTGATGTCGAGACCGCTCGCATAGACGCCCTCATAACCAAGAAGCAGCGGTTGATCGATCTGCTCGATGCGAGGTTCTCTGTCAGGTGCCGAGCCGAGACATCGAGCCCAGACTTCAAAAGTGTTGCTCTGCGGAGGGTGGTGAAACGAGTTCAGACCGGCACGACGCCCGGTGGTTCTGCTGCTCATCTAATCGCTCAAGATGGCGAAGTCGAATGGGTAACACCTGGAGATTTCGCTTCCCTCTTGACTCTGTCTCCTACTGAGCGGCGGTTGAAGGCTGCCGCAGTGCATCAAGGGCATGCGCCGTGCTTCCCTGCGGGCAGTGTCTTGGTAATTGGGATAGGGGCAACGGCAGGGAGGGTGGCGTTCGCTGATAGGCCTTGCTCTTCTAATCAGCAGGTCTCTGCCATCATTTCGAACCAAATCCTTCTTCCCAGGTTCCTGGCGTGGCAACTGTGGGCGCGGACGGACGAGATGAGAGCAACTGCGCCTTACACGACCCTGCCGATCTTGAACAATGACTTCTTGAAAGGCCTCGATATAGTAATCCCTCCTATTGAAATGCAACACCGCCTAGTTAGACAGATCGACTCGGCGGCCGAGGCACTGAGGTCCGCGACAGCGTCGCTTCGGCAACAGATCGTTCTTCTTGGGGAGCGTCGGCGGGCTTTGGTTACGGCTGCGGTGACGGGTGGGTTGGTGGTTCCGGGTGTGGTGGTGTGAGTTTGCCGTCGGAGGCGGCGTTCGAGTCGCACATTGTTGATTGGTTGACCGGTCGGGGTGGATATCGGTCGGCGAAACTCGGGAATGTTGCTGGGTTGGTGGGTGCTTTTGATCCGGTGTCGGGTCTTGATGTGGGGGAGTTATTGGAGTTTGTTGTTGCGACGCAGGGTGAGGAGTGGGAGAAGGTTTGTAGGACGCATGGGTCTGTGGAGGGGGCGCGGGAGGCGTTTGTGGGTCGTTTGGTGAAGGAGTTGGATGCTCGGGGGACGGTGGATGTGTTGCGGCATGGTGTGGTGTATGCGGGGGTGGAAAAGGCGGAGTTTGCGTTGGCGTATTTCCGGCCTGTTTCGGGGTTGAATCCGTTGTTGGCTGCTCGGTATGGGGCTAACCGGTTGACGGCGGTTCGTCAGTTGCGGTATCGGCCGGGGTCGTCGGAGACGTTGGATTTGGGGTTGTTTGTTAATGGCATTCCGGTGGCGACGGCGGAGTTGAAGAATCCGTTGACTGGTCAGACGGTGGAGCATGCCAAGGCCCAGTATGTGCATCGGGATTTTGGTGCTGGGGTGTTGCGTCGGGCGGTGGTGCATTTCGCGGTGGACACGGAGTTGGTGTTCATGACAACTCGTGCCCCGCGTCGGGTGGAGGACTTTCTGCCGTTCAATCAGGGTGATGGTGGTGGTTCGGGCAATCCTTCTCGGATGTCGGGGCATCGTTCGGGGTATTTGTGGGCGGAGGTGTGGCAGCGTGATGCGTGGTTGGATTTGTTGGGCCGGTTCGTGCACACCGATGGTGAGGTGACGATCTTTCCGCGTTTTCATCAGTGGAGGGCTGTGCGTCGTCTTGAGGACCATGCGGAGGCGCATGGGACGGGGCAGTCGTATTTGGTGCAGCATTCGGCGGGGTCGGGGAAGTCGAACACGATCGCGTGGTTGGCGCACCGGTTGTCGTCGTTGCATTCGGATGATGTGAAGGTGTTCGACAAGGTGGTGGTGATCACCGACCGGGTGGTGTTGGACCGCCAGTTACAGGACACGATTTATCAGTTTGAGCATGTTCATGGGGTGGTGGAGAAGATCGACCGGGATTCGGTGCAGTTGGCCGAGGCGTTGGCAGGCGAGCGGGCGCGGATCATTATCACGACGTTGCAGAAGTTCCCGTTTGTGATGGACCACATTGACGAGTTGCAGTCGCGTCGATATGCGGTGATCATTGATGAGGCGCATTCGTCTCAGACGGGTGATACAGCTAAGGAGATGAAGAAGGTCCTCGGGTCTGGGTTTGACACGGTCGAGGCCGAGTTGGTCGCGGCTGAGGCTGCCGAGGTTGGTGTGGTGTCGGAGGTTGCTGATCCGGTGCAGGACGCTTTGGCGAAGGAGGTCGCAGCGCGGGGGCGGCAGTTGAACATGTCGTTTTTTGCGTTCACGGCGACTCCGAAGGCGCGCACGTTGGAGTTGTTCGGCCAGAAGGGTGTTGACGGCCGGTACGAACCCTTTGATTTGTACTCGATGCGCCAAGCAATCGAGGAGGGTTTCATTCACGACGTTTTGGCTAACTATGTCACCTATGAGACCTATTTCAAGATCGACAAAGCCATCAGCGATGATCCCGAATTGGACTCGGCGAGGGCAAAAACGGCAATTGCCCGCTTTGTGTCTCTGCATGATCACAACCTGGCCCAACGGGCCGATGTGATCATCAACCATTACCGCCAGCACGTCGCCAAGAGGATGCGCGGCAAAGCTAAAGCCATGGTTGTCACCGCGTCACGGTTGCACGCGTTGCGGTACAAACAGGCGCTCGACCGGTATTGCGCCGACCATGGGATCGGTGGTGTGAACGTGTTGGTCGCGTTCTCCGGTCAGTTGGAAATCGATAAGGAGGCGTTCACCGAGTCGAACGTGAACGGGTTCCCGGACTCTCAGACCCCTCAACAGTTCGATACTGACGCTTGGCAGATTCTGGTGGTGGCGGAGAAGTATCAGACCGGTTTTGACCAACCGAAGCTGTACGCCATGTATGTCGACAAGATCCTCAGTGGCCTGGCGGCGGTGCAGACGTTGTCTCGGTTGAACCGGACGCATCCGGACAAGGTGGGCACGTTCGTGTTGGACTTCCGTAACAGCAAAGACCACATCCAAGAAGCGTTCAAGCCGTGGTACGCCAAGACGGTTGCTCCACCGACCGATCCTCACTTGCTGTATGACACCCATGTTCAACTGGACCGCTTTGGTGTTCTCGCTCAGCAGGAAGTTGAGACGTTTGTGCGGCTGCTCTTGGAGAACCCCGAGAAGAACCACGCTCGGATCAACGGCGTGCTGGGTCCCGCGGTTGACCGGTTCAACGCCTTCGACACGAACAAGCAGGACGAGTTCCGTGACGTGCTCACTCGGTTCATGCGGATCTACTCGTTCCTTTCACAGGTGGTGTCCTTCACCGATGTCAAACTCGAACGCGACTACCTGTACTGTCGGGCTCTGTCCCGGTTGCTGACTCGACCGCCCGGCGAAGGCCTCGACCTGGGTGACTCGGTCGAGCTGACCCACTACGCCATCGAAGAGACCTTCGCCGGGGACGCCTCCCTCGACACCGACGGCGGTGAAGTCACAGCGATATTCGGTGGCGCCGGCAAGACCCGACACCCCGACGAGACACCGCTGTCAGAAATCGTGCAAAGGATCAACGCACGGTTCGGCACCAACATCTCCGAAACCGATCGGTTGTTCACGGACCAGATAAGCGACGACCTCGTCGCCAGTGACCAGATCCAGATCGAAGCAGCTGCCAACGACGAGACCGCTTTCGCGGTCGGGTTCGACAAGACCTGGATAAACGCTCTCACCGGACGCATGTCCGCCAACGAGACATTCGCTTTCCAGCTGCTCGACAATCACGAACTCCGCGCTGCTGTCGTCGCCGGGTACCTGCCGGACATCTACCGCCGCGCACGAGTCGCCAGACAGCGCACCTGCGCCATCGGTGACCTCATCGGTCCCGACCGGGAAGACACCCACCTCGAATACAAATCCACCCTCCGCTGGGACATCCGAAAAGCCACGAAAGCCAAATACATCGAAGACGCCGCAATCAAAACGATCGCCGGATTCGCCAACTCCCGCTACGGAGGAACCCTGCTCATCGGTGTAGCCGACGACGGCACCCTCCACGGCCTCGAAGACGACTACGCCACCTTCTCCCAACGCGGCCAAAGAGGAGACCGAGACCTCTGGTCAGCGCACCTAACCAACCTCCTCCAACGCCTCGGACAAGCCACCGCAACACTCGTCAGCTGGGAACACTTGACCATCGACGGCCACGACATCGCCCGGGTCAACATAGAACCATCCGATTACCCCGTCTACCACACCAAAGACGGAAAACAAGTCTTCTACTGGCGCTTCCAAGAACGAACCACCGCCATTACCGACGACACCCAACGGGAACGGATCATCAAACGACGCTGGAGATAACACCCCCGCCAGGCTACGCGAGCCAGCCAAGACCCCAGCTAGATCAACATTTACTCCGCTGTCTGGGACGGGTGCTCTGGGAGTATCTCTCGTGGCCTGCGGGTCTCTATGGCGGAAGAGCAGCGCTAACACCACTCTCCGAGAAGTGTGGTCGCATTGCTCTGGCACACTTACGTTGAAGGAATGACGCCAACGGACTCCCAGTTGCAATCGCAAATGGTCACCCTTGTCGAGCTGGTCAGCTTTGTGACTTCTCGCTTGAATGTGAGGCTGTCCCGTTATGGTGGACGCTCTGAGATTTGGGATTCTTGTCCCAAAAGGAGTGTTTCATGTCGAGATCGAGAAAGCCGTATCCGGCTGAGTACCGGGCGGAGATAGTTCACCTGGTGAGAGCCGGTCGGAGCATTGAACAGTTGAGTCGGGAGTTCGAACCTTCCCATCAAACCATCCGCAACTGGGTCAACCAGGCCGGGATAGATTGTGGCCAAGAGAATGGTTTGACCACTGGCGAGCGGGAGGAACTTCGAAGGCTGCGTAGGGAGAACCGGATCCTCCGGGAGGAGAAGGAGCATTGTGGCAAAAGCAGCGGCCTGGTTCGCAGAGGAGACCGGATCGCCACCGCGGAGGCGCTCTTGGGTTCGTGAAAGCCAACCAGGCCACCCATTCGGTACAGCGCATGTGTGAACTGTTGGGTGTGCTCGCCCAGCGGCTACCGCTTTCCCGTCCGACATCTGCTCGGGAACGAACCGACTGGATGCTTCGAGACCGGATAGTGGAGATCCACCAACGGTCACGGGGCACTTACGGGGCGTGTCCACGCCGAACTGGCGGCAGAAGGTGTGCGGGTTGGTCGCAAACGCGTGGCATGTTTGATGAAAGAAGCCAACATCGTGGGTGTTCACCGCCGACGGCGGGTCACTACTACCCGTCGTGACCCTGCCAAAACCGCCGTGCCGGACCTGGTGCGGCGCCGGTTTCACACCGACGGACCCGACCGGATATGAGCAGCGGATATCACCTACATACCCACCCAGGCCGGATATCTGTACCTAGCGGTGGTGATCGATATGGTCGAGGAAAGTGGTGGGCTGGTCTATGAGAACAGATCTCACCACCCCACTGGTAACAGCCGATTTGGACATGGCCATCTCACAACGCAAACCTAACGGTGTCATCCATCACTCCGACAGGGGCAGCCAATACAACTCCACCGCCTTCGGGCAACGCTGCCAACAAGCCGGGATCATCCCCTCCATGAGCCGCAGAGGAACCGCACACGACAACGCCGTCGCCGAGTCGTTCTTCGCCACCCTGGAAACAGAACTCCTCAACCGACACATCTACCACACCCGCCAAGAAGCCCGCACCGCGATCTTCGACTTCATAGAAGGCTTCTACAACCCCACCCGACGGCACTCCACCCTCGGATACCAATCACCCACCGACTACGAAAAGGACCACACCAACCACCCACTGACCCTCAAACCGAAAACCGTCCACAAAGCGGGGCAACTCCACCACTGCGGCGCTTTTGGTATTGATGGCCGCCCGCCCAAGCCCCACACAACATCTCCACAGCACCCCCGCAACAACCCCTAAAGTGGTGCTATCTCTGAGATGTAGCGACGGGTCTGATCCTATCCAGAGTCATAGTAGGAGAAAACCTGTATGGGTGGCTTCAATTCGGCTGGGTTTCCCCGCCTAAAGACGCCAGAATCTGGCAAGTAGGAGTGCGACGATCACGAGGGGGGTCCCCCAACCCCAGTGGTTATTGCTCATGAGCAGTATTGCTAGCACCACCAGTGCTAAGACGGTGAGATATTTGATGGTTTTCATCGCGTTCGCTTTCCAAACCCTGCGAAGATTTGAGGCGGAGGGTCAGGTATCCGTGACGCCTGTTCAATTTGGGGAGGTTCTTTCTCGAACTCGGTTAGGTCTTCGTGGGATCGCCACTTCATGGTTGAGGTAGTGTCCATGCCGGCCTTCCAAGTCTCGGCGAATAATGCGTTATAGGAAACCATGTGCTCAATCTATCGGTGGGGACGCCGATTCTCTTGTCTTACGGAGAGTAAGGACTCTCCGCTGGAGGCGACGGTCCGAATGACGTGGGGGAACAGCGACGACGCGGGCGGCTGCCGTATTCGCTAACCCCTCGGGGAGAAACTGCAAGATCATCCCGCGGTCAGCGACGGATCCTTCCACCCACAGACCATTCTTGGCCCTAAGCCTTGCTGGTATCGTAGCGGGAAGTTCCCAGCTCGAAGCAAAATAGGACGATGCTCCCTGGTCCTGCTTCAGCTGCGACGGTGCTGTCATTAGCATCCCTCGGGCGGTGGCCGCCTTCACAGTGAGCAAACAGCCAGAAAGAGGATTCGATGAAGTGGCACGAGAAAATGCCGGATGTCAGTTCCTGGCAACCGAAGGGCGCAAAGCAAGACACGCTAAGAAACGCTCTGATGATCACCTGTCATGCGGCCCAAGTCCGGATCATGGCGCGAGTAAGGGCAGAACTCGAGTTCAACCTGCACAATTTTGACTCCGGTCTCGACATCGAAGGCATCATTCAGGAGGAACTGTCCAACCTACTGCCCAGCAGATACATGGCTACGAAGGGGGTCCTAAGTGACCGGTCGGGCAACACTGCCGGAGAATGTGACCTCGTCGTTAGAGACCACCTATGGTCACCGGTCATCAAACCAGGCGCGACAACCGAATCCCGCCGTTCTCACTTCCCGATCGACGGTGTTTACGCCGCGGCCGAAATCAAGCAGACCCTGGGATACAAACAACTTGATGAAGCGATGCGAAAACTGGTCGTGATATCCAGGCTGGAGCGGCCAGCCAACCCCTATGGGCACATAACCGAAAACCAGCATCTCCGATCCTTGGACAGACCGGGCTCCATTCTGAACCCGCTTCACACCACCGTCTTCGCCACAGGACTAGCAGAGGGCACGACCTTCGAAAACACCGCATTTCGCTTTGGCGAGATCAACTCCCTGCTCCAACGCGATCACATGGTGAAAATGCTGTGCGTTCTGGGGCATGGAACCGCCTGGTACTCAGTCGAAACCGGTAGCCCTTACAACGCCACATACATGTCGGATCGACAAGAACGATTGGTTCTACAGATCAATAGCCGAGAACCAGCGGGTGCTTTCTATAGGTTCTATGTGGAATTGTTGTCACACCTGAACCGTTCGGTGCTGGGATTCGGCGACACAGCCGGTGCCTACGGCCAGCCCCCACCCCAGCGGCAGGTCAAGGCCTATCCAACAGCAGCATTCAATGTCAACACCGTCACCGCAGCAACAGCTGGCGCTTCCCTCCCCTAACGTTGAAACAGGTTCCTGAGACATCGAGCGCAACCAGTCACGCGCCGTTGCTGGTCGCCTGTTACGGCCAATGCGAATCGACATCCAGACGAAAACGATGGACGGGACCTCTATACACTCTACCTGTTGCAGTAGTGATCCGGGGACGAAGCCTTACCTCACTCTGGACATCTACAGGTTTCAACCAGAGCCATCCGACCATCTGAGCAAGTTTCTCGGCCGGAAAGTACCACGTATTCGCACTGCCGGAATCCAATACAGCCGGAAGTTCGGAGTGGGAACGAAGATGCGGAGCCTCGCCTGGAACTGGAACCCCATACGCGCTCGCAACCATCAGACGAATATCTCGAATCACGGCTTTTGCGCCACCCCTGTTTACGATGGTCACTTTCACAGCCTTTTCTGTGCATCCGTACTCCCGATTGATGGGACCTCGCTCCTCTCCTATCTGGATACGGATGCTTCTCCGAACCCGTAACCAATCCCACAGCCAATCCAAAGCGCGTAGCACCGCTCCACCAATGACTTCTTCAAACAAGTAACCCCCCTGGTTCGCCGCTTGCCCATCCTACCGGCTAGAAACCTTGCAGTTGTCCGCCTGGAGCCAATGCGAAGTCCCAGGTTAGGGATGGTGGCCCTCATACCACTCACGGTGTGCCGCTAGGTGAGGCAACCGCCCCGGGAGGGCACAACACCATCCGTGGTCAGCGATCTCCCATGTTTCGCTTCACTGATTCAGAGGCCAGCCCGGTTGCCAGATCGGTGAGCCAGTTCCGGTAGGCGTCCTTTTCCAGCATCATTCGGGCTTTGTTCTGGTCGATGGAGTCTCGCATGGTCCGGAGGAAGTCGTCCACCTCTAATCCCGGTATCTCCGCGGCTGCTTCGATGAGTCGGCTGGCGCCTTCGATTAGCCGGAATGAACCGTAGATGGCCCTCTCATCGAGGGTGATACGAGCGGAGGTGACCAGGTAGAGGATGAAGTCGAAGAGAGGATCTTCGTGCCTGGTCTCGCTCACCGTGTGTCGCTCCAATCCTGTCCGTAGAGGTCGTGGTGGACATCGGGGTGGAAGCCCCTGACGGGCTTGGGGTGGTTCTTCACGGGTATCCCGATCGCCATCAGGACTTCCGGCCTTATGTGGTCGGGAAGGCCGAAGATGGCTTGGACCACCTCCTCTGTCCAACTGGTTACTTTGCACACACCGATTCCGAGTGTGGGAGCGGCAATGGTGATGTAACCGGCCGCGGCGCCGGAGTCGAGCCGAGTGACTACCTCTACTCCTCGGGGTCCCATGACTTCCTGGGCCTTTTTGAGGTCGCTGCAGATGACGATGATGGCGGGTGCGTTGTTCACGAACCCCGGACATGCATGCCGTACTGTCCGGACCAGCCGCGGGTCGGTGACGACGATGAGATGCCGGATGCCCGGGCGGGCCACCTGCGCGCGGCTGGCCGCGTAGACAAGTCGATCGAGGACCTCGGCGCTGGGAAGTTCGGGGGTGAAGACGCGGTGCATCCGTCGAAGACGCATGGCTTCGAACACGGCTTCTGCCGGGTTGCCGCTGGTATCGGGTCCGCTTCGGGTCACGGAAAACCATGCTACAGCCACCGGAGGTCACCACTTGAGGGCGATCTCCCCAGGCGTTGCTGGTACTACCCAGGGTTCTCCTCGCCTTCGGCGTATACGTGGATGACGCCTGAATAGGTTGACACCCAGACTTCGTCGTTGAAGGGGTCGTAGGTGATCCCGATCGGCTTGGATGTCGTCCCGATTACCTGTTGTATGGTGAAGTCGCTGGTGCGGATCTTGCTCATGGTGTTCGACCGGTAGTTGACGACGTAGAGTGCTGTGCCGTCGGTGGAGATGTCCATGCTTCTCGGGACCCGGCCGGTCCGTACCCGCCGGATGACTTCACCTGAGTCGAGGTCGACCGCTACGACCGCGTCCTCTCCGTTCAGTGTGACGTAGAGGGTTTCGTCGTCCGGACTCAGCACTAGATGTCGCGGTGAGATTCCGACGCCTCGTATGTACGTTCGTACGGATGTGTCCAGCGTGCTGGGCGTGTCATGCAGGGACAAGAGTGCCGAGAGGTTGATGACTGCTATGTCGGTGGATCCCACCAGAGCCACGTAGGCGGTGTCGCTGTCACCGGTGATGGCGATGCCTCTCGGATAGCGACCGACCTCGACGGACGCCAGTGTCTCGTCGGTGGCCAGATCGATTACGGTGACGTCGAAGCCGCACCAGTTGGATACCAGCAGCAGGCGGTCGTCCGGTGTGACCGCCAGTGCTTTCGGGACCGGACCAACCGGATGGACACGGTCGATCCGGAGTGTGGTGGTGTCAATCCGGTATACGAAGCTGTCCTGCCCCTGGCCCTTCCGGCAGGTGTCGCTGCCGGCCTGGGGGTCATACCCCGGACCGTACATGCGGTAGTTGGAGACGAAGGCGAACGAACCATCCGATGTGAAGGCGGCTTCGACTGGTGCTCCCCGGTAGACGTCTCCGGGGACGTCGTAACCGAACTCTCTCAGGTCGACCGAGTCATCGATGGTGGTGACGAGGTTCTTGTGGTGGTCGAAGACCGAGATGGTGTGCCGGTACATCATGTTCTGAGCGAAGTACAGCCCGGTTCCCGAGGCCACCACCGACTTGGGCGCCAGATCACCCGTGATTCTGGCGACCGGGTGCAGGACGAGTTCATCGGTGGGCGGATCTGCGGTATACGCCGAGAAATCGTCCACAACCGCGGTCTGAAAGCCGGAGGACCCCGTGGATCGTCCTTCTACCTGGGTGACGACGGGATTACCGGCGGGTGTCATGTCTGTGCCGGGGTCAAGGATTTGCGGCCCGCGGTGCCCCAGGGCGAGGAATCCGAGGAGGAGGGCCAGACTCGCGACTGTTACACGGGCGCTCGGGTACACCTGGATCGGAGCATAGTTGGGCCTGCCGATGCCGCTCCGGTGGGCAGAGTCAGGTCTTTGCCGGGTTGGCGGAGGTCAGGACCCGGACGAGTTCCGATATGGGACGGGACCGTTCAGCCGAGCAGAGCTACGCCGATGAAGGGTACGGCTATGAACATGCCCGCCACGTAGGCCACCGCCAGCAGGCGCCGCTCGACCGCCACCCGGGCCAGGATCTCGGCTCCGCGGATGGGGATCTGCCGGAGGGCGGTGACCGGGTAGAGCAGCAGGATTCCGCCGATGTTGAACAGCGTGTGCACCAGAGCGATGGTGAGCGCCTCGGGCCTGCTGGTGGCCAGGGCCGCCAGCAGAGCCGTGATGGTGGTGCCGACGTTGGCGCCGAGGGTGACGGGGTAGGCGTTGCGGAGGGTCAGGACCCCGGCGGCGGCCAGCGGGATCAGCATGGAGGTGGTGATGCTGGATGACTGCACCGAGATCGTCACGACCATCCCCACTGCCAGGGCCACCAAACCGCTGCCTCTGCCGAGAGCCGTGTTCAGGGAACGCTCCACGCGTTTGGCCACCAGCCGGCGCATGTTCTTGGTCACGAAAGCGAGCGCCAGCAGCACCGTCACCACCCCACAGGCCACCAGCAGCGCTCCGAGCGCGTTGCCGCTTGCACCGAGACCGCTCCACATATCCTCGATCCAGCCGACCGGTTGCTTCACCAGGGCCTTGATCGGGCTCTTCCACTCGGTGCCGGCCGCTCCGACCAGGGGCTCGCTTATCCGCGCCGCCAGGCTGGAAATGGCGCCGGTGAGCAACTCCAGGGGCAGGAGGACCGCCACGATCACAACGTTGAAGAAGTCGTGCACCACCGCTGCCGCGAAGGCCCGCATGAACTCTGCCGACCGCCTGAGATGGGCGAGGGACACCAGCGTGTTCGTGACGGTGGTCCCGATGTTGGCGCCCATCACCATGGGCACCGCGTATTCGAAACCCAGCACGCCGGAGGCCACCAGGCCGACTATCACCGATGTGCTGGCCGAGGATGACTGCACCAGCACGGTGCCGAGAATCCCCACGAACAGCCCCGCAAGAGGGTTCCTGACGGTGGAGAAGAGGGTCTCCTGTGTGTCGGCGCCGAGAAGTTTGATGCCGGACTCCAGCGACGAGACACCGACCAGGAAAAGGTAAATCAGACCCAATACCAGCGCGGCTCTCGCCGCGGGAGGCATCGAGCCACTGTCAACCGGATCCGGGACTGTCACGCGGTCGACATCGTCATAGGGCATCGGCAGGTTATATAGTATTCCGCTTTCTCCCTAAACACCGCATCGAGCGCTCATCGGCGGGATGAGTTCATCCTCGACCCGGCGAGAGTCGGTCTTCGGCCTCCCAAATCGGCCGCCGAAAGAGGAGACCGCAAGGGCCACATGCCGCATGGCGAGGTCACAAAGCACTGTACAAACGTGTGGTCTCTCCTAGAGTTGGGCCTGAATGGCCGGCCTCGACGGATCATCGGGTCGGAGTGAACACCAACGCGAAGGAGAATCCCAATGAAGTCCCGCCGCATCATCGTCACTCTTGTGGTCTCAGTAGCCCTCGTTGGACTCGGGGCGTGCGGAGACGATCCGTCCGGTGTGGGGGAGCGTGCATCGGCGTCGATGGTGGGACCCGACGGCGCCGCCATGGGCACCGTCGTGCTCACCCAGGGAGTCGATGGCGTCCTCGTCGCCGCGGATGTCAGCGGGCTCTCCCCCGGCCCGCATGGATTCCACATCCACACCGTGGGCGCCTGCACGCCGGACTTCGGGGCGGCCGGAGACCACTTCGCCGCCGAGGGCCGGGAGCACGGTTACATGAACGAGGAGGGATGGCACTCCGGAGATCTGCCCAACATCCACGCCGGTGACGACGGCGTTGCCCGCGCCGATTACTTCACCGAACGGGTGAGCCTGATCGCCGACGCGGACTCCTCCGTCTTTGACGACGACGGCTCCGCCATCATCATCCACGAAAAGCCGGACAGCTACGGCGCCGATGCCGGCGCGGGGGGCCGTGTGGCGTGCGGGGTCATCGAGCGAGGCTAGACCGGGCCGAGGCGGTTCCTCCCGGAGCACACGTTCCCGGCGGTGGGTTCGCGCGAGGCGCCGCCCCGGGAATAGGGGACAGTCGGCGGCGGCGCCCGGCGACGGGTTGGCGCGAGGGCTGGCCTGTGCATGGAGCCGGTTTGGTGACCTGAACCTGCGAGAAAGGGCAGGCGCCCTTACCGGATCGCACCCACCACGCAGTCTTTGTCTGACCCAGGGTCCCAGACCTGATTACCGCCAAAAGGACGAGAGTGCTTCTAGCCTTTCATGCAGGCATTGCTCGTTAATTCAGACACCTCCCGCTGACCGATATCGATGCATAGACATCCGGATTCGGTGCGCCGTAGGAGACCGGGGGTGGTCGGTGCCGGAGTGGTGGTCGTGATCTTGGCGGCGGTTGCCTGGTTCGGCCTCGGGGACCGGGATGCCGACCCGCCCGATGCTCCTCCGGTGGGGGAGGCCGCACCCGTCACCACCGTCTCGGGCGCTTCGCCGACCACGGTGCTCACCACGCCCACCCGCACCACGGTCGCTGCTCCTCCCGAAAGCCCTGCCGAACCGCCGTCCACCACCACTTCGACCACCACCTTGCCCGCCGCGTCCGGCACACCCACCACTTTCCCGCCGAGAACCTGCAGTCCCGCTCGTCCCCGGCCGGAGGCGGCGCCGCCGTCCGGTCTGGCGGTTCCGGTGGGCGACGACCTGGCCTCTCTCGGTGGGGAGGAGTCATCCCGTCCCCGGCTGGTGGACCTGGCGGGCGACGATGAGGCCGCGGTTGCCATCTCCATCTCCGGGCTGCTCCACACCTGCGCCGACGACGTGGTGGTCGCCCATCCCCTCGACCTGAACTCGGCGACGATCGCCGCCCAGTTGGCGGCCCGCCTCTCCTCTCCTCTGCTCTACTACCGCCCGTCCTCGGAAGCGACCCTCGCCGCGGAGTTGCGACGCCTGGGACCGAGGCGGGTGTGGCTGATGGAGGAGATGCCCGATTCCCTCGGGCCTCCCGGCGCGGAGATCGTCCGGATGCCGGCGGGCGCCGAAGAACTGGTCGAGTGGATCTCCTCGGAGGATCCCTCGGTGGTGATCGGCGCCTCTCCCGTGTCCGGCGATGCGGCCCTGTTGTCCCTGGTGGTGACCGGAGATGGGCTGGGAATGATTCTCGCCCCGCTGAGCCGGGCGACGGATGAGCCTGTCCGGGAACCGGCTCCGGTGATTGGGAGCGCCGCCCGGGCTCTGCGCTCTCCCCGGCTGTGGCTGGTCGATCCGCAGCGGCCCGCCGCCGGATTGGCGGTGGCCGCGGCCGTCGCGGCGCTGGGGGAGCGGGCGATCTACTGGGACCCTGAACAGATGGGCTGGAATGAGGCGAATCGGTTGCTTGACGAACAGGCCGAGGGGATGGAGGAGGTGTGGATCGGTCGGGATCTCTCCGAATCGGGGAGGTGGCTGCTGGAGACCACCCTGCTGGGAGAGGAACTGCCCGGCGGGGGCCACATCCTGTTTCCCGATCGGAGGCTGGTGGCTTTCTACGGCGCCACCAGCAGCGGGGTGCTGGGGGTGTTGGGAGAACAGGAACCGGAGGAGAGCCTGGAGCGCATGGCCCCGTTCCTGGAGGACTACGCCGCGGACGGGATAATGACGGTCCCGACCTTCGAGATAATCACCACGCTGGCCACCGGCGCTCCCGGCAGGGACGGCGACTATTCGGGGGAATTCAAGATCGACACCCTGATGCCCTGGGTGGAGTTCGCCGGTCGCAACGGCGTCTACGTGGTGCTGGACCTGCAGCCGGGGCGGAGCAAC
This sequence comes from Acidimicrobiia bacterium, assembly GCA_965204615.1. Classification (GTDB taxonomy): domain Bacteria; phylum Actinomycetota; class Acidimicrobiia; order Spongiisociales; family ZC4RG35; genus Bin76. The sequence continues at coordinate 805,641 of OZ242000.1, read as the reverse complement.
TTCCTGTCCCAGGCCAAACAGTACGAGGAACTGCTCAGATTGCCCCATGTGGGACTGGCGCTCGATCCCGAGTGGCGACTGGGTCCCAACGAGGTGCACCTGGTCCAGATAGGCTCGGTCGACGGCTGGGAGGCCAACTCGGTGATCGAGTGGCTCGCGGCGCTGGTCAGGAAAGAGCGGCTACCCCAGAAGCTGTTGATCGTTCACCAATTCCGCCTGGACATGATCTCCAACCGGAGCCTTCTGTCCACGCCCCCCGAACTGGCGGTGATGATCCACATGGACGGCCAGGGATCGCTGGCGTCGAAATACAGCACCTGGGGAGTATTGGTGGCCGGAACCGAGGACCGGGAGTGGTGGTGGGGATGGAAGAACTTCTTCGACGAGGACTTTCCGCTTGCCACAGCGGAGCAGGTCCTGGAGCTGCGACCCAGGGTCTACTTCGTCAGCTTCCAGTAAGCCCGGGCGGCGTTGTCAGCGCTGGTGGACGCCCATGGCGACGGTCCAGGAGACCAGGGCCCGCAAAAGCGCCGCCACCCGGTCGCGGATGCGGGGGTCCCGGAGTTCCAGGTTCTCGTCGAATTTGTTCCAGATCTGGCGGACCTGCACGGCCGGGGTGGGCAGTTCGTACACGCCGGTGTTGCGCAGCACGTCGCGCAGGTGAGACTGGGACCGGTAGGAGCCGAACCCTCCGCCTCCGCCCATCAGGGCGGCGGTCTTTCCCGCCAGCGGCGAGTCGGGGCCCCGGGAGGCCCAGTCGATGGCGTTCTTCAGCACCGCCGGCACCGAGGAGTTGTACTCGGGAGTGGAGATCAACAGGGCGTCGGCTGCGGCCAGCCTCGCCCGGAATTCCGCCACCGGTTCGGGCATTCCCGCGTCCTCGACGTCGCCGTTGTAGAAGGGGAGGTCGGCCAGGGAGACCAACTCCAGCACCGCCCCCTCGGGGACCACGTCCGGGGCCAGCCTCAGCAGGGCGCTGTTGTACGAGCCTTTCCGCAGGCTGCCCGACATTCCTACGATCCTGATTCTCTCCGCCATCTCTCTCATGCTATCCGGTCTGTGCGCCTGTCGGACAATGGAAACGGCGGGCGCCGGAGACCGTAACCTTAAGCGGGCAGCCGGCCCGAAGGGGGAGAGACAGTTGATCGTATTGGACGGCCCGCCGGTCCGTTGGCGCCTTCCCTCCTCCGTTTCCGGAACGGCCGTCACCGTCGGCGTGTTCGACGGGGTCCACCGCGGTCACCAGCGGCTGCTGGCGGAGTTGGTGGCCAGGGCCGCACCTTCGGGGCTCGCGCCGGCGGTGGCCACCTTCGATCCCCACCCCCTGGCGGTGCTGGCGCCCGAGATGGCGCCCAGGATGCTCACCTCGATCTCCCATCGCCTGGAGATACTGGAGGGGATCGGCATCGGGGTGGTGGGGGTGATGCCGTTCTCCGAGGTGCGGGAGATGGAGGCCGACGAGTTCGTGACCGAGGTGCTCCTGGAACGGCTCAGGGCGAACCTGGTGGTGGTCGGTGAGAACTTCCGGTTCGGAAAAGGGGGAAAGGGATCCTCCGAATCGTTGCGCCGGGCCGGTTCGCGGCACGGGTTCTCGGTGGAGGTGGTGGGTCTGCTGGGCGCTGACGCCCTCTCGGATTCCTCGGGTGACCCGATCAACTCGTCGCGGATTCGCCGATGCCTGGCGGAGGGACGCACCGGTGAGGCGGCGGAACTCCTGGGCCGGCCGTTCGAGCTGCGCGGGACGGTGATCCGGGGCGAGCAGCGGGGCGCCGAGCTGGGAATACCCACCGCCAACCTGGAGATCTCCCCGGGCATGTCGATGCCGGCCATCGGCATCTACGCGGTGTGGGCCGAGTTCGACTCCGAACGACATCCGGCGGCGGTCAACATCGGGGTGCGCCCCACCTTCGGGGAGAGCCGGCTCATGACCGAGGCGCATCTCCTCGATTTCTCGGGCGATCTCTACGGGAAACGGATGAAGCTGTGCTTTGTCGGCGACCGGATTCGGACCGAGATCAGGTTCGGGTCGGTGGATGAGCTGCTGGCGCAGGTGGGCAGGGACATCGCAGAGGTGCGGGTGCGGCTGGGGACGTAAGGCGCGGGGCCCTTGAGCGCCAAAGGAATAGGTTTGTCACCGGCGGGGTGTTAGAATGGGCGGCGAGGTAATCAGGCCGGTGCCCGTTTTGGCGCCTGGGCCCTGTTTCACATGAAGGGAATCCCTTGAGGACTACATCCGAATTGGTTGCTGAATACGGCGCGCATGACACCGACACCGGTTCGCCGGAGGTGCAGGTGGCCGTTCTGACCGAGCGGATCCGGCATCTGACCGAGCACTTGAAGATTCACGGCCACGACCATCACAGTCGTCGGGGCCTGCTGAAGATGGTGGGACAACGTCGTCGGCTGCTCAAGTACCTGCGCAATCAGGACGTGGACCGGTATCGCCGGCTCATCGCCTCCCTGGGACTCCGGAGATAACGCCCCGCGTACAGGGAGTACGCATTGGGGACAACTAGACGCATCGAGGTGCAATCTTGTCTGAAAAAACCGTAACCGGGATGGTGGGTGGAAAGGAAATCACCCTCAGCACCGGCAAACTGGCCATTTCGGCCAACGGAGCAGTCGTGCTCCGACTTGGAGGGGTTGAGTTGCTGGTCACAGCGACCTCCAATCAGGAAATGCGGGAGGGAATCGACTTTTTCCCACTCACAGTCGACCTGGAAGAACGCATGTACGCGGCCGGGCGCATTCCCGGGTCCTTCTTCCGGCGGGAGGGAAGGCCCAGCGAGGGAGCGATCCTGGGCTGCAGGCTCATCGACCGCGCGCTCCGGCCGTCGTTCGCCGACGACTTCCGCTGCGAGACCCAGGTGGTGGCCATGCCGCTCTCCATCGACGGGGAGAACCCCTTCGACGTACTCGCCCTGATCGGCGCATCGGCCGCTCTCACGGTGAGTCCCATCCCCCTGCAGGGGCCGATCGGCGCGGCGCGCCTGGCTCTCGTCAAGGGCGAATGGGTGGCTTTCCCGACCCACGCGGAGATCGCCGAGGGAGTGTTCGAGATAACGGTGGCGGGACGGCGCAACCCCTCCGGTGAGATCGACGTGATGATGGTCGAGGCCGGAGCATCCCCCGGCGGCGTCCGCCTGGTGGCCGAGGGAGACGCACCCAGCGACGAGGCCGCGGTGGTGGAGGGTCTGGCCAAGGCCAAGGAGGTGATCGCGGAGAGCATCGACCTCCAACTGGAGTTGGCGGCGATGGTGGACATCCCGACGGTCGACTGGCCGACCGCTCCCGAGATCTCGCACGAGGTGGTGGGACAGGTCGAGAAGGCGGTCGGCGCCGGGCTCTTCGACCTGGTCAGGACCGCCGACCGGCGCCGGCGTTCCGACGGCGAGAGAAAGCTCCGGGAAGAGGCGGTGGCGGCGGTGGCCGGCGACGACGCCGAGGCGGCGTCGGAGGCGAAGAAGGCCTTCAAGCAGGTGCTCAAGTCCACGATGCGCGACCGCGTGGTAAAAGAGGGAGTCCGCCTGGACGGACGCGCACCCACCGACATCCGTCCCCTGACCGTCGAGGTGAACACGGTGAAGCGCACCCACGGTTCGGGACTCTTCCAGCGGGGCGAGACGCAGGTGCTCAACATCACCACCCTGGGCATGCTCAGGATGGAGCAGATGCTCGACGATCTGGGGATCGAGGAAGGCAAGCGGTACATGCACCACTACAACTTCCCGCCCTTCTCCACCGGCGAGGCCGGTTTCATGCGGGGCCCCAAGCGCCGGGAGATCGGGCACGGCGCCCTGGCTGAGAAGTCTCTCCTGCCGGTGGTTCCCACCCCCGATGAGTTTCCCTACGCGCTCCGGCTGGTCTCCGAGGTCCTGTCATCCAACGGGTCGACCTCCATGGCCGCGGTGTGCTCCTCCTCTCTGTCCCTGATGGACGCCGGCGTGCCCATCCTGGCACCGGTGGCGGGAATCGCCATGGGACTGATCCACCAGGACGGCGAATACGTGACCCTCACCGACATCCTCGGCGACGAGGACTTCATGGGTGACATGGACTTCAAGGTGGCCGGAACCGCGGAGATGATCACCGCCCTCCAGTTGGACACCAAGATCGCAGGTCTGCCCACCGAGGTCCTCAGCCAGGCGCTCTCCCAGGCGAGGGACGCCCGTCTCTTCATTCTGGAGGAGATGAACAAGGTGATTTCCGAGCCGCGCTCAGAACTCAAGGAGTGGACGCCGCGCATCGAGGCGATCGAGATACCCAAGGACAAGATCGGCGAGGTCATCGGTCCCAAGGGCAAGATGGTGAGAGAACTCGAGGAGGAGACGGGAGTCTCCATCGAGATCGAGGAGACCGAGGGCAAGGGGATCGTCCGGGTCGCATCCGCCGACGGCCCCGCGCTGCAGGCGGCGGTGGAGAGGATCAACCTGATCGCCTTCCCGCCCCAGCCCGAGGAGGGCAAGGAGTACGAGGGTGAGGTGGTCAACATCACCGCCTTCGGCGCTTTCGTCAACATCCTTCCCGGGCGCGACGGTCTTCTGCACATCTCCAAGCTCGACGCTGATCGACGCGTCAACCGGGTCGAGGACTACCTCTCCCAGGGCCAGAAGGTGAAGGTGGTCGTGGACGGCATGGACAGGGGCAGGGTGAGCCTGATCCTGGCCGAGCGCCTCAAGGGCCCCGCACCGGGTCAGGAGAGTCCTCCGCGTCGTGATGGTGATCGGCGTGGCGGCGGTGGTCGTGGTCCGCGTCGTGATGGTGATCGGCGTGGCAGTGGCGGTCGTGGTCCGCGTCGTGATGGTGATCGGCGTGGCGGCGGTGGTCGTGGTCCGCGTCGTGATGGTGATCGGCGTGGCGGCGGTGGTCGTGGTCCGCGTGGCGATGGTGATCGGCGTGGCGGCGGTGGTCGTGGTCCGCGTCGTGATGGTGATCGGCGTGGCGGCGGTGGTCGTGGTCCGCGTCGTGATGGTGATCGGCGTGGCGGCGGTGGTCGTGGTCCGCGTCGTGATGGTGGCGGCTCCGGCGGCAGGCGCGGCCAGGGCGGCCCCCGCAGGGGTGGCTCGGGTGGCGGCCATCGGCGACAGGCGCGTTCCTTCGGAGACCATCTCAACAACTAGCGGCAGACGACAAAAGGCCGGAGTGGACCGACCTTCGGGGTCGTATTCTTGAGGAGCATGGAGTTTCTACGTTCCGACCTGTCCGAGATCGCCCTCTACAAACCGGGGCCCCCGCTCTCCGAGCTGGCGCGGGAGTTCGGGTTCGACCTGGATTCGGTGGTGGAGGTGGCGACCAACGAGAACCCCTATCAGCCGCTGGAGGAAGTCCGGGAGGCGATGGCGCGGGCGGTGTCGGGCGTCAACCGCTATCCCGACATGGGCGCCGCCCGGTTGCGCTCGGGGCTCTCGGCGCATCTGGGCGTGGGTCCTGAGAACCTGTGGTGCGGAGCGGGATCGAGCGAACTGATCCGACTGATCGCCTTGGCGGTGGGAGGCCCGGGGCGCGAGGCGGTGTTCGGATGGCCCTCGTTCGCGATGTACCCCCTGTGCGTTCGCTACGCCATGATGACGCCGGTGGCGGTCCCGCTCACCGCCGATCATGGCCTGGATCCCGACCGTATCCTGTCCGCCATCGGTCCCGACACGGTGCTGGTCTACATCTGCAATCCCAACAACCCCAGCGGGACCTATCTGGACTCCGACGACGTGCTCCGATTGTTGGATGGGATCCCCGAGCGGGTGCTGGTGGTCATGGACGAGGCCTATCACGAGTACGCGACCGCCCCCGACTACCGGGGGACGGTCCGCGAAGCGGCCGAGCGACCCAATGTGGTGACGCTTCGCACCTTCTCCAAGATCTACGGGATGGCGGCACTGCGGGTCGGCTATGGGGTGGGTCGCCCGGAGACCATCCAGCAGTTGCGCAAGGTGCAGTCGCCGTTCACGGTGTCGTCGGTGGGCCAGGTCGGAGCGGTGGAAACGCTGCGTCATCTGGACCGGATCGCCGAACGGGTGGCGGAGAACGCCCGGGAGCGGGACCGGATCCAGCGTGGACTGGCCGACCTGGGGATCGCCCACGTGGAGAGCCAGACCAACTTCGTCTACTTCACGGTGGGGCTGGACTCCCAGGAGACCGCCGAGAGCTTCCTGCGCCACGGCCTGGTTCTGCGGGCCTACCCCGGGGACTGGGCCAGGGTAACGGTGGGCACGCCCGCGGAGAACGATCGCTTCCTGGCGGCGGCCGCCGAGATCGCCGGCTAGGACCGGGCTGCTATTCGATGACGATTCGGAGTTTGGCGAAGGCCTGTCTCAGGGCATGCTCCACCTCAGTGGGGTGGGGGGCGGCGGCGAACAGAAAGCCCAGGTAACGGTCTCCCTCCGGGAGGGCTCTGACCTCTCCGCCGGGAGGGATGGTGATCTCCAGGTCGGTGATTCCCGGTGTGTCGCGGGCCTCCGCGGCGCCCTGGACCTCCACCAGCCTCCCCGAGCGGGGAATGGGGAGCATCATCACCCCCGTCGCTCCGGGCTGGCGAACGGTGGAGGGCGGCGCCATTCCGAGGGCCTGGCGGAGGATCACCGATTCCCAGGATTCGGCCATCAGCCCGAAACGGAGGGATCTCGCGCAGAGCCCGCCGATGGAGCGGGCCGCCACCTCGAGGACGCTCACCCGGTTCCGTCCGATGCGGAACTCGGCGTGGATCGGTCCTTCCTTCAGGCCCAGGGCGGTCACCGCCCGCCGGGTGAGGTGATCGATTTCTCCCAGGATCTCCGGTGACAGGCGGGAGGGCGCGATGAGCACCGTCTCCTCGAAGTAGGGTCCCTGGGGCGGGGAGGGCTTGTCGAACACGGCCAGGACTCTCAGCCGGCCCCGCGACAGGAGGCCCTCCACGGCCACTTCTCCTCCGGGGAGGAATTCCTCGGCCAGCAGGGGCTGGTTGGGGTTCTCCCCCGCACCGGCCAGGATGCGGCGTATCCGGCGGACCGCTGCCTCGGCGTCGCGGGCCCGGTCGACGCGGATCACGCCCTGGCCGCCCGACCGGGACAGCGGCTTGAAGACCACGGGGTAGCCCAACTGCGAGGCGATGTCTGTGGGGGAGTCGCCGCGCTCGACGACCCCGAACCGGGGTTGGGAGATCTCGTCCTGGGCGAGGCGGCGGCGCAGCATCGCCTTGTTGCGGGTGGCGGCCGCTCCGGTGGGGGGATTGTGGGGGAGTCCGATCAACTGGGCGGCGCGGGCGGCCACCACCACTCCCTGGTCGTCGAGGGGGACGATGGCGTCGATGGGGAGCCGGGCGGCGTGGTCGGCCAGAACCTGCGCCGACCACTCGGGGCGGGAGCAGTCGATCCACACCCGCCGGTCGGCGGCCACCAGGGGGAGTTCCTCCTCCGAAGCCACCGACAGGTCGATCTCCAAATCGGCCGCCGCCGCCAGGAAGTCGGACGCCCGGTAGGTCTGGGTTGGGACGATCAGCAGGACGTGCGGCATCGGACAGTTCCCGAGGTAGGCGTTTCGATGGCCATTGTGGTCCGGTTGTCTCCGTGTGAGGGGGTACTATTAATGCTATGTCTGCAAAAGTGTTGACCGTCGCCTCCGATGCGGTGGAGATGATCATCTCGCTCCGCGACCAGGAACCGGGCGACCAGGAGTACGGTCTTGCCATCGAGGTGAGCGGCATCCGGGGAGCCCAGTTCCAATACGACCTGAGCTTCGTGCCGGTTGAGGACCAGACCGAGAACCAGCTCAGGGAGGACCACGACGGGCTCGCCATCCTGATCCCCGAACACGACGTGGAGAAGCTCTCGGGCGCAGCCCTGGAGTTGACCCCCCAGGGGCTGGCCATGAACAACCCCAACCTCCCTCAGAGTCCCACCATGGCGGGCGCGGAGCCGAGGGGGGACCTGGCCGGCCCACTGGCCGAGCAGATCTCGATCGTTCTGACCGAGAACATCAATCCGGCCATCGCCATGCACGGCGGCAGGGCCGAGTTGGTGTCGGTGGACGGGACGGTCGCCTTCCTGCGCCTGGCGGGCGGATGCCAGGGGTGCGGGATGGCCCAGGTCACCCTCCGCCAGGGCATCGAACGCATTCTCAGAGAGTCCATCCCCGAGATCAGTGAGGTGGTGGACGTCACCGACCACGCATCGGGCGCCGACCCCTACTACCAGTCCTCCAAGAAGTAGTCCCGACCGGGGCGGGGTTCAGGGGAGGATGGACGGCTGGTTCGCCGGGCCACAAGTAGGGTCGGGTTGTGGTGGCAAAGATCAAGAAGGCGGCGACGGTGGTATTGATTGTGGCCGGGATGCTGCTGTTCTGGCAAGCCGTCTGGAAGACCCACCCGCGGCGACACAAGGACGGTTGCGGTGGGAGAGCCAAGAATCTAGAGTTAGATTCAGATGAAGTGGACACCTGAGAAGATAGAGGCTGTCTGCCAACTGGGCCGCGACCCTGACAATTGGGTTCCCGCCGAACCTGACGAAGTCGAGATGGGAAGGCAAATAGCGGACGAAATAGCCGACACCTACACGGATGACGACTGGCGGTATGTTCTGAATACCCTCAGCCCTCAAAGAGCTGCTCGTTTCATCGCTGACCGCCCGTCCGATGAGTACCAACATCTCCTGAGTCTCTTGAACGCCGAACAGCGGGCATCCGTGGAGCCTTATCTGGTCACGGCGCTCTAGCCCACCAATTTGGAAGACGTTCCCTACATAACAGGGTCGGCCCGTAGGCCTTGGGCAACCAAATACGACATACAGGCCGTGGTCAGATATCCCTTGGAGGTGATGTCTCTATCAGAGGCGGTTGAGCTCACCCCTGACCTGTCCGAACAGGCTTGGGAGCAGTGGGGCGTAGACGCTGCGGACCGTCCTAATGTGTTGGTCTACGCCGGTGAGGGCATTCAGGGGCAGAGACTGGTGGTTTTCCAGGACCGGTTTGAGAAGTACATTTTCCACTCGGAACCCGGCGACCGGAACTTCGGATGGATGTTTCTCTGAGTAGCTAAGCGAGGAGCGTTCGGGGACCGCCTTGGACCATCCTCTTCTCCACCAACGACACCCCCATTGGTTTCGCCGCGTCCCGACAGGCAAACCCTCCCACCCAACCACGCTGACAACCCTCGCGGCAGCCCAAGACACCTTCCGGAAGCGGTCAGAAACCCCCAAACCGGGCGAAACCGGCCTGTCAGGGGCTAAATCGCCAACGACGTTGTGGCTAAACAGCCAACATCCCATTTAGCCGCAAGTATCGCTACAACTCAATCACAGGCAACGCTAGGAGAGCGTCGGATAGGCGTCGAGGCCCTCGATGCCGACGCTGGCCGAGGTGACAGGCTGGGGTCTCTCCTCCATGATCGCCGCCAGCCGCTCCTCGAGGTGTCCGTAGCCGACCACCCGGGTGATCAGGGGAAGTCCCAGCCAGTCGGCTATCTCCCGGGCTCTGGCCAGGAGCTTTTCCTCCTCGGACTGGATCAGGTAGGCCACCCGGCGGTAGTTGCCGAACAGCATCTCCTTCAGGTCCGGATGACGTTCGAGCAACAGCCCCTCCACCACCAGGTTCTTCCAGGACTTCACCAGAAAGTCGGTGAGGAAGAAGGTTCCGGGCTCTTCTTCCATCAATTTCACGAACTCCTCGCCCCCGAACATCTCGTAGCAGTGGGGCCCGAGGGGTCGTACTGCGCCGGTGTCCCTCAACAGGGCGTCGAGGTCCGACGCTCCGCAGTGCCCGTACACCACAACCTGGCGCTCATAGTCCCCGCGGGTCTCGGCCAGCTTTTCCGCAACGGCGCCGGTGATCAACTGGGGACGGTTGTGGAGGCGGGCGTTGATCACCCGCAGGTCCAGGTCCCAGCCGTGGTGGTCGATGATCTCCCGGAGTTCCTTGCCCAGGGCGGCGCAGGCCACCATCACGGTCCGTTCCGGGTTCTCTTCGCCGGAAGCGGGCGATGTCTCGGAGTCAGAGGGGTTCACGGTGGTTCAAACCCCTCTCGTGGCCGGCGATGATGGATCTTCGCAACTCCCGCAGGCGCTGGGGGGGATAGTCGGCCTCCAGCCGTTCGACCACGCGCTCGGCCACCAGGCGGGGTTCCCCGGTTTCCTCCACCGGTTCTCCCCATGACCATCCGGCCAGATAGGCCTGTTCCTCGGTCCGACCGGTGGCGGTGGCCACCGCGTCCACCGCCAACTGGAAGCGATTGCTCAGGTGCTTTCTCACCCGGCCGCGGCGGCCGTCCCTGGTGGCTTTGACTCCAACCGGAATCACGTCCCAATAGAGGATTTGATAGGTGGCCATCAGGCCTCCCTTGTTCTGGGGCTAGTGGGGTAAGGATATTAACCGGTCCGGACGGACTCGACGGAAGGAAACGGTCACGGCCTTCGTAAAGCGCGGCGCCGGGTGGGGAGGAGATGGCGGGTCCGTCGTTTAGGATTGGCTGGGTGCGCCCGGTTGACGGGCGTCACCATCCGCCCAGAGGACAGGAGTATCCACTTGGACTTCGATCTCAGCCCCGAGCACCAGTTGTTCCGCCAGACCCTACGCCGCTTCGTGGACTCCGAGATCCGACCGGTGGTCAAGGAGTGGGAGCAGGCCGGTCGCTATCCCACCGAGATAGTGGACTCCATGAAGCAGATGGGGCTGTTCGGGATCACCGTGCCCGAGGAGTACGGGGGGATGGGGGCCGACTTCGTCTCCATGGCGCTGGTGTTCGAAGAGATCTCGCGGGGCTGGATGGGGATAGCCGGCATCCTGGGAAGCCATTCGCTGTCGTGTTTCATACTGGCCCGCTACGGCACCGAGTCCCAGCGTCGTCACTACCTGCCGGACCTGGCCTCGGGGAAGCGGCGCACCGGGATCGCTCTCACCGAGCCGGATGCGGGCAGCGACCTGCAGGGCATCAAGACCCGGGCCATCCGGGAGGGCGACCACTACGTGATCCGGGGATCGAAGCTGTGGATCACCAACGCCCGCTTCGCCGACCCGCTGCCGGTGCTGGTCAAGACCGATCCGGACGCCAGCCCGCCCCATCGCGGGATGAGCCTGATCCTGGTGGACCGGGGGACGCCCGGTCTCAAGATCAGCAGGGACCTGCCCAAACTGGGCTACAAGGGTACCGAGAGTTGCGAGGTGCAGTTGGACGACGTGCGGGTCCCGGTGGAGAACCTGGTGGGAGGAGAGGAGGGGCGGGGCTTCCAGCAGGTGGTGAGCGGGCTGGAGATCGGGCGGATAAACATCGCCGCCCGGGCCGTGGGGGTTGCCCAGGAGGCCTACGACCAGGCTTTGGCCTATTCGAACACCAGGGAGGCGTTCGGCAGGAAGATCTCCGGATTCCAGGCCATCCAACTGAAGCTGGCCGAGATGGCCACCGACATCCAGGCGGCGCGCCTGCTGGTGTGGTGGGCCTCCTCCCAGGCCGACCGGGGAAAGCGGGTGGACATCGAGACCGCCATGGCCAAGTACTTCGCCTCCGAGGTGGCCTGTCGCGCCGCCCTGGACTCGATGCGGATCCATGGGGGTATGGGCTACAGCCCGGAGTTGGATATCGAGCGTCTCTATCGCGACGCCCCCTTGATGGTCATCGGAGAGGGAACCAACGACATCATGAAGATGGTGATCGCCCGCGGGCTCACCCGCGGAAGACTGGTGATCGACTGAACTCCGGCCATTCCGGGAAGGCAACTACCGGGTATTGGACTTCGGTTTCTATAAAATCGCGGTTCTATATGGCTTGGAAGGTCTTTCCGGTGGGGCTGGGCCGGTTGATCTTCGGATTGGTGGCCGTTGTACTGCTGTTCTGGGGCGGAACCGCCCTGGCCCAGGATGAGAGGCCGGAGGTGAGGCTGGTGGTGGAGGGGGGACTCGACGGATGGGTGTCTCCCCACTGGCCGATCAAGCTCGAGGCCCGCATTGAGACGGACATCCTCCTGGTGGGGGAACTGCAGGTGGTGCAGGGCCAGGAACTGGCCAGACTCGAGGTGGAGGTGCCGGCCGGGGGCGCCAGGGCCTATGAGGTGGTGGTGGCGCCGCCCGTCGACCAGCGGGTCGTCCTGTTGCGGGTGATACCGGATGGGGGCGATGAGGAGACGCCGGTCGCCTCGGCTTTCTTCCGGCCCCGGGTGGCGGCCAAGGAGATACTGGTGGGCCTGGTCGGCCTGCCCAGGTTGGAACAGGTCCTGGGAGAGGTGCGTTCGGCGGTCAGCGGCGAGCCGATAACACCGGTCGGGATGGACGAGGCATCAGAGCGCCTGGAGAGGGGGGAACTCCATCAGCTCTCCTATCTGATGAGCGACCAACCGCGACCACTGCCGGCGGGGACGGTCTCCTGGCTGCAGGGGGGAGGGCGCCTGGTCACCACCGCCGCGGCGCTGGAGATGATGGAACTGGATGCGGTCTGGTGGGGGAGGTTTCCCGGCGTCGACGCCGAGATAGGGTGGTACGGGGTGGGAGAGGGCGAGGTGATGGCCCTCGACACCCTTTCCGGGCACCCCGCACAGTTGTGGGCGTCGCTGCTCCGGCCCACGCAGTTGTCGGGGAGCCAGCAGATACCTCTCATCGAGAGGCCGATGTCCCTGACCCAGGCTGCATTGGCGGTGGAGAGCGAGACCCCGGGATATCCCTGGCTTCCCCTGGTGGTCGTGGTGTACGCGGTGGTGGTGGGGCCGGTCAACCTGTGGATCCTGCGGAGACGCCGCAGGCTGGAGTGGGCCTGGTTCACCATCCCGGCATTGGGTCTGATCGGGGTGGTGGCCTTTTCGCTGGTGGGCACCGGCGGCGTCAATCAGACCTTCTGGTCACACGGCACGGTCGAAGTGTCGGGACCGGACCCGCAGGCGCGCAGCGGGATGGTGGCGGCCACCAGCAGAGCCAGGACATTGGAGCTGTCCTTCAGTCCCGAGTGGGACGTCTACCCCGAGAACCTGGCCGATCTCGCCGGGGACTCGGCGCAACCGACGATCACCGGTTCCGGCGCCTATCAATACGAGCTCCCCTCCCTGGGGTGGCTCTCGGTGAATGCCTTTCGTCGCACGGGGCCGGTGGAGATCGAAGTTGCGTTCGGTGAACGGGGAGTGGAGATGACCAATGGCTCGTCGAGGCCGGTTGTGCTGTGGGGCGTCCACGCCTATCCGAGAATGGCGATCGGCGGCGCCCTGGAACCGGGCGCCTCGGGGACCATTGGCTGGCGGGAGGTTCTCGAATCGGGTTCGTGGTGGCAATTCCACGACGCCTTCTGGGGGATGGAGGCCCAGGGGCTGGTCGGCACCTGGGACGAGAACTGGCCGTTCGTCATGGGAAACCTCGCGAACATGGCCCTGGAGTCGGGAATGGTGGATGTCCCGTCCTTTGGGTTCGCGGTCACCGAGCAGCCGATCGTCGATGTGCAGGTTGACGGCCGCACCCAGGAGGTGCCGGGACTGAAGTTGGACCTGTTTCCCATCCCCGTGGATCGAATGGGCGAGACAGGTTGGGCATATGCCCGTCCGGTCTGGCTGGACGAGGCCTTCCGCGCCGGGGGGTTCGAGGGCGCCCCGGTCTTTGCCGAGCTGTGGATCCTCTCCTACCGGCTGCCCACCGATCTGTCGGCGCCCCCCCGCCTGGCGCTGGGCGGGCTGGACCCGCACTTCGTCGGTCATGAACGCGCTCCCGTTCCCGCGGAGGAAGAGGAGGCGATCGACGGGACCGAGGGCTGGGAGGCCTGGGACTGGGAGGCGGCGGAGTTCGTCCCGTTCGACATCGACGCCGAACTTGATACCGAGCGGATCGTGGCGCCGTCGGGCGAGGTGCTGTTGCGGATATCCAGCGCCCGGCTGGGGGTGTCGCTGCCCCTGGCGGCGGTGATGACGTGGGGAGACGCGCCATGATGATCTCCTTTGCCGGGGTGGGGAAGCGTTATCGCAACACGGTGGCCCTGGACGGGGTGGACATGAGCGTTCCCCGGGGTTCGGTCACCGGGCTGGTGGGCCCGAACGGAGCGGGGAAGACCACCTCCATCCTGCTGATGAGCACCCTGTTGGCCCGCGACGAGGGAACTGTGGAGGTGGGAGGACTGGATCCCGAACTGGACGCGCCGGGCGTCCGCCGTCTGATCGGATACATGCCCGACTTCTTCGGGGTGTACGACTCCCTCACCGCCGTCGAGTACCTGCTCTTCTTCGCGGCCAGCCATGGCATAGCGGCGGACCGCAGGCCCGGCCTGGCCTCCGATCTCCTGGACCTGGTGGGTCTGTCGGACAGGGCGGCCCAGGATGTGAACACCCTGAGCCGGGGCATGAAACAGCGCCTCTCCCTGGCTCGGGCTCTTGTGCACGATCCCGACCTGCTGGTCCTGGACGAGCCGGCCGCCGGGCTGGATCCCCGGGCCCGGGTCCAGCTCCGGGAGCTGATCGCCGAGTTGGGGCGGATGGGAAAGACGGTGGTGGTCTCCTCTCATGTGTTGACCGAGCTGGAGGGAATCTGCAGCGACATCGTGGTGATGGACGAGGGAAGGGTGGTCGCCCAGGGCCCCATGGACTCCGTCCGGGCGTCGCTCACCTCCGACCGGTTCATCAGGATGCGCCTCGATGACCGGGATGTGGACCTGGCCTTGACCCTGCTGGAGGCCGACCCGCGGGTATCGGGGCCGGCGGTGGAGAGTGGGCGGATCGGCTTCTCTGTCGACGAGACCGGCGACGACGCATCCACCGAGCTTCTGTCCCGGCTGGTTACCGCCGGGGTGCGGGTGGCGGAGTGGCGCATCGAAGAGATCGGCCTGGAGGAGTTGTTCCTCCGCATCACCCAGGGCACGGACCAGTGAACCCGGTCCTGGCCCGGGAGTCCCGCCAGCGCTTCCGAGGGCGCTGGAGCTGGCTGGTGATCACCGGGTGGGTGATCGTGGTGGGGCTTCTGACGTACCTGTTCTTCGTGGCGGGGCGAGGCCTCAACGTGGATTTCTTCGGGATACGGGGGCCTCTCTCCGGACTCAACCAGGCCGGAAAGTGGGTGTTCGAGGGCATGACCCTGGTGCTGCTGACCTCGGTGGCCTTCATGGTTCCCGGCCTCACCGCCCTGTCGGTGGTGGGGGAGAGACAGAGCCAGACCCTGCACCTGCTCCAGATCACCCAGATCACTCCCTTCGGGATCGTGGTGGGGAAGCTCTTCTCCTCGGTCGGCTACTTCCTGCTGTTGATCCTGGCGGTGGTCCCCCTGCTGGGCCTGCCGCTGGCCTTCGGGGCGATCGGGCTGGTGGACGTGCTGGTGGTGATGGCCATGCTGGTGCTGGTGGTGGCCATGCAGGCCTCCGTCTCGATCTGGGTCTCATCGCGGGCCCGGTCCAACCGGGGAGCGGTGGCGCTCTCCTACGTGCTGGCGGTGGCGATCTTCTTCGGGTCCTTCGTGCTGATGGGTGTGGAGGCCCTGGCGATAAGGGTCGACATCGAGGACGACGGCCGGGAGTTGGTCAGCACCTGGCTGAACCCGTATGTGGCCGTGGCGGACGCCGCGGCGTTTCCATATGACGATCTGACCGGCGTCTTCGAAGGCTCCGATCTCCCCACTCCCATGGATCCCCTCAGGTTGCTGGTGTCCCTGCGCCAAGGTGTGAACGCCTTCGACGGTGATGAAGAGATCCGGGAGGGAGCCGTGTTGGGAGTGCGGCGCATACCGGGATGGATAGCCACCACCCTGATCTATGGGGGGATAATCGCCCTGTGCCTGTGGAGAGCCGCCCGGAGGGTGACCGCTCCGCGGGCTTTGCCGGTGCGGCTGAAACGCGCCCCGGTCTCCGATGCCCCCTCCTGAGCCGCTCCTCCGGCTGGTGAACCGGGCGCGCAGGCGCCTGTGGGCGTCTCGTCTCCTCGGGGAAGTGGCGCTCGGACTGGGAGTGGGGGCGGCCGCCGCGGCGGCGGTGTGGGGTGTTTCCCGGATGTTCGTGGTTCCCTGGGCCGACGGAGTGGCGCTGACCCTGGTGGGGTCGGCGGTGGCGTCGGCGCTCGTCTGGTGGGCTGTGAGTCGTCCCAGTTCCGCCCAGGCGGCCCTGTGGGCCGACCAACGCCTGGGAGCAGAGGACCGGCTTGCCACCGCCTGGGAGCTGGCGGGAGACTCCCGGCTGGGCCCGGCGGGAGTCAGACAGGTCGAGTCGGCGGGAAGGTGGGCGGCGGCCGCCGATCGGAAGAGCTTGCGGGGAGAGCGCCCCTCGGCGTGGATGCTGGGCCTGGTGGGGTTGGCGGTGGCGGCGGCGGGGATGATGGCCGTGTCGCCTTCTCTCACCGACCTGGCACTGGCCGAGACCCGCCAGGTGCGGGAGGTGGTGGACCGAGAGGTCGAATCCATCCAGGCCCTTTCCGAACAGAGCCCCGAAGAACTGGCTGAGAAGTTGAGCGAACTGGCCGATCGCCTTTCGGAGACCGAGACCCTGGAGGAGGCGCTCTCGGAGCTTTCCGTGACGCGCCTGGAACTGGAGGAGCGGCTGGGTCCCAACCGACTGGCGGAGAAGACCGCGCTGGACGGGTTGGCCTCCCGTCTGTCCCGGCTTCCGGTCGGAGAGGGAGAGGACCCCGCCGCGCGGTTGGAGGACCTTGCCTCCTCGCTGGGTTCCCTCACCGAGGACCAGATGCGGGCCCTGGCCCGGGAGTTGGCCGACCGGGCCTCCGACTTCGCCGGCCTGAACGAGGAACTCGCCGAGGCGTTGGAGGAGGCGGCTTCCGCGCTGGCCGCCGAGGGCCTCGATCCCGCACTGGCCTCGGGTGCCCTGGAACGGGCCGCCCAGCAGGTCTCCGCGGCCCGGGCGAGAGCGGCGGAGGCCTCCTCGCAGGCTGCGGCGGCGGCGCGGTTGGCCGATGCCGAAGAGAGACTGCGGAATGCCCAACAGGGCGGGGACCAGTCCGGAACCGGGCAGGGTGAGAGGTCCGGGCAGGGTGAGGGGTCCGGTCAGGGTGAGGGGCAGGGATCGCAGGGAGGCGAGGGAGACCCCTCGGACCAGGGGCCGGGCTCGGGGGCGGGGCAGGGAGAGATCACGGGAGGCGGCGGAGGCGGGCAGCCCGACCCCTCGGGCGCGGGCGGAGGACAGGTGTCGGGCGTGGGCGACGATGATCCCGCCCGGGATCCGGCTTCCTCTTCCTCGTCCTTCTTCGAACCCCCTCCCGAAGGATTGGGTGATGAGGTTCACGTCCCGATGGACGGAACCGAAGCGGGCGATGTGGCGGGATCCGGTGTGGCGCCCTCGGTGTCCAATCCGGCGCTGGTTCCCTATGTGGACCGGCTGGCCGAGTACAGCTCCGCCGCGTTGGAATCCCTGCAGAGACGTCCCCTTCCCTCTCATTTGACCGAAGTTGTGCAAACCTATTTCACGGAGTTGGAACCATGAGCCAAGAGACCCCTGTAACGGACCCCGAGGGATTCGCCGCCGGCCTTGCCGACGCTCGGGCGGAGATAGCCAGAGTGATCGTGGGGCAGACCGAGTTGGTGGAGAAGGTGCTGGTGGCGGTGCTCTGTGAGGGACACCTCCTCCTGGAGGGGGTGCCCGGCCTCGGCAAGACCCGCCTTCTCACCACCCTGGGACAGGTCCTCCGGATCGGCTTCGGGCGCGTCTCGTTCACACCCGATCTGATGCCCGCCGACATCCTGGGAACCAATGTCCTCCAGGCCGGTCGGTTCGACTTCCATCCGGGTCCGATCTTCACCAACCTGGTCCTGGCCGACGAGATCAACCGGGCCACGCCCAAGACGCAGTCGGCTCTCCTGGAGGCCATGGCGGAGAGACGGGTGACCGTGGCGGGCGCCACCCGCCCGCTCCCCAGGCCATTCATGGTGATGGCCACCCAGAATCCCCTGGAGATGGAGGGAACCTATCCCCTGCCGGAGGCTCAACTGGACCGTTTCATGCTCAAGGAGTTGGTGCCCTTTCCCCCATCCGACGACCTGGTGGAGATCCTGCGTCGCACCACCGGGGAGTCCGAGCACCGGCCCGCGGGTGTCCTGGAGGGGGCCCATCTCACCCGGATGGCGGCGATGGTCAGGGAATTGCCGGCCGCACGGCACCTGTTCCGGTACGCCTCCACCCTGGTGGGAGCAACCCATCCCGACGCTCCCAGGGCGACCGAGGGGATTCGCCGGTACGTCCGGGCCGGGGCCAGTCCCAGGGGCGCCCAGGCGCTCATCCTGGGCGGGAAGGCCCTGGCGCTGATGGACGGGCGTCCCAACCTGTCTGCCTCCGACATACGCCGCCTGGCCCATCCCGCCCTTCGGCATCGACTGGTGCTGGGATACGAGGCGGTGGTGGACGGGGTCACCTCCGACGGTCTGATCGACGAGGTGCTGGAGGCCCACCCCGAACCGGTGGCCGAGCGCTGATGCTGGTCACAGCCGGCCTGCGGGAGAAGATCGGCCGCTTCTCCCTGACGTCCCGGGCACGCGTGCGGTCCCCCCACGGCGGGAGGCACTCCTCCCACCACAAGGGAGAGAGCATCGACTTCGTGGACTTCCGGGAGTACACCCCCGGTGACGACTACCGGAGGATCGACCACCTGCTGTGGGCGCGTCTGGGAACCCCCCTGATACGGGAGTTCGAGGCGGAGAGAGAACTCTCGGTGCGGGTGGTGGTGGACCGCTCGCCTTCCATGGGGTTCTATGAGAAGCACCCCGCGGCGCTCCGCCTGGCCGGACTGATGACCTATGTGGCTCTGGCGGGCGGCGACCGGGTCGAGTTGTGGGCGGCGCCCGGCGAGGGCGGGGACAGGGCGGTCACCCGGGGACCGTCGGGGAGGCACCTCTCGTCCTGGCCACGGCTGGAGGCCTGGCTGGAGGGACTTGGCATCGTAGATGGCGAGGGCAGGCTGGCGCCTTCGATGGCGGCGGTGGCGGCCGGGGGCCGTGATCACTACATCGCTCTGGTGAGCGACCTCCTGGTAGCCGACTGGGAGGCGGGTCTCGACCGTCTGGGCGGTTCGGTGGGAGGGGTGGTCCTGCACCTCCTGGGGACCCCCGAACTCGATCCGGAGGTGCTGGGGGACGTCCGGCTCCGCGACTCGGAGACCGGGGAGGAGTCCGACTTCTCCGGCACCGCCGACGCCTACGAACGCTACCGGACCCGCCTGGACGACCTGTGCTCACAGATGGCGGCCCGCTCGGCGCGGTCGGGTCTCCACTACCTGCTGGTGGAGTCCGGCCGGGACGCTTCAGAGGAGACTCTGTGGCATCTGGCGGGCGCCGGAGTGCTGTCCTGACCCATGATGTCGGGTAGCTTCCCGGTGGGCCTCTGCTCGAGAGTCCTTGGAGAGCCCTCCCCGGTCTGTGAAAAAAACCTGCGCACGCCGGTTGACTCTGTCACGGCGCCGTCGCAGGCTCCGGGTAGCTGCAGAGCACCTGCACGGATCGAACCGGAGCGCAGTCCGATCAGTCCCGGGGATCAGATCACGCCAGGACGCCGATGTGCGACCGATGCCCGGGCGCGTCCTGAGCAACGGAACGGCGGCGGGGGAGTGCCCTCGGCGGGGGGTGTTGGCCGCCGGTTTTCGCGGGTTTGTGACAGTTTTCGCGGGTTGGACGGCGCGGGTGGGGCGCATACCGGTGCGGGCAGTCGCCGTGACCCCGGGGGAGGGAAGGCTTGAGTTTTCTGGTCCCGGCCGCTCTGGGGCTGTCGGCTCTGGCTCTTCCCCTGATCGCCCTGTACATGCTGCGCAGCCGTCGTGAGAGGGTGGAAGTCTCGAGCCTGCTCCTATGGGAGACCGCCGGCGACCCGCTCTCTTCCTCCCGTCCGTGGAGAAGGCTGAGGATCACGCCGCTGTTGCTGCTGCAACTTGCCGTCCTGGCGGCGTTCGTCCTCTCCCTTGCCCGTCCCTTCGGCGCCGAGGAGGCGCGGCTCGGCGCCCACACGGTGCTGGTCGTGGACGTGTCGGGCTCCATGGGGATGGAGGGTCGATTCGAGCGGGCCCGGGAGGAGGCGCTGGGCTGGGCCGGGGAGATGTCGGGCGAGCAGTTGGTCTCCGTGGTCGAGGCCGGCGCACTGCCGCGGGTGGTGACCGCATTCTCCCGGCAACGGGAGGAGGTGGTCGACGCCATAGCGGGCCTCGAGTTGACCGGAGGGGAGGCCGATCTCTCCGAGGCGATCCGGCTGGGAAGAGGACTGGCCACCCCCGAACGTCCCACGGATCTCGTACTGTTCACCGACGGCGGCACAGCGCCCCTGGCGGCCGAGCCGGTGGCCGCCGCCCGGCACGTTCCCTTCGACGAGACCGGGCCGAACTGGGCGGTGGAGTCCCTCTCTCTGGAGCGGGACTCCGCAGGCCTGGTGAGAGCATGGGTGTCGGTGGCCAACCACGGTGGCCCGGCCCGGGCGGTCGGGGTGGAGTTGCAGGCGGAGGGGAAGGTCTTCGCCCGCCTGGAGGTCTCCCCGGAGCCGGGGGAGACCGAACAGGCATTCATACCCGCTCCGGTGGGTCCCGGTTCGGCGGTGGCGGCCCGGTTGGTGCACGCCGGTGACTCCCTGCCGATGGACGACCGCGCCTGGGCCGCCCTGCCGGTCCCCTCCGTCGACTCCGTGCAGGTGGAGGGCGCCCGGTCGCCCTTCGTGTCGGCGCTGGTCCGGTCGATCGCCGATCTGGCGGAGGCGGACCCGTCGGAGGATTCGGCCGAGATTTCGGTGATCAACCGCGGCGAGCCGGGTGAGATCGACCGGCCGTCCTGGTTGATCCGCACTGATCCTCCGCCGCCGGGGCTGCGACTGGTGGGGGTGGCCACCAACCTGGGTGTGACCTGGCAGCGGCCCGGGGAACCGGTGCTGGACGACGTGAGCCTGGCGGGTGTCGCCGTGGCCGAGACCCAGGTGGTGCAGACCGATGAGTGGCTGCCGTTGGTCAAGTCCGGAGAGGTCCCCCTGGTGCTGTTGGGGCGGGTGAACGGCCACCGTGCGGTGTACTTCACCTTCGACCTCACCCACTCCAACCTGGTGGTGCAGATGGCGTTTCCCCTGCTGGGATTCAAGCTGCTGGAGTGGCTGGGAGGAGAGGCGGCGGGCGGCGTCGATCCCTCTCCGGCGGGGACGCCCATCCCGGTGCTGGCTCCGGGGACGGGGGTGGTCCGGGTGTCGGGACCCGGGGGAGAGCCGGTGACCCTGGGCGGCAACGTGGCGTCCTTCACCCGCACCGGAACGCCCGGGGTGTACCGGGTGGACTACCTGGGACCGGAGGAGCGGGTCGAGCGGTCCGAGTTGGCGGTCAGGAACTTCTCCCCCGACGAATCGGCGGCGCCTTCCCGGGAGTTGGCCGTGGAGGCCGGAACCTTCGTCACCGATGAGAGGACCTCCACCATCCGGGAGTGGGGCCTGTGGGTGGCCGCGCTGGCGGCCTCTCTTATGATGCTCGAGTGGTGGGTGGCCCTCAGGGGACCCCGCGGCGCCCGGCGCCCGACGCCGGGACTGTTGACGCCGGTGTCCACGCCCCCGGGGAGAGGACGCCTGTGAGCTTCGGCGCTCCTGGGTTGCTCTGGGCCGTGGCGCTGGGGCTGGCGGGCATCTGGTACATGGCCGTCCGGGGGAGATGGACGGTGGGCCGTCGCCGCCGGCGGTGGGTGCTGGCGCTGCGGATGGTGGGGGTCGGGTTGGCGCTCCTGGCATTGGCCCAGCCGGTGCTGAGCCTTCCCCAGCGGCAGAGGACCGTCCTGTTGACCCTGGACCGGTCCCTCTCGATGGGATCGGAGTCCCGAACGCAGCAGGAGGAACTGGTGACCGAAGCCCTGCCGCACGCCGGTGCCGATGACCTGGTGGGGCTGATGGTGTTCGGGTCGGAGGCCAGGGTGGACACCGCTCTCACCACCGGTCGGGAACTGCTGCCGGTTCGCTCGGTGGTGGACGGCTCGGCATCGGAGGTGGGCTCGGCTCTCCGGGCCGCCGCGGCCCTGCTGCCCACCGCCGGGGCGCGCCGGGTGGTGCTGATGAGCGACATGGCCGCCACCGGGGGAGCGGTCAGGGAGGTGATCGAGGAGTTGGCCGGGGCCGGGGTGGCCGTTGACGTGGTGGTGATGGAGAGCGCCCTGGACGCGGAGGCGTTGGTGGAGTGGGTGGAGGTCCCCGGTCTGGTCCGCCGAGGGGACCTGTTCTCCGCCACCGTGAGGGTCCGCTCGACTTTCCCGGGACCGGCACAGCTTCGCATCACGGCCGGCGACCACGTGGAGTTGCGGGAGATCAGCCTGCAGGCGGGCGCCAACCGGGTGGATGTCCTGGTGCCCATCGATGAAACGGGAACGGCACTCGGTGGACCACTGGCGGTGGAAGCACAGATCTTTGCGGACTGGGACGAGTACGGTGAGAACAACCGGGCGGTGGGGATCACCCGGGTCGAGGGTCCGGCCAGGGTGGCGGTGGTGGAGGATCGGACCCGACGGGGTGAGGGTGAGTTCCTCCAGGCTGCCCTGGAGGCCTCGGGACTGAACGTGGACCGGGTGGTGGGGATTCCTTCCGGCGAGGACCTGGCCACCTACGACGGAGTGGTGCTGGTCAACGTGAACATCCGGGAGGCGAGCGAGGCGGAGGACCTGGTCTCCTACGTGGAGGACTTCGGGCGCGGCCTGGTGGTGGTGGGAGGGGACCGCAGCTTCGGAGTGGGGGACTATCACCAGACTCCCCTGGAGAGCGTGCTGCCGGTCTCCTCCGACCCCGATGACCTGCTGCGGCGCCAACCGGTGGCAGAGGTCCTGGCGCTCGACACCTCCGGATCGATGGGCTCCTGCCACTGCGGAGGCAACGCGGAACGCATAGCGGGAGGGACTCCCAAGACGGCCATCGCCCAGGCCGGCGCGTCGCAGGCCATCGGCGCGCTCACCAGTTCCGACCAGGTCGGAGTGCTGGCCTTCTCCTCGGGGTTCGACTGGACCATTCCCTTAGGGCCCCGGCCGGGCACCGAAGAGGTGACCGCTGCTCTGTCCACGCTCACCCCCGAGGGGGACACCGAGATCCGCCCGGCGCTGGCCGAGGCGCTCCGGGTGTTGAATGGCGTGGAGGGGTCGCTGCGCCACATCGTGCTGTTCACCGACGGATGGGACCCGGACGAGGCCGGACTGCTTCCCCTGGCGCGCCAGATCTCCGCCGACGGCGTGACGCTCTCGGTCCTGGGAACCGGCGAGGGCCCCGGCCCGACTCTGGAACGGATGGCCGAGCTGGGGGGAGGGCGCTACTACCCCGGGGTGGATCTCGATCTGGTCCCCGAGATTTTCGTCGAGGAGACCCTGCTGGTGGCCGAGAACCTGGTCCGGGAGGGCATCTTCTTCCCGGTTCGAAGCGGGTTGGGCCACATGAGCGAGATTCTCACCGAGACGCCGGCGTTGCGGGGCTACGTGGCCACCAAGGCCAAGGGGACCGCCACCGTCTCCCTGGAGGTGGGGGCGGAACATCCGCTGCTGGCGTCCTGGCAGAGGGGTTTGGGACGGGTGGCGGTCTGGACCTCCGACGCCACCTCCCGGTGGAGTTCCGAGTGGGTGGAATGGCCCGGCTTCGTGGAGTTCTGGGGCACGGTGGTCCGAGAGACCCTGCCGGTGCAGGGCGATGGGGTGGTCTCCGCGACCGTGGAGGGGGGAGTGCTCTCGATAAGCGTGGACCAGCCGGGCCTGCCGGCCGAGGCGACCGGTGTTGCCCGGGTCCGGGGACCCGACGGAGAGGTGGAGGTGATCTCCCTCCGCCGGGTGGGTCCCGACGCCTTCGAGGCGAAGGCGCGGGCGGACACGGCCGGGGCATACTGGATCACCGCTGACGTCAACACCCCCGACGGGGGCAGAAGCCTTTCCGGCGCGGGAGCGGTCTCCACCTATCAGGAGGAGTTCTCCTTCCTGCCTCCCGACCCGGCTCTCGCCCGGGAGATCGCCGAGGTCACCGGCGGCCGGGTCGACCCGCCGCCGCGGAGCTATTTCGATGCGGTCGCCACCCGGGGAGTGAATGATCTGGCCATCTGGCCCTGGCTGGTGGGGTTGGCCCTGGCGCTGTTCCTGGTGGACGTGGCCGTCCGGAGACTTCGCTTCTCGGCGGGATCGGTGACGACCCAGACGGTGGGCGTCCCGCCCGAGGACGAACCGGTGGTGGTGGACGAACCGCTTCCTCAGACTGCATCTGCCGCTCCCCCCGAACCGGAACGGACCGAGACCCTGGAGCGGCTCATGCGCCGGAGGCGACGGTGAGGGGCGGGTCCCGGGGTCCGAGGTTCAGCAGGGCCGAGTTGGAGGGCTACCGGGACGCCACGGTTCCCGATCTGGTGGGACCGGGACTCCGGCTGCTGTTCGTGGGGATCAACCCCGGGCTGTGGACGGCGGCCACACAGACCCACTTCGCCCATCCCACCAACCGGTTCTATCCGGCTCTGTGGCGGGCGGGCATCACCGAGCATGAGATCTGTCGGCAGGCCGGGTTCACGCACGAGGACCGCCGGTATCTGATCGAGAGGGGAGTGGGGATCACCAACCTGGTCGACCGGGCCACGGCCCGCGCGTCGGAGCTCTCCGCGTCGGAGCTTCGCTCGGGGGCGACGGTGCTGGCCCAAAAGGTCAGGTCATGGGGTCCCCGGGTGGTGGCGGTGGTGGGGATCACCGCCTACCGGACGGCCTTCCGCCGGCCCCGGGCCCGCTCGGGTCTCCAGCCGGAGCGCCTGGAGGGCGCCGAACTGTGGGTGGTCCCCAATCCCAGCGGGCTCAACGCCCACGAGACGATCGACTCCCTGACCGATTGGTACCGGAGGGTGGCCGATGCGGCCGGAGTGCGACAGTAGCCGGCCCGATCAATCCTCATGGCGGGAGGGTTCCTCCGGTCGGCCCGGATTCCCAGCCCCCTCGATCAACCGCCGGATGGGCGGGTGGAGACCTGAAGGATGAACTCCCTGTCCTACCGGCGCCGAAGGGGTTGCAATCTGAGACGGCGGGTATCCACCGGGCGGCTAGGATGGACGGCACGCTTACCGTCCCAAAGGAGACAATATGACCGAGCCGCGTGCGATGACCGGGAGGGTGACCCTGGGGAACGGGGAGGTGCGAGAACTCGCTTCGCCCGGAAGGCGACTGGCGGCCAGGATCATCGATGTGGTGATCATCGTGGCTGTGGTCGTCATCCTGACCATTGTGGGGATCGCCGGTCTGGTGATGGGATCCGAAGCCGACGCGGACATTGCGGAGGCGGTGGCCGTCTTTGCGGGCTTTGGAGGACTGGCTTTCTTCACGATTGTCGTGCTCCTGTATGAGCCGACCCTGATCGCTCTGAGAGGGCAGACCCTGGGGAAGATGGCCATGCGCATCATGGTGGTCCGGGCCGAGAACGGTGAAGTTCCCGGTTGGGGTAAATCCATAGGACGCTGGATTCTCCCCGGGCTCCTGGGTCTCATCCCGGTGGTGGGAGGACTGCTGGTTCTCCTCGTCTACCTGTCGCTGTTGTGGGATGCCAGCCGCCAGGGATGGCACGACAAGATGGGCACCACCGTCGTGATCGACGTCTGAGAATCCCCGTGCTCGGGCGGCCTTGGGGTCAACAGGCGCGCCCGGGTGGGAGCGGTCGTGAGTGGCCGGTCGGCGGGAGGGGCCCTGGCGATGGCTGTCCTGGTCTCGATGTGGGGGCTGTCGGGATGCGGAGGGGGTACTGACAACACCCCACTGGACGCCGGCCAGTCACAGCGCATCGAGGAGGAACTGAGAGGCCGTTCCTTTCGCCAGTTCGATCCCTCCCGGGACGGGAGTCCCAGGAAGGTGGTGATCGTCGATTTCTCCGGTGAGAACCGTGTCTCCGTGTGGGCGCAGTTCGCCGCCGACGACCGTGCCATACACGAATGGGAGATCGTCTCCGAGGACTTCCGGATCACCGGCAATGCTGATGGTTCCGAGGTGGCGGTTGTTCTGGGCCAGGCAAGGTCGGAACGGCTATTGCCTTCGGCCTGCCGAGACTGCATCGACGCCACCGGCGTCTATGTCGGCATCAGAGATGTCTTCGATCCCGACCGGATTTCCTTCAGGATCGCCGATTCCGAGGGTGTCCTGCCTCTCCCGTTTCCCGTATTCGAGTCCTGGACCGACTTCGAGGAGGACGAATACTTCGAATGAACGGGTCGCTCAATCCGGCCCCTCCCACATCCCGGAACGGTCTGATCCCCGGAACGGCCCGCGGTTAGGACAATGTTGGACTGCCAGAAGGCGCCAGGTCCCAGGAACGCAGGATGGCTACGACGGCAGTTGCCAGAACCGCTGACCGGTTGACGATGTCGCGGCTCCCCCTGGCGGGGCTCCTGGTGATGGTGATCGCCTCCGCTCGCTTGGTGCTGGCTGCGGGGATCCTCATCCTGTGCTGGATAACCGACACTTTGGACGGCATCCTGGCCCGGCGGGCGCCGGGAATTACCAGGATGGGCGCCTGGGATCCCATCTTCGACGGCATGATGGCAATGGGCCTGATGGCCGGGATGGTGCTCGGCGGGTACGTGCCGGTTGTGTGGCTGGCGCCGGCTCTGGTCCTGGGCGGGCTGCTCCTTCGGGTGCGCAGCCTCGCATCGGGAATGCTCCTCCAGGGTATGGCCTATGCCTGGTTCCTCTGGACCCTGGCTGCCGAGGACAGGGACGCACTCAATCTGGTGCTGTTCGCCATCGGGGTGGCTGCCATCACCCACGGGCACCGCATTCCCCGGGTGTTGATTCCCAGGTTCTTTGGCGACGTGGCCAGGTTGACGGGCGAGGACCACTCACCTGCCATGCGACCCGGGTCTTCGCAGGGGTCGCGCTAGCCCCGCAGCGCCAGGAGGCGGGGGACCGCATCCAGCAGACGATCGTGGTACTCGAGTTTCCTCCGCCAGCGGGCGGGTATGGCATCCACCCCCTGGGAGACGCCCACCAGGCCGCCTGAAATGGCGCCGGTGGTGTCGGAGTCATCGCCGCGGTTCACCAACGCCACGAGCACCTCCTCGAAGGTGGCGTCCTGCTGGATAGCCCAGATCGCACAGCCGAGGGAGTGGATCACGTATCCGGAGGTACGGAGGCGGTCCGCCGGCACCCGCGGGTCGATGTCCAGGGCTTCTCGGACCTTGGGATGCAGGTTCAGCGCCCGGGCCGCGGCCAGCGCCTCATGAACCTCGGCTCCCTCCAATAGGGCATTGACCGTCTCGCCATAGGCCAGGCAACTGTCCGTGCATTGGACATGGGCGTGGGTCACGGCGGAGATCTCGGCCAGTTCCCGGCGACGGAGGTGCTGATCTGCTCGGGCCAGCGCGGTGGGGATGCACCGCATCAGCGATCCGTTGCCGCAGGAGGATTCCCTGGTGGCGCCGCTGGTTCGAGGGTTGCCGGTTCTGTGCAGCCGCCCCAGCGCCTCGGCGGTGGCGCCACCGATGTCGGGAGGTCCGGAGTGGTACCAGTCGAGCATGTTGGCCGCCGCTTTTTCCAGGGTGTAGGGTCCGTCGAGATAGGCGGCCAGCACCGCCCAGGTCAGGTCGGTGTCGTCGGTCCCCTGTCCGGGCCGCCATCGAAACGGCCCTCCGCCGGTGATCTCCCGGTGGACGCCGTGTTCGCGCCGGATCCGGGCGGGACTCATGAACTCCAGGGTGGCTCCCAGGGCGTCGCCCGCAGCCACGCCCAGCAATCCGCCGCCGATCCGGTCTCTGATGTCCAACCCGACTCCCTCTGTGGCCGGAGGCCCAGCCTACTTGGCGTCGGATGTCATAGAGCCTCGATGCGCTCCGGCCCGTTCCTTGCGCGAACCCGATCCGGTCTGCCAGACTTGGAGACTGCCAGAACGAAGCTGGAGGAAGCATTGAGACCTCTCGACGTCGAGTACGCCCGCAGCCACTTTCCCGCCTTCTCGGATGACCGGCTCACCGGATGGGCCCACTTCGAGAACGCCGGGGGGTCCTTTGCGTGCCGCCAGGTCATCGACCGGCTGACCGACTACTACCGGCACACCAGGGTGCAGCCCGAGTATCCCTTCCCGCTCTCGGTCAGGGCCGCGGCGGCCATGGAGGAGTCCTATGAGCGGCTGGCGGCCTGGATGGGTGTGGGGGTGGACGAGATCCACTTCGGACCCTCCACCTCCCAGAACACCTACGTGCTGGCCCGGGCGTTTAGAGCCATGTGGCGGGAGGGTGACGAGATCGTGGCGTCCACCCAGGATCACGAGGCCAACGCCGGGGTGTGGAGGCGCCTGTCGACCACCGGCATCAGGGTCCGGGAGTGGCTGGTGGATCCCCGGACAGGGATGCTCGACATCGCCGATCTGGAGGAGCTTCTGACCGAGCGCACCCGACTGGTGGCGTTCCCTCACGCCTCGAACGTGGTGGCGGCGGTCAACCCGGTGAGAGAGGTCGTCGCCCGGGCCTCGGAGGTCGGCGCCCGCGTGGTGGTCGACGGGGTGTCCTACGCTCCCCACGGCCTCCCCGACATCGGGTCGTTGGGGGTGGACGTCTACCTCTTCTCCGGCTACAAGACCTGGGGTCCGCACCAGGGGGTGATGTTCGTCCGCCGGGACCTGGCGGAGCGGCTGGGGAACGAGGGCCACTACTTCCTGGCGCCCGATGACCTCCGGCACAAGCTGGTTCCGGCCGGACCCGACCATGCTCAGGTGGCGGCCAGCGCGGGGATCGTGGAATACCTGGACGATCTCTATGTTCACCACGAAGGACCGCCGGCCTCGCCCGTCGAGCGGGGGCGGGCGATGCACGACATGTTCCGGGCGCACGAGACCGAACTCCTGGATCGGCTGCTGGGATACCTGGCCCGGCGGGACGACCTGCGGCTCTGTGGGCCTGCCGATCCCGCCCGGAGGGCGCCGACCGTTGCCATAGTCCCGTTGCGCCGGTCGGTGGGTGAGGTGGCCGGGTCCCTCCTGGGTAGCGGGATGATGGTGGGCCACGGGGACTTCTACGCTCCGCGCCTCCTGGAGGGGATGGGAATCCCCGCCGACCCCGGGGTGCTGCGGATGTCCTTCATCCACTACACCACCCGCCAGGAGGTCGAGGGTCTGATCGGGGCACTGGAACGCGCCCTGGGCTGAGAAGCCTCCGCTCGCGCCGAGGGACCGATCGACTCCCGGCCCCGGTTGCCGTCGAGAGGGTCCCGACGATCGGCCGCAGGCTTTTTATGCCTTGTTCAGGAGGCCTCCCACAACTCTCCGGTTGCTCCGAAGAAGGCGTGCCAGGCGAACCAGAACTCGTTGCGATGGGTTGCGAATTCCAACTGGGTGCCGGCCAGCGGGCCCTCTGTGGCCTGGCCCAGCAGGTTCCATGTGCTGTTGGTCTCCCGGTCTTGGAAGAGATCGTCGCCGGCCGATACGAAGGTGAGCGGACCCTGGGGGGAGACGGCCACGAAGGCCACCCCGGTGCCGATCGGCCGGCCGCTGGGAATTCTCATGTCGTCCAACGCGTCGGCGGTGTGAGCGGCGCCCCACATCACCGCGATCGGAACCTCGTCCAAGGTGTCGTTGATCACCCGCAGTGCCGCCAGATCGTCGAAGGAATAGGCCCGGTACTCGTTGTTGACGGTCACCCCGACCACCCGGGAGAGAGCCGGCAGACTGTCGTCCAGTTCACCGCCGAACAGGAACGGTCGGGACGAGGAGGAGTAGCCGACGTAGGGATTGACTCCGTACGATATGCCGTACTCCTGGTCGGGGCCGAGCACGCAACCTTCCGGATGGGAGGCGGCGAAGTGGGAGAAGGCCACTATCGCGGAGGGGAGGTAGGGGAGCGCCGGACCGCCCGCGTAGGTTCCCACTATGGGCTCTCCGGTGACCTGTTGCCACAGGGAGGTGGTCTCCAGGTCCCACATGACCAGATCGGAGTGGCGCAACAGCCCCGAGACGCCGAAGCGCAGGTGGGCGCCGTCGGGCGCCACCGGGTCGAAGACGACCGCGGTGTTGCACAGGGGGCAGTACGTGACCAGCACCGGCCGGTCCCCGAACCGGTCGTTGACGATCTCGTGACGGGTCAGAATCCGGAGGGGATAGAAACGGGCGTGGTCGTCGATGCGGACCAGCATCCCCGGGTCCTGGTCGGAGAGCCACTCCCGCGCCGTCTCGGTGTCGACGAACACCGGACGGTCCAGTGGGCGGATCAGATCGCGGGGATCAATGGCGTGGATGCCCAATCCCAACTCCCCGGGGTCGATGGTGGTCCGGGACCAGTCCGTCGGCCAGGGCGCCACTGCCGTCTCAAGGTGGGAGGGAGGGGGATGGGGGTTGTCCTCGGCCACCGGCCGCATGATCACGGGGCTGTCAAGCGGCGGCGGACACCCTCCGGCGCCGTCCACGGGCGGCTCGGTCGTGGAGGAAGGGTCCTCCTCCGCTTCTTCGGCTGCCGCGGGGTCGGGTGCCTGCGGGGTGGGGGAGGGTTCGGTGGATTCGAGGCTGGAGGTGGGGTCGGTCGGAGTGGCCTGGGAACCGGCCGAGGCGTCGGATGGCGCCTGGGAGGTGGGTGAACCGGTCGCCGGTTGCTCGCCCCCACAGGCTGTGGCGAACATCACGATCACAAAGCCTATGACGCCGGCCCTCAGCCGAGAGGGACTGGGTGACATGGTGGCGAGTCTAAATCTTGTGGGGAACTTATAGTTATTCCCTTATTCCACGCACCCCATCGGATCCCGCGACTTGAACATGCCCTCTGACCCGACTTCCGGCGTCGCCTCCGCCGGAGAGACCACGTTCTCTGTCTCGGAGTTGGCCGGTCGCATAAGAGGGGTATTGGAGGGCGCCTTTCCTTCCCCGGTGTGGGTCACGGGAGAGGTGGCCAACCTCACCCGGTCCAATGCCGGGCACATCTACCTGGATCTGATGGAGCGAGCCCCGGAGGACTCCGGCGATGCACAGACCCTGTTGCATGCGGTGATATGGGAGAGCCGCCGCCACGATATCAACCGGGCGCTCCGGAGGGCGAACTGGGGACGAGTGTCGGACGGCGACGAGATCAAGGTGAAGGTGGGGGTGGAGTTCTACCGGCGCCAGGGCAGGGTCACCCTCCAGGTCTACGAGGTCGATCCCGACTACACCCTGAGCAGGTGGAAGAAAGAGAGAGAACGGGTGGTGGCCGCCCTGCGGACCGAGGGGGTCTTCGAGAACAACCAGAGGCTCCGCCTCTCGGCCGCTCCCCATCGGGTTGGCCTGATCACCAGCCATGGGAGCAGGGCGCATGCCGACTTTATGTCCACCCTGGTCGAGAGCGGGTTGGGATGGCAGGTGGAGTTCCATCACTCCGGCGTGCAGGGTGACGCGGCCCGGGCTCTTATCACGGCGGCGCTCGGACGGCTCTCCGAACTCGGTCCGGACGCCATCTGCATCGTCCGGGGAGGCGGCTCCACCACCGACCTGGCGGTGTTCGACCACGAAGAGGTGGCTCGTGCGATCGCCCGCTGCTCCGTGCCCGTCATCACCGGCATCGGCCACGAGTTGGACCGGACCGTCTCCGACCTGGTCGCCCATCGCTCCGAGAAGACCCCCACCGCCTGCGCGGCGTGGCTGGTGACTCGCAACCGCCTCTATCTGCGCCGGGTCGATCGGATTGGAAGAGACCTGGCGGAGACGGCGGGGTCGGTGGTCATGCGCCATCGACGGCTGCTGGACCGCTCGCCCACCGAGTTGGCCGTGGCGGCGAACGGAACCGTGTCTCGCTTCCGCCGGCGCCTGCACCGCTCGGGGCAACTGTTGCCCGCCCGGGTCCTGCCGCTGCTGAGACGAGCCGGGGAGACACTTCATGCTCGTCATGCCTCCCTGGAGCGCGAAGCCGGTCTGAGTCTGAGAGGGGAGCACACCCGCATCGAGACAGCCGCGAGGGTCACCGAGGCCTATGATCCGCGGCGCAACCTGGCCAGGGGATGGTCGATCACCCGCCGCGTCGGAGGGGGAGTCATCAGTTCTGTCTCCGGGGTGGATCGGGACGAGAGCATCGAGACCTGGCTGTCGGATGGTACGGTGGTCAGCAGAGTCTCGGACACCGTTGCCTCCCGCCGTCCCCCAACGCCGAAGGAGTGACAAGCCATGAGTGAATCCCCGCTTCCCCCGAAGGTGCCCCGGAGCTACGCGGAGGGATTGGCCGAACTGGAAGAGATACTCGACTATCTGCGGGGAAGCGATGTGGATCTGGAGGCGATGGCCGCCAAGGTGGAACGGGCAGGCCGGCTCATCCGGTTCTGCCGCCAACGACTGGACGACGTCTCGGTGCAGGTGAACGATATCCTGGAGTCGGTGAAGGCCGCTCTCGAGGAGGAGAATTAGCCCGGACCACACCGGCCGGGAGTCGGAGTGTGCGGCGCCGGTTCTAGTTCCGGGAGAAGTCGGGAGGCCCCATGGTCCCCGGCAGGGAGGTGCGGTAATCGGTGAAGAGAGTCTGTACCGACCTTCCGATCCCACCCCCGGTGTCGAAGAGTTGGGAGTGGGCCACCCCCCGGCCCAGGTCGGCGAACCAGGACACAGAGCGCAGCCCCACCCACTCTCCCACCGGCATCCGCAGCAGGTGGACGTTGAGGTCGGCGTTCATGAACACCCAGGAGGTGGGCAGAACCGAGCTGATCCCGTTTCCGTGGTCGGCGCTGATCACGGCCCGGAGCAGGGGAGTCAACTCCTCGCCGGCCACCAGGGGAGAGACAATCCTCATCCACACCGCCCCCGGACCGGGGTGATCGAACACTCCCTCGGCCTGGCGCATCTCCACTCCGTGACGATGGAAATACACCCGTCCCGCCACACCCACTCCCACCCGCTCGGAGTCCACCGGCGGGGCATCGGCCACCGGAATGGGAAGCAGCGACGGATCGGGCAGGGCGGCATCCGGCGGGGGCCGGTCGGCGATCCGGAGCCGCATGGCGGTTGCCTGGGCCACCTCGACGTCTCCTGCCTGAAGGTGGGCCCGCACCAACTGGATGCGTTTTCCCTCCCTGAGGATGGTGGTCGTCACGCGAAGCGGGACGGTGGGCACCACCCGGAAGATGTCCACGGTCAAACGGGCTACTTCCATGGGCGCCAGGGTGGGGACCCCCTCCACCGCCCGCGCCATGAGGCCGGCCACCAGCCCTCCGTGTTGTCCGTCCTCGTACCACCCCGATTGGGAGAGGGGAGTCGACTCCACCACCTCGGGGTCGGAGGTGGGCAGGTAGGGTGCGGCAGGAATCTCCATCAAATCGGGGAGGTTATCACCGCCGGGTAGAATCAAATCCGATGGCCCGGGACAAAGTATGGAGAGCGGCGGTGATCACTCTCAGCGACGGTGTGATCGCCGGGACCCGCCAGGATCGCTCGGGGGACGTGCTTTCGGAGATGTTGGGGGAGGCCGGATATGAGATCGGCGTTCGCAAGGCCGTGGAGGACACCGAGGATTTGATCGTGGCGGCGCTGGTCGAGGCCTGCTGTGAGGTTGACCTGGTGGTGACGACCGGGGGCACCGGGCTTGGCCCGAGGGACGTGACGCCCGAAGCCACCCGGCGGGTCATCGAGCGGGAAGTCCCCGGTCTTGCTCAGATGATGATGGCCACCGGTCTGGCGGTCACTCCCATGGCCGCCCTCTCCAGGGCCGTGGTGGGCGCCCGGGGATCGACGCTGATCATCAACCTGCCGGGCAGTCCCAAGGGGGTGGTGGAGAACCTGGAACCCGTGCTGGGAATCCTCCCTCACGCTCTCGACCTGCTGGCGGGGGACACGGTTCACTAGAAAAAGCCGTTCCAAGGGGGTCCGGGCGCCTCCAATACCGGCTTGTGTCACACCCTCCTCTCATACTTGGGAGCATGGATTTTTTGATTGTCATTGCCTTGGCCGTGGTTGCCTGTCTCCTGGTGTGGAACATAGCCCGGCACCGCAGCAACAAGCGGGAGAGCCTGCTTCAGCAACGGTCGGACGACACCGTGCAGGCGGTGTTGGACCTGCTGGGACGGGATCGACAGGATCGTCAGATCGAAGCGCGGGCGCTCACCGAGAAGACGGCCAACGCCGCGGCCCTGGAGGCGGCCAGGATGGCCAAGGCCGAATTGGAGACCCAGTCGCGGTCCAGCGCCGATCTGCTTGCCCAGCAGCAGATGACCTTCTCCCGGACGGCTGAGCAGATCGGGGATCAGCTTGCGGGGATCCAGCGCGATCTGACCTCCCGCCAGAAGAACTGGTCGGAGCAGTTCGGCCAGGTGAACGAGACCCTCACCAAGCTGGGAGGGAGCACCGAGTCGCTCACTCACATGCTCAGCTCCCCGGGGCGGAAGGGAAGCTGGGGGGAGAAGGTGGCCGAGGACATCCTCCGGGCGATGGGGATGAAGGAAGGCGTCTCCTACGACGTGAGGAAGAGGCTTCCCGGAGGCGAGATCCCCGACTTCGCCTTCCGACTCCCCAAGGGACAACTGCTGTGCATGGACTCCAAGCTCCCCTTCGACTCCTACCGCAGTTACCAGGAAGCGCCCGAAGCCCGGAGGGAGAGGCACCGGAAGGAGTTCCTCCGTGCGGTGCGAGGACATGTGAAGGCCCTGGCCGCCAAATCCTATGGAGACGCGGGAATGGTCCTGATGTTCATCCCGCTCGAGTCGATCTACGCGTTCATATGGGAGAGCGACTCAGGTCTGTTGGATTACGCGTTCGAGAACGGGGTGATGGTGTGTAGCCCATCGAGCCTCTTCGCGGTCCTCACCCTCGTCAGGGAAGCCAACGCGGCGTTCGCGCTTGAGAAGGCCGGCGACGAGGTGCTTGAGATCTTCAACCTGGTGAAGAGGGAATGGATGGACACCAAGAAGGTGATCGAGGTGTTGCGGACCCACATCAAGAACGCCGACAAGAAGGTGGGCGAGATCACCGGTAAGCGTTACCAGGCTATGGACAGGGTGTTCGATCAGATCGACGAGGTGCGCACCGAGCGAGGGATGCGGCCCACCGACGAGGCTCCGCCCGGCGAGACGATCCCGCTCATGAAGATCTCCTAGAACCGGGGAAGCGTCCTGCCGGGGTCCGAGGTCGGACATCGTTGATCGACTCTCTATCCTTCTCGTTCACATGTCGGATTTGGACGCCATTCTCCAAACCACCCTGGACTGGGGTCGGGCCAACAAGCGGTTCGCTCTGGCCACGGTGGTTGCGGTGAGGGGTTCGACATACCGGCAGCTGGGCGCCCGCCAACTCGTGGCCGAGGATGGCTACTCGGTGGGGACCGTGTCCGGCGGCTGCCTGGACCAGGACCTGCACCGGGTGGTGGAAGAGGTGCTGGCTTCAGGCGCTCCCCGGCTGGTGGAGTTCGACCTGACCGCCGACGACGAGGCGATATGGGGATGGGGGATCGGATGCAACGGCGCCACGGAGTTGCTGGTGGTCCCGGCCGGTGAGGCGCGGGAGTGGGCGGAACAGGTCGCATCCTCCCGCACCCACGGGCGGCCCCTGGCGGTGGTTCACGAACTGTTCGGGCCCCGGTTCGCCAAGTTGTATGTCCGGGCCGACGGGGCGTACGCAGGTTCTTTGTCGGATGCCTCCCTGGAACCACAGGCTGTCTCCATGGCGCGGGAAGCCATCGCCGAGGGCAGTTCCCATATCAGCGCCCCCCGGGGTCGGCGGATGATGGTGGAGGCGGTGGGCGCCCCCTCCCGGCTGCTGATCTGCGGGGCCGGCCATGACGCCGATCCCGTGGCACGATACGCCGCCGAGTTGGGATTCGAGGTGGTGGTCAGCGACGAGCGGGAATCCCTGCTCACCTCCGGGCGCTTTCCCTCCGCTCACCTGGTGCCGGCGCCCGCGTCCCTCCTGGCGTCGAAGATGAGCCTCGACCGGCGCACCTACGTGGTGGTGATGAGCCACAATTATCTGCGGGATCTCGATTATCTGCGGTCGGTCCTGGGCAGCGATGTCCCCTACATAGGAGCTCTGGGTCCCGGCGCGCGGCTGGAGCGGCTGATCTCCGACCTGGAGGAGTCCGGATCATCGCCCTCGTCCGATGACCTCGCCAAGATGTACGGGCCCGCCGGCCTGGACATCGGCGCGGAAGGACCCAAGGAGATCGCGTGGGCGATCATGGCGGAGATACTGGCCGTCCGGCGTCGTCAGGCCGGCGGCTACCTGCGGGATCGCAAAGGTCCGGTATCATCTCGGCGAAACTGACTGTCTCGCACTTGCCCAATTCCCCCTGACCGGGACCGGTTCAGGATCCAGAGGAGCCTCGCATGAAGATCGAACATGAAATCGAAGTAGCCAAGCCGACCTCGATGGTCTGGGATTTCTTCCAGGACATCCCGTCCGTCGTTCAATGCATGCCCGGGGCGGAACTCACCGGAGAAAAGGGCGAGGGCGTCTACACCGGGAAGATCTCGGTGAAACTCGGGCCGCTCGGCGCCAACTTCGACGGCGAGGCCACCATCTCGCCCGACCCGGATGCCATGTCGGCCACCATCACCGGCAAGGGGGTGGACAGGCGGGGCGGGAGCCGGGGCCGGATGACCGTGCAGTATCAGCTCCGGGAGACCGACGGCGGCACGGCGGTCAGCATCGAAGCCAACGTCTCGCTGGCCGGGGCGGTGGCGCAGTTCGGACGAAGCGGGCTGATCAAGGAGATCTCCAACCGGCTGATCGGCGAATTCGCCGAGTGTCTGGAGGGAAAGCTGAGCGCGGTCACCGTCGAGGAGGCGGCCCAGGTCGAGGCGGGAGAGGTAAAGGGGCTCCAGTTGTTCTTCCAGACGCTCGGATCCAGGCTGAAGGGACTCTTCTCCCGGTCGGAGTAGAACCCCGGGTTGGCTCTACCCCAGCCCGATCAGCGTTTCCAGGAGGGCTCCACCTCCGGGTCGATCCAGTAGCGCTTCATCGCCTCGGTCACCACCGAAGGCGGGAGCCGTCCCTGGGTGGTGAGAGCGGACAGCACGCTCACCACCAGGTAGCCCGTGTCGATCTCGAAGAATCGCCGGAGCTTCTTGCGGGTGTCGGAGCGTCCGAACCCATCGGCGCCCAGGGTCACGTACGGGGCCGGTACCCATCGCGAGACCTGGTCGGGCACGGCCCGCATGAAGTCGGTGACGGCGGTGATCACCTCGCCCGCCGCCGCCAGTCTCCGGGTCACGTACGGCTCTCTGGGACGTTGATTGGGGTGGAGCAGGTTCCAGCGTTCGACCTCCATCGCCTCGGTTCGCAGGGCCTGATAGGAGGTGGCCGACCACAGTTCCACACCGATCCCGTAGTGTTCGGCCAAGTCCTGCTGCGCCTCCAGGGCTGATCCCACGGTGGATCCCGAAAAGAGGATCGACCCCTGCTTGGGCATTCCCTCGGGGGAGGGGGCCCATCGATAAAGCCCGGCCAGGATGCCTCCGTCCACACCGGAGGGTTTGGGGGGATGGTTGTAATTCTCGTTGTACACGGTCAGGTAGTAGGAGATGTCCTCGTTCTCCTGGTACATCCGCCGGATGCCGTCCTCGACGATCACCCCCAACTCGTAGGCGAAGGCGGGGTCGTAGCTTCTCATGGACGGGACGGTGGTGGAGAGCAGCAAGCTGTGGCCGTCCTGGTGCTGGAGGCCCTCGCCCATCAGGGTGGTGCGCCCGGCGGTGGCGCCCAGCAGGAACCCGCGCGCCCGGGCGTCGGCGGCAGCCCAGATCATGTCCCCCACCCTCTGGAAGCCGAACATGGAGTAGAAGATGAAAAAGGGGATCATCGGGATTCCCCGATTGGCATAGCAGGTGGCGGCCGCGGTCCAGGAGGCGAGAGATCCCGCTTCGGTGATCCCCTCCTCGAGCAGTTGTCCGTCCTTTCTCTCCAGGTAGGCCAGGATCATGGCGGCATCCACCGGCTCGTACAACTGGCCGCGGGAGGCGTAGATGCCCAGTTCCCGGAAGAGGGGATCCATCCCGAAGGTGCGGGCCTCGTCGGGGACGATGGGCACCACCCTGGGTCCGAACTCGGGCACCCGGCACAGGTTTCTGAGCAGCCTCACGAAGGCGGTGGTGGTGGAGACCTCCACCTTGCCGCTGCCCTGGTTTAGCACATCGAAGGTCTCGGGAGGAGGGAGGGTCAGGGGCCTTCGGACCCGGGTCACCCGGCTGGGCAGCCAGCCCCCCAGGCGTTTGCGGCTCTCCATCAGGTACTGGTATTCGGGCGACGAGGTGGGTGGCCGGTAGTAAGGGGGGTCGAGGTCGCCTTCGAAGGCCGCGTCGGGGATTTCCTGGCGCAACTCGAGCCGATCGCGTAGTTGCATGAGTTGCTGGTTGGTGAGTTGCTTGATCTGGTGGGTGGCGTTCCTTCCCTCCACGTCGGGTCCCAGGGTCCAGCCCTTGATGGTCTTGGTCAGTATCACCGTGGGCGCTCCCGAGGAGCGGGTGGCCGCCTCGAAGGCGGCATACACCTTGTGAGGGTCGTGACCTCCCCTGCGCAGTTCCCAGATGTCCCGGTCACTCAGTACCTTGGCCATCTCCAGGGTGCGGGGGTCCTTTCCGAAGAAGTGTTCCCGGACGTACGCCCCGCTCTCGGCCTTGTAACGCTGGTACTCCCCGTCGAGAGTACGGTGCATCACGTCCACCAGCGCTCCGTCGTGGTCGCGCGCCAACAGGGGATCCCACCCCGATCCCCATACCACCTTGATCACGTTCCAGCCCGCTCCCCGGAAAATCGCCTCCAACTCCTGGATGATCTTGCCGTTGCCCCGCACCGGACCGTCCAGGCGCTGGAGGTTGCAGTTGACCACCCAGATCAGGTTGTCGAGGCCTTCCCGGGTCGCCAGGGAGATGGATCCCAGCGCCTCGGGCTCGTCGCACTCCCCGTCGCCCACGAAGCACCACACGCGGCTGTCCTCGGTGTTGTCCAGGCCGCGATTGTGGAGGTACTTGTTGAAGCGGGCGTGATAGATGGAGCTGATCGGGCCGAGGCCCATGGAGACGGTCGGGTACTCCCAGAACTCGGGCATCAGCCTGGGATGGGGGTAGGACGAGAGCCCCCCACCGTCGATCTCCATTCGGAAATTGTCGAGATGATGCTCTTCGAGGCGCCGTTCCAGGAAGGCCCGTGCATAGGTTCCCGGCGCGGCGTGTCCCTGGATGTACACGGCATCTCCCGGCCGGCCCTCTTCCTTTCCCCGGAAGAAGTGGTTGAAGCCTATCTCGTAGAGGAGCGCCGACGAGGCGAAGGTGGAGAGGTGCCCGCCGATCCCCTTCTCCATGTAGTTGGCCTTGATCACCATCACAGCCGCGTTCCATCGTATGAAGCGGCGGATCCTCTTCTCCATGAGCAGGTCGCCCGGATACTCCGGCTCCTCCTCGGGCGGGATGGTGTTGACATATGGGGTGCTGATCGATCCCGGCGCGGACATGCCCTTTTGACGGGCTCGGTCCATCAGCCTGGTGAGAAGGAACTCCCCGCGAGCGGTGCCTCTCTCCTCCACAACCGCGTCCAGCGACTCGATCCACTCGGCCGTCTCCTGG
Organism: Acidimicrobiia bacterium; assembly: GCA_965204615.1. Classification (GTDB taxonomy): domain Bacteria; phylum Actinomycetota; class Acidimicrobiia; order Spongiisociales; family ZC4RG35; genus Bin76. Next base: position 766,341 of record OZ242000.1, on the reverse strand, counting down.
GGATCGGCGTCCTGGTGCTGGTGAACGAAGCCGTCCAGGTACGAGAGGCTGTACTCTTTCCAGTAGGTCATCGCTAACGGGAAGACTACCCCGGATCCCGGAGGGTCACCTGTCGCATTGTCAGGGGCCCGGGCCCGGGAAGAAAGGAAGCCGCACCTGCGAGTACTGCTGATCTCCACCTATGAGTTGGGTCACCAGCCCCTCCATGTAGCCTGGCCCGCCGCCGCCCTCCTCTCCGCGGGACACTCGGTGGAGGCTCTCGACCTGGCGGTGGAGGATTGGGACGACCTCAAGGTGGCGAGGGCCCAGGCGGTGGGCGTCTCCGTCCCGATGCACACCGCCATGCGGCTCGGCATCGAGACGGCCCGGCGCATCAGGACGACCCGTCCGGAGATTCCCATCGCCTTCTACGGGCTGTACGCGGCCGCCGCCTCCGACCGGGTGGTGGGAGAAGTGGCTGACCGGGCGATTGCCGGCGAGTACACCGCCGGACTGGTGGACTGGGTCGCAAGGTTGGGAACGGGGTCCTGGGGAGGGTCGGTCCCGATCAGCATCTCCACGGTTCGATCCTCGTCTCTGGTCCCGGCCCGCGGTCTCCTGCCTTCCCTCGACAATTACGCTTGCATGAGACACGGAGGCTCGACCCGTCTGGTCGGATATATCGAGGGGAGCAGGGGATGCCGCCACCGTTGCCGCCATTGCCCCCTGCCTGCGGTGTACGACGGCAGGTACCGGATTGTCGATCTCGAGAGCATCCTGGCCGATCTCCAGTGGCTCACCGAAAACGGAGCGGAGCACGTCACCTTCGGCGACCCGGATTTTCTCAACGGACCGGCGCACGCCCGGCGTCTCATCGAAGCCGCGCACTCGGAGTTTCCCGACCTGACCTTCGACTTGACAGTTAAGGTCGAGCACATCCTCTCTCACAGCTCGATCTGGGGGGAGATGGCCAGGCGCAACGTGGTGTTCGTGGTGTCCGCCTTCGAGACGGTCAATGACCGGGTGCTCGAATATCTGGACAAGGGCCACACGGTCTCGGAGTTGGCGCGGGCGGTGGGTGTGTTGAGAGAGGCCGGACTGGTGGTCCGTCCCTCCTGGCTTCCCTTCACTCCCTGGACGGAGCTCTCCGACCTGGACGACATCTTCTCTTTCATCGCCGAACAGGACCTCCTGGGAGCCACGGATCCGGTGCAGATGGGCATTCGTCTGCTGGTGCCCGAGGGCTCGCTGGTCCTGGACATTCCCGGGGCCCGAACCGAGATCCTGGGCGCCTACGACTTCAACACTCTCAGTTACGCCTGGGAGTCCCCGGATCCCGCCGTCGACGAGCTGCAGGGGAGGGTCTTGGCGCTGGCCGAGCAGGGAACCCGGGGTGAGATGGGCCCCCGGGAGACCCTCCACGCCCAGTGGTCGGCGGCGCGCCGGGCAGTGGGACGGCCGCCGCCTTCGGTTGCCGTGGTGGACTGGGAGGAGTCGGCGCCCGGACTCACGGAGTCCTGGTTCTGCTGCGCCGAGCCGACCGAGATTCAGATGGCGGGTGTCTCAGGCTGAGAGATGTGTCAGTTTGATACCGGGCGGACGATCAATCCGTGTCGATGATGGTGATGAGAAGCCGGTCCCGAAGAACGAGCCAGGACATCAAGTACCTGATCCGTGTCGATCCCGTTTTCGTAGGCGGCGACCTTGATAGCCACGTCCAACTCGGGGTCCGGCGTGTACTCGTGTTTCACGAATTCGAAACATAGGGCTTGGATTTCGTCCGGTCGTTTCCCCGCCGCGCGGTCCCGCAAGGTGGGGGCGGTATCTTTCACCCATGCCTGGGCGTTGATGCTGCCGGCGATATCCTTGCCTACGTCGGGTAGCCGAAGTGGACTGTCTTTAGCTATGGGCCGCGACGGAAGCCGACCGTAGATATCGGTGATGTTGTCCTGCACTTTGGTGATGCCTGCTTGTAGTTTCCCGATCTCTTCTTTGATCCATTCTGCTTTATATGGACAGACCAGGGAGCAATGGAAATCGAAGTCACCGACTATCACTGAGGAGGAACCTGTGACCACAACCAAACCCATCCATCCGGGGGAACACCTGGCTGAGATGATGAAAGAACTGGGCATCACGCAGTACCGCCTGGCAAAGACAATAGGAGTGCCCCAGGTACGCGTCCATGACATTGTTCACTGTCGCAGGTCTATCACGGCAGATACGGCGTTGCGAATTGGGCGGGCGCTTGGTATGACTCCCGACTTTTGGCTGAATCTCCAGCGCATGTACGACTTGGACGTGGCACGCGCCAAGACTGACATCAGCACCATCGAGCCGCTGGTCAGGGTATCCGCCTGAAGCGACCACAAATGGTGGAAGCGACATAGCCGTTTGATAGCCGGGAAGATGCGACTGTCGGAACGCGCAGTAACTCGATCTCAAATCGGATCCCGGCCCGGTCCTGAATCACCGTCCAGCCATGCGATTTGTCGCGAAAATCGGCGCTGTGTCGCGACAAACCCCCTTTCGGGCCTGTCCCCGGCCTCCACCACCGAGGCTGAAATTCGCGAAATCCCAGGTGAAGGCCACCGCCGGGTAGCCCGGCTTCTCGACCCTCAACGGGGTTCTGCGGTCCGGCGGAGCTCTGCGCCGGACCGGTTTGAATATCTGTGCGCCAATGTCAGTACGAACAGGCTCGTGAGTGAAGGCAACCGCCCGGGAGCGGATCTTTTCACATTCTCGGCCCTTGTGCTCCCCGACCCGCCAGGTGGCGCCCGTCCGGTCGTGATGAGGAGCGAGCGCCCTGGAATTCAGCGGAAGGAGCGGCACCGCTGCTCGAAGGGGCAGGTTCCGCACCACTCGCCCACCCGGAAGGGAGGTGAGGTGGCGTCGAGAAGGTCCCACCGCGCCGCGGTCTCGGCCAAACCCCCCAGACGGGACGCCAGTTGCCCGATCCGGGCCCGTTCCCAGGAGACCCGTTCGCAGACCGGTTCTCTCCCGACGGCGAGATGGTGGATGTGGGTGGCCACGGTGGGGGAGTTGGGGAAACGGAGCAGTAGCCCGAGCGCGTAGATCTCCGCCTCAAGAGGGTTGGATCCTCCCGTAGCGCCGGTCTTGTGGTCGATGGCGGCGGGCGTGTCGCCGGGTTCCCGTCCCACCGCGTCGGCCAGGCCGTACGACACCACAGAGACGCTTTGGCCCCGGGTCCGGAACCGGATGGTGAACCCCAGGGGAAACTCGGTCCTCTTGACCCGGACGGCGGGGGCGCAGGGAAGGTTGCGATGCTGAAGGTAAAGAGGTTCCATGTCGGGATCGCCGCGGAAGTACGTATCCGGGTCGTCCGACAGGAGCGCCTCGGCCATCAGTCGGTGGAACCTGCTTCCCATCGCCAGGCCGGGAGAGGTCTCCCGGGAGTGATGGTCGAGATCGGCGGGGATGGAGAACCAGGCCTTCCAGGCGGCTCTCCTCTGGCAGAGGTCCATCTCCTCGATCCGGGACTTGGAGAGCATCAACCGGTGGAGGGAGGGAAGTCGGCGTTTTCTGTGTGGGGCGATCTTCTCCGCGGTTGGGTCGATGGCCGGAAAGGCGTTGCACAGGTCCGCCACATCGCACATCGAACAGTGGGTACCCTCATGGATCTCCCGGCGGTCGGCCTCCGCCATCCTCCGGTAGTCATGCTCCAGTGCCGCCAGGGTCTCCTGAGCCTTGTCCGCCGGCATCTCCATGCGGATCATCTCACCGTCCGCGGTCCTTATCTCGTAGGCCTCCATCGAGTCGGGGAAGCGAGGATCGGAGACCACGGTGGCGATCTCCTCGGGAGCGGAGACGAACTCCCGCTCTTGCCTGATCCGGGCTGTCTTCAGCCGGTACATCTTCAGGCGCCCGTCCGGGTCGGCGTGGACGAACTGGAAGAAGACCTCCAACTCCTGGTCGCCGATCGGAAGGCTCAACCGGGGCCAGTCGAGGTCGAACTCTCCCCGGTCGCCGGCCGGCAGGAGAGGTCTGGCTCTCTTGATCTGGGCAGCCACGATTGCTTCCTGCACCGGGTCGAAAGGGCTCCCCGGTGGGGTGACCGGCCGTTCATCGGTCAACTGGGGAGAAAGGGCATCCCATGTCGCCTTCCATCGGCGCAGCGCAGGTGCGTCCGGGTTTGTGGTGGGCGGGGGATGTCCCAGGTTCGCAAAGGCCCCGGGGCATCTGCGCTTGCTGGGCTTTCCCACCAGATCTTTCGGGGTGCTCATAACCGATGTTCCAGGAGGGGGCCGCCATGCCTCATCGTTGAGGAAGAGATCCCTACCATAGCCGCGAGATGCGAGCAGTGGTCCAGAGGGTGTCATCGGCCCGGGTGGTCGTGGACGGCGAGACGGTGGGGGAGATCTCCGGCGGCCTCCTGGTTCTGGTGGGCGCCACCCACGACGACACGGTCCAGGACGCCCGTGCGCTGGCGGCCAAGGTCGCCGGCCTCCGGATCTTCGCAGATTCGGATGGGAAGATGAACCTCTCGGTGGCCGACACGGGGGGAGAGGCACTGGTGGTCAGCCAGTTCACCCTGTACGGTGACGTTCGCAAGGGCCGCCGTCCCTCGTTCATCAGGGCGGCGCCACCCGGACCGGCCCGGCGACTGGTGGATGAAGTGACCGCGGAGCTGCGAGGCCGGGGGATAGGGGTGGCCACCGGCAGGTTCGGCGCTGCAATGGAGGTCTCTCTCACCAACGACGGTCCCGTGACCATCATCATCGAGACCAGCGGCGGACGGGTGGTCTGACACCTTCGACGAGAGACATCTCAGGAGAGTGGGACTCGAACCTCCGCCGGCCGGGAGCCGCCGGGCGTCGTGAGGATGAACAGAGATCACACTCCCCATGAGAACGTCATGTGGGGAACCGTAGGGACGGGCCCGGTGATTCTAAGATGGAGAGTCTTGGCTGGAGATGGGTGCATGAGCTGGAGTTTCCCGGGTTATTCCGCCGGCCTGGCGCGAACCGGTCGCTGTGATCAAAGGTCTCTTCCGCCCATGGGAACCCGTCCGCACCGATGACGCCGAGTAGGACCCGTCCGGACCTCTCCGGTTCCGACTGCGTGGACCCGGAGAGTCGCTGAACCCCCCTAATGTTCGAGTTGCAGGCCCGCGTCATCCGGAGAGCCCCCAGGTCGGTCCTGGCGGTGGTGGGCGCCGTGACGGTCGCGCTCCTGGCCGGGTTCGGAGTACAGGATGTACCCCCCGCACCCATCGACGCCACCGCCACCTTCCTTCCCGCCGACAGCGAACTGGCCGCCGCCTCCGGAGCCATCAGGGAGAGTTTTCCGGAGGCGGCGGGCGTCGAGATCGTCCAGGTCCTCTCCAGGGGTGATGTTCTGGCAGCCGACTCCCTGAGGAAGATCCGAGACCTGGAGAACAGGATCATCGGTGACCCGGTGATCGCACCCTTCCTGGTGGATGAGCCATTGACCGGGTACGCGGGCATCATCGAGCGCCTTCTGGCCAGGGGAGGAATCGATCTTGGCGCGGTCTCGGACACCGAAGTCGACAACGTACTGGCCCGGGTGGCTCAGAGCCCCGAACCGGCCGAGGCCAAGGCCGGTCTGGATCGTCTGGTTCCTCGCGACGCGGCAGGGAACCCGATCGCCGGACTGTCCCTGGTCACCCTCAACGAGGCCGGTGATCCCCTGGGTCTGCAGGAAGCGCAATTGCGGGCCCACCAGATCACGGATTCCTCGGACCTGGCGCCGCTGTCGGTCTCGGTCATCACCAAGGCCAACAGCAACACCGAGGGGCGCCAGGCCCGAGAGTCAAGCCTGGTCCTGCTGATGTTGATCGCGCTGGTGATCATCGTCGTCCTGCTGGCGGTTTTCTACCGGACCGGCTCAGATGTGGTCCTGGCGGTGGCCGGGTTGCTGATCACCATCCTGTGGACGTTCGGCGCCCAGGCCTGGCTGTCACCCGGAGGGGCTGGACTGGTCGACCCTGAGAACATTCTGGTCGTCCTGGTGCCGGTGCTGCTGATCGGCCTGTGCGTGGATTACGCTCTGCAGATCACCGGGCGCTACCGGGAGACGCTGGTGACAGACAGCATCGCCGGCCCGGATGGTCCCGGGCGAGCCGTGGCGGAGGCGGTCAGGTTCTCGGGCGTGCCGGTGCTTCTGGCGGCGGGCACCACCGCGGTGAGCTTTCTCACCAACCTCACCAGCAAGTTCGAACCGGTGGCCGATTTCGGGATCGTTGCCGGTGTCGGCGTCCTCTCCGGCTGGATCGTCATGACCAATTTCGTGCCGGCGGCGCGGCTGGTGTTGGACCGTCGGCGGACGGCCCGGGGGCAGAGCCTGGGGATCCGACCGGTTGCCGACACCATCCCCGGCGCCGCTCCTCTTCTGTCACGCCTGGCGACCGCCGTGGTTCGACGTCCGCTGCCGATCCTGGGAGGGGCCATCGTGGTGACCGTTCTGGCCGCCTTCGCCGCCACCGGGCTCGACACCACCTTCGCTCTGAAGGACTTCGTTCCGCGAGGCTCCGACACGGAGGAGAACATCGAGTTCCTCGAAGAGAACTTCGACGGAGGCGCGGCCACGATGACCATCCTGATCGAGGCGGACCTGGACACCGTCCGGACCCTGCGAGACCTGTTCGACTTCTACACCGTCCTGGCCGATCCTCAAAGGCGACCGGCGGGGATCGTCGGTCCCCCGTCGGCGTCGGCGGCAACGCTGCTCGTGGACTGGATCAACGACACCGGGCAACCCGGTGACAACTACGACCCGGCATTCGCGGCGGCCTACGCCGAACTGAACCTCGACGTCTTCGCCGCCGATCAGGAGGTGCGGGCCGCCTGGGGACTGCTCGAGGATGCCGACCCGGTGGGTTATGGCAGGGTTGTCGAGTTCCGCGACCAGGGTCCCGACCGCACCATCATCCAGATCCCGGTGGCGGTGGAGGGCATCGACGCGTCCCGGGAACTGATCGCCGAACTCGAGGCGCTTTGGGGAGGTGACCACTCGGAGATCACCATCACGGGCGGCGACTCTCTCATCGCTCTGGTGACGGAGGAACTCACCGAGAGCCAGGCCGTGAGCGTGAGTCTCACCACCCTCGCCGCGCTGGGCATCCTGGTGCTCTTCTTCGGCCTAACCCAGTTCCGCCCCGCCCTGGGGTTGATCACGATCATCCCCATAGCAGTGGTGGTGATCTGGGTGCTCGGGGCCATGTGGGCGCTGAGCATCTCCTACAACATGGTGACGGCCCTGATCACCGCGCTGACCATCGGCATCGGCGTCGACTACACGATCCATCTGACCCATCGCTTTCTGGAGGAGGAACAGGAGTCGCGTCGCATCCGGGACGCCATGCAGCGAGCCATGACCACCACCGGCGGAGCGCTGCTGGCCAGCGCCCTGACCACGGCCCTGGGACTCCTGACCCTCTTGTTCTCTCCACTCACCCCGGTGCGGGAGTTGGGCCTGTTGACGGCGGTCACCATTCTGCTGGCGCTGATCGCCGCCTTCGTGGTGCTCCCGCCGTTGCTGGTGCTGTGGGCCCTCTACCACCGATGGCGAACCCAGGAATTCGGATCTGACAGCCACCACCCGTCGCCGGGCGCCTGACCGCCCGCCCGGGGGCCGGCGGGGAGATGAAACGCACCGGGGCTAGGACTTCCTGCCGATCGAATCGATGAAGACCTTCCCCTCCGGACAGACGTGCAAGAAGTCGCACCCTCTACAGGCGGCGGACGGGGTGGGAGCCCATCGCTCGTCGGCGATGGAGCGAGCCATGGCTTCCAGGCGTGACCGTGCGGCCTTCATCCAGTGGGTGTCCACCTTCTCTGCGCTCGGGGTCTCCGCCAGCCTGCCTCCTCCCAGGTAGGCGATGGTCACGGACAGATCGGCGGGGGCGGGGCCGAGTTCGGGAATCTCCCGCACCGCCAGGGCATAGACCTGCATCTGGGCCAACCGCGCCGAATGGGGATCGTCGGCCGGCGCTCGCCCGGACTTGAAGTCCACTATCTCCCAGCCGCCGGATTCCCCCCTGTACACGGCGTCGATCCTGCCTCTCACCAGGAAGTTCTCGTTCAGCCGGAGGGTGAACCCTCTCTCCAGCCACTGGGTTCTCATCTTCGCAAAGCGCGAGTCCAAGAACACCTGGAAGGGTTCGGCTGAGGGGTGGGCGGGACGTTCGTCATCGGTGGGATTCGGGAGTCCGTCTTCGGGTTCCAGCAACGGGACCTTGCCCTGGTGATGGAGTTCGATCTGGCGATGGATCCGGGTTCCCCGGCGGACGGCGGAGGAGTAGCGGCGGGGAAGGGGATCCACGGCAGTCCAGAAGTACTTCTTCGGGCACAGGGCATAGGTGACCAGGCCGGTGGCCGAGGTGGAGGTCTCCTGCGGGCCGGGGTCCGGCGTCGGATCCGGTAGACGGAACAACAGCCCGGTGAACTCTTCCAGGGCTGTCTGGTACTCCTCTTCGACCTCCTCCCGGCGGGCGACTGCGGCCGTCCAGTCCGGGTCTTCCAGGGCGCGGCGGATCCCCTCGGGCCACCCGCCGTCTTCGAACACCGGATCGGGGGCATGGAGGGCCTGGACGGGCGTGGCGAAAGTCTCGGGGCGATCCGTGGGTGGATAAGCCCTGGCCAGTTCCCCCTGCACGTCCTTCGGGACATCGGGTTCTCTGGTGGCTTCCCAGGCGATACGGAAGAAATCGCTCTGGTGGGGGAGTTGGGGCTTGACGGTGGGTTCGGGATATCCGTACCAGTGCGCACCCGACAGCAGCAGTTCCTCCTTGGCCCGGGTGGCGGCCACATAGGCGATTCGCCACTCCTGCGATCGGTGGGAAGCCGTCACCTCCTCCCTGGTTCTCCGGAGGATGCCGGTCAGGCTCTCAGCGTCCATTCCGGGGGTGATCGGATCATGAGAAGGGGGGTCGAGCCGCCACTTCCAGGGAATGGTCTCGGCTTTCTGGTATGGATTGTCGTACCCGCCCACCGCCTGGGATGGGAAGTTGCGACCGTAGATGGCAGGCACGAAAACCACCGGCCATTCGAGACCCTTCGCCTTGTGAACGGTCAGAAGGGCCACCGCGTTCTCATCGGAGAGGCGGGCGGCGTCCACTTCTTCGGCGGGTTCTTCCAGGAGGGCGTCCAGATAGTCCAGGAAGCCCCCGACTGTCGACTGACCCTCGAGGGGCGACCAGTCCTCTGCCAACTCCAGGAAGCGGTACAGGTTGAGACGGCCCGAGAGGCGTGCGTTCTGTGACATCGATTCCACATCCGCCCACATCCGGGTCTTCTCAAGGATCATGCGGCAGGCCTCTCCTGCCGATCTGCCCTGACAGATGTCGAGGAGTTGGCGGTACTCGCGATGAAAGCGCCCGAAGGCCTCGGCTTGGGGGTCGGAGAGGCCTTCCCAGAACGCATCGCTTTCCAATCCGTCCAGCAGGGAAGTCGGGCCCCTGCTTGAGTCGCGGCGGACCAACCTGCTCAGCTTCCGGATGTCGCCCAGGCCGAGCCGGTAGCGGCTGCCGCTCAACAGGCGGGCGGCCGCCACGCGATCGTCGAACCGGCCGATCAACTTCAGCCATGAGTGGAGTTCAACCACTTCCGGAACGACCAGGAGGCCCCCCAGGTTTGCGACTTCAGCCGGGACGTCGTGTGCGACAAGTTGTCGGTAAACGCCCGCAATGTCCTTGGTCTTCCGGAACAGCACGGCCATCTCCTGCCAACGCCTTCCCTCCCGGTGGCGGTCGCGCAACTGCTCGGCTATCCAGGTCGCCTCGTCGTTGAAGGTGGAATGCCACTCGACTGTCAAATGCGAGCGAGGCGCGCTCGGAAGGGGTATGAGGCCGGGAGTGTCGGAGCCGATCTCCTCTTTGACCCGGTTGGCCAAGCCGATGATCTCCGACCCCGAGCGCCGGTTCAAGGTGAGATGGAGAGTCTCGGCAGGCGTTCCGTCCTCTCTGGGAAAGTGAGCGGGAAAGCCGAGGAAGTTCCCGAGAGACGCCCCCCTCCATTCATAGAGGGTCTGGTCGGAGTCTCCCACCACGGTCAGGGGGAATCCGTTCCCGAACAGCAGCTGGAGGATGGCCCGCTGGGAGGCGTTGGTGTCCTGGTACTCGTCGGCCACCGCCGCACGGTAGCGGTCTCTGATCCGCCGGGCTATCTGAGGCTCGATGTAGAGCGCCCGGTGCGCCAGGACGATCAGGTCCCCGTAGTCCACCACACCGAGCCTGCGCTTGTAGTCCTGGTAGCCATGGGCCGCCTCCACCATCCCCCGCCGCTTGGCGAAGGACGTCACCAGGCGCTGGTAGTCGCCGAAGTCGCGCTTGAGACGAAAGTGGGTGCTTTCGAGTTGGGGAATGTGGGCGGCCAGCATCTCTTCATCCACGAGGTGGGGATCAACCAGGTGGTCGGCCAGCGAGGATGCGAAGCGGATGATGGCGCCCGGCAGATAGAACATGTCGGTGTTGTCCAGCCCGGAGAGGGCGTTCTCGCGGATCACCCGCTTGACAAGTTGGCGGGTTTGGGCCGGACCGATGATGGGTGGATTCCGCTCCATCCCCAGCACCGCTCCGAACTCGGCCAGCACCTGGGAACAGAACCCGTGATAGGTGTTGACCTGTGCCTCCCGCAGGGGATCGGCGCGGTCGGAGAGCACCTCCTGGATCCGGTGGGAGAGTTCGGTGGCCGCCTTGTTGGTGAACGTCAGCCCCAGCAGTTGTTCGGGCTCCACTCCCTCCTCTGTGACCAGTCGCGCCATCCGGTAGGAGACGGTGGTCGTCTTACCGGTCCCGGCGCCCGCCGACACCCGAAGCGGGGAGAGCGGGTATTCGACCACCGCCTGTTGTTCCTCCGACAGCCGGATGCGCGGCGAGCGGTTCACGACGCGAAGGCTCCCTGTCCCTCCGGCCAGGCCGGGCACAGAGGACGCACCCTGCACCTCCCGCAGTCCCGGGAGGGACGGGGCGGCCAGGCCTGAGGGTCCGCTCTCTCCGTCAGTATCGCTTCAGCTATCTCCCGTAGCTCCTGCAGCACCTCCGCCAGGTTGGACGGGTCAAACGAACGCGTCCATGAAGTCTCTCTCTCGCACAGGGGAAACCAGAGTTCGGCCGCCTCCACCGTCTCGGAATCAGGTTCCCGGCCGGAAAGTGCCCACAGGTAGAACCCCAATTGCAGGGAAACCGCGGCGTCTTTCAGGGTTGTCGGGGTCTTGGAAGTCTTGTAATCGACGACCCGTAGTCTCCCGTTCTCCAGCCGGTCCACCCGATCTATCCGGCCCGACCAGGGTATGTCGTCCATCTCGACCCTGACCCTCTCCTCGAACCGGATCGGCTCTGCGCCATCGCCGGTCCAGCGTCTTGCCAGTTGGTCGAGCAGTTTGGCTCCTCGCTCCAGCCAGGCGTAGTTGAGCACCGGCGTGCCGAAGTCCATCTCGGCCAGCCGGGCTTCCAGTTCTCTCAGTGCATCGGGGAGGTCCAGACCGGCTATTCCCCGTTGGGACGACCGCTGCACGCTTCTTTCCAGCACGGTGTGCATCAGGCTGCCGAAGCGCAGGTAGGGATTGTCGTCGGCCGGGTCCAGGCGCAGACGGGATTCCAGGGCGTAACGACGGGGGCAGGCCTGGTAGGCCTCGGCTTGGGACGTCGACATGACATGGCGGCCGCCGATCAGGCCGGTGTCCGGTCCGGGCGGGCGCACCCCGGGGAAACTCCAGGCATCCCACAGGTGGCGGCGGGGGGGCCGGGCCAGCACCCTGGCGGCCGCCAACCGCCGGGGTATAGCCTCATGGATGTCTCGCTGCATCCTTCGCAGATAACTCTCTGTCTCGAGCCGGCCCACCGGGGAGGACGCCGGGCGGGAATCGGGTCCACCGAGGCTCCTCCGCGCGCGGCGGGCCAGGGCGAACATGAACCTGCTGACGGTGCGCCGGGCCTCGTTCAGGTCGGGGGAGGTCGCCGTCCACACCACCCGGCGGCTGGCCCGGGTCATGGCGGTGTAGGCCAGACTTCGCTCCTCCTCGAGCTGTAGTCGGGTGAGGCCGATGTAATCCAGGTCCTGTCGGGACAGGAACTGGCCTTCCAGGAGGGAGTGATACGGTCGGGTGTCGGGAAACACCCCCTCGGTGGCGCCGGCGATGAAGACCACCTCGAATTGTCGGCCCTTGGCCTGATGGATGGTGCTGATCGTGAGGCGGCCTTCCGCAGGGGTGTGCACGGGCAGGAGGGGCGAGGCCTCGAGATCACCTTCGAGGGTCAGACTCCGGTAGTCGAGGAGGGAAGTCCCAGGGGATCTCTCCGCCAGCCTTCCCAGGGTTTGGGCGAAGGAGGTCAGGGTGTTGCGATAGTCGGCCAGCCTGTCGGATTCCACCAGGTGACTGAACTGGGGCACCCCGTGCCACAGTGTCCAGAATCCCCTGGTGGCCGGAGCGGTTTCCGCCCAGGATGAGTCGCTCAGGAACCGGGAGAGCGCTTGGCCGCCCGCCAGGTTGGCGGCCAACACCTCCGACCAGCGCTGACCATCGGAGCGGCGGATGGCCCGCAGTTCCCGCACCCTGCCTTGGGTAAGGGAGAACAGGGGACCCAGGAGTGCTCCCTCCACCGTCCGGTCTACCGACTCCAGCAACCACTCCGGTTGGCTGTGGGGATCCGGTACATCCACCTTCGCCACCCAGGCCAGGTCCAGCACCAGGCGGACCGCAGGATGGTCGATCAGCCGGGCGCCTGGTCGAGCATGCGGTACGCCCTCTCGGTCGAGGGCCCGGGAGACTCCCGCAAGAAGATGAGAGGTTCGCGTCAGCACCGCCATCTCGGGATACGGGATCTGCTCGGCGAGTCTGAGGCGCTTGATCTCGGTGGCGATCCAGTCGAGTTCGGTGGTCTCCTGGTCGAACAGGAACAGGTCCACCTTCCCGGCATGGGAGGCGGGGGAGGGCGGGTACGGGTCGGTGGTGAACAACTCTCCGGCAGGCGCCAGCACTTCCGCGGGGACCCGGAAGCTGGCGTCGAGTCTGAACACCTCCGGTGTCGTCCTTCCGATGGCGGCGAAATCCGTGGGAAAGTGCTGCACGGAAGACCGCTCGGCGCCCCGGAAGGAAAAGGAAGTCTGGTTGGGGTCGGCGACCGCGGTCAGATGGCACCCGCCACCCACCAGCTTCTTGAGTATCTCCGTCTGCACCACCGTTGCTTCCTGGAGTTCATCGGCCAGCACGAAGGGGAAGCGGGCCGCGGTGGCCTTCCCGACGTCGGTGACTCCCAGCGCCCTGTTACAAAGGAGAAGAAGGCCGGTGTAGTCGGTCTTGCCTTCCCTTCGCAAACGCTCCAGATACCTTTGGTAGAAGCCGGGCAGGGCTGCCCAGGCCGGCTTCTTCAATGCCTGGGCGGCCAGTTCTTCCGGCGTCACTCGCCGCTCCCCGCACCTCAGCATGAAGTCGGCCAACTCCTCGGCCAGGGTGCGGGTTCCCAGCATGCGCCGGTAGAAAAGCGGCCAGTCCCCGGGCGACTCCTCGGCCAGTGTCTCCCTGACGAACCGGATCTGTTCGGGAGTGGTGAGCACCATGGGCGGATGGGCGCTGCCCACGAGCATCCGGCTGTGCTCCTCCACCACAGCCCGGGCGAAGCCGTGGAAGGTGCCCACCGACAGTTCACCGAACGACCGCCGTGCCCTGGAGGTGATTCGGGTCCGCAGATCCGAAGCAGTCTCCCGGGAGAAGGTGAGAGCCAGCACCCCGTCCGATGGGGCAACCCCGGAGTTGATCAGGTGGGCCACCCGGCGGGCCAGAAGCTCGGTCTTGCCGGTTCCGGGCCCTCCGATGACCAACTGGGTCCCTTCCACCCGGGCGACCAGGCCGGGCCAGTCCTCGGGAGAGACCCCGTGGCCCCGCAGGTGTTCCTCGGGAGAATCAGGCGGCGACATGGAGGTCGACGGGACGGCAGACTTCACAGGCGTCGCCCGGTCCCTGCTCAACCGACTCGACGGTGATCCCACCCTGGGCCAGCCACTCCACGATCTCTCGGCAGTCGTTCGAATGGGTGTCGCCGGTGCTGTGTATCACTTGCTTTTCCATACATGAAAAGCCTACGAGGGGGGTGTGACACTCTTTAGGTGTCGGGACCGGGAGGGGATGGTTGATCGACCCAGGCGGGGCAGATGGGTTGGTATGAGCACCAGTCGCACAGCCGTGTCTTTCTGGTCGGGAATGTGTCGGTCATGATCGCCCGATCGATCGCCCGCCACAGGGCTTGGAGCTGCTTCTTGACTCCCCGCAACTGGGTGCGGAAGACCGGAAGGCTGTGGACTTCCGAATTGCCCAGGTAGAGCAGGCGGACCAGGTCGGGAGTCCTCCGGTGCTCCTCCTGAATCATCAGGGCGTACACCTTCAGGGCGAAGAAGCTGGAGTCGGCAAAGCGCAGCGGCGGCGCCTTTCCGGTCTTGTAGTCGGTGATCACGAAACCACCGTCCGGAGCGGGGTCCAGGCGATCGATCACCCCGCGGACCTCGAGTCGTCTGTCATCGTCCTCCGAGGAATCGCCGTCACCGATCACCAGGGAGATGTGGAGTTCTCTCTCCAGGGGCTCCACCCGCCGAGGATCCTCGATCTGGAAATACCGTGCCGCAACCTCCCGGCTTCTCCGGTGAAACTCCTCCCGGCCCCTGGCGTCCTCGGCGAACAGTTCCCGGTACTCCTCCTCGGCGAGCGTCTCCTCCCAGGCGACGTCGAACAATTCCAGGAGACGCTCGGGGTGGCGCTCGGAAGCAGGAAGCAGGAACAGCCGTTCCAGGGCAAGATGGACGGCGGTCCCCCTGGCCTGCTCGGGAGTGGGTACCGACGGGAGTTTCTCGATGTGGCGGTATTTGAACAACTGCGGACAGGTCTTGAAGTCGGAGGCCCGGCTGGGAGATAGGTTGGCGAGCGGCCCGGTCTCCTCGACCGGATCCGGGGCGTCCCGGCCGGCGGGGTGATCGGGAGTGCCGGTGGCGTCGGTTTCCTCCAGCGCGGTTGCGGGTGCGGCCTCCATCAACAACGATCATAAGGGAACGGTGGGACATTTCCCGTCCTCTCCGAGTGGGCCCGCCGGTTGTCGCGAAACAGGGCGCGGCCGCCGGAGGCGGGGTCGGACCGGTTCTCGTTTCGAACAGCCCGGGGACTGCGGTGGTCATTTACCTGGTGTTGGCCCGACCTTCAACATTGCTAGCCTGAAACCCGCAACGCCACCCAGGTCCAGGGAAATGGAAAGCGCCCAGGTACGTCAGACTTTTCTCGACTTCTTCGCCGAACGGGGCCACGCCGTGCGCCCGTCGGCTTCTCTGATCCCTGTCGACCCCACCCTGCTGGTGACCAACGCCGGAATGGTGCCTTTCAAACCCTATTTCCTGGGAGAGGAGACGCCGCCCTACCCGCGTGCGGTGAGCGTCCAGAAGTGCGTGAGGACCATCGACATCGACATAATCGGAACCACCGCCCGCCACACCTCTTTCTTCGAGATGATGGGGAACTTCAGCTTCGGGGACTACTTCAAGCGCGAAGCGATCGGCTGGTCCTATGAACTGGTGACCGAGGGTTACGGGCTCGATCCCGAGCGACTCTGGTTCACCGTCTATGAGACCGATGACGAGGCCGCCGATCTGTGGGTCTCCGAGGTGGGTGCGCCCCCTGAGCGGGTGCAGCGGGGAGGGAGGGACAACTTCTGGCAGATGGGAGTGCCGGGGCCGTGCGGTCCGTGCTCGGAGATCTTCTACGACCGCGGTCCCGAATACGGAGAGGGAGGGGGCCCCATCGGGGGAGGCGAGGACCGCTACGTGGAACTGTGGAACCTGGTGTTCATGCAGAACATCCAGGACCGACCCTTCCACGTGGTGGGGGACCTTCCCCGCAAGGGGGTGGACACCGGGATGGGCCTCGAGCGGACCGCCATGGTGCTCCAGGGAGTCGGAAGCGCTTTCGAGACCGACGTCATGCGTCCGGTCCTGGAGGTCGCGTCTTCGATCTGCGATGTGGCGTACGGAGCGAGTCCCCTCTCCGACGTCTCCCTGCGGATCCTGGCCGATCACGGTCGGGCCATGACCATTCTGATCGCCGACGGGGTGGTCCCGTCCAACGAGGGACGGGGCTATGTCCTGCGGAGGCTGATCCGCCGGGCGGTGCGACACGGTTGGCAACTGGGATACGAGGGGCTCATGATGCCCAGGCTGGCGTCCGCCACGGTCAAGGCGTTGGGCTATGCCTATCCGGAGGTCATCGATCAATACGACCTGATCCTGAAGGTCGTTTCCCAGGAGGAGTACCGGTTCCTTCGCACCCTGGAGTCGGGCCACTCGATCCTGCAGGGGGAGATGGAGAGCCTGGACGAGGGCCAGGTCCTCTCCGGAGAGGTTGCCTTCCGGCTCCACGACACCTACGGCTTCCCCTTCGAGTTGATCATGGAGATCTCCGAGGAGAGACAGGTCGGGGTGGACGAGGATGAGTTCAGCCGCCTGATGGAGGCCCAGCGTGAGCGGGCCCGGCAGGCCTGGAAGGGGGGGGACCAAGCCGCCGCGGCCGACCTGTACCGGGGCCTCTTGGACGAGGTCGGGACGTGCGAGTTCCTCGGCTATGAACATGAGGAGGCAAGGGGTCGGGTGTTGGCCATACTGGCCGAGGGCGAGCAGGTGTCGGTGGCGCGGGAAGGAGAGGGCGTGGAAGTGTTCTTGGACCAGACGCCCTTCTACGCAGAGGCGGGCGGCCAGGTGGGGGACACCGGGATAATGGTGAGCGACACCGGCGAGTTGGAGATCTCCGACACCCGACACCCCCTCCAGGGCCTGTCCGGGCACTATGCGCGGGTTAAGAGGGGGTGGGTGGGCACCGGCCAGACTGTCCGAGCGGGCATCGACGCCCTGCGGCGGGAGGGTATCCGAAAGAGCCACACCGCCACCCACATCCTTCACTGGGCGCTCAGGGAGGGTCTGGGAGACCATGTCCGCCAGGCCGGGTCGCTGGTCACCGACGGCCGGCTCCGCTTCGATTTCTCGCACTACTCGGGTCTGGAACCAAGGGAGTTGTCGGAGATAGACCATCTCACCAACCGGAAGGTGATCGGAAACGGAGGTGTGAACACCACCGTCATGCCCATCGACGATGCCCGCGCCTCGGGGGCTCTCGCCTTCTTCGGGGACAAGTACGGAGAGCAGGTGCGGGTGGTCCAGGTGGGCGACTACTCCCGGGAACTGTGCGGCGGGACCCACGTTCCCACCTCCGGCCAGATCGGGCCGGTGGTGGTGCTCGGCGAATCGTCGATCGGCGCCAACCTGCGGCGGATAGAGGCGCTCTCCGGCCAGGCCGCCTACGACCACCTGATCGCGGTCCGGGACACCCTGGACCGGACGGGAAGGCGGCTGACCGTCCCATGGACCGGGGTTCCCGAGCGGGTGGAAGCGTTGTTGGAGCGGGTGAGCGAACTGGAGGACGAACTGAATGAGATCCGCTCTGCCCGGAGGGGCGAACTCGCCCAGGAACTGGCGGGGTCGGCCGCCACCTGCAACAACTTCAAGCTGGTCATCTCCGCTCAGGAGGGGCTTGACACCAACCAGTTGAGGCAGTTGGCCATCGGGGTGAGAGACCGGATATCTCCCGGGGTGGTGATCGTGGGCTCCGTTGCGAACGGCAAGGGTGCGGTGGTGGGGGCGGTCAGCCCCCCGCTGGTCCGCGAAGGAGTCTCCGCCGGGGAACTGGTGGGGACCGCCGCCCGGATGATGGGCGGGGGGAGTTCCCGTGATCCGGAGCTGTCCCAGGGGGGAGGACCGCGCGGCCAGTTCCTGGAGGAGGCTCTGGAGCAGGCCGGGAGCGCGGCGGCCCAAGCCCTGTCGGAGGTGTGAACTGGGGCGGGTTCTGGCTGTGGACCCCGGCGAGAGGAGGGTGGGGGTGGCTCTGTCCGACCCCGGGGGGATAATCGCCCAGCCCTGGACGGTGATCGACCGGTCGAGGATCGATGTGGTGGCGGAGGTGGGGAAGATAGCGAGGGAACATGATGTGGACACGATCGTGGTCGGCCTGCCGGTCAGTCTCTCAGGCCGGGAGGGGCCTTCCGCCGCCTCGGCCCGAGCACTGGCCGAAGAGCTGGAATCGGCTACCGGCATCACCGTGGAGATGCATGACGAGCGATACTCCACCGTGGCCGCCGAACAGGTCATGAGAGAGGGAGGCGCCCCCCCGAAGAAGCGCCGTCACCGCCGTGACAAGGTGGCGGCCGCCATCATCCTCTCCGAATACCTGATGGGCCGACCTCCGGGCCCGGACAGATCGGGTGGTCGGAGTTGAGCGCCCCCTCCGACTTCGATGCGCCCGGACGGCAGCCGAATCTCTGGGGACTTCTACGTCTGCTGGCGGTGGCCGCAGCGGTGGTCGTGGCCGGACTGTTCATCATCAACCAGGGCACCCGGCTCGGCCAGAGTGTGGCAGACCGGCTCGGTCCGGCGGAGGCAACCGCCCCCGGGGCCGTCGTCACTCCCGGCCTTTCGGTGGATGTGGAGATTCCCTTCGGGTCCTCGGCAACCCGGGTGGCGGAGATCATGGTGTCGGCGGGGGTCATCTCCGATTCCGGGCTGTTGCTCTCGGCGGTGCAGGACGCCGGGGTGGCCGGCTCCATTCAGGCCGGCACCTACCAGTTGGTCACCGGTATCTCCGTCGAGGAACTGCTGGTGGAACTTCTGGAGGGTCCTGTTGCGCCGACCTACCGCATAACCGTCTTCGCCGGCCAGCGGGTCGATGAGATCCTCGACCTCCTGGCTGACGCCTCCCGTATCGAGAGGGCGCGGTTCGAGGAGGCTCTTCTGGACGGATCCGTCGTCTCTTCGCTGGTGGACCGGACCCGGCCTCTCGATCTGCGGTCATGGGAGGGTCTGCTGTTCCCGGACACCTATGAGTTCAACAACGAGGCGGGCCCTGTCGAGATTCTGCAACGGCTGGCCCAGACCATGGAGCAACGGTTCTCCCTGGTTGACTGGAGCGCTCTCGAAGCCGGAGGGCTCACCCCCTATCAGGGCATAGTCATCGCCTCCATCATCGAAGCGGAGGTCCGGATCGCCGAGGAACGGGCGGTGGTGTCGAGCGTCCTCCGCAACCGCCTCGACGACGGCACCCGCCTGCAGATGGACAGTACCGTTCTCTATGCGGTGGGTACCCGAGATGTTGCTTTCTTCGATCCCGATGTGGAGTCCCCCTACAACACCTACCGGGTATCGGGACTCCCGCCCACTCCCATTGCCGCTCCCAGTTTCTCCTCGCTGCAGGCCGCCGCCGCCCCGGCCGACACCGAGTTCCGCTTCTTCGTGCTCAGTTCAACCGACGGTCAACACACCTTCTCGGTGACCGCCGAGGAGCATTTTGCGGCGGTGGACAAGGCCCGGGCGGAGGGGGTGTTGCCTTGACGGGTCGGGCGTCGGGAGTCCCGCCTCCGGGCGGCTATCGCCTGGCGGTGCTGGGGGACCCGGTCGCCCACTCCCTCTCGCCGGCCATGCACAACGCAGTCCTCGCCGCATTGGGACTGGAAGGGAGGTACAGTCGGATGCTGGTGGATGAACGGGGGATGACTCTGGCTGCCTCCCGGATGCGGACCGGAGAGTTGCACGGCGCCAACATCACCATGCCGCACAAGGGAGTGGCCGCCCGCCTGGCGGACAGGTTGAGTTCCGACGCCGAGCGGGCAGGCTCGGTCAACACCTGGACGTTGGAGGGTGGCGGGAGACTGGTGGGACACAGCACCGACGTGGAAGGGGTTCGGAGGGTGTGGGTCCGGGCGGGGTTGCCCACCGACTGCCCGGTACTGGTGATCGGGGCCGGGGGCGCCGCGGCTGCCGCCATGGTGGCGTTGGGGGACCGGGACCTGTGGTGCTCGGCGCGCCGTCCCGAGGCGGTCTCGGCTCTGGCCGACCGGGTTGGAACTTCGTTTCGACCACTGGATTGGGGAGAGAGTCTGTCGGGTGCGGTGGTGGTGAACGCCACCCCCCTGGGCATGCGGGGAGGGGACCTGCCGGTGAGGCTTCTGGAGGACTCCGCGGGTCTGTTCGACATGGCCTATTTGTCCGGTGGGGAGATGACAGGGGCCGTCAGGTGGATGAGAGAGAGGCGAAGGCCTGCCTCCGACGGGCTGGAGATGTTGGCCGCCCAGGCGGAGGCATCCTTCCAGATGTGGACCGGCGTGCGTCCCCCGGCCGGCGTCATGGAACGCGCTGCCAGAACAGGGGTGGCCGGCGCCGGATGATCGAGGTGGGAGGGGCATTTCTGGCGGGGTTTGTGATCGGCCCGGCGGTGGACGTCCGGATCACTCGCCAGTTGGCGAGGCGCGGTCTGGACAGGCCGGAGTCCTGGCGTCCTGCCACCCGGTGGGTGCTCTCGGTCATCCTGGGGACGGGATGGTCGGCGATCTCGATTGGAGTGGGATGGAGTGGCGTGCTGGCGGCCCATCTGGTGTGGGTGACGGTGATTGCCTCGGTGGTCGTGACCGACCTGGAACACCGGCTGATCCCCAACCGGATTCTCTATCCGGGCGGCGCGGTGACCGCCCTCCTACTGGTGGTGGGGGCTTTGCTCGACGGGACACCGGGACGGCTCGGGAGTGCAGCGCTCGGGGCAGGTTTGTGCCTTCTGGGCATGGGAACGCTGTCGGTGCTGGGGCGGGGAGCGCTGGGAATGGGCGATGTCAAGCTGTCGGCGGTGTTGGGCCTGGTCTGCGGCTACTGGGGCGTTGAGGTGGCCCTGAGAGCGATTCTGTCGGGGTTTCTGATCGGGGGAGTGGCGGCCCTGGTCCTGATGATCGCCCGCCGCGCCCACCGCCACACCCAACTCCCCTTCGCGCCCTTTCTGGTCGCCGGTTCCTGGTGGTCGATGCTTTGACTTTGAAGGTTGTGCGTTTGTTGGGAATAGGCGCCTCGCCGGACAGGAAAGCGACCGGGCTACGGGTAGATCCCTTCGCTTACTGGTCCTGTCGGGCGTTATGCGGCGTCGATGTCGGTCCGGGCGAAGTCCCGGCCCCTGAAGAGGAGAGGTTCTCCGGTCACGTCCGCCAGCGCGTAGGCGAAGCAGTCTCCGAAATTCAGTCCTGCCGGATGGTTGCCCTTGCTTCTATCTCCGCCAGGCCCGACGCGCGGCATGAGCCTGTTCGAGGGTCACAGGAGCCAGCGCTATCTCTGCTTCTTGGAGGAATGCATCGAGTTCATGCCCCGCTACGGCGCCGATCCGACTCTCGAGAACGATGGCAGCTTCCAGGAAGCTGACGACTGACATGCGGCAGCCCGGTGTTTGCCGCTATCGCCTCCTCATAGTGCTCCGCCCCACTTTCTCCGAACAGAATGGCCATGACCGCCGACGTATCGACGACCACTTCGGCAGTCCCCTCTCGTCGTAGAGAAAGTCGCCGTGATCGATTGGTGGTCCCCCCTTCCGTAGCAGCCTGGCACAGCTCCCGGCAATGGCCCGCATCTTTCGGAGACGAGTCTCAGCACCGCGCTGGTGGCGCTCACGCTCCAAGCGCTCTTCGAGAGCAACTGTGATGGCCCCGGTCTTGGTCTCGCCGGTGAGTTCTGCCAACTCACCGGCCAATCTGCAGGTCTTTTCGTTTTTGATGTTGAGGCTCGCCGGACTCACCTCAGGGTAGAAAGCGTGCGTCGGTTCTGCCCTACCACTTGGGTCGGCGTTTTACAGACGTGATACGCGGTTTTTGATACCCCGGGACAGCCCGTATTGAGGCGGCATGTTCCCTGCGGGAGGAGAGCCTGCAATGGCCGGCTGCCTTCTGGGGGTAGCATCTGGGACATGCTCCGGTTCTTGACTGCAGGTGAGTCCCATGGACCCGGGCTGGTGACCGTCGTGGAGGGTTTACCGGCCGGGTTGGCGTTCAGCGTAGAGGACCTGGCCGGCGAATTGGGGCGCCGGCGGATGGGCTACGGCCGGGGGAACCGCATGAAGCTGGAGAAGGACGAGTTGGAGATCATGGGAGGGGTGCGTCATGGTTACACCCTGGGGAGTCCGGTGGCGGTGATCGTCCGCAACACCGAGTGGCCCAGGTGGGAAAGGGAGATGAGTCCCTTCCCCGGGCATGAGCCGCGGCGGCGGATGACCGCCCCTCGCCCCGGACATGCCGACCTGGCGGGGATGATCAAATACGACACCCACGATGCCCGCAACATCCTGGAACGGGCGTCGGCGCGAGAGACCGCGGCAAGGACCGTGGTCGGCTATCTCTGCAAGGTGTTGCTGGGGGCGCTGGACGTGAGCGTTTTCAGTCACGTGGTGGCGATCGGCGAGGCCGCGGCGCCGGACCATCCCCTTCCGGTCCCCTCCGACCTGCAGACCATCGACGATTCGCCGGTTCGGGTCTTCCACGCCGAGGCGGAGGCGGCAATGGTGGCCCAGATCAAGGCGGCCCAGGCAGACCGGAACACCCTGGGCGGGGTGGTGGAAGTCCTGGCCTACGGGTTGCCGCCCGGCATTGGCAGCCACGTTCACTGGGATCGCAAACTGGACGGACTGCTGGCCGGAGCGTTGATGTCCATCCATGCCATCAAGGGAGTGGAGATAGGGGACGGCTACCGTTCCGCCGCCCGGCGGGGCACGGTGGCCCATGACGAGATCTTCTACGGGGATGATGACGGGTATTTCAGGGAGACCAATCGGGCGGGCGGTACCGAGGGAGGCATCACCCTGGGCGGGATTCTCCGGGTCCGGGCAGCCATGAAGCCGATCTCCACCGTGATGCGTCCCCTGAACACCGTGGATGTGGATACCCGCCAGCCACAGAAGGCGTTTCGGGAACGCTCCGACGTGTGCGCGGTTCCCGCCGCGGGAGTGGTTGCCGAGCAGATGGTGGCGTTCGTTCTCGCCCGGGAGGTGCAGCGCATGGTGGGGGGCGACACTCTCGAAGACCTGCAGGCCGGATGGCGGTCTCATTGGAGAAAGGTGGAGCGGTTCTGACCCCGAAGCTGTGGCTGATCGGGATGATGAGTTCCGGGAAGACCAAGGTGGGCCGGATGTTGGCCCGCCGGAGCGGGTTCCCCCTCCTGGACGTGGATGACGAGATCGTGGACCGGGCCGGGATGACCATCCCCCAGATCTTCGCGACCCAGGGTGAGCCGGCCTTCCGGGTGATGGAGAAAGAGGAGGTGGCCCGTATATCCCGGACCGAGGGTCGTCTGGTGGTGGCCACCGGAGGGGGAGCAATCCTCGACTCCGAGAGTCGTGTGCGGATGCGCGAAAGCGGACTGGTGGTGTGGCTGGAGCCTCCGCTCTCCTCTCTGATCGCCAAGGGCAAGACGGCCGGCCGTCCTCTTCTGCAGGGTCACGCCGATCTGGGCGCTCGCTACACCGAGATCTGGGAATCCCGCAAGCACCTGTACGAGGAGGCCGCCCACCTGCGGATCGACATGGACGGAAAGACCCGGGAACTGGTGGCCGAGGAAGTGTGGATGGTGTGGAAAGCATCCTGATCGGAGACGAGTGCGAGATCATCGTCTCAGACGGCCTGCCCGTTCCTCTCCTTCCTCCGCGTTCGGGAGACCCCCGGTCCAGGGTGGTGGTGCTCACCCAGCCCGGAGCGGCGGCCCGGGTAGCCGCCGCGGCGGCGGCCCGCCTGACGGAGGAGGCTTCGGCGGCGGGGACGGATCCGGTGGAGGTGCATACGGTGGAGATACCCGACCGCGAGCGGGCCAAGACCCTCGCAGTGGTGGAGGACATCTACCGGGAACTCGACCGCCACCGGGTGGACCGAAGCGACACCATCGTGGGTGTGGGGGGTGGAGCAGCCACCGACCTGGCCGGATTCGTGGCCGCCACCTGGCTTCGGGGAGTGGAGGCGGTGTACGTCCCCACCACCCTCCTGGGGGCGGTGGACGCCGCCATCGGGGGGAAGACCGGAGTCAACCGGGACGGAAAGAACCAGGTGGGCGCCTTCCGCCATCCCCGGAGGGTGGCGATCAGCATCGAGGTTCTGAGTTCCCTTCCCCGTCCCCTCCTGACCGAGGGCATGGCCGAGGCCTTGAAAGCCGGCCTCATCGCAGACCCGCGGCTGGTGGAGCTCCTGGAATCCGACGGACTGGGCGCCTCCCTCTCCGAGGTGGTGACCCGGGCAGTCCGGGTGAAGGCCGAGGTGACGGCCGTCGACTTCTTCGAAGCGGGCCGCCGGGCGATCCTCAATTACGGTCACACGGTGGGTCACGCGGTGGAGACCGCCACCGGCATGCCGCACGGCCACGCGGTGGCGGTCGGCATGGTGGCCGCGGGGGCGATCTCGGCCCGCAAGACCGGATTCGGCCACCAGCAGCGCCAGCGGGAGGTCATCGCCTCCCTGGGGCTTCCTGTCCGGTCTCCGGAGGTACCGCGCCCGGTGATCCTGGATCTGGTGGGAAAGGACAAGAAGCGCCGTGGCGGGTCCATGCCCAAAATGGTCCTCCTGGAGGACTTCGGAAAACCGGTGGTGGTCGACGTCGCCCGGGATGATCTCGAGACGGGATTGGCGGCGGTGGGGTTGTGATTCTCTACACTTTGGCCTGCGATCTCCCGACCCGAGCAGTGAACTGATGATCTCCACCAACGATGTTCGTCCCGGCATGGCGCTGGAACTCCCCGACGGCGTGTTCTCCATCGTCACCTACCAACATGTCAAACCGGGCAAGGGCAAGGCGTTCGTGAGGATGAAGCTCAAGAACGCCGAGACCGGCCAGGTGCTGGACCGGACCTTCCGGGCGGACGAGGACGTCCCGCAGGCGATCATCTCCCGGAGGGACCATCAGTTCCTCTACCGGGATGACCTGGGTTTCCACTTCATGAATCTCGAGGACTACTCCCAGTTCGCCCTCCCCGCCGCCGACTTGGGGGATGACGCGGGTTATCTGGTGGAGGGCATGACAGTCACCATCCCTTTCCACAGGGAACGCCCGATCGGCATGGAACTGCCTCCCTCGGTGGAGATGGATGTCACCTTCGCCGAACCGGCCGTGAAGGGGGACCGGGTGTCGGGCGCCACCAAGGAGGTGGTCGTCCAAACCGGAATCAGTGTCAAGACGCCGCTGTTCGTTTCCCAGGGTGACCGCATCAGGGTCGACACCCGCACCGGCGCATACCTCACCAGGGTGTGAACAGCCGGCCCCGCTCGGAGACGACTCCCGAGCCTTCCAACGATTCCGATGACCCGCGACACCAGGCGCTTCGGATCCTCTACGAAGTGGACATCTCCGATGGCCTGGGCGCCGGTCACGACGAACTTCTGGAGGGAAAGCTCCCCAAGGCTGGCCTGATAGTGCGGGGGGTGCTGGCGGATTCGGACAACATCGACCGCCTGATCGAGCGGGCCGCCCGGGGATGGAAAGTCGCCCGCATGCCTGCAGTGGACCTGGCGGTTCTGCGAATGGCGGTGTACGAACTCCGTCACCACAGTCGCACCTCGGTGGCGGTGATCATCTCCGAGGCGGTGCGGATCGCCGGGGAGTTCTCAACCGAGCGGAGCGGCCGGTTCGTCAACGGGGTTCTTGCCACCCTGGCCGCCCGGATTCGGCCCGATGAGGTGGCCCGGCCCGATCCGGACCCCTCCGGTCGGCGTGCTTCCCGCCGCCGGGTCGAGCAGGCCCGCCTGGTGACCGCCGACGGGGAAGTGTTCGGTGGGTGGTCGGTGGGCGCCCCGGGAATCACCGTGGGCGAGGTGGTGTTCAACACCGCCATGAGCGGCTACCAGGAGGTGTTCACCGATCCCTCCTATGCCGGACAGATCGTGGTGATGACCGCCCCGCACATCGGCAACTACGGGGTTACCGCTCTTGACTCACAGGCCGGGAGGTCCGCCGCGGCGGGCGTGGTGATGCGAGCCTATTCCCGGCGCTACTCCAGTTGGAGGGCGGAGGGCGACCTGTCGGGGTTCTTCCGTGAGCACGGGTTGGTGGCGTTGGCGGGAATCGACACCCGCCGGTTGACTCGTCACATCCGTGAACGGGGGGCGATGCCGGCCGCCATGGGCGGTGGAGCGTCGGTGGGGGAATTGACCGAGATGGCCGCCGCCGCCCCCGCCATGACGGGACAGGACCTCGCCTCC
The DNA here is from genome assembly GCA_965204615.1 of Acidimicrobiia bacterium. Lineage (GTDB taxonomy): Bacteria > Actinomycetota > Acidimicrobiia > Spongiisociales > ZC4RG35 > Bin76. The sequence continues at coordinate 740,330 of OZ242000.1, read as the reverse complement.
GCGGTGTCCACCGCCGACTCCTACACGGTCTCGCCCGCCGGCGCCGCCCGGGGAAGAGTGGTCGCCATCGACCTGGGAATCAAGCGGGACATCCTGGAACACCTCACCGGACGGGGCCTGGAGGTGAGGGTGATGCCGTCGGGGGCCTGCTCCTCGGAGATCCTGGCCAACGAGCCGGACGGCGTGTTCCTGTCCAACGGCCCCGGCGATCCCGAGCCGCTCGGGTCGGTGATAACCAGTGTGAGGGGGATACTGGGCAAGACCCCGGTGTTCGGCATCTGCCTTGGACAGCAAGTCCTGGGGCTGGCGTTGGGCGCCCGCACCTACAAGCTTCCATTCGGTCACCACGGCGGGAATCATCCGGTGCGCCGGCTTTCCGACGGAAGGGTGGAGATCACCTCCCAGAACCACGGGTTTGCGGTGGACCTGTGGTCACTCTCCGCCGACTCGCCTCCCGGCAGGGAGGGTCTGGTCACGCCCGAACTCCTGCCCTGGGATGTCGAGTCGGACTTCGGAGCGATCGTCCCCACCCACCAGAACCTCAACGACGGCACCCTGGAAGGACTGGAGTGCCGGGACATCCCTGCGTTCGCGGTGCAATACCATCCCGAGGCGGCGCCGGGACCCCGGGATGCGGTGGGACTCTTCGATGATTTCCTACGCCTGATGGACCGCGGGGTCTGAGCCGGATGCCCGCCCGCACCGACATCCGTTCCATCCTGCTGGTGGGATCGGGGCCCATCGTGATCGGCCAGGCCTGTGAGTTCGACTACTCGGGCACCCAGGCCGCCAAGGCCCTTCGCCGGGAGGGATACCGGGTGGTGCTGGTCAACTCCAATCCGGCCACCATCATGACTGATCCCGAGTTCTCGGACCAGACCTATGTGGAGCCCATCACCCCCGAGGTCGTGGAGAGGATCATCGAACGAGAGCGTCCCGACGCCATGCTTCCCACCCTGGGAGGCCAGACCGCGTTGAACATGACCGCCGAGTTGGTGAAGAGGGGGACCCTGGATCGGTGTGGAGTGGAACTGATCGGCGCCGGCATGGAGGCTATCGAGCGGGCCGAGGACAGGGGGAGGTTCCGGGAGGTGATGGCGGAAGCCGGGATGGAGACGCCCCGGGCCGGGTACGCCAGGTCCATGTCCGACGCTCGCCGGATCGCCGCACGGCTCGGGTACCCGCTGATGATCCGGCCCTCCTACATCCTGGGCGGGGGAGGGACCGGGATGGCCCATGACGCCCGACAGTTAGAAAAGGTGGCGCGCCGGGGCCTGGAGGCATCCCCGGTCTCCGAAATCCTGGTGGAGGAGTCGGTGGAGGGATGGAAGGAATTCGAGTTGGAGGTGATGAGGGACCACGCCGACAACGCGGTGGTGATCTGCTCGATCGAGAACCTGGACGCCATGGGGGTCCACACGGGAGACTCGATAACGGTTGCGCCGATCCAGACCCTCTCGGACCGCGAGTACCAGGAGATGCGGGATGACGGGATCGAGGTGCTGCGGGCCATCGGGGTGGCCACCGGAGGATCGAACGTGCAGTTTGCGGTGGACCCGGAGACCGGGCGTCGCCTGGTGATCGAGATGAATCCCCGCGTCTCCCGGTCCTCTGCCCTGGCCTCGAAGGCCACCGGCTTTCCCATCGCCAAGATCGCGGCGCTCCTGGCGGTGGGCTACACCCTCGATGAGATCACGAACGACATCACCGGGCTCACCCCGGCCTCCTTCGAGCCGGCCCTCGACTACGTGGTGGTGAAGGCGCCTCGCTTCGACTTCGCCAAGTTTCCGGCCACCCCCCGGCGTCTGGGCTCTTCCATGCAGAGCGTGGGAGAGGCCATGGCGATCGGTCGCACCTTTCCCGAGGCGCTGCAGAAGGCGTTGCGAAGCCTGGAGACGGGCCGGATGGGGCTCGGCGCCGATCCCGGTTCAAGGCAGTTGGAGAAGCTCACCGCCGCGGAGCTTTCGGAAATGTTGACCACTCCCACCCCTGACCGGGTGACAGCCGCAGGGGAGGCCCTGCGGAGAGGGTGGTCGCCGGATGAGGTCTCCCGGCTCACCGCCTACGATCCCTGGTTCACCGACCAGATTCTGGAGATAGTCGAGCTTCGGGAAGAGTTGATGGCCCGTGGTCCGCAGGAGGAATTGTGGGAGGAGGCCAAGCGTTACGGGTTCTCCGATGCCCAACTCTCGTACCTGTGGGGGAGGAGCGAGGAGTACGTGCGCCGCGCCCGGTTGTCCCGCGGGATCCGCCGCACATACAAGACGGTGGACACCTGCGCGGCCGAATTCGCCGCGCAAACCCCCTACATGTACGGGACTTTCGAGGACGAGGACGAGGTGCCGCCCGCCTCCCGTCCCCGGGTGGTGGTGCTGGGGGCGGGTCCCAACCGGATCGGGCAGGGGATCGAGTTCGATTACTGCTGCGTACAGGCCGCCTTCGCCCTCGGCGAGGCCGGATACGAGACGGTGATGGTCAACTGCAATCCCGAGACGGTCTCCACCGACTACGACACCTCCCATCGGCTCTATTTCGAACCCCTGACGGTGGAGGATGTTCTGGATGTGATCGCCGCCGAGGATCCGGTGGGGGTGATAGTGCAGTTCGGCGGGCAGACCCCGCTCAACCTGGCGAGGCGTCTCGCCGAGGCGGGGGCGCCCATCTCGGGCACCTCCCCGGCATCCATCGATCTGGCCGAGGATCGTGAGCGGTTCTCGGTCCTCTGCAAGCGTTTGGGGATTCCCCAGCCCCGTCACGGGGTGGCCCGTTCCCGCACCGAGGCGCGCCGGGTGGCGGAGGAGATGGGGTTCCCGGTGGTGGCCAGGCCGTCCTTCGTGCTGGGAGGAAGGCGGATGGAGGTGATCGGAGACCCCCGGGAGTTGGAGCGCTATCTGAACGAGGTGTACGGGAACATCGAGGAGGCGGACCTGGCCGGATCCCCTCTGTTGATCGACTCCTTCCTGGAGTCGGCCATCGAGATCGATGTGGATGCCGTCTACGACGGGGAGGAACTTCTGATGGGGGGGATCATGGAGCATGTCGAGGAGGCAGGCGTCCACTCCGGGGATTCGGCCTGCATCACTCCTCCCCGCACCCTGGGACTTCCCGCCACCGAAGCCATCCATGAGATGACCGCCGCTCTCGCCTCGGCCCTGGGGGTGAGGGGCCTGATCAACGCTCAGTACGCCGTTCAGGGAGAGGACGTGTACCTGCTGGAGGCCAATCCCCGCGCCTCTCGCACCATCCCCTTCATCTCCAAGGTACGGGGTCTCCCGCTCGCCAAGCTGGCGGCCCGGGTGATGCTGGGCGCCTCCCTGAGGGAGTTGCGGGCCGAGGGCCTCTATGGGGATGGGGAGGAGTCTCCGATGGTGGGGGTCAAGGAGGCCGTTCTGCCCTGGGATCGCTTCCCGATGTCCCATCCGGTGCTGGGTCCGGAGATGCGGGCCACCGGGGAGGTGATGGGTGTCGGGGTCGATTGGAAGACGGCCTACGGCAAGGCGCTGCTGGGAGCGGGCGACCGGCTGGTTGGGGAGGGATCGGTGTTGATGTTGCTCTCCGAGGATGACATCTCTGCGGGAGGGACACTCGTTGAGGCCTGGACCGGGTGCGGCCTTTCGCAGTTCGCCGACCACCGGACGGCCGCCGCCTGGAACAGCCCGAACGTCAAGTCCCTGTCGCCGGGGGAGGATGGGCGTCGGGAGGCCTTGGACCTGGTCGAGTCGGGGGAGGTGACCATGATCGTCAACACCTATGGGACCGACACGGCCCGCTTCGACGGGCGTGATCTGTACCGGGCGGCTCGCCGACGGGGCATCCCCTACATGACCACCCTGGCCGCAGCCAGCGCCGCCTCGGAGATACTCCGCTCGGACCTCGATGCCATCAACGTTCCCCGAAGCCTTCAGGATTGGCGTCCATGAGTTCGGGAGAAAAGCAGGTGCTGGTCCGTCTGGATGGCGTCGACGCCGAGACCGCGATCCGGACCGCCCAGGATCTGAGGGGGAGAGTGGGCGGTTGGGTGATGGGCATGGACCTGCTATTGGACTGCGGCCCGATTCTGGTGGGTGCGTTGTGCTCCCTGGGGAAACCTGTCCTGGTCGACCTGAGCTTCCTGGCGCGGCCGTCGACGATGGCCAGGGCGGTGGCGCGGATGGGAAAGCTGGGAACGCGGTGGGTAGCCGTCTCGGGTTTGGGAGGCCGGACGGCCGTGGAAGCGGCGGTCGGCGCCGGCGGCGACTACCCGGACACCGAGGTTACGGTCTCGGCATCCTTGACGGGTTGGGTCCGAGAGGACGAGTTGAGCGGGGTGGGCATCAGGGACACTCCCGGCCAACAGGTCTCCCGGATGACCAAACTGGCGGTCCGGTGCGCCGCCGACGGGATCGTCTTCCCGGCCCGGGAGTTGGGGGTGGTAGTGCAGTCTTCGGGAAAAACAGAAGGACTCTCCCGAATAGCGGAGGCGCCCGACCGTCTATCCTCGGGTGGGTACATGGCTGAGACAGCCGACATCCTTTCCGGAGGCGCCCACTGGGTGATTGTCCCTCAGCGCGCAGTCCTCGGAGACTGACTGTGGGGCGTGGCTTTTTCGTTGGCCATCGATGATGCTAGGGTACGCGTTCGGTTTACAAAGCGTTAACTAACGCATGAGAATCGACCGTCGGATTGGTGATAAGGAGAATCATGAACCCACCACCTCTAACCTCAGAGCAGCGTAGGGAGGCCCTTGCCAAGGCAGCAGCAGTTCGCAAGGGCAGGGCAGAGATAAAGGCTGACTTGAGCGATCGTAGGGTAACCATCGCCGAGTTGTTGGAACGGACCGATGAGCCCCTGGTGGGGGGTATGAAAGTGTCGGCTGTGCTGTCGTCTCTGCCGGGAATCGGCAAGAAGCGTACGCATCAGCTCATGGCGAGGGTTGGCATTCTTGAGAACCGGCGCCTGCGTGGCCTGGGATACCGCCAGCGGGAAGCCTTGATCAAGGAACTGTCCTGAGAGGAGACGCCGCGAGGTCTTGACCAAGCTTTCGAGCCTGGTTCTGGTGGTGTCCGGCCCTTCGGGGGTCGGGAAGTCGACTGCGCTGGCCGAGTTGGCCGGGTTGGAGCAGGTTGAGGTGGTCGTCTCGTTCACCACCCGGTCACGCCGCCCGGGTGAAGCCCACGCGGTGGATTACCACTTCGTGGATGAGGAGACTTTTCAACAGGTGATCAACCGGGACGGCTTCTTGGAGTGGGTCACCTACGATGGGCATTTCTATGGGACTCCTCAGCGGGCCGTGGAAGAGGTCCTGGAGCGGGGAAAGGTGGCAGTGTTGGAGATCGAGCGGCATGGGGCACTGGCGGTCAAGCGCAAGTTCCCCCAGACGGTGGCGGTGCTGCTGGAACCTCCGTCCCGGGGAGACCTGGAGAAACGATTGCGATCCCGGGGCGCCTCCGGTGACTTTCTGGATCGCCGCCTGGCCCTGGCGGAGCGGGACGACCCGATGCACGGTGACCTCTATGACGAAATTGTGACCAGCGCCGAAACAAGCGAAACCGTGAAAGCCTTGGTCCGTATAATTGAGAGCCGCTACCAGCCTTCACTGCCGGACTAACTTGGAGAGGCGGCCTTCAGCATGAAAATCGAAGAAGTAGTTGATCGTATCGGAAACCGCTTTTCATCCGTGGTGGTGGCTGCCCGCCGGGCCCGGGACATCCAGGGGTACTACGCCCATTTGGGCCAGGGCATCGGGAGGTTCATTCCGCCCCAGGTGCACACCTACGCACGGAAGCCTTTGACAATCGCCATGGAGGAGATTGTGGAAGGCAAGGTGGTTTTGGGCTCTGCCCAGAACGCCGAAGAGAGCGAGGACCCCGAAACCCCGGAGACTCCGGAACTCTGATGATCGGCGGCCGCCGTGTTCTGTTGGCGGTGACCGGGGGAGTGGCGGCCTTCAAGGTGGCCACCCTGGCCCGGATGCTGGTCGACCATGGCGCCGAGGTGAGGGCTGTCATGACCGCCTCCTCCCTCAAATTCCTGGGCGCCAACACCATATCGGCCATAACCGGCCGTCCTGTCGTCACCGGCCTCTTCGATTCTCCCCACTCGGTGAGTCCCCACACGGAAGCCGCCGAATGGGCTGAACTGGTGGTGGTCGTCCCCGCCACCGCCGCCTCCATGGCCCGGCTGGCCCATGGTCTGTCCTCCGATCCGGTCTCGGCCACCGTATTGGCCGCCACCTGCCCGATCGCGGTGGTTCCCGCCATGCACACGGCCATGTGGAAACATCCGGCCACCAGACGCAATGTGGCGACCCTTCGATCCGACGGGGTGGCGGTGCTGGGTCCGGTGAGCGGGCGTCTGGCGGGAGGTGATCGAGGGGCGGGCAGGATGTTGGAGCCCGATCAGGTGTTCGCATCGGTGGAGGCGATGTTCGAGGCCCCGCTTCGGGGAGTCCGGGTGGTGGTGACCGCGGGAGGTACCCGGGAGGCAATCGATCCGGTCCGTTTCCTGAGCAACCACTCCTCGGGCAAGATGGGCCATGCGGTGGCGGCCGAGGCGGCCCGGAGGGGCGCGGACACCACCCTGGTAACGAGCTCGCGCCTGGAATCGCATGCCGGTGTGAAGAGGGTGGATGTGGTCTCCGCCCACGACATGGCCGAGGCGGTGAGTTCCATTGATGCGGATGTGGCGGTGATGACCGCCGCGGTGGCCGACTTTCGACCCAAGACGGCCCAGGCTCACAAGATGGCCCGCGGGGATGGACTGAATGTGTTGCAATTGGAGGCAACCCGCGATGTGCTGGGGGAAGTGCTGGGACGAGAGCAACGTCCCAGGGTGGTGGTCGGCTTCGCCGCGGAGACGGGCGGGGTGGAGAGGGCAGTCGGGAAGGCGAAGTCGAAAGGCGTCGACCTCATGGTGGCCAACGACGTCACGATCCCCGGATCGGGATTCGAGTCTGACAACAACCAGGTCACCCTGATCCGGCGCAACGGCGAGACGGAGTCCTGGCCGCTTCAATCCAAAGTGCGGGTCGCCGAACGACTGTGGGACGAGATCGCGCTCCTTCTGGACGAGGACTGAGGGTTCATCTTGGGTTCGAGAATCTGGTCGTTCACCTCCGAGTCGGTTGCGGAAGGGCATCCCGACAAGGTGGCCGACCTCATCGCCGACCGGATCCTTGATGCGGTGATGGAGGCGTTCCCCGGCGTTCCCCGACCCCGGGTGGCGTGCGAGGTGCTGGTGACCGGATCGCGGGTGATACTGGCCGGCGAGACATCCCATGCGCTGGACGGCGGGGTGGTGGAGGACACGGCCCGGCAGGCGATCGCGGATGCGGGCTACGGGCCGGGCGATCCGGAGTTCCCCTGCGACGGGGTGGAGGTCGTCAACCTCATCCAGCCGCAGTCCCAGGAGATATCCGACATGGTGGTGGGCGAGGAGATCGGCGCCGGTGACCAGGGGATCATCTTCGGCTTCGCCTGCGATGAAACACCCCCGCTGATGCCCCTCCCCATCCATCTGGCGCACCGATTGGCCCGGCGACTGGCCGAGGTTCGCAAGCTGGGGATCGTCGACTATCTGCGCCCGGATGGGAAGACCCAGGTGACGGTCGAGTACCAGGACCGGCGGCCGGTGCGGGTCACCCACGTGGTGGTGTCCGCCCACCATCGAGATGGAGTGGACTTCCAGACCCTTCGAGCGGACATCGAGCGGGAGGTGATCCGTCCGGTGATCCCGGCCGACCTCCTGGGAGACAACTCCCGTTTCCTCATCAACCATTCGGGTTCTTTCGTCGCGGGTGGTCCGGCCGCCGACACCGGGCTCACCGGTCGCAAGCTGGTCGTGGACACCTACGGCGGGTACGGTCCTCACGGCGGCGGGGCCTTCTCGGGCAAGGATCCCACCAAGGTGGACAGATCCGCTTCCTACGCGGCGCGCTATGCCGCCAAGAACCTGGTGGCGGCCGGCCTGGCCCGCCGGTGCTCCCTTCAACTCAGCTATGTGATCGGGATGCACGAGCCGCTCTCGCTCCATGTGGATTGCTACGGCACCAACACGGCGCCGCTCGAGTCCCTGGAACGTGCGCTGCGGACCGTGCTCAGTTTCCGGCCGGGACGGATGATCGAGGAACTCGGCCTCTGGGACACGCGGTTCAGCGACACCACCCTCTACGGGCACTTCGGCCGGGAGGACGCCGGGTTTGCCTGGGAGAAGACCGATTTGGCCGAACGTCTGAGGGCCGAGGCGCTCTCTCTGTGACTTTCGCCGTCCGGGTGGTCCCGGCGGTGGCTGCCTTCGATGTGGACGAGGGATTCTGGTACTCGGTTCCCGCCCACCTGTCGGGGAGGGTCGGCCTGGGTTCCAAGGTGCGCGTACCCCTGGGAGGGAGCACGGTTCACGGGTACGTGGTGGATAGCGGCGACCACCCGCCCCACAAGCTCAAGCCGGTCTCCTCTCTGAGCGGTGACCTGCCGGTCTTCGGCGCACCCCTTCTGGCGGTATGCCGCTGGGCCGCCCACCACTATGTGGCCCCGTTGTCCAACATCCTGGCGAGGACGGCGCCGCCCAACGCTCCCCGCACACCCCCTCCCGGCCGCGGGGACTCGAGCGTACCGCCGCACTACGGAGATGATCATCCCGCCGCGCGCCTGGGGGAGGATGCCGCCTCGGGGCGTCGGAGAAGGCCGGGGTGCGTGCTCGTCAAGCCGTCGGACTCCGAATGGGTGGGGCCCCTGTTGGGACCGACGCTCGGTTCCGGACGATCGGTGATGGTTGTGGTGCCGACGGCGCTGGAGGAGGAGCGCACGACGCGCCTGATTCACAAGATGTTTCCCAGCCAGGTAATAGGCGCCAGCACCAGGCATTCGGATCGTCAGAAGACGATGGTGTGGGGACATCTGGCCATCCGGGGCGGGATGGTGCTGGTGGGTACCCCCGGCGTGGCTCTCTGGCCGATGGCCGTCCCCGGCCTGCTGGTGGTGGTGGAGGATGGCCGCCGGGCACACAAGAGCCGTCGCTCTCCTACGATCGGAACCCAGCGGATACTGCGGGAGCGGAGCATCCGGGAGGGAGCCGTCCTGGCTGCGGTTGGGCCGGTCCCGAGCGTCGATGTCCTGGGACTGGGGCCCGACTTCTATTACAGTCCCGGCCGCCGAAGGCTGTGGCCGCATGTCGAGGTGGTGGACCGTAGTGAAGGTGGGGGCCATGGCCTGTTCCATCCTCGAACCCTGGCCGCCCTGCGGGCTGTGAGTTCCGAGAGCGGGGCTTTCGTCTTCGCCCATCGACGCGGGTTCGCCCCCGCCATGCGCTGCGCGGCCTGTCGCACGCTGCTCCGGTGTCCGGGTTGCGGCGGTCGGGCCGGGAAAGGGACGGCCTGTCAACGGTGTGGAAGAGAGTTGGGCGCCTGCCGGAACTGCGGGCGATCCGTCTTCGAGCCGCTCGGCGCGGGGGTGGAAAGGGTGCGGGCCGAACTCAGGCGGCGCCTGGGCGAGAGCCGGGTGGGCGTCGTCGGAGGATCGGCGCCGATTGCCGTGGGCACCGAGGCATCCCTTGCGGGCGCCGGGGACTTCCAGCTGGCGGTGGTGGTGGATGCCGACGGGCTGCTGCACGCTCCCCACTACCGGGCGGAGGAGGAGGCGCTCAGGGTGATGGTCCGCCTCGCCGGTCACCTTTCGGCGGGCAGCGGGCGCCGGCTGATGGTGCAGACCTCGTCTCGGGGTCATCGAGTGTTCTCCGCGTTGCGCAAGGGGGAGAGCGTGGCCTTTCTCCAAGAGGAGTTGGACCGCCGGCTGGAAGCGGGTTTCCCCCCACAGGGTCAGCTGATGGCGGTCGAGGCCCGGGGCGCCCATCAACCGGAGGACTCCGACCGGCTCGCCACGGAGATGATGGGGTTGGGCCGCCCGGGCGTCTCGGTTCATGGCCCTGCGGAGTTCCCATCGGGGTTGCGGTGGTTGGTGGAGGGAGGCGACCTCTGGGCGGCCAAGGGAGAGATGCGGGTTCTGGCTACCCGGTGGCGGAGGAGGGGATTGAAGGTGCGAATAGACGCCGATCCCATCGACTTGTAGGATTCCTACCGCTCATGGCCGTTCTTCCCATCCGCGTCTTCGGAGACCCCATCCTCCGTTCCGTGGCGGTCCCGGTGGACGAGATCGACGGCCGGATCAAGAAGCTGGTGGATGACATGATCGACACCATGTACGACGCGCCGGGGGTGGGCCTCGCCGCACCCCAGGTCGGGGTGGGGCGCCGGGTGTTCGTCTTCGACATCGACGACGATCTGGGGCCTCGGGAAATCATCAATCCGGTGTTGATGGAGATCTCTGGGGAGTGGGAGTACAACGAGGGGTGCCTGTCGGTGCCCGACTACTTCTGGCCGGTCCTCCGCCCGGCCGTGGCAGCGGTGAGAGGGCTGGACCTGGACGGAAACGAGGTGACGTACGAGGGGGACGAACTGATGGGCAGGGTCCTGCAGCATGAGATGGACCATCTCAACGGGAGGCTGTTGCTGGATCGTCTCACCCGAGGTGAGCGGCGGAGGGCGCTGCGGGATATCAGGGAAGCGGCCTTGGGGTAGGGGAGGGCGCTCGACCCCGTCCCGGACCGGTGGTCTTCCTGGGAACCCCCCAGGCTGCGGTTCCCTCGCTCCGCGCCCTGGCGGAGACCGCTGATGTGGCCCTGGTCGTGACCCGCCCGGACCGGAGACGGGGAAGAGCGCGGAGGAGGACGCCCTCGGAGGTCAGGAGGGCAGCCCTGGATCTGGGTTTGGCGACCGCGTGTCCCGCCGACCGGGCCGAACTCGGAGAGGCCCTGGAGTCGGTGGGTCCCTTCCGGCTGGGAGTGGTGGTTGCCTACGGGATGTTGCTCACGGAGTCGATGCTGGAGTGCGCCGAGTCGGGATTCGTGAACGTTCACTTCTCCCTGCTGCCCCGCTGGCGGGGCGCTGCTCCGGTGGCCGCAGCCATCCGCGCCGGAGATGCGGTTACCGGGGTGAGCCTGATGCGGGTCACCGAGGGTCTGGATTCCGGGCCGGTGCTGGCGTCGGTCTCTCATCCGATCGGGAAGAGGGAAACCCGGGGAGGACTCACCCAACGCCTGTCTCATCTGGGCGCCGAGTTGGTGGTCGCCAACCTGGCCGGGGCCATTTCCGGCGAGGTGGTGGGAGTCCCCCAACACGAGCCTGACGCCACGTACGCACCCCGGCTCTCCGCCGATGACGCCCGCTTGGACTTCACCAGGCCCGCGCGGGAGTTGGCCCGCCAGGTGAGGGCGATGTCTCCCCGGCCGGGGGCCTTTGCGTGGTGGGGGGACAAGCGGATGCGCATCCTGGACGCCCGATGGTCGCCCACCGCTCCCACGCCGCTGCGGCCCGGGGAGTTGGCGGCCGTGGAGGGAGGTCTGTGGTGCGGTGCCGGAATGGGGGCACTGGCCCTGGAGGTCGTCCAGCCGCCGGGCAAGCGAAAGATGGCGGGCGCGGACTGGGCGAGAGGAGTCCGCGCCGGTCTCGGGTCGCTGTCTGGGGTCAGCTCATCCCAGAGTTAGTCTTGGCCGCGTGAGCAGGAACTTTCGTGTGGCGCCCTCGGTGCTGGCGGCCGACCTGGGACAGCTTCGATCTGAGATGGAAAGAGTGGATGGCCACGTGGAGATGTTCCACCTCGACGTGATGGACGGCCTCTACGTTCCCAACCTCACCTTTGGCGCGCCGGTGATCGAGAGGGTCCGGCCCGCAGTGAGCGCCTTCTTCGACTGCCATCTGATGGTCTGCGAGCCGCTCGATCTGTTCGAGGCGCTGGCGGGAGCGGGCGCCGATCATGTCACCGTGCACACCGATGTCTGCCCCGATCCCACCCGAGCGGGGGACCTTGCCCGGAAATTGGGGATGGGCTTCGGCCTGGCGCTTTCTCCCTCGGTGAGCGCTTCGGTGATTCGCCCTCATCTCTCCGCACTGGACATGGTGGTCGTGATGTCGGTGGAGCCGGGATTCGGAGGGCAGGCGTTCATGCCCGAGACCCTCACCAAGGTCGAGACCATCCGCCGATGGATAGATGAGGAAGGCTTGGAGACCGCCCTGCAGATAGACGGTGGCATAACGCCCGAGACCGCGCCTCTGGCTGCGGCTGCCGGCGCTGACGTCTTCGTGGCGGGCACCGCGATCTTCGCCCGCCCGGATCCGGTCGAGGCGGTCGGGATGCTGCGGCGCGCCATCTCCGCCGCCATGTCCTCGGCGGACGGAGGCTAGACCGCCATGGGATCTGTCACCGCCGAGCGGCGGCGGTTGCTTCGCCGAGCCTTGAGGAACACGGCCGGAGTCCGTCCACATCCCAATCCGAGGGTGGGCGCTCTGGTGCTGGACTCTGCCGGACAGGTGGTGGGAAGCGGTGTTCATCAGGGTCCTGGCACTCCCCACGCCGAGATTCTGGCCCTGGACGAAGCGGGTTCCCGCGCCGGGGGAGGCACTCTCATCACCACTTTGGAGCCATGTGTGCATTTCGGGCTCACCCCTCCATGTGTCGACCGCATCACGGGCTCGGGAGTGGTCACGGTGGTGGTGGGCGCGGACGATCCCGACCCACGGGTCTCGAGTCGCAGCAAGGCCATCCTGGAGGGGCTGGGTCTGGAGGTGGTCGGACCTCTGCTGACCGATGAGGTGGAGGCGGCCGATCCGGCCTATTTCCATCACCGCCGCACCGGGAGGCCTCGGTTCACCCTCAAGGCTGCCGCCACCCTGGACGGCTGGACCGCAGCCGCCGACGGAACGTCCCAATGGATTTCGGGGCCTGACGCCCGCCTCGACGGCCATCGTCTCAGGGCGTCCGCCGACGCGGTGATGGTCGGCGCCGGAACGGTCCGGGCCGATGATCCCCGGTTGACGGTGAGGCTTGCGGGTTACCGGAGTGCCCAGCCTCGGGCGGTGGTGGTGGCCGGTCGCACCTCGCTGCCCTCCGTCCGCCGGATTTGGGACAGAAGTCCCCTGGTGGTCTCCCCGGAACCCGTCGACGTCGTCCCGGCTGACCTCCAGGTGTTGGCGCCGGGTGCGGGTGGACTGGCGGACCTGGTCTGCGCGGCGCGGGCGTTGGGTCAGCGGGGTTTGTTGGAAGTGCTGGTGGAAGGGGGTCCGCGGCTGGCGGGGGCCCTGTGGGACTGTGGACTGGTCGACAGGGGGGTCTTCTACATGGCGGCGCGGGTGGCGGGAGGAGAGGGGCGGCCGGTCTTGGGGGGAGCGTTCTCGACTTTGTCCGACTCGCGGGAGGTCATAATTGAGGACGTGCAGCGGGTGGGAGAAGATATTCGCATAGAGTGGCGTCCCCGGGAGGGGAACGTCTGATGTTCACCGGGATCGTGGCCGAGGTGGGGCGGGTGACTCGTTGCGAGCAGACCGACCGGGGAAGGCGGTTGACGGTTGAAGCGCGGGGTATAACCGAAGACCTGGAGGTGGGGGATTCGGTGGCTGTCAACGGGATCTGCCTGACTGCAGTGGAGGTCGATCCTCCCCGGTTCCAGATGGAGGCGGTCTCCGAGACGCTCGCCCGAACCAATCTGGGCGACGCGACGGAGGACTCTTCGGTGAACCTCGAGCGTCCTGTCCGGTTGGGAGGCAGGCTCGACGGCCATGTGGTGCAGGGACACGTCGACGGGGTGGGGGTGGTGCTCGACATCCAGCCCGAGGGCGAGAGTCGGAGAGTCGTCCTGTCCGTGCCCGAAGAACTGGAGCGTTATCTGGTCTACAAGGGTTCGGTGGCGGTGGACGGAGTGGCCCTGACCGTGACCGCGGTCGCCAGGAGGTCCTTCGAGGTGGCCCTGATCCCCCATACCCTGGCGTCGACCATACTTGGTTCTTGGAAGGTGGGGGACAAAGCTAACATCGAAGTCGACATCCTGGCCAAATACGTCGAGAAACTCCTGGTGACCAAAAGGTGAGATTCGCAACAATTCCCGAGCTGATCGAAGAGATCCGGGAGGGGCGTATGGTGATCGTGGTGGACGATCCCGATCGGGAGAACGAGGGCGACCTGATCGTGGCCGCCGAGAAGATCACCGCCAAGCAGATGGGCTTTTTGATCCGCCACACCAGCGGGATCGTCTGCCTTCCCATCATCGGGGAGCGTCTCGACGAACTGGAGATACCCCTCATGATCCCCCAGGCCTATCCCTCCGAGGAGAGCACCGCCTTCACCGTGGCGGTGGACGCTCGCCATGGCGTCACCACCGGGATCTCCGCCACCGACCGCACCCAGACGGTTCATGCGATGCTCGATCCTGAGACCCGCCCCGAGGACATCGACCGGCCCGGCCACGTCTATCCCCTCCGCTACCGGCCGGGAGGAGTTCTCAGGCGCGCCGGCCACACCGAGGCGTCGGTCGACCTTGCTCGCCTGGCGGGCCTCTACCCGGCGGGGGTGATCGCCGAGGTGATGAACGACCATGGCGAGGTCGCCAAGCTGGAGGACCTGGAGCGCTTCGCCGAAGAACACGGCCTGCTGATCGGATCGGTCGCCGACCTGATCTCCTATCGGCGCCGCACCGAGGGCAAGTTGGTGAAGCGGGTGGTGAATGCCCGCGTGCCCACCAGGTTGGGAGAGTTCCAATCGGTGGGTTATCACTCCCTGGTGGACGGTCGGCAGCATGTGGCGATGGTGATGGGTGACATAGGGGACGGTGAGGACGTGTTGGTGAGGGTTCATTCCGAGTGCCTGACCGGCGACGTGTTCGCCAGTGTCCGCTGTGATTGCGGGGAGCAGTTGAATCTGGCGCTGGCCAGCGTGGCCGAGGAGGGCCGGGGAGTGGTGCTTTACATCCGGGGACACGAGGGTCGAGGGATCGGGTTGTTCCCGAAGCTGGTCGCCTACAACCTTCAGGACGAGGGTCTTGACACGGTGGAAGCCAACCAGCACCTGGGTTTGCCGGTGGACTCCCGCGACTACGGGGTCGGGGCTCAGATCCTCTATGACCTGGGTGTCAGGACCATGAAGCTACTCACCAACAACCCGGTCAAGCGGGGAGGGATCGAAGGCTACGGTTTGACCATCAAAGAACGCGTTCCCCTGGTCGTGACCCCCAACGAGCACAACCGGCACTACCTGGAGACCAAGGCGTCCCGCCTGGGCCATCGCTACCACCCGGATCCCGGTTAGCCACCGCCCGGAGACAGGGGCCGGCGGGGTCGGTCAGCCGGGTCGGCGCAGCACCCTGCCGGCGGTGGTGTCGACCAGACGGCCTTCGTCTATGGCCGCCCGGCCGTTGACGAACACGTAGTCCATTCCGACCGCGTTGGATCGGGGGTCCTCGAAGGTCGCCCGATCCTCGAAGCGGGCCGGATCGAAGACCGCCAGGTCGGCGGCGGCGCCGGGCCGGATCACCCCCCGATCGGTCAAGCCGTACCGGGCGGCGGGCATTCCGGTCATTCTCCGTATGGCGTCCGTGAAGTCCAGCCATCCCTTCTCCCTCACCAGCCGGGCCAGCACCCGGGCATGGGCGCCGTACCCTCGGGGATGCGGGTAGCTCCCCAGAAACACCCCGTCGGAGGCAACCATTCCCAGCGGATGGGTCATGGCCCGGCGGAGCTTGGCCTCGTCGTCCCACCGGTAAACCATCAGCACGTTCATTCGGCACTCCACCAGAAGCCGGCACACGGTGTCGGCCAGGGCCTTTCCCACCGTCCCGATCGCTACCTGGAGTGATCGGCCCTCCAGGTAACGGTAGGGGCCCTCGGGTAGATACGAGAACATCGCGTCACGGGGTCGGGCGATATAACTCGAGAAGAACCTCTCGATGTCGGGCGCCACTCTTGATTGAACGTCGGGGTCCGACAGCACCTCGGCCACCCGTTCGGGCGGACCCTGGTCGACCCACTCGGGAAGGCAGTAGGCCAGATGGCTGCTGGCCGCCATGTACGGGTAGGCATCGAAGGTGACGTCGACTCCCTCCTCTCGGGCTTCCACCATTTCCCGATATGTCAGCTCCGATCCGAACAGATGGGAGATGTGCACGGGCACTCCCGCTTCCCGGCCCACCGTGAGCGCCTCCCTGACGCCGTCTGCAACATCGCCCCGGTTGCCCCGCACGTGTGAACCGTAGGTCCCGCCGAATTCGGCAACCACCCGCGCCACCGCCACCAACTCCTCGGTGGCGGCGTGCCCGGACGGGAAGTAGTCGAGACCCGTCTGGATTCCGAGAGCCCCTTCCTCCATGACCTGGCGGGTGAGGTCCTCCATTTTCTCGACCTCCCCGGGGGTGGCCGGACGGGGATCCCATCCCACCGCCTCCGCTCGCACCGCATTGAACCCCACCTGGGGAATGAGATTGATCCCTACCCGACCGTCGAACAGGTCCCAGTACTCAACGGCGTCGGACCACTCCCAATCGGTGTCCGGCGGCCCGATGAACCTCGTCAGGTATGCCTTCATCTCGGTCAGACGGGAGGGAGAGAGGGGAGCGTAGGCAAACCCGTCCGGCCCCATGAGATCGGTGGTTACTCCCTGCCGGAGGCGGGGCTCGAGACCATCTCCTCTCAGGAGCGCGAATTCCGAATGGGAGTGGACATCGATGAATCCGGGACACACGACGCGGCCGCTCACGTCGACCGTTTGCTGTGCCTCCCGGCCGTCGAGGTGTCCGACCGCGGCAATACGGTCACCCGACAAACCCACATCAGCACGGAATCCGGCGCTTCCGGTCCCGTCTATGACCGTGCCTCCGGTCAGCACGCAGTCGAACATTCCAGGTCCTCCTATCGCCTCCTCACCGTCCCCGATGGTACTTCGACTTCGGCTTCCGTACGGCCTACAGGAAGGGACTCAGATAGTGATGACCAGCTTGCCGACGTGACTCTTGGCCAGAAAGGCTTCCTGCGCGGCGTGGATGTCAGACAGGGGGTATGAGCCTCCCACTGTTGACCTGACCGAGCCTTCCTCGATGTATCTCACCAGGTCACCGAAGATCTGGGGGTCATAGACCGTCGCGCCACAGAGCGTCAGATCTTTCAGATAGAGGGTGCGCAGGTCGAGTTCCACCATCGGTCCGGCTATGGCGCCGGAGGTTACGTACCTCCCACCGTGGCGCAGCGCCTCCAGCCAACCTCGGAAGTCATCACCCCCGACGACGTCGGCCACGACATGGAAAGGACCTCCGTTGGCATCGGTGGCTGCCCGGGGAACCCGACCGGCCTGGCGCGCCACGACGTGGTCGGCGCCGAGTCTCCTCACCTCTTCCAGCTTGGAGACCCCGGCCACGGCCACCACCCGGCCGCCGCGGAGCTTGGAGAGCTGAACCAAAGCGCTCCCCACCCCGCCGGACGCTCCCGGCACCGCCACCGTCTCCCCTTCCCGAAGACCGGCCAAGGCCAGCATGTGCTCGGCGGTCGACCAGGAACAGGGAAAGGTGGCCAGTTCCACATCGGAGAGGCTGCTGGAAACCGGGTACACGTTCTCCGCCGGCACGGCGCAGTACTCGGCGAAGCCCCCGTCCCGTTCGCTTCCCACATAACCCGCCAAGGCCGGGTCATCGGGCCGGCGTCGATCCCGCAGGCATGGATCCACCAGCACCCGGCGGCCAACCAGGTCGGCGCCGGCCCTCTCTCCGACCTCCACCACCCGCCCCACGACGTCGGAACCCTGGATGCGGGGGAAGGACAGCCCACTCCTGCTCCAGCCCACGTCCCGGATGTCAGCCTTGTCGTACCCCGACTCGGCTGTGGCGGTGGTGATGGAACGGCTGTACCAACCGACCCGGGTGTTGATGTCGGAATTGTTGAGACCGCAGGCTGCCACGCGCACAACCGCATCTCCCGCTCCGGCCCGGGGCACGGGAACGTCGTCCCGGACCTCCAGCATCTCCGGCCCGCCAATGCCCAGGAGCAGCGCGGCCCTCATGCTGTCGGTCCCTTCTTTGCCGGTACTCGGATTCTGAGCGGTTGTGTCTCTGTTCATTGTTCTGGACCATGGCGAACGGCAATTCCACTTCGTCTCTCTTGAGCCCCCGGTGGATTTGGCAGGTCCCGGCAAGGCTAGTTCCGCATCCTGGGACAGTCACTGCCGGGAACTCGTCTTTCCGGGTGGTCGGTACCAATCTGCATCCCATGAGCGCCGGTCCTCGTCGTCGGGGTTCCGCGCCGATTAAGATTGGACGAACCGGACTTACAGCAGGATAGAGACCGGGCTTACAGCAGGAAGGAGCAAGACAATGGCCAAGGCGCTTGTGGGGGCAACGGTGGTAGACGGCACGGGAAGGGCTCCGATCGACGATGCGGTGGTGCTGATCGACGGGGAACGGATCGATGCGGTCTTCCGCCGGGGAGAGATCGAGCTTTCCTCCGATACCGAACTGGTGGACCTGAGCGGGTCCACCTTGATACCCGGCCTCATCGACTGCCATGTTCATGTGGGGGTGCTGGCCGACAACTCGTTCCTGCAGGTGGAGGATCCCCCCGGGCTGGCGGACCTGTTCATGACCACTCTGCTCAGCCACGGTGTCACCACGGTCCGGGACACCGGCAACTTCGACCCCGACGAGGTGTTCCGGACCTTCAAAGAAGGAAAGGACAACTGGCCTCGGTTCTTCGGCGCGGGAACGATCCTGGACGGCCCGGCCGATCCTCCCGCCCCCTGGCGGTGGCTGGCCATCATCGACGACGAGGAGTCGGCCCGTAGAGAGGCGTCGAATCTGATAGATGCGGGCATGGACTTTCTCAAGGTGTACGTGTGGGCGCGGCTGCCGGTGCTCCGGGCGGTGGTCTCGGAAGCGCATCGACGGGGCGTGCGAGTCTCGGCGCACGTCGGCCACATGGTCACCGTGGAGGAGGCGGTCACGGTGGGCGTGGATGCCTTGGAGCACGTACGGATCGGACGGGAATTGGTTCCCGAGGACCGGATGGATGAGTTCAAGGGTCTGACGGGCCGGATACTCGATCCGCTGGTCGGTTGGCAACCGTGGCGTTTCATCGATCCCGAGTCGGATCTGGCCGACGGTCTGATCGCTCTCATGGCGGAGCGGGGCACCTACATCACTCCCACCCTCACCCTCTCCCAGGCCATTCTGCTGGGCAACACCCCCGAAGCGGTGAATCCACCTGGTCTCGATGAGATGCCGGCTGCGGTAGCGGAGCAATGGAGCCAGTACGCCTACCCGTTCGACTACAGCGAGACCGACTGGGAGCAGGCGCCGGTGGAGTTGCGCAACCAGATGGCATTTATCGGGCGCGCCCAGCAGGGCGGCGTCAAGGTAACCGCCGGAACCGACCTCACCAACCCCTTCGTGGTGCCCGGACACAGTATGCACGAGGAGTTGCGTCTCCTGGTGGAGGGCTGCGGGTTCTCTCCCATGGACGCGATAGTGGCCGCCACCAGCCGGGCCGCCGACCTCCTGGGCCAGGGGGAAGAGTTGGGTTCGATCGAAAAGCGCAAGCTGGCCGACCTGGTGGTGCTGGAAGCCGATCCGCTGGACGACATCCGGAACACCCGGCGAATCGCCGCGGTGTACAAGGGCGGTCAGGCCGTAGCCACCTGATCTAGGCCGAGACGATCCTGATCCGAGCCCCGGAGGCGGCGCTCGGGTCTATGTCAAGACCCCGAGGCGTCTTGATGAAGGGTACGCCTCGGCGGGACAGCGCCCGGGCTGTGGCCGTGATCGCCGGAGTGGACAACACCAGGCGAAAGGGTCCCGGCCCATCCTGTTCCAATGCGTCGGCCATCGGTCCTTCTCCGCCCGGCCGGTGGATGCCCAGATCGAAACCCCCCACGCGATAGTGGAGGCTGCGAGCGCCGGTCTGTGGCGGCGCCGGCCGGATGCGACGCGACCCCAGGCCGAGTGCCCGGTCGTAGAGCCGCTCCGCCTCATCCAGGTTCCCCACCACCAGGTCGACTCCGGCCACTCCGGCCACTCCGCAGGCGTGGCTCCCGGCCGGATCCCAGGCGAGTAGGTCCGTTTCCGGGGTGATCCAGTCGATCAGATAGGGCCAGGGTTTGCGCCAGGGCGATCCTCCCGGCACCACCAGTCGCCACTCCAGGCGCCTGCCATCCGGCCGGACCCGGTCCATGTCGAACGGTCCCTCCGCGCCGACTCCCAGGACTCTCAACCCCCGGGCCTGCTCCTCAAGGGCGGCGCCGGCCAGAACGTAGCCGACCAGTCCCGAGGATCTCCCCAGAAAGGCCAGTAGTTCGGCGCCGAACGGTCCCCGCTCCCGCGCCAGGTCGGGGTCTTCCACGGTCAGCAGTTCCAGATAGTCCAGGCCGAAGCGGACTATCGCATTACGGGTGCCGAGGGAAGGGTGTCTGCCACCTTCGGACACCGCGAATCCCAGCCCGCGGAAGGCGGCCATGCCGGCCTCCAGGTCGGGAATCCCGATCACCGCGTGGTCGAACCGTTCGATCATCCCGGGCTGTTCAATCCACCAGCGCCGGGAGCACCTCTTCGGTGACCCTCTCGAACTGGTGCGCCTCGTCGTAGGCTGCCATCCTGAGGGTGATGGTGGTGGCCCCGGCTTCGGCGTATTCGTGGATGCGCCTGATGCACTCTTCGGGGTCTCCGATCGCAACCCACCGCTCCAGAAACCCCCGGTCGTAGTCAGTCCCGTAGTAGTCCCTCATGTAGGAGACCACTTCCTCCATGCCTCGGTCCGGGTCATCGGTGACGTGTATGTTGTAGTAGAAGCCGGCCTCGAAGTCATCCCCCAGCGGTCGGCCCTCCTCTTGGCCGTAGCGCCTGATGGTGGCCAGGTTGGCCGACAGGCTCTCGGGCGTGTTGGCGGTGGTCATCCAGCCGTCGCCAAGTCGGGCGACCCGCCGCAGGACCCTCTCCGCCAGTTTGGGGAAGGCGGGGTTGGCATGGGCGGTGATCCAGATGGGAATTGGCTGCTGTACGGGTCGAGGCAGCACTGTGACATCCCTCAGGCGGTTGTAGGTTCCCTCATAGGAGGCGTTCTCCGTCTCCGACACCAGCCGCAGAACCTCGATCGCCTCTTCCATTCGCCGGCTCCTGGTGGAGGGATCGATCCCGAAGGCTGCGAATTCCTCCTCGAATTTGCCCCCTCCCGCTTCCCTCTGTCCCTGGCATGCCACGAAAATGGACCGGCCTCCGCATACGAAGTCGAAGCTGAGCCACTGGTAAGCCATCAGCAGGGCGTCCCGTAGCGGTGTGCTTGCCATGCAGCCCACTCCCAGTTTCACCCGCTCGGTGACAGACGCCAGGGCCCCCAGCGCCACGAAGGCGTCCAACCTCGGCTTGGCGAAGATCGAGTCCCCCAGCCAGACCGAGTCCCACACCTCGGCCTGGTCGGCCTCCACGGCCAGACCGATCATCTCCTCGGTGGTCGACATCCCCAGCAGGACGCTCCGGTTCGACAGGGTGAGCCCGTACTTCGCCCGGTTCATGGGCGCCTACCTGCGGAAAGACCGCATGGCCAGCTTGGCGAAGAGCCCTCCCAGCGGTGCTAGATCGCCTTGATCGGCCTGGTCCAGAGCTTCGAGATAGAAGTCCCGATCCTCCCGGTCCACCACGATGGGGGGAAACTCGTTTCTCTCCGTTGCAAAAAGGGTCAGTGCTCTCGCTACCCGGCCGTTGCCATCCTGGAAGGGGTGTATCTGCACGAACCGATGATGCAGCCAGGAGGCTGACACCACGGGATGGACATGGTCCATTCCGTAGTACCAATCTATTAACCGTTCGATCTCACCGTTCACCTGCTCGGGTGGGGCAAAGACATACATGGAGCCGTCCCCCAACCGTACGTTGTTGGGAAGGGCCTTGTATTTTCCGTGCTCCAATTCAGTCCGTATCGAGCGTCCCAAGGCGTCGGTGGCGTCATAGAACTGCTGCGTCCGGGTGATCAAGGCGTGAAGTTCCTTGATGAAAGAGGTGGTGAGAGGAAAACCTGCTCCCACATATTCGGTGACCATGTTCAGCCCTTCCATCTGGGCTTGGAGCATTGGCAAGACTTCTGGATCCCCGCCCGCCCTCGCCATGGCCTCTGCGGTGAGCCCTTCGGCCACCAGCGTTTCTGTGACATCCCGGTCGAGTCGATACAACCGTTCGATTATGCCTGTTTCGATGGCATGTCTGCGCAGGGTTCGGCGCCTCAGAGAATGACGATCTGCTTCGTGTAGGGAGTCCGCAAATGCTTGCCAGGAACGATGCAGCACATCCAACGCCGCCAGGTCGCCCCTGAGGTACTCCGCTATTCCCGGGTCAAGAGGCTCAATGGGACGCCATCCGTTTTTCATCATGTCAAGTTTAATGATGTGGGCGGTCGGAACCTACCCCAATACAACCTCAGCCGGTTGTCTCGCCCTTCATCCTCTGGGACGGTTGCTTGGGTTACAGGTAGCTGTAGAAACCTCGTCCGCTCTTGCGCCCGGTCCATCCCGACTCGACCAGTCGGGCCAGGAGGGGTGGGGGAGCGTTGGCTGGATCGCGAAACTCCTCGTACAGGACCTTGCCTATCTCATAGATGGTGTCCAGCCCTATGAAGTCGGCCAACTCGAAGGGTCCCATGGGGTGGTTCAAGCCCGTCTTGACCGCCGTGTCGATGTCTTCCCGGGTGGCGACGCCCGCCTCGAGCATCCGCACCGCCGACATGAGAAACGGCACCACCAGCCCGTTGACCACGAAGCCTGCCTGATCGCGGCAGAGCACCACGCTCTTTCCCAGGTCGCCGGAGACGAAGTCGTTCACCACCTTGAGCGTCTCCTCGGAGGTGGTTATCGCCGGTATCACCTCCACCAGCGTCATGACCGGAGCCGGGTTGAAGAAGTGAATTCCCACCACATTCTCGGGACGGGTGGTGGCCGCGCCCAGGCGGGCGATGGGAATCGAGGAGGTGTTGGAAGCCAGG
Organism: Acidimicrobiia bacterium; assembly: GCA_965204615.1. Classification (GTDB taxonomy): domain Bacteria; phylum Actinomycetota; class Acidimicrobiia; order Spongiisociales; family ZC4RG35; genus Bin76. Next base: position 717,535 of record OZ242000.1, on the reverse strand, counting down.
ATGGTCCCCGGGTCCTCCACGAGTTGGTCGAGCCGTTCGAATATGGCCAGCTTCAGGGCGATCACTTCCGAGACCGCCTCGATCACCAGTTGGCTCCGGGAGAGACTCTCCAAGTCGTCGCTCACCGTCACCTGGGAAAGGGTGCCCTCCTGCTCCTCAGCCGTCATCTTCCCCCGCGCCACTGCCTTCCCGGTGGAATTCAAGATCCGTTGGTGGGCCGCCTCCGCCCGCGCCGAGTCGGCTTCCACCACCGTCACCTCGCACCCGGCCCGGGCGCACACCTCGGCGATGCCCGAACCCATCAATCCACCTCCGACAACTCCCACTCTTTCTATGTTCATGTATCTCTCCACGTTCGGCTGTTTGGTCGTGCCCCGATTATGGCCTGCTTGACGAACGTTCCGGACGGCTCCAGAGGGCATCCTGTTCTCTTCGAAGACTGACGATGGTATTGGAATCGTCCAGTTCCAGGTCGTCGTAGGTGAGGAACGCTCCGGCTTTCACATCTTTGATGACCCGCGACCCGGCCGCCAGGCCAAGCGGCGCCAGATTCTCCCGGCGGGCCACCTCGGCCTTCTCGATCACCCCGTAGACGCCGAACCCCCCTATCCCGTCGATCCGCTCCCCGCTCCGAAGTTCCTTCTTGGCCACGGTCACCGTCTCGGCGGAGGGGGGACGGTCGGTGGCGAGGGTGGTCTCATCCCGGAGCACCGCCTTGGCGATGGAGATCGGAGTCTCCAGGCTGGTGAGATGGTATGGGCGGTACAGCGCCCAGTAGGGGCCCTCTCCCACTTTCAGGTACCGGAGGTCCCGCACCAGTTTGGGATGGTCGGTTGTGAACACCAGGAAGACCCCGGGAGCGACTCCCCTGCCGTAGTCGACGCGCCTCGTATCGGAAAGGATTCCCCCGTCGGCCTCGGGAACATACGTTGACGCCAGGGTGTCGTGCGTCACTTCCGGACCGTGCATCCCTCGCCGGTCGGGAAGGTACCCGAGGGCATTGGAGATGGTGGTCATCTCCATCATGGTCTTGCTGCCGTCCACGAAGGAGGCCAGCATCTTGGGGTTCATCTTCTGGCGGCGGGCGGTCTCCTCCATCGTGTCCGGGTTGGCGGTGGGGATCAGCGGGTTGTTCTTGCCCTTTCCCACGCTGACCACGTCGTACCCCAGAAGAGTGGCGAACTCGTACAGCTCGGCTATCGCTCCCGGCTCATCGCCGCCCGACAGCGAATAGATCACCCCCGCCTCTCTCGCCCGGCGACGCAGGATCGCACCAACGGTGGCGTCTGCCTCCACGTTCATCTGCATCATGTGCCTTCCCGCCGCTATCGCTTGCAGGGCCACCCTTGCGCCCATCTCCGGTATCCCGGTTGCCTCCACGGTGACGTCCAGGGGGGGCGCGCTGGCCACAGCCGCGTTGGTGGTGTGGACCCGCTTGCCTTCCGCGATTGCCTGCGAGGCCCGATCGGGGTCGTCGGTCTGGATGATTCCTGACTCTTCGATCCCGGCCGAGCGGTAGATCTCCGCCGATCGGCCGCTTCCCCGGTCCACTATCACGTAGGCGCCCATGCCCTCCATCCGCTCCATGGTGATGGCCAGCCCCTCGCCCATCTGGCCGGCGCCCACTATCCCGACCTTGATGGGGTCTCCGGCGGCCTCCCGGGAACGAAGCAGGGAACTGAGGGTCACGTGACTGCCAGTTTATTGGTCCTGTCGATCCGGCGGGTTCTCCCTCGCCTCGATGCCCTCCGGGAGGAGCCGATCGGGACGGCGGCTAATCCCGCGGCGCGCCGCCGGTCCCTGCCAACAGCACCCCCGGGTTGAGGATCCCCCTCGGGTCGAGATGCTCCTTGGCTCGGGCCAGGACATCCCCGAAGAGGGGAGGGCGCTGTCTCTCGTACCATGGCTGATGGTCACGTCCGATAGCGTGATGGTGGGTGATGGTGCCGCCGTTGTCGATCACGGCGTCCGAGACGGCCCGTTTGATTCCTCGCCACTGTTCGAGCATGGATTCGGGATCGGCGCCGCAGTGGAAGGCGAAGTAGGGAGCGGGACCGTCCGGGTAGGCATGGCTGAATCGACAGGATACCGCCCCCTGCCTGCCGGTCGCCTCCCGGATAGCACGTCCCGCGGCGTCTTTCACCGCGTGATAGAAGGACTCGAAACGGTCCCAGGTGATCGCAGATTCGAAGGTGTCGGAGATGATGCCCCGCGGCGTGAGGTTCTCCCGCGCATACGGCATCTTGATGAAGGCGTCCCGCCAGGCGCCGACCGCGCCCTGCAGATGGGCGTCCGGGGTGGTCCGCCAGTCGACGTCGGGGATGCCGCCATGATCCCGTGCGCACTCCTCTGCCCGGTCCATCCAGGCTTCGACCGGGTGGTCGGCCGACTCGAAGGAGACAACCAGCAGGGTGAAGGTGCCATCCCCGGCGCCGTTGACGGCCAGTTCCACTTCGTCGACGATCCTTACGTTGGCGGGGAACAGTCCCGCCTGCGCGATGGCGCGCACTGCCCCGGCGGCCTGCAGAAAATCCGGGAAGCGAAATCCGGCGGTGGCCTTGAATGCCACCCGACCCTGCAATCGCACCCAGGCCTCGGTGACGACCCCCAGGGTTCCCTCCGAGCCGATCACCAGGCGGTCCGGACTGGGTCCGGCGCCTGAGCCTGGAAGACGGCGCGATTCCATCCTCCCCGCCGGTGTGACCATCGAGACGCTTTCCACCAGGTCGTCTATGTGGGTGTAGAGCGTTGCGAAGTGTCCCCCGGAGCGGGTGGCGATCCAGCCGCCCAGGGTGGAGTGCTGGAAGGACTGGGGGAAGTGCCGCAGGGTCATCCCGTGCGGCTTCAAAGCCGCCTCCAGTTCCGGACCGCGGGCGCCGCCCTGTATGCGCGCCGCCCTGGAAACCGGGTCCACCTCGAGAACCCGGTTCATTCGACTCATGTCCAGGGTGACGACTCCCGCGTAGGCGCCGCCGATGTCGGGCGTGACCCCGCCCACCACCGATGAACCGCCACCGTACGGAACCAGGGCCGCGCCGGTCTCTCCGGCCCATTCCATCAGGGCGGTGATCTCGGCGCCGTCTCTCGGATAGGCGACCACGTCCGGCGCATGGGAGAAGTCCCGGGCGAATATCCTGATCGAGTCAGGTTGGGACTGCCCGAAGGAGTGAAGCACCCGTTCGTACGGTTCGCGGGTGCAGATCCCCGCCAGGCTTGCGGGTGGATTCAAGCGGGGCGCCCGGAGGGAGATTCCGTCGAGAGGGGGTATGCGGGCGTCTCCCGATCCGCGGATGTCGAACCCGGCGGCGAGGGTCCGAAACAGCGTCTCCCGGTCTTCGTCCGACAGGCCGTGGCCCTCGTATCCCCATCCCCAGTACTTGAGCCGCGGTTTCATCTGTGCTGATCTCCTGTTCGTGGGGCGTCTAGGGCGATCATCCTAACTTCGCCCTCGGTGGCCCGCCCTGCTGGGGACGGAACACCGGTTTCCGGATTCCAGAGGCAATTGGGAGGCTGGTTGACCGGTAAGGTTCTCCTCATGGAATACGATGTCGCCTCGGTCGAGGCGAAGTGGCAGGACTTCTGGGAGCAGGACAGGACCTTCTACACCAGCGAGGACTCGGAGCTACCCAAGTACTACAACCTGCAGATGTATCCCTACCCCTCCGGGGATCTTCACATGGGGCATCTGCGCAACTACACCTATGTGGACCTCCTCACCCGCTACCGGAAGATGCAGGGATACAACGTTCTCTCCCCGATGGGATGGGACTCCTTCGGCCTGCCGGCCGAGAACGCCGCCATCGCCACCGGCGTGCATCCCCGGGAGTACACCGAGCGCCAGATAACCCGCATGAAGTCCCAACTGCGCCGGCTGGGAGCGGTGTATGACTGGAGCCGGGAACTGGCCTGTCACACTCCCGAGTACTACCGGTGGGATCAGTGGCTGTTCCTCAAGCTCTACGAGCAGGGCCTGGCCTACAAGTCCCGGTCCGCTGTCAACTGGTGTGAACGCGATCAGACGGTGCTGGCCAATGAGCAGGTGGTGAACGGAGCCTGCGAACGATGCGACTTCCCGGTGGTCCGCCGCGATCTGGAACAGTGGCACTTCCGGATCACCGCCTACGCCGACCGACTGCTGGAAGACCTGGAGGGCCTGGAGTGGCCCGAGCGGGTGAAGGTGATGCAGCACAACTGGATCGGGCGCTCGGAGGGATGTGACTTCACCATCGAGGTGGAAGGCGGTGATGGGACCTTCGAGGTCTACACCACCCGGCCCGACACCATTTACGGGATGACCTTCGCGGTGCTCGCTCCCGAGCATCCCCTGGTGGAGAGACTGGTGGCGGGCGGGCCTTATGAAGAGGAGATCACGGCCTACGTGAAACGGGTTTCCGCAGCCAGCGAGTTGGAGAGGATGGCCACCGGGGAGAAGTCCGGCATCTTCATCGGGCGGTACTGCATCAACCCGGCCAACGGGAAACGGGTTCCCCTTTACATAGCCGACTACGTGCTGATGGGCTACGGGACGGGAGCGATCATGGGAGTCCCCGGAGAAGACCAGCGGGACTGGGACTTCGCCGCGGAGCGGGGACTGGAGATAATCCGGACGGTGCAGCCTCCCGACGGGTGGGAGGGAGAGGCCTATACGGGGGACGGGATCTCGATCAACTCGGACTTTCTGAACGGCTTGGAGATGGAGGCCGCCAAGGAGCGGATCATCACCTGGTTGGAGGACAAGGGGATTGGACGCCGGGCGGTCAAGTACCGGCTCCATGATTGGCTGGTGTCCAGGCAGCGTTACTGGGGATGCCCCATTCCGATGGTGAACTGTGAGTCATGCGGCCTGGTCCCGGTGCCCGAGGAGGATCTCCCGGTCATCCACCCGGACGTGGAGGAGTACCGGCCCCGGGGACAGTCCCCGCTCGCCCTCGCCACCGACTGGGTGGAGGTGGAATGCCCCCGGTGCGGAGGGCCTGGCAGGCGGGAGACCGACACCATGGACACTTTCGTGGACTCTTCCTGGTACTTCCTCCGCTACTGCGATGCTCACAACGCCGAGCGGATATTCGACGGGGAGAAGGTCAGATACTGGATGGCGGTGGACCAGTACATCGGCGGAGTGGAGCACGCCGTCCTGCATCTTCTCTACGCCCGGTTCATAACCAAGGTCCTCTACGACCTGGGCATGTGTCCCGCCAAAGAACCCTTCACGCGGTTGTTCACCCAGGGGATGCTGGTGAAGGACGGCGCCAAGATGTCGAAGTCCCGGGGGAATGTGGTGACTCCCGAGCCCTACTACGAGAGATACGGAGCGGACGCAGTCCGCCTGTATGAACTGTTCATCGGTCCCCCGACCGATGATGCGGTGTGGATCGACGGGGGAGTGGAGGGCACTTCTCGCTTCCTTGACCGGGTGTGGCGGATGGGCATGGGGGAAATCGGCTCTGTCAGCGATCGTGAGGAGGACCGTCGGGACCGGGAGATCCTGGGGGTGGCCCACCGCGCCCTTCGCAAGGTGACCTCCGACATAGACCGCTTCCACTTCAACACCGTGGTCTCGACCCTGATGGCGATGATCAACGAGGTGATCGCCTACCTGCGGGGAGGGGGACGGACCGAGACCTTCCGTGACGTGTACCGCCTGCTCCTGCTGATGCTCGCACCCCTGGCGCCCCACGTCTCCCACGAGTTGTGGGATCGGCTGGGATTCCAGGGGATACTCGCCACCCAGGAGTGGCCGGCCTGGGACGAGGAGGTGGCCCGAGAGGACAAGGTGGTGATGGTGCTGCAGGTCAACGGCAAGGTCCGGGACCGGGTGGAGGTGCCCACCGATATCGACGAGGCAGCCGCGGAGCAGTACGCCTTCCGGTCACAGCGGATCCAACGCTGGATGGAGGGAGGGCGGGTGGTTCGAGTGGTGGCCCGCCCGCCCCGGGTGGTCAACGTGGTGGTGAAGTAGACCGCGACCGGGTTGTGAGGCCCGCTTCCCGCCCTAGTCCGACCCGGCGCGCCAGAGCCTGATGGCCGTCACCCCGAAGACCACCGGCGTCACGGTGTCGATCACATACCAGACCATCCAGAACGTGGCGTAGTTGGGAGGTTCTCCCCAGCGTGAAGCAGACCAATTGGGCAGGAATGCGAGCGTCAGCACCAGGGCGGCGTAGAACAGTCGGTTGGCGGTGAGCCATTGGCGGGCGCCGGTTGCCGAACCGGCGTGGCCCCCCTGCTTCTCCCGGTAGGTGACGACCATTACCAGCACCAGCCCGGCCAGCATGGACCAGCCGATCACATCCCAGACGGCGCCGGCCGCATCGGCGGCGCGGTCGGATGATTGGGCGTAGACGGTCCAAGTTGTGAACTGGAGGACCAGGCACACAGCCACCAATGCCAGGAAGATGCTGATCGCCCGTCTGATCACCATGTTCTGAATCAGAGTCCCCGATTGGCGAGAGGACCGTTCCTCGCTCACGAGGACCGAAGCAGTCGGCGTCCCTCGGCAATGAACAGGACCGGAAGGACCGAGTCGATCAGGTGCCAGATGGTCCAGGCCGCCGCCTCGTTGGCATGCTCGGTGAAAGCCTCTCCGAACCAGTTGGGAAAGAAGGCGAGAGCCAGGATGGCGGCGCCGTAGAACGTCACGGCCGAGGAGCAGGAGGCGTTGCCGTCACCCCTTTCCGTCATCCGCCGCTGGTTGGTCGTGTACAACGCCAGCAGCAGGCCCAGTGCCATGAACCAGTCGAGCACCAGCCAGATCGCGGCTCCGGCATCCGTGCCGTGCCCGTAGAGCGGGTACAGGACGAACTGAACAGCGACCGCCGCACCAACCACCGCCAGGTAGAGGCCGATCAGCCGATTCTTAACCATTGTTTACCCCTTCATCTCCGTTCCAGCTACACCTTCGACAGCCCGGCCGGTTGGCCACGCCGCGGTCCTGGCTTCAAACTCTAGAGGCAATCGCCAGGACGGTGCCGTCTATTGTCGCCTCCTCCTGTTCCGGCACCGGGCCGGATGGCAGGATCCCATGGCGCCGTCAGGTGTCTTGACCAAAAGTAGACCCGGCCGTCTCCGGCTGTGAAGAAACCGGTACCCGGGAGTGGACTTCCGGGCTGATGTCAATCCATAGTGAGGTATGGGAAAGGCACATTGGGGGCCGGCTGTCGCCATGTTGGTGATTGCGGTTGGCGCCGGGGTGTTCTTCGGGCTGTGGCGTCCCCAGCCACCGGGGGTGGCGACGACGCCCGAGCCGGGGGTGGTAGTCCCGGTTCCCGGGAACCGGGAGGAAGTGCGAGATGCGGGGGAGGAGGCGATTGTGGTGCATGTGTCGGGAAGGGTGTTGCACCCCGGGTTGGTGAGGGTGAGCGCCTCGGCTCGGGTGGGGGATGTGATCATGGCGGCGGGGGGAGCGTTGCCCGACGCGCGGCTCGATGAGATCAACCTGGCGGCGCCGGTCCTGGATGGGTACCAGGTGGTCGTTCCCGGTCCGAGGGCCGGTCCCGGCGCCGAAAACGCCTGGGAGCGGAGTTCGAGCGGACCACCGGGGGTGAGCCTCAACCGGGCGGACGTCGACCAGTTGGAGGAGATTCCGGGAGTGGGGCCGGTGCTGGCGCAGAGGATCGCGGAGTACCGGCGAGCCAACGGTCCCTTCCTGGAAGTGGAGGACCTGCTGGGTGTCTCCGGCATCGGTGAGGGGAAACTGGCCGAGATTCGCGGGCACGTGGTCCTCCCCTGAACATGGGGAGCATCGAAGGCTCTCAGACCCCGCCGGGGCCAATAGCTTCTCCGGCGGACCGCGGCGAGATGCGGTTTCTCCTGGTGGCGGGCTTGGTCTGGGCCGGCGCCCTGGTGGGCCGGCACACCTGGGGATTCTGGTTGATCACCGCCGGCGGGGCGTCGATGGTTGTCACCAAGCGGTCCGGGTTGACGCTGGTGATGGCGGCAGGTCTGGTGGCGGGCGCCTGGGCGGGATGGGGAGCGGCCCACCGGGAGGCCGAGATGGTTTCGGCTCCCGTGGTCGAGGGACATGTGAGCATCCGGGCGGTGGCCCGCACCGATCCCCGGAGCGGCCATGGTCGCCCGTGGCTGCTGGCTCGTCCCATTGCATACCGCTCGGTGGGGGACCACCCGTGGAGACAGTGGCTTGGTCCGGTGATGATGATCCATGCCGCCGATGCCGGGCATCTGGCGGCCGGAGAGGTCTTCGAGGCGACCGGACATCTGGTGAAGGAGACGGGACGAAGGGGGACGGCGGTCTACTCAGCGCGGATGTGGACAGGAGTCCTGGTGCGGGTTTCCCCCGCCCGGGGATGGCTGGTGAGGGTGGGCAATGCTGTGAGACAGAGGGTGATCGACAACCTCCGCACCGGTCCCCGCGACGGTCTGGGGCTGGTGGCGGGGTTCCTGGTGGGGGATACCACCCGCCTCTCGGGGACCGATCTGGCCGACCTGCGGCGCTCCGGCCTCAGCCACTACGTGGCGGTCTCGGGAGGGAACGTCGCTCTCTTCCTGGGAGCGCTCTGGATCCTGTTGTGGCCGGTGGCGAGCCGGCCCCGGCTCCGCGCCGTGGTGGGACTCATAGCCCTGGGGGTCTTCATAGTTGTCACCCGGTGGGAGCCGTCGGTGCTGCGCGCCGGGCTGCTGGCGTCAGTGACGATGGGCGCCCGGGCGGTGGGGTTCCCGCTCGGCAGTTGGGCCGCATTGGGCGCCACGGTGATCCTGGCGCTTCTGGTGTCGGCCGAACTGGCCCAAAGCCTGGGATTCGCCCTGTCGGTGGCCGCCACCCTGGGGGTGATGGCGGGGATGAGAATCGCCTCGGGTCGCCGGCCTCGCTGGTTGTGGGGAACTCTGGGAGCGGCTCTGGCCGCCCAGGTGGCCGTGGCGCCGCTGCTGCTGGGTTTCTTCGGGTCGCTTCCTCTTCTGTCGCCGGTGGCCAACCTGGCCGCCGCGCCACTGGTGGCGGTCTCCACGATCCTGGGGGGAATCGGATCGGTGAGCGGTTGGCAGCCGCTGGTGGGACTGGCCGCGGTTGCCGCCGAGGGGGTGCTGGCGGTCTCCCGCTTCCTCTCACCCTTTCCCCAACTCGGATGGCTGGAGACGGCGGCGGCCGCCGCGGCAGGACTTGCGGCCTGGAGGTGGGCTCGTCTGCGCCTGCCCATGTTGATCACGGCGCTGTTCATCCTGGCGGTGGTCCGGACGTTCCCCTCTCTGGCGCCCATGGTGGGCGCCGATGGCGCCAGTCCTCCGGCGGTGGTGTTCCTCGATGTTGGCCAGGGTGACTCCATCCTGGTGCTGGGAACCGGATTGACGGTTCTCATCGACGGGGGCCCGGATCCGGTGACGCTGGCGGAAAAACTATGGAAGTACCGCGTGAGCGAGGTGGACCTGGTGGTGATCACCCACCCTCACTCCGACCATGTCAGCGGTCTGCAGGCGGTGGTGGGAGAGATGCCGGTGGGAGGGGTGTGGGATGCCTCGTCTCCCCATGAGACCCCCGCCTACCGAAGGCTCAGGGATCGTATCGCAGAGGAGGGCATACCTCTCTATCGGCCATCTCCCGGCCAGGGACTCCGGGCGGGGGAGTTGGAGGTCCGGGTCCTGGGACCTCTGCGACGCTACAAGCACATCAACGACCAGTCCATCGTGCTGGTGGTTGAGTTGTCAGGCACGACCTTCCTCATGGCGGCCGACATCGAGGAAGTGGCTCAGGCGGAACTGGGAGACATCCGACCCGACGTACTGAAGGTCCCCCATCAGGGCGCCGGCACCTCCGAGGCCCAGTGGCTGCGGGCGAATGCAGGTCGTCTGGCGGTGATCAGCGTGGGGCCTAACGACTACGGCCATCCCGTCCCCTGGGTGGAGAGGGTGCTGGCGGAGGCCGGCGCCCGTGTCATCCGCACCGACCGGCACGGAGACGTCGTGGTCAAACCGCCCCCGTCGGGCTCCTCATGAAGCCGTCCATCCCAACTCCCGCCGGTCCGTGGGCCGGCGCCTTTCACCCCCTCGCGCCGGGAAGGCCCGACCAGCCCTGACAGGGAAGACTGACGCACCGAGGATTGCCCATGATTGGCCCCGCGATCTCGATTTTTCGAGGGGGACAGTCTCGGAATTGTTGAGCAGACCGTTCGCCGGGTTCCGATTGCCGTCTTGCTACCGTGAAGTGTGTGGGTGAGGTGCTGGCGGTCATCATTCCGGATCGAGGAGGGCCCGGTGAGCGCGAGGAGGCACTGGAGACCGCTCGCAGACACCTGCGGCGGACAGGGGTGGGGGGGTCCCAGATCATCAGGATGGATGTTCCCTCCTCCCGGGGCCAGGCCGCGCCTCGTGCGGGCGTTCCCGACCAACACGGCGCATTCCGGCACGAACTCCTGGAGATAGTCCCCCTCCTGCAGTCCTCAAGTCTGTTCGGCCGGAAACAGGGGCTACTGCTGGTGGACGCCCAGAACCTGCTCTCCGGGGAGGCCCTTGCGCTGAGCGAACTGCTTGGCGCCATCGACTCTTCGGCGGTGGCTGTGGCGATCGTCGCCGTCCGTTCTCTTCCCAAGGCTGTGGCCAAGAAGGTCAAGGAGATCGGCAGGGTCGAATCGATGCGCCAACTGTGGGAGAACCAGGTGCACGGCTGGCTGGACCGCCAGTCCAAGGAGAAGGGCCTGCGAATGGGTTACCAGAGCCGGGCTGCCCTGGTGCAGAGATTCGGGACCGACCGCTCGGCTCTCCGGCGCGCCCTGGAGCAGTTGCAGGGAGAGAACCGGCCCATCACCGCAGGGATGATCATGGAGCGGTTCAGGAACCGTCCCGACCAACCGGTGTTCCGCATACTCGACGAGATCCTGGCCGGAAACACCGAGGGCGCCTTACGAAGGCTCGGTGACTACCTGGCCAACGCCCGCTCTTCCGACGGCCGTCCGTACATTCTGTTGGGCACCCTGGAGTCCGACCTGCGGCTCCGTCTCATAGCTTCACAGGCCCACGACCGGGAGCACTTTCGCCAGATGGAGGAGGAGGGTGCGTTCTCCAGGATATTGGAGTCGGCGCCGGGACCGCTGGATCAGAAGGCAGAGGCAAGGCTTCGCTCGACAGCCAAGAGCCGGGTCCGCTCCAGCCGGCGGCGCCACGATCGGATCTGGAATCAGAGAAGGCCCCTGACGTCGGTGAGCGGGCGTCAGCAGGTCCGGGCGGCGCAGCGGGCACTTTCACTGGTCGTGCAGGCTGATCGGACTCTCAAGCTGTTCCCGGCCCCGCTTCACCAGCCCGTCCTGGAACGGACCGTTGCCGAGTTGTGCGGTGTCTACCAGGGGTTCGCCCGAGGGCGGAGGGGTTGAATCCGGGTCTCGGGCCTAGACGGAGGCTTCGGAGCGAAACAACCGAGACTTCAAGCGAGCCGCCTTGTTGGCGTGGATGACTCCCTTGGAGCAGGCCGAGTCGATGCGCTTTTGCGCCTGGCGGAGCTTTTGGTCCGCCTCGGGATCTCCCGCTTCCACCGCCTCCATGGCGGCTTTGATGCGGGTCTTCATCTCCGATCGGATGCCTTTGTTGGCTATCCGACGACGTTCGTTCTGTCGGTTGCGCTTCTTTTGTGACTTGATGTTGGCCATAGGACGATGCGATGTTCGGGGACGCGTTCTGTGTGGGTATCGGAGAAGATTTTTCCCGCCCGGGGGCGGATTTTAGCGTCGAGTGGCCGGTCGGCACAATCCGGTTCGAACGGCGGGACAACCCCGCCGGTCGGCGAAAACCCATCCGGAACCGGACTCGCCGATCTCCGGCGTCTGGCTCCGCGCCCCTCCGAGCAGGTAAAATGGGATTGGTCCTTTCCTCTCACCTAGGTTGTGAACAGCTTGGCTTCCCGTTCCCTGATCAGGAACTTCTGCATAATCGCCCACATAGACCACGGAAAGTCCACTCTGGCCGATCGGCTGCTGGAGTCGACTGGAGCGGTCTCTCAGCGGGACATGCGGGAGCAGGTGCTCGACACCATGGACCTGGAGCGGGAACGGGGTATCACCATCAAGGCGCAGGCGGTTCGTCTCGACTTCGAGGGGTCCGACGGACGGTCACATGTGCTCAACCTGATCGACACGCCCGGACACGTGGACTTCTCCTACGAGGTGTCCCGTTCCCTGGCAGCCTGCGAGGGGGCGGTCCTGTTGGTGGACGCCAACCAGGGAGTGCAGGCTCAAACCGTCGCCAACGCCTACCTGGCGGTGGAAGCCGGGCTTGAGATCATCCCGGTGGTGAACAAGATAGATCTCCCGTCGGCGGAGCCCGAACGGGCAGCCGAGGAGTTGGCCCGGGTGGTGGGCGGCGATCCGGCTGATACGATCTTCATCTCCGCCAAGACCGGGGAGGGAGTCGACGAACTCGCGGAGCGGATCGTGGAGGAGATCCCACCGCCGTCCGGAGACGAAGATCTTCCCCTCTCGGCACTGATCTTCGATTCTTACTACGACCTGTACCGGGGAGTGGTCTGCTACGTGCGGGTTGTGGAGGGGAGCATCACCGCGGGGGAGCGGGTCGTCTTCATGGCAACCGGCGAGAAGAGAGATGCCGCCGAGATAGGAGTGCTCACCCCCGGCGCCGTTCCCGTGGAGACGCTGGTGGCCGGCGAGGTGGGGTATTTGATCACCGGAGCAAAAGAGATCGACCGGGTGCGGGTGGGCGACACCGTCACCTCCGCCTACCGGCCGGCCGCCATCCCTCTGCGGGGATACACAGATCCCCGGCCCATGGTGTTCGCCGGGATCTTCCCGACAGACGGCGACGACTATCCCCGTCTGCGGGAGGCCCTTGAGAAGCTGCAACTCAACGACGCTTCCCTGCAGATCGCCCCGGAGTTCTCCCAGGCCCTGGGGTTCGGGTTCAGATGTGGATTCCTGGGCCTTCTGCACATGGAGATAGTGCGCGAACGCCTGGAGGGGAGTACGACCTGGATCTGGTAACCACCTCTCCCTCCGTGGCCTACCGGGTCACCCTCCCCGGCGACGAGCCGGTCGAGGTGCGGTCGCCGGCTGACTTCCCCGCTGCGGGAAGGGAAATGGTGGTGGAGGAGCCCTGGATCAAGGCGCTGGTGCTGGTGCCTCCGGAGCATCTGGGGGCGGTGATGGAGATACTCACCTCCCGGCGGGGGGAGTTGGGACCGCTCAACTACCTGGGCACGGAGCGGGTGGAACTGACCTGCCGCCTGCCCCTGGCCGAGGTGGTCTTCGACTTCTACGACCGACTCAAGTCCAAGACCAGAGGCTTTGCCTCCCTCGACTACGAGCCGGACGGCTACCAGCCTTCGGATCTCGTAAAGGTGGATCTCCTTCTGAATGGATCGGCGGTGGACGCATTCTCGGCGGTCGTCCACCGACCGCAGGCGTACACCTACGGCAGGGAGATGGTCACCAGGCTCAAGGACCTTATCCCCCGCCAGTTGTTCGATGTCCCCATCCAGGCCGCAATCGGCAGTCGGGTCATCTCCCGGGAGACCATCCGGGCCAAACGCAAGGATGTACTGGCCAAGTGCTACGGTGGCGACGTAACCCGGAAGAAGAAGCTCCTGGCTCGCCAGAAGGAGGGTAAGCGCCGGATGAAGATGGTGGGGTCGGTGGAGGTGCCGTCGGAGGCGTTCGTGGCGGCGCTCCGGGTGAGGGATTGAGGCCGGCCGCAGCGCCCCTCCCTCCCGATGATCCCCGCCTGGCGGATCAAGCCGGCGGATGGAGATCGGTCTATCTGCACATTCCCTTCTGTGAGGAGGTGTGCCCGTATTGCGACTTCGCGGTGGTGGCCGGGAGAGACCATCTCGTCTCCCGCTACGGAGAAGCGCTGCTCACCGAGATAGGTTCGGCGCCGGCCTGGGGGCCGCTGGACGCGGTCAACTTCGGGGGAGGAACACCCTCGCGGATGCCTGCGGATTGGCTGGAACGTATTCTGCGGGAGCTGTCTTCTCGCTTCGGCGTCCGGGAGGGAGCGGAGGTGAGCCTCGAAGCCAATCCGGAGGACTGGACCCCCCAGAAGGCCGAGTCGTTGGCGGCGGCCGGATTCAACCGGGTCTCGCTGGGCGCCCAGTCGTTCGACACCGAGGTGCTTTCCTATCTGGGACGTCGCCATACCCCGGCGCAGATCGTCGGGGCGGTGGCGGCCGCACGAGAGGGCGGGTTCTGCTCCGTGAACCTGGATCTCATCATGGGCTCGCCGCACGAGAGCGCCTCCTCCTGGACCGAGACCCTCAGGCGGGCCTTGGAGACCGATCCGGAGCATCTCTCCACCTACTCGCTGACAGTGGAACCCGGGACCGTTCTCTGGAAGTCGGTGAGGGCGGGAGCCTGCTCGCCGGATCCCGACCGGCAGGCCGGGTGCTGGGAGGAAGCCGACCGCGAGTGTGCCCGGGCGGGCCTGGTGCGCTATGAGGTTTCCAATGCCGCCCGGCCCGGCCACCCCTGCCGTTACAACCTCTCGGTGTGGGGACAGGGCGAATACCTGGGGTTTGGGAATGGCGCGCATTCGTTCCGGGACGGGCGTCGCTGGGAGAACCTGCGAGGCCTGGAGAGGTACCTGGACACTGTGGAAGCCGGCTTGTCCCCGAACCGGCGGTTCGAGTTGATCGAGGGCTGGACGGCGGAGACGGAGAGGGTGCTGCTGGGCATCCGGAGAACGGCCGGCGTGCGGTCGGGCCGGGCGGGCCGGGCGCTGTGGAATTCTCCCAGGGGACGGCAGCTTCATCGCGCCGGGGTCATCGGATTGCAGGGAGACCGGCTGGTGGTGGAGCGGCCGCTCCTGACCGACGAAGTGAGCCGGGCCGTCCTGGCTTTGCCGCCGCCGTAATCTGCCGGTTCGGGAAACAATCTCGGTAGCAGGAAATCGGGTCGCGTCAACCTAACGACATAATTCCCCGTGGTTTTGGGATGTCATGACATACAGGGAACGCTTGATGCCTGGATCGGTTTGCCATCCTCGGGAGGGGTGCAGCTATTCATGTCGGGGAACATTTGGCGTTGCTCGGGAGATCCGATCTTGAAGAGTCTGTGGGTGGCAAGGTATGAACCGTGTCCGCGATCTCCGTCGGAGCACTCTCCGAATCTCCAGGCCATGGCTGTTTCGCAGGAAGCAATGTCCAGGACGCAACTTGTTGCTGTTCAAGGAGTGGTCCCTCTTGATAGGAGCAGTCCCTGTTGTCCGCCGCATGGCCTTACTCTCCCGGTAGCGTGAATGCGACGAGCGCCGCGTCCGCGCCGCGGCCAGTGGCAATGACGACGAACTGCCGGCCTGACTCCGTCCGATAGGTCATCGGGTTGGCATTGGTTGGGAATGGCGTTGCCCCACGCCAGAGTTCGGCACCCGTTGCCTTGTCGAATGCATACAGGTACGGGTCGCCGCCGCCCAGGAATACCAATCCCCCTCTGGTCACCAGCGGTCCGGAGTTGCCGAGCGTGCCCAGCCGCTCCGGCAAGTCGACGCCGCGAAGCAACGGGTGCGTGCGGATCTCGTCGCTCCCCTCCCCGAACGGCACCTTCCATTCGATCTCGCCAGCGTTGAGGTCGATCGCCACCAGGTGGGCGTAGGGAGGCTTGGTGAGCGGGATGGGGCCAAGCTGGCTCTCCGGTGCCTCCACCGCGCCGGGTCCGCCGGCCTCCCGAAACATGACGCGTGTCGCTCCATAGGGGCAGTTGTTGCTGTACTCGACGTCGATGCGCGGATCGTCGCCCGCGTTCTCGCAGACCTGGTTTGTGTCGGCTTCCTCCGACGTCCGCACGTACAAGAGCCCGGTCTCGGGGTCGAACGCTGCCCCGCCCCAGTTCGCGCCGCCGCTGGCGCCCGGGCGCTGAAGCGTCCCCTGGAGGCTCGGCGGGGTGAAGAGCGGACCCAGCCGGAACCGCTTCATCTCCGCCACCGCCAGGGCATGTATCTCCGGAGTCAGGTCGTTGGCGTCTTGGAGAGATACGCCCTGCCGGGCGAACGGTGGAGGCTTGGTCGGGAATGGCTGGGTCGGATACAACTCCTCGCCCGGGACGTCGGTGAACGTGTCAACCGGGCGCTCTTCGATCGGCCACACCGGTTGGCCTGTCACCCGGTCGAACACGTACGTGAAGCCATGCTTGGAGACCTGCGCCACAGCATCGATCTCACGCCCGTCCACCGTTATGGTCATCAGGTTCGGCGCCGCCGAGAGGTCGTAGTCCCACAAGCCGTGGTGAACTGCCTGGAAGTGCCACCGCCGCTCTCCCGTCCGCGCGTCGAGGCACAGCAACGACTCGGCAAACAAGTTCGCCCCTTTACGGCGCCCGCCCCAGTAGTCGCTACTCGGCGTGCTCGTGGGTACGTAGAGGAGCCCCCGCTCGACATCGAGCGACATCAACCCCCACACGTTGGCGTGGCCGGTGATGCTCCAGGACTCGTCCTGCCAGGTATCCGCCCCGAAATCGTCCCTCGATTGTGGGATAGTGAAGAACACCCACCGCCGCTCGCCCGTTCCGACGTCGAACGCCTGTACCGTTCCGGGCGGGTCGAACTCCCGCTGCACCCCGTCGGGCACCCGGCTCCCGACGATCACCAGGTCCTCGAACACTACCGGAGGGGACGTTTGGTCGAACTCGGAACGGCTGACCGCGCGGCCGTGCCCCTCGGTCAGCAGGACACTGCCGCCCTTGCCGAAGTCCGCGTCCAGTTCACCCGTGGAGGCATCAATCGCATACAACCGGTCGCGACTGTTGAGGAAAATGCGCGCTTCGTTCCCGTCGCTCCAGTAGGCGATGCCCCGGTGCTTGAAGCCAGTCGGGCCTGCGCCGATCGGTCCGCCCTCGTAGGCTCTCGGATCGAACGTCCACAGTTCCGCCCCCGTCTCGGCGTTTAGCGCCGCCACCCGCGTGTACATCGTGGACAGGTAGAGGTTGCCGTCGACCATGATGGGAGTGGCCTGGAAAGGACCCGGCTGCGTGCCGTACTGCTCAAGGGGGACCTCCTTCGGCTCCCATTCCCACACGATCCCCAGATGGCCGACGTTGGCGGCAGTGATGTCCTCGGCCACCGAGTACTTGGTATGCGCCTGGTCGGAACCCACAAACGGCCAGTCGGCTGTGGCTCCTTGCTCTTGCGCGCATGCGACCGTGGCCAATACCAAAGCAGCCGAAACAAGAAGGGCTTTCCAATTCATGTTCTGGTCTCCGATTAGGAATAACCCTCCGTTATCAGGTCCTTCCCAGCGCAGTTTCGTTGTCTAGCCGTCATTCCCATAGTGGTGGGTTACAAGTCGGGTGATGGGTGGTTGGCTGTGATGCGCCGCGCCGCCGACTTATCCGCCGGTGCCGCCCAAGACCGACCCTCGAGACGTGTTTGACCAATTGTATCCGTCGTAAGCCAGACCGCCTCCGATGGAACAGGAATCAGCGACGAGTTGTTGGTCCATCTCCGAGTGTTAAGCGGTCACGGCGCCGACCTTTCTTCTCACGCCAACCGGATAATCAACCGCTGCCGAGACGCCCTGTTCCGAGACACATTTAACTGGGCACCGGAGCCAGGGCCTCTCCCAGTGCTATCACTGGCTCCAGGTAGAGCCCGGGGCCTCCGAGGGCCGCTGCCACCGGCCCTCCTCCACAGCGGCGGTATGGATGTTCCGCCTATCACGGATTACACGGCCTCCGAGGGCTGCCACCGGCCCCTTATGCCGGCGCGTAAGTGACCTTCAACAAAGGCTGATGGTTCTTCTCCCGAGGGCCGTTGTCGGTCCTCCTCCGTTGCGGCCGAACTCATTCGGGCGGATAAAAAGGCCGTCCTGATATACCAGACCTGGTAGTGCAAAAGGCGAGATGTGCGGTGACCTGGGCAGTCATGCTTGTTAAGGCGTCGGGGTAGGCACACAAAGGGGGGAATTCTGCTCGGGAGGAGTGGCGGGTCAGAGCAAGGCTATCCCGCTCTTGCGAGGCTTTATCCCGAGTGGAAACTGTCACATCCTGACAGTTTGGTAATCTGGAGGAGATGTTGGAGGAGCGGCGCTCTGAGATATTGCGCTCCTTGGTGGAGTGCTACATCCGTACGGGAACGGCGGTGAGTTCCCGGATGGTGCTTGAGCACAGCGAGCTGGCGGTTTCCCCTGCCACTGTCCGCAAGGAGTTGGCCCGCCTTGAAGAGGATGGGTTCGCCATGCAGCCTCACACCTCGGCGGGAAGGATCCCCACCGCCCTTGGCTACCGCTTCTACGTCGATCATCACGCGGCCTTCCAATTGCGCAGGGCGGTTCGGTCCCGCATCTCGGAGTTTTTCTCCGAGGTCCAGTTGGAACTGGGCCGGCTGCTCCACGCAACCTCCCAACTGGTGTCCGACATCACCCGGTTGCCGGCCGTGGTTGTGGGTCCTCGCCTGGCCGCTGAGCGTATCCAGAGCATCCACCTGGTCTCGCTCCAGTTGCGGCTGGCGATGATGGTGGTGGTAACCGAGTCGGCGCGGGTCCTCCAGGAACTCTGCCATCTCCCGGCGCCGATGACCGGGAGGGAGATCTCCGACATGGAACGAGTGGTCCGCACCCATGCCGTGGGCTCGCCGCTGGGCGTCCCCGGCACGCCCGCCCTGGAGGCGCCGGGCGGATCGCACAGTTCCTTCGATGGCTGCCTCACAGAGGTGTGGAGCGCACTGGAGCGGGTGGCCCTCCGCGCATCGGACGTCTACGTGATGGGGACCGGACGGCTGGCCGACCTGTGGAGCGATCTCGACGCGGTGGCCCAGGTGTTGACAGTGCTGGAGCGCGAGACCATCATGTTGGATCTCCTTGCCACGGATCCGGGCATCACCATCCGCATCGGGGAGGAGATCCCGGATCTGGCCGAGGCGGACCTGGCTGTGATCTCCACCTCGTTCCTGGCGGGAAGCTCCCGCGGGCGGATAGGCGTCCTGGGTCCGATGCGCATGAACTACGGGAGAGCCATCTCGGTGGTGGAGAGGGTTAGCGAGGAACTGGCCGGCCGCATCGGCAGCTGACCCGTTCTCGAAGATGGCCAAGGACTACTACCAGACCCTGGGGGTTGACCGGGACGCGCACCCCGACGAGATAAAGAAGGCCTTCCGGCGGCTGGCGCGGGAGACCCATCCCGACGCCAATCCCGGGGACAGTCAGGCTGAAGCGCGATTCCGAGAGGTGGCCGAGGCCTACGAGGTGCTTTCCAACCCTGATCGCCGTCGCTTGTATGACCGGGGGGAGCAGATCGACATGTCGGGGCTGTTCTCGGACTTCGACGATCTGCTGACGTCGGTGTTCGGTGGATCAGGGGTATTCGGGGGCGCGGGCGTGACCCGGTCCTCGCGGGGACAGGATGTCCTGGTGCGGATCGGTCTCAGCCTGGAGGAGGCGGCTTTCGGCGTCGAGACGCAGGTGGAGTTCGAAGCCGAGGGCCTGTGTTCGAGTTGTGGGGGTGACGGAGCGGCTGCCGGCGCGAAAGTACTGTCCTGTCGGGGATGTGGGGGGGCGGGGATGGTCCGGACCACCCGTCAGAGCTTCTTCGGGTCCATGATGACCACCACCACCTGCCCCCGGTGCCGGGGAAGAGGCCAGGAGGTGTCCAGGTCTTGTGGAGAGTGCAGGGGGAGCGGTGTCAAATCCCAGATCCAGTCCTTGAAGGT
Source organism: Acidimicrobiia bacterium (assembly GCA_965204615.1). Lineage (GTDB taxonomy): Bacteria > Actinomycetota > Acidimicrobiia > Spongiisociales > ZC4RG35 > Bin76. The sequence goes on along the minus strand of OZ242000.1, from coordinate 697,954 downwards.
TGAGATCCCGGCCGGGGTCTCTGACGGGAACCGGCTTCGGCTGCGCGGCAGGGGTGCGGCTGCTCCCATGGGAGGGATGGCGGGTGACCTGTACGTCGAGGTCGAGATCCGCTCCGACAGCCGTTTCGAGAGACAGGGGGATCACCTGATCCACCGGGTGGCGATCGGCGTCACCGAGGCGGCACTGGGGGCAGAGATCAAGATACCGCTGCTGGAGGGAGGCTTTCACACCTTGCGAATACCGCCCGGTATCCAGCCGGGTTGGGTGAGCAGGCTCAGAGGATACGGGACGCCGCAGGTCGGCGGCAGGAGGCGCGGGGACCTGCTGGTCGAGGTGGATGTCGAGATCCCGAAGGCCCTGACCTCCGAGGAAGAGGACCTCCTGCGGAGACTGGCGGAACTGCGGGGAGAGGCGCCCCTGCCGCCCGGGGTCGGAAGGGGCTGGCGCCGGGGGTCGCGAAAGAATCGAAGCGGGAGGGATAGTGGCTGGTAGGATGCTGCAGGAAAGGCGGGCGCCAATAACTGCACAGACCACTTCGGCTGGGAGGTTCAGTGAATAGCGATTGTCTTTTCTGCAAAATAGCAGGGGGGTCGATTCCGGCCGATATGGTGGCCGAGACGGACCGGGCGTTGGCCTTTCGGGACATCAACCCCCAAGCGCCGACGCATGTACTGGTTATTCCCCGACGGCACGTCGAGTCATTGGACTGCGTCGATGACGCCGAGATGATGGGAGAGTTGGTGAGCCTGTCCCGGACGATTGCCTCCCAGGAAGGATTGGAGAACGGTTGGCGGTGGGTGACGAATGTGGGGAGTGATGGGGGCCAGTCCGTGTTCCATCTGCACTTTCATCTGCTGGGAGGCCGCCGAATGAAATGGCCGCCGGGATGACTCCCACAGTCTCCTGATTGTCCTTCCGGGTCCGCTATGACCGTTGAATCCTCCAACCGGGAAGTGTTGGTGCCCAGCCAGCACCTGCTGCGGGACCTGCTGGGAACCAGCGACTCCTATTTCCGGGAGTTCCAGGAGTCGTTTCCCGGCGTGCGTATAGTGGCGCGGGGCGCAAGCATCTCCCTCAAGGGTCCTTCGGAAGAGGTGAGACTGGCGGAGTCGGCGATCAAAGAACTGTTGCTGCTGGTCCAGGAGGGAACTTCCCTGGCCGGACATGTCGGCCCGATAGTGCAGATGGTGCGCGAAGAACTCCCCGATCCGGCCGGGGTGTTGAGCCAGACACTGTCAGTGGGCCGGGGCAGACTGGTGAGGGTCAAGACTCATCGCCAACTGCTTTATGTCCAGGCCATCCGGGAGAACACCGCCACCTTTGCGCTGGGTCCGGCAGGAACCGGGAAGACCTATTTGGCGATGGCTGCGGCCGTGGAGGCATTGGTGCAGGGGAGTTGTCGGAGAATCGTGCTCACCCGGCCGGCGGTGGAGGCGGGAGAGAGGCTGGGCTTTCTGCCCGGGGACCTGTCCGCCAAGGTGGATCCCTATCTCCGCCCTCTCTATGACGCCCTGTGGACGATGCTCGGTCCCGACGAAACGTCCCGGCTGATCGAGCGGGGCACCATCGAGATCGCCCCCCTCGCCTACATGAGGGGTCGCACGCTCAACGATGCATGCGTAATCCTCGACGAGGCGCAGAACACATCGCCCGAGCAGATGAAGATGTTCCTGACCCGGCTCGGCTTCAACTCCAAGATGATCATCACCGGTGACATCACCCAGACGGACCTCCCCTCCAACCGCTCCTCGGGACTCAGCGTGGTCCGCCACATCCTCGGCGACATTCCCGGCGTGGCATTCGTTGAGTTGACCAGCCGAGATGTGGTGCGCCACCGGGTGGTTGCCGACATCATCGATGCCTATCAGAGTTATGAGAAGGGTAACTTCCTGAGGAATAGGGACGGATCGGGAGAACCAAACCATGACCGTTTCCGGTAACCGGTCTCCGGCGCCATGGGAGAGGACACTGATCCGGGGGCTGGTGCTGGTGTCGACGGTGATGCTTGCCTGGGCGACCCTGACCGTCGGCGCGGCCAGCGGAGAAGTGGAACTGACCGAGGGCGACCTGGCCACCCGCCCCTATGTGGCCCAGCGCAGCAGCGAGGTTGTTGATCGAGAGGCGACCCAGGCCCTCCGCGATGCGGCGGCAGACCGGATCGATGGTGTCACCAGCCGGAACGAGAGCATCGAACAGCAGGTCAGCGATGATCTGTCCGATTTGTTCGCGGTTGTGAAAAGGGGCACCCTCGCAGCTGAGCCGGAGTGGCTGGAGACACTCTCCCTGCCTCCCACCAGCACTACCACCACCACAGCCCCCCCTGAAACGACCACTACCACCGTTCCCCCTCCCACCACCACGGAGGCGCCCACCACCTCCACCACCGCGGCTCCGGCCACCATCGCCGAGCCTGCCTCCCCGCCCGAGGAGCCGGAGGAGGCCGGCGCAGCCCCCGGCGCGGACGCCGAAGCCCCGATCGAAGAAACCACACCCACCACCGTTGCAGGCGCCACAACCACCTCGGTGGTTACAACCACAACCACCACCCTGCCTCCCCCGGCGACCGTCACCCTGTCGGGCCGGGTTTTCCTGGACTTCGATGCAGACTCCTTCATCACCGAATCCGGCGATTATCCGGAGGTGGGGGTGGAACTTGTCACAGTGCGGGCGCTGGCTTCCACCGGGGAGGGATATGACATTCAAACCCAGGCCAACGGGGATTTCAGCCTGGAGGTCCCCGAAGGGGTATGGGATGTGATAGTCGACAGCGCCGACCCCGACCTTCCTGCCAATTTCACGGTTTTCCTGCCCCGTCGGAGCCAGCAGATCGTGTGTTTGGGGATCGGCACAGAGTGCAACGTTCCACCGGTTCCCTTCACGCCGCTGACCCGCGCCGCACGGCTGCAGATCCCCGAAGTCCTTCGCTCCTATCCCCAGTTGGACGAGAGTTCGGTCGCCACGCTGGTGGAGGTGGCCACAGATGATGTGATCCGGCAGGCTTTGGGGGAGCCCCCGGGACTGGTGGAGATCGAGCAGGCCGCTCTCACTCTTATAGCCGACTCCTTTGCAGAAGAGATCAAGAGCGAGGAACTGCTCCCCGCCCAGAGCCGGATACTCTCGGATCCGCCGGTGGTCTTCATAGGAGATGTCCGCCACCCTGCCGCCGGTGAGGCCGCCTCGGACATCGCCGCCTCATTCCTCCGGCCCAACTCCCTGCTCGACACCGGCGCCACGGAACGGTTGCGCCAGGATGCCCGCGACGCCCAGGAGGCGGTGACAGTCTCCTACCGTTCCGGCCAGCCCATCGTCGGTGAGGGAGAACCTCTCAGCATGATCATCATCGACGCTATCGACCAGACCGGCGCGGCCACCGGGAGGCCGGTAAGAGAAGCGGGGGTGCTGGTGGTGCTGGGGGCGGTGATGGCGGTGCTGGCCCTGTACATCTCCCGGTACCGGGCCGACCTTTGGGATCGGATTCACCTTCTCTCCCTGCTGGGTCTCCTGACGGTGCTGGCGGCCGGAGCAGTTCGGTTCGTCACCTTCGTGGGGGAGGTGTTCGGCTACGAGGTCGGTGTCTACGTGCTCCCGGCTGTGGCGTTCGGCTACTTTGCGGCCGTCCTCCTGGACAACCGGACCGGGCTATTGATGGCGGTGATCGTGGCGGTGGTCGCCGCGGTGGGCACCCGGGATCCGGGCGCCACCATCTACGCTCTTCTGGCCACTCTGGCTCCGGTGGGATTCGTCTCAGCCGCTTCCAGCCGGCGGGCGTTCCGTAACTCGGTGGCGATCTCGGCCGCCGCTCTGTCGGTGATCGCCGCCGCCACGGCCTGGATCTTTCACACCAGCCTCACCCAGTCGCCGGTGGGGACCATGCTGCAGGCCGCGGTGCTGGCCTTCGCTTCCTCCTTGATCGCCGCCCTGGTGGCGTTGGCGGCCATGGCCTTCTTCGAGAGCGTGTTCGATGTCACCACCACCCTGCGTTTGTTGGATCTCACCGACCGCAATCACGCCGCCCTGCAACTTCTTCAAGAAAAGGCGTTCGGGACCTTCAACCACTCCCTCATGGTGGGCACCCTGGCCGGGGCTGCAGCAACCGCGATAGGGGCCAACAATCTTCTGGCAAGGGCGGCAGCCTATTACCACGACCTCGGCAAGACCGAGAATCCCTCGTTGTTCATCGAGAACCAATTCGGGGCGAATCCACACGACCAGATGAGTCCCAAGGAGTCGGCGGAGGTGATCCGGCGCCACGTCACCGACGGGATGAAGTTGGCGGCCCGCCATCGGATCCCTTCATCGGTGGCGGCAGGGATCATCACCCACCACGGCAACGGTGTGATGCGCTTCTTCTATGACAAGGCCATAGGGCTCTACGGGGAGGAGAACGTCAACGTGGACGACTATCGACATGTGGGGGAGAAGCCCCGGTCCAAGGAGATGGCCATCCTGATGTTGGCTGACGGGGTGGAGGGGGCGTGCCGAGCCGCCTTCCAGTCGACTTCCGGCCAGGGCGCGCCATCCGAACCGACCCTGCAGGCCATCGCGGCAGTGACGGATGGAATAATCAGGGAGAAGATGTCCGATTTGCAGTTGAACGAGTCCTCTCTGACCTTCGCCGACCTTCAATCCATAAGGAATGCCTTCATAGACGCCATGTCGGGCCACTACCATCAGCGCATCCAATACCCCAACTTCCCCTGAATGGAAGAACCTTCATCTAACAATCTCGACGAACCTCCCGATCCGAACCGCGAGGCTCGGAGATGAACGTGCAGATCATCGACGAGCAGGACGCATCGGTGGATCTTGGTCTGTTGGGTCGCCTGGCCGGAGGGGTGCTGTCCGGGGAGGGTTACGACCGCGGTTGCCTAGTGGATGTGACCCTGGTCGCCGAAGAGCGGATGGCGGACATGAACCTGAGACACCGCGGCAACAGGGGCGCCACCGATGTTCTGGCCCTCCCCCTCCAGGTGATCGAACCGGGAGAGAGCGCCCCGTCGCACGGTGAGAGGGGTCCTCCCCTGCATCTCGGGGACGTGGTCATCGCCCCCGACTACGTGAGCCGTCAGGCAGCGCGCGAGGGAACCCGGTTCTCCGAGGAGATGGGCCTGATGGTCGTGCATGGCGTGCTGCACCTGCTGGGTTACAGCCATGACTCGGACAGCGACGCGGAGGTGATGGAGGAGAGGGAACGGCGACACCTGGCCACAGAGGGGCTGAATCGAAGATGATCCTGGTCTGGATCGGGGTGGCCCTGTTGGTGATCGCAGGCCTGTTGCGTCTGGGACTGGCCGCGGTGGAGCGAATGGACCGGGCTTCCGTGGCCCAGGCCGCCGCCGAAGGGGTGGCTCGCGCAGGGCGCCACCTTCGCCTCAAGGCGCCGGGCGGCCTGATGATGCTTGCCGGATGGCGGGCGGAGGGGGTGGTCACCATACTGGCGGTGGTATCCCTGACCGCGGGGCTCTCCGCCGCGGGTGCGGGTGGATGGGCAGCCGCCCTGTGGGCGGTGATCATCACCACCGCCACCCGGCTCCTGGCCGGTTCTTTGGGCCGACTGTGGAAGAGCGCGGAGCGGATGAGCGGGTTGGTCGAGGCCGCCGCCTTCGCGCACTCTCGCCTTTGGAGACCGCGGTGGGCGCTCGACTCCGATGAACCCGAGCCCGATGAGGGGGAGTTGTCGGAGGAAAAGGAGATGATCTCCTCGGTGCTGGAATTCTCCGAGACCATCGTCCGGGAAGTGATGGTTCCCCGTCCTGACATGGTTACGGTCCAGGTGAACGCCACGCTGGACGAGTTGGCCGAGGTGGTGAAGGAGTACGGATTCTCCCGCTTCCCGGTCTTGGATGGGGGAATCGATCGGGTGGTGGGGCTCGCCCTTGCCAAGGATCTGCTTCCCGCCCTGGCCGGGGGGGAGAGCGGCGCCACGATTGCGGAGATCCAGAGAACCCCGCTGTACGTACCCGAGACCAAGCCGGTCTCCGATCTGCTGAGGGAGATGCGACGCCACGGTGACCACATGGCGGTGGTGATCGACGAGCACGGGGGCACGGCGGGCCTGGTGACCATCGAAGACCTGCTGGAGGAGTTGGTGGGAGAGATAGTGGACGAACACGACGAAGAGGACGAGTGGCTCCGGGTGGAGGAGGGAGGAGTGCTGTTTGTGGACGGCCGGTTCCCGGTGGACGATCTCGGGGACCTGCTGGGCGTGACCCTTCCCCAGGAGGAGTGGGACACGGTGGGGGGACTGGTTCTGGCCCTGGCCGGCCGGGTCCCGGCGGTGGGGGAGGTGATGTCCACCGAAGGAGTGGAATTCCTGGTGAAGGAGGTTCTCGGCCATCGCGTGTCGGAAGTCCGGGTGCGCCGCAGCGGGGGAGGATTGAGGGCGGCGGTCGGCTAGTCCCGGCCTCGGATGATCATGAAGTCGGGATTCGTCTCGGTGGTCGGCCGTCCCAATGTCGGCAAGTCCACTCTGGTGAACGCCCTGGTGGGACAGAAGGTCGCCATCACCTCCCGCCGTCCTCAAACAACCCGGAACACCATCCGGGGCGTTGTGACCGATCCGTCCTGTGACCCTCCGTCCTGGCAGATGGTCCTGGTGGACACCCCGGGACTGCACAAGCCGCGCAACGAGTTGGGTGACCGCCTCAACCGCATGGTGTACGGTGCTCTGGCCGACGCCGATGTGATCGCCTTCCTGCTGGATGCCCGCCGGCCCATCGGACCCGGAGACCGGAGGATCGCCGAGCGGCTGACCCATGACCGGTCGAAGGTGGTGGTGCTGGTCAACAAGACCGACAGATTCTCCAAGGAGAAGATCGCCATGGTCCTCACCGAGGCGGCCCGCTGGGACTTCGCCGCCTACGTTCCGATCAGCGCCCTCCGCGGAGAGAACCTGGAGGCGGTGGTCGCCGAGATCACCACCCGCCTTCCGGAAGGCCCGATGTACTTCCCGGCAGATGCGACGAGCGACCAGCCCGACTGGTTCTTCTCGGCCGAGGTCATCCGCGAGAAATTCCTGGCCCGCCTCCGGCACGAACTTCCCCACTCCCTGCTGGTGACGGTGGAGGACTTCGAGGTCCGTCCCGACGGATTGGTGCTGGTGGTGGCCAAACTGGTGGTGGAGAGCGGCTCGCAGAGGGGGATCGTGATCGGCAGGGGAGGCGCCCTCCTGAAGGAGGCGGGGAGCGCCGCCCGCCGTGAGCTGGAGGTCTTCTTCGGCGCCAAGGTCTACTTGGATCTCCGGGTGGTTGTCGAGAAGAAGTGGCAGGCCCGGTCGGTGCTGTTGGACCGTTTCGGGTTCTGAACCGCCCGCCGGCCGGTCCTCCGGCGGGGTGGCGGGATCTCCCTCCCGAACACTGTCCCCACCTGGCGGTCGGGTTTCCGGCCGGCGGTACGGGCTTGCGAGCCGAACAGCCGCGGCCGGTTGATAATCTTTGAGCATTGTGAAGAAAATCATGGCCGCCAACCGGGGTGAGATAGCCATCCGGATCATGCGGGCCGCCACCGAACTCGGCCTGCGGACCGCCACCATCTATTCCAATGAGGACCGCTTCAGCCTGCATCGTTTCAAGGCCGACGAGGCCTACGAGGTGGGCGCCGACAAGGGGCCGGTAGCGGCCTATCTCGACATCGACGGCATCATCGCCTTGGCCAAGGACCGGGAGGTGGACGCCATCCACCCCGGCTACGGGTTCCTGTCGGAGAACAGCCGGTTCTCCCGGGCATGTGCGGAGGCCGGCATTACCTTCGTCGGCCCTCCACCCGAACTGCTCGAGGCCCTCGGCGACAAGACGGCCGCCCGGCGACTTGCCCGCCAGGCCGGGGTTCCCACCGTTCCCGGGACCGGTGTCGTGTCCGAAGACCCCCGCCGGATCCTGCACAGCGCCGAGTCGGTTGGCTACCCCCTGATCGTCAAGGCGTCATTCGGAGGGGGAGGTCGGGGGATGCGGGTGGTCAACAGTCCAGATGAGTTGGTGGGCAGGCTGGAGGAGGCGCGAGGGGAGGCACAGCGCACCTTCGGAGACGGATCCGTCTTCATGGAACGCTACGTCTCCCGGGCGCGCCACATCGAAGTGCAGATCCTGGCCGACTCCCACGGTTCGGTGGTGCATCTCTGGGAGCGGGACTGCTCGGTCCAGCGGCGTCACCAGAAGGTCGTTGAGCTGGCGCCGGCTCCCAACCTTGCGGACGACCTCCGTGACGAGATTTGCGAGGCGGCGATCCGGGTGGCGCAGACCACTGGCTATGTCAATGCCGGCACCGTGGAATTCCTGGTGGATGCCGACACGGGAGACTTCTTCTTCATCGAGGTGAACCCCCGTATCCAGGTGGAGCACACCGTCACCGAGATGGTGACCGGGATCGACCTGGTGCGCTCCCAGATTCTCGTGGCGCAGGGGTGCCGACTCCATGATGCGCCCCTCTCGATACCTCCCCAGAACGAGATTCAGCGAAGAGGGACCGCCCTGCAGTGCCGGATCACCACCGAAGATCCCGCCAACGAGTTCTCCCCGGACTATGGCCGCCTCCAAACCTACCGAAGCCCCGGGGGGATGGGAGTCCGCCTCGACGGGACCGCCTATGCCGGAGCGGTTCTCAGTCCGTTCTATGACTCTCTCCTGGTGAAACTGACCGCCTGGGATCAGAACCTGCACGACGCCTGTATGCGGGCCGATCGGGCTCTGCAGGAGTTCCGGGTTCGGGGAGTAGAGACCAACATCCAGTTCCTGCGCAATGTCATCAACCACCCGGACTTCCAGGACGGGGGTGTGACCACCCACTTCCTGGAGGAGAAGCCCGAGCTGTTCGACATCCAGTCGCCCCGGGACCGCGCCAACCGGCTGCTCGGATACATCGGAGACACCATCCTCAACGGGAATCCCACCGTGGCCGGGAGCGAACCGCCGAAGAATTTGAAACCTGCCCCATCGGTGCCGGTCGACATGAGCGTTGAACCACCCCCCGGCACACGGGATCTGCTGCTCGAAGTCGGACCGGAGAAATTCGCCGAGTGGGTGTGGGACCAGAACCGGGTGCTGGTGACCGACACGACATACCGCGACGCCCACCAGTCACTCATGGCAACCAGGGTTCGCACCTTCGACCTGCTCGGGACAGCGGGGGCCGTGGCGAGGCGCCTGCCCAACCTGTTCAGCCTCGAGATGTGGGGAGGTGCAACCTTCGATGCCGCCCTCCGCTTCCTGTACGAGGATCCGTGGGAGCGTCTGCGGCTCTTGCGGGAGGCGATTCCCAACATCTGCTTCCAGATGCTGCTGCGGGCCTCCAATGCGGTGGGGTACACCAGTTACCCCGACAACGTGGTGCGGGAGTTCGTCATCGAATCCGCCCGCCAGGGCATCGACGTCTTCAGAGTCTTCGATTCGCTGAACGACGTGCGCAACATGGAGGTGGCTATCGAGGCCGTACATGAGACGCATGCCATTTGCGAGGCGGCCATCTGCTACACGGGCGACATCCTCGATCCGGGACGTCCCAAGTACAACCTTGGCTACTACGTCGATCTGGCCCAACGGCTCAAAGACCTGGGGGCACACATTCTCTGCATCAAGGACATGGCAGGTCTGTCCCGGCCCTATGCCGCCGACCAGTTGGTGAGGGTGCTGCGGGAGGAGGTGGGTATGCCGATCCACTTCCACACCCATGACGCCAGCGGTCTGCAGGCGGCGACGCTCATAAAGGGCAGCGAGGCCGGCGTCGACATCATCGACGCGGCCGTCGCCGCGGTCTCGGGCTCCACCAGCCAACCCAACCTCAACACGATCGTGGGCTCGCTCCGGGGCACCGGGCGTGACACGGAACTCGACTCGGAGGCGTTGGGCGACTGCTCGCTGTACTGGGAGACGGTCCGCACCTACTACCGGCCCTTCGACAACGCGCCCAGGTCCGGAAGCGCCCGACTGTATGACCACGAGATTCCGGGCGGACAGTTCACCAACCTGCAACAGCAGGCCACCGCTCTGGGTCTCGGCCAGCGTTGGCGGGAGGTCGAGGAGATGTACGCCGACGTCAACCAGTTACTGGGTGACATCGTGAAGGTCACCCCCTCCAGCAAGGTGGTAGGGGACCTGGCGCTGTTCCTGCTCTCCAAGGGGATGACCTGTGACGAGGTTCGCCAACTGCCTCCCGATCACAACGTCGGGTTTCCCGAATCGGTCGTGGACATGATGCGAGGATCGCTGGGGGAGCCTCCCGGGGGATGGCCGGAGGACGTCCGGCGGATACTCCTGTGTCGAAACGAGCCCATCGAAGGGAGGGCGGGCGCCAGGCTCCCGAGCGCCGACATCGAGGCCGCGGTGGAGACCGCTTCGGAGTTGCTGGGACGGGCGGGGCAGTGGGCTGACGGGCTCAGCTACCTGCTGTACCCGACGGAGTTCGCCGCTTTTGCTGAGACTCGCCACAAATACGCCGACGTCGGACTGCTCCCGACCCCGGTGTTCTTCTACGGGCTGGAGGAAGGCGAGGAGTGCGTGTTCGACATCGAGCCCGGGAAGCGGTTGTTCGTGAAATTCCACACCGTGGGCGAGGCGCAGCCCGATGGTTCGCGAGCCATCTTCTTCGACCTGAACGGGGCGCCCCGCCAGGTCCGGGTTCGCGACCGGTCACTGCAGTCGGACAAACCGGCGGCCCGGAAGGCCGATGGGACCAACCCGCTCCATGTCGGGGCGCCGACCCCCGGGGTGGTGACCGGGCTGTTCGTGACCGTCGGTGACGAAGTGACCCCCAACAGCAAGTTGCTGACCCTGGAGGCGATGAAGATGCAGAGCACCATCTACGCGCCTGACACGGGCCGGATCGGGGAATTGCTGGTGGAGGCGGGAAGCCAGGTCGAGGCCAAGGACCTGTTGATCGTCCTGGAAGCGTGATCCGGGGGTAGGGCCGGGTGACCCGCGGCGCCCGCCGGTGAGGAGGCGGTCGCGGCATGCCCCAAGTCAGACGGGGGCCGGGATGCTCTCGGGGGTCCCGAGCCGGAGGGTCGGATGGAAAGCCTCTCGAAGCGTGTAACCTGCTTGATGGCTCAGGTATTACAGGATTAGAGGTTGTAGGAGACCATGCCGGAGATAATTCAGAACACCGCCGAGGGACTGTCGGTCCCTGACAACCCGATCATCCCGTACATAGAGGGCGACGGGATCGGACCCGATGTGTGGGGGGCTACCCGGCGGGTGGCCGACGCGGCGGTGGAGAAGGCCTACGGAGGGGACCGGCGCATCTCATGGATGGAGGTGCTGGCCGGCGAGAAGGCTTTCGACCGAACCGGCTCCTGGCTTCCCGGGGAGACCCTTGAGACCATTCAGGAGTACCTGGTGGCGATCAAGGGCCCACTCACCACCCCGGTGGGAGGTGGGATTCGCAGTCTCAACGTGACCCTCCGTCAGACTCTGGATCTCTACGCCTGCATACGGCCGGTGCGGTGGCTGCACGGGGTGCCATCTCCCTCCCTCCGCCCGGAGTTGGTGGACATGGTCATCTTCCGGGAGAACACCGAGGACGTGTACTCGGGAATGGAGTTGGAGCACGGGAGTCCGGAGGCCGCCGGGTTGATCGACTATCTGAAGAGGGAGTACGGATGGGAGATCCGATCGGATTCGGGAATCGGGATCAAGCCGGTCTCCATCACGGCCACCAAGCGGTTGGTGCGGGCCGCGATACGTTACGCCCTGGAGCAGGGTCGGCGCTCTGTCACACTGGTGCACAAAGGCAACATCATGAAATACACCGAGGGCGCCTTCCGTGACTGGGGCTACGAGGTGGTCCGGGAAGAATTCTCCGACGTGGCCGTGAGCTGGGAGGACTCGGGAGGAGATCCCGGCGATCGGCTACTGGTCAAGGACGTGATCGCCGACTCCTTCCTGCAGCAGATCATTCTTCGACCCGCCGAATACGACGTGATCGCCACTCTCAATCTGAACGGTGACTACGTCTCCGATGCGCTGGCCGCCCAGGTGGGGGGGATCGGAATCGCTCCCGGCGGCAACATCAACTTCAACACCGGGCACGCGGTCTTCGAGGCCACCCACGGGACCGCCCCCCGTTACACCGGGATGGACAAGGTCAATCCCGGGTCGCTGATCCTCTCCGGAGAGATGATGTTTCGCTATCTCGGGTGGGACGAGGCTTCCGACCTGGTTGTCTCCGGCATGGAGCGCACCATCTCGGAGGGAATCGTCACCTACGACCTGGCCCGGCTGAGAGAGGGAGCGACCGAGGTGGGTACCTCGGACTTTGCCTCGGCGGTGATAGAGAGGATGTAGTCTGAGGAATCGGACCCCCATCCGGTCGGCGACGGCCTCGGGGAAGGGTTATTCTTGGTAACTGCCCTGAAAGAGCAGACAATGAGCGTTGCAACTCTCGAAATCTCTCGTAAGCCTTCGGTTTTCCCTCCCGAGGAGCGGGCCGCCCTGGAACCGTTGATCCAGGAGATCGGCCAACTCAAGTCCGAACGCAACGCGGTGATAACCGCCCACAACTACATGACCCCCGACATCTACTACGGGGTGGCCGACATGGTGGGCGACTCCCTGGCGCTGGCGCAGATGGCGGCCCGCAGCGATGCCGAGGTGATCCTGATGGCAGGGGTTCACTTCATGGCCGAGACCTCCAAGATCATCAACTCCGACGCCACCGTGCTCATCCCGGACCTGCGGGCGGGGTGTTCTCTGGCCGAGGGGATCACCGGGGCCGACGTGCGGCGTCTCAGGAGTCTCCATCCGGGGGCGCCGGTGGTCAGCTACGTGAACACCTCGGCGGAAGTGAAGGCGGAGTCCGATATCTGCTGCACCTCCGGCAACGCGGTGGCGGTTGTGGAGTCGCTGGGGGCCGAGCGGGTGATCTTTCTGCCGGATGGCTTCCTGGGCAGGTATGTGGCATCCCACACCGACGTGGAGATCGTGCTGTGGGAAGGACGTTGCATCGTCCATGAGCGGTTCAGCGGAGCGGAACTCGCCAGCCTGCGCAGCCAACTCCCCCAGATTCCGGTGATCGCCCACCCCGAGTGCGCTCCCGATGTTCTGGACCAGGCCGACTATGTGGGCTCGACCCACGGGATTGTGAATTGGGTGCGGGAGCAGCGCCCCTCCCAGGTGATGATGCTCACCGAGTGCTCCATGGCCGACAATGTCGCCTATGAACTGGACGACGTGGAGATTGTGCGGCCCTGCAACCTGTGCCCCCACATGAAGAGAATCACCCTCGACAACATCAGGACCTCCCTTCTGACCATGACCCACGAGGTGGTGCTGGATCCGGAGATCGCGGCCCGGGCCCGGTCGGCGGTTGAGCGGATGCTGGAGGTGGGACGAAGCTGACCTGCCCGGGAGACCCCCGTCACCTATTGGAGCAGGCCTTTTCCGAAGATCTGGGGACGGCCGGAGACCTGACCACCAGCGCCCTGGTCGATGCAACCCGCACGGCGAGGGGAGTGGTGGTCTTCAAGTCGGAGGGAAGGCTGGCGGGCCTGGGGCTGACCGACGCCGCCTTCCGTTTCCTGGATCCCCGGGTGAGGTTCGAACCGAACGCCAGGGACGGCGCCGATCTGGAGTCGGGAGCGGAGGCGGCGGTGGTCAGTGGCCCGGCGCGGAGCATCCTGGCCGCCGAACGGGTGGCGCTGAATCTATTGGGTCGCATGTCGGGGATCGCCACCGCCACCCGGGATCTGGTGCGGGCGGTGGCGGGTACCGGCGCCCGCATCAGCGATACACGAAAGACCACTCCGGGGATGCGGGTGTGGGAGAAGGATGCGGTGCGCCTGGGAGGGGGAGTCAACCACCGCATGGGTCTTTGGGATGCGGTCCTGATCAAGGACAACCATCTCGCCCTGGTGGGGAATCCCGCCCATGCCGTGCGGGTGGCCCGGGATGAGACCGGGGGAGTGGTCCGGGTGATCGTCGAGGTCTCCGCCCTGGAAGATCTCGACGAGGTGGTGGCGGCCGGTCCGGATGTCGTCCTCCTGGACAACATGACCCTCGACCAGATGAGGGAAGCGGTGAGACGGGTGGGAGACAGAGTTGCCCTGGAGGCCAGCGGGGGAGTCTCCCCTGCCAATGTCAGGCGGGTTGCTGAGACAGGAGTGGACATCATCTCCACGGGATGGGTGACCCACTCGGCCCCGGTGGTGGACGTCAGCCTGAGGCTGTCGGGTGTCTGAGTCCGCACCTTCCGCCGGCGGTTCCTCCCCGAATCGGGCTCTGCGGGTGGTGATCCCGGCCCATGACGAGGAGCGAGTGGTGGGCGCCCTGGTAGGTGACCTTCTCTGTCAGGACTATCCCTCCGAGGCCTACACGGTCTGGGTGCTGGCCGACCGGTGCGGGGACGGCACCGTGAAGGTCGCCACCCTGGCGGGGGCGAGAGTGGTGGAACGCACCTCCGGCCCGGACGGGAAGGGGGAACTGCTGCGGTGGCACCTCGATGGTCACCCGCTCGCCGGGGGCGAGGCGCTGGTCGTGTTGGACGCCGACAACCGGGTGGAGGACGATCTCCTCTCCCGTCTGGCCGGGGCGTTGGCCGAGGGGGCGGAGGTCGTGCAGGCCTCGGTGCTTCCCTCCAACCTCGACGCCTCCCCGATCGCGGCTGCGGCGGGGCTGGGCGACTGGATGACCAGGGAGATGGTCTATGGACCCAGCCGTGGGCGTGGCCGGCCGGTCGAGCTTGGCGGCACCGGTTTCTGCATCACCGGGGATGCTCTGGCCGAGGCCGGCGGATGGAGCGGATCGTTCACGGAGGACCTGGACCTGACCATCAGGCTGCTCCTGGCGGGTCATCGCGTCAGATACCTGCCGGCGGTCCGGGTCTGGGACGAGAAGCCAACCGACCTTCGAGCTGCGGTGAGGCAACGCCGAAGGTGGGCGCAGGGACGGACCGGAGTGCGGAAGGGCCGGGGCGGAGCCCTCCTGAGGCAGTCGGTGGCGGGGCGCTCCGCGCCGATGATGCTCATGGCTGTGCGCCTCATTCTCCCGGGACGCTCCTTCCGCATGCTCCTCACCCTGATGCTGGGGGCCTGGGCAGCGGTGGGCGGATGGGGTTTTCCCTTCTCGTGGCCGGTGTGGGCGGGGGTCGCCCTGTGGCTGGCCGGCCGCCCCTTGTGGGCGCTCTGGCGGGTGAGGGAGATACGGCCCTATCTCCGGTGGTATCCGATGACGCTGACCTGGGGTTTCGTGTGGATTCTGGTGCGTCTCCTTCCCCACCGCCGCGAGTGGTATCACACCCCGCATCGGGGGACGGCGCCAGGGGAGGACGCGGCGCCGATTTGAGTTTGCCTGACGGGGCGGAGGTGTATATACTTGCCCTTCGTGGTCTTAGTGCCTCACGCCGCCTCCTAGGGCTCTCCGTCTGACCCAGTCCCGGAGTGTCCTCCGGGTGCGGTCAAAACCAGGAAGAAGGTGAACCCGTCTCCCGCGCGCGGAGGTCGGGTTTCGCCGGTGAAGGAAAGTTATGCCGACTATTCAGCAGTTGGTGCGCCGCGGGCGTAAACCGAAGAAAAAGAAGGTCAAGACGGCCGGTTTGGCCGGAGCTCCCCAGCGAAGGGGGGTGTGCACCCGCGTGTACACGGTCACGCCCAAGAAGCCCAATTCCGCTTTGCGGAAAGTGTGCCGGGTGAGGCTTTCCTCGGGAATCGAGGTGACCGCCTACATCCCCGGCGAGGGACACAACCTCCAGGAGCACTCCATCGTGCTGGTCAGAGGTGGCCGGGTCCGCGACCTTCCCGGTGTGCGATACAAGGTGATAAGGGGCACCCTGGACGCGGCGGGGGTCTCCGATCGCAGGCAGGCCCGTTCCCGATACGGGGCCAGGAGGTCATCGCTGTGAGACGGGCCGCGGCCACCAAGCGCAAGATCGATCCCGATCCGGTATTTCGCAACGTTCTGGTCAGCCGGGTCATCAACAAGGTTCTGTGGAAGGGGAAGAAGGACCTGGCTAGAAGGATTGTTTACGCCGCCCTCGATCGGGTGGAGCGGCGGACCCGCCAGGACCCGGTGAGCGTGCTGAGAAGGGCGATCGAGAACCTCAAGCCCCAGATGGAGGTACGGTCTCGACGGGTGGGAGGCTCCTCCTACCAGGTGCCCATGGACGTCCGACCCGACAGGGCGCGCTGTCTGGCCATTCGTTGGCTGGTGGATTACGCGCGCCGGCGGCGGGAGCCCACCATGGCCTTGCGGCTGGCGGGCGAGATACTCGACGCCGCCAACAACACCGGGTCGGCGATCAAGAGACGCGAAGACATGCACAAGATGGCGGAATCCAACAAGGCCTTCGCCCACTACCGCTGGTAATAGGTGTTGCTGTGGCTGCTGATCGGGGAAATCGCCTGCTGCGCATGCGCCAGGTGCCTCTGAGCAGGACGCGCAACATCGGGATCATGGCGCACATCGACGCAGGGAAGACCACGCTCACCGAGCGGATTCTCTACTACACCGGTCGGAACTACAAGATCGGCGAGGTTCACGAGGGCGCCGCCACCATGGACTGGATGGCGCAGGAGCAGGAGCGGGGAATCACCATCACATCCGCGGCGACCACCTGCATCTGGCACGACCACAGCATCAATATCATCGACACCCCCGGACATGTGGACTTCACCGTGGAGGTGGAGCGGAGCCTCCGGGTCCTGGACGGAGCGGTGGCGGTGTTCGACGGAGTGGCCGGGGTGGAGCCGCAATCGGAGACGGTCTGGCGCCAGGCCGACCGCTACCAGGTACCGCGGATCTGCTTCATCAACAAGCTCGACCGGGTGGGCGCCGACTTCTACGCCGACGTGGAGTCGATTCGCACTCGCCTGGACGCAACCCCGCTGGTCCTCCAACTGCCCGTGGGCGAGGAAAGCGGCTTCCGGGGCGTGGTGGACCTGGTGGAGATGCAGGTTCACGAGTGGAGGGGAGACGACGGCAAGCGCTGGGACACCGGGGAGATTCCCGAGTCGATGCAGGACATGGCCTATCGTTACCGGGCCCAGCTCTTGGAGCAGGTGGCCGAGGTGGACGAGAAACTGCTGGTCAAATTCCTCGAAGACCTTTACATCACCCCCGACGAGATAAGGTCGGCCATCCGTGTGGGCGTGCTCAACCACCTGTTCGTGCCGGTGCTGTGCGGAGCGGCCTTCAAGAACAAGGGTGTCCAGCCCCTTCTGGACGCCGTCATCCACTACTTGCCCAGTCCCTTGGACCTTCCCCCGGTGGAGGGATTCGTGCCGAAGCACCCCCAGACGACCCTGGAGCGCAGAGCTACCGACGATGAACCGTTCTCTGCCCTGGCCTTCAAGATCATGAGCGACCCCCATGTGGGGAAGCTCACCTATTTCCGGGTCTACTCGGGTACGGCGTCCAAGGGGGGGACCGTGCTCAACACCACCAACGGCAAGAAGGAGCGGCTGGGGCGGCTGTTGCGCATGCACGCCAACCATCGCGAGGAGGTCGACCATGTGTACACGGGAGACATCGTGGCTGCGGTGGGGTTGCGCGGCACCACCACCGGCGACACGCTGTCGGCCGTGAACGCTCCGATCAGCCTGGAGTCCATGGCCTTCCCGGCCCCGGTGATCTGGGTGGCGATCGAGCCCCGCACCAGGGCCGACCAGGACAAGCTCACCCATTCCCTCCAGAAACTCTCGGAGGAGGATCCCACCTTCCTGGTACGCGGCGACGCCGAAACCGGCCAGACCATCATCGCCGGAATGGGAGAACTCCACCTGGAAGTGCTTGTGGACCGTCTGGTCCGGGAGTTCAAGGTCGCCGCCAATATCGGGAGGCCCCAGGTTGCCTACCGTGAGACCATCAACTCCGGCGCCGAGGGAGTCCAGGGCCGTTACGTGCGCCAGAGTGGCGGCCGCGGGCAGTACGGTCATGTGGTGATCGACATCGAGCCCATGGGGCCCGGAGGGGGCTATGAGTTCGTCGACAACATCTCGGGGGGACGTGTGCCCCGCGAGTACATCCCGGCGGTGGACGCCGGCATCAAGGAGGCTCTGGACGGCGGCATTCTGGCCGGCTATCCGGTGGTGGACCTGCGGGTGAGCCTCGTCGACGGTTCCCATCACGAAGTGGATTCTTCCGAAATGGCCTTTCGGATAGCCGGTTCGATGGCGATTCGCGCTGCCGCACAGAAGGCGGGAATCAAGCTGTTGGAACCGGTGATGGAAGTGGAAGTGGTCGCTCCCGAGGAGTACATGGGAGAAGTGCTTGCCGACATTTCCTCGCGCCGGGGCCGGATCGAAGAAACCGACCAGCGGGGAACGGCCCGGATTATCACCGCGGCCGTACCACTGGGCGAGATGTTCGGATTCGCCACTGACATTCGTTCCAGAACACAGGGGCGAGCTACGTATACGATGCAATTCAAGGCTTACCAAGATGTTCCTAAATCCATTGGTGAAGAACTCCTTCACATGAGAACAGGTAAGTGATTTAGAAAGGGGGTGTTTGGTTGTGGGTAAGGTGAGGTTTGAGCGGGTGAAGCCGCATGTGAATGTGGGGACTATGGGTCATATTGATCATGGGAAGACGACTTTGACGGCTGCGATTACTCGGGTGTTGGCTGAGCGGGTTGGTGGGGTGAATGTGTTTACTGGGTTTGATGATATTGATCGGGCTCCTGAGGAGCGTGAGCGGGGGATTACGATTCAGATTGCGCATGTGGAGTATGAGACTGGTTTGCGTCATTATGCGCATGTGGATATGCCGGGGCATGCGGATTATATTAAGAATATGATTACGGGGGCGGCTCAGGTGGATGGGGCTGTGTTGGTGGTGTCGGCGGTGGATGGTCCGATGCCGCAGACTCGTGAGCATGTGTTGTTGGCGCGGCAGGTGGGTGTGCCGCGGGTGGTGGTGTTTTTGAATAAGTGTGATTTGGTGGATGATGTGGAGTTGTTGGATTTGGTGGAGTTGGAGGTTCGGGATTTGTTGACGGAGTATGAGTTTCCGGGTGATGATGTTCCGGTGGTGAGGGGTTCTGCTTTGTTGGCGTTGGAGGGTGATGTTGGTGCTGGTGATGGTGTGATGGAGTTGTTGGATGCGGTTGATGGGTATGTGGAGGTGCCGGTTCGGGATGTGGATCGTCCGTTTTTGATGCCGATTGAGGATGTGTTTTCTATTACTGGTCGGGGGACGGTGGTGACTGGTCGTGTGGAGCAGGGTGTGTTGGGGGTTGGTGAGGCTGTTGAGGTGGTGGGGTTGCGTGATACGCGTGGTTCGGTGGCTACTGGTGTGGAGATGTTTAGGAAGTTGTTGGATGAGGCGCGGGCTGGGGATAATGTGGGTGTGTTGTTGCGGGGGGTGGGGAAGTCGGAGGTGGAGCGTGGTCAGGTGTTGGCTGCTCCGGGGTCGATTTTGCCTCATGTTGGTTTTGAGGCGCAGGTGTATGTGTTGACGAAGGAGGAGGGTGGGAGGCATAATCCGTTTTTTTCGGGTTATCGTCCTCAGTTTTATTTTCGTACGACTGATGTGACTGGTTCGGTGTTGTTGCCTGGTGGTGTGCAGATGGTGATGCCTGGTGATAATGTTGAGTTGTCTGTGGAGTTGATTGCTCCGATTGCGATGTCGGTTGGTTTGGATTTTGCTATTCGTGAGGGTGGTCGTACGGTGGGTGCTGGTCGGGTCACCAAAATCACCAAATAACAAACAAGAAGTCGAAAGATTCGTGACAATCACTTAGAAGACAATCAAGAAATAAAACCAGAAGATCAAGACAGGAAAAGCAGCAGAAAAACGTCATGGACGAATCTCATAAGATCCGCATAAAACTGAAGGCTTACGACCACCAAAGCGTGGACGAGTCGGCGCGCAAGATCGCCGCTACGGTAACTCGTACCCAGGCAAAGATCAAGGGTCCTGTCCCTCTGCCCACCGAGATCCATCGCTACTGCGTCATTCGAGGACCCCATGTTGACAAGGACTCCCGGGAGCACTTCGAGATGCGTATCCACAAGCGACTGATCGACATACTCGATCCGACCGCCAAGACGGTGGACTCGCTGATGCGTCTCGATCTTCCCTCCGGAGTGGAAGTGGAGATAAAGCTGTGAACACCATTCTTGGCACCAAGCTGGGGATGAGCCAGATATTCAACGAGTCTGCCCAGGCTGTCCCCGTCACCGTGATCAAGGCCGGACCCTGCCGGGTGGTCCAGATCAAGACCGCCGAGAAGGACGGCTACGAAGCCGTGCAGTTGGCCCTGGAGACGGCCCGCAGCCCCAAGGTGGGAAGGGCCCTGGCCGGACACTTCGCCAAGGCAGGGGTGGATCCCTCCCCTCACCTGGTGGAGACCCCCGTGGAGGACCCGGGGCAGTTCGAGCCCGGTTCGACGATCGAGGTGGACGTGGTCTTCCAGGAGGGCGTGCGGGCCGACGTGACCGGTGTCTCCAAGGGCAAGGGATTCCAGGGAGTGATGAAGCGACACAACTTCTCCGGACAGTGCGCCAGTCATGGCAACCACAAGAAGCACCGGGCCGGCGGGGCGATCGGCGCCTGCGCCACCCCCTCCCGGGTCTTTCGGGGCAAGGCGATGCCCGGCCGTATGGGCGCGCATCGCACCACCGTCCTCAATCTCGAGGTGGTGAAGGTCCTCGCAGAAGAGGGCCTCCTGCTCCTGAGGGGAGCAGTGCCCGGTCCCAAGGGAGGTTTGGTCCTGGTGAGAAGGGCGGTGAAGGCCGGTGGCTGAGATAACCGCTCCCCTCTATGACCGTGAGGGAGTTCTCCTCGGAGAGACTTCCCTGGACCCGTCGGTGTTCGGCATCGATCCCAACCTTCCGGTTCTCCACCAGGTGGTTACGGCCCAGATGGCCGGCAAGCGCTCGGGAACCGCTTCCACCAAGACCCGCGCCCAGGTCAGGGGCGGCGGCCGCAAGCCCTGGCGCCAGAAGGGAATTGGAAGGGCCAGGCACGGCTCGACGCGTTCGCCCATGTGGCGAGGGGGAGGCGTGGCCCACGGTCCCAAGCCCCGTAGCTATCACCAGCGGACACCGGCCAAAATGCGCCGACTGGCGCTGTGCAGCGCTCTCTCGGCGCGGGCCTCGGAAGGGGCCATTCACACCGTGGTTCCCCTGGAGTGGGGCACTCCCCACACCAAGACTGCCGTCGCCCTCCTGAGAGCCATCGGGCTGGCGGGAAAGATCCTGGTGGTGGTCGAACGGCGCGGGGAAAACGAGGAGCGGTCCTTCCGGAATCTTCCCGATGTCCGGATCGTGGAATCCCGGTACGTCACACCCTACGACGTGCTGTGGGCCCGGAGCCTGCTGTTCTGTGCGGGCACCTGGAATCTGGGAGGTTCCCACGAGGCGGTGGAGGCGAGGGCGTCATGAAGTACCCGCACGATGTGATTCTGGGGCCGGTGGTATCCGAGAAGTCGTTCGATCTGATCGAGTCCAATAACACCTACTCCTTCCTGGTGGATACTCGGGCCAACAAGACCGAGATCCGCCAATCGGTGGAGTCCATCTTCGAGGTGGAGGTGCTCTCGGTCAACACCTACAACCGGCGGGGAAAGCGCAAGCGCACCGGCCGCACCATGGGCAAACGCAAAGACACCAAGAGGGCCTTGGTCAAACTGGCCGACGGCTTCTCCATCGATCTGTTCGGGGTGTAGGCAATGGCAGTCATAAAACGCAATCCCACCTCTCCCGGTCGACGTTTCCAGACCGTCTCCGACTTCTCCGAAATCACCCGCAGCAGTCCCGAGAAGTCCCTTCTCGCTCCCCGGCCCTCCAAGGCGGGACGCAACAGCCATGGGCGAGTCACCTCCCGCCACCGGGGAGGAGGCCACAAGCGCCGGTACCGGGTGATCGACTTCCGGAGAACCAAGGACGGAGTGCCCGCCAAGGTGGCTGCGATCGAGTACGACCCCAACCGCAATGCCCGGATAGCCCTGCTTCACTACGTCGACGGGGAGAAGAGGTACATTCTCGCCCCGGTGGGAGTGGGTGTGGGGGATCGGATCAGTTCCGGACCGAAAGCCGACATTCGCCCGGGTAATGCGATGGCGCTCCGCAACATCCCGGCGGGAACCACCGTCCATGCGGTGGAGATCCGCCCCGGAGGCGGCGCCAAGATTGCCCGGTCGGCAGGATCGTCGGTGCAATTGATGTCCAAGGAAGGGGGAATGGCCCTCTTGCGGCTTCCTTCCGGCGAGATGCGCATGGTTCCCATGGACTGCCGCGCCACCATCGGGCAGGTGGGCAACACCGAGGCCGAGTTGGTGAAGCTGGGCAAGGCAGGCCGGAATCGGTGGAAGGGCGTGCGCCCCCAGACCAGGGGAGTGGCCATGAACCCGATCGACCACCCGCTGGGTGGGGGAGAGGGAAAGTCATCGGGCGGGCGGACGCCTGTCAGCCCCTGGGGAAAGCCCGAGGGACGCACCCGCAAGAAGAACAAGCAGAGCGACAAGTACATCGTTCGCCGTCGATATGCCAAGGGTCGGAGGTAGCCGTGGGCAGAAGTTTGAAGAAGGGCCCATTCGTGGATGACCATTTGCTGGAGAAGGTCGAGGAACTCAATGCGGCCCGCCAGAAGAGGGTGATCCGCACCTGGAGCCGGCGGTCCACGGTGATACCCGCCATGATCGGGCACACCATTGCGGTCCATGACGGACGTCGGCACGTGCCCGTCTATCTGACCGAGTCGATGGTCGGCCACAAATTGGGAGAGTTCGCTCCCACCAGGACCTTCCGCAAGCATCCGGGCGGCAAGCGAGAGAAGGTGGTAAGGAAGAAGTGAAGACCCAGGCCCGCGCCCGCTTTCTCCGTCACTCCCCTTACAAGATGAGGCGCGTGGCTGACCTGGTCAGGGGAAAGCCGGTCTCCGAAGCCCGGTACCTGTTGGCAGCCGTCAACCGGGGCGCCGCTCCCGCCATTCTCAAGGTCTTGAACTCGGCGGTCGCCAACGCGGAGAACAATCTGGAGTTGGATCCCGACCATCTGAGGGTGGAGGCCGCGTATGTGGACGAAGGCCCCACGCTCCGGTCCTTCCGCGCCCGGGCAAGGGGTCGGGTTGCCAGGATTCGCAAGCGCACCAGCCACCTGACCATCGTGGTGGCCGACTCCGAGTATGACGGAGAGGAGATCTAATGGGACAGAAGACCCATCCCTATTCGTTCCGTTTGGGGGTCGTGACCGACTGGAAGTCAAAGTGGTATTCGGACCGGGACTACGTGAACCTGGTCAACGAGGATTGGCAGATACGCGACTATCTCCGGGGAAGGCTCCTGAGAGGTGCGGTATCCCGCATCGAGGTGGAGAGGACCCGCGACCGGGTGGTGGTGGAGATCCACACCGCCCGACCGGGGGTGGTGATCGGCCGCCGCGGGGCGGAGGCCGAGCGGTTGCGCAAGGGCCTGGAGAAGCTCACCTCCAAGTCGATCAAACTCAACATCATCGAGGTCAAGGACCCCGAACTGGACGCCCAACTCCTCGCACAGGGGATCGCCGACCAGTTGGAGAACCGCGTCTCTTTCCGGCGCGCCATGAAGCGCGCGCTGGGCACAGCCCGGAAAGCAGGCGCCCAGGGAGTGCGGGTGGAGTGCAAGGGCAGACTGGGCGGGGCCGACATGGGTCGAAGGGAGTGGTACCTGGAGGGGAGGGTTCCCCTTCACACCATCCGGGCCGACATCGACTACGGGGTGGCCACCGCCCACACCATGGTGGGCACCATCGGGGTGAAGGTCTGGATCTATAAGGGCGACGTGTTCAAAGCCCCTTCCTCGGGTGAGAAGATAGCCGCGGAGGTCGCTCTGGCGGCCGGCGGTCCCACCCGGCGTCGCCGCACCCCCGCCAAGGCGCGCGCCGAGGCCGCAGCCGGAGGAAGAAAGGGCCCGCGTCTGATCGAGGCGGGCGGAGGCAAGCGCCCCGTCCAGCCTGCGGCGCCCAAGCGGGACGGCCGCAAACGTGTGATCGAGGCGGGGGGCGGTCGCAAGCGGGCCGACCGGGACACCGACGGCATGTGGGAGATGGAAGACTCCGACGCGGCGACCGATGCCCCAACGGGCGAAGAACGATCCTCGGAGGAGCGTTCCTGATGTTGATGCCCAAGAGAACCCGTCACCGCAAGGTCCACCGGGGCCGGAGGAAGGGAGTCGCCAAGGGCGGCACCAAGGTGAACTTCGGAGAATTCGGCCTGCAGGCCCTGACCGCGGGATGGGTCACGGCCCGCCAGATCGAGTCTGCCCGCGTGGCTATAACGCGATCGGTGAGACGAGGTGGACGGGTGTGGATAACCATCTTTCCCGACAAACCCGTGACTGCCAAACCGGCCGAGACCCGGATGGGGTCGGGCAAGGGAAACCCGGAGTTCTGGGTGGCAGTGGTCAAGCCCGGTCGGATCATGTTCGAGCTGGGCGGCGTGCCCGAGCACCTTGCGCGCGAGGCGATGCGCAAGGCGGGACACAAGCTGCCGGTCAAGACCAGGTTCGTAGCCAGGGAGGAAGCATGAAGGCGGTCGAGTTGCGGGAACTGAACTATCGGGAACTCTCGGAGAAGCTCGCCGAATCCAAGGAGGAGCTTTTCAACCTTCGGTTCCAGTTGGCCACCAACCAACTGGACAACACCGCCCGCCTCAAGGCGGTGAAGAAGACCGTGGCCCGGATACGCACCATTCTCCGCCAGAGGGAGATAGAACTCTGGTATGCCCAGCAGGAGGCCGCCGCCCATGAGTGAACGCCGCAGACGCAAGAGCCGGGTGGGCGTGGTCGTCTCGGATCGGCGGGACCGGACCATCTCGGTCAGGGTCGCCACCTCCTACAAGCATCCCCGCTATCACAAGGTGGTGCGCAAGACCAGGCTCTACCACGTTCACGACCAGGACAACGACGCGCGGGCCGGAGACATGGTCCGGATCGTGGAGACCCGCCCGCTGTCTCGCCAGAAGCGTTGGAGGATGACCGAGATACTGGAGCGAGCCAAGTGATTCAGAAAGAGAGCAGGCTGCGGGTGGCTGACAACACCGGCGCCCGCTCGGTGCTGTGCATCGGAATGCTGGGCGGCACCCGTCGTCGCTATGCCCGCGTGGGGGACGAGATCGTGGTAACCGTGAAGGAAGCCGTCCCCGGGGGAGTGATCAAGAAGGGGGAGGTGGTCCGGGCGGTGGTGGTACGTACCCGCAAGGAGCGACGGCGCCCCGACGGTACCTACATCCGCTTCGACGACAACGCCTGTGTGATCATCGACCCCCAACGTCAGCCCCGCGGTACCCGGATCTTCGGTCCGGTGGCCCGGGAGTTGCGGGAGAAGCGGTTCATGCGAATCGTCTCCCTGGCGCCGGAGGTCCTATGAAGCTGCGAACCGGAGACCGGGTGAAGATCATCACCGGGAAGGATGTCGGCCGGGAGTCGAGAATCTCACGGGTGATCCCCGGCAGGAACAAGGTGATAGTAGAGGGGGTCAACACCGCCAAGCGTCATCAGCGTCCCCAGAGCGGGACCATGCAGGGCGGCATCATCGACAAGGACATGCCTATCGACGTCTCCAACGTGATGATCGTTTGCGAGGAGTGCGGGCCGACCAAGATCGGGAAGCGGTTCGACGAGCGTGGCAAACGCCGGGTGTGCCGCAGATGCGGGGGCGACCTGTGAGCGGGACCAACGGCGCCGCGTCGCCCCGGCTCAAGGAGCGATTCCGCTCCGAGGTTGCATCTTCTTTGCAGGGTAACCTGGGTCTGTCCAACCCCATGGAGGTTCCGCGTCTGGATAAGATCGTCGTGAACATGGGGATCGGGGAAGCGGTAAGGGATCGCAAGCAGGTCGACAACGCCCTTTCGGAGTTGGCCCTGATCACCGGCCAGCGTCCCCGCCTGAACAGGGCCCGTAAGTCGGTGGCCGGGTTCCGGATCCGAAAGGGCATGCCGGTGGGCGTCTCGGTGACGCTTCGGGGAGACCGGATGTGGGAGTTCTTCGACCGTGTGATGTCGATCGCCATTCCCAGGGTCCGTGACTTTCGAGGCATGAATCCCAAATCTTTTGATGGGAGGGGCAACTATTCTTTCGGCTTTGACGAGCAGTTGGTCTTTCCCGAAATAAACTACGACCAGGTTTCGGAGACCCGGGGAATGGACATCACTATCTGCACGACCGCGGATACCGATGACCATGCCCGCGCCTTGCTGGAGGCTTTCGGGTTTCCCTTCCGGGTTACGGAATCTTTGTACTAAGGAGTTTCGAGTGGCGCGTAAATCCCTCATTGCCAAAGCAAAACGCACCCCCAAGTACAAGGTGCGAGCCTATAACCGGTGCCGCCGATGCGGCCGGGCGCGCGCCTTCCTGCGTGACTTCGGAATGTGCAGGATCTGCGTGCGGGAACTGGCTTCCCGCGGGGAACTTCCCGGAATCAGAAAGGCGTCGTGGTAACGATGATGACCGACCCGGTGGCCGACATGCTGACCCGCATCCGCAATGGAGTTTCCGCCCGTCACCCGCACGTGGAGATGCCTTCTTCGCGCCTCAAGGAACGGATCGCCCGCATTCTTGCCGCGGAAGGCTTCGTGGACGGGTTCTCCGTGGGCGGCGTGGATGACTCGAAGCCACACCGGGTGTTGAAAGTCGAACTCCGTTACACCGAGGACAAGATCTCTGCCATCTCCGGTCTCCGCCGGATCTCCAAGCCGGGCCACCGCCGCTACAGCGGCGCCTCGGACATCGAGCGCGTCCAGGGAGGCATGGGGGTGGCGATCGTCTCCACATCCCAGGGACTGCTCACTGACCGGGAAGCCCGCCGGAGGCGGTTGGGCGGCGAGATCCTCTGCGAGGTGTGGTGATGAGCAGGGTTGGCATGGCGCCGATACCGATTCCCGCCGGGGTGGACCTGGCGGTGGAGGGATCGTCGGTGGTGGTGAAGGGTCCCATGGGGGAGTTGTCGCGTACCTTTCATGAGCGGGTGCGGATCGATGTCTCCGACAGCCGGGCGCTGGTTACCCGAGTGGACGAGTCGCGGACGTCGCGGGCTCTCCACGGACTGTCCCGGACCCTCCTGGCCAACATGGTCACCGGGGTGGTGCAGGGCTACCAGAAGGAATTGACGGTGGTGGGAGTGGGTTACCGGGCTCAGTCGCAGGGAGACCGTCTGGTGATGCAACTCGGTTTCAGCCATCCGGTGGAGATAGCGGCGCCAGAGGGAATCACCTTCGAGACCCCCGCTCCGACCCGGATCATCATCAAGGGCATCGACAAGCAGAAGGTGGGCCACATTGCGGCCGACATCAGGCGTGTTCGCCCTCCCGAGCCCTACAAGGGGAAGGGCATCCGCTATGTCGACGAGCATGTGCGTCGCAAGGCAGGCAAGGCAGGAAGAATATGAAGTCAACCCGTACCGCTGCCCGGTTGCGCCGTCATCGGCGGGTGCGCAAGAAGGTCAGGGGGAGCGCCCATCGACCCCGACTGGCGGTGTTTCGTTCCAATCGCTACATCTACGCCCAGGTCATCGACGACGATCGGGGACACACGGTGGCGGCCGCATCCTCCCTGGAGCCGGAGCTTCGCGAACGCTCGCTGACCGTGGAGACGGCCGGTGCGGTGGGAAGGCTCTTGGCGGAACGGAGCCTTGAAGTGGGCGTGGACACCGTGGTGTTCGACAGGGGCGGTTACCGGTTCGGGGGAAGGGTACGAGCCCTGGCGGATGCTGCCCGTACCGACGGGTTGAGGTTTTGAGGTAGCAGATGGCCGACGTACAGCAATACGAAGAGCGGGTAATCAAGATCAGCCGGGTGGCCAAAGTGGTGAAGGGCGGACGCCGCTTCTCCTTCACCGCCCTGGTGGCGGTGGGCGACGGCGCGGGACGGGTGGGCATCGCCCACGGCCGCGCCAAGGAAGTGCCGGTGGCCATCCAGAAGGCGATGGAGATGGCCCGCCGCTCCATGGTGACCGTTCCCATGACCGGCGTCACCGTGATCCATCAGACCATCGGCAAACACGATGCGTCCCGGGTGCTCATCAAGCCGGCTTCTCCCGGCACGGGGGTGATCGCAGGCGGGGCGGTTCGCCAGATCCTGGAAGCCGCCGGCATCAAGGATGCCTTGGCAAAGTCGCTTGGTTCCCCCTCCCATCTCAACGTGGCCCGGGCCACCATGAATGCCCTGATGGGGCAACGCCGTCCCGACGAGGTGGCTCGCCTGCGCGGAAAGCGCCCCGAAGAATTCGTTCCTCCCGCTCTGTTGGATGCCTATCGTTCCACCGAGGCGATGCGCGCCGCTCCCAAGCCGGTCCGATGAGCAGGGAAAGGACCCTCCGGGTCACACTCCGTCGCAGCGTGATCGGCGAGAAGCCGAAGACGCGGCGCACGGTCCGCGGTCTGGGTCTGTGCCGGATCGACCACACGGTCGAACACGCCGACCGTCCCGAGATTCGCGGGATGATCCACCGGGTCCGCCACCTGGTGGAAGTGGAGGAAGCTCATGGCTGATCAATTGATGTTGCACGATCTCAAACCTGCTCCCGGTTCACGGAAGAGCCGGATCCGGGTGGGCAGGGGAGGATCCGCCAGGCGAGGCAGCAAAGCCGGTCGGGGAACCAAGGGCATCAACGCCCGGAACAAGCTCCGCCCCGGATTCGAAGGAGGTCAGACGCCGCTGGCGCGCCGTTTGCCCAAGCTGAAGGGCTTCAACAATCCCAACCGTGAGGAATTCACGGTAGTGAACATCGGGGCTCTGTCGGTCTTTGAGGAAGGTTCGGTGGTGACTCCCGACACCCTGCGGGACAACGGGCTGGCCAAGCGCCGGGGAAGAGTCAAGATCCTGGCCGAAGGGGAACTTGCAACCCCCATTACCATCGAGGCTCATGCCTTCAGCGCCGCCGCCCGGCGGAAAATCGAGGAGGCCGGCGGGAAATGGGAGATAGTCGGCTGATGTCGATGGTCTCCGGCCGGTCGGGAGGCGCCCGATCATGCTGAACATCTATCGCAACATGTTCAAGGTCCCCGACCTGAGGGGAAAGATCCTCTTCACCCTTGCCATCTTCGGGGTTTACCGTCTGGGCGCCACCATCCCGGTGCCCGGCATCGACCTCGACGCGGTTCAGGCCTTCCAGGAGCAGCAGCAGGCGGGCGGCATCTACGGCCTCCTCAACCTCTTCTCGGGAGGGGCGCTGGAGCAGTTCTCGGTCTTCTCTCTGGGAATCATTCCCTACATAACCGCTTCGATCATGATGCAGTTGCTGACGGTGGTCATTCCCAAGCTGCAGGCGCTGCAGGATGAGGGTGAGGCCGGCCGCAAGGTCATCACCCAGTGGACCCGGTACACAACGGTGGTCCTGGCGCTCATCCAGTCCACGGGATTCACCTACCTGTTCCACGTTGGCCGGTTCACCAACGGCATCGACCTGGTGCCCAACTACACACCGGGGCGGGTGGCCCTGATCGTGTTGACCATGACCGCCGGCACCGCCTTCGTGATGTGGCTGGGGGAGCAGATCAGCCAGCGGGGAATCGGCAACGGGATGTCGTTGATCATTTTCGTCTCAATCCTCAGCCAGTTCCCGTTCGTGTTCGGCCAGATCTGGGGCCAGACCGCCGCCGTGGGACTGGTGTTGCGGTTCCTGGTCATCATGCTGGTCTTCCTGGTGGTGATCGTCACCATCATCTATGTTGACCAGGGCCAGCGTCGCATCCCGGTCTCCTTCGCCAAGCGGGTTCGCGGCAGGCGCGTCATGGGAGGCCAGAGCACCTACATCCCGCTCAAGGTGAACACCGCCGGGGTGATACCCGTCATCTTCGCCACCTCGATGTTGCTTTTCCCGTCGCTGCTGGTCACCGCCATCCCCTCCGATGCCGCATGGGTACAGGGCCTGTACCGGTGGGTGGACGAAAACCTGGGCGGTGGCGGACAGATCACCTGGTGGTATGTGTTCCTGCTCTTTTCCCTGATCATCTTCTTCACCTACTTCTACAACGCCATCCAGTTCGATCCCACCCGCCAGGCCGAGATGCTGCAGCGCCAGGGCGGGTTCATCCCCGGGGTGCGCCCCGGTGGCCAGACCGCTTCGTACCTGGGGAGGATTCTCAACCGGATCACCCTTCCCGGCTCGGTCTTCCTGGCGGTGATCGCCGTGCTGCCGGCCTTGGCGGGACTGCTGTGGAATATCCCGATCAGCTTCTCGGGAGTCTCCATACTCATCGTGGTGGGAGTGGCCCTGGAGACCATGAAGCAGATCGAGAGCCAGCTCACCATGCGCAACTACGAAGGCTTTCTCACTTGACGACGAGGGGTTCCAAACTGTGAGGCTATTGTTCCTGGGTCCCCCGGGTGCAGGTAAGGGCACGCAGGCGGAGCGGGTGTCCCGGACAATGGGGATCCCCCACATCTCAACGGGGGAGATGTTCCGCCGGCATGTGTCTTCGGGCACCGACCTGGGGAGGCAGGTCAGGGTTCTGATGGAGGCGGGGGAGTACGTACCCGATGAAATCACCGGGCAGATGCTCGCCGGGCGGCTGGAGGATCCCGACTGCGCCCACGGGTTCATACTGGATGGCTTCCCCCGCACCCTTCCCCAGGCCGAACTCCTGGACCGGCTGCTTGAAGAGAAACCTCTGGACAGGGTGGTCTCCATTGAGGTGGACAGCCAGGTCTTGTTGGAGAGAATGATGGCCCGGGGTCGGGCGGACGACACCCCCGAGACGATCCGACGCCGCCTCGAGGTCTACGGGACCCAGACCGCCCCGCTTCTCGAGTTGTACGGTCGCCGGGGAATAGTCAGGACGGTGGAGGGGTCGGGCCACATCCCCGAGATCTCCGAGCGGATCATCGAAGCACTCGGATGATCCCCTATCTGCGCCGCACGATTTGATCACCTTCAAGACCCCTGCCCAGTTCAAAAAGATGGAGGTGGCAGGGCGCTGCGTGGCCAAGGCCCATGAAGCGGTGCGCTCGGCATCCGGTCCGGGGATCACAACCCTTGAGCTGGACAGGATTGCCGAGAGGGTGATTCGAGGTGAGGGGTGCATCCCCTCCTTCCTCGGATATCGCGGTTACCCCGCTTCCATTTGCGCATCCCCCAACGATGTGGTGGTCCACGGTATCCCGGATAGTCGCCGGTTGAGGGAGGGAGATCTGCTTTCGATCGATATCGGCGCCATCTACAAGGGTTTTCATGGGGATGCGGCCCGCACCTTTGCGATAGGAGAGGTGTCCCCGGAGGCGTCCGCGCTGTCGGCCGCCGCCGAGGAGGCTCTGTGGGAGGGGCTGGGGAACGCCCGCCCCGGGGCGCGGATCGGCGATATCGGAGCGGCGGTGGAGAAGGTGGCCCGCCGGGAGGGCTACGGGGTCGTGGAGGGCTATGTCGGACACGGGATAGGTCGCGCCATGCACGAAAAGCCCGACGTTCCCAACCTGGGGGTTCCGGGCCGGGGGGTCCGACTCCGGATGGGGATGGCCCTGTGCATCGAGCCCATGTTCAATCTGGGCGGAGCCGCCACCAGGGTTGACATCGACGCCTGGACGGTGAGGACCGCCGACGGGTCGCTCTCCGCCCACTGGGAGCACACTGTGTGTCTCACTCCCGACGGTCCATTGGTGACCACCACCCCCGCCGCAATTAATTTGCTAGAAGCCACCCCTCTTCGCTAAGATGTGTGCGGTTGGCGCAATTAAACTCTGAATGACTGAAGACGATTCTGTCGTTCGGGTCCAGGGCACCGTTCTCCAAAACCTTCCGAATGCCACATTCAAGGTGGAGGTGGATGGTGGCCTGGTTGTGTTGGCTCACGTCTCGGGAAAAATGCGCATGAGGTACATTCGGATTCTTCCCGGTGACCGGGTGGACCTCGAATTGTCCGCCTACGACCCCACCAGGGGAAGAATCGTCTGGAGATACAGATGAAGGTGAAACCTTCGACGCGAAGAATGTGCGAGAAGTGCCGGATAATCCGGCGCCATCGTCGCGTGTGGGTGATTTGTGAGAATCCCCGGCACAAGCAGAGGCAGGGCTGAGCAGTGGCCAGAATCGCCGGTGTCGACCTTCCCCGCGACAAGCGTTTGGAGATCTCACTCACCTACATCTTCGGAGTGGGCCGCTCCCGGGCGTTGGAGATCTGTGACTACCTGAGAATCGACCCGGGCACCAAGGTGCGGGACCTCACCGAGGAGGAGGCCGCCTCCATCCGTCGTTTCATCGACGCCAACTATCAGGTGGAGGGAAACCTGCGGCGCCAGATCAGCCAGAACATACGCCGCAAGACCGAGATCAATTGCTATCAGGGCATCCGGCACCGCCGAGGATTGCCGGTGCGAGGCCAGCGCACCCATACCAACGGGCGGACCCGAAAGGGTCGGCGGATGGCTGTCGCGGGCAAGAAGAAGCCGGCTAAACACTGAGAGCGCTGAGGGACGGAAATGACAGCCAGAGGACCGCAAAAAAGGGTACGCCGCCGCGAGCGCAAGAACATCGCTCACGCGCGGGCACACATCAAGGCGAGCTTTAACAACACCATCATCAACATCACCGATCTGCAGGGGAACACCATCGTGTGGACCTCGGGTGGCTCGGTCGGCTTCAAGGGCTCCCGGAAGTCCACCCCCTATGCGGCAACGTTGGCGGCCGAGGAAGCCGCCCGGCAGGCCGGGGAACATGGCGTGAGGAAGATCGAGGTGGTCATCAGCGGGACGGGGCCGGGCAAGGATGCCTGGCGGACCCTCCAACATATGGGTCTTGAGGTCTCCGGATCACCCCGGGACGTTACCCCGACCGTTCACAACGGCTGCCGGCCCAAGAAGAGAAGAAGAGGCTGATGGCGCGCTACACAGGTCCCCGACACAAGGCTTGCCGTCGAGCTCGCCAGACGATCTGCCAGTCGCGGAAGTGCCCTGTCGACCGGCGGCCCTACCCACCCGGCGAGCACGGGCGTCGCCGCGTCAGGGAGAGCGACTATCTGATCCGCCTGCGGGAGAAGCAGAAGCTGCGGACAATGTACGGGGTGCTCGAGCGGCAGTTCCGGGGCTATTACCGGAGAGCCGCCCGCGGCGAAGGGGTCACCGGCGAAAGCCTGCTCAGGCTTCTGGAGTTGCGCCTCGACAACGTGGTTTGGCGGTCCGGCATGGCCGCCACCAGGGCGCAGGCTCGCCAGTTGGTGAACCATGGTCACTTCCGGGTCAACGGGAGGAAGGTGGACATCCCCTCCTACCAGGTGCGCCAGGGCGACGTTGTGACTCTCCGGGAGAAGAGCAAGGATCTGATAATCGTGCAACATGCCATCGACACGCTCAGCCGCATCGTTCCGGAGTGGCTGACGGTCGACCACTCCGAGCGCAAAGTAGAAGTATTCAGTCTGCCCACCAGGGCGCAGATTGACACAGCGATCGACGAGCAGTTGATCGTCGAGCTCTATTCCAAATAGCCCGAACGGTACTAAGGGGGTTTTCGCCATGCTGATAGTTCAGCGTCCTGAGATCGAGGAGACCGAGAAGAGCGATGTCCGCTCCAAGTTCGTGATGGAGCCGTTGGAGCCCGGACTGGGACACACTCTCGGCAACACCATCCGCCGCTCGCTGCTCTCGCGGGTCCCCGGTGCGGCGATAACCGCAGTCCAGATCGAGGGGGCGGCGCATGAGTTCACCACCATTCCCGGAGTCGTCGAGGATGTGGTGGACATAATCCTCAATCTCAAGGCGGTGGTGGTGCGCCTGGAGGGAGACGGACCTGAGAGACTGTCCCTGCGCGCCACGGGCGCCGGTGCGGTCTCGGCGGGCGCTTTCGAGGCTGCCGCCGGTTTGTCGGTGGTCAACCCGACCGCACACATCGCCACCCTGTCCAAGAAGGGAAAGCTGGAGATCGAGGCATGGGTGCATGCCGGCGTCGGCTAC
The DNA here is from genome assembly GCA_965204615.1 of Acidimicrobiia bacterium. Taxonomy (GTDB): domain Bacteria; phylum Actinomycetota; class Acidimicrobiia; order Spongiisociales; family ZC4RG35; genus Bin76. The sequence goes on along the minus strand of OZ242000.1, from coordinate 664,180 downwards.
CGTTCCGCCGAGGACAACAAGTCCAAGACCAGCGGCGCGGTGGGGGTCATCCCCATAGACTCCATCTTCTCGCCGGTGCGCCGGGTCTCCTACTCGGTCGAGAACACCCAGGTCGGGCAGATGACCAACTACGAGAGGCTCATCCTCGACGTGGAGACCGACGGCTCGATCCGCCCCTCCCAGGCGGTCTCCTCGGTGGGGAAGACCCTGGGTGAACTCGTCAACCTCTTCGCCGAGGTGGGCGAGGGCACGGGATTGCAGTTGGGCGAGTTCCCGGTCCCCGAGACCGGCACCGACGATCTGCATCTTCCCATCGAGGCCCTGGAGTTGTCGGAGCGGCCCCGCAATTGCCTGCGGCGTTCGGGAATCGCCACGGTCGGCGACCTGGTCAAGTGCACCTCCGCTCAACTGCTGGACATCACCAATTTCGGCCAGCGCAGTCTGGAAGAGGTGCAGGAGCGTCTCGATGAGATGGGGTTGAGCCTCAGTGAACAGGAGACCACGGATGCCCCGGCCGCCTAAGGGTGCTCGGCTGGGAGGGTCACCGGCCCATCACCACCTGATGCTTGCCAACCTGGCCAGTTCGCTGATCTCCGAGGAGAAGATCACCACCACCCATGCCCGCGCTCGCTCGGTGCGGCCCGTGGTGGAGAAGCTGATAACCCGGGCCCGCAAGGGGGACTTGCATTCCCGGCGCATCGTCTTCAAGACGATCCGGGACACCGAGGTGGTCACCAAACTCTTCGATGAGGTGGCGCCTCGCTACAACCACCGTCCGGGTGGCTATACGCGCATCGTCAAGCTGGGTCCCCGTCGCGGGGACGGAGCGGAGATGGCCGTAATCGAGTTGGTGTGACCGACAGCTCCGGGAATCCACCCGGCGGGGCATGCCGGTGATCGCCATCCGCAGGGCCGTGGAGGCCGCATTTCTAAAGAGGAATGCCCTGGTTGACATCGCTCTGGACCAGCGGGCGACCGCCGACGCGGCCCTGCTGGTCTCCGGGGTGGCGTTGGTCGGTTATGTATGGGAACTGGTTGGCGGAGCCCGTTTTTCATGGCGGGTCATGCTGGCGATCATCATCAACTCGTTGATGATTTGGGTGATCATCTCGGGATTGACGTTGTTGGCGGCCAGGTTGCTGTGCAAGACGGAGACCCAGATGTCCACCATCATGCGCCTCCAGGGATTCTGCCAGCTCCCGCTCCTCTTGACCTACCTCGTCGCTCCGTTGGCCTGGTTCGGACGAGTCTGGTTTCTCTTTGCCCTGGTGTTCGCCACTGCCGAGGCGCTGGAGACGGTGTGGTGGCGAGCGGCGCTGGCGGTGCTGGCCGGCCTGGCGGGGCTGCTCCTCATCACCCAACTCTTCTGGGGCGCCCGGCTGTTCTGAGGTGGCGCCGACTGAGGAGACCGCGGTGTTCACGTACCGTCTCGATCTGGCCTATGAGGGGACCGACTTTCGGGGCTTCGCCCGCCAGCCGAAAGTGCGCACCGTTCAGGGGGACCTGGAGAAGGCGCTGTCCGTGGCGTTGAGAGAGAACGTCCTGACCACCTGTGCCGGCCGTACCGACGCCGGTGTGCATGCCAGGCGGCAAGTGGTGAGCATGACGCTCTCCCGCCGGATCGATGATGAGGCGGCCGTAATCCGGTCTCTGAACCGGTTGCTCCCCTCCGATGTGGCGGTCCAGCGGCTATCGCCGACCGAGGAGCGCTGGAGCGCCCGGTTCTCGGCGAACTGGCGCGCCTATCGTTACCATGTTCGCACGGACCCTGTGGCCGATCCTCTGCGCCGCCGCACGGTCTGGCATCTGGGTGTTCCGTTGGACGTCGAAGCCATGAACAGGGCGGCGGCCTTCCTGGTGGGAACCCACGACTTCGCCTCATTCTGCAGGGCGGCGGAGGGCCGCTCCACGGTCAGGGAGGTGCGGGAGGCGTGGTGGCGGGCCCGGGAGCCGGGAGACCTGGTCTTCGGGGTGGTGGCTTCCTCCTTCTGCCAGCAGATGGTGAGGTCGATGGTCGGGTGGTGTGTCGAGGTGGGGAGGGAGCGAAGGGAGGCTTCGGAGACCCCCGGGGTGCTGGCCGCCCGCAACCGCCAGGCTGCCGGTCAGGTGGCACCTCCCCAGGGTCTCACCCTCTGGGAAGTAGGTTATGGGGAGCCGCAGCAAACCCGACCGGGAGACGAGTAGTGGCCGTCAAAGCTGTGTTGTTCGATGCGGGAGGGACGTTGGTGCTCCAGCATCCCGATCTGATGGGGAGGGTCCTGGAGGTCGAGTTGGAGGCCGACGCCTGTTTCGAAGCCCACTACCTGGCCATGGACGCTTACTCGCGGCTATGGTCGGGTGGAGAGCGCCGCCATGGGTGGGAGTGGTGGCTGGAGCACTACTTCACGACCCTGGGGGTTCCCTCCCCGTCCGAGGCCGGGCCCAGGATCAGGTTCGGGCACGGCATGTGGTCCCTTCCCCTCCCGGGAGTGGAGGCCGGCGTCACCCGGATTCTCGACCGGGGACTGCGGTGCGCGGTCATCTCCAACTCGGATGGTTCGATCCGAGCCTCGCTCGAGGAGGCGGGACTCTCCCACCTCTTCGAGTTCGTGATCGACTCCGCGGAGGTGGGCTTCAAGAAGCCCGATCCTGAGATCTTTGCGCTGGGAGTGGAACAGTTGGGGGGTGTCTCCCGCCAACAGGTGGCGTATGTGGGCGATTCGGTGTTTCACGATGTTGCGGGCGCCCTTCGGGCCGGTTACGCCCAGGCCTGGTTGGTGGATCCACTGGGGTTGAACCTCGATCACACCCATCGGGTGCCGTCGGTGGCGGACCTGGCGGAGGCCCTGGACGGCCAGGACTTGTCCGACAATGGATTTTGATCTGCTGGAGTTCTGCTATCATGGAGGTTCGAGCCGAACGTTCGGGATCGGCTCGCCCTTTCTTTGAACTGGATGGAGTCATCTCGCTTGACTGCGCGAACTAAACCTGTGATCTCGAGAACCTATTCGCCGGCGGGCGCCCCTGCGCCGCCGGACTGGTGGGTGGTGGACGCCACCGCTCTGCCGCTGGGCCGGTTGGCCTCCGAGATAGCTCAGGTGATCCGGGGTAAGCACAAACCCACTTTCACTCCCCATGTCGACGGGGGCGATTACGTGGTGGTGATCAACGCCGAGCGGGTTGCGGTCACCTCGGCCAAGAGCGAGAACAAGATCTACTACCGCCACTCCGGATACCCGGGAGGGATCAAGGCAGAGTCCTTCCAGTCGCTCATCGAGCGGCGCCCGGAGGCGGTGATCGAACGGGCAGTCCGCGGGATGCTCCCCAAGAACCGGTTGGGCAGGAAGGTGTTCCGCAAGCTCAAGGTCTATGCCGGCCCATCTCATCCTCATGCTTCCCAGAGACCCGCTCCCCTCGATGTCAACATCCGGAAGGTGGACGGCTGATGGCGGCTCCGCTGGTGCAGGCGACCGGACGTCGCAAGGAGTCCGTAGCCCGGGTGAGGCTGTATGAGGGAAGCGGGCAGATAACCCTTAACGACCGTCCCATCGAGGATTACTTTCCGACCATCGCCCGCCGCATCCGGGTACTGGAGCCCCTCGAGATAACCAGCACCCGGGGCCGGTATGACGTGAATGCCACCCTCCACGGAGGAGGCGTCACCGGCCAGACCGATGCGCTGCGGCTGGGGATCGCCCGTGCCCTGGCACAGGTGGAACCCGGCCTCCGAATGACCCTCAAGAAGCAGGGGCTCCTGCGTCGGGACGCACGGGTGGTGGAGCGCAAGAAGTACGGCCTCAAGAAAGCCCGGCGCGCTCCGCAGTACACCAAGCGCTGACTCCTCCCGGTCGTACTGGACGCCAGGGCTGATGGCTTCGGCGAGACGCCGGGACCTGTTCGGCACCGACGGCATCAGGGGCATTGCCGGCCGAGACCTCACCGCCGGTTTGGCTCACGCGGTAGGGAGAGCCGCCGGTCGGTTGGCAGGGGATGGAAGAGTCCTGGTCGGCATGGATACCCGCCCATCGGGCCCGGAACTGTCCTCAGCGCTCCGTTCCGGCCTGGAGAAGGCGGGTGTGGAGCCGGTCGATCTGGGAGTGATGCCGGCGGGAGGGATCAGCCATCTGACGGCGGCGACGGAGGCGGTGATGGGCGTGGTCATCTCCGCGTCCCACAATCCGGCGCCGTACAACGGGATCAAACTGCTGGGATCGGATGGCGCCAAGCTCGGCGATGACGTGGAGACGGAGATCGCCGGCCGGATCCCGGCGGCCGGTCTCGAAAAGTTTGCACCTGCTACGGCGAGTTCCCTCCGATCCGACTGGTCGGGAGGAATGCAGGTCTACCTCGACTGGCTGGCTGGTTCCGTATCGGCGGACGTCTCCGGGCTGTCGGTGGTGGTCGACTGCGCCAACGGGGCCGCTTTCCGGGCGGCGCCCCTGGTCCTCCGCTCCCTGGGAGTGCAGACCGAGACCACCGCGGACTGCCCGGATGGATCGAACATCAACCATCGGTGCGGCGCCACCCATCCCCAATGGGTGGCTTCCATCTCTGAGGGGTGCATCGGACTCGCCCTGGACGGGGACGCCGATCGTCTGATCGCGGTGGACGAAACGGGAGCGATCGTGGACGGCGACTTCCTCATGGCGATTCTGGCCCGCCACCTCCAACGGAGCGGCCTCCTCCAGCCTCCCCTGGTGGTGGCCACGGTCATGTCGAATCTGGGCTTCAGGCTGGCGATGGGCGCCCGGGGCATCGAAACCGCCCTGACCAGGGTTGGGGATCGATATGTTCGCGAGGAGATGATCCGCCGGGGGGCGGTGCTGGGAGGAGAGCAGTCCGGCCATATCATCTTCGGGGATCTGGCGGTTACCGGAGACGGGTTGCTCACCGCTCTGCAATTGCTGCAGGTGGTGGCGCTCAGCGGCAAAAGCCTCGCCGAACTTCGCTCCGAAGCAATGGAACGCCTTCCACAGGTACTGGTGAATGTCGAGGTGGACAGTCCCCGGGAAGTGGAGAGCATTCCGCAGGTCTGGGAGGCGGTGTCCCGGGTGGGGAAGGAGTTGGGCGAGGAGGGGCGGGTGCTGGTAAGGCCATCGGGCACCGAACCGCTGGTGCGGGTGATGATAGAATGCCGACAGTTGGAGCTTGCCGAGCGGTATGCTCGCGAATTAGCCGGGGTGATAGCCGCGGCCATGAACCAGCCCGCAAACGAAGGGAAGTGACTAAGGCCTCGACGCTCGGTGCGTGACAGAGCGACCTTGTTCCAAACACAGAGCGCCAGACCTTCCGGATGACCCGACGCGGCGCCGGGAGGTGACGAGGAGGAAGGTGATCGATTATTCGGCGGATGCCTTCCCGGCCACCACGGTCGTGACGAGCGGAGCAAAACCCGTCGGTGACGGCGGGGACAAATGCCGCTCGCAGTGGATTCGCAGGATCGCGTGCGCGCCTCCGGGCAGGAGATTGAGGAGTGTGCAATCATGTGTGGCATCGTTGGCTATGTGGGACCCCGTCCGGCCCAGGACCTGCTCTTGGGGGGCCTGGCGCGCCTCGAATATCGCGGTTACGACTCGGCAGGGCTGGTAATCGGAGAAAACGGCGCTCTGCGGAGCGTGAGGAGGGTCGGGAAAATCGCCGACCTGGTGGAAGCTGTGGCCCGGGAACCGGGATCTTTCCCCGGGAGCTATGGGGTGGGACACACCCGCTGGGCAACCCATGGGGCGCCCACCGTTCCCAACGCCCATCCCCACTTCGACTGCACGCAGGAGATTGCAGTCGTTCATAACGGGATCATCGAGAACTGGGTGGAACTGAAGACCTGGTTGGAGAAGAGAGGTCACGCCTTTTCGTCCGACACCGACACCGAGGTGGCCGCACATCTAATCGAGGAGTTGGGTCCCGTATCCCTGGCGGAGGCGGTGGCCGAAGTCATGCGGCGCTGCGAGGGAGCTCTGGCGATGGCGGTGGTGCGCCGCTCCGATCCCGGCCTGGTGGTGGGAGGTCGCAAGGGAAGCCCCCTGGTGATCGGTCGGGGCTCGGGAGAGAACTTCCTGGCGTCGGACATTCCCGCATTCATGACTCACACCCGGCGAATGATGGTGGTTCCCGAGGAACGGGTGGTGGAGATCCGGTCCGACTCGGTGCGGATGACCGACCTGTCCGGCGACGAGAGCGAACCGGAGGAACGGGAAGTGGAATGGGATGTGGAGGCTGCTGAGAAGGGCGGATATCCCACCTTCATGCTGAAGGAGATCCATGAGCAGCCCCAGGCGGTTGCGGCCACCCTGCTGGGACGCATAGGCGCGGGTGGAGAGCCGTTGCTGGAGGAGACGGGACTGACCCGAGAGGTGGCCAGGGGCATAGACAAGGTGTTCGTGGTGGCCTGCGGCACCTCCTATCACGCCGGGATGATGGCCAAGTACGCGCTTGAGCGATGGGCGAAGATCCCCGTGGAGGTGGACCTCTCCTCGGAATTCCGCTATCGGGATCCGGTGCTCGACGCCCGGTCGCTGGTGATCGGGATCAGCCAGTCGGGCGAGACGGCCGACACCCTCGGGGCCATCCGGTATGCCCTGGGTCAGGGAGCCAGGGTGGCGGCGGTCACCAACGTGGTGGGATCGTCCCTGGCGCGCGAAGCTCACATGGTGTTCCAAACCCGGGCCGGGCCGGAGATCGGGGTGGCGGCCTCCAAGACCTTCATCACCCAGATGGCGCTCCTGCAGTTGCTGGGCTTGCACATGGCCATCCAGCGGGGTTCGATGACCCTGGACGAAGCGGCCGGGCCGGTGAATGCCCTTCGCAGCCTGCCGGACCTTCTGGACGAGGTGCTGGGACTCTCGGGGCACATGCGGCAACTGGCCGAGAAGTGGTCGGAGGTCCGAGACTTCTTCTTCCTGGGCCGGTCGGTGGACTATCCGGCCGCATTGGAAGGCGCCCTGAAGCTCAAGGAACTCGCCTACGTGCGGGCCGAGGGATATGCGGCGGGGGAGATGAAACATGGCCCGATCGCTCTGATCGAGCCGGGGGTGGTGGTGATAGGGGTGGCCACCGACCGTCGCCTCCGACCCAAGATGTTCTCCAATCTCTCCGAGATGAAGGCCAGGGGGGGTGCGGTGATGACACTGGTTGGATCCGAGGACCGAGAGGGGGCGGCTGTCACCTCCGATCTGGTCATCCCGCTACCCGAGGCAGGCGACCTGATCGGCGCGGTTCTGGCGGTGGTACCCCTCCAACTCTTCTCATATCACCTGGCCAACCTCAAAGGACTGGACGTAGACCAGCCCCGCAACCTCGCCAAGACCGTCACCGTCGAGTAGCCCGCAGATTGTGGGTGGGCATGCCTCAGGTCGTGCGAGAGGTGGGCAGGTACTATCGGTGGAGTGAAAGTTGTCGGCTTGGGAGTGGATTTGACGCCCGTGGACCGGGTGAGATCGATCCTGGAGCGCTATCCGCGCTTTCGAGAGCGTTGCTTCACGGCTCATGAGCGGGAATACGCCGACCGCTTCCAAAAGCCCGAGCGCCGGTTCGCAGCCCGTTTCGCCGGTAAGGAGGCGGTCATGAAGTCGCTGGGGACGGGCTGGAGGCGCCTTCGATGGACAGACATAGAGATCACCGGGGGAGGAAGGCCGCGGGTGAACCTGTCGGGAACCGCCCTGCTCCGCGCCGAGCGGCTCGGGGTGACGGAGGTGCAGGTGACCATCACCCACACCGACGACACCGCACTGGTCATGGCCCTGGCCCTGGGGGAGCACTGAGTTTCCCGACAATGTGGTCGGCCTCCCCCCTGAGAACCCGGAGATGAAGCCGGTCATCACCCCCGCCGAGGCTGCCCGCCTGGACGGGGTGAGCCCCGAGCCGGTGGAGGTGCTGATGGAGAGGGCCGGCTGGGCGGTGGAGATCGCCGCGGCCCGGATGGGGGCGGGGTACGGGAGCCGGGTGGCCGTTCTGGCCGGGCCGGGAAACAACGGAGGAGACGGCTACGTGGCCGCCGGGCGGCTGCGGCGCCGGGGAGCGGCGGTGGAGGTGCACCAGTTGAGAGAGCCCAAGACCGGGGCGGCCCGGTGGGCCCTGGGACGGGCCGTGGCCGCCGGCGTGGAGATAAAGGCCCTCGGCCCGCCGCCCGCCCGGGTGGATCTGGTGGTGGACGCGGTGTTCGGAGGGGGATTCCGGGGACGGTGCCCTCCCGGCCTGGCGGCATGGATGGAGCATCCCGCCCCGGTCCTGGCGGTTGACTTTCCTTCCGGGCTGGATCCAACCAGCGGGAAGGTCGCGGACCGGTGTTTCGTCGCCCGGCGGACCGTCACCTTCCATGCCCTCAAGACCGGGCATCTTCTGGGAGAAGGCCCTGACTACTGCGGTGAGGTGGAGGTGGCCGACATCGGCCAGGCGGGAGAGATTCCCGCCATGCTGCTTGCCGAGGCACGGGACTGTCCCCGCCCTGATCGGCGCCGCACCGTTCACAAGTGGAGTGCGGGGTCGGTGATGGTGGTGGGGGGATCCCGCGGTATGACCGGCGCGCCCCTCCTGGCCGCGCGGTCGGCGCTTGGCGCCGGAGCGGGTTCGGTGGGGCTGATGGTCCCGGGCGCCTGCCAGGCGGTGGTGGCCGGGGCGGCTCCCGAACTGTTGACCTACGGGATGGGCGCGGGGGAGGACTTTGAGGCGGCCCAGGTAACCGCCTGCCTGGAGAGGGCTTCCCGCTTTGACGTTATGGTGATCGGACCCGGCATAGGCAGGGCCGACCACACGGCGCGATGGGCGCGGGGAATGATCGAGGGATGGGAGGGTCGGTTGGTGGTGGACGCCGACGGGCTGTGGGCGTCCGATCCAGGGCTTCTCTCGGACCGGCGGGGACCGACGGTGATAACTCCCCACCGCGCCGAGTTGGCGTCTCTCACGAATGCCGACCCCGGACTGGAGGAGGCCCGGGGATTGGCCGCTCGGGGGATTGTGGTGTTGGCCAAGGGCAATCCCACCCTGGTGTGCGATCCGTCCGGGACCTGGGTGGTCCGGGAGGGGGGTCCCGAGTTGGCCACGATCGGCACGGGTGATGTGCTGGCGGGATGGGTGGCGGCGCTCTGGGCGCGGGGGCTGTCGCCCCGCACGGCCGCCCGCTCCGCGGCCTTCTGGCACGGTCGGGCCGGAGCGGCCCTGTCGGCTCGGCGGACCGTGACCGCCGACGCCCTCTCCGAAGAGGTGGGTCGCTGGGCATGGGAGAGGACGCCGTGAGCCGACCCTCCTGGGTGGAAGTCGACCTGGGGGCGGTGGCCCACAACGTCGGGCAGTTGGCCGACTATGCCTCCGGTGCGAGGTTGTGTGCGGTGGTGAAGGCCGACGGGTACGGTCATGGCGCCCCGGAGGTGGCCGGAGCCGCCCTGGAGAACGGCGCCGAGTGGTTGGCGGTGGCCACGGTGGAAGAGGGGGTGCAACTGCGGGAGGAGGGAATCGGCGCCCCGGTGCTGCTGCTCTCCGAGCCGCCGGCAGACGACTTGGACACCGTGGTCTCCGAGCGTCTCACTCCCACTCTCTACAGAGTCCCGAGCATCGAAGCTCTGGCACGGGTGGTCGGTCGGCGGGGAACGGAGGAGATGGAGATCCACCTCAAAGTCGATACCGGGATGCACAGGGTCGGCGTCCATCCCCGGTCTCTCCCGGCCCTGGTGCAGCGCGTCTGCGATCTCGCTCCCCTGCGCCTGGGTGGGGTGTGGAGCCATTTTGCGGTCGCCGACACCGATCCCGAGTTCACCCGACGTCAGATCGAGACCTACCAGGAGGCGCTGCGGACGGCGGAACCGGCCCTGCCGGTGGGCGGTCCGCCCTTCCTCCGGCATCTGGCCAACACTCCGGGCGTCCTGCTCCATCCCGAGTCACACCAGGACATGGTCCGCACCGGCCTGGGGATCTATGGCCTCCACCCCCATCCCTCCACCCGGCGGCTCATCGACCTGCGTCCGGCCATGAGGATCGTCTCCCATGTCTCGCATGTGCTTCGCCACCCCGAGGGCGCCCGACCCTCTTACGGCAGGGTCCGGCCTCTTGCCGCCTCCTCGGTGGTGGCCACTCTTCCGGTGGGCTACGCCGACGGGATCCCTCGTCGCATATCGGAGGGGGGAGAGGTACTGATCGGCGGAAGGCGTTTCCCCCTGGCGGGCCGGGTGACCATGGACCAGTTGGTGGTGGACGTGGGAGAACACCCGGTGGAAGTGGGCGACGAGGCGGTGCTCATCGGCGTCGAGGGATCCGAGTCGATAAGTTTCGATGACTGGGCGGATCTGTCCGATACAATCAACTACGAAGTCATTTCCCGGATCGGTCCCCGCTTACCCAGGCGTTACGTTTCATGAATCCAGCCGAGTTTCCCCTCGCTCTCGCCTATGACGATGTGCTGTTGGTGCCCCGCCGTTCGGCGGTGGGGTCCCGCCAGGAGGTGAGCCTGCACACCCGTCTCAGCAGTCGTATCCCTCTCCGGATACCGGTGCTGGCCGCCAACATGGACACCGTCTGTGAGTGGGAGATGGCCGTGGCCATGGCCCGGATGGGCGGGATCGGGATCATTCATCGGTTCCTGCCGGTGGAGGACCACGCACGCCAGGTGGATAAGGTGAAGGAGATGGGCGAGGACCTGCTGGTGGGAGCGGCTCTGGGGGTGGGGGAGGAGATGACCCGGCGCGCCAAGAGTTGCGTTGCCGCCGGGGTGGACGTGCTGGTACTGGACATCGCACACGGTCACGCCGAGCATGCCCTGCGGGCGGTGGGACTCCTGAAGGACGAGTTCCCCGAGGTGGAACTGATCGCCGGAAATGTGGCCACCGGCGATGGAGCGGCCGACCTGGTGAGGGCGGGAGCGGACGCCGTCAAGGTGGGGGTGGGGCCGGGGGGAGTGTGCACCACCCGGGTGGTCACCGGGGTGGGCGTGCCGCAGGTCACCGCCCTCTACGATGTGGTGCAGTCGGACGTGGGCGCCCCGATCATCGCCGACGGGGGTATCAGGGCAGGGGGCGACATCGCCAAGGCTTTGGCGCTGGGCGCCGACTCGGTGATGGTGGGGAGCCTCCTCGCCGGGACCCGTGAGAGTCCCGGGGAGGTGGAGGAGACCTCCACCGGACCGGTGAAACGGGTGAGGGGAATGGCTTCCCAGGAGGCTGCGGTGCTCCGCGCCGCCCGGCGGGGCGCCGAATTGGAGGACGAGTACTTCGAGCACCGGTCCCCGGAGGGAATCGAATGGACGGTGCCCTACCGGGGTACCGCGGCCGAGGTGATCCGTCCCCTGATGGGGGGAGTCCGTAGCGCCATGAGCTACCTGGGCGCCACCGATCTCCCGGCCTTCCGCGCCAATGCGCGATTCGTCAGGACTACGCCCGCCGGAGTGGCCGAGAGCCATCCCCACGCTTCCAACCCGGGTCGCTAGCCGCATATGGGGGAACTGGCCGACCTGGGCGCCCGGGCAAGCGTCTGCACGGACTGCCGGCTGTCGGAGACCCGAACCAATGTGGTCTTCGGGGTGGGCCGCCCGGACGCAGACGTGATGATGGTGGGCGAGGCGCCGGGCCGGAACGAGGATCTGGAGGGCGAACCCTTCGTCGGAGCGGCCGGCCACCTGCTCAACCGGTTGCTGGCGGAGGTGGGGATGAGGCGGGAGGAGGTGTACATCGCAAACGTGCTCAAGTGCCGTCCTCCGGGCAATCGGGATCCCCGTCCCGATGAGATAGAGTCCTGCAAGGGGTACCTGCGGGGCCAACTCGACCTGGTCGACCCCAAGGTGGTCATGACCCTCGGCAACTTCGCCACCCAACTTCTGCTGCGCACCAACACCGGCATCAGCCGGGTGCGGGGCCGCAGCTACCGGTGGTGGAGGGACAAGGTCCTCATCCCCACCTTCCATCCGGCCGCGGCCCTCCGGGGAGGAGAGCGGGTCACCGACCAGATTCGTGAGGACCTGGCCCTGATGCGTTCGGTACTCGACTCCATGAACGCCGGGGAGGGGGTGACCGCCGAGCCGGAGCAGTTGGGCCTGTTCTGATGAACAGCCGATGAGTATCCGGGTGGCCTGTCCCACCGCAGAAGATACCTACGCGGTGGCCACCCGGCTGGCGCCGCTGCTCCGTGCCGGAGACGTGGTCGCCCTCTCCGGTCCCATGGGTTGTGGAAAGACCCTCTTCACCGGAGGGCTGGCCGCCGCCCTGGGAGTGGACGGACCGGTTCCCAGCCCCACCTTCGTCCTGGAGCGCCGCTACGACGACGGCTTCCTGCCGCTGGTACATGTGGATGTCTACAGGTTGGGGTCCTACAACGAATTCTTGGACCTGGGGGTGTTGGACGCCGCCGCCGACGGGGTGCTGGTGGTGGAGTGGGGAGAAGCGGTGGAGTCGCTCCTGCCCGAGCACCTGCTGGTGAGCTTTGAGATCGGTCCAGACGGAGAGCGGCTGCTGGAATTCGTCGCGCCCGTGTCCTGGGAGTCCAGGCCTTTGGAGGAGTTGGCCGGGTGAAGATCGTGGCGATCACCACCTCCACGCCGGCTTCGTCGGTGGCGCTGGCCGACGGACTGCGGGTGGTTGCCTCGGCGGAGAACGTAAATGCCCGCGGACACGCCGGCTTCGTGGTGGCGGCTCTCGACTTCTGCATGAGTACCGCCGGTTGGTCTCCCGAGGAGATCGAATCGGTGGTGGTGGACGTCGGTCCGGGGCTCTACACCGGGATCAGGGTCGGCATCTCGGTCGCCCAGGGAATAGGGGCCTCGGTGGGCGCCCAGGTGGCGCCGGCATCCTCGCTGGATGCCCTGGCGCTGCGCGCCGCCACCGGACGCAGGCATATCTTCCCGGTGGTGGATGTGCGCCGGGGAGAGGTGGCGATAGCCGGCTACAGCCCGGTGCCCGGGGGGGTGGTGCGTGATTACCCCATGGAGTTGACCACCCCCGAACGCCTGTTGGCGATGCTCAGCACCCTTCGGGAGGAAATACTGCTGGTGGGGGACGTTCCGGCGCTGGGCAGGGGAGCGCTGGCAGGGATGCGGGGCGTCCGGGTGGGCCGGCCCCGCTACCCGACGGCCGAGGCGCTGGCCGAAGCAGGCCTTGGGATTCTGGAGCGGGGAGAGGCGCCCCACCCCGATGCGGTCCGGCCCCAGTACCTGAGGGACGCCGACGTCAATATCAACTGGAAGAGGCTTCGTTCTCCCTTCTACCCGGACGTTGAGCATGATTGAGATAGTCCCCCTCACCGTGAATCGGGTGGATGAGGTCCTGGGGATCGAGCAGCGGGTCTATCCCACCCCCTGGACGAGGCAGACTTTCCTCGACGAGTTGGCGGCGCCCCAACGCGTCTACCTGGTGGCGCTGGCCGAGAAAGAGGTGGTGGGGTACGGGGGGATGATGCTGGTTGCCGAGGAGGCGCACATCACCACGGTGGTCACCCGCCCCGGGCGGCGCCGGGCCCGGGTGGCGACGCGCCTGATGCTGGAGCTCGTCCGGAGAGCGATACGGGAGGGGAGCCGCAGCCTCACGCTGGAGGTTCGTTCCTCCAACCAGGCCGCCCAGGGTCTCTACCGGCGGTTCGGAATGGCGCCGGTGGGAGTCCGCAAGAAGTACTACGTCTCGGAGGATGCGCTGATCATGTGGGTGCACGACCTCGACAGTCCCGAGTATCAAACCCGGCTGACCGGGATCGCCGAGGGGCTTTTATGAGCGGTCCGATTCTCGCCTTCGAGACCAGCTGCGACGAGACCGGGGTGGCGGTCGTCGCCGGTGATCAGATCCTCTCCAATGTGCTTTCCTCCCAGGTGGAGTTGCACTCCCGATTCGGCGGTGTGGTCCCGGAGGTGGCCGCCCGTTCGCACGTGGAGGCGATCAGGGGGCTCACCCACCGCGCCCTCATGGATGCCGGAGTCCATCTCAACGATCTGGAGGCGGTGGCGGCCACTCAGGGTCCCGGCCTGGTGGGAGCCCTTCTGGTGGGCCACTCCTTCGCCAAGGCCCTGGCCTGGTCCCGCCGGCTCCCCTTCCTGGGTATCAACCATATGGAGGGCCATCTCTTCTCCCCCCGGCTGGAGTTCCCGGACTTCCGGCCGCCGGCGGTGGTCCTTCTGGCGTCGGGGGGCCACACCCAGCTGGTCCACATGGAGGGCTGGGGCGAATACCAGGTTCTGGGCGAGACCATCGACGACGCCGCCGGTGAGGCCTTCGACAAGCTGGCCAGGGTGATGGGGCTGGGTTTCCCGGGTGGCCCTGCTATCGACCGCGCCTCCGACAGCGGTGATCCCGGCGCCATCCGGTTCCCCCGCGCTCTCCCGCGGCGTCGCCACCACTTCTCCTTCTCCGGCCTCAAGACCTCGGTGATCACCTACCTGGAAAAGGCCGCCCGCCGAGGTGAGCTTCCCAGCCGGGAGGACGTGGCGGCCTCGCTCCAGGAGGCGATCGTGGATGTGCTGGTCGGAAAGACACTCAATGCGGTAGAGGACACCGGTGTGCGGGTGATAGGCGCGGGAGGAGGGGTCTTGGCCAACCGCCGCCTGCGTGCCAGGCTCGAGGCCGAGGCCGACCGGCGTGGGATCGAGTTGTACATTCCCTCGCCCCGCCTGTGCGTTGACAATGGGGCCATGATCGGCGCCGCCGCCGTCTACCGCATGGAAAAGGGGGAGGCCACGCCCTGGGGCGCGGGTGTCGATCCCGGCTGGCGGATCGGCTCTGTGTGAGTCATTGGACGGGCGGGAGAGCCGGCTTTCCGAATTAGCAGTCTTAGCGGGCGAGTGCTACAATTCACCTTTACTTAGGAATGTGTCCCCTCGTGGGGATTTTCCTATCGGAATAGTAGGAAGGAGACCACTATGAGGCTGGAGCCTCTCGGTGATCGGGTGGTCGTGGAACCCGACGAGGAGCAGGATACGAGAACTCCCTCGGGTTTGGTGATTCCCGACACTGCCAAGGAAAAGCCCCAGATGGGGAAAGTAGTAGCGGTAGGTCCCGGTCGGCGGAACGAGGACGGAGAGAGAATGCCGGTGGACGTGAGCGAAGGCGACAAGGTCCTTTACTCCAAGTACGGCGGCACCGAGGTGAAGGTCGACGGAGTCGACTACCTGGTTCTCTCTGCCAACGATCTGCTGGCCGTGGTCAAGTAGTTCAGGGAGGAGTTGAATATGGCAGCTAAAAACCTGAGATTCAATGAAGATGCCCGCAGAGGGCTGGAATCCGGCGTCAACAAGCTGGCCGATGTGGTGAAGGTCACCCTCGGGCCACGCGGCCGCAACGTGGTGCTGGAGAAGAAGTGGGGCGCACCCACTATCACGAACGATGGTGTAACCATCGCCAAAGAGGTGGAGTTGGAAGACCCGTGGGAGAACATGGGCGCCCAGCTTGCCAAGGAAGTGGCCACCAAGACCAATGATGTGGCCGGCGACGGAACCACGACCGCCACCGTCCTGGCCCAGGCCATGGTCCGGGAAGGTCTTCGCAACGTGGCCGCCGGCGCCAACCCGATGGGACTCAAGCGCGGCATCGAGCAGGCTGTGAACAGAGTGGTCGACTCCATCGAGTCGCTGTCCCGTGACATAGAGACGTCCGAGGAGATCGCCCATGTGGCGGCCATCTCGGCCAACAACGACTCCAGCATTGGCTCCACGATCGCCGAGGCAATGGAGAAGGTCGGAAAAGACGGAGTCATCACTGTGGAAGAGGGACAGACCTTCGGTCTGGAACTCGAGTTCACAGAGGGCATGCAGTTCGACAAGGGCTACATCTCCCCGTACTTCATCACCGATCCCGAGCGCCAGGAAGCGGTGCTCGACAATCCCTACGTGCTGATCGCCAACCAGAAGGTCAGTTCGGTCAACGACCTGTTGCCCGTGCTGGAGAAGATCATGCAGAGCGGCAAGTCGGTGCTGGTGGTCTCCGAGGACCTGGAGGGCGAGGCTCTCGCCACCCTGGTGGTCAACAAGATCCGGGGCACCTTCTCGTCAGCGGCGGTGAAGGCGCCCGGCTTCGGCGAGCGGCGCAAGGCCATGCTGCAGGACATCGCAATACTCACCGGCGGCACCGTCATCTCCGAGGAGGTCGGTCTCAAGCTGGAGAGCATCTCCCTCGATATGCTGGGCCGCTGCCGGAAGGTTGTGATCACCAAGGACGACACCACCATCGTGGACGGGGCCGGCGACGAGAGCGACGTCAAGGCCCGCATCTCCCAGATCGAGCGGGAGATCGAGAACACCGACTCCGACTGGGACCGCGAGAAGCTCCAGGAGCGGCTCGCCAAGCTCTCGGGCGGAGTTGTGGTCATCAAGGTGGGCGCCGCCACCGAGGTGGAGCTCAAAGAGAAGAAGCATCGCATCGAGGACGCTGTCTCGGCCACCCGTGCCGCGGTGGAAGAAGGCGTGGTCCCCGGTGGCGGAGTGGCCCTGCTTCGGGCACAGACCGCCATCGACGAACTGGCTGACGCCACCTCTGACGAGCGGACCGGCCGGGCGCTGGTGCGCAGGGCGATCGAAGAGCCCATTCGCCAGATCGCCTTCAACGCCGGATACGAGGGCGGCGTGGTGGTGGAGCGGGTGCGCTCCAGCGACACCACCGTCGGCTTCAACGCGGCGAGCGGTGAGTACGAGGACCTGATGGCGTCGGGGATTATCGACCCGGCCAAGGTCACCCGCTCGACCCTGCAGAACGCCGCGTCCATCGCCGGGCTGCTGTTGACCACCGAGGCGTTGATCGCCGAGGAGAAGGAAGACAAGCCGGCGATGCCGGGCGGCGAGCACGGCGGCCACGGCGGAATGGACTTCTAGTCCCTCCGACAGAACCTCCCAAAACCCAGAGAGGGACCCTCGCTCCGGCGAGGGTCCCTTTACTTTGCACCACATTGGATCGGATGATGGTCCTCGGCAACCAACTCCATGCGGCGGTGCAGCCTGTGAATCTTTCCGCTCTTTGCGGGTTGGGTTTGTCCCACCAGCGTTTCATACTGATATGAGCCAAACACCGAGACGGTCCGGCCCAGACGTGGCCCGGACCGCGTCGACGGATAGGAGGTCCCGACTCCCCAGCCCAGACAGGGCTGGACGGAGGCGTCCGACCATGGAAAGGTGGTGGTGGGGAGGGCTCCCAAAGGGGGACCCGGATTTTCGCGACTTTCGGCACTCTGAACATCGGTGGCCGTTGGCCGGCTGGGATTTGGATCAGGTGTCTCCTAGGTGTTCCCAGAGGTTTCCGGCGGCCAGGTCGATGGCGGTCCAGGCCATGCCGACCGCCGCGTCGAAAATTGCCTGGTTGCCTTCGGGGGTGATGGTCTGGCTGGTGAAGGCGGGCTGGTGGTTCCCGATGGGAGCGCAGTGGAGGGAGACCCTGGGGTGAATGGAGGGCACGATCTGGGAGACGTTCCCCATGTCGGTCGAGCCGGCTTCCGACACCGGCATCTCCGCGCCCCTGAGAGGGTCGCGTCCCAGGGCTTCAGAGTTTGCCGCGTACAACTCGACGAGGAGCGGATCGTGGTTCAACTCGGCGTACCGGTGTCCGTAGTCCCAGATCTCCACGCGGCATCCGGTGGCTTGGGCGGCCGCCTCGAAGCAGGACCGAACCCGCTCTTCCAGGACTTGCAGTCGTTCGTAGCTCTGGGATCTGACATACCACTTGGACCTGGTCAGGGCGGGGATGATGTTGGGTGCCTTCCCGCCGTCGGTGATGATCCCGTGGATCTTGTCGGTCGACAGGATGTGCTGGCGGAGGGTGGACAGATTCACATAAGACTGTACAAACGCATCGAGAGCGTTGATGCCCTTCTCCGGGAACGCAGAGGCATGAGCCTCCTTCCCATGGAACGCCACCTCCAGGTGACTGACGGCCAGAGATGTCGGGTCCACCACGTCTCGGGGTGAGGGGTGGACCATCATGGCGGCGGCAGCGTAACTGAAGGCCCCGGCATTGATCAAGTCCACCTTTCCCCCATAGCCCTCTTCGGCGGGGGTGCCCAGGACGGTGACCCGGAAACCTAATTCGTCGGTGAGCGGTCGGAGGGCGAGTCCGGCACCCACTGCGGACGAGGCGATGATGTTGTGTCCGCAGGCGTGGCCGATGCCGGGCAGGGCATCGTATTCGGCGCAGATCACCAACTCGGGCCCTTTCTGGCCGGATCGGGCCGCGAAGGAAGTGTCCAGTCCGTAGGCCGGGTACTCGACGTTGAAACCGTAGCCCTCGAGTGTTTGGGCGAGACGCGCGGAGGATCGGTATTCCTCATAGGCGGTTTCAGGGTTGTCGTGTAGCCAGAGGTTCAGTTCTTCAAGATGGGGTCGCTGGTCGGTGACTCTTTGGCGGGCTTGTTCTTTCAGGTCCGAATGGGCCAACTCGGACATTGGACGAAGACCTCCTCCCCGGAGTTGATAAACAGGCGGCGTTCTTCGAGTTCAACAGGAAAGGCTACCAACAGGGTGCCGCTCCCGCCCGCCAAGAGGTGTCAGACGGTGCACCATCGGAGGCCCGTATGATCCTCCGACCACAGTGCTTCAGTTTGTAATCGAGCGGATCCGGGAGAAGGGCGCCATCCCCTTCGATGTCTATATGGAACTGGCCCTCTACCACCCCGACGGCGGTTACTTCACCGGGGAACGGCTCCGGTCGGTCCAGGGTGGGGACTTTTTGACCAGCCCCGAAGTGAGTCCGCTGTTCGGGGAGACCCTGGCGGAACTGGTGATCAGAGAGTCGTCCCGAGCGGGCCTCGCCCGCCCGACGGTGGTGGACGCGGGGGCGGGATCCGGGTCGCTGCTCGGGCCGCTGCTTTCGACCCTCGGCGAGCGTGCCGACCCGTGGGCGGTGGAGGTGTCCCCGCCCGCGCGGAGAAGGCTGGTGGAGTTGGTGGGAGAAGGACGGGTGGTCGAGTCCCTGGACGGCCTTCCCGAGAGGATTGAAGGATTCATCTTCGCCAACGAACTTCTCGACAACCTCCCGATGGCGCTGGCCCGCCGCAGGGCAGGCGGCTGGCGGGAGTTGCGGGTCGGCCACCGGGGAGACAAGTTGGGATGGGTGGAGTCCCCGGCCCGCCCGGAGGTGGAGGATTGGCTGGAGAGGTTCGCAGGTCCGACCCCCGAGGGAGGGATGGTGGAGTGCCAGCTGGCGGCCGGGCGGTGGGTGACCGAGGCCCTGGGCCGCCTCGTCACGGGAGCCCTGGTGGTCTTGGACTACGGCGACACGGCCCAAGGCCTGGAAGGCCGCCGCCGGGACGGGACCCTCCGCACCTATCGGGCCCATCACCTGGGCCCCCATCCCCTGGCCGAACCGGGCAGGACCGACATCACCGCCGATCTGAATTTCACATCGGTTGCAGAAGCCGCCCGGGCGGCCGGCGCCACCGTCTCCATCCATCGTCAGGACGACCTGCTCGAAGGTCTCGGTCTCCGACAGCGGATCCGAAGACTCAGGGAGGAAGAGACCGAGCTGGCCCGGTCGGGAGACGAAATGCGTCGCCTCGAGGTGCGCTCTGTTCGCATCGGAGCGGAGACCCTCCTCCACCCTCGGGGGCTCGGAGACTTTCGAGTCCTGATAGCCCGCCGCCGGATATAGACTTCGCGGGAGGCATGAACAACGTAAAAACCGTGGTGCTCCTCGCCCTCCTCACCACCCTCCTGTGGTGGGTGGCGATCTCTCTCTTTCCCAACGGAGGTTTCTGGTTCGGGCTGGGGCTGGCCGCCCTCTTCAACATGGGCGCCTACTTCTTCTCCGACAAGATGGCGCTGGCGATGAGCCGCGCCAAACCCGTCACAGAGGACGAGCTTCCCGAGGTCTATGGGATCGTGCGCTTTCTGTCCGAGACCGCCGAGATGCCCATGCCCCGCATTTATCTGATCGACTCCCCCCAGCCCAACGCCTTCGCCACCGGCCGCAATCCCCGCCACGGAGTGGTGGCGGTCACCACCGGACTCCTGCAAATCATGAGCCCCGGCGAGCTGGAGGGCGTGCTGGCTCACGAGCTGTCCCACATCCGCAACCGCGACATCCTCATCTCGTCGGTGGCGGCCATGATTGCGGCTGCTCTCACCATCCTTGCCCGGATGGCGTTCTGGTTCGGCGGCGGGGGCCGTGACCGGAACAACCAGGCGGGAGCCATCATAATGATCGTGGCCATGATCGTGGCTCCGATAGCGGCCATCCTGATCAGAATGGCCATCTCCCGGTCCCGGGAGTACCAGGCGGACCGTTCCGGAGCGGATCTCACCGGCCAGCCGCTGCTATTGGCCTCCGCCCTGGGGAAGATCGGGATTGCCACCGAGAGAATCCCCATGCGGGTCAACGACGCGGTGAGCCAGCTCTACATCGAGAACCCGCTGAAGAGCAATTCCCGGCGGGGAGGAGGGGGCATCATGAAACTCCTGTCCACCCATCCGCCCATCGAATCCCGGATCGCTGCTCTGGAGGAGATGGCCCATCCGTTCTCCTGAGATACAGACTGGGGCTCTTCGCAGATACAGACCGCGGCGGGGGAATACGGAATACGAATCCGGAGGCGGACGCGCTAAGATATCCCATTCGGGAAAGCCCTGAGCAGGCCGGGATACCCAAGCGGCCAAAGGGAGCAGACTGTAAATCTGCCGGCGATGCCTTCGGAGGTTCAAATCCTTCTCCCGGCACTGGCTTTCCCGCAAGGCGAAAGATGCCCCCTTAGCTCAGACGGCCAGAGCGCCTCCATGGTAAGGAGGAGGTCTCCGGTTCGAATCCGGAAGGGGGCTCTCCCGTCGGGCCTTGGCGAAGACGGGCAGAGGCGGCGTAGCTCAGTTGGTAAGAGCGCTCGACTCATAATCGAGAGGTCGGCAGTTCAAGTCTGCCCGCCGCTACATGGAAAGAAAGCAGGCTATGAAAGGAACAGAAAAGGGGGTGTTTGGTTGTGGGTAAGGTGAGGTTTGAGCGGGTGAAGCCGCATGTGAATGTGGGGACTATGGGTCATATTGATCATGGGAAGACGACTTTGACGGCTGCGATTACTCGGGTGTTGGCTGAGCGGGTTGGTGGGGTGAATGTGTTTACTGGGTTTGATGATATTGATCGGGCTCCTGAGGAGCGTGAGCGGGGGATTACGATTCAGATTGCGCATGTGGAGTATGAGACTGGTTTGCGTCATTATGCGCATGTGGATATGCCGGGGCATGCGGATTATATTAAGAATATGATTACGGGGGCGGCTCAGGTGGATGGGGCTGTGTTGGTGGTGTCGGCGGTGGATGGTCCGATGCCGCAGACTCGTGAGCATGTGTTGTTGGCGCGGCAGGTGGGTGTGCCGCGGGTGGTGGTGTTTTTGAATAAGTGTGATTTGGTGGATGATGTGGAGTTGTTGGATTTGGTGGAGTTGGAGGTTCGGGATTTGTTGACGGAGTATGAGTTTCCGGGTGATGATGTTCCGGTGGTGAGGGGTTCTGCTTTGTTGGCGTTGGAGGGTGATGTTGGTGCTGGTGATGGTGTGATGGAGTTGTTGGATGCGGTTGATGGGTATGTGGAGGTGCCGGTTCGGGATGTGGATCGTCCGTTTTTGATGCCGATTGAGGATGTGTTTTCTATTACTGGTCGGGGGACGGTGGTGACTGGTCGTGTGGAGCAGGGTGTGTTGGGGGTTGGTGAGGCTGTTGAGGTGGTGGGGTTGCGTGATACGCGTGGTTCGGTGGCTACTGGTGTGGAGATGTTTAGGAAGTTGTTGGATGAGGCGCGGGCTGGGGATAATGTGGGTGTGTTGTTGCGGGGGGTGGGGAAGTCGGAGGTGGAGCGTGGTCAGGTGTTGGCTGCTCCGGGGTCGATTTTGCCTCATGTTGGTTTTGAGGCGCAGGTGTATGTGTTGACGAAGGAGGAGGGTGGGAGGCATAATCCGTTTTTTTCGGGTTATCGTCCTCAGTTTTATTTTCGTACGACTGATGTGACTGGTTCGGTGTTGTTGCCTGGTGGTGTGCAGATGGTGATGCCTGGTGATAATGTTGAGTTGTCTGTGGAGTTGATTGCTCCGATTGCGATGTCGGTTGGTTTGGATTTTGCTATTCGTGAGGGTGGTCGTACGGTGGGTGCTGGTCGGGTCACCAAAATCACCAAATAACAAACAGCCGGAATTACCAAATAGAAGAGAAAGCAGTAGGACCCTATGCCAAGTGATAAAAGACCTCCCATAAAGCTTGCGTGTACCGACTGCAAACGGCGCAACTATGTGACCACCCGCGGGAGGGCCAACCCGAGCGACAAGGCGCAACGGCGCAACCTGGTAAAGGGCCGACTCGTGCTGAGGAAGTACTGCCGGTGGTGCCGTGTTCACACATCCCACCGGGAGACCCGCTGAGGCGGGGGATGCCGGCGCCCCTCGGGCGTTAGGGAACAAGATGGATGTCTCCGACCTGGAGGGAATGGTCATCGGTCCCGCGCCGCTGCGGATCTCCCGGGAGAGGATTCGTTCCTACGTTGAGGTCACCGGTGACGACCCGGATCGTTGGATCGATGTCGCACCTCCCGGGCTGGCCAGCGCCGCGCTCTTTGCGGTGGCTCCCGAGCTTCTCTCCCATCCGGCAATACGTGCCGAGGGAGGCGCAGCCGTCCATGGCGAACAGGTTTTCCGGTGGATGGCGCCGCTTGCGGCGGGGGAGGAGTGGACGGTGGAGGGCAAGGTGGGGCGGGTCCGCCACCGCCGGGGGGTGTGGTTCGTGAATTTCGACCTTCAGATGACCGGATGCGGCGGGGAACCGGTGGTGGAGGGGGACTCTTCATTCCTGATAGCGGGTGGTGAACCCCCCGCACGGAGCGGGGCGGAGGAACCGGAGCCCCCGCCGGGTCACAGGGCCTCCAACCAGCGGGCCTTCCCGGCGGGCCTTCCCGGAGAGGGAGAGGAGATCCCGGCTCTCAACAAGTCGGCGAGTCGGGCGGACCTGGTCCGTTACGCGGCCGCCACCAGGGACTGGAATCCCATCCATTGGGACCATCAGTCGGCGGTGGGAGCGGGACTGGCCGGGGTGGTTGTTCACGGCCTTGCCTGTGCCGCCTGGATCTGCCAGGGCGTTACCCGCCTGGTGCCCGGACGGGCGCCTCTCCGCCGGGCGCGGTTTCGCTTCCGCCGACCCCTCCGACCGGGCGTCCCTGCCGAGGTGCGGGGCAGTCGCACGCAGGGGCTGCGCTTTTCCACCACCCTGGCGTCGGAGGGAAAGACTCTCATAGCCGCCACCGTCGAAGCCGCAAGGGACTGAAGTCCCCCGAAGAGCGGTTCCGGCCCTCTCGGTACCCTGTAACCCCATGAGCGCCTATCCGGTCATAGGAGACGACGAGCACCGGTTGGTGGCCCGGGCCAGAGCGGGAGACCAGGATGCCTTCTCGCTTCTGGCCGAGCGCCACCAGCATGAGGTGTTCACCTTGGCGATGCGTTTGGCGGGAGATCGCGACTTGGCGGCTGACATTTCCCAGGAGGCGTTGCTCCGGGCTTGGCGAGGGATCGGCAAGTTCCGGGGAGAGGCCCGGTTCTCCTCGTGGCTCTATCGCATCACCGTCAACGTTGCGTGGAGCCAGTTGAGCCGCCGCAAGCGCGCCCGGGAGTCTTCGTTGGATCTGGTGGAGAACGCCGCGGCGCCCCTCTCCACGTTCAGCCATCCCGAGCTGGCCCTGGAGTCGGCGAACCTGCGAGGGAGGCTGCGGCGTGCGCTGTCCGCGCTTCCCCAGCGTGCGCGGGTGGTGGTGGTGCTCCGGGACGTTTACGGCTGGAGCCATGCGGAGGTGTCCGAGGCGCTGGGCATCTCGGTCTCCGCCTCCAAGGTCCGTCTTCACCGGGCCCGAAAGCGCCTGCGAACCATTCTGGAGAACTCCCCGTGAAGCTGATGCAGTCGACCGTCTGCTGGGCCACCCGCCCCCTGGTCCGGTTCTTCGCGGTTGACCGGAAGACCAGCGGGACCCTCCTGGCCCGACACGCCGACCAGTGCCTGCGCTGCCAGGCCGAGAGCGCCATCGAAGGTCGGATCCATCGCTCTCTGGCCGGGATGAAGGGAAACCTGATGCCGGCGCCCGCCGGGTTGATGCCGGCTGTGAGAGGGAGTCTCGACGTGGCGGACTCCTATCCCGACTTCGATACGGCCCGCAACGCCGAGAAAGTGGCGGTCGCCGCGGCGGTGGTGGGAGTAGCCTCGGTGGTTGCCTGGACCGTGAGCCGGCGGGTCAAAGGCGGCGGTTGAACCTTCTCTGGGAGGCGATCGGCGCCATAGTGGGTTTAATACCGGGATCCGCCGGGGTATACTTCGATCGAGGCTGATAACCCCCTGAGGGGTGTAGCTCCAAATTGGCAGAGCGCCGGTCTCCAAAACCGGAGGTTGTGGGTTCGAGTCCCGCCACCCCTGCTAACCAGTCACGATCGTTCAATTTCAAAACCTGGAACGGCTTGAGCATGAACCGACAGATGCGTCGTCTCGTAGAGCGCGAGGAGCGGCGGCAGAAAAGACAGTCCCAAGACAAGCGGCCATCCGCCCGGGCCGAACGCGCGGTCACCCCGCGCAAGAGGCCGGCGGCGCAGCGACCTCCCCTCCACACCCGGATAGTGATCTTTCTCCGGGAGGTGCGGACGGAGTTGTCGCGGGTGTCCTGGCCGACTCGCCGTCAACTGGTGAACTTCAGCGTGGTGACCATAACCACCTCGGTGATCCTGGCTCTGGTGATCTTCGGCCTCGACATTGCCCTCAAGCAGATTGTTCTCACCCTCCTGGGAGGTATCGGAAGTGGCTGAGCCGGCAATGACCGAGACGCTGGTGGCCGAGATCGAGGAGGAGTCGCCGGTCAGCCCGTATGATCTTCCCGGAGACTGGTATGTGATCCATGCCTACTCCGGTCATGAGGAGAAGGTCAAGGCCAATCTGGAGAAACGCGTCGAGTGGCTCCGTCTCTCCGGTCGGATCTTCGATGTGCACATTCCCCGCGAGGACGTGGTGGAGATCCGCAACCGCAAGAAGGTCACGGTTCCCAAGAAGGTCTTCCCCGGGTACCTGCTGGTGCGGATGTGGCTGGATGACGATTCCTGGGCTGCGGTGCGGGAGACGCCGGGAGTTACGGGTTTCGTCGCCTCCAACATGGGAAAGCAGAACCGCCCGCCACCGCTGTCGCGTCGCGAGGTGGAGCGGATGCTGGGATTCCAGGAGACGAGAGCCAAGTCCAAGCCCCGGTTCAAACCGGCCTGGGAGGTGGGCGAGACCGTTCGGGTGGTGTCCGGTCCCTTCAACGACTTCAGCGGCATCATCGAGGAGATCAACCTCGACCAGTCAAAGGTGGTGGTGCTGGTGGAGATCTTCGGCAGGGACACTCCGGTGGAACTGGGGTTCGCCGACATCCAGAAAAACTAGAAGCGGCCTGAACAGGAGTCCAAACAAGATGGCCATCAAAGAGATAACCGCCAAGGTGAAGATGCAACTCTCCGCCGGGGAGGCGTCGCCCGCGGCTCCGGTGGGGACCTCTCTCGGCCCGCACGGGATCAATCTCATGGACTTCGTGCGCGCTTACAATTCCGCCACCGAGGACAAGCGAGGCTCGATCATCCCGGTCGAGATCACGATCTACAAGGACCGGAGCTTCACCTTTGTCACCAAGACGCCCCCGGCCGCCTCGCTGCTGCGCCAGGCCGCCCGGGTGGAGAAGGGATCGGGCGAACCCCACATCACCAAGGTGGGGACCGTCACCTCCGCGCAGGTGAAGGAGATCGCCGAGATCAAGATGCCGGATCTCAACGCCAACGATGTGGAGGCGGCCATGCGGATAGTGGCCGGGACCGCTCGTTCCATGGGGATCGAGATCGAGGACTAGAAGACCCGAACGAATACGCCGGTGGGAGGCTCGGGGAACTCGAGCCGCCTGGACCACGGAGGTAGAAAATGGTTAAGAAGGGCAAGCGCTACCAGGACTCAATGCGAAGGTACGACCGCGCGTCGGCTTACGCTCCAACCGAGGCCCTGGACCTGGTCAAGTTCATGGCTTCCGCTCGCTTCGACGAGTCGGTGGAGGCCGCTTTCCGGCTGGGGGTCGACCCGCGCCGGGCCGATCAGATGCTTAGGGGAAACGTCTCATTCCCCCACGGCACGGGGAGAACCGTGCGGGTGGCGGTGTTCGCACCCCCGGAGCGGCACAGCGAAGCCGTCGATGCCGGCGCCGACATAGTGGGAGCGGACGATCTGATCAAGGAGATCTCCGAAGGCGGGGCGCTCAACTTCGACATAGCGATCGCCGTCCCCGCCATGATGCCGCGGGTGGGAAGGCTGGGGCGGATCCTCGGACCGCGCGGCCTGATGCCCAATCCCAAGGCAGGCACGGTAAGCAACGATCTCGCCACCACCGTCTCGGCGTTCAAGGCCGGCCAGATCGAGTACCGGACCGACCGCTACGGAAACGTCCATGCGGTGATCGGCAAGGTGAGCTTCAGCACCGCCAAGTTGGCGGAGAATCTCTCGGTGCTGGCCGACGAACTCAACCGGGCCCGCCCGGCTGCCGCCAAGGGCAGGTACATGAGGTCTCTGACCATCTCCTCCACCATGGGTCCGGGAGTCAAGATAGACGTGAACCGACTGGACGAACTGACCGAGGCCAACTAGGGGTTTTGCCGGTACACCGGCCTGCCCTAAAATGTAAACCACAACACCAATCACCGCACCTCGGCCCGAGACCGCTGGTCGCCACCAGGCCTAAGGGGAGAGAATCCCGCCCGCGCAGGTCGGCTTTTACGCCCGGCTCTCTCTGGTTGAGGTTGCCGGGTTTTTCCTTGGAGGACCGAATATGCCGATGAGCCGAGCCGAGAAGGTGGAGCGGGTGGCCACCATCCGCAGCCAAATCTCAGCCGTGGACGCGATCTATCTCACCGAGTTCCGCGGGCTGAGCGTAAAGGAAGTCCAGCAGGTGAGGCGTTCCCTTCTGGAACAGGACGCCCGTATGAGGGTGGTGAAGATGTCGCTGGCCCGGCGGGCGATGGAGGAGATGGGCCATGAGGGCCTCTCGGACCATCTCTCGGGGCCCACCGCCCTGGTCTTTGCCGAAGGCGATCCTCTGACCGCGGCGCGGACCGTGAGAGAGCAGACCCGGCAGTACCGCAATCTGACTCTGAAGGGGGGGATCATGGACGGGAGGTTCATAGGTGTCGACCAGGTGGCCGAGTTCGGCAACCTGGGATCCCGGGACCAACTTCTGGCCAGGGTCGCCGGCGGCCTCTCGGCGCCTCTCTACAAGTCGGCCGGGATGTTGGCCTCTTTCACCCGCTCGGCGGCCGGTGCGTTCTCCCAACTCCTGGAGCGCAAGGAGTCGGCCGCCACGGCCTGAGATTTGATACGAAAAGAAAGGAACTGAAATGGCAAAGATGACCACAGACGAACTGTTGAGTGTTTTCGAAGAGATGACCGTGCTGGAATTGAAGGACTTCCTCGACGCTTTCGAGCAGCACTTCGATGTGACTGCCGCCGCGCCGGTGGCGATGGCCGCAGTACCGGCCGCCGGCGGGGCCGAAGAGGAAGAAGAAGTCGAGCAGACCGAGTTCGACGTGGTGCTCACCGCCATCGGTGACGCCAAGATCGCGGTCATCAAGGAAGTGCGGGCCATCACCAAACTCGGCCTCCGGGAGTCGAAGGAACTGGTCGACGCCTTCCCCAAAGCTATTCTGGAGGGTGTGGACGCCGCCGCGGCCGACGCAGCCAAGAAGCAGCTGGAAGGCGCCGGAGCCTCGGCGGAGGTTCGCTGAGCCAACCTCCCAACCACCGGCCTCCGTCGCCGGGGGATTGGCTTCCGCATCACCCCCGGGTTGTTGAACGGTCCGTCCGGCGGGTGTGGGTCAGGACTCGGCCGCGTCTACACGGCCCAAGAGGCTCTCACTGCAAGGATTGTGGGTCCCTGTGTCACCGGGTCAGCAACAAGGGGCGGACCTAAGGCAGTCTGGTACGCGAGCGTCAGCAGACTTACCACTGCCAGAACAGTGCCTATCCACATCCAACGCATCGCCCATTGCAGGTAGCGGGCGTTCCCGGTGTTGGTTTCCCTCAAACTGCTCAGGTAGCGGACATCAGGATCGAGTGGCACAGTACCGTCACCATGGTTGATCTGCCACAGCAGCCACTCGGCGCGCACCCTGGGGAAGCGAACAACCCGGCCCACCAAGAGCCCCGAGACACCAGCCGCAACCAGCATCAGGACTGAAAGACCCAAGGTCCAGAACTGCCACGCTCCCTCTGCTGTCGCCAGTAGTTCGGGTAGAGCCACAACCAAAGAGGCGCTTGCAAGGGCAACGGTCAAACAAAAGCGAGAGACGTGGGCTCCCCGGTTTATCAAAGACTCTTGCGCTTTAAGTTCCCAGTCACGCTCGTTATTGATGAAGCTGCCGATGCTGGTCGTTACTGACCCCTCTTGACCCATTCGTACATCTCTGGTTCTGGCGGCGGCGTCTCCTCGACAGGAACATCTGGCGTTGGTGACTCGCTGTTGGGATCGCCGTCCCCGCTACTGGTAGCCACGTTGGCCGGGGCATGTGTAACTGGCCGTTCGGTAGGGGGCTTCGAACGAAACATAGGTCTTCTTGCCCTTACCATTTCTTCTCCTCCTCGGTTTGCCTCCCGATCCGCTGCACTTGCAGTACCGCGGCAGGATACCCTCTCGCTGTTACAAAGTGGGTGATATCCCCACCATCACCGGTCCGTCAAAACAGGGAAACCTCAGATGGCCACTACCAAGACAGGTCTCCCGATGACGGCGCCGGGGTAGGTAGGCCTGCACGGGCATGGGGAGCGGGTTTTGTGCGTCGGCTCAGAGGTCCGCCAGGTAAGCAGCCAACGGCCCCGCCTGGCGCTGTCTGAGGAGCACGTAGGCGCGGAGCCGTTCCAGTGCCTGGGCCTTGGCCTTCTCCGCTCCGGGTATGTCGGCCTCCTCGAGAAAGGCCGCCACCTCGTCTGATATCCCCGGACCGGAGAGATTGTGGGCCGTGTCCACCAGGTAACGGACCGTCATTGGGGGAAGGGCCGCCACGATCTCGGCCCAGACTTCCTGTGCCTTCTCCCACGCATAGGCGCCGGTGCCGGTGCGCCGGAACATCCCTCCCACCACCCATGAGGCGTCCTGGGTGCGGATGGTCCGGTCCAGCACCGCCTGCAGGGTGGCGTCGACGCTGGAAGGGGTCTCGACGTAGGTGAGCGAGCGCAGGAACCGGAGTTTCTCCTGGGGGGAGTCGTTTTCCTCATAGAGGGAGAACAGGCGCTCGTAGGTGTGGTGGTCGCCGGTGGCCGCCACCGTGTAGAGGCAGGCCTGGGCCACTTCGGGATCGATCCCTCCGGGGTCGGTGAGCCATTGCTCGAACACCTCCCGGGAGCGGTCAACCACTTCGGAGCTGCGAGCCAGCCTCCCGGCGCTTCCCAGGGTCAGCCCGCGGAGCTGGCGGGTCAGATCGCTGTCGCCGGCGCCGGGCTCCCAGCCCAGGCGGTCGAGAGTCGGCTCGATCAACTCCATGACCAAACCGGAGAAGGGGGCCCTCTGGGCCTCCGTGATGAGATGATGGTCCATGGCGCCCAGGCCGCCCAGCACCGTCGTCCAGATCACGAACTCGGTCTCCTCCCGGTATGCGGAGGCCAGTTGCACATAGGAGGCCGAATCGATGTCTCCGCTCTCCACCAGGGCCCAGGCGTCATCGATCAGACAGAAGCGCTCCAGGTCGCCGAGCGATCCCAGGTTGGCGACCAGCGCCCGGAGGAGCCGGTCCGAGTAGCGCACCCGGTAGAACCCGTGCCCACCGGCATTGGCGGCTATCCATGAGGGTCGCAGGCCCGTGGTGGCGGTTGCCCGGCGATCGGTGAGCAGGTGGTTGGCGTGGAAAGCCCCTTCGGCGGTCTCTCCCCTCAACTGGATGGGGATCCGCCACCCGGTCGGGTCCCCGGCGGGGATCTTGAGATGTCGCCGCTGGGATATCTCCACACCCTCGCCGCTCTCGGTCACCTCCACCAGCGGGTATCCCCCCTGGTAGATCCAGGTGTCCATGATCTCTCCCAC
Organism: Acidimicrobiia bacterium; assembly: GCA_965204615.1. Classification (GTDB taxonomy): domain Bacteria; phylum Actinomycetota; class Acidimicrobiia; order Spongiisociales; family ZC4RG35; genus Bin76. The sequence continues at coordinate 634,250 of OZ242000.1, read as the reverse complement.
CGGCTGGCCCGAGGCCCGGTCGAGGCTTGTCCACAGATCGGCGGTGTCGGTGTTCCCGTAGGCGTGGGCTGTGAGGTAGTTGCCCACTCCCTCCCGGAAGGTCTCCTCGCCCAGGTACTGCTCGATCATCCGGAGGACCGCCGAGCCCTTACCGTAGGTGAGCGCGTCGAACATCTCGTTGGCCTCGGCGGGGGAGTTGACCTCGAACTCCACCGGCCGGGTGCTGGCCAGAGAATCCACCCCGTACGCCCAGGGCCGCTCCAGGCCCGCGAAGGTCAGCCACCTCTTCCACTCGGGGCGCATGGCGTCGGTGGCTTTCATCTCCATGAAGGAGGCGAATGCCTCGTTCAACCAGATCCCGTTCCACCACCTCATGGTGACCAGGTCCCCGAACCACATGTGAGCCAACTCGTGGGCGATCACGTCCAGGATGCGGGTCAACTCCGCGGTGGTGGCGGTCTCGGGGTCGGTGAGCAGCGCGGTCTCCCGGTAGATGATGCATCCCAGGTTCTCCATTGCGCCGAACGCGAAGTCGGGAACCGCCAGGTGATCGACCTTGTCACCCGGATAGGGGATCCCGTAGTAGGAGCGGAAGTACCGGAGGCAGAAGACCGCGCATTCGAGGGCGTAGTCGGCCAGGTGGAGTTTGCCCCGCGGCGCCACGATGCGCACCGGGACGCCGTCGGCGTCCACCGGCGGGGTGGCCTCGAAGTCGCCGATCACGAACGCCACCAGGTAGGTGGACATGGAGATGGTGTCGGCGTAGGTGATGGCCACCTTGTCCGGTCCCTTGGCGGTCCGGCCGATCTCAGAGCCGTTGGAGATCGCCATCAGGTGGGTGGGCACCACCAGGGTAATCCCGAACACCGCTTTGAACTCCGGCTCGTCCCAGCAGGGGAAGGCCCGCCGGGCGTCGGTCGCCTCGAACTGGGTGGTGGCGATCACCTGGGTGTTCCCGTCGATGTCGGTGAAGGTGGAGCGATAGAACCCGTGCAACTGGTCGTTCAGGACGCCGGTGAACTGCATGGAGAGCACCGCTCGGCCGGCCGGAACCGTTCCCGGGAAGCTGATGGTCGCCCGCTGGTATTCGACCTGGTAGCTGACCGCCCCGTCCAGGCCGGCGCCGCTCTCCCCGATGGTCAGGGTGGCCCGCTCTATCTCGAGATCCACCGCGTTGAGGACGATGTCCGAGAGTTCGTCGGCGATCTCCAGTTCCACTTCCACGCTCCCCCGGAAGGTGAAGTGTTCGAGGTCGGGCTCGATCACCAGTTGGTAACGGCGGGGGATCGCCGTCCGGGGCAGCCGGTGGGGGTCCTGGGCGCTCATTGCGATACCCCGGCCACCTCGGGGGATGACCAGTCGGTGTGGAAGTACTCGGTGAGGGGGCGGTCGGTCCTCTGATAGGTGTGGGCGCCGAAGTAGTCACGCTGCGCCGCCACCAGGTTGGCGGGAAGCCGCTCGGAGCGATATCCGTCGTAGAAGGCCAGGGCGGAGGAGTATCCGGGAACGGGAATGCCGGCCAGGGCCGCCTTGGCGACGACCAGCCGCCATCCCTCGGATGTGGCGCCGATCGCCTGGCTGAAGTGATCATGCAGCAACAGGTTGGCGGGGGGCGAGTCGGAACGGAAGGCGGCGATCACCTCTTCGAGGAGCCGGGCTCGGATGATGCATCCCTCCCGCCACACCTCCGCGATCCGGGCCATGTCGAGTTCCCACCCGAACTCTCGGGCGGCGGATTGGAGGACCATGAACCCCTGTGCGTAGGAGATGATCTTCGAGGCGTAGAGAGCGTCGTGGATCCAGCCGGCCAGCCGGGTGGGGTCCCCTGTCAACTGCGGCCCGGTTGCCGGACCTCCGCCGGGCCCTCCCAGTCGCCGGGACGCCGTGACCCGTTCCTCCTTCAGGGCCGAGACCGCCCGGGCCATCACCGCTTCGGCCACCAGCGTCATGGGCTGGCCCAGATCCAGTGCGACCTTGACGGTGTCCCGCCCCGTGCCCTTCTGGGAAGCCAGGTCCAGCACCTTTTCCAGGAGCGGCTTCCCATCGTCGTCCCGGCGGGAGAGGATCTCCCCGGTGATGTCCACCAGGTAGGAATCCAGGGGACCTGCCCGCCAGCGTGTGAACAACTCGCTCATCTCCCCATGGGTCATCCCGGTGGACTTCAGCAGGTGGTATGCCTCGGCGAGGAGTTGCATGTCCCCGTATTCGATGCCGTTGTGGACCATCTTCACGAAGTGACCCGCTCCCTCGGGTCCCAGCAGGTCACAGCATGGGGTCCCGTCTGCGAGCTTGGCGGAGATGGCGGTCAGGGGGTCTCTGAGAAGGGCCCATCCCTCCGGGCTGCCTCCCACCATTATCGATGGTCCGTGCCGGGCGCCTTCCTCTCCTCCCGACACCCCCACCCCCAGGTAGTGGACCCCTTCGGCCTCGGCCCGGGCCTGCCGGCGGGCGGTGTCCCGATAAAAGGAGTTCCCGAGGTCGGCCAGCACGTCCCCGGGCGACAGGAGGGGGAGGAGTCGCTCCATGAAGGAATCCACCGGCGCTCCGGCCTTGACCAGCATCAGGATTCTCCGGGGACGGTCCAGCGTGGACACCAACTCCTCCAGGGTGTCGGCGCCCCTGACCGGAAGGCCGGCCGCCTCCTCGGCGAGGAACCGGTGGGTGGTGGCGGTGGTGCGATTGTGGACTGCCACCCGGTAGCCGTGATCGACCAGGTTGAGGACCAGGTTCTGTCCCATCACCGCGAGGCCGATCAGGCCGACTTCCATTCCTTCTTTCACAACCACCCGCCGTAAAGGGTAATGTCCCCGCACCCGGGGATCCGCGATGTACCCACCCACTGACACCGCAGGGTTGTCGGAGGCGGTATCTTTCCGGGGATGCGCTGGTCCGATTTGTTCATACCCACCCTGCGGGACGATCCCGCCCATGCCGAGGCGGCCAGCCACCGCCTCCTCCTGCGGGGAGGATTCATCCGGCAGCTGGCCGCCGGCCAGTATTCCATGTTGCCTCTCGGGCAGCGGGTCCGCGCCAAGGTGGACCGGATCATCCGGGAGGAGATGGACGCCATCGGGGGCCAGCAGGTGCACCTCCCCGCTCTCCATCCCGCCGAGGTGTGGCGCCAGTCGGGACGGTGGGAGGCCATGGGGGAGGAGATGTTCCGCTTCGAGGACCGGAAGGGAGTGGATCATTGCCTGGGCATGACCCATGAGGAGGTGATCGCCCTGCTGGCGGGGGAGGTGTTCTCCTATCGGGATCTTCCCCAGGTCTGGTACCAGATCCAGACCAAGTTCCGCGACGAGCCCCGGCCCAAGTCGGGGGTGCTGCGCGTGCGGGAGTTCACCATGAAGGACTCCTACTCGCTGGACGTGGACCAGGCGGGGCTGGACGTCGCCTTCGATCACCACCATCGGGCCTACACGGCCATCTTCCGCCGTTGCGGGCTCGAAGCTCTCGACGTGGCGGCCTCCTCGGGAGCGATGGGCGGGTCCGAGTCGGTCGAGTTCATGGTCCCCAGCCCGGCCGGGGAGGATTGGATCGTCACCTGCGACGGCTGTGACTACCGGGCAAACCTGGAGAGGGCGGTTTCCGTGGTGCCGGAGATCGACGACGGTCCCACCCAGGGGGAGACCCAGCCGCTGGCCACGCCGGGAATCCGCACCATCCGCGCCCTGGCCGACGCTCACCCCGATCAGGCCCGAGAGGACCGACAGATCAAGACCCTCGTCTACATGGTGGACGGCCGGCTCACACTGGTGCTTCTCCGGGGAGATCACGAACTGGTAGAGCAGAAGCTGGTGGACACCCTCGGGGTCGCCAATCTGCGCCCCGCCCACCGAGAGGAGATACGCCCCTGTCTGGGCGCCGATCCGGGGAGCCTGGGGGCGGTGGGGGTGAAGCACCTGCCGATAATCGCCGATCGCGCCCTGGAGGGACGGCGCAACCTGGTGACGGGCGCCAACCGGGACGACTGGCATCTCACCTCTGTGGACGTGACGCGGGACATCGACGTGGGCCGGTGGGCCGACCTGCGGGGGATCTCCGCAGGCGAGAAGTGCCCGGAGTGCGGCGGGACGTTCGACGTGTGGCGGGGGATCGAGGTGGGGCACATCTTCAAGTTGGGCGACCGATACTCCAAGGCGATGGGCGCCAACATCCAGAACGAGCAGGGCGAGTCCACCCCCATCGTGATGGGCTCCTACGGGATCGGGGTGGAGAGGACCATGGCGGCGGTGGTGGAGTTCTCCCACGACCGGCGAGGGATCATCTGGCCGGTGGCGGTCGCTCCCTACCACGTGGTGATCACGGTCCTGCGCGCCGACGACCCCGAAACGCTGGCGGTGGGAGAACGCATCTACGAGGAACTGCGCGGAGCGGGGATCGAGGCCCTCTTGGACGACCGCTCTGAACGGCCGGGAGTGAAGTTCGCCGACGCCGAACTGATCGGCATCCCCTACCGGATCACGGTCGGCCCGCGAGGACTGGCCCAGGGCCTCGTGGAACTCACCACCCGCGCCGATCTGAAGACCATCGACGTCCCCACGGCCGAGGTCACCGGCAGCGTGGCCGATCTGGTTAGTGCCGCCCTGTCGGTCGCCTAGTGATCCCCCGTCCCCGCAAGGAATCCTCAGTCCAACACAAGCGCCACACCGGAGGCAGAAAGGTGGGCCTTGGCCCCAAAAGTCGCGAGATTCTGGTCTCTAAGTTTCAGGATGATCCCGTGGCACGGGACAGTGGACTAGACATTAACTCTTGTCGGTACGGCTCGAACACTTCCCGGAAGAGACGGTATCTCTCGATTACCCAGCTGTGAACTTCGGCCCAGGAATCCGTAAGGTCCGAAAAGTGCTCCGGGTAGCGGCTGACAATTGTGCTGCCCCGCTTCCCCTGCCACCGGCGTTCCCACATCAGTTCACCCAGTTGTTCTTCGATGCGATCCTTGTCTCGCTGGAGCCGGTCGAACGCCGAATGGCACCAATCCAAGTTTTGGTGCTTGGCGGACAGTTGCAACGAGAAATAGATCCGGTCGGGAAAGTCAATCGAGTAGTTAAATCCGTCAACATGGTTAATGGCCAGCCAAGGTTTGTTACGGGGGTCTTTGCCCGGTCCGAGAGGAAGATCAGGTTCTGATCTCAGCTTTTCTTCCAGCCGTACCCGGAATTCGCGGTATCTCCTCGGAGATCGCGGGACGACGTTTCGTTTCCGCCAGTCGTTCGGAGCCGCCACAACGCGAAAATGTGGGGCAGGCCGAGAGTCGTCGATCGTCCACACTTCAATAGCGACACCAAAGAACTTGGTCTGTGTGCCGGTCCGTTGATTGAGCCACTGCAGGACCTGCCAGTGTTCGTCCTGGAACTCCTTCGCGATCCAGATAATTACATCGGCGTCCTTACCCGCGGCATAGATCAGCAGCCGGCCCAGGTGGTCACCGTCGCTGTACTCGAGCTGGTTCTCAATGATCACCGGACGGCCGCTGCCGTCGGTCGCCAGGATGTCCACAGAACGGCCGCCAACCGGCGATTCGCGCTCCCGCGTCTCCAACTCGATGCCTAAGGCTTCTCCAAGCTCAGTTATGTGGTCTGCCAACCACGGTGTGAAATCATCCTCTTCGTTGGGCCACACGCTGCGCAAGGTAACCCTTCTAATCGTCGCGAGAAACCGCTGACCCACCGTGATGTTCATGTTAGCGGTGGTGGTGGAGACGGCCAGTCGCGTGTTGGCGTTGGCGCCGTTCCTAACCGACGCAACTGGCTATGAGCTGTTGGGCAACTGGTTGGGGTCGGATCATACGGGTGGTGGAGAGCACCGGTAGCTATGGCGTCGGCCTGGCCCGCCACCTTATGGGCATCGGTGTCGAGGTGGTCGAGGTGCACCGCCCGAACCGCCAGCTGCGAAGGGTACGGCAAAACGGATGCCAACGATGCGCAAGCCGTGGCGCGGGCTGCTCTCAATGGGCATGCCAGTGGGGCGCCCAAAAGCGGTGACGGACCAATGGAGGCGTTAGTCACCTCAGGCGTCACCGTGCAGAGCACTGGCTCTTCGTTGACCTGCCGGGCCGCGTGGGGTTCTTCCGCTATCTGACCGGGATGTCCGAACCTCTCAGGATGGCGGATTTCTCCTCCCACATCGCGTCGGAGGGCCTTCCCCGGGTTGTGCCCCTCTGGTACCGGTAAAGAGCTTCCTGAGCGCGCCCAGCCGTCATCGGAGACGCCATGTCGGCAACCTGTACCTGTCCGACAAAGGAGAGTTTACCTGGAGGACACCTATGAGGACGAGGACACGCTGCTGATGTTCGCCTTCCACGCGGCCGTGGTGATCACTCACACTCGCAGGCACCGGGAGGAGCAACAGGCCAGGGCCAACCTGGAGACGCTGATCGACGCCGGGACGGGCCCCCGGGCGTTCTCCAACCGGCTGGCGAGTAGGATCGTTGAGGGAGTGCGCAACCCCGACCAGCCCCTCAAGAAACTGCTAGCGGAGATCAGGTACTGGCGGGTCGCCCGATGCCGCCCCATAGTGAGGCGGAGTGGGCTTCGGACCGTTTGGACCCCTCAGAGGACGCGAACCGGGACATGACGATGCCAGGGATCTGGACGCAGAGCGGCGAGGGCTGGAGTCTGAGTTCGCCGGAGGGTTTTGCTGACGAGGCGACGCTCCATGACCTAATAGAGAAGACACCGGAGATGCTGCCGCTGTCTGGGACACCGACGCTGGTGATCCTCGGCCGGGAAGTGCTGCTCGGGTCGGGCTATGCCGACTTGCTGGGCGTCGAGACATCGGGGCGGCCTGTCATCGTCGAAGTCAAGCTTGCCTACAACAACGAGGCGCGCCGCGCGGTCGTTGCACAGATCCTGGCCTATGCCGCGAGTCTTCATGGCATGAGTCGACAGCAACTTGAGGACCGCGTACGCAACCAACTTCGCCAGCGCGACCATGCGACGCTTGTAGACGCGGTCAGGTCAGCTCAAGAGGACGCTTTCGATGTTGACGAGTTCACGGCGGCTGTGGAAGAGCATTTGCGAGAGGGCCGGTTCCGGTTGGTCTTTGTCCTCGACGACGTGCCGGCGGAACTGATGACATTGGTCGCCTACCTGGAGCACGTGACTGACAAGCTTGTGATCGACTTGGTCGCAGTCAACTCCTTCTACGTCGGCGGCACCTATGCGGTGCTGCCACAGCGCGTGACGCCGGAGCGGCACGAGGTAACCGTTGAGAAGACGCGCCGTAAGGACTCCGGCACTCTCTATCGCGGCAGCGATAGATTTGAGGCCACCATCAATCAGGCACCTCCACAAAGCCATGAGGCGCTCCACCGTCTTCTGGAGTGGGCCCGCGGTCTTGAGGCTCGAGGTTACGTCACCCTCGAGACATATGAGGGCAAGGGAGCTAGGCGGTTCACGCTCCTGCCCCGGCTGATCGTCGAAAGGCGTGGTTTGGTAACTATCTGGAATGACGGGGGCGCGTCGATCCAGTTCTGGCGCAGTGTCTTCAAGAGGAAGGCACCTGATTCCATACAGAGAATCGAGCAACTGGCCAATACCCAGGTCGGTCAGGGCAATTCGATCCGCGAATTCAACGAGAAGTTGCTGGAGGCGCTAACCGACGCATACGAACAGGCGGCCACGGCCCAGTAACGGATCCCTCCACGCCCCCATTCGCTGGGCCCAGGCCGCCTTGGAACTGGTTCACTGAGCCGCTCGCACCTAGGAAAAGCGCCGATTAGCCTCACCCATCCCCGCTCCCCGACCCAAACCTAACCAGTTGGCCAAAGGCCTACCACCAAGGAGACTGAAACGCACCTCCGACCCACAAAAGTGGAGACACGCCTCGCTCTTCGAAAATCCCGGTGCGGTTCATGTCAATCTGCTTGGTTGTTATCATCGTTGCGCCAATGACCACCACCAGTTCCAGGCCGAACCCGACCTATCTTTTGGAGCGCAATTAGATGAGTGAGAAGAAGATCCACCTTGACAGTCGAAGGTTTCCTGTGACCCTCAGATATTGGACGCAAGCCCCCGCGGCCTGTGCACAGGCCGACCAGCACAAGTTTCTCATCCCCGTGAAACGCCTCACTCGCGAATGGCAGGAGGTCACCTGTCTGAACTGTGAGAAAAGCCCAGACTATGGGATTCTTCGGAGGATTAACCCATGAACACCATAGCGAGACCCGAAGGTCGCAAGCGTGGGCGCCCGGTTGAATAGCACCCACTTGCACCCATCCCCGAGAGTCCGGAAAGCATCACCCGCGCCGTTGTCGCCACCCCTCCCTAACGGAAGAAGGACTGGTAACACCTCACAGCCATGAAGCCTGATCCGAACATAGCTTTCATCCTGGCGTTCTTCTTTCCCGGTGTCGGGAGAATGTACATAGGCCAGCCAGTCCAGGGTGTAGTGAAGTTGATCCTTGTCGCCCTGTTCCCCATTTGGATATTCTTCGGCGCGGCGTTGGGCACGCTAGTTAGCGAATGGGTTGATCTTGACGATGGCGGCTGGGGAACACTACTCGGATTTGTTGCTGGTTTCGCGGGTCCGATCTGGTGGTTTGGTGATCTGTTTGTAATCAGAAAGATGGCTTGTTGGATGCACCAGACTCCATACTGCAAGCACGCCAATCCGCCAACCCAGCCAATGCCAACTTCATCCGATTCCCCTAAAGAGGAAGAGTCGCTGGGATCTGAACCCGAATAGCTCCGATCTCTGCCGGGTCGAGCTCTGGTTCTCGGACGGTGGGGTTAGAATGGCTGTTAGTTAGTTTGGGTTGGTGGAGGGATGGAAGCCGTTCGGTGGAGGGGGTCTGTTTCGCGGGCTGGTCCGGGTTTTTCACAGTTGGCTCTTCCCGCGGATCGGGGACCGTACCGGTCGCGAGGCTCCGACACCGTGGCTTGGCTGACCGACAGCGTGGGGGCCGACCCCCACGCCTGGTCGGTACCCGGGCCGTTCAGTCCTGTCTGCATGTCCGCCAGCATGCAATGGCGCTGTGACACACCAGCGCAGCCTCACGCAGGCCTGAGAAAACATATACCAAACCGCCACGCTGCGGAGGGCGGGACAGACTAAGTAGAGGCGTCCCGTCCCAGGCGCCTCTCGCCGGCGTAGACCACCATCTCCTCTCCCCGGACGAACCCGGCCAGGGTCATCCCGACGTCCTGTGCCAGGTCGACCGCCAGTGACGAGGCGGCGGAGATGCCGGCCACCACCGGGATGCCCGCCACCGCGGCCTTCTGGGTTATCTCGAAGGAGATCCTCCCCGAGACGGCCAGGATCAACTCCCCCAAGGGCCATCGTTTGCGAGCCATCTCTCCGATGGCCTTGTCCACCGCGTTGTGGCGCCCGACATCCTCGGCGATCACCAGGAGGTCTCCGGCGGGGCTGAACAACCCTGCCGCGTGTGATCCGCCGGTGGCCGCGAACGACTTCTGCCCGCGGCGGAGGCGGTCGGGGAGCGACGTGATCACCTTCGGGGTGAGTTCGGGTCCGGCGGGAAGCGGGCGGGAGGCCACCAGCACCGCGTCGATGGACGCTTTCCCGCACACCCCGCAGGACGACGAGGTGTAGGTGTTGCGGCGGAACTGCTCGGGATCGATCACCACACCTTCGGCCAACTCCAGTTCGTAGCGATCCCCCGTGCCGATCGAACGCACGCGGGCGACTTCCGCCGGGCCGTCCACGATCCCTTCTGTGATGGCGAAGCCCAGCGCCAGGTCCTCTTCCTGGCCGGGGGTGCGCATCACCACCGCGATGGGGACTCCCATCATGCGAAGCTCCATGGGAGCTTCTTCCACCAGGCGATCCTCCACCCGATGGGTCAGGAGGGGGCCGACCCTCAGGACTTGCCGTCCGCTGTAGCGGTACATGCGGGGAACATTAGGAAGGTCCGGGTAATGGTTTCAGGTTTTGCGCCCGTTCTGCGACAATTGGCTTCATGCGAGTAGACAATTTCGGCGCCGGCCCCTGCACACTTCCCCTGCCCATTCTGGAGGAGGCACAACACGAGTTCCTGGACTTCTCTGAAAGCGGGATGTCCGTCCTGGAGATGAGCCACCGATCCGACGTGTACTCGGCCGTCCACGCGGAGGCACTCTCGCTGGCGCGAGAGGTGTCGGGCGCTCCGGACGACTTCGAGGTGATGGTCATACCCGGCGGGGCGACCATGCAGTTCGCCATGGTCCCCCTCAATCTCCTGGAGGACAAGACCCGGGGAGCATACGTCAAGGCCGGCTCCTGGGGATCCCTGGCGCTGGGAGACGCCCGGAAGTGGGGTGACGCCTACTGCGCCTGGGACGGCACGCCGCACGGGTTCACCCGTATGCCTCGTTCCGATGAGATCGAGATCCGGCCGGACACGTCCTACCTCCATGTGACGTCCAACGAGACCATCGACGGGATCAGGATGGTGGAGTCGGTGGACGCGGACCTTCCCCAGGTGTGTGACATGTCCTCGGACTTCCTCTCCCGACCCATCCACTGGGATCGGTACCAACTCGTCTACGGCGGAGTGCAGAAGAACCTCGCTCCGGCCGGGATGGCGCTGGTGTTCGCCCGGCACTCGCTGCTGGAGAGCATCTCCGCGGTCCTTCCTCGCATCCTCGATTATCGGTGGTACGCCGAGAAGGACTCCCTGGGGAATACGCCCCCGGTGTTCCCGATTTACCTGATGGGCAAGATGCTGAGGCGCCTCCTCGACCTGGGGGGAGTAGCCGGACTGGAGGAACGCACCGCCCGCAAGGCCCGGTTGATCTATGACGTGATCGACCAGAGCGACGGGTATTACCGCAACCCGGTGGAACGGCGCTATCGCTCCCACACCAACGTGGTCTTCCGGCTTCCCACTCCCGAAGCCGAGGCTCGCTTCCTCCGGGAGTCCGACGCAGCCGGGTTGGTGGGACTCAAGGGTCACAAGTCGGTGGGGGGATGCCGGGCCAGCCTCTATGCCGGCCTGGAGGTGGAGAGCGCGGCGCGCCTGGCTTCGTTCATGGCTGAATTCCGTTTGAACAGCGCCTGAACATCCAACCTCCCCGCCCCCAGGGGAGAGGGTTAGACTAGGTTGACGATTGAAGGAGAGACAACCCTGATTATGCGCGATACCGGCACCCTGCCCAAGATGACCGCGGCCGACAGGCTCTGGGCTGTGGTCGGCCCCTACCTGGAGGCCGAGCACCTGGAGTTGGACTCCCTGGAGTTGTTGGGACACGGTGGCGCACGCATCCTGCGGGTGGTGGTCGACGCCGAGGGAGGGATCAACCTGGACCGGCTGGCGGAGACCTCCCGGCGGCTCTCCCGACTCCTGGACGCCGAGACCGACCTCGAAGGGCCCTATCGGCTGGAGGTGAGTTCCCCCGGTCTCGAGCGTCGGTTGCGGACTCCCCGTCATTTCGAGAAGGCGGTCGGCCGGGAAGTGGTGATAAAGGTCCGCACCGAAGGAAGGACCAGCAGTCTACGGGGACGCCTGATGTCGGCGGACGGCGAGGGATGTGAGCTTTCGGTGGAAGGTGAGGATCGCTACCTCCTCTACGGCACCGTCCTCTCGGCCCGAACCATCTTCCGCTGGGGCGCCGCCCCCAAACCGGGAAAGGGGAAGAACCGCTCGTGAAGATCGACTATCAGGTGATGGAGGCTCTGGAACTTCTGGAGAGAGAGCGGGGAGTGCCCGTCGAGACAATCCTGGACGCGGTGGCCAACGCCCTGGTCTCAGCCTACAAACGGACATCCGGCACCGCCGACGAGGCGCGGGTGACCATCGATCTTGAGTCCGGCGAGATCTCGGTGTTCGGCCAGACCCTCGACGAGGAGGGCGCGGTGACAAGAGAGTGGGAGGAACAGTCCCAGGACTTCGGCAGGATCGCCGCCCAGACCGCCAAGCAGGTGATCGCCCAGCGCCTTCGGATCGCCAAGCGGGAGCAGATCTACGCTGCCTACCAGGGTAGGGAAGGAGACCTGGTCACGGGCATAGTGCAACAGGTCGACGGGCGCTACATCATCTTCGACCTGGGCAACGCCGAGGCGCTGATGCCCGCCTCCGAGCGGATACCCCATCAACTGTTGGACCGGGGCAACCGGGCCAAGGCGCTCATCCTGGAGGTCAAGAACGAACCCAAGGGCCCCCAGATCATCGTCAGCCGCTCCCATCCCGACCTGGTGCGGAGGCTCTTGGAACTGGAAGTTCCCGAACTGGTTGAGGGAGTGGTGGAGATCGTGGCGATCGCCCGTGAACCGGGACATCGCACCAAGATCGCGGTGGTCTCCCACGATCCGAACGTGGATCCCCGCGGCGCCTGCGTGGGCGCCCGCGGCTCGCGGGTACAACAGGTCGTCAAGGAACTGCGCAACGAGAAGGTGGACGTCGTTCAGTACCAGGAGGACGTGGCCGCCTTCATCGCCGACGCACTGGGCCCGGCTCGCATCCGCGAGGTCAGGATCAACGAGGAGGAGAAGAGCGCCGAGGTGATCGTGTCGGAGCACCAGCTCTCCCTGGCGATCGGCAAGGAGGGACAGAACGCCCGTCTGGCAGCCCGTCTCACCGGGTATCGGATCGATATCCGCTCCGATGAGCCTCCCCCCTCCCCGGGAGCGGATGGCGGAGCGCAAAAGAGCGGAGCGCGGGTGAAGGCAGGATCTCCGGCGAGGCCCGCCGGCACCAATAGACCCACCGCCTGACCGGCGGGTCTGCAGCACCATGGCCAGGGTCAGGATTTATCAGATCGCCCGCGAACTGGGGCTCTCGTCCCAGCAGGTGATACAGCAGGCTAAGGACATCGGCCTGGTGGTGAGGGCGGCATCCTCCACCATCTCCACCGAGGAGGCGGAACTGGTCCGCTTCGCGCTGGTGGGAGAGCCGGAGACGCCCCCCGAACCCGAGCCCCGGCCAGAGCCCGAGCCTGTCGTGGAAGCGCCCCCCCCGCCGCCACCGCCCGAGGCGCCCGCCCCTCCGGTCCGAGAGGAGCCGGAGCCGTCCCCGCCCGAGGAGGAAATGCTGGTGGAGGTGGAGGACACGGCCACCGTGGCCGAGTACGCAGGGGCTCTCGGCGCCCCGGTCGGGGAGGTGGTGGCCCGGCTGATCGGCATGGGCCGGGTGGTGAGCGCCGGCCAGCGCATGCCCAGGGAACTGATGGCCGAGGTGGGGGAGACTTTCGGGGCGCTGGTGGATGTCATCGAATCGCCCCCCGAGCACATCCCGGTGGTGCGGCTCCGGGAGGTGCCCGCCGACAATCCCAGGGACCTGGTGGAACGGCCCCCCATCGTGACGGTGATGGGTCATGTGGATCACGGGAAGACCACCCTCCTGGACGCATTTCGGCGCACCGACGTCGTCTCGGGTGAGGCGGGGGGCATCACCCAGCACATCGGCGCCTACCAGGCCACCGTGGAGGGACATCCCATAACCTTTATCGACACCCCCGGCCACGAGGCTTTCACCACCCTCCGCGCCAGGGGAGCGGAGTTGACCGACATCGTGGTGCTGGTGATCGCCGCCGACGACGGGGTGATGCCACAGACCGTGGAGGCGATCAGCCACGCCCGGGCCGCGGGGGTGGAGATGCTGGTGGCCATCAACAAGATCGACCGGCCGGGCGCCGATCCGATGGCGGTCCGGACCAAGCTCACCGAGCACAACGTCATCACCGAGGAACTGGGAGGGGACGTCCCGAGCGTGGAAGTGTCGGCCACCGAGGGCGACGGCATGGAGGAACTCCTGGAGACCATCGATCTGATGGCCCAGATCCAGGAACTCAAGGCCTCGCCCAAGCCGCTTGCCTCCGGCGTGGTGGTGGAATCGAGACTCGACAGGGGGATGGGCCCGGTGGGGACCGTGATCGTGCAGCGGGGCACCCTGAAGAGGGGCGACGCACTGGTCGCCGGGGGCGTGTCGGGAAGGGTGAGGGCCATGTTCAACCACGCCGGTCAAAGGGTCTCCACCGCCAGGCCCTCCACGCCGGTGCTGGTGATGGGATGGAACGGGGTGCCGGGAGCCGGGGACGGCTTCGAGGTGGTCAAGAACGAGCGTCTGGCGCGCCAGTTGGCCTCCGACCAGGCCGATCTTGACCGGGAGCGCAAGATAAGGATGGAGATGCCCACCGCCCGGGACCGCTTCGTTTCCCACCTTGAACAGCTTCAGTCCACCCAGGGAGAACTCAGGCTGGTGGTCAAGGCAGATACCCACGGCTCTGTCGAGACTCTCCGGGAGGCAATCGGCAAGATCAAGAGAGACGAGGGGCGGATAGAGATCGTCCACGCCGCGGTGGGAGGGATCAATCTGAACGATGTCAATCTGAGCGACGTCACCGGAGCGGTGATAGTCGGCTTCAACGTGCGAGCCGAATCCAAGGCCTCACGGGAAGCGCGCCAGCGCGGGATCGAGTTCCGTTCCTATTCGATCATCTACGAACTCCTCGATGATGTGGAACAACTCCTGGTGGGAAGGCTCGCTCCCGAGCGTCACGAGGACATCCTGGGAGTCGCCGAAGTGCGTGCTCTGTTCCGGGTGCCGAGAGCCGTGGCCGCGGGCTGTCTCGTCACCGAGGGACGGATGGCCGTCGGCGCCGATGTCCGCCTCTACCGCAACGACGTGGTGATCTACACGGGATCGATCTCCTCCCTTCGCCGCTTCAAACAGAATGTCGACGAAGTGGTTTTCGGCCTGGAGTGCGGGATCGTCCTTGAGCGGTACAACGACGCCAAGGAGGGTGATTTGATTGAGGCGTTCACCGTGAGGGAGGTTGCTCGCACCTGATGGAGGCGGCGGCTATGCGGTTCGAGCTCTCGCTTCCCGCCACCCGGTCCCTCAAGGAGAAGCGATCGGTGCTCCGTCCGGTGGTGGAAGGCCTTCGGAGGACGGCTTCCTACTCGGTGGCGGAGGTTGACCATCACGATCTCTGGCGCCGGGCCGGCTTGGGAGTGGCGCTGGTGGCGCCTGACCGCCGGGAACTCGAGCGGTTGATGCAACGAGCCGAGCAGTACCTCGACCGGAGACACGACGTGGATGTCACCGAGGTCCTTATCTCCTACCTCGAGCGTCCCGAACCCGGGGCCGGATGAGAGATGGGCGCAGACCGGTTTCCCCGCATGCGACGGGTCAACTCGATCGTCTGGGAGGTGTTGGCCTCCGAGGTGCACGGTCTTTCCGATCCCAGGTTGTCGGGGGTGACGATCACCGGTGTTGAGACCTCCCCGGATCTGCGCAGGGCGGTGGTGTTCTTCTCGGCCTCGGATGTCAGCAGGCTGGAGGAGACCGGAGCGGGACTCACCTCCGCGGCCGGACGCCTCCAGGCGCTCCTGGCCTCCCAGGTGAGGCTCAAGTACACCCCCCGGCTGGAGTTCCGCCCCGATCAGGGCGTGATCTCGGGAATGAAGGTCGAGAGCCTCCTGAGGGGTGCTTCCCGGCCGGGTCAGGAGGTAGACCGATGAGCGGCTCCGGGGGACTCCCGGAACGGATTCGCAGAGCCGCGGAGGTGATAGCCTCCTCCGACTCGCTGGGAGGGGTCTGTCATGAGCGACCGGACGGGGATGCGCTCGGGTCCATGCTGGGCTTCGCCGCCTCCGCCCGCCTGGCCGGAAGGACGGTGCGATCGGCCATCCCTTCCTCAGACGCCGTCCCGAGCCGCTATCGGTTCCTCCCGACCGATCTTCTGTCCCCCACCCTGTCCCGGTCCGACCCCCCCAAGACGGTGCTGGCCTTCGACTGCGCGTCCGCGGACCGCTTGGGAGACCTGGACTGGATGATCGAGGAGGCGGAGAACCTGGTGGTGGTGGACCACCACATCTCCAATGACGGCTTCGGGACCCTGAACCTGATCGATCCCGACGTCTCGGCCACCGTCGAGTTGGTCCATGACCTGATCACGGCGTTGGGGTGGCCGGTGGACGAGGTGGTAGCCACGTGCCTGCTCACCGGTCTTGTGACCGATACCGGACGCTTTCAGTATTCCAACACCACGCCCCGCACCCACAGGCTGGCCGCCCGGCTTCTCGAGGCCGGCGCACGCCCGGAGGTGATCGGCCAGGCCGTTTACGAAGAGGAGCCCTTCGGGCTATTGCCGGTGGCCGGGGCGGTGCTGTCCCGGGCCCGGCTGGACACCGACAGGGGAGTGGTCTGGTCGGTCCTCTACACCCACGACCTGGAGGCGGCCTCCCTCAACGGCGAGGAGACCGAGCTCCTCATCGACCTGGTTCGCCTTCCCCGGGAGGCGGGGGTGGCGATGCTGATCCGGGAGGCCCCCGACGGCGGAGTTCGGGTGAGCCTCCGCTCGCGGGGTGAGGTGAACGTGGGGGCGATCGCCGGGGCCCTGGGTGGCGGGGGACATCACAACGCGGGCGGCTTCGGATTCCCAGGAGACCCGTCCGAAGCTGCGGCAGCGGTGCTGGAGAGAGTCCCGCTTGCCTGAGGGGTTCCTGGTCCTCGACAAGCCCTCGGGGATTACTTCCCATGACGTGGTGGCGGCGGTGCGACGGGCGATCGGGATCCGGAGGGTGGGACACGCCGGGACCCTCGACCCGATGGCGACCGGCGCCCTGGTGGTGGCGGTGGGACGGGTGACCCGCCTGATCCGTTTTCTCCAGCCCTTGGAGAAGGAGTACCTGGCCGTGGCTCGTTTCGGGGTGGCCACCGACACCCTGGACGCCGACGGAGAGGAGGTCTGGCGAGGGGAGATGCCGGTCTCCCGGGAGGACGTGCACGGGGTCCTGGGGGGTTTCGTGGGGGAGATCAGCCAGGTTCCCCCCATGGTCTCGGCGCTGAAGGTGGAGGGCCGGCGCCTCTATGAACTGGCCAGAGAGGGCCGTGAAGTGGAAAGGAAGGCTCGGAAGGTCTTCGTGGAATCCCTGGAGGTCACCGACTTCCGGCGCGGGTCCCATCCACTGGTGAGTTTCCGGGTGGTGTGCGGGAAGGGCGTCTACGTGAGAAGCCTTGCTGACGACATCGCCAGGGCGCTCGGGGGTCGAGCCCATCTGGTGGACCTGCGTCGGACCCGGGTGGGAAGCCTCTCGGTGGGAGAGCAGGCGGGCGTCGCCCCCGGTCCGGATGAACTCCGGGATTGGGAGGGGTGGATGCTGTCGCCGTCCGAGGGCTTGGCGGACATCGTGGCCCGGACGGTTGATGCCCCGATATTGGAGATGGTCCGCCACGGTAGGCGCCTGTCCGCCGAGTCTCTTCCGCCCCTCGAGGAAGGCGCTCCGACCCGGATCCTCGATGGGTCCGGCCGTCTGTGGGCGATCTATCGCAGGAGCGGCGCCCAACTGATACCCGAGGTGGTGCTCAACTAGCCGGTTTGTATTCGGCGGCGGTCGCGAAGCCACCGCAACCGTCATCGCGGTTCAGGCCCCTGAAGGGAACCCGGGAGGATCAACTGAGGAGCACATAAGGCTACGATGCTGAACAATCTCAATGTCGGTGTCGTTGATGACATGGTGACCACTGGTGCGTTAGGTGAAATGGCTCTCCTGCTGCCTGATAGTGGGTGTCGTAATGTCTCAGCGCCTGTGTCGGCTCATACCGAGTGGGGCGGCTAGGGATGCGGCCCAGAGCTCTACCAGTTTCTCTCCGGATGGTCCTCATGGGTGCGTTGGCTGTGGGCCTTGTCGCTTGTTCGCCCGGCGGAGCCTCATCCGAGCCGTGTACTGATGGAGGCCGCGTTCTGAACTTCGGCTTCTACGCCTTCTTTGCGCCGGTGAGCTACAGCGCCGACCCCGACCCGTCCTCTCGGGGTTTCAACACCCACCTGGGCTATGAAGCCGACCTGTTGACCGCCCTGGAAGCGATGGAGGGAGCAGGGTTGTCCTTCACCCGGCACGGGATCGGCCCCTGGGACGACATCTGGCTGCGTTCGGGAGGTCCCGAGTACGACATCGTGGGAGGCGGGATCACCATCCTCGACTCGCGCACGCGCAACGCGCAAGGGATGCAGGTCGTCTCGTTCACCTCCGGTCACGTGCATTTCCGACAGTCTCTGCTGGTTCGGTCCGAAGACGCGAGCCGTCTCATCTCCCATGCCGACCTGACCAGCGATGTGCGGGTGGGAGTACTCGCGGACACCACCGGGGAACGGCGCCTCCTGGAACTGACTGACCTGGTGGACGACGCCGGAGCGCTCGCGGCCGGAACCCGGATCGAGACCCCCGCTGGGACAGTGACGGCCGACGGCAGCGCCGACTACACCATCAACGCCGCCACCGAATCCCCTGTGCTGGAGGACAGGCGCCGCCTGTACCCGCCCTCAGAGCACATGCCCCAAGTGGTCTACCCCGGCGACGACACCGGCGAATCAGAACTCCTCGATTCCCTCCGCGCAGGCCGGATAGACGCCCTGGCGGGAGGCGCAGTAGGAAACCTCGACGCAGCCAATGCCTCGGGCGGCGGGTTCGCCGTCACCGCCCTGGACGACGAAATCGAACTGGGCGGGTTCACCCTCGGAGTCGACGACGCCGAACTCCGCGCCTGTCTCGACGAGAAGATCGACTACCTGACAGACAACCTCCGCATCGGCTATGCAGAATGGGTGGCAGACCCTCAGGTGTTCCTACACCGCGCCCGTGAGGCCGGCTGACGCCGACGGCCCGTAGGGGAAGGCCACACCTTAACGAACCCGCCCCAGCCTCGCCATTTCCCTCGGATCGATCCCCTCCTCCGCTATGAGGGGCGAACGACACCGATCGGCGCCCCTTCGATTCAACCGCAATCCCCTTCTGTCCACCTCCGGTAGATGTCTTATCGGCCGGTATCCATCCGCCAAGAACCGGGCCTTCCCGCCGGTGAGTCTGGCCTGACCTGTCGCACAGGCTAGGCCCCCAGGATCTCCACGGAGACCGCTCTGGCCTCCTCCAAATCGGATACAAACCGGTCTGAGGGAACCCTTCGCAAGACGTCAAGAGCGTGGAGACTGTCGGCTACCGGACCCTCTGCGCCCATCACCACGCAGTCGGTGTCCTCGGCCAATGCCACATCGATCAGTTGTCCGACCACCAAGGCCGCGCTGTCGTCCATGTAATCGGTTTCGGTGAAGTCGAGGATCACCACCTCATGTTCCTGGATGTCCACGCTCAGGGTTCTGACCAGCCGGTTGGAAGAGGCAACCGTGTAGATCCCCCTGAACGCCACCAGACCGACCCGCGCCGAGAATGGATCCATTTCGTGAGAGCTCTTTGGGTCCGCTAGAAAATTATCGTCCAGCAACGGCACGGATACCACTCTGTCCAGTTCCAGACTCTCCAACTTCAGAGAACTCGCCATCCCTGCCACCACCAGGCCTACCACCACTGCCGTGACCAGGTCCAGAAAGACGGTGAGTCCCAGGGTGGTGATCATCACCACCAGTTGCTCTCTCTTGACATGGCGGATCCGGGTAAGGAACCTCCAGTCGATGATGTCCCAGCCGACTTTCATCAGGATCCCGGCCAGGACCGCCAGGGGAATCCCTTCTACAAAGCCTCCCAAGCCCATGACCAGTGCGAACAGGATCACCGCGCAAGTCATCCCCGACACTCTCGTCAACCCACCGGCTCGGGCGTTCACCACGGTGCCCAGGGTGTTCCCAGCACCGGGCAATCCCCCCAAGAGACCGGAAATTGCATTACCGATGCCCTGGGCCACCAACTCCTGATTCGGTCTGTGGCGGGTGCGGGTGATCGAATCGGCAATCAGCGCGGTGAGCAAACTATCGATAGCGCCCAACAGCGCCAGGGTCAAAGCCGGTTGCACCGCTTCGGTCAGCACCTTGACGCTGAGACCCGGCAACCACACCTCGGGCAGGCCGGTCGGGACGCTCCCGATCAGCGGAGTCCCGGTCAAGAACTGTCCGAGTAGCGTTCCAGCCATCAGGGCAGCCAGGAAGGGTGGCAGGATCCTGCGGAAACGCTTCGGCCACGTCACACTCACCACGAGGGTGACCGCCGCTATCGCAAAGGCGTTCGTGTTGATGTTGGCTATCGCATCAGGAAGCGCACGGAGCGCCCCGATTGGACCGCCATCGGCGCCCGGCGCGCCCAGGAACGGCATGGTCTGCAACAAGATAATGATCACACCGATGCCCGACATGAAACCGGAAATCACCGAATACGGCGTATAAGCGATGAAACGCCCGATCTTCAACAAACCCAGAACGATCTGGATCATCCCCGCCATCATCACGATGGTGAACACCTCGGTCAGACTGCGGACATAGCTGGTGACGATCACCGCCATCACCACCGACATCGGCCCGGTAGGGCCCGATATCAAAGACCGCGTTCCCCCGAAGACCGCCGCAAAGAAGCCCACCGCGATAGCCCCGTACAAACCCGCCAAGGCTCCCAGACCTGAAACCACCCCGAACGCCAGGGCCATCGGAAGCGACACCACAGCAGCAGTCAACCCTCCGAACAGGTCCCCCCTGAACGCCTCCGCGCTGTACATCAACCTACCCACCCCCGCAAACCGCCAAGAGACTCTGCGTGCCCCACGGTCTCGCCGGTTGGTTCAGTTTGGTTTCTATGCGAGTAACACCATTCTTGCTATCAGATAATTCCAAAAGAAGGCGAAGGCAAACCCCGAGGATCAGCCCGGTCGCAGCTTGACCCCGATTGATGCCGCGGCGGAGTCCCACCGACCCGAAGGACGGACAGATCCCAAAGATCCCCGGCACCATGCCGGCGGTGGCAAGACCGTCCCGTTCCACGGCTTGGACATCCACCACCTCCCGACCCTCACAACCATCACCACTGTTGGCCACAACATTCCCCTGTCTGAGTGCTCGCCGACCCGGTAGTGGCTCCGGCTGAAACCGAACTATTGATCCAATATACCCAAATGATATGCCAGGATCCATCGATTGATAGGTCGGCAATAGATCATCCGCCCGTTTGACCGAGACCATCAACGCCATTCATAGGCTTCGCCGGGGCACCTGCGGTTCTCGGCGTGGCTGAGCCGAGGTGCGGCACGGTATGGGGATTGGGGTGGGTCGCAACGGGTGGAACGATTGATGCGCCTGGCAGGCATTACAGGCATCTAGAGTGAAATATGATCACATGTTCCCAAGTGGGACAGAGATAGAGGAAATCCCGATATGGGCATTGACCCGGACACTCACAGCGTGTTCGAACCCGGAGGGGGTTGCAGGTGAGGTGTCGGGTGGTAGGCGTCGTGTTGGTCGGAGTATTCCTCTCGTCGGCCTGTGGGAGGGGTTCGCTGACAGAAGCGGATATCAACGCGGAGGGAGCGATCTATGCCGCTGCGGTTCGGCAGCTTGTTGAATTCGGAGGGTTTCCGGTCGGTCGCCTAACGGAGCGGAGCGAAATACTGATCGTCGATCACTTCCCCCGGACATGCTCCCACAATGGAGTTGAGTGGACATGCCATTATGGGGCTAAAGCGGATCCGCCAGATCCAATTACCGACGAGATCAAATCTAAGATTTCCACCGCAATCCAAGACATCGCACCGCCGTTCAGGTTCATCGATGACCGGGATCGGTTCGCACAGGACAATGGCGAGGGGGGAGCGCCGTATAAACCTGGCAGTGTCATCGTTACGCTGGATCATGCGGAGTTCGACGAGGATGGAGCAACGGTCAGGGTCGATGCCTGGTGCGGTCCTGTCTGTTATACCGGGGTCACATACCGTGTCATCGAGGAGCCCGACGGCTGGGCGGTTACAGAGACTCTGAGCGTCGTTGGCTCCTAGCCGGGTTTACCATTCCGCCATTGCCACACCCCCATTCAACACGCATGGTTCAGTTGCAGATCGAGTGCTGAACTGCTCCGGAGGGCGGGAAGGCTCGTCGACGCACAACCGGTGAAAAGCCCGCCCCGCGCCGTCTTCCGGTGAACCCGACAAGGGATGACGCCACGTTCATCGCTGCATGGTCGGCACCTACTCGTACCAGCAGCCGTCACATATGTGCCGGGAGTGGGATTCGAACCCACACGGAGTTGCCCCCAATGGATTTTGAGTCCACCGCGTCTGCCAGATTTCGCCATCCCGGCCAGGCAATCCGATTGTAGAGGGGAGTGGAGGCAAAGTCTTCCGATATCCTCAATCGCCATGGGTAAGCGCCGTCTCTCCAAGCAGCTGTTCGCGGTCAACGACCGGTTGAAGCACCTTGATCGGGAGGAGGCTCGGGTCTCCGCGGAGTTGGATTATCACCGCCACCTGGCCGATGACGCGGTGCGAGACGCGGCGGTGATCGGCTCCTCGATGCATCAGGGCGAGGCGGAACGAGCCCTGGCAGACGTCGACCGCTTCGAGAGGGCACTGGACGAGATCGACTACCGACGCCAAGTCCTGGAGGCCAAGCTGAACCGTCTCCTGGATCGCATGGGTTCCTTCGAGGACTACCTCTGATGTCAACCCTGGCGCTGATTGACGGGCATTCGATCGCCTACCGGGCTTTCTATGCGCTTCCCAAGGATCTGGCCACCTCCTCCGGACAGGTGACCAATGCGGTGTTCGGATTCACCAGGATGCTGATCAGGCTGTTGACCGACGAACAGCCCCAGGCCTTGGCGGTGGTGTGGGACGTCTCCCGCCAGACCTTCCGGACCGACCTGTATCCCGAGTACAAAGCCCAGCGGTCTCGAACTCCCGACCTGCTCGCTCCCCAGTTCTCGCTTCTCGAGGAGTTCCTCGAGGCCTTGGAGGTGCCGCAGTTTCGAAAGGAGGGCTTCGAAGCCGATGATGTGATCGCTTCCATGGCGGACCGCGCCACCGCGCAGGGTTGGGATGTGCTGGCGGTGACCGGTGATCGGGATGTGTTCCAGTTGGTTGATGAGAACTTCAGGGTTCTGTACACCCGCCGGGGGGTGAGCGACACCGTGAAGGTGACCCCCGAGTGGGTGGAGCAACGTTATTCGGTCCCCCCCTCCCGGTATGTGGAGATTGCCGCTCTACGGGGCGACAATTCCGACAACCTCCCGGGAGTGCCGGGAGTGGGTGAGAAGACCGCCGCTCGGCTGATCGCCCGGTACGGCGAGGTGGAGAAGGTCTTCGAGAACCTTGAGGACCTGACACCCAGGCTGCGCACCAATCTCTCCGACAACCGTTCCCAGGTTCTGCTCAACAAGCAGTTGATGACCCTTCGCCGGGATCTGGAGGTGGAGGTGGAGATCCCCGATCTGGTTCGCCGCGCCTGGGATTCGGAGCAGGTTCGGGAACTGGTTACTTCTCTTGAGTTCTTCAGCCTCTGGACGGACCTGCAGTCGGTGAGGGTGGGGGGTGGTGGAGATCCGGGAGTCGGGAGGGTGGAGGTCGAGACGCGGGTGCTGACCACGCCTCAAGCCGTCTCGAGCCTCTTGGAACTCGATCCGGTGGTGCTGGAGTTGGTGCGCGACGAGCACTTCGAGGGTTTGGCCGTGAGGGAAGCCGAAGGCCGGGTGGCGTTGGTGCCCGAGGACCTGGTGGGTGGCTTGGAGGAGGTCCTTTCGGATGCCGAACGCCCCAAGGTGACTCACGACGCCAAGACTCTCATCCGGTGGCTCGGGGAGCGGGACCTGACGTTCCGGGGACTGGATTTCGACACCGCACTGGCTGCCTACGTGATCAATCCCGCCACGGGCCGCTATCAACTCGATGAGTTGGCCGAGCGGGTGATCGGCATGCCCCTCACCGAGGACCTCTCCGAGGAAGAACGTCCCGCCCAGGGGAGCCTGGCGTTCGATCCCCGGCCGCGCTACGACCAGATCGGCCTGCGGGCCGAGGCCATCTCGCGGTTGATACAGCCGCTGCGCTCCGAACTCGAGGAACGGGAGGAGGTGGAACTCTTCTCGGATGTGGAGTTGCCCCTGGTGGGGGTGCTGGCCGGAATGGAGGAAGCCGGAATCGGCGTGGACCGGGAGTACCTGCTGGAACTGAGCAAGAAGCTGAGAGCCGACATCGCCGGGTTGGAGCAGCGCATCTACGAATTGGCCGGGGGATCCTTCAACGTCAACTCCACTTTGCAACTGCGAGAGGTCCTGTACGGGAAGCTGGGCCTTCCGGTGCTGAAGAAGACCGCCACCGGGAAGCCCTCCACCGACGCCTCGGTGCTGGGCAAACTCGACCATCCCCTGGTGGATCTCCTCCTGGAGTACCGGCAACTGGAGAAGATCCGCTCGGCCCATGTGGACGGGTACATCTCCCTGATCGGCACGGACGGGCGGATTCACACCCGGTTCAACCAGATGGGAACCTCCACCGGTCGGGTCTCCTCGGAGAATCCCAACCTGCAGACCATCCCGATCCGCACCGAGGTGGGGAGAACGGTGAGGAGGGCGTTCGTTGCGGGACCGGGGCGCCTCCTGCTGGTGGCCGACTATTCCCAGATCGAGTTGCGGGTGTTGTCCCACTTCAGCCGCGATCCGGGCCTGCTGGAGGCCTTTCTGTCAGATGTCGACATTCACACCGCCACCGCCGCGCGCGTCTTCGAGGTGGACGTTCCGGATGTCACCACCGACCTGCGGCGACGGGCCAAGACCATCAACTTCGGGCTGTTGTACGGGATGGAGGCATTCGGGCTCTCCCAGCGCTTGAACATCTCCAGGGAGGAGGCCGCCGAGCACATCGGCGCCTACTTCTCACAGTTCCCCGACGTGAAGTCTTTCATGGACGGCATGGTGACCGAGGCGCGGCGTAACGGATACACCACGACGCTCTTCAATCGTCGCCGCTACCTGCCTGAACTCCGGAGTGACAACTTCCGGATCCGCCAGATGGGGGAGCGGATGGCGCTCAACGCTCCTGTGCAGGGCACGGCCGCGGACATCATCAAAAAGGCGATGATTGCCCTCTCGCCACGGCTCCCGCAGGTGAGTCCCTCCTGCAGCCTTCTCCTGCAGATCCACGACGAACTGGTCATAGAGACACCTGAGGAGGACCTTCAGGAAGTGGCGGCTCTCACCGTGGAGGTGATGGAGGGAGTGGCCGAACTGGCGGTTCCGCTCAAGGTCGATGTGGCCTCCGGACGCAACCTGGCGGAGTGCAAGAGCTAGGCAATTTGCGGAGTGCGCTCCGGTGTGCCAAACTAAGGCGCAGTCCGACGGCCTTGTGCGTTTGCTTGGACGATAAAACACCCACCCCTTCCCCTATCCCTATCCCTACATGAGCGACGAACTTATAGACCTGCCCGCCGGCGGGACGGCGGCGCCGGCTTCATCCAACACCGCGATACTGCAGGAGGAGCCACCGGCAGGAGACCCCACTGAGGGAACCGTCGAGTCCCCGGAGCAGGGCGATACCGCCGCAGTGGAGGTCGAGTCCACCGCAGGGGAGACCGAACAGGTGGATGCGCACGAGGCCACAGCGGAGACCGAGGAGGCGGAAGCTCCGAACGCTGGGGCGGAGGGTGGTGAGGACGCATCGCCCGAGGGATCCCCGATCGATGAGGCCGAAGCGGCCCGCCTGGACGACGAAGCCATCTTCGAGCAGGCTCTGGGGAAGGACATAAGGGTCTTCAAGGAAAACGAAATGGTGGAGGGTACGGTGGTCAGCGTCGACATCGAAGGAGCCCTGGTCGACATCGGCTTCAAGTCGGAGGCCCTGATTCCGGCCAACGAGTTGTCCATCAAGAAGAATGTCGATCCCCGGGACGTGGTCTCTGTGGGAGAGTTGGTGGAAGGGGTGGTTCTCACCCGGGAGGATGAGAACGGACGCCCGATCCTCTCCAAGAAGCGGGCACAGTACAAGCGGGCCTGGAGCAAGGTGGAGGAGGTCCACCGGGAGGACAAGTCGGTCAAGGGCACCGTCATCGAAGTGGTGAAGGGCGGCCTGATCGTGGACATCGGCCTGCGCGGTTTCCTGCCGGCCTCTCTGGTGGGTCTGCGCAGGGTGTGCAACCTTCATCCCTTCGTCGACACCGAGATCGAGGCCAAGGTCATCGAGTTGGACCGCCAGCGCAACAACGTGGTGCTGTCCCGGCGCGCCTTCCTGGAGGAGGAGCAGGCCGAGGAGAGGGACTCCTTCATGAATCTCCTGGTGGAGGGCGAAACCCGGGAAGGCACGGTGTCCTCGGTGGTGCCTTTCGGCGCCTTCGTGGACCTGGGCAAGATGGACGGGTTGGTGCATGTCTCCGAACTTGCCTGGACACACATCAGCCATCCCTCCGAAGTGGTGGAGGTCGGAGAGAAGGTGATGGTTAAGGTGCTGGAAGTCGATCGTGAGAGAGAGCGGATCTCCCTCTCGATGCGCCAGACGCTCGAAGACCCGTGGACGGTCTTTTCGGACTCCCACGAGGTGGGGAACATCATCGAGGGCAAGGTGACCAAGACCGTGCCCTTCGGAGCCTTCGTCTCCATCGCCGAAGGGGTGGAGGGTTTGGTGCACGTCTCCGAGATTGCCATGCACCGGGTCGAGTCCCCGGAGATGGAACTCTCGATCGGACAGCAGATCACAGTCAAGATCACCGAACTGGACACCAACCGCCGCCGGGTCAGCCTGTCCGTGAAGCAGGCGCTTCCCGAGTGGAAGACCCGCGGGCAGACCCGTTCCCGTCCCCGGAGGCCCGAACGTCCCCGGCCTCCCAGAGAGAAGCCGGAGGCCGAGCGGCGATCGGTCCGGGTGGACTCCTCGCTCGAGGCGATCTTGGAGGAACTCAAGAAACGGGGTATCGGGGGTAGGTAGCCCCGGGGGTCCGGCACAGGTCGATGAGCGGGACTCCTCCTCGGGTAGTGGTTACCGGAGGGATCGGTTCGGGCAAGAGCCTGGTTTGTTCGCTTCTCTCCGCACTGGGAACGGTGGTGATCGACGCCGACCTGCTGGGACACGCGGTGCTGGAACCCGCCGGCGAGGCCTTCGGGGAGGTGGCGGCTCGCTGGCCCCAGGTGGTCGCGCAGGGTCGTATCGACCGGGCAACGCTGGCAGAGGTCGTCTTCTCCGATGGCCGCCGGCTCACGGAACTGATGGCCATGACCCACCCGCACATCCGCGCCCGCATGGTCCGGGAAGTCGAACGTCACCCCGACCGCCCGGTGGCGGTGGAGATCTCCGCTCCGTCGGATATGGTGATGCCGGACTGGCCGGTGCTGGTGGTGGACTCCGATCCCGGGACTGTCCGGGATCGCCTCGTCGTGCGGGGTATGGGCGAGGGAGACATCGGCCGCCGTTTGGCATCCCAGCGCTCCCGGCAGGAGTGGTTGGAACTGGCCGACCTGGTGATCTCCAACCGATCGGATCGGGATGCGCTGGGCAAAGAGGTGCGAAGGGCTGCCCGGGAGTTGGGCCTTCTGTCCCAGTAGTCCGATACGCTTCAGGTGAGCGATGAATCGTTTAGAGGTCAAAGCCGATTTCGTCCCCTCCGGCGATCAGCCTTCTGCGATCGCGTCGTTGGCCAGGGGCCTGGAGGAGGGCGAGCGGTTCCAGACGCTTCTGGGGATCACCGGCTCCGGCAAGTCCGCCACCGTGGCCTGGACCATCGAGAAGGCCCAGCGTCCCGCGCTGATCATCGCCCCCAACAAGGCCCTGGCCGCCCAGTTGGCCAACGAGTTCCGTCAGTTCTTCCCCAACAACCGGGTGGAGTACTTCGTCTCCTACTACGACTACTACCAGCCCGAGGCGTACATGCCCCACACCGACACCTACATAGAGAAGGACTCCAGTATCAATGACGAGATCGACGGTCTGCGCCACTCGGCCACCTCGGGGCTGATGGTGCGCGACGACGTGATCATCGTGGCCTCGGTCTCCTGCATCTACGGCCTGGGTTCCCCCGAGCAGTACGAGGGCCAACTCCTGCGGCTGATACGGGGGGTGGAGTTCCCCCTGTCCGAGGCGATGCGCCGGCTGGTGATGCTGCAGTACAACCGCAACGAGGTCAGCCTCACACGGGGACGTTTCCGGGTGAAGGGAGACACCCTCGACATCTTCCCGGCCTACCAGGAGAACGTCGTGCGGGTCGAGTATTTCGGCGACGAGGTGGAGCGGATCGTCTCCCTCAACCCGATCACCGGAGAGGTGCTCTCCGAGATGAGCGAGATCAACGTGTTCCCCGCCACCCATTACGTGACCCCCGAGGAGCGGATGGCCGAGGCCGTCCGGGGAATCCAAGAGGAGTTGGCGGAGAGGCTGGCGGAGTTGGAGAGCGAGGGAAAGCTGCTGGAGGCCCAGCGGCTCAGGATGCGGACCAACTACGACCTCGAGATGATGAGAGAGATCGGCTACTGCGCCGGTATCGAGAACTACTCGCGCTACCTGGATGGGCGCGAGCGGGGCGAGCCCCCCTACACGCTCTTGGACTACTTCCCGGACGACTACATAACCGTCATCGACGAGTCGCACATCACCCTTCCCCAGATCGGCGGCCAGTACGAGGGAGACCGGAGCCGGAAGGAGGTCCTGGTGGAGCACGGGTTCCGCCTCCCCTCCGCTCTGGACAACCGGCCCCTGCGTTTCGATGAGTGGCTGGACCGCACCGGCCAGGTGATCTGCATGTCCGCCACTCCCGGTCCCTTCGAGCGCCAGCGGTGTCCGGAGCCCGTGGAACTCCTGATCCGCCCCACCGGCCTGGTGGACCCCGAGGTCATCGTCCGGCCCACCCGGGGACAGATCGACGATTTGCTGGCCGAGATCCGCCGGCGGGCGGCGGCGGACCAGCGGGTGCTGGTCACCACCATCACCAAGAAGATGGCCGAGGACCTGGCTGACTACCTCCTGGAAATGGGGGTTCGCGCCAGGTACCTGCACTCGGAGATAGACACCCTGGAGAGGGTGCAGATCCTCCGGGAACTGCGGATGGGCGACTTCGATGTCCTGGTGGGGATCAACCTGCTGCGTGAGGGACTGGACCTGCCCGAGGTGTCCCTGGTGGCGATCCTCGACGCGGACAAGGAGGGCTTCCTCCGTTCCGACACCTCCCTCATCCAGATCATCGGCCGGGCGGCCCGCAACGTGGACGGGCAGGTGGTGATGTATGCCGACCAGATCACCTCCTCCATGGAGAGGGCGATAGGGGAGACCAACCGGCGCCGGAGCCGCCAGTTGGAGTACAACGCCCGGCACGGCATCGATCCCCAGACCATCCGCAAGCGCATCTCCGACATCCTGGAGTTGGTTGCCTCCGAGGCGCCGTCGGTGGAGCGCCGCCGCTCATCCCGGGCCGAGCGGGAGGTCATCGACCTGACCGGCGACGACCTGGTCCGCGTGATCATGTCCCTGGAGGAGGAGATGCGCGAGGCCGCCGCCGAACTGCGCTTCGAGTACGCCGCCCGCCTCCGCGACGAGGTCGCCGAACTCAAGAAGGAGCGCCGCCAACTCTCCCAGATCCTGGCCTGATCTCCGGCAGAGTCTGGCCATATACCGGTGAGGATGAGAAGCCGGGGCACGTTCTGGCTTCGAAGCGTCAAAATAATGGGTTGACTCTATATAGATGCTGGTCTATATCGAGTCATGCAATGGGAGATAAACGGCACGGATGAGTTTGCCGACTGGTTCGAGTCTCTCACGGAGGCCCAGCAGGATCAAGTCATCGCCGTGGTCGAGCGACTTGCCGAAAAGGGACCCTCTCTGGGCAGACCGGAGGCTGCTCGGATCACTGCTTCGAGACATCACAATATGAAGGAGCCACGACCTCGAGGTGTCGCCAAGAACCTTCGCTTGCTCTTCACATTCGATCCTCGACGTGAAGCGATCCTCCTGGTGGGTGGTGACAAGACCGGTCAATGGGAAGCCTGGTATGACAGAGCCATCCCCCAGGCGGAGAGGCTCTACGAACAGTATCTTAAAACCCTGAAACAAGAGGGACTTTTGCCGTGAAGAAAGAAACAGGCATGGGTTTTCAGAAGTTCAGCGACATTGTCGGGGATGTTGGCCCGGAACGGCGGGCTCGGATTGATGCGATCAAGGACCGCGCGAAGGCCGACGCGGTGGCGTTCAATCTGAGCGAGCTGCGAAAACGCCGCAACCTCACCCAACAGGAACTTGCAGACCGTCTCGCCCGTGCCCAGTCTTCCATCTCGGCAATGGAAGCCGCGCAGGACAACCTACTGTCCACCGTCCGGGATGTGGTGGAGGGCATGGGTGGTCATCTGGAGTTGGTGGCCGTCTTCGAGGACGAGCGAATAGCTATCGCAGGCAGAATCTGAGGGCCCCGCCTCCGCTTCCACGCCATCGGGGTCCCCAAACCCGGGGAGGAGTCACCCGGAGACTTGGTTCACCCTTCCCTGGGTGTCCTTGTAGACACGTCCGCCCTTGATCACCGCCACGATGCGCTCGGGGTCCGAGAAGAGTTCGATCTCCTCCAGGGGGTTGCCGTCCACCAGGATCAGGTCGGCCTCCTTGCCGACCTCCACGGTGCCGATCCGGTCCTCCATGTAGAACAGTTCGGCATTGGCGGTGGTGGCGGTGGCGATCGCTTCGGCCGGGCTCATGAATTTGGCCTTGTTGGCCATCTCCCTGCCTCGTTTGTCCTGCAGAGGACCGACGATGTCCGAGCCCGAGCCCATCCTCACCCCGGTCTCCTCCATGATCTCGAGGCTCCGGTGCACGGCCGACTCGACCGCTCGGAGCTTGGTCAACTGGGCGTGCGTGAGTCTCGCCGCCTCCGGATCGGCCAGCAGGTCGTACTTCACCGACAGGGTGACCACCGCGAAGGCCTCGGAGTCGACGATGCGCTGTGCCGCGTCCTCATCGAGGATGCTGGCGTGCTCGATCGAGCGGATGCCGGCCGTGAGAGCCCTGCGGATCGCGTCGGAGGTGTGGCAATGGGCTAGCACGTAGGTGTGCCAGTCCGCCGCCGCCTCCACCGCCGCCCGGAGTTCTGCGTAGCTGAACTGGAGGCTGTCGAAGGGATCGGTGGGGGAGAGGACGCCACCGGAACTGAACACCTTGAGCTGGGTGGCGCCTTTCCGGAGTTGCTCCCGGGCCGCCCGGCGCACCTGGTCGACCCCGTCCACGATCTCGGGGGTGGCCGAGAGGCCGGGAATGCTCCCGCGGGGGTGTGCGATGTGGTGGGCGGGACGCAGGTCACCGTGCCCTCCGGTCTGGGAGAGCACCGAACCCGAAGGGAGAATCCTGGGGCCGTCGATCACTCCCTGCTCTGTGAGCCGCGCCCAGTGGGGGTCGAGTCCCCCTGCGTCCCGGACGGTGGTGAAACCCTCCTGGAGGGTGTTCTCGATGACGCCCCGCACGGTGAACACGTAGTCGATCCAGGGCAGGTCGCCGATCCCGCCCGCCGGGTCCACCAGACCCATGTGGACGTGGGCGTCGGTCAACCCGGGCATGAGTGTCAGACCGGCGCCGTCGATCACCTGATCGGGCGAACTTCCCACGCCCGGTCCGATATCGCTGATCACAGAACCAGATACGGCGACATCCATGCTCGCCCGGGGGTCGTTGCCGGTGCAGTCCAGTAATTCGGCGTTGCGGATGACGAGACTGGTCACGAGTCGCTCCCTTGCTGGTAGTCGAGTTGCAGTTCGGGGATGACGAAGTCCCCCCGGTCGATGATCTGGGTGTCGTCGACCCAGATCGAGTGGTTGCGGGTGGGGATGTCGAAGTGGAAGGGTACCCGGTTCTCCCCGTCGAGGCCCCGCATGAAGTTGGCGCCGAATGCGATGAGCATGTTGCCGTAGTAACTCTCGACGTCCATCACGCCCCCTCCTTCCCAGAAGCGCAGTCCCAGGGCGTTCCAGTCGGCCCGGTGCTCATAGCCCCAGCCGATGTGGGAGACGCCGTAGGAGCGCTTGTCGCGGGGAAGCTCGAAGTAGTCCTCCGCGAGTCGGGCGTCCGCCGCGCCGGCGATGGAGACGATGCTCCCTTCCCGGATCTCCAGACGGATGGGTGACATCACGTACCTGCCCAGGTTGATCAAGCAGTCGCCCTCGTCGAGCACCAGGGTCCCCTCCGCGGAGTGCTCGAGGGGCGCCAGCGCCACCTGTCCCGATGGCCAGTGGTCCCAACGTCCGGGTGTGTCGGAGTACCCATACTGGACCCCCACCGGACGTCCCTCGTAGCTGAGGGTCATGTCGGTGCCGGCCTCCGACTCGATCCGGAGAGTGGTCCCCGCCTCCATGAGCTCCTGGCTCACTTCCGCCCGGCGCCGTATCTCGGTGGTGGGGAACATCCGCGCCAGTATGTCCTCGGGTTCTTCGATCATCAGGGTGCGCGCTCCGGCGTCCAGCGCCGCGTTGTGGGCATCGCTGTATATCCAACCGGTGGTGAGCATGCCCACCACCAGATCGGAGCCTCTCCAGGCGTCGATGATCGCCTCTGACTTCATCCATTCCTCGTCACCGGAGACCACGATCTGGAAGAAGTTGGCGCCCAGCACCCGCGCTGCGGCGCCCAGTGCGGTCGTGTAGGCGTCGTTGCTCATGGTGTCGGTGAAGCCCAGCACGGTCTCGCCCGGCTTCACATCACACAGCAGTAGTTGGTCCCGGAAGAGGGGGACCAGTTCCGCTCCTGCCGCTGCAGTGTTAGGAACTCGACGCACAATGACTCCTTTGTCGGCTTGGTGCTTCGTAATGTTAAGGCTGATGACCATGATTTCACTGCGGCGCCCGGCTACTTTCCAGCTTCTCCCATGAGCCTCCGGTTCGGCCTGGTGGGCACCGGAGGTGCGGGGCACCTCTTTGCGGGTGCGCTGGCGATGCGGCCCGGTGGCGCCCGCCTGGTCTCGGTGTGTTCCCGCGACCGCGACAAAGCCACCCGGTTCGCCCGCGGGTACGGAGTCTCCCAGGTGTTCACCGACTGGCGCGAGCTGTTGGAATCGCCCGGTATCGATGCGGTCTGTTTAGCCACCCCCACCGGTGACCATGCCCCGATGACCGTTGCCGCCGCCGCCCGGGGACTGCATGTTCTCACCGAAAAGCCCATCGCCACCAACGTGGCCGACGCCGACCGGATGATCGCGGCCTGCGACCAGGCGGGGGTGACCCTGGGAGTCATCTTCATGTACCGCTTCATGGATGGCGCACTCCGGATGAGAGAGGCGGTGAGCGGGGGACTGATCGGCCAACCCCTGGTGGCCGAGTGCCGGGATCTGTGTTATCGCTCCCAGGCCTATTACGACTCGGCGGAGTGGAGAGGAAGGTGGGTCTCGGAGGGGGGAGGGTCGCTGGTCACCCAGGCCAGCCACGTCCTGGACCTGATGGTGTGGATGCTGGGTGATGTCGAGTCGGTCGCCGGGTTCTACGCCACCACTGCTCTCCACCACATTGAGGTGGAGGACCTCACCATGGGGGTGGTGCGATTCCGCAACGGCGCTCTGGCCACGGTGGCAAGCTCCACGGCCACCGTCAATCCCGAGCCCCGGAGCCTCATCATCCGTGGCACCAAGGGGACCGTCGGCATGGTGGACGACGACCTGGCCCGATGGGATGTCCCGGGCGGACCCTCGCCCGAGGTCCGGGAACTACTGGAAGCCGGATCGGTCGACCGGGGCGACACCCTCACCTCCAGCGGCTACGCGGACCCCACTCTCCACTTCCGCCAGATGGAGGATTTCGTGGCGGCGGTGGCCGAGGGCCGCCCGCCGCTGGTCGACGGCTGGGAGGGTCGTCGGACCATGGCCGTGATGGAGGCCCTGTATGAATCCTCCCGCCGTGGAGAGGTGATCAGGCCGAGCTGAGGGCTGGCGGACGGCATTATCCTGCTTCATGGAAGAGTCTTCGGAGCGGGGCAGATTTCCACATGTCGACACGTAGAAGCAGCAGTTCCTCTTCTCAGTTGTTGGTCCTGGTTGCGGTGATGCTGGCGTTCCTGATCGGGTACCGGGCGCTTACCGGGAACGACACCCCCACCAAGGAAGACCCGGCTGCGTACACCCAGCATGTGGTCGAGCAGGCCATTGAACGCTACGAGCAGGATGGCCGGGAGCTGACCATCGCCTATCACAACACTCCTCTGAACGTCGACGGGCCGTGGTATTTGTTCATCATCGACGAGAACGGCTACACCATAGGCCATCACAACCCGGACTTCAGGTACCGCGATCCGGCCCTCCGCGTGGACTCCACCGGCCACTTCTACGGCGACGACCTGCTGGCGGCCACCGGCGACGGCCACTGGGTCTCCTACGTCCTCCTGAACCCCGACACCGGCGAGGAGCAACGGAAACACACCTGGGTGGTCCTCCACGACGGACTCATATTCGGCTCCGGCTGGTACGAACCCGTCGAGCCCTAGTTCGTCCCGAATCACAGCAACCCGACCGAACCCCTAGTCACCCAAACAACCGACTCTCTATGAAACCCCGGTGCGATTCAACCCGGCCAAAACCCCCGATACTGACTTGACAAACAGATAGAAACACCCCCACTATCACGACCCGCCCGCCCACCTTCACATCCCCTGGGACTCTCGGTGAATGGTCACTTGGCACGAGCTATGAGCACCTCCCCTCAAGTCGCCGTGATCGTGGCCTTCTCCGGGAGAGGTACATGACCGGAAACAACTAAAAACGGCGTCCCCGGGGACACCAGACCCCCCACACAACGGGAACCCGCTGACAGCAATTTGCCCCTAGCCATCGCTACTGCGGTAGCAGCCAACCCATCCAAGGTCCCCCGCGGAGCGAATGTCCTCTACCCACCATACCGAAAAGCAAAACATTTACGACCAAATGGATTTTTCTCACACCGGATTTATTGCTGAGCCGATACAAACCCCATCTACAATAGAAACGATTCTGATCTCTCTGAAACACAGAACTACTGAGCATTTGTGATGGTGAAACGGGATCGCGGCGGAAAAGAGCAGACCAGGTCGCGGTGGGTCGGTTTGGCTCAGGTGGTTTTGGTGCTGGTGGTGGTTGTTGTCGCGGTGGTTCTTGCCCGGGCTCCTGCGCGTGTGGAACGTGTCGCTTCTGTTGCGGTTTCTGGGGGTTCGGTTCAGGAGGCGGATGTCGTGCGGCCTGTGGTGAAGGTGTTTCAACCTAGCGCAACGGCGGAGTCGTTGGTCTTTCAGTTGACGGGTACGGTGGGTTCGCAGCGTACGGTGAGGCTACGTTCTGAGGTGACGGGCCGTCTGGATTGGGTGTCTTCGTAGGGTTCCCCCGGTTTGGCGGACGGGTTTGGTTGGTCATGCCACCAGTTGTTGGTGGCGGTAGTTGACAGGGCTTTGTTGGTTGTTGTAGGAGTGTCTCCTTTCGGTGTTGTACCAGCCTTCGATGTATTCGAAGATGGCTTGGGACAGTTGTTGGCGGGTTTCCCACCGGCGCCGGTCCAGCAGTTCTTTTTGGAGGGTGGAGAAGAACGATTCGACCACGGCGTTGTCGTACGCGTCGCCGATGCTGCCCATTGATTTGAGGATCTTGGTGTCTCGGAGTTTCTTCCCGAACGCCCAGGACGTGTATTGGGTTCCGTGATCGGAGTGGAAGATCAGTCCCGTACCGGGTTGGGGTCGCCGTTTCCATCTGGCCATCTCAAACGCGTCACAGACGATCTCGGCCCGTAGGTGGTTTGCAATGGACCAGCCGATCACTTCCCGGTTCCATGCGTCGAGGACCACCGCCAGGTAGACGGTTCCCTCACCGGTGGGATGCTCGGTGATATCCGACATCCACAGGCGATCCGGTCTGTCGGTGTCGAACTCTCGGTCGACCAGGTCAGCTGAGACCTCTCCGACCCGCTTGGGTCGCCGCCCGGTGGCCTTGCGGCGATAGATGCCTGTTATGCCTGCCAGGCGCATCAATCGTTCTACCCGTTTGCGACCCACCCGAATGCCCATGCCGTGCCGTAGCTCGGCCCACACCCGCGGAGAACCGTAGGTACCCCGCGAACGCGCATGTATAGCTTTGATGGTCTCAGTGAGCCTCTGGTCCTCCACCCAACGCTCCGAGGGACAGTTCTGACGCTTCCGCCAGTCATAGAAACCAGAAGTGGACACCCCCAGCCGCGAGGCCATGAACCTGACCGGGAACTCTGCCTTCTCCTCCTCCATGAACCAATAGATCATTTCGGGAGTACGTTCTCCTGGGCGAAGAAGGCCGCGGCTCGAGAGAGCAGATCACGCTCCATCCGCAACACCCGATTCTCTTTACGCAGCTTCGTCAGTTCCTGTCGCTCCTCGGTAGTCAACCCAGGCTTATGGCCTTCGTCGATCTCGGCCTGGGCCACCCACCGACGCAAACCAGAACTGGAGATCCCCAGCCGGCGAGCAACAGCAGACACAGACTCCTCGCTCTCCCGCACCAGATCAACAGCACGACGACGGAACTCCTCCGGATAAGCAGCAGGCATCAAATACCTCCTCTCTTTCTGAGAGACCAAACAGCCTCTCACACGATCACAGAATACGTGTCCGCCAAAACGGGGGAATTCCATTCGAAGCTTCGTAGTGGTGGGACGTTCGGTGCCGATGAACCGATTGTGGTGGTGGATCCGGCTGAGTTCGAGTTGAGGGTCGACCACGCGGCGGCGGTGGTTCGAAGTGCTGAGGCCCGTGTGGGGGTGGCGAGGGAGAGTGGTGAGGCGGCCCGTCAGGTAGCGGAGGCCGAGCTTGCCAAGGCGAGGGTGGCTTTGCAGTTGGCGGAGTTGGAACTCCAACGTACGGTGATTTCTCTTCCGTTTGCCAGCAGCGTGATCGCGTCGGGCGCAGAAGTGGGGGAGTTGGTCGGGTCGGGGGATGCGGTCGGGTCGGGGGATGCAGGTGAGTCGGGAGAGGGGGTGGGGTCTGATGACACTATTGCTTTGTTGTATCGCGTGGGTGCGTTGGAGGTTCGTGTGCCGATCGATCCGTCGGATCTGGAGAAGCTTGAGCCCGTGATCGGCCGATCGGCTCGGGTGTCCGCACGTACGGGATCGTGGGTTGCGGAAGTGGCGGGGGTTGCATCGGTTGTTGCCCCCAGGACTCATCTGGCTGTGCTGTTCTTGCATTTCGGGGAGGATGTGCCATCGGAGTCGCTGCCTAGGCCGGGCACGTTTGTTGAGGCTCGGATTGAGGGACCTGTGCACGAGGACGTTTTCGTGCTCCCGGATTCTGTTTTACGGGGAGGGGGCAGTGTGTGGATAGTCAAGTCCGGCCGCCTTGTGGAGTTTGTGCCGAAGAGCGTGGGACGCGCGGTGGACGGTGAGTTGGTCGAGGCCTTC
Source organism: Acidimicrobiia bacterium (assembly GCA_965204615.1). GTDB lineage: Bacteria > Actinomycetota > Acidimicrobiia > Spongiisociales > ZC4RG35 > Bin76. Next base: position 597,293 of record OZ242000.1, on the reverse strand, counting down.
GACACCGGCGAGGGGGTAGTGATTGGTGCAGTGGCAGGAGCTACCGAAGGTCTAGCGGTGGATTTGACGAGCAGCGCACCCTAGGGAAGTCATCGAGATGGCTGCCACCGATTTCGAGCGGGATCCGCTGCAGGGCATCGGCGCGGAGGACGAGAAGCGGGGACCCATCGCCTTCTTCGCCAGGAATCCCGTCGCCGCCAACCTCCTGATGGTCTTGTTGGTCGTGGGCGGTCTCGTTGCGGCGTGGAACCTTCCCTTGCAGAGCTTTCCGAAGGTCAGGCCATCTCAAATCACCGTGTCTGTTTTTTCCCCTGGCTCTTCTGCGTCGGAAGTGAACGAGGACATTAATCGGCGCTTGGAGGAGGCCTTCATCGGGTTGGAGGGTATCGACCGGGTCCAGACGACCGCGGCTCAAGGCTTGGGCGTGACCACCCTCGAGCTCAAGACATTCGTGAACCGCGAATCGGTGATGGAAAGCGTTCAGGATGCTCTGGACAGGGTGGAAGCCTTTCCCCCGCCCAACGCCGAGAGACCAGAGGTAGAGTTTGTCCAGCCCAAGGATGAGGTCATCACTGTGGCGGTGGCCTCTTCGCATGCATCCGAAGACCACTTGAGGTCCGCAGCGGAGCAGATCCGTTCGGAGTTACAGCAGTTTCCGTCTCTCTCGCAAGTCACCTTACGTGGAGCACGTGATCGTGAGGTAACTATCGAGTTGAGCGAGGAGGCACTTCGCCGCCACGATCTCAGCTTCTCCCAAGTGGCCGGGGTTTTGAGACGAGACTCCGTAAACCTGAGTTTCGGGCAACTGCGCACCGACTCCGGGGAAGTCGTCTTGCATACCCTGGGCAAGCGCACCGCGGGTGAGGAATTCGCGGACATACCGCTCCTCACAAGACCGGCCGGCGCCATCGTAAGGTTAGGTGACGTAGCCGATATCAGCGATGGATTCGCTGATCAGAACATCGTCAGCACCCTTGACGGCAAACGAGCGGTGTTCGTGCGTGTCAACTCGTTGGAGGGAACGTCGATATCCGACATCGCCGGCCATGTGAGGAACTGGCTGGATAGCTACGAACCCCCTCCCAATATCGAAGTCAGCATCTGGAGCGATCAGGCCGAACCCTCGGTCGATCGCATCACCGACATCATGCGCAACGCCGTTATCGGCTTGCTGTTGGTGTTCTTGTTGCTGATTCTGGTGTTCGACCTACGAGTGGCGGTATGGATAACCGCAGGTATCCCGGTGTCCTTCATCGGTGCTATGTCGTTCTTCGGTCTGGCCGACATGAGTTTGAACATCTTCACGATCTTCGGCTTCTTCCTAATGATCGGCCTTGTTGTAGATGACGCTCTGGTGGTGGGCGAGAGCATTGCCTCAGAACGCGCGATGGGCAAGAGCGCTGTCAGCGCGGCTATTTCGGGTGCCAGGTCGGTGGTCGGTCCGGTCACTGTCGGCGTCCTGACCACGATGCTCGCTTTCGTGCCGATGCTGTTCGGAGTTGGGTACTACGAGGCGATCCGTCCCTTCTTCTATGTCACGGTCTTCGTGCTCGCTGTCTCCTTGCTCGAGGCATTCCTAATACTGCCGGCGCATCTATCTCACGGTAAAAGATGGAGTCGTTGGCCACTCAAGGGCATCCAACAACGAGTAAGCGCCTGGCTGGACAAGGTACGCGACAAGACCGTCGCCCCAGCGGTTGCATGGTCGATGCGGCACGTGTGGCTGACCTTGACCGGTGCCCTGCTGGTGTTGGTCCTGGCGGTGTCGCTGGTGGCAACCGACACCGTCCGGGTTCTCATCTTCGACGAACAGGACAGTATTACAGACGAAATCCAGGTCAACATGTTTCTTCCGGTCGGGTCGCCGTTCGAGAACACACTGGAAGCTGCGGAGCGGGTGGTCGACGCAGCGTACGTTGTCGACGACCGACTTGGCGGGAACACGGTCCGGTCGGTCAGGGTCCTGGCAGGCGACATCGCAGAGTCGATCTTCGACATCACATCACCCAACGGCAGCCATCTGGCTTCCGTGGTCCTAAAACTGCATCCGCGGCCTATTCGTAGCGCGTCGCTCCAGGAGATCGAGCGGGAATGGCGTAATGCCGTTGGCAACCTCGCCGGAGTCGAAACGATGCGGTACCGGAGTTCGCGTGTCCGGGTCCTTGCCGACATCGCTGTATTGCTAAAGCACGATGACCAACAAGCGCTGAAGCAGGCAGTGAGAGAACTAGGGACCGCCATTGCCGCCGTGCCCGGCGCCTACGAACTCAGTGACAGTATGTCTCCGGGCAAACGGCACATAGAAATCGATCTAACCCCCGCAGGATACGCGGCCGGATTGACGCCCGTCGCGATCGGGACGCACCTGCGAAACAGTTTCTTCGGCACGGAAGTGCAGCGAATCCAGCGAGGCCAAGAAGAGCTAAAGGTGATCCTGCGCTACCCCGAGGAAAGGCGACGGAGCTTACATGAATTGGCAAGCGAACGTATCCGCCTGCCCGGCGCCACCGGCGGCGATGTGCCGATCAACGCTGTCGCCACCCTCAGCGAAACCCGGGAGTTGAAAGAGCTAGTCCGGGCAGACGGCAAACAGGCCGCGCTGGTCTCCGCCAACGTGGATGAGGCAAAAACGACACCGATCCAAGCCCGCAGGTACCTCTCAGACGACGTCTTTCCAGCTTTGCTCGAAAAATACCCAGGTCTAATCCTCGACACGTCCAGTGGGTGGAAAGCCGAACAGAATCTGTTCAGAAACTGGGCCCTGGTAATCCCGATCATGCTCATCGCCATGTACGCACTCATGGCGGCCTTCCTCCGCAGCTACTGGAAACCACTAGCCGCCGTAGCCGGAATCCCACTAGCAGCAGCCGGCGCGATCCTAGGCCACTGGATACTCGGCTGGGACCTAACGGGACTGTCCATCTTCGGGATCATCGGCGTCTCGGGTGTAGTAGTCAACGACGTACTGGTGTTGCTGGATCGCTACGGCAAAATCCGACGCGCCAAGGACATACCCGCAATCGCTGCCCTGGCCTGGGCCGCCAACCAACGCTTCAGGGCAGTGTTCCTCACCAGCGCCACCACACTACTTGGCCTGCTGCCCCTGCTCTACGAACGCAGCGAAGGACTTACCGTCCTCGTCCCCCTGGCGGTCAGCATCATCGGCGGACTCATCATGTCCGGCTTCTTCGTCCTATTCGGCCTACCAACACTGGTGATGATCACCAAAGGCTCCCAAGAATAGAACCAAGACGACTGCCTTGCAGTCTGATGATCACCCGGTTTCGTGGAGTCAGCTCACTTGGATCAGGAGTTTGCGGGTTGTGTTCTGATAGTGGAATTCCCCCGTTTTGGCGGACACGTATTCTGTGATCGTGTGAGAGGCTGTTTGGTCTCTCAGAAAGAGAGGAGGTATTTGATGCCTGCTGCTTATCCGGAGGAGTTCCGTCGTCGTGCTGTTGATCTGGTGCGGGAGAGCGAGGAGTCTGTGTCTGCTGTTGCTCGCCGGCTGGGGATCTCCAGTTCTGGTTTGCGTCGGTGGGTGGCCCAGGCCGAGATCGACGAAGGCCATAAGCCTGGGTTGACTACCGAGGAGCGACAGGAACTGACGAAGCTGCGTAAAGAGAATCGGGTGTTGCGGATGGAGCGTGATCTGCTCTCTCGAGCCGCGGCCTTCTTCGCCCAGGAGAACGTACTCCCGAAATGATCTATTGGTTCATGGAGGAGGAGAAGGCAGAGTTCCCGGTCAGGTTCATGGCCTCGCGGCTGGGGGTGTCCACTTCTGGTTTCTATGACTGGCGGAAGCGTCAGAACTGTCCCTCGGAGCGTTGGGTGGAGGACCAGAGGCTCACTGAGACCATCAAAGCTATACATGCGCGTTCGCGGGGTACCTACGGTTCTCCGCGGGTGTGGGCCGAGCTACGGCACGGCATGGGCATTCGGGTGGGTCGCAAACGGGTAGAACGATTGATGCGCCTGGCAGGCATAACAGGCATCTATCGCCGCAAGGCCACCGGGCGGCGACCCAAGCGGGTCGGAGAGGTCTCAGCTGACCTGGTCGACCGAGAGTTCGACACCGACAGACCGGATCGCCTGTGGATGTCGGATATCACCGAGCATCCCACCGGTGAGGGAACCGTCTACCTGGCGGTGGTCCTCGACGCATGGAACCGGGAAGTGATCGGCTGGTCCATTGCAAACCACCTACGGGCCGAGATCGTCTGTGACGCGTTTGAGATGGCCAGATGGAAACGGCGACCCCAACCCGGTACGGGACTGATCTTCCACTCCGATCACGGAACCCAATACACGTCCTGGGCGTTCGGGAAGAAACTCCGAGACACCAAGATCCTCAAATCAATGGGCAGCATCGGCGACGCGTACGACAACGCCGTGGTCGAATCGTTCTTCTCCACCCTCCAAAAAGAACTGCTGGACCGGCGCCGGTGGGAAACCCGCCAACAACTGTCCCAAGCCATCTTCGAATACATCGAAGGCTGGTACAACACCGAAAGGAGACACTCCTACAACAACCAACAAAGCCCTGTCAACTACCGCCACCAACAACTGGTGGCATGACCAACCAAACCCGTCCGCCAAACCGGGGGAACCCTAATAGTGGGTGTTTTCGTATTCGATCGCTCGTTTGGTCACGGCTGGTTCGGTTTCCAACTCGGCGATCCGGCGGCGAGCGGCCTGCAGAAAGAACAGCTAGGATCCCCCTGCCGCGGGGATGAATATCCCCTCTCCCAGGGGATCGTACTTGTCGAGCACCAGTTGGCTGAATGCAGTTAGGTAGGCCGAGCCGGTGATGGTTGGGATGATCGCCTTCTTCCCGAACACCTCCGTCTCCGCTTCGACGGTCCCGGTGAACATGGTGTTGAGCACGCTTTCATGAACGAACGTGTCTCCCACTCCCAGGTCTTCCCTGGAGAAGTGCAAGGCCATTCGCGCGCAACTTCCCGTCCCGCACGGAGAACGGTCGAACCCCAGGCCGGTGGAGGTGGCCATGTTCTGGCCATCGGCGCCCGCGCTGGTGGGCGGTCCCCAGAACAGCAACTGGTCGACATGGGTGGGGGTTCCTTCCGGCCAATCACTCCGATCGGCGAGCACCCGGTTCACTCCGAGGCGGATACGGTGGCTGAGGGCCACCAGACTGGGGACCGATTCCACGGAGATTGGCAGGCCGGTCTCCTCCACGCGGACCAATGCGTACCAGATGCCCCCAAAGCCGATGTTCGCTTCGAATCTCCGTCCGTCAACCTCCACTTGCAGTCCGGTGACCGCTATCCAGGAGGGCACGCCCAGGAAGGTGACCGATTCCACCTTGGTTCCCTTGATTTGCGCTTCTGCCGTCACCAGGCCGCTCAGGGTTTCCACCACGACTCTGGTTACCGGCTCGGTGGGCTGGATCTTGAAGGTCTCGATCAAAGTAGTGACTGTTCCGATCAGGGCATGCCCGCACATGGTGAGAGACCCCAGCGAGGAGAGGATCAGGATGGCAAGATCCGCCTCCGAATGGGTGGGCGGAAGGGGAACGACCGCATGCCACGGGGCGTGTCCCCTCGGCTCTCCAACCAGCATCTTGACCAGATCGGAGTGGTTGGTCAACAGGTCCTCCTCCTTTTCGGCCAGGGTGGCGCCCTCCAGTTCGGGGAAGCCGTCGGTCACGACTCTGGTCGGTTCTCCCGCGGTGTGAGAATCGATGACATGGAAACGCTGGATAAAGGCCATGGGTGCCACTTCCGGTCGGGGGCAGGTGGAATCCGTGCTAAATTTTAGGTGACACCTGCACCAAATCTCGAAAAGGGTAGAAGAACCATGGGAAAGATCACCTATGCCACCATGTCGGCCGACGATCCGGCGCTCCACCAGGCCTATGAGGAGGGACTGGCGGCGGCTAGCGAGCAAGTAGGCCGGACCCACCCGCTTCTGATCGATGGTGAGAAGCGGTTTACCGAAGAGACTTACGTGGAACGTTCTCCCATCGACTCCGAACTGGTGGTCGGCGTATATTCGCAGGCTTCCGACAGCGACGTCGATGACGCCATCGCCACCGCTCGCGCCTTCCAGCCCGAATGGGAGGCCACCCCCTGGCAGGAGAGGGTGGCGATCGTCCGCCGGGCGGCGGAGATCATGGATGAGGAGACGCCGGTACTGGCCGGATTCCTGAGTCTGGAGATCGGCAAGAACCGGCTTGAGGCCCTGGGGGATGTCTCCGAGGGAGTGGCCTTTGCCGACTACTACTGTGACTGGCTGGAGAAAGCGGGAGGACTGGAGCAGGCCATGGGCGCCTACGGGGTGGGGGACACCAACCATTCGGTGCTGAGGCCCTGGGGCGTGTGGGCGATCATCTCCCCCTTCAACTTCCCCATGGCCCTGGTGGCCAGCCCCACCTCGGCCGCTCTTCTGACCGGAAACACGGTGGTGCTGAAGCCGTCCAACACAGGTGCGCTGGGCTCGCTCCTCCTGGCGGACATCTTCTTCCGGGCAGGCCTGCCCTCGGGCGCCCTGCAGGTGATCACCGGTGGCGATGAGGCAGGCGACCGCCTTGCCCACAGCGACGATGTGGACGGCGTCACCTTCACCGGCTCCTACGACGTGGGAATGTATTTGTACCGCACAGTGGCGGCCAGCCGTCCCAAGCCGGTGGTCTGCGAGATGGGCGGAAAGAACCCGGCGGTGGTGACCGCCTCGGCCGATCTGGACCTGGCCGCCGAAGGGGTGATGCGGGCCGCCTTCGGCCTGTCGGGTCAGAAGTGCTCGGCCAACTCACGTGTGTATGTCGAGCGCCCGGCATTCCGGGAGTTCCTCGACCTGCTGGTACAGAAGACCGATGAAATCCAGGTCGGAGACCCCCGCAGCCCAGAGGTGTTCCTGGGGCCGGTGATCGATCGCGAGGCGGTGGACCGGTTCCGTTCGGCGGTGGAAGCGGTGAAGGAAGCCGGAGGAGAGGTTCTGTCGGGTGGCGAGGTGGTCACCGAAGGAGACCTGTCGAGAGGCAACTTCGTGCAGCCCACCGTAGTGACCGCACCCCAGGACACCTGGATCTGGGAGAAAGAGCTGTTCGTGCCGTTCGTGGCCGTCACGGCCGTCGACTCCTTGGACGAGGGCATCGACAAGGCCAACGACACGATCTTCGGGCTCACCGCCGGAGTCTTCGCGGGCACCGACAGTGAAGTGGACCGGTTCTTCCAGAGGATCGAGGCCGGGGTGGTGTACGCCAACCGCCGAGCCGGATCCACCACCGGCGCCTGGCCTGACATCCAGCCCTTCGGTGGTTGGAAGGGTTCCGGCACCTCCGGTGCGGGAAGCGGCGGCCCCTGGTACATGCGGTCCTACGTACGGGAGCAGGCCCGCACCCTGATCCGGGAGTAAACCCCCCTGTGGCCGGTTCTCGGCGAACCGGCCGGGATGCCAAGGAACGGCACAGCGTCCGCCAGGCTGCCGTGAGACCTTCCCCCTGGGCGGGCGCAGGCACCTGGCAGACCCCGCCCGCAGGCGTTGTGTGCGGCGTTCTCTGATCCCGGCCGACCTGTTCGATTCCTTCGAGCAACGCCGGGATGCACAATGCCCGGGACGGTAGGTGAGCCTTCCAGGTATACTTCCGAGACCTCAGGTCGGAGTGGCGGAAATGGCAGACGCGCTAGGTTGAGGGCCTAGTCCTCTACGGAGGGTGAGGGTTCAAGTCCCTCCTCCGACACTCTTTCAGGCTAGGTTACCCCAGGTCAGGGGCCATACCGGCGCTGGCGCTACGGCGATGTCGAGCCCGTTCCTCCAAGCTTGCCCCCGCCCAGTCGGCCACCGCTCCTCCCAGACGACCGGTCAGGGCCTGCGGCTACCGTTCGGCCTCGGCCACCAGCACCCCTCGTGCAGAATTCCCCTTTTGGGCCGCTGCTGCGGGATGTCCGGACCCTATTGGGCATGTGCTCATGGTGTCGGATTACGCTTGATTTCGCAGAGATGTCTGGCGCCGTCACATACCAGCGGTCGCAATACCCTTCCCGGGGAGCTTGGTCATTCTGGCTGGCGGCGATGCTGCTTCCCGCCTTCCGCCGGGGGGTGTTTGACGACGATCCCTGGGAGATAACGGCGGAGGAATCGATCTTCTGGTCGCTCCTCTTGGTGGTGTGGCTGCTCCTATTGAAGGTGACCGTGACCGTGACCTCAAACGAACTGCGTCTGGCCTTTACCCTGGGTTGGCCCCGCAAGCGGATCAACCGGTCCGATATTCGTTCCTTGACGCCTGTCCGCGATTGGACACGCGACGCCCGCGCCGTTCGGTCAAACTACTACTTCATGAGGACCCACGGCCGCCGGGGGGTGTTACTCCTCCTGGCGGGAGGCAAGAGCCTGATGGTGGGCGCCGAGGACCCCGATGCCTTGGTCGCCGCCCTGAACGGAGAGCAAGGATGTGGAGGGCGCCACTCCATGGGACTTCATGAGCAACTTCCCAACCCCTTGACCCGGAGACCGCCGCCCGGCACGATTCGTTGAGAGGGTCTCCGGCCCGGGGAAGGCTACGTGTGATGGCACAGTGCTGTAACCGTTCGTGCAAGCCCAGGGGAAAACCGCCCCCGGGCGCCCGCCCGACAGGATCAGGCCACGGGGGAATCCGACTCGCCCGGGTCTGCGAGGCCATCCAGTTCGAAGTCGATCTTCTTCATTTCCAAGCCGATCAGGTAGAGCTTGCCGAGGGCCATCAATGGTTCCCAGGCGGGATCCTCGGGGGGAAGGTGCTCCGTCAAGAATTGCTCGAGCACGCTCGCTACTTCTCGGACCGAGAACTCCTCCATCCGGTGGACGGTGAGGGTTGTGTGAGCCATCGCCTGTATGAACAGATCCAGGGCGGCGACCTCATCGTCCACAAAGTCCTCTGCCATGTCCTAGGTTCTGTGGTGGGTGGTGGCTTGGAGATTCGACCGACCGCTCCGATCCCCGGGCTGCATTCTGGGCTGTCCTTTCACTGGAGGCCGGTCTTGAATGCGGTCAGCGGTGGGAATTCCCGGTTGCTGTTTGCTTCGCAGGCGTGATCCATCAGGTCGATCGCGTCGCCGGCGCCGATGCCGAAGACATCGCCTATGGCTTCGGGACTGTGGCCGGTGAGGATGAGGGCTTTGGCAAGGATGAGGGTCTGCAGTCCACTGAGGCTGGCCATGGGCGGCGCGTAACGCTGGTCGTAGGTGATCACTGCCCTTCCCTTCTTGTCTGCATCGGACTGAACCAGCCCACCCAGAGGGCATTCACAGGGGGTTTGCGGTCACGCATCGAATCGCCCAGGGTCACGACCCTCTTTCTCCCGTCGGCCGACAGAGCCTGGCCATCTACTCACCGCCGCAGTTCGGACAGACTCGGCTCCCCGGCTTCGCACCCGGGGCAGGATCTGCATTCGTAAGATCAGATGAACGCCGTCCCCTCCATGGTGAGAGGAGCTTCGCACCACTCGCACCCACCGCGCATCTCAAGGTCCATGGAGCGAATGCTAGGTGCCTCTACGGGGTCGCCGCATCCTGGATTTCTGTGAGGAGGCGCAGATGATTTGCGTTCCAGGATTCTCTGCTATAATGATGCTCCCCGGACTCGCGGGATGTCGAAAGTACCCTGACAGCGCGGCAGGCAGCGAAGATGAGAACCGTCACAAAGATGCTTCTGGAATCAGCCTCCATGTCCATGCGCGATTACATGGGTTGTCTCGGCTCCCGGGTGGCTCACCGGAGCGGGACCACTGCCCGCCAATAGATAACGCCACCACCCGGGAGCATTTGGTACCTACCATTCTCGGCGTTTGATTTCCTCCACCGGAAACCGGTCCTCTCTGCTCGAACCTCAAGATTCGAACAGGGTTTGGATCACGTCTCCGGGATGAACACACAGTGACGACACCCTGAAAACAACCACATTGAGAATCAAAAGGAGAGTCCCATGAGCAAAGGTGAGATCAACGGAGTAGACACAGCACACCTGCTGTTTGCCCGGGGAGTTGTGGGAGATACCCCCGCCGCGGGCGACTACACATGGAGAGCCTCGAACCAGTGGGTGCACGGAACGCACAGCAGAACCACTATCGGGGGATACTTCGGACTGGGCGAGGAACGCGCCCACAAGTCAACCTACCAGGTGGAGGCCGACCATCCTCTGGAGTTCAACGCCGAGGACAACGCCGCCACACCGGTGGAGATCGTGCTGGCGGGCCTGGCGAGCTGTCTGACGGCCGGCGTGGCGGCGGTCGCGGAGAACCGCGAGATAAAGCTGCGCGCCGTCAAGGCAACCGTGGAAGCCGACATGAACATCGGGGGGATCCTCGGATCGGATCCCGATGTCAGGAACGGGTTCAGCGACGTGCGGGTCAACTACGAGATCGATGCAGGCGAGGCCAGTTCGGCGGACGTCGAGGCGCTGGTGGCCCAGTCCCAGAAGATCTCGGCGGTGTTCGACATCCTCACCAACCCCACCAACGTAACTGTCCACGTCAACTAACGGGCGAGGCGGGGTGCGGACCGACACCGTAGTAATAGGCGCCGGGCACACCGGTCTGGCGGTTAGCCACCTCCTTTCCCGGCGCTCGATCGACCATGTGGTCCTCGAGCGCGGGGAGGTGGCCAACACGTGGCGGACGGAGCGATGGGATTCGCTTCGCCTGCTCACTCCCAACTGGCAGACGCGGTTGCCCGGCTTCGCCTATGACGGCCAGGATCCCGACGGGTTCATGACCATGTCCGAGCTCGTCGGGTTCATCGACCGGTACGCCCGATGGGTCGATCCGCCCCTCCACACCCTCACCAACGTCACCTCGGTGCGCAGGGAGGGGGAGGACTATGAGGTGGTGACCAACCGCGGCGTGTGGTCGTGCCGCTCCGTGGTGCTGGCTACGGGAGAGTTCAATCTCCCCAAGGTGCCGCCCGTCGCCGCCGCGCTGCCGCCGGAGATCGAGTCGGTGACCCCGTTCCACTACCGCCGTCCCTCGGAGCTCCCCGAGGGCGGTGTGCTGGTGGTGGGAGTATCGGCCACCGGAGTGCAACTGGCCGACGAGATCCATCGTTCCGGGCGACCGGTGACGGTGTCGGTGGGCGAGCACGTCCGCATGCCCCGGGTGTACCGCGGCAAGGACATCCGCTACTGGTTCGAGGTCACCGGCCTCTCCGATGAGCGCTACGACGAGGTGGACGACATCGTGCGGGCCCGCAGCGTTCCCTCTCCGCAGTTGGTGGGGACGCCGGAGCGGATCACCCTCGACCTGAACGCCCTGACCGACCGGGGAGTGCGCCTGGTGGGCCGGTTGGCCGGCATCAGGGACGGACAGGCCCAGTTGTCGGGTTCACTCCACAACAAGTGCAACCGCTCCGACCTCAAGATGGGCCGTCTGTTGCTGGCCATAGACGAGTGGATCACCGAGCACGGCCTGGACGGCCAGTACGGCCCTCTCCGGCGCTATGAGCGGACCCGGGTCGAGAAGTCACCTCCCCTGGGTCTCGACCTGAGAAGCGGGGAGATCAAGACCGTGGTGTGGGCCACCGGCTACCGGCCGGATTACTCATGGCTCCATGTTCCGGTGCTGGACCACAAGGGGAGGCTCCGCCACGACGGCGGCATCGTCACCGACTCCCCGGGGATGTACCGGATCGGGATGAACTTCCTCCGCCGCCGCAAGTCCAGTTTCATCCATGGCGCGGAGGACGATGCCCGCGACCTGGTCGACCACCTGTCCGCCTACCTCACGACCCGGGTGCCGGTGACAAGCCGCTGAGCCGGGCAGAGACCCTGTCCGTGTCGATTGCCCCACCTGGCGCCGGTTGAGAATCGGGCATCGGCGTGGAGGGAACTCCTTCGAGGATCGGGCCGGGGCGGTGTAGCCTTGAGTGCCTGATGACGGATCCGCGGGAGTTGCCCCAACAGGTCGCCGAACTGATCGAGTTGGCCAAGCGGTATCTGCGCCAGGAGACGATCGAGCCCCTGAAGATGCTGGGGCGCTCGTTGGCCGCCGCCCTGGCAGTGGCGGCCCTGGTGAGCCTGGCGGCGGTGCTTCTGTCGCTCGCCCTGCACACCTTCTTGACGCAAGCCCTTCCCGACACGGACTGGTGGGGCGTCGGCGCGGCCGGGATCACCTCGGTGGTGTTCCTCTGCGGGGCGCTGGTGGCGGGAAGGGTCGGCGCGGGGGGAAAGGCCGGTGGAGACGGTGAGTGACCAACCCGCGGCCGTGACCCGGGATGACCTCGAACAGGGCGCCCGGAATATCCTCGACACCCTGGGCAGCACCGCCGACGGTGTGACCAATCCGATCTTTCTCCGCAGCCTGGGGACCGCGGCGATGATGGGGGTGGTCTACTGGGTGGGGAGGCGAAGGGGCCGGAGAAAGATCAGGAGGGCGATCTCCGAGTTGGCCCGGATGGTCTGATCGAATCCAGCCCCTAGATCCGGCGGCGTCTCTCTCGCCGGGACGCCCAGCGCCAGATGAGCAGGCCGGTCGCCATCAGCCAGAAGTCCCCGGTGCGGGCTCCGCGAAAGGCGTTGGTGATGCCGTGCTTTTTCAGGCGCTTGCTTCTCATCCGAATAGGTAAGGTATTGGGACTTATAAAAGAGTAGTTGACACTTGTGTCACACCCCCCTCGCACCTTTTGCGGTGTGGCTCAGATGGTGCAGACTTTCAGGTTGACGGCGAAGTGTTCCGCCTCTCAGCACCGCCGCATCACGGAGATATTCGGGATGTGCTCGGAGCTCTACAACGCGGTCCTGGAGTCCTGGAGGGGCACCTACGCCTGGTGGAGAGAGCACAACCCGGGGGCGGAGAAGTTCCCCGCCGAGAGGTCGCAGTCGCACTACGACCGGCTGAAGATGTTCACCGATGTGCGCCGGGACCACCCGGAGTGGGAGCGCCTGTCCGTGAGGGTGGGCAGGGGCGTTCTGTGTCGCTTTGATCGGACTGTCCAGTCGTTCTACAAGCGCTGTGCGGAGGGAAAGAAGCCCGGGCATCCCCGTTTCAAGCCGAGGCGTAGGTGGCGCACCATCGAGATACCGGACGCATCCGCCTCCATGCTGGTGGCGCCAGGGAGCCCCAAGAACCAGAGTGCGGTGTGGTGGCGCCTCCAGGTCAAGGGCGTTCCCCGCCTCCGTTTCCGGGACAAGCACCATCGCCTCGCGACCGCCCTGGGTAGTGGAGCGAATCTGAAAGAACTGCGGGTGGTACGCACTCCCCTGCGGACGGAGATACATGCTGTGGTCAAGCACCCCCCATGCGACACGCCCGCGAGAGAACCCACCAACCCGGTGGGGATCGACCTGGGATTGAAGCACCGCCTGGTGGTCTCCGACGGGACCCGCGTTCCCGCCCGCAGGCCCGACAGGACCAGGATCAAGCGGGCGCAGCGGAAGCTCTCCAGGGCGGAGAAGGGCTCCAACACCCGCCGCAAGAAGGCACTGTCCCTTGCCACGGCGCACCGCAGGGAGAAGGAGCGGGCCACCCAGGCCGACTTCCGCCTGGCACACCACCTGGTGACCACCTACGACGGCATAGCCACCGAGGACCTCAACATCGCGGGGATGCTCAAATCCAAGATGTTCTCAAGACAGATATCGGACCAACGATGGGCCTCTCTCAACAGCATGCTGGAATACAAAGCCTGGAAAGCTGGTATCCGGCATGTGAGGGTAGACCCCAGGCGCACATCCACCACCTGCTCGGTCTGTGGGCACCGCCAGGCCATGCCCCTCTCCGTGAGGGTGTTCTCCTGCCGGCGCTGCGGACTGGAGATGGACAGGGATGTGAACGCCGCCAGGAACGTAGGCGTCCGAGGCTTCGGCCGAGGCTCGGGAGGGACTCTTCCCGATGCGATGCGCCATACAAAATCCGCGTGTAGGACGTCCTCCGCCTCCGGGCAGTGCGGCGCAACCGGACACATCGCAGAACAGTATCGATAGTCGACAGCGCCGCTGTCAACTATCTTTTATAAGTCCCTAGGGTATTGGGAGACCAAGCTTAGGCCGCCCGAGCGGAGAGGAGACACTTTGAGGAACCAACGGTTGAGGAGAGTGCTGGTTTGGCTACTGGTCATCGCATTGGTGCTCACCCTGCTCACCTCGGTGTTCTCCGTCTTCCAATGAGAATCGTCCTGCATCAGCCGCGGCGGGAGATCGATATGGACGGGCCGAGGTCCGTCAAGGCCCTGCTGAACCGCCTGGATCTGATATCCGAGTCGGTGCTGGTGATCCGGGGCGATGAGCTGCTGACCGACGACGTCCGCCTCCACCCCGACGATGTGATCGAGGTGCGTCCGGTCATCTCGGGGGGTTGACGACGCGGTGAAGTGCCGGGTGTGTCGGGGGAGAGCGGTGATCTCGGTGCGCCGGCACAACGCCGGTTTCTGCCGGACCCACTTCATCGAGCACATCCATCGCCAGGTGGCCCGCACGATCTCCGACCATCACATGTTCGGCACCGACGACCGCCTGGTGCTGGGGGTTTCGGGAGGAAAGGACAGCCTGGCTCTCTGGGAGATACTCACCGTGCTGGGATACCGGGCGGACGGGGTCTATCTGCACCTGGGGATCGGCGAGTACAGTTCCGACGGCCTGCGGTTCAGCCGGCAGTTCGCCGCGGAACGGGACCTGTTCCTCCGGGAGGTTGACCTGGGTTCCGAATACGGCTTCTCCATCCCCGAGGCCGCCCGGTCCACCAGTCGGGTCGCCTGCTCGGCCTGTGGGCTGTCCAAGCGCTATCTCCTCAATGAGGCGGCCGCCGAGATGGGATACGACGTGCTGGTGGTGGGACACAACCTCGATGACGAGGCGGCGGTGCTGCTGGGCAACGTGCTGCGCTGGGAGGTGGACTATCTCACCCGCCAGCGCCCGGTGCTGCCCGCCTCCGCCGGCGGGCTGGTGCGCAAGGTGAAACCGCTCCTGCGGGTGGCGGAGCGGGAGACGGCCGCCTACGCGGTCCTCCGGGGTATTCAGTACGAGATAGAAGAGTGCCCCATGGCGGCGGGGAACACCATCAACCGCTACAAGGATTGGTTGAATCGTCTGGAGGAACAGTCTCCCGGCATGAAGGCGCACTTCCTCTTCGGGTTCCTCGATCGGGGAGCGGCCTACTTTCCCCCCGATCCCCCCGACCTCTCCTCCTGTGGGGATTGCGGTAGCCCCACGCCCGGAGAGACCTGTTCCTTCTGCCGGTTGAAGAAGGTGACGGTGCTGCGCATCGCCGGCCATCGCGCCTGAGATGGGAGAGCCGGGCTCTTCGGACCGCTCCCTCCGCGAGGGAGAGGTGGCGCTTCTCATCGACGGGAAGGGCCGGCGGTTCATGGTGCTCCTCCACCCTTCCCGCCGCTTCGAGTTCCACAGGGGAATACTTGCCCACCGCGACATCATCGGCCAGGAGGAAGGAACCCTTCTGAGATCGTCGGGGGGAGCGGGGCTGCGCCTCCTCCGGCCCCGGCTGGCCGACTTCATCCTGAGGATGAAGCGCGGCGCGCAGGTGGTGTATCCCAAGGACATCGGTCCGATCCTCATGTGGGCCGACATCGCCCCGGGGATGACGGTGGTGGAGGGGGGCACCGGATCGGGCGCCTTGGCGATGGCCCTGGCCCGAGCGGTGGGGGAGACCGGGAGGGTGGTCTCCGCAGAGGTCCGGGAGGACCACGCCGGCCACGCCCGGAAGATGATCCGCCGCTTCTTCGGAGAGATCCCTCCCCAGTTGGAACTCCGCCGGGGGACGGTCGAGGAGGCGATCGCGGAGGTTGGTCCCGAGCGGGTGGTGCTGGACGTCCCCGAGCCGTGGCACGCCGCCCAGGCGGCCGCGGAATCCCAGCCGGTGGGCGGGGTGTTCTGCTCCTACCTTCCCACCGTCCCCCAGTTGCAGACCCTGGTTGATGCCTTGAGGGGAACCCGGGGGTTCTGCGAGACCGAGATCTTCGAGACTCTCCACCGGGAGTGGAACGTGGCGGGACCTTCGGTGCGGCCCGGTCACCGGATGGTCGGCCACACCGGTTTCATCCTGGTGTCCCGGGTCAAACGCGACCAACCCCCCTAGCCCCCTGGGGATGTCCACGGCTCATCCGGCCGGAACGAGATGCACGCCCTTGATTCGGGGGATGTCCTGGTCTCCGTCCCGGAGCTTCATTGCGGCCCAGTCTTTCAGCACGGACTCCAAGTCTTCCAGTGCCGCTTCACGGGTGTCGCCGTAAACCCATGCCCCCTCTACTCCCTCCACCGTGGCTATCAATCCGGGAGGACTATCAATCGGCCGGGTCACGGCATGAGAAACGACAACCTCTGCCCAACGCGCAATCGAGTTGTCGGTGAGTGCTTCAGATCCGGCCACTATCCCTCCTTGGTCGTTCGCTTGATGCTGTGAACAACGCGTAGTCTCGTCCCACATGTCCAATAGTAGGACGGGCTGGCCTTGGTTTCGAGACTCAGAGACGGGCATCTCCGGAGTTCTTTCGCGATTCCCCGGCGTCTCACACGGGCGCGCTCAAAGGGCTGGTGCGACGCTTCGAAACCGGGTGATCGATGCCCTTGATCAGGGCTCGATGAAGATGCACTCCCCGGGGCACTCTTCGGCGGACTCGATGGTGATGTCCTCCTGCCCGGCGGGTACGACCGCCAGTCCTCCTGCGCCTTGAACTTCTCCCTCGGCCTCTGCGTAGATGGTTTCGCCATCCCGAACGTAGGCCAAGCCGTCGTCCAGGAGCACGAACACATCGGGAGCGATCTCCTCACACAGGCCATCGCCGGTACACAGATCCTGATCGATCCAAACCTTCATTTATGCCTTGTCTCCCGCGTTGGGGTGCCAAGCCTCTAGTATAGCAAACCCGGCTCACACAAAGCGCGGGTCCTTTCTTATACTTGCGCGCACACAAGAGAGGCTAGACCAGACATATAGTAGGCAGGATGTACGAGAAGCGCCGTCCAGATTATTCGGACCCCACCGCGGTCATCGCCCAGCTCGAAGCCGAGTTGGCCAGGTTGCGCTCGGAGACGCCCCGGCGAGTCGACGCCCTCCAGCATCAGATGGAGCAGACCCGCCGCCAACTGGATCGGGTCCGGGGCCAGAACGAGAAGCTGGGAGGCCTGCTGACCGAGGCGCGGGAACAGCTTGCCATGCTGCGCACCGAGGTCGAGAGACTGACCAGCCCTCCCAACTCCTTCGGGACGGTGATGAAGGTCAACACCGACGGGAAGGTGGACCTGGTGACCGGTACCCGAAAGCTCCGGGTGGACGCGCAGCCCTCGATAGAGGTGAAGTTGCTCCAGCCCGGCCAGCAGGTCCTCCTGAACGAGGCCTATTCGATCATCGACGTCCGGGAGTTCGAGGGGACCGGCGAGGTGATGGTGGTGAAGGACCGCCTGGGAGACGACCGCCTGCTGGTGCAGGCCCACGGCGACGAGAACCGGGTGGTCTGGATCGCGGGGCCGCTCCAGGAGGAGCCGATCCGGATGGGCGACAACGTGCGGGTCGACGTCCAGGGCGACATCGCCCTGGAGAAGCTGGCCCGTCCCGAGGTGGAGGAGCTGATTCTCGAAGAGGTGCCCGACATCACCTACATGCAGGTGGGAGGCCTGAAGTCCCAGATCGAGATGATCCGGGACGCGGTGGAACTGCCCTATGTCCACCGGGAACTCTTCTCCTGCTACAACCTCGACCCGCCCCAGGGAATCCTTCTCTACGGACCGCCCGGATGCGGGAAGACCCTGATCGCCAAGGCGGTGGCGAACAGCCTGGCCACCGCGGTTGCCGAGCGCACCGGCCAGCCCGACACCCACTCCTACTTCCTCAACATCAAGGGCCCCGAACTCCTGAGCAAGTGGGTGGGGGAGACCGAACGCCAGATCCGGCTGATCTTCCAGCGGGCCAAGGAGAAAGCCTCCGAGGGAGTGCCGGTGATCGTCTTCTTCGACGAGATGGACTCGCTGTTCCGCACCAGGGGCACGGGCATCTCCTCGGACGTGGAGTCGACCATCGTACCCCAGCTCCTCTCGGAACTGGACGGAGTGGAGACCCTCCGCAACGTGATCGTGATCGGCGCCTCCAACCGTGAGGACCTGATCGACCCGGCCATCCTCCGCCCCGGTCGCCTGGACGTGAAGATCAAGATCTCCCGTCCCGACGAGGTGGCGGCTCGTGAGATATTCCGGATCTACCTGACCCCCGACATTCCTTTCAGCCGGAGGGAGTTGTCCTCCGCCTCGGGAAACATGACCGGGATGCTGGAGGACCTGATCTCGGCGGTGGTGGATGACATGTACTCGGAGAAGGACGAGAATCGCTTCCTGGAGGTCACCTACGCCAACGGTGATCGCGAGGTGCTGTTCTTCAAGGACTTCTCATCGGGCGCCATGATCGAGAACATCGTGCGCCGCTCCAAGAAGAGCGCCATCAAGCGCCACCTCACCGGAGGGGATTCCGGGATCGGTCGGGAGGACCTGCTGGCGGCGGTCCGTCGGGAGTTCAGCGAGCATGAGGATCTGCCCAACACCACCAACCCCGACGACTGGGCGAAGATCTCGGGCAAGAAGGGAGAGCGGATCGTTTACGTGCGCACCCTCCTGGAAGACGGGAAGGGGCGCATGGTGGAGACGGTGACCACCGGCCAGTACCTCTGATCCCGGCGAACACCCACCCCTGATGGCCATTCCCAAGGTGCTCGGCACCGAGACCGAGTACGGGGTGATCATACGCAACCGGGGCCATCATCACCAGGCACTGGCCGCGGCGGCGGTGATCGACAGCTACCCGGGCGGTCCGGTCAGGGTTCAGTGGTCGTACGAGCACGAGGCGCCGGGAAGCGACGCCCGGGGGTTCGGACATGAGAACTTCGGCATGCCCGACCCGGACTCGGCGCTGATCAACTCGGTCCTCACCAACGGCGCCCGCCTGTACGTCGACCATTCCCATCCCGAGTACTCCGGTCCCGAATGCGTCGATCCGCGGGAGGCCGCCCTGTATGACAAGGTGGGGGAGTCGGTGATGGCCCGGGCGGGCAGGGCCGTCCAGGAAGCCCTCCCTCCCAACCAGCAGATCCGCCTCTACAAGAACAACAGCGACGGAAAGAGCAGCAGCTACGGGGCTCACGAGAACTACCTGCTGTCGCGCCGGACGTCCTTCGGGAAGGTGATCGAGTACCTCCCCACCTTCCTGGTCAGCCGCCAGATCTACACCGGCTCGGGCAAGGTGGGCTCGGAGAATCACCGTCCCGCCTGCTCGTACCAGATCACCCAGCGTGCCGACTTCTTCGAGGAGGTGGTAGGGCTGGAGACCACCCTGCGGAGACCCATCGTCAACACCAGGGACGAGCCCCACGGAGATCCCACCCGGTACCGGCGGCTGCATGTGATCATCGGAGACGCCAACCTGTCTGAGACCCAGACCTTTCTGAAACTGGGCACCACCGCTCTGTTCCTCCACGCCATGGAGGACGACGCGCTGCCGTCCGCTCTGGAGTTGGCCGAGCCGGTGAAGGCCTGCTGGCAGATCAGTCACGACCTGAGCCTCTCCGAGCCGGTGGCGCTCGCCGAGGGCGGGTCGATCACCGCCCTGGAACTGCAGTTCCTGTACCTCGAGTGGCTCTCGGAGTATGCCCGGCGCCACCTGGAGCATCCCGTCTGGAGCGATCTCCTCGAGGAGTGGGAGTCGGTGCTCCTGGACCTGGAGGAGGATCCCTTCCTGACCTCGGACCGGTTGGACTGGACGGCCAAGCTGAGGCTGTTGGAAGGCTATCGCACCCGGCAGAACCTCCGCTGGTCCCATCCCCGCCTGGCGGCGCTGGCGCTCCAGTATCACGATGTGGAGCCCTCCCGGAGCATCTATCACCGGCTGGTCGAGAGGGGAGCGATGCGGCGGATGTTCACCCCATCGGAGGTGGAGAGAGCCGAGCGGGTGCCTCCCGAGAGCACCAGGGCCTGGTTCCGGGGGACCTGCGTCTCCCGTTTCGGCGCCTCGCTGGTGGCGGCCAACTGGGACTCGCTCCTGTTCGAAACGAATAACGATGGTCTGGTCAGGGTGTCTATGATGGAACCATTGCAGGGTGATCGGGTCACTACCGGTCCTCTGCTGGGCCGAGTGTCGGATCCGGCCGAGTTGATCCGCGAATTGGGTAGAAGGAATGGCTGACCAAGAGAAGGGCAGGCGGCGGCGTCGAACCAAGGGAGGCCCACCCTCCGGCGAGGAGGACGGGGCCGGCCTGGGACTGGCACAGGTGGACTCGGAGAAGATCGATGATCTTTTGGAGGAGATCGACAGCGTGCTGGAGGAGAACGCCGAGGAGTTCGTCAAGAACTACATACAGAAGGGCGGCGAGTGACCTCACCGGCCGACTGGGGCCTGCCGCTCGGCGCGCCCGCTCCCGGCGCCAGCTTCTCGGACCTGCTGGAGTCGCTGGGACTCTCCCCGCGCTGGGAGGTCCCCAACTCGCCGGTGCGTGATCTCGGCGTTCCCGAAGCCACCACGGTGCTGGCTTCCCGCTACCGCGACGGGGTGGTGATCGGCGGCGACCGCCAGGCCACCGAGGGTCATATGATCGCCCATCGCCGGATGCGCAAGGTGTATCCGTCCGACCGGATGTCGGCGGTGGCGGTGGCGGGGACCGCCGGGTTGGCTCTGGAGATGGTGCGGCTGTTCTGCGTGGAGTTGGAGCACTACGAGAAGATCGAGGGGGCGATGCTCAGCCTGGAGGGAAAGGCCAATTTCCTGTCGAGGCTGGTGCGCTCCCAGCTTCCGCTGGCCTTCCAGGGCTTGGCGGTGGTGCCGCTCTTCGCGGGCTACGACCCCAACTCCGAACAGGGAAGGGTGTACACATTCGACGTGGTGGGGGGACGCTACGAGGAGCACGACTACGGCGCGGCCGGCTCCGGCGCCGTCCAGGCGCGGGCCTTCCTCCGCACCGCATGGGCGCCTGAGATGGCCGAGTCAGACGCGGTGGAGAAGGTGGTGGCCGCACTGGTGGCCGCAGCCGACGTGGATGTGGCCACCGGCGGTCCCGACCTTCGCCGGGGGATTCTCCCCAACCTGGTGGTGATCGACTCCGAGGGGGTGCGGGAGGTCTCCGAGGACCGCCTGGAGGAACTGGCCCGCTCGTCGCTGGGAGGAATCCGGTGAACCCGGGCTTCTACGTCACTCCCGAGCAGTTGGTGCGGGACCGAGCCGAGTTCGCCCGCAAGGGCATCGCCCGGGGACGGTCGATCGTGGCCATGGAGTACCGGGCGGGGATCCTGATGCTGGCGGAGAACCCCGGAGAGGCGCTCCACAAGATCAGCGAGGTCTACGATCGGATCGCATTCGCGGGGGTGGGCCGCTACAACGAATTCGAGACGCTTCGCAAAGCCGGGATCCGCCAGGCCGACGTGATGGGTTACCTCTACAGCCGGGACGACGTCACCGCCCTGGGCCTGGCCACCGCCTTCTCACAGACTCTGGGAGTGATCTTCTCGCACGAGACCAAGCCCTTCGAGGTGGAGCTATTGATCTGTGAACTGGGCAGGAACGGACATCCCAACCAGATGTTGCAGGTCAGCTACGACGGAACCCTGGTGGACGAACGGGGTGTGCTGGCCATCGGAGGTAAGGCGGACCTGCTGGGTGGGGCGCTGCGGGAGCGATTCGCGGAGGGCATGGAACTGGAGGACGCCATCCGTCTGGGGATGGAGGTGTTCGCGGAGACCGAGAATCGGCCCCTGGACGGTTGGGAGGCGGCGGTCTTGGAGGAGGGGTCGGCGAGACGGTGTTTCCGCCGCCTCGCCGATGCCGAACTGGAGAGAATCTCCGCTCAGCTTTCCTCCTGAGACTTCAGGGCGTCAGGGCCTCTGCGATCCTGCGGGAGTTCTCCAATAGCCACTTGATGTAGGTGTCGGCGTCAGAGCCCTCCGGACCCAGGGACCCGGTGTAAAGCTCCACCAGCGCCAGAGGCGGATCGAATTCGTTGGCGACGGTTTGGACCACCGCCGCATCGGCGATGGTCTCGGTGAAGAGGGTGGTGACACCCTCCTCCTCAATCTGCTCCACGATCCGGGCCAACCGGGCGGTGTCCGCCTGGGCGAGGCCTGAGCCGGGGAGCACCGAGTCGAGCACTTCGAAGTCGAAGTACACACCGAAGTAGGCGAACGAATCGTGGTTGGTGACCAGCTTCCGCTGTGACTCGGGAACCGCCGCCAGGATCTCCTGGGCCTCGTCAGCGGCTTCCCCGATCTCTGCGGCGAAGACCCTGCCTCGCTCAGTCCACTCGGCGGGAGAGAGTACCTTACCGATGTCGGCCAACTCGGCGGCGATCAACTCAACGGCCCTCTGGACACGGGCGGGATCGAACCAGAAGTGGGGATCAAAGGCGCCATGGGCGTGCCCGTGGTCGTCCTCATGGGCCATTTCGTCGTCCTCGTGGGCTTCTTCGTCGTGGTCGTGGCCGTGGTCGTCTTCCTCGTGGGATTCTTCGTCGTGGTCGTGGCCGTGGTCGTCTTCCTCGTGGGCCATTTCGTCGTCGTCGTGGGATTCTTCGTCGTGGTCGTGGCCGTGGTCGTCTTCCTCGTGGGCCATTTCGTCGTCGTCGTGGGCTTCTTCGTCGTGGTCGTGGCCGTGGTCGTCTTCCTCGTGGGCTTCTTCCTCGTCGTCCATGTGGGCTTCTTCGTCGTGGTCGTGGCCGTGGTCGTCTTCCTCGCCCTCGTGGGGATCGCGCCCCGCGCCCCACTCCATGGGATCCAGCATGTCTCCGACTTCGAGAATTCGAGCGCCGTCATCGCGGGCGGAGTCCAATACCGCAACCAGGCTCTCCTCCAGCATGAGCCCATTCGCCACCACCAGATCGGCTTCCCTGATGGTCACGCCGTCGCGGGACGAAGGTTGATAGTCGTGTGGATCGGCGCCCACCGGCAACAGCACCGTCACCGTGGCATCATCTCCCACGATCCCCCTCACCAGGTCTCCCAGGATGGTGGTGGTCGCCACCACCGCCAGTTCCTCGGGTTCTGCGGCATCGCCTTCCGCTGCCGTGGGGGTTGTCTCCTCGGCGGTGGGTGTTGTTTCCTCGGAATCGACGGCGTCGTCATCGGCGCCGTCGCCACACGCTCCGAGTACCAACAACACCGCCACCGCCGCTGCAGATAGTCTCAAAGTCCACGGCTTATGCATTTGTCTGTTCCTCCAAGATGCTATTGATAATCATTATCAATGTGATAATGATTGCCAGTGTAGGTGGGTCCGGGTTCACATTGCAAACAATGTGATTGGAGGTTTCTATAAGAAAGACCGGTGGACGATCAGAGGTCAGGAACCGGTCTTCGCCAAACGACGCATGGGCGGTTCGTTGCGAGGCGGCACTCTCCGGGGCGGAAGAGCGGTGAGCACCTCGGCGGTGGCTGCGCTGATCCGCACCACCGCCTCCTCGAAAGCCGCCTCGGTTGCGGAGGAGGTCTTCTGCACGCCGCTCACCTTGCGGACGTACTGGCGGGCGGCCGCCTCGATCTCCTCGGGAGTGGCGGGCGGTTCCAAACCCCTCAGGATGGTGATGTTGCGACACATGCCCGAAGATTCTACGAGCCCCCACCGCAAGCACACCCCCCGGTCGCCGGCGCCGCAGCACGCCGATCCCCCCTTGGGATTCCCCTGCCGACCCGCCGCCATGCCCGGAAGTGATTAGCCGCCATGCCGGAAGTGATTAACGGATGCGCGCAGGGCTCATCCGAGCCCGAGTCTCGGTGATCGGCTGGATGCTCTTGCCTCGGGGACCGGCGAGGCCGGGACGCCCGCGGACGGAGACTTGGGTGTGATCGGCAGGTCCGGAAGCCCGACGATGCTTTGTGCTTATGACAGCCTGCAACGCCCCTGGGACACTTTCAAGCCCGGCCGGACGGTTTCTCGGATTGTTTTTTCCCACACTTCTCGTTCGGCCCCGGCGGGAACCGGGATCAGCGGGGGTGTTCAGGTGGGCGGGAAGGGAAGCTGTATCCACCAGGGCCTCTGGGAGGTCTCCATCTCCACCACCCACTTGACCCACCAAAAGCCCCGTCGGCCGGGAGCGACCAGGCGGGCGGGAAACCCGTGGCCCGCGCTGAGGGGCGCGCCGCCCAGGTGGGTGGCCAGCCACAGGCGGGAGAGTTCGGTGGCGGGAAACCGGCGCTGATATCCGGTCTGCGATCGCACCACCACGCTTCGCGCCTCGCCGGGCTGTATCAGCCGGTCGAGTCGGACCCCTTCCCACTCCTGTTCGGAATACCAGCCGCCCGTGCAGTCCAGGATGGCTGTGATCCGCTCCCGTGGAAACCCCTCGAGGTCGGAGAGCCCCAGATGCGCCTCGCCGGTCCGGAGCCGCCATTCGGAGCCCGAAATGCGAGGCGTCCGGTCGTTGAACCAGGAAGTGACCGGCATCCGCGCCGGATCGTATGAGCCGCGTTCATGGGAGCCGGTGAACCGGCGCTCGGCGCCCGGCCATCCCGCGGCCCGTACCGTGGATTCCCAGGCGCCCCACACCAGGGCGGCCATTCCGGCCAGACCTGCAGAGCGCAGGAAGGAGCGGCGGTCGAAGTCGATGCGACGGAATCGCACCGGGTGGGAGCGGTAGTGCAGCCACACCATCAGCACCGCCCCGATCCCCGAACCCACGTGGATCTGCATGAGGGTCAGCGGACCCAAACGGTCGGTCCATCCGGCGGCCTGGACTATTCCCGAACACAGCGCCACGGCCACCAGGGTTCCCAGTGCGGCGGAGATGTACCGGCTGGGACGGCGGCGCCGGAGACCCCGACGGACGATCGCCGACTTCCAGGGGGTGAGAAGGGCCACCGCCAGGGCCAGCACCGCATGCACTGCGGCCGGATCGATCTGGGTGTCCACACCCACCGCGAAGGAGAGCGCTCCGGTGAGGACCACCATGGGGAGGAGCACCGCCAACGCCAGGTTGGTGCGCCGCCCCGAGGAGCGACGCCGCCGGGGGCCGGCGCTCGCCCGGCCGTCTAGGTCTTCCACAGGGGGCAGTCCCAGGTCTGCCAGCCGGCGCCCTCATACACGAGGTAGGCGGCGACCGCGGTGTTGGCGACCGGATCGAAGGGGTCATAGCCCCGGAATCCGGCCAGCTGGGCGTGGTCGGGCCAGAAGTCGGGGTCGTGCTGGAACAGGCCCACATGACCCGAGGTCGGGTCTATGGTCCCAGGGTCGAAGCGGGAGAGGCACCATGCCAGGCGGACCGCCCGGAGCACGTCCTCCCCCAGGAAGTAGCGGGAGGCAATGGTGTGGATGTCGGCCGAGGTGAGGGTCCTGCGGCGCAGGAACGGGGCATCCGAGGGTCCGCTCTCGTCTCCCTCGGGGATCCCCGCTCCGAACTCGTCCTCTGCAAGCGGCGCTTCGGTCTCATCCTCGGTCGGTCCGGTCGGGTCGGGGAGGTCCTCGGGACCGAGCGAGAGGACCAGAAGCTGGGCGGCGGCGCCCCCCGCGCTGTGTCCGTGGGGGATCAGGGCGCCCACCGGTTGGGCGGGAATCGCGGGGTCCGGGTCGGGCCCGGAGAACAGGTTGAACAGGACAATCCCGGTTACTGCCACGGCCACGAAGGAGATGCTCGCCCAGATGGCCCGCCGCCTTCGCAGTTGGTGAAGCCAGTCCCGCTCGGGTTGGTCGAAGGGGCGGTTCTGCGGTTGGGGGTTCATGCCGGGAAAGCGGAGATGAACCTTTCCCGGGCCTTCATCCACGCCCGGTTCCCCGGGTCCAGATAGCCGAGATGGCCGCCGTGGTCGAGGATCAGGGTCTCCACCCGGTCCCCGGCTTCCGAGGCGTCCTGTGCATATCCGACGGAGTGCTCGGGGGGAACCATCTCGTCATCGCGGGAGTGGACCATGAGGGTCTCCACCCCGATCGGAACCACGCACCGGGGAGATGCCGCCCGGGGGTCCTGTCCTCCCAGGTAGGCGCGGTCGAGGTCGCTGTCCTCCCGGAGAGTGGTCACTCCCGCCACGGAGACCGCCAGGCGGGGGGCCTCTCCCGCCGCCCGCCATCTCCCGGCCGCCATGAGAGCCAGGTTTCCCCCCGCCGAGTGCCCGAGGATCGCCACCCGGTCCGGATCCAGCTCCGGGCGCCCAGACAGCATCCCCCGGGCGCCGTCGGCCGCCTCCAGCACCGCCGGGAAACGCCCGTCCGCACGGAATGGAAGGTATTCGAAGTTGAGGGTTGCGTAGCCACGGGCCTGCAGGTCGACCGCCATCCCGTCCAACTGGTCCCTTCGCCAATGTCCCATCCATCCCCCTCCGTGCAGAAGCACCACCGCCGGATGAGGTCCCGCTCCCTCGGGCAGGCGGAGATCGGCCACCGCGTCTGCCTCCCCCCGGATCGTCTCCGGAGTGCCGATCCTCCGGTAGTGGAGATGGCGGATCCCCCACAGGTACCCCTCGACTCCCCTCCCGTAGATGGTGGCTGCGCACGCCGGCGAGACCACCGAGCGCCGCCGCCACTCCTCTCTCTTCATGATGTTGGAGATGTGCACCTCCACGGTGGGGATCTCGACTGCCTCGATGGCGTCGGCGATGGCATAGGAGTAGTGGGTGAAGGCGCCCGGGTTTATCAACACCCCGTCTGAGGTGCCCCGCAGGCTGTGCAGGTGATCGATGATCTCCCCCTCGTGGTTGGATTGGAAGTGGGAGATCTCGGCTGACAGCGGCCGACCCCAGGCGGTGAGCAGGCGTTCCAGCCTCTCCAGGGTGGTGGAGCCGTACACCTCCGGCCGGCGGGCTCCCAACAGGTTGAGGTTGGGCCCGTTCACCACTGCGATCCGCATACCCATCGGTCCGAGGCTACTAACTTACCGCCCCCTGTCCGGGGCCGGTATGTGGTGGGGGAGGAGTTGGCGCGCCCGATCGAGGGTCTCCTCGGAGAACTCCTCCTCGGACACCTCGCCCAGCAGCGCCAGTTGTGCGAGGAGAGCGTCGGCGACCTCCGGGAGGGTCGTGTCCGGCCGGGCGGCTTGCAGCGACCCGGTGGCGCCGGGATCCCAGTCGAAGGAGAGCGCCCGGTAGACCGGGACGAGCACCCGGTTGATCGCCTGACGTCCAGCCACGGCCACCACCCCTCCCACGTGCGCCACTCCCCGGCGAAGTCGCTGGCCCACTCCCATAACCTTCCAGCGTCCGGAGAGGTTGACGCTGTGCCGTCCCGGGCAGTACTCACCCTCCACCTCTCCCACCCGGGCGTCGAAGCCCAGCGAGGACAGTGCTCCCACCACGATCCGGTCGATCTCATCGAAGCGGACTCCGATCGTTCCCATCGGATCGGAGGTGGGGATCGCCCAGGAAAACGCCAGGGTTCCCTCGTTGAAGACCGCGGCGCGGCCTCCCGCCAGACGCTCGACCGCTTGGTACCCCTCCTTCCGGGCGGCGCGGACCGCCGCGGGGTATCGGTTCGCAACCGTGTCCTGGCGGCCGAAGGCCACCACCCGGCCGGGCACATAGAGCCGGAAGGTCTCGCTCCGGCGCCCGGCGGCCACCTCCTCCAGGACCGCATTGGAGATGGCGGTGTCGAGCGCCGGATCTTCGGGATGGCCGTCCCGGACCACCGCGATCCGGCGGAGACTCGGTGTGCTGTGAGAATCCATCAGGATAGAAGTTAGGCCCGACGCCGCGGAGATCACGGTTTGTGGACAAGGGCGGGGAGGGGACGCCCGCACACCATCGGGATTGCATGCGCGCCCGGTTGCCGATAGCTCCGGAGAACGGGGTAGCCTGCCCATTCCATGTGGGGCGGCTGGTACAGCTACATGCGGAGCGTGGGCGAGAAGCCTCCCGCCATCGATCGGGCACTTCTCCGCAGGGTGGCGGGATACGGGAGGCCGTATCTGGGACGGCTGGTGGGGGTGCTGATAGCCGTGGTGGCGGTCTCGGGGCTCTCGGTGGTTCCCCCCATCCTGATCCGCCTCCTCATCGACGAGGCGATTCCCCAGGGTGACCTGGGAGCGCTGACCCTGCTGGGGATCGGGATGGTGGCGGTGCCGCTGGTGATCGCCGGGGTGGGGATCATCCAGCGCTGGTGGTCCTCCCAGGCAGGCGAGGGGATCATCTTCGATCTTCGTTGCGAGTTGTACGCCCATCTCCAGCGCATGTCCCTGGGCTTTTTCACCAACACCCGCACCGGCGAGCTCATCTCCCGCATCCAGTCGGACGTGGTGGGCGCTCAGCAGGCCATCACCGGGACGTTCGTCACCATCCTCTCCAACCTGGTGGCGGTGGTGGCCATCCTGGGAGTGCTGATCGGCGCCGACTGGCGGCTCACCCTCCTGGCGGTGGCAGCGCTGCCGCTGTTCATCGCTCCCGCCCGGCGGGTGGCGAGGACCCTGAGGGCTGTCACCGAGCGGCAGATGAAACACAACGCCACCATGGCCTCCATTCTCCAGGAGACCTTCAACGTCTCGGGCGCTCTTCTGGTGAAGCTGTTCGACCGGGGCCGTCGCGAACGCGACCGTTTCTCGCGGGAGGCGGCCGGTGTGAGAGACCTGGGTATCAGGAGCGCTCTGATAGGGCGGGGATTCCAGGCGGCGATGGGTGTGGTGAGCGCCCTGGGCGCCGCGGCGGTCTTCTGGGTGGGGGGATGGATGGTGATAGAGGGCCACATCTCCCTGGGGACGGTGGTGATGTTCTCCACCCTCCTGACCCAGCTGTACGCGCCCCTCACCGCACTCTCCAACACCCGGGTGGAGTTCGCCACCTCGCTGGTCTCCTTCGAGAGGGTCTTCGCGGTGCTGGACATCCCCCTCGACCTTCCCGAGTCGCCACGAGCCCGGAACCTTGAAGAAGTGGCGGGGGAGGTGACGTTCGACGGGGTCTGGTTCCGGTACCCGACCGACCGTCCCGAGGGTCTGGGCTCCGCACAGCGTTTCACTCCCTGGGACATCTCCTCCTTCGATCAGGACTCAGAGACCCAGGCGCCGGTCTCCACCCGGGAGTGGGCGATCGAAGACGTCTCCTTCCGGGTTCCCGCCGGCGCGCTGGTGGCGGTGGTCGGTCCCTCCGGGGCGGGAAAGACCACGCTCTCGTACCTGGTGCCCCGCCTCTACGACGTCAACCGGGGAGCGGTGCGGATCGACGGCGTGGACGTACGCGACCTGACCTTCTCCACTCTCGCCGCCGCGGTGGGAGAGGTCACCCAGGAGACCTATCTCCTCCATGACACGATCGAAGCCAACCTGCGCTACGCCCGCCCCGAGGCCACGGAGTCCGAGCTGTGGGAAGCCTGTGAGACAGCCAACCTGGTCGAACTGATCCGCTCCCTCCCCGAGGGTCTCGGCACGGTGGTGGGCGAACGCGGTTACCGGCTGTCGGGAGGCGAGAAGCAGAGGGTGGCCATAGCCCGGGTGATACTCAAGAACCCCGCCATCCTGGTCCTCGACGAGGCCACCTCCCATCTGGACACCCGTTCCGAAGCGCTCATCCAGGAGGCCCTGGAGCGTTTGATGGCGAAGCGGACGTCGCTGGTCATCGCCCACCGGCTCTCCACGGTGCAGGCCGCCGATCAGATCGTGGTGATCGACCGGGGACGCCTGGTGGAACAGGGAACCCACCCCGAACTCCTGGAGTTGGGCGGGCTGTACGCCACGCTGTACCTGACGCAGTTCCAGCCGGTCGGCTGAGAGTCCTGAACCGAGAGACTGTCTCTGCCGGGGCGCTTACCGGTTGATCAGCGAGAGTGCGTCGGTGGCCGTCCAGGAGCGGTCGAAGTCCGTCCAGGCGCGCCAGTCGGTCGAGGGAAGGGTCATCCCCGCCTCCACCACCTGGCCGAGCACCGAGATGAACACCCGCAGTTGGCGGGGGAGTGGGAAATACTCCTCCTCGTCGGTGACGTGGGCCAACTCGAACCCGTGCCGCGGTTCCAGGTCCTCGATCACCTCCTGCACCAGGTGCTCGGGCGCCGAGGCGCCGGCGGTGAGACCCACCACCGAGACTCCCTCCATCCACTCGGTCCGGATGTCGGCGGCCCGGTCGATGCGATGGGCCGGGGTCCCCAGGTCGTCTGCCACCCTCACCAGCGCCTGGGTGTTGGAGGAATTGTCGGAGCCGACCACCAGGATCAGATCGCAGGTCTCCGCCAGGCTCTGCACGACCGTCTGGCGGTTGGTGGTGGCATAGCACAGATCGGAGCGCCGGGCGGTCCAGAGTTCGGGGAACTGCTCGGAGGCCTGGGTGTGCACCGAACTCCACTCGTGCATCCCCAGCGTGGTCTGGGCCAGCAAAGCTACCCGGGAGGGATCCTTGGGGGCGAATTTCCCGACTCCCGACTCGGGACTCACCATGGTTATCGCATCGGGGGCCACCGCCACGGTGCCCATCGCCTCGTCATGGCGGCGATGCCCGATGTAGAGGATGTCGTAGCCGTTCTGTGACATCCTCTTCACTTCGTGATGGACCTTGGTCACCAGGGGACAGACCGCGTCGATCACCACCGCCGCCCGGTCACGGGCCTCCTCGACGACCTGGGGCGCCGACCCGTGGGCGGACAGCATCACCGGAGATCCGGTGGGGACCTCGGATATGTCGTTCACGAAAATCACCCCTGCCTTCTCGAAGGCCCGCACCACCCACTCGTTGTGGACTATCTCGTGATAGCAGTAGACGGGCACCGCGAATATCCGCAGCATCCAGGTGAGGGCCTTGATCGCCATCTCCACTCCCGCGCAGAACCCCCGCGGTTCGGCCAGGATGATGCGATCGACCATAGGGGTGATGTTATACACCGGCGACCGGGCGCCGGCCATTCTGCCGACTTCAGCCTCGGCGGGGTCAACCTGTCTCCCCGGGGTGGTGGCGATCCCTTTCGGCGGCGACCACGAATTCGGTCGATCCCCTGGGATTCCCCTCCCGACCCGCCGCCGTGCCGCGCTGTGTTTTCCGGATGCGCGCCGGTGCGATCCGAAACCGAGAGTCTGGTGGCCGGCTTGTTGCTCGTCCCGCCGGGGGTTGCGACGCTCGCTCGTCCCGGGGGAGGAGACTCCGGTGATGACCGTGGTGGTCCGGACCGCCGCCGGTGTTTGTCTTCCCTTACAGCATGCGATACTCCTGGGACACCTTCAAGGTGGGAGGGAGGTTTTGTCAGGCCATCTTTCCCATTCTCCCCGCCGGCGTCGGACCCTAGTCTTTCGGGTATGTCCTCTGAGCGTTTGGCGGTGGTGGCGGTGGTGGGGCGTCCCAATGTGGGGAAGTCCACCCTGATCAACCGGATCATCGGCCGGCGCGCCGCGGTGGTCCAGTCACAGCCGGGGGTGACCAGGGACCGCCGCATATTCAACGCCCACTGGGCCGAGCGCGACTTTCTGCTGGTGGACACCGGGGGATGGGAGCGGGACCCGTCGTCGCCCTTTTCCGAGGCGGTGCGCCACCAGGCCGAAGCGGCGGTGAGCGGCGCCGACGCGGTGTTGTTCGTGGTGGACGGCACGGCGGCTCTGGGCGACGACGACGAGGGGATGGCGGCGGTCGTGAAGCGAAGCGGGATCCCGGCGGTGATGGCGGCCAACAAGATCGACAATCCCCGCCGGGAGATGGCCCTGGCCGACTACTGGTCGCTCGGCCTGGGAGAGCCCCACCCGGTCAGCGCCATCCACGGAAGGGGAGTGGGAGATCTCCTGGACGAGGTCCTGTCGGTCCTGCCCGAGCGGGAGTCCCATCCCGGCGACGAGCCCTTCCGGGTGGCGATCGTGGGACGTCCCAACACCGGCAAGTCCACGCTGCTCAACCGCCTGTGCGGATCACAGCGGGTGATCGTCTCCGACGTTCCGGGAACCACCCGGGATCCGGTGGACGTGGATGTGGAACTCGACGGCGTCACCTACCGCCTGGTGGACACCGCCGGGATCCGCCGCAGACCGCGCAACAGCGAGGAGGCCGACTACTACGCGGTGCTGAGGGCCCGGGACGCCCTGTCCAGGGCCGACGCGGCGCTGCTGGTGGTGGACGCCCTGGAGGGCGCCACCTACCAGGACCAGAAGATCGCCCGGGCGGCGGTGGAGGCGGGAACCGCCCTGGTGGTGCTTCTCAACAAGTGGGACGCCATCGATCCCGAGCAGAGGGAGTGGACCGAGATGTCGATACCCGACCGGCTGGGGTTCATCTCCTGGGCGCCGGTGCTGCGGCTCTCCGCTCTGACCGGCGCTCGGATCGGACGCCTGGGAGCGGCGCTGGACCTGGTCCTGGAGAACGCCGGACAGCGGGTCCCGACCGGGGAGCTGAACCGGCTGGTGTCCTCGTGGATGGACGCCCAGCCGCCGCCTCCTCACAAGGGCCGGAGGTGCCGGGTCATGTACGCGGTGCAGGCGGGTGTCAGACCTCCCACGGTGGTGCTGTTCACCGTGGGCGCCCGGCTCATCCCCGAGTACCTGCGGTACTTGGAGAGAAAACTCCGGGAACGATACGACCTGGTGGGAACCCCGGTCCGGTTCGTCACCCGCCGCCGGACCAGGAGTTCCTAGATGAGCCAGGGAGACCCCTGCCTCCCCGAGAGGGACGGGCGAATCGAGGAACGGGAGTCCTACCCGTGGGGTTTCAGGATTACGATCGCCCTCACCGCCCTCTACCTGCTGTGGCGCCTGCTCCAGGGAGTGGGGTGGCTGATCTCTCGCCTGTTCGGGTGATTGCCAGGCGCCGTCCCCCCGGGGCCTGCCAAGACCCGCGGCTCCCGGCCGGGAACAGACCGGAGGATCAGTTTTGACCAATCCAGGAGACAGACCGCCCATCCGGCGCACGGCCCGGGTGCTGGTGATCGATGAGGCCGACCGGGTGCTGATGCTCCGGACCCAGCTGCCCCACCGCAGAGAACTCTCGGTGTGGCTCACTCCCGGTGGCGGGTTGAAGCCGGGTGAGACCCATGAGGAGGCGGCCATCCGGGAACTCCGGGAGGAGACCGGCCTCACCGGGGTCGATCTCGGCCCCTGGGTGTGGAGAAGGCAGGCCGTCTGGCAATGGGGCGACCGAAGGTACGAGGCCCATGAGAGGTTCTTCCTCCTGCGGGTTCTGTGCTTTCCAGTCTCCCCGACCGTCCCGGTGGACCTGGAAACCGAGACGGTGTTGGAGCATCGCTGGTGGAGCGTCCAGGACCTGCCGTCAGGCCCGGACACCAGCTTCGCACCCAGCCGCATCGGAGAGCACCTGGCGGCACTGCTGGAAGGCTGTCTGCCGAGTACTCCGATCGATGTCGGTTACTGAAGGTCAGCGGTCTGCCGCCGTGAGTACCGAAGAGCGTCCCAACGGCCATCGGGCCGATCGATCCGGGCATCAACCGACCAATGCCGAGGGACGGGGCATGCGGTGGGGCAGACCGGACGCAGGAGCTGGGGAGGGGTCGGGCTGGCCGGATTTGAACCGGCGACCTCTTGACCCCCAGTCAAGCGCGCTGCCATACTGCGCCACAGCCCGGAGTGGTCTAGATGGTAACAGCAGGTAAAGGACACCGGCATCCCGTAAAATGAGAACAGCCGGGCCCGTAGCTCAAGTGGTCAGAGCAGCGGACTCATAATCCGTTGGTTGCAGGTTCGAGTCCTGCCGGGCCCACACCGTTTCATACTGACTGCAGCCGGGGTGCGATCCACCAATCCCGGATCACACAGCGATGGAAATGGGCTGATCCTGAGGGTTTCGCCCAGCGGCGCCAAGCGGTGGTTGTGGCGAGGAACAGAGTGGTTTATGTCGAGAGTGCAGGTCCGGGGGCATGTGTTGGGGTTAACTAAATTGATTGAGGTTGCGAGAATCTGATGGTCCTTGGCCGCCGACCAAGCGGATGAGCCGGTACCTGGGGGCCTTGGCGGCGCTGTGTGTGGTGGCGGTGCTGGCGGGGGATGTGGGTATTTTGGCGGGTGCGACGTCGAGCGCGTACCGGCCGGCGGTGGGCTTCAGCGACGCGGAGTATTCTGTGCCGTTCTACGGCGCGTTGTTGAATGAGAATGACCGGGTCTCCACGCCGGGGGCTGTGGTCACCAACGGGGCGAGGTTTTTCGGTGAGGTGACGGTGGTCGAGCGCGAGGGGAGTTCTTTGGATCTGTCGTTTGCGGTGGAGGGCCAGTCGGAGGGCGTGTTTCATCAGGCGTGCGGGTCCGGTGAGGGTTGCAACGATGTGATCGTGCGGGTCACCCCGGAGGGGGTGCTGTATCTTTACTGGCCTCTGGGCAGTCAGGATGTTCGGGTGAGCAATGCGTATTTCGGGGGGTTCGCGTCCCGTGCGGTGGAGGTGTCGGCTTCCGATGGGGGGTCACCTCTCAAGGTGTACCGGGAGGTGGTGGTGGACCCGCCGGGGGAGGCGGCGGGTTGCGAGGACTATGACGGTGGCACGCCGGAGGCGTTCACGTGCCTGTTCATGCGTGAGTTGTTGCCGTCGGGGCAGGCTGCGGCTGTGGATGAGGCGGCGTTGCGGGCGAAGTTGCCCAAACTGGTGCAGGATCGCGCCAATTACGGTTTGGTGTTCGCCGAGGAGTTCAACGGCACTCCTCCGTTGGCTGATGCGAACGGTTGCCGTGACGGGATGTCCACTCTCGATCCTGGGGTGTGGAGCTATTACGACGCCTGTGACGATGTCGACTCCAAGGGCGAGCCGTGCGGCAACGTGGGCGACGGCGGGTTTACCATGGGTGTTTTCTCGTCATGCGGGTTCAGCGGGCTTGTCGGGTATCTGCTGGGAACTCATGGCCATCTGCACATGAAGTACGGTTACATCGAGACTCGGTACACGTTCAATATCGACCAATGGCGGGACGTGTACCAGAACTACAACATGATCCTGAATGTGGCGAGCGGCGGGTTGCATTACCTGCGCGACCAGTACGGAGTGAAGTTGGAGAACTGGGAGGACTATCTGAAGTCGTCTCAAGTCGAGATCGACATCTTCGAGTCGCCCAGCACTCCGAGCCCCACTATCCAGTTGGATGTCTCTCATCAGTACGCCAACTGGTCTGATCCAGACATCCCTGACATCTTGAAGCCGACCCGCGCTGCCAAGTTCACCCAATACTGCTCCAAACCGGCTACTACCAGTGAGTGGGGGATCGTCAACAACCCGAAGACCTGCACGAACAGCGACACATTCACGGTGACCCGAGGAGTGGAATGGACCCCGCGCGGCTACCGCACATACATATGGGTACACGGCATCCAGGGTGGGCTGACGCTACTGCCCAAAGACCACATCACCGTTCAGGAGATGAGAAACGGCGTGGCCCTTGTTCTGGGGAGCGCCTCCCTCAGGAGTCGATTCTTCGAGAACCTGGTCGCCGACGATGCCAGCACGCTGCTCGAAAAGGTCGGCGTCTCGCACATACCGATGCCGATCTACATAAACGTCTGGGGCTGGATGGTGCGGCCCAAGGAGGGCGAGAAGGGCATGCACCCCCACATTCGCCGGCGCTACACCTTCGACTACGTGCGGATATGGAAGCCCGAGAACCACTACGCCGACATGGAACCCGTCTACCAATAGCCCGCCGGACTCTCGCCAACCCCGGGGCGGGCCTCCCGATTCCAATGGAGTCGACCACGGGCGGGTTTGGCGGCACCGGAGGATGTCGGTCAGACCGGGACGGCTAAAGGGCCTCTTCTCAGACGAGGGGGATCGAATGGACCCGCGCTGCCACCTCACCTACATCGAGGTCGACAGCATCCACAATGATCTCACGATTGCCCCAAGGAGAAGATTTGCGTCTCTCGTGGGCAGCCCGAGAACCACTACGCCGGCATGGAGCCGGTGTCCCAGTGAACCGCCGCGCCCCCCGCAGCCCTCCGGCCGGTTGGTATCCTGATTGGATGAGTGGACGCTGGGCGAGTCTGGCGGCGCTGTGTGTGGTGGCGGTGCTGGCGGGGGATGTGGGTATTTTGGCGGGTGCGACGTCGAGCGCGTACCGGCCGGCGGTGGGCTTCAGCGACGCGGAGTATTCTGTGCCGTTCTACGGCGCGTTGTTGAATGAGAATGACCGGGTCTCCACGCCGGGGGCTGTGGTCACCAACGGGGCGAGGTTTTTCGGTGAGGTGACGGTGGTCGAGCGCGAGGGGAGTTCTTTGGATCTGTCGTTTGCGGTGGAGGGCCAGTCGGAGGGCGTGTTTCATCAGGCGTGCGGGTCCGGTGAGGGTTGCAACGATGTGATCGTGCGGGTCACCCCGGAGGGGGTGCTGTATCTTTACTGGCCTCTGGGCAGTCAGGATGTTCGGGTGAGCAATGCGTATTTCGGGGGGTTCGCGTCCCGTGCGGTGGAGGTGTCGGCTTCCGATGGGGGGTCACCTCTCAAGGTGTACCGGGAGGTGGTGGTGGACCCGCCGGGGGAGGCGGCGGGTTGCGAGGACTATGACGGTGGCACGCCGGAGGCGTTCACGTGCCTGTTCATGCGTGAGTTGTTGCCGTCGGGGCAGGCTGCGGCTGTGGATGAGGCGGCGTTGCGGGCGAAGTTGCCCAAACTGGTGCAGGATCGCGCCAATTACGGTTTGGTGTTCGCCGAGGAGTTCAACGGCACTCCTCCGTTGGCTGATGCGAACGGTTGCCGTGACGGGATGTCCACTCTCGATCCTGGGGTGTGGAGCTATTACGACGCCTGTGACGATGTCGACTCCAAGGGCGAGCCGTGCGGCAACGTGGGCGACGGCGGGTTTACCATGGGTGTTTTCTCGTCATGCGGGTTCAGCGGGCTTGTCGGGTATCTGCTGGGAACTCATGGCCATCTGCACATGAAGTACGGTTACATCGAGACTCGGTACACGTTCAATATCGACCAATGGCGGGATGTGTACCAGAACTACAACATGATCCTGAATGTGGCGAGCGGCGGGTTGCATTACCTGCGGGACCAGTACGGAGTGAAGTTGGAGAACTGGGAGGACTATCTGAAGTCGTCTCAAGTCGAGATCGACATCTTCGAGTCGCCCAGCACTCCGAGCCCCACTATCCAGTTGGATGTCTCTCATCAGTACGCCAACTGGTCTGATGATCCAGACATCCCTAACATCTTGAAGCCGACCCGCGCTGCCAAGTTCACCCAATACTGCTCCAAGCCGCAGTTTCCGCATGAGCACGGGATCGTCGACAACCCGAAGACCTGCACGAACAGCGACACATTCACGGTGACCCGAGGAATGGAATGGACCCCGCGCGGCTACCGCACATACATATGGGTACACGGCATCCAGGGTGGGCTGACGCTAATCCCCAAAGACCACATCACCGTTCAGCAGAGGCGCTTAGGCTTGGCCCGCGTTCTGTCGAGCCCCTCCATCAAGAATCGATTCTTCGAGAACCTGGTCGCCGACGATGCCAGCACGCTGCTCGAAAAGGTCGGCGTCTCGCACATACCGATGCCGATCTACATAAACGTCTGGGGCTGGATGGTGCGGCCCAAGGAGGGCGAGAAGGGCATGCACCCCCACATTCGCCGGCGCTACACCTTCGACTACGTGCGGATATGGAAGCCCGAGAACCACTACGCCGACATGGAGCCCGTCTACCAATAGCCCGCCGCACTGTCGGCAACCCCGTGGGGTTCCCCGGTTTGGCGGACAGGTTTGGGTGGTCGGTGTAGGAGTGTCTCCGGGGTTGTACCAGCCTTCGACACAATTCGGCGATTCAGGGTAGCCGCCTACCTCACTTCTCGGGGTGAGTGGGTGGTGGAGTGTGATCATCCCACCCCGGCCGTGACGGTGCCGCTACGAAAGCGACTACCAGACCGCCACAAGAAATATATATCACTTATATGCTGAAGGCCGGCAGAGATACCTTTGCAATAGAGTGCCATATAATTGCCGGTGCAATGTGGACAGAGGGAAGGAACCCCACATGCGGAGACATGTGAAACCGGCTCGGGATCCCAATCAGTGAACCTCTCGTCATCGGAGGAGTCGGGTCACCGGGCTGAGCACATTGAAGGAGTGCCCCGGATCCCGGTGGGTTCCCGACGATTGCCAACGCACCGGGTGCCGGCGATGTCGGTGGCCGCGGCCGTGTTGGCGGCCTGTGTGGTGTTGGTCGTCGGCGTTGCGGACTCGAACTCATCCATCACAGTGACCCAGGACGACTTCACTCTGACCTGCCCGGCCAACACCGTAGCTGAGGGAGCGACGCTGACATGTACGCTGGCCAACACCTCCGCGGAACCGAAGCCATGGCCGGTGGTGGCAATAGTGCACCTTTCCAGTGACGAGGACCGGGCGCTGGTGCGGGGAGCCCGGATTGATGTGGCGTTCGGTGCTCGCGCGCCCGCGGCGGAGCTGGACGGCGGTGTCGAGTGGATCGGAGATACCCTCGTCGGCTACTCCCGTTTCGACTGGTCCGGCACGGCAGGCGCTGACCCTACCGCCACCACGACCACCGCCCCGGCGGCGCATACCCGCACGGTCAGCATCGTCGCCACCGATGACGGCATCAATGAGGACAGCGAGAGTTTCTACGTGGCGCTCGGTCCGGACGGCAGCCGCGGTGTCGGCATCCTCTCCAACAACAGAGAAGAAATCACTGTGGCCGACAACGACTCCGCCAGCTCCAACAACGCATTGAGCAGCCTGACACTGACCGCCGCCCAGAAAGACAGTGTTCTGTCGTTGAGCAACTCTTCACATTCGCTCACCGTCGATTACGAGGTCACGGAGGTGACAGTCACTGCCGAAACGGTTCACACCCGAGCTGTGATGACCCTGAGCGCGTCGCATGGCGGCAACGATATCGACCTCGACGGAAGGGGCGGCACGAGTCTTTCGGTACTCAGCGGTGAGGAGAGCGCTGCTGTTCCCCTTGCGGTCGGTGCCACCGTACTTGTCCTGACCGTGACTGCTGAGGACGGCACCGCCGACACCCACCGGATCGAAATCGTCCGGCAGGGTGCGGGAACCAAGAACACCGTTACCGTAACCTCCGAGAGTTTCACCCTCACCTGCCCGGTCTCGGTCATCAGGGGCTCGGAGGCCGAATGCACTCTGCTCAACACAGGTCCCGGTTCGGCGCCCTGGCCGACGATCGCGGTGATTCACAGCTCCGCCGACGGCAGACGGGCGCTGGTGGCCGAAGACCCGATCATTCCCGAAACGGACCCGACCTATGTCAAGGATGTCTTCCTGAGTATGCAGGATCCGGAGCGGGAGAGCTTCCATTACGGCTACGGGGAACTGTTCTCGGGAGGGTCACGCACGGTATACCGGACCTACGGATACCAAAAGTTCGATTGGTCGGGGGACGCCGATGCAAACGCCACACGGGACGTTGTAATCGAGTTGCGCCACGATAACGGCACCGGCGAGCCGGAAGTCTTTTACATAGCCCTTGCGCCCAGCGAATACACCGGCCTTTCCCAGCTCGTGGACAATACAGCGCCGGTCATCCTCCGGCCACCTGACCCGGAAGTGTCGTCACTTCGCGACCAGAGGGTCGATCAAACTTTTGCGGTTGTCACCGCAACAGTATCCAATCCGAATGGTTCGACCATGCATCTGCGGTACCGCGTCGCGGCTTCTACGGACGATTGGACCTCCACGTCGCAGGTTGCCCGGGAGTCGCAGGTTCGTATCTCGCTGTTCGATCTCACACCTGGCACCATCTACCAGATGGAGGCCTCTTTCGACAGCGCCTTCGCCACAGGAGTCAAAACCAGAAGATTTACCACCCTAACATCCACGATCGTCACCCAACCTCCGCCGCCGCCACCCCCTCCGCCGCCGCCACCGCCGCCGCCGCCACCTCCGCCGCCACCGCCGCCGCCACCACCATCCGGAGGAGGAGGGGGAGGAGGAGCAGTGGGAGCAGGGGGAGGAGGGGGAGGCGGTGGCAGTGGCGGGGGAGGGGGTGGTGGATCTCCTCCGCCTTCCCCTTCGACGGGAGGAGGGTCGCCCGGCGGCGACGAAAGCCAGGAGGAACCGCCGCCGGGTGCCTCAGACCTGTTCGAAGACGTGACAGCGGGAGCCTGGTATGAAGCGGCCGTGACATGGATGATCACCAACCAGGTCACCTCCGGATGCGCCCCCACCCGGTTCTGTCCCGAACAGAACCTCACCCGACAACAATTCGTCACCTTCCTGTGGAGAGCAGCCGGTCGGCCAACCCCCCGGTACACCGGATCCCAAGCCTTCACCGACGTCACAGAAGGCATCTACTCCGACCAGGCCATCGGATGGGCCGTCTCCAACAAAATCACCCTCGGATGCACCCCCGGCACATACGGAGACACCAACTGGAAATTCTGTCCCACCCACCAAGTCACCCGTGGGCAGATGGCCGCCCTCCTGTACCGCCACACCCAAGCCACCTACACCGGCTCGCCACCCTTCTACACCGACGTGGAACCCGACGACTTCTACGCAACCGCCATCACCTGGCTCACCGACTTCAACGTCGTACCCGGATGCGGACTCAAACTGTTCTGCCCCGACCGGCCCGCCACCCGCGCCGAAGCCGCCCTGTTCATCAACGGAGTCGCCATCCGCCCCCATATCTGGGGCCAGGACAACACCGCCTTCACCCCCACCCCAAGCAGTGAGTAGGCAGACGACCCGGCGGACGCACATGGCATCTTTGCCGGGCAAACGGTCCATCGGTTGCCGGCCGACGTTCAGCGGCGGGCGCGGGTGAAACTGCAACGAGTCGCGGCGGCGGTGACCAAAACCAGGGAAAAGGGACCTGCCCCATGCAGACCGTGTTGGCGATCATCGAAAGTACACTCCCAGAGTCGATCAGCGAGAGTTTCCACCCTGGGTTGGGTGGTTTGTTTGGTTGGGGGGCGGCGCGTTTCCTGCCGTGGTGAGTAGCCGGTTCCGATGCTCACATGTCAGGGCCGCCCGACTCGGTATGGGGTCGCCTGAGGTTCTGGCGGCTGGCTGGGTGTTGTTTGCCTGATGCGTCTTCGGGTGTGGGGCGGGCCTGCCGCCGGGTTCTGCCGTGGTTGCCGGCGGCGGCGGTGTTGTGGTGGTTGGTCGGCGGCGTTGGGGCTCAGTCGCCGGCTGCTCCGGCGATCGATCGTGTGGGGGTGGGTGATACGGCGTTGACGGTGGTGTGGTCGCCGCCTGCGGTGACGACAGGGGTGGTCGCCTATGACGTGCGCCACATCCTGACGACCGCGACGGACAAGTCCGACGCCAACTGGACAGTGATGGACAACGCGTGGACCGAAGGTCCGCTGCGGGTGATCCTGACCGGGCTTGTCAACGGTGCTTCCTATGATGTGCAGGTGCGGGCGGCCACAGCCAGTGTGGACGGCGCCTGGTCGACCACCACCACTGGAACCCCGGCCGAGCCGGGTGGGATGCGTTCGGGGGCGGTTGCGATGGTGGCGGGGGTTCCCGTGCGGGGGGTTGTGGGACCCAGCGCCGATGTGGACTATTTCCGGTTCGAGGTGTCGGGTACCGACACCCGTGAGTATTACGCCTACACCACCGGCGATACCGACACACTCGGGGTGTTGTACAACGGCCGCGGCGCCCAACTCAACCGTTCCGATGATTCGCAGGTGGCGTCGGGTTTGTACAATTTCATGTTGACCGGCCGGCTGGCGCCGGGGACCTATTACTTGAGCGTGGCGGGCGGTCGGACCGGTGAGCAGGGCGCCTACACGTTGTTCCTGGGTGTGGTGGCGGAGACCACCGGGCTGGCCGATGCGGCGCCGGTCGAGGTGGGGGAGGTGGCCGGCGGGGTGTTCGGCACGACGTCGGACGTCGATTACTTCGAACTGGAGCTTTCCCAGGAGATGCATGTGGCGGTGCGGTCCGGCGGACTGGTACCTGACGCGGAGGGCGCGATACTCGACTCGAACGGTGCCGAGGTCGTCTCCAACTACGAGATATACCTGTGGCCATATCCGGAGCAGTTCGCGATACGGACCCGGCTGGCGGCGGGGACCTACTACATACGTGTCAAACCCGCCCGCTCCCAGCCCTACGGGAGCGGGGCCGGTTTCTACAGCCTGCATGTGGACGCGGCGCCCGAACCGGGCAGCACCAGGGCCGCCGCCGTTGATCTGGGGCTTGGCGTCACCGGCGGCGGCGTCGTCGACCCGGCCAGCGACGTCGACTGGTTCCGGATCGATCTCGATGCGGCGGAGCAGGTGTTTATCTCGGCGTCCGTGTATCGCCCCACGCGCCACGGGATTATCGACATCAAGGTGGAGTTGACGGACAGCAACGGCAACGTGCTCCCCAGACGATTCGACTACCGGAACCTCTACGCGGGACTTATTCACTACGTGTTTTTCGGAGGCAGGTTGGAGGCGGGGACCTACTATGTGCGGGTCAGCGCCGCGGGGTCGGTCGCTACCCGCCCGTATCTGGTGACGCTGCGTCCTGATCCCTCGTTCGACCGTTCCTTGTTTGCGTGTCCCAAACACTCGGTCGATGCCCCGGCGGGCGTCGAGGACGGTCTGTTCGGTTGCCAGTGGCATCTGTTCAACGACGGCAGCCGGGGCGGGGTGGCGGGTGAGGACATCAACGTGGGGTCGGTGTGGAACACCACGATGGGCGCCGGGATCAATGTGGTGGTGGTGGATCGCGGTATTTACTGGCACCATCCCGATCTGATCGACAACGCGTTGCCGTCACTCAACCACAGTTACGTTGGCGGCGATGTCTCCAGCGACCGATACAGCCATGGCACCTCGGCGGCGGGGGTAATCGCGGCGCGTGACAACAGGATCGGTGTGCGGGGGGTGGCGCCCCGGGCGAGCATCTACAACTACGACATGCTGCGGTCCCTGAACCTGGCAAACGCTGCCGATGCCGCCGCGCGTGGTCGGGTCTACACCTCGGTCTCCAGCAACAGTTGGGGACTCAGTCATCGTGGCAATGTCGGCCGGTCGTCCCGGTTGTGGGATCTGGCTGTCGAGTCGGGGTTGCGGGAGGGCGACGGCGGCAGGGGCGTCGTGTACGTCTTCTCTGCGGGCAACGACGACAAGACCAGCGGGTGGGCGTCGCTGGAGGAAATGAAGACCCATCACGGGGCGACCGTGGTCTGCGCGGTGGACCAGTCCGGTAGGCGGAGGTCGTACTCGGAAGTGGGACCCAATCTGTGGGTGTGCGCTCCGTCCGGTCCCAACCTGGGACTCGGCATCACCACCACCAGAATCAGCCACCGCTACCGGGACAACTTCAGCGGCACGAGCGCGGCTGCTCCGCAGGTTTCGGGGGTGGTGGCGTTGGTGCGGGCCGCCAATCGGGCGTTGACGTGGCGGGACGTGAAGTTGATTTTGGCGGAGACGGCCCGTAAGAACGATCCGTCGAACGGCGGGTGGCAGCAGGCGGGCCGCCGCCGCGTCGTCACCGCGACCAAGCAGCGTTATGAGTTCAATCATCAGTACGGTTTCGGGGTGGTGGATGCGGAGGCGGCGGTGCAGTTGGCCGGGTCGTGGTCGAATCTTCCTGCGATGTTGACCGCCGGGGTGTCGTCTTCTGCTGGTGTTGTGTCGGTTCCCGATAACGGGTCGGTGGTTTCGCAGAGTGTGGAGGTTGACACCGAGATTGATTTCGTGG
This sequence comes from Acidimicrobiia bacterium, assembly GCA_965204615.1. Classification (GTDB taxonomy): domain Bacteria; phylum Actinomycetota; class Acidimicrobiia; order Spongiisociales; family ZC4RG35; genus Bin76. Next base: position 553,895 of record OZ242000.1, on the reverse strand, counting down.
AGTGGGTGGAGGTGGTTGTTTCGTTTGTGGCGCCGGCGTTCCGGCATTTGCGGGTGGAGTTGGTGTCGCCGTCGGGTGCGGTGTCGTTGTTGTCGCGGGCCGGGGCGGGGGGTGGGCTGACGGCGCCGTTTCGGTTCGGTTCTGCCCGGCATTTGGGGGAGGATCCGGCGGGGACGTGGACGTTGCGGGTGCGGGACCGGCGCTCGGGCGGGACGGTGGCGAGGCTGGCCGGTTGGAAGTTGACGGTGTACGGGCATCGTTCGGGACCGGCCGAGCCTTCGATGGGCGGTGTGGACCCGGGTGATGGTTCGTTGACGGTGTCGTGGAGCGCGCCGTCGGATCCGGGCGACTCGGCGGTGACCGGTTATGAGGTGCGTCATATCCGCAGCGACGCTTCTGACAAGTCGGATGCGAACTGGACGTTGGTGACGGACGCAGGAGCGTCTACTGCTCGTAGTTACACGATCGGCAGCCTTTCCGATGGTGTGCGCCGTGACGTGCAGGTGCGGGCCAGGAACAGCAACCGGGAAGGGGATTGGTCGGTGACGGCGGCGGGTACGCCGGGGGCTTCCAACGGTGTGCCGTTCTTCGTGGACGGCGACACCGCCACCCGGACGGTCGACGAGAACACCGCCGCGAATGTGGGTGTCGGCGCGGTTGTGGGTGCTGTCGATCCCGACAGCAGCGACACGTTGGTGTACGGGTTGGGCGGCGCGGACGCGGCTTCGTTCGGGATAGTGTCGTCCACAGGCCGGTTACAGACCAAAACGGCGCTCGATTATGAGACCCGGCGGAGCTATTCGGTGACGGTCACGGTGCGCGACAACCTCGCCGACGACGGCACGGCCGACACCGAGACAGACGACACCATCACCGTCACCGTAGAGGTGGTCGATGTGGACGAGGCGCCGGTGTTGACCGGCCCCGCCGGTCCGAGCCTTCCGGAGAACGGCAGCGGTCCGGTGGGGACCTATTCGGCTGTCGATCCTGAGGGGTCGGCGGTCACCTGGGACCTGTCGGGCGATGACGCGGCCGGTTTGCGGATCACCAGCGGAGGAGTGCTCAGTTTCGCGACGGCGCCTGATTTCGAGTCTCCTGGGGATGCTGATGGTGACAACGTGTACGAGGTGACGGTGGAGGCGTCCGACGGTTCGATAGCGGGGACGTTGGATGTTGAGGTGACGGTCACCGATGCGAACGAGCAGCCGGTTCTGTCCGGTCCGGCAACAGCACAGGTCGACGAGGGAACCACAACTGTGGCCACCTACACCGCCGCCGATCCCGACAACGACTCCATCACGTGGACGCTCGCCGGCAACGACTCCGCCGATTTCAGTGTTTCAGCAGGGAAGTTGGCCTTCCGCGCAGCGCCTGATTTCGAGTCCCCCGCGGATGCCGATGGCGACAATGTCTACAACGTCACAATCGGCGCGTCCGATGGTTCTTTCAGCGTTACGCGGCAGGTGACGGTGACGGTGGTCAACGTGGACGAGACCGGCTCGGTGTCGCTATCGCCGTCGCATCCCCAGGTCGGTACCCGGATCGGCGCTTCGCTGTCGGACCCCGACGGCGGCGTGAGTACGGTCACCTGGCAATGGCAACGATCGTCCGACGGTCAAACCTGGACGGCGATCACCGGAGCGACCGGAACAGGCTACACACCGGTCGCCGCCGACCAAGGCCGGCAACTGCGAGCACAAGCCCAATACCGCGACCAACACGGAACCGGCAAAACAGCCACCGCATCATCAACATCGGCCACCCGAGCCGCGCCACCCGCCAACCGGGCACCCGCATTCACACAGACCAACCAACAGCGCAGCATCGCGGAGAACACCCCAGCCGGTGTAACGATCGGCGCCGCGGTGGCGGCCACCGACGCGGACAACGACCCCCTCACCTACACCCTCGACACCACCAGCCGCACCCACTTCGACATCAACTCCGGAACCGGAGACCTGTCGACCAAAACACAACTCGATCACGAAACCCGCAACTCCTACACCGTGCGGGTCACAGCCACCGACCCCTCCGGCGAGTCCGCCACCGCCACAGTCACCATCGAAATAACCGACGTCGACGAGACAGGAAAACTCACACTATCGGCCACGCCGCTGCGTGAAGGCCTGACACTACGAGCCACACTCACCGAGCCCGACGGCGGTGTCACCGGCCAGGTGTGGCAATGGGAACGCTCCACCAACCACAACACATGGACAACCATCACCGGCGCCACCCGACCCAGCCTACGCCTCACCACCGCCCACACAGGCAACCGGCTACGAGTCACACTCACCTACACCGACACCCACGGCACCGGCAAAACCCTCCAAACACAAACCCTCACCACCGTACAAACACAACCACCACCCCCACCCGGAGGCAGAGGCGGAGGCAGCAGCGGAGGCGGAGGAGCAGGCAGCAGCGGCGGCAGCAGCGGAGGAGGCGGATCTCCGCCGCCTTCCCCTTCCACAGGAGGAGGATCGCCCGGCGGCAACGAAAACGAGGAAGAACCGCCGCCGGGCGCATCCGACCTATTCGAAGACATAACATCGGGAGCCTGGTACGAAGCAGCCGTGACATGGATGATCACCAACCAGGTCACCTCCGGATGCACCCCCACCCGCTTCTGCCCCCAACAAAACCTCACCCGACAACAATTCGTCACCTTCCTATGGAGAGCAGCCGGACGGCCAACCCCCCCATACACCGGAACCCAAGCCTTCACCGACATCACACAAGGCATCTACTCCGACCAGGCCATCGGCTGGGCCGTCTCCAACAAAACCACCCTCGGATGCACCCCCGGCACATACGGAGACACCAACTGGAAATTCTGTCCCACCCACCAAGTCACCCGCGGGCAGATGGCCGCCCTCCTGTACCGCCACACCCAAGCCACCTACACCGGCTCGCCACCCTTCTACACCGACGTGGAACCCGACGACTTCTACGCAACCGCCATCACCTGGCTCACCGACTTCAACGTCGTACCCGGATGCGGACTCAAACTGTTCTGCCCCGACCGGCCCGCCACCCGCGCCGAAGCCGCCCAGTTCATCAACGGAGTCGCCATCCGCCCCCACATCTGGGGCCAACACAACACCGCCTTCACCCCCACCCCAAACAGCGAGTAAACAAACAACCCGACAGACGCTGCTCCCGGCAGCGGTACTGGTCATACGGGGCCCGTAGGGGATGACCGCCGCCGACGCGGCTGACGAAGGATCGGAGAGGGGGCCAGTTTCATCCTATACGACACCGGCCAGGTATCCGAGTTCCACGAAACCGTGACCACCATCCTGAACTGGCATCACAACCGACGATCCAACGGACCCCGCTGTCGCCTCCTGCAGCCCAAAGTGGAGAGCAGCCGGTATACAGGCCCTCCACCCGGATGATCTTCACATCGGCCATCTCATCGCGGATGCGCCGAGGCCGCCGTCTTCACCAACTGCGTGGCCATACGCCCCACATCCAGGGCGAGAAAAACACCTCCTTCCTCCTCCAACCCCAATAGCCGCTCCGGCCACTCGGATACCGAAGCCCACCCTCCCGGATTCACACTGTTGTCGCTGCCTGAGCGGCCCGATCCGGGTATGGGCCTCCCGGTGGCGGAGCACCGTTTTTCGTCTCCGCTTACGGACGGCTTGAGAGTTAACATTTCTGTCGAGAGGTCTGGCTCGGAGGTTCGCGGTCGGTGCTGCAATTGTTTAGGCGAGTGCCCTGAGTGTTGCGCCTGTCCCGGTTGGTGGACTATGCAACGGGGGCCGTGGCGGTGCGTCCGTGGATCACGGTGGCGGTGGTGTTGGCGGCCACGGTGCTGTTGGGTGGGGGTCTCACGCTGCGGGCCCCCCAGGCAGAGACCGGCACCTTCCTCCCTTCCGACAGCGAGGCCGCCCGGGCGGCCGAGACCATCGACGAACTCTTCGGAGGTTCCTCCGACGCGGTTGTAACGACGGTGATATTCCGAGGCGAAGCCCTGTCGCCCCCGGGCCTGGCGCAGATGGACGAGTTGCTGGACCGGGTGGCGGTTGAGCCGGGGGTGGCCCGGGCACTGTCGACGACACGGGCGATCGTGGCGCCGACGTCGGTGTTCGGCGAAGTCCTGGGTGTCGACCGCTTTGATGCGTTGACGCAGGAAGACATCAACTCGGCTCTCGCGCGGATGCTCACCGATCCCGGGTTGATCCGGCCGCAGACCGCTCTCTCGGAGATGACCGGGACCGACAGCGACGGCACCCTGATATCGGTGGCCACCGTCTGGCTCCGGGACACCGGGGACGATCTCACCCGGCAGGCCCAGTTGAGGATCCACGAACTGGCCGAGGACTCGCAGGGACCGTTGCTGGCGCGGACCGTCTCTCCCGCCCTGATCGAGCAGGTATACCGGGATGCCACCGGACCGGGCTTCGTTCCACTGATGGCGCTGGCCGTGTCGGTGGTCTCGGTGTTGATACTGCTGTTCATGCGTTCGGCGCTGGACCTGCTGTTGACCCTCATGGGCCTGGGGTTGGCTCTGGTCTGGACCCTTGGAGCGGAGGGCTGGCTGGGGCCGAGAGCGCTGGATCTGATCGGCCCGCCCAATGCCTTCGGCGCCATGGTGCCGATCATCCTGATCGGCCTGGCGGTGGACTACGTGATACAGTCGCTCTCCCGCTACCGGGAGGACCGGATCGGTGGAGCGCCGGTCGGCGAAGCGATGCGGAGTTCGCTGGCGAAGGTGATCGCCCCGGTGGCGCTGGCGGCCGGGACAACCATGGTGAGCCTCCTCAGCAACCTGGTGTCGCCCATCGGGCCGGTGGGGGACTTCGGGGTGGTGGCCACGCTGGGCGTGGGGCTCAGCTTCCTGGTGATGCTGACCTTCGTGCCGGCCGTGCGGACCATCATCGATCGGCGCAGGGAGGAACGGGGCGTTCTGAGGGCGGCCCGTCCCATCTCCGACTCGCTTCCCGGAGTCGGCTGGGCGGCGCGGCGGCTGGGAATGGCGGTGGTGCGCCGACCCGTGCCCTTCCTGGCGGCGATCGCGGCCGCCACCGTCGGCTTCGGGTCGGCGGTCCCCGGAGTCACCACCGATTTCAGTCATCGGGACCTGTTGCCCAGCGAGGGGAACCTCAACCGGGACCTGGACACTCTGAGGGCGGCGGTCGGTGGTTCGACGGAGGTGGTGGACGTGTTGGTGAGGGCCGAGGTGACCGAGCCGCGGACTCTCTTCAGCCTGGTGGACCTGACTTCCGCCTTCGACAGCAACCTGCGACGCCCCAGAGGGGCGGTGTCGGGGATACAGACCTCCCCGGGCCTGGTGGTCACCGACTGGATCACCGACAGCGGTTCGCCGGGGGACAGGTACGACCCCGAACTGGAGGCGCTGTTCGACCGGGCCACGGCCGGTCTCCGGGTCGATCCCGAGTTGATACAGGAACTCGTCACCAGGATGAAGGAGAGAGAGCCGGCTGAGATGGCCCGCGTCCTGGCCGAGGACCCGGACGGGGTGGACACCATGCTTCTCCAGTTTCAGGGCTACGTCGGCGACCAGCAGCGGACCAGGTGGATGCAGGAAGACATCGAGGGACTGTGGTTGGGCGACGACGAGGAGATCACCGTCACCTCCTCGGAGATCCGGTACGTGGTCGTCAACGACGAGATCAGGCTGACCCAGACCCAGACGACCGTCATGACCATCGTGGCCGCCCTGGCCATCCTCATGCTCTTCTTCGGGATCACCATGCGCCAATCCATACTGGGCGTCATCGCGGTGGCGCCGGTGGTCGTGTCCCTCATCTGGATGCTGGGCACCATGGGACTGCTCGGCATCCCCTACACCATCAGCACCTCGGCGGTCATCGCCCTGGTGATCGGCGTGGGCGTGGACTACACGATCCACATCGTCTACCGCTACCAGGAGGAACAACTGCGGGTGCGGAACCCGGAGGTGGCCATGGCCCGCACCCTTTCCACCACCGGCTCGGCACTGATGGGATCGGCCCTGACGACCGCCCTGGGAGTGGGTGTGCTGGTGTTTTCGGACCTGGTGGTCTTCCGGAACTTCGGCCTGATGGTGGCCCTTGCCCTGATCTACTCGCTGATCGTCTCGACTCTCCTCCTGCCTCCCACCATGACCCTCTGGGCGTCATATCAGAACATGCGAATGCGCTACCGGGCCCGGCGGATCTCGGAATCGCCGACCTGACCACCGACCAGCCCTGCCGCTCCCGGACTCGCGATACATCTCATTGGTGTCCACTGCCCCGGCCAGGACCATATACGATCTTGCCGAGGCTCCCGGCATTAGTGTGAATGCACCATGCAGGCCGAAGGGAGTTGTGGAGAGCCGTTCGTTCATCGGACCGGTTTCCCGAGGGTGAGAGGCTGAGCCATGGCGCGCATCGAGGTGATTCCCGACGACGATTGGGAGGGCGCGCTCGGTGAGCTTTACCCGCGGGTGGTGGATCCGGTGTATGGCCGGGTGGACAACATCCTGGCGGTCCACTCGCTGAACCCCCGCGGCATGGCGGCCCACCAGGGGTTGTACGAGTCGGCCATGGCGGGAACAGGCACCCTCCGCAAGGTGGAGCGGGAGATCATCGCCCTGGTGGTGAGCCTCGAGAACGACTGTCACTACTGAGTGGTCCATCACCGGCGCGGTCTGCGCCGGCTGCTGAGAGACGATGATCTCGCCGCTGCGATCGAGGGCGACTGGACAACCGCGGCGCTGTCGCCGAAGCGGAAGGCGATGCTGCGGTTCGCGGTCAAACTGACGGTGACTCCCAGCGCGGTGAGCGACGCCGACGTCGAGGCGCTGCGGACCGCCGGCTTCTCCGATCGTGACATCCTCGACATTGTCGAGGTGGTCGGATACTACGCCTACGCCAATCGGGTGGCGGATGGCCTGGGACTCGAGTTGGAGACCTGGATTCCCGATTGACTCAGGGAGAGAGAGGGGTAGACGTCGCAGGCGCCCTGTCGATCCGTCTTCGGTCGAACAGGGCGCCTGCCGGGGTTTAGAGGGAGTCGAGTGAGACCTCGGGCTCGTCTTCTCGGATCTCATCCTCGGGTGTCTTCTTGCTGTTCCTCCGTGTGAACAGGGGGCTCAGCAGCGCCGCTCCGACCACTATCGCCGCGGCGGGGACCAGCCAGCGGGAGAAGTCGATGATGTAACTCCCCCTCAGGGGGACGGCGATCCAGGCCGCCCAGGCGGCCAGCAGGACCAGCACGGCTCCGGTAATCAGCGAAAAGATGTTGAATGGATGGCGTTTCATCAGTCCTCCTCCACGGTCACGCTCCCCACGCCGAGACGGATGTCCAGCGTGAGCAGGGGAGCGCCTGAGATCGGGGTTGAATGTGTCGATTGCAGATTGAATCCCTCCCAAACGTCGTCGAACACGGTGAGCCGCCCCCGGTCCACCCGGGTGGTGATGTGCAGGCTCGCATCATCGGGGGCAGCCACCCACACCTCGCCACTGTCCACCGTTATGGAAACGTTGCGGTCCTCCTCGAGGTCCAGATCCCCGAGGTCGAGCCGAAGGGTTCCGTTTGACAGGATGTATTCGGCCAGAAGATCCGACCCGTCCCGGATCCGGTAATCCTCTCTCAGAGCATCCCCCTCGGGTATCCGGTGGGGCGTCCGATCGTCCGTCGAAGACGCTCTGATCCTCATTTCCCCAACACCGACCTGTGAGTCGAGCACCAGTGTGCCCTCCGAGCCCTCCAGGCGAAGATCAGCCTCGATGCCGACTCCGCTCCGCTTCCAGTCGCCGACCCGCAGATTCCCCATACCCACATGGCCCCGCACCTCGGCTGTGACATCGTCGGGGATCCGGACCACAAGCTCACCGAGCCCCACCTCCGCATCCACTGTCACCGTCTGTCCTCCGAAGTCGACATCACGAAGATCGATGGTCATCCCGCCCACCTCCAACTCGTACTCTTGCCGTATCTCCTCCACCGACGCCGGTCGGTAGTCGACATGGCTGATCGTGGTCAGCTCCAGCGAGAGGAGGTCCACCCCTCCATCGGAGACCAGGCGGGAGACGATCAGGATCGGTAGCAGGAGGACGCCGAGAATGACCAGACCGGCGGGTCGGCCGAACCAGGCCCCCACGACCACGCCCAGGCCGATCACCCCGACCGCCAGGGCCACGTAGTGGTGGAACTCGGGGCGGAAGCCCGGAACGATCGAATCCAGCAAGCCCAGGACGCCCAGGGCAACGGCGGTGACTCCCACGCACACCCTGCCGAGGTACGATCGGTCTCTCTTGGGAGGGGGAGTGGCCGCCGGGGCGGGGACCGCGAGCGCGGTCCCCGTTTCCGGTGGTGTCTCGGGCGGATCCTCGCCGGTGGGGGAGGATGGCGTCGGTGGCCGGCGGTCTCGGCGGCTGAGGTCGCCTCGGAACAGCATCACTCCGATGCCGATCAATACCACTGCGAATACCAGGTCGGCCCTGATGAGGTCCACCTGGGCGGCAAGGATGATGACCGCCAAGGCGACCAGTATCACGCCGATCCACCGCCGGGCCTGGCCGGTGCCAGTCCAGTCCTGCACCAACGACTCGGTCTCGCCCTCGCTAGGGATCAGCAGCCAGCCTGCCACGTATAGGGGGATGCCCAGCCCGCCAACGAGGCAAAGCACTGCGAAGGCGGTGCGAATCAGCCAGACCGGCAAGTCGAAGCGGAGGCTCAGGCCGGCCGCCACGCCCGCGATCCAGCGACCCTCGTCGGGCCGGTATAGGGTTGTGTATCTGTTGTTCATGGTTATAACTATTGGACCCTCGAAGCAACTTGTCTATGGGGTATCACCCTGGTTGCCATCGGTTATCGCCCTGATTGATCCCTGAATCGGTGCTATTTGGGGCGTTTAGGGTTGCCGGGCGCGCTCGAGTTGTGGGACAATACTCCGCATGGAGACCACGGGAACCTCCCGCCTGGAGCGCATGGGCCGCGCCATCTCGCGACGCCGGGACGACCGCGTGATCGCCGGACTGGCGGGCGGGATAGCCGACCGCCTGGGAGTGGTGGACCTATACATTCGCGCCGCCTTCGTGGTCCTGACACTCATCTGGGGGCTCGGGGTGATCCTCTACCTGGTGCTGTGGGTTGCGGCCCTGGAACGCACCCACCAGGAGCGACCTGAATTGCACGAGAGCGAGCAACGGAAGATCGGTTACCTTCTGATGTTCGCGGGCGGTTTGCTGGTTCTCCGCTCGATCGGGATCTGGAGCAGCGATCAACTGGTGTGGCCCGGAGCGGCGGTGACCCTGGGCGTGGCATTCCTCCTGGACCGGCGGGATATCGATCCCCGCTCGGCGATCCTGGCGCTCTTCGATCCGAACAGCGGCAAGTTCCGGGGCCGGGCGGTGGTTGGAGTTCTGCTGCTGGTGATCGGGGTCTCCATCCTGAGCGCCACCGCGATCCCCGCCGCGGAGACGGTGGTGTTTGCCGTGGTGGTGACCGGAGTGGGGATGGGGGTGTTGTTCGGACCCTGGGTGTGGAGGCTGGTCACCGATCTCGGAGCGGAGCGGAGCAAGCGCATCCGCGAGGAGGAACGCGCCGACATGGCCGCCCACCTCCACGACTCGGTCCTGCAGACCCTGGCTCTGATCCAGCGGACCGACGACCCCCGGAGGGTGGCCACCCTGGCCCGGGTCCAGGAGAGAGAGTTGAGGCGCTGGCTGTACGACTCCTCTCCGGCCGACGGCCAGGAGTTGCTGTCCCGCGCGCTCCGGAAAGAGGCCGACCGCATCGAGAACACCTACGACGTACCCGTGGAAGTGGTGACGGTGGGGGACCGCCCGGTCGATGTCCGGGTCCGCGCCATGGTTGCGGCGGCGGGGGAGGCTCTCACCAATGCCGCCCGACATTCCGGCGCCGATCAGATATCGGTCTACTCCGAGGTGACCAAGGGTTCATCCGAGGTGTGGGTGTCGGACCTGGGCCGGGGCTTCGACGCAGGGCAGGTGGCGCCCGACCGCCGGGGCATAGCCGAGTCGGTGGTGGGTCGGATGCAGCACCATGGAGGGACCGCGGTGGTGGCCTCCGTACCCGGGGAGGGGACCGAAGTGCATCTTCAGTTGAAGGGAGAACCGCAATGATCAAGGTGTTCGTGGTCGACGACCATCGACTGTTCCTGTCCGGGGTGAGGGCCGAACTGGCCGACCGGGACGGCATAACCCTGAGCGGCACGGCCCAGGACGTCGACGAAGCCATAGAGGCGCTCCGAGAAGACCCCCCGGACGTGGTGCTGGTGGATGTCCACATGCCGGGAGGAGGGGGACTGGCGGTGGTGGAGAACCTCCGTGAGACCCATCCCGACATGAAGTTCCTGGCGCTGTCGGTCTCGGACGCGGCCGAGGACGTGATCGCCATGATCCGGGCCGGCGCCAGGGGGTACGTCACCAAGTCCATCGGACCCGCGGACCTGGCCGACGCCATACGGAGGGTGAACGAGGGCGACGCGGTGTTCTCTCCCATGCTGGCCGGGTTCGTCCTGGACACCTTCTCCATGGAGGTCACCCAGCCATCCGATCCCGAACTCGACCGCCTCACCTCCCGCGAGAAGGAGGTCCTGCGCCTGATAGCCCGCGGCTACCCCTACAAGCAGGTGGCCAAACGACTGTTCATCAGCGTCAAGACGGTCGAAACCCACGTCTCCGCAGTCCTCCGCAAGCTCCAGCTGTCAAACCGCCACGAACTGGCCCACTGGGCCACCCACCGCCGCATCGTCTGAGCTGTGCTGTTACCCACCAAGCACCTTCCCCGCACCCTGTTACAGCCACCTGCACCTGTTTGGGATGTGTCGGTGTCGAGGACTGTCATTCGACTGGACAAGTGACAGCAGTCGCAGACCTGTCCCCGGCTGGATAGGATAGGGGAGTCCAAACAACAAGGGATACCAATGGAACACGTGAGATTAGCCAAGATAGAGATGCGGAAGAGCCCCGACTTGAGCGAACGATGGGTCCAGACTGTGCTCGACAAGGATCCCTCGCTTCTTGGTCTCGGTGACCTTGACGTTAGGGACATAGAGCGTCATCAACCCCACGCAGGGCGGCTGGACATGTTGCTCTCTGATCCCGACACTTCCACACGGTATGAGGTGGAACTGCAACTTGGACCCACGGACGAGTCTCACATCATTCGCACCCTTGAGTATTGGGATACGGAGAGGCGTCGGTACCCCCAGTACGAACACATAGCAGTGATTGTGGCTGAGGAGATCACTAGCCGGTTCTTCAATGTGATCAGCTTGTTCAACGGGTTCATCCCCATCGTTGCTATCCAGATGACTGCATTGCGCATCGCTGAGGGCCAAGTCTCTCTCGTGTTTACCAGGGTCTTGGATCATGTGGCCCTAGGAACTGAAGAAGAAGACAAAGCCGAACCGACCGATCGTAGCTATTGGGACAAGAGATCAACCAAAGACATCATGAAGCTTGTTGATCGGGTCCACGTGATGGTGGGACAGAAAAACCATGGTGTGGAACTCAAGTACAACAAGCATTACATCGGATTGGTAAAACAGGGGACAGTCAACAACTACGTTTCCTTGACCCCTCAGAAGAAGAAGCTAATTGTTCGTTTCCGTATCTCCCGATCTGAAGAAGTCACTGACATGATCGACACCGCTGGCATCGGCACCCACGCCTATGACAAAGTCTTCAACAACTATCAGGTCGTTGTCCCCAACATGGCCGCTATCGAGGAACACAGCCAACTGCTCAACGATCTGATCGACATCGCTCAGCCAAACTGAGCTCCTGAACAAGCTATGGGCGGTGGGAGTCGAGCTTCAAGCCGCAGTCGCCGGTCCTATGCGAATCGGGCTCTTAGGGAACGCATCATCTCAAAGGTGTTCTCATATTGAACCCCGAGGTGATTGCAGGCGTCAGGGATCTTCACTTTTCTTCTGCTCTCGCCGGCTGGTGTTTCTTGCGTGACAACGATGGAACCCCGTTTAGCAGCAACCCCAACCAAAAAGGGATCCGCTCCATCAAGAAACGCCTTGATTGCATGTTGTCTATAGCCTTTCCTCTGCGCCCAGGAATACAGGGAGTTGACATGGTGGGCAACCACAGGCGAAGAAGAGTCGACATGGAAAATGTCCTGGCGATTGGCCCGGACCCAGACAGCCAAGTCATCACCTCCGTCTCTCAATTCCTGATACACCATGTCCGTTGATGCAAGGGTGCCCAGTGTTGCCTGTGCTCGAATCCAGGTCCAGAAAGCCGGCACCAAATCGAAGCTGTAATAAACGTTCTTGGCCTGTATGAACACGTTGGCGTCCAGCAGGCGGAGGGGCACTACAAGCCACCCATGGAGTCCTGGAGCTTCCGCAGATTAGCCGGTTTGACGCCCAGGAGTTGAGACGCGTCCCGTAACAAGGTCTCCGAGGCTGCCACGCTCTGCAGGATGGTCCGGGTCAACAGCCTGCTGTTGCGGATAGGGATATTCCAGTAGAAGTTGCCTCCCTCTCCTCTCCGGCCGCGGGCGGTGATCCAGTTGGCCTTTTCGGTCTCGTAGAAGGAGAAGAAGTCCTCTCTGGTGATCGCATCATGGGTCCAGAGTTGTCGGGCGGTCATGACCGTCGAAACATGGAACTGCGCGGAGACATCGGTGATCCACTTGGTCACATTGACCCTGCGCTTCTTCCACCTGTCAACGATGCGGTTCCAGGGGAGCAGGATTTCTGCTGAGACCTGGTTGCAGAAGGCCTCGATGTTCTCCGATCCCACACCGTCGATGGTCGGATCGGCGTCCGAGATGCCGCCTTCTCCAATCCATACGTGGGCGAGTTCGTGGGCCAGCGTGAATGCCTGCGCAGCCTTGCTGTCTGCATTGTTGATGAAGATCGTCGGCGCGAGCGGATCGGCGATAGAAAAGCCGCGGAACTCCTGTGGGTCGAGGGGTCGGTTCGTCGCATTGCGCACAATTCCGTTCCTCATCACAAGGACTCCCAGTCTTTCGACCTGGCGGGCGAAGGCATCGAGGAAGTCATCCTTGCTTGACTTCGGGCGTACCTCGGACTCGAAGTCGGTGCTCCGGGCAATGTCGGCAGCCACCTCCGGGACAGCAGGTCCTACCGGGAACCGGCCTACAAAAGGGAGAGGGCCTTCTCCGGCGTTGTGGCGAAACTCCCGATACCAGTCCTGCTTACGAAGGACGTCCGTTATCACATCACGCAGATCGATCGAGGGTTCCCGCTGTTGAGAACCGGGGAAACGGCGATAGTCGGCAAGTGGAAGCGGCTCTCTGGGAGGGGTGCTCAGGAATAGGTAGCCGAAGGGGATCCGCAGCCGCTGAGCTAGCTTCTGAGCCTGGTTGAAAGTGGGCGCCGAAGAGCCGGCCAGCCATGCCTCGATTTGTTCGGGTGTCTTACCGAAGGCCCTGCCGATGTCTGTGGTGTCGGTCTTTGCGCGTTCTGCCGCCCACCGCAACATTGCCGGATTGATGTGAGCGGTTGCCATCGCATTCCAGCGTAGCGATGGCCCGGCCTGGCGCTGACCCGAAGGGGAACATCACTATTGCCACTCTTTTCGAGCCAAAGGTTCTACTCCTACATCCGGAGGCTCCAGAGATTGGCCGACACCTTTGAGGTGTGAGGGCGCCTTGGGAAGTAAACTTGGTCGCTATGCCACACGACGATCCGGTCAGCCATGCCACATCAAATGCCACTGTGGCTGGCCCAGTCATCACCATCCGCTAGGCGTTCGATCCGGCATGCTGGACCTGATCATTCGGGGTGGGACAGTCGTGACGCCCACGGGTGTCGGCGTGTGGGACGTGGCGGTGAGGGGAGAGAAGATCGTGGCCATCACCGCGCCGGGAGTCCTGACGGGTGATGGATGCCGGGTCGTCGACGCGGCCGGGATGGTGGTGGTTCCGGGCGGCATCGAACCACATGCCCACATCGCCGCTCCGATCGTCGGGCGCGGCGATCTTCTCACAGCCCCTCCGGAGCAGGTGAGCCGCGCCGCCCTGTTCGGTGGCACCACCACCCTGTTGGACTTCGCAGTTGTGTATCACGGCCTCGACATCCCCCAGGCTCTTGAAGAGCGGGCCGGTGTGTGGAAGGCCAAGTCCTATGCCGACTACTCCCACCACGTGATGCTCCTGGGCGACATCCCTCCCGAGACCATCGACTCGATCGGGGAGGTGGTGGAGGAGGGCTTTCCCAGCATCAAGATCTTCACCACCGAGGTCCGCCCGCCCTCGGCAGGCGACGTGCCCCGCATGGTCCGCGCCGGCCACCTGCACGATCTGATGACCCGCATCGGGGAACTGGACGCCATGTTGTTGGTTCATGCCGAGGATGACGACATGGTGCAGCACATGCACCGGAGGCTTGTCCGTGAGGAGCGCACCGAGTGGCCCAACATGCCGCTGGTGCACAGCGTCGAATCGGAGGACATGTCGTTTCGGAGGGTGCTGCGCCAGGCCGAGTGGACCGGCGCGCCGGTCTACTTCGTGCATGTGAGCGCCCAGACGGGAGTCGAGGCCATCGCCGAGGCGCGGGCCGCCGGCCGCCCGGTGTACGGGGAGACCCTCCACAACTACTGCTGCTTCAGCCAGGAGAACTACCACGAGGAGTTCGGGATGAAGTACCACACCTACCCCTCCCTGAAGTCCGAGGAGGACCGGGTGGCGCTGTGGAAGGCCGTCATCGGGGGCGATCTGCAGACCATGGCCACCGACGAGTACTGCACGTCGTGGGAGACCAAGACCGTCGGGCGGACCATCCTGGACGTCACGGGGGGACACAACGGCGTGGAGACCCGGATGGGCATCACCTTCACCGAAGGCGTGTCCCGCCAGGGCATGGACCTGGAGCGGTTCGCGGAGGTCACCTCCACCAACGCCGCCAAGATCATGGGCCTCCATCCACGCAAAGGCGTGCTGGCGCCGGGCAGCGACGCCGACATCTGCATAATCGACCCGTCCGTCAAGCGGAAGCTGACCACCGACGACTTCCACATCTCCGACTACAGCATCTGGGAGGGATACGAGATCGAGGGGTGGCCGGCGACCACCATCCTGCGAGGAGAGGTGGTGGTGTCCGACGGTGCCTTCAACGCGGCGCCCACCGGCCGGCTGATACCGCGCAAGATCGATCCGGCGGTGACCGTCCGTCCGGTGTGCTGATCGCGAGCTAGTGTTCGACCTCGAGAGGCGGTATCAGTCTCTTCAGGTGGTTCAGGCCCCAGCACTCGACGCTGAGGTCAGGCCTCAGCCCGCAGGTGCGCTGATCGCCGGCTCCTATGGCGATGAAGATACCGTCCGGCACTGAAGTCTCGCCCTCGTCATTGGCTCCCCAGCACTCCACCGTGCCATCGGCGCGCATGCCGCAGGCGTGGTTCCATCCGGCGTCGACGGAGACGAACCGGCCCGGAGGAGGCGATGACTTTTCCTTGTGGTTGGATCCCCAACACTCCAGTGATTGATCGGTCCGTAGGCCGCAACTGAAGTAGGCGCCGCTGCTTACCGAGGTGAATTCGCCAGGTGGTGGGAGGGATTCACCGTGGAAGTTGGTGCCCCAGCAGCTCACCGTGTTGTCCTCGAGGATGCCACAGGCGTGCGCCCAGCCGGTGCCGATGGAGGTGAACCTTCCCTCGGGTGGCAGGTAATCTATCGGCGTTCCGTATGTGTCCTTTCCCCAGCAGTCGACGGTTCCGTCCAGGCGAATCCCACAGGTCTGTGAACCACCGGTGCTGATGGAGGTGAACTCGCCTTCGGGTGGCGGTGTTCCACTGATGTCGTGTCCCCAGCAGTCGACGGTTCCATCGACGTTGATTCCACAGGCTCTGTTTCCGACGCTGACCGCCACCAGATCCCCCCTGGGAGAGGAGTCGAAGCCCAGCCAGTCCCAGCAGACCACGATGCCGTTGAGCCGAGTCCCACAGATTCCCCGGCCCACGACAATGGAGGAGAAGCCGCTGGTCAGGGGAGTGGCGGTTACCCGGACTCTGTATGAGTTGTCCACATGCTCAACCACCGTCACCTCGAAGGCCACGAAGGACCCTCTCCCCTCATAGAACACGGAGAGGTGGGCTGTCCAGGAGTCCCCGACATCGAGAACGACGGCATCGTCGGACCGGGAACCGGTAGGCAGGTACACACGCTTGCAGGGCACCACCCACGGATTGCAGAGGTCTATCTCATAGAGTTCCACGCCTGCGCGGGCGATGTTCTGGTCATATCCCTCCTTGGCTCTCGCTCCGACCGCAATGTATTTGTCGGATCGGATGGGAAGGAGCAGCAGTTTCCGACCGCTGTCGGAACGGGGCAAGACAAGAGAGTATTCCGCGCTTCCTTTCTGGTGTATGACCACTTCTGTTGGATCGAGCCAGCCTGTGTGAAACAGATTGTGGGCGGGGGTTCCCATCAATCCCAGGTTCTGCGCCATGATGTCCATATTGGTGATCAGGGGTACCCGTACGCCGGGCGCTTCCAGGTTGTGGGGCCATCCGAGGGTGTGGCCTATCTCGTGAGCGTAAATGCCGGTATGGTAGATCCCGCCTGCGTCGACCCATATGTTCCGGTAAAACTTGCGGTCGCGCGAGTCGAATGATCCTTGGTAAGCCAGCCCGGCAATCGCGCCACCCAGGGGGCTTCCGACGAAGACATGGGTCCCTTCTACACGCTTCACATGTCGACTGTTGTCACCACAGCCGGACAGGACGGCCGAGACTGCGGGGGTGGGGTCTTCTCCGTGCTGGAACCGTATCCGGTGTCGGCCTCCTGACAACCAATTGAAATAGGGGGTTATCTGGCGGTTCAGAAAAGTGGGCACGTCCTCTGTGATGTCGGCTCCCTGACATATCCATACGTTCCAGGGGTCTTCTCCGACGGTGAGGGTTTCCATGATCCCGCGTCCGGGGACGAAGTCCAACAGCGCTCTCAGGTCCGCTCCCCGCAGCGCCCTGGCCAGAAAGGAGGCCATGGTGTCCCTCCTCACCGTGTCGTGGGGGCAGTAGCGAAGGGGATCGGTCCCGCATCCCCGGGTGATATCCGCGGTCAGCACCGCCTCGACGGCTTCGAGATAGGAGGCCTCGGCGGCGATGTCGGAGAACGAGGATTCACCGACGTCGCCGGGGACGGTCAGCCGGAAGGCCTTCTGTAAGAAAACGGCCATCTCGGATCTGAGCATGAGGTCGTCGGGGCGGTATGGTTCTCCGACTCCGGTGTCGGAGAGCCCCAGGGCGCCGATGACTTCCACGTGGGGCGCGTATGGGGCGCTGTGAGGGACATCGCTGAACACCCCTCGGTAGGACAGGGTGGTGTCGAGATCGAGAGCGCGAGCCAGAAAGATGGCGATCTCCGCTCTCGTGACATCTCTGTCCGGGCAGTACCGGGGACCCTGGCTGTCACAGCCGATGGTCAGCCCGCGGTCGACGATGAAGCGGATGTCGTCCGCGTGAGGACCCTCCTCGACGTCCACGAACTGCGTGCCGGGGATGGCTTCCTGCGCCATGGCGGGTACGGCGAACACCAACAACGACGCTGCCACCGAGAGACCGAGCCACAGCCCGATGCGAGGTACCGTCTTGGCATTCACAACTGGGACTATACGGGTAAAGGGCGATCGTCAGTTGCGTTCCAGCACTTCGGGATTGACGATGTTCCGGGGCCGTCCCTCCAGGAAGGCGATCACGTTGTCGACCGCACCTTCGTTGAGGAGTGCCATTCCCTCGGGCGTCTGGTCAGCCATGTGCGGGGTCAGGACCACCTGCTCACATGACAGGATGGGGTCGTCGGCGGGCAGGGGTTCGGTGTCGAAGACATCCAGTCCCGCTCCTCCCAGATGACCCGAGTGCAGGGCCCGGACCAGCGCATCCGTTTTGATCAGCGCCCCTCTGCCGCCATTCACCAGAAACGCGCCGGGCTTCATGCGGCCGAGTTCGCGTTCGCCGATCATCCCGCGGGTCTGCTCGGTCAGGGCGACGTTGAGGCTCACCACGTCGGCGGTGGCCAGCAGTTCGTCCAGTTCGACGTAGCGGACTCCGAGTAGCCGGGCCCGTTCGTCGCTGGGGTGGAAGGTCCAGGCCACCACCTCCATCCCAATGGCTCCGGCCAGTCTGGCAAGTTCCGAGCCGATGTTTCCCGTGCCGACGATGCCCAGGGTCTTTCCCTGTAGCAGGACGTTTTCTCTGCGGGTCCAGCGGCCCGACTTGAGCTCGATGGTCTGGTATGCGGCTCTCTTGGCGACCGCGAACATCAGGCCGAATACATGCTCGGCGACCACCCCCGCGGTCCGCCCCGGCTGGTTGCTCACCGCCACACCCATCTCGGTTGCCGTTTGAAGATCGATGCTGTCGGTCCCGATTGCGCACACCACTATGAGGCGGAGCTTGTCGAGCGTGCGCAGGTCGTCGCCTCGCCAGGTGACGGCCCCGCGGCTGTTGATGATCACCTGCGCGTTCCTGACCCGCTCCAGCTTCTGTTCGTCGGTGGGCCGGTCCGGGTAGACGATCACATCCCCGAACGGCGCCAGGCGATCGAGGTGGGGAGAGCCCCGGATCTGGATCGGCTCGTCGCCGGGGACCACGATGGTGGATGGTCTTTCAATGCTCATTCTGTTGTCTGTCTGTGCTTGCACTATCAGAGGGGATCTCTGTTGGCAGACTATCGGCACCCATTAGGGAACTGCGTCCCTGGCAGCAGGATTCGTCGCCCACGATGGACGGTCGGGACCTTCGAGTCGGTTTGCGCCTTTGCGGAGCCGGCTGGTCTTGACCCGACTGTTACATTGACCCGCTTGGGAGGATGGCCTGTGTTTTGATGTTCTCAGGGTGTCACACCCCTGATGCACGGTGGGAGAAAGGATGGAGAGAAGACACAGGGGGTGAAATGTAATGACAGGTTTGGGTGCAGCTACTCTGCTCCTCGTCGCTCTCTTGCTCTTGCCCGGCGCTTTGGCGACTTGGAGTTTTGAGCGGTGGGCGGGTCGATTTGGGATAGAACTGCAGGATCGGGCCCCTCGGTTTGTAGGGGGATCGGCGGTTCTCTTGTCAATAATGGCGGGGCCGCTTTACTGGCTATATGCCAACTACTGCCCGTTGGTGGAGGCGGTCTCTTGGGAATGGGGTGGAAGAACAACTGGTCCTGGGCGCGGCATGTGAGCGGGAGAGACAGGACACCACAGGCTTGGGATCATCTGTTTCAGGATCGGCCCGCGGGATGGAGTCGTTGCAAATTGAAGTCTGGCACCTGGGTTGGAGGAGCCTTCGGGGAGGTCGACGGGCGTCGGCCATATGCGTCCGGATACCCCGAGTCGCAGGATCTCTTTCTGCCCGCGATCCTTCACCTGGATCACCACATTGGCAAGATACTCACAAAGGGAGATGGCAAGCCAGAGTTGCTGGGTTCCGGTATTCTCATACGATGGGATGAGATTGAGTACCTGGAGTTCACCGAAGCTCCGGAAGAGGAGGAAACCTATGAAACGTAGGCAGCGGAGGAGGCGACGGGCGGAGTACTACGACCGCTCCGGTTACTCGACAGACAAGAAGGTGTCGATGTCGAAGTTTCCGAAGGGGCCAGGGCCAGGCGCTGAGCACCCGAAGAACTCTGAGAAGAAGTAGCTCTCCAATTCGGGGTGTGTCAGGGGTGGTGGTCAACAGTCTTTGAAGCACGTTCGGTAGTCTGAAGGGAAGGTAACCCGACAGATATGGCCGTTTCGCAGCAAAGATTCACCCGATCCAGGCTTGCCCAGTTGGCCGGACTGATCGGTTCCTCTCTCGTCTCCGATGCGCTCGACGCCGCTGGGTACCGACACCAGACGCTGGAGGCGGGTTACGTCCCGTTGCTGGCTGACCAGGTGGTGCTGGGATATGCCTTTCCCGTGCAGGTGGAGCGGTCCGATGAACTACCGGAGGTCCCATACGTTGGACTGCTCCGGGCCTTGGACGCTATCGGGCCGGGGGAGGTATGGGTGGGCGCTGCCGACGGAATCCGCAACGCCTCACTGTGGGGTGAGTTGCTGTCGACGGCCTGTATGGCCTCGGGCTCGGTGGGTGCGGTGCTGGACGGTTTCGCGCGGGATCGCAACACCATCCGGCGCCTCGGTTTCCCGGTGCTGTGCCGCGGCGCCGATCCCCGGGACATAAACGGCAGGGGAGAGGTGGT
Organism: Acidimicrobiia bacterium; assembly: GCA_965204615.1. Taxonomy (GTDB): domain Bacteria; phylum Actinomycetota; class Acidimicrobiia; order Spongiisociales; family ZC4RG35; genus Bin76. The sequence goes on along the minus strand of OZ242000.1, from coordinate 533,777 downwards.
TGCCCACCGGGTCACCGTCGAGATGGACGGCGTCATGATCGCTCCCGGAGACCTGGTGGTGGGTGACGACGACGGGGTGGTGATCGTGCCGGGGGCGATCATCGACCAGGTGGTGGAGGCCGCCCTGGAGAAGGCCCGCCTGGAGAGTCGTTTCCGGCAGGCCGTGCGGAACGGCATGCCACCGAGCGAGGCGTTCAAGCGCTTCGAGGTGCTCTGAGCCGCCCGGGCCGTGAGGCGGCGTCTATAGGCTCTTGCATGGTGAGTGAACCTGGCAGGACCGGTGGCGACGATGGACACCCGGAGGGGGTGACCCTCAGGGGGTCCCTGCGGGAGGCCATGGATGCGCCGCCGACGGTGTACGAGATGGTGGGAGGCCAGGGATTCTTCGACGCCTTGGTCGACTCTTTCTACGACGCGGTGGAGACCGACCCGGTGCTCCGGCCCCTGTATCCCAGGGACCTGCGTCCCTCCCGGGAGCGCCTGGCGGGCTTCCTGGCCCAGTACTGGGGCGGTCCTCCCCGTTACAGCGAGAGGCGGGGCCACCCGCGACTGCGGATGCGTCACATGCCCTTCGCGATCGGTTGGGCCGAACGGGAGGCGTGGATGGAGCACATGACGGCCGCGCTGGACGCTGCTCGGGTGGCCGACAGAACCGGAAGGACGCTCCCCACAGAGATCCGGGCTCTCATGTTCGAACACTTCGACAACGCCGCCACCTTCTTGGTCAACCAGCCCGACCAGATGGGGGAATAGCCCGCGTAGGCCCTCTCAGTAGACGCCGGGAAAGATCCGGTACTTGACCCGTTCCTGGTACTCCGCCCACTTCTCCGGGCCGTACTTCTCAAGGCACTGGTTCTCGTCGAAGCGTTGACGGAAGGTGAAGAGGCTGACGATGAAGACGAAATAGGTCCAGGCCCACGGGTTGGCGAAATGGCCGAAAATCAGGGCGATCGACAGTGAGAGAAACCCTTCTCCCAGGTAGTTGAAGTGGCGGGCCGCACCCCACAGGCCGCTGCACAGGATCTTTCGGTCACCGGCCTGGATGTACTCGGGCTCGATCAACCCCAGGAACTTGCGGTCGGGCCATCGCTTGAAGGTGTACTTCTGCAGGTTGGCGCCCCGCGAGATGCTCCAGCCGAACAAAAACAGCGCCGGCGTCCCGATCAGCCACAGACTTCTCCCTGCTCCCGAGAATCCGGGATCGGGGTGGGCGGCCATCCCCCACAGCGGGAGGATGAACATCCAGCCGTAGACGATCAGCCCGCCCCAGAACAGCTTGAAGCCGAGATTCTCGTGGATCAGGTCGTAGGTGTACAGCTGGACCCGCTCGAAGACGAAGTAGTCCAGCACGTAGAAGGTGAAGAACCCCGCATAGATGAAGACGCCCGGGTTGGAGTTGTCGCCGAAGCGTTCGTAGTGGTACACGGCGCCTGACAGGGCGTTGATGGCCAACATCGACCCACCCACGACATAGAAGTACATCTTGATGTCGAACCGTTCGTTGAAGAAGGCGATCTCCTGGGAGCGGCCGTCCCAAAAGGCCAGCCACCAGTGCTGTCCCTCGTTCTCGGGCTGAGTGAAGAACGCCACCAGTGAGAAGATGGTGGTCAGCGCCGTCCCACCGACCACCGCGTAGACCGACGAGCGGTAGAACCAGTCGTGGGGCATCCCGGTGAGTTCGAACGCCCACACCAGCACCGCCAGCACGTACACCAGAAGACCGTTCAACCGATAGTTGCGGGGTTGGCCGGTCGCCGGATTGATGACGTATCCGGGGACCCGCCGCGCCGGCAATATGAGCTGGGCCAGGAAGAAGACGATGAAGATGATGAGAGGGGTCAGGAACCCCAGAATCGCCTCCGTCCCGGTGAGTTCGAAGAGATGGCTGATGCCGAGCCATTCAATCATGACCTATGTTCCCTTCCTCCGGTGACATCGGATGGTTTGTTGCCTAGCCGGGTAGTGGGAGAGTGATGCTTCCACCGAGAAAGCGTACCCCAACGAAGTGGGTTCTCACGGGATCGAGGATTGCCGACTCGCCTCAGGCGGTCTCGCGGCAGAGAATCCGGGGATTGTTCTAGGAGTGCGTTGTGCCCTTCCACGGGGCGCGGGGTAGCCGCTTTTCCTTGTCGAAGAAGGGCAGGGTGTCCACGGTCGCCTCGTGACCGGCCCCGTTCCGCTGTTGTAAGAGGACTGTCTTTTTGTTCCAGTCATCTCCCGGCAGGGGTTGGTCGAAGCGCACATAGCCCACTCCGGCGTCAAGGGTGGGCGACCAGGTGCCGACCGTGATGTGCCCCGCCGGTGCGTCCCGGAAGTGGACTGCCATCCCGGCCTGGGGTGTGAGGGTGGGACAGACCAGGCCGAACAGGAGTTGGCGGCGGTCTGCCCGCTCCAGGGCGGCGCGGCCGATGAAGTCGTCTTTCTCGAGTCTGACAAAGTGCCCGAGACCGGCGCCGTAGGGCGTCAGGTCCGGTTCGATGTCGGTGCCGTTGTCGAGAATCCCCGATTCCACCCGCCGGATACCCATCGACCATCCCGAACTGAACTTCATGCCGAATGGCTCCCCGCAGGCGATCAGCCCGTCCCACAGGGCGTCGTGGTCGGTCGGCTCGGGGCCGCTGTTGCAGTAGATCTCTATCCCCACCTCGCCGGTCCATCCGGTGCGGGAGACCCACAGCGTCTGGCCGCAGACGTCGAAGAACCCGGCGTGGAAGTACCGGAAGTCGGCCCGCAACCCGCCGCCGATCGCCGCGTCCAGCACCTCGAGTGACCTCGGCCCCTGGATCTGGAGCACCCGCGAGTCGGGATCGGAGACCCTTGCGTCAAGGCCGATGGCGTTGGCGTCGAGCCAACTCTGGAACTCGCCGTTGGCCTTGACATACCAGAACCGGTCCTCGGAAAGGCGCATCACCACGCCGTCCATCAGCACCGTGCCGTCCTCCCGGCAGGCGATGCCGTAGCGGCAACGGCCCAGGGGGAGTGTCGCGACGTTGCAGGCCAGGACCCTGTCGAGGAGTCGGGCGGCATCAGGGCCCCGGATCTCGATCGGCTTTTCGGGGACGTCGTACATGAGGACGTCCCGGCGCAGCTTCCAATACAGGGAGACGGGGTCCTCGTCATTGGTCAGCTTGAGGGGAAACAGGCGGTCGCAGTACACGCCGAAGACCGTTTCATCGGTTACGTAACGGGATGCAAAGGGTGACCGGCCGAGCCGGAACGAGGTGACTCCGACGGTGTCGAAGGACTCCACGTAATAGTGTTTGTCCCCTTTCATCTATGCCTCCAATGATGAAACGGCGCGGCGGCTTATGGTACCCCATCGAACTCCCGGAGACCACACCGGGCACCGCCGCCGGATTCCGCCCGCGGTGAGAGCGGGAACGCAAGCGGGAGGTCCCTGGACGGGGCCGGGCAGGTCTGGGGGCTACAATCGCAGGCCGTGGACCTGAGGACACACATCCGGGCCGTTCGCGACTTCCCCGAAGAGGGCATCCTGTTCAGGGACATCACTCCGCTATTGGGCAATCCGGAGGCGTTCCGCTACACGGTCGGGGAGTTGTGCGCCCATGCGGAGGCGAGGGAGTCGTCTGCGATAGTGGGCATCGAGTCGCGGGGTTTCGTGTTCGGGACCGCCATGGCCGACCGCATGGGACTTCCCTTCGTCCCGCTTCGAAAGCCGGGCAAGCTGCCGGCGGCTCGCTTTTCGGTCGGCTACTCCCTGGAGTACGGGGAGAGCCAACTCGACATGCACCGCGATGCCTTCGCTCCCCGGACGCGGGCCTACATCGTCGATGACCTGCTGGCCACGGGAGGCACCGCGGAAGCGGCCACCAAGCTGGTCGAGATGGCGAGGGGCGAGGTGGTGGCGCTGGGGTTCGTGATCGAATTGACGGACCTGGGTGGTAGGGCCAGGATCCAGGGCTACGACATCATGAGCCTGATCTGCTACTAGGCGCCTTTCGAGTTGGGCCGTGGCGACACGGGTTCCCGGTTCAGTCCAAAGAGTGTGAAATGTCCTGCCTCCTGAGGGTTGACCCTGTCCCACCGGGCAAACACCCTGGTCTCAGCCAAACACCACAACGGTCCAGCTCAGGCGTCGCCGGGACTGGTTGGAGGGATCAGATCCCCAGGAGCCTCTCCCGGTCCTGGGCTCGGGGCGTTCGGCCCCGGCTAGGTGGTGGTGGAGGGAGGCCCGATTGGGGGCCCGGTTTTCGCGACTCCAGGGCTCTGTTTGGGAGGTGCTCGGCTGTTGAGACGGATCAGTTTGTCTGCGCCTGCCGGCGGACTTCGGAGAGGGTGGCGTGGGGGAGGATCGCCTCGGGGTCGACCCTCAGGTCGAGCACCGCGGGCACTCCGGCATCCAGGGCCTGTTCGAAGGCCGGGGGGAAGTCCTCGGTGTGCTCTATGGTGGCGCCGAAGCCGCCGAATGATTGTGCGTAGGCCGCGAAGTCGGGGTTGACCAGGTCGGTGGCGCTCGGCCGGGCCGGGAAGGTGCGCTCCTGGTGCATCCTGATGGTGGCCAGCATGCCGTTGTTGACCACCAGCACGATGATCGGAGTGTCGTACTGCACGGCGGTGGCCAGTTCCTGGCCGGTCATCAGGAAGTCCCCGTCGCCGGAGACGGCGACCACCGGGATGTCGGGACGATGGAGCTTGGCGGCCACTGCGGCGGGCACAGCATAACCCATCGCTCCGCTCTGTGGGCCGAGCTGGGTCCCGTACTGCTTGAAGCGGTAGTACCGCTGAGGCCAGAGGGTGTAGTTGCCGGCGCCGTTGGTGAGGATGGACTCGGGGGGCAGGCGATCGTCGAGGTAGGTCATCACCATCCCGAGATCCAGGGATCCCGGGGCCGGTGGCGGCGAAAGGGTCGCCTCGTAATCCGAGCGCGCCCCGGCGGTCCAGTCCCGCCACGGCCGGGCGGTGAGAGGCAGGGCGGCCGAAAGGGCGGCGAAGGTCTCGGGGATTCCCGCGTGGATACCCAGGGTGGGCTCATAGACCCTTCCCAACTCCTGTGGGTCAACATGGACGTGGACCAGGGTCTGGCGAGGGGCGGGTGGTTCGAGGAGGGTGTAGCCGCGGGTGGCCGTGTCGCTCAGGCGCGTCCCGATGGCGATTATCAGGTCGGCCTGAATGATCCGGTCGGCCAGGCTCGCCACCACGCCTACGCCGGAGTGGCCCACATAGGACGGCGAGCGATTGTCGAGGAAGTCCTGGCGCCGGAAGGAGGTTGCGACCGGGAGATCGTTCCGCTCTGCCCAGGAGGTGAGTGCCCGGGCCGTTCGGGTGTCCCAGGTACCCCCTCCGACCATCACCAGGGGACGGCTGCTCCCCGCCAGGAGTGAACGCAGTTCCGCCAGGTCCCCCGGACTCGGGCCGGGCCTCCGGGGAGGCGGCGCCACGGGAGCATCCGGGACCGACACGGTGGCGGCCAGCACGTCCTCGGGCAACGACACGACCACCGGGCCCGCCCGGCCTTCCCGCGCCACCCGGACGGCCCGGGCTGTCACCTCGCTCAGGTGCTCGGGGCGCTCGACCTCCACCGACCACTTCGCCAACGGCGCGAACAAGTCTTCGACGTCAACCTCCTGGAAGGCGCCCCGACCCCGGTGGCGGGTGGGTACCTGACCCACGAAAAGCAAGAGGGGAGTGCTGCTCTCGGCGGCATTGTGCACGCCTACCGAGGCGTGGGTGGCGCCGGGACCACGGGTCACGAAAGCCACACCCGGGCCGCTCCCCAGCCTGGCGCCGGCCTCGGCCATGGTGGCCGCGCCGGCCTCGTGCCGGCAGGCCACCGTGCGTATCCCGGGTTCGTCACGGAGGGCGTCCAGGACCGGCAGAAAGGACTCGCCGGCCACGGTGAAGACGGTCTCGACTCCGTGGCGGCGGAGTTGGTCGACCAGCACCCGTCCCCCGTGGCGTGCGGCGGGGTGGGGGGTCGTCAAGGGAGCGGTTCCTCGAGGAAGATCGTTGCGCGCTGGCGAGGGGAAGAGTCTCGGTCGACCGGATCGAGATAGCGGATGGTCCGGCGGCCTGCCCACTCGGCGGGAAGCAGCATCACCCGGACGAAAGCCGAGGCTTCGGTCGAAGACGACCGGGCGTAAACGGGCTCGGGTCCACTCTCGAACCAGGGATCTCCCGGCCGATGGGTGTGGGTCGCACCGGCGGTGGTCACGGTCAGCTCCCCGAAGAGGAGCCTGCGGATCCCCGGTCCGGGATGGACGTGGCGGTGGGCCACCGCACCAGGGGGGAAGTCCACGCGGTCACAGCGCACCAGCCACGCCCGGGAGGGGTCTAGGGTCACGGGCGTCGCCAGAGAAACCTCCGCGGCATCCGGTGGGCCGTTGGTTCCGGCGGGCGTCAGCTCCCAGAGCACTGCCGGGCCGCTCACCGAGACCGGACCGAGATGGGCGACGTCGGCTTCCAGGTCGTAGACCACGCGGATACCGGTGCCGACGGCCACGCCCGCGGGATGTTCCGATAGCGAGAGGAGAGCTTCCACTGCCAGGTCCGGACGCCGCTCAGTGGAAGTACTGGCCGCCGTCGATCACCATCGTCTGGCCGGTCACAAACGCCGATCCCGGGCTGCACAGAAAGACCGCCGCCGCCACGATGTCGTCGGGCGTCTGGTCGCGCTTGATGGTCCGGGCCGCCACCGAGATCCGGCTGAGCATCTCAAAGTCCACTCCGGCGGGGTTTTCCTGCACTCCGTCGGTGATGGTGAAACCGGGAGCGATGCAGTTCACCAGGATGCCGTCGTTTCCCAACTCCTTGGCCAGGGCCTTGGTCATCGCCACCACCGCACCCTTGCTCGACACGTAGTGCAGGAGCATCGGAACGCCCCGGAAGACCGTCCCCGAGGAGATGTTGAGGATGCGTCCGCCTCCCCGGGAACGCATGTGGGGAACCACCGCCCGGCACGCCAGGGCCAGGCCGATCACGTTGACGTCCAGCACCTGGCGCCACTCCTCGATGGGGATGTCCTCGAATGGTCGCATGGGCAACGAGGTGTAGAGCCCCGCGTTGTTGACCAGGATGTCGACCTGTCCGCAGGTTTCGACCGCGGCGTCCACCATCGCCGTCATGTCTTCGGGCTTCGAGACGTCCACGGTGATGCCGACGCCCCCCGGATAGCCGGCGGCAGCCTCCCCAGCTCCCGAGAGATCGGCGATGACTATCCGCGCCCCCGCCCGAGAGAGTCCGTCCGCGAGCGCCCGTCCTATTCCCTTGGCGCCGCCGGTCACGATGGCGGTCTGCCCTTCCAGCGAGAAGGCATCGTCGCCCTGGGACGCGGTCATCGGATTGGCGAGAACCCGGTCGGAACCAGGATCCGGTTCTGCTGGGTGTGAATGAGCGGCTGGAGCCTCGGCAGGAACGCCTGCCAGCGTTGGTCGGCGGCCAGGATCGCCCTGCGCCTCTCCCGGTCGGCGTAGTCCTCATACCCCCACATGGCCGAGATCGTGGAGAGCCCACCGACGTCGACGGTGAACCATCCGATCAGGTTGCCGAGGATCTCCTTCTGGATCGGGATCCCCTCCGTCTCGTACAAGGCCAGCACCTCTTTCATCTTCCCGGTATGGATGTGGTAGTCCCGTTGCTCTATGATCACTTCTTTCCTCTGACCTCGAGGGATGCCGACCCGGTCCTCTGCTCGATCCCTTGTCGCCATGACCCGGAAAAGACCCGTCCGGCCCTTGCAGGTGTAGGCCGATGGTAGTCAATTCTGGAGATCGCGCCCTTCACGGGACGAGGCAAAATGGGGTTGGAAGAGAGCGGCTAGGCGGGGGAGTAGTCCTCGGAGAGTTCCGGCATCCCCTTCCAGAACGCCACTCCCATCATCGCGAACCAGAGGTTCCCCAGCCCTATGGCCAGGGCGAACACGTAGTAGAAGGTGTGGGCCAGCCCGTAGAAGGGACTGATGACGGTGGCAAAGGTCAGGGAGACGAAGCAGGCCAGGGCCATCAGTCCCGAAACGCTCCGGTAGTAGTAGGAGTGGATCCTCACCAGAAACCCGATGCCGAGGCCCATCAGTCCCAGCAGAACCGCATAGAAGCCGATCAGGCTGATGCCGTTCTCGGTGGTGAGGACCGTGATGGCGATCAGGTTCAGCAACTGTGACTGGTCCTCTCCGGCGCCCGCGCCAACTCCGTACTCCAGGGTCTGGACGACGGCGTAGGTCATTCCCCTCTCGATGACCGCCACCACGATCCCAACCGCCAGGCACAGGACGCCGAACCTGGCGATGACGTCCCCGGCGCGGTCGCCTGATGCGACTCGCCTGATTCCGAACACCCCCAGCAGTTGCAGCAGCAGACCCAGAACACTCACGATCAGGGCAAGGAAGCTGAGCGCGGCATTCTCGTGAAGCACCCGCCCCCAGTTGATGAGATCGGTCGTATTGACGGGATCGATCAGGGCGAGACCCGGTGTGATCAGGTAGGTGCCGACGGTCAGAATCGAACTGGCGATCAGCAACAGACCTGTGATCTTGTTGTGGGTGGTTGCGAGCACGTTGATCTTCCCTGACCGAGACAGCCCTCTCTATACAAGGAGAGAAGCTAGCACGCCGGGTCTGTCGCGGGGCGCTGAAGCGGGTGCGGTCTGTGGAGGAGCGGAGGAATACGATCTCGATGATCACCGGGCAGGCGATCAGTTGCACGGCTAACGATGGGACAGGCCTCGGGTCCTTACTGCTCGATGACCTAGTGGGTGTGGTGGGTTGGGGAGACAGTGTTTTCGATCGAGGCATCGATCTTCGGATCGAATCGAGTGGACTCCCTGAATTGGACCAGATCTATAGCCTCGACGTGCACGAACGCTTGGTCCAGGTGCCGGACCTTCCGTTGGAGCGTCCGGCGAACGTGTTCCCCAACGTGGTGGCCATCTCCTACCGAGAGAGTCGAGTCGACACCAATGGAAATGTCGGCGCGCAACCGGTGCCCCATCCATCGCACCTGGCAGCTGTTCACACCCAGTACTTCCTCGATTGAGTTCGTGACGCTCTCGACTTCCCCCACCACCTCCGGGTCCACGGCGTCCAGGAGCCGCCAGAAGACGTCGCGTGCGGCCGACCACAAGATGCGAAGGATGATGATGCCGACGATTATGCCCGCGATCGGATCGGCACGCTCGAAACCCAGCCAGACACCCACCGCGCTGGCCGCTACTGCCAGGGAGGTGAACCCGTCGGCGCGGGCGTGGCGACCGTCGGCGACCAGGGCGGCCGATCCGATCTGTCGGCCAACGCGAATCCGATAGACGGCGACCAGTTCGTTGCCCAGAAAACCGATCACTCCGGCTGCAAAGAGAATGCCGAGGTGGTCGAGTTCCCGCGGATTGAAGAGTCGTTCGACCGACTCCCAAATCGCGATGATGGCCGACAGGAGAATCATCATCACGATGAACAGGCCGGCGACGTCCTCAGCACGGCGGTACCCGTATGTGTAGCGGCGGGTAGCCGCCCTCCTCCCCAGCCGGAAGGCGATGAACAGCGGCACCGCAGTGAGCGCGTCGGAGAAGTTGTGAATGGTGTCGGCAATCAGTGCCACCGAGCCGGTGAAGAAAATGATCCCTGCCTGGATCACGGCGGTCACCATCAACCCCGTGAATGAAATGACCAGCGCCCTGATACCGCGTTCGCTGCTTTCGAGAGCGGTGTCGATCGAATCGGCATGATCATGGGAGTGCGTTCCGAACAACTCGCTGACGCCGTGCTTGAACCCTGACCAGATTGAGCCGGAACCATGCCCGTGGTCGTGCCCGTGGTCGTGCCCGTCACCGTGGCCGTGCCCGTGTCCGTGGTCGTGCCTGTGCCCGTCGGCGTGACCGTCACCGTGGCCGTGCCCGTCGGCGTGACCGTGGCCGTGTCCGTGGTGGTCGTGGCCGTGCCCGTCGGCATGACTGTGGGAGGGCTGATCCGCCACAAAGACTCCTTATTTAGGATGGCTGTACTTGCACATCACTATATTACTGCCGGTCGACAGTTGCAACCACTGTCATGTGACAGTCTTCCCACTCTCTTTCTCAACCCCAAGGCCGGTGATTGAACTGCGGCCCATCAATCCGCAGGTCTTCCAGCAGCTACGCGGTCGGTTCCACATACCCGGATCAGGACCCCCTGTCGGGTTCCCGGGTCTTTCTCGGGGCGGCAGCCGGATCGTCTTCTCTGAGACGGGCGGGGAGCACTCTGGAAGGAGATGAACCGATGGCCGTCGGAAGGAGCGGAGTCGTCCAAGGTGCACCTGAAGGTGAACTTGAAGTAGACGGCAGATGGCTATCTACTCTGATGACATAGTATGGCAACAGGTGTCTAGATGCTTTTGCTATAATGTGCTTAGCTCATGGATAGTGGCGTAGTCGTAACCGAAGATTTGATGATCGAGAGGATCCGGGCAGCCGGATTGCGATTGACCCTTCCCCGGGCAGCCGTGGTGCGCGCCCTGGCCGAACTCGATGAGCCCTTTCTCAGCGCCCGCATGATCATCGATCATGTTTTGGAGAACGCGGGCAGGATAGAAGCTTCCACCGTTTACCGCATCCTCGACGATCTGGCCCGTATCGGTCTAGTGCATCACATTCCGTTGCGGAACGGTCAATCGGGACGGTGGCATGTCACGCTGAACCACGACCACGAACACCTGGTTTGTGAACGATGCGGCAGCACCACAGAGATACCTCACACCGAGTTTGCGCCTCTCTTCGACATCCTGCTCGACAAGTACGGCTTTGAAATCTATCCCCATCACTTTGCGTTTCTCGGGTTCTGCGGCAGCTGCCACCCCCAGGACGACCACCCTCACCCACGCCGCGGCAGCTAGCCCGGGCGGCGATCCCCGGTGGGTCCCGAAGGAACTTGGATCGGACGCGACGGAAGACGGCCGGGATCGCCGATCGGTTGGATCGAGGAGTTCTGCTAGCCGAGGGTGCGTGCGTCGGTGACCGTGTAGCACATGACTTTCCTGCTCATGATCGGCAATGATGCCGCCCGCTCCTTCCAGGCGGCCATGTGTTCGGATTCGAAGTGCTGATCCAGTGCCTCCTGGTTATCCCAGAGTTCGTACAGCCGGATCAGATCGGCGTCATCCGGATCGGGGGTGAAAGCGTAGGTGCGGCAGCCGGGTTCCTCAAGGGATGCGGCCACCATGGACGCCACCTCCTCGAAGAACCGGGATCGAGATCCCGGCTGCATTCGGAATGTGCCTGCGACGATGATCATCGGCCCAAGAATAACCGGTCATCACTACCGAGGCCTCAAGGGGTGATCGCTGAATCTCGGCGTCCCAGCATCCTGAAACGCGTGGGACGGAACGGCTCGAGATCGACCGTGGGTTCCTCTCCGTCTACCAGTTGGCCGATGATCTCCCCGGTGATGGCGCCCATGGTGAAACCGAGATGACCGTGACCGTAGGCGAGGCAGACGTTGTCCTGGCGGGGTGATCTGCCTATTACCGGCAGCGAGTCCGGATGCGAGGGGCGAAAGCTCATCCACCTCTGCGCCCCGTCGGTGTTGATGTCACCCAGGAGTTCCCGGGCGGCCCGGATCAGGGCGTCCGCCCGGGCGTAGTTGGGGGGAGCGCGGAGGCCGGCCAACTCGTCGGTGCCCGCCAGGAGAAGCCATCCGGGAACGGGAGTGATCCCGACGTGGCGATCCATGTAGATCAGGGGTCCTCCCAGCTCGACGCCGGGATCGGGAATCCTCACCCCGTAGCCGCGTTCGGTGTCGAGGGGCGTGTCGAAGCCCAGGGCGCGAACCAGAGAACGCGACCATGCGCCGGCGGCGATCACCACTGATGTGGCCGCCACCCGACCGTGGGCGGTTACCACCGCCGACACCCTCCCGTCTTTGATCCGGAACTCCTGCACCGTGTCCTCCAGCCACCGACCCCCGGCGGCGGTGAACCGGGCGGCGATCGCCGCGGGGAGCACCCGCGGGTCGAAGTAAAAGGAGTCCGGCACCAGCACGCCCCCACTGATGGGGCCCGATAGAGCGGGGTACAGGTCGGCTACCCCCGATGCGTCGAGGACCTCCACCCGGATGCCCCGCTTACGGCGCATCTCCAGGCCGAACGACGCCTTACCGAAGGCAGTCTCCGAGCGGTAGGCGAGAAGGTGACCGCCCTCGAACAGACCGGCATCCGGGTCGGGCATGGGCAGGAGATCGGCGTACGCCCGCACCGCCTGTTTCTGGAGGCTGGTGATGGCCACCGAGAGTCGTTCCACCCGGCTCGGGCGGCTTGCGGCCAGGAACCTGATCAGCCAGGGCGTCAACCTCGGCAGGTAGCGCCACCGGATTGCCAGGGGCGACAACGGGTCGAGGAGCATCTTGGGCACCGAGCGGACCACCCCCGGCGTGGCGGTGGGAAGGCAATTGCCGATCGAGAAGAGCCCGGCGTTGTGTCCTGACGCGCCGTTGCCCGGGGGTCCGCGGTCGATGATCGTGACCTCGTACCCGCGTCGCTGGAGATGGAGGGCGGAACAGAGCCCGATGATCCCTCCTCCCACCACCACCACGTCGGCCCCCGAGGGGCACTCTTCGCTCACAAACCTCCCTGACGGGATCGGATACCGGTGGACAGACCCAGTCGATACTAAGTGGTTCGGGGTGTCCGACGCGATCGGGGGGGGGGTGTTCCTTGGCGCCGCCTTCTCCAGTCCTTGCCGAAAAGGTGTCCCTCGGGCTCGTTCGGGTGGTGAATGTATACTCGGCACTCATCCGAAGGCTCCCCGGCAGATCGTCCGTTGGGGGGAGACATGGGGGAGCGATGCCAGGCCGTCTTGAAGACAAGGTAGCCATCATCACCGGTGGCGCCACCGGCATGGGCCGGGCCGCCTCACTCCTCTTCGCCCGGGAAGGCGCCAAGGTGACGGTGGCGGATCGCAACGTACCCGAGGGCCGGAGTACGGCTGCGATGGTGGGGGAGAGCGGAGGGGAAGCCCTGTTTGTCGAGACGGACGTCTCCAAGGCTGACCAGGTGAGCAACATGGTGGACCGGACGCTGGAGCGTTTCGGGCAACTGGACGTGTTGGTGAACAACGCCGGGATCCTGATCCGCACGCCGCCACTGGCGGAGGTCTCCGAGTTGGTGTGGGACCTGACTCTCAACACCAACATCAGGGGTGTGTTCCTCTGCACCAAGTACGCCGTACCCCACATGGTGGGTCGGGGAGGATCGATCGTGAACGTCTCCTCGGGCGCCGGTATCCACCCCACCACCCACGCCGTGCCCTACGGCGTCAGCAAGGCCGGGGTGATCCAAATCACCCTGACCACCAGTTCCCAGTACGCGCCGGAGGGAGTGCGATGCAACGTCATCGTTCCGGGACCCATCGACACCCCCCAGGCCCGGGGCAGCACCGGCAGCGCCGAGGAGTTCGCTCTGATCCCCTCACGGGTGGCGCTGGGTCGGGCGGGCACTCCCCAGGACGTCGCCAACCTCATGCTGTTCCTTGCCTCCGACGAGTCATCCTTCATCAGCGGATCGGCCATCCAGATCCACGGCGGCGGCCAGGTCTAGGACAGAGAAAGAGAGAGATCCATGTCACAACAGGTCCTCCGGGAGATCATCGACCGGGCAGTCGCCGACTACGGCTTCCGGCTGGCCGTCATGTGGGGAACCGACGACGTCATAGCGGGCTCGGACCTCACCTCCGGGGAAGCCGGGGTGCTTCGGGATCTGGTGGTGCCGGAACTCAAGAAGCTCCCCAACCCGGTTGAGCCCGCCGACCATGCAGCCGTCCAGGAGCGTCTCGCCAACCTGGCGTCCTGAGGCTTAGCTCTCCTCAACCCGCATAGAGCGGCTCTCTGCCGCAGCCGGTCACCGAGAAGTGCGGAACCGGAGAGCGGAGCCACTGCGTCTCCGGATGAACCGACGCTACTCCGTTGGATCACCCGGGTAGGGGGAGGAGACGAAACGCGAGGACCTGGCCGTGGTTGGTGGGGACATCTGTCGGGGCACGGTTTCCGCGAACCGGAAGATCGCTTGCGTTGGTGGTGGTCCGTTAGTCAGCCGGCTCCGGAATCTCAACCGCTCAAGTGCAAATAGGGATGGTTTGCATCAAGAATAAGGATAGTTTGCATCAAAAATAGGGATGGTTTGCAGTAGGTTTTGCTAAGGTATAGTGAATCGGGGTCGGAGCGCTGCCTTGTCGAGCCATCGACTTGACGATGTTCTGAGCCGAACGAAGGAAAGAGCCCCTAGCGGGAAGGAGTACTGGATGAGCGTCCACGATCCACACGAGTGTGACGGTCACGAGCACCATGGAGATGAACCTGGGCACGTGCACGATGCGCACGAGTGCGACGATCACGAGCACCACGCAGACGAACATCAACATGATGCACACGAGTGCGACACGCATGAGCATCATGGAGATGAGCCTGGGCATGTGCATGATGCGCACGAGTGCGACGATCACGAGCACCACGGTCACTGACTCTCTCTAAAAACACCGAGGTTCCGCTGCTATGACGGCAGCGGAACCTACGTGTTTAAGGCACAGACCAAAGGACGGCAACCGATGAGCGATTCGCATTCCGACCAAGCCAACGGTGAGCATCACCACCATGGCATCCGTGATCACCGCGACCATCACGACCACGCGGGTCATGATCTTCATGATCACGACGACCACTCGGGTCATGACCATGGGCACGAGCACCACGGCCACGGAGGTCACGACCACTCGCACGATCTGAGAGGAGCGAGCAAGCGAAGCCTGGTCATCGCCCTGGTCCTGATCGGTGGTTTCATGCTGGCGGAGGTGGTTGGGGGCATAATGTCCGGCAGCCTGGCTCTCTTGTCGGATGCCGGGCACATGATCACCGACGCCGCGTCGATAGCTCTTGCGCTCTTCGCAATGAAGGTCGCCGAACGCCCCCCCTCAGCGGAGCGGACCTTCGGGTATCGCCGGGCCGAGGTCCTTGCGGCGATGCTCAATGCCCTCAGTCTTTGGTTGATCGCAGGATGGGTGCTATTCGAGGCTTATCACCGGATCCAGGATGTCCCCGAGATCGAAGGTGGGCTGATGCTGGTGGTGGGCGTTCTCGGCCTCCTGGTGAATGTGGCCGCGGCCTGGGTTCTGCACCGATCATCGAAGCACAGCATGAATGTCGAAGGGGCCTTGCGTCATGTGATGGCCGACCTGATGGGGTCGGTGGGGGTGGTCATCTCCGGCATCCTCATAGTCACCCTGAACTGGACCATCATCGATCCGATCCTGAGCGTCCTGATCGCGGTCCTGGTGGCGCACAGTTCCTGGAGCCTCACCGTCAAGGTGTTCAAGGTCCTGTTGGAGGGAGTCCCCGATCACATCGATGTTTACCGGCTGTGCAGTCGGATGGAGGACGTGGAGGGGGTCACCTTGATCCACGACGTGCACGTCTGGACAATCTCCTCCGGTCTCGAGGCGCTCACCGCCCACGTCCTGATCGACCCTTCCTTCGAAGGTGACACCGAGGCGCTGTTACGCAGGCTGCGAGAGATCGCCCTGCAGGACTTCGGGATCGACCACGTCACCATCCAGGTCGAGGAGACGGTGACGGGCTGCACCGAAGACCATCATGTCGGCCACCTCCTGGCCCGCTCCCGACCGCTCGGATAGAGATAGAGACATCGTCGTCCCCGTCTACGAAACAGACCAGCCGTGATCCGACGGCCGGGGTTGTGACAGCCTTCAGACATTCGGGAAACTATCGCACGGGGGAAAATCGGGCTTTGGCGCCCGCATCGCGATTGAACAGGGGAGGGAGCAACCCGCGGCAGACACATCTCGGTGTGGTGATCCACCCCGTCCGGGGGCTCTTTGCCAGGCGCCACGGGTATATGGCGACTCCCCGTGGGGCGCCAGTCACATTGTCGGCAACTGCTCCGATGGCGAATGCGGTTCCGCCAATACTTGGAAATCTACCCGGTCATGTACCATAGGGGGACACGCGATCTACAATCACAACCAACTTCGCTACCCCTCCAGCGTCGTGAGTGTTATTATCGCGGGTGGCCACTGCGTTCCACCTCACGGGGAAAGCAGGCCTCACTCATTAGAAAGGAAGTCTCATGGATGTTACCAGTCAGCGCACCGGCGGGGCACTGATTGTCTCGGTCGAGGGCCGGGTCGACGGCGCCAACGCCCGCAAATTTCAAAAGGCGGTTGAGAATGTCATTGAGGACGATGACGGCGCCGTGATCCTTGATATGGAAAATTTGAGTTATATCAGCAGCGCTGGTCTCCGGTCCATCCTTCTCATCGCCAAGGGACTCCAAAAACGCAACTCCCAGTTTGCAGTCTGTGCTCTTCAGGACGCCATCGGTGAAGTCTTCAGGATCGTAGGATTCGACAAGATCGTGACGATCCACTCCTCGCAGGGAGAGGCTGTCGCCGCGATGGGTAGCTGACGCCAATAGAGGTCAGCACCATTCCATGATTCGACCCTACAAGATCCTGGTGGTGGATGACGAGCCGGATCTTGAGCCGCTCATGCTGCAACGCATGCGCCGTCACATTCGCGCTGGCCGCTACACCTTCGTCTTTGCTCGGAACGGCTTGGAGGCGCTCGACCGGCTGAACGAGGACGGGGACATCGACATGGTCCTCTCCGACATCAACATGCCCCAGATGGACGGGCTGACATTGCTGGAGCAGATCCCCAAGGTGGACCCCAACATCCGGTCGGTGATCATCTCCGCGTACGGGGACATGAAGAACATCCGCACGGCCATGAATCGCGGGGCATTCGACTTTGTCACCAAACCGGTTGACTTCAAGGACCTCCAGATCACCATCGAGCGGACCCTGGCGCACATGATGGAGTGGAGGGAGGCGCTCTCCTACCGGGACAAACTGGTTTCCATCCAGAACGAGTTGGAGGTCGCCAGCAGGATCCAGCAGTCCATCCTCCCGTCGGAGTTCCCCGACGACCTCCGATACCAGGTCTACGGCAACATGGAGCCCGCACGGGACGTGGGCGGGGACTTCTTCGACATCATCCTTCTCGATGAGGGCCAGATCGGTTTGGCGATAGCCGACGTCTCGGACAAGGGAGTGCCCGCCGCGCTCTTCATGATGTCCTGCCGCACCCTGCTCAAGGGAGTGGCCATCGGTCTCACCGAGCCCGGTGCGGTGCTGGGTGAAGTCAATGACCTGTTGCACGAGGACAACGACACGATGCTGTTCGTCACGGTCCTCTACGCCGTCTACAACCCTTCAACCGGGGATTTGACCTACGCCAGCGGCGGACACGACCCGCCCATGCTGATTCGCGCCGACGGGAGCGTCTCGCTTCTGCCCCTTACCGACGGTATCGCTCTGGGCGTCGTGCCGGACCTGAAGTACAAACAGCACAAGATGACTCTGGGCCCCGGAGACACCGTGGTTCTCTACACCGACGGGGTCACGGAGGCGCAGAACACCGAGGGATCGGCATTCGAGGTCGATGGACTTCACCAGATATTCGCCGGCTCGTCGGCCTATCTGAAGGCCCGAGAGGGCACGGACCTGGTCTTCGAAAAGGTAAGAGAATTCATGGGGGAGGCTTCGCAGTTTGACGACATCACCTGCCTGACGCTGCACCGAGACAACTAGGAGGGGGTTGTGAACGTATCAACCTCGATCTCCATGCAGCCGGACGCCGAGGACCTCGAAAACGTTTTCGCGGCGATCGAGGAGTTCGCCGAGCGAGCGGAGTGGCCCATCAGTCTGGTGTTCCAGGTGAAATTGATCCTGGAGGAGATGGCGCTCAACGTCATCAACTACGGCGGAGTGGAGGGCCTCCAGCCGATAGACATCCGCCTCAGGACGGAGAATGACACGGTCACCATCGAGATCAAGGACGTCGGCCAACCGTTCGATCCGATAAGGGACGCCCCGGCGCCCGACCTCTCCCTGGCGCTGGAGGACCGGCCGATAGGCGGTCTGGGCCTGTATTTGGTGCGCACCATGGTCGACGAGATGCACTACAGGTGGGAGGACGGGCAGAACCACCTAACGCTGATAACTCGCAGACTTGCATGAGGCGGAGACCCCATCTGCCCATAGAGCGATGGTCAGTTGTGGGAGGGGCATTAGTCATGGCGACCGTTATTTTTCTGGGCGCCTGTTCCGAGGCTTCCGATAGCGGGGACGGCCCAGCCGAGACCTCGGATCCTTCCGGTGTCGAACTCCCATCGGACATCGATGACCAGGTCGGGAACCTGTTCGGAACCTCCACCACCGTCGCCTCCTCCACCTCCGAAGGCGAAATTGAACCCGAGGAGACTTCTGCCAGCCAGGGGGTTCCCGGGGTTACCGATGATCGCATCCTCTTCGGTCAGTCGGCGGCATTCAGCGGACCCGCCCAGGAGTTGGGCACCAACATGCGGTACGGAATCCGGGCCGCGTTCGCGGAGGTGAACGAGAGAGGGGGAGTCCACGGAAGGCTACTGGAGCTGGCGAGCCTCGACGACGCCTACGAGCCGGAGGCGGCCATCGTCAACTCCCAGGCACTCATCTATGACCAGGAGGTGTTCGCACTCATCGGAGCGGTCGGAACCCCCACCTCCCGGTCGGCCACCCCGGTGGCCAAGGAAGCGGGGGTGCCGTACATCGCCCCCTTCACCGGCGCGGGATTCCTGCGGGATGCGGCGGAGTTGGGCAACGTGGTGAACCTCCGGGCCTCCTACAACCAGGAGACCGAGGAGATGGTGAAGCGACTGATCGAGGACCTGGGGATCACCCGGATTGCGGTGCTCTTCCAGGACGACTCCTTCGGCCGGGCCGGCTACAACGGGGTGCTGGCCGCCCTGGATCGCCGGGACATGGAACTCACCGCGGTGGGTTCCTACACCCGCAACACCACGGCCGTGAAGACCGCGATGGTGGACATCCAGATGAACAATCCCGATGCGGTGATCATCGTCGGGGCCTACGACCCGGCCGCGGCCATGATCTCCTGGTCGAGATTCACCAACTTCAATCCGGTGTTCATCAACATCTCCTTCGTCGGCAGCAACGCCCTGGCTCAAAAGCTCGGCGCCTACGGGGTGGGGGTGTTCGTAACCCAGGTGGTCCCGTTCCCGACCGACGACAGCGTTCCGGTGATCGCCGAATACCTTTCTGCGTTGGACACCTACGCACCGCGGGCCGTTCCCGGATTTGTCTCCCTGGAGGGCTATCTGGCCGGGCGACTGGCAATCGCAATCCTGGAGAACTGCGGGCCGGATGTGACACGCCGGTGTTTCACCGACGACCTGCAGAGCAGGGATACGGAGATAGACCTGGGCGGGTTCTCGCTGCGTTACGGCGACAACGACAACCAGGGTTCGGACACGGTTTACTGGACGGTGCTCCGCGCCGACGGGAAGTATCACCCAATAGACAATCTGGGAGAGGCGGCAGCGCGATGATTAGCTTTTTCAGGAGGCTCCTGGAGAGCCGCTTCCGGATCTCCACCCAACTCTATTCGGGGATCTGGGGCGCGGTCGCTCTCACCATGGCGGCGGGTATGGTCGGATGGTTCTCCTTCAACCAGGTCGGGAACGCCCAGAGTGTGGTCAACGACGACACCGTGCCGGAACTGGCCTCCGCCTTCGGGGTGGCGCAGCAGGGCAGCGCCCTGGTGGACGCCGCACCCCGCATCACCACCGCCACCTCCCAGGAGGAACTGGACGAGATCTCAACCAATGTCGCCGACACCAACGCCGCCTTCCTTGATCAGTTGGCAACCCTGGAAGAGTCGGGCACGGACATCGCCGCGGTCCAGCAGCTTCGATCCTACGAGGAGTCCCTGATCGCCAACATAGATTCCATCTACGTGGACAAGGTCGAGCTTTCCACGCTGGCCATCGAAAAGGAGATCCTCCAGACGGAACTGGCTGCTCTCCGGGCCCGGTTGGACGGGATAGTGGTTCCCGCTCTCGACGATCAGTTCTTCTTCGGCATGACCGGCTACAGGGTCCTGGGACGGTTCCCGGCGCCGAGGGAGGAACACCTCTCCGAGGACCAGTTGGTGATCTATCGCCATCTGTCGGAGATGCAGGCCAACTCCAACATCTCCACCCAATTGCTGGCCACCGCATTCAGCCTCTCCGACGCTTCCCAGGTCGAACCCTTGAGGGAACGATTCGAAGGCGCCGCCGGTCAGATCGAAGAGAGCCTCCTGGTGGTGAGCGGCGCCGCCTACCACGCCGAACTCAGCGGGCTGTTTTCCCAGCTCTTCAACCTGGCCCTGAGGGAGGATGGGGCATTCGACCTGGTGGCTCGCGAGTTGCGGTTGATTGCCCGCCAGGTCGAATTGCTCGAGAACAACCGGGTGCTGGCAGTCCAGTTGCTGGCCGAGGTTGATGGATTGGTGAACGCGGCCCGCGCCCGGGCCGATGAGGCGACCCTTGCCTCGGAAAACGCGATTCTCACGGGCCGCACCCTGCTGCTGGCGATCAGCATTCTCAGCGTCACCGGCGCCATTCTGATGGCGTGGCTGTTCGTTGGCCGGGTCCTCCTGCGCCGCATAAGCCAACTCTCGGACTGGATGCTGCGGATGGCCGAGGGAGACATCGAGACGCAGGTCGAGATCAAGGGTCGGGACGAGGTGGCGGACATGGCCGCCGCACTGGAGGTCTTCCGCCGCCACGCCCTGGAGGTGCAGCGCCTCAACCTGGTGGAGAAACTGGCCGCGGAACTGGGGGAGAAGAACACCGAACTGGAAGCGGTCCTCGAAGATCTGCAGCGAGCCCAGGAACAGATCGTCATACAGGAGAAGCTGGCTGCGCTCGGTGAGTTGACCGCAGGGGTCGCCCACGAGATACGGAATCCGCTGAACTTCGTGAAGAACTTCTCGGAGGCGTCCGAGGAGTTGTTGGAGGAGTTGCGGGAGATCCTGGATGAGAGCACCAACGGACAGGTGAGTGATGACGACATGTCCTACATTCTGGAGATAGCCGGCGATCTCGAGGACAACCTGGAGCGCATCCGGTCTCACGGTGACCGCGCCAACCGCATCGTCCAGGACATGCTCATGATGGGCCGGGACTCGGGAGAAAAGCGCCTGGCCAGCGTGAACGACGTCATGCACGAGCACATGCTGCTGGCCTATCACAGCGCTCGAGCCCACGATCCGGATTTCAACCTGGCGATAGAGGAGGAGTACGACCGGAGCATCGCCGACTTGGAGGTGATTCCCCAGGACCTCGGCCGGGTGTTCCTGAACCTGGTTTCCAACGCCTGCTATGCCACCGATCAGCGGCGCCGGGCCAAGGAAGAGGCGGGCGAGAGGTTCATGCCGGAGATGCGGCTGAGCACCCACCTGAAGGAAGACCGGGTGGAGGCGCGGGTGTGGGACAACGGAGGCGGGATCCCCCAGGAGAACATCGAGAAGATTTTCAACCCCTTCTTCACCACCAAGCCGACCGACCAGGGCACCGGACTGGGACTGGCGCTCTCCAGCGACATCGCCCGCCAGCACGGCGGTCTCATCCGGGTCGAGACCGACCCGGGAGAATCCACGACCATGATCGTGGAACTGCCTCTCGACGACACTCCCCTGGCCATCACGGTGAGCGACACCGAGACCGCCGACCAGCCGGCTTAGCAGACCAGCGCCCTCCTTCAGTCACAGGTCAAGAACGCGATGGGCGTTATCGAGACCAGCGGCGCGTATTGGGCCGCCCGAGCGGCCTGGTCGGTAGATTACTGGGGGGATGGTGGCGTCGTATCGGGATCGTTATGTGGACCTGCTGCGGTCGGTGTCGTTGGTGGTGGTGGTGATTTGGCATTGGGTATTCACGATCCTGGTGGTCTCGCCGGAGACGGTGTCGCCTTCTAACCCGATCGGTTTCACCCGTGGCCTGTGGGTGGCCACTTGGGTGCTGCAGGTGATGCCGGTGTTCTTTTTTGTGGGCGGGTATACCCATCACCGGTCTTTCCGCAATTACACCCGCGGGACCTCCCGGCGGTTTCTAAGACGGCGGATGGGAAGGCTGTTGGGTCCGGCGGTAGGTTTGGTGGCGTTTTGGGCGGTGATCGGGTGGTTGCTGGAGATCACTCTCAATCCGGCCTGGGTCTGGTCGGCCGTGATGCTGGTGTTGTCGCCGCTGTGGTTCCTTGTTGTGTACGTGGTGTTGGTGCTCATCGCTCCGATCGCGATCCGGGTTCATTGGCGATGGGGAGAGATCGCTCCGGTGTGGCTGCTGGGGATTGCGGGCGTGCTGGACGTGCTCCGTTTCACCCAGGGTCAGGGCTGGGCGGCTTGGGCCAACTTCCTGGTGATCTGGGGCTTGGCCCACCAACTCGGGTTCTTCTACGAAAGGCTGGTGGCCGCGCCTCCCCGAACCGGCTGGATGCTGTTCTGGGCCGGCCTCTTCGCGCTTGTGGCGCTCACCAACATGGGTTTCTACCCTCGTTCGCTGGTGGGTGTACCCGGCGAGGGCTTCTCCAACATGGGACCGCCGACCCTGGCCATTGTGGCATTGACGTTCCTGCAGGTAGGGCTGGTGTTGGTTATCCGGCCCAAGGTGCTGGCCTGGCTGGACAGGGGCTCTGTGACCCAGTTGATGGTGGGATGGATCAACGAGCACGCCATGCCCCTCTACCTGTTCCACTCCACCGGAATGGCCATAGTGGTTGCGATCCTTTTCGCCTTCGGCTACGTACCGCCCTCCGAACCTACAGTCCAATGGTGGTTGACCAGACCCCTGTGGCTGATCGGACCGGCCATTGCCACGTGGCCCCTGCTAGCCCTCTACCGGATGACCAAACGCTCCCCGGTACGCCCTTAATCTCGAAGCAACCGACTATCCGAGGGACTGCCCTCCGACTCAAGATCCAGGTAGTGCCGCCTCGGATGAGCAGAGGCCGCCTTTTGTTGCAGGTGGTTCTAGGGATTGATCAGGCTTGTGATGACTGGTCCTCCGGCAGGGGCCGGGGCACCGGGATCAGCGGCTGGCTCCGGCAATTGAACCTACTCCACAGCAATGTGGTAACCGTACCGGTAAATGGATGGCGACAATGCCTTCTGACCCGCCCTCAATCCTCCGATATGGAGGGCGGTCCAATCCTATGGAATCGTTTATTGTTCCCCAGTAGGAGAATTGTATGCGTGTTTTGGTGGTTGCGCTGGTTACTGGACTTGTCGGGAGTTGTGGCGGAGGGGAGACGATTGAAGATCAGTTGTCCCAGCAAGATGTGGAATGTCGGGAAGCAATCGACGAGGTGGACGATCCCGGTCCCTCCTACAGACTCCACGGCTCTAGCGGCGGGTTCATTGCGTTGCCCGCAGTGACGCTCCAACTGGGCAGGTGGGGGCCGACGGACTCGGGGTATGAGGAGTATCGGTTCTCCAAGTTCGGGCTACCGGTGCGCCGTTCCAGGCAGGTGACCATCGAGGTCGTCAGCGCTCCCGGCGAAGCGCTGCTCGGCTATGGCGGTAGCGAGTTGGCACCCGTTGATGCCATGACCTTCGGGCCTTGCGGTTCGGATGGCGGCGAATGGGTGGTCTGGGCGGGCGGGATCTGGGTCAAGGAACCGGGCTGTGTCGAACTCGTCGCCAAGTCCGACAACGAAGACATCTCAGCATGGCTGGCAGTCGGTGCTTCCTGCGATGGATCGTCTGCGGAGTCGTGACCGCGTGGGGGGCTGCCAGAGGATCCGGTGCGAGCCGGCCAAATAGGACGGGTTGGATGGGATGGCGATTGGGTCCGATCCCGTTGGCGATCTCTGCGCGACGTTCCTGATCGTGAGCATCCCCAACCGACCTGCATAGCTTCAAGGATTGCCTACTGTTCGAGGATGTAGGGACAGACGACGCGATGCCCATCCTGAACAACTCACAATCGATCCGGCGCTTGGTGGCCGCGGTTGGCGTTGTAGCGCTCGTCGTGGCTGGATGCGGCTCCGATGACTCTTCGGACGGTCGGATTCGGTCTCTTGAAGCCGAGATCGAGGCGCTCGAAGCGAGGGTGCAGACGTTGGAGGAGCAAACCGGCGCGGAGGCGCGCTACAGGGACGCCGACGCCCAGGATCTCCTCGACAGGGCCGTGTTGGAGTTGAACGCCAACCAACCGTTCGCGAACGGGTCCGCCTATAAGGCTCTCAACACGAATCTCACCACTTCCGAGCGTCGACCGGACCGAGCCCGGGTTCCGGTGATCGTGGTGGAGCATGGCGAGCGTCTTTGTCCACCGTCCACCGAGTGCATCGCGGTGGCGGGACCTCCCGCGACACGGTGGCCCGTCACCGCGTCGGTGACGGTCTGGTCGCCACTCGGATGTCACTATGCCGTCTACGACCCGGATTATGGATGGTGGGTTGCAGGATCTCCCAGCCCTGGGCAGGCCGTCACAATCTGTGATCCCGTTGCGTCCAGCGCCGATTACGCAATCGCCCCCGGCCACAGTGGTCCAAGGAGGGGTTCAGATTCAATCGGCCTGCTGTGGGTAAGTCACCCAATAAGCCGCTCTTAGCCTGGATCCACCGTTTTGATCGTCGGGGGTGGGTGATGGTGGGGGTTTTGGGTTGTTTGGGAGCGGCGGGGGGTGGTTTGGTGTCGGGTGTGTGGGGGTTGGTGGGTGTCTGTTCGGTTTGGGGGGATCCTGAATCGCCCTGTAGATCGGGTGAGGCGTGTGTGGGGACGTGCTGGTTCTGGGGAGGGGTCGTTTTCGGGTTTTGGCGGGAGCGTGTGGGGCCGGGGTTCAGCAGAGTTGGGGATGGGCGCGGATGCGGGTGTTGGCGATCAGTGAAATTCCCCAGTCTCGATCACTGAAATTCCCCACCCTCTGGGAGCAAATGCCCGTTGTCGGGTAGGGCTCTCTCCAAGCTAGGTGATTGTCAAGTCACTAGCTGTGGAGAGGAGCCCTGCCCCTTATGTTGGTCCAGGAGGAGTACGTGGAAGTTCATGCTTTGAGGAGGCGGGGGTGGTCGATCTCGGCTATCGCCCGTCATTTGGGAAGAGACCGAAAAACGATACGGGCGTATCTGTCGGACGAGCGTGTCCCGGGCGAGCGTGCCCGGGCGGGGTCGGATTTGTTTGATGCGTTCGAGGCGTATGTGCGGCAGCGGTTGTTTGATGATCCGCATGTGTGGGGGTCGGCGTTGTTCGACGAGGTGGTGGCTTTGGGCTATTCGCAGAGTTACCCGACGTTCGCGCGGAAAGTCCGCCTTCGGGGTCTGCGGCCGTTGTGTGGTGCTTGTGCGGGCACCAGAGGCCGCGCTGTGGCGATCATTGATCATCCGCCGGGTGAGGAGTGTCAATGGGATTGGGTGGAGCTGCGTGATGCCCCGTGGGGAGCCACGGCTCATGTGTTGGTGGGTGTGTTGTCGCACTCGGGCCGGTTTCGGGCGTGGATAACTTCCCGTCAGGACCAACCCCATTTGGTGGAGGGTCTCGACCAGGTGTTGAGACGCCTGGGGGGCACCCCGCGGCGGTGGCGGGTGGATCGGATGGCGACCGTGGTCTCGGCCGGCGGTCGTATCCAGCCGTCGTTCGTTGGGGTAGCCAAGCATTACGGGGTGGTTGTCGATCCGTGCCCACCGCGCCGTCCTCAACGGAAAGGCGTGGTGGAAAAGGCCATTCACTATGTCTCTCAGCGGTGGTGGCGCACCGCGGCGGTGACCAGCATCGCCCAGGCACAGCACAGCCTGGACAGCTTCTGCCAAACGGTGGGCGACGCCCGTCCACGAGGCGAGAGCACCGTGGGGGAACTGGCCAAGACCGAGCCGTTGTTGGCGCTGCCCCTGGTGGCTTACCCGGCGGAAGGGGTCCTGGAGCGCAGGGTGGCTTCCAACGGGCTGGTATCGGTACGGGGTAACCGATACTCGGTGCCACCAGGGGTGATAGGTACCCAGGTCACCGTCCGTTGGCGGCTGGGTGACCCCACTATCAGCATGTTCTCTGCCAGTGGCCGGCTGGTCGCTACCCACCAGCAGGCACCCCGCGGACTGGGACGGGTAGTTCGGCTACCCGAACACACCGCTGCTTTGGAGAACGTGGTCCTGGCCGAGTTCACTACCAAACCACCCTGCAAACCCAAACCCAACCGTCCGCCATCGGACGCGGCTTTGGCTATCGCTTCGGGTATCGGAACTGATCTGTACACAGAAACAGTGATCGACCTGGAGGTTTATCAGCGGCACATCGACCAACAAAACCGGGGACTGTGATGAACCAACAATCGGTGTACCAACAACTACGAGGCCATCTGGCCTACCTCGACCTACCCGCCGCGGCCGAGGCGCTCCCCACCCACCTCGAGACGGCGCGTCAGGACAACACCGGACACACCCAGTTCCTGGAAGGTCTACTTCGAGTAGAAGTCGAAACCACCGAGCAGCGCAGATGGGAAACCCGTCTCAAACTGGCGAACTTCCCCACCCGCTGGCAACTAGAAGACTTCGACTTCACCGCCCAACCCAGCATCAACGAGAAACTCATAAGAGAACTGGCCACCGGCGCCTACCTGGCCGACGCCACCAACGTGCTGTTCATCGGACCGCCCGGCGTGGGCAAAACCATGCTGGCGGTCATCCTCGGACGCGCCGCGGTAGACACCGGACACAAGGTGTACTACACCACCGCCGCCGACCTGGCCGCGCGGTGCCGCAAAGCCGCCCTACAAGGAAGATGGGCCCAAACCCTCCGGTTCTTCAACACCCCCAAAGTGTTGATAATCGACGAACTCGGATACCTGCCCATGCCGGCAGAAGACGCCGCCACACTCTTCCAGGTCATCTCCCGACGGTACCGAAAAGGATCAATCATCCTCACCACCAACCTCGGTGTCGCGTCGTGGGGAGAGATCTTCTCCGACCACACCATCGCCGCTGCCATGCTCGACCGCCTACTCCACAAAAGCGTCGTGTTCACCATCACCGGCGACAGCTACCGCCTGCGAAGCTACCAAGCACAAGCCAGAAAACACCGCCCGAAAGGAGACCTGCTAACCTAAAACCACCCAACCCAGGGTGGGAACTTTCGCTGATCGACTCTGGGCACTTTCGCTGATCGTCATCACGGGTGAGGGTGGTGAGGTATTGGTGTGCCCATGGCCATCTGGCGGGTAGGCGCAGGATCAGTTTTCGTCCGTGGTTCACGATCCGTCCGGGCAGTCGGAACAGGCGGGTGCGGACGGTGTTCCCGTTGGTCAGCGTCAGCCCGGCCGGTTGGGTGTGGTGTTGGATCCACCGGTACAGGTTGTGAGCAAGCACTGTGCAGGAAAGCCAGGCTGCGTTGGCGAAGAAACTGCCCGATGGACAGTGCGAAAGACCGGCGTGTTCCTTGAGGTCTCTGATAGCGAGTTCGGCGCGGGCGTGGGCCCGGTGGAAACGGTCAGCTTCGACAGGAGGCATTTGGGTGTTGGTGGCAAAGGCGTGATATCGCCAGTCGGGCCATAGTTGCTGTTGGGCCGGGTCGGTGAGTCGGGTACGGCGTACCACTATTCGCACTCGGCGGTGGTTGCCCTTTTTGGAGGCGACAAAGAACGTTTCGGCCACCTGCGCCTCGCCGTCCTCGGGATAGTCGATGGACTCCCATTCGGTCTCTTCGATGTTGGCGATGGCCCCCTTGACCTGCGACTGTTGCCCGATGGTGATCGACCATTCGACTCCGAGACGATCAAGGCTCCCGATCAGGTTATAGGACCAGAACCCAGAATCGGCCCGAACGGTCACCGGGCCTGTGGCGCCGGCTCGTCTGACACGGTTCACCGCTTCTATGACGAAATGGGCGTTGCCCCGCTGGGAGGAACCTCCCCGCAGTCGGGAACCGACGATCTCTCCGGTGTCCGAACGCACCGCCACCAGGGGGTGGTATCCCAGTTGTCCGGTGTACCCATAAGAGGCGCCCGCCTTGGTCTTGGCGGACACCTCACAGATAGTGGAATCCACATCCAAGGTGACCGGATCGCTGTCGGGGCCTCCACCCGCTGACCAGACCCGTCGGAGGGTTCTTTCGAGGGCTTTGTCGAGTTGGCGGACGTGACCCCACGTGAACGAACGAAGGAACGTACCCAACGTGGACGGGGCCATCACCTCAAACGGCAACACTCTCTGGGTGGAACCGGCCCGTAGCCGATCGGCATGATCGATATGGGAACCGCCCACCAGCATCGACGCCACCAACGACAACACCTTCCGACCCGGACGGGCACCACCAACACGGCCGTCCATCCGTACAGACTCGTCCAACAACTCCTCCAACCCAAAACGGGACATAACCGTGCCCGCTATCAACAACCCCGCGTCCGCAACCAACGAATCGTCATCGAAAACGACCCTAAGCCTGTCCAAATCACTGCTCGGTATCCTGTTCACAACAAGTGCCTCCTCTGCCTGGGTAACAGCCGTTTGCTAATACAGCTATTTTCCCAGGTCAGAGAGGCACTTCAACGCATTAACCCCCCACATCCCCACAAACCAACGGTGGATCCAGGCTTAGCGGATGCAGGACGCGGCTGGCGTCCGGTCGGGAAAGAAACCTCTACCGAACCTGGAGAGAAGTCGGCTAGGCCTTCGAATCTCCCTGCTGTTTTTCCCTCTTGCGATGGTGGCAGGGTGTTGCTCCCACCTTTACGGATCCGCGGTATATCGATCGGGGTGTGCATCCCTTACTGCTGTGTGGCGTCTTCTTCGCCCCTGGGGCCGCTGTCGGTTCTCCTACTGCCGAACTCACTCACGCGAAAACCCCCAGCGTGCCGATGGTATACCTGGTACCGAAAAAGGATAAATGGTCGTTGACCCGGGCTGTTATCCACCACCCAGGTGTCGGGGAGGGCTCCCCAGAGAGGACCCGCGAATTTCGCGACTTTTGCCCTGGGAGCGGCGGCTGTTTGTGGTGCTTGCGGGGTGAGGGAGGTGCGGCTAGTTGAGGCCGAGGAGCTTTTCGGGATTGGTCTTGACCATCTTGATAAGGTCATCTGCGGGTATGCCCAGATCCAGGAGGGATGCGATGAATCCTCTCATGCCCTCGACCGGGTCCGGGAGGGTGTAACCACCGAAGTCGGTCGCCAGGATGCAGTGGTCTGCTCCGATCTCCGTGATCTGCTCGGCGGCCCCCCGGACGCTTCCCTTCGTCCCGCCCGCCATGTCCTCGTCGGCCGCATACTCCAACTCGGCGTAGTAGTGGGTCTTGGGGATGGATGTGGTGTGGGTGTAGGCGCCCAGGGTGTATTCGATGAACGCACCCTTTGCGGCCATGGAGCGGAGTTGTTCGGTCGAGGCGACCGAAGTCACGGCCGTGGCGACCAGCACCTTCTCGATCCCGTAGTGCCGGGCAAGATCAACCAGGCGCACGGCTTCCTCGGCCGAGACGTGTCCGGTGTTGAGAAAGATGTGAGGGTTGTCCGCCAAAAGGCCCAGGATCTCATCCAACTCAGGACCGACGGGCCCTTCGACGGGGATGCGGATCGCCCGGTCCACCTCTTCTCGCTTGAACTCCGGATAGAGGTCCTGGAGGGGGGTGAACCTGCCGTCCACTATCCGACCCTCGCTCGAGGCCTGATAGTGCGTGGAGTGGGCGCCGAAGCTGACGAACCTGGCGCCATCCCCGTATCCGATGGCGGTCTTGACCGCGCGGGGATTCAAGCCGCCGTATGCGGTGTTGAGGATCAGGCCGCCGAAGACCTCGAAGTCGGGAACGGCCCTGTTCACGATCCAGGCCACACCGTTGCTCATCTGGAAGACATCCATGAGCACTATGGCCCGCATACCGGCGTTCCGCGCACCTATGGCGGCCTGGATGGGGTCGAGTCTTCTCGGACTGCTGGGTAGGTGAGGCGTGGCGTGCACGTGGATGTCAATGGAACCCTGGAGAAGCTCCATGGAGAGTTCGAAGGAACGGCCTGCGGGCAGCATCGCTTTCGTTTCCTCCTAACCTCTGATCCGGCGACAGGTCACGACGAGTCGCTCACGGCATTCGCGGATGAACCGACTCATCGAGGCTCATGGTACCCACGGATCCGGGACAGACGCCGGCCCGCCCCTGCTCGGGGACGGCAATGACGGGGCAACCTGACCCCGATTCATGCCCCCGGTGGATGGTCACACGGTGAGTCGCGGTAAGGTCTCACAAGAATGTCCCAAGACACGAGTAGATCCCGTCCGGTGGTGGTGGACGGCTGCGCCCCGCTGCTGTCCAAGCCCGGCGCGTGGGAGGGATGGGTGGCGGGTGGGGTGGATCTGGCCCTGCCGACCGTCGCCACCCACGAGAGTCCGGGTGAGGCTCTCAGGCGGGTGGGGGAGTGGAGGAGATGGCTGGATCGAGAAGACGGGGTCTTCCACGTCGTCTCGCCCGCCGACCTGGACCGCCTGGGCCGGGGGCGGCTGGGGGTGGCCTTTCACTTCCAGAACACCACCCCCCTGGGCGCGGACCTGGACCTCCTGGAGACCTACCGGGAACTGGGGGTGCGCATGATCCAGCTCACCTACAACCACCGCAATGCGGTGGGAGACGGGTGCATGGAAGCCGAAGACGCCGGACTGTCCGCCTTCGGGAGGGATCTCATCGGCGAGATGAACCGGATGGGAATCGTGGTCGATCTCTCCCACACCGGGGATCGCACCACCCTGGAGGCGATCGAAGCGTCATCGGCGCCCACGGTGTTCTCCCACTCCAACGTCCGGCGGCTCTTCGATCATCCACGCAACATCACCGACCAACTGATCCGGGCGGTTGCCGAACGGGGCGGACTGGTGGGGGTGAACGCGGTTGCATCCTTCCTCCGCACCGATGGGAAGGGCGCCGATCTCTCGGACCTCCTGGATCACATCGACTACCTGGTGGAGATGATCGGCGCCGATCAGGTGTGTCTGGGGCTCGACTTCTGGTCGGGGCCCGAAGTGGACTTCGAGGAGTGGAACCGCACCGGGCGCTGGACCGTCGACGACCTCTCCGAGTACGTCGACTGGCCCCGTGACATCGCCGGGCCGGGCCACTTCCCCCGCCTCGCAGAAGGCCTGGCAAAGCGGGGATACTCAGACGAGGACAGCGCGGCGATCATGGGAGACAACTGGGCGCGGCTCTTCCGCCAGATCTGGAGCTGAGGAGTCCTAGAGGGCTTTCCGGGCCGTCTCCACCCTCTCGATCAGGTACCCGCCCATCCTCTCCAGGACCCTGGTGGTCTCACAGGCCGCCAAGCCGGACAGCGCTTCGCCGGCCACCCCCGCGTGTTCGAGAGCCACCGAGAGCGCCCGGTCGACGTAGCCCCCTTCATTGACCAGTCCTATCACTTCCTCCACGGCGTCTTCGGGGTAGGGCGGAGGGCGTCCCAGCAGCTCGAGGATCCGCGGGCCTTCCTTCCCGCGGGCGGCCAGCAACACCGGAAGAGTGAAGGTTCCCTCCCGGATGTCGGCGCCCGCCGGTTTCCCCAACAGGTCGGTGGTCGCCACCAGGTCCAGGGCGTCGTCGGCGATCTGGAACACCCGTCCCAGCTCGAATGCCCACAGGGTGAGCGCATCGACCGCCTCGGGCGAGGCGTCTCCGGCCCTTGCCCCCACGTATACCGAGGTGCGGATGAGACTGGCCGTCTTCTGGTCGATCAGCTTCTGGTACAGCGAGAGATCGTGATCCAGCCGGCCGATCAACCGGAACTCCAGCGTCTGGCCCTCCACCAATTCGGTGTAGGTGACGGCCAGCATGCGAACCGACTCGATGTCGAGGTGGGTGGCGGCCACCTCCGAACCCCGGGAGATCAGGAAGTCCCCGGCCAGCACCGCCAGGGTGTTGTTCCAGTTGGCGTTCACCGAGGGAGCGCCCCTCCGGGTATCGGACTCGTCGATCACGTCGTCGTGATAGAGGCTCCCCACGTGGATCAACTCGACGGCGGCGGCCGCCTCGGTCGCCCTCCGATCGTCCGCAGGCCCCAGAGTGGCGGCCAGGAGCGCCAGCAGGGGGCGAAGACGCTTCCCCCCCGCCAGGAGCAGGTGCTGGGAGATCTCGGTCATGTAGGGGTTCTCGGATGAGCTGAGCTCCAGCAGACGGCCCTCCACCTTGTCCAGGCGGGTCCAGATGTGGGGAATATCTATCAGATGTCGCAGGTCATCCATGGGAAGAAAGGAAAGAGATAGGGGTTGTGCCCGTCTTATACTCCGAACGGAAGACAACAATGGTTCTACGTAGTTGCTATAGACTAGGAGTCCCGGAGGCACCCGGGATTCAGGCGTAGTCAGGAGAGTATCTTGTTCGAGCGATTCACCGACCGGGCCCGCCGGGTGGTCGTCATGGCGCAGGAAGAAGCGCGCAAGATGAACCACAAGTACATCGGGACGGAGCATCTCCTCTTGGGTCTGCTCGCCGAGGGCGAGGGGGTGGCCGCCAAGTCCCTCGGGAGCCTCGGGATCGACCTGAACAGCACGCGGGAGACGGTGATCGAGACCGTGGGAGTGGGCCAGCAGGCCCCAACCGGCCACATTCCCTTCACTCCCCGGGCAAAGAAGGTGCTGGAACTCGCTCTGCGGGAGGCCCTCCAGTTGGGGCACAACTACATCGGGACCGAGCACATTCTCCTGGGCCTGATCCGCGAGGGCGAGGGCGTGGCCGCCCAGGTGCTCGGCCAGGCAGAGGCGGGGCTGCAGAAGATACGCCAGACCGTCCTGACGGAACTCTCCGGATCCGGAGGAGAGGGAGGCAGGGCGAAGGGCCAGTCTGCCCCCCAGGCCGCCCGGACAGGCGCCGGCAGGGAGAGCCACCGGTCGGGATCGAGCATCCTCGACCAGTTCGGCCGCAATCTGACCCAGGCCGCCCGCGGGAGGGAACTCGACCCGGTCATCGGCCGGTCGCGGGAGATAGACCGCATGATGCAGATCCTGGCGCGCCGCACCAAGAACAACCCGGTCCTGATCGGAGAGCCCGGGGTTGGAAAGAGCGCCATCGTGGAGGGACTGGCCCAACGCATCGTGGCCGGAGAGGTGCCCCGCTCGCTCAGCAACCAGACCCTCTACACCATCGACCTGGGCGCGATGGTGGCCGGCACCCGATACCGCGGTGATTTCGAGGAGCGGATGAAGAAGGTCCTCAAAGAGATCAAGAAGCGTGGAAACGTCATCATCTTCCTGGACGAGATACACACCGTGGTGGGCGCAGGCGCCGCGGAGGGAGCGATAGACGCCGCCTCCATTCTCAAGCCCATGCTGGCCCGCGGCGAACTTCAGACCATCGGCGCCACCACCCTGGACGAGTACCGCAAGCACTTTGAACGCGACTCGGCGCTGGCCCGCCGCTTCCAGCCGGTCCAGGTCGACGAGCCGACCGTCGCCGATGCGGTCGAGATACTCATGGGACTGAAGGACCGGTACGAGAACTTCCATCAGGTGATATTCACCGACGAAGCGATCGTGACCGCGGTCCACCTGGCCGACCGGTACGTCTCCGATCGATTCCTTCCCGACAAGGCGATCGACCTGATGGACGAGGCGGGAAGCCGGAAGAAGCTGTACAGCATGTCGCCGCTCCCCGAAGTCGAGGAGTTGAACATAAAGCTCTCCGACATCCGGCTGAAGAAGAAGGACGCCATCGAGTCCGACGACTTCGAGACGGCCGCCGAGTTGCGGGACATGGAGAGAGCCGTACTGAAGGAGATGGACAAGGCGATCGGCAAGGGTGGAGCGGTATCGGCCGCCTCGGTGATCGACGAGGAGGAGATCGCGGAGGTGCTGGCTCAGTGGACGGGAATCCCGGTTCACCGCCTCACCGAGGAGGAGACCGCCCGGCTGGTGAACATGGAGGAGGAACTCCACCGCCGGATAGTCGCCCAGGACGACGCCATCGAGGCGGTGAGCCGGGCGATCCGGCGCACCCGGGCGGGGCTGAAGGACCCGAAGCGGCCCGCCGGTTCGTTCATCTTCCTCGGTCCATCGGGAGTGGGGAAGACCGAGACCGCCAAGGCACTCACCGAATTCCTGTTCGGTAACGAGGACTCCCTCATCCAGATAGACATGTCCGAGTACATGGAGAAACACACCGTCAGCCGGCTGATCGGATCGCCCCCCGGATACGTGGGATACGACGAGGGCGGCCAGTTGACCGAGGCCGTCCGGCGGCGCCCGTTCTCGGTGGTGCTGTTCGACGAGATCGAGAAGGCTCACCCCGACGTCTTCAACATCCTGCTGCAGATACTGGAGGATGGAAGGCTCACCGACTCCCATGGAAAGTCGGTGGACTTCAAGAACGTGGTGATCATCATGACCTCCAACCTCGGGACGAAGGAACTGCGGAAGAAGTCGGTGGGGTTCCACAGCGAGTCGAGCGAGGTCAGCTACGAGCACATGCGCACCAGGTTGTTCGACGAGATGAAACGCTACTTCCGGCCCGAGTTCCTGAACCGTATCGATGAGATCATCGTTTTCCGGGAACTCACCTCCGAAGAGATCAAACAGATCATCGACCTGTTGCTGGAGAGGGTGAAGGAACAGCTTCGGGCACAGCGCCTGGAGTTGGTGGTCACCGACTCCGCCAAGGGCTACCTCGCCAAGGTGGGGTACGATCCCGAACTGGGCGCCCGGCCGCTCCGGAGGGCGATCCAACGTCATGTCGAGGATCCTCTGTCCGAGAAGGTGCTGATGGGCGAATTCTCGGCCGGGACCACCATCCTGGTGAGCCTGGACGAGGAGAACGAGGAGTTGGTCCTCGAGGGCTTCGATGTCTCCGACGACCGTTCCGAGGTGGAGACGGCTTCCTCGGGCTGAGCCCCGGCTAGTAATCCAAGGTGACAGTCCGGTGATGTTCGCCCATCCGGGCGGCATCCGGACCCAGAACGGCCTCCGACCAGAGAAAGTAGTCGAGGCGCGGGCCGGTCACGCAGACGCCCTCGGACCGGAGACCTGCCGTCAACCGGTGCCCGGCGTAAACCGTCGCCCAGCGAATCGCCGCCTCTTCGCGCGAGTGGCGGGGGATCTCGGATCGCAGGTCCACCGCCCGGGACAGTGCGGGCGAGTAGGAGAGCACCCCGAGATGGCGAAGGAATCGGGGAAGCATGTAGTCGGGATAGACCGGGAAGGAATCCAACCCCGACCAGGGCGCAGACGACCGGGAGGCCATCATCGAGGCTGCCAGGTGGGCAAGTTTTCTGAAGCGGAGACGCCGACCCTCCACGGTTGCCTCGTCCTCGTAGCCGGGAAGCGTCCCGGCCAGGAGTTCCACCACCCGGGGCCCGTTCCAGCCGCCCTCTTCCACCAGGTGGATGCAGGCGCCGTCCCAGCGCTCTCGGAGGGCCCGGGCCACCCGGGCGATCCGGACCCCCCGCTCCGGCACCATCTGCAGGACGCCCCGCCCTGCGAAGATGCGGCGGGCCCGGGTCTCTCCCGACTCCGCGAAGGCGCGGAGGTCCGGTCGTCCGGAGGGTCCCATCCACCGGGTGATGGCCCCGAACAGGGCCGGAGCGTCGGTGAGCCGTTCTCCCTCGTGGTCGATGGACCACATCCGGCGATCGGGAGGCGGCCACAGACATGCCAGCACCGAGACCGACAGGACCGCGTAGTCGAACCATGGTCCGTCCCGGAGGCCGGGCGGCGGTCCCGGATAGTCGAAGCGGGGAGGCGGGAAGGAACGGTCTCGCCACTGTCCGGCCAAGGCGTCCAGGGTCTCCGTGGCGACCTCTACTCCCCACCCGGGCGGAGGCGCCGAGAAGCGGGGGTCGGTGGGGCACAGGCTCGCTCCCTCCGGGTTGAGCCCGCCTTTGGGTGCGGTATTCTCAATGGGCACGGGAGACATGTTCGGAGTACGCAGTCAATGAATCTGAGAAAGAGGTACCCATGAGAAAGAGAATATTCGGACTATCCATCCTGGCGGCCCTGTCGCTGCTGGTGGCCGGCTGCGGAGGTGGTGACGACACCTCGGTCTATCTGGTCTTTGACATCGGAGGACGGGGCGACCAGTCGTTCAACGACTCCGCCGCCGCCGGACTGGACCGGGCTACCGAGGAGTTGGGGATCACCGCCAGCGAACTCGAACCCACGGCCGGTGGGGAGAACCGGGACGAGTTGCTGAATCTGGCCGCCGAGGACGGCGCCGAACTGGTGTTCGGCGTGGGATTCTTGTTCACCGACGCCATCACCGCTGCCGCGGGGGCACACCAGGACGCCAACTTCGCGCTGATCGACGGTTTCGTCCCCGACCTGACTGCCGACAGCAACCTGATTTCTCTCGGGTTCGCCGAGCACGAGGGATCATTCCTGGTCGGCGCGGCGGCCGCCCTCAAGTCCCAGACGGGCAAGGTGGGCTTCATCGGAGGTGTCGAGATCGACCTCATCAAGAGGTTCGAGGCCGGTTACGTGGCCGGAGCGCGTCATGTCAATCCCGGCATCGAGATCGACATCAAGTACATAAGCCAGCCGCCCGACTTCAGCGGGTTCACCGATCCCGCCAAGGGCAAGGAGATCGGGGCCGGCATGTATCAGGCCGGTGCGGACGTGGTCTACCACGCCGCCGGAGGTTCGGGGGGCGGCCTCTTCCAGGCCGCCAAGGAACAGAGCGACGCGAGCGGCACCCATGTCTGGGCCATCGGAGTGGACTCCGATCAGTACCTGACCGCCGGGGCGGAGTTCCAGCCCTACATCCTCACCTCGATGCTCAAGCGGGTGGACGTAGCGGTCTTCGAGACCATCTCCACCCTGGTCGACGACAGCTTCGAAGGCGGTTATCGCACCTTCGATCTGTCCGTCGACGGCGTCGGCTACGCCACCAGCGGGGGCCATGTGGACGACATCGCAGGCCAACTCGAGGACCTGAAGGACCAGATCGTCTCCGGGTCCATCGCCGTTCCCCAGGGATGACATAGAACCAGGACCACATACGGCTCGTGCAAGCGGGGCGCCTTCCGGGCGCCCCGCTTGTCTCTTGTTGGGGCGCCGGGGCCCGGATGCGATCGGATGGCCGGCGTCGCAGAACTCCAACCCTCCGGGGGGCCGGTTTTCGACGGGTCGGGTGCTAATGTGCGAACCGTGACCGCCGCGGCCATCGAACTGATCCAGATCACCAAGCGCTTTCCGGGCGTGATAGCCAACGACCGGATCGATCTGGCCGTGCAGGAGGGTGAGATCCATGCGGTGGTGGGCGAGAACGGCGCCGGCAAATCCACCCTTATGAAGATCCTGTACGGGATGTTGCCCCCCGACGAGGGGGAGATCCGCATCCGGGGCGAAGAAGTCGTGATGTCATCGGCCCGGGACGCCATCGAGGCGGGCATCGGCATGGTCCATCAACATTTCATGCTGGCCGAGCAGATGACCGTTCTGGAGAACGTGATACTGGGCGCCGAGCCCCGGGCCGGCGCCCGAATCGACTTCGGGGAGGCCAAGAGAAGAATCGCCGAGATCGCCCGGGAAGGGTCCCTCGAACCCGATCGCATGGTGGAAGAACTGTCGGTGGGGGAGAAGCAGCGGGTGGAGATCACCAAGGTGTTGTTCAGGGGCGCCCAGATCCTGATCCTCGACGAGCCCACCGCAGTGCTCGTCCCCCAGGAGGTGGAGGAACTCTTCCGGTCCCTCCGGGAACTGCGAGCGCGGGGAGTGACGATCATCTTCATCTCGCACAAACTCGACGAGGTGCTGGAGATCGCCGACGGTATCACCGTGATAAGGGCGGGACGGACGGTGGCCAACGTGGAACCGGAACAGACCTCCACCCGGATGCTGGCGGAACTGATGGTGGGCGCCGAGTTGCCCACCCCCGATGTGCGGGAGTCGACGGTGAAGCCCGAGGTGCTGCTCGAGACCGAGGGATTGGGCTCTCTGTCCGAGGAGGGGGATCGATGGGTGATCGAGGATGTGAGTCTCCGCATCCGGCGCGGGGAGGTGCTGGGGATCGCCGGCGTGGAGGGGAACGGCCAGATGGAATTGGTGGAAGCCCTGATGGGAACCCGGTCGGCCGATGTCGGACGGATATCCCTCCAGGGCAGGGACCTCGCCTCCCACTCCACGCTGCAGAGGAGAGAGGCGGGGATGGGGTTGATCCCGGCTGACCGGCACGGTCTCGGCCTGTTGCTGGAGTCGCCCCTGTGGGAGAACGCCATGCTGGGACACCAGGGCAGACCCCCGTTTGCGCGGGGACTCCTGGTGGACCGCAATGGCGCGCGGCGCAGGACCGAGGAGGTGGTGGAGGCCTTCGATGTCCGTACTCCGGGAGTGGACGTCACGATGCACGCTCTCTCGGGCGGCAACCAGCAGAAGCTGCTGGTCGGAAAGGAGATGCTGGCCACCCCCCTGGTGCTGCTGGCGTCACATCCCACCCGGGGCATCGACGTGGGCGCCCAGGCCGCGGTCTGGGAGAGCATTCGCGCCGCTCGCTCCGACGGACTGGGAGTGCTGCTGATCTCGGCCGACCTCGACGAACTGATCGGCCTCTCCGACACCCTGATGGTGATCCTGAGGGGAAGGCTGGTGGCCACCCTCGATCCGCGCGACATCACCCCGGCACAACTGGGCTCGTACATGACCGGAGCGGTGCAGTGAGAGCCAACCGGAGGCTTGTCTACGCGGTGGTCTCGTCGGCCCTGGCGATCCTCTTCGCGATGGCGGTCTCCGCGGTCATCCTGGCGATATCCGGCAACAACCCCTTCGAAGCCTACGGCCAGATGTTCGAATATGGCGTCCGTGTCGATTCGATGGCATCGGCCGTGAACCGGGCGGTGCCCCTCTACTTCGCGGCCATGGCCGTTGCTCTCGGATTCAAGATGGGACTGTTCAACATCGGGGTCGAGGGACAGTACCGGATTGCGGTGCTGATTGCCGCGGCGGTGGGGGGAGCGATCGTCCTCCCGGCTCCCCTCCACGTGCTGGTGATCATGGCCACCGCCATGGTGGTCGGAGCGGTGTGGTCGGGCATTGCAGGGTACCTGAAGGTGAAGCGAGGGGTGCATGAGGTGATCTCGACGATCATGCTCAACTACTTCGCCACCGGGCTGGGGGCCTTCCTGCTGGCCAACTGGCTCCGCCAGGAGAATCCTCCGGGCGACCTGGTGATAAAGACCCCCGAGATACCGCCCTCGGGTCGCCTTCCCTCGCTCAATCCCCTGCTGGAACTGGTGGGACTGGACCCCGGGCGGGTGGACCTGTACGGAATGGTGGTGCTGGCGGTGGTGGCCGGGGTCGGCTTCCACGTGCTGGTGAACCATACCCGTTTCGGATTCGAAATGCGCGCTTCGGGTGCGAACCCCGGAGCGGCGCAGATGGCCGGCATCGATCCGGGCAGAATGGTGGTGCTCACCATGATGATCAGCGGCGGAATCGCCGGGTTGGTGGGAATGGCGCACCTCCTCGGCTTCTTCCACCGTTACACCATCGACTTTCCCACCATGTTGGGATTCACCGGGATCGCGGTGGCTCTCCTGGGCCGCAACCACCCGGTGGGGATGGCGGCGGGCGCCCTGCTGTTCGGTTGGTTCGACCGGGCCACCCAGATCCTCGATCTGCGGGGGATCCCCAAGGAGATTGTCTTCATCCTCCAGGGCGTGATCCTGCTCTCGGTGGTGGTGGCCTACGCGGTGGTGGAAATCAGGATCAAGGACGCTGAGAGCCGGGCGGTGACCGGCGCCCTGGAGGGAGAGGAACCGTGACCTCCCTGCTTTCTCCCCGGGAACGGATTATGAGGACCAACCGGTGGCTGTGGATGGCCCTGGCGGTGGTGGTGGCCCTGTCGGTCACCCGGGTTCTGGCGGACACCCCCGACCTCACTTCCAGCGGCACCTTCGGCGCGGCCCTCCGGCTCGGCACTCCCATCTTTCTTGCCGGGCTGGGCGGGGTGTATGCCGAGCGGGTGGGGATAGTCAACATCGGACTGGAGGGAATGCTGATTCTGGGCACCTGGTTCGGCGCCTGGGCCGGGTGGCAGTGGGGACCCTGGACCGGCCTGGTGGTGGGAGTGATGGCCGGGATGCTGGGAGGACTGCTCCATGCACTCGCCACCGTCACGTTCAACGTGGACCACATCGTCTCGGGGGTGGCGTTGAACATCCTGGCCTTCGGTGGGATGAGGTTCCTGTCGGTGGTGACCTACGGAGGGGAGACCGGGGGAGGGGCCACGCAGTCCCCGCCCATCTCGGACGTGATCGGCAAAGCCTCGGTGCCGGTCCTCTCGGGCGGGGAGATCATGGGATGGGAGTCTCCCGACCTGCTGGGATCCCTGGAATCGCAACGTTGGTTCTTCCTGTCCGACCTGGCGGGGTTGTTGAGGGGTCTGACAGTGGATGTGTCCTGGGCGGTGATCGCGGCGGTGGCCCTGGTCCCGGCCACCTGGTGGTTCCTGTGGAGAACACCGCTCGGCCTGCGGATGCGGTCGGTGGGCGAGCACCCGGTGGCTGCCGAGTCGCTGGGAGTGAACGTCTACCGGATGAAGTACCTGGGCGTGATACTCTCCGGCGGCATGGCCGGGCTGGGCGGCGCCATCCTGGTCACGGAGTTTGCTCGCATCTACCGGGAGGGCCAGACCGGGGGGAGAGGGTTCATCGGACTGGCTTCGATGATCATGGGAAACTGGCGCCCCGGAGGAGCGGCCGCCGCGGGCGGCCTGTTCGGGTTCACGTTCGCCCTGGAGTTGCGGGATGAACCGGCCGTCCACGCCCTGTTGCTGTTGATCGCCCTCGCAGGCGTGGCCGCGGGGATATGGATGGGCTACAGAAGGAAGTGGGCCCCGGCCATCTGGTTGGTCGGGGCGGGCCTTGCCGCACTGGTGGTGTTCTTCTCCACCGACTCCATCCCACGGGAGTTCGTATTCGTCGCTCCCTACGTCACCACCCTGGTGGTGATGTCCCTTGCCTCCCAGCACCTGCGGATGCCGGCCGCCGACGGACGCCCCTACCGGCGGGGCCAGCAACTGTGACAGCGGGTTTCGACCCCTACCATCCCGACTTCATCTCCAATCCCTATCCGGTCTATACCCGGTTGCGGCAGCACCATCCGGTCTTCTACGACGAGAAATGGAACCTCACCTTTTTCAGTCGACACGCCGATGTCCACCGGATTCTCCGGGATCGCCGCTTCGGGCGGGACATCCGCCACGCTCCCGAAGCCGCCGCCCGGGTGGATCCGGAGGTCTACGAGCGTATCTACCCACCCCGGTATCCGATGTGGACCCGGATGATCCGGGACTCCTTCATCGACCTGGAGCCGCCCAGACACACCCGCATCCGACGGCTGGTGCAGTGGGCCTTCGGCCGTCGGGCCTCACAGAGTTATCGCAAGAGGATGGAAGTCGAGGCGAACCGGCGGCTCGACGCGGTGGCGGGGAACGGACGGATGGAGGCTATCTCGGAGTATGCCACGCCCATTCCACTGGTGATGATCGGAGAATTGATGGGGGTGCCTTCGGAAGATCAACCCCGCCTGGTGGAGTGGTCGCATCTGATCGTGAGGCTGTTCGATCAGGGATGCACGACCGCCGAGGGGGAGGAGGCCGAGCGGGCTGTGATCAGCTTCTGTGCATACATGAAGGAGTTGATCGACGACCACCGGGGACGGGACGCTGACAACCTGCTGTCACATCTGATCCGATCCGAACACGAGGGGGACGTCCTCAGCGAAGAGGAACTGATCTCCACGGCCATTTTGGTCCTGAATGCCGGACATGAGGCAACCGTGCAGGCGATCGGCAACGGGCTGATGGCGCTTGCCGCCCATCCCGACCAGTGGCGGCGATGGCGATCCGATCCCCGATTGAGCGGAACCGCGGTGGAGGAGTTGCTCCGGTACGACACGCCGCTTCAGATGTTCGAGCGGTGGGTGACCGAGGACCTCCAGTGGGGCGGGACACCGCTGGAAGGAGGATCGAAGGTGGGTCTGCTGCTGGGCTCGGCCAATCACGACCAGGATGTGTTCTCCCAGCCCGAGCGCCTCGATCTGGGACGGACCCCCAACCCCCATGTCTCCTTCGGCGGCGGCGTCCACTATTGCGTGGGGGTGGCACTTGCCCGGGAGGAGTTGAGGGTCGCCTTTGAGGTCCTGTTGGACCGGGTGCACTCATTCGCTCTGGAGGACGGCGCCGGACAGCGGGTCCCCAGCCTGGTCTTCAGGGGGGTGCCGAAGCTGCCCCTCAGCCTGGAGTTTGTCTAGGAGACGGCCGTGGTGGTCGTCTCCGAAATGAGCGGCGCCGCCGGATAACCGATCACGTTGATTCCCTCCACCGCCAACTCCTTGTAGACCGTGCCGTTTCGGACCTCCGCGTCATACACGGTGGTTATGGTCAGGTTGAGCTGGTTGGTGCGCATGACCGCCAGGTCGATGATCTGCGATCCGAGGCGGTCCACCAGGTTCAGGGGTATGGCGACGCCGCTGTCGCTTCCCGCTTCCAAGGTCCTGACGCGGAAGTTCTGGTAGAAGCGATCTTCGTCGCTGACGTTGACCCACTCCAGGCGGCGAATGGTGATGGGCTGTTCGAAGACCAGGCTGATGGTGACCTGCGTGCCCGGCGTGATGTCCGTCCACCTTATCTGCCACTCGCCGGTCTTTCCGTTTATCAGGTTGTCACAGGAGTAGATGGCGCCCAGTCCCTCGGGGACGCATTCCACGCTCAACACTCCCTGGGTGGTGGGGATGGGCGGAGGAGCGGTGGTGGTGGTGGTCTCCTCGACTGCCGCGGTCTCCTCGGTGGTCTCGCTGTCGTCTTCGGATCCGCCGGTGAAGAGATTGAACAACAGGGCGAACACCGCCACCGCGAAGACGGTCGTCCCGGTGGCGATCACCGCTCTCACCCGGGCATTCGTCCCTATGGTGGGACGGGGAGCGAGTGGCATGTCCGCCTGGCTGAGTCTGATGTGGCACTGCTCGCAACTCTGCCTGGAGGGCGGGTTGAGGTGCCCGCAGAGCGAGCAGGTCACCATGTTGTGGGTGGATGGGTAGGTGAACGAAGGGTCCTCCAAGGTGGGTTCTTCGGTCGATGTCGACTGGATCGGCCTTTCCAGGAGAGCTCCGCACGAGGAGCAGAAGTCGGCATCTCCCACGTCGGCGCCGCATCGACCGCAGATCTGTCTCATAGCCAGCCTATTTTGGCACAATCCCGGAGGTTGACGGTTGATTTCATTTCTGGAGCCAGGGTACCCGGTCCGGTCTCATTCATTTCCACACTCAGCAGTGATGATACAGGCGGCGCCCCACCTCCCCTTTGCTACCCTCAAAGCTGTGGTGGGAGAGCAATCAACCCAAGCGGTAGTGGAGAGACTTTTCTCCCATGGTCCCATCCGGGACGGATTGGAGAGGATACTTCAGGCCGGCGAGGGCGCCCTGATTGTGCTGGGCTCGAACCCGGAACTGCAGTACATCAGCGTCGATGGACTGCAGATCGCATGTGACTCCTTCGACGCCGCCCGCCTGGCGGAAGTGGCGAAGATGGACGGGGCCATCATCCTCGACAACTCCTGGAAACACATCCTGACCGCCAACGCCCACCTCTCCCCCCCGGTGGACCTCCCCACCACCGAGTCGGGCTCCCGGCACCGCACCGCCCAGCGGACTGCCCAGGTGACCGGCCTGCCGGTGGTGGCGGTGAGCAAGGACAGAGCCGTGGTCACCCTCTATGTCAAGTCCGAGCAGGTGGACGTCACGCCCCGATGGACGATTCGCAGCCGGATACTCCACCACCTGCAGATTCTGGTGGTGATGCGGAAGCGGTTCGATGAGGCCGATGAACGCCTGCTGAGGATGGAGTTGCTGGGTCTGGTCACCAGCGGGGATGTGGCACACACGGTCAGGTTGGGCGAGTTGGTGATCAGGGCTGCATCCGGCGTCGAGGCGATGGTGGTCGACTCGGTCCAGAACCCGGGCGTCACCACGGCTCTCGTGGCGGACCAGTTGTTCGACGTGGAGAGAGTCATACAAATGACCTTGAAGGACTATCTCGGGGAGGAAGCCGAGACGGCTCGCGGAGCGCTGGCCGCCGTCCAGGCTCAAAAGCTGGCCCACACATGGGCTGTGGAGACCGAGATCGGACTCGGCAAGTTGGAAGGCGACCTCCTGGCGAGCGGGAACCGACTCCTGTACAAGGCCGGCTTCGCCACCCAACGGCTGAAGGAGACCCTTCTCGAGGACTTCCCCAACGCCCAGGCGATGCTCCATGCGCCCATCGATCGCTTCATGGCTGTGAAGGGTGTGGGCCCCAAGACGGCCACCAGGTTGAGACGCTACTTCGACCGGTTGCTGGCCGCTGTTCACCCCATTGGACAACGCGTACTGACTGACCGGCACGAATCGTATAATCCTCTCCTATGACACGGGCAGCTTCGACCCCCAGGAAGAAATCCGCGGCCGGCGGTAAGCCGAGCGCGACCAAGAGTAAGCCGCGCGCGACCAAGAAGCGCAAATCTGCCGGAATCGCAGGCGGTCCGCCGGTTCCCGCGCCGGCGCGCCGAAGAAAGGTCAAGTCTCCTGCGAGACATTCCCGGAAGGCAGCCGCGGCGGCTTCGATGGAGC
This sequence comes from Acidimicrobiia bacterium, assembly GCA_965204615.1. Classification (GTDB taxonomy): domain Bacteria; phylum Actinomycetota; class Acidimicrobiia; order Spongiisociales; family ZC4RG35; genus Bin76. The sequence goes on along the minus strand of OZ242000.1, from coordinate 489,437 downwards.
AGGCCCCCAAGTACAAGAAGGGCGACTACGTGGTCCATATCCAGCACGGCGTGGCTCACATCTCCGACATCCAGACCAAGAGCGACTTCGGCGAGAAGCAGGAGTATTTCATCCTGAACTTCCCCACCGAGGAGATGGTGATCAGTGTCCCGACCAACAAGACCCTTTACACGATCCGGCCCCTGATCAACAAGACCGAGGCCGCCCGGGTGGTCCAGAAGCTCAAAGAGGATCCTCAGGAGTCGGGCGCCAACTGGAGCCGGTGGTACAAGGTGCTTCAGGAGAAGATGTACTCCGGAGATATCTTCCAGGTGGCGGAGGTGGTGAGGGACCTCAACTACTCCAACCAGACCAAGGGCATCTCTCCGGCTCTCAAGAAGATGCTCAACCGCGCCCGGGACGCATTGATCACCGAAGTGCGGTTCTCTCTGGGGTTGGACGCCGAGGCTGCCGAGACCAAGATCAACCGGGCGCTACCCGCCTTCGAGCCCATCGCCCGCAAGAAGTGACCGAGTCGCGCCCGGATTGGCGGGTGGGATGGGGAATCGATGCTCACCGGCTGGGAGGCGAGCCGCCCGTAATACTGGCCGGCGTGGAGGTCGACCGCCGGAGAGGGGTTATAGCCACATCAGACGGAGATGTGGTCGCCCACGCCGTGGCCGACGCATTGTTGGGGGCTGCCGCACTGGGAGACATGGGCGCCTTCTTCCCATCGTCGGACCCGCAGTGGGAGAACGCCGACAGCATGGGGCTGCTGCGCCGGGTGGTCGAGTTGGCCGCCGGCGCTGAGTGGCGGCCTTCCTTCTGTGACGTGACCGCCATCTCCGAATCGGTACGGGTTGCCCCCTATCGAGAGGACTTGCGGACAGCCTTGGCGGATGCCCTGGGATTGGGGTCGGAACAGGTCTCGGTGAAGGCCACCACCACCGACGGACTGGGATGGCTGGGTCGCGACGAGGGAGTGGCCGCGGTTGCCGCGGTGACCGTGGTGCGGTAAGGACCGGACCGGCATTCACAGGTCCCGTCGGGAGAACGGTCCCTCTAATATCGGCTGTGCCTTGATGATCTTCAACACCCTGGACAGGGTGACAACCCCCCTGGAGCCGGTTGACCCCCCGAGAGTGGGGATGTACGTTTGCGGGCCCACCGTCCAATCTCCCCCTCATGTGGGCCATGGACGTTCGGCAGTGGTCTTCGACGTGGTACGTCGCTACCTGTCCTGGAAGGGATGGGATGTGCGTTTCGTGCGCAACATCACCGACGTCGACGACAAGATAATCGCCATCGCCCACCAGGAGGGAGTCCCGCCCGGAGAACATGCGGTCCGGATCACCGAGGAGTTCGACCGGGGGTACCGGGACCTGGGGGTGGCGGCGCCCGACATCGAGCCCAAGGCCACCGAACACATCCCCGACATGATCGCCCTCATCAACCGGCTGATCGACAAGGGCCTTGCCTACGCCCGCGGGGGCGATGTCTACTTCGTGGTCCGGTCCCTGGCGGGGTACGGGAAACTCTCCGGTCATGATCTGGACGACCTCCTGGCAGGCGCCAGGGTGGAGATCTCCGAACAGAAGGACGATCCCCTCGACTTCGCTCTCTGGAAGGAGGCCAAACCCGGTGAACCATGGTGGGATTCCCCCTGGGGTCCGGGACGGCCCGGCTGGCACATCGAGTGTTCAGCCATGTCCGCCCGGTACCTGGGTGAGACCTTCGACATCCACGGCGGGGGAAACGACCTGATCTTCCCCCACCACGAAAACGAGATAGCCCAGTCCGAAGGTGCGAACGACGCTCAGTTCGCCCGGATCTGGATGCACAATGGCATGCTCAACCTGAGCGGGGAGAAGATGTCGAAGTCCACCGGCCATCTGGTGGACCTGAACGAGGCAAACCGCCGGTTCGGAGGGTTGGCGGTGCGACTCTTCTACCTTCAGGCTCACTATCGCTCCCCCCAGGAGTTCTCGCTCGATCTCCTGGAGGACGCCCGGACCGCCCTGGTCCGTCTTCAACGCCTCCTGGAAAGGACCGTTGACGCAAAGGAGCCCCCTCACCCGGAGACGCTCGCCGGCTTCGAGGACGCCATGGACGACGACTTCTCCACTCCCCGGGCGCTCGGCCTGCTGTTCGGTGCGGTACGGGAGGCAAACCGGGAACTGGCGCGCACCGGCGCCGGCGGACCCCACGCGGCGGCCGCCTGGGAGATGGCCAGGGTCCTGGGATTGGACGACTACTCGGGCGACTCGATGGCCTCCGGGAGCAGGGAAGCCGACACGCTCCGTGCCTCGGTGGCCGAGATCGCTGTCCGGGAGGGCGCCCACGCCACCGGCGACACCCCCGAGATCGTGGAAAGCCTCCTTGCGAAACGCTCCGCGGCCCGCTCCGAAGGCGACTACGCGAGGGCCGATCGAATCAGGGACGACCTGGCGGCCCTGGGGATCGTACTCGAGGATTCCCGAGATGGCACCCGCTGGCTACGGCGCTAGGGTCGAGGGAATCCCAGCCGTCGAGGCGGCCCTCGCGGCGGGCCGGGTGCGGAATCTCCGGGTCGAATCCCGCTCGGCCTCCAGTGCCCGGATGGCGGAACTGCTGGACTCGGCCCGGGACAGGGGAGTGGGGATCGAGATGGTCCGGAGCCTGAAGGGGATTGCGGTCACCTCCTCCCCTCAGGGAGTGCTGGCCGAGTGCCGGCAACTTCGAACGGTGACGCTCACCGACCTGTCCGAGGAGAGCACTCCGGCAGCCCTGGTGGTGGTCGATCGCATCTCCGACCCCCGCAACCTGGGGGCGATCGCCCGCAGTGCGGTGGCGGCCGGAACCCCCAGGCTGGTGATTCCCCGGCGAAGGGGAACGCCCATTACCCCCACCGCCTTCAAGACGGCCGCCGGCGCCCTGGAGTGGACCCGGGTGTGCATGGTCTCCTCCGTGGCCGAGACCATCACCCAACTCTCCCGCATGGGTGTCTGGACCATCGGCCTGGCGGGCCGCGCACCCACCTCCCTTCTGGGATTGGAGTTGTTGAGAGAGCCCGTCGCACTGGTGGTCGGCGCCGAAGGCCACGGTCTGTCCCGGTTGGTGGCACAACGGGTGGACCAACTGGCGTCCATTCCGATGGCCGGGGAATCCGAAAGCCTCAACGCATCGGTTGCAGCCGGTCTGGCGCTCTTCGAACTGGCCCGGGTCCGGGGCTATTTCGAGAAACAGTGAGCAGGGCCGGCCCCCAAAGTGGTACGATCTCGATCTCAACCGGGCTGGCGTAGCTCAGACGGCCAGAGCAGCTGATTTGTAATCAGCAGGTCGTGGGTTCGAGTCCCACCGCCAGCTCCAATGGGTCCGATGCTAAATGTGCCAACTTGGCAACAGAGTGCGATAACCTACAGTTGGGATGTCGAATAGAGTGTCCCGGTTAATCAACTTCGGAGAGGTGTTGGAACCGTTGATCGCAGGACCCGGGTCGGCAGGCCATCCATGAGGGGTCGCCACGCTGCGGGAGGTTGGTCGCCCTTCTGGCGCGACATCATTCTGAGGACCGTGCTGGCCCTGTTGCTGGTGGCGATGGTCATCTTCATATGGTGGCTCTTCTCCGAAGACGACCTCTTCACGGAGGCGGTTTCAACGACCTCGGTCCCCGAGTCCACCACCGCGCCCGACGTCATGACCACCGGGACCGAACCCGAGATCGACACCACCACCACCCGTCCCTCCGCAACATCCACCACCGGAGAAGGCACGACCACTACCACCACGGCGGCGGTCACCACCACCACCAGCACTACCACCACCATCCCTCCGCCTCTCGATCCGGCCCAGTTGGTGGTTCAGGTTCTCAACGCCAACGGAGTCCAGGGCGTGGCCGGAAGGTTGTCCGGCCGTCTGGAGGAGGCCGGCTACGGGGTGGCCGCACCGGCCAATCACGCCCAACGCCTGGACGTGTCACGGGTGTGGTACCGGGACGATCTCTCCAGAGAGGCCGGGTTCATCAGGGAGGAACTGGTTCCCGATGCGCTCGTGGAAACCATCCCGCTGGTACAGGAAGGGGTTGACATTGTGGTAGTCCTGGGACGCTCCTTCCAGGAGTGACCGACGCAGAGCACCTCTTCGTAGAGAGGAGGGGAGCTTGGGGGCTCATCGGTGCGGCTATGGCCATCCTGGCGGTGGGGGTGGCGATCCGGCTTCTGTCGCCGGCGATCTTCTTGGACATCGGCGCCCTGTGGCCGATCGGAGCGGCTCTCCTGGCGTTGGGATGGGTCATACCGAAGATATGGCCGGACACCCGGCTTGCCCAGGTCCCGGTTACACCTCTGGTGGTTTTCACCTGGCTGGTGTTCTCCGTCTCCCTCCACTTCACCGACATAGGTTCTCTCCCTTCCCGCAGCGCCGACCTGAGGGGACCATCGGTGGACCAGGTGGGTCTCTCGACGCTGGCGGTGCAGATGAGGGAGGGGCGGTTGACCGTCTCGACAGGGATGGGCCCCTCCGCCTACCAGGTGGAGATGACCCGACGGGGAGGGGGTGCGGGGATCCCGGTGGCGGTCGAGAGCGCCGGTGAGCGGGGGGGAGAGATAACAATCACCGACGTCAGGGACCCCCTTCCCTTTGACCTCGACCTTCCGGTGCGGGACAACGCCTGGTTGCGTTCCGCCGGATGGAGGGTGGGCCTGCATCCCGAGCCGGCCTGGAACCTGACGTTGGCAGCCCCCGAGGTATTCCTGGACCTTCGCAGCATCCAACTCGTCGGCTTGGCGGTGGCGGGAGAAGGCGAGATAAGGGTGGGAGCGACATCGAGGCCCACAGAGATGGTCCTGAGCGGTACTTTCACCATCGAAGTGCCCGAAGGCGTCCCGGTCGAGGTGCTGGGGGCGGCGATCGTGCCCGAGGAGTGGACCGTCGACGGGGACATGGCCTGGTTCGGCGAGCGCGGCGCGGGCTGGGACATCACCGTCATTGAGGACAGTTCGGCCCAGATACTCACGACGGGCGGGTAGGGAGGTCCTCGTGGCCGTATCAGGTGTGGCCCGGACCGGAGATCTCATAGGAAAGCGATGACCCTTCCGGTATAGTGCCTCGGATGGCGCTACCCGACTTCACCCTCGATGACCAGGCCCGACAACCGTGGCGGCTGGCGGATCATCTGGATGCGGGGGTGCTCCTGGTGTTCCTGCGCGGAGATTGGTGACCGTACTGCAACGGCCAGTTGGCCAGCCTGGCGCAACGCCACCGGGAGATTCTCGCCGCCGGATTCCGGGTGGCGGCCATCGACGTCGACTCCCCCGACCAGCACGCCGCCATGGTCGAGAAGCTGAAGCTTCCCTTCCCGATGCTGTCGGACCCGGACCGCTCCCAGGCGATAGCCCCCTACGGCCTCACCGACCACCATGACCCCCGCAACGTGTCAAAACCCGCCTTGGTGGCCGCCAGGCCGGGGGGAGGGGAAGTGTATCGATTCGTGGCGAGGGACTACGCCGACCGGCTCCCCGAGGACGAAATTCTCAAAGTGCTGAACGCCCAGGGATTGTCGGCTGTCACCCAGCCCCCTCCCACCCCGGGCCATCCCCGGCCCGGTCCCCGGGCGATGCCGGTCAGAGCCATGATCCCCTACTTTCGGGGAGGTCGGTTCGCCGCGCTGGCGCTGGGACTGCGGCATCGCCGTCTGGGGGAGGACTTCAAAGCCGACTCCAAGGCGTTCGTGGCGGAAATGGACCGTTTCGTCGAAGCGGTGAAGTATTTGCTCTCCTCCCGATAGACACCCGCCCAAGTATTCTGGGAGGCGCTGATGCAGACCATCACCGACGGTTCGCGCCTTACCCGGATAGTGATGACGATCTGGGGGACCATCGGCGCTCTGGCGCTGGTCGGCATCATGATATGGCTGGGCCAAAGGGTGAAGATCATATGGTTGCCCCTGGTGTTCGCCACCGGGATCGTCGTGATACTGAATCCGCTGGTGAGCCGCTTCCACCGCTGGGGGATACCACGGTTGATCGGCGCCACGATCGCCTACCTGCTGTCGCTGGCCGCCCTGGCAGGACTTGGCGCGGCGCTCAGCGTCCCCGTGGTCCAACAGATCGGAGAATTGTCCGATCAGCTCCCCGAGATCTATCAGGCGCTCTATGTCCAGATCAAGGGGGTGGTCGATGGTCTGGGCCTGGCCATCAGCCTGCCGGAGGACACCGCGCACATATCGGAGTGGCTGCGCGACAACGTGGACGGGTTGGCCGGCCTCCTCGGAGGGGAGGGATCCAACGGCATCGGCGGATTCTTCCGGCATCTTCTGGGTCTGGTGGTGGAACTCTTGGTGGACATCCTGCTGGCGCCGGTGCTGGCCTTCTACCTCCTCGTCGATCTCCCTCGACTGCGCACCCTTCTGCTGAGCCTCACCCCCCCTCGGCACAGGGAGGAAGTGGTTCACCTGATCGGGGCCGTCACCTCCACGGTCAGCCGGTTCGCCCGGGGCCAGTTGCTGGTGGCCTCCATCGTGGCGGTGCTGGGAAGCCTGGTCATGTGGTCTCTCGGTCTTCCCTTCTGGCTGATTGTGGGAGTTCTGTCGGGGATCCTGAACCTGATCCCCTTCGCCGGGCCGGTGGCCGGCGCCACTCTGGCCTTCCTGACATCCCTGCTGGTGAGCAAGCCCCTCACCGGCTTGGTGGCGGTCCTGTTGTTCGCCGCCATCCAGCAGTTCGACAATCACGTGGTAACTCCCATGGTGCAGAAGAGCCGGGTGAAACTCTCTGCCTTCACCATCGTCCTGGCGCTGGTGGCGGGGGCATCCCTGGCGGGCTTTCTCGGAGTGCTGACCGCGGTGCCGGTGGTCGGCCTGCTCCGTCTGCTGGGCGGCCACTTCTGGCGCACCCGGGTGCTGGGCGAAGACTGGCACCAGGCCCGGGAGTCGATCATAACCAAGATCGGACGCCCGGCCCTGTGGCGTTTCGCGGGCAGATCGAAGCGGAAAGCGGCCGAAGCCCCCGCGGAGAAAGGGGAAGGGGAAGAACCGGCCTAGGCCCGTCCTATATCTGGTCCATCGTCCTTTTGACGAACACGCGGTCGACGGAAAAAGGGGAATCCCCGAGTCTCCCGGTGAGCAGGTCGGCCAGGATGCGCCCCCCGGCCGGGGAACACATGATCCCGTGCCCCGAGTAACCGCTGTTCACCCACAGCCCCTGCACCGGAGTCGGTCCGATCAGAGGACGATGATCGGGTGTCATCATGTACTGTCCGGAGTGGACCATCCAGTGCAGTTCGCCCCTCCGCCAAGCCTCTCCCCAGAAGGGACTGATGCGGGCTGCCGACTCCGGGCGGGAGGGATCCAGCACCCCGAAGGCCATATCGGAGTCGGGGGGGACATCCTCCACCGGCTCCGCGCTCGGCCCCCGGGGGGCGGCGTCCAACACGTAGGCTCCCGACAGCGCAGGGCGCCAATGCGTCCCGGTGTCGTCGTCGATGGTCATCGGCGCATCGGGAGGCACTCGGGCCAAATCGGGCACCACCACCTTGTGCCGGGGCATCACCTCCATCGGTAGTTCCACACCTTGGAGGGCGGCCAGCTTTACCGTGAAGGGCCCGGCGGCTATCACCACCTGCTCGGCCCTGACGGAACCCTGATCGGTGCCCAGATCGAAACCACCTGAGGGAACAGCGCGAAGCGACGTCACCCGGCATGACGTGTGAAGAGGCGCCTTCGAGGCCCGTAACAAACCCAAGGTGAGAGCCCGGGGATTGATGAACCCGTCACCGGCCCGGTAACGGGCATGCACGACTCCGGGACTCAAGTAGGGAAACCGGCGCCGCGCCTCATCGCCGGTGAGCGTCTCGATGTCGGTCTGGCCCCAAGAATGCTGGAGCGCCACCAGGCGGCGTTGCTCCTCGGCTCGCTCGGTGGAGGTGGTCGCCCACAGGTAGCCGGGTTGGCGGATCATCAGAGAAGCGGGGTCCTGGCCGGTGACTTCGGAGAAGTTGAGAATCAGATCCACCGACTCCCGAACCAACTCGGTTTCCTCGGGGTTGTCGAATTGCAGGCGGAAGGCGCCGGTGGAAGCAGGGGTGGTGAGAGAGGCGGCGGCGGGACGCGCCTCCAGAACCACCGGGCGCAGACCGGACCGAGCCGCCCAGAACGCCGTGGATGCGCCAACGACTCCCGCACCGATAATCACCAGTTCCGCTCCGGGGGGAAGATCTCGAGCCATGACTTCAAAACTAGTCCGCCGCGGCCCGGCACGGGTAGCCTTGATCATCATGACTTTTCCCACCGAGGAGTTGTCCGCACGCGACTCGTATCTCACCACCGCGGAAGGAACCGTCCTGGAGGTGGTGGAGGAAGGGGTGGTGCTGGACAGGACCCCTTTCTATGTCCGCGGGGGAGGCCAGCCGGGCGACACGGGAGTGCTCCGCTGGCACGGAGGTGAAGTGGCGGTCACCGACACTTACCGGCGACGCGGAAAGGTGATCCACGTGGTGGCCGAGCCCCGGATGCTCGACCCCCGGACTCCCGTAGAGGCAGCCATCCACTGGGAGCGGCGCTACACCATCATGCGCACTCACACCGCCCTCCACGCCCTGTCGGGAGTGGTGTGGCGGGACTACGGAGCGAAGGTGACCGGCGGGGACATGAAGGAGGGGACCGCCCGGATGGACTTCGAGTTGGAAGGAATCTCGAGGGAGTTCGGAAGAGAGGTGGAGAGACGCCTCAACCAGGAACTGGTCAAGGGATATCCGGCCGAGGTGCTGTGGATGGCCCGCGCGGAGGCGTTGGCCGACCCCGACCTGATCCGCACCAAGGTCAACCTCATCCCCGAGTGGATCGAAGAGATCAGGGTGATCGACATCGTAGGACTCGACCGCCAGGCCGACGGGGGAACCCATGTCCGCTCCACCCTGGAGGTGGGGCAGGTGAGAGTTACCAAGACCGAGAGCAAGGGCCGCGCCAACAAGCGCATGCGAATCGCCCTTGGGTAGCCAAACCGATGTTTGATCTGGTCATACTGGCGGCCGCGGCACTGTTTGCCTTCCTGGGCTGGCGCAAGGGACTGTTGCGGCAGGTGGCGGGCTTCGTGGCTCTCATCATCAGCCTGCTGTTGGTGGTCCGGTTGGCGCCGGACTGGGCGGCGCTGGTGCAGGAGTGGCTGGGGATCCCCTACGGGGGAGCGCTGGCCCTGGTGGGACTGGCGGTGTTCGGCGGTGTCGGAATCGCGGTGTGGGCGGCGTTGCAGGCGCTGACCAGGATGATGAGGTTCCCCGGGCTCAGCACCCTGGACCGGGCGGCCGGCGCCGCGCTGGGCCTCGTCTGGATGGTGGCGTGGGTGATGGCTCTCGTCTGGTTCGCATCATTCCTGCCCCTTCCCGACACCCTGACCGGGATGCTCTCGGAGTCTCGCGCGGTGGGACGGATAACCGAACCGGACAACCTGCCCCGCCAGCTACTCGACTCCCTCACCCGGGACCGCTGGGACGAGATGCTGATCAGACTGGGCGAGATCACCGGCAGAGTGAACGATCTGCTCAAAGACCTCCTGGGAGAAGGGGCTCCGCAGCCTTGATCGGCGTCCGCATGGAGGAGGCCATCGTGGAGGTGTTCTCCGCCCATCGCGATCCGTCCCGTGCCGAGGGGATGACCGCCTACATGAAGAACCGCTTCCCCTTTCTGGGAATCTCCTCACCGGAGCGCCGCCGACTGGCACAGATGGCCTTTGACGGACTTCCCCGGCCGACAGAGGAGGACCTTCTGGACTTCTGTCGGGCGTGCTGGAGGCGTCCGGAGAGGGAGTACCAATATGCCGCCATCGACCAGTTGAGGAGAGCGACCAAACGCCTTTCGAAGGGCGTGTTGGCCGAACTGCGCTGGATGATCGTCACCAAGCCCTGGTGGGACTCGTGCGATCCATTGTCCGCCACGGTGGTGGGAGGGATCGTCAGGCGGCATCCCGAGGAGGCCTCGATGATGGAGGAGTGGATCCTCGACGAGACACTGTGGCTGCGTCGCGCCGCTCTCCTGCACCAACTGAAGTGGAAGGAGGACTGCGACCGGGAGCGTCTCTTCCGGTTCTGCCGACTGACCATGGGGGAAAAGGACTTCTTCATCCGGAAGGCGATCGGCTGGGCGCTTCGCCAGCACGCCCGCGTTGCACCCGAGGAGGTGAGCCGCTTTCTGACCGAGAACCGGGACCGGCTCTCGGGACTGTCCTTTCGCGAGGCGGCCAGGCACCTTGCGCTGACCTGAGCAGATGGGCACCGAGGGACCGGGCGGCGCCGACTGGGACGACGTCTACGTGGGCGATGGCAGCGACACCGAACCCTTGGACCGACACCTACTCGCGGAGACAATTGATCTGCCGCCCGGACGCCTGCTGGATCTGGGGTGCGGCGCCGGGGGCGACCTGATCGAGTTGGCGCGCCGGGGCTGGACCGCAACCGGTGTGGACTCGTCCTCCCGGGCAATCGAGTCGGCTCGGATCAGCGCCGAGGCAGCCGGGGTCAACCCCAGGCTGATACGGGCTGACATGTTGACCTGGAGGCCCGAGGGTCTCTATGACCTCGTGATCATTTCATACTCGCTTCCTCCCCAGGGACCTCACCGGGACACTCTCCTGTCCGTCGCCCGCAGAGCCCTCGCTCCGGGGGGCACGCTGGTGGTGGGGGAGTGGGACGCGAAGGCGGCCGCGGGCGGGGATCCCGACCACTTCGCCACCCTGGCGGAGTTGACCGCCGCGCTGGCCGGCACCGAGATCGTGCGGGCCGAATCGGTCGACGCCGATCCCCAACTCGGAGGTGGAGCGGATGTGAGAAGCGGAGCCTGGCGGGCGGTGAGGGTGGTGGCCCGCCGCCGCTAGGGACGGGGAATGCCCCGCGGCGCTCTGCTCGCCCACCAAGCGGCCAACAGCGCTCCCACCATGTTGGCGATCAAATCCTGCATGTTGTTGGCGTAGTCGCCCACCCTGACCCCTTCGATTATCAGGTAGGAGAGGTATTCGCCGATCTCGATTACGGTCCCGACGGCGTGGGCGCCCAGGAACGTCAGGACCGCCGCCGGCCAGCCGCCGAAGGCTCTGAACATCCGGGCCGTTGCCTCCCAGACAGCCAGGCCGGCGGTTCCCAGGCCCACGACGTGAAGAAGGTGGTCATAGCCCAGGAACCCGAACAAGGTTGACTCGTACAGCAGGACATCACCGATGACGACGTTCCCCCCGGCCATGTGGGCAAAGCCTGAGATGGACAGGAGGATCAGCACCTCGGTGGAGAATCGAACCCGGCTGTCGAACGCCATCACCAGACCGGCCGCGAACAGCATCCACATCAGGTAGGGGAGTGCCAGCCTGGCGCCGGAACCGAAGCCGTAGACAGTCCAGGCCGCCACGTAGACCCCCGTCACCCCTGCGATCCACGGATGTCGAGTGATCGTGTAGGTGATCCGCGATCCACTCGGATACATAGCGCCCTCGGCAGGATTCGAACCTGCGACCTACTGCTTAGGAGGCAGTCGCTCTATCCACTGAGCTACAAGGGCGGAGTTGGCGCGTAATTTGGCGCGGAATGGTTGTGCTCTCGATTTTATGGTAGTGGTGGGGGTGTGTGGGGGGTTGTTAGGCGCACCGGTGGGGTTCTTGGTGGGTCTGGCGGGGGGTTGGGGGTTGGCCGGGCCGCGTTTGCCTGGGGAAGGTGAGGTTTTGGGGTGTTCAGGCGGCTAGTTTGAGTGGCCCGGCTCGGGTGTTGGGTCGGTGGTTGCCGTACCAGTCGCTGATGTCTTTGCCGGTGCGGCGGAACCGCTCACCCGATCCTCTATCCACGTCCAATCTCCCCCCTCCTCGGAGCACCGTTCCTCCCGCCTCTCCAGTTCGGCCAGGTCCCTCCCCATCCATGCACCGGTTCTCTATCCGGCTCCACGCGTGCCCACGGTTCTCACACTGCGTTTCAAGGTATTCCGCCGCATCCTTCGCCCCAAGATTGCCTTCGCCCCGGCAGCCGTCGTTTCGTGTTGGATGGCGCCGGCACCTGCCTTCACCCGCTCCCAAAGACAAGCATGGGGCGGCGCCGACTAACCGCGTGAAGCCCCCATAGGCAGATCCCGGCGGGATTGCGTTGGACTCTGGAACTCCAGATCGGCGAGAATCGCCTGAACAACTCGGACAAAGTCATAACAGCCCTCTATGCCTGATGGCACCAAAATGCTGGGCCGTTTGGCAGGACAGCTTATCGCTCGCCGCTCCACTCAGGAGCAACAGCTGTCCATCTGAATGGGCTAGGAATTCTCCGGTCCCTCGGGTGTCAGGAGTTCAGCCCGGACATCATGCGCGGAAAGCACATGATCACTGCACCCCCATCTCTCTGTCCACCGTTCAGGCGACTCCTGCAAGGATGGTCATCTTTAGGTTGTCAATCGTCTGTCAATGACTTTAAGGTCCAATCCCGCTTGGTCGGCGTGTTCCCCGGCGAGGGTTGTGATGGTCTCGGGTACAGGCTCTGCGCAGACCAGGAGGTGGATATCGGCGGCTAGCCGTGTTGACATTTTGATGTCTCTCTCGATCTGTTCTTCGGTGAATTCCATAGCTGTGGTTTTGGCCTCGCCTGCCACGACGTGTCCTCCGTGGATGCCGTAGAGGTCTATTTCTTTGGTGGTGCCGTCGGGGAAGGTGCATTCGACGCCGGGCAGCAGGTGAGTATGGGTACTGGACGCTCGCAGTGTGACAACAGCGAACAGGTGCGGAATGACACCTTGGTTGGCTGCCCGATCCACCAGGCTGTTGAGACGGTAGTGCAACTCGGGATCACCATGGGGTTCATAGGTTTGTCCTGTCGCGCCACAGGCAGGGCATTGAGGTGCTGAAGTAGCGGTCTGAATGGGGATGAAGCTGTCCATCATGCATTGATCGCACTTGATCCTCAGACCGCGTTCGGCCCATGAGTGGCTGCTAAGCGACTCAACTGCAGTGCCCGCATCTCGGTCGATCTGGCCGCGGATCTGGCGGAGCGACCGGAAGCGGCGCCGGGCGCGTCTTCCCCACTCGACTGCCAATTCCAAGAGATCCGTGTCGGGTTTCCCTTTCTTCCGGGCCCTTTGGAGTTCTCGCCACAGGCTGTTCGGCCGGGGGGTTTTCAGATAGTTGATTACCTCGATCACATTGCTGTCCAACAGGATGTCGGAGACCCCGATGGTGTCGAGACGGTTGGCTAGTCGTCCCTTGTCCGATAGTCCCCTTGTGGCTGTCTGTTCTTCCAATAGCGACCAGGTGACCTTCGACAGATCGGGCACGCGCAGGCTGATGCTGTGTCGGGTTCCAGCGAACTCGCCCAGCTGCAAAGCGTCCTCGTCGAGTTCCTGTGTCGACCATGACGCTTTCCCGTGGAACAGGCGGGCCGTGGCTGGTCGGCGTGGTATGCCGTCAAAAGCGGAGGAAGACAGCCGAACCAGCAGCTGACCGGGACCGGTGAAGCGCGCCGGCGAGTCGACAGCGACCACGGTGCTTTCCCGGTAAACCTGGACCAGGGTCGGGACCGTCTCACCGTACCTTCGAGGGACGGCAAGGTACTGGCGAGGGTTGATGTCATGTCGGAAGGTGAAAGGAGCAGACCGGGGCGGCGGTGGTGGAATCACCATGCTGCGTGCGGGTGGCGATTCGGACTTCTCAAGGCCGAGAAGCTCCCCAACCGTCTCGAGGTCGTCGTCTTCTACGGAGAGAGAGAAGATCAGGACATCGGGTGACAGGGCTTCCGGTCTTGCCAAGAGGCCGGCCAGCACCCTTTTTACGGTCACCCAGTCGATGTGCTCGCCGGAGGGGACGAGCATCATCGGGGCACGGCTGAAACGAAACGACCTGATAGCGCGGAGGTTCCAGTAGTAAAGGCAATCCTCCAAACTGTCCGGTTGGGTGACCCATACGATCGTCGGCGTCGGCCCGAACATCCCCTCAGCCCTGTACTCGTGGAACTGGCTGGCACCTGCGTCAAGCCAACATGTCTCCGACAGTTGGGCCAAAGCGAGTTCGTACCCACCACCGGATCGCCGCCCCACCACAGATCCCCCAACGCTGTCAGCTTCAGCCTCGGGAGTGAGGTCGCCGACCGCTATCTTTTCCCAAAGAGCACCACCGGGGCTGGAGAGCAAAGCCGTCTGACCCGCCAACCGACCCACCTGCCGAAGACAGCCCGGGTGTGTCGAGAACCGTGTTATCCCAGCCTCATCAATCTCCGCCAACTCAACCCACGGCAGCCCCAGGGAACCGGCAACCCGACCAGCTACTTCACCTTCCAAGTTGACATTGACTAGCCCGTCCACCCCGCTCACATCCACGACCTGACGCCACCAACCTTCAACCGAGCCCGAAGAAGAAACGGGGATTATCGGCTCGGAAACCCCCGCCCAACGTGTCGACGCCTCCCGAACAGCTCGCACGGCACCCTGCTGATCACCAGCCCGGATCAAATACGCGGCCCGCGCCGGCACCACGATGACCCGAAACATCGACTGGCCTACAGCAACGCTGCTAATCATCGCCACTCATACTCTTCTCGGCAAAACCCGGATCAACACTAGGTCATCAGGGGTGGTCGGAACGAAATCGGCATAATCCACCCCCGGTTGTCTTTGGGCGCGGGTCCGAATGGAACGTTCTAACAGGAGTCGCTAGGGAGAGCCGCGATGGGTGTTATCAGGTGTGGTTGAAGGATGAGCTTGTTAGTCTGTGCCTCAATGACCAGCCCCGCGTTGAGCCCTTCCCACATAGACCAAGACGACAGCACATGGAGCGAAGAACTTGATCACATGCTGAAGGCTTACTCCAATCACCTCGTAGAGAACGGATCTTTCGCCCCAGGGGACACCCGGTTCGCTGTCGGACATTACACCGAAGACAGGGACGTGTGGTTTGACATTCTCACTGTCACCTTGGATGACATCATCAGAGAGTGCGGCATTCCCGAGGAGCAGAGGGAACAACAGAGATTACGGCACCGTTTCTACGCGGAGTACTTTCTTCGGCATCACGACGGACCAGAGAAGACCGTCCCCCTGCTGAAAGAGTAGAGGCAGAGGGGACCTGTGCCCCCTTTCATCTACTGGCCGGAGAATCCCAAAATGGCATATCATCCCGATGTCTTTGACCATGGGGTTTCAAAGAGAGACATCTTGTACCTGCTATCCCTGCATCCGTCCGAAGTCACCAGACACAGAGGAGAAGCATCCCATTTGGATGTGATTTTCAGTGGGGGGAAGATGGTTGCCCGCCCCACCATAGCTGTCGGAGTTCTCGATGATGGTCGCTGGTTGGAAATCGGTTTCCGGCGAGACTTCCGAAAGAACCGAGAGGTGTGCCACGTATTCCATGCCAGATACCTCTAAACCCTCCCCGCCACCACAGCTTCACAGCAGGATCATCTCCCAGACCAGGAACCTGATGTGCTTCTGGCCCGGGGGAAGGCAGCGTCTACTGCGCTGTGGGTACGGGAGGTGTTCGGCCGTCGACTGGTGGGCTGGTTGATCGAGAACACGGCCACCTCAAGTTTGGTCACCTCCGCGTTGGGCATGGCCATCGAGAACCGACGTTGGGGGGAGATGTCACACGGTGCAATGCTGGCATTTGTGGGTCCATGCTAAGGTGTTGGGGCTCGGCGTCGCGTAGGAGCTTTGGTGGGTTCAGCAAGTCTTGATCACTTGTATCTGGTCGAGGTTCTTGTTGTTGTCATTGGAGCAACTCTCCAAGGATGGGCTTTCAAAAACCTTCACTCCAACTGGCCCGAGTGCTATTTCTATGTCCAGGACCAGCCATCAGATTATTGGATTAGCCGTCATCCAATGAGGTATCTGACATTCCGGTTAGGACCAGGATTTGTCGTTTGTCTGTTGGCGGGGTGGCTTCTGGCAAGTCTTGACCGCCACATCCTGCTGCCATGCGTGCTGATTGGAGCCGCCCATTGGGCTCTTTCTTCGGGCAGGCGCTTGTTTCAGATCATTCGCAAGCAAGGGAGGTGGCGGGTCTCACTGCCCATTGGCCTCCACGCCGTTCTGCTGCCAACGCTGACAATCTCATCAGTAGCGGGAGCCATCGCAGGTCACTGGTTCTCAGATCTTGCGGCCAAAGCTGCTGTTTTAGCGCCGATCATCCTGACTGCGGCGTACCCTGTGGTAGTGGGCCGCTGGAGGGATTACATCGGCGAGGGACAAATGTCCGAGGAAGACATATTCCATAGGTCCAAGTTGGAGATTCCTCTTGAACTGTGGCACTACGCCCAAGAGCAGTCTGAAGATCGCGCTCTGGATCCGCTTCTAATCCAAGCCGTCATGATTGTCGAAAATATTCAGAGACCCGCATGGTTCCGCACAGTCGAGAAGGCAGTCGGCTTCTTCATGGGGCGAGGCAGTTATGGGATCATGCAGGTGCAAGCGGAGCATCCTCTGAATGACCGACAGACAATAGAGATAGCCACCACCAGGCTGGCAGAAGAAGATCGCGACTTTGACCGGCAAGTAGGGGCTTACAATGGATCGCCACAGTTCTATTGGAATGTGGAGCGCGCCCTCCTCTGGCTGCAACAGAGCCCTGACGCGGCGGGTGGCAACACCCCCCAGGCCATCTAGGTGACAGAGGGCTATAGCCCTACCCGCCGTGGCGAGCGGTGAGCCCCAAGCATCACACACAGGACCCGACAAACAAGGTAAGAGGTCGGACCAGGGGTGGTGCGCTCGGCGCCGAGAACCCGACCTTCGATACCGCCAGGCCCGCCAGTCTACGCTGACAGCCCGATTGGCAACCGCTTCTCAACAACAGGGGGGCGAGCGACTGTTGGCAACCTCGGGAGGCTACGCGGTTAGATTCTTAAGGCATGACAGGACAACGCCCTCGGGTGCGAACATGAACTGGGAAGACTGCCCGGCGGTGGAGCGGATCCCCGGCAAACTCAGTGGAGCGTGGGTGTTCGTTGACACCAGGGTTCCGGTGGGACACCTATTCGCGAACCTCGAATGCGGAGCCTCGCTGGCGGACTTCTTGGAATGGTTTCCCATGGAGGAATGGAAACCAAGAGCAGTGCTGGACCATCTGGCGAAGGCACTAGGGCCATCGTACCCCAACTGAAAGGGAGCCGGTCGTACCGTGAGAATCCTCTTCGATCACTTGCCTGGAAGGCCCTCAATAGACACCGAGACGCACAATCCTGACCAGCGCCGTATCCGCCGCTACCTCCGGGGTATCTGTGAGAAGCATCCCTCCGCCCTTTTGGCGATGGCCTTGATCTGCTCCGGCGTGTGTCCGTCCCACCCGTGATCGATCTGACTGCGGATGTTCCAGCATTCCTCGTAGGTGGTGGGACGCGATCTGGTGGTGGGCAGGGATGTGGGAGGGACGGGAGCCGTCGTCGTGGGAAAGGTCGGCCTCGAAGTCATCTGGGTTCACGGAGTGAAATGTGCTGGCAGACAGGACAGGTCTCCGCAAGCTGCTGGGACTGGTGCGATCAGCGGATGGGCGGGTTTGGCCTGGGAACGGAGTGAAACCGCGGGGTGGTGTCAAGGCTGGAGAGCCGCAGCACGGTGTAGCTTTGCCGGTCGGAGGTTCTGGCTATTGCCCAGATCTCATCGAAAATGGAGAAACGAATGATGCTCAAGTCAGGGTGGGGCAGCCTCGCTGTGGGACGGAAGGCCGCTAGTTGCTCGGCTGCGTTCCCTCCATCAAGTGGCACGAGAAGCCACTTCTCGCCGGGGACTTGGGCCATCTGACCTCTGACTGTCTTCTTGTCGATGGCATTCTGTAAAGCGGTGACAAGATCCATCACCTCACTCTCCCCATAGGCTGCCTCCCCGCCGGATGCATGGACGTGAATGCCTCCTGGTTGGTCCTTTGCGGGAGTTGGAGGACTGATTATGTAGACCCATCGGGGTAGTGAGTCGTCGGTATAGAAGTCAATGATGTCTGGCGGATACCAATAGTCGCAGTGTTGAGCCATGTCCGATCTAACCCAGTCATGAAAGTCCTCCTTTTCGGAAAGTGCCCAGGGTTCGATCCACCAGGCTCGGGACCCGGTGCGATAGTAAGGGTCGGGATCAAGCATCTCTTCGGCCCGACTCTTCATGTCTTGGGGAGTTCCCCCTCGTACCTCGGCAGAGGAGAAAACCGTCGCCATAGCTGACACGAAATCTCTGAGCCTGCGATGCCGGCGTCGCTGTTTGATGTCCGGATCGGTCACATAGACCTTCCATTCGTGCGTTAGGTTGCGAAACCGTCTGGGCCGCATCTTCTCGGCGGCGTCTAGTAGACGGTTGGCAGCGTCGATGGTCGCCATGGTGATCTCAATGGTGACGACCTGTCCACCTTGTAGTGTCACTCTGAGGTCTGGCGTCCGAACATTCGGCTGGTTGCTCTCGGTCAACCACTCGAAGTCGGCAACGTTTTCCACAGCGCAGACGGCCTCCAAGGCCGCCCTCTCTTCGACTCTTCGCTGGCGCCTTTGCATAAGTCCAATCCCCCAAGTATGAGCCTTAGACCCTACCTGGCCGAATGCAAGCTGCGACCCCACTTTGGAAGCACGTCCAAGACCTGGTCTGGGGGATCAGTCTGGTCCGGGAGGGCTGTTCTTTTGCTACCCGGTGAGGGTTCCTGGTGGGGACTGGCCTAAGCCGGGACATGGATGAGGTGGGAGAATGTAAGGCTGCGTGTCAGGTATGAGAAGTTGTTCGGGGTCGGTGCCGGCTTACCGCAGCCCCGGCGGCGGCCGGCTATTGGTGTTCAGGGAGGACCTGGATGCCGCCGTCCGCTCCTGCCCGGGCAGGGGCCGCACCGGGGAGCCCCTTCTGTACCCATGACGTCCATCCAAGACGAGGCCAAGTCACGGCTCGCCCGACGAGCGGCTGACGAGGCTGCGCTCGAGGCTGGCCGGATAGCCAGCGAGCGTCACCCCGCCGCCCGGAGGCGACTTGATTCGGCCGCCACGGCACTGACGAACCATGGGCAACGCCCGCCGCCGCCGGACACCCTACTCGTCGACAGTCCCCTCGTCGAAGTGGAGTTGGTCGCAGGGGAAGCCACCCTGCGCTGCGGGAGTTGGTGGAGGCGAGCGCTCGGCATGCCGAGTGGCTGGCGGGCCGCCGAGACGACCTGCTCGAGGAGGCGCGGGCGCTCGACGGGGCCCGTTACGCCGAGGTGCGGGCTTGGCGGGAGGAGAGGGCCCGGCTACGCCAGTCGTCCGACGCTCTCTGGGAGGAGTTACGAGATCTTGATCGGGTGATCGAGGCCGCCAATCGAGCATGGGTGCGCCTCCAGTGACCTGCAGCGGGTGCTTGGACTGCCCTCTCCCAAACTGGGGTGCCTCAAGACGCCCCTGACATCAGCAGCATGATGGTCACCGGGTTTTGTGAAGTCAGCTCACTTGGATCAGTGGTGCGACGGTTTGGCTGTTTGTAGTGGATGTTTTCGTATTCGATGGGGGTGTGCCTGTCTAGCGTGCATCCCACTCATGAGATCACTTCCCTGATCTCGGACCGACCTGCGTAGGGGCGCGAAAACGCCTATCGCAAAGGAGCGGCTTCGGCAAGATTCCTTATGTCGTCCGGGATCGGCAAAAGCAACTGGTCCGCCGCGGGCTCGCCGACCGTGCTCACCGCGAATCGGTACTCTTGCTGCCAGCCAAACCGATTGCCTTTGAAAAAACAGGAGGCAATGCCTCGCAGGTGCGGAGGCTGAGAGAAAGCCAACTCCCGGTTATCGGTGTAACGCACGGGGCCGTGGAACACCTGTACGACATTGTCGATTCGGTGTTGCCGGTAGTAGCTCCGCTTCACTTCGTCCATGCTGCCGAGCCGGGTTCGGGGCAGGTTCCCCGCGAATAACTTGCCGAGTTCCATAGCGAAACTCGACGGGTCGGAGATCACGGTCGCGCTCTCCGCCGAGAACCGCTGCCGCAGTCGCCTCATGTCCCCGTCCCATGCCGGCTTGACCGCAGTACAAAAGAGCCAGGTGCCGTCGGAGGCATAGGTCGCCTGTCCCGAGAGTGACCGGTGGCTACTGGAGAGGGCTCCTCTTCTCCCGTTGCCCAGAACAGTGTGGATGTCTACCACCTGACGGGCTTCCATCTCGTCGCGGATGCCACTTTCCGACCCTTCGTAATTGCGGTAGTAGTTGGCGGTCGCCAACTTCAGCTTCTTGGCCCGGACAATGGCGTGCTCGGACTTCGAGAACTTCACGAGTGCCGGGGAGGACATGAAGGATGCACACAGGTTCGCATGCCACACCAGTACCAGCGTCCGCCGCGGGCCGTCGTCCACGAACGCGGCCTCCAAGGTGGCCCAGCCGCAGTTGAACCGATCCGTGAATTCGGCCACCAACTTCTGTTCGCCCAATTCTCTCGGGAAACGCTGTTCCCTTTCCATCTCCGCCTGCGATGCCCGATTCTTTGCCTCAACGATCATCTGAACCGCTCGGGGGAGCGGCGCCGGCTCAAATCCCACCTGAACGCGCGCTACAGGACGGTGATCAGTTTTCCGCCTCCGACGGGCGGGAACCGCAGGGCTGGCATACAAGGAAAACCCGTCACCGGTTGGGCTTTGAGCTATCTCCATGTTCAGGTCGAGCGCAAAGCGGGCACTCTCCGCCTTCAACCCTGCACCATCTAACAGTGAGAATTCGAAGCCCGGGCGGTGTCCCCCCACTGCGCTAGACACATCAGCTACGCATGTCCCCAGGACTTCACTGAGAGTTTGCCGCATGCTCGCAAGCCTACCGGCCGGACCCCTTCACCGGCATCGACAAAACCACATCCACCCCCATGCCATGTTGGAGGGAAGAAGGAACCCGCCTCCACCATCGCGGGTGCTGCATCGCCGGAGCAAACCGCGCCAGTGAGACCGTCCCCGATGTGCGCAGGAACCCTCAAAAGCACCAATCGCGCCGGGTTACAGTCCCGAGGCATGCTGACAGGACAAGCTCGATCCAGCCGATCCATCCCTGGAGGCATGGATATCCGTCCTGTCCGCTATTGGGGATCCGGATCCGCCCGAACCGGAGAAACCCCCCTCTCTGCGCGTGGTGGAAAGCGGGACGGGAACGCCCAGCCAAGGGGAGGCTCCCGGATGAGTGGCCCCCACTGGCATCTACGTCTGTGGATAGCGCCCGACGATTGGGAGAGGCTACGGGACGCGCCCTGGGCGGCGCTACCCCCGGGCGACTGCCCCCATCTACATGGGACGGAAGAGTCGGCGGCCCACTGCACCTGGCACCGTGACCGGTCCGGCTGGTACGAACGCCGCCCATACTTGTGCCACAGTCCGCACGAAACCTCTCGGCAGCACACGGGCAGTTCTCTCCCCGATTCTGCGCGACAAGTTCCACTATCGCGCACCGCGACCCCTGCCGGAACATGGGAACCCACCGAGAATCACCCTGTGGGGCGGGCACCACAGGGGGGAGCCAACCGCCATGAACCGTTTGTGTTCCGCAGTGCGGGGCCGGGTTACCTGCCATTGTGAATCGGGGAGCATGGCCCGGTGCTGTAGGCGCGAAAGTGTCCGCGGTAGTTGTGGCGGTTGCCCTGTTGGTGGCTGCCTGCGGAGACGACTCCGACTTCATTGCCAACAGCACCGCCGAGGAGCCGACGGCCTTTATCACCGCGGCGCCCTCCGGTACGGCTCCGGTGACCACTACCCAGGCGCCTACGAACACCACCACCGATCCGGTCATCACTGCCGAAGCGCCACCCACTACCGAGGCTACGACTACCACCACGGCGCCCACTACCACCACCGTGGTCGAACCCGACCCGGGTCTGCCGGTGATCGAAGGACTCAGCCCGGAGATTTCCGTTCAGGTCTGGGAAGCCGTGAAGATCACCGAGGAAACCAGAGGCCTGAAGTTTCAAGAACTGCCGGTCATCACAGTGCTTTCCCCGGACGACTTCGAAGCACGGGTGCGGATGGAAGTGGACTCGGAACTGGAGAACGTCGAAGTGAACGAGGCACTGTTCAAACTGCTGGGTTTGCTTGAGCCTGACGATGATCTGAGAGCGTTGTACGGAGAACTGTACGGCGAGAGCGTGGCGGGGTTCTACTCCAGCGAAGATCAGCAACTGGTGATCCCTGCCTCAGGAAGAGAATTCACCAGCCTTGAGACCTTGACGCTGGTTCACGAGTTGATCCACGCCCTTACGGATCAGCATTTCGGTTTCGGCCCCAGGATGGAAGAAATGGTGGACAGCCAACAGTTCGATCCCGCCTCCGGCCTGGTTTCCCTCGTGGAGGGAGACGCCACCCTGGCAGAGATCGTGTATGTGAACAACCTGGACACCGCGGCCCGGAATCGCCTCTTTGCAGAATTGGAAACCTTTGAACCGCCTGCACTCGATGTCCCGTTGTTCATGGAACTTGCTCTCGCCTTTCCCTACGAAAGAGGCTTCGAGTATGTGGCGAACAGGTGGGCAGAAGGCGGTTGGACTGCGGTGAACAACCTGTATGAGGACCCACCCGGCTCCACCGAAGAGATCCATCTGGGTGCTCCGTCCCCGGCCACAGAAGTCATAGAGATGGAGAGGCCCGCCGGGATGCTTCCCGACGGATACGAGGAAATCTACGACTACACGTGGGGCTTTTTGGACATCCTGATCATGTTCGAGCAAGTGCTCGGCCCCGAAGCCGCAGTGGACGCCGCCACCGGATGGGGCGGGGGACGAAGCCTGGTCGGATACGATCCCGAAGGAGAGGTCGTGCTTGTTTGGGAGTATGCGGGAGACAGTCCCGATGAAACGGTGGAACTGGCAAGGCTTCTGGAAACATACGCCTCAGTGGGAATGGATGTTGGCACTCCACAACCACAGGGAGAGACGGGCTTCGTCGCCAGCGGAGAAGACCATGTCTTCGTCGCCCCCATTCCGGAGGGACTGGTGATCGTGGCCTGTTCGGACCCCACGGTCTGCCCTGCGGTAACCGCCCCATATCTCCCCTAACCGGTGAGAAGAGGCTTGTCGGCCACCATCCCTGACCAGCACCTCCGCCAGGGCACTCGACGAGGCTCCACATCTGGGATCCCTTGTGATGGTGGCAAGGTTCAAGCACCATAAGGCCGATGCGGTGGGCATCGTCTAATGTGGCTGGCCTGACATCTCCTTCAGTAGCCCATCGGATGCAGGGAACTCACCCTCTCTGATCAATAACCCAACCCGCAGGAGTCCTCGGAATTGAGAGGACTAAAGAGATCATTGCGATTGAGTGGATTCAGGGTAAGTGGAGGTATTCCCACTTAACGGGGTCTGTCGGAAACTGATGAAGGCGACCCGGTTCAGAAGTTTCCGCCCGTTTAGCTACCCCTCAATGCGATAGTGCGTCTGCTGGACCAACTCGCCGCTAGCAAGTGCTCTGTCAAGTATCTCTGCAAGGGTTTCGGGATCGACCTTGAGTTCGGCTGCTAGATCCTCTGCCGTCATGGGGTCACCCTCTCGCAGGACCGCCGTAGCCCGGCTAACGAGATCAGACACAGCCTCCTCTTCAGTCTCCAACTGAGAGTGCACCTCAGCAAGTGTCGCGATCGCATGGTCCCTCAGAAGAAAGATCGATCGTTGTCGTACAAGAGCGTTACTCTGTTCAAGGACTCCATCCGCGGATTCCCTAAGTTCACCGACTGCGTAGCCCAGCAAGCTGGCCGTGACATTGGCGAGCGCAATAAGCGTACACTGCGCCGGGTCCAAAAGGCCCATGTTGGACGGTCCCGCCCAAACGACATCAACATCGACGGTCGCGGAGCCTTGGATGTTCCAAGATATCCCCTTCGAGTTGGCATGGGTCCCATGTGATGCCATCCGGTAGTAGCCACGCCAATGATCCAGGCTGACATACTCCTGCAACTCCTTGAACTTCTTCGCTCTGTTGTTGAACAGAGGGGCGGCCCACCCGTAGCCCTGCAAGAAGGTACGGTCGAACTCGGAGACCAGATCTCTCAGCGCCTGCTCACGTTCGGCGGCTGTCCAGTCGGGTGGTTCTAATCCAAGAGCCTCCCAGGTCTCTTCGTATTCCTTCTGCCCCTTCAGGCCTTCGACAACCTCATGCACAAGATAGCGCCGACTCAATTCCCCGTCGCCATCAACCAATACGAGAAAGACAACCAAGACCTCATGCAGTGTTCTCCACCGAGCCAACGCGCCTGACGAGTACCCGCCCCGGAGCAGGACCAAAACCTCGCGGGCGGTCATGACGGCCTTCCCGTGGAGTCGAATGAGCGCCTCAAATTTCTGATCCTGACGAGTCGTAGCCGCGGGCCTCAGGATTTCGTTCACCCACCTACCGGATTCAAAAGCATCCCATACCACCAGGTCCGCCAGGTCGAGCCCCCGTCCCCATCGGGCCTCTAAACGCGCCTCGAAAGCGGCCTGCTGTGCTGCTGTTTCGCTAAGTACACCCCGAGGATCAGCAATCAAACCCGCCGCGAACTCTTCCGCTGCGCGGCTACACATCTCTTCCAACCTCCCCGACCGGAACTCCTTCTCTGCGTTCCCTTCGAACATGGCAAGAAGCTCCTTGAAAAAGCCTTCCGGCCAATAAACCCCGTTGTCTGTCACCACTCTGTCCATCAAGTCAGCTTGCCGAGAGGCTAACACCATCGGAAACCGAATCGGCATCACCGGCCGAATCTTGCTCCCCAGGGACGAGCAACTTAGCCGCGCCGGGCCGCACCCAAGAATCGGTGCCAATTTAACGATCATGTGGGATCCGACACCATTTCAAAGGGTGTCTCTCCAACAGCCGTGCCCTGTTGCAGTTAGCCTAAAGGCACCAGTATTTACCCAGTAAAAGAGCGATGATCACGAGGGGGGTTCCCAAACCCCACTGGCCATTGCTCATGAGCAGTATCGCTAGCACTACCAGTGCCAGGACGGCGAAAACCTTGATGGTCTTCAACGCGTTCGCCTCCCAAACCCTGCGAACACTCCGGGCGGATGGCCAGATATCCGGGACTTCCGCTTCATTTGGCGAGGTTCTTCTTTGAACTCGTCCTCAAGGTCGTTGTGGGATCGCCAATTCATGGCTGGGTTAGTGCCCCTGTCGGCGTCCTGAGCATCAATAGTGTGTTGTGGGAACCACACATTTCTTACTCTATCGGCGGGGATGCGTCGCTTTCGGGAAGAGAGCAAAGGGCTTGTGGCACCGATTTGTCAGTAAGGAAACGACTCTCATCTCATTGCCTGTTTCTCTTCCGGTGTTGCCTGGCGCCGTTTGCCGCTGTGGACGAATGCTATGACCACGATGACCGCCAAGACTGCCAGGATTTCGAGCATGGGGCGAAATCTAAGGGACATGTCCCCACTGGGACGAAGCCGCTTTGTAGCCGACCTCCCCGGTAAGGAAATGGCGCAACTATCCACGGTTGACATAGTGGACACATGGGATATGAAGGAGACGGCCGGGTGTTATCCCTGCTAGTGTGCCGCTTTGATGAGAAATAGGCTTGCCGCAGAATCCCGCATGACTGCCGAGGGTAGCGGGGCGGCGCCGGCGCTGTGATCGGTGATGTGGTAGACCTGCGTTACGGGCAGAGGGTGCGGTTGCCCGGCGAAGCTCTGGTCGTGACGTACAAGGGGGCGAACGCAGTCGGAGACAAGACCGAGGTGATCGTCTCCGATCCTGACGGGCGGTTACGGGAGGTGCCCCTCACGGCCGAGCAGTTGCGGCAGGTGCGTCCCGTTACGGAGGACGGCGCCGCCCGACCCGAGGTGGTGCTGGCGGGATTCTGGGCGGAGCGGATGCTGGACTCGGTCCGGTCGGCCACCTCCACCGTATTGGCGTCCAGCGTCTTGCGTCCTTATCCACACCAGATGTCCGCCGTCTACGGCCAGATGCTCCCCCAATCCAGGCTCCGGTTCCTCCTTGCCGACGAACCCGGGACGGGCAAGACGATCATGTCGGGGCTCTGGCTGCGGGAGGCGCAACGGCTGGGCCGGGTGAAGCGCGCCCTGGTGGTGTGCCCCGCCCATCTGGTCCACAAGTGGCAGGCCGACTTCGACCGGTTCTTCGGAGGGGGCCTCGAGGAGGTCACCTTGGAGGTGGTCCGCCAAGGCCTGCTGTCGTTGTCGACCCATCCGACATGGGTGGTTTCCATGCACCGGGCGGCGGTGAACCCGGCTGTGCTGGAGGGGATACGCCCCCGACAGGCCGGATGGGACGCGGTCATCTTCGACGAGGCGCACAGGATGACCCCCACCGCGGAGACCTTCCACAACGTGGGGAAGGCGCTGTCCGGGGCGGAGCATGCCCTGCTGCTCACGGCCACGCCCCACCGGGGCAAGGAGTGGCTGTTCCAGGACCTGTTGCACCTGGTCGACCCCGAGGTGTTTCCTCCCGTGGAGGAGGGACCCAAGGGAAAGTCGGGCCGGCGGAGGTTGAAGCCCGGGAGGGTTCACTTCCTGCGGCGCATGAAGGAGTCCCTGGTGGACTACGACCAGAAGCGGAAGCTGTTCAAGCCCCGGGAAGCGAAGAACGTCAAGGTCCCGATGAACGGCGTCGAGCAGGACTTCCACAACCAGGCGCTCGCCCTGGTGGACGAATTCTTTCCCCTCGACGCCCGCCAGTTGGCCCGCATCGTCTATGGAAAGCGGGCAGCGTCGTCGCTGCACAGCCTGGCCAGGACCCTGCATCATCGCTGGGAGAGGATGGGAACCGACCCGACCGCCCCGGTGGGCGACGACTGGTTCGACGAAGAGGAGGACGACGGCGGCGAGGGTCGCATAGTCGGCGTCAGGTCCCGAGACCCCAAGGCAGAGAAGAGGGCCATCCTGGGACTCCTGGGCGAACTGGAAACCCTGATCGGACCGGAACTGGACGTGTCGAAATGGGCGCCCATGGTCGACGAGTGCCTGGTGCCCAACGAGGTCGTTCCCGGCAGAGACAGGCAGGTGGTCGTGTTCACCGAATACGCCGACACGGCCAACTGGCTGGTGGGCAGGTTCGAAGACTCCGGATACTCCGCTCGCCGCTACTCGGGCAAGGACAATCACCTGACCAGGGCGAAGGTTCAAGCGGCCTTCCGGGAGGGCGAGTTCCAAGTGCTCGTCTCCACCGACGCCGGCAACGAGGGAATCGACCTCCAGACAGCCAACGTGCTTGTCAACTGGGATATCCCTTGGTCCCTGGTCCGCTTGGAACAGCGGCTGGGACGTATCCACCGCATCGGGCAGCAACGCAAGGTGTGGTTCTACAACCTGGTGGCACAAGGCACCCTCGAAGGACAGGCCCACGAGAGGCTGCTGGAAAACCTAGTCAAAGCGGCCAACCGGCTGGACGGAAGGATATTCGACAGCCTCAACGCGGTGATGGAACGCCTCAGCGTGCGGGGCTGTTTCGAGTTGCCGGTCGGACCCTTGACCGAGGGTGACTTCGTACGGGCCTTCAACGAATTGCAGGGCGACACCAAATACTTGGAGGGCTACATCGATCTCGACGAGGCGTTCACTGCCCGCAGGTCCGAGATGTCGCAGCGGATAGAACCCGACACGGTGGAACGCTTCCTCGATCGCCTGAAGGCGGCCGGGTTGATCGACCGCCATCCCATGCCCCTGGGGCAGGGTTTCTACTACCTGGCTCCGGTGGGGTGGGAATTGCCTCCCGGGTTCCGCATCGAGATGGGCGGCCAGACCCTGATAACCGCCAGGGAGAGACTGCGCCAAAAGCTCATCGACGGGGGAATCGACAGGGCCGAGGCTGCGACGCTCCTGACTCCCAGCCGCCCGGTGTTCCGCCGATTCGCGGAGGCGATCAGCGAACTAACCGCGTCGGCGATGTGGCAGGGAGCCGTGCTGTACGACCCCTCCGCCCAAAACGACTACACGCTGTTCGCCTACGGAGCCACCCTCCGAACCGAGGGCACTGGCGACGCGACCGAGAAGGTGTCGTGGTTGGTCCGAGTCGACGAAGGGGGGATCGCCAACCGGGTGGCCTGGGAGACCCTCCCCAACCTCGCTCCCCCGGAGGGCGGGATACCCAAGCCCCTGGAACCGCAGGCCGAAACCGCCGCTGCGAGCCACGCCATCCACCTGGCCACCGCCGAAACCCACCGGCGCAAGGCAAAAGCGGAAAAGTGGATCAAACAGCTGAGGGACGACCTGAGAGACCTGCCCGATGTGACTACGGGGCACATCTCCGACCGAAACACCCGCATTCGGCGGAGGCAGGAGATAGGGGTGAACGTCCAGAGGAGGATCCGCCAAGCAATGCAGCGGGCGGAGATTTCCCACACCCAACCCCACCGGGTCGGGTGGGCGCATGTGATCGCCGGGCGGGAGATAGGGATAGACCCCGACAGCGAAGAGGTGGGCATGCGCCATGTGACCCACCTCCTGGAACAGGAAGAATTCATAGTCGAGGATGTCCACACCGAAAACAGGGGCTACGATCTCCTGGCCGACCGGGGCGCCGAGCATCGATGCGTGGAGGTGAAGGGCCGCTCCGGGGAGGCATCAAGCAAAGGCATAGAACTCACCGGCGGCGAACTGGACGCCGCCCGGCTCCGCGGCGACGACTACTGGCTCTATGTGGTGGAACACTGCGAGGACGGGGTCGGCACCCTCTACGGCGCCTGGCAGAACCCGCTGGAGGCATTCGAGAGCGACTTCAAGTACCCGTGATGCGGCTCGCCGGAAGCGCTTTGAAGGCCGCCCTCCACAAAGCGTCCCGCTAGGTCCCCGGGTTTCCCACATCTCATTGGAGGTGGCGGCATGGCATGTCGGGACCCCTACCCGACCGGGACCCAGGGTTGGTCGAGCGGAAACCGCCAGCGGGCGCCCGCCAAGTCGCCCTTCTGCATGAAAACGATCAGGCACTCGAGGTAGTCAATCCATCCCTGAAAGTTGAACGACTCCAACTTGTCGTCCACCAGGGGAGGCGTGGCGATGCCGTACTCCCCCTCGAATGCCCCTCCTATGTTCACTGTCCTGGTGACCAGGGACTGGCGGCTCGGGTTGGTCTGGTCATCGATATCGACGTCCTTTTACCTTACGGCTTGATAGAGGCGCCTAAGGTCCAACGCGGTCATGCCGGAATTCCTGAATGCCTTGACCAGAGATTCCTCCTTCCGATCCTCCGCCGCCTTCCGCTGCTCTTCCTCCTCTCTGGCGGCTTTCCTCGCCGCTCTACCTTCAACCAAATCTCTCACACAGAGGCTCCCGGCGAAGACCGCACAGAACAGGCCGAAGGTCACAATCAGGATGAGGGCCACCAAGGGCCAGTCCACCGGTCCCGAGTTGAAGGCCAGAATCAAGGCCGCCATCGAAACGAGTAGCCCCGACAAAGTGACCTCCGGCGAATACCTTCTCCAGAGCCGCCCCTCCCCCCTATCTCCCACAGCCACCTCTCTCGCCAAAGTGCTCCTCCACATGGTCGGGTGCGAGACCACATATCTGGACAGGCCCGGGGGCGATGTCTCGTAAAGGAGTTGGATGTCAAGGGGCCGACAGGGAACTGTCGCAGCGATCCTGCATCGGGAAACCTACCATCGGCGCCGAAGGAACCTCCCGGTGTCCCTCGGGGGGATGGTCCCGCTCAACATAGGGCGCTGCGACACCGTTTTCGCAACTTGAGGTGGTCTCGTGGCACAATAGATGGGGCAGTGATGATATCACCCGTGAGAAGGGCATCCGGGCCGACGTTCCGTTCCCCATCAAAGCACCACGAGGTCCAGTCGTGAGCGTTCGCCTGATCGAGCGTTGGTTCCCCTGCGCCGAGGTGTCCGAGCAGTCCGCCCGAGGCTGGGGCAGAGGATTCGCCGAGAAGAGCCTGTTCACATGGTTCGCATCCAGGCCCCTAGCGCAGGCCAAAGCCGCGGTTATCTGTTCGCTGTTGCCCTGGCCCGACGATCCAGACGAGCAGGAACGCATCAAGGCGCTGGTTCGCCGGTCAATGACCGACTACGACGCGGCCAACCGGGAGTTGCGGGAGGAGTTGGCCAAGCACTACCCGGACGGAGCAAAACTGTGCGACCCGTTCTCCGGGCGGGCCATGATCCCCCTAGAGGCCGCCCGCCTCGGAGTCCAAGCGTGGGGAATCGACTACTCGCCGGTAGCGACGCTTGCGGGCATGCTCTTGGCGGACTGGCCGATGCGCAACTGGGACGACGAACCCGACCTGCCGTTCGACGGGTACGGGGACTACAAGGTCAAGCATTTCACCGAACCCCGCCTGCTGCGAGACGTGCGGTTCATCCTTGACCTGGTAGGAGACCGATATGAGCAAGCCATGGACGAGTTTTACCCGAAGGTGAACGGCAAACGCCCGTGGGGATATGTGTGGGCAATCACTCTTCCCTGCGTCAACTGCGGCAACCGGTTTCCTCTTACCGGGAGCTTGAAGTTGCGGAATCCGGGGGTCCGGAAGGGCCTAAAGGATCCGGGCCAGTCCTATCGGATCGCGACCGGCGCTGAATCGGGAAGGTTCTGGACGGAAGTGCATGACGGACCGCCGATGGATCAGCCCACTCTGATCAATGTCAAGGGCAAGCGGGGCAAGACGGGTGTCTGTTGTTTCTGTCAGCAGGCCCATCCACTGGGCACTTTACGGCGCCTTATGCGAGACCATTTAGCCTGGATCCACCGTTTTGATCGTCGGGGGTGGGTGATGGTGGGGGTTTTGGGTTGTTTGGGAGCGGCGGGGGGTGGTTTGGTGTCGGGTGTGTGGGGGTTGGTGGGTGTCTGTTCGGTTTGGGGGGATCCTGAATCGCCCTGTAGATCGGGTGAGGCGTGTGTGGGGACGTGCTGGTTCTGGGGAGGGGTCGTTTTCGGGTTTTGGCGGGAGCGTGTGGGGCCGGGGTTCAGCAGAGTTGGGGATGGGCGCGGATGCGGGTGAGGGTGGTGAGGTATTGGTGTGCCCATGGCCATCTGGCGGGTAGGCGCAGGATCAGTTTTCGTCCGTGGTTCACGATCCGTCCGGGCAGTCGGAACAGGCGGGTGCGGACGGTGTTCCCGTTGGTCAGCGTCAGCCCGGCCGGTTGGGTGTGGTGTTGGATCCACCGGTACAGGTTGTGAGCAAGCACTGTGCAGGAAAGCCAGGCTGCGTTGGCGAAGAAACTGCCCGATGGACAGTGCGAAAGACCGGCGTGTTCCTTGAGGTCTCTGATAGCGAGTTCGGCGCGGGCGTGGGCCCGGTGGAAACGGTCAGCTTCGACAGGAGGCATTTGGGTGTTGGTGGCAAAGGCGTGATATCGCCAGTCGGGCCATAGTTGCTGTTGGGCCGGGTCGGTGAGTCGGGTACGGCGTACCACTATTCGCACTCGGCGGTGGTTGCCCTTTTTGGAGGCGACAAAGAACGTTTCGGCCACCTGCGCCTCGCCGTCCTCGGGATAGTCGATGGACTCCCATTCGGTCTCTTCGATGTTGGCGATGGCCCCCTTGACCTGCGACTGTTGCCCGATGGTGATCGACCATTCGACTCCGAGACGATCAAGGCTCCCGATCAGGTTATAGGACCAGAACCCAGAATCGGCCCGAACGGTCACCGGGCCTGTGGCGCCGGCTCGTCTGACACGGTTCACCGCTTCTATGACGAAATGGGCGTTGCCCCGCTGGGAGGAACCTCCCCGCAGTCGGGAACCGACGATCTCTCCGGTGTCCGAACGCACCGCCACCAGGGGGTGGTATCCCAGTTGTCCGGTGTACCCATAAGAGGCGCCCGCCTTGGTCTTGGCGGACACCTCACAGATAGTGGAATCCACATCCAAGGTGACCGGATCGCTGTCGGGGCCTCCACCCGCTGACCAGACCCGTCGGAGGGTTCTTTCGAGGGCTTTGTCGAGTTGGCGGACGTGACCCCACGTGAACGAACGAAGGAACGTACCCAACGTGGACGGGGCCATCACCTCAAACGGCAACACTCTCTGGGTGGAACCGGCCCGTAGCCGATCGGCATGATCGATATGGGAACCGCCCACCAGCATCGACGCCACCAACGACAACACCTTCCGACCCGGACGGGCACCACCAACACGGCCGTCCATCCGTACAGACTCGTCCAACAACTCCTCCAACCCAAAACGGGACATAACCGTGCCCGCTATCAACAACCCCGCGTCCGCAACCAACGAATCGTCATCGAAAACGACCCTAAGCCTGTCCAAATCACTGCTCGGTATCCTGTTCACAACAAGTGCCTCCTCTGCCTGGGTAACAGCCGTTTGCTAATACAGCTATTTTCCCAGGTCAGAGAGGCACTTCAACGCATTAACCCCCCACATCCCCACAAACCAACGGTGGATCCAGGTTTAGGGGAAGATGCCTTGCTGGTGGTGGCGGACCACAACCCTGTCACGCTCCGCCACTACAGGGTTCCGACGGATATTGACTACGATGGTTTGGCGGATGTCAAGATAGCACTGGAGTCCGAGCTTCCCTTTGGACCCGGCCTGCCTGCCGTGCCAACCGAGAAGTTGATCCCCACCCTCGCTGGGCTGATCGGTCCGGCGGGATATGGGTACGACAGTTGGGGGAAGTTATGCAACGCCCGGCAGACGCTGGGGTTCGTGCGACTCGCCCGCATCATCGACAACCTGCATATAGAAATGGTCCAAGGTGGAATCAGCCTTGACTACGCCGGAGCACTGGTGGGCTACGCCGCGTCAAACTTGGGCAGGCGCTTGAAATTCGGCACAAGGAGCGCCACCCTACAAATACCCGAGCAGGCTGTAAGGCATATTTACCTCAACGATTCCGGTATAGGTCCCGGCTACGACTTCTTCGAGACCGGATGTGGCGACGGCCCTGGAACCTGGGATTCTCTTGCGGTCCACACCGTGCGAAGCATCAAAAAGCAGTCATCTCGAGTAGATGGCTACTCGGCATTGATTCAAAGGGGTACGGCAACAGAACTTCCTCTCCTAGACGAAACGCTGGACGCGGTGGTAACCGATCCGCCCTACGACAACATGATCAACTACTGCGACTCGTCTGATCTGCTCTTTGTCTGGCTGAAACGGGCATTGGTGACCGCTATGCCATGGCTCGGAATCACAAGCGACCCCCACGGCCTGCAAGAAAAAACCAACGAAGCGGTCGTGACGCGATGTTCAAAAGAAAACGACCATCGCACCGAGGCGCACTACAAGACGACCATTACCAAGGCATTCCGTCAAGCACGCCTCAAAACCCGGCCAGACGGTGTCGTCTCAATTGTTTTCGGTCACGGGGATCCCGACGCGTGGAGCCGCGTGCTGACCGCCATAACCGAAGCGGGGTTGGTGTTGACGGGCTCTTGGCCGTGCAGCACGGAAAAGGGCGGCAAGCAGACGGGACAGTTCATTGACAACACGATCATGATGACCACCCGCGCCGCCCGGCACAACCGTTCCCCCGGGGACCTTCGTTTCGTCTCCGAGGAGATACGGGAGGAAGTAGCTCAGCGGGTGCAGGTGTGGACGGAAGATGGGTTGGCCGACTCGGACCAGCGGATGGCAGCCATCGCTCCGGCTATGGAGGTGGTGGGGCAGTACGAAAAGGTTCTCGACTTCACGGGCCAGCCCGTGCCAATCGAAACATTCCTTGGTTTGGCTCACCAGGCCGTGGAAGACGCGGCTGACATTCGGATCGACAAGTTCCGCCTCGCCGACTTCGATGAACGCACCCGGTTTGCCCTGTCGTGGGCGCGGCTGTACGGCAGGAGAGTCGGCGCGGGTTCGGCCGCCCGATGGCAACGACTCTCCTACGACGTGACCGAAGCAGACGTGGCGGGACTGCTTGTCAAGACAAAGGGAGGACAGCGGCTCGCCTATGGGTCCGACGCCGACATGTCCTCTTTGGACATCGACAGTGCTTTGGTAGATGTCCTCTTCGCTGTCGCATCCCTGGGCCGCTCCCCAAAGGAGATCGCCGGCTTCTTGCGGGAAGTGGGTCGGGACACTGACGAGCAACTGTGGGCGGCGATGAGCGAGATGGCCCGGCTTGTGGGCGAGACCGACCGTGACGGACAGACCTGGACCTGGACGGTCCGCAACCGGGCTTTCATCCGCGAACATGCCGCCGAGGCCGATCAGGATAGACCCGTCAAAGCGGGGCAGGGCGCACTCTTATAGAATGGACACGATCTGTTATGACTGACTCCCCGACACCCTGGTGGACGATCATGAGCCTCCGCCAGGAGGTGATCGCCGCGGGTGGAGGAATCTCCGACGTGCGGATGTCCCTGCACAGCGCCGCCATCGCCTCGGGTACCCGCCCACCCTATGCCAACCCCTCCTACTACGGGGACATCACCCACCCGGCGGGAAGCCTCGTGGATTTCATGGCCCGGGTGGCCGTCCGTCTCGGTGTTCCCCACTCCACGCAAGCACACGCGGTGTGGAGACTCGACCAGGCGATGGGCGGGGGGAAGTCCCACGGCCTGGTGGGTCTGTGGCATCTGGCCACCACCCCCCGGTTGCTGGCCGCCACCGATCTCGGCAAGCAAATCATCAAGGCCACCCTTGACATCAGCGGCCGGCCCGTAGACCCGGACCTGCGCAACCCCCACTGCGTCGTGCTGGACTGCGACAACACCACCGCCGCCGAGGAGGACTTCGGAAGCGCCCGGACGTTGGGGGAGCGGTTCCTCTGGCGCCTGTTCGTCGAACCCCATAAGAACCACGCCTCCTACGAGAAGTACCGCCCGCACCTGACCAACAAAGCGAAGTTGGGCGAGGCACTCCAATCTGTCGGACGTCCCGTGCTGGTGCTCATCGACGAGATCATGGACTACCTAAGAGTCACGGCCGTGAACGACTACGACCAGGCGGTGCTGGACATGGGATTCGTCCGCGCCCTGCTAGAAGCGGTCAACAACACTCCGAGCTGCGCGATGGTTGTGGCCATGATCGCGTCGGGGAAGGACAACATGGCCATGACCGAGGGGGGAACCAAGCTACGAGCGGAGTTGGAAGACCTTCTCACTCGCCATGCCTCGGCAACCGCGGTCACGTCCGGCGGGGACTTCGCCGAGATAATCCAAAGGCGCCTGTTCGCCAATCCCCCTCCCGGCGGCGTCGCCGACCAGATGGCTGACCACTACACCGATGCGGTCACCCCGGCGTGGCACAACCGAGTGTTCAAACGCCTCGGCCACCCGGGCCGGGAGGAGTTCCGTCGGCAGGTGACCCGGTCCTATCCGTTCCACCCCAACCTCATCGCCCTGGCGGAGGACGAATGGGCAACCCACGCCGGGTTCCAGAAGGTGCGGTCCACGATCAACGTGTTCGCCCTCGCCGTTTACGAACTGACCCGGCGGGGACAGTCCGGAGAGTGGGCGCCGCCCCTCATCGACAGCGGCGATGTCCCCTTGGACGACCCGCCCCTCCGGGACGCGTTGCTCAACCTGGGACTGGTGGAGGACCAGCGCACCAGCGCCAACCTGCGAGAGGTCGCCACCATCGACATCATCGACCCACACAACCCTGATCGGGGAACAGCCCACCAACTCGACATCGAACGGGACAAGACCTGGAGTTGGGCCGCCCACAACCCCCGGGCGGCGGAGCGGATGGCCACCGCCCTGTTCGTCCGCTCCCTCAGCCCCAGAGTGGGAGGGACGCGGGGCGCCACCGAAGCGGAAATACTCGCCGCTTCCTTCGTTCCCACAGGAAGGTACGAAACGGGGGATGCCGAAACCGTGTTCGGCCAGTTGGTCAAATCGGATCGGGGCATGGCGTCGATCGACCACATACCCGGGCAGGGTCCCAAAGTCCCCAAGCGGTGGTTCTTCGAGACACGCAAGACATTGGAGATGCTCACCCGGGCGGAGAAGGCAAGCATCCCCGACCCGGAGAGGGACAAGGCGATCACCGACCGGGCGTTCGACATCGCCGGAAGGTACCGCAAACCGTTCGCCAAGGTGGTACTGGTCGAGGGGCCTCCCGTTCCCCCGGAAGGAGTGACCCCGGAGGGATGCCGACAGGTACTGAAGGAAGAACTGGCCGACAGCCGGGAGACCCGCCTGGCCATACTGGACTCCCGATGGTTTTCCCTATTCAACGGAGACGATTCCGCCACCCGCCATGCGC
The DNA here is from genome assembly GCA_965204615.1 of Acidimicrobiia bacterium. GTDB lineage: Bacteria > Actinomycetota > Acidimicrobiia > Spongiisociales > ZC4RG35 > Bin76. The sequence goes on along the minus strand of OZ242000.1, from coordinate 453,486 downwards.
TCAAGGCCGGGTTCGGACTCGGATCTCAACCGATTAGCACCGAATGGGCCTCCTCTCTGGTGTTCGCTGTTGCGAACACCGCCCTACGCGCTCAGGCTCGGGGTGTCGCCGCGGAGTGGCTGGCCCGCAAACGGGTGTCGGAACTACCGTCCGTCATGGCCGACTCGGACATGCACCAAAAGGCCAAGGGGCGAACCAGGGAGGCCCAGAGGCAGTTGGACAGGCGGGTGAGGCTCTGCTACAAGCACATCGTCTACCTGGCGCCGAAGGGCACCCATCACCGGCAGGTCGGGTTCATCCGGATCGGGAAAGACACGCTCACCGCCCTCAACGCCTCTGATGTGTGGGCGGCTCTGAACGCTGACGAGAAGGCGTTCGGAAAAGGCCAGTTCGACAAGAAGGCCCTGCTGCACATGCTGAGAGACAGCGACTACGGTCGGCCTTTGCGGGAAATCTGTGACATCTGGTGGTCCATCCCGCACAAGCCCCTCCTTTACGGCGGGGAAGGGGAACTCCAGCGGGTTCTCTACCAGGCTGTAGCGGAAGGCGAAGTGGTGTTGGTGGGTGAAGGCGGCGAAGTCCAGCAGGTAACCCGTGCGGAGGACATCAGCCTCAACCTCAACACGGTACGCCTACAGCTACCCGCCTCGCCGACGTGCGCCACCTGCAGTCAGCCGACGGGTGACTGTGAATGCCCCACTCAACCGACCTGCCCCGAGTGTGGTCGGACCGAGTGCGAATGCCCGAAGCCCGCCTGCTCCAAATGCGGCCAAGCCGAATGCCAATGCGAGCAGTCTCCGTACTGGCAGGTCAACCTCAACACAACCGCCAGCATTGACACCGAGGAAGGCAACGACGACCTCAGTCACATGCTGCGAGAGTTGGCGCACCTCATCGATATGGGCAAAGTGGGCCATATCAACCAGATGGCACAACTGGTCGTCGCCGGCGACGAAGGCGACATCGAGGCCATCAAGCAGATGGCCAAGGACACCGGTTCGGACTTCAACGTCAGGAAAATCTGAACCACCCTAGGCGAGATTGACGCGTGGACGATCGCCACTGGCCACTGCCTCCGGTCGTTCTGCTCGCGCCTCATTTACCCACCGTAGCCAAGACAAAGGGCCCTCGTCGGACACCCGACTGGCGGCTCAGGGGAATCCTCGGCCAGCTTGAGGAGCAGGCGGCGCCCGATGCGTTGGAACAGATCGCCGCCACCCGTTCCCAGCCGTTCGCTCCCACCCCCGGTGAGCCGGTGGCCGTGAAGATCATCACCACGACCGGCGCCGAGATGACCACCGTCATCCCAGCTGACGAATTAGCCGCGGCTCTCGATACCTGAAGTTGGCAATGACCGACGCATGGGATTTCCCAGAGGAATGGGACGGACCGCGCCGAGATGCCATCCGGGCGTATTTTGAGGCAAGCGACTCGCGTGTCGAAGTCCCGGTTACTGACAAGATGCGGAAGGAACACGAAGGCGACCAGGTTCGCTGGGAGGCTATTTTCCTCGGCGTAAGTCCGCATCCGTATATGGTCGGGGTCCGCAAGATCCGCCTCGATCCCACGCTCGCGTGGGAGACCACTTCTTCGGTTGTCAAGTTCTCCAAACGGCGGCATTCGCCGGTTCGTTCCGCTGCGTTGAAGCTGTCAACCGCCGAGCACTACCGCACATACGAAGGCGGCGGAGCAGGCATCAGGGACACCGACGAGGGCGTTTACAGGAAGCGGATCGGTTTCCACGAAAAGTGGGCGCTTGAGGACTCGAGCCTCTGGTGTGAGGTGGAGGGTTCTGTGTCGATGACATACCAAACAGACAATGTGTGGTTCTACTGCACATCGCTTCCCCCGAGGTCGCGGTGTGAACGCATTGCTCTTGAGGGTGAATTCGAGGCTGATTGCGTGACTGCCCTCGGAGAACCCGCAATGGTTGCTCGTGAACTGGGCAGCGCGTTCGCTCATACCTCACCGGGTCCGAAAGTGTCGCTTGACGATCCGTTCCATCAATTAGGGCACCGGATCCTCCCGGAGCAATCCTCGCTACAGGTTCATTCGCGGCAGCGACAGATACTCGATGTGCCGTTTGAACAGGTGATATGGGTGACACACGGCCCGGTCGTGTACACCGACAATGCCGAGTCCCTGATCGAAGCCGTGCCCCCGCACCGTCGAGCGGCCGCAATCCCGTTCGTCAAAAGCCCCGACTACGCCCATCAGAGAGAGTACCGGTTCGCTGTGAGCACAATCGGCGAACCCGCACAAGAAACCGTTTTTGCGCCTAACACGCCGGAACTGAGAGCACTGGCGACCGAGTCGACCTGAAACGGGTTCTCTTAGGCGCCGACCAACCCGCAGACACGCTTGTTTTGGGATGTCTGACCGCAAAGAACGGCAAACTCCGGCGGCCTCTTGACGCTCGGCGCCACGGTATTGTCGACACCTCGAGATGTGTAAAAGAACAGTCACCGATCTCCCGTTCCGGCCTTGGTGGTGCTGGTTGTAGTCGTGGACTGTTCATTGTCGCTCTTGACGGCCCTCGAGCAATGTGGCCAGAACCGAGGCGGCTCTGTGGACATCGGGTCTGCGATCGGACCGATCCTCTCCGTGCGAGTTCTCGTTGAGGCGAGGGGGATACTCCACGAAAGCCGAGAGCATACGTTCGGTTTGCCACCCGAACTGGTCGGGATACCTTGTTGCCAGATCTTGGAGGATGCGGATGCCAGCAAGCCGGACGAACATTTCGCCACTGGACAACATCTCCGCCCCTTTGTGGAATTCCGTGTTCCGCTGATGGGCCTTGTCCTTATGAATGATGTACGACCGCGATTTCTCCGCTTCGTTCAGAGAGTCCCTGGCCACCATTAATTGCCGGTAGGCCGTTTGCGCTTGGTGATCTGCCGTCCGTATTCTCCGCCAAGTCAGGTAGAAGGCCACGACCGTCCCAACGACCAATCCGGCGTTGCGAACTGTGACGCTGTTTGTTTCAGCACCGTTTAGATCGCCCAACCACTCCCACGCATGCTTGGCGACATCGAATAGCACAGCGCGACCCGGGGAGATCATCACAACTATCAGGGCTACCGGAGCAAGCCATCGCGCATGTCTCAATCTGAAGCCTCCGAATCAACACGACTCGCCGGAGATTGGTCCCAAGCGAACAGGATCGAGATAATGCTAGTTGGCCTGTTTTGGGCAGTGCTTACCCCAACCTTCTCAACGTCGCCGTGAGCCGGGCACGCAAAGGGCTGACCGTGTTCGGACATCCGCAACCGGAGAAGTTCGGAGGTCCGACGCTGGCTTCGCTGCGGCGGTACGCCATCGAGGAAACAGCCCGAGACCTGGCACTCGAAGGCCGCTACAGGACCGACAGTCGCCCGGAACAACTGCTGCTGGACGCCATGAGAACGGCGAGGCTGGACCCTGTGGCCAAGCTCGGCTTCGGCGGCTACGAACTCGACTTCGCCCTGTCGGTGAACGGCCGCCGTCTGAATGTCGAGGTGGACGGGGATCAACACATTGACGAAAGAGGCCGGCAGTGCCGCCAGGACATAACGCGGGACAGAGTCCTGGCCCGGGCCGGATGGGATGTCCTGCGGCTTCCCGCATGGCGGTGCATATGGGACACCGCCGGTGCTGTGCGGGACATCAAACAACGACTGGGCGAGCCAATCCACCACGTCTGAGGACTCATTGCTCGGAGGGCTCGACGGCGGGAACCTTCCCTCGGTCTCCCGGGAACGGAGACTGACCCCCAGCCTGCCGAGGGTGTTCAACCCGGGACCTCTCCCACGGGAATGCCAAGATGACCAAGAAGACCGACAGGGGGAGGCGGTAAGCGTTGAAGGATGATGCGGCCGCAGCGGCCGTGCCGGCGGTGGCCGCGGGACATCGGGAGTGGAGAATAAGGAGGAGGCGGGAGGTAGCCGCGTGCCGATCTAACCGGCATGAGACACGCATCGGCGGTGAAGGCTTCTCAACGATCGGGTGCTGGCCCGTGAACAGAGTCTCGGACACGAACTGGTGAACCTAGGCGGAAACCTCCCATTCGTCTCAGGCACAGCGCATGCACGGTGGCGACTATGTATGCGAGGTTGGGGTCATTGCGCGGACCTCTTATCGGCTTGGAGATCATCAGTTCGCGGCCGTGGGGCATCCGCTTCCAGTCCTTCACGAACTGAGCCAGGACCTGTCACTGGCAGCGCACGCCGTGCTCCCGCCAGTGTTACACAAGGTGAGGCACGTCGTCAACGGTTCTGTCGAACAGCACTCGGAAGGGACCCGATTCCACGCCGCCCGGCTCGCTGCTCCCGTCAGAAGGGCAGCCCTCTGGCGGTTGGGTGGACAAATCGGGAACCGTTGTCGGGGTGACAACCTGAACGGGCTCCCAATTCGGCGAGTGCGACCCGACAACACCCCCGTTTGATTCACCACCGCACGCACCGCATCAAAGATCCGCTCCGGCGCCCCGCTGCTACGCAACCTCGCCCGCCCACAACGTGAACACCGTAGGGTGAAACCCACCATCAGTCAACGTCAGCACGGCTTCGGCTCTCCACCAATTTTCACACCGCAACCGACCGAATCGCCTCCCAATCCGATAGGCCTTCCAACACCTACCCCCGACTTATTCCATGACCCACCCCCCGACACCAACCCTACCCTCACTCGAATAAATCAGCAGTCTCCTAGGAGGCTGCTGAGTATCGGTGTTGGTGGGTGGGGTGTTGGTGGTGTGAGCCCAGGTGTTTGGATGTCTCTATGGTTCTGTTTCTTCCCTTGGGGAGGCCGTGGAGGCGGTCGGGGGCGGGTTACAGCGGGTTAGGTGGGTTTGGTGGCCCAGCCGGTGGGGGTGTGGTGTAGTCCGAGGTTGATGAGGCGTCGTAGGTTGATGGCGGCGATGCGGGTGTGGAGTTGTTGTCGGTTGGGTTCTATGCCCCGGTGTCTGAGTTTTCGGTTCCCTCGGGCGACGATGTGAGCGATGATCCGTTCCACTGATGGTCGCCAACGGTTGTAACGGGCGACGGTTTGGGGTTGTTTCCACCGTTGTCGGGCTCGGTCGAGCAGCCGATGGTGGGGGTGGATCTGTAGGTGCCGTCCTGTTTTGCTGGTGGTGCAACGACTCCGGTAGGGACAGTCGGTACAGACCGCTCTGAAACGGACCTGTCCCGTCGATCCGATGGTGGCGGTGTTACCGGCCGGGCAGGTCACCTTTCGGTGTTCGGGGTCGATCACAAAGTCGTCTCGGGTGAACTGGTCGGCGCCCAACCGAGGGTTGCGTCTCTCGGGTATGGGTTTGATCGTGGTGATATGACCGGCCTCGGGCTTGGCCAAAGCGGCTCTGACGTGGCCTGATCCGTAGGCCGAATCGGCGATAACCTCGGTACCCGGTTCGTCTTTCAACAGTTCCACGCCGGTGGGACCGTCCGGTGTGTTGGCCGAGGTGATCTCACAAGAAGTGACGATCCCCGTTTCGGGCTCGGCCACCACATGTGCTTTGTAACCGTCCCGACGCTGCGAAGACGTTTTGCGTCCGTGCCGAGCCTGCGGGTCGACGACCGAGATCGTCCGATCCGAAGCGACCCGGCGGGCGATCCTCCATTTTCCCGTCCGGTCGGGGTCGGGTTCCACGTCCTGGCCGACCACCACCCCTAACAAACCCACCGCTTCTGACTGTCGATCATCCAGATCAATGTCCCTGACCGTTTCCAGAACTGCCAGACCGTCGGTCACCAAACCGTTGATCAACTCCGAACGACTGTCCGGGTCCGACCAATCACAGGATGGCTTGCTCCCTTGGTAGTAATCATGGGACAACACCACCTCACGCGCTTGGGGTATCAGACGGCGGCAGCGGCGAATCTGGGATGTGATCATGGTCACCGTGTCCTGGGTGACCACCGCATCATCCAAAACCGTGGAGTCCAACACCCGCCGGGTGCGACCCGACAACACCCCCGTCTGGTCCACCACCCTCCTAACCGCGTCGAAGATCCGCTCCGGCTGGTCACTGTTACGCAGTCTCGCCCGCCACAAAGTCAACACCGTGGGATGAAACCCTTCATCGGTCAGCGCCAATCCCGCGGCGGCTTTCCAACGAATATCACACCGCAACCGACCGATCGCTTCCCGATCCGACAGGCCCTCCAACGCCTGTAACACCATCACCGTCGCAACCACCGACCCCGGAACCGATCGACGACCCCGAGAACCGAACAGATCCTCGAACATCCCATCCGGGAACACTGTCTTGCGGTGCTCGGCCAAAAACCGGTGAACCGACCCCTCAGGAACCAGATCACCACACACCGCCATCGCGTCCAACAACTGCCGATCAAAACGTTCACTACCCAACATACCCCCCAATTATCTCATAAACCGGCACCCAAAACCAGCATTCACCAACCCCCACCCACCCGAATAAATCAGCAGCCTCCTAGAGGCCTCCCGCCTGTTCGCAACATCTAGCAGGCAGGTGGAAACACATTTCCCCTCGTTTCTCGGGCATGAAAGACATCAACATGTTGCATGCCCACCATGATCATACTAGAGTCATATGCTAGATTTCACCATGAATACGGTGTACATACAGTAGTGTAAAAATAGGTAGGAAACCAGGTAAAGGAGCGCAGCCCCCGCCGATTCTCCCGGAATGATCGCCAACACCGCGCAAGGCCCGGTGTGACATCGACGACACAAGCAGATGAGAAGTCCCCAAGTGGACAGGGTCTTGCCTTCAAAAGACCCTGGAGACCAAGGCGACCTAGGGCGGTGAGCGTCCGGCCGAGAACAAGGCGGAGCAATAGGGAAACAGACAATGGCGCGAATAAAGCTACCGGAGACCGACTCCCTGCAGTCGAGAAACCATGATGCCCCAGAGGCTCCTCCACAGAAGGACGGCAGGAAACGCCACTTGAATCTGTCCAATGAGATATCGGCCCTAACCACCGCCCTTCGCTCCTGCAAAAGGGCAGCCCTACCCGCCACCCCCCCCCCCCCCGAATTCTCGTAGTCTGAACACCCTCGGGAGACCCGGCATGACCCGGGCCACCCCACTTGCCTCGGACCCCGATAAAGCCACCGGGAGCCAGGACCCCCTGAACTTTCCCGCCTCGGGCACTAACACCGCGCAAACCGTCACCGCTACCGGCGTTACCTCCGCCAAGGTCAACATCGCCCACACCACAAAAAAACCCGACATGCCCTATTCGGGAAACATCATCCCCGAAACGGTAAGCGCGACGGTGATCAAGCTGCTCCACCAACAGGAACAGAAGACAACAAACTCCCAGGAACAAAATGCCCAACTGGGCACCGTTGATCGCCTCAGCCATCGGAAACGAGACCATCACCCACGAAAACAGGACAAAAGACCTGTCCCTAAGCCGTATGCACAGCGACCCCCACGGCCAGCGACCGGGAGACAGCGGCGAAGCAGCCCATGCGGAGAACTGGTCACCCGTGACATGAGAGCCCCAGACCACATGGCGAATCACAACAGCTCCACCCTGACGGTCACCGGGATCCCCGAAGAAACAGCTGCAATCACCGTGACAGCCCGGAATCCCAACAGCAACAACACCAAAGATCCCCTAAACGCTGACCTAAGGAAGGCTCCCGATCCAGTCGAAACGGCGGACCAGTACCCGAACCCTGCCCGGACGGCCACGGCAGACAACGCCACCCTCACCCCGGACACGCCGGAACAGATCGATCAGTTGCAGGACAGCATCAACCGTCTCCTCAACGGACACGGACGCCATAACCACCTATCAGATTCCCTTGACCCAACGAAAGGGTCGGAGTGAGGAAAGGAGAACCGCTGTGAGCCACAACGACGACCAAGCAGTAAAACTGCGCCGACTTCGACTACTGAATGGAGCCAAATATGGTGAGTTGTAGACGACTGCTGATGATGGCGATTGCGGCCATCCTAGCATTCACGACTGCGGTGCCGGCGTTCGCCCGACCACCAGACCATCCTGGCGAGGAAAGCAACAGCGGCAGCAGCTCCAGCGAGAGTTCGAGTGAGGACTCTAGCGACTCGTCAAGCAGTTCTGATGACGACGACGATGACGACAGCAGCGATCGGGTAGATAACTCCAACAGCCCCGGCCACCCGTCCAACCGCGGAAGCGGTGGTGGCGGAGGTGGGGGTGGTGGGAGTCCTAACCCCGACCATGATCCGAACAATCCCGATAGTCATGACAATCGCGCTGCGAATTCGGACGACAGCGACTCTGACGACAGCAATAACGGTGGCTATTGTGATGCGGTCTGTCGAGGGACCGGGGGCAACCCCCCACCGCCTCCACCACCGCCTCCGCCTCCACCACCGCCTCCGAGCAATAACGGTGGCTATTGTGATGCGGTCTGTCGAGGGACCGGGGGCAACCCCCCACCGCCTCCACCACCGCCTCCGCCTCCACCACCGCCTCCGAGCAATAACGGTGGCTATTGTGATGCGGTCTGTCGAGGGACCGGGGGCAACCCCCCACCGCCTCCACCACCGCCTCCGCCTCCCACGGATAGCCAGGGCAATGAGTGTCATGGATCGGCGTGTGATGTTGCGCCTCCGGTTCCCACGGATTCTCAGGGCAATGAGTGTCATGGATCGGCGTGTGATGTTGCGCCCCCGACTGGCAACAACGGCAATAGTGGAAGCTCGACGGTCAAGGTCAACATTCCCTCGGTAAAGGTTCCCAAGACGAACGTCAAGACGCCGGGCGGCACCGTAAATGTTGATACGAGCAAGACTCCGCGGGAGAACGTGGAGAGTAATGTTGGTCGGCTCTACAACCCGGAGCGGGCGGATGCCCAGGCGGCGGCGTGCTTGGTTCCGAGTTCCCGTGCCTGCCAGGACCTGACAGACCCAGAGAACACCCAGCAGCATCAGGAAGATGAGCAGCGCTTCGGCGAGACAGTGGTGGGATGTGTGACTAATCCCAGCACTTGTGTCGATCGCGTCGATGATTTCCTGAACGATCGGGAATACACCCCAGACCCCCCACCGCATAGATGCGATCCGGGCGTTTGCGGTCCGCAGGGGGACACAGAGGAGGAGGAAGAGGAAGAGGAGCGGATCCCCGGTCCCATCCCTACTCCGCCGCCCCATAACTATGAGCGGCACTCTAAGTCCACCAGCCACTCCAGCGGTGGCTCTCCTATCTCCCAGGCGAGTTTCCGGACCCGCCAGACTGTCGATACTAAGGAGCGGCCGACTGATCGTCGTGAGTACAGGGCCGACGAGGTGAGCGAGGATGTGTCGTACACCCGGCAGATGTCATCGGTAGATGACGATGATGACGATGACAGCTCTTCGAGTGCGTCGCGTCAGGGCTACTCGTCCTCAAGCTACTCCGGCTCCAACGCCGAGTCCGTTAGTTACTCCCGTGGAGGCTCGGGTGGCGTCGCGACAAATGACCAGGCGAGTTTCCGGACCCGCCAGACTGTCGATACCAAGGAGCGGCCGACTGATCGTGAGTACAGGGCCGACGAGGTGAGCGAGGATGTGTCGTACACCCGGCAGAAGTCATCGGCATACGCCTCTGATAATCGCCGAAACGCTGACGCCGTCGTCACCCATACCCGTAAGGGCGGATCCCCCACTCAGACACAGACCCAGTCGCAGGCACAGACCCAGTCGCAGGCTCAGTCTGATCCGGCTGGTAATGATGGTTCCGGCGCTCAAGGCGGCAACGGGGCTGGCGATGATGACTCCGGCGACCAGAGTGGCAACGACGGGGCCTCTTCGGAGGATTCGTCCGCGACTACCTCGGATGACACCGAGTCGGGCTCAACCGATTCGTCCGCGACCACCTCGACACCCCCCGAGCCCGAGCGTGAGTGGGTCCCTGGTTATTGGGACTCCACCCAGGTCTGGGTCCCGCCGCGGGAAGAGCACTACGAGTACTTCATCCGTGGAGGCTGGGTGACCGTTACTCCCGCGGTTGAGGGGCACTGGCGGGAGCGCCAGTCTCCAGTGCCTGGCCACTGGAAGTCCGTTCGGCGATGGGTGGAGCCACGTGAGGTCGCAGGTGAGTGTGCCGAGGAGGTCGTCAAGCCTGGGTATTACTACTCCCATCCGATGTATCCCGACTACAAGGTATGGATACCCCCGGTAATGGGAGAGGTCTGTGGCGAGTCTCGGACCATCCCTGGCTACTACGAATCCGTGCAGGTGTGGGTGGAGCCATCCACCACCACCATCCGCGAGTGGGTTGAACCACAGGCAGAAGTCAGGGCGTGCAACGGCCGTCAGCAGGGCGACCAATGCACCGGGTACTGGGAGGGCCGGACCCGGACTATTCCCGGCTACTACAGGACCGACCGCGAGTGGGTCCCCGGCTACTACCGCTAAACCTAATATCGCGCCCCTGGTGGGTTATCCCCGGTTCGATTCCGGGGGGCGCACTAAGCCTGAATCCACTCATAATGGTGGGGTGGGTAAAAGAGGGGAAGTGCCTCTCTGACCTGGGAGAATAGCCGTTACCAAAACCGGTTGTTACCCAGGCAGAGGAGGCACTTGTTGTGAACAGGATACCGAGCAATCATTTGGACAGGTGGGGGTGACCTTCGATGACGGGTCGTTGGTTTCTGATGCAGGGTTGTTGGTAGCGGGCACATTGATGTCCCGTATTGGTTTAGAACGGTTGCTGGACGACACCGTACGGATGGGCGGTCGTGCGGGTGGTTCCCGTCCAGGCCGCAAGATCCTGTCCTTGGTCGCGTCGATGCTGGTGGGCGGTTCTCACATTGATCATGCTGACCGACTGCGGGCCGGTTCCACCCACAGGGTTTTGCCGTTTCGGGTGATGGCCCCGTCCACTCTGGGCACCTTTCTGCGTTCGTTCACCTGGGGTCACGTCCGCCAACTGGACAAAGCCCTGGGTGAAACCCTCCGACGGGTCTGGTCCCAGATAGGGCACCCGGATGGGAACCGGTCACTTTGGATGTGGATTCCACCATTTGTGAGGTTTCGGGCAAGACCAAAGCGGGCGCCTCTTATGGGTACACCGCACAGTTGGGATACCACCCCCTTTTGGCCGTGTCCCAACAGTGATGTCGATCAGCGAAAGTGCCCAGAGTCGATCAGCGAAAGTTCCCATGCGTGTTATATGTGGGGGGTGTGGCAGTGCCGGTGGGGATGGCTCCAAAGTTCCCTGCCGATTCCCCTTTTTGGGGGATTTGGCTTTCAGGTGAGTGCCTCCCCACCGGTTGCCGGCCCGGTGTTGTCGCTTGATAGGAGCGTGACCTAGGACCGTTTGATCGGTGTCTGTTGCTCAACGCATGGATGCGCTTCACCGAGCTTTCTGCCGCTCCCGAACAAAGCCCCTATTCGATTGGAGAAGAAGCCGATGTTGGTTATCGGGATCGACTCGCACAAGGATACCCTTTCGGCCTGTTTGGTGGACCACCTGGGCACGGCCCTGGAGTACCGCACCATCGCTAACACCCCTGCCGGTCAACGCCAGTTGGTTGATTGGGCCGAGACCACCAAGGCGGCCACAGTGGCGGTTGAGGGGTCCGGCACGTTCGGTCGTCCACTGGCGGTGGCTGCTGTCGGCGCCGGTCTGGACGTTCGGGAGGTGCCGCCCCAGATGACCGCCCGCCTTCGCCGCCGGGGCCGTACCCAGGCCAAGACCGACCAGGTCGACGCGTTGGTGATCGCCCGGGTGGCTCTCCGGGACCACACCCTTTCTGCTCCAACCTATTGGGAGGACACCGAAGGCCTGCGTGTGCTGGTCTCATACCGCCGTGAACTGGTAGAAGACCGCACCGCAGGGGCCAACCGGCTCCACGCCGACCTGGGGAAGCTCCGACCCGGCTACCACCAGAACATTCCCCGGCTCACCACCCGCAAAGCCTTGGACCAGGCCATGAAACTCTTATGGCGGGACACCACCTGTCACGGGCGGGTAGCCAAACAACGCATCCGAAGACTGCGACAGCTGGACACCGAGATCAAAGAGCTCACCGCCGAGATCAAAACACTGGTCGACCAGTCCGGAACCCGTCTACTCGACATTCACGGAGTGGGGGTGCTGGTCGCTGCCACCATCCTCTCAGAAGTGGGCAACCCCCACCGCTATCCGACCAAAGACAAGTTCGCCATGGCCAACGGCACCGCACCCATCGAAGCCAGTTCCGGGCGGATAGTGAGACATCGCCTCAACCGCGGTGGGAACCGCCAACTCAACAGGGCCATCCACACCGCCGCCTTGACCCAGATCGCACGCGCAGACAGCGAAGGACGCCGCTACTACCAGAAACTCAAAACCCGCGGGAAAACCCACAGAGAAGCCATACGCGTCCTCAAAAGACGAATCTCAGACCGCATCTGGACCCACCTCCAACCACCAAAAACCAGCCCGATTTTGACATAGGAGCTCACCCTGGGTTGGGTGGTTTTAGGTTAGCAGGTCTCCTTTCGGGCGGTGTTTTCTGGCTTGTGCTTGGTAGCTTCGCAGGCGGTAGCTGTCGCCGGTGATGGTGAACACGACGCTTTTGTGGAGTAGGCGGTCGAGCATGGCAGCGGCGATGGTGTGGTCGGAGAAGATCTCTCCCCACGACGCGACACCGAGGTTGGTGGTGAGGATGATTGATCCTTTTCGGTACCGTCGGGAGATGACCTGGAAGAGTGTGGCGGCGTCTTCTGCCGGCATGGGCAGGTATCCGAGTTCGTCGATTATCAACACTTTGGGGGTGTTGAAGAACCGGAGGGTTTGGGCCCATCTTCCTTGTAGGGCGGCTTTGCGGCACCGCGCGGCCAGGTCGGCGGCGGTGGTGTAGTACACCTTGTGTCCGGTGTCTACCGCGGCGCGTCCGAGGATGACCGCCAGCATGGTTTTGCCCACGCCGGGCGGTCCGATGAACAGCACGTTGGTGGCGTCGGCCAGGTAGGCGCCGGTGGCCAGTTCTCTTATGAGTTTCTCGTTGATGCTGGGTTGGGCGGTGAAGTCGAAGTCTTCTAGTTGCCAGCGGGTGGGGAAGTTCGCCAGTTTGAGACGGGTTTCCCATCTGCGCTGCTCGGTGGTTTCGACTTCTACTCGAAGTAGACCTTCCAGGAACTGGGTGTGTCCGGTGTTGTCCTGACGCGCCGCTTCGAGGTGGGTGGGGAGCGCCTCGGCCGCGGCGGGTAGGTCTAGGGTTCCCCCGGTTTGGCGGACGGGTTTGGTTGGTCATGCCACCAGTTGTTGGTGGCGGTAGTTGACAGGGCTTTGTTGGTTGTTGTAGGAGTGTCTCCTTTCGGTGTTGTACCAGCCTTCGATGTATTCGAAGATGGCTTGGGACAGTTGTTGGCGGGTTTCCCACCGGCGCCGGTCCAGCAGTTCTTTTTGGAGGGTGGAGAAGAACGATTCGACCACGGCGTTGTCGTACGCGTCGCCGATGCTGCCCATTGATTTGAGGATCTTGGTGTCTCGGAGTTTCTTCCCGAACGCCCAGGACGTGTATTGGGTTCCGTGATCGGAGTGGAAGATCAGTCCCGTACCGGGTTGGGGTCGCCGTTTCCATCTGGCCATCTCAAACGCGTCACAGACGATCTCGGCCCGTAGGTGGTTTGCAATGGACCAGCCGATCACTTCCCGGTTCCATGCGTCGAGGACCACCGCCAGGTAGACGGTTCCCTCACCGGTGGGATGCTCGGTGATATCCGACATCCACAGGCGATCCGGTCTGTCGGTGTCGAACTCTCGGTCGACCAGGTCAGCTGAGACCTCTCCGACCCGCTTGGGTCGCCGCCCGGTGGCCTTGCGGCGATAGATGCCTGTTATGCCTGCCAGGCGCATCAATCGTTCTACCCGTTTGCGACCCACCCGAATGCCCATGCCGTGCCGTAGCTCGGCCCACACCCGCGGAGAACCGTAGGTACCCCGCGAACGCGCATGTATAGCTTTGATGGTCTCAGTGAGCCTCTGGTCCTCCACCCAACGCTCCGAGGGACAGTTCTGACGCTTCCGCCAGTCATAGAAACCAGAAGTGGACACCCCCAGCCGCGAGGCCATGAACCTGACCGGGAACTCTGCCTTCTCCTCCTCCATGAACCAATAGATCATTTCGGGAGTACGTTCTCCTGGGCGAAGAAGGCCGCGGCTCGAGAGAGCAGATCACGCTCCATCCGCAACACCCGATTCTCTTTACGCAGCTTCGTCAGTTCCTGTCGCTCCTCGGTAGTCAACCCAGGCTTATGGCCTTCGTCGATCTCGGCCTGGGCCACCCACCGACGCAAACCAGAACTGGAGATCCCCAGCCGGCGAGCAACAGCAGACACAGACTCCTCGCTCTCCCGCACCAGATCAACAGCACGACGACGGAACTCCTCCGGATAAGCAGCAGGCATCAAATACCTCCTCTCTTTCTGAGAGACCAAACAGCCTCTCACACGATCACAGAATACGTGTCCGCCAAAACGGGGGAATTCCAGTCGAGGTAGGCCAGATGGCCTCGTAGTTGTTGGTACACCGATTGTTGGTTCATCACAGTCCCCGGTTTTGTTGGTCGATGTGCCGCTGATAAACCTCCAGGTCGATCACTGTTTCTGTGTACAGATCAGTTCCGATACCCGAAGCGATAGCCAAAGCCGCGTCCGATGGCGGACGGTTGGGTTTGGGTTTGCAGGGTGGTTTGGTAGTGAACTCGGCCAGGACCACGTTCTCCAAAGCAGCGGTGTGTTCGGGTAGCCGAACTACCCGTCCCAGTCCGCGGGGTGCCTGCTGGTGGGTAGCGACCAGCCGGCCACTGGCAGAGAACATGCTGATAGTGGGGTCACCCAGCCGCCAACGGACGGTGACCTGGGTACCTATCACCCCTGGTGGCACCGAGTATCGGTTACCCCGTACCGATACCAGCCCGTTGGAAGCCACCCTGCGCTCCAGGACCCCTTCCGCCGGGTAAGCCACCAGGGGCAGCGCCAACAACGGCTCGGTCTTGGCCAGTTCCCCCACGGTGCTCTCGCCTCGTGGACGGGCGTCGCCCACCGTTTGGCAGAAGCTGTCCAGGCTGTGCTGTGCCTGGGCGATGCTGGTCACCGCCGCGGTGCGCCACCACCGCTGAGAGACATAGTGAATGGCCTTTTCCACCACGCCTTTCCGTTGAGGACGGCGCGGTGGGCACGGATCGACAACCACCCCGTAATGCTTGGCTACCCCAACGAACGACGGCTGGATACGACCGCCGGCCGAGACCACGGTCGCCATCCGATCCACCCGCCACCGCCGCGGGGTGCCCCCCAGGCGTCTCAACACCTGGTCGAGACCCTCCACCAAATGGGGTTGGTCCTGACGGGAAGTTATCCACGCCCGAAACCGGCCCGAGTGCGACAACACACCCACCAACACATGAGCCGTGGCTCCCCACGGGGCATCACGCAGCTCCACCCAATCCCATTGACACTCCTCACCCGGCGGATGATCAATGATCGCCACAGCGCGGCCTCTGGTGCCCGCACAAGCACCACACAACGGCCGCAGACCCCGAAGGCGGACTTTCCGCGCGAACGTCGGGTAACTCTGCGAATAGCCCAAAGCCACCACCTCGTCGAACAACGCCGACCCCCACACATGCGGATCATCAAACAACCGCTGCCGCACATACGCCTCGAACGCATCAAACAAATCCGACCCCGCCCGGGCACGCTCGCCCGGGACACGCTCGTCCGACAGATACGCCCGTATCGTTTTTCGGTCTCTTCCCAAATGACGGGCGATAGCCGAGATCGACCACCCCCGCCTCCTCAAAGCATGAACTTCCACGTACTCCTCCTGGACCAACATAAGGGGCAGGGCTCCTCTCCACAGCTAGTGACTTGACAATCACCTAGCTTGGAGAGAGCCCTACCCGACAACGGGCATTTGCTCCCAGAGGGTGGGGAATTTCAGTGATCGAGACTGGGGAATTTCACTGATCGCCAACAAGGACGTCAACACGAAGAACCTCTGGTGGAGGGCATAGCGGAATGGATGGCGCAAGGGGCGAGAGACTGGGTATGGGGCATTCTCAACTCAAGACACCAAGGTGTAATCGACAAACGAATGCTACGGGTAGAACAACATCTTCACCGCCCCCTTGATTGGCACCAAGGAACCGTCCCCGCCTTCAAACAAATACTGGAGTGGTTAGATGACGATGAGATAGGGCTGAACCTGTTGGATCACTGCCTTGGAGAGCACGCAGATTCCGAAGCGGCAAAACAACTTGAGGACATCCTTGACGCCTCAGGGTCAGCATGGACTGTTGGGCTGGACGATCAGAATCAGTTCCAGTTGGAGCGCCGGGTAGATGCCACCACTGCAAAGGCGGCCAAGTGCGAAATGGAACAATCAAGCAACGCTGCGGTCCATCTCAAAGAGGCCTGGAGTGACATCTACAGACACAAGCCCAACCCA
This sequence comes from Acidimicrobiia bacterium, assembly GCA_965204615.1. Classification (GTDB taxonomy): domain Bacteria; phylum Actinomycetota; class Acidimicrobiia; order Spongiisociales; family ZC4RG35; genus Bin76. Next base: position 437,104 of record OZ242000.1, on the reverse strand, counting down.
AGCGCGGGCTACCGTAACGCTGTTCGAGCTATAGAGGCAGTTTGCCCTCTCACCGTGATCCCTAATGACCCGAAACCTACGCTCGGCAAAGTCATCGCGGCTATGAGGTTGAAACCGAGCAAGTGGAAGACAGAAATAGGAGACGTTGATACGGTGATCCGAATGCTCGAAGCTGTGTGGGGGTCGCAGACAGATAGGCATGGTAGCGGGGAGAAGAACCGACCACCCAATGTGACCCAACGGGAAGCAGAGGCAGCACTACACCTTGCAGTGACGCTCGTACAACTTTTCCGCACGAAGGCAATCCGCCGCGCCTGATAGTAGGGGGGGTCGCAGCACCGCCTGCCATCTGCGACCCGACTCCCACGAAACGGCCATGAGTTTCAGAATTTGGCCAAACTGGTTTCAGAATTGGCTAAAAGTAGTTTCACAGGCTTCTCAGCGCGAGTCGATGACCTGGGGTTATGGTGTTTCGCGCCAGCCTCACAAGGGCGGGGGTGGCGCGTATTTTGGCGCGTAATTCGCTGTGGCTGTCGTGGGGGGTTGTTTCTGTAGGGTAGTCGGGCGTTGGGCCGGTGTGGGGTGCTGGTTTTGGGTGGGATGAGAGGGGTGACAGCCTGGCTGGCTTCCCGGTCAGACCTTTTCACTTCATAGACCGAAGGGGACTCTGGCTTTAGTGGATCAAAGACCGTTTGCTCTTTGAACGAGAGCGTCGGACAGACGATCCGCAAGGACCGGTTCGGCGATCTCCCGCAATTGCCCGGGAAGTTCTGGCCTTGACTTAGGGAAAACGCCTGCACCACTCAGAGCAGCGCGCGCCAGGTGTGTTAGTAAGGAGAGGCGCAGTTCGGCTGCGGCTTCATAGTCACCGATCTCCGTCATCTCCTTGTAGAGTCGGTTCGCTTTGCTGGCGCGTTCCCGTGCTACGGCAACACACGGTAGGGGTATTCGCTGGGCCCAATCCACCGACAGCCTTGCCCACCAGCCGTTGCGGTCGAAGAGAACGCGTCCGTATCGCAGTGTCCAAAACAGGTATTCGTGCCCACTTTGCAGCTTTGCCAAGATCCCGCGTTTGTCGTACTGTCGCAGGTCCACATCGATCGGCGGCCTGGACAAAGTTGGGCGGCTCGCCCTATAGACAAGCACGAGGTCTAAGTCGTCGCTGTGTTCGACATGGCGCACCGCCGAACCGGAAGCGACAATCGTCTCGATCTCAGTACAACGGTCTGCCAACCGCAAAACTCCCTCTGCCCACACCCAGGCATCCTCGGACGGCCACGAGTTTATTACAGCCAACGGGTTGGTTTCCTGCCTGTGGGGTGGGAGGGATTGGATGGCTGCGCGTTGCGTCATTGTTCCATCAACTTCCCAACAGCATTCACATACTCGTCAATCATCAGCGCGATATCCTCTGGGTCGACATCTTCTGGACGGTCGACATCTCCATAGGCTTCGTGTTTGCGCATGTCGTTCAAGATGATTAGGAGATCGCCGATGTCGGGAAGGCCGTGGTCTTGAGTGAGACGCTCGGCCGCTTCCGCTTTACGCCGGTGTTGTCCTGGGCGATCCCAACCGAGATGTAGAGCTGCGGCTACTACACAGGCTTCCAGGCAATAGAAACCTGAGGACGCAAGGATCATCCAGTCCGTGGGGTCGGACCAAGCTACATCCACCCGCCCGTGGTGACGAAGCGCAACTTCGAAGGAACCCTCCGCTGTCTGTTCCATGCGAGCCAGTCTACTGATGCGGCGTGATCTGGAGACTCTCCTCACCAACCGCAGCGTCCCTCCTGTATCTGTCCCAGCCGCTGCGCATGCTCAACGCCCAAGAAGGCAACCGGGTGCGGATCACCCTACACGCCGACGACACGGTATCTCTACACCTGGCGACCAACGACACCGATCCCGCCCGGACCGCACCGGAACAGCAGGCGCATCCCACTCTGGCGAGGAACCCAATGTGTGACACGCTCCCCGAACCCCCTACAGCACCCCCATCCGGGACAACGGGGATCAAAACCGTGGCAGATTCGCGCTTATACCGTGGCAAAGCCCTTTCCATGCAGGCCTGTGACCTGCACCTATGCATTTACGCCGCCAACGCCCCAAGGGCGGGGTTGGCGCGTTTAGTGGCGCGAATTGTGCCTGATGGTAGTTGGGCGGGTAGGGCGGGGGACGGTATTCCCCCTAAGCGACGCGATGGCGCTGGTTTCGGGGGTGTGTGGGAGTGGGGAGGTGTGGGAGGACGCGTTTGCCCGGCGAAAGGAAGCGTCGTTGGGGGGTTAGGCTGCTTGGGTGGTGGGTCCGGCGCGGGCGGGGTCGTGGCCGTACCAGCGGCTGGGGTCTTTACCGGTGCGGTGGTGATGGGCTGTCAGGGCGGTGTGGAGGGCAGCAGTTGAAAGGCGATCAGGTTGAGTTTCCGGCGGTGTTTCCAGACTGTGCGGGCGCGTCCGTTGGGGAGGATCGATTTGAAGTGACTGTTGGTTGACTCGGTGTCTTCGCGGAGTCCGAAGAGCCGGTCGAAGTCGGGATCGCTTTCGGCTATGGCCCTCAACGCTCGGGTGCGGCGCTTCCGGATCCTGGCTTCGCGGGGGGTGCTGTTGTTACGGATCCATGTGGAGGCGCCGGTCAGATGTGGGGGAACACCTGACTCTCTGGGAAGCCCGGTGCGATTGAAGGTGTCACGTTCGGTGACATAGGGGGAAACCGGTGGTGGGCCTCTCACGCGGAGCGGATCGCTTACCTGGGCGTCACCCTGGGGTGCGCGTCCGACCCGCCCCGGTACTGCTCTCACAAGTCGGTCACCCGGGCGCAGATGGCTACCTTCTTGATGCGGGCTTTCGACTTGGGGAGCGCTGACGCTGTGGGGTTCTCCGACATAGCGAACAGTCTCCACGCGGCGGATATCGACGCGTTGGCGGCGGTCGGTATCACCTTGGGGTGTGCTATCGATCCGCTCCGGTACTGTCCCGCCCATCCCTTAACCCGGGGACAGATGGCCACTTTCCAGCCCCGGCCACCGGTCTCCTCCAATCAACTACGAACTGAAACCTCTCACCCTGAACTCCGCATCCAGACCGCCAATGCGCTTTTGACTTCATGCGAGACCCGAGGGGAAACGGGGCAGTGCGCCTTGCGGCTTCTGTCCTCTCTAGGCGCTTTTCGCCATCGCCATATCGCGCAAGATCACGAGGGCTGCAAGAGCATGACCGAAGACAATGTGGCCAAAGAAGCTGGTCCCTATTCCAAACTGGAAGACATCGCCGCCTGCGATCAGCGGCATGATGAGGTTGGCGCCCACGACCCACCAAAGAAGGCCGTAGATCAGACCGCCCACCACGATGTCCACCAGCCGGTTACCCAGCTTCACTATCCGTGTGAAGAAGGCCGTGTACACACCGCCGATGATGGCGCTGAAGACAACGTGCAGGATGAAACCCACGAAGTTGTTGGCATTGATCATGGCGCCGACCATGTCCTGCATGCCCCCGCCGGCGTAGGCGAGGAAGAGATACCCGGCCATGATGCCAGGGATGATGCCCCTTACAAATGTGTTGCTTTGCATGTTGCCCTTTCTTGCAGACACAGCTAAGTGTCAAAGGCTACCCGGGAAGCCGGTGGGGATGCCCCTGGCGTGACATGCCCATCTTCTCTTGGTGTAGGCGATCAGTGAGAGTGCCCCAGAGGAAGGAGGTTGAAGCAACCACAGGATCGAGAGATGTTTCTTGCGACCTCCGGTAGCCGAGCAAACAGCCAGGGAACCCCGCAACCCTTTGGTCGATGCGATTCCGGACTGTTTGAAGACAGGCGTCAGGAAGGCGCTACTGACCGGGACTCCACCAGGATGGACGCTGGTCAGGACCCTGAGTGAGCTGTTGCCGGTTCTTGCCGTCCGCATCCATTATGACAATCCCCACAAAGTTGTCGAAGGCCAGGCGCGTGCCATCCGGGGACCACTCCGGATGCCGATTATGAAGGTGATCATCGGTCAGTTGCAGTTCGTTGCTGCCGTCCGCATCCATTACGAAGATGTCATAGTCACCATCGCGATAGCGGGTGAACGCGATCTTCGTTCCATCCGGCGACCAAACCGGGTCATAGTCTTCGTAGTCATTGTCTGTCAACTGTCGGACACCTCCATCCTCCACCTGCACCACATATATCTCGGAGTCGTCCAATCTTGTGGACGTCGGGCCACCTTGGTAGACCTCAATGTGGGCTTGAAAGGCGATCTTCGTTCCATCCGGCGACCATCTGGGCTCCGTGTCCCATCGGTTGTTGTCGGTGAGTTGCTGCTGGTTGCGGCCGTCCCTGTCCATCACCCAGATCTCATAGTCGCTGCCGAACGTCAACTCCCGGCGGGCAAATGCGATCCGGGTTCCGTCCGGTGACCACTCAGGGGTTGCATCCTGCTTACCGATAGTCAGCTTCTGGATGTTGGCGCCATCTCGGTCCATCACCCATATCCGATGGGAATTGATAACCGCTATCCATGCGACCCGATCCTCCGATGACCACGCTGGAGAGAGGTCCGGCCACTCGTTGTCGGTGATTTGTGAGAAACCGCTTCCATCAGCAAACGCCACCCCTATTTCCCAGTCATTCTCACCATCGACGTCCCGGCTCTCAAACACGAGACGCCTGCCATCCGGCGACCATTCCGGCCTGGCAAGGGAACGAAGCGACACCTCTGAATTGTTCCGTGTCAGTTGTCGGCGACTGCCGCCATCCGCATCCACTACAAAGATCTCATATGACTCCCCGACCCTGCTGACGAAAGCAATGCGCTCGGGAGGGGAGACGGGCGGCGGTAGTGGAACAAGACCGAGAGCACGAGCCAGAAATGTCGCCATCTGTCCGCGGGTCACCGGATCGTCCGGACAGTACCGGGCCGGTTCAACATCGCACCCTTGTGTGATGTTCACGGCTGCCAATGCATCGATATCTGCTGCGTGCCCGTGCCCCCCTGTATCTGTAAAGCCCACAGGTGATGCATTCGCAAGACGGAAGGCGCGGACCAGAAAGGATGCCCATCTGTCCGCGGGTCACCGGATCGTCCGGACAGTACCGGGTTTGTTCCACATCGCATCCCTTCGTCACCCCCAACTCCGCCAGTCGCTCCACATAGGGCGTCCACCACTCCCCGGCATCCACATCCGAGAACCTGGAGGAGCCCACCTCATCATGTTCAGCATCCTCCAGGGCCCTAACCATCCAGACAGCCATCACCCAACGCTTCGTGTCATCATCGGGACAGAACAGGCCATCTCCGCACTCCGTGCCCTCCAGTATTCCTCTCTCTGCCAGTGCCTCGATGGCAGGTTCATAAAACCCCCCGTCATCATCGGTAAAGACATCTGCTACCACGGGGCCCACCAACCCGAGTAGCAACGCCGTGACCAACCCGGCAAGCCAGACGCGACCGCGAATACTCTCCCAACACCTGGCAATCACTTCGAGCTAACCTCCTCTACCATCCCCCAATGCTACCAGTGCCCTCCGGGATGGGTGAGGTGGGGGGCTCCCCAGGCCCATGAGAGGACGGGACGTCAGGAGGAATAACGTTCCTCCAACACGGCGATCATCTCCGACGGCCGGACCTCCCGATCTGCGGCCAACACCAGCAGGTGGTATAGAAGATCGGCCATCTCCTCGGCCACCCGTCGATTGTCCTCCTCCCCGCGTGCGTGGTCCCGGGCGGCCATCAGCACTTCGGTTGCTTCCTCCATCACCTTCCGACCGGCCAAATCCACGCCGCCTTCCAGGAGTCGGGTGGTGTAGGAACCGGCCGGTCGCTCCACCGCCCGGGATGCCACCACACCCCACAGTTGCTCCAACCAGTGAAACCCCTCTCCGGGCGGGGACTCGTCGAAGCAGGTGGTGGTCTGGAGGTGACAGGCCGGCCCGGCCGGCCGGACGGTGATCAGGAGTGTGTCGGCGTCGCAGTCCGCGCTCATCTCCACCATCTCCAGGGTGGCGCCGCTGGTTGCGCCTTTCAGCCAGAGTTCCCTGCGGGACCGGGACCAGAAGTGGACGTAACCGCTCTCCAGCGTCAAGGCGTATGACTCCCGGTTGAGGTAGGCCACCATCAGCACCCGCCCCGTTCGGGCGTCCTGCACCACCCCCGGTATCAGGCCGTCGGCATTCCACTTCAGATCGCCGGGCCGGGGTGGAGACGTGCCGCTCACAGGCGAACCGGCACTCCCGCGCGGGCCATGGCGTTCTTGACCTCGGAGATCTCTATCTCCTTGCGGTGGAATATGGAAGCCGCCAGGACCGCTTCGGCGCCGGCTTCCAGGCAGACATCCACGCAGTGCTGGGTGGTTCCCGCCCCGCCCGATGCGATCACCGGCACTTGTACCGCGGCGGTGACCGCGGAGGTCAGTTCCAAGTCGTAGCCATCCTTGGTTCCGTCCCGGTCCATGGAGGTGAGGAGTATCTCGCCTGCGCCCAATTCGACGCCTCGCCGGGCCCAGTCGACGGCATCCCAGCCGACTGGCTCCCTGCCACCCATGACCACCACTTCGAATCCTCCCCCGGGACGGCGCCGGGCGTCGATGGCCAGCACCACGCATTGGCGCCCGAAAAGGAGACTGCAATCACGGAGAAGCTCGGGACGGCGGACCGCGGCGGTGTTGATGCTCACCTTGTCGGCGCCTGCCCGAAGGGCTGACTTCATGTCCTCGGGGGAGCGGATCCCTCCTCCCACCGTGAGAGGGATGAACACTTCCGAAGCGGTGCGCCTCACCACATCCCAGAGGGTGTCACGGTTCTCCGGGGCGGCGGCGATGTCCAGATAGCAGATCTCGTCTGCGCCCTCGGACGCATAGCGGCTCGCCAACTCGATCGGATCACCCTCATCGGTGAGGTTCACGAAGTTGACTCCCTTCACCACCCGGCCGCCCGCCACGTCCAGGCAGGGAATGATCCGCTTGCGAAGCATCCGGGCGCCCCGATCAGTCCCGGCACTCGGCCAGGAAGTTGGACAGTACCCGAAGGCCGTTCACGCCGGAGCGCTCGGGATGGAACTGGACGCCCACCCGTCGTCCGTCCCTGACCGCCACACAGAACCGTCTGCCATAACTGGCCTCCCCGATCACCAGGCGCCGATCGGTTGGCGCCGGTGCGTAGGAGTGCACGAAATAGAAGGTGGGACTCTCCGGAAGACCATCCCATAGAGGGTCCTCCGCACTCATCAGCAGATCGTTCCACCCGATGTGGGGAAGGCGGGGAGTGTCCCGCAATTGCTCCACCCCGCCGGACATCATCCCCAAACAGGTGCTGTCGTCCTCCGAACTCCTGTCGAAGAACAGTTGCAGGCCCACGCAGATTCCCAGAAGCGGGCCCGGCCAGTCAATGAGAGAGTCGACCAAGCCGGCTTGCTCCAGCCTTTCCATGGCCGCACCGGTGGTTCCCACCCCGGGAAGCACCACCCCGTCGGCGCCATCCAGTTGGTCGGGGGCGGCCGCCAGGACGGTCTCCGCGCCCACCCTCTCCAGTCCCTGGGTGATGGAGACCAGGTTCCCCGCTCCATGGTCGACCACCGCGATGGTCGTCAAGTCGCGCCCTTGGTGGAGGGAACGCCCACTCGCCTCGGGTCGCGTTCGACCGCTTGGCGCAGGGCGCGGGCCAGAGCCTTGATGGCCGCCTCGGCCTGGTGGTGATCGTTCCGTCCTGTCGAGCTCAAGTGGAGGGTGATACCGGCGGTCCGGGCCAGCGCCTCGATCGCATGGGGCAGGTTCTGGGTGGTGAAGTTTCCGATGTTCGGGTTGCAGAGAGGCAGATCCACCACCGCATAGGGACGGCCCCCCACATCCACGGCGGCGGTGCCCAAGGCCTCGTCCATTGGCACCGCCGCGTCGCCGAAGCGGTTGATGCCCGCCCGATCGCCCAGCGCCTCCGACAGGGCGGAGCCGAGCACCAGGGCGGTGTCCTCCACGGTGTGATGATCGTCGACCTCGAGGTCGCCGCGGGTGGTGACGGTCAGGTCGAACAGGGCGTGATGGGCCAGGGAGGTGAGGAGGTGATCGAAGAAACCGACCCCGGTGGAGATCTGTGCCTGCCCGGATCCGTCGAGGTCCAGGCGGACTTCCACCGAGGTCTCCCGGGTCTCTCGGCTCAGGTGTGCGGTTCTCTTCATGATGCTCCTTCGGTGCTGAACCGTATCTCTGCGGCGCGGCGGTGGGCGGTGAAGCCTTCCACATCGGCCAGTCGGGTGATGATGGGGAGAATATCGGCGAGACCCTCGCGGGTGAGACGCTGCTCCTGTCGCCAGGAACCGAAGTCCTCCACCGACAGGGGACCGTAACAGGAAGCCAGACCGCCGGTGGGCAGCACGTGGTTGGCGCCGGTTGCATAATCGCCGGCCGACTCGGCCGACCACCGTCCGACGTAGACCGAACCGGCGGCGGTGACCGCCTTGGCGTGCGTCTCGGTGTCGGAGGTGAGTATGGAGACGTGCTCGGCCGCGTACTCATTGGTGAAGGAGAGAGCCTGGACCATGTCGGGAGCGATCACGGTCATTCCGTGGTTCGCCAGTGCCTCGGCCAGGATCTCCCGGCGCCTCAGGGAGGCGAGTTGCTCCTCGAGTGCCTCCTCGACCCGGGATGGCAGGGCCGGGTCGGTGGTGACCAGGACCGCGGGGGAGTCCGGGCCGTGTTCGGCCTGGCAGAGGAGATCAGCGGCCACCAGCGCCGGATCGGCCGAATGGTCGGCCAGAACCAGAACCTCCGAGGGACCGGCGGGCAGATCGATGGCGCAGTCTCCGAACACCGCCAACTTGGCGGCCGTCACCCACCGGCTCCCCGGCCCGACGATCTTCTCCACCCGATGCACCAGCCCGGTCCCGTAGGCGAGGGTTGCGATGGCGCCGGCGCCTCCCATGGCCCACACCTCGTCTGCGCCCGCCACCCAACAGGCCGCCAGGGTCGCCCGGTTGACGGTCCCGTCGGGGCCGGCCGGGGTGGCCACCACCACCTCGGCAACCCCGGCAACCTTGGCGGGGACCACCGTCATCAAGACGGTGGAGGGATATGCCGCCTTTCCTCCGGGGACGTAGGCGCCGACCCGCCCGAGGGGGGACCACCGCCGGGTGATGGCGATGCCCGGAACATCCTCGCGGTATGTGTCGGAAGGGATCTGGGACCGGTGGAACGCGGCTATCCGCTCCCTGGCCGCTCGGAGAGCGGCGGTGACCTCCGGGATCTCACCGGCGGCGCGTTCCAACTCCGCCCGGGACACAGGGGAGTACCCGCCTCCGTAACGGACGGCCAGACGCTCCATGGCGTGATCGCCCCCATCCCTGACCTCCTCGCAGATGGCCCCGGCGATCCTCCGCACCTCGGGATCGGGCACCGCGCTGCGTCGACACAGCCCGGTCCGTTGGGCTTCGTTCAGTTCTTCCAGCCGCACCTGGCGCAGCCGTGGTGGAGAGGTGGCGCTCAAGGGATGAGCTGTCCTATGTCAAGCACCAGGATTCCCTTGCCGCCCGCCTCTTCGAGTCGGGGCAGGAGATTCCAGAGAGCTGAGGCGTCCACCACCGAATGCATGGCCACCATCTGCGAGTTGTCGAGGGGCACGACGGTGGGCGCCGCCAGACCGGGCATCAGCCGGCTGATCTCGGCAGTGTTGTCGGCGGAGGTGTTGAGAAGCAGATAGCGTTTGCGTCGCCCGGCGGTGACCGCCCGCACCGCGGTCACCAATTGGCGGACCAGTTGTCTGTCCCGGACCGCGGGGAGTCCGGCGAGGACTGCCTGGGACTCGAGGAGAACCCCGATATCCCGCAATCCGTTGATCCTGAGGGTGGAACCGGTCGAGACCAGGTCGACCACCGCGTCGGCCAGGGCGATCTTGGTGGCCGCCTCGACCGATCCCTTGAGAGCCACCACGGAGGTGGGGATGCCGCGGTCGGAAAAGAACCGGGAGGTGGTCCGGGGATGAGAAGTGGCGATCCGGAGTCCACTCAGGTCCTCCAGGGAGTCGATGGGGGAGGCGTTGGGCACCGCGGCCGCCAGCCGACAGAATCCGAAGTCCAGTTTGGCCAGCGGCACCAGGAGGGCATCCGGATCGGACTCCTCCATGAGGTCCAGTCCCGTTATCCCAACGTCGGCCACCCCCTCGACCAGCATCTCCGGTATGTCCTCGGTGCGGACCAGCACCAGGTCGACATCCACGTTCCTGACCCGCAGGGACAGAGCCCGGTCGGTGACCTCGAAGGACATCCCGGCTCTCTTGAGAAGCCGGAGGGAAGGTTCACGGAGTCGACCCTTGTTGGGTACCGCCAGAGTGAGCGCGTTCTTGTTCATCGTGTCTATTCCGGTGGGGGAGGGGACTTGATCCGGGAGAGCGCCAAACGATAGCCCCCCGTGCCGTGACGCAACCACTGGTTGATACGGGTTATGGTGGCGGTGGCGGCGCCGGTGATCTCCGAGATCTGCCGGTAGGAGAGTCCCCGATCGAGTTGGCGGACGACTGCCCATCTCTGGCTCATATCGGATATCTCCTTTCGCGTGCAGAGATCCCGGAAGAAGATCGCGGCTTCATCCACTGACTCCAGGGTGAGGACTGCGGAGAAGAGCGCCCGGGTGTCCCGATTGCGCCATGTTCTGTCAACGGTCATATAATGTCCCAGGTTGAGATCAGTGTGATATCATGTTAGCATAATAGCACAGTGATGCAAACTCGATTCTGATTCAGCTATCCCAGGAGGATCCTTTGAGATGCAGGTAATCCCAGCCGTGGACATACTGGAAGGGAGGGTGGTCCGGTTGTTGCACGGCGACTACGGGCAGGTGACCCGCTACTCGGACGATCCGGTGGAAGTGGCCGGCCAATGGCGGGAACAGGGCGCCGACTTGGTGCATGTGGTGGATCTCTCCGGAGCGAAGACGGGTGATCCCGACCGGCGGATCTGGCGCGGGATGAGCGAAGCGGGGATCCCGTTCCAGGTGGGCGGGGGAATCCGTACCGCGGAGACCGCCCGGGCCGCGCTGGCGGCCGGCGCCCGGAGGGTGGTGATGGGAACCGCCGCGGTGTGGAATCCCGCGGCCCTGGGTGAAGTGGGCGAGGTGGAGAGGGTAGTGGCGGCTCTCGATGTACGGGCGGGGCGAGCCAGAGGCGCGGGATGGCTGGACGAGGGGCGCTCGGTCCCAGAGGCGTTGAGAGGGCTCAGGGAAGCGGGAGTGGTGAGGCTGCTCGTGACCGGCATCGAGCGGGACGGAGCCATGAAGGGACCGGATCTCGAACTGCTGGCACAAGTGGGGAGACTCTCGGAGATGGCGGTGATCGCCTCGGGAGGAGTGGGCACACTCTCCGACCTGAAAGCGGTAGCGGCCCTGGGATGCGAGGCCGTCATAGTGGGAAGGGCACTATATGAAGGGCGATTCTCCCTGAAGGAGGCTATTTCGGTCCTCTGCTAGGCAGCAGCGGGCGTTTCGGGACAAGCTATTTTGTGGTTTTGTGGCTGGGTTGGTGTTGGTGGGGGGTGTTTTGTCTCACCGGTTCGGCATGCTGTGTTCATGGTTGGAACAGGTATTGACCGGCGGGTGACCGACGAGATGGGGGTGGTGTTGCCCACCCGGCCTCTTGGCGATGCGTCGTTGGAGCAGTTGCAGGTGCGGTTGGCTTCCACTTTCCGGGCCGAGAACCAGGCGGCGGTGCGTGCGGAGACGTTGGCGGAGTTGACCCGCCGAGAAGGCTCCCATTTGACGGAGAGCAATCTGCGGGAGACTGGTCTGCGACCCCGCCGCAAAGCCTGCTCCGAGGTGGAAACCGCCCAGGAACTGGAAGAGCCACCTAGAACATCGGAGGGGATGCGCGCGGGGAAGATCCCCTCTGAGAACGCTGGATTTGGCGAAGGCTTCCCAGCGGGGTGAGATAGATGAGACCGACTTGGTGGGAAGGGCCAGTACCCAGTCTCCGGATAAGTTCGCGGGAACAGTCCGAGAGTACGAACAGCAACGTTCCGAAGACGATGGTGTGTCCCGGTTGGAGCACCAACGTTTCCCGGAGGTTCGCCAGGATCAGGACAGTCCCCCGAGCGGTCCGAGGTTGTCGCTGATCGCCGACTACGACATCGTCTCCCGGGAGCTGCGCAACGGGCGTTTGGGTGATGGCACTTCGATACCGGTGACAAAGGTGGGCATTGATGGTTGTTCAGGGCCCGTCAGTGGCCTCTGTGACGCCCCTCGGTCACTCCCTGAGGCCGGGCGGGCGCGGTCCCCTTCCCCGTTCAGCCGTTTCTTCGGGGATTCGTTGGTGCAGCGGCTGATGGTGGGTGGGATCGGACAGATCCAACGCGGTTTCGGCGGAGCGTCTGGCGCTGATCGGGGAGGTGCGTGATCAGAAGTATCACGATGTCGACATTGTCACCGTTCAGATGGAGCGGTTCTCAGGGTGACTCGGGTCCAACCCTCAGCGGTTGAGTAGGCGCATTTCCCGACGCCCACGGCTATGGAGGAGGGTGTCATGGGCAACACTGCGCCGTCGGCCGGATCCCGAGACCGCGGCCGCCAAGTGCTTCCAGGGCGTCTACCGTTGCCGACCAGGAGCGTCTGAGTGCAGCACGGCGCCAGGCGTCGAGGTCGGGATCAAGCAGGCGATCAGCCACCGCTACCACCTGCATGACGGATCGGTCGACCCAGGTGGGCGTGTAGGTGACCTCTCTCACCATCAGCCCATCGGGGCTGTCGCCGATCTCCACGTGCAGAATGGCCCCGTTCTGGGTGGAACCCCAACTCTGATTCGATATGAAGTTGCCGAGCCCGTAGGCGACCCACATCCCGCCGATGCGGTCTACCGGTTGCAGGACGTGGGCGTGATGGCCCACCAGCAGGTCCACCGCTCCGGTTTCGGCAATCTCATGGGCGATTCGCTTCTGGTAGGCATTGGGCATGGTCTGGTATTCGGTTCCCCAGTGCATCGAGACGACTATGAATTCGGCCCCCTCTCCCCGGGCGGCGAGGGAGTCGGCCGCAATGGTGTCGACTTCTATCAGGTTGACCCACCACGGCTCCCGTTTCGGTAGCCGGTAGCCGTTGAGCCCGTAGGTGTAGGACAGATGCCCGATGCGAATGCCGTTGATGTTGTAGTGCCCGGGTCGTCGGGACTCCGCGGACACAGCCGTGCCGGTGTGGGCCAGCCCATGTCTCTCCAGTGCCCCGATGGTGAGGGTCACGCCCTCCGTCCCGTAGTCGAAGGCGTGGTTGGAAGCCACCGAACACCCGTCCCAGCCGCTCAAGGCGATGGCCTCCACCAATCCCGACGGCGCCCTGAAGCGGGGATACCCTCTTGGGCTCAGAGGTGATATGGTGGTTTCCAGATGGCAGATCGCCAGATCGGCCGCCCGTAACTCTTCTGCCACCTCCTCGAAGGCGGGGACAAAATCGTACTGGCGGTCCTCCCTGACGGCCGGAGCAGCGTAAATGTCGGGAGGCACGGGTGCGGGGGAGTGTCCATTTGGGATGGCTAAGGTGCGAGCATGTCGTCTGGCAAAGGTGACTATGGGTCGATGGGGAAGTATGTCCCCGGTAAAGGCCAACTCTGCTCTGCGGAACCCGTAGCCGGCAGCAGCGCCCGAAGATGCACCGCCATGCGGGGTGTCCAAGGTGAGGATGAGTACGGCCAGCACCCCGAGAAAGGCGACCGTGGTCCTCCACCGGGGTGATCGTAACCGTGGCAGGTGGGAAGATTGGTTGCCAAACACGGGTCTAGTAACAGTATCGCAGGGACCAAAGTAGCATCATGGCTTCGACCTGGAGTTTCTTGGCCGCCTGATGTATCGGGGGAGGGCAGCCAGAAGACACCCCAGAATTCGCGAATTTTGAGCGATGCTTGTTCTTTTTGCCCCTGCAGGAGGGACTGATAACCAGGATGTGTCAGTCTTTTGATCGTTGGCGGCGGGCCTCGAACATCAGGACTGCTGCGGCCGATCCGGCGTTGAGGGAGTCGACGGTTCCAGACATGGGGATGGAGACCCTGTGGTCGGCGCCGTCCAACCACAGATCCGACAGCCCGTGCTGCTCGGTGCCGATCACCACCGCCACTCCGCCGGACAGATCGGTCTTCCAGCACGGTTCCCGGGCCGCCGGGCTGGTGGCTATCACCCGCAGATCCGCCCGGCGGAGCCAATCCAACGCCTCCCCACCCTCGGCTACCGCCAGTGGCACCGTGAAGAGCGACCCCAGCGAGGCGCGGACCACGTTCGGGTTGAATACATCAGTGGTCGGATCGGCCACCACCACGGCATCTGCTCCCGCAGCTTCGGCGGTGCGGAGCATCGCTCCGAGATTGCCGGGCTTTTCCACCGCCTCCACCACCAGCACCAGGGGCTCGGCTCCCAGCCGGAGTCCGGAGAGGGGAAGCGGAGGCTGGCGAAGCACCGCCAGGAGACCCTCGGGGCGGTCGCGGTAGGCCACCTTCCGGAATGCCGCCTCCGACATCTCCACCACCTCCGCCGCCTGTGCCGCCTCCGAGAGAAGTTTCTCCTCGTTGTCGCCCAGGTATAGAGGCGGGCAGCAGTAAACCGCCACCAGGTCACCCCTCCAGGCCAACGCCCTCTTCAACTCCCTGTAGCCCTCCACCAGAAAAGTCGCTTTTCTCTGCCGCTCGCGACGGGTGCGGAGACGCACCAGAGCCTTGACGCGGGGATTCTGAGGAGAGGATATGAAGGTGCGGAGGAGGGAGGTCTGGGACATCATCCCGTCCTTCCCGGCATCCTCTGCCCGGTCCGGAGGAGCAGGGCCGTGCATTCGGCCATCAGGTGAACCTCCCGGGAGCCACCACCGCTGCGTCGAACCCATGGTCCACCAGCCGGGCGGGGACCTCCGAGTCCAGAACCAGGGATGCGGTCAACTCCCCTGCACCCGGAGATGTCTGGATCCCGGTGCCGCCCTGGCCCACCAGCCAGAAGAACCCCTCCGTGCGGGGATCGAAGCCGATCACCATCTCCCGGTCCGGCGCGAACGTCCTGAGTCCCGTCCAGGAGGAACGAACCGATCGAATCCCCAACGTGGTTGCCTGGTTGATGCGCTCGATCGCCAGGGCAATGTCGAGAGGCTCGGGTCGGGCGTCGCATGGAGGAGAGGGGTTCTCCTCGGACAAAGAACAGAGCAGTTGGATGCCGTCAGGTTTGAAATACCACCCCATCTCTACGCTGGCCACCAGGGGCCATGACTTGTACTCCTCGGATCCGGGAACCATGAAGACGGTGCGCCGCATCGGAGTAATGCCCATCGGACCCAATCCAGCCATCCGGGCGACCTCGTCTCCCCACGCTCCGGCGGCGTTCACCACCACCTGGGCCGTCACCGTCTCGCCTCCCGCCCTCAGGCTCCATCCACCACTGGTCTTCTCCATTGCCTCAACCGGCGAGGAGACCCGGATTTGGGCGCCGCACCGCCGGGCGCCCCGCACGAAGGCCTGGTGGACCGCTGCCACATCTATGTCGGCCGCCCCGGGTTCCCAGATCGCCGCAGCCAACCCCTCGGGCCTCAGAGCCGGGCAAATCCGACGCGCTTTGTCGGCATCCAGCAACTCCACCCATGCTCCCTGCTCCCTTGCATCGGCTTCCCACCGCTCGAGCGCCGCGGTCTGATGCTCCCCGCCCACCAACATCCCGCCCCGCGGGGAGAGGAAGGGGAAGTCGGCCAGCCCCGGGGGAGGGTTGTCGAGAAAGGAGCGGCTGGCCGAGGTCAGCGGGCGGATCCCCTGCGATCCGTAGGACTCGAATAGGAGAGCGGCCGAGCGCCCGGTGGTGTGGTAGGCAAGAGTGGCCTCGGCTTCGAGCAAAACCACCTCCGCCCTTTCGGCCAGATAGAAGGCGGCGGCGGCGCCGGCAATACCGCCCCCGATGACCGCAACCCGCAGAGGCGTCACGGTATCTCCCTCAGAGATACAGTCCGGTTGCCGGCCGATCTTCAGGTTCGGGACGGCCCGTCATCAGCTTGGCCCGCTGTGCGGCCCGGGCCTGGGCCACCATCTGCCTGGTGACCAGGCTGGCCTGAATGCCCTGGAACAGCCCCTCCAGCCATCCGATCAACTGGGCCTGGGCGATGCGAACCTCGGACGAAGTGGGTGGGTCATCTCCCAGCAACGGCTCGAACATGCGGTCGAACTCGGTGAGCAACTCCTGGCTGAGCACGTCCCGGAGTTCATCCAGGGAGCGATCATGGATCTTCGAGATGAGTTCCCTCCCCGATTCATCCGGTGTGGCCGCCCGCACCTCCTCGAGAATCGACCTGGTCATCGTGGCGATCCGGATCAGCTTGCCCGGCTCGGTGACCTCCGCTTCAGAGCCCGGATCTTCGGCGTCCCCGCCCACCTGTCCACCCTCCACCAGATCGGGACGGAGGGTTTGATCGGATCGCATAGTCAGAGAGAATACCCTTCTTAGACCGGTATCTCGGCGCCGTTCAACATCCACGCCTCCTTGCTCAACAGGAACTCCGCAACCCGGGCGATGTCCTCGGGGGTCGGCCACAGGCTGTGATCGGCGTCGGGCATCGCCTCCCGGGAAATCGGGGTGTCGATCACCGATGGCACCAGCACCGAGACCGAGACGTTGGTCTCCACCAGTTCGGCGGCCAGGCTCCTGCCCAGCGCCACCACTCCCGCCTTGGCGATGTTGAAGGCCGCCTGGTGGGGAGGGGTGTCGAAGGCGGCTCGACTGGCGGTCAGCACCACCCGTGCCCAGTCAGCGCCCCGAAGATAGGGGAGCGCGGCCCGCACGGTGGTGAATGTCGAGCGGAGATTGACATCCAGCATCCTCTCGAGCCGCAGGTCCGAGGTGTGCTCGACCGTCGTGCCCCCCGCCCAGCTTCCCGCCAGGCATGCCAGTCCGGAGATGCTCCCCCATCTCTGGTCGATTTCCGCCAGGAAGCCCTCCACGGCCCCTGAGTCGGTGGCGTCGACCCTTCGCAGAATGATCCGGGCGTGATAGGTGCCGAAGCGGTCCTCGAAGCGGTCGGCCTCCACCGGCCTGAGGTAGGTCAATGCCACCCGGAACCGGTCGTCACCGAGCAGCTTCCTGGCAAGCGCCTGTCCCAGCCAACCGGTTCCACCGGTGATCACCACCGTTCTCATCAACTCCGATTCTGGCAGGTCGGCATCGATACACGAGCTCATTTCGCGCAAACGATCTTGACCCAAAGGTCGGAATCGACCGAGATGTCGGTCTACTCTCGTTATCCGATGGCCACCCTGGGAATCACCGGTCTGGCGAACACCGGAAAGACCTCGCTGTTCGCGGCTCTAACCGCCCGCCCGGAGGGAATTGCGTCCTTTCCCTTCTCAACTGTCGAGACCAGGATCGGCGTCACCCGAATCGTCGATCCCGTCCTCGAAGAGCTGGGCCGTCTGGAAGGGTCGACCCGCGTCACCGCCGCAACCCTGGAGGTCAACGATGGTCCTCCGCTCCAGGAGTCGGGGGGAGACCTGGACACCCGTACGGTGGGGAAGCTCCGCCAATCAGACTGCATGGTGGTGGTGCTCCGCTCCTTCACCGACCCCTCCGTTCCCGACGGGGGGTCGGGGACCGATCCCCGCTCCCAGGCCGAGGAGGTGTTGTTGTCCATGGCCATCAGCGACGCCCAGATGTTCGAAGGATCGATTGTGCGACTTCGCAACCAGGCCACCTCCCGTCCCCAGCGGCGAGCAGCCGCCGAAACGGTGGAGCGCGCCCTGGACATCGCCGGTGAGGGAGGCCTCCTGAGACAGGCGCGGTGGTCGGACCTGGACCGGAAGGCCTTGGCGGACTTCGCGCCCCTCACGCTCAAACCGGTGATCTGGGTGGTCAACGCCGGCGAAGACCAGGCGGCCGGAGTTCCCGGAGGGATGAAGGGAGTGGTCCCCGCCGGTGACCCCGTCGTGACCATGAGCCTCCGTCTCGAGGCGGAGGCCGCCCTGTTGGACGACGCCGACCGGGCGGAGATGCTGCAAGCCTTCGGGCTGGGCGGGGGAGCGGCCGCCACCATCTCCCATGCGGTGATGGACACCCTGGCGATGCGCACCTTCTACACCTCCAACGCGAGGGAGACCAGGGCCTGGCTGACGCCGGTGGGCTCGAATGCCCGCCGGGCGGCCGGCAAGGTCCACTCCGACATGGAGCGAGGGTTCATCCGGGCGGAGGTTGGTTCCGCCCGGGCGGTGATCGATGCCGGGGGCTGGGATGCGGCTCGCTCCAAGGGGGTGGTCCGGGTGGAGGGCCGCGACTATCCCGTGCAGTCGGGGGACGTTCTACAGGTCAGGTTCTCGGTGTGAAATCTGTAGGGACTTGTAAAGGAAGGTTGACATTTGCGTCACACCCCCCTCATACCCTTCGTAGTGTGGCTCAGATGGTGCAGACTTTCAGGTTGACGGCGAAGTGCTCGGCGTCTCAGCACCGTCGCTTGACGGAGATCTTCGGCATGTGCTCCGAGCTCTACAACGCGGTCCTGGAGTCCTGGAGGGGCACCTACGCCTGGTGGAGGGAGCACCGCCGGTCCGAAGACGAGAAGTTCCCGAAAGAACTCAACCAGTCGCACTATGACAGGGTGAAGATGTTCACCCATGTGCGGCAGGAGCATCCCGAGTGGGAGCGCCTGTCCGTAATGGTGGGCCGGGGTGTCCTGTGCCGATTCGACCGCGCCACCCTGGCCTTCTACAAGCGCTGTGCGGAAGGCAAGAAACCAGGGTATCCCCGTTTCAAGCCGAGGCATCGGTGGCACACCATCGAGATACCGGACGCCTCCCCTTCCATGCTCATAGCCCCGGGGAGTCCCAAGAACCAATCTGCGGTGTGGTGGCGCCTCCGGGTGAAGGGTGTTCCCCGCCTCCGGTTCAGGGACAAGCACCATCGCCTCGCTACCGCCCTGGGTTCGGGAGCGAAGGTGTCCGAGTTGCGGGTGGTCCGCACCCCGCTGCGCACGGAGGTGCACGCTGTGGTAAAACATCCCCCATGCGACATCCCCGCGAGAGAACCGCAGAACCCGGTGGGGATCGACCTGGGATTGAAGCACCGCCTGGTGGTCTCCGACGGCACCCGCGTTCCCGCCCGCAAGCCCGACAGGACACACATCAAGCGGGCGCAGCGGAAGCTGTCCAGGGCGAAGAAGGGCTCCAACACCCGGCGGAAGAGGGCCAGGACCCTCGCCAGGGCCCACCGCAGGGAGAAGGAACGGGCCACCCAGGCCGACTTCCGCCTCGCCCACCACCTGGTGACCACCTACGACGGCATAGCCACCGAAGAACTCAACATCGCGGGGATGCTCAAGTCCAAGATGTTCTCAAGACAGATATCCGACCAACGATGGGCCTCTCTCGTCGACATGCTGGAATACAAAGCCTGGAAAGCTGGTATCCGGCATGTGAGAGTAGACCCCAGGCATACATCCACCACCTGCTCGGTCTGCGGGCACCGCCAGGCCATGCCCCTCTCCGTGAGGGTGTTCTCCTGCCGACGCTGCGGGCTGGAGTTGGACCGGGATGTGAACGCCGCACGGAACATCGGCGTCCGGGGTTTCGGCCCTGGGTCGGGAGGGACTCTTCCCGATGCGATGCGCCATATAAGATCCGTCGTAAGACGCCCCCCGCCTCCGGGCGGGAAGCCGCAGGCGGACATCGCAGAACAGTATCGAACAGTCGACAGCACCGCTATCAACTTTTCTTTATAAGCCCCTATGATCAGGGTTTCAATGACGCCCATTCTTGCCGCAGAGCAAAACGGCTCGTCGAGTCTCCTGGATGAGCACCAGATATTTCTCTTCCTGGTGCAGTTGGCCCTGCTGGTGGGAGCGGCCCGCTTCCTGGGGGGAGTGGCCAACAAACTCGGCCAGCCCCCGGTGGTCGGACAACTCCTGGCCGGGGTGGTGATCGGGCCGAGCGTCCTGGGCCAGTTCTATCCGAATACTTACGATCGGATCTTCTCGGACTCCACCGTGGAGTCGGTCCTGTACGGAGTGGCGTGGCTGGCGGTGATCATGGTGCTGGTGGTGATCGGCTACGAGACCGATCTGGGCATCATCTCCCGCCTCCGCCGGGCTGCCCTGAACGTCTCGGCAGGGGCGTTTTTCGTTCCCCTGGTTGCCGTTGGGTTGGTGGCCCTCCTGACGCCTTCCTCCTTCGTGGGAACCTCCGGGCGCGGCCTGTACGCGGCATTCATGGCGCTGGCCTTGTCGGTGGCCGCTCTCCCGGTGGTGGCGAAGATCCTCCTGGACCTGGGGATGCTGCGGCGCAACTTCGGCCAGGTGACGCTGGCGGTGAGCATGACCATGGATTCGGTGGGATGGCTGATCCTGGCGGGACTGGCCGGCATCGCCCAGGAAGGGTTCGAGCCTGCCCAGTTGCTCACCGCATTGGGCGGCCTGGTCGTGTTCGTGGGGTTGGCGGCGACGGTGGGGAGGTGGCTGCTCAATCAGGCGATGCGTCTTGCACTTCGGGGAGGAGCGAACCTGGAGGCGGCTCTCACGGTGAGTCTCGTGGCAGCCATCGCAGGGGGCGCGGTCACCCACGCCCTGGGTCTCGAGGCCATCCTGGGGGCATTCATCGTCGGGATCATCCTCGCCACGCTCCGCTACCAGATGGTCGAGGTCCGCCATGTCCTGGAGACGATCACCGACTCCTTCTTCGCTCCCGTGTTCTTTGCCTTCAGCGGGCTGCGGGTGGACATCTCTCTCCTGGCTTCGCCCAGCGCCATCATCTGGACGGTGGCGCTCATCGTCCTGGCGGTGGCGGCCAAGATGTTCGGAACCCTGGTGGGCGCCCGCAGAGCCGGCCTGACCGTGAAGGAGTCCCTGGCGCTCGGATCGGGCCTGTCCGCCCTGGGAGCCATGGGAATCGTGGTGGCCCTGGTGGGTCTCAGCCTGGGAGTGCTGAGCGACACCGGTTACACGGTGATCGTGCTGGCTGCCATCGTCACCTCGCTCCTGGCGCCGGTGCTGCTGAAGGTGTCGGCTCGGGGAATGGAAGCAGCAGGAGAGGAAAAGGCCCGCCTGGAGTCCGAGGCCATCCGTTCACAGGCGCACATCCTGGGAGCCCAACGCATTCTCCTCCCCACCCGGGGCGGCGCCAACAGCCTCTTCGCCGCCACCCAGATAGGCCTTCTGTTCAAGGATGCGGAGGTGACGGTCCTGGAGGTCAGCGGATCTTCCGGGGGCTGGTGGAAACGTCTGGTCGGCAAGGAGGTCCACCTGGAGACGGGTCCCGAGGCCGCCATGAGGGCGCTGGAAAGCGAGGAGCACCGCCTGAAGAGAAGACGGGACCGTGATCCGGCGGAGGCGATCCTCAAGGAAGCGAATCTCGGATACGACCTGGTCGTGCTGGGGGCGCCCGAGCAGACCGGGGAGACCGAAGTCTTCTCGACAGTGATCGACCGCGTGCTGGCCCGCCTGGAACTTCCCACCCTGATCTTCCGATTCCCGCAACCACCGAACGGTTTCTCGGGCGCGTCCATGCCCCCGGTGCAAAGAGTGCTTCTGTCGGTGGAGTCGAATCCGGCCTCCCGGGCGGCCGCAGAAGTGGCTTACTCCCTGGCGGCCAACAACGACGGCATGGTCTTCGCATTGCATCTCATCAACGAGACCGCCGACGGTCCCTATTACTTCGATATGAAGGCCAGCGCCCAGAACTTCATGGCAGGCCGCGACCTGGTGGAGGAGTCGGTGGAGTACGGACAGCGCCTGGGAGCCAGAGTCCGCGCCGATGTCCGGCCCGTCGCCCAACCCGAGGGAGAGTTGGCCGACATCGCCAACTCCGAGAACTGGGACCTGTTGGTGGTGGGCGCCGCCAACCGGCCTCTCACCAACCGGCCGTTCTTCGGCTACGGGATGTCCTTCATACTCAAGAATGTCACCATCCCCCTGGTGATAGTGGCCATTCCGGCATCCTCCCACCTCACGACGCACCGCTAACCGCCGGTGCGGGAATTCCTGGTCGAACTGCTCGACGGCTGGGGGGTGGCCGATCAGGCGGCTGTGGCGTTGATCTCGGCGCTTCCCGTGCTCGAACTGCGAGGAGGGATCCCCTTCGGAAGGCTTGTGCTGGAGATGGGCTCCCTCTCCACCTGGTTCTGGGCGGTGGCAGGCAATCTGGCGCCCCTGCCGCTGGTCTTCTGGCTCCTCGGGGTGGTGGACCGATACTGCACCCCTCACCGCCTGGCCTGGCTCCGCCGGTTCCTGGACGGCCTCTACGCCCACACCCGGCGCCGCCACAGCTCCCGGTTCGTCCGGCTGCGGGACCTGGCGCTGCTGATGGTGGTCGCCATACCGTTGCCGCTGACCGGAGGGTGGAGCGGAGTGCTGGCCGCCTATGTCTTCGACGTCCCCCTCCGCCGAGCATCCTGGCTGATCGCCACGGGAGTGGCGGTGGCGGGTACCGCGGTGCTGGCCTTGGTGGATGCAGGACTCCTGATCTGGAACTGATCTCGCCACGAGAGACCGCTCTTTCCGGTCCCCGTCCCCACTGATGATCCGTCCATGGACGAAAAGCAGCCACCGACCGGCTACGCTTGGAGTCGAATCCCATCCTCCCGAAAGAGCCACACGATATGTCGTCGATCACCTTTGAAAGCGTCGGAAAGGTCTATCCGGGAGGAACCCGGGCAATTACCGATGTCAGCCTTGATGTGGACGATGGAGAATTCGTGGTGCTGGTCGGCCCGTCCGGGTGCGGAAAGTCAACCCTCCTGCGGATGGTGGCCGGTTTGGAGGAGGTCACCGAGGGGACACTGCGGATCGGCGAGAAGGTGGTGAACGACGTGTCCCCCAAGGACCGTGACATCGCCATGGTCTTCCAGAATTACGCCCTCTATCCCCATATGAGCGTGTTCGACAACATGGCCTTCGGTTTGAAGATGCGCCGCATGCCCCGCGATGAGATCCGCCGGAGGGTCGACGAGGCCGCCGCCATCCTGGAGATCTCCGAACTCATGGACAGAAAGCCCAAGTCGCTGTCAGGGGGACAGAGACAGCGGGTGGCGATGGGTAGAGCGATCGTGCGGGAGCCGGTCGCCTTCCTCATGGACGAGCCCCTCTCCAACCTTGACGCCAAGCTGCGGGTCCAGATGCGGTCGGAACTGGGACTTCTCCACAACCGGCTCAAGACCACGACGCTGTACGTGACCCACGACCAGGTGGAAGCCATGACCATGGGTGACCGGGTGGCGGTGCTTCGCAAAGCCGGCGAGCAACAGACCAACCTTCAACAGGTCGACACCCCCCGGGTTCTCTACGACCATCCGGCCAACCTGTTCGTGGCGGGATTCATCGGATCACCTTCCATGAACTTCGTTTACGGGACCATCACATCCAACGCTGCCGGGGGCACGCTGTCCTTCGCGGACGAGCAGGTCTCCCTGGACGGGGCGGTGCTCTCCAACCACCCCCGTTTGGCGTCCTACTCGGGGACGCAGTTGGTGGTGGGAATCAGGCCTGAAGCCTTCGAGATCGCATCGGCGGTGTCGGGGACCGATGGCATGGCCACCATCGGCGTAGAGGCGGACCTGGTGGAGCAACTGGGATCCGAGGCCTATGTCCACTTCACAAAGCCGGCGCCGCCGGTGATCACCCCCGACATCCGGGAACTCCTCGAGGACGAGGGCAGCGACGTCTCCTCGCTGGGAGACAGCACCAAATTCGTCGCCCGGGTCAATCCCGACTTCGCGCCCCGCGGGGGAGAGAGCATCCGGTTGGTGGTGGACCTGTCCAAGTTGCACTTCTTCGACAGCGACACGGGAATGGCCATCTAGGCGAGGAGTGGCTAGCCGCTCTGCACGTTCCAGTCCGAGCGTCCCGCCCGCGCCTTTTCGATGTTGACGAAGCCGAGCAGGATGAAGCCCACCACGAAGAAGAGGACGAGCGACAGCACTGCAGGTCGACTCGAGCCGGTCAACTCCCGGAATGTCGCGAAGATGATCGGCCCCCAGATGGCGGAGAACTTCGTGAAGACCGAGAAGAATCCGAAGAATTCGGCAGATGCCTGCTGGGGAATTATCGAACCGTAGAGGCTTCGGCTGAGCGCCTGGGTGCCCCCCAGCACCATCCCGATCAGCATTCCCACCGCCAGGAGCGGGTAGTTCTGTCCCACCGGCAGGTAGTAGGCGATGACCAACACTCCGATCCAGATCACCAGCGCGAAGGAGACGGAGCGTTTGGGGCCGATCCGATCGGAGAGCCGTCCGAACAGCAGCGCTCCGAAGAAAGCCATGAATTGCACCACCAGCAGTACCAGGGCTATGAATGCGGTGCTGATTTCCAGGGTTTCGGAGGCATAGATGGCGGAGATGTTGATGACGGTCTGGACCCCGTCGATGTAGAACATGTAGGCGATCACGAACAACAGCAGGTGTTTGTGGCCCGACAGGCCGACGCAGGTCCGCCAGGTCCGTCTGAACCCAAGACGCAGGTAGGCCAGGAACCGACTCCCACCCGGGTCGCCCGCGGGAGCCTCCTGAGCGGTACCCACCTCCCTCAAACGCCGGAATGCATACCACGAGAACCCCGACCACCACATCCCCGTTCCGCCGATGGCGATCCGGGCGGCCAGGGACTCCTCGACCCCGAGTCTCTCCGAGTAGAAGATGAACATCATGGCGAACAGGAGATAGATGCCGCCCCCTATGTACCCGAGGGCGTATCCCCTGGAACTGACCCGATCGATGGTGTCGTCGGTGGTTATGAGCGGCAGGATGCCGTCGTAGAACACGTTGGAGGCGGCCAGTCCGAAGTGGGACGCCAGGAACATCGCCATGGCCAGGAGTACATCGCCGGTGGAGACGAAGGCGAAGCAGGTTGCGAAGAGGGCGCCTCCATAGGCGAATGCCCTGAGGAAGGAGAGCCTCCGGGCGCTGTGGTCGGCGATGGCTCCCAGCACCGGCGTGATCAGAAAGAGCGCCAGGGAAACCAATCCGACCATGTAACCCCACAGGGACTCGGCGCTCAACCCCATCCATCCCTCTTCGGGGACGATGTACGACCCGAAATAGGCGGGCAGGATCCCGACCACCACAACAACATAGGCCGAGTTGGCCCAGTCGTACATAGCCCAACCGAATATTGTGCGCCGATCGTTTCGCATCTGCTCCAAGACACTAACGCCCGCACGACCCCAACCGGGTCGGCGGGAATGGTCACCCGGGACCGCCTGGGTTTGGCTGCCTGGGATGAAGGCCTCCCTCCGTGCTAATCTTCGCTCGGCCCCGCCCCGTTGGCCGGGCATCTTTCGTATGGCTCTCTACTACTCCTTCAGGTCCTCCGGAGCAACATGGCCTTCCTGCTGGCGGGATTGAGTTCTCTCATATACGGGGTGTGCGACTTCTCCGGCGGCCTGGCCACCCGCCGGGCCCACGTTCTGGCGGTCACCCTCTGGGCCAACGTGGTGGGACTGTTCATAGCGATCCTGGCGGCTGTGATCCATCACCAGTTGGCGGGCGCAACGGTCTCCGCCGCCGATCTGGCCTGGGGGGTGGCGAGCGGTCTGGCGGGAGTGACCGGACTGGCCCTCTACTTTCAGGGAATGGCCAGGGGTCAGATGGCGGTGGTGGCGCCCGTGTCGGCGGTCACCCTGGCCCTGGTTCCGTTCCTGTTCGGAGTGGCGAGCGGAGAGCGCTACCCGGCGCCGGCCTGGCTGGGCGTTGTGGTCGCCATGCCCGCCCTGTGGTTCACCGTCCACAGGCGCTCCTCCCAGAATCGTCCCGGCAAGGCCCTCTACGGGGTGACGGCCGGATTGGCCTTCTCTCTGTTTCTGGTCGCCATCGCCCAGACCTCTCCCGAGTCGGGGCTGTGGCCCCTGGTGGCCATGCGAGTGGGTGGATTGGCGCTATTGACCACTCTCGTGTACACCCGGGTCCTCTTCACCAGGAGAACCCGGCCCAACCTGGCCCCGGAGGCGCGTTTGCCGACGCTCATCGCAGGCGGCGACATCCTCGCCAACCTCGCATATCTCCTGGCGGTGAGAATCGGGCCCTTCGGACTGGTCACCGTGGTCTCCACGTTCTACCCGGTGGTGATAGCCCTCCTGGCCCGGGTAGTGGAAAAGGAGAGCATCTCGAGACATCGGCTCATGGGTCTGGCACTCACCGTGGTATCGCTGGTGTTGATAACCCGGTGAGCATGATCGGAAACGGAGAGTAGATGGCATTCCTGCTGGCGGTACTCACATCCATCTTCTATGGCGTATTCGACTTCGCAGGGGGCATGGCAACCCGCCGGGGACCGGTGCTGGCGGTCGCGGCATGGGCCAACCTGGCGGGTCTGGGACTGGCTCTCTGCATAGCGGCGATCCACCATGTCGTGGTGGGCGCCACCGTGACCATCGCCGACTTCTCCTGGGGATTGATCAGCGGGGTGGCGGGCGTGGCGGGCGTGGTCTTCTACTTCCTGGGACTGGCCAGGGGCAGGATGGCCGTGGTGGCGCCGGTGTCGGCGGTCACCCTGGCGTTGGTTCCCTTTCTCTTCGGGGTGGCGCTGGGAGAGCGTCACTCGCTGGTGTCCTGGCTGGGCGTGCTGGTGGCCATGCCCGCTCTGTGGCTGACCGTCCAGGAAAGGAGCCGGGTGGGCCGGCCCGCCATGGCCCTTTTCGGACTTGCCGCCGGTCTGACCTTTTCGGTGTTCTTCATCGGAGTCGCCCAGATTTCCTCGGAGGCCGGATTGTGGCCCCTGGTCAGCATCAAGCTGGGCGGACTCGGGTCGGTGGGGGTTCTGATGGGACTCCGGCGGGAACCGTTCTCACTGTCGCCCAAGGCCCGGGCGCTGGCTCTGGTTGCGGGAGGCGCGGTCCTGGCCAACCTGACCTACCTGCTGGCTGTCCAGATCGGCCCGTTCGGGCTGGTGGCGGTTGCCTCCTCGTTCTATCCGGTGGTGGTGGCCGTCCTGGCCCGGATCGTGGACCGCCAGAGGATCTCCCCGCACCGCATGATGGGACTGGCGCTCTCGGTCGTGGCCCTCACCCTGATAGTCCTCTGACCGGCGCCGTCCTCAGCGCAGCACCAGACGGGCGCCCAGCACCAGGAACATGATTCCCAGGAGCTTGGAGAGGGTGATTTCTCGGACGGAGGCTCCCATCCAGCCGAAGTGGTCGATGATCGTACCTCCGGTCAACTGGGCGGTGACCAGGAGCATCGAACCGGCCAGAACTCCCACGCGGGACACCGTGAATGCGATGCTGCCGATAATGAGAATCCCGGCGACGCCGGCAAGGAACAGATAGGGGGGCACGCGCTGCCACGCGCCCAGGGATGGACCCCGGGCGACCAGCAGCACAAGTGCCATCGCCACGGCTCCCACCACGAAATTGGCTGCCGTCCCGGCCACCATCCCCACGCGCTGCTCCAGCTCACCCATCATCTGGCTCTGGACGGCAGCCACCGCCCCTCCCAGCAATCCGATGAGAACTACCGCCGCTGCGCCCACCATCGGTGAGGTTAACCACGGGTTTGCTCTCTCCGGGTCATTCTCATCCGCCCTTGGGCCGCGCATCCCGGGCGCAGCGGCTTACAATCTGTTAAGCCATCGAGACGACGCGGGAGAGTCTCGCTAGTTCGAGACGCCGAAGGGGCAAGACCTCCCAGGAATCTCTCAGGCCACAGGGACCGCGTCGAAGAGGCAAAGCTGAAGAAGGCGGACCGGAGCCGCCGCCGAAGGAGCAAGCTCCGCCCAACGGAGCGAAACTCTCAGGTAACCGGGACAGCAGGGAGGAGCAAGTTGCCGCGTCTCAATGGAGAAGCCCAATGACCTCCCCCAAGCCTCTCGAGTTCTCAGACCGACACATCGGTCCCCGCCTCGAGGACATCTCGGTGATGCTCGATGCGATCGGCGTCGAGTCCATCGACGACCTGATTGCCCAGACCGTACCCTCATCGATCCGGATGCGCGAGTGCCTGGACCTGCCCGCCGCGCTCAGTGAGCCCGGGGCACTGTCGAGCCTTCGGGAGACGGCCTCGAAGAACCGGGTGATCACCTCCCTGATCGGACTGGGGTATTACAACGTCCATGTCCCCTCGGTGATTCTCCGGACCGTGCTCGAAAACCCGGCCTGGTACACCGCCTACACCCCCTACCAGCCGGAGATATCCCAGGGACGGCTGGAGGCGCTGCTCAATTTCCAGACCATGGTCTCCGACCTGACCGGCATGGAGATATCCAATGCCTCCCTGCTGGACGAGGGCACGGCCGCCGCCGAGGCCATGACCATGGCCCGCCGTATCTCCCGCCGGCGCCGGGCCCTGCGCTTCTGGGTGGACACCGACGCCTTCCCCCAGACCATCGAGGTCATCCGCGCCCGGGCCCGGTGGATGGACATCGATGTGGAGGTGGCCCATCCCGACGACATGGACTTTTTGGACGGGGAGTCCTTCGGGGTCCTGCTCCAGTACCCGGGCGCCAGCGGCGAGGTACGCGACCTGATCCCCACGGTGGAGGAGGCGAAGGCGGCCGGGATGGTGGTGGTGGTCGCCACCGATCTCCTGGCTCTCACCCTGCTGTCCCCGCCCGGGGATTGGGGAGCGGACATCGCGGTGGGGTCGTCGCAGCGTTTCGGGGTGCCGATGATGTTCGGGGGCCCCCACGCCGGGTTCATCTCCACCCTGGAGCGGCACGTCCGGTCTCTTCCCGGTCGCCTGGCGGGAATGTCGAAGGACGTAAACGGAGATCCTGCCCTGCGACTTGCTCTCCAGACCCGGGAGCAGCACATCCGTCGCCAACGCGCCACCTCGAACATCTGCACCGCACAGGTGCTGCTGGCGGTGATAGCTTCCTTCTATGGATCCTGGCACGGGCCGAAGGGACTCACCGCCATCGCTCAACGGATCAACCGACTCACCTCCCGGATGGCGGAGGGACTCCGCTCTGCGGGATGGGGGGTGGACAACGCGGGATGGTTCGACACGCTCTCGGTGAGAGCCGGACGAGCGGCCGACCTTGTCATGGACAGGGCCCTCGCCTCGGGGATAAACCTGCGACGCATCGACTCGGAGAGGGTGGGCATCTCCCTGGACGAAACCACCGACGAGGAGATGGCCACCCGGGTCCTCTCGGCGTTTGCGTCCACCCTCCCCGAGGGGGGAATCACGCCCTCCTTCCCCCAGCGACTTGTCCGCCGGAGCCCCTTCATGACCCATCCGGTCTTCAACTCCTACCACTCCGAGCACGAGATGCTCCGCTACATACGGCGTCTCTCCGACCGGGACCTTGCCCTGGATCGCACCATGATCCCCCTCGGCTCGTGCACCATGAAGCTCAACCCGGCGTCCTCGATGATCCCGGTGACCTGGCCGGAGTTCTCCGACATCCATCCCTTCGTCCCCATCGATCAGGCGGAAGGGTATCTGCAACTCTTCGCCGACTTGGAGGACTGGCTCACCGAGATCACCGGCTACGCGGCCGTGTCCCTCCAGCCCAACGCCGGATCCCAGGGGGAACTGGCCGGGCTGGCCGCCATCCGCGCCTACCACCTGGACCGGGGGGAAGACCACCGTCGGGTCTGTCTCATACCCTCCTCCGCCCACGGAACCAACGCGGCTTCGGCGGTGATGGCCGGCATGCGCATCGTGGTGGTGGACTGTGACGACCAGGGGAACATCGACCTGGTGGACCTGAAAGAGAAGCTGGTCCGCCACGGGGAGCAACTGGCCGCCATCATGATCACCTATCCGTCCACCCACGGAGTCTTCGAGGAGAGCGTCGGGCAGGTGTGCGAGATGGTCCACGGCGCCGGGGGGCAGGTGTATGTGGACGGCGCCAATCTCAACGCCTTGGTGGGGCTTGCCCAGCCGGGCAGATTCGGCGCCGACGTCTCGCACCTCAACCTCCACAAGACCTTTACCATTCCTCATGGGGGAGGGGGACCGGGAGTGGGTCCGGTGGCGGTCGGCGCCCACCTGGCGCCGTATCTCCCCAACCATCCCCTGCAGGACGATGCGGGTCCCCCCACGGGAATCGGCCCCATCTCGGCCGCTCCCTGGGGATCGGCGGGGATCCTGCCCATCCCGTGGATGTACATGAGAATGATGGGCCCCGACGGTCTGAAAAGGGCCTCGGAGATCGCCATCCTGGCTGCCAACTACCTGACCGCCCGGCTCTGCGACGACTACCGGATACTGTACGTGGGAGACCAGGGTCGGGTGGCGCATGAGGTGATCATCGACGTGCGAGAGTTTGGAGACTCTGCCGGAGTCAGCGCCGAGGACGTGGCCAAGCGCCTCACCGACTACGGGTTCCACGCTCCGACCCTCAGTTTCCCGGTGCCCGGGACGCTCATGATCGAGCCGACCGAGTCCGAGCCGTTGGCGGAACTCGACCGATTCTGCGACGCGATGCACTCCATCCGGGACGAGATCCGGCGGATAGAGAACGGAGAGTGGCCGCGGGATGACAACCCTCTGCACCACGCTCCCCACACCTCCCGGGTGGTAACCGCCGACACCTGGCACCACGCCTATCCCCGCTCGGTGGCCGCATACCCGGGCGCCGGCCAGTCCCGGGACAAGTACTGGTCTCCGGTGGGCCGCGTGGACTCGGTCGAGGGTGACCGGAATCTGCAGTGCTCCTGTCCTCCCATCGAGTCCTACACCGAGGGTTGAGCATCCCGATTCGCGAAGAATTCAGATAGGTTGTCACATCCCGTCCGGTAATGTTCGCTTCGGCAACCCCCGTTTCTGCGGTGAGGACGGATTAATGCCCACTAGCAAGGAAGAATTGCAGAGCCTTGTTACCAAGGCGGCTGAGGCGACCCGTGGCCTGGGCAATGCCGAACTGCGGAAGGTTGCTTTCGAACGGGTGCTTGACCATCTTCTTAGCACCTCCACGAGCCCACAAGGGGTTACGTCAACCCAGCAGCCTTCTTCAGAGGAGAACGGCGCGGTCGCCGAGGTCGCTGACGGCGTTCTAGCCGGAGAGCAACAGCGCGTTGACGCTCTGGCGCGGTATTTTAAGATCTCACCGGAAGAAGTAGTCCACATTTTCGACGCGTCGGATGAACATCCCAAACTAGCGATTCCAACCAAACACCTGCCAGAGGCAAAGGCGCAGGCAACTCGAGAAATCGCCCTACTCGTAACAGGAGCATTGACAGCACTCGGGAAGGAAACCACAACTTCCCGGATCAAGGATATAGCCGATGACTATGGGAAGTACGACAGCGCGAATTTCATGACAACTCTTACCCACCTGGCCGAGATCTCAGTCTTGGGTAGACCCCGATCAAGCAATCGGGTCATACGGATGAAGGTCGCCGGCGCGGAGGCGGCGCAAGCTATAGCCGAGAGAATTGTCCGTTGACCGATCCTAGCAACGGGAGGGATGAGGAGAGTTGCCCGGCAGGGACAAGCACACCCCAAGCACTGTATCTTGCTTCTCTTAAGAGTTTCCACACCGAGGTTGCAATTGCAAGCCGTCTCTTCGAGGATGGGCACTACGACGAAGCTGTACGAAAGGCGTCACAGCGGTTCGTGAACCGAGTGCAGGAACTAGCGGATCGGCCTGATCTCGACGGTGTGGCTCTGATGAACAAATCTTTTTCAGACAAATCTCCACTGCTGGAATTCAATGACCGTGAAACCTTGATCGAGCGGGATGAACACAATGGATACAGATTCCTCACGGTTGGTCTTACCCAAGCAGTCAGAAACGTTGTAACCCACCATGACAACTATGGGTTAGGCCCTGTGTCTGCGTTTGAGTGGTTGGCATTCATCAGTGCCATGCATCGTCGGCTCGATCAAGCCCAGCAAATCCCTCAACAGGCACCGATTCGTCTGTCAATGCCAGGAGATCCCATCGAAGCCATCTTGGGAAGGTAGTCCCCTTCCGACAGTCCCGACCCTCTCCCGCCACGGGTAGGCTTTGATCCGAATCCTGAGAGGAAGAGACCTGCTATGGATCGCGTACCCCGCCGACTGGCCGCTCCCGCCATCCATCCCAGCGCTTACGTGGCCTCCACCGCCCGGATATTCGGTGACGTGGTGGTGGAAGCCGAGGCGGTGGTGATGTTCGGCGTGGTGATCCGGGCCGAGACGGAGCGGGTAGTGGTGGGGGAGGAGACCAATATCCAGGACAACTCCGTTCTCCACACCGATCGGGGATTCCCGGCCATTCTGGGGCGCCGGATCAGCATCGGCCATGCGGCTGTCATCCACGGCGCCGTGATCGGGAATCGCTGCCTGGTGGGGATGGGCGCCATCGCCCTCAACGGGTCGGTCATGGGGGAGGGCTCGTGGTTGGCCGCCGGCTCCGTGCTGCCCGAGGGAAGAGAGGTGCCTCCCTGGACGATCGCGGTGGGAACTCCCGCCCGACCGCTCCGGGAACTGCGGCCCGGAGAAATCGAGCGGGCGGAGATGGGGGTGGAGGAGTACCTCACCCTGGGCAGCACCTACCGGCGTCTGGAGGGCCAGGTTCCGCCACTCACCTGATTAGGGGAGCTTCGCAGGGGTGACGCACCGACGCGGCGCCCCTGTCAATATCACCTTGCCTAACGAACGATCGTTCGTTACGATCAGCCGTATGAACGACGACCGTTCAGGAAGGGCGCGCTTCCAAGCCCTGCTGGCCGCCGGGGAGAAGGTGGAGCCTGCCGATTGGATGCCCGACGGCTATCGAAAGACCCTCATTCGCCAGATCGCCCAGCATGCCCATTCGGAAGTGATCGGGATGCAACCGGAGGGCAACTGGATCGGCCGGGCGCCCACCCTCAAGCGCAAGGCCATCCTGATGGCCAAGGTCCAGGACGAAGCGGGACACGGCTTGTACCTCTACTCGGCCGCCGAGACCCTGGGCATCACCCGGGACGAGATGGTGCGACTGTTGCACGAGGGGAAGCAGAAGTACTCCTCGATCTTCAATTACCCGACGCTGAGCTGGGCCGACATCGGGTGCATCGGCTGGCTGGTGGACGGGGCGGCCATCACCAACCAGGTGATGCTCACCCGCTGCTCTTTCGGGCCCTACGCGCGGGGAATGGTCCGGATCTGCAAGGAGGAGTCCTTTCACCAACGCCAGGGGTTCCAGATCATGGAGACCCTCTGCCGGGGGAGCGGGGAGCAGCGGGAGATGGCCCAGGACGGGCTCGACAGATGGTGGTGGCCCTCCCTGATGATGTTCGGGCCCCATGACTCCGAATCCACCCATGGCAACCAGTCGATGGCTTGGAAGATCAAACGAATCTCCAACGACGACCTCCGCCAGCAATTCGTCGACTTCACCGTGCCGCAGGCCGAATATCTGGGACTGACCATTCCCGACCCGGATCTCCGCTGGAACCCCGAGCGGGGGCACCACGACTTCGGGGAGATCGACTGGGAGGAGTTCTGGGCGGTGGTCGGCGGGAATGGTCCGATGAACCGGGAGCGAATCGCCCACAAGCGGGCCGCCTGGGAGGAGGGCGCCTGGGTGAGGGAAGCGGCCTCGGCCTACGCCGCCCGCCGGGCCCGCAAGGAGGCCTGATGTCCTATTCGGTACCTCGTCTGCCCGGGGAAACGGACACCGACCCTCCGGCGCAGCGCACCGGAGGCGCCTCCGAGTGGCCGCTGTGGGAGGTCTTCATCCGGTCCCGCCGCGGTTTGCACCACGTGCATGCCGGCAGCCTGCACGCACCCGACGGGGAGATGGCCCTCCAGTCCGCCCGGGACGTCTACACCCGCCGGGGGGAGGGCATCAGCGTCTGGGTGGTGCGTTCCTCGGAGATCACCTCCTCGGACGCCGCAGACGCCGATTCGCTGTTCGACCCCAACGCGGACAAGACCTACCGGGAGGCAACCTTCTACCGGGTCCCCGAAGAGGTCGAGTGGCTGTGACCTCCATGTCTGCATCCGCGGTCAGCCACGACCGGACCGATGACCGGGACCTCTTGTTTCGTTACGTGCTCG
Organism: Acidimicrobiia bacterium; assembly: GCA_965204615.1. Classification (GTDB taxonomy): domain Bacteria; phylum Actinomycetota; class Acidimicrobiia; order Spongiisociales; family ZC4RG35; genus Bin76. Next base: position 403,282 of record OZ242000.1, on the reverse strand, counting down.
CCCACGCCGATGACAACCTGATCCTCGCCCAGCGGCTTTCGGGATGGATCTCGCGCGCTCCGGACCTGGAGGAGGACATCGCCCTGGCCAACATCGCCCTGGACATCCTGGGCAGGGCGCGGATGCTGCTCGACTACGCAGGGAGGTTGGAGGGACGTAACCGCACGGAGGACGATCTGGCCATGTTCCGCTCGGAACGGGAGTTCACCAACCTGCTGTTGGTGGAACAACCCAACGGCGACTTCGCCCACACCATGGTCCGCCAGTTCTTCTTCGACGCATACCAGGCCGAACTGTGGGACAGGCTGTGCGATTCCGAGGACGCCACCCTGTCGGGAATCGCCGGGAAAGCCATCAAGGAGACCCGCTATCACCTCAGGCACTCCGGCGCCTGGCTGATCCGGCTGGGCAGGGGAACCGAGGAGAGCCACCGGCGGACCCAGGGCGCCGTGGACGGGCTGTGGCGTTTCACCGCCGAGATGTTCGAGGCGCTCGACGCCGATCGGCACCTGGCCGCGGCCGGGTTGGGAGTTGATCCGTCCTCGTTGGAGGCCGGGTGGACACGGTGCGTGCAGGAGACCCTCGCGGAGGCCGGGCTGCAGATTCCCGACCGCGGCTTTGCCCGGTTGGGGGGCCGGTCGGGGTTTCACACCGAGCACCTGGGCCTGATCCTGGCCGAGATGCAATGGATGCAACGCTCCTACCCGGGGTTGAACTGGTGACCGGCCGCCGGCCGATAGGGGACCTGGTGGCGGCGGTGCCCGATCCGGAGCTTCCCTGGGTCACGATCGCCGAACTCGGTGTGCTGCGTGGAGCGCGGATCTCCGGAGACCGGGCGGTGGTCGAGATCACGCCCACCTGGTCGGGCTGTCCTGCAATGGACGCCATCAGGGACTCGATCCGGGCTGTGCTGGGAGAGGCGGGGTTCGGAGCCGACCAGATCGAGATCCACACCCGGTACAGCCCTGCCTGGACGACCGACGACATCACCGAGGAAGGACGGCTCAAGCTCAGCCGGGCCGGCATCGCCCCTCCCCGGAGGCCGGCGCCCGCGCCGGTGGGCGCCACCCGGTGTCCGCTGTGCGACTCGACAGGAGTGCGACAGGTGAGCGAGTTCGGCGCCACCCCCTGCAAGGCGCTGATGGTCTGCAAGAGTTGCCTGGAACCGTTCGACCGCTTCAAGGAACTGTGATGGCGTCCGCTCCGGTCTTCCATCGCCTGGGCGTGGCGGAGGTCAAGCGCGAGACCTCCGAATCGGTCTCGGTCACCCTGGATGTTCCCTCCGCGCTCGCCACCGAATTCCAGTACCTTCCGGGACAGCACGTCACGGTTCGGGCCGAGATCGACGGCGAGGACATCCGGCGGAGTTACTCGATCTGCGCCGACGCCGGCACCCGCCGGCTTCGCATCGGGATCAAGCAACTCCCGGGAGGAAGATTCTCCACCTACGCCAATGCCGCTCTGAAGGCGGGCGACTGCCTGGACGTGATGCCCCCGGTGGGGGAGTTCACCATCCAAGTCGACCCTCTTTCCAGCCTTCACTACGCGGCGGTGGCGGCGGGAAGCGGAATCACCCCGGTGCTGTCGCTGATCGCCACCACCCTCCGGGCCGAGCCGGGGTGCTCCTGGACCCTGGTGCTGGGGAACCGTTCCTCGGCGTCGGTCATGTTCCTCGAGGACCTGGCCGCCCTCAAGGACCGCTATCCCGACCGGTTCCACCTGATCCACATTCTCAGCCGCGAGCAGCGGTCCCCCCCGCTCCTGAACGGGCGGATCGACCGGTCCCGCCTGGAAGCGATCTTTGCGGCGCTGGTGGACCCCGACACGGTGGATCGCTGGTTCCTGTGCGGCCCCTACGGGATGGTCAGGGAGGCCCGCGCCGCCCTGGAGGACCGGGGCGTGCCGTCCGCCTGCATCCGCGACGAACTCTTCTTCTCCGGACCACCGCCCGCTTCGGACCAGGGCGCCGCCCGGGACGGACAACCCGGTGAGGGAGAGGTGACCCTCACCTTCACCCTGGACGGACGGACCTCGGTTGTCCGGATGTCGCCCGGATCCAAGGTCCTGGACGCCGCTTTCGCCGTCCGCGGGGACCTGCCCTGGTCTTGTCGCGGCGGTATGTGCGCATCCTGCAAGGCACAGGTGGTCGAGGGGGAGGCAGCCATGGAGCACAACTACGCATTGGTGTCAGAGGACCTGGAGGCCGGATACGTGCTGACCTGTCAGGCCGTACCGCTGACCGAGCGGCTCACCGTGGACTACGACCGGCGATGAGCAGTCAGGTCAGGAACAGCCGCGAGACCGTGATCAAGGCGGCCGGGAAACTGTTCGCACTCCGCGGCTACCACGGGACCTCCATGAAAGACCTGGGAGACGAACTCGGGCTCCTCAAATCCTCCATCTATTCCCATGTCTCGTCCAAGGAGGACCTGCTCCTGGAGGTGGTGAGGAGAGGCGAGCGGCTCTTCTGGGAGTCTGCCCGCAGAGCGCTGGACGCCTCGACCAGCGAGAACGGCCGGCTCCGGGCCCTGATCAGGGGACATATCGAGGTCATCCTCGACCATCGCGACGAGGCCAGCACCTTCCTCAACGAGGCCCGGGCGCTGGACGAAATCTATCGAGAGGGGGTGGTGGCCGCCCGCGATCGCTACGAGCTGATATTCCGCCGGGTGATCGGAGAGGGTGTTTCGGCCGGCGAGTTCGACGAGCGGGTGGATCCGGTCATGGCCGGCATCTTCATACTCTCCATTCTCAACTCGGTGGGACGTTGGTACCGGCCCGAGGGTGCGCTGGACCGAGAGGAACTGGCCGAGCGGATCTGGGAGTTCGTCAGTTCGGGATTGCTCCTCCCCTCCGAAGACTCCGGCCTGCCGGCCACCGGTCCTCAGCGGTAGGCCATCTCCCGCCGGAACTTCTTCCAGTCCGAGAGTTTCACCGACCACAACGCATCGGTGATGATCTGCAGGACGCCCTGGGCAGCCAGGAGCCACGCCGCCCACGACGGGTAGTCGGCGGACAGCACCAGTCCCAACAGCACGAAGGGCATCGCCTTGGTGACCAGCGCCCCGGAGGCGTGCATCCAGGCGCGGGACCGGGGAGCGGCTCGCAGATAGGTGTCGTAGTCCACCTTCACCCCGGGCTGGGGCCTGGTGAGTGACCCCACGAACCAATGGGTGAACCGGATGCCTGCCATCCGCCCCACCGCCAGATGGCCCAGCCCGTGGGTGGTCGTCACCAGCACCCCGCCTCCTCCCCCCAGCATCACCAACCCGTTCCAGGGATCCGCCAAGCCATGGGACCAGACGACCAGGGCCACGCCCGCCAGGGTGGCCGACACCATGAATGCGGTGCCGGACCCGGCGCGTACCGTGAACGCCGCCCATCGCAGGAAGGCCCGGCGGTCGATTTCGGCGATCCGAGGAGCGTATCGATCAACCAGTTCGGGATGGCGCTTGACGGTGCCCACCGCCTTCCAGAAGCCGGTGCCCGCCAGCCCCCTGCCGTCCGCCACCGCCTCCTCGGAAGCAGAGATGGCATCTTCCAGATTGTGAATGTCCATGCCTCTCCTCCTCTCACCGATAGAGAGGACCGCCGCTCTCGACTCCGAACCCGGCGCCCTGGTCGGTCCATGATTTGGCATCGTGTCTCGCTTCGCGAAATAGTACTCGGAACATCTAACATCCCTCTTTGTATGTCCTGGCAGGTCCGCGTAAATGACCGTTGAACTGGACCTGCTCACCGGGGTGTTTCTGGTCCTGGCCGGCTTTGCAACCGCCTTCATCAACGTCATGGCCGGGGGAGGATCGGCCGTGAGCCTGATAGTCCTCGAGCCGATGCTGGGCGCCAACGTGGCCAACGCCACCAACCGGGTGGCCATCGCCTGCGCCAACATCCTGGGAACCGCCAACTTCGCACGCAAGCAGCTGGTCCCCTGGAAGATGTCGGCCAGCCTGGTCATCCCCGCCATGATCGGCACCGCCGCGGGCGCCTGGGTAGCGACCCGGGTCTCCAATGAGCAGATGCGCACCGCTTTCGCGGTGGTGCTGATCGGAGTGGCGCTTTCGGTGCTGTTCAAGCCGTCGGCCTGGTTGAAGGAACGAATGGAGCCCCGGCTGGGTTGGTGGGGGAGGGCTGCCGCCTTCCTTGCGATCGGCTTCTACGGGGGTTTCATACAGGTGGGGGTGGGGTTCCTGCTCATCAGCGGACTGGTGCTGGGATGCGGACTCGACCTGGTGAAGGGCAGCGCCGCCAAGATGTTCCTGATCGCCTGCTACACGGTTCTGGCGGTCGGGATCTTCGCGCTGGCCGACCAGATCAACTGGGCCGTGGGCCTGGTGATGGCGATCGGCAACTCCACGGGGGCGTACTTCGGCACCCGTCTCGCCATCGAAAAGGGCGCCGGGTTGATCCGCTGGCTCCTGGCCATCGCCTCGGTCGGAGTGGCGGTGCGCATGCTTTTCTTCTAGGGGAGCGATCTCCGGGCGCACAGGTAATCTCTTTTCCAATGATCACCCCCGTGCTCCTCTGCGGAGGGGTCGGCTCCCGTCTCTGGCCGATCTCCACCCCGGAGTCCCCCAAACAACTCCTGCGGATCTCCGGTGAAGAGTCATTACTTCAAGCCGCCGCCCGGCGGGTGACGGGCATGGAGGAGACCGCTCCTCCGGTGATGATCACCAACCGCTCGCTGGGACCGAGGATGATCGCGGACCTGGGAGAGATCGGATGTGAACCGGCCGCGGTGCTGACCGAGCCGGTGGGCCGGAACACCGCCCCCGCCGCCATGGCGGCCGCCCTGTGGGCGGAACCCGACGATCTTCTGCTGGGACTTCCCACCGATCAGTTGGTCACCGACGTCGAAGCCTTCCGAGCGGCCATCCGGCAGGGAATTCCCCCGGCCGAGCGGGGAGAGTTGGTGATCTTCGGTATCGAACCCTCCCATCCCCATCCCGGGCTGGGATACATGGAGGTGGGTCCCGGAGGGGGGATCCGACAGGTCCGGCGGTTCGTGGAGAAACCCGGTGTCGAGACCGCCGCGAAGATGGTGGAGTCCGGCAATTACCTGTGGAACGGCGGGATGTTCCTCGCCCGGGCCGCGGCGCTGCGGGAAGTCATCGCCCGCCTGCTGCCCGGAGTGGCCGAGACCGTGACCGAGGCGTTTTCCACCGCCCTTCACACCGACCAGGGAACCCTCGAGCTCGGGGACTGTTTCGAGGCGGCGCCATCGGTCTCGGTGGCCAAGGGACTCTGGGAGCGAGCCGAGCGTGTCCTGGCGGTTCGGATGGAGGCCGGGTGGTCGGACATCGGCTCCTGGGAGGCGCTGGGAGAGGCGCTGGGGCGAGACGTCCTGGGGAATGTGGTGCAAGGATCGGCGGTGGTGGAAGGCGGCCGGGGGGTGCAGGTCCATTCCCGGGGGGCCAAGACCGCCGTGGTGGGAGTCTCGGATGTGGTGGTGGCGGTCGCCAACGGAAGGGTGCTGGTCGCCAGCCGGGAGATGTGGGAGCAAGCCGGTGAGACTATTGAGCGTTTGGAAAGCCTCTTCTGACCGGGGGGCGGCCGCCCGAAGACGCAGGCTCGCCGGCCTGTTGCTCCTGGTCGGTGTCCTGGCGGGGTGTTCGGCTCCGCCTCCCGAGAACGCCAGCGGACAGGAGTTGTTCAGCGACCTGTGCTCCTCCTGCCACGGGGTCGGACTGGAAGGGGATATAGGCCCCCCCTTGGGGGTGGGCTCTCCCAGCGCCGACCTGCCCGATGACTACCTGGTCACCTCCATCCGGCGGGGGATCGGAACCATGCCCTCCTTCGATCACCTGAGCGAGGACCAGGTGAGCCGGCTGATCGCTTTCATCCGGGACGTCCAGGCCGGACAGTGACCCCGCCACCGGATCGAGTCTTCACAGGCGGCCCCCTGGCCGGGCTGGAGGCTTGGGCGGTGGCAATCCCGATGGCGCTTCGCTACCGGCGGCTCCGAGAGCGTCGGGCGGTGCTCCTCCGCGGTCCGGCGGGATGGGGGGAGTTCTCACCCTTCCAGGAGTACGCAGATCCGGTGGCGGCCCGCTGGTTGGCCTCCGCCATCGAGTCGGCCGCCCACCCCCTTCCGGCGCCGGTGCGAGACCGGATACCCGTGAACGTCACCGTTCCCCCGGTCCCCGGCCGCCAAGCCGCCCAACTGGTGCGGGACTCGGGATGCGGAACCGCCAAGGTGAAGGTGGCCGAACCCGGCCAGGACTTCTCCGACGACCTCGACAGGGTGGCCGCGGTGCGCGAAGCCCTGGGAGAGGGGGGATTCCTGAGAGTGGACGTCAACGGCGCCTGGGGGGTGGACGAGGCCCAGGCGCGTCTGGGCCACCTGGCGGAGTTCGATCTCCAGTACGCCGAGCAGCCCTGCGCCACCCTCTCCGAACTCGCCGAGTTGCGCCACCGAACCGGGGTGGCGATTGCGGCCGATGAGTCCATTCGCTCCGGCGCCTCACCCGAGGAGATCGCATCCTCGGGTGCCGCCGACATACTGGTGATGAAGGTTCAGCCGATGGGAGGCGTGGCCCGCATGCTGGAGTGGGCTTCCCGGACGGGGCTGGCGGTGGTTCCCTCCTCGGCGCTGGAGACTTCGGTGGGCCTGGCCGCCGGGCTGGCGGCCGCGGCATCCCTGCCGGAACTCCCCTATGCCTGCGGGCTGGCCACCTCCTCCCTGCTGGCGGGAGACGTGGTCCGCCGCCCCCTGGCGCCTGAAGGAGGCGAGATAACCCTTCGCCGCCCGGCGCCGGACCCGGAGTTGCTGGAGAGATGGCGCCCCCCCGAAGATGTAGCCTCTGAGATGATTGCCCGAGCCGAAAGGGCCGCCGCCTTGCTGGGTTGCAAATGAACCAGTCCCGACCCAACCCTTCCGTGGCTCTGGCCGAGGTGGTGGTGGATGAACTGGTCCGAGGAGGGGTAACCCGATTCGCGGTCTCGCCCGGATCGCGCTCCGCCGCACTGGCCAGAGCTGCACAGGACCATCCCCGGGCCGAGGTGGCGGTCCTCATCGATGAGCGTTCGGCGAGCTTTTTTGCGTTGGGCGTCGCCCGGGTCAGCGGGCATCCGGCGGCGGTGATCACAACCTCCGGGACCGCAGTCGCCAACCTCTTTGCGGGAGTGGTGGAAGCCGACGCCTCCGGGGTTCCCCTCATCCTCCTGACCGCCGACCGGCCCCCCGAACTGCGGGAGACCGGCGCCAATCAGACCATCGACCAGTTGAAGCTCTTCGGTGAGGCGGTCCGCTGGTTCTGGGAAGCCGGACCGGCCGAGGACCGACCCGAGTCCAACCCGTACTGGAGAGCTTCAACCGCCCGGGCGGTGGCCGAGGCCCGGGGATGGAGAGGCCGACCCGGACCGGTTCATCTCAACCTGAGCTTTAGAGAGCCGACAGTGCCGGTCTCCGACGACGGGCGCTCTGCAGCCAAGCCCTTCGCCTCGGCCACCGGGGGACGCCCGGGCGGGAAACCATGGATCGCGGCCCGACCGGCGCCGGGTGCAGAACTCTCCTTCCTGGCAGAGATCCAAGGAGCGAGGCGGGGGATGATCATCGTGGGAGAAGGAGGGGAGGGATCGCCGGTCTACGCCCGCTTGGCGGAGCGACTGGGGTGGCCCCTGGTGGCCGAGGCGCTGTCCGGCGCCCGCCGCCCGCCCGCCATCTCTTCCTATCACCACATTCTCTCATCCTCGCCGGCGGCTCTCAAGCCGGATCTGGCTCTGTGTTTCGGAAAGACCGGGCTGAGTCCCGGTTTGGCCGCCCTCCTGTCGGACCCGTCCATCCCCCAGGTGGTGGTGGGCGCTCCGGGACGGTGGGCCGATCCCGGCCGAGCGGTCAGCCACATGGTGGAAGGCTCGGCTCACGAGGTTGCCCGCGCTCTTCTGGAGCGGGTGGGGGAGGGGAGCGGGGACCCGGACTGGCTCGGGATGTGGCAGAAGGCCGAAGCGGCATGCCGACCGGTCATAGACGACATCCTGGACCAAGATGACACTCCCTCCGAGCCCCGGACGGCCCGCGACCTGGCGGCGCTACCCCTTGACACTCTGGTGGTCGGATCCTCCCTGCCGATTCGGGAAGTGGAGATGTTCGCTCACTCCACACCCGCCAGGGTGCTCGGGAATCGGGGAGCATCCGGCATCGACGGACTGGTGTCCACCGCCCTGGGAGCGGCCTGGGCTCGCCCGGGCCGGGTCGCATGCCTCATCGGGGACCTGTCGCTTCTCCACGACTCCAACGGGTTCCTGGTGGATGAGCGTCCGTCATGCGTGCTGGTGGTGATCAACAACGACGGTGGCGGGATCTTCAACTTCCTACCCCAGGCCCGCCATCCGCATTTCGAGAAGCTGTTCGGAACTCCGCACGGACGGGACTTCGGCGCCCTGGCCGATCTGCATGAACTCGGGTACCGCCGGTTGGAACGAGCCTCGGAATTGCTCCCCGCCGTGGAGACCGCAATGGCGGAAGGCGGCGTCTGGCTGGTGGAGGTGCGCACCAGCCGCGAAGAGACCCACCGGCTCCACCAACACATCGCAGCAGAGACCGCCCGCCGGGTAACGCCGATCCTCGGCCAGTGAGGATAACCCTCTCAAACCAAGGTGCGGACTAATGCCGGTCGGCCAGAGGCGGTGCCGCCCACCAAAACCAATCTCCGATCACAATCGAAAAGTCGCGAAAATTGTGGGTCGCCTATTGGGAGCCCACCACCATTCCAAGGGTGGACAAGCTCCGCCCAGCTTTCGAGGGGCTTGCTCGGTCAAATGCGTTTGATCCCTCTGCGGTCCGGTCGGCGCCGGGAGCGGACCGGTTCGGTGCTTGGCTCATGTCAGCATGAAACCGCGGTGGGACGGAAAGCAACCCCCGAGCGCGGTTTTTTTCACATCTATCTCAACCCTGCACCCGCCAGTCTTTGCCGAGCCGCTACAGGAGAGTCAGGCGCGCAGGTCGAGAGCGTTAATCATGGCCCGGAGCTTGAGTCGTGTCTCGGCCAGTTCCTCCTCGGGTAGCGACCCGGCTACGATTCCGGCGCCCGCATAGAGGCGCGCTCCCGTCTGGGTGAGTTGCGCGCAACGAAGTGCGACGGCCCACTCTCCGTCGCCGGCGGAGTCGAACCATCCAACCGGAGCCGCATACCTTCCCCGGTCGATCTTCTCCAGCCCGGCGATCGCCTCCAACGCCCCTCGGCGCGGTACCCCTCCCACCGCGGCGGTGGGATGAAGGCGCTGCACCACCTCGAAACTCGAAAGCGACCCGGCTACGAGGCCGGTGAAGCGGGTGGAGAGGTGGCGCAGATTGATCAATTCCCAGAGGGTCGGTTCGGGGCTGCGCTCCAGGCGGTCACAGATCCCTTCCAGGGTGTTCTCCACGGACCGGGCGGTCAACTCGTGTTCACGGCGGTCTTTGTCCGACTCGAGGAGCCGGCGGGCCAGTTCGGCGTCCCTCCCGGGGTCGGTGTGGCGGGGGGCGGTGCCCGCCAGGGCAACCGATTCGATCATGCCTCCCGACTGCCTCAGCAAAAGTTCGGGACTGGCGCCCACCAGACCATCCACCAGGAAGGTATAGCACTGGGGGTATGAGGAATACAGCCTCTCCAGAAGCCCACCGACGCCGAATGGAGCTTTGCTCCACACCGCTATGTCCCGGGCCAGCACCACCTTCTGCAGGCGGCCGGACTCGATCATGCCCAGCGCCCGGGCCACCGACTCCATCCACTCCCAGTCGGGGTGGGTAGCACCCAGATAGCGGGGACGGTCGGGGGATCGGTCCCGGTGGCGACCAGCCTGGAGCCGACCGAGACGGCCATCTCCCACCGTCGTCACCCACCGGCGGGAGCCTCTCTGTCCCACGATCACCTCGGGGACTGCAACCACCGATCCGGGTGTCAGCGGATCGAAGGTGAACGAGGCAAAACCCACCGGGCCGGCGCCGGACTCGCCGACCCGGTCATCCACCTCCGCCCGGGCCAACCAATCCGACCAGGCTTCCCGAGCCCGGACGAACCGACCCTCTCCGACACCGGGATCAAAGCGCCAGGCCTCGCCGAAGCCCCGGAGGGAGAACTCACCATGCAGCCAGGCAAAGGTGGGATGACTCGGAGATGGAAGGCCGCTCCCATCCCAGGGGAGCGAACGAATGAGGGGACTCACCGGGTGACGGAGTCTTCCAGAGTGTCGCGGGCGGTCTGCAGCAGAATCCTTCGGAAGTGTCCCGCTACCAACTCTCCGGTGGCGTTCATCATGGTCCGGTACGCCTCGACCAGACGTTCGGAGGCCTCGGTCTCCGAGCCGGCGGTGAACTCCACAGAGTCCCTGACGAAACGGGCGAAGACATCCACCGCCCGGGCCGCGACGGGACGCATGGCTTCGTCCATCTCTCCCGCCAGGGTCAGCAATTCATCGAGCGGAACGCCCTTCTCGAGGAGCGCCCTTCCGGCGCGCAGGGCATCCGCGTCCCTGCTGTTGTAGAGGCGGGCGGGACTGCAGCGTTGAGGGATGAGAATCCCCAGCCGGTCGAGGGCCTCCAGAACCGTCACCGGCAGCCCCGAAGCCGAGGAAAGCTCCTCCAGGTCGAGCGCGGAGTCCGACCCCGACTCGGTTAACAGATCGTAAAGAGAGCGGTCCCAGGGGTCCATCCGGCCAGCCACGGTCTCCTCACCCCACGGTTGTCAGGCCGCAGCGTGTTCCAGGTGCTTTCTGACCTGGTTCTTCAGGGTGGCCACGATGGCACCCATGCCCCGCAGGCGAAGCGGCGACACCACTTCCTCCAGGCCCACCCCGTAGTAGAAGTCATCGGGGAGATCGAGGAGGGTCTGAGCCGACTCTCCGTCCAGACCGACGGCCAGCAACCCGGCGTAACCACGGATCGTGGGAGAGTGGGGAGGAGCGTCGAAGAAGATCCTCACCGTCTGGTCGTCCTCCAGGCGGGTGGCCAGGAAGAAGGGGGTCTGACACTCGACCACCCGCTCCAACTGGTCCTTCATATCGCCGTGGTACTCCGGCGGGAGAGGTGGAAGCGTGCGGGAGAAGTCCAGCAGGGCATGGCCGCGTATGGACCGGGGAGTGTTCTTCAACAGGGTCAGAGTCCGCTCCAAGCGGGCAGGGAGGGCCATGATTCGAGGAAGCATAACACTGCCCGGACCGGGAATACTCACAGTACCCGTAGGGTTAAAGCCTTTAGTAGCAATACGGCCTCGAGCCTTCCCTGCAAGCCTCAACCCGGAGAAAAGAGCATGTCTGACACCGCACCCACCCCCAAGTTTTCCGCTTACGCCCACCCCGGAATGCTGGTCACCACCCAGTGGCTTTCCGATCATCTGGACGATCCGAACGTCATCCCGGTGGAGTCGAACGAGGATCCCCTCCTGTATGACACCGGCCACATCCCGGGTGCGGTCAACCTCGACTGGCATCTCGACCTCAACCATCCGTTGATCAGGGACTACCTGGGAAGCGACGGCTTCTCGTCGGTGATGGGAGACAAGGGGATCAGTCCCGACTCCACCCTGGTCTTCTACGGGGACAACTTCAACTGGTGGGCCACTTACGCGCTGTGGGTGGTCTCGCTGTTCGGTCACCGCGACGTGCGGGTGCTGGACGGCGGACGCATGAAGTGGGAGGAAGAGGGCCGTCCCCTCACCACCGCACCGACCCAGCGGGCCGCTGCCGACTACCCGACCGTCGACCGGGACGACTCGGAGATCCGCGCCTTCCTTCCCATGGTGCTCGACCACTCCAAGGCAGGAAACCCCCTGGTGGACGTCCGTTCTCCCGAGGAGTTCCGCGGGGAACGTCTCCACATGCCCGGATACCCGAACGAGGGAGCGACCAGGGGCGGGCACATTCCGGCCGCCAACAACGTGCCCTGGAAGCGGGCCGCCAACGACGACGGCACCTTCAAGGACGCCGACGAACTGAGAGCCATCTACGAGAGCGAGATCGGCCTGCAATCGAGCGACGAGGTGATCACCTACTGTCGCATCGGTGAGAGGTCCAGTCACACCTGGTTCGTGCTGACCCACCTCCTGGGGTTCGAGAACGTCCGCAACTATGACGGGTCCTGGACCGAGTACGGCAACACGGTGGGCGTTCCCATCGAGAAGCCCTGAACTGACCCGACTTCTCCCAAGGAGTCAACCGGGCGGACAACCCTCCCGGTTGACTTCTTTCTGTAATATGGGACGGCGTGCCTACGGAAGGTCGGTCCCTGCATTCTGATCAACCTCCGCCCTGGCTCAATCGCTGGCTGATCACCGCTTCGGTGACGTTGCTTGCCATCGCGGCCACCGTCTGGGTGGCCGCACGGTTGACCAACCTGCTGCTGATGATCTTCATTGCGTTGTTCCTGGCCGTGGCGCTCGGTCCGGCGGTGGACTGGCTGGAGAAGCGGAGATGGAATCGCCGCTGGGCAACCGCGGTGGTGTTCCTGGCGGCATTCTCTCTCATAGTCATGTTCCTGGCCACCCTGCTGCCGCTGTTCATCAACCAGAGCGCCGCCATCGCCGCCAACGCACCCGAGTATCTGTCCACCATCGAGCAGTGGCTGGGCAGGTTCATGGATGTGGACCTCCTGGATGTCGAGATCCGAGCACAACTGGAGGATCTGGGATCGATCCTCCAGAAGTACGGGGGACAGGTTGCCGGAGGGGTGCTGGCGGTGGGAACCACGCTGGTGACCGTGGTCTTCCAGGCGGTGACCATCCTGCTGTTTGCCTTTTACATGGTGGCCGAGGCGCCCAAGATGCTGCGCTTGATCCTGTCTTTCTTCTCCGCCGACCGCCAGCGCCTCCTGCTCAGGATTTGGGAGGTCTCCATAGAGAAGACAGGCGCGTACGTCTATTCGCGGCTGATCCTGGCGGTGCTATCGGCCGTGGTCACCGCGCTGGCGCTCGCCTTTCTCTCGGTCCCCTATCCGGTGGCGCTGGGAGTCTGGGTAGGACTGATCTCCCAGTTCCTGCCCGTGATCGGAACCTACGTCGCGGGAGCGCTGCCGGTGTTCATCGCCCTGTTCGAACATCCGATCACGGCCCTGTGGGTGCTGGTGCTCATCGTCGCCTACCAACAGGTCGAGAACCTGTTGATCTCTCCCCGGATCACCTCCCGCACCATGGCGATCCATCCCGCGGTGTCCGTCGGAGCGGTGATCGCCGGCGGATCGTTGATGGGAGCGGTCGGCGCGGTCCTGTCCCTGCCGGTGGCTGCCATCATCCAGTCCCTGATCTCCACCTCCCGCCGAAGGCACGAACTGGTGGTGGAGATTGAAGAGAACGACGTTCCCAAGGAGTAGCGGACCATCGGACGACCGGACCCGACCCACGCCACCCGGGGATCCGGGCCCCTGGCGGGGGTTTCGGTGGTCGAGTTGGCCGGGCTGGGACCCGGCCCGTTCGCCGGCATGGTCCTGGCCGACCTGGGCGCCGCCGTCACGGTGGTCGACCGGCCGGGGCCGGGCATCGACTACGCGGCCGGTCAGACCATTCTCAACCGGGGAAAACGCTCGGTGGCGGTGGATCTCAAGACGCTCGAGGGCACAGAGGTCGCCCTCGGTCTGGTAGAGCGGGCCGACATACTCATCGAGGGCTTCCGCCCGGGGGTGGCCGAACGCCTGGGAGTGGGACCCGACGCATGCCTGGAACGGAATCCGCGGTTGGTGTACGGGCGGATCACCGGCTGGGGACAGCAAGGGCCCCTGTCGCACACGGCCGGCCACGACATCAATTACATAGCGATAGCCGGAGCGTTGCACCCCATCGGACCGCCGGAGCGGCCGGTGCTTCCCCTCAACCTGATCGCCGACTACGGCGGGGGAGGGATGCTGCTGGTCACCGGGGTCCTGGCCGCCCTCACCTCGGTCCGCGCCACGGGCAGGGGGCAGGTGGTGGACGCCGCCATGGTCGATGGAGCGGCGCTCCTCACCGCCATCATGCACGCCGGTGTGGCGGGAGGTTGGTGGGCGCCGCGGCGCCGGTCCAACTTTCTTGACGGTGCGGCGCCCTTCTACGACGTGTACGAGACCGCCGACGGCCGACATGTGGCGGTGGGGTGTCTGGAGGAGCAGTTCCTGGAGGAGATGTGCAACCGGTTGGGCGTCGACCGCAGCGACCTTCCCCACCGGTTCGATCCGCAGGGATGGCCCGAACTCCGCCGGCGTCTGGCTGAGACCTTTCGGAAGAAGACCCGTGACGAATGGGCTGAGGAGTTCGCAGATGCAGACGCCTGCGTCTCGCCGGTGCTCAGCCTGGCCGAGGCGCCCGGGCACCCGCACATGAAGTCTCGCTCGACCTTCATCGAGGTGGGCGGTTGGCGCCAGCCCGCCCCCGCGCCCCGATTCTCGGCGACCCCTCCCGGATACCCCTCTCCCTCCCCGACCCGGGGAGAGCACACCACCGCGATTCTTCGCGACCTCGGGCTTTCGGTCGCAGAGATAGATAAACTCAGGCACCAAGGCGTTGTTGTTTGACTTACAAAGGATGATCGAGAATGAGTAACCGCGACCTTCAATCAGAACGCCGCCGGATCGATGAGGCCGTGGAGGGTCTTACCCTGGTGGATCTTCTCAACCGGGCGGCGGACAACCATGGGGAACGCACGGCGGCCCGATGGCAGGCCGGGGACGGGGAGTGGAGGAGCCTGACCTGGGAGGCCATGCGGAGCATCTCCCATCAGGTGGCGGCGGGCCTGCAGACCCTGGGAGTGGCAAAGGGCGACTTCGTGGGGATCATGGCCGGAGTCCGTCCCGAGCATGCTCTGGCCGACCTGGGAATCGTCCACACGGGCGCGGTTCCCATCACCTTCTATGACACCCTCGCTCCTCCTCAAATCGCCTACATCGGGAAGCAGGCGGGCGTGAAGGTGGCCATCCTGGAGAACCGGGAAGTGCTGGACCGCTGGGAGAGCGTTCGATCACAGCTCCCCCGGCTCGAGAACGTGGTTCTGCTGGACACTTCCGGAGACGACCTCCCAGGCGGCGTCATCTCCTGGGAGGCACTGTTGGCCCGCGGCGCCGAGGTGCTGGAAGCCGATCCCGGGACCGTCACCCGATCAGCCGCCGAGGTGACGCCGTCTGACCTCGCCACCCTGATCTACACATCCGGCACCACCGGTCATCCCAAGGGAGTCATGATCACTCATCGCAACGTCGCCTGGACGGCCGACTGCATCTCCCGCACACTGAGCATCCCGGACCATTTCCGGACAGTGGCCTACCTGCCCTTTGCTCACATCGCGACGAGAGCCGGCACGCACTACATACCGATAAGCATCGCCGGGGAGGTCTATTACTGTCCGGATCTCACCGCGGTGGCCGACTATGCCCGCGCCTGCCGACCCCAGGCCTTCCTCGGGGTGCCGCGGGTGTGGGAGAAATTCCAGGCCCGGCTGCTGGAAGCCCTGGAAGCCGATCCGAAGCGCCGCGACCTGGTGATGAAAGCCATTGCCAACGGCAGGGAGGTGGTGGAAGGCCGGGTGTCGGGCAACCCAGCCTCGTTGGGCAAGCGAATCAAACACGCCCTGTTCGATCGGATCATCTTCTCCAAGATCAGGGCGCGCCTGGGAATGGATGAACTGGAGTTGGCGGTGACCGCCGCCGCCCCGATCAGCCGGGACCTGCTGGTCTTCTTCCACGCGTTGGGAGTGCCCCTCTATGAGGTGTACGGAATGAGCGAGAACACCGGCCCCTCCACATGCACGACCCCCGACAACCCCGCCCTGGGCACGGTTGGCAAACCCTTCATGGGTGTGGAGGTGGAGACCACCGACGACGGCGAAATCCGGGTCAGAGGAGGGGTGGTCACCTCCGGCTACTATCGCCTTCCCCGGGCCACCGGGGAGACCTTCAGCGAAGACGGGTGGCTGTATTCGGGGGATCTGGGGGAGTGGGACGAACACGGCAACCTGAAGATCGTGGGCCGCAAGAAGGAGATCATCATCACCTCATCCGGAAAGAACGTGGCGCCCGCCACCCTGGAGACGGCCCTTTCCAGCCATCCGCTGGTGGGCGGCGTGTGCATGGTGGGAGACAACCGCCCGTACCTGACCATGCTGGTGTCGCTCGATCCCCAGGAGACGCCCGTGTGGGCGGAGAAGAAGGGGATAGCGGCCGACGACTGGGAGGGGCTCACCACCCATTCCCTGGTGGTCTCTGAGATCATGTCCGCCGTGGAGGAGGCCAACCGGATGGTGGCCCGGGCCGAGCAGGTCAAGAAGACGGCTATCGTCCCGGACGTCTGGGACCCCGACTCGGGTGAGATCACCCCCACCATGAAAGTCAGGCGGCATGTGGTCCTCGACAAGTACTCCGAGCTGATCGAGAACCTCTACCAGGACTCGACCGCCTAAACCCACAATCAAGACTGGAGGCCCGGCATTGTCCGACATCACATTTGACCAGAGGGTGGCCATCGTCACCGGGGCGGGAGGCGGCCTGGGTCGCAGCTACGCCCTGGAACTGGCCCGCCGCGGCGCACGGGTGGTGGTGAACGACCTGGGAGGGGCCATCGACGGCACCGGCGGTTCCAGCCGCCCCGCGGATCTGGTGGTCTCAGAGATCGTCAGTCGTGGGGGAGAGGCGGTCGCCAACTACGACTCGGTGGCCACCCCCGAGAGCGGGGCCGCCATCGTGCAAACCGCCCTCGACGCCTTCGGAACGGTGGATGTGGTGATCAACAACGCCGGGATCCTCCGGGACAGGAGCTTCGGCAACCTCACCATCGGTGAACTGCAGGCCGTGATGGAAGTCCACCTCCTGGGCGCCTTCTATGTCTCCCTGCCCGCTTTTCCGATCATGAAGGAGAAGGGGTACGGCCGTTTCGTGTTCACCTCCTCCAACGCCGGGATCTTCGGCAACTTCGGACAGACCAACTACGGGGCGGCCAAGGCCGGGCTGGTGGGATTCTCCAACGTGCTGGCCATAGAGGGCGCCAAATACAACGTCAAGTCCAACGTGATCGCCCCGGTGGCCCGCACCCGTCTCACGGAGGAACTGCTGGGACCCCTCACCGAGCTTGTCGATCCCGATCAGGTCACCCCGATGGTCGTCTATCTCTGTTCGGAGGCCAACCCGTTCACCCACGAGATATTCACCGCCGGGGGAGGGCGGTACGGTCGCATCTTCATCGGGACCAACCAGGGATGGTTCTCGGGGATGAAGGTCGTGCCCTCCGTGGAGGAGATCCGTGACCATCTCGATGAGATCCGGGACATCTCCGACTACGAGGTCCCGATGAGCTCCACCGAGGAGATCATGCTGATCGGCAAGGCGATGGGAGGCTGATTTGGCGATCGACATCGAAGCCGCCCTGGGTTCGGATCTTCCCGCACGAGACTTCGCCTGGGACGAGGACCGCGTGATCCTCTACCAACTCGGCCTGGGAGCGGGATCGCCCCCCACCGACCCCCGGGAACTGTCCTACACCTACGAGGGCAACCTCGCGGTGTTGCCCTCCTTCGGAACGATCGCGGCTTCCACCTCCATGGCGGCGATCGCCTCTGCCAGGGGAGTGGACATCAACTGGGCGCTGTTGCTCCACGGGGAGCAGGACCTGGAACTCCAGGGACCCATCCCGGGGAGCGGAGAGGTCGTCAGCAAGCCCCGCATCGCCCACATCTACGACAAGGGCCGAGCCGCCCTGATGGTGGTGGAGGTGACCTCCACCGACCGCCGGAGCGGAGACTTGCTGTTCACCAACCGCGCCTCGCTCTTCATCCGCGGTGAGGGGGGATGGGGAGGAGACCCGGGACCGAAGGCCTCGAATCAGGCCCCGGCCCGGGATCCCGACCACGTCGTCCGGTCGTCCACCCTCCCTCAACAGGCTCTGCTCTATCGCCTGTCGGGAGACAAGAACCCCCTGCATGCCGATCCGGCCTTCGCCGCACTGGGAGGGTTCGACCGGCCCATCCTTCACGGTCTGTGCACCTACGGGATAGTTTGCAAGGCTGCGGTGGACGCCGTGCTGGGAGGAGACCCGGGACGAGCCCGGCGCTATCAGGCCCGGTTTGCGGGAGTGGTGTTCCCCGGGGAGACCGTGGTGACCAGCATGTGGATCGAAGGGGAGAAGGTGCTCCTCGAAGCGTCCGTGGAGGAACGGGATGCCACCGTCCTCTCCAACGCCGCCCTGTGGGTTTCCTGAAGGCAGGGGATTCCGAGATGACAGACGCCACCACCCGAGACCCGATACAGGACAGGGTTGACCGCCTCCTGTCAAACCATCCCCCCACAGAGACCAGTCCGGAGGAATTCTGGGGCGCACAGTTCGATCTGGGACTGGCCTGGCCGTCATTCCCGGAGGGCATGGGAGGCATGGGAGCCTCTCCCGGGCAGGCAACCCTGGCCACCGCGGCGCTGGCGGAGGCGGAAGCTCCCACAGACAACATCGCCCGCAACCTGATCGGATACGGTATGGGAGCTCCCACCGTTGCGGTCCACGGAACCCCCGAACAGCGAGAACGTTGGCTGCGCAGGCTGTTCACCGCCGAGGAGATCTGGTGCCAGCTCTTCAGTGAACCGGGGGCCGGATCGGACGCAGCCGGTATTGGCACCCGCGCCATCCGTGACGGCGACGAGTGGGTGGTGAACGGCCAGAAGGTCTGGACCACCCTCGGCCACACCGCCAAATGGGGAATGCTCACCGCTCGCACGAACCCGGGAGTCCCCAAGCACCGGGGCATCACCTACTTCATCATCGACATGGACCAGCCGGGCGTCGAGGTGCGGCCGCTTCGCCAGATCACCGGCGAGGCCGAGTTCAATGAGGTGTATCTCACAGATGCCCGGGTCCCGGAGGCCAACCGGCTGGGAGGAGTGGGGGAGGGGTGGCGCGTCTCGATAACCACCCTCATGAACGAGCGGGTGATAATCGGCGAGAGCATCAGCCCCCGGGGAGAGGGCGCCATAGCCACCGCGGTGGAGGTGTGGCGCAACTCGGGCAGCGACGACCAGGCCCGCCGCGATGAGCTCCTGCGGCTGTGGGTGGACGCCGAAGCCCTGAGACTCACCAGCATGCGGGACCGGATGGCCCGGATGAGGGGAACCCCCGGACCGGAGGGATCCACCCTCAAGCTGCAGTGGGCGGAATTGCGCAAGGAGACCTTCGCCTGGGCCGTGAACATGATGGGCGCCAAGGGGATGCTCTACCCCGAGGCATACGCATTTCGCACCCCCGAGAGCATGTCCTCGGACCACAGTCCCCAGTGGGAGTTCCTCCGCTCGCGAGCCAACTCCATAGAAGGTGGGACTTCAGAGATCCTGCGCAACGTGATAGGAGAGCGGGTCCTCGGTCTGCCCCGCGAGCCGCGGGCGGATCTCGAGTTGGCCTGGAAGGACATCCCGCGCAGCTAGCCCCGCCCGGGATCCGGCACCTGCGGCCAGGAGCGGAGGAGCTATATTCTCCGGTGCCATGGCGCGGATAGTGGTAACCAGGCCCATCAATCCCCGGGCGGCCGAGCGGATGGAGGGACACGAGGTCTGGACCTGGCCGGAAAACCGGACCATGCCCAGAAACCTGGTTCTGGAGCGGATCGCGGACGCCGAGGGAGCACTGGTCATGCTCACCGACCGCGTCGATGATGAGTTCCTGGAAGCCGGAAGTCGACTGACGGTGGTCTCGCAGATGGCGGTGGGAGTGGACAACATAGATCTGGACGCCTGCACCCGCCGGGGGATACCGGTGGGTCACACCCCCGACGTCCTCACCGAGACCACCGCCGACATGGCATGGGCGCTCCTGGCGGCGGCCGCACGGCGCATTCCCGAGGGAAGGGACTATGTCCTCGGGGGTCAATGGCAGGAGTGGGATCCCGACCTCCTGCTGGGGAGCGACCTGTGGGGAACCACGCTGGGAATCGTGGGAATGGGCAGGATCGGCACGGCGGTAGCCCGAAGAGCAGCCGGATTCTCGATGCGGGTCCTTTACAACTCCCGGTCGCCCAAACCCGAGGTCGAGGAGGAGACGGGCGCCGCTTACAAAGCACTGGGAGACCTTCTGGCGGAGGCCGACCATGTGGTCGTCACCGCCGCCTACACACCCGAGACCCACCATCTGATCGACCGTGGCGCCCTGGACAGGATGAAGCCCACCGCCACCCTGGTGAACATCGCCCGCGGACCTCTGGTGGACCCCGAAGCCCTTTCCCGGGCGCTCCGGTCCGGTGCGATCGGGACGGCGGCTCTCGATGTGACCGAACCCGAGCCCATCCCGATCGACCATGAGTTGCTTTCCCTGCCGAACTGTCTGGTGATACCCCACCTGGGATCGGCCAGCCGCGGCACCCGATTGGCCATGGCCACCCGAGCGGTGGAGAATCTCCTTGCCGGAGTCGCCGGAGAACGCGTGCCCTGGTGCGCGAACCCGGGCGTCTACTCATGAAGGGGCTGGGGACCACGAGACAGCCTCCTCTTGCCCTCAATCCGCAGCGTAACTGTAAAGTAAATGTTTAGATCCAGGGGTCTAGTTGAAGGTTAGACTCCTGCTCCGGTTAGAACCGCTCCCGGTTGGATGGCCAGCAGCACCCCTTGGCGAACGATGAGTTCCGCCACGGTCTCGGTGAAACGATTGGAGATGCCCCGGGTGCTTCCAGCCGCCAGAGTGGCGTCTTGCAAGGACCACTGCAGGCCCTTGGTGGTAACTCCGATGGCGTGACCGCCCACCGGTATCAGGGACACCAGGTCTCCCGGTTTGCCGCACAGAGTCGCCTGCAGGCGAACCACGGTTGCCAGGTCTTCTCCGGCAAGCCACAGTATCTCCGAACCCGCCCAGCGGTGGTCGCCCAGCAACTCGGCGTTGCCGAGTAGGTGGTCCAGCCTCCCACCGTGACCGCCCACTACCACCACCATGTCCGCTCTCCGCCGGGCCGCCTCCATAGCCAACTCCAAGTCCGTGTAGTCCTTGTTCTCCGAGTAGGGTTCCACCGTGCCCCGATGGCGTTCGGAAGCGCCCAGCGAAACGGAGTCGAGGTCACCCACCAGCAGGTCGGCGTCGAAGCCCAAGCGGTGGGCGTGGTCGAGCCCCGAATCGGCGGCGATCACGAAGGTCCCTCGAGGAATCCACCGGGCGGCCTGCACCGGGGGAGGGTCGCCACCTGCGAACACGGCAACCTGTCGCCCAGGCGGCAAACCCGTCATCTCGGGAAGGCTAACACCCTGAGTACCCTCCGGCAGGCTGTCGCACGCCGCGTCCCTTCGAACAGGGCGGGGGAGGGTGGGGTACTTCGTGCCCGGTAATCGACGCGGCCAGCGGTACCGCAATGGCGGTAAAGTGAAGTTCTGGTCCTCTTGCACGCCCGCTACCCCGACCTGTTCCCTTTGCCCCGTGACACGACCAAACCACAGATCGCCAAGTTGGCCGTCCTGACCTCGGGAGGCGACGCTCCCGGAATGAACGCCGCGATTGCCTCGGCCGTGCAGGTGGCGGCTTCGGCGGGAGTAGAAGTGGTGGGAGTGGAAGAGGGATATGAAGGACTGATCAATGGGAACTTCCGACCCCTCGTCGAACCCGATCCACAAACGGGAGGGCTGGGGCCAATCCCCGAGCTTCCCAGGGTCGGAGGGCAGGGGGGAACCATGCTGGGCACCGGACGCTCTCCCCGCTTCTTCGATCCGGAACACAGAAGCCGCGCCGCCCGGGCGCTGCATGATTGCGGAGTGGATGCTCTTGTGGTCATAGGTGGAAACGGATCCATGGAGGGCGCCCATGCCCTGTGGGCGGAACACCCGATCGCGGTGGTGGGCATTCCGGCCTCCATCGACAACGACCTCGGCCACAGCCGCGAGTCGGTGGGGGTCGACACCGCTCTGAACACCATCCTGGATGCCTGCGACCGCATAAGTGACACCGCCCGTTCCCATCATCGCGCCTTCATCGTGGAGGTGATGGGGCGCGACTGCGGTTATCTGGCTCTGGCGGGGGCGGTGGCCGCCGGGGCCGATGCGGTCCTGCTCCCCGAGAAGAACCCGCAGCCCGAAAGAGTCGTGGAGAGGTTGGAACGCATGGTCCGCCACAGCCTTTCGGGACACCGGCAGAAGAGACGCGTGCTGGTGTTGAAAGCCGAGGGGGTGAAGATCCCCACGGAGACCCTGGTGGCGGAATTGTCGGATGCGGTGGCCGACATGAAACACGTCGAGGTTCGGGCCACCGTCCTGGGACACATCGTCAGGGGTGGGAACCCGACCTTTCGCGACCGGATGCTGGCCAGTCGATTCGGACTGGTGGCCGTTCAAGCCATCCTGGCCGGCAAGTCGGGTGTGATGGTGTGCTGGTCGGCATCCGACCGGGGAGAGCC
Source organism: Acidimicrobiia bacterium (assembly GCA_965204615.1). Lineage (GTDB taxonomy): Bacteria > Actinomycetota > Acidimicrobiia > Spongiisociales > ZC4RG35 > Bin76. The sequence goes on along the minus strand of OZ242000.1, from coordinate 381,013 downwards.
GACCAGCGATGCCTTCGTGAAGCTCTTCTCCCTTGAATCCGTGCTTCAGGAGACCAAATTCCTCACCGCGGGAACCTCCGACCTCCAGTACGAACGGATCCATCGTCTGGAGGCCGTCCACGGCGCCACCGCATTCTGAGGATCGGGAGTAACGCTCAACCCTCCGTCTGCGTCTTAGGAAAGACCTAAGGCAGCGGAGCGGGCGCCGACACCGGGGCTATCCGCGGCTCCAGGGAGCCTCTCTTTGTCAATTGTCGTCTGCCCCATACCCCAGAGGCTCCCAAGCATCATCCACATTCCGGTTCGGGCTACCTGGGTTGTGGAACAACTTAACATAAGATTGATTATGGGACAATCTGAATCCGGGCGTGGATTGGTAGGATGGGTGATCCACCATGGCCAGAAAGTAGGCCTACGCCCATGCCACCGCAGAACTCGCCCCCCGATCACATTGCGCTACTGGTGGATGGGGACAACGCACAACCGTCCCTGATCCAGCCGATACTGACGGAGGTGGCCAAGCACGGCAGTATCAACACCAGGCGCATTTACGGGGACTGGACAACACCTCACATGTCCGGGTGGAAAGAGGTTCTGCAGACCTACGCCATCCAACCCATTCAGCAATTCCGGTACACGGTGGGCAAGAACGCCACCGACAGCGCCTTGATAATCGACGCCATGGACCTGTTGCATGCCGGCACGGTTGATGGATTCTGCATAGTCTCCAGCGACAGCGATTACACCAGGTTGGCTACCCGCATGCGGGAAGAGGGACTCTTCGTAATGGGGATAGGCCGTATGCAAACCCCGAACTCGTTGGTCAACGCCTGTGAGGTGTTTGTCTACACCGAGAATCTCTCCTCGTCGGAGGGAGTACCGGAAGAACGGATTACTCCCTCACAGCCCTCGAAGTGGGTCACCACGGTCGAGCGTGCCGTGGAGACCGCTATAGAGACCGGTACAGAAGAAGACGGCTGGGTGATCCTCAGCATCGTCGGTACCCAGATCCGCAAACTGGATCCCGCGTTTGATCCTCGGACCTACGGTTACTCACGATTGTCGCTCCTCGTCAAGTCGGAACCCGACATATTCGAGACTCGTGAGAGAGCAATAGGCGGGCACAAGAACCTTTACATGAGACGGTCTTCGAAATAGGGAAACCCTCCAGGCTCCACACTGGAGGGTCGGGACCCTCACAGGGCTGCGCCGGGCAACCTGGCGGTACGGGAGTCAGCTAGGCGGATTCGATCTCGGCCGCGGTCTCGAGGCCCAGTTCGGCCACCGAGACCTCGCGCATCTCGACCTTGCGGACCTTTCCGGTGACGGTCATCGGGAAGTCTTCCACGAACTTCACGTAATACGGGACCTTGAAGTGGGCGATCCGGCCCCGGCAGAAGTCCTTGATCTCCTCCTCGGTGACCTCGGCGCCCTCTCGCAGCCTGACCCAGGCCATCACCTGCTCGCCGTACCTGGCATCGGGGACGCCGATCACCTGGACGTCCTCGACGGCGGGATGCCCGTACAGGTACTCCTCGATCTCCCTCGGGTAGATGTTCTCCCCGCCCCGGATGATCATGTCCTTGATCCGCCCGACGATGTTCACATAGCCTTCGGCGTCCATGGTGGCCAGGTCCCCCGAGTGCATCCACCCCCGGGAGTCGATCGAATCGGCGGTCCTCTCCGGATCGTTCCAGTAGCCCAGCATCACCGAGTAGCCGCGAGTGCACAGCTCCCCGTCCCTGCCCCGCTCCACGGTGTCGCCGGTCCCCGGATCGATGATTTTGATCTCCACGTGCGGATGGACCCGGCCCACGGTCGAGACGCGTCTGTCGATGGTGTCGGTGGTGTTGGTCTGGGTTGACACCGGCGAGGTCTCGGTCATGCCGTAGGCGATGGTGACGTCGGTCATGTTCATGTCGGAGATGACCTGCTTCATTACTTCCACCGGGCAGGGCGACCCGGCCATGATCCCGGTGCGAAGAGACGACAGGTCGAAGGACTCCAAATCGGGATGGGCCAGTTCGGCGATGAACATGGTCGGCACCCCGTACAGGCTGGTGCACCTCTCCCCCTCCACCGCGGACAGCACCTCCTCCGGATTGAATCCCAGGCCCGGGAGAATGATCGCCGATCCGTGGGTGGTGCACGCCAGCGTGCCCAGCACCATGCCGAAGCAGTGGTACAGGGGCACCGGGATGCACACCCGGTCCTCCTCGGTGTAGGCGCACGCCTCGCCGATGAAGAAGGCATTGTTGAGGATGTTGGAGTGGCTGAGGGTGGCGCCCTTGGGGAACCCCGTGGTGCCGGAGGTGTACTGGATGTTGATGGGGTCGTCGTGGTGCAGGCCCGCCATCCGTTCGTAGAGGACCTCTTCCATACCATCGTCGGCAGGCTCCATCAGGGAATCCCACTCCGGAGTCTCGAGGAATATGACCTGCTCGAGGCCATCAAGATCGCCCCGGACCTCCGAGACCATGGCCCGGTAGTCCGACGACAGGTAATGCTGAGCCGAGACCAGCACTCGGCATCCCGACTGCGCAAGCACGTATCGCACCTCATGCGTCCGGTAGGCGGGGTTGATGTTCACCAGGATCACGCCCACCTTGGCGGTTGCGTACTGGAGCCACACCCACTCCGCGCAGTTCGGGCTCCAGATGCCCACCCGGTCGCCCACCTCCAGGCCGAGGCGGAGCAGACCCATGGCCAGTCGATCGACCGATTCGTTGAAGGCCCGGTAGGTCTGGTGGATCCCCTGGTGGATCGAGACCAGCGCGTCGCGGTCGGGGAACCGGGCGACCACCTCCTCGAGGTTCCGACCGATGGTCTCCCCCAACAACGGTTTGACTGTGTCACCCTTCGCGTAGGCTAAGGCCGGCATCTCAACTCTCTTGGTCGATGACCTCTCCGGGGACTATATCAGCCCATGGAAGCGGCTCCCTTTCAGGGTTACCGGTGCGCTCTCGATTCACCTCTCCCCCACCGCGTCCGGACCGGGGAAGGGTCGATCCGGCGCCGCAGCCAAACAGGGCGGAACGGAATAGGAGGTGGTTGTCTCCTAATCTCTCGTGTGGATGGTGAGAGAAGACGACCAACCGGGCGGGAAGGAGGAGTACCCCCGCCCGAGTAATCCGGGCCGACACCGCCTGGACAGCGGATGGAGCGCCTGGAGGTCCCATCGCGGGCTGCAGGCGGTGCTGGCCTTCGTGCTGATCACCGCCATGGCCACCGCATTCGGGACGGCGGCGCTGTGGCCCACCGAGAGAGGACTGGAGTCCGCCACCGAGAGCGCGGCGGAGATCGGGCTTGCCACCGAGCGGTACGGCGCCACCGTCCAGGAGGTCCGCGACGGTCCGTGCTCCTACTCCACTGACGACAATCCCCACTTCTGTCGCCAGGTGACGGTGGTGGTCGATGAGGGTCCCGCCCAGGGAGAAGTAGTGGCGCTGACCGAGTTCGACCTCTCCTTCGCCGCCACGGTGCCCGACCTGGTGGTGGACCAGAAGTTGATCCTCGGCTACGAACCGGCTACCGACTTCTACTTCTACGCCGACGCCGACCGGCGAAGCCCGCTCGCCTGGCTCACCGCGCTGTTCGCCGTTTTCGTGATCGCCCTCGGGCGGCGCCGGGGAGTGCTGGCCCTGCTGGGAATGGCCGGCACGGTGGCCGTGCTGGTCGCCTTCGTGGCGCCGTCGATACTCGACGGCAACGATCCCCTGCTGGTGGCGGTCGTGGCCGCCTCTGCAATCGCCTTCGTAAGCCTGTATCTCATCCACGGATTCAACTCCAACACGACCGTCGCCCTGGCCGGAACGCTCTCCGCGCTCGGGCTCACTCTGGTGTTGTCGTGGGCCTTTTTCGAGTTCGCCCACTTCACGGGACTCGCCAGCGAGGAGGCCCTGACTCTCCCCTTCATCACCGGAGGCATCGATCTCGCCTCCCTGATCCTGGGCGGGGCGGTGCTGGGCGCCCTCGGCGCCCTGGACGACATCACGGTGACGCAGGCAGCGCTGGTGGCCGAACTCCACTATCGCAACCCCGCTCTGGGGACCCGGCAGTTGGTTGCATCCGGAGTCCGCGTGGGGCGGGAACACATCGCCTCCACCGTGAACACGTTGCTCCTGGCTTACGCAGGCGCCAGCTTTCCCCTCCTGATGCTGCTGGCCGTGTCCAACCAGTCGCTGGTGATGGTTGCCAACTCCGAGATTATCGCCGTGGAGATCGTCCGTACACTGTGCGGATCGATCGGCCTGGTGGCGGCCGTGCCTATCACCACGGTGCTGGCCGCCCTGGTCGCGGACCGTCCGGCAAGGCCGTCCCGACCGGGGACTTGTTAGCATCTTCGAGTGTGACGATCCGCCGGATTTGCTACCTGGGTAGGCCCGCCCGTGGTTGAATTCGTCGAGTTCCCGCTGGACCCTGATGCGCCGCTCTCAAGCCTGGTCTACACCTTCGGCGGCGCCGAGGCGGTCGCTGAACTGAAACCCGGGCAAATGCTCTCCACGGCCACCAGAGACTGTTTTGCCGGACGCGTCCGCACCACCTCCGACCTTCCTTCCCAGGTGTGCGACCTCCGCTTCATCAATCCCCAGACCGGCCCTTTCTACATCTCGGGCGCAGAGCCCGGAGACACCCTGGCCGTGCATTTCATCAGCATCGAGCCCAGTGAGTCCTGGGGGGTGAGCGCCACCTTCCCGTTCTTCGGCGCCCTCACGAGCAGCCGTGACACCGCCACGCTGCAGCCCCCGCTGGACGAGCGGACCTGGGTCTACGACCTCGACAACCAGGATCGGCTCGTCTATTACCAGGCGCTCGACGGCGACTTGCGGCTGCCGTTGCCCATGGATCCGATGCATGGAACGGTCGGGGTTGCTCCCGCCATGGACGAGGTTCGAAACTCTCTCGCCCCCGGCGCCTGGGGCGGCAACATGGACACCCCGGAGATGCGGGCCGGCGCCACCTGCTATCTGGGAGTGAACGTGCCGGGAGCGCTGTTCAGCATCGGCGACGGCCACGCCCGGCAGGGAGAGGGCGAGGCGTGCGGAGTTGCGGTGGAGTGTTCGATGAACACGGTCCTGGTCGTCGATGTGATCCGCGGCGATTACACCCCCTGGCCGCGACTCGAGACGGACGACTATCTGATCACCACCGGCTCCACCAAACCCCTGGAGGACGCCTTCCGCATCGCCCTCACCGAGATGGTGCGGTGGATCGCGTCTCTTCTCGAGCTCTCCACCATGGACGCCTACCAACTCGTCTCACAGGCTGCTCTGACTCCGATAGCAAACGTCTGCGACACCGTCTACACCGTCACCTGCAAGGTCCCCAAGAGCCTGCTGCCCGAGACAGCCGCGTACGGTGGCGCCCACCAGGTACTCGAGTCCAGGGCCGCGGCGCTCTGACCGCACAGAACCCAGGTCGGGCTCACATCCTCCGCCGCCCGGGAAACGGACATCCCGTGATCGACCACTCGCCGGGATTGGACTGTTTAAGCAAATACAGATAGTCTAAATCTTCGTGCGAGGATCGCAACAGCCCCAATCCCCAGTAACCGGCGCCACATCCGAGCGAGACCCGGCCGCCCGCATCGCCGGAGCCCTCCTGGTGCTGACGGCTTTGATCACGGCAGTCTCAGCACTGACCCGTGTCACGGCGGACGCCGACTTTCAACCATCACTCCAAGATACGCTGGACGCAATATCCCGCCACCCTGTCCTCTACGGCCTGGGAGGGGCAGCGCGCCTCCTGTCCGGGCTCACCCTCGGAGCAGCCGCCTGGTACCTGCTGCGGACCTGGATCATCCGCCTGCGCCTGGGGTCCCCGGGAGTTCCCGCCTTGTTTCTCGCCTCCGGTGCCTTTACGGCTGTTTCGGGGTTGTGCGCGGTGATCCTGGCGGTGGCCGCCCCCGAGAGCAGTCCCCTGATTGAATTCTCGGCGCTCGTCCGCTGGCTCAGTGGCAAGATCGGTTTCGCATCGGCGGGACTGGCTTTGGTTGTGGCCTCCCGCTTTCAGTGGAAGGCAGGAGGAGCCCTTCGCTTCATCGCGCCGGTGTCAGGCGCCCTCGGACTGGCGATGCAGTTCATCTGGTTCGACTCCGCCACAGGGGTCCACCCCCTCGTGGGCGGAGCCTTCTTCCTCTGGCTCGTGGCGGTGGGATCGATGCTGTTCACCGGCCGTACCGAAGAACTCTTCCGGAAGTTGCTCCACTCCCCCGCCTGAAGGCAACACAGTCATCCGCTGTGAAGTACGCTTATCCGCCATCGCGCGAACATGAATATGGCATGGACAAGTCGCCGACGGGAGTCATCAGAGAACCAAGCATCCCTGTCGCCGTCACCTAAGAGGTACGGCACGATCTTCACGGCCCTCCTCCTGTCCGTGGGTCTGCTCACTCCGACAGCTCTGACCGGTGCCTCGGAGTCGGCGGACACAACCCATGACAGCAGGTTTCTCGACATCGATGAAGCGCCGTCACATGCCTCTGCCATCGAGGCTCTCGATCGTCAAGATGTACTGATCGGAACAGAGTGCGGAATAAGGCGGTTCTGCCCCAATGAACCCCTCGAACGCTGGGTGATGGCGGTGTGGCTCATCCGGGCCCTAGGCCAGAACTTCAACCTCGGGTCCGGCGGTGATGTCTTCGACGATGTGGACCACACCCTCTGGTGGGCCCCATTTGCCGACCATCTTGCGACTCTCGGCATCACCAGAGGGTGCGCTACCGATCCCGCACGGTTCTGCCCCGACGACCATGTGACCCGCGGTCAAATGGCCTCCTTCCTCACTCGTGCCTACACCCTTGCTCCCGCTGAGTCGGCAGGTTTCACGGACACTCGGAACGATCCCCACGCCAACGACATCGACTCACTGGCCCACTCCGGGATCACTAGGGGATGCGCCCTCGATCCCCTGCGCTTCTGTCCCACCGCAAGCGTGACCCGCGCAGAGATGGCGTCCTTCCTGGTCCGCGCCCAGACTGAGCGTCAACCTGCTTCGCCCCAAATGCGCATTGCGTTCACCCGCAACATGGGGACCCGTATCTATGTCATGAATGCGGACGGCACCAACCAACGGCCCCTTACCACATCCGACAGCTGGGAGCCGGCCTGGTCGCCTGATGGCGCCAAGATCGCCTATATCCGGCGCAGCTACACGGAATCGTTTCACATCCCGCTGTTTCAGCCCGATCAATACAGCCGGAGCGTCCGAGAGGGCCAAATCTGGGTGATGGACGCTGACGGCACGAACCAGGTGAAGCTTGCCGATGAGGGAGCATATCCGGTGTGGTCACCCGATAGCTCCCAGGTGGCCTTTTCTGACGGTTACAGGCTATACCTGGCCAGGGCGGACGGCACCGACACCTCCCGGATCGCCACCAGAGCAAGAAACCCCTCCTGGTCTCCGGACGGAAGCCGGATCGTCTTTGAAGGAACAGGTGGAGAGATTTACGTGACAGCCGCGGACGGCACCACCTCGCAGTTGCTCCGCAACCGAGGGGCTAGTCCCGTCTGGTCACCCGACGGAACCAAGATCGCCTACGACAACCCCACAAGCGACGACGGTGGGATCTACATCATGAACCCGGATGGCACCGGCATACAACAACTCACTTATGACGACGGCCAGAATCCGCAATGGTCGCGGGACGGCGCCCGCATCATCTACGAAGGCTACGGAGTGATGGTCATGAACCGAGACGGTACCGGACGCCTGCGGCTCACCTCGCATGACGGATACGGGCCGGTATTCTCCCCCGGCGGCGAACGTGTCGCCTACAGCGAGCCGCGATCCGGGATTCAGGTGATGGACGCCGACGGAACCGACCGGAAACGCCTCACCACCGATCATCATGGCGAGGATCCGACGTGGTCCCCGGACGGCACCCTCATCGCCTACACCAGAGACATCGGTTACCGGGTGTTCACCATAGGTGTTGACTCCAGGGATGAACGACAACTGACTCCCGGTCCCTACGACTTCAATCCCGTGTGGTCGTCCAACGGCAGGCACATTGCCTTCAGTCACAATCACTTCTTCGATCCCGGGATATCGGTGATCGACTCCGATGGCAATCGGCGGCAACGACTCACCGTCGGCCGATCCGACGGGAAGCAGGTCTGGTCGCCGGATAGCCGAAAGATTGCCTATTCGAACATCGAAGGGCTTTGGGTCATCAATGCCAACGGGTCCGATCGACGACGTCTCTTCGGAAGGGAGTACACCTATCCGGACGTAACCTGGTCACCCGACAGCACACGCATCGCTTACACAGACTCTGGCATCTGGATCATGGAAGCCGACGGAACCAACCGGCGCCAACTCACGGCCGGCTACGGGACCGAGCCTTCATGGTCGCCGGACGGAACCCGTATCGCCTTTATAAACTGGGGCCTTTGGGTGATAGACGTCGACGGAGCCAACGAGAGGCAACTGGCGTCGGACTACTCGAGGTCTCCTGCGTGGTCACCCGACAGCACTCGAATCGCCTATGAAACCATTCAGGGCGGAAGAACCGGGATCGGGGTGATAGACGCTGACGGCACGGACCGGAGACAGATAACCACCGACCAGGGCACCGCTCCGGTGTGGTCACCGGATGGCTCCCGCATCGCCTACAGCCGATCTTTCTCGCGGGGCGGGATCTTCATCGTGAACTCCGACGGTACGGGACAGGTGACACTCACCGAACGAGACGACTTCAGTCCGAGTTGGTCACCCCTGCCTGTCCCTTAGGGAAGACCGGATCAAGGGTCCATCCCTCAACGCCGGCACTTGCCGGGACCCACCCCTGCAATCCATCACCGTAACCAGAGCCTGGTAGGGACGGCACAGCCCCATGGTCGATCGGAAAGCGGTTGTCACTCCGGCTCCGTTCGGTCCCGACAGGGCTGTCAACCCGCCACCCTCCACTTTGACATCGAACCGAGCGCCACGGTGTCCCGGAACCGCTTGGTCACGCTTCGAAGAAGGCAACGCCCATCCACATGGAACCCTCAGCCAAGGCGGCGCCATTCATCCTGAGCTACAATCGCCGCGGATGGGCCTTGGTTGATTTGGCATCTGGAGCCTAGCAGTATAAACTAGTTTGTATTACAAACCCATTCGAAGGAAGTTCGAGATTCTGGCAGCCAACGGTGAGAAGTTACCACTGTGACTTCTCCGCTCACCCCCCAGGAGCCAAGCTCCTCCCACCCGGTTCTCCAGGTTGCGGATCTGCATAAGAGCTACGGCCAACTCCAGGCGGTGAAGGGAATCAGCTTCGAGATCGCCCCCGGGGAGAATTACGGCCTTCTCGGACCGAACGGCGCCGGCAAGACCACCACCATCCAGATAATCGCCGGGGTGCTGGCGGCCGACGGAGGTCGGGTTGCGGTGTGCGGCAAGGAATTGACGACCGCCACGACCTCTGTCAAGTCCCACATAGGATGGGTTCCCCAGGAGGTCGCTCTCTACGACCGGTTGAGCGCCCGCGAGAACCTGATCTTCTTCGGTCGTATGCAGGGACTCTCAGGGAAGAGACTGACGCAGCGACTGGAGGAGGTGCTCCACCTGACCGGGTTGAGCGATCGAGCGGGCGACAAGACCATCAAATTCTCAGGCGGCATGCGGCACCGTCTCAACATCGGCATCGGGCTTCTGCACCAACCCGATCTGCTGGTACTGGATGAACCGACCGTGGGGGTGGACGTTCAATCCCGGGCCAGCATCCTCGACCAGGTGGCGGAGATGACTCGCCAAGGCATGGCCGTCCTCTACACCACCCACTACATCGAGGAGGTGGAGAGACTCTGCGACCGGGTGGGCATCATCGATCACGGCGAGTTGATCGCGGAGGGAACCAGGACGGAGTTGGTGAAACTGGTGGGCGAGAGGGACCGGGTGCTGGTCACCGCCGAAGGGAACCTGTCGGAGGTGGCCGCTCGGATCACGGCCCTGGAGGGGGTGCACCAGGGTGGCCCGACCAACGAAGGGATGGAGCTACTGGTGGATGACGCCACTCCCCTTCTGCCCCGCATCTTCGAGACGCTCACCCGCTCGGACGTTACGGTCAGCGGTGTACGCGTCGAAGAGCCGGACCTGGAGGCGGTATTCCTGCACCTCACCGGACGCGCCCTCCGGGACTGACGGATGCGGGACATCGCCTGGATTGTCCTGAAGGACCTGCGTCAGCAGGTCCGCGACCGGACCATCTTCGTGTTCGGACTGATCGCCCCGTTGGCCATCGCCGCCGCCTTGAGCCTGGCCTTCGGGAACTTCTTCCAAACCGAAGAGGCGGTGGTCTTCGAATTCGGCATTGCGAACGCCGACGCGGGCGGGCCCATCTCGGAGGGCTTCTCGATCGCCATGGCGGAGTTGGAAGCAGAGGGCCTGGTCGACGTCACCTTCCATCGCGACCGTCCCTCTCTGGACAGGGCGGTGGAAGAGGGGGAGGTCGATGCGGGGTTCTTCATCCCCGATGGCTTCAGCCAGGCGATCATCGAGGGATCGGCATCCCGGGTGACCGTGGTGGCCAATCCTGCCTCGCCGGTGGTGGCAGGTGTGGCCGGCTCCATCGCCGAAGAGTTCTCCCTGGAGGTCGCCTCGGCCAGCGCCGCCGCGGCGACGGTGGCCATTCTGGGAGGGTTCGGCGCCGACCAGATGCAACAGATAGGGCTGGCGGCCTCCCGGACTCCTCCTCCCGCGCGGCTTGCCTCGCTCGAGGCCGAAGTCCGGCAACTGGACGGGGCCACCTTCTACTCGGCGGGCGCCGCCATGTTCTTCATGATGTTCGTGGTGGGGGCCGGCCTGCTCAGCCTCTTGGAGGAGCGTAAACGCCACACCCTGGCCAGGCTGCTGTCCAGTCCCGTAAGGCCGGGAGGGATTCTTGCCGCGAAATTCCTTCTCTCCCTGGCCGTCGGGGTGGGCAGCGTGGGCTTCTTCATGCTCTTCTCGTGGTTGCTGCTGGGCGCCAACTGGGTGGACCTGCCGCTCACCGCCCTGTTGGTGGTGGCCGCGGTCGGGGCATCCTCGGGCATAGTCTCGCTGGTGGCCGGGTGGGCCCGCACCGCCGAGCAGGCCCAGAACTTCCAATCGGTGGTGGCGGTGGCGATGGGCATCCTGGGAGGCACCTTCTTCCCGATCGCCGGCGGCGATTCCTTCCTCGCCACCCTCTCGCTGGCGACTCCCCATGCCTGGTTCATGAGAGGCCTGGGTGACCTGAGCGGTGGCGGAGGCCTGGAGGTGGTCGCACTTCCCCTGGTGGTGTTGACCTGCATCGGGGTTGTCACCCTCTCCATCAGTGTTCTGGGCGCCAGAAGGACCCTGCGGACATGAAGACGCTCTCGATCGGCTGGGTGTACGTGCTAAGGATCCTGCGGGAGCCGGCCTCCGTGTTCTTCTTCTTCATCTTCCCGGTGGTGATGGTGTTCATCATCGGGATCCAGTTCGGAGGCGGAGGCGGAAGGGTGCAGTTGGGGGTCTCGGGAGAGACGAGCCAGTCCATCACCGACCAGATCACCGAGAACCTGGCCGACAACCAGGCTCTGGAGTTGGTGTTCTATGAGGAGGAGACGGAGATGCTGACCGCCGTGGAGCGGGGATTCATCTCGGCGGGAGTGGTCTTCCCTCCCCGGTTGGCGGCAAGAATGGCCGTAGGACAGCCCGTGCTGATCGGTTTCGTGTCCGCTGCCGCAGGCTTGGGTCCTCAGCTTGAAGCCACCGTCAGGCAGGCCGTGACCGAGGAACTGATTCCCTACCGCGCCGCGCGATTTGCCGTCGACGCCCTGGGGGTCGGGTTCCAGCAGAGCTTCCCGCTCGCCAGGGTGCTGACTGATCAAGTCGTGGTGACAACGGTGGTCACCGAGTCGGTTGGGGAATCCCTCTTTCCTCCCGACATGGGCCGCTTTGACGGCGGGGCCGCATCCAATCTGGTCCTGTTCATGTTCCTGACTGCCCTGACCGGGGCCACCGCAATGGTGAGCGACCGGGAGATGGGCCTTGACACCCGCATCGTCTCCACTCCCACTTCCATTCCCCGCCTGATCTCGGGATACGTGGCCGGCCAGTTCGGCATCACCTTCTTCCAGGGCGTCTACATCATGGTCCTGAGCCTGGCCATCTTCGGGGTGAGCTGGTCGAACCTGGGTGGATCGATACTGCTGGTGATGGCCCTGTCCCTGGCAGGAGCGGGGGCGGGCATGCTGCTCGGATCCTTCCGGCTGGCCGAGGCCGCCACCATCGGCATCGGGGTGACTTCCGGACTGGTATTGGGCGCGCTGGGTGGAGCGATGGTGCCCCTGGAGGTGTTGCCGGACACTGTCAGGACCGTCGCCAGGTTCACTCCCCAGGGGTGGGCGATGTTGGGCTTCCGGGACCTGCAGTGGGAGGGGTCCCTGGTGGGCATCGTCGACAACCTGGCGGTGCTGGTGGGGATGGGCGTGGTGCTGACTTTCCTCGCGTCCTTGTCCCTCCGCCGCACCCTCACCCGGAGGTAGGAGCACCCGCCGTGTCGACGGCGGACCCCTCAGATCTTGAAGCGAATTGCGGCGGGCCGGCTGGAGACTCTCATCGGCGTGTAACCCACCATGTCCCCGTCAGCCTCAACCGGCCACCGAGGATCGGTCGACACCTCGAAACTCTCCCAGCTTCTCCGCTGCACCCAGGATTCGGAGAGGTGCAGCCCCTTGATGATCTTCGGCACCGCCACCGGAAGTTGGTACTTCCTGGGAGTGAAGAGCTGGACATCCAGGCGGTTGTCCACCATGTTGGCCTTGGGAGCGATGTTCCACTTCCATGCGAAGAACTGGGCATTGGCGACGATCACCGCCAGGGCGTCGGCCACCAATTCCCGCCGGGGTCCCTTGACTCTCACCGTGGCGCGGGGGAATCGGGGCAGACGGGCTGCGAACCCCAGTCCATAGCGGGCCGCCCCCACCCACCCGGGAAGCCTCCCGGCGGTTTCGGCCGCCGCGGCACCCACTCCCGCCTCGGCGACATTGACGAAGAAGCGTGTTCCCCAGGCTCCCTCGAGGCATCCCACGTCGATGTCGTACCAGGAGGGGCTCCCCAACCGGCCGACCGCTTCCTCAAGGTTGCGGGAAAGCCCGAATGTGCGGATGAAGTCGCAGGCGGTCCCGCTGGGCAGCATCGCCACCCGGGGCGGCTCCGACCACTGCTGTCCGCACAGGGCATTCACCGCCAGGCTCAGAGTGCCGTCACCTCCCGACACCGCCACCCTTCCCTCCGTGGAGACCACCTCCACCACCCGCTCGGCCATCCACTCCGGGGATCGGACCGACTCGACCCGGGCTTTCAACCCCCGGTCAACCAACAGGTCGGAGAGTTGCTGCGGGGATACCCGTCCGCGACCTGCCCCCGGATTGTGAAGGACTGTCCAGTCGGTGAAACTCTCCGTCACCGTAAACGCGACTGTCTGGAGCGCTAGGCCAGGATCCAGATGAGGGCGATGGTGGTCACGGTGAAGCCGAGGACCGTTATCACGGTGAGACGGCTCAGGTTGCGCTCGGCCACCGTGGAACCGCCCATGGAGGCCCCGATGCCGCCGCCGAATGCGTCGGAGAGGCCGCCGCCTCGCCCGGAGTGCAGGAGTATCAGGAGGATCAGGCCCAGGGAGAGGAGCACGTGGACCCCGATCACCACCGCTTGCAAGATAGCCATGGGGTCTATTCTATCGCGGCCTGGGCGGCAACCCTAGCCGCGGCTTCCGCCGCCGCGGCGGGATCGCCCAGATACCTTGAACCCGCGGGGCTCAAGTCGGCGTCCAAACCGTAGAGCAGGGGAATCCCGGTGGGGATGTTGAGAGAGGAAATCTCCGACTCCGAGATGTCCTCCAGGTACTTCAGCAGCCCGCGGATGCTGTTCCCATGACACACCACCAACGGGACGAGTCCCCGGCGCAGCTGCGGGACGATCCGGTCGTGCCAGTAGGGAAGGACACGGGCCACCACGTCCTTCAGGCATTCGGCGGCGGGCAGCACGTCGGGAGCCAGATCGGCGTACACCGGGTCATTCCGGGGGTGTCGGGCATCGTCCGGATCCAGCGCGGGGGGCCGAACGTCATAGCTACGGCGCCACAGATGCACCTGCTCGGCGCCGTGCTCCCGGGAGGTCTGCTTCTTGTTGAGTCCCTGCAGAGCGCCGTAGTGGCGCTCGTTCAGGCGCCAATGCCTCACCACCGGGAGCCAGGCCATCCCCATCGCCGCCAAAGCCAACTCGGCAGTGCGGATGGACCGGAGCAACACCGAGGTATGGACCACGTCGAAGGAGAGCCCTTCCTCGCGCATCAGCCGTCCCGCCGCCCGGGCTTCCTCCTCACCCCGGGGTGTCAGGTCGACATCGGTCCAACCCGAGAACAGGTTGGAGAGATTCCACTCCGACTCACCGTGACGAAGCAACACCATCCGATACATCAGCAAACAGGCTACCGGAAGTCAGGTCCTGTGGATGACAGCAGAAGCTGCTTTATCCCCTTGCGGGGGCGGCTTCGCCAAGGAGGGAGGGATCAGAAGTGGCTTCCCGTACCAACCCATAATCCGCGAGCCAACCGTTGGTGACAGGCTTCTCCGGGAAATACCTTCCGTGGGTCGCTTTTACCGACTCTATTGAGTCCGAGCCGACCAACACAACTTCAATGGATGAGTCACTCTCATACTCGTCTTCCTTCTGGGCATACGCAGCCAAAGCGGCTTGAATGTCCTCACCGAATTCAAGAATCTCACGCGTCAGGGTCTTACGGTCGAACACAATCAAATAATGCAAAATGGGATCGCTCATGGTGCTCAGCTCTTTGGTAGTTGGGCACTCAGGAAGGGTAATGACTCCTGACGAGTAGCTTTGATCTCGTCAGTGGCTTCGCGTACCAGCCCATGATCCGCGAGCCAACCGTTGGTGACCGGCTTCTCCGGGAAATACCGTCCGTGGGTCGCTTTGACCGACTCTATTGAGTCCGAGCCGACCAACACCACTTCAATGGATGAGTCATCCTCATACTCGTCTTCTTTCTGGATTCCTCACCATCGGAGGTGATCGCCTGAGCGCAATGATCGCCCTTGGCCATGTCCACCCCGACGAACGCATCAACCCTCACCGGGTTCACAACGGTGTTCCTTTCAGCAGGACTCCAATCTCGGATCGTCCCATGGGCGCGGTTGCCTTCAACCACCTTACGGACCAGCCACCAAGCAGTGTGCATGTTTCCTATCAGAAGACCACATCAGCGCCCTAACACGGCGGGCGGCAACACCTCCCGGGCCATCTAGGTGACAGGAGCAAAGCCCTACCCGCCGTGTCGGACGATCAAGCCCCCAGCATCACACCGACGAACCTCCCTCCAAGCCCGGACCCTCACTGTCATCGGAGTCGACACCCGCACTTGGGACAAAGCCACCATCACCCAGCCCTGAAGTGCCCAAACTCCCGAATGTAGGGGTCACACTATCGACGCCGTATGCCCTCTGAACTGGGAACACACCAAACCACCCGCCAAATTCGGGTCCGAACACGACCCGCAAACTACTGATCCAAGTGACCTGGCTCCGGGAGGGCCCTGACCTGGCGCTATTCACGGGCGGGAACGGACCCGCAGGCGTCTCCTGTCATAACTGTTGGTGGTCCCGTGGCCCTGCTGATCCTAGGAGAGGTGCCAGTTGACCATCGGGGGGCCGGCGGGCGATGGTGCGGTCCGACAGGTGGAGGCCGCCCGACTTCGCGGGTTTGCGCGCCGTGGTCTGTGTGGGGGGTTATGTTGCGAGAACTCTTGAGGATGCGTGGTTGTCGTGGTTCGGGAACCCGTGAGCGACTCGGTGTGGGACTTGGAGGAGGTTGTTGAATCCCTCCGGGAGGTCCGTCGGAGAACCGTGGGTGGTTCCGGGTCCACCGGCAAGGACCCCATCTTGACACGAGCCACGTCCAACAAACCGCCGATGATGTCCCGCATGGTCGACCCTGTGAACTCCTCAAACGGTCCCAACTTGGACAACCAGACTGATAATGATTATCATTCTCATCGATTTAGCAATCTTCCCCCCTAGGAGTTAGGTCCATGAGACGCCTTGTATCGATTCTGTTGCTCACCGTCCTGGTGGTGCCAGCCATTCCGGCGGCAGCCCAGGGAATCCCGGACCTGGACGACCCTTACGGCGGCGGCATCCACGAGGGAACCAAAATCGTTTGGCTGTGTTTGCCCAATCCGAGCGGAGTTGGCACGACCTGTGGTTGGGTCTATGACACCGGCCACGGCCATGGCCACGGCCCCGAAGACGACCACCACGACGACCACGACGAAGAAGAAAACCACCGCCCCGATCCCCTGGCGCGTCTGTCCGCGTCCTGCCAGTCGGTAGCCACTGACATCCGGTGCGAGGTCTCACTAAGTCCGGCCGAGGGAAGCGAGCAACCGGTCAGATACCGCATCCTTTTCATCGACACCGCGACCAAAGACCGGTTACACATCGAAAAAGTGTCCCCCACCAATCTAAACCCGACGGTGCAGTTCGCCGGTGACAGCAACAGCATCACCATCAAAGCCCAAGCCGTAGGCGAGTGCAAACGGGAGAAAAAGCGCAACGCCGGAGCCGCAAAATGCAGTCGGTTCAAAAGCTCGATGGCCAAGACCACGATCCAGGTGGCAAGCTAAACTCCCACTCGATCCAGACAGCACAAGAGGCCGGGAGAGCGCATCTTCCGGCCTCTTGGTGTTTAATCGATACCACTGGGCAGATAACGAGAGGCCATCGGGTGGATCGAAAAGGACCCCCAACGGTAGAAACCCGCGTCGACGAAGTCGGGCAACCATCCCTCTCCATGAAGCCTGAGGCGGTTCATGTCGGCGTGGTCATCGTTGATGCCTCTATGCCTGAGAAGAAGCGTCGCCGACGGAATCGGGGACGGCGAAACTCCTACAAGAGCAAGAGGTGGGAGGGGTAAGGCGATGATGATCCGGATTTCTGTCTGAGCACAGAAGCACCAGCAACAACCAACCGCTTCCTGGTACTCGCTACATGGTTCAGCAGGTGCTGCTGGACGATCATAAGCCCTGGAATGTGAAGGCAGGGAAGTGCTTCCTTTAGAAGGAAGACCGCAGAACGGTAACGTGGGATGGTCGCTGCTGGTCGTAGGCGATGAAGTGTGGGCACCGCCTTCGGACCGCGATCGGCCCTTGACAGCCGGTTATTACGTCCTACCAGCCACTACCAACGCATTAGTTGTCTTGGGAGAACTTCGGAAAACTTACCTTCTGGTTGGCGAAGGATGTTGAGGGTGCGAGGAAATCCACCTTTACGGGAGGAGAGGGTGGATGCGGCAGGAAACGACCCTGTGGCGGGAAGCCTGGATTCTCCACTCGTCGTGCAGGTGATGCCACTCTATCGATTCGGACAGCAGGTAGGTGGTCACCCGGCCCAGGGTGTTGGAAGGATGGGAGAGGGGCGTGGGCAGGCGGATAGCCACCCGGTTGTCGCCGTTCAGCTCACTACCCAGCTATCCGTCAACAGTTGGCAACCCCTTGTGCACATCACATCCAGTAGCGGACAACGGCTGCGAAGGTGTCCGGGTCGAGGCTGGCGCCACCCACCAGTGCTCCGTCGATGTGGGTCTTGGCCATGAAGGCGGCGATGTTGCCCGGGTTGGCCGAGCCGCCGTAGAGGATCCGGACCCGCTCCCCCGCCTCGGTGCCTCCCATGGCGGCCACCGTGTTGCGCAGCAACTCGCACACCATCCCGGCATCGTCGGGCAGTGCGTGGCGCCCGGTGCCTATCGCCCAGACCGGTTCGTAGGCCACCACCACCGACGCCCGCTGCTCGGAGGTGAGCCGGCGCAGCGCCCCCCGCAACTGGGCGGTCACCACCATCTCGGTCTCATCCGACTCCCGCTCCGAGAGCGTCTCTCCCACGCACACCACCGGGGTCATCCCCGCCGACAGCACCGCCCGCACCCGCCTTCGGACCAACTCGTCGGTCTCCCCGAACATCGACCGCCGCTCCGAGTGCCCCACGATCACATAGCTCACATCCAGTTTGGCAAGCATGCCCGCCGACACCTCGCCTGTGTACGCTCCCGCCCTCTCCCAGTGGACATGCTGGGCGCCCAGCCCGAAGGGCATCCGGTCCGCCATGATCAGAGTCTGGATGGTGCGCAGGCAGGTGAGAGGAGGGGCGATCACCACCTCGGTCCGATCGAAGTCGGCGGGGTCCAGCCGGTACCAGAGTCTCTGGACGACCGCGATCGCCTCCAGGTGGGTCAGGTTCATCTTCCAGTTGCCGATGATCAAACTCTTGGCGGCCATGTGCTCTCCTACCGTACCCACTTGCCCAGGACTTCCACTCCGGGAAGGGGCTTTCCCTCCAGGAGCCGAAGGCTCGCTCCCCCACCGGTTGAGAGGTGCGACACCTGGTCATCCAGCCCCAGCAACCGGACCGCCGCCGCCGAGTCACCACCGCCCACCACGGAGAAGGCGCCCGATGAGGCAACCGCCCTGGCCACCGTCTCGGTTCCCGCCCGGAACGCCTCCCACTCGAACACTCCCATCGGTCCGTTCCAGAAGATGCTCCCCGCGCCCTCGCACACCTCGGCGATGCGGCGGGCCGCGCCGGGGCCGATGTCCAGGCCCACCTCGTCGTCGCCTATGTTCCGGGCGCCGGTCACCCGGTGAGAGGCGTCGGCTCGGAACTCTCCGGCGACCACCACGTCTTCGGGGAGGAGGACCCTTCCGCCCCGCGGTCCTTCGAGGAGTTCTTTCACCCTTGCCACCATCCCTTCTTCCGAGAGACTGGCGCCGACGGAGTATCCCTCGGCCATGAGGGCCGTGAATGACATCGCTCCCCCCACCGCCAGCACGTCGCAGATCTCAACCATGGCTGACAGAACCCCCAACTTGTCGGAGATCTTGGCGCCGCCCAGGACCACCACGAACGGCCGGGGCGGATCTTCGAGCAGCTGTCCCAGGGCTTTCAGTTCGTGGTCAAGCAGCGGGCCGGCCACCGACCTCAGCCGGGTTCCCACCCCCACCGTGGATGCGTGAGCGCGATGCACCGATCCGAAGGCGTCCTGGCAGAACAGATCCGCCAACTCCGCCAGCCCGGCCGCCAGATCCGGATCGTTGGAGGTCTCCCCGGGATGGAACCGGGTGTTCTCGAGAAGGAGCACGTCTCCCGGTTGGGCGCCACCAACCGCCCGGGTCACATCTCGTCCCACCAGGGCCGGCAGGTGGAGCACCGGAAAACCCCCCAACTCCTCCAGACGCCGGGCCACGGGTGCGAGGCTGTAGGCGGGGTCGGCGCCCTCGGGTCGGCCCAGGTGGCTGCACAACACCACCACCGATCCCCTGAACCGGAGCTCTGTCACCGCCCCCAGGGCGGCGCGAATCCGGAAGTCGTCAGCCACCTCCCCGCCGTGCAGGGGCACGTTCAGGTCGGCGCGCACCAGCACCCGGCACCCGCCGGTCCTCACGTCATCGAGGGTCAGATAGTCGGCCATCGTTCCGATCAGAGCCAGACCACCTCGTTATCCCATTCCCTTCCCTCATGGATGCGGAGAGTCACCTCATCCAAAATGGCGTAAGCCTGCTCGTTGGGAGCGCGATGCTGCCGTACCATGAACACACCCGGAGTAGGTAGCATCCTCCGGACGCGCATGTCGGCGTGGGGTGCCATGGATCTTTGATCGTGCGTTAGCAAAATCCGACGATTCGCCGCCGCCCAATCCAGAATGGCCGAGTCACTGGCGCTCATCAGCCCCACATCTTGGACACGGCTAACGTGGATCTCCACTTCGAACAATGCTGAGAGGTTGCGGAGAATCGCCAAGGTCCGTCCATTGAAGTCTTCATCCGCGACGAAGCGAATCAATAGCCGCCGCTAAACGGGATGAGCCTGTGACCGGCGCCGCCGTTCGTCCTCTTTGCGACGCCTGACTTCCTCGAAAATGGGTTCAAACCGGGCTCGTACGGCCGCGTCCCTCTCCAGAGTCCACTTCATATAGGCGTCCACCTCCTCCCGACGGGTGTGGTACCACTCCAGTATCCGTTCAACTACCCCCACCGTCAATGTGTCGAACGAGTAAACGACTTCCTCCGGTCTTATGAGTCCCCGGTAGTACTCCCACATAACCGTCTCCAACTTCAAACGGGTACCGGGAATTCGTATCATTTCGTTCTCTTCATCCACCCATAGGGGGACGTTCTCTTCCGGAGCGATCTTCAACAGTCCCAATCTCGGTCCTTCCAGATACGCATCCGATAATACCTGCGCCCAGGTTTTCAGTCACCGGACTATGGAGTCGAGAAATCAGCCGGAACCCGCGTCACGGTGAAAGACGGAGACTTCCACCCGGTGGTGAGCCAGTCGACGGGAGAGTTCGCTGGCCACGGCCACCGAGCGGTGCCGGCCGCCGGTGCATCCCACGGCGATGGTGAGATAGGACTTGCCCTCCGCTCGGTAGCGAGGCGCAAGGAACAGGAGCAACTCCACCACTCTTCCCAAAAAGCCCTCCGTGTCGGGGTTGTTCAGGACGAACGCCGCCACTTCCGGGTCGGCCCCGGTCTTGGGGCGGAGATCGGGGTCCCAGTGCGGATTGGGAAGGAAGCGGATGTCGAACACCAGGTCGGCGTCGCGGGGAAGCCCGTTCTTGAAGCCGAAGGAGACCATGGAGATGTGCATCGGCCGGGCCTTTCCCTCTTCCCCGAATCGGGCAACCACCCGCTCTCGCAACTGGTGGATGTTGAGGTCGGAGGTGTCGATGATCAGATCGGATGCGGCCCTCAGCCCCGAGAGCAGAGCCCGCTCGGCGGCGATGGCCGCCGGGAGACTCTCACCACCCTGAGGGTGGGGGCGCCGCGTCTCCTCATAGCGACGGATCAACACCGGGTCGTCGGCGTCCAGAAACACCACCGAGGAGTTGATCCCTGAGCCGTCCAGCCGTTCGATCGCCCGCCCGATCGCCGCCTCCGGTCCGACCGCCGCATCCCACGACCTGATCACCAGCGCCAGGGGAGCGGTTTGCCCCAGGCGTCTGTCCGTCGCGGCGACCTCCAGGACCATGGCCGGGGGAAGGTTGTCTATCACCCGGTAGGAGAGGTCCTCCAGCACCCGCGCCATGGATCCCCGCCCCGCTCCCGACATGCCGGTCAGGAGCAGCAATTCCGGCTGCCGCTCGGACACGGGAGGGGGCGTCTCTGCCATGGCGCCTACTCTCCCCGCAACAGCAGAAAGAGGTCATCGGCCACCGCGGTGGGCACCACTTCGGCCAATTCCTCGACCTTCGCCTCCCGGAGCCTCCGGAGCGAACCGAACCTGCGCAGGAGAGCCCGCTTTCGAACCGGACCGATTCCGGGCGCCTCGTCCAGTAGAGAGTCAACCATCCCCTTGGAACGGAGTTTACGGTGGTATTCCACCGCGAACCGGTGAGCTTCGTCCCGGATGCGTTGGAGCAGATAGAGTGCCTCGGCCCGGCGGGAGATCCGGAGCGGCTCGGCCGCGTCGGGAAAGTAGACCTCCTCCATCCGCTTGGCCAGCCCAACCACGGGAATGTCCAGCCCCAGTTCGTCCAGCACCCGGACCGCCCTCCCCAGCTGCCCCGCGCCGCCGTCGACCACCACCAGGGAAGGGGGATATCGAAACCGGGTCTGTTGATGAGCGGGGAGGTCGCGGCTGGCCAGGTAGGCCTTGAACCTCCTTCGGATGGCCTCCTCCATGGCGGCGAAGTCGTCCTGTCCCCTGACTCTCCGGATCTTGAAGCGCCGGTACTCGGACTTGCGGGCCAGACCGTCCTCCACCACCACCATCGAGGCCACGGTGTGGGTGCCCATCAGGGTGGAGACGTCGAATGCCTCGATCCGCAGGGGCGGCTCGGGCAGGCCCAGCACCTCCTGGAGGCTGCGAAGCGCCCGTGCCCGGGCGTTGTGGTCGGACTGTCGCCGGAGGCGGTGACGGCCGAACATCTCCCGGGCGTTGGCGCCGGCCGTCTCCATCAACCGGCGCTTGCCTCCCCGCTTGGGGACCCGTAACTCCACGGTCCTCCCCCGCCTCTCGGACAGCCAGGTTCGAAAGGTCTCGGGATCGGGCGGCAGGTCGGGAACCAACACCAGGGGAGGCGGAGAGCGATCACCGTAGAGTTCCCGGAGGATTGACCCGGCCAGCTCCCGCCGGTTCAATTCCTCCACCCGGTCCACCACCGACCCCATCCGGCCCACCACCCTCCCCCGCCGGACGAACAGCACCCAGATGGCCGTCTCCAGCTCGTCGCCGTGTTCGGCTATCAGGTCGAAGTCCTCCCGGCGGTCGGTCACCATCTCCTGGCGGGCCAGGGCCTTCTCCAGGTCGGCCAGCCGGTCCCGGTACCGGGCGGCGGCCTCGTACTCCAGAGCGGACGACGACCGGTTCATCCGGTCGGTGATCTCCTCGACCACCCGGTCGATGTCACCCTGCAGGAACGACGAAAGCCCATCCACCGCCTTCCGGTAGTCCTCGTCCGTCACCTCGCCCACACAGGGCCCCGAGCACTTCTCTATGTGGAAGAGCAGGCAGGGCCGGCCCTCGAGTTGCTGGCGGCGAAACAGCGAATCGGAGCAGGTACGCACCGGGAAGGTGCGCAGCACCAGGTCGAGAGTCTTTCGGATCGCGTAGGTGTGGGCGTAGGGGCCGAAGTAGGCGGTCCCCTTGCGCCTCCGTCCTCTCATCACATGGGCCCGGGGCCACCGGTCGGAGCGGGTTATGGCGAGGTAAGGATAGCTCTTGTCGTCCCGCAGCCTGATGTTGAAACGAGGCCGGTGCTGTTTGATCAGGGAGTACTCCAGCATGATCGCCTCCACCTCCGAGGAGGCCACGATCCAATCCACGTCGCGGGCCGACTCCACCATCGCCGAGGTGCGAGGGTGCAACTCCCGCCCGAAGTAGGAGGCCACCCGCTTCCGCAGAGATTTGGCCTTCCCGACATAGATCACCCGACCGTGGGCGTCCCGGAACATGTAGGCCCCGGGAGCGTCGGGGATCTCCATGGAGGGGGGACGGTCCAACCGTTAACTTCCAGGTGAGGTGGTCACGACCTGTCCCTGCATGTTAAACCACCCATCGAAGGACGCCTTTCCAAGCCATGGGCCCAACGGGTCCGCATCATCGGAATCATAACCACCCCTGACCTGGGTGACTACCCGGCAGCCACACCGCCCAGGCGCGAAAGCGGGCGCTCAAAAGTCCCCGAACAATCGAAGAAGACGGCACCATCAAATGAGACAAGACGCCAACGTTCGCCGAGGTATGAACCGCCCTGGTTTTCCCGGAGGATTTCTATCTTGAGAGGATGGGGATTATGGGAAGACCTGGCAGGTATGCGCCGGAGGTCCGGGAACCCGAGGTTCGGCTGGTGTTCGCTCATCAGGGTGAGCACAGATCTTGAGATCGCCCAAGGTCGCCTCTGCCACAGCAAAACCAGGCGGCGGCAGGAAAAGGTCCAGCGCCAGATTGGCTAGCCGGTCCGCAACGCGATTGCAGGATCTCGGTATGTCCTCCAACTCTGGTTGTTCGGGAAAGCTCCCGATCAGGTCCTTTGCGTCCCTGTGGAGTGCTTTGAGGTTTTGTGCTCTCACCCGGGCTTTCCCGGACAGTTGGTTGATCACCAAGCTCGAGTCGGAGCGCAACACCAAACGGCGGGGCTCGTGGTGTCTTGCCATCCTCAGGCCCTCTATGACTGCTCGATACTCAGCTTCGTTGTTGGTGGCCCGGCCGATGCTCCGCGCCAGAGTGTCCACATGCTGGTTGTCACCAGGATCACCCCTGTAGAGCACGGCTCCTATTCCTGCGGGGCCGGGACTACCCCTTCGAGCAGCGCCGTCCGTGTAGAGAAAGTAGGGCGCATCCATGGGCTGGCAGAATACCGAGACGGGTGGGTTAAGGAGCTACCCGACGCGGACGCACCTCCCCCGTGCCATCAACCCGGATTGGTTCACGCTGCACATTCCAAGATGGAGGGGGCAAAGCGTGAATTCGCAACCCCGTCACATTGTGAGACAATGTGGATGGCGCGGCTGAGAAGGCTGTCTACCCATGAATTCTCACTTCTGTCATTGGGCCATCGGACGAGTCGCGAATACTGCGGTCCTCGGCCGCCGCTCAGGTAACCACGATTTCTATTCTGCAGTGGTCGCTAGGTCCCCACTCCTCGACACTGTTCAGCGCTCGCACTTCTACGGACTCCGTCATGCTCTTTGAGGCGAACACGTAATCAAGCTGGTTCGTCGCTGAGGCGGGAGATGAGCCTATGTTGTAGTAGGTGGGAACATTGAGGCTATCCCCAGGCAGCCAGGTCGGCCAAGGATCGGCCTGCCGCCCGTGAGGATGCTGTGGCCCGACCAGAGGAAGCCCGATGGCGTCCATGCGATCAAAGACAGTGTCGTTGCGCCGTTTCCAATAGTCGTTGCTTGCGAAGCCATGCCAGATGGTGAGATCACCTGCCGCCACGATGCGGTGTCTGTTCTGGTGCCCGATCAGCAGCGACAGGTCAGAGATGATCCGATGCACTGAGGCGTCGACTATGTTGGCCTTGCCCATGGATCGATGCACCTTGTCATATGCCGCACAGATCGAAGCGGCCACAAAGGGTCTGATGCCCGGTGCGGAAATGATGGCGGCCGCGATGGAGCCTGGCTGACTCTCAACGAAATCACCCCCCTTGGCCTGGGTAATCGGCACAGGCTCCAACCACTCCACCCGTACCCGATCGGAGAGCCTGACGATGGCCGCCCGCGAGAACCTGTACCCATCAGCGTCATGAAACGGCGCCGGATCCACCTCGACCCGCCCGGCCACATCGTCAGGCGGCAAACTCGTCTCCTGTAAAAGGGCAATGTCCGCGTCGGAGCCGAGCAGGAACCGCCAAGCGGCCTGTCTCTTTGCAATGTTCCAGCAGACAATCCTTACCATCCTCATAGTTCCCTTCTCACCGGTTTGTCACCATGGTCCCAACGGCCGAGCCACTCCGCTCCTTGCCACTCCCCCGGCCAGGTCCAACACGCAATAGGGGTCATGGTACCCACCATGACGTACAGGGACACGCCAAGGGTGATATCCCCAGTAGCTACGCGGTCACCGATGTTATTTGAGAGAACGCCGCAGACAGGCACCCCCGATTTTGGGCCTCCCTCCCGGGCGCCTCGGTAAAATGGCCGGCATGGGAAACGCCATTTTAGGATGGTCCAGATCCAAATGGCCTTTCCGACTCGGGCTACCCCTCCTGAGGGGCTCGCCCTCTTGGCCTCCGCACTTCGTCAAGGGCGGATCCCCCTCAGACACCCTCTTACCGAAAGGACGCCGCAATGGGTGAACAGCCGGAAACAGAAGAGGAACAGCGACTGCATCAGCTGTTCGACAAGTGGCACGCCGACGCTCCCCCGCCGGCCCGGGTGTACGAGATCATTCGGGAGCTGTTCGACAAGTGGCACGCCGAGGCGCACCAGCAGTAGCCTCCCAGAATGCCGGGGGGATTCAGGGATACTCGCTGTCTCTGTACATCTCCCGACCGGGTTGGTTCTCTTCAAAGATCGGCCTCCCGCATACATCACGGGTGAGTGTCAACCGTGTATGTGCTCCAACCCGGTTCTGCCAGAACCAAGGAACATGCAGGCCCGGGTGCTGAGCATCCACGAACTCTTGTTGTACAGAAGGTCCCCGGCGCTTCCCTCACGAAAAGGCAGTCCAGATTCCCTGCGTGGGGCAGCTTGCTTACGGAACTTGCTGCGGTCTATCGGATTGCTGCTTGGCCCATCAGTCCAGGGGGATGGTGAATGAACGCGGCCCGTCGGGGTCGCTGGCGGTGTCCCCTCCGATCACTATTTCCAGCCCTGCCTCATGTTGGCGCACGGCGTAATTGGCACAGCCCGGCGTTCCGGGGTTCCACGGGTCGTCGGGTCTTATGCCCAGAGACCCCTGCGACATCTCGGAGAGCACCACCCACTCGCCGTCGATCCAGGCTCTCGGGCGGCGGATCGCCGCGCTGCGGACCTGCCGGGCGAGACAGTGCGGCGCCTTGACCGTGAAGTCCTCGACGAACATCCCAAAGGAGGTGAAGTTCGCGCGCCTGGCGAAGCGTATGGTTCCCACCAGGCGCCTGTGTCCCGACGCTAGGTCGGTCACGTGCAGGGTTATCGCGCTACCCCCGTTCATCTCCTCCTCGGTGACCTCGAAGCGATAGGTCGATCCCACGTTCCACGGATAGTGCAGTTCGCAATTGATTCCGGTTCCTTCGCCTCCGAATGGGGTGCACAGGACATCGCCTGCGTTGTCGATGAGCTCGGCGTCGCCGTACCCGGGGGCGTTCCAAACCGAGAACTGAAGCTGTCGGTCGAAACGGTCCCCGCCGCTCTGCAGGCCCGTGTAACCGCCGTCCCAATGGATCGCCGCGTAATAGGTGCCCGCCGGGTCGGTCAGTGGGGTCATGTCGATCGAATAGCCCGCACCGGCGGTCCGGTTCTTGATCCACATGTAGGCATGTGCCGCCGGAGGGTTGCCGTGGGTCGTGGACAGCGTCGTCAACTCCTCGGTCACCCTAGAGAACCGGTTCTCGACGGTGACCGACAGGGCGCCCTCCCCCGGCCAGCCCGCCACCCAGGACGCCTGCAAGCGCCCCCGGGCGTCCGTGGTGCCCTGAGGAGGGTAGACCCAGCCCGAGTGCCGGTCGGTCGACCATCGGTACCTTGCGTTGACGACCGGTGACCCTCGGCCGTCCAATGCTGTGGCCATGATCGTGTCCGCGCCCTGCGTGCCCGCCCTGGCGGACCTCAGGGTGGCAGGCTCCACCGCCACCGCCGCAATCCTCTGTGCCACCGCCACCGTCGCCGTAGTCGACGCCGACCCTCCGTCCGCGGTGATCGTGGCGGTGCCGTTGCCCACCGCCGTAACCACTCCTGCGGCGTTCACCGTGGCCACCGTGTCGTCGCTGGACTCCCATGAGAACTCCGCGCCCGCCACCACCCTGCCGCTCCGGTTGCGCAACTCGGCTTTGAGTGCCACCGTCTCGCCCAGCGCCGACAATTCAACCGCGGCGGGCGTGATCGTTTGCTGAATGGCGGCGATCCCGAGCGCCCGGGCCAGGAAGGTGGCCATCTGCGCCCGGGTCGTATGGCTGTCAGGACAGAAGCGGGCCGGTTCCGTGGCACATCCGGCGGTGATCCCCGACGCCGCCAAGGCGCTGATGTCGGCCAGATGGGCGCTCTCATCCAACACGTCGACGAACCTGTTTCCCCGCGCCGGCTCCAACCGGAAGGCCCTGACCAGAAAGGAGGCCATCTGCTGGCGGGTGACCGGATCGGAGGGGCAAAAGCGAGCCGGCTCGACCGCACAGCCCCGGGTTATCCCGAGATCGGCCAGACGCTCCACATAGGGCAACCACCACTTCCCCGCATCCACATCCGAGAACCTCGACGACCCTGCCGGATCAGGTTCGGCATCGTCCACGGCCCGCACCAGCCACACGGCCATCACCCAACGCCGGATGGGATCACCCGGACAGAACTCTCCCGGGCCACACTCCGTTCCCTCCAGAATGCCCCTCTCCCGAAGGGTCTCCACATTCGGGCGGTGCACACCCGCATCCGCGGTGTCCGAATACCCCTTCTCCGCCTCCCAGACCCCTCCGACATCCGACGACGACCCCGGCACCGTCCCTGAAACGGGACCGACCCCGCCCAACCCCATCGACCCGCCGGCAATGACCATGGCTCCCAGCACACCGGCCACGCCGCGAGTGAATCTCCGTCGCAGGGTGTCAGCCTCAAGCACAGCAATCTTCAAACTCGTAAGACCAAGAAAAGGTCGCTCCAACCGCAGCCGAAAGGACCGCGCCTCTCCCCCACTGTAATGGGTGACTCAGTCAAGGCGGCCGGCAGCCCCCGACAATCGGCCGGGCAGATGAGAGGGTGGTTCACGCCGCCGGATGCGACCGGGAGGCGGAACCAGTCACCAAACGACTGTGGAGCGGCCCATCCCCGGAACCCCGGCTAGCCGACCAGTGCGCCGGATGAGGCCAGTATCCCGTCGAGGTAGTAGCCGGTGTAGCTGGCCGGGTTGGCCGCCACCTCTTCGGGAGTGCCGGTGGCCACCACCCGCCCTCCCTCGCTCCCGCCCTCCGGACCGAGGTCGATCAGATGGTCGGCCGACTTGATGACGTCCAGGTTGTGCTCTATCACCACCACCGTGTTCCCCCCGTCCACCAGGCGGTGCAGGACCCCCAGCAGGCGGCGGACATCCTCGAAGTGCAGTCCGGTGGTGGGCTCGTCCAGGATGTACATGGTCCGTCCCGTGGACCGCTTGCGCAGTTCCGAGGCAAGTTTCACCCGCTGCGCCTCCCCTCCCGAGAGGGTGGTGGCCGCCTGCCCGAGGCGAATGTACCCCAGCCCCACGTCGCTCAGGGTCTGCAGGGTGAGGGCGATGGGAGGATGGTGGATGAACAGCTCCAGCGCCTGGGAGACCGACATCTCCAGCACGTCGGCGACGCTCCGTCCCTTCCAGAGGATCTGGAGAGTCTCGCGGTTGTACCTCCTGCCCCGGCACTGCTCGCAGGGAACGTACACGTCGGGAAGGAAGTGCATCTCGATCTTTATGGTCCCGTCCCCCCGGCACTCCTCGCAGCGCCCTCCCACCACGTTGAAGGAGAACCTGCCCGGCTTGTACCCGCGCGCCTGGGACTCGGGGACCTTGGTGTAGAGAGCCCGGATGTGATCGAAGACCTTGGTGTAGGTGGCGGGGTTGGAGCGGGGGGTGCGTCCGATGGGAGACTGGTCGATGTTGATCACCTTGTCGATGTGCTCGATCCCCTCGATGTCCCGGTGCCGGCCGGGAAGGACCCGGGACCGGTAGATGGTGCGCAGCAGCGCCTTGTAGAGGATCTCCTCGACCAGGGTGGACTTGCCGCTCCCCGAGACACCGGTCACGCAGATCAGCTTGCCGAGCGGGAAATCCACATCGATCCGGTCCAGGTTGTGCTCGGCGGCGCCCACGATCCGGACGCTCTTGTCGCTGCCCTCCCTGCGGACGGATGGGACCGGGATCAGCCGGCGGCCCGACAGGTAGTCGCCGGTGATGGAGGACCGCTCCTCACAGACCGCCTCCACCGGACCCTGCGCCACGATCCTCCCCCCGTGCTCCCCGGCCCCCGGGCCGATGTCCACCACATGGTCGGCGGAGCGGATCGTCTCCTCGTCGTGTTCCACCACCACCAATGTGTTCCCCAGGTCCCGGAGACGGGTCAGGGTCTCGATCAGCCGCTGGTTGTCGCGTTGGTGGAGGCCGATCGACGGCTCGTCGAGTATGTACAGCACGCCCACCAGGCCGGAGCCGATCTGGGTGGCCAGGCGAATCCGCTGCGCCTCGCCTCCCGCCAGGGTGGCCGCCGACCTGCCCAGGGTGAGATAACCGAGTCCCACGTCCAGGAGGAAGGAGATCCGGGAACGGATCTCCTTCAGCACCCGCTCGGCGATGGTCGCCTCCCGGTCGGTGAGCTCGATGCCATCGATGAAGTCCAACACCCCGCCCAGGGAGAGTTCGGAGAGATAGTGGATGTTCACTCCCCCCACCGTCACCGCGCGGGAGATCTCGCCCAGCCGGGCGCCCCCGCATTCGTCACAGGGGACCTGGCGCATGTACTGGCGGTAGGAGTCCCGGGCGGAGTCGGACCCGGTGTTCTGGTGGCGCCGCTCCAGGTGGGGGATCACCCCCTCGTAGCGAGTGCTCCAGACCCGGCGGCGCCCCCGGCGGTTGCGATAGCTCACCCGGAGCTTTCGACGGAAGTTCCCGTGGAGGATCTCCTTTCGCACCGTCTCCGGCAGGTCCCTCCACGGGGTCTGCAGGCTGAACCCGATGTCTTCGGAGAGCGCGTCCAGCAACCGGGTGTAATAGCCGCTGTACTGGTAGGACCATGGAGCGATCGCCCCCTCGCTGACGCTCAGCCGGTCGTTGGGCACCACCAGGTCGTCTGCCACCTGGTAGCGGGCGCCTATCCCCGCGCAGGTCGGGCAGGCGCCGTAGGGACTGTTGAAGGAGAAGTTGCGGGGGGCGAGTTCGGAAAAGGACAACCCGCACACGTCGCAGGCCAGATGCTGGCTGAAGCTCAGGGTGGGACCGTCGATGACGTCCACCATCGCCTTTCCCTCGGCGAGTCCCAGGGCGGTCTCGATCGACTGGGTGAGTCGCTCCTGCATCCCGACCCGGTTGACCAGCCGGTCCACGACCACCTCGATGGTGTGCTGGTAATAGCGGTCCAGCCGGATGTCCTCGTCCAGGGGAAGAACCTCGCCGTCGACGCGCGCCCGGCTGTAACCCTGGCGCACCAGGTCCTTGAAGAGCGCCTGGTACTCGCCCTTTCGTCCCTCCACCACCGGAGCCAGCACCATGAACCGGGCGCCGTCGTCCAACTCCATGATGCGATCCACGATCTGTTGGGGGGTCTGTCGCTTCACCACCTCGCCGTCGTTCGGGCAGTGGGGAATCCCGATCCGGGCATACAGGAGCCGGAGGTAGTCGTGGACCTCGGTCACGGTCCCCACCGTCGACCGGGGGTTGCGGCTGGCGGTCTTCTGGTCGATGGAGATGGCCGGCGAGAGTCCCTCGATGAAGTCCACGTCCGGTTTGTCCATCTGCCCCAGGAACTGGCGGGCGTAGGCCGACAGGGACTCCACGTAGCGCCTCTGCCCCTCGGCGTAGATGGTGTCGAAGGCCAGGCTCGACTTGCCCGACCCCGACAGGCCGGTCAGGACGATGAACGCGTTGCGGGGAAGCTCAACGGTCACGTCCTTGAGGTTGTGCTCCCTGGCGCCGCTGATCAGGATGGAATCGGCAGTCATCGCATCGCCGCGGTCAGGACGGTTTGCGGTCCGGGCGCGCCCCGGTGGGAGTGGCGTTTCCCTCCGGATCAACCCTCACGCCGTACACCCGCTCGGCCTGCCCGGAGGAGACGTACCCGTCCAGCACGTCTTCTCGCACCAACCCGATCGGCCGGTCCACGGGATCGCCCCACCCTCCCCCGCCCGCCGACAGGTTACGGAACTCGTCTCCGGGCTCCATGGTGAACCGCTCCATCCGCGCCCGGTGGGCCCGGTCGGTCCCGGGCCAGACGATCATGGCATTGGTCTCCGGCTCGTGCCCGCCCCGAAGCCCCCATGGCTTCGTCTTGGTCTTCTTCTTCATCGACAACACTTCACCTCCGGTCAGGAATTTTACCTGACGGGAGACTCCCAACCCTCCCCTCCAGCGGCCGGCGCCGCCCGAGTCCCGGCGCAGTTCCAGCCGCTGGTGGAAGAGCGGCGAGTTGTGCTCCATCACCTCCACCGACGTGTTCCTCACCGCGGTGGTGGAGGGGTGCTGCAAGGCGTGCGCTCCGTCGTGGTGGGGAGTGGCCCCCCAGCCCAGTCCCTCGTTGTTGCTGACCAGGAACATCTCCCCGGTCCCGGGACGGGTCCCCACCGCCATGAATCCCGGCAGGTCGGAACCCGAACAGGCGGCGATCCCCTCCACCCCCTGCGACAGGGCCTTGTTGATCAGCTCGAACCCCGCCATCCCGGTCCAGAGCGTGTAGGTCGCCGCCGGATAGACGGCATGGAACAGGTTGCCCGGCGGGCAGATCACCTCCAGCGGTTCATAGTGGCCATGATTGGCGGGGGTGTCGGGAGTCGTGAGCGACTTGAACACGTTCTTGGCGAGGCTCAGAGTGCATCCCAGCGGCATGTTCACCGGACCGGGGACCGCGCCGTCGGAGTCGCCGTAGTCCACCGTGAACCTCTCCCCTTCCACGGTAACCGTCACAGCCATCCTGATCAGGTCGTGAGAGATCCCGTCGTCGTCCAGCCAGTCGTGCGCCGACCACCGCCCGTCCGGCATAGCCCGCACCGCCTCCCGGGCGGTCCGGGCGCCGTGGTCGATGATCACCTCGATCGCCCTGTCCACGGTGGCCGGGCCGAACTTCTCCCAGATCTGGTGCAAACGCCGCTCGCCGACCCGCAGGGCGGCGATCTGCGCGTTGAAGTCCCCCATGATGTTGACGGGCAGCCGGGAGTTGTACCTCAGTATCTCTATCATCTGCGGGTCGACCTCTCCCCTCCGCACCAACTTCACCCCGGGCAGGATCAGTCCCTCCTGGTGCATGGAGGTGGAGTCCAGCACATAGCCGGGGTCCTTGGCGCCCAGATCCATCCAGTGCGCCCGCACCGCCAGATAGGCGTCGGGAAGGTCGCTTCCCTCGCGGAAGACCGGCGCGAACATCATCGCGTCGGCGGCATGGGCGCCGCTCCAGTACGGGTAGTTGAGAATCACCACGTCGCCGGGATGGAGGTTCTCGACACCCACCTTCTCCACGCCCTTTCCGATGGCGTAGTCGTTGGCGCCCAGGAAGAAGAGTATCCCCGACGACTCCGAGATCAGCCGGCGGTCCCGGTCGTACATGGAGATGCCGAAGTCCAGCACCTCATAGATCACCGGATTGAAGGCGGTCCGAACCAGGGTGCGGCGCATCTGCTCGGCCGTGGAGTTCAGGTAGTGACGGATCACCTCCACGGTGGCGCCGTCCAGGGTGGGGGCGCTGCTCACCTCATCCCCGCGGGCGGTCAGATCGACCGGCGGTCCAGGCGCGCCCCGGTGGGAACCGCCGTCCCCTCCGGCTGTACCTTCACGCCGTAGACCCTCTCCGCCTGTTCCGGCGAGACGTATTCGTCCAGGACGTCCTCTCGCACCGAATCGAGGGACCGCTCCAGGGGATCGCCCCATCCGCCGCCGCCTCCCGACAGGTTGCGGAACCGGTCTCCGGGCTGCATGGTGAATCTCTCCATTCGCGCCCGGTGCGCCCGGTCGGTCCCGGGCCAGACGATCATGGCGTTGGTCTCCGGCTCGTGGCCACCCCGGAGCGCCCAGGGCTTGGTCTTGGTCTTCTTCTTCATCGACAGCATCTCGCCCGTGGCGAGGAACCTGACCTCCCGGCAGATTCCCAGGCCTCCCCGCCATCGGCCGGCCCCGCCCGAGTCCCGGCGCAACTCCAGGCGCTCATGGAAAATCGGAGACCTGTGCTCCAGGACCTCCATGGAGGTGTTGCGGACCGCGGTCATGGCGAGGTGCTGCAATGCGTTGGCGCCGTCGTGATCGGGGGTGGCGCCCCATCCGATGCCCTCGTTGTTGCTCACCGCGTAGATCTCCCCGGTGTCGGGGTGGGTCCCCACCGCCATGAACCCCGGCTCGTCGGAAGCCGAGCAGGCGGCGATCTCGTCCATTCCCCGGGCCAGGGCCTTGTGGATCAACTCGAAGGACGCCATGCCGGTCCACAGCGTGAAGGTGGCCGCCGGGTACTCGGCTCGGAACAGGTTGCCCGGCGGGCAGACCACGGTGAGCGGGCGGTACTGTCCGTGGTTGGCGGGAGTGTTGGGAGTGGTGAGCGACTTGAACACCGCCTTCGCCATGCTCAGGGTCCTCCCGTAGGGCATGTTCACCGGCCCGGGCACCCCCTCGGCCGAGTCTCCGTAATCCACAGTGAACCTCTCCCCCTCGATGGTCACCGTCACCGCCATCCTGATCAGGTCGTGAGAGATGCCGTCGTCGTCCAGCCAGTCGTGCGCCGACCATTGGCCGTCCGGCATGGCCCGCACCGCCTCCCGGGCGGTCCGAGCGCCGTGCTCGATGATCGCCTCGACCGCCCTGTCCACCGTGGCCGGCCCGAACTTCTCCCAGATCTGGCGCAGACGCCGCTCTCCCACCCGCAGGGCTGCCACCTGGGCATTGAAGTCCCCGATGATCGTGTCGGGCATCCGGGAGTTGTACCTCAGGATCGCCATCATCTGCTGGTCCACCACTCCCCGGTTGATCACCTTGACACCCGGCATGATCAGACCCTCCTGATGCATGGAGGTGGAGTCCAGAACGTAACCGGGGTCCTTGGCGCCCAGGTCCATCCAGTGCGCACGCACCGCCAGGTAGGCGTCCGGCAGGTCGCTCCCCTCCCAGAACACCGGCGCGAACAACATGGCGTCGGAGACATGGGCGCCGCTCCAGTACGGATAGTTGAGAATCACCACGTCACCGGCGTGGAGGTTCTCGATGCCCACCTTATTCACACCCT
Source organism: Acidimicrobiia bacterium (assembly GCA_965204615.1). Taxonomy (GTDB): domain Bacteria; phylum Actinomycetota; class Acidimicrobiia; order Spongiisociales; family ZC4RG35; genus Bin76. The sequence continues at coordinate 346,939 of OZ242000.1, read as the reverse complement.
TTCCGATGGCGTAGTCGTTGGCGCCCAGGAAGGAAAGCAGTCCCGAGGATTCCGAGATCAGCCGCCGGTCCCGGTCGTACATGGAGATGCCGAAGTCCAGCACCTCATAGATCACCGGATTGAAGGCGGTCCGAACCAGGGTGCGGCGCATCTGCTCGGCCGTGGAGTTGAGATGGTGGCGGATCACCTCCACCGTGGCGCCGTCCAGCGCCGGACGGGCGGCCATCTCATCCATGGCGAATCACTCCCGGGATCGGCGGTCCAGTCGCTTCCCGACCGGCTCGGCGGTCCCGTCCGGTTCCACCCTCACGCCGTACACCTCCTCTGCATGCTCGGGCGACACGTATTCGTCCAGGACGTCCTCGCGCACCAACTCGATGGGCCGGTCCAGGGGATCGCCCCATCCTCCCCCGCCCGCCGAGAAGTTGCGGAAGCCTTCCCCGGGTTGCATGGTGAACCGCTCCATCCGCGCCCGGTGCGCCCGGTCGGTGTCCGGCCAGACGATCATGGTGTTGGTGGTCTCCGGTTCATGGCCGCCCCGGAGCGCCCACGGGCGGGTCTTGGTCTTCTTCTTCATGGAGAGAAGCTCACCGGTGTGCAGCCACTTCACCTCACGGCAGACCCCGAGCCCTCCCCGCCAGCGTCCCGCCCCGCCCGAGTCCCGGCGCAACTCCAGCCGCTGGTGAAAGATCGGCGCCTTGTGTTCCAACACCTCCAGCGAGGTGTTGCGGACCGAGGTGGTGGAGAGATGCTGGAGGGCGTTGGATCCATCGTGGGTGGGCGTGCCGCCCCAGCCGATCCCCTCGTTGTTGCTCACAGAGTACATCTCGCCTGTCTCGGGGTGGATCCCCACCGACATGAAACCCGGCTCGTCGGAACCCGAGGAAGCCGCGATGTGATCCATCCCCTTGGCCAGGGCCTTGTTGATCAGCTCGAAGGACACCATTGCCGACCAGAGCGTGTAGGTGGCAGCCGGATAGATGGCGTGGAAGAGGTTCCCGGGCGGACAGAGCACCTCGAGGGGCTGATAGTGCCCGTGGTTGGCGGGAGTCTCCGGAGTGGTGAGCGACTTGAAGACGTTCTTGGCCTGGCTCAGGGTGCTTCCGAACGGAATGTTCACCGGACCGGGCACGCCCGGGTCGGAGTCGCCGTAGTCGACGGTGAACCGGTCCCCGTCGATGGTGACCGTCACCGCCATCCTGATCATGTCGTGGGAGACCCCGTCATCGTCCAGCCAGTCGTGCGCCGACCACTGCCCGTCCGGCATGGCCCGCACCGCCTCCGAGGCGGTCCGCGCGCCGTGCTCGATGATCATGTCGATCGCCTCCTCGACCGTGTCCAGGCCGAACTTCTCCCAGATCTGGCGGAGGCGCCGCTCTCCCACCCGCATGGCCGAGATCTGGGCGTTGAAGTCCCCGATGATGGTCTCGGGCATCCGGGAGTTGTACCTCAGGATCGCCATGATCTGGGGATCGACCTCTCCCCGGTTGATCAGCTTGACGCCGGGCAGGATCAGACCCTCCTGGTGTATGGAGGTGGAGTCCAGCACGTAGCCGGGGTCCTTGGCGCCCAGGTCCATCCAGTGGGCGCGCACCGCCAGGTAGGCGACGGGGAGGTCGCTCGTCTCGTGGAACAGGGCGGTGAAGAGCATGGCGTCGGCGGCGTGGGCGCCGCTCCAGTAGGGATAGTTGATTATCACCACATCGCCGGGGTGCAGGTTCTCGACGCCCACCCTGTCGACGCCCTGGTGTATGGCGAAGTCATTGGCGCCCAGGAAGGAGAGAATCCCCGAGGACTCCGAGATCAGCCGGCGGTCCCGGTCATATATGGAGATGCCGAAGTCCAGTACCTCGTAGATCACCGGGTTGAAGGAGGTCCGGACCAGGGTGCGGCGCATCTGCTCGGCCGTGGAGTTCAGGTAGTGACGGATCACCTCCACGGTGGCGCCGTCCAGGGTGGGACCGTCGCTCATCTCACCACCAGGTTTCCGAGTTGGTCGGGCACCGCGGTCTGGTCGCTGTGAATGATGGTGACGGAGGTGGGCTCGCGGATGATGGCCGGACCCTCGACCTCTACGTCTGGTTGAAGGAGGCTTCGTTCGTGGACCGGGAAGAGGCGACGTTCCCGGGTGGCGAAGTCGAAGGCGTGACGCTCCCCGACCCTGCTTGAGACGCCGTCGGATCGAGGGGCGCCCTGGGAGGCAACGTGGCTGGAGGGTTTGTCCAGGAGCCCGACCGCTCTGATCCGGGCGGTGAGGATCTGAATGCTCTCGTTCAATCGGTGCCCGTACCGCTCGTGGTGCTGGTCGTGGAATTTGGCGGCCACCGAGTCCGTGTCGTCGCCCTCCTCCAGGTCGACGGAGAGGGTGTGCTCCTGGCCGTTGTAACGCAGATCCAACCGTCTGAGCAACACCCGCCTCCCGGCCGGGACCGACTGGGCGGCCAGCACCTGCTCGGCCTCGGTCTCCATCTGGGCGAACACGCCTTCCATCTGTGCCAGGGAGGCGTCGTCCAGCATGGTCAGCACGGTCTGTCCCAGGTCGTACTCCAGGTCGGACATCAGCATCCCCCAGGCGGAGAACACCGCCGGAGCGGCGGGGACCACCACTTCGGGCAGCTCCATCTCTCTGGCCAGCAGGGGCGCCAGCATCGGTCCGGCGCCTCCGAAGGCCACCAGCGAGAACTCCCTGGGGTCCAGTCCCCGTTCCACGGTGATCTCCCGGATGGCGCCCACCGTGCGAGCCAGCAGCACATCGAACACCGAGGCCGCGGCGCGTTCGGTGGACATGCCCAGCGGTTCGGCCAACTTCTCGGTGATGCCGGAAAGCGCGGCATCCCGGTCGAGGCTCATCTCTCCTCCCAGGAACTCATCGGCCGCCAGGTAGCCCAGGCACAGCGCGGAGTCGGTCACGGTCGGCTCGGTGTTTCCCCGCCCGTAGCAGATCGGTCCGGGAACCGCCCCCGCGCTCCTGGGTCCCACCCGCAGGAGTCCCTTGTCCATCCAGGCGATGGAACCCCCTCCCGCGCCGATGGTCCGGATGTCGAACACCGGGATGCGGATCGGAAGGTTCTCGATCTCGGCTTCATAGACCTCGGTGGGCGCCCCGTCCACGATCACGCAGGCGTCAAGGCTGGTCCCTCCCACATCGAAGGAGATGAGAGAGGAACGGCCCGTGGCCTCTCCCAGGCCGATGGTTCCGGCTATGCCTCCCGCCGGGCCCGAGTAGACGGTGAGAAGCGGGGAGACCCGGGCGATCTCCGACGTCATCGCCCCGCCCGCGGAGCGCATGATCAGGAAGGAACCGTCGAAGCCCCTGGTCCGGAGCCGGTCTTCCAGGTCGGTGAGGTAGCGGCCCAGAATGGGCCGGATGTAGGCATCCGCCACCGCGGTCGAGGTCCGCTCGTACTCGCGGTACTCCCTGACCAGGTCGACGGAGACCGAGATGGAGAGGTCGGGAAACGCCTTGGTCAGGATGCTCTTGGCGGCCTCCTCGTGTTCGATGTTCGCATAGGAGTGCAAAAAGCAGACGGCCACCGACTCGACGCCCCGCTCGGACAGCATGCGACCGGCCTCTATCACCGCCTGATGGTCGAGTTCGGTCACCACCTTGCCCCGGTGGTCCATGCGCCCGGGGACCCCAACGGTGTGACGTCTCTTCACCAGCAATTCGGGCCGTCGGTACTGGAAGTCGTACATCGATCCCTGGGGCAGGTCACCGCGGGCGATCTCGAAGATGTCCCGGAAGCCCGCGTTGGTGATGATGCCGGTCACCGCCCCCTTGCGCTCCAGAATGGCGTTCAGCCCCAGGGTGGTGCCGTGGGTGTAGACGGAGGCCTCCTCCAGGGAGGCGTTGGTGGCCCGGGTGGCGGTGATCACACCGTCGGCGGGCGCGGCCGGGGTGGTGGGGGCCTTGCGTACCGCGATCTCTCCGGTCCGCTCGTCATAGGAGATGGCGTCCACGAAGGTGCCGCCGATGTCCACCGCCAGACGGTATCTGCGTTCAGTCATGCTCTCTCACTCTATGGGAAGGGTTTGCTGCTAGGGAGCCGGCCGGTCGTCCCGCACCACGCGGCCGGACTGCATCACCAGGGAGATGTTTCTCATCGCGGACACGTCCGCCAACGGGTTTTCGTCCACCGCCACCAGATCGGCCGTTTTGCCCTGCTCAACAGTACCGATCTGCGACTCCAATCCCAAGAGTCGGGCGGCGTTGGAGGTGGCGCCGGCCAGGGCCAGCCGGGGATGGAGGCCCGCACCCTCCATCAGGCCCATCTCGTGCACCGTCACCGAGGTTCCGTCGATGGGATCCCCGGGGGGATAGTCGGTGCCGTTGACCAGGGTGACTCCCGCCGCCACCGCCCGGCGGATACTGGCCAGGTGCATGGGCGCCACCTGCAGGGACGTCTCGATCTGGAACTCCTCGAATCCCTTCCAGCGCATCCATTCCTGGGAGCGGGTACAGCAGAGTGTGGGAGTCAGGAACACCCCCTCGGCAGCCATCCGACCGGCGGTCTCGGCATCCAGGTCGTAGGCGTGCTCGAAGGACCGGACACCGGCGTCCAGGGCCCAGTTGATGGCCAGCGACGAACCGGCGTGAGCCACCACGTAGGTCTCCCGCTCGGCCGCTGCCGCGACGGTGGCCTGCATCTCCTCTCGGCTCATCTCGGGCTCGTCGAAGGTCTCCCCCAGGTTGGCGATGCCGCCGGTGATGAACACCTTGATGTGGGAACACCCGGCGTCCAGTTCGGCCAGCGCCGCCTCCCGGAAGGCCTCCGGTCCGTCGGCCAAGGCGCTGCCGATCCCGTCGCCATGGCCTCCCGGGGTGGAAATCGCCCGGCCGGCGCCCACGATCCGGGGAACATCGGCCCAACCGGCCGCCGCGGCTTCGGCCAGCAGCAGGTCGGCCCGGTTGATCTCATGAACGCATCGGAGGGTCGTGACTCCCGCCCGGAGGGCGTCCTGGGCCCGCCGGTAGGCTCGGAGTACGGTGAGCCCGGGGTTCTCGCTCTCGTCGATGGCCGAGAAGGGATACACCATCGACAGGTGGGTGTGCACCGATATGAGACCCGGAACGAGATAGCGTCCGCCCAGGCTCCTCCGCTCCCCCGCACCCGGGCGCCTGCTGATGGCCCCGATCCTCTCCCCCGATATCTCCACGCTGACGCCGTCCAGGATCCGTCCATGGACGACGTCCACCACCCTGGCGTCTGTCAACCACATTTGAACTTCCTTCTCTTTTGCCGGGGAGGTAGCCCTCAGGAAGCCTGCCGGTCGTCGCGCAGGACCCGGCCGGACTGCATCACCAGCGAGATGTTCCGCATCGCCGACAGATCCTCCAAGGGGTTCTGCTCCACCGCCACCAGGTCGGCCACCTTGCCCTGCTCAACGGTGCCGATCTCCGACTCCAGTCCCAGCAGGCGGGCTGCGTTGGAGGTGGCGCCGGCCAGCGCCAGCCGGGGATGGAGCCCCGCGCCCTCCATCAGGCCCATCTCGTACACCGCCACCGAGGTGTCCTCGATCGGATCTCCGGGCGGATAGTCGGTGCCGTTGACCATGGTCACCCCGGCCGCTACGGCCCGGCGGATGCTCGCCAGGTGCATGGGCCCCACTTCCAGGGACGTCTCGATCTGGAACTCCTCGAATCCCTTCCAGCGCATCCACTCCTGGGAACGGGTCACACACAGGGTGGGTGTGAGGAACACCCCCTCCGAAGCCATCCGACCGGCGGTCTCGGCGTCCAGGTCGTAGGCGTGCTCGAAGGAGCGGACGCCGGCGTCGAGCGCCCGGTTGATCGCCAGCGAGGATCCGGCGTGAGCCACGACATAGGCGTCGTGCTGGCGAGCCGCGTTCACCGTGGCCTGCATCTCGGCGAGGCTCATCTCCGGCTCATCGAAAGTCTCCCCCAACGCGGCTATGCCCCCGGTGATGAACACCTTTATGTGTGAGCATCCCGCGTCCAACTCGGCCAGCGCCGCCTCCCGGAATGCCTCCGGCCCGTCGGCCAGGACGGAGCCGTGCCCGTCGCCGTGGCCACCGGTTGTGGAGAGCGCCCGGCCGGCGCCCACGATCCGGGGGACATCGGCCCAGCCCGCCCGGGCCGCCTGCGCGAGGAGGATGTCGGCTCGATTCTGCTCATGGACGCAGCGGATGGTGGTCACCCCGGCCCGGAGGGCGTCCTGGGCCCTCTGGTAGGCGCGGAGCACGGTCAGCCCCGGGTTCTCGGCCAGGTCGATGGAGGAGAAGGGGTACACCACCGACAGGTGGGTGTGGACCGAGATGAGCCCGGGAACCAGGTACCGTCCATCGATGCTCATCCGCTCGCCAGCGCCCGGCTGCTTCTGGACGGCGCCGATTCTCTCCCCCGAGACCTCCACGCTCACCCCGTCGAGGACCTCCCCTCTCTCGACATCAACCACCCTGGCATCGGTCAACCACATCATCTTTCTCCTTGTTCCGTTCTATCCAAGCTTTCCATCAGTGTCCGGGCCCTGGCAAGCCAGGAATTCTGTTCCCCCCGCCGGCGCAGGCGATTGCGGACCTCCGGGTTCCTCGAGTCGGCCAGCGCCGCGTCCAGGGCCCCGGACAGCCCCGCGGCGTCAGCGTAGGAGCGCACCTCCGGAAACGCCACCACCTCGGGCATCTCGCTGCTGACCACGGGCTTGCCGCCCGCAAAGTACTCGAACAGCTTCAGGGGGGAGGTCGACTCGGTGATCTCGTTGACGACGAAGGGGATCATCGCCACATCGAATGACTGCAGCCAGCGGGGCAGGTCCTGGTATGGCTGGGCGGTGATCCACTCCACGTTGGGGAGGGTGAACAGGCGACGGCGCCTGGTGCTCTGGTCGTAGGCCGGGCCGATCAGCAGAAAGCTCCAATCCTCTCTCTCGGCCGCCACTTCGGTCAGCAGGTCGTAGTCCAGCCAGCGGGCTATGGCGCCGTAATAGCCGGCGATGGGCCTGCCCTCTCGCAGGAACCGCTGGAGGACGGGATGAGCGGGAGAGGAGACCTCCCAGTCGGCGAAATGCTCGAACTCGACGGCGTTGGGGAGATAGAGGGTGTCGGGGCGGTGTCGGCCGGCTCGCTCCAGCAGGGTCCGGGCGCTGGCGGTGACCGTGCGCGCATCGGCCAGCCCCAGAGAATGGAGCCTCCTCAACTTGGTGAGGTCGTAGCCGTCGAAGACATCGATCTCGTCTATCCAGTCATAGACCGTCCTCGTACCCTCCGGATAACGGGATGCCCGCTCCCAGTTGTAGGTGAGCGCCCACACCAGCGGATCCGGCAACTCATGCAACACTTCCTGGGGTCCGTTGTACAGGAACAGGCGAGGCTCTATCTCCTCCCAACCGGGCTGGCTCTGATTCGAGTTGTCGTAGACGACCGTGTATCCGAGACGGGCGAAGGCCTGGGCGAGTTGCTGGGGCCGCTGGAACAGGTGGATGTACCACTCGATGTTGAGCAGGAAGACCACCACTCCCCTGCTGCCGGCAATCCGATCGGTCACCTTCTCGGGGATTGGCGATCCGGGACGGGATGCCGGAAGGCTCTCTGCCTCGGCGCCGGACACTCTCCCGCGGAGCCGGTGGCGGATCCTCCAGTATCTGGTGACCAGCTTCATGGCGCGGGTCTGGCGAAGGTCGTCGAGTTCCAACTGGAGCAGATCCCCCCTTCGCTCGGCGTGCGCATGCTGATCGTACGCGGCCTGCAACGCGGCCCGCATTTCGTTCCTGACAGCTTCCATCTGGTCCCTGACAGCTTGCAGTTGGTCCCTGACAGCTTGCAGCTCGTCCTCTCCCCGGATGATCCGGTTGCGGAGGTCCAGATTGTCCGCCCGGCTCTCGTCCAGCACGACCTGTGTCCCCGACAGATTGCGGGTGAGCGCCAGGGTGATCTCCTTTTGAATCTCCTGGTGCTCGGTGAGCGGTGCCACCTGCGACCCCTGACGAATGGCTTCGCCCACCAGGGACAGGATGGGACGGGCCCTGGCCAGCATCGTCTCTGTCCACTCGTACATCATGTGTGATTGGTCGGCGTAGTCCTCCCAGAGGCTTCCGAGTACTTCCGGCAATCGTTCCCACGACTCCGGCTCGTCAGCAAGACACCATGGGCCAAGACCGATCTCGCCGGCCATGCGGGCCACCTTGGAGTCGTAGGCGATCGAGACCGAGGGGGTCCGGCCGATCGCCGCCAGAATGGTCCCGTGCAAACGCATGTTGAGGGCCATGTCGGATCGTCCGAGCGCTGTGATCACCTGCCCGGCGCTGAGATCGGGGGGGACCGTGTGCGTGTCGGCCACCCGCATCAGTTCGGCGATCCGCTCACAGCAACGCCGGTCATCGAAGTCGTCGGATCCCAACTCCTGCATGGGGACGAACAGCACCGCTCCCCCGTTCTCCTGACAGAAGTCGTCCAGGGCCCGGGCGAGGCTTCGCTCCCGCTCGGCCTGGGCCTCCTCGGTCCCCCAGGAGCGGGGAGCCACGGCCAGCAGGGGTCGGGGAAGGTCGGAGATCTCTCTGTTCAGATCGGGCGGCAACTCGGCCCGTCCGAGAAGCCAGGCGGGGTCTCCCACCACCACCGAACCCGTGATGCCGAGCGACTCGAGCTCGGCTCGGTCCCGGTCGGTGCGAACCGTGAAAGACGAGGAGACCTCCGCCAGCGCCCTGACCCACCCGGGAGAGCGGGGATCATGGAAGGGACCAACCCCCACCCCCCACACGAATACCGGCCTACCCGCCGCGGCCGCGGCCAGCGCCGGACCCAGATAGCCGGGGATGTCCCCTGCGTCGCGACTGAGGGCGTACTCGGGTCTGAACCCCCAGTGGTCGGAGAGGAGGCCGCCTCCTCCCACTATCACCATCCGGGACCGGTAGGCCTCGGACATCATGGCCGGCACATCGGTCCGGTCCACGGCCGAAACGTCGTGCCGGCGCCGGGTGTCGTCCGGATCGCCCGAGGCCACCACCCATCTGCCCCCGGGGAGCGCCCCTCGCAGCAGGCTCAACATCCCGGCTAGGATGGCCTCATCCCCGAGGTTGCGGAATCCATAGTGGCCGATTATCAGCGCATCCGCAGGAGCCGGCTTACTCGTCTCTCCATTCACGGAACCCGAGCCCACTGTTTCCACGACATGAAAGGCTATCACGGACCGTACAAGGATTGGTCCCATGACCGCTGATCCGAGCGCCGCCCTGGAGGCCGTCGACCAACTGACCGGTTACGAGCGAGACTTGCTCGGGGCCCTGGTGTCCCGGCGCAGCGTCCGCGGCGAAGCCTCCGATGTGCACGAGTTGTGCGCCGAGGAGGTGGAGAAGCTGGGAATGGGCGTTGAGTTGGTCACTCCCCGGATAGCGGAATTGGAGCGTCATCCCGAGTGGTCCCCGCCGCATCCGGTCCGCGCCGAGCCGGAACGGATGGTGAGCGTGGTCGGATCGGCCGGCGACGGGCCCGGCATCCTGCTCTTTGCCCACATCGACACCGAGAACCCCGATCCGCTGGGCTGGGAGACCGACCCCTACCAGGCCACGGAGACCGGAGGGCGGGTCTATGGCGTGGGCGCCGCCGACGACAAGGCGGGGGTGGTGTCGGTGCTGGCCGCTGCCCGGGCCCTGCTCCCCTCCTTGCGTGGGGTGCGGCTGGTGATCGGACTGGTGCACGGGAAGCTGGGCGGCGGGTTGGGGACCCTGCCCGCCATGGCCGCGGTCAGAGACGTGGACACCTCCATCTACTGCCATCCGGCCGAGACCGGGAAGGGGATGGCGCACTTCAAGGTCGCCACCCGGGGGTATTTCAACTTCCGCGTCGAGACTGCGGGACGCCGGCCCGACCCGGTGGAGATCCGGACCCCTCTCTCCGAGGATCCGCGCCTGGGAGCCAACGCCTTCGGCCGGATGCGGGAAGTACTGAACGAGGTGGACCGGTGGGCCGAGCGCGAAGGGGTGCTGTGCTCGGTGAACCGGGTCGCGGCGGGCACCGATCCGATCGTGCTGCCGGAACGGGCAGTGGCGGAGGGCGCCATCTGGTTCCGCGAGGGCACGGTTGCCGAGATTCACGAGAGCCTGGACGCGGTTGCCCTGGATGCGGGAGCGTTGTCCACCCGGCGGTTCGGATTGCAGTCCAACCCCGCCGAGACCCCTGCCGATCATCCACTGGTGAGTGCCACGACCTCGGCCATCGCGGTCGAGACCGGGATCACCCCCGACCTGTATCCGGCTCATGTCGCCTCGGACATCCGCTTCCCCATCCGCTGCCTGAACGCGGCGGCCGTGGGATTCGGCGCCCTGGGTGGAAACTTCTACGGCCCCAACGAGTGGGTGGACGCAGCAGACATGCACCGGGCCACCCGGGTGCTGGTCAGGATCGTATCGGACTGGGCCGATCAGGCGACCAAATAGCCCCCCTGGCCTCACCTAGACTTCGGCCAATGCTGACGAAATTGATCGTCCGCGATTTCAAGGGTTTGGCAGATGCGGAAATCGAACTGGATAACCCGGTGGTGTTCGTCGGCCCAAACGACTCCGGCAAGACCTCGGCCCTGCAGGCTCTCGCCCTCTGGGATTTGGGACTGAGGCGATGGACAGAGAAACGAGGCGACTCGGCACCTCCACAGCGTCCCGGGGTAGCCGCCGGCCGCAGAGATCTGCTACCGGTGCCCGTTCCCTCAGCGCGCCTTCTGTGGCGGGAGTTACGCGTCCGCAGGACTTATCGTGACGATGAGCGCCGAGGTACTGAGAACATCCGCATAGAAGTCATAGTGGAAGGGCTTACCGGCCGGCAGCAATGGTCGTGCGGAATGGAGTTTGACTACACCAACGAGGAGAGCTTCTATTGCCGACCATTGCGAAGGAATCCCGAGGGTACGGAACGAATGCCGGTGCTACCCCGTGAATTGTGGCCGAAGCTGGCGCTTCTCAACCCTATGTCAGGGTTGGCCTCCAACGAGACCCGACTGGACCCGGGCGCAATAGATGTCCGCATAGGAGAGGGTCGCACTGCTGAAGTGCTGCGCAACCTTTGCTTCAGGGTTACCGAACTCCAGGACGGACAAGAGCGTTGGGATGCACTTGCCAGCCGGATAGCCTCTCTTTTTGGTGTCCGCCTCAACCGACCGCGGCTCATTCCCGAACGTGGGGAGGTCCAGGTTACATACGCCAACAGATTCGGATCGCAATTGGATCTCTCTTCCGCAGGCCGAGGAATGTTGCAGACCTTGCTGCTATTGGCGTTCATCGACCTCAACCAGAACAGCGTGTTGCTACTGGACGAGCCGGACGCACATTTGGAGATTCTCAGGCAGCGGGAGATCTATCACGTGCTAAGGGAAACTGCAGCCAGGAACGGCACCCAGGTCATTTGTGCCTCCCACTCCGAAGTGATTCTGAATGAAGCAGCTCAACATGATGCCCTGGTGGCTTTCGTGGGTGCACCTCATCGAGTCGAGAAGAAGGCTCAAGTGTTGAAAGCTCTGCGAGACATAAGGTTCGAAGACTATTACAAAGCCGAGATCACCGGTTTTGTTCTCTACGTGGAGGGTTCAACCGACGTGGACCTGTTGCTCGCTTTCGCCACAATTCTCAGGCACGAGGCTCGCCACTACCTGGAACGTCCCTTCGTTCACTACGTCGGCGACAAACCCGGCAACGCCCGTTCACACTTCTATGGGTTAAGGGAAGCGAAGACCGATCTGCTGGGTTATGCCCTCTTTGACCGCCTCGGTCAGGATGACCTCAGGTCGAGAGGTGATCTGGCGGAACACATGTGGCCTCGACGGGAGATTGAGAATTACCTTCTGCCTACAGAGACTCTGCGTCGGTACGCCGAGCAGAGCGGACGGGCATCGGTTGGGTCTTCATCCAAAGAACCACGCGGAACAACCCTTTTCGAGGACCCGGAAGGGAAGCGATGGCAGGATGCAATGGAGGGTGCCGTCGCGGACCTGACTCCTCCCGTGGCGCTGGAGGACTTGGAGCACCAATTCTGGATCGACACCAAAATCAGCGACAATTTTCTGGCGCCGGTCCTGGAGAGATTCTTCAACGAGATGGGACTGCCCATCCTCCTCAGGAAGAAGAACTATTACCGGTTGGTCGATTACCTGAGTCCTCCCGAGGTTCATCAAGATGTCATTGAAGTCCTGGACGAAATAGCAACAAGAGCCGCCCACGCCACGACGCCGTGACCGCATTCAGCCCTTTCCACTGCCCGCTGCCGAAGGTTGAGAACCCTCAAAGGCCTCGCTTCAAGCGATGGTCTGGCCGGCGTCCAGGTAGATTGTGGATCCGGTTGCCATCCGGGAGTCTTCGGAGGCCAGGAACACCGCCGCTCCGACTATGTCCTCGGGGACGCCGATGATTCCGAGGGGGATCATCGACAGGCGGTAGTTTCGGAACTCCGGTTCGGCCAGGTCTTCTCGGTTCAGGTCGGTTTCGATCAGACCCGGTGCGATGGCGTTGGCGCGGATCCTGTGGGGGGCGAGTTCGGAGGCCAGTTGGCGGGTGAGCATCCGGACACCACCCTTGGCCACGCAGTAGTGGGTCAGGTCCCGGCCCGCCAGGGTGTCACCCGCTGACGACATGTTGATGATCACGCCGCCGTCGCCCTGGCTCACCATCTGTTTGGCGGCCGCCTGGGAGCACAGGAAGAATCCCTTGAGGTTCACCTCGAGAATCCGGTCCCACTCCGACTCCTCGATCTCGAGGAAGGGGGTCCTGATCAGGATTCCGGCGTTGTTCACCAGGATGTCGATCCTCCCGAACCGGTCCACCGCAGCCGACATCAGGCCGGCGACATCCGAGGACGAGGAAGTGTCGGCCTGCACCGCGATGGCTTCCGACCCCATCGCCTGGATCTCGGCCACCGCCGAGTCGGCCGCGTCCTGGTCGCTTACGTAGTTGACCACCACCTTGGCGCCTTCCGCACCGTACCCGAGGGCGATGGCCCTCCCGATGGATCGGGAGGACCCGGTGACCACCGCCACTCTGTCTTTCAGTCGCATGGCCTACTCCAACTCGAACCCGGGAACCACAAAGCTCCCCCGATCGATGATCTGGGTGTCCCCGATGGCGATGGAATGGTTTCGGGTGGGGATGTCGAAGTGGAAGTTCGCCCGGTTCTTCCCGCCCAGCTTGCGGAAGAAGTTGGCCCCGAAGGCGATCAGCATGTTGCCGTAATAGCTCTCGGTGTCCATCACTCCCCCGCCTTCCCAGAAGCGAAGGCCCAGGGCGTTCCAGTTGGCCCGGTGCTCGTACCCCCACCCGATGTGGGAGAGACCGTAGGCCCGTTTGTCCTTGGCATTCTCGAAGAAGTCCTTCATCAGCCGGGCGTCGGCGCCCCCGTCTATGGAGATGATGCTCCCCTCCCGCATCTCAATGCGGATCGGTTGCTCGACGTATTTGCCCATCGGGAGCAGAGCGTCACCGGCGTCGACGATCAGCGTCCCTTCGGCCGAGTCCTCCAGGGGGGCGACGCCGCACTGTCCCGACGGCCAGTGGTCCCACCGGCCCGGTGTGTCGGTGTAGCCGTACTGGGATCCCAACGGACGACCGGTGTAGCGGACCGAGAAGTCGCTCCCGGCTTCCGACCACACCCGCATGATGTCGGATGTCGCCATGTATTCGACGCTCTTGTCTCCCCGCCTGCGGATCTCGGGAAGCGGGAACAGGCGCCGCAGGTGGTCTTCGGGCTCCTCGATCATCAGGCTGCGAACCCCGGCCTCCAGGGCCTCGTTGTGGGCGTCGGAGTAGATCCAGTGCGATCCCATGCTGGCCAGGAATCCCACCACCAGATCGCATCCCTTCCAGGCGTCGACGATGGTGCGCGACTTCATCCAGGAGTCGTCGGCGGCCACCATGATCTGGAAGAAGTCTCCACCCAGCACCCCGACCGCTCCCATCAGGGCGGTGATGTAGGCCGGGTTGCTGTGGGTATTGGTGAAAGCCATAACGGTCTGCCCGGGGCCCACCCCGCACAGTTCCATGTGGTCTCGGAACATTGGCACCAGTTCGGCGCCTGCTGCTGACGTAGTGGGGACTCTACGCAATTCATTCCTCCTTGGGCGTTGCGGCCTTATCGTAACTGCCCACCGCCTCGGCCACCTCCCAGGCGGGCAGGTGGTCGGGTGCGGGGGAACAGGAAAAATGAAGAATCGGGACCCGCCCGCGAAAGACAACCGGCGGTTGCAGGCACCACATGTCCCATCCCTCGCGCATACCCATAGGAGTCACAAACACCTTCCGATCCGGGTCGGACGTCACCAGGATCGTGACATGAGAGACGAGGTCATAACCGTCAAAGACGCACCCCTGGCGGGACCGGAGGTTCGCAGTTTCGACCAATGGAGGCGGTGGTTGGGCCCTGGGGTGAGGAGAAACGGGAGGGCTTTCGCGGGTTAGTGATGGGTTTCGCGGGTTTGGGAGGGGTTGTTCCGGCGGGTGTCAGTTATTGGATAACTGTCGGCGATTTCACTTGATGACTGTCAGGCTGAAACCGGAGGTGTAGATGAGGATGTCCAGGTCGCCGATGCGGTGGACCTGGCTTCTCCATAGTTCCTCGAAGGTGTCGATGTCGACGAATTTGCCGTTGGCCTGGAACCTGTGGGTGGGGTCGTAGCTCCATAGGGTGAAGAAGGTTCGGTAACTGTCACCGGAGGGGTACAACTCGACCTCCTTGACGCTGAGACCAGGTGCGGTTATGGTGCGACCCTGGAGTTGGGTGAAATCATTCTCGTTGCGGGCGTCGGTCACTATCCACACCATCACAGCCTCGTCCACGTAGCGGACCTCGTTCGAGTCCAGGTGGCCGTCGCCGTCTCTGTCACTGAAGATCTGTGCGTCGACTCTGACCAGGAAGTCGTTACCGTCCCGGTACGCAGCCGGGATCTCGATCTCGACGTCGGCGATCACACCCTTACGGCTGATCTTGATGCTGGGAGTCCCGGCGACGCCGGTAACCCCGCTGACCGTGTAGGTGCCGTCGGCGCCGGGTGCCGGAGCGTGGAAGAGTTGGTAGCTCAGCGTTGCGTCCACGTCTGTGTCGGGCCTTCCCGTGTAACGGGGGTGGGTGCCGCGAAGGGTCTCTCCGTACTGGTCTACCAAGTGGTATTCGACCTTGAATTCGATGCTGTCGCCCTCCCGCCGTTGGTAGAGGTCGAAGGCGGGCGAGGCTGCCACCAGCACCGACTCACCGTTGCTCCAGGCAATCCGGTGGGTCTGGTCGGTGCAACAGTCCGCGCCGATGGTGACCGTGTCCAGGCGTTCGTCGCCAGTCGGACCCCTCAGGTCGAAGGTGGCGCTGCCGGTCTTGTCGGTGAGCACCGTGGTGTCGCTACTCGTGTCGCGTCCCAGGCTGAAGAGGTCCGGATCGGGCCGGCCGGAGCGCACATCATCGGCGTCAACCCTGATCGGCCGGCTGTCGACCTCTACCTGCACCGCCACGCCCTCTCGCTCCAGGTGGGCGCCTTCGTCATCCAGGAGTTGGATGGCGAACTTCACCGATGAACGCCGGTCCAGATCGACTATCAACGCCCTGTCGCCGTCTATCCGGGCGGCGTTGGCGGGAGCGTCGTGCCGAACGGAGAGGCTGTCGGCCGCCTTCTCCGACCTGGCGGTGGCCACCGAGAAGTTGGCGGTGTCCCGGTCGAATCTCTGCCCATCCCTGCGACCAACCCATGCGTAGATGCTCATGGTCGCTCCCGTCGTTGCGTCGAAGTCCGCGAAGACGTTCCCGTCGAGGTCGGTGGCCTCGTCTTCGTCGCTGTCCCAGACACAGTCGCCGTCACCCAGGATCTTCTGGGCGTCACAGGTACCGTCGCTCTGCAGGCCGCCTTCGGGATCGGCGGTGTAGAACCAGTCGACGGCCACCCCTTCGGTTGGAGCGAACTTCTCATCGCGAACCGAGACCATCATCATGACTTCGAAATCGTCGGAGCCCTCTGTGGGCGTGACCTGCACCAGCACGCCTTCGGGACGCAGATTGGAATGATCCAATATGGCAGCCATGAACTCGGCCATGGTCGCCCTGGTCATCTCGGCGGCAGGGCCGTATGTGTTGGCGGAGAGGCCGCTTGCGACTCCCAGTTCATACAGTTGGGTCACCGCGGCGTAGACGGAATGGGGAACCGTCTCCAGATCCTGAAACGTAGATCCGACATCGAAGTTCCCGTCGTTGTCATTGACGTCATCCGGTGTGTAGCCGAAAGGTATGCGCCCGTCCGCCGCCGGGATCATCAGGTCCATGAGCCTCTGCAGGAACAGAGCCATCTCGCCGCGGCTGACGTTCCGGGCTGGCGTATATGTGGTAGCGCTCGTACCCACGGTTATCCCCAGCCGGTATATCTGGCGGATGGCTACCTGTGACTCCTCACCCAGGTGCGCTATGTCCTCGAAAGGAGTGTCCGCACCGGGGAGAACCCTGATGCCCACCAGCCTGGCCAAGCGGACCAAGAAAAGCGCCATGTGCTCGCGGGTCACCGGCCCGTCCGGCAAGTATGCGTTAGCAGCGGCGCCGTTGGTGATCCCGTAGTAGGCGATACAGTCGATGTCCCGAACATTCGGATGGTCCGAGGGGACGTCAGAGAAGCCTGCGTTCGGGATGATCCCCTCGGGGCAGGCGTCAAAGGAGGCAAGGTAGTCGGGCGCCGGATCCGCCGCGTGGGTGGGGACCGGGCTGATCACCAACAGGCCGGCCAGGAGAGACAGGGCTACCAGTAACCCCATCGAACGACTCCAACGGGTCGAGTGAGTTGCCATAGGCAATTAATAACAACAACCCGGGGCCTATAAGCCGGGCCCAGCCGACTTTTATTGCTTAGCGGACCACACTCTCTTGTAAAGAGCTATCCAGTTGTGGCCGAGAATTCCCGCCATGGCGTCGGAGGGGTAGCCCCGTTTGATCAACTCGTTGGTGATGTTGGGGATCTGTCTGGGCGTCTCCAGGCCGATCGGGTAGGTGCCGGAGTCGTCGGGGTAGTCCTCGATGCTCCACTCGCCCGAGGCGATCATCTCGGCGTGGATCTCGGGGCTGAGAAAGCAGAAGTCCAGGCCTAAGCCGACCTGGTCTGGTCCGATCAGGTCCACCAGGTAGTCGATGTGGTCCACCAGGTCCGAGACCGTGGCGCCGATGCCGCCCTGGGTGACGAAGGCCGGGTAGGCGTTGACTCCAACCAGTCCGCCCAGGTCGGCCACCGCCCTGATCTGCTCGTCGTCGATGTTGCGGCGGTTCTTGCACAGCGCCAAGGGATTGGAATGGGAGAACACCGGCGGCGTCGAGGAGGCCCGCATGGCGTCCATGGTGGTGCGGCGGCCGGTATGAGATAGGTCAACCACGATTCCCAACCGGTTCATCTCTCTGATCGCATCTCGCCCGAAGGAGGTCAGCGGGCCGTCTCCGGGTTCCAGGCATCCGTCGCCCACCAGGTTGGTCCGGTTGTAGCAGATCTGGACCATCCGCAGGCCCTTCTGGTAGAACCGCTCGTAGTTGGCCAGATCGTCACCCAAGGGGAGGGTGTTCTGGAAGTGGATAATCACTCCCAGCTTCCCGGCAACGGGAAACTGGTCGAAGTCGGAGGGTTCATTGACCGCGATCAAACGATCATCTTCGGTCAACCACCGGTCCCATTGGTCCAGAGTGTCCTCGGTTTCGGCAGGACCCTCCCAGTTGGCCGCGGTGGGAACCGCAATGTCAACCCCGCCCTCGATCCAACCGTCCCAGTGATCCGGGTCGGTCATCAGGGGGCAGACCCCGTCGACGACCGTCACTTGATCAGGAAGAAACTCAAGCCCGAACCGTACAGCAGGATGTCGATGTCCCCTATATCGGTTACATCGTTCTTCCATTGCTCTTCGAATTCCTGCAGGCTGATTTCCTCGCCGCTGGCTTGGAAGCGGTCGCCGCTGTCATAGTCCCACAGTGTGAAGAAGGTACGGAACTTGTTGTCGTCAGGGTACAAGTCCACGTCAGTAAGATCGGCGTCAGCAGATTCAGCAAACGAGTCCCCTTCGAGTAGGTCGAATTCCTTATGGTCCGTTGCGCCCTTCACTACCCACACGACTTGAGGCTGCGCGTACATGATGACGTTGGGGCTCGTGCCACTGGTGATGTTGGGTTTGATCAAGAGGAAGTGCTCCGTCCCATCGGGGAGTGGGTCGGTAGTCTCAAGTGTGGAACGAAGCCGGCCCCTGCTCCACGAGGGCGTAGAGGGTGCAGTATCAGCACCGCAAGTCGCTGTGTGTACACTATCTCTTTCGGCCACCGAGCAAAGCGCGTACTTTAGATCCTCATCCACGTCGTCCTGCCTTCCCGTGTAGCGGGAGGTGTGACCCCGGAGAGCGTTACCGTACTGATCGTACAGGTTGTATTCGACAGTGAACCTGACCTTCTTGTTGGTTCCGGCAGACTGATAGAGCCTGAAGGACGGTTTAGCGGATACCAGCACCGGGTCTGCCTCGCTCCAGGCGATCTCGATGGTTTCCGTGCAGCAGTCGGTCTCGATGGTGACCTCGTCCAGACGTTCATTCCGCGACGGACCGTCCAGTTCGAACGTGGCCTCGCCCCTGCGGTCGGTCACCACCGTGCTGGTGTCGCGGGGATCCCGCCTAAGCTGATCCATGTCGGGATCGGGCTTGTCGCCGTCCACGTTGTCGGCGTCCAGCAGAATCTCCCGGCTATTCACCTCGATGTCGATTACCACCCCTTCCCTCTCCAGGATGACGCCGGACTCGTCCCGGAGTTGGATGGTGAACTCGACCGAGGAACGGCGATCCATGTCCACAATCCAGGCGCCGTCCCCTCCGATCCGCCAAGCGTTGACAGGTACATCGTGGGTCACCAGCAGACTGCTCGGCCCCTTCTCGGATCGGGCCACCGCCTTGGAGTGGTCGACGCTGTCCTCGTCGAAATCGTCTCCGTTGCGGCGCCCGATCCAGGCGTAGAAGGTCATGGTCTCCCCCGCGGTGGCCCGGACCTCCTCGAAGAAGTTCCCGTCCCGGTCGGTCTCATCGTCGTCGTCGTCCCACTGGCAGTCACCGTTGCCCAGGATGGTGGAGATGTCACACTCCCCGTTCCTCTCCAGGCCTCCCTCGGCGTCGTCGGTGTAGAACCAGTCCACCGCCTGGTCCTCCAGGGGCACGAAGGTGTCGCTTCGGGCCGAGACCATGATGGTGATGTCGTAATCGTCTGCGCCCCGGGTGGGCGTCACCTGGATGTTGGCCCCCTTGGGGCGGAGGTTGGAGTGATCGAGGATCGCCGCCATGAAGGCCGCCATGTCCGCCCGTGACATGTCGCGGTTGGGGGCGTACTGGCGGGCAGAACCACCGAAGCCGGTGGCCACCCCCAGTTCGTACAGTTCGGTGACCGCCTCGTTCACGGCGAAGGGCACGTTGTCTATGTCCCGCCAGGGCGCCTCGATGTCGGCGTCCAGGTCGTTGTCGTCGACGTCATCGGGTATGTATCCGTAGAGGTCCCTGCCGTCCGCAACCACATCCATCTGGTCCATCAGGCGTTGCAGGAACAGCGCCATCTCGCCGCGGCTCACGTTCCGACTGGGCGTGTAGGTGGTGGCGCTGGTGCCGATGGTGATCCCCAGTTGATAAATCTGGCTGATGGTGTCGCGGGACTCCTCCGACAGATCGGCGATGTCCGTGAAGGGCGTGTCCCCGGGCGGGGGAACGTAGATGTCCACCAGCTTGGCCAACCGGATGAGGAACAGCGCCATGTGCTCGCGGATGACCGGATTGTCAGGCGAATAGGTGGTGGCGGAGGTTCCCTTGGTGATGCCGTAGTAGGCGATGCAGTTGATGTCGGAGGCGTTCTCATGTCGACCCGGCACATCGGCGAAGTCGGCGTCTCCGATCGCGTCCTCGGGACAGGCATCGAAAGAGGCCAGGTAGTCGGGTGCGGGATCGGCGGACTGGGCGTTGGTGGTGGCAGGGGTGATCATGAACAGGCCGACTACCAGCGAAAGCCCGGCTAGCAACGCGATCGGCCGACGGAAGTGGGTGGAGAAGTGAGTTGTCATGTTTGAAACACCTGCGATTTTGGTCGAGATGCCCGGCGCCCGCTCAGGAACCAAGCCGAAATTGTAACCAGAGTGGGCGCCAAACCCCCGCTTTTATCCCTCCCCCCGTCCCGCCCCGTGGAAAGGCCGTGTTAGGCTAATCCCGGTGTGCTGCTTGATGAGCTTTCCGCCTCAGGCGGCCACCTTGACTAGCAAGTAAGCATGGAAGCAAAGCAAAGGAAGGAAAGATGACTAAGACGCGTGTATGGATAGCCACGCTGTTGGTACTGGCTCTGATCGTCGCAGCCTGCGGGGCGGACGACGACGAGGCTGAGCCGACCGCGACCCAGGCTCCACAAACCACGGCTGCAGCAGCAGAGGAGGCGCCGGCCACCACCGCAGCCATGGAGGAAGAGCCGGAAGAAGAGATGACGACCACCACCGAAGAGGTGACCACCACCACCGTCCTGACGGGCGAGGAACTGATGGCGGGCAGTTGTGCTCCGCCGGTGGAAACCGCTCCTCCCAGAGGCGTGGAACCGGTCGACGGTTTGACGATCATCAAGGCCTACTCAGGTGACGTGCCCAACATCGACCCGAGACTCAACTTCGAGGCTCGCGGATCGGAGTTGGCGGCCAACATGTATGACCAGCTGATCACCTTCCACCTCGATGAGAACGAGGACGGGGTGCTGGTTGCCGACTCCGCCCGTCCCCAGGGACTGCTGGCGGAGAGCTGGGAGTTCAACGAGGACTGCACCTCGGTGACCTTCACCCTGCGTCAGGGCGTGTTGTTCAATCACACCAAGCGCGAGATGACCGCCCATGACGTGAAGTGGAGTTTCGAGAGAGCGGCCCTGCACCAGGACCGTGTGGGTGGCTGGTTCGACCATGCTGTGATCGCACTGTATGACTACGGTGACGAAGAGACCATCTCCGATGTGATCACCGTCATCGACGACTACACGATCCGCTTCGACTTCCTGTATCCCACCCCGTTCCCCCTGCATGTGCTCTCGAACGCCGGCGTCACGGTTTATGACTCCGAGGTTCTCAGCCAGCAGGGCACCACCGACGACCCGTGGGCCAGGGACTTCCTGCAGACCATCGACACCGGCACCGGGCCCTTCTACCTGGAGGACGTCGACCCGGGCGTTCAGGTCACCCTGAGGCGCAACGACGACTACTTCCTCGGCCCGGCCCAGGCGGAGCGGGTCATCCTGAGGATCATCCCCGACGAGGCCCAGCAGGCTGCATTGTTGGCGGCCGGTGAGATCGACTTCGCCGAAGCTGTTCCGGTCACGGCCATTCCCGAACTCCGGGAACAGGGCGTGAAGGTCACGACGGTGGGCGGCAACAACCAGGCGGTCATGTACATGAACCCGACGAGGCATCCATTCGACGATGTGAAGCTACGCCAGGCGATTTCTTACGCCTACCCCTACGACGATGTCCTGGAGGGCGTGTACTTCGGCGCCGCCAGCCGCGGCGGTGGGCCGATTCCGTCGACCACACCGACCTTCGACCCGGATGCTCCGTTCTACTACCAGGACCTGGACAAGGCGCGTGAGTTGCTGGCCGAGTCGGAATACGCCGGCGAAACCCTGGAGCTCTACATTGATGGAACCTTGGCCTTCGCTCCTGAGCTGGCCATTGTCGTGCAGGCCTCTCTTGCCCAGATCGGGATCGACCTCGAGATCGTCAGGCTCAGCGCCGGCGACTTCCACGAGAATGTGTTCGCCGAGGACTCCTCGAAGACCGACCCCTTGGAGGCCAGGATCAATCCGATGGACATGTTCCTGTTCTACTTCGGGTCCGGTTCTTGGGTGAACGAGCCCCAGTACCACATGGAGCTCTTCTGGGAAGTGGATGCATACGCCATGCGGAGCAACTACTCCAATGACCTGGTGACCGAGAAGCTCGAAGCCGCCAAGCTGTTGAGCCCCGCCGAGCCCGAGAGGATCCAGCTGTACAAGGACGTCCAGGCGCTCATGCTCGAGGATGCTCCCGCCGTATGGCTGGCCGAGCCTCACCTGATCGTGGCTTCCTCGCAAGCCATCCAGGGGTTCATCTGGCGACCCGACCAAATCAACCGTTACTACTACGTGACCAAGACTCCCTGATCACCCGGTAGTACCTACTTGAAAGCCGGACAAGCCGCCGCGTCAGTTGACCTGGCCCGGCGGCTTGTCCTTTACCACCAGAGGAAGCACTGATGGGTTCCTACATCGTCCGGCGGTTGATTGCGCTGGTCCCAATTCTCATTGGCGTCACCATGGTTGCGTTCCTCGTATCCCGGGGACTCCCCGGAGACCCGGCCCGGCTCTACGCCGGGATGCAGGCATCCGACTTCGAGGTGCAGGCGATCCGGGTCAGTTTGGGACTCGACAAGCCCCTCTATTACCAGTACTGGGTTTACATGCAGGGACTGATCCAGGGTGACCTGGGATTCTCGCTGCGCACCGGTTTCCCGGTCGCCGAAGACATCCGCAATCGCCTCCCGGCCACCGTGGAGATGGTGATCTTCGCCCTGGCCTTTGCCCTTTCGATAGCTCTCCCGCTGGGTGTGTGGGCCGCGGTCCGCAGAGGCAAGCTGATCGACAGATTCTCAAGATTCATCTCCACCCTGGGGGTGGCCATCCCCGACTTCTGGGCGGCCCTCATTTTGGTGATGATCTTCTTTGTATTCCTTGGCTGGGCGCCCCCGCCGGTCGGTCGCCTCGACCTCGGGGCTGTCCCTCCTGACGGCCCAACCGGCTTCTACCTGTTCGACTCCCTCGTTAAGGGAGAATGGGGAACCTTCAGAAACGCGCTGGGACACGTCATCCTGCCCATGATCTCACTTGGTTTTCCAGCCATCGCACCCATCACGAGGCTCACCCGCAACGCCACGCTGTCGGTCCTCCAATCCGACTACATCGCTTTCGGAAGGGCCGCCGGTCTGCGCGGCGCTCCCCTGTACCTGAAGTACGTTCTTCGCAACTCCCTGCCGGGCGCCATAACCATGACCGGCCTGATCTCGGGGTACATGATCGGCGGAGCGGTGCTGATCGAGAGGGTGTTTTCCTGGCCCGGAGTGGGTCTGTACGCCTACAACTCCCTGGAGAGGACCGACCATGCCGCCATCCAGGGCGTTGTCCTCCTGTCTGCTATCACCTACCTGCTGGTGTTCCTGCTGGTCGACCTGCTCCAGTCCATTGTCGATCCGCGGGTGAGGTTGAAATGACAACCAGAACCACGAAAAGCAACTGGGACCGCCGCCTGGTGGTCGGGTTGATCATGTTCGGGGGCATGATCGGCGTGGCGATATTCGCGCCGTGGATCGCTCCCAACGACCCGTTGGCGATCGACTTCGGAACCCAGTTCCTGGCTCCTTCCGCCGACCATTGGTTCGGCACCGGCAGGTTGGGCTTCGACATCTTCGCCCGGGTGGTCTTCGCGGCCCGGTATGACCTGGTCATCTCCATGTCTGCGGTGTTGTTCTCGATAGTGATCGGCCATCCCATCGGGCTGGTGGTCGGATACCTGGGAGGGCGTGTCGACTCGCTCACCATGCGGGCGCTCGACGTCATCCAGTCCTTCCCCGCCTTCATACTGGCGGTGGGGGTGCTGGCCGCGTTGGGCGAAGGGGTGTTCAACCTGATCCTGGTGATCGGCTTCGTCGGGGTTCCCACCTTCGTCCGGTTGGTGCGAGCCGAGGTCCGCTCCCTCCGGGAGCACTCCTATGTGGAGGCCGGGCGGGCGGTGGGCAATTCCCGGACTCGGATCATGTTCCGCTACATAGCGCCGGGAACCGTGGGTACGGTGGTCACCCAGGCGGCGATCAGTTGCGGCTGGGCGATCCTCCTCACCGCCGCGCTGGGATTCATCGGCCTGGGAGTCCCGCTTCCCGACCCCGAATGGGGAGCGATGATCGCCGAGGGCGTCGAGGAGATGGTGGTGGGAGGACGCTGGTGGATCTCGGTGTTCCCCGGGATAGCCATCGCCGTCACGATCTTCTCCCTGAGCCTGATCGGAGAGTCGATCGCCGACCTGGTTGAGCCGACCAGAAGGAAGTCACGATGAGCGCCCTCCTGGAACTCACCGGGCTCGAGGTCGAGATCGAGGGACTGGAGATTCTTCGCGGCGTGGACCTGCAGGTCAGACCGGGAGAGATACTGGGCGTGGTGGGCGAGACCGGAGCCGGAAAGTCGATGACCGCCCGCTCGATCCTCGACCTTCTGCCGGCCGCCGCCACGGTCTCCTTCGACACGTGCACCTTCGACGGGGAGGACTTCATTCCGGCCAGGGCGCGCCAACTGGCGCGGGGACACCGGATCGGATTCGTGCCCCAGCGTCCCCGGGGGAGCCTCAACCCGGTCTTCCGGGTGGGCAAACAGATCGTCGACACCCTCCGTCGCCTCCGCGGCATGACCCGGAAGCAGGCGAAGGAAGAGGCGCTCGGCCTGCTCCGGTCGGTGCGCATCACCGACCCCGAGCGGGTGTACCGGTCCTATCCCCATGAACTGTCGGGAGGGATGTGCCAGCGGGTCTGCATCGCCATCGCCCTGGCGGGCGAGCCCGAACTCATCATCGCCGATGAGCCCACCACCGGCCTGGACGTGACCATCCAGGCCGAGATACTGAAGCTCCTGGGAGAGGTGATCCTCGAGCACAACGCGGCCGGAATGCTGATCACCCACGACCTGGGAGTGGTCGCCGACGTGTGCGACCGGGTGGCCGTGATGTACGCGGGACGGGTCATCAACCTGGGGACCACCAGGGAGATCTACCGGGAGGCGCTCCACCCCTATGCGAATCAACTGGTCTCGATCGCCGGTTCCCTCGACTCGGGCGGCACCCCCCAGGAGATTCCCGGGCGGGTTCCCAACCCCGGGGAGGAACTTGCCCCCTGCGCCTTCGCGCCGCGTTGTTTCCGCGCCGACGACGACTGCTTCGGAGAGGATCCTCCGCTGGTTCACATCGAAGGGCAGTTCGCATTCTGCCATCATCCCCTCACATCCGAGGTGGTCCCGGCATGACGGACACCCTGGCTCTCCGGGATCTCACCAAGATCTTCCGGATCAAGACGGGCACCTTCCGCCACGCCGACCTGCGGGCGGTCGACGACGTGAGCCTCTCCATCACCCCGGGGCGGACCCTGGCGGTGGTGGGCGAGTCGGGATCGGGAAAGACCACCCTGGCCAGGCTGATCCTGCGCCTGATCGACCCCACCGGGGGGTCGATACGCCTGGAGGGCACCGACATCACCGGGATGAAGGGTGCGGAGTTGGAGGACATGCGGGGACGGATGCAGATCGTCTTCCAGGACCCCTACGACTCGCTGTCACCCTGGCAGACCGTGGGGCGCACCGTGGCCGAACCGCTCATCCTGCACGAGAACATGTCCATGCAGAACGCCACCGACCCGGTGGCGGCCATGCTGGAGCGGGTGGGGCTCAGTCCCGAGCACGCCCGCCGGTATCCCCACGAACTCTCCGGAGGGCAGGCGCAGCGGGTGGGCATCGCCCGGGCGATGATCACCAACCCCGCGCTGGTGGTGCTGGACGAGCCCACCTCCTCTCTGGACATGTCGGTGCAGTCCCAGATCCTCCTCCTTCTCCAGTCGCTCCAGGAGGAGATGAACATCTCCTATCTGTTCATCTCCCACGACCTGACCGTGGTCCGCTACATCGCCCACGACCTGGCAGTCATGTACCTGGGCAAGGTGGTCGAGTCGGGACCGGCCGCCGAGGTATTTTCATCCCCCCGCCATCCCTACACCGAAGCGCTCCTCAAGGCAGCGCCCCGACCCGATCCCGACTACAAGACCGACCATGTCCACCTGCTGGGTGAGCAGCCCTCCGCCCTGGACCGGGCGCCGGGCTGTCCCCTGTACGGAAGGTGCCCCATCGCCGAGGACGTGTGCGCCGACACTCCCCAGGAGTTGGTCGAGATAGAAGCCGAGCATCGCGTAGCCTGTTGGAAACGAAGCTAGACCTCCGCGTTGCCACGGACATAGGCGGCACCTTCACCGACGTGGTCGTGTACGACCCCGGAACGGGCAGGTACTCCACCGCCAAGGCGCCCAGCCGGGCGGACGACCTGGCCGGGGGGGTGATGGACGCCCTGGGCCTGGTGATCGAAGAGCCCGGAGACGTCGGGTCCTTCGTGCACGGCTCCACCGTGGGGATCAACGCCTTCCTGCAGAGGTCCGGCGAGAGAGTCATCCTGCTGGCCACCGCCGGCGCCAGCGACGTCTATCGCATCGCCCGGGGCAACCGCCTCGACATGTACAACATCCGCTACCGAAAGCCTCTCCCGCTCCTCCCCCGCCGGGACATCATCCCCATCGGCGGCAGGCTCGACTACCAGGGGAACGAACTGACGCCGGTCGACGCCGACGATCTCCGCCGGGCGGCCGAGCGGATACGCGCCGAGGGGGTGGGTTCGGTGGCGATCGCCTTCCTGTTCTCCTACCAGAACCCCGACCACGAGAAGGCCGCGGCCGAAGTCATCTCGGACCTGGTCCCGGGAGTCTCCCTGTCGCTCTCCCACCAGGTGGCGAGCGAGTGGCGGGAGTACGAACGCACCGCCTCGGCGGTGATGGACGCCTACATCGCTCCCCCGGTCTCCCGCTACATGGCGGACCTGTCGACCCGGCTGGCCGACCAGGGCATGCCCGCGCCCCTGCGGGTGATGCAGTCCAACGGCGGGGTCATCTCCGCCAGGGCGGCTTCCGAGCGGCCCCTCCAGACCCTCCTCTCCGGTCCGGTGGGCGGAGCGGCGGGCGGCGTGGCGCTGTCGGAGGTGCTCAGGCGGCCCAACCTGATCTGTGTGGACCTGGGCGGAACCAGCTTCGACGTCAGCCTGATCACCGCCGGGCAGGCCGACAGTTCCCCTTCGGCTCTCCTCGAGGGTCTGCCGGTGCTGATGCCGGTGGTGGACATCCACACCATCGGCGCCGGAGGGGGGTCGCTGGCCTACCTGGAGGCGGGGGGACTGCGGGTGGGACCCGAGAGCGCCGGCGCCCGGCCCGGGCCGGTCTGCTACGGACGGGGAGGGACCCAGCCCACCGTCACCGACGCCAACCTGGCTCTGGGGCGGATCGACCCCGACTACTTCCTGGGAGGCAACCTCACCCTCGACACGGAGGCGACCGACGTTGCCCTCGAGGAACTGGGACGAAAGCTGGACCTGGACCGCAACCGGATGGCGCTGGGGATCATCCAGGTGATCAACGCCAAGATGTCCCAGGCGATCCGGACCCTGACCGTGGAACGGGGGATCGAACCGCGGGAGTTCAGCCTGGTGGCCTTCGGGGGTGCGGGCCCCATGCACGCCGTGGCGCTTGCCCAGGAGCTGGGGATCGCCGAGGTGATAGTACCCCCCGATCCCGGCGGGTTCTCTGCCTGGGGAATGCTGCAGTCGGCGGTCCGCCAGGACTTCAGCGAGGCGTTCTTCCGGAACTTTTCGGACCTGGACACAGACGACCTGCACGCCCGCTTCGCACGGCTCGGGAAGGTGGCCGTGGCCAGTCTGCTCGGAGAGGGAGTGGGCTCCGAGCAGATCTCTCTCATCCAGCGCCTCGACATGCGCTACCAGGGACAGGAGCACACCCTGACCGTCACCCTGCCCAACGGCGCCTCGCCGGATCTCGACGATCCCTTCACCACCCTGCGCTCGCGTTTCGAGGACACCTACAGCACCCGGTACGGCCACTCCAACCCGGGCGCCTCCATGGAGACGGTGACCCTGCGCCTGACCGCGCTCGGCGACGTGGGACGGCCCCTCCTCCAGGCCAACTACCGGCCGGACCGGCCGGGCAACGACCCGTCCAAGACGACGCCGGTCCTGTTCTCGACCGGCTCCTACCCCACCTCCCGTTACAACCGGGAGACCCTGACACCGGGGTGTTGCATCGACGGCCCCGCCATCGTGGAGGAGGCCACCGCCACCACCGTCATCCCGCCGGAGGGGTCGGCCACCATCGACGAGTTCGGCTGTCTGATCATCGAGGCGCCCCCGCTGTGAAACCCGATCCCATCACCATCGAGATACTCCGCAACGCCTTCGTGATGGCCGCCGAGGAGATGAACGCCGCCCTGATCAGGTCGGCCTACACCCCGGTGATCTATGAGTCGAAGGACTGCGCGGTGGCCCTGATCGACAGCCACCACCGGGTGCTCGGCCAGTCTTCGGGAGTCCCGCTCTTTCTGGGGAACCTGGAGGCCTGCACGCTGGGCACCGAGGAGATGTACGGGCGGTCGGTGTGGAACGAGGGCGACATCTGGATCATGAACGACCCCTACCTGACCGGCACCCACATGCACGACGTCACCATCTTCGCTCCCATCTTCTACCACGGCGACCTGGCCGGCTTCGCCGCCTCGCGGGCCCACTGGCTGGACATCGGCGCCAAGGACCCGGGAGTTCCGATGGACTCCACCGAGGTCTTCCAGGAGGGTGTCCGGCTGCCGCCCACCCAGGTCATGAGGGGAGGAAAGCCGGTGGGAGACATCTGGTCCATCATCGAGACCAACGTGCGATTCCCCCGCTCGGCGATCGGCGACATGACCGCCCAGTTCGCGGTGGCCGCCATCGGAGAGCATCGCCTCGGGGCACTGTTCGACCGGTACGGACGGGACACCGTGGAGGCGGCCGCCCAGGAGATCTTCGACCAGAGCGAGCGGTTGGACATCGAAGCCATCCGGGCCATCCCCGACGGCGTGTACACCGCCGAGGGGATGCTCGACTCCGACGGCGTGGGCGATGAACCCGTCAGGATGAGCGTCAGGATCACCGTCGACGGAGAGCGGTTGCTCTTCGACCTCACCGGGACCGACGGTCCCGGCCGGGGTCCGATCAACTGCGGGGCGGTGCAGACCCTCTCGGCCTGCCGCCTGGCCTTCAAGTACCTGTTCAACTCCCATCAGCCCGTGAACGGAGGCACCTTCCGCCCGCTGGAGGTCCGGACCAAGCCCGGGTCGATTCTCGACGCCCGCTCGCCGGCGGCGTGCCAGTTCTACTTCACCCCCCTGGGTTTGATGATCGACCTGGTGTGTTCGGCGCTCTCCCCCGCACTTGCGGAAACCGTTCCGGCCGCCCACTACGGTGACGGGATGATCTTCCAGTTCACGGGGATAAACCCTCCCACCGGCGAGTTGTTCCTGGAGAACGAACCCCACGTGGGAGGATGGGGAGCGTCGCTGGGCAGGGACGGTGAGGATGGGATGATCTGGACCCTGTCGGGCAATTTCCACGACATGCCCATCGAGGTCTTCGAGTCCAAGTTCCCGGCGCGGATCATCGACTACGGCTTCCGCCGGGACTCGGCCGGCGCCGGACGGTGGCGGGGAGGAAGCGGGATCGTCAGGGAGTACCAGATGACCACCGACACCGAGATGAGTCTGTGGTTCGAGCGTTCCCTGCACCCGGCGTGGGGCCTCTTCGGCGGCCGGGGAGGAGCGCCCCCGGAGGTGATCATCAACCCCGGCACCCCCCGGGAGGTGCGTCGTCTCAAGACCAATCGAATGCCTCTCCGGGAGGGAGACATAGTGAGGTGCTACACCGGGGGCGGAGGAGGGTACGGCGATCCGCTGGAACGCGACCCCGAAGCGGTCCTCGCCGACCTGGCCGACGGCTTCATCTCACGCTCCTACGCGGAGGAGCACCACGGGATCAACTCACAGTCCGGAGGCTGATCCTTCCCGGCAGGAAAGATCAGCCAACCCGGTACCGGCGGTCTCCTACTGTTCGGGGTCTTCCTCCGAGGTCCCTTCCGGCGTCTCCTCAGGCGCATCCTCGGGGGGATTGTCCAGGAGCTCCTTCACCCACTCCATGAGTTCCCGGGTCGACAGGGTGGGGAACTCGACCTCGATGTCCAGGGGAACGCCGGTCTCGCCGATGTCGATCCCGCCCGGAGTGGTCCACCTGATGGTGGTCAACCTGAAGACCCCCTGGTTGTGGAGATTTAGCAGGCGCTGTCCGGTGTTCTTCTTGAAGGTGGTCTCGCCTATCACCACCGCGTCGCGGGTCTCCTTCAGCAACCCGGCCAGCACCTCGGCGGCCGATGCGGACTGCCCGTTCACCAACACCGCTATCCGAGGCGTGTCCGCCGCCAGCAGCGGCTCGCCGATGCCGTCGACGTCATAGGTCTCCTCCAGGGTGATGAAGGTCATGACAGGTATCTCGCCCACCAGGGATCCGGCTATCTCCTGCAACACGTCCACCCGTCCGCCGGGGTTGTTCCGGAGGTCGAGAACCAGCAGTTCGGAGTCTCCTATCTCGGCCAACCGTCCGGCGAACTCCTCGGGGGCGCCGCCGGGTGTGGCGCTGAAGCTGCTCAACTTGATGTAGGCGATGGACTCGGCGTTGTGCAACTCCGCGCTGGTGTACGGAACCTCTATTTGCTTGCGGATCAGGGTGAAGGTGAACTCATCACCGTCCCTCTCGAAGGTGATGTCCACCGAGGTGTCCAGTTCGCCCCGGATCAGGGCAGCCGCCTCCCCGAGGGTCAGATCGTGAAGGCGGTTGCCGTCCACCGCGACGATGAAGTCCCACTGCATCAAGCCGGCGTTGTAGGCGGGACCGCCCTCGAAGACGTCGAGGATGAGGATCCGGCAGGTCTCCGAAAGCGGGGTGCAGAACGGCTGCCACTGGTCATCCACCGTGATGACCCGGACTCCGATGCCCACGTAGCGGCCCCTCTCCTCGAGCTCCCTCCACTCTTCGGGATCGTGATAACGGCTGTTGGGATCCAACGCGGTGACCATGTGTCGCACCGCGGTCTCCGCCACGCTCCGGAGCGGGGTCTCGACCGCACCCGACGCCCAGGCGCACAGCGGCTCGAACACCGGATCGGGGATGGAACAGTCAAACCGCGGACGCGCCGCCGGCTCCTCCCCCTCCTCCATCGCCCGGGCTTCCGCCTCCGCCACCGCCAGGGCGGCCGCCTCGTTCACCGGCGCCGCCAGTTCCTCGATCGTGGCTCCCAGCAGGTACCTGGTGTCGATGTACTCGTACACCTCGCACAACAGCAGCCACTCGTCCGGATCCTCGCAGTCGGCGACCGCATAGGGGACGGCCAACGCTCTCTCTATCAATTCCTCCGCATCCTGGAGAACCAGGGGGTCCTCTCCACAGAACAGCAGCGGCTCCACCGAGCAACCCCAGACAACCCCATCGGCATACAGGCCGTTCACCGCATCCGCGTAGGCCGCGTCCTCGGGGATGTCGGTGAAGGGGGCGGGATCGGCCGGGAACCGGTCATCGAACAGCGCCCGATCCAGGAGAACGACGAACTCGCCGCGGGTGATCACGTCGTCGGGACGGAAGGTCCCGTCCAGGTGTCCCTTGACGACTCCCGCCAGGGTCACGGCCTCGATCGTCGCCGCGTCCTGGCTGGTTTCCCCCACATCCGAGAAGAGGCCCTGCCAGATCGCGTCCTCGAGACCCATGGCGCCGGCCAGCATTACCGCCGCCTCCCGGTTGGTCACGACCCCGCCGGATTCGTCGGCCGAGATCACGACGGGTTGGGGGGGATCATCCTCGACCGGGGGGGTCTCCTGGGCAAGGACGGGAGCCGAACCGAGCAGCCCCACTATCAATGCGGTAGTCAACAACCGCTTGGCAAGATTGGATGTGGAATAGATCATCCGCGGTAGTTTACGGTCCGCGGAGAAATGAACACGCCAGACAAGGCACTTTCATGGGATGATTCCTACATACCGGCCACGGCGCCCGGTGTGGAGATCCCCTCACCATGGGGAGGCGCCTTGAAAGTTAGGTTGTCCGGCGGTGACCTACTCTCCCGGGGTTTTGCAACCCAAGTACCATCGGCGCTGTCGGGTTTCACTTCCGTGTTCGGAATGGGAACGGGTGGTTCCCCAACGCTATGGCCACCGGACAACCAAATCACAACAAGCAAAATTGTCCAGGATTCCCTGTCCAAGCCCTCGGCCTATTAGTACCGGTCAGCTGAACACATTGCTGCGCTTACACTTCCGGCCTATCAACCTGGTGTTCTGCCAGGGGCCTTACCGGATTAATTCCGTGGGAGACCTCATCTTGGGGTGGGCTTCGCACTTAGATGCCTTCAGCGCTTATCCCGTCCGTACGTAGCTAACCAGCCGTGCTCTTGGCAGAACAACTGGCACACCAGAGGTACGTCCATCCCGGTCCTCTCGTACTAGGGACAGCTCCCCTCAAGTCTCCTGCGCCTGCGGCGGATAGGGACCGAACTGTCTCACGACGTTCTAAACCCAGCTCGCGTGCCGCTTTAACGGGCGAACAGCCCGACCCTTGGGACCTGCTCCAGCCCCAGGATGCGACGAGCCGACATCGAGGTGCCAAACCACGCCGTCGATATGGACTCTTGGGCGTGATTAGCCTGTTATCCCCGGAGTACCTTTTAGCCGATGAGCCATGGCGCACCCACGTGCCACCATGGGATCACTAAGCCCGACTTTCGTCCCTGTTTGACTTGTAGGTCTCACAGTCAAGCTCCCTTGTGCCTTTACACTCGCCGTCTGATTGCCGACCAGACTGAGGGAACCTTTGGGCGCCTCCGTTACGCTTTAGGAGGCCACCGCCCCAGTGAAACTGACCGCCAGACACTGTCCCCGATCCGGATTACGGACCCGGGTTAGAAGCCCGTCGTACAAAGGGTGGTATTCCAAGGTTGACTCCACAGAGGCTTGCGCCTCTGCTTCCTAGTCTCCCACCTATCCTGCACATTACACGCCAGACTCCAATGCCAAGCTACAGTAAAGGTTCCGGGGTCTTACCGTCCTGCCGCAGGTAGTGAGCATCTTTACTCACATTGCAATTTCGCCGAGTCCCTGGTTGAGACAGTGCCCAAATCGTTGCGCCATTCGTGCAGGTCGGAACTTACCCGACAAGGAATTTCGCTCGGATCATCCCACCTGTTTCCAAGCGGGCCGGACTTTACCTTGATTGACCTCGATTCATCTGACCGGCGATGTGGCGTATCCGATCAACGCCGTCGGTGGTCAGATGCTCCCCCGCTTCCATCATCAGCAGAATGCGTCGGAACTTCTCGAACGCAATCCGCTTTCTGGTCTTCAGCGGGTGCTTGACAAAGAACGGAACGATGCTGGTGAGCAAATGCTCGATGCTGCGCACACGGTAGGCCATCCGGTCGCCGTGGTTCTTTCGTACCACGCCGCACCCGAAATGGCTCTTCAGTGCATGCAGTACCTGTACATCGCGTTCGTGCTGCACAACGGTGAACTCAGGTAGAACCTGAAAGCCGGTCTTCATGCCGGGATGAGGGTTTATCCCGACGTGAAAGCAACCTTCACCGTCCACGAATCCTGTTATCCATTGACTGTCAAGCTTCATCGATCAATCCTGAACGTCAAGTCTCTGAGGGTTTCCATTGCAGATTGGACCTTCCCTGCGGATTGTCCCCATGTCTGCCGGATTTTTACTGCCCGCCCTGTGAGGACGGACGAGTACCGGACAGCTGTACGAGGAGTTTCCCGCATATGGTTCAGTTTTACTAAGGCTGCGATTCAACCTTAGGACCGTTATAGTTACGGCCGCCGTTTACCGGGGCTTCAATTCAGAGCTTCGCCCGAGGGCTAACACCTCCTCTTAACCTTCCGGCACCGGGCAGGCGTCACAGCGTATACGTCGTCTTACGACTTAGCACGCTGCTGTGCTTTTAGTAAGCAGTCGTTTGGGCCTGGTCACTGCGGCCCCCTCAAGCTTCGGAGGCGAACTCCTACACTTTACCGGGGCGCTCCTTCTCCCGAAGTTACGGAGCCAATTTGCCGAATTCCTTAACCAGGGTTAACTCGCTCGCCTTGGTATTCTCTACCTGTCCACCTGTGTCGGTTTGGGGTACGGGCGCACTGTGAGCTCGCTAGAGGTTTTTCTCGGTGGCATGGGCGTTCAGCGGCTTCTCCTTGAGGCGGATCGGCATCACGCCTCGGGCTTTTTCGTGGCCCGGATTTACCTGGGCCACACCCTACGCGTTTACCCCGGGAACAACCAACGCCCGGGTCCGCTTACCCTTCCACGTCGCCCCATTGCTGACCTCCTCCGGTCTGGTTCGACCTCATCCGAAGATGGGGTCTTAGCAAGACCGGTCTTGGTCGGGCGCGCACAGAGCGGTACGGGAATATCAACCCGTTATCCATCGACTACGCCTTGCGGCCTCGCCTTAGGTCCCGACTAACCCTGGGCGGACGAACCTTCCCCAGGAACCCTTGGACATTCGGCGGAAGAGATTCTCACTCTTCTTTCGCTACTCATACCGGCATTCTCACTCGTGCCATCTCCACGCCTCCTCACGGCGACGCTTCACTGTCGACACGACGCTCCCCTACCGATCCCGCCTGATGGCGGAATCTCGCAGCTTCGGTGCTGAGCTTTAGCCCCGTTACATTTTCCGCGCAGAGCCACTCGACCAGTGAGCTGTTACGCATTCTTTAAAGGATGGCTGCTTCTAAGCCAACCTCCTGGCTGTTTGTGCAACTCCACATCGTTTCCCACTTAGCTCAGACTTAGGGACCTTAGCTGGCGATCTGGGCTGTTTCCCTTGCGTCCACGAAGCTCATCCCACGTAGACTGACTGCCGCGCTCTCACGCAATGAGATTCGGAGTTTGACTGAGTTTGGTAGGCTTGTGGGCCCCCTAGTTCAATCAGTGCTCTACCCCCATTGCGAAACGCGCAACGCTAGCCCTAAAGCTATTTCGGGGAGAACCAGCTATCACCGGGCTTGATTGGCCTTTCACCCCTATCCACAGGTCATCCCCCAAGTTTTCAACCTTGGTGGGTTCGGGCCTCCACGAAGTCTTACCTTCGCTTCACCCTGCCCATGGATAGCTCGCCCGGATTCGGGTCTAGGGCATGCGACTGTGTCGCCCTGTTCAGACTCGCTTTCGCTTCGGCTCCGGTACAACTACCTTAACCTCGCCACATACCGCTAACTCGCCGGCTCATTCTTCAAAAGGCAGGCGGTCAGAGTTCTCAGAGAGAACTCCTCCCACTGCTTGTAGGTCAACGGTTTCAGGTACTATTTCACTCCCCTCACCGGGGTGCTTTTCACCTTTCCCTCACGGTACTAGTTCACTATCGGTCGCCAGGAAGTATTTAGCCTTACGAGGTGGTTCTCGCAGATTCACACGGAATATCCTCCGTGATACTTGGGAACACCGCTCAGAGAGCGAAGACCTTCGCCTACAGGGCTGTTACCTTCTACGGCCCGGCTTTCCATCCGGGTTCGGCTGATCTTCGCCTTTGTAACTCTGTGACGGCGCCGACGCACCGTCCAGCAGGTCCCGCAACCCCCCCGCAGCAACGCCGTCGGGCTATTGCACTACAGGGGTTTGGGCTGATCCCGTTTCGCTCGCCGCTACTCAGGGAATCGCTGTTGCTTTCTCTTCCTCGGAGTACTTAGATGTTTCAGTTCCGCCGGTTCCCTCTACCGGTCCTATGTGTTCAGACCGGAGTGACTGGGCATGACCCCAGCCGGGTTTCCCCATTCGGACATCCCCGGGTCGAAGCTTGCTTGACAGCTCGCCGGGGCTTATCGCAGCCTGCCACGTCCTTCATCGGCTCCTGGCGCCAAGGCATCCACCGTTGACCCTTGGTAGCTTGGACAGAGAATCCAAGACAATTTGCTTGTTATGAAACTTTCAAGGTGCCAGAGGAGGCGAACCCCCGCCCCTTCGAGAAGAAGGGGCGCGGACTTCCTCACTACTGAATAGTGCGCCCGAACCGCGTGGCGGCCCGAGTAACCGGTGACCAAGTGAGAGCAGTATTGCTCCTTAGAAAGGAGGTGATCCAGCCGCACGTTCCCGTACGGCTACCTTGTTACGACTTCGTCCCAATCACCGACCCCACCTTCGGCAGCTCCTTCCCTTTCGGGTTAGGCCACTGACTTCGGGCGTTGCCGACTTTCGTGACGTGACGGGCGGTGTGTACAATCCCCGAGAACGTATTCACCGCGGCTTTGCTGATCCGCGATTACTAGCGACTCCGGCTTCATGGAGTCGAGTTGCAGACTCCAATCCGAACTAGGGCCGGCTTTAAGGGATTCGCTCACCCTCGCGGGATCGCTGCCCGTTGTACCGACCATTGTAGCATGCGTGCAGCCCTAGGTGTAAGGGGCATGCTGACTTGACGTCATCCTCACCTTCCTCCGAGTTGTCCCCGGCGGTCTCCTATGAGTCCCCGGCATTACCCGCTGGCAACATAGGACGAGGGTTGCGCTCGTTGCGGGACTTAACCCAACATCTCACGACACGAGCTGACGACAGCCATGCACCACCTGTTATGGACGCTCCCGCACACCATGTTTCCATGGCTTTTCCCATAATGTCAAACCTAGGTAAGGTTCTTCGGGTTGCATCGAATTAAGCCGCATGCTCCGCCGCTTGTGCGGGGACCCGTCAATTCCTTTGAGTTTTAGCCTTGCGGCCGTACTCCCCAGGCGGGGCACTTAATGCGTTAGCGTCGACACAGCAGCCCTTGGTCAGGCCACCACGTCTAGTGCCCAACGTTTACGGCGTGGACTACCAGGGTATCTAATCCTGTTTGCTACCCACGCTTTCGCTCCTCAGCGTCAGTACAGGCCCAGAGAGCCGCCTTCGCTAAATGGTATTCCTCCCGATATCTGCGCATTCCACCGCTACACCGGGAATTCTACTCTCCTCTACCTGACTCTAGCCACGGCAGTATCGACCGCAGTTCCGGAGTTGAGCTCCGGGATTTCACGATCGACTTACCGAGCCGCCTACGAGCCCTTTACGCCCAATGATTCCGGACAACGCTCGCCCCCTACGTCTTACCGCGGCTGCTGGCACGTAGTTGGCCGGGGCTTCTTTTGGAGGTACCGTCATTTTCTTCCCTCCTGAAAGGGGTTTACAACCCGAAGGCCTTCATCCCCCACGCGGCGTCGCTGCGTCAGGCTTTCGCCCATTGCGCAATATTCCCTGCTGCTGCCTCCCGTAGGAGTCTGGGCCGTGTCTCAGTCCCAGTGTGGCTGATCGTCCTCTCAGACCAGCTACCCGTCGTAGCCTTGGTGAGCCGTTACCTCACCAACTAGCTGATAGGCCGTGAGCCCATCCTGAAGCGCAAAGGCATTTTCTCCCATACCATGCGGTATCGGGAGTGTATCCGGCATTACACCGGGTTTCCCCGGGCTATTCCGGTCTTCAGGGCAGGTTGCTCACGTGTTACTCACCCGTTCGCCGCTCCGTCGCACCGTAGTGCGCGTCGCTCGACTTGCATGCATTAGGCACGCCGCCAGCGTTCGTCCTGAGCCAGGATCAAACTCTCCAACGAACACTTTGGCGGGCCCGGAGCGATCCGTGCCCGTGTGGTGTCAATTATTTGAGTTCGCATCCTTCGTTAGGGTCCCGGGCCACCTGAGGTGACCCGAGCTCTTTGTGGATGCCACCAACCCATCCCGAAGGGAAGTGAGTCCCTTGGAGTGGATCGGCGCATACCGGCTTTTGGCACACTATCCAGTTGTCAAGAAGCCCGCAGGGGTTCTCCCGAATTATCGGGCCTCCAAATCCTACACACCCCTCCCGACAAAGTCCAAATCAATTAGTGAGGAGAATCGACCGTCTCCTGCCCACCGTCAGAACTTTTTTTGCCAACATCGCCCGCCCGACCTCGTAGTCCCGCACCCGGTCGCCGTCCAACCGGACCGCACCCGCGTCTATGAGCCGGCGGGCCTCGCTGGCGGACGCCGCCAGCTTTGCCGAGCGGAGCAGACCCGGCAGGTACACCGGATCGCCCGCGGGAATGCCGAACCGGGGCGCGTCCTCGGGGACCCGGCGGTACTTGAACCTGCGATCGAAGTCCTCCTCGGCGGCCTCTGCCTCCTCCTCTCCCCGGTAGAGGGAGATGATGCTCCTGGCCAGAAGGCGTTTGGCCTGCCCGGGGTGCAGGTTCCCACCGGCGATGTCCGCCATTATCCCATCCGTCTCCTCTGCCGACCGGTCGGCGGCCAGCCGGAACCACTCCCCCAGCAGATGGTCGGGGATGGACATGGTCTTGCCGAACATCTCCGAGGCGGGGTCGGTGACTCCGATGTAGTTGCCGAGGGACTGGGACATCTTGTTACGCCCGTCGGTGCCGGTGAGAAGCGGCATGGTCAGGGCAACCTGGGGTTCCTGTCCGTAGCGGGTCTGGATGATCCGCCCCATCATCAGGTTCCACAGCTGATCGGAGCCCCCCAGCTCCACATCGGCCCGAACAGCCACCGAGTCGTAACCCTGCAGCAGCGGATAGAGGAACTCCAGGACCGAGATCGGGGTCCCCGCCGAGTAGCGGTTGGCGAAGTCGGAACGCTCCAGCATCTGCGCCACGGTCACCGTGGAGGTGAGTTCCAGGATCTCGGTCATGTCCAGGCTCTCAAGCCATTCGGAGTTCCAGCGGATCTCCAGGGGTTCGGGGAGGAGGACGCGGCGGAACTGGTCCAGGAGGGGCTCGGCGAATGCCCTGACCTCATCGGCGGTGAGGCGGCGGCGGGTCTCGCTCTTTCCGCTCGGATCCCCCACCCGGGCGGTGAAGTCCCCCACGATAAGCACCGCGGTGTGTCCCAGTTCCTGGAAGTGGCGGAGCTTTCGCAGCACCACCGCCCAGCCCAGGGTCACCATCGGCGCGGTCGGGTCGAGACCCAGCTTGACCCGGAGGGATCGCCCGCTCTCCAGCATTTCCTCCAACCGCCCGGGAGGCAGGACGGTGTCCGTTCCGCGGAAAGCCAGGGAGGTGTCAGGTAAGGGCATGACTACCTGGAAATCTAACCCGGAATGAAACGACCATGAAGCAATCAGAGAATATCACCATCAATGCTTCGCCGGAAAGGGTCCGGACAGCCTCGACCGACTTGGAAGATCCGGTGAGGTGGGGTGACCGTTTGCAGGAGATATCAACTCTTGACGGCAGGGAACCAGCGCCGGGAAGTCGGAGGCGGATCGGAGTGGACATGAGCAGGTTCAAGGTGACCGTGACCGAGTTCGACCCTCCCACCGGATGATGTCGGGCGCGAGGAACCCGTTGATGATCTACTTTCATGCCTACGACCTCCCCGAGGCCTCCGAAGGCGTCACCGAACTGGCGCTGACCGGCGCCATCGGAGGAGTACTCGGCTCGATCATGGGCGCCTTCTCGAAGAACCGCATGCGGCGGGACCTCCGGGACATCATCCTGTACCGGGTGGACCACCCAGACGTGCGCCCCGAATGCCACCGCCCACCACCACCCTGCCGGCAGGAACCATCCGATGGGTGGATACCAGCCGCTCGGACACCTCTGCGGGCATTACCCCTCCTTCAGAGCCGTCTCGTTAGGTCCCCCTCCGAAGAAGTTGCTTCCGAGGTTACTTTCACACTGGCGTCTATGAGAAGGCACACTGCCGGTCGATTTGGAAAGCGGCGTTCCTCCTCCAGAAGGAAGTTGCGGCAGCTTTCTTAGCAAACGACGATGCTTCCCGACGCTTGAAGGCGTGGCACGACGATCCATTTGCCAACTTCGATTGTTCCGATCTTCCGCATGAGGGTATTGTCTGCCCGTCGTCTGTTCCTGACTACGAACACGACGTGGGCGTCATCTAAATCGATCTTGAACATGGGATCACACCCCAGTCGCTCAAGCGCTGCCTTGGCCTGATCCTCCGCCCGTGGCCGCATAGTGGTCTTCATCTCTAGGATGAGCCATCCGTACTGGCACTCGCATTCTCGAACTGAAATGACATCTGGTCTGGTGTCGTTTTCAGTGAAGGCTTCACAATCGTCGCAGTCCACCGCAAAGACGAGATTCTCCACGGTTACGTCACAACCGTCTTTTTCGATCAGCCCATCCTCGTTACCGGTTTCGCATTCACAGATCGCATGAGTGCGCCTGAACGCGGCCAGATCACTGTCGTCGATCACCTAAAGGCTCTCGACCAACTCCGCCGTTTCCCCGGAAAGCCTGTCCGCCACCGCCACATGCTCGTCCTCGGGAATTCCCCAACGTGGGTCGATCTCGACACTCACTGCCCGTGTCCCCCCAGACTCGTAAGAGCGCTCAAACCGATAGACGCCGATATCCGTCACATCGATGTGGGTGGCGTGGTTGCGGAAGGTAGCGTTCTGTGACGCAGAGCGCAGCATACTGTTAGAGACCTGGTGCAGGAACTCGGAACTGTGAGTCGTGCAGAGTACATTGACGCCGGACCCGGCCAGCGCCACCAGAGTCTGTGCCACAGCTAAGATCGCCTCGGGGTGCATGTGGGCCTCGGGCTCGTCGATCAGGAGCAGATCCCCGGGATACAGCACATGCTTGATCCAACTGAGAAGCGGCGCAAGCTCCGCTACCATCGAGGAGGCCCGTTGCACAGTGATGCTCTCACTGCCTTGCTTGTAGGTGAGGGAAGGTACCCTCTCCCGCCCGCGAGCTACTTCCACATCACCTTCGATTAGCTCTTCTAGGTACCTCGCGGCTGAACGAACACCTTGGGGGGAACGGTTTCCTCTGTGTCTCGAATGGAATCGCGGTGACAGCGGATCGCGACTGATCAAGTTCAGAAACTCGGTAAGGAAGTCAAGTGCGATCCCGCCCAGCGCGGCCGGATCTCTTCCTTCCAGCGCGAGACCGTCGCGGTCCTGTTGGAGTCGAAGGCGAACGACATCCGTCCACGCCTCGAGCAGCCCGGATCGTCCGGCCGGCAAGTAGTACGCATTACCCTCCAGGCCGACCGACGGCAGAAAAAAACTGTCCCAAAGGTGTCTCGCCAACCAAATCGAGGCCCTGCGACTCCAGATGTCAGACGCCTCGTCTTCCAGCATTTCGCGGAGATAGCCAAGAAATGTGTTCGATATGTACGACTCTTTAAAGTCGCGAACAGTGACAGAGGGCAACGGCGCTTCAGCCAGACCCGGAGACAATCCGAACAGGAAGGCGGACGACTCGGTTCTCACCGATACGTCCAAGGTTCCCTTGGCCTGCCATCTTCGCAACTCCTTCAGATCGTCCAAGTCGAAATAAACAGCGAGCCGTCTTCTCAAGTTCTTCCCTGCCCGGTCCGCTATGGCGCCCATCCAGGATTCCGCCTTTTTACGCAGGGAGCCTTGCAACAAATCGATGTCGGGTGTGGATTCGACGTACAGGCGATCGGCAAACTCCTCGGACTCGCCGATAATCATTGATGGTGTTGCCGTGCCATTGCGGCGGTCCAACGCCTTGTAGGCGGCGTAGATGGATTTGGCCATGTAGGTCTTGCCGGTGTTGTTCTTGCCGATGAGGATCGTAAGAGGACGGAGTTGAACAGTTGCTTCTTGGATGGGCCCCAGATTCCGGACGCAAAAGATCGGAAGACCGGGCATCGCTAACCTCCTGTACACCCCGGCGCTCAACTCTAGCAACCGGATGTTACCGGGAACCGGAGATTACACCCCGGCACTGGGGCCAGATACGGGACATGACGAACCCCGTTTGATGGCGACACGATCCACCACCATTGCTGTCGTGTGGCTGAAATGATGCAGGACAGAGTAGGTTCACCCCACCACCGACAGAGATTCCCGTCCCCTTGAAGCGTTCAGGAGCGTTGCATGATGCTTCATGGATCCCAACTGGCCAACATCGCCCAGCCCAAAGCGTTCGCAAACCGTTCGTCTGGGGTGCGACCTGGGGAAACACTGAATCGAAGGGGCTAGCGTTCGCTGGCTGCCTCCGCGGTGAGGAGTCGGAAGATCAAGCAAGGAACGCTTTGGAAGAGAAGCGTCCTAGCCGATCCCTGACTGATTCCGGGCTGTCCCGGATTATTGGTGGTTGCTCACGCGGTTTTGGGTGTGGGCAGTCTTTAGTGCGAAGGTGTGGTCGAGATACCCCACGAAAAACCGCTTTTCGGATCGTTCCTGCGGTCTTTCTGGGCGTGCAGGATCTGCCCGTTGTCCATGTTCACCGTGACCGACTGGACCTCGGTGTTGTGCTGTCCGGTTTAGCACGCTGTTTCACTGTTTGGCTTCCTCTCTCGGCCCCACGGTTGAGCAGCAGAGACATCATGCGACCCGGCCCGCTTGTGAAGTGCCCGGCGGGGGACAGCACGGATAGCGATCTTGGCGCATGCCTGGCTGATCAAGCGGGCAGGCGAACAACCTCTGCGTCGCCCACGTGCGCATAGCGGCCCGGCGTGCAGGTGAGAATGATGATCTGGCACTGTTTGCCCGCAGCCCCTATGGCGGCGCCCATTCGTGACAGGCGGTCGGGATCGCTCCACCCCAGCGCGTCGTCGATTATCACGGGAGCGCCCCCGCCGTCAGGACTTACTATGACCGCACAGGCCAGTCTGCTCAGGAGCCCCAGTTGTTCCCGGGCGCCGGCGCTCAGTTGGTCGACATCCAGGGTGACCCCCTCCAAGGTGCGGCGGACAACCTCCAGGTCGTCGCCCATCTCCACCTTGAAGTCGGAACCGAACACGATACGTCCCAATTCCTCAATGCGTTCACTGAGAGGCGCCTGGTAGCGCAACCGGCTCTCTTGGCGTCGCTCCCCGAACTTGGCATGGAGCAAATCGGCGGCGTCGGCGCGCGCTTCCAGGCGTTCATGCTGACGCTGAATGCGCCGCATCTGACGTTGGGCTTCACCGAGTCGGGTGTGTAGACCCTCTTCGCCCCGCAGTTTCAGGCTGGCGCGCAACTCCCTCTCTTCTTCCTGGTTGTCCCGTAGCTCTCGGACCGCCCGCCGGCTGGCGGCCCGGGCGTTGTCGAGCAGAACCCGGACGGAGTCGGGGTCAGCCGCGCTCAATTCTTCCCTGGCCTTTGCCAGTAAACCGTAAGCATCATCGACCCGGCGCCGGGCCGAGCGGAGATCCTCTTCCAACGCGGACTCCGAGCGTTCCTCCCTGGCACGCATGAGCAAACGTTCAGCCTCTTCCACTGCGTGTCTGCCACCCTTGATGCGCACCTCCAAGGTGGCTTTGCCCAGTAACTGCTCCGACCGTTTCCCGGCAGCGGATTCGACATCGGCCTGCAGCATCCGGTATTGCTCCCGACGTTCGGTAACCAGTCCCCTCATCTCCGCGGCTATCCGCTTGGCTTCCTCATAGGTAGGAGGCAGGGGCGGGTCCGAAGGTCGTTCGGCCGCGTAGCGATCGGTCCTTCGGCCGATCTCCCTGATCTTCTCCTGCATGACTTCCGGGGTGAGGTCGCGGAGATCTCGTCCAATGGCCGCGATCGCCTCCTGACGGGTCCGTTCGGCTTCCTTCCGGTCGGCCACCGCCCGGCGCGCCCCGGCCAGATCGGAGACCCCGCCCGAAGCGCAGAGGTTGCCGAACTCTTCCCGGGCATGGTTCAACTCGGTGACCAGGTTTCTGGACTCGGTCCCGGTCTGAACCAGCAGTTCTGCCACACCGGGCGCCAGGAATTGCATCTCCTGGGTCACAATCCCACTGATCGCCTCTCCGGCGGCGAACCTCACCTCATCACCGTCGATCCGCATGGAGATCTCCGACAGGGCGGTCCCGGCCAGTTGCAGTCCTGCACTTTGCACAGCACTCTCGGCTCGCACCACAGCCAGATGGCCTTCCTCAATTCTGACCAGGAGATCCTCGTCCACCTTGGCCGACTGCAGATAGACCTCGGCATCCCTGAGGCTGTCTTGAGCGGAGATGGTTCTGTCCCAGCGCTCCCGCAGTTGTTCAAAGTCGATCAGTGAACGATGATGCTCGTGATCTCCGCGAGCGGTGCGGTAGGCGGCGTCGGCGGCGCGCAGAGCGCCTTGAGCCTCCTCCAGCGCGTCTTGAGCTTCCCGGCTGTGTGCGATGGCCGCCTCGATCACCGGGGCGGCCCGCCGAGCCTCCGCCTCCAGTTCGGCAAGTTCGGCCTTTCGGGAGTGATGGGCACTCACCAGATCACCACGACGGCGTTGCTCGCTGATGATGCGGTCCCTGAACTCCATGGCCTCGCGATGTACCCCGTCAAGGCGTTCCACCTCGCCGCGCAGCCGTTCGGTCGCAGCTTGGCGGCTCTCCAAGTCCTGTTGGGCGCCATCGCACCTTTCGCGGATGTCGACCAGGCGGGCCCGGTCAGCACGCAGGTAAGCGACCCTGGCGGCGTCCTCTTCGATTTTCTGGAGTTGGCCTTCCAGTTCGGCCACCCTCTCCCGGGAGTCCTCGACCCTCCGCTTCAACTCGTTCCGTTCCTGCTTCACCCGGCCGGTGGCGGTCCAGTACCTTTCACGCTCCTCACAGATACGTCTCCAAAGGTTGTCCTCGCCGTCGCCGGTCGCATCGCCGCCGACGGCCACGTCCAGCGCATCGACCAGCGAGGGAACATTGAATGCCGGCAGAATCACGTCACCTTGCCGGTTGGCGCCCGTCCACTGCTCGATTCTGA
This sequence comes from Acidimicrobiia bacterium, assembly GCA_965204615.1. Lineage (GTDB taxonomy): Bacteria > Actinomycetota > Acidimicrobiia > Spongiisociales > ZC4RG35 > Bin76. The sequence goes on along the minus strand of OZ242000.1, from coordinate 302,610 downwards.
GCGCCCGCCACAGGTCATGATCCAGCGTCTCATCGAGTATCTCCTTGACCCGGTCATGGGCTTCGCGTCCGGTGACCTGCTCGGACCGGGGAGCGGTGATTGTGAGGGTGGTCTCGGGACGTCTCAGCCACCGCTTCCGGTACGAGAACCGGTAGTCACCCGCAGAGACTTCGATTTCCACCTCGGGGGCCTCGTCCCGGTGGACGGGCTTGACGTCCCGGATCGACTTGGCCCGGGATGAGTCGAGCTTGTCGAGGACCAGGTCGATGGCCTCGGGTATGCAGGTCTTGCCTGTTTCGTTGGCACCCTCGACGATGGTCACGCCCTCGGTGGGAAACTCCACGGTGTTCTCGATCACGCCGCGGTAGTTGCGAAGCCGCACCCGGTGAATTCTCATCGACTCTCCCCTATCAGCCGGCGCAACATTACCAATGCGTCACGAGCCGCCGGAGCGTCCCCACCCTCCTGGGCCAACTCCATCAGGTCCTGCACGGCTTTGCGAGCGAAGCCGGAGACGCCGAACTCTTCGAGATCGGTCTCGTCGGGCGACGCTAGCAGCGCCTGGACGTCAACCTCGAGAGCGGCCAGCGGCGCGTCATGGTCTTCCAGCAGTTCCGCGAGGCGCGCCTGCTGTTTGAGGGACACGTAGCCCCCCACCTTCATTCTGATGATGGTCCGCTCCTTGGGCCGTTGGTCGGAGAGCCATTGGTCGAGATCGTCAAGATCGGCATCACCGGTGATTTCCCACTCTCTGCCCAGGAATTTCCAGGCACCAACGCTTCGGCCCTCCACGTTAATCCAGTCTGAACCGAGGCTGACTACCAGAACATGGCCCGGATCGACCTCCCTGAAGTCGGTGGGCTCAGGAGCGCCCGAATACCAGACTCGACCGCTCGACCCCGCCTCCGTCTTGGAGTGACGGTCACCCAGTGCCACATAGTGGATCCTTCCAGCCTCGATATTCTCCTCCAGTCCCGCCAGGGCCACCCGCGCCGGATCGTGGTGACTGTGGGAAAACTGGTCGACTTGACCGTGACCGATCACGATCCGGATTCCGTCGGTGGGACCGAGATCTTCGCAAGCCAGGTTCACCAAATCGGCGCGAGGGTCCTTGCTCCGCCACGGGGCGGGAATCAATTCCACCCCGGGCGAGACCTCCAGCGGACCGGGACCATCCAGAACCACCACATTTCCGGGCCGCTTGGCCTTGAAGGTTGGAGACCTGTAAACGGAGGATGCGTCCAGTGGATCATGATTGCCGGGCAGCAGATAAAAGGTGATCTGCGGTGTCTCCGCCATCGCCTCCAGGGCTCGGATCACTATCTCCCGCTCCACGTGGTTGGAGTCGAAGACGTCGCCACACACGACAACGAACCCGCACCTCTCCTCCGCAGCCATCGCTCCGATCCGGCGGATGACCTCCACCCTGGCCTGGCTGTAACGCGCCTGAGCTTCTCCCTCCAGGTAGTAGCGGGTCATTCCGAGTTGCCAATCCGCCGTATGCAGAAATCTCACTGTCATGGTTGTCTATATGATCATATGCTGTTCGACCGGTCCGGGCGAGGGACTCCGCCCGGCACCGAGGGGGACAGTCCGGGTAACAGAGACTCTGAACCTCCGCGCCTCGGCTATGGCGGAGGCGGGCCGGCTGGGCATCTTCACCCCCATGTACTTCATACACGCCCGCATGCGCGCCCAGGCGCCGGGAGGAGGAGCGGGGATTACCTTCCGCAGGGTGCTACCCACAGATCCCTCGGACCGACGATGCAGGTAGAATCGCGTCCTGGCTTCCCTTCTGAACTTCGAGCGCAGGTGTCGACATGATCTTTCTAGCCCAGGAAACCACCACCGTGGGTGGTGTGTGCGGGACAGGCACGACCTTCGTCTGCGAGAGGGTTTACGAGTGGTCCGGTAACGCACTGCTGGCCCGGTTGGCGACCTGGATGGTGGAACCCGGCCTGGTGGTGATGCTGATATTGCTGGCAGGATGGCTGGTCTCTCGCTTCGTGAAGCGGGCCATCAGGCACTTCACCGAGCGGATAGAGAGGCCATCGCTTCGTGACGTGGGCCGGGACCCCTCGATCTCGATAGAGGCGGAGAAGATCCGAGCCAAGGCCAGGGCCGAGACGCTGGCCGGCGTGCTTCGCAGCGTGGCTCTGATCTTCATATCGGTGATCACGGTCCTCTTGGCGCTGGGCCAACTCGGGATCAACCTCGGGCCGCTGATCGCCGGTGCGGGAATCGTCGGCGTGGCCATCGGTTTCGGCGCCCAGAACGCGGTGAGGGACCTCCTCAGCGGCATCTTCATGATGATGGAGGACATCTACAGTGTCGGCGACGACATAGATTTCGGGAAGGGCCGGGGTACGGTGGAGAGGGTCTCGTTGAGGTCGACCTCCATCCGTACCCGACAGGGTGTGGTGTGGAACGTTCCCAACGGAAAGATCGACTTCGTGGCCAACTTCTCCCAGTTGTGGGCCCGGGCCCAACTGGACGTGGAAGTCCCGTACGAGTGCGACCTGCGCCAGACGATGGAGGTCGTCCAGCAGGCCTGCCGTGGAATATGGGAAGACCCCGAATGGGGCGGCGACGAGTTGCTGGAGGAACCCCAGGTGAAGGGAGTCCAGCTCCTCGGGGAGTCCGGCATCCTCATCAGGGTGCGAGGCAAGACCAAGCCCTCGGTGCAGTGGAGGACCGAACGAGAACTGCGCCTGCGCATCAAGGAAGCCCTGGACGCGGCCGGCATCGGGATGCCCTACCCGCATCGAACATTGATCCTGCGAAAGGACCAGGGGGGTCTGGACGGCTAGCCGGCAGGTCGGGCTCATCCACGACGTGGGTGGCCGATGCCTGGAGACTCCTGCTCCCGGTCAGGCGACGGGACCCGACCCGCCGCGAGCCGCGGCTGCCGAGGCCAGGCGTTCGATCAGCCGGCTCCAGATCACCGAGTGCGGGATGAGGAGCGCCCACCAGTACATCCGTCCGGCAATCCCGCGAGGATGGAACCTGGCCCGCTGCTGAAGGGTCGTCCCGCCGCGGCCGTCACTGGCAGGTGAGACATGCCACTCCAGCCATGCCTCTCCCGGTAGCTTCATCTCGGCCCGCAGCCGCAGCAAACGGGGCGGCTCGTACACCTCGACACGGAAGAAATCCAGGGCGTCCCCCACCCTCAACCGGTCGGGGTGTCTTCGCCCGCGCCGCATGCCCACTCCTCCCAGCAGCTTGTCGATCCATCCGCGGGCGGCCCACAGGCCATTGGCAAAATACCAACCGCGCCCGCCCCCGATTCCCGACACTGTGGCGAACACCTCCCGGGGGGAGGCGGCGGTCCACTCGGTCCTGACATCCTCGAGGACCGTACCCCCGGCCCAACTCGGGTCCTGAGGCATGGGCATGGCGGGAGCGCCGGTCGGGGCGCTGTCCATCCAACTGGTCGACACGTCGAGATCCTTGACGCGCCCCAGGGCGTCCCGGACAGCCGCGTTGAAATGCAGCGGACCCCGCCCACCGTCCACCATCGGCTCGTGCCGCTCGGCCACCACCACGTCATTGCACAGGCTGTCCACCAGGGGCCGGGCCAACCCGATCGGGAGGGGCGTGACGAGATTCACCCAATGAGAGGACAGGCGCGGGGTCAGGAAGGGCACGGGGATGATCAGGCGGCGCCGGAGTCCCGCGATGTCCGCATAACGTTGCATCATCTCCCGGTAGGTCAGGACATCCGGGCCGCCTATCTCGACGATCCGTCCCTTCGCACCGGGAGGCTCGAGCGCCGCCACGAGTTGCCGCAACACGTCGGCGATGGCGATGGGCTGGCATCTGGTCCTGGTGACCCAGCGAGGGCAGACCATGACGGGAAGAACCTCGACCAGGTGACGCAGCATCTCGAACGAAGCGCTCCCCGAACCGATGATCACCGCCGCCCTCAACTCGGTGAGCGGCACGGATCCCGAGCCGAGGATGCGTCCCACTTCGTGACGGCTGGCCAGATGGTCCGACAAGCCCCCGGGATCACCCTGTCCCAGGCCTCCCAGGTAAATGAGACGGCCCACCCCGGCGCGTTCGGCGGCCGTCCTGGTGTTCTCCGCCCCTACCCGGTCGGCCTGTTCGAAATCCCGGGAGTGGCCCATGGAGTGCACCAGGTAGTAAACCGCGTCAAGACCCTCGAAACCCCGCTCCAGGGATGACCCGTCGAAGACATCGGCGGCCACGACGTCAACCTTGTCCCGCCACCGGACCCGATCCAGCCTGCCCGGGGTGCGCGCCAGGCAGCGTACCCTGTGACCGGCGGCCAACAACTCGGGAACCAGCCTCCCACCCACGTAGCCGGTGGCGCCGATCACCCCTACCCTCACGCCGGATCGCCCCCGGATCCCATAGCCATGCGACGGTGTGGACACCCCCGGTGCGGCCACGGTTCAGGTCTCATGCTTCACCACCCGAATCTAGGCCGTCCACCGTCTTGAGGAGATGTGGTTTAGGGGCCGCAACCCTCCAACGCCGGGATGGTCCCCGCCCTCAGCCGGTCCCCGCATCGACATCGGCCGTTACCGGCGGGGCTTCATTTCGCGGTAGCCTTGGGGGCCATGCCGCACATGATGGATGACTTCCCACTGCTCTTATCCACCCTCTACGACCGGGCGGTTCGCCTGTTCCCCGACCAGGAGATCGTCTCGGTCGAGTCGGACCGCTCGCTGCTCCGCACCACCTACGCCGAAACCGACGAACGGGTCAGGCGCCTGGCTACCGCCCTGGACAGGAAACTGGGAGTCGGCCCGGGGCAGGCGGTGGGCACCTTTGCCTGGAACAACCAGCGACATCACGAGTTGTACTGGGCCACCGCCAACACCGGAAGGATCTGCCACACCCTCAACATCCGCCTTTTCGCAGACCAACTCACCTACGTGGTCAACCACGGTGAGGACCGGGTGATCTTCGTCGATCCCGACCTCACCGGACTGCTGGCGCCGATCGTCTCCCAACTGAAGACCGTCAGGGCCTACGTGGTGATGGGTGAGGACGCCTCCGACTCCGGCCTCCCGAACGCCATCTCCTATGAGGAACTGATCGGTGATGCGCCGCCGCACGGCGCCTGGCCGGAGCTTTCCGAGCGCTCCCCGATGATGTTCTGCTACACCTCGGGCACCACCGGCGATCCCAAGGGAGTGGCCTATACGCAGCGGTCCACCTACCTGCACATCATCTCCAACCTGGCGACGGTCCACCTCGGCCCGGCCGACAATGTGATGCCGATCGTGCCCATGTTTCACGCCTCCGCCTGGGGATACCCGTTCATGGCCACCACGCAGGGCGCCAAGCTGACCTATCCCGGGCCGGACCTCAGCGCGGCCGGCCTGGTGCCGCTCATCACCTCGGAAGGAGTCACGTTCTCCGCCGGGGTTCCCACCGTGATGTTGGGGATCAAGCAGTACCTGGAGGAGCACCCCGATGCCGACATATCCTCGCTGCGGGCCTTCCTGTGCGGAGGGTCGGCGGTGCCTCGTTCCCTCATCGAGTGGTTCTGGGAGGCCCGGGGAGTGCGCATCATCCAGGGCTGGGGCATGACCGAGACCAACCCGGTGGCCAGCGTCGCCCTCCTCAAGCCGCACATGGAGGGCTGGGACTTCGAACGGCAACTGGACGTGCTGGAGACCGCCGGGCTTCCCACCGCCGGACTCCAGGTGAAGATCGTGGACGATGAGGGGAACGTACTCCCCGAGGACGGCGAGGCGTTCGGAGAGCTTCTGATCCGCGGTCCCTGGGTGACCGCCGAGTACTACAACGACCCGAGATCGCCCCAGTCCTTCCAGGACGGATGGCTCCGCACCGGAGACGTCTGCAAGATAACTCCGGAGGGTTACGTCCGGATCACCGACCGAGCCAAGGACCTGATCAAGTCGGGCGGCGAGTGGATCTCCTCGGTGGACCTGGAGAACCGGCTGATGGCGCACCCCCGGGTGGCGGAGGCGGCGGTGGTCGGCGCCCGGCACGAGAGGTGGCAGGAGCGTCCGGTGGCAATGGTGGTTCCACGGGAAGGATCAGAGGTGACCGAAGAGGAATTGCTGGAGTACCTCCGCCCGCATGTGGTGTCGTGGTGGGTGCCCGACCGGGTCATTTTCATAGACGAGGTTCCCAAGACCGGCACCGGAAAGTTCGACAAGAAAGTGCTGCGAGACGCCCACTGGAACGTGCTCTCAGAGTGAAGTCCGATGTCAAGTCTGGTCCAACTCCACACCACCCTTGGCTGGTGGGTGGCCGGCGCCACGGGCCTGGTGGGTTTGTGGGGAGTGGTTCTGGCGATCGGTCGCCGACCACCCGGCCGCGCCTTTCACTCGATGGTGGGAGCGGCAATCGTCGCCATGACCGGGCAGGTGCTGCTGGGCCTCCTGGCATTGAACCTGACGACCACCCGGGCTCCCGGCAGCCAGCACATCTTCTACGGGGTGTTGGTGCTCTTCACCTTCGCCTTCGCCTACATCTACCGGGTAAGCCTGCGCAGACGGCCGGCGTTGTACATCGGTCTGCTGCTGCTGTTCGTGATGGGGCTGGGAATCCGGGGAATCCAGACCTTCGGCGGCTCGTTCTGAAGGGAGCGTAGAGATGCTGCTGGAAGGCAAGCGGTTGCTCATCACCGGAGTGCTCACCTCCGACTCGATCGCCTGGCATGTGGCCCGGGTTGCGCAGGAGGAGGGTGCGGAGATCGTCGCCACCGGTTTCGGGAGGGGCATGAGAATCACCCAACGGTCCGTGAAGCGCCTCCCGGTCCCCTGCCCGGTCTACGAACTCGACATCAACGAACCCGACCACCTGGAAGCGCTTCGAGAAGAGTTGGATTCCCGGTGGGGCGGCCTGGACGGCGCCCTCCACGCCATCGCCTTCGCTCCCGCCGACTCCCTGGGGGGCAACTTCCTCACCGCTCCCGCCGAGAGCGCCGCCATCGCCTTCCAGACGTCCGCCTTCTCCTACAAGGCGCTGGCGGTGGGGATGCTCCCCCTCTTCAGGGCTGCCGGGGGAGGATCGCTGGTCACCCTGGACTTCGACAACACCCAGGCCTGGCCCGCCTATGACTGGATGGGTGTGGCGAAAGCCGCGCTGGAGGCGATCACCCGGTATCTCGCCCGGGATCTCGGCCGGTACCGCGTGCGGGTCAACGCGGTCTCCGCCGGGCCGCTCGGCACGGTGGCAGCCAAGTCGATCCCGGGTTTTTCGGTGTTCCAGGAGGTGTGGAACGACCGGGCGCCCCTCCGCTGGGACGCCTCCGACCCCGATCCGGTGGCCCGGATGGTGTGCCTGATGCTCTCTGACTGGATGCCCATGACCACCGGCGAGATAGTCCATGTCGACGGGGGATTCCATGCCGTGGCGGTGGGGACGCCGGACAAGGCGGGAGCCGAGGAGCCCGAGTGAGAGCCGCGCCCCTGCGGGCGCTGGCCGGCGGCGCCCTGATGGCCCGATTCTTCGGCGATCAGCCTCCCCGGGTCGCGGCCCTGCACGGCTGGGGGCGGGACAGCGCCGATTTCACCGCGGTCCTGGATGGGATGGGCGCGGTCGCCGTCGACCTCCCCGGATTCGGATCCTCCCCTCCGCCGGACGGCGTCTGGGGCGCCGACCGATACGCCTCGGCGATCGCGGCGGCCCTGGAGGAGATGCCCACTCCCATACTGGTGCTCGGTCACTCCTTCGGAGGGCGGGTGGCGGTTTGCCTGGCTGCCCGGAGACCCGAACTGGTGGCGGGCCTGATCCTGACGGGGGCGCCGCTGGTGGGACGGGGCCCGGGGCCCCGGCCCCGGCGGGCATACCGCCTGGTCCGCTGGGGACACCGGCGCGGCCTGATCTCCGATCAACGCATGGAGTTGCTCAGACGCCGACACGGGTCAAGCGACTATCGAGCGGCGCGGGGGGTGATGCGTGATGTGCTGGTCAAGGTGGTGAATGAGTCGTACGAGGACCAACTGGGCGTCCTTTCTCTCCCGGTACACCTGGTGTGGGGCGCCCAGGACCGGGAGGTCCCGGTGGAGAGGGCCCGACAGGCATACCGGCTTCTCAGAGAAAGCGGATGCCAAGTCCGGCTCCGAGAAGTCGACGGGGTGGGGCACGACCTTCCCCTGTCCCGACCCGACGTACTCCGGGAGGCGATCCGGGTGATGTTGGAAGGCTCCGGCCAGTGACCCTGTGGGAGTGGGCGGTGATCCTGGGATGCGCAGCGGCATCCGTGCCGGCCGGTCTTCGCTGGCTGCGGATCGCCCAGCGCGAACACTACCTTCCCCCCGCGGTGAGCCGCTTCTCGCTGAGATGGTGGACCGCCGGCGCCGCGAACCCGGCTCTGGCCGCCGCCGCCGTCATCGGAGCCGCGGCGGAGTGGTGGTGGAGCGGTCCGGCGCTGGTCACCGCCGCCCTGGAAGGGCACGGACCCCTGGGGCTGGGATTGAGGGGCACGACCAGCCCGCTGGTCTGGACCAGGCGGATGCTCCGGGCGGCCATCACCACCGGAGTGCTGATGGGCGCCGGGTTCGCCTGGTCGGCCGCCGCCGGCCTCCCAGGCATTGCGGCGGTCGCGCTGGTTGCCATGCCGGCAGTGGTCGACGCGGCCCTGGCGATCAACCTGCCCCTGGAGAGGGCGCTCAGCGAAAAGTGGGTTACCCAGGCCGCCGACCGACTCGGGAGGGTGGCGCCCCGGGTGGTGGCGATCACCGGCTCATACGGCAAGACGTCCACCAAGCTCTACCTGGCCCACCTCCTCGAGAACCAGGCGCGGGTGGTGGCCAGCCCGGCCAGCTTCAACAATCGACTGGGCCTGGCCCGAGCCGTCAACGAACGGCTGTCGCCCGGCACCGAGATCTTCATAGCGGAGATGGGCACCTACGGGCCGGGGGAGATTGCCGAGATGTGCACCTGGATCCCGCCCGACGTGGCGATGATCACCGCCATCGGTCCGGTTCACCTGGAGAGAATGGGCACCGAAGAGCGGATCCTCTCCTGCAAGAGAGAGATACTCGCCGGGAAAGCCACTGCGGTGCTCGGCGTCGACCATCCCGGTTTGTCGGACCTGGCGGAGAGCGAATCCCAGGCCGGACGATCGGTCCTGCGCTGCTCGGGCGCCGGGACGCCCTGCGACGTAACGGTCGATCCCGGGAGCGGGGAGGTATTCGTGGAAGGGAACACGATGGGAAGGATCGATCTCCGGATCCATCATCCCCTGAACGTCGCCGCGGCGGTGGGAGCAGTCCTGGCCCTGGGAGTGGATCCCGACGAGGTGGCGCCCCGGTTGGGGAGCCTCCCGTCTCCGGAACACCGGTTGGCCACCGTGGTCACCGAACGGGGAATCAGGGTCATGGACGACACCTTCAACGCCAACCCGGAAGGGGCCCGCGCCGCGCTTGGGCGCCTGGTCGAACACTCGTCTCCGGGCGCCAAGCGGGTGGTGGTCACTCCCGGCCTGGTGGAGATGGGTTCGCGGCGGCGCATCGAGAACCGGGCCCTGGGGGAAGCCGCGGCCGAGGTTGCCACCCACCTGCTGGTGGTGGGACGCACCAACCGCCGGGCACTGGTGGAAGGCGCCCGGAAAGGAGAGGCGCGGGTGTTAGTGTTGGATGACCGGCTTGAGGCGGTCCGCTGGGCTCGGGCCAACCTCGACCGGGGCGACACGATCCTGTATGAAAACGACCTCCCCGATCACTACCCATAGAACGGACGCTCTCCGTGGAGACCGTCGATGACGCGGGTCGCGGTCGCGTTCGGCGGCCCCTCTCCCGAACACGACGTGAGCGTCTCCACCGGCCTGCAGGCCGCCCGGGTCCTCCCCCGGGCGGACTGTCTGTACTGGTCCCTGACCGGCGACTGGTACCTCATCCCGACCGGCCTGGAACTCTCCGACTTCGCAGCCGGCGTCCCCCGCAAGGCCCGGCGCCTGGCGTTGGTCACAGGCCCGGGAGGCGGCTACCGTCTGGGCCGGAGGAGCCTCGATTACGACGTGGTGGTCAACTGCTTCCACGGCGGGCCCGGCGAGGACGGGACGGTCCAGGGAATCTGGGACATGGCCGGCCTGTGCTACACCGGTCCCGGGCAGGGTGCGTCCGGCCTGGGGATGGACAAGCTGATCTTCTCAGCGGCGGTCCGGGCGGCAGGACTGCCCACCCTGGAGAGGAGACTGGTGACCCCGCAGTCCGCGCCCGAGTCCGATCCTCCCTACATCATGAAACCGAGGAGCGGAGGGTCCTCGATCGGGATCGTGATGGTGGACGACTACGAGACCGCCCTGGCCGTTGCCGGGACCTCTCCCCACATGGCGGACGGAGGAGTCATCGAGCCCTACCTGGAGGGAGCCTCCGACCTCCAGATCGGGGTGCGCCGCTATCCGGCGGTGGAAGTCTCCGCCATCGAGGAACCTGTCCGCTCGGAGAGCCGGGAGATCCTCACGTACCGGGAGAAGTACCTGGCCTGGGGGGACACTCCCGCCGCCGAGCGCCGCCTGCCCGCCGAACTTCCGGATGCGGTGGAAGACCAGATCCGCACCCAGGCGGTGGCCGTGGCGGAACTGGTGGGGATCCGGGGTGTCTCCCGGGTCGATTTCCTTTCCCATGACGGCAAGCTGTACGTAAACGAGATCAACACCCTCCCGGGAAGCCTGGCATCCTACCTGTGGATCGACCCTCCCCGCAGCCGCGCGGAACTGCTCGAGGACATGATCGCCGAAGCCCTTGCCCATCCCCGGGTGTTCAACACGGCGGGAGCGGATGGCGCCGCCCTCCGGGGAGGGGGCGCCATCGCCGCCAAATTGGTTTAGACCCGATCAGTCCTCGTCGCCGAATTCCTCGGGAACCAGCAGGAATTCGGGATAGGACTCGATTCCCAGTTCCCCGGCGTCCTGGCCCAGTCGCTCGATGTCAGGTTCCACCCGCAGTCCCATGACCCGGTCGAGAACCTTCCAGACCACCCACGACACCGCGAAGACGAAGACTCCGATAGCCACTATCCCGACCAACTGCACCCCGAACGGAGCGCCGCCGGTGATGCCGACCACCAGGGTCCCCCAGATGCCTGACATCAAGTGAGCGGGGATGGCGCCCACCACGTCGTCGACCCTCCGGACCTCCAGGAACTTGATCCCCGCAACCACGATGAAACCCCCCACCGCGCCGATGAGAATCGACCAGTAGTGGTCGACCAGGTCCGGGCCGGCGGTTATGGCCACCAGTCCGGCGATCGCGCCGTTCAAACCGGCGAAGAGATCGTATCTTCCCAGCACCGGCCGTGACACGAACAGCGCCATCACCACTCCGGCGGCCGCCGCCAGGTTGGTGTTGACCAGAACATTGCTCATCGCCACCGCGTCCAAGGCGCTTCCGAGCGCCAACTGGGAGCCTCCGTTGAACCCGAACCAGCCCAGCCAGAGTATGAAGACTCCCAGAGTCACGACCAGGGTGTTGGAAGGCGGAGTGGGCTTGATGCTCCCATCCTTTCGGAACTTGCCCAGGCGGGGACCGATCACCAGCACGCCCGCCAGGGCGGCCCATCCGCCCGTGCCGTGGACGATGGTCGATCCCGCGAAGTCGCTGAAGCCCATCTCGCTGAGCCATCCCCCGCCCCAGGTCCAGGCCCCGACGATCGGATAGATCACGGCGGTGAGCACCAGGACGAAGACAAAGAACGTCCACATCTTGATCCGCTCTGCGATTGCGCCCGAGACTATCGAGGCGGCGGTGGCCACGAACACCATCTGGAAGAACCAGTCGGACATGACCGCATACCCGTTCGCGACCACGTCCGCCACCGCATCGGCCGCCCCCTCGAGCAGGGCCACCTCGGCGGCGGATGACGAATAGAAGAGTTGGAATGAACCGATCACGCTTCCCACATCGACATACATCAGGTTGTAGCCGATCAGGTAGTACGCCAGGCCGGCGATCGAATAGATGCCGATGTTCTTCAAACAGATCATGGAAGAGTTCTTGCTGCGTACCGCTCCGGCCTCCAGCATCGTGAACCCGGCGGCCATCCACATGACCAGGCCTCCCCAGATGAGGAAGGCGAAAGTATTGAATACGAACTGTGACTCGCCCGAAACCATCTCCTGGGCCTTGGCCAGACCGGGCCGCAGCAGAATGAACCCGAACACCAACAAGGCGATCATGCCGGCAATCAAATGCGGCCTGCGCTTCTCAGTCGTCAAAGATTTGCTGTGAACAAGGTTCATATGACCGTTCTCCTCTGGTCGCCGATCCGGTCGTCGACAGGCACCCTGGTGAGGCCCGCACTCCGTCATGGAGGTTAACACACGGACCGTTCGGCAACAGGGAAACCACCGCGATTTCTGCGATTATAATAATCATTGTCATCTCCGATCGAGAGGCGCCTCTCCCCCGCCCGGCCGGAGTTTTCGCAAGACAGGACACGGCATGCCCGCCGGATTAGAGTGGTGAACCATGGGTCGTATAGGTAATTCCATAGCACTTGCCAAAGCCTCCTGGGAAGTCCTGAAGGCCGACAAGGAACTGATGCTGCTCCCGGTCATCTCAATGGTCGCCACCGTGATAGCGGTGGCCACGTTCTTCATCCCCCTGCTGGCCACCGACGCCGGCGGCGCCAGCATCCCGGTTCTGGCGGCGCTCTACTTCGTGCTGGCCTACATCACCATCTTCTTCAACGCAGCCCTGATCAGCGCCGCCCATGAGCGCCTGGAAGGCGGCGACCCCACGGTGAGAAGCGCCCTGGCCGGCGCCGCATCCCGGGCCGGCCGGATCCTTCCCTGGGCGATCATCTCGGCAGTGGTGTCGGTGATCCTGAAGGCCATCGAGGAGCGGGCCGGATTCCTGGGTTCGATCGTGGTCAGTCTGGTCGGCATGGCCTGGGGGGTGGTCACCTTCCTGGTGCTGCCCATCATCGTGATCGAGGGGATGGGCGCCGTGGCGGCCGTGAAGCGATCCGTCAATCTGTTTCGCCGGACCTGGGGGGAGAACCTCGGCGCTCAGGTGGGCCTGGGCCTGGTCGGGTTTCTGGCCGCCATCCCCGGGGTGGCGCTGATCCTGGCGGGAGTGGGAGTCGGCGGCGCCGGCTTTCTGCCGCTCCTGGCCGTGGGAGTGGTCTGGATAGTGCTGGTGGCCGTGGTGATGTCAGCGCTGTCGGGGATTTTCCAGACAGCCCTCTACCACTTCGCGGCGGGCGCGAGCGCGCAGTCCGGATACTTCGACAGCCGGATCCTCAACGACGCATTCGGGGCCCGGCGTCGCCGATTCGGCCGGTAGAGCCCAGGCTACGGCGCCCGCGGCTTCACCCTGCGGGGCGACCGGTAACCGATCCCGGCGGCCAGGAGCCGCCAAGGACGCTCGGTGGCCCTGCTGATCCCCACCCGGGGCGTCCTCGTCCACTCCAGTGGACCCACCCCGCTCTCCTCCAACCACACCGTCCGTCCCGCCGACAGCGACAGCCCGTCGTGGCCGCCGTTCACCCCCAGTGCCTGGGTGAGCTTCCCCGGGCCGTCGCATAGGTGGTCGTCCCGGCCCCGGCGGGCGATCATCGTCTCCACTCCCCACTCCGGCATCCCGCCCCGCAGCAGCACCGCCTGGCCTGCGCCCTCCGCTCCGGTGACCACGTTGGCGCACCAGTGGACCCCATAGGACCGGTACACGTACAGGGTCCCCGCCTCCGAGAACATGGTGCGGTTTCTCCTCCCGGGTCCCCGAAAAGCGTGACTGGCAGGATCGTCGGCCCCGCCGTAGGCCTCCACCTCGCCGATCAGCACCGAGGTCGTCACCCCATCGATGCGAGTGACCAGCCTCTTGCCCAGAAGCCTCTCCGCCACCCCCAGCACCGGTCCGGTGAAATCATCGATCACCGGAGAGTGAGGCCCTTTCGAATGGGACTTATATGCCAAAGTGGCGATGGTCAAGGATTGGCGAGATGGGTGGGATTGGTAGGGAGCGCCTGTAGCTCCATGGATAGAGGGTCCGACTCACGAATGGGAAGATGCAGGTTCGATTCCCGCCAAGCGCTCCCACCAAATCAAGTCAGCCCTGGTATCGCCAGTTCTTCTTGGGAGGGGTGGAGAAAACGGCTCTTGCTATGTCTTCCGGCAGGTCGGGGATGGGCGGCGGCAAGATCTTCTCAGGCTTCCGCCGTCTCGTCGTCCGGGAACATCTCGAACAACTGAACCAGGCTGATCCCCCTGCGGTGATACTTCCCGGAGCCTCTACCGATCCTCTCCATATATGGAAGAATAGTGGCGGCCTGAGACACTCTAGCTGGGGGAATGGTAACGCTATATTTCTTTCCACCAACAGAGGGAGGATCGCACCATGGATGAGCTCGCCAACTTCGTGCCCTCAATCATCACCGGGTGCGTAGCCTTGACCGCCATTATCGTAACCGGACGCCGCGAACTCGCAGCCAAAGTAGGCGAACTGGGAGAGCGGGTCGCTTCAGTCGAAGCCACCGTAAAGAGCATGGACGGCACAGTGAAGGCCCAGCAGGCCACTCTCACCACCATGCAATCTTCTCTCACCACGCTGCTCGCTGGGTCAGAGCGAGACAGCTAAGAATCGGCTCCCGCCACTTTGGTATACGAATCCCTTTCGATTCGGTGTTTGGGCGTTCATGGGAGTAACCACCGGTCGGCTCTGCCGGCCGGGCCCCGATCAAACCTCAACCAGCCAGGAGTTCCAGGAGCAACGCCGCGAACGAGTGCAAACGGTTCTCGGCCTGTTCGAACACCACCGAGCGGGGTGACTCCAACACCTCGGCGGTCACCTCCTCGCCTCGATGGGCGGGGAGACAGTGCATGAACACCGCGTCGGGGTGAGCTTTCTCCATCAGCGCCGCATCCACCGTGAACCCGTGGAACGCCGACAGGCGCTCGGCCGCTTCCTCTTCCTGTCCCATCGAGGTCCACACGTCGGTGTAGACGGCGTCGGCGCCCTCCACCGCCGGAGCGGGATGATCGAATATCGAGACCTCGCCCCACTCCCGCGCCCTGGCTAACACCCCTGCATCGGGGCGGTATCCGGGCGGGCACCCCACCCGCACCTCCATCCCCGCCATGGTTCCGGCCAGCATCAGCGAATGGCACACGTTGTTGCCGTCCCCCACGTAGGCGAGGGACGAGCCGGCCAGTGATCGCCGCTCGGCGATGGTGACCAGGTCGGCCACTGCCTGGCAGGGGTGTTCCACGTCCGACAGCAAGTTCACGACCGGCGCCTCCATGTGGGCGTCCAGCGCCTCGAGGAGGGAGTGCTCGAAGACCCGCATGCCCAGAGCGTCCAGGTAGCCGTCCAGAACCCGGGCCACGTCGGCGGGATCTTCCCGGCTGCCCACTCCGGAGGTCTGCTGGTCGATGGCGATGGGATGGGCCCCCAGAAGGGCCGTGGCGGCGTTGGAGGACACCCAGGTCCGCAGCGACGGCTTCTCGAAGAACAGACCCACCGCCTTCCCCGACAGCGTCCCCCGGTAGCTGTCCGGATCCCGTTTGAGGTCGATGCTCGACTTCACCAGGCGCCCAAGACCTCCGGCGCCCAGATCGGCCACTGAGAGAAAGCTCACAACTCTCCTCGCAACTCCGCTCCCACCGCCCGGGCCGCTTCGGCCATGGAACGCAATGCCTCGCCCGTCTCCTCACCCGAGAGGGTGCGATCCGGCGCCCTCAGGGTGTAGTTGATGGCAAGGCTCTTCCGTCCCCGGCTCAGGGGTTCTCCCCTGAACTCGTCAAACACCCGCGCCGACTCCAACAGGTCGCCGGCCGCCTCTCCGGTGGCCGAGAGCAGGTCGTCCGCCGCCAGATCCTCGGGAGCTTCGAAGGCCATGTCGAAGGTGTAGGGAGGAAAGACGCTGGGCGCCCGAAACTGCCAGTGTGTCCGGTCGGCCACCAGTGGAGCGAGATCGAGTTCCAGGGCTATCACACGACCCGAGAGCTCCGCCCTCCGCACCACTGCGGGGTGGACCTCTCCCATGATCCCCACCGGTTCTCCATCCAGAAGCAACCGGGCGGCGCGGGCCGGATGCCATCCCGCCGCCTCCACCGGTTCCAGCCGCCAACCCTCGAGGTCCAGTTGGTGCGAGATCGCCCGCCACGCCGCAGACACCGTATAGAAGTCCACCGGGCGCGGCGCCATCCCCAGGCCCGCTCCTCCCAGGCGGCCGGTGGCCAGGAGCCCCACCCGCTCCGGCTGTTCGGGGACCATGGGCAGCACCGGGTGGGGACGGTCCAGAAACACCCGCCCCAACTCGAAGACGGCCACGTCGTCCAGCCCATGGGAGTGGTTGTAGCGGGCCACCCGCAGGAGGCCCGGCAGCAGCGTGGTGCGCAGGATGGACTCCTCTTCCCGCAGGGGGTTCTTCAGATGGATCTGCAGGGCGCGCTCATCCTCTTCGTCCCACCCCCAGATCTCGATCTCGGAGACCCGCATGAAACTCAGGGACACCGACTCGGAGAACCCGAGCCCGCACAGCGCTTGGCGCAGTGTCCGGGTTCGGCGCTGGGACACCGACCGTCCCCCGCCGGGGCCCCGGGGCACCCGTTCGGGAAAGTTGTTGTATCCCCACAACCTGGCCAGTTCCTCCACCAGGTCGATGGGCCTGGTCAGATCCGGTCGGAAGGTGGGAACCTCGACGGTGATCGGATCCTCGCCGTCGGCTCCCAGGTGCAGCCGGGACAGCAGATCCGAAACCCTGGGCGCATCGAAACCCGGACCCAGGATCCGCTCTGCCTCCCGCAGTTCGAATTCGATCCTCACGGGGCGCAGCCGGTCGTCGCGGGCGACCACATCGGTGACTTCGGCGAGAGCCTCCCCGCCGGCCAGCCCGGTTACCAACTCGGCGGCCCGGGTGGCGGCCAGCGGGGGAAGTGCGGGGTCGACTCCCCGTTCGAACCGAGCCGAGGCCTCGGTGCGGAGCGCATGTCGCTTCGACATGTGCAACACGGTGGGAGGATCCCAGGAAGCGGCCTCGATCAGCACTTCGGTTGTCCCCGATGAAACCTCGGAGGCGCCCCCGCCCATGGTGCCCGCCAGCGCCGAGGCGCGCTCGCGGTCGGCCACCACCAAATCGGCGGGAGTCAACACTCTCTCGACTCCGTCGAGGGTGGTCAGCCTCTCGCCCGGATGGGCTCTCCTCACCACTATCCCCGCCCCGCCCAGCTTCTCGAGATCGAAGGCGTGGATGGGCTGGCCCAGCTCCAGGAGCACGTAGTTGGTGATGTCCACCACATTCGAGATGGGGCGCTGGCCGGAGGCCCGGAGGCGGGTCCGCATCCAGAACGGGGATGGGGACACCCGGCACCCCCGTACCTCCCGGGACACGAAGCGATAGCACCCGGTGGGGTCCTCCACGGTGATTCCGATCCGGGGGCGGGCGTCCACCTGGGGGAAGACCGGATCGGGAATGCGATAGTCGACGCGGTGATAGGCGGCCAGTTCTCTTGCCACTCCCACGTAGGACATCACGTCCGGACGGTTGGGGGTGATGCTCAACTCCAGCACGGTGTCGGTGAGGGCGTCGAATCCCGCCAGGTCCTCGCCCGTAGGGACCTCGGAGTCGAACACCAGGATGCCCTCCGCGTCGTCGCCCAATCCGAGTTCGGTCTCCGAGCAGATCATGCCGTTCGACTCCACCCCCCGGATGGAACGCCGACCGATCTCCACTCCCCCGCTCAGCGTGGCCCCGGGAAGCGCCCAGGCCACCGTGGCACCCGCCTCGAAATTCCAGGCGCCGCACACCACCGTCTGCGGTTCTCCGCCGGTCGTCACCCGGCAGACCCTGATTCGATCGGCCCGGGGATGGGCCTCGACTTCCAGGACCCGGGCGGTCACCACCCGTCCGAAGCCGGGAGCGAGGCGCTCGGTCTCCTCCACCTCATGGCCGAGCGACTCCAGGACCTGGGCTGTCTCCTCGGGATCCGAGTGCCCCAGGTCGACGTAGTCGGCCAGCCAGTTGAGCGAGACTCTCATCGGAACTGGGAGAGAACTCGAAGATCGTTGTCGAAGAAGTGCCGCAGCGGCGAGACTCCGTGGCGCACCTGGGCGATCCTCTCCACTCCCATGCCGAAGGCAAAGCCACTCACCTGGGACGGGTCATATCCCACCCACTCGAAGACGTTGGGATCGACCATGCCGCAGCCCAGCAACTCGATCCAACCCGTGCCCCCGCACACCCGGCATCGTCCGCCTCCCTCACACGAGAAGCAGGAGGCGTGCATCTCCGCCGACGGCTCGGTGAAAGGAAAGAAATTGGGCAGGAGGCGGATGCGGCGTTCAGAACCGAAGAACTCCCGGGCGAAGTAGGCGAGGGTCCCGCGGAGGTCGGAGAAGGTCAGGTCCTCATCCACCGCCAAACCCTCGATCTGGTGGAAGACCGGCGAGTGGGTGGCGTCCGGGGTGTCTGCCCGGAAGACCTTGCCGGGCACGACCACATAGACCGGCGGATCGTGTTTCTCCATGTATCGCGCCTGCATGGGCGAGGTGTGGGTGCGCAACAGGACTTCGTCATCAGGGTCGCCCCAGTCGACATAGAGGGTGTCGGACTCGAGGCGGCTGGGATGGGTGGGCGGCGTGTTGAGGGCGTCGAAATTGTAGAGTGCCGACTCGGCCTCCGGTCCACCCACCACCCGGTAGCCGAGTCCGATGAAGATGTCGCACACCTCTTCGATGGTCGAGGTGATCAGATGGGTGTATCCCTCCTGGTACTCCAGAGCCGCCAGGCTCACATCCACCCGGTCGGAGGCCAGCATGATGCGCTCGCTCTCGTTCTCGAGTCGGCGTCTCTGCGTCCCGATCAGGTCGGTGAGAACCCGGCGCGCCTCCTGGATCGCCCTCCCGACCGCGGGCCGCTCCCCGGGTGGGAGCTTTCCTATCCCCCTTTGGAACCCGGCCACCACCGAGCGTCTGCCCAGGAGGTCAACCTCGGCCTCGGACAGTTCCTCCAGGGTGGTCGTCCCCTTGACCAGGGCCGGAGCCTTTTCCATCAGGGCGTCGAGACTTTCCATACCAGCTATAGGAGTTTAGGTTCGCGAAAACCGGTTCCCGCACGAGCGCGCAGTTCCGAGAGCCGGTGGCAGATTATCGCACCTGCCGCTGCGGCGTTGAGGCTCTCCGTTCCACCGGACATGGGGACCGTGCACCACAGATCGACCCGGTCGGCATGCCCGGGGTGAATCCCCCGGGACTCCTCGCCGATGATCAACCACCACTGCCGGCTGTGATCGACGAGAGCGCCCAGTTCGGCAACCGGGGTCCCACCCCGGGGAGTGGCGGCGATCACCATCGCATCGGGGGGAGGTTCCTCCGCTTCCCCGATGGCCACCCTGAAGTGCCCTCCGGCTCCCGCCCGGAGCACCTTGGGCGCCCAGGGGTCAACGGTCCGAGAGCCCGTGGCCACATCCCATCCGAAGGCGGCGGCAGTCCGTATCAGGGTCCCGGCGTTACCAGGTTCGGAGACCATGAGCCAGAGCGTGTCCCTGCCTTCGGGCCGGGGCCGGGGAATGGCGAGCACCGCTACCGGACCCCGAGGGGTTCTGGTGTCGGCGACCCGGGCCAACGCCTCGGTGCTGACCGCCGTAAGGGGTATCCCGCGCTCCTCACAGAGTCTTTGAGTCGACACGTCTCCCGGCAGGGCCAGAACCTCCAGCACCTCCCCCTCCGAGGCCAGGGCCTCCGCCAGGAGGTGGGGACCCTCCAGGAGGGTTCTCCCTGCGAGTTTGCGATGACGCGCCCGCCGCAGCCTGGCCAGCTCGGCGATCCGGCGGTTGCGCCGGGAGAGGATCAAGCCTCTTGGGCTATCTTCACCAATTGTGAGAAGGCTTCCGGATCGTTGACAGCCAGATCGGCCAGCATCTTGCGGTTTATCTCCACGCCCGCCGAGTTGAGACCTGCGACGAACCGCGAGTAGCTCATCCCGTTCTGACGGGCGGCGGCGTTGATCCGGGTGATCCAAAGCCTGCGAAAGTCGCCCTTCCGGGCGCGACGATGGCTGTAGGAGTCGGCCATGGCATGCATGACCTGCTCGTTGGCGGCTCGGAACGTGCGGCTCTTGGCGCCCCGGTAACCCTTGGCCCGGGCCAGGACCTTGCGCCGGGCCCGGCGGGCGGAAGGGACGTTTCTCGCTCTGACCATGATTCGCCCTCCCTAGGTCTTGATCATGCGACGAACTATCCGATCGTCGCCCGGCGACAGACTATCGGTGCCGTCCAGCCGGCGGAAGCGGTTCTTACCCTTGGCCAGCCGGTAGTGCCCCCTGCCGGCCTTGCGTCGCATCAGCTTCCCCGAGCCGGTGGTTTTGATTCTTTTGGTGAGACCGCGATGGCTCTTTTGCTTCGGCATTGGTCCTCCTGAATTGGAATTCTCACACAGAGGGTGTCTATCTCCTCTGTCTCTGTCCCCCCGAGCGGTGGTTGACGGGCGCCAGCATCATGGTCATATTGCGCCCCTCCATCTTGGGCGCCTGTTCCATTACCCCCTCCTGGCTGACCGCCTCGGCCAGCCTGGTCAGGAGCCTTTGACCGTACTCGGGTCTTTCCCTCTCCCGACCACGAAAACGAACGGTCAACTTCACCTTGTCTCCACCCGAGAGAAAGGAGATGACTTTGCGGGTCTGCATGTCGAAGTCATGGTCTTCAATCCGGGGCCGAAGCCGCAACTCCTTGATGACAGTCCGTGACTGACTCTTGCGAGCTGCTCTCTCCTTGATCGAACGCTCGTACTTGAATCGTCCGTAGTCCATGAGCCGGCAGACGGGAGGGCTGGCCATCGGCGCCACCTCCACCAGGTCCAGATCCAACTGTTCCGCCAGCCACATTGCCTCTTCCAGTTTCTTGACGCCGATCTGTGCTCCGTCCGGCGCCACCAAACGCACCTCGGCGGCCCTGATTGTGTCATTCACTCGAAGTTCTGCGATGGTTGTCCTCCTGTTTTCCAGCGATCACGACAAAGAAAAAACGAATCCGCTCCCGAAGAACCGCGGCGCACCCTGGGAGTGGCCGGGTGGGAAGCAAATCGGCTTCCGCTTCGCACTATGCAACTAGACAGCAAGTATAGCCCCGGTCAACGGGCCCCCCAACCCGATTGCTCAGGCTCCGGTTATCTCGGATCTGAGCGCGTTCACCACTGCCCGGGCTGCCTGAGCACCGGCATTGGCGCCGGGTTGGCTGCGGGCCACCGCCTGTTCCCAGTCGGAGACGGCCAGCACCGCGTTGCCCACCGGAACCCCTGTCTCTATCTGGAGTTGGATCAGTCCCTGGACCGCACCTTCCACCACCGAGCGGAAGTGATGGGTCTCTCCCCTGAGCACCACCCCGGTCGCCACCACCCCCTGGCAGCCCGCCTGGATCATCCGGCTGGCGCCCCAGGGAAGTTCCCAGGCGCCGGCGACCTCCAGCTGCAGGATGTTCTTGCGGGGGATCCCCATCTCCTCGAGGGTCTCCCGGGCCCCCTGGCCCAATCGCTCGGAGACCGGGGCGCTCTCCACTTTGTCGAATCGGGCCATCACCAGTCCCACCGTCGGCTCTCTCAGCCCCCAGGGCAACATGACGAGCCATCCAAGGCCGATCAGAGAACTGACGAACACCCCCGCACCGGCCAGCAGGAAGACCAGAAAGAAGCTCCACTCGAGATCGTCCCTCAAGTAGAGCAGGCCCACCAGTCCAACCGCGGAGACGCCCAACCAGACGATCGATATGGAAATCGCAACCCGGCGATAGAGGTCGAAGTTGGCGGACCTGCGATACTCGAAGCTCGCCAACCGCCGATAGAAGGAGGGACTTCCCGGGAACACCAGCCGGAATTTTAGCAAGATGCTTACCGGCGCTACCGGCCGCGTCTAACCCAGCCCCTTCAGGAACCGCCGGATCCTCTCCTCGTGATCGGACCCGGTCGCCAACTCCCTCCACATCCGCTCGATCTCGCTGTCCTGAGCGGTCTGCCCGCCGGCCACCATCCGCATCATCTCCTTCATCGTCCGAAGCGAGGACTGGGACATGCCGCACACCCGCTTCAAGAGCGCATCCAACTCCGAGTCGAAGGACCCGGCCTCGAACAGAGCCGACACCAACCCGATCCGATGGGCCTCGACTCCCCCGAACACCTCTCCGGTGAACAGCAGCCACTTGGCCCGGGCCTCACCGACGGCCGCCACCAGGCTGCGCAGGGCGGGATAGGGAAACGCCAGTCCCACCCGGGCGGGTGGGAGACTGAAACGAGCGCCGTCGTCGGCCACCCGCAGATCACAGGCCATGGCGATCGCAGCCCCTCCTCCCATGCAGGCCCCCCGGATGGCGGCCACGGTGGGCTTGGTCATGTCTGCGATGGCCCCGATCGCCTCCGACACACCCAGGCCGCTCCCCGCGCCCTCCCCTCCCTGCTCGAGACGCTCCACCCAGTCGGCCACATCCGCCCCGGCGCTGAACACCTTGGCGTCTGCTCCCCTGACGACCATCACATCGATCCGGGGATCCTGCTCCGCCTCCCTGGCCAACTCAGAGAGGACCGGCCACATCTCGTCGGTGAAGGCGTTCCGCCGCTTCGGGCGGTCGATGACCAGGTGGGCGACCTCATCCTGGCGGCTCAGGTAGAGGTGGGGATGGTTGCTCAACGAGTGGCGGCCCTCAACGCTCGCGGGGCGTTCGGCCCAGCATGTGGAACTCGGGGTTGGCCATCATGTGTCCCAGGTGAGCCAGGCGGTTCGACATCGCAAAGAAGGCGGTGATCGCTCCGATCTCCCAGATCTCGTCGTCGTTGAAACCCTCCTGGTAGAGAGGCCGGTAGTCGGCATCCTCTATCTCTTCGGGAGTGCGGGCCAGCTTCACCGCGAAGCGGAGCATGGCGAGGTGCCGGCCGGAGACGGGGGCGGTCCGCCAGTTGGCGGCGATCCGGTCGGCAAGGAGGGGATCCCCCGACCGGATGCGCAGGATCGCCCCGTGAGCCACGATGCAGTAGGGACACTGGTTGACCGCACTGGTGGCGACCACGATCATCTCCCGCTCGGTCTTGGACAGTCCCCCGTCCTTTTCCATGAGTGCGTCGTGGTAGGCGAAGAAAGCCCTGGCCTCATCGGGACGGTGTCCCAGCGCCAGCATCACATTGGGGGTGAATCCCAGCTTGGAGTGGACGAATTCCGCCCTCTGGCGAAGGTCGTCGGGCAGGTCGGAGACCGCCGTCATCGGGAATCGGGGAGTCTGTTCCAAACCCATCCTTGCCTTGCCGCTAATGCCGTGCCTTTGCTATTCTACGGGCATTAAGCAACCCCAGGAAGGGCCTGATGACAACACCAGCCGAGGCTTCTGCTCTCGCCCAGCAGTACGAATTCATAGATCTTCGTTTCCCGGATCTGCCGGGGAAGATGCACCACTTCACGATGCCCTCGGAGTATTTGACCGAGGAGTCATTCGAGGAGGGATTCGGGTTTGACGGCTCTTCGATCCGCGGCTTTCAGTCGATCGAGGAGTCGGACATGCTCCTCATCCCCGATCCCACCACCACCTATGCAGACCCTTTCTATGCGCGCCCGACGCTCGCGATCAACTGTTTCATCAAGGACCCCCTCAGCGGCGACTGGTACCACAAGGACCCGAGACGGGTCGCCCGCAACGCCGAGGAGTATCTGCTCTCCACCGGCATCGCGGATGTCTCCTATTGGGGACCGGAGGCGGAGTTCTTCATCTTCGACAGCGCCCGCTTCTCCCAGGTGGACCATCACAGCAACACCTCCTTCTACGAGGTGGACTCCGGCGAGGCCGCCTGGAACTCGATGCGGCAGGAAGAGGGCGGCAACCTGGGCCACAAGATGCGCCACAAGGAAGCGTACTTCCCGCTCTCTCCCAACGACACCCAACAGGACATTCGCTCGGAGATGGTGGCCACGATGATCGAAGCCGGCATCCCGGTTGAGATCCACCACCACGAGGTGGGCACCGCCGGGCAGGCCGAGATCGACATCCGCTACGCGCCGTTGCTCCTGCAAGCCGATCGTCTGATGATGTACAAGTACATCTGCAAGAACGTGGCGCTTCAGGCGGGGAAGACGGTCACGTTCATGCCCAAGCCGATCTTCGCCGACAATGGTTCGGGGATGCATACCCACCAGAGCCTCTGGAAGGACGGGAAGCCGCTCTTCTACGAGAAGGGCACCTACGCCAACCTCTCGGACATGGCCCGTTGGTATGCAGGCGGCCTCATCGCCCATGCGCCCGCCATCCTGGCCTTCGCCGCCCCGGGAACCAACTCCTACCGGAGACTGGTCCCCGGCTTCGAGGCGCCCGTGAACCTGGTTTACAGCGAGCGCAACCGCTCTGCGGCTATCCGTATCCCCACCTACTCGCAGTCACCCTCGGCCAAGCGGCTCGAGTTCCGCTGCCCCGATCCCTCCTGCAACCCCTATTACGCCTTCGCCGCCATGCTGATGGCCGGCTTGGACGGGGTCCGGAACCAGATCGATCCGGGAGAGCCGGTGGACGTGGACCTCTATGAGTTGAGCCCCGAGGAGGCCGCCGGTTTGAATACCGTCCCCTCCAACCTCGACGAGGCCCTGGACGCCCTGGAGGCGGACCACGACTTCCTCACCGAGGGAGGCGTGTTCGACCAGGACCTGATCGACACCTGGATCTCCTACAAGCGGGACAACGAAGCGAGCCTGGTGAGACGGCACCCCACCCCCGTGGAGTACGAGCTCTACTACGACATCTAAGCCACAGCCAACCTCGAGGGCGCTTCCCCAACCGGGGGGCGCCCTCGAGCTTTAAGTCAGGATCCCGCTCTCCCGGACAGCGGATTGTCCGGCGTCGGCGCCCTCGGCAGGACTCGAACCTGCGCACCCGGTTCCGGAGACCGGTGCTCTGTCCCCTGAGCTACGAGGGCGAAATAGTCGGCTACCCAAAAGGCTAGCCCGAAAAATTCGCACCTGTCGCAAGAAAAAAATCCCGACTTTGCTTGACAATCCCATCCGGCGACTCTAGTCTTTCCGTTTGGAACCGATTTCTTGTGAGCCTTTTGCAGGGTAGAGCCTTGTGAAAGTGTTCACAATCTTATATTCAGGAGATGACTTCTTTGCTCACTATCACCACCGACTGGCGAGACTTGGCCGCCTGCCTTGACTCCGACCCGAACCTGTTTTTCCCGATCGGCAGCACCGGACCCGCGGTCGAACAGATCGCCATGGCGACTGCCATCTGCAACGAGTGCGCAGTGCAGGAGGAATGCTTGAGCTACGCCTTGAACACGAACCAGGAGTCGGGAGTTTGGGGAGGCTTGTCGGAGGAGGACCGCCGGAGGCACCGCAAGCGCTGGCTTGCCAGGCGCCGTCGCCGCTACCTCGCCTCCTAGCCGCCCGCCGCGAAACCCACCCCCGAGCGCTCGCCGGAGCTCTCGAACTCGACGAAGGCCAACATCTCGCGCGGGATGCCGATTCGCGTACCGTCGCTGTCATCAAGCCACACCATCGGTCGGGAGTTCGCGAAGGCGTCTTCTATCTGGGAACGCACTCCCTCCGCGTCCTGGCTCTCGATTTCTATCACCCGATTGGTGTGGGCGATTCCGACCTTGATCTTCATTCTCGATGGTTCTCCCGCTGAGACGCCCGCCCGATATTAACAGTCAAAAAACAGGCGCAAGTCGCGAATAACCCTCCCCGTCCGGGGTTGGCACATCCCTGACGGCCGGCTCCATGCTGGTATATGAACAAACGAATCACATCCGCGGCCACCCTGGCAGGCTTCCTGGGTCTTGTCTCCGCCACAACCTTCGCCCTCCATCGCCTGGGGCAGGTGAGATGGCTGTCGATCGACTGGCCCAACCTCCCACAGTGGCTCTCCTCCACCCCGCCGGACGATGCGATCCTGGCCGCCGCTCGACTGGCGGGCCTGGCCTGCGGGTGGTGGATTCTCCTTTCCACCTCCTTCTACCTGGCGGCACGATGGTCCAGGATCGCTCCCGCGATGCGGCTCGCCACACCTCTTGCCATCCCCTTCACCCGCACCCTCGGCGCACAGGTGCTGGTGGGCGCCGTGGCCGCCACCACCCTGGGAAGTTCGATCCCGGCACTGGCCTCGACCGATCGTCCGGCTCCGACCTGGGAGTCGGGCTCGTTCCCGGTCCCGTTGGCCACCCAGATGTCCGAGTCTCCGGTCCCCGTGGAAGAGCCGTTGGACTCCGACCTCTTTCGCTTTCCCCATCCGGTCCTCAAACTGGGCGCTCCGACGTTCGGATCCCCGGCGGCACCGGAAGGTTCCTCACATAACGGGGCCCGGAGCGTCTCCTCTGTCGAGCAACCCACGCCCGGGAGCCGGTACCGGATCGCGGCAGGCGACAATCTATGGGACATCGCCCGAAGGGTTGTCTCACAGGCTCCGGGACATCCCCCCACCATCCAGCAGATCGCTTCCTACTGGGTGGATCTGATCGAGGCCAACCGTGAAGAGATCCGGTCCGGCGACCCGAATCTGATCTTCCCGGATGAGAACATCCTCATACCCCCGACCAAGAGGATCTGAAGGTCTTCCACGACCACCCCGGCGGCGCCACCCGTGCGGCGCCTTTCCGCGAAAACCATGCCTACGTCGCGAAAACCAGGCGCACCCTCCTCCTCCCGTCGGGCCCTCCCTCGATGACTTCAGTGGCCCTCAATGTCCAGGTCAGTGCCTGTTCTGACCTTTAGAGTACCGGTTCTGGTATCAGCACCTCCTCCCTGTGACAGCGACAGGTTGGGTAATATCCTGTCGCTTTGAGGGTCAGTGGGGTCGGGTTGGTGGTTTGCCGGCACTTCGGAAATTAGAGGGGAGTGATGGTTGCGAGGAGCTTCCAGTTGGGCTTTCCGGCGTATAAGAGCGCTCGGATCCGGTAGTTGGAGAAGTTCCGGAAACCGAACGCTGCTCGTTTGATTCGCTTGATCAGATTGTTCAGACCTTCAGTGGGTCCGTTGGTCACCGCCGAGTGATGCCAATTCGTGATCTGGGTAGCCCAACGAGCGATAGTCCGCCCGAGACGGTTGACCTCCGGTGAGAGTGACCGGTCCTGGAGATCCCCGGACAGCTGGTGGGTGAACTCCGCAGCCAGCCGAGGGTCTCCGATCTGGTAGATGTCGCGGACGCTTTCCTTGGCGTACCAGGCGTCACGTACTTCTCCGTAGGGGTCACCAGCCCGCAACAGCCCCTGGATGCGTTTCTCACCGCGGCTGTCGAGCCGTTCAGACGCCATGACCAACAACCGCCGTATCCGATACAGCGGTTCGCCCCTTCGTCCTCGGTGTCCCAGTGTCTCGTTCTGGACCCTGCGGCGCACCAGATCAACACAGCGGTTCGCTAACCGGACCACATGAAAGGGGTCGGCCACCTGGTAGGCGTGGGGCAGCACACGGTCGTAGGCCACCTGGTAGGGGCCTGACATGTCCAACACCGCCCACCGGATAGCCTCACGCCACTCCGTGGGCTGGTTCTGGAACCACGAGGCGGCGCTATTTGCTGTTCTACCAGGCACAATGTCCAACAACTGACGTCCGCCCACGTCCACCACCGACGTGCACCACTGCTTGGTTCTCCACCTGCCTTTGCGCCAGAACAGCGTCTCGTCCACCCCCACCGCCTCCACGGAACCAAACCGATCCTTGTCCGCTTCCAACAGCGCATCTCCCCACCGGACAACCTCAGTGTTCACCGTGTGCCAATCACACCCCAACTCTTCTGCCACCTCCGACACTGTCCGCCCCCCACGGCCCACCTGATAGGTGGCCCACCGCCCAGCGCGAGATGTCAACAACGCCCGCTCCGGCGCCACCGCCAGATCTTGCTCCGAGAACGACCTCACACCACAGTCCTGGTTCGGGCACATCCAACGGCGTTTCCGCCACCATAGCCGCACAGGACGACCAAACGCCGGCAAGTCCACCAACCCCACCGGCTGATCACCCTTGGACCACACCCTCCCACCACACCCCCCGCACACCGGGCGAGGAGCCCGCGACCGAATCGTCACTCTCAACCGGTCGCCCTCCAGCTCCTCGACTCCCACCAGATCCACCTCACCCAGCCCCACCAACAACTCGCACATACGCCTACCATCAGTCTCCACAGGGTCCTCCTTTTCGGATGTGAAATTGGTTCAGCACCCGATTATGGAGGACCCTCCCTCACAATCAATGGATTCCCAACTCCCCTCTAATTTCCGAAGATCCGGTTTGCCTGTCGCTAACCGATCTTGGGGGCGAGGGCGGATCGGCCCGGTCCCGGACGAACTCGTCCCCGGGGACTTGGTTTCCTGCAGCTACAGAACAGTGTGGAGACCGCACCTGCCGCGGGTCAAGTCTGTCCGGCCCGGACTGTTCGCGACCCAGCCGGCGCCTTCCCTCTCTCGTCACGATTCGTCGGGGGTGACCCCCGTCTCCCCGGAGCTAGGCCGGGATGAAGCTGAGACGCACCTTCCTCACCGGGTTGTCCCGGTTGGGGTCCACCAACACGATCGACTGCCAGACTCCCAGCGCCGGGCGGCCATCCAACACCGGCACCACCAGGCTGGGAGAGACAAAGACCGGCATTACATGGTCCGCCCCGTGGCCGGGCGAACCGTGGCGGTGGCGCCAGTCGAAGCCGCGGGGCAGCAGTCGCTCCAGGGCGTCCATGAGATCCGGAACGCTCCCCGACCCGGTCTCGATCAGGGCAACCCCACAGGTCGAGTGGGGAGCGAACACCGACACCAGACCGTCTCCCCGCGATCTGCAGAACGTCATCACCTGCGGCGTCAGATCCGCAATGGTGGCCTGCCGGCCGGTGCGAACCTCGAAAGTCTGGGTGTCCAAGGGCGGATCAGGCGTTTTCGCCCAGGAAGATCTGACTCACCGATCCCTCGGTGAAGATGGCATGCACGGACTTGGCGACGATCGAGGCGATTGAGAGGACTTTCAGGTTCTCGATCTGGTCGGCGGCGGGAACCGGGAGGGTGTTGGTGACCACGATCTCGTCAACTCCGCTCTCGCTGAGACGCCTGACCGCCTGTTCCGACAGGACCGCGTGGGTGGCCGCGATCCGGACGGAGGCAGCCCCCATTTCCCGGATGAGTTCGGCCGCGTTGCACACCGTGCCGGCCGTGTCGATGATGTCGTCCACTATCACCGCATTACGACCCTCCACTTCACCCGTCACCGCCAACGCCTCGGAGAAGTTGTGCACGAGGTCGTCCCGCCGCTTGTAGACCAACGCCACGTCGGCGTTCAACTGCCTGGCATATTTCTCGGCGCGCTTGCCGCCTCCCGCATCGGGAGAGACGATGGTCACATCCCCGGTGGTCACCGTGGACAGGTACTCGCTGATGATCGGGATTGCGGTCAGGTGATCGAACGGCTTTGTTATGAACCCCTGCAACTGTCCGGTGTGAAGGTCGACCGAGACCAGCCGGTCGGCACCCGCCGCCATGTAGAGATCACCCATCAGCCGGGCGGTGATCGGCTCACGGGGGAGCACCTTCTTGTCCTGGCGGCAGTACCCGTAGTAGGGCATCACCGCGGTGATCCGGCGGGCCGATGCGCGGCGGAGCGCATCGATGATTATCAACTGCTCCATAACCGCATCGTTGATGGGGAAGGAATGGCTCTGGAAGACAAAACAGTCGAAGCCCCGCACGCTCTCCCCGACCCGCGCGTAGAGTTCCCCGCTGGAGAACGTGGACTTGTTCAACCGACCCAGGGACACCCCGAGAAGTTCGGCCACCTCCTCGGCGAGTTCCAGATTATGACTGCCGGAGAAGATCCGCATCTCCTTGCGGTCGGCTATATCCATCCGAGGGTCTCCATTCAGCTGTCTCCGGTCGGCTCGGGGGGCCCCGACTGTGGGTGATCCTTTCGGTCCCCCTGACGGTAGCGGGCCGCCCGGCGCTCGGCATAACCCCGGATGTTCTTCTGCTGGGAACGCTCCACCGCCAGGGCGCCCGATTCCACCGGTCGAGTGATGGTGGAGCCCGCTCCGACCCATCCTTCCTCTCCCACCTCCACCGGCGCCACCAGGACCGTGTTGGAGCCGATCTGCGCCCCCGCCCCGATGGTGGTGCGGTGCTTTTGGTACCCGTCGTAGTTGGCGGTGATGGTCCCGGCGCCGACGTTGGCACCCTCTCCGACATCGGCGTCACCCAGATAGGAGAGATGGGGCGCCTTGGCGCCCGGCCCCAGCCGGGTGTTCTTGATCTCCACGAATGTGCCGGCCTTGGCGCCTGCCTCGATCCGGGTGCCCGGTCGCAACGAGGCGTAGGGACCGACTTCGACGCCCGGGCCTATCTCGGCTTCCCGCACCACCGAGTACCACACCCGGGCGCCGGCTCCGATCCGGCTGTCACGGACATGGACATCGGGCCCCAGCACCGCCCCTTCCCCCACCTCCACGTCGCCCTCCAGGTGCACGCCCGGATACAGCCGGACACCCGAAGCAAGCCTCACACCCGCCTCCACATAGACCCGCTCGGGATCCTCCACCCTCACCCCGGCCAGCATGTGCCGGTCGAGGATTCGCCTCCTCATCAGAGCCGACGCCTCCGCCAACTGAACCTGGTCGTTCACTCCCAGTGAGTCATCGAAGGGCATCAGCCGGGCCGCCACCGTCCGGCCGTCGCCGACCATCACCCCGATGACATCAGGCAGGTAATACTCGCCCTGCCGGTTCCCCATCCCGATCCGACCCAGACCGTCACGCAGGGGTGCGGCCGAAAAGACGTACATGCTGGTGTTGACCTCACAGATCTCCCGCTGCACAGCCGTGGCGTCCACATGCTCCACCACTCCCCTGACCCGTCCCGCCGCGTCACGCAGCACTCTCCCGTATCCCTCCGGATTCTCCGCCCGGGCGGTGAGCATGGTGGCTGCCTCACCCCCGGAGCGGTGCGACGCTACAGCCTCGGAGATCGCCTCGGACGAAACGAGCGGCACATCACCGGGAAGCACCACCACCGGCATCCGGTCCGGCAGTTCTCCCAACGCCTCCATCGCCACGGAGACCGCGTGTCCCGTGCCCCGACGCTCGGACTGAAAGCAGGTCTCCACCCATTCGGGCAGGAGGGATCTCACCCGGCGGGCCCCCGATCCCACCACCACCATCATCCGTTCGGGTCCGGTGGCAGAGGCCGCCTCCACTATCCAGGAGAGGATTGGCCGACCCCCCAGGGGGTGCAGCACCTTGGGCGTCTCCGATCTCATGCGGACGCCGTCACCGGCCGCCATGATTATCACCACGTGGCTCATGGTCTTCTCCATCTCAGGCTAGAGCCGGGCGATGCGGCCCTGGCTGGGGGGATAGGACTTGAACCCATACCGGCGGGACCAAAACCCGCTGTGCTGCCGGTTACACCACCCCCCAGGGGAAAAGAAGGGCACATCGCCCCCTAGAATACCGCTTCGTCGCGCAATGGACCGTCCGGGAATAGATCCGCTCCCACCGCCACGGCAGTCAGGCTCTCCGCCGCGGAGGCCGCGTCGGCCGCCTCCTCGGCATCCACGAAGAAGGAGAAGATCGATGATCCGCTGCCCGACATGGCCACCGGCCTCTCCCACTCCCCGGCCACCGCCTCCATCAGGTCTCCGAGTTCGGGACGGAGCCGGAGAGCGGCGGGAGTCAGGTCGTTGCGGATGGGGGTGGCGCGGCGGAGCGAAGGAGGCAAGGACCGGGAGGGAAACTCCCTCCCCCGCGGTTCGGAGAGATCATCCCACATCCGGTAGACATCGCCGGTGAGCAGCGGGAACTCGGGCACAGCCACCGCCACCGCAAAACCGGACAAATCGGAAAGGCGGGTGATTTCTTCGCCGTAACCCTCAGCCCACACGGTCCCTCCCCACAACGCGGCCGGCACATCCGATCCGACTCGGGCCGCCGCGCGGCGAAGGGTCGCCGGATCGGTGCCGAGCATCTCTCCCAGCGCCATGAGCGCCGCGGCCGCATCGGCGCTCCCTCCTCCCAGTCCGGCGCCCACCGGAACTCTCTTTCTGAGGTTGATCCGGAGCGGGGGACGTTCCACGCCGGTCTCGGCCTCCAGGGCGGACACCGCCTTCCAGACCAGGTTGTCCGCTCCCTCGGGAAGATCGGCCCCCTCTATCTCCAGCCGGTCCTCTTCTCCCTCCACCAGCGTCAGGCCATCACACCAGTCGATGGTCTGAATGAGGGTTCTGACCGGGTGAAGCCCGGTAGCCGACCTGGACCCGACCATCAGGGTGAGGTTCACCTTGGCGGGAGCGATCCAGGCGCTCACCCGGCGGACTCCCGACCCCGCACGGCCCGGGCCAGCCGGAGGAAGTCCGCGGGCGAGAGTGCCTCGGGACGCTCTTGGGGGGAAATGCCCGCCGCCGCCAGGGTCTGTTCGGGAGAGGGCAGAACCGAATCCAGGGATCGCCGGAGCATCTTGCGGCGTTTCCCGAAGGCGTCGGCCGCTAGTGAGATCGCCCGGGCGGTGTCGGGATGGGGATCGATCCGGTCCATAACCACCACCGAGGAGAACACCTCCGGGCGGGGATGGAACACCTGGGGCGGGACATCGAAGGCCCGGTGGACGGAGGCGTGGAGACCAGCGATCACCGAGGGGAGACCGTAGTCCCTGCCGGACGGGGAGGCCACAAGCCTGTGAGCCACCTCCCGCTGCAGCATCACCACGAACCGCACAATCGAGGGAGCTTTCCGGAGCATCTCCATTAGGAGCGGCGTCCCCACCCCGTAGGGCAGGTTGGAGACCATCACCCAGTCGCCCCCGTCCAGGGCGGCATCCCAGTCCACCGCCAGGGCATCCTCCATGCGTATCTCTACGTTCGCCGCATGGGCAGCCAGCGTCTCGGAGAGGACCGGTTGGAGACGACTGTCGATCTCATAGCAGACCACCCGGGCGCCGGTCTCCGCCAGGGCCGCGGTGAGATTGCCGACACCCGCCCCCACCTCCAGAACCTGGTGGCCGGGCCCGATCCCGGCGGTCTTCACGATCTTTCTCACCAGGTTGGCGTCCACCAGGAAATGCTGGCCCAACCGTCGCGACGGCCTTATGCCATGGCGCCGCAGCAACCCGGTCAGCCCCGAAGGGGTGAAAGAACTCAACCGGGCCCCGCCTCCGGAGCGCCGAAGGTCCGCTGCGCGGTGGCGCTGGTGATACGGGCCACCTCTTCGGGCTCCATTCCCCACACCCGCGCCAGGGCCTGGCCCACCAGGGCGACCCAGGCCGGCTCGTTGGGCTCCCCCCGGTGAGGAGGAGGGGCGAGATAGGGGGTGTCGGTCTCCACCATCCCCCGGGAGGGAGGAACGATCTCGGCCCCCCTGCGGACCGTGTCGCCGGTGGGGAAGGCAACCGGACCGGCGAAGGAGAAGGTCACCCCCAGGTCGAGGAAGCGCCTGGTCCAGCGAGGGCCGCCGGTCCAGCAGTGCATCACCGCCGCCGGGCCGGCCTCGGTCTCCTCCAGCAGGCGGTGCACATCGGAAAAGGCGTCACGGCAGTGGACGACCAGGGGCTTGTGGAGTTGGATGGCGAGCTCGATCTGGGAACGAAAGGCCTCCACCTGGTGGGGTCGCGGCGAGAGGTCCCGGTAGAAGTCCAGTCCGGTCTCCCCCACCGCCGCGGCTCTCCCGGCCAACTCGGCGATGTCCCGGCCCTCCGACGGCCACAGGCTCGCCTGGTGGGGATGGAGGCCCGCGGTCGCCGCCACACGGCCGGGAAACTCCGACGCCAGACGGACCGCGGCCCGGGAAGACTCCAGGTCCACTCCCGGCGTCACCACCCACTCCACCGACGATGCGCGCCCCAACAACTCCCCGGCCGGCCGTCGGTCCAACTGCAGATGGCAATGGGTGTCCACCCAGCATGGGTCACCGTCGGTCCCCGGCACGCTCACTCCTTCCCGCCGTGCGCCGACTCATAGAGGCGCCGCCGCGACACCCCGGTCAGACGGGACACCTCCCTCACCGCCATCGAGGCGGAGAGTCCCCCCGCCACCAGACGTTCGACGGCTTCGGTCGCCTCACTCATCGGCAGGCTCTCGGTGGTCCCCCGGCGGCCTGCCACCACCAGGGTGAACTCGCCCCGGGGAGGACGGACGGTCCACTCCTCGATCGCCTCCGACACCGTTCCCGTCCACACCTCCTCGTGGAGTTTGCTCAGCTCACGGGCAACGGACACGGCACGGTCGCCCAGCCCGGCCCGGGCCAGGTCGGCCAGATCCTCCACCAATCGATGGGGAGACGAGAAGAGCACCACCGTCTCCGCAGAGGACGCCACCTCCCGGATCCGCCGGGCGCGCCGCTCCCCCGAACGGGGCAGGAACCCTTCGAATGAGAACCGGTTGGCGGGAAGCCCGGACACGGCGAGCGCGGCCGTCACCGCGCTGGGACCGGGTATGACCGTGACCTGCGCGCCCTGGTCGCGAGCCGCCCTGACCGCCGACAACCCGGGATCGGAGACGCCGGGTACCCCCGCGTCGCTGACCAGGGCCACCGTCTCTCCCGCGGCCAGTCGGCCGGCCAACTCCGCCGTGCGGGACGACTCGTTACCGACGAAGTAGGACCGGAGCCTCGCGGGCCGGACACCCAGGGCATCCAGTAGCCGGCCGGAGCGCCGGGTGTCCTCGGCGTAAATGCAATCCGCCTTCGACAGGGCCTCTTTCAACCGGGGAGGGGCGTCCCCCAGGTTGCCCAGCGGGGTACCGCACAGGATCAGGAGCCCGGCCACGGGGAGACGCCTCCCTTCCACGACAACCTCCAGCCCGTACCGGGGGGTATCCGCTCGGATCGCAGTTCGAGCACCGCGGCCGCCTCCCTGAAGACCGCCATCCCCCCGGGTCTGAGAACTCGCACCCCCACCACCTGCAGATCCCGGTCCAGCCCCACCGCCCACAGCCGGGTGGCGGTGAACAGGCCGTGGACCGAGCGCCCCGGGATCAGGACTCCCCATCGCCGGGGAACGGCGTGTATGCCCCTCAGTCTCCGCCAGAAGGTGTCGGCCACCATCAAGGGACCCGAACTCCATTCCCCACACTGCATCTCCCCCACCACTCAGGGCAGATACGAGGCTATCACCGAAGGGCAGACCTCAGGGTCCGAACAGGCCACCATCACCATGCCCGGCGGGATGGGAGCGACGAAGACATGGTCCTCCCCCGAGGCCGAGAAACCCAGATCCTCCCGATATTGAAGTTCTCCCACATGCATGGCCTCTGTTGCGTAGTCATCAAGAAGGAGGACCAATTCATCGGCCTCGTCCTGGCTGTCCCCCGCGTATTCCCAGACCAGCACCACCTCGCCCTCATCGCTGTATCCCACCAGGCTGCGTCCCCCACCCCATCCGGTCGCCGCCTGCAGAGCAACCTCGGGACCGAGGACCTGCTCGAACATGACCAGGATGTCCAAAAAGCCCCACGTGTAGTCGTAGATCTCCTCGTACCCCTCGGGAAGAGCGCCGGAGGGCCTCTCCATCCGGATTACCTCCGTGGCCCCGGAAGGAGCGCCCAGATAGATCTCCTCGGTGGAACCGGGCGGGTCCAGGTACAGGTCGTTCACCGCATTCCACCCTCCTTCCCTCCACCTGTTCGCCACATACCCGTAACCGCGGTCGTAAGGAAAGTAGAGGGCCTTTTCCATGAACAGCGGAATGTCGATGTCCGGTGGCTCGTAGTCGGCGTACTCGGCCACCAGGCGGTTACGGGCGGCGATGTCGAGGTTGTTCACGTACACGAACTCCGCCAGGGTGGCGTCCCCCTCCACCAAACCCACCAGACCCGAGGCGGGATCGAACAGTTGTCCGTCAATCAAATCTTCCATCCGCGACCCGAAGTCGAAGTGCTGATCGGTGAGGGCGTGAATCAACTCATGGATGAGGGTCAGGGTCTGCAGTCCGGTGAACTTCTCGCCGGAGGCTGGAATCACCAATTCCCTGTCATCACTGGAGTAGAACCCCGCCACGCTCTCGCCGTACAGGTCCCCGTACAGTGCCCTCAGATCGGCGTCGGGCTCCAGCAGGCCGAGCAGTTTGAACAGGGCCTCGTCGATCTCGATGTCCTCCAGTTCGGAGTCGACCTCCATCCGCACCCTTGCCTCGAAGTCTTCGGGAGAGAGGACGGTGATGACCGGCAGTTCCTCGAACTCCAGCCCCCTAATACCCTCGGTGATCTCCACGGCTTCCCAGACCAGAGCCGAGATCTCCGGGCTGAGCCCCTCGATTACAGGTAAATCCGGGTCTGGTTCAGCCGCAGTGGTGGTTGTCACAGGCGCTTCGGTGGTGGTGGTCGTCCCGGTGGTGGTGGTCGTTGCCGCCTGTGTGGTTGGAGGCGCTTCGGTGGTGGTGACCGGAACGGTGGTGGTGGTCGTAGGCGCCTCGGTGGTGGCCACCGGAGCAGTGGTGGCAGGCGCGGCGGTGGTGGTGACCGCCGTCTCCTCGGTGGCACCGGCGGAAGTGGAGTCGGCCGCACCTCCGCAGGCCGCCACAACCAGGGCGACCACCACGACCGCCGACAGGAAAATGGACCGAACGTGACGGTTCGGGTTCGAGAGGCGCGGCCGGATCACCATCTCGTGAGCACCCGGCCCGGAGGGGATGTCATGGTTGCGGCGAGATGTCCAGGCTCAGCCAAGTTCACTCCCCTGAGCCTATCCCGACGCAGCACAAATGGGGAGGCGAATAGTGCCGGCGGAGGTCTTCAGCCACTGCGGGAGGCCCGAATCTGGCGTCCCGCATCCACATCGGAGGAGGCTATGAAGGTCAGTGTCTCCCCTTCCCCGCCCAGCCAGGCATAGGCGGCGCCGGAGAACTCGACCCCGTCCGCTGTTCGATTGGGTCCTCCGGCATCCATGGCGGCAACGATGTACTCCACCAGAGCGGCCCGCATCTCCTCGGCGTCGGCCACCGTGTCCCCCACGTAGTCCACCACCAGGGCGATGTCCCCACCGTCGCTGAACACCAGGTACCGGTCACCGCCCCAGCCCTGTGAGGCTGCCGCCGCCTGCTCGGAGGAGAGAGCGGAAGCCAACAGCGCGTTCCATCCCCACTGTCCCCACACGGAGTCGGAGACCAGTTGGTATGACTCCGGAGGAGACGCCTCCGGCTTGGGAAGAAGCACGGGTTCCGGGGGCCCGACACTCTGCTCCAGAATGAACTCGCTGGAGTCGGGCGGGTTGCGATGGGTCTGATTGACCAAATCCCAGCCCCCCGATTGAATGAGCCCCTGCAGGTACTCGAGAACCGGACCCGATGGGAAACCGAGGCTGTGGGTCAGGAACGAAGGGATGACGAGGTCGTCGGAGGCGACTTCCCAGGCCTCTCCCAGCACTTCCTCCCTGTCCGAGTCGGTCATTCCCTCCATGAAGAGCAACTCCACCAGGGTGGCGTCGGCCTCGGCCATGCCTCCCAGGACCGCCAGGTAGTCGCTGTCGCCTACCCTGGCCAAACGTGATTGGCGCCGCCAGATACCCAGGTGCCGGTCGACCAGCGCCTTGGCGATCTCCCCCACCAGGGTCATCTCTTCCAGGGGACTCGGGTCCTCAAGGGTGGAGACCATCCACAACCGCTGGCTGGCCACGTCGTAGTAGCCGGGAATCGGACGCGCTCGGAAACCGGCCACGACCTCCACCCAGTCCTGCTGTGGCTCTATCAGACCCAGCAGGGTGAACAGGGGTTGGTCGATCTCGGAGAGGCGTGCATCCAGGGCGACGTCGGCGCGGAGTCGTCTGATCATCTCCTGGGAGGTGATCCCCTCGATCTGCAGTGGTTCGACGAAGGTGAAGCCACGGAGAGCCTGGGTCTCCTCCACCAGTTCCTCCATCCGCTCCCGGAAGGACTCAGGGAGGAACAACAAGCCCTCCACCGGAGCGGTGGTGGTCGTGGTGGTGGGCGGGACAGTCGTTGCGGTGGTGGCGGTCACTTCGGCAGTCACCTCCACCATCACCGTGGTGGCGGGAGAGAGGGACGATTCATCACCGCAGGAAGCCGCCAACAAAGACAGACAGGCCACCGCGGACCATCCCACAAGAGAGCTTCGCCTCACTTCTCGGAGGCTACCTTATCTTTGATCCATCATGGAGACGACCGGCTAGTCTATGACCCGATCACCGGTGAAAGGGTGATCTGTCCGGAGGGATCGCATAGTCCGGCCTAGTGCGCGGCACTCGAAATGCCGTAGGGGGTTACCCCCCTCGTGGGTTCGAATCCCACTCCCTCCGCTTGGTGACCGCGTCCGGTTCCGGCCCGATGGAGGGATGACCGAGCGGCCTAAGGTGACAGTCTTGAAAACTGTTGGGCATCCGTGCCTCGTGGGTTCGAATCCCACTCCCTCCGCCTAGAACTCATGCATTGTGCCTGTCAGAGGGCTAGATGGTCCTTCTGGTTATCACTTTTGCTGCACTTCCTCGGCGGTGAGGGCGTTGATGCGGCGGGCGAGGCTGCGGAGTGCTTGTTTGGTGGCGGGCGAGTTCGTCCAGGCGTCCTCTGGCGAGACGCAAAGGCTGCGCAGGTGGCGATCTGGGCTTTGGTGGTCCGACCGCGTAGCTGGTCGCGGAGATCGACTGGGGCGGTGAACACAAGCGCCTTGTGGGTTCGTTGGATACAGCCAGCCACCTGTGCCATACGCGTATAATACGTGCAGCCAATCCACAATACGGTTAGCATACGGGTAGCTCGATCAGTCGGGGGTGAGGCGGTGAATTGTTGGCGAGATGCGGTTGGTTTCGGTCTCGATACGGATGTCGGGTTCCCGACCGACGCCGGGAGGATCCACCGGCACGGGGACGGTTCGGATACCGTGCCGGGAGCGCGGTGGGATGAGTCACCGTTTGTGCCGCGCAGCACCGCTTATCGATAGAACAAGGGTTGCAGCGCGGTCGGACCGCTTGGGACTACTCGTCTAGGTGTCTAACGGTATCTCTCGACGGTCGAGAGCCTGGCTGGTAAGAACCGGCGTACCGTTGCTCCTTGGCGGGTTGGTGCTGTCTGCACTCGTCCGGCCGGCCGCTGGTAACTCGACGGTCACGGTCACCCAGGGCGGTTTTACGCTCACATGCGAGGCCACGGTTGCTGAGGGTGAGACACTGGCCTGCACGCTTGCGAACACGACGAGCGCCGCCGAAGCGTGGCCGGTGGTGGCGATCCTGCACGTGTCTAGCGACAGGAACAGAGCGCTGGTGGTGGGCCGCCCCATCGATGCAGCCTTCGCTGGACGCCAGCCTGCTGCAGCGCTCGACAGCGGCGTCGAGTGGATCGGTGATAAGTTGGTCGGCTACTCCCGTTTCGACTGGAGCGGCGAGGCTGCCGCCTCGGCTACTACCACGTCGTCGACGCCCGCCCAGCCGGGCAACTCCCGCACGGTGAACATCGCTATCTCCGACGACGCCCTGCAGGAGGGCAGCGAGCGTTTCTATGTGGCGCTCGGGCCTGATGGCAGCCGCGGCGTTGGTTTGCTGTTCAGAAACAAGGCGGCGGTGATGATCACCGACGACGACGCCCAAAGCTCGAACGCGTCATTGGTCAGCCTCGTGGTCACTGCCGGCGGGAACCGGCACACTCTTTCGGCGACCGGTACGGCCGGGCGGACTGTCAACGTCGGCTACCAGGTGACCGAGGCGACGCTGACCGCGGAGACATCCCACCAGCGCGCCGCCATGACCATGGCCGCAACGCACGGCGGCAGCAGCGTGGTGCTCGCAGAGGGCGACGTCACCAGCCTCTCGGTGACAAGCGGCGAGGAGAGCGCGTCGGTGCCGCTGAGCGTTGGTGCCACCTCGGTGACGCTGACGGTGACCGGTGAGGACGGCACCGTCGCTACGTATCAGATCGACATTGTGCGCAGCGCTATCGGCAACGCCACGACGGTTACCGTCACTCTCGACGACTTCGAGCTCTCGTGTCCGTCCGAGGCGGAGGAGGGCTCAGCCGTCGAGTGCACGCTCACCAACAACGGAGCCACGCCTCAGCCATGGCCGGTGGTGGCGGTGCTCCACAGCGCTGTCGACGAGGCACGGGCGCTCGTCGCTGAGGACTCGGTCATCGCCGATGTCGATTCCGGATACAGCAAAGACCTCACGCTCAGTAAGCAGGCACCGGCGCGGGATAGATTCAACTACGGCTACGGCGAGCTGTATTCGGGCGGTTCGCGCACCGTGTACCGCGTCTGGGGATACGAGAAGTTCGACTGGGACGGTTCCGCCGCTGCGGGCGCCGAGCGCACCGTCAGCATCGAGCTGCACGACGACCTCGCCACCACCGACGATCCCGGCGAGACGGAGGTGTTCTACGTGGCCTTGGCGCCCGACGACTACGGCGGGCTGTCACAGCTCACCGAGAACACCGCGCCGATCCTGCTGCGCCAGCGCAGCGGCACCAACGTGGTGCGGACGGTCTCGTTCACAGCCGTCACCGACACGTCAGCCGTGGCCGTGGTGCGAATCGCCAACACCGACGGGTCGACGATGTACTGGCGCTACCGCAGGTCGGGGGAGACGTGGTCTGCCGCTCAGCCGCGGCAGAACGCCGGCAACCTCGAGCGGCTCTCGCTGACCGGCCTGACGACCGGCTCCCGGTACGATCTGCAGGTCTCGTTCACCAGCACCTTCGCCGACGCCACGACATACTCGCTGGACATCGGAGCGCTCGACAGCGACCCGTCGCTGAGTTCGCTGTCGCTGAGCGGCGTGACGCTCAGCCCGGGATTCGATTCGGCGACCAAGTTGTACACGGCGTCGGTGGAGTCCGGCACCGACAGCGCCACGGCGACGCCGGCGACCACCGAGTCGTCCGCGACGGCAGTGATCACCCCGGCCGACGCCGACACCGACACGGACGGCCACCAAGTGAGTCTCGGCTACGGCCAGAACGACATCACCGTGAAGGTCACCGCGCAGAACGGCGACACCCGCACCTACACCATCACCGTCACCCGCGCAGGGTATGACCCGTCGCTGGCCTCGCTGACACTCGGGAGCCTGACGCTGGACCCGTCGTTCGCGTCGGCGACCACGTCATACACCGCGTCGGTGGGGTACACGACCGCCAGCGCCACGGTGACCGCCACACCCACCGAGTCGTCCGCGTCGATGGCGATCTTGCCGGCCGACGCCGACACCGACACGGACGGCCACCAAGTCGCTCTGCAAGTCGGCCAGAACACTATCACCGTGAAGGTCACCGCGAAGAGCGGCGCCACCCGCACCTACACCATCACCGTCACCCGCGCCCGACCCGACAACGACCCATCACTGGCCTTTCTGACGGTGGGGACGTCGACGGGGACGTTCCCGGCGTTCAGCCCCGCCTTCAGGGCAACGACCACGTCGTACACCACGTCGGTGGCCTACGAGACCACCGACGTGACGGTGTGGCACACGGCGACGCAGCCGGCGACGGCCAAGGTGGAGTTCAACACCATCGATCTGCAACCGTTCATACCCGCACACCAGGTCAGTCTGGACGTCGGCCAGAACACCATCACCGTCAAGGTCACCGCGCAGAGCGGCAGAACGCGCACCTACACCGTCACCGTCACCCGCGCCCAACCCGATGATGACCCCTCGCTGGCCTCGCTGTCGCTCGGCGGTGTGACGCTGGACCCGTCGTTCGCGTCGGCGACCACGTCGTACACGGCGTCGGTGGACTCCGGCACCGGCAGCGTGACAGTGACCGCGACACCCACCGAGTCGTCGGCGTCGGCGGTGATCACCCCGGCCGACGCCGACACGGTCACGGCAGGCCACCAAGTCGCTCTGCAGGTCGGCCAGAACACCATCACCGTGAAGGTCACCGCGCAGAGCGGCAAGGCTCGCACCTACATGATCACGGTCACCCGCGACTCTCCTTCTTCGCCTCCACCACCGCCGCCGCCTCCTCCACCGCCAGCACCACCATCCGGAGGCGGAGGAGGGGGAGGAGGAGGAGGGGGTGGTGGATCTCCGCCGCCTTCCCCTTCGACGGGAGGAGGATCGCCCGGCGGCGACGAAAACGCCGAGGAACCCCCACCGGGCGCATCAGACCTGTTCGAAGACATAACAGCGGGAGCCTGGTATGAAGCGGCCGTGACATGGATGATCACCAACCAGGTCACCTCCGGATGCGCCCCCACCCGGTTCTGTCCCGAACAAAACCTCACCCGACAACAATTCGTCACCTTCCTATGGAGAGCAGCCGGACGGCCAACCCCCCGGTACACCGGAACCCAAGCCTTCACCGACGTAACAGAAGGCATCTACTCCGACCAGGCCATCGGCTGGGCCGTCTCCAACAACACCACCCTGGGATGCACCCCCGGCACATTCGGGGACACCAACTGGAAATTCTGTCCCACCCACCAAGTCACCCGTGGGCAGATGGCCGCCCTCCTGTACCGCCACACCGAAGCCACCTACACCGGCTCGCCACCCTTCTACACCGACGTGGAACCCGACGACTTCTACGCAACCGCCATCACCTGGCTCACCGACTTCAACGTCGTACCCGGATGCGGACCCAAACATTTCTGCCCCGACCGGCCCGCCACCCGCGCCGAAGCCGCCCTGTTCATCAACGGAGTCGCCATCCGCCCCCACATCTGGGGACAGGACAACACCGCCTTCACCCCCACCCCAAACAGTGAGTGAATTCCATCTAGCCCCGATTGTTCATGGGGGTTTGGGGGTGGTGGGTTTGGGGGTGGTTTTTGGGGTTTGTGTGGGTGATCAGTGAAGGTTCCCGGATCTGGTCACTGATAATTGCCATCTGTTGGGGGGTGCGGGGTTGTGGGGGCGTGTTTGGTCGGCGGGGGTGGGTGGTGGTCGGGTTGGTGGTTTGGGGGTGGTTTACCTGGGGTGGGTGTGAATCGCCCCGAGTTTTCTGGAGACTTAGGAGTGCCCCCACTTTTGTGGAGTCGAGACATTTGAATTAGTGGTGTGACCGACCCAAAGGAGGGTCTTCATGCCTTATCGTTATCCACCCGAGTTCCGGCGGAGGGTGCTGTATCTGCTGGCAGCTGGCAGATCGGCAGCTTCCCTTTCAGAGGATCTTGGGGTGTCGGGTCAGACGATCTACAACTGGCGACGTCAAGACAGGATTGACCGCGGTCTGGAACCAGGTCCGACCTCGGTGGAGAAAGCCGAGTTGCAGGCCGCTCGCCGCCGGATCTCAGAGTTGGAAACCGAACTAGCCGTGACTAAACAGGCAATTGAGCTGCTGAAGGCCAAGGTGGTGTCCCCAAAAGGCGGTACGAGGCGATCCGCACCATGAGAACCGAAGGATTGCCCACACAAGTAGCTTGCCGGGTGCTAGGAGTATCAGAGTCCGGGTTCTACGCCTGGCGGTCCCGTCCGCCCTCGGCCCGCACTATTCGTCATGCGTGGCTGACCGACATCATTCATCAGATCCACCAACAGTCACGCGGCACCTACGGAGCGCGGCGGGTGCACGCCCAACTGCGGCTGGGTCACCGGATTACCGTGGGGCACAACGCGGTAGCGATGCTGATGAGAAGAGCCGGCCTGGCAGGTCTTAGCGGAAACCGAACGCCTCGGCGGCGCACCCGCCGATTCGGTACGCACTCTCATCGCCCGTTCCACCAGATCCGGGCTGTCACCCCGACCATGCCCGATCCTGATATGAGCAGGCAGCGCCTCGATCGCCTGGTCCAGCACCTCCACATGATCCGAAACCGTGTTCGCTGCGGCGTCACCGGGCCGCAGCTTGACAGCGAGACATTCGCCGGTGGCGTCGGAGAACACATAAAGAGGACAAAACCCAAATCCCTTGTAGTAGACAGCTGTGTCCTCTTTGTTCTCTGAATGCACTTGGTGCAAAGACGCGTCGATGTCCAGGATCACCTCGTCGGTTCGGTTGGTCACCGACGACCTTTTCCATACCTGTTCCCGCACCCCGCTCACAGCAGCGGCCAACCCCGCCCGGGTCTGTTCATCAATGCTGCGCATCGTCCGATACAACGTGGAGTCCGACGCCACCGAACCGAACAGGACTGTCCGCCGCCGGTCAACATCAGCATCCCATGACACAACACCCCACCCCGATCATGAACCACCCCCTGG
Organism: Acidimicrobiia bacterium; assembly: GCA_965204615.1. Taxonomy (GTDB): domain Bacteria; phylum Actinomycetota; class Acidimicrobiia; order Spongiisociales; family ZC4RG35; genus Bin76. Next base: position 258,665 of record OZ242000.1, on the reverse strand, counting down.
CCGTCGAACACATCCGACAGGGCTTGGGGCATCCCAACCGAGTCGGCGAAACGCCCCAGAACATGCAACCCCACATGGCCCACCGCACCGGCTGCCGTCCCCGGTTCCCATGCCCCCAAGAGCCAATCAGACGCTGGGAAATGGCGGTATGGCTAGTGCGGGTAGTCGACGGACAGAATCCCGCCCAACCAACCCAGCCTCGATTCGCGGATGTGGGTGCTGACCGCTGGTGGGCCGGTCACGTCGAACGCCTCGCCCAACTCGGAATCACCCTAGGATGCTCAACCGAGCCCTTGGAGTACTGCCCCGACAGGCCCGTCACCCGCGCCCAGATGGCCAGCTTCCTAGTAAGAGCGTTCGAGATACCCGCAGCCGAGGCCGCCGGTTTCGAAGACACCTCCCACAACTACCACGCCGCCGACATCGACGCCCTAGCAGCCGCCCGAATCACCCTAGGATGCGACACCGACCCGCCCCGCTTCTGCCCCCAAGAAGCCACTACCAGAGCCCAGATGGCCAGCTTCCTGACCCGAGCCATCACAACCCGACAAACCGGTTCAGGCCTCTAGCCGTCCCGGTCTGCCGGCAGAGCGGCGGGCTATTGGTAGACGGGCTCCATGTCGGCGTAGTGGTTCTCGGGCTGCCACACCCGCACGTAGTCGAACGTCATCCGCCGGCGAATGTAGGGCTGCTCGCCCTCCTCGCCCTCCTCGGGCCGCTCCAACCAGCCCCAGACGTTCAGGAGAATCGGCATCGGTATGTGCGAGACGCCAACCTGCTCGAGCAGCGTGCTGAGGTCGGGCACCTCCTCGCCATCGACTTCGAGGTATTCGAGGTATTCGAAGAAGGGATCCCTGTGCGTTGGGTGCCACCTAACGGTATGCGTCGGGCTGCCGAGAACCCTTTGACGGACCGTGATCTGATCCTTTGGCACAAGCGTCAGTTCGGTCATTCCATACCGGGGGTTGTGGACCTGTATGTAAGTGCGGTAGCCGCGCGGGGTCCACTCCAGTCCTTTGGTCACGCGGACGGTGTCGCGATTCCTGCATGACTTCGAGTTTTGGACGACACCTAGCTGTCTCTGTCCGAAAACGCGATTCGGCCTGTCGCAGTATTGAGTGAACTTACTACTTGCGGTGGGCCACACGGTGGCGGGGATATCGGCGGTGTCCTCGTGCCAGTTGGCGTACTGATGAAAGACGTCGTATTGAATGTGGAGGCTCTCGCTGCGAGGGAGCTCGAAGATGTCGATCTCTACTTGAGACGACTTCAGATAGTCCTCCCAGTTCTCTATCTCCACCCCGTGCTGATTGCGCAGGTAATGCAGCCCGTCACGCGACACATTCAAGATCATGTTGTAGTTGTGGTACACGTCGCGCCATTGGTCGATATTGAAGCTGTACCCCACCTCGATGTAGCCGTATTTCATGTGAAGATGACCATGAGTTCCCAGCAGGAACCCGACTATCCCGTAGGGTCCGCATGACGAGAAGATGCCCATGGTGAAGCCGCCATCGGCGACGTTGCCGCACGGCTCGCCCCGCGAGTCGACGTCGTCGCAGGCGTCGTAGTAGCTCCACACGTCCGGATCGAGGGTGGACAGCCCGTCGCGGCAGCCGTTCGCGTCAGCCGCCGGAGGTGTGCCGTTGAACTCCTCGGCGAACGCCAGCCGGTAGTTGGCGCTGTCCTGCACCAGCTTGGGCAGCTTCGCTCGCAGCGCCGCCTCGTCGAGGTCGGCGGCTTGGCCCGGCGGCAGCAGCTGGCGCAGGTACAGGCACGTGAACGCCACGGGCGTGCCGCCGTCGTAGTCCTCGCAGCCCGCCGTCTCCGTGGGCGGGTCCACCGTCACCTCCCGGTACACCTTCAAGCCCGAGTCCGCGTCGGCCGCCGACAACTCCACCGCGCGAGACCCGAACCCCCCGAAGTACGTATCGTTCACCGGTAGTACCGGCTGACTGCCCCGGGGCCGGTAGAGATACAGCGCCCCCTCCGGGGTGACCTGCCGTACCGGCTGACTGCTCTGGGGCCAGTAGAGATACAGCAGCCCGTCCGGGGTGACCTGCACAGTCACCTCGTTGCACCCGTCGTCGGGTTCGCATGCCTGATGCAGGGGGCCTTCGGACTGGTCCTCCACCGCGAACGACAGATCCAAGGAGCTCCCGTCGCGCTCGGCCACGGTCACCTGCCCGAAGAATTTCGCCCCGTTGGTGGCCGCCGCCGCCGACGTGAGGATCGGGTCTTTGTCGTCCCACACCGTCCCGTAGAAGGGCACCGCGTACTCCGTGTCGGTGAAGGCCGCCACCGGCTGGCCCCCCGCCGCGCCGACCGCGGTACCCGTATCCGCCGCCAGCACGGCCACGACGCACAGCGCGACGAAACCCGCCAAGCGCCAACTCATCTGCTTGGTCGGCGGTAAAGCACCGTCAGATTCTCTCAATGCTCGATCATCCTAGCGTAGCCACACACCCGCCGCCGGACCTGGACTCTCGACACAAACCGCTCTGCATCCTCGTGAAGCGGAGCGAGGCGGGCATGACGACGCTCTCGGACAACCTCCAACAATTGCCGACCTCGAAGTACCGCGTCAACAAGTTCCAGGTCGCCAACCCCGCCGACGTCGACGGCGACTGCATCGACGACATCACGGAACTCGCGGACCTCGGAACGAAGCAACCGCTCAACCCGGCGGAGTCAGTCAACAGCGCCAACGGCACCCTCCATCTCGCCGACCGTGCTGCGTTCCAGCAGAACTCCTACCAGGGCAACAACGTCGAGCCGATCGATGGACATCTGGCCTCGAGTACATCAAGTTCTCGATCCTGAATCCCGGCTCGGCGTCTCCGTCGCTCTACTTCTTCAACACCCAGACCCATCGGGCGCACTACAAGTTTGCTGAAGCGGTGGGATATGACACCTCGGCAGAGCCGTGGCGCAGCGGTATGCACGGCGAGCTGATATGGCACCCCAACGTCGTCGCGCCTGACGGATCACTGGGCGTCTACCGCTACGACTTCCGTCCCTGGGACGACTTCGCGCTCGACGCCGTGTCGCTCGCCTTCGAGTTGCTCGCCGCCGGCATGCCGTCCCTCGGAAACAACTTGGCGTACTACCCGGTGTACGAATCGCCGCGGACGGGTACATCGTCCATCTCAGGCCAGAGGGCGGCGCAACCGGCAGCGGCAAGACGAAGACACCCGAGGCCAAGAGGACACAGGTCACATTCAAAAACCTGGAAGCGGGACGAACCCACCGCGTCTGGGTGCGTGCGCAGAACGAGGCCGGCAAGGACGACCGCGTCCACGCGACCATCACCCAGCCCGCAGTCCCCCAACCACAGCCACAGTAAACCAACCCGCGGCCGGCTCGCCGGACGCATGGTGTCAGCGGCAAGATGCGCGGCGCCGGCTCTCGCCGACCCGCGTACGCCCAGACATCAACATCGGTGCAGCTCAAGCTGTCGAGCTTCGCGGTGAACGTCGCGCAGCCTCACCCCTATTAGCCGCCGAGATCGTGGTTATCCTTTGGGACGGTGACCGGAACAGGGAGGGAAGGTCACCACCGTGGGATGCGGTAGCCGACTTGGAAGGAGAGTTCGTGGTGGGTGTGCATAGATTGATCAGCGCCTACCTCGCTTTGGTGGCGGTGGCTGTGGCGGTGCAGTTCGTGTTGTACCCGCTGTACGCGTACGACTCCGGCGGTGAGGTCATCGACACGGCGCGCGCTACGTGGGACGTGCTCAACTGGTTCATGGCCTTCGGCCTGGTGTTGATGCTGGTCACTACGTTCAAAGAGAAGAGGAGGATCGACTCGGCCGCGTCGGTTGACATCCGCCGATGGCTGGTGGCGACCGTGATGTTCTACGGCGCGGTTTTGCTTACGCTCGGTTTCGTGCCCAACTGGTTCGCGGCGGGTTGGGGGACCAGCCCCAACGGCACGATCTGGCATCTGATCGACACGGTGTTGCCCGTCGTCTTCGCCGTGGAGTCCTGCCGTCTGTGGCGGGCGGCCCACGATCGACCCGGCGCCCGGTAGCCTGGACCGGACAGGGTAACTGCGGGGATCGTCACCTCGAGGACCGTGACAAGGTCCAACCCGGGTTGACTCGGCGGTTTGCCCGTCGCCCCCACCCAGAAACAGGACACGCTAACGGCCTATCCGATCGCCTGGTCCGCCCAGTGCCCGGCGGGAACATCCTCGAAGGTGTCCCACGCCCTGGGTGCGGAATTCTGACCCACCACCGCGCCGGACGACAACGTCGCAACACACAGCACAATCGAAACGGTCAGAATTCTCCTGGATCCAGCCAACCGCGGAGCGCTCATCGGGTTTCCGGTTGTTCAGTTGGTGTCCAGCCACTCACCGACCATCGAGCGGAGGGTGCCGAGTGGGATGGCGCCGTTGCCGAGGACGGTGCTGTGGAAGCTCCTGATGTCGAACGCCGCACCCAGTCGGGCTTCGCATTCGGCGCGCAGTGACTGGATTTCCAGCCGGCCGAGCATGTAGGAGAGGGCCTGGCCGGGAGTTGCGATGTACCGGTCGATCTCCTCGGTGATCTCGTGGAGTGACATGGGCGAGTGGTCGGCCAGGAACCGGATGGCCCTGTCGCGGGACCAGCCCAGTGCGTGGATCCCGGTGTCCACCACCAGTCGACCGGCCCGGAGCGAGTCCCCGGTGAGCATTCCCACCCGTTCCCACTCGTCCGAGTAGAGGCCCATCTCGTCGGAGAGGCGCTCGGTGTACAGACCCCACCCCTCGCTGAAAGCCGGCAGGTAGGCGCGGTGGATGTCGTGGATGTCGGGATTCTCGATGGCCAGGGCCATCTGGAGGTGGTGGCCGGGAATGCCCTCGTGATAGGCGATGGCCGGAATCTGGAAGGTGGTCCAGGCGCCGGCGTCCGCCACGTTGAAGAAGAACGTGCCCGGCCGAACGCCGTCGGCGGACGGCGGGTAGTAGTAGGCCATGGACCCCACGTCGATGGGATGGGCCACACACGGCGCCCGGGGGATGGGATCGAACCATTCACCCATTTCCGCCCCGGCCTTGTCGAGACATCGAAGAGCGTCCGCCACCAGGTCCTCGGAGGATGCATAGCGGAGTCGGGGATCGTCCCGCAGACGGGTGTAGATCTCGCTGACGTCGTCGGTGCCGAGCAGCGGGCCGGCGATGTCCCGGTATTCATCCTCCAGCATCTCGACCCTTTCCAGTCCCAGTTGGTGGATGGCCTCCGGTCGGCGGTCGAGGGTGGTGTGGCCCCTGACCATGTCCCGGTACACCGCATCGCCCCCGGCGAGGTGGCAGAGCCCGGGCCGCTCATCGGGACGTCCGGAGGGAAGGGTGACCTCGCCCAGCGCCTCCCGGAAGCGGACCAGGCCGGGACGCAGGCCCGTCTCGATCGCCGCCACCAACTCGGCCCTCCACCGGCCGGCCTCATCAGGACCGAGTTCGGTGGGAGGGGGCTGGTCGGCGATCGGGTCCTCTGCCGGTGAGCGGGAGAGGACCTGGTCGAGCTTGCCCATCGTCTGGCGGACATGGCGGGCCAGGGGGACCACTCCGGTGGCGCGGCCCTCGCGGAGCCGGTCCACCAACTGATCGACCATGGCCGGGAAGCCGCCCAGCTTCTCCAGGTACCGGCGTCCATGATCGGGGGTGACCAGAGGCTGGAGGTAGAGCGCCGGAATCAGCGATCTCAGCAACCCGCTCTGGGTGCTGGGCGCCTGCAACTGCGGCCACCAAACGGTCACGTTGGCATCCATGAATGCGGCTGCGGCCACGGTTTCCGCCAGGATCCGGTCGGATGCGTTCCCGACGGTGGTCCGGGATGATCTGGCCGCGAAGTCTCCGAATGCCTCCCGGGAGGACGCCAATCCCTCCGCCGAGAGGTCGTCCCACCTCTCCAGGCGGCTCAACTCCCCCCGGGATAGATTGGCGAAGTGGCGGTGCTCGAGGCGGAACTCCCAGAACTCGTCGGCCAGCGCCCGAGCGGTGACGGTCATCGGCCGAACGACTCCCTGTGAAATATCTCTCCGGCAGGTTTGCGGCCCCCGTAACGGGAGGGACGGGCGCCGGGTGCCGGGTACCCGAGCGAGATGGCGTAGCGGCACCGCCAGCCCTCGGGCAGGCCCAGTAGGCGGGCCGCGTCCTGGGTCCGCTGCAGGGTGATCGGACAGGTCGCCATCCCCAGAGCATCGGCGGCCAGCATGATGTTCTGCGCCATGCGTCCGGTGTCGAACTCCCGGGTGTTCGGTTCCTGGACCAGGGCAAGCGCCACCGGCGCCGCCCGGAGCGGGTTGGTGTAGTCGCCGCATTCGGCCAGCCGGTCGATCCGGGCACTCTCGCGGATCACCACCACCGCCCACTTCTGAAGGTTCTTCGAACTGCCTGTCCACCGGGCCGCTTCCAGCACGCGATCGAGATCGTTCTCCTCGATGGCGCGCTGCCGGTATTGACGCAGGGCTCGCAGGGAAAGGATGTGTCGGTATGTCTCACTCATGCACCAGCACGATACCGTCAGGGGGCCCGGACCGGCCCCCACTCCCCCTTCGCGTCCCCCAGGTCTTCCGCATCCACCGCACCCGCCCCGGAGGCAGCGTCGCTCCCGTCCACGTCAGGGGAGAGTCCGACCCCGGATCGGGTAGAGTTCGCAACAAGACGTCGAAGGCGAATCAGTCTCGCCACCCGGTGGCCGGCGGGCGAAAAAGGCAGGTGCGATGGTGTCGAAAGCCATAGAGACCTCGGGTCTCACCAAGTACTACGGAGACACGGCCGGGATCGTCGACCTGGACCTGGCGGTCGATGTGGGAGAGGTGTTCGGGTTCATCGGTCCCAACGGGGCGGGCAAGACCACCACCATCCGCCTGCTTCTCAACTTCCTCAAGCCTTCGGATGGTTCAGGGTCGATCTTCGGGATGGACATCGAAGGAGACTCCCTCGGGATCCGCAGCAGGGTCGGCTACCTGCCGGGCGACCTGGCTCTGTATCCGTCCATGACCGGCCGGGAGTTCCTGGTCTACTTCAGCAGACTGCGGGGCATCGATACCGCGGCGGCCACCACCAGGCTGGCGGAGAGATTCGACCTGGACCTCGACCGGCGCATCAAGGAGTATTCGAAGGGCAACCGCCAGAAGGTCGGCGTGGTGAACGCCTTCATGCACGAGCCGGAACTGCTGATCCTCGACGAGCCCACCGGGGGTCTCGATCCTCTCATGCAACAGGAGTTCGCCGAGCTGCTGACCGAGGTCCGCGCGGAGGGGCGCACGGTTTTCCTTTCCTCCCATTACCTTCCCGAAGTCGAGCGGGTGGCGGACCGGGTGGGGATAGTCCGCCAGGGCCGTCTCATAGACGTGGACACCCTCTCGGGGTTCAGGTCGAAGGTGCAGTCGAACCTGTCCATCAAGTTCGGTTCACCGGTCGACCCCGGCGAGTTTTCCTCCCTGGAGGGGGTGACCGTGGTCGATCTCCTGGACGGGGGCACCCTGTTGCGGCTGAGCATCGCCGGCGCCCAGAAGGCGGTCATCGAGGCCGCCTCGTCGAGAGACGTGATCACCGTCACATCCGAAGAAGCGGATCTCGACGAGGTCTTCCTCTCCTACTACGGGTCCGATACCCATCCTGATCCGGCGGGTTGAGTCGATGATTCCCGCAACTCTCGGGAAGACCATCCGCGACCGCCGGCGTGCCGTCACCGGCTTCGGCCTGGCGATCGTGGCGCTGTCGGTCTGGCTCGGAGTGATGTTCACGGTGATGCGCAACTCCGATGAGTTCACCGAGTTCATGAACAACCTTCCCACCGGGCTGCTGTCCGCCTTCGGGATAGACTCCGCCACCTTCCTCACCGCGGCGGGATTCCTCTCTTCCTACCTCTTCACGCTGTTCGCTCCCCTCTTCGTCCTGTTCTTCATCATCAGCGCGGCTGTCAACGAGGTCATGGCGGAGGAACGGGACGGTTTCATCGACATGGTGCTGTCCACTCCGGTATCCCGAACCCGGGTCTTCCTGGAGAAGACGGGTGGAGTGGCCCTGGCGGCTCTGGTGCTGGTTGCGATCCTGACCGTGGCTCTCCTGGTCGTCAACCCGATCTTCGACCTGTCCCTGTCGGTGACCGGGGTGGTGTCCGCCGGCGTGTCCCTGTGGTTGCTGGGCGTCGTGTTCGCAGCGTTGACGCTGGTGGCGGGCACGTTCACCGGTCGCAGCGTGATGGCGGGCGGCGTGGCGGGTTCGCTGGCGTTCCTGGCCTGGTTCGTCAGCGGTTTCTCCGATCTGTACGCACCGCTGGAGAGCGTCGACCGCGCCAGCCCGTTCACCTGGTACCAGGATCCCCATCCTCTCACGGACGGAATCGGTGCGGGACAGCTGTGGTTGGCTGCGACGGCCGTGGTACTGACAACGATGGCCGCCCTGATGTTCGGCCGCCGTGACCTCTCCACCGAGCGAGCGCTGCTGCCCGCCTCCGGGATCCCTCGACTTGTCGGTCCGCACAAGAGCCGGTCGGTCCGGGCGGCGTGGCTTCTGACCGGGTCGTTCCGCAAGACCATCTGGGACCGTCGGCGCTCGGTGTGGGGCTGGGGCGGAGGTCTGGGACTGCTGACGCTGGTGATGTTCTCGATCTGGCCGACCATGGCGGCCGACGCCGAGGCGCTGGCCGCGCTCGTCACCTCCTTCCCGCGGGAGGTCTTCGCAATGTTCGGCATGTCCGATCCCGCCGCGATAGTCACACCGGCCGGCTTCATCTCCTCCCGCACCTACCAGGCCATCGGCCCGATCCTCATCATCATGTTCGTGGTCAGGGGAATCTCGATGGCGTTGGTCAAAGAGGAAAGCGATGGCGCCTTCGACCTGGTCCTCTCCGTTCCCGCCTCCCGCAGGAGGGTGATTGCGGGCAAGGCGCTGGGAGTGGCGTTCTCGACCGGGGTGGTAGTGGTGATCATCACCATTGCCGCGCTGGTGGGGAACATCGCCTGGGAAACCGACTTGGGCGTTGACAGCATCCTCGCCGCCGGTGCGGGCCTGGGCCTTCTCGGCCTGTTCTTCGGCGGGCTGACCATGGCGATCTGGGCGATGGGAGGGTCCTCGATTCCCGCGGTCCGCATCACCGCGGTGCTGGCAATGACCGCCTTCCTGCTGAACGGGCTCGGCTCGCTCGGCGACGCCCTGGAGACCGCCCGGGTCGTCTCTCCCTTCTACTGGTACTTCGGAGACGCCCCGCCGCTCGCCAAGGGGTTCGAGCCGACCTACTTCCTGCTGCTGGCCGGGACGCTGGTCACCGGGTGGGCGGCCGTCATGACGATCGACCGGAGGGACATCGCCACCTGACCGGCGAGTGTGCCTAGCGGCTCTCGAGCCTGATGAACCCCTCCCTGGACAGCCCCTCGAACAATTCCAGGATGTGGCGGGGTTCCACGTCGAATTTGAATTCGGCGGCGATGACGTCGGCCACGTCGTTCACGCTCCGCCGTCCGTCGGTGAGATTCCATATCTCGTCACCGATGATTCGCAGGGAGTCATACCGCATCCGAGGGTCCCGGGCGTTCATCTCCCCGGCCATCCGTACCCGGGTCTCATAGGGAGTACCCGAGAGACCGGGAGCGTCCCGCTCCACAAGCCTGCGGGGGACCACCTTCCCCGGTGGGTACTCTTCTCCGGGCGCCGAGTCAGGCAGCCAACCCAGCACCTCGTCCAGCCGATCCTGGATTCTCTGTTGCATCCTGTAACTGGTGGCTTCGAGGCGCCGGCTCCCCTCCGGATCACCTTCGTCAGCGAACACCAGGGCTGATTCAACCGCCTTCTTGTCCCTCCGGGACAGATGCTCCAGGCGCTTTCTGGTGTTGAGGGTGCGCTCCTCGGCCGCCAGCGCGATCCGGCTCAATCTCATTTCGCTGCGCGCCGCCACCTCCCTCATGATCCTGACTCCATCCCGGGGACCGGCGTAGGCCAGTTCCAGGGCAGCCAGGGCTATCACCATCCCGCACCTCTGGAAGACCCCCGGGTCGAGCATGGTGGGCTTCAGATAGTCGGTGTGGAAGAACAGGTCGGGCCAGGACATGAACAGCGGAGACGCTATGCCGAAGGCGGGATAGTACTTGTTGTCACTCCAGGGCGTGTACGGCAGGTTCGGGAAGTTCACGAACGGGATCTCGTTGTCATTGCTGAACACCCAGCGCGTCTCCTTGGGGGTCGCATCGATGAGCGACACGAAGTAGTCGTTGATGAAAGTGGGGACCGAATCCGGGGAGTGGTAGAACAGCAACGCCGCCTTGCTCCTTCTCTGGTCGTGACCAACGCTGTCCAGGGCGATCGTGACGATTCCCCTCTCGGCCTCCTCCCGATGGTTCTGGAGATAGTGCTTGGTCCCGTGCCCTTCGACGTTGACGAGGAACCTGATGGTGCGGCGCGGCCTCGGGATGCTGCCATCGGAGATGAGGCGGGAGATCACCCGTCCCATCTCAGCCAGCAGCGCCGGGCCCGAGGCGCAGTTGGCGCCCGGCTTGGTGCCCGCCGTCGAATGGCACACGAAGTGAATGAACTCATCCGCCCGGTCGGTGCCGGGTATCTCTGCGAACAGGTTCTGGGCTTCCCCCTTGAAGGTCCTGGCCTGGATGTCGACCCAGACGATGGCGGTTCCCCGGCGCGCCATCGAGGCGAGGTGCTCGGCGGCGTGGTAGTTGACGGCGATCGCCCACAGTCCCGGACGGACGGAGGGCATTCGAAGAAGCTGCACGGGATCCGGCAGCGACTCCCTGGTGCGGAAGGGCGCCGTGGGGTACAGCAGCGTGTCGGTTATCACCCCCACCGCACCATGCTCGGTGGCCAGCGCCACCGCTTGGGCGAAGCTGTCGGGCATCGTGGTGCTCCGCACCAGGACGGCCTTTCCTCTCACCTGCCGTCTCTGGAAGTCTTCGGCCCGCTCACCGGTGCCCACGTCCACCACCTCCACGCTCATCCCGCCCTCGGGAGTCGACGGCGTCCACCACGGGAGGCACGACGGTGAGTCCTCGTAGGACACGAGGAGTTTGCCGTTCGCAGATCCCACCCGCAACTCGGCGCTGACCGGCTCCCAGGCAAGGGGCATGGCCTGGGTGAGGAGTCGATGTTCTCCGTCCAACGGGAACCTCTCCACCCAGACCCGTTCCACGCCGTTGTCCCTGAGGAGTTGGGCCACGAAGTCGGTGGCGCGGTGGTACCCGGACGAACCCGGAGAACGGTAGAACTTTGTCATGTGGGCCGCGGATTCCAGTGCACGATCCCCCGACAGTTCACCCCCGAGAAGGCTGATGAGTTCTCTTCTGCGCATGGGCCTGATTTCCTCTAGGTGATGTCGGACCCACCGGGAGCGTAAGCGGCGGCGTCGGGATCGCTGGGGATGTACCGCGCCCTGCCGGGCTTTCCGACCAGTTCTCCGTCCTCTATGACCACGTTGCCGCGCACCATGGTCACCACCGGCATTCCCAGGAGTTCGGTCCCCTTGAAGGTGGAGAAGTCGCTGATCCCGTGCTCCTCGTCCACCAGATGCCTCATGGTCGGGTCCCAGACCACGATGTCGGCGTCCGAACCCGGTTGGAGGACTCCCTTGCGGGGGTAGATGCCGAAGATCTTGGCCGGGTTCTCACAGAAGACCTGCACGAACCGGGGCAGGGTCATGCGACCGCCGTTCACGCCGTGCGTCCACACCACCGGCATCATGAATTCCAGGGTGGTGAGGCCTGCTCCTATCTCGAAGATGTTCTCCTTCCCCGCCTCAGGTTCCTCAGCCTCGCCGTCCAGGGTCCCGGTCAGCTTCAGTGCCCGGGTGTATCCCGTGTAGTCGCTGCCGATCACGTCCAACGCTCCGCTCGCCAGACCCCGCCACATGGCCTGTCGGTCCTCTTCGTCTCTCAGAGGCGGCGCCACCTTCAGCAGGTATCCCTCCCGGATGAGATCGTCATTGGTGAGGGTGAGATAGTGCGGGCAGGTCTCTCCGTAGATGGAGAGTCCCCGGTCCTTGTAATAGTCGAGAATGCCGATCACCTCCCTGGTGCTCAGGTGGACCGGATAGACCGGGCAGTTCGCCACGGTGGCCATGGTGGCGGCCCGGTGGACCGCTTCGGCTTCGATGATGTTGGGCGCCGCGTCGTTGTAGTGGTGCACCGACACCTTGCCCTCCGACCTGAACTTGTCCTCCAGGTAAGCCTTGCACACACCGTTCTCGGCATGGATCATCGCCATCCCCCCCTGGGCGCCCGCCAGGTCCATCACCCGCATGATCAGATCGTCGGGAATGGCCAGGAGATTGGTGCGAGAGTCCGGTCCCGCCCACGGGTTCCAGACCATGAACATCTTGAAGGAGATCACCCCCATCCCGATCAGATCCGAGATGACCCTGTCGATGTCGTCCTCGTCCCGCTTGGTGATCAGCCCGTGGATGGCGAAGTCGGTGTAGGAGACCTCTTCTGCGTACTCGACGAACCCCTTCACGATGTCCGGGTTGTACTTTCTCACCCCCCAGTGATTCCCGAACATCACGTGGCGGTGGGTCTCCGAGCCGATGAAGGGGACCACCGTGGTTACGCCTCCGTAGGCGGCACAGATCGAGTAGGTGTCCATCTTCTCTCCGAAGATTGGATGTGCGTGGGAGTCCAGGCCACCGGGCAGGACGTATTTGCCCGAGGCGTCTATGGTGCGTTTGGCGCTCCGGCCCGAAAGGTCGTCCCCGATCTCTTTGATCGTGCCGTCCCCGACCAGGATGTCGGCGCGGGTGATCCCCCGGCCTGAGACAAGGAGTCCTCCCCGGACGAGGACATCGGCGTTCGTGGCAACCATGCTCGCTCTCCTCAGTCCTCGATGCCGTCCTGCTGGTCGCGACTCAGTGTACCTGTCGGGCGTCGGCGGGCGCCGTGATCATGCGGGGAGTTTGATGCGCAGAAGGAGCGTTCAGGCAATGTCCAGCGCCCTGGCGGGGTTGGTCACCATCATCTTCCGAACCTCCTCGCCGGTCACGCCCAGCGCCCTGAGCCTGGGCAGGAAGTCCTCGAATATGCGGCAGTAGCCGGACCCCCCTCCGCTCCGCAGGGACTCTGTGCGGTTGGTGTCCAGAGAGAGCATCAGGTTGTCGACGTATCCCCTTGCGATCAATGCCTGCACCAACTCGGCCCTCGTCTGGTCCAGCAGGTAGTGCTCCTTGCCGATCACGTCGAATTGCACGAAGCATCCCTGGTCGGCCAGACCGGATAGGACGTCTATGTCCGGGCGTTCGTCCACGTGGCCCACTATCAGTCGGGAGGGACTCACCCCCTCCGATGTGAGGATCTCCAGTTGCTGTGTTCCCGCCACGCCCCCCGGCACCTCCATGCGCCTGTCACCCGTGGTGTGGGTGGTGATCACCGCCCCGGTCCGCTTCTGGGCCACTGCCACCGCCATCAGCACCTTCAGCTCCACACCCTCCACCCTGGCCCGGTGGATCGCCGACTTGAACAGACCGCACCGGCGTTTGCCCGCGCCGGTTCCGGTCTCTATCTCCCTGGTCATGTGGTCGGCAAGGCGCGCTGTGGACCACTCGTGCACGAATCCCGGAATGTGGGGCTCTATGTAGAACCCCGACGTCGCCACTATGTGCACCCCGCAGGTCTCCGACAGCCTTGCCAGCACATCCAGGTCCCTGCCCCATCCGTCGCAGGTCACCTCCACCAAGGCTTGTCCCCCGGCCTGGCGATAGGCCCTGAGTTCGGACACCATCACGTCGAAGTCATCGAGACGCATGTAGGTGCTCTGGGGACGGGTGGCAGCCAGCAGGTCTGCTCTCGGCCCGAGGCGCTGGTCGCACCAGAGGTGCTCATGGGGCAGGCAAACTCCGAGCCGGTCGGGGTCTATCGGACCCAAAACGGTCTGGATCACCTGCACACCATCTGTCGGCTAGATGACAACCGCGCCCCGCTTCTCCACCACATCCAGCAGACCCAGGACCTCACCGGTGGTGCGGAGCTTTATCAGACCGTGCGCGATGTTGCCGCTCACATAGTCCTGGCCGGCCCTGGTCAGCGCCGCCACCCCGTCTGAGACGACCAGGCTGGCGACGCCGCGGTCGCCGAGTTCCAGGCAGGTCTGGCTGATCCCGTACTCCAACATGGCGCCCATCACCACCACGTTGGCGAGACGGCTCTCCGCCAGATACGACACGAAGGCCGGATTGGACAGGGCGCTCCACCCCGGCTTGGAAAGGACCAACTCCCGCCCCTCGGGTCGCCAGGCTTCCGGGTAGCTGCCGTCCGGTCCCTGCAGGTCCCACAACCAGCCGGTTGCCCGCTGAAACTCCGAAGGACCTTCTTCGCTGTTGCCGAGGCCGGAAAAGACCACGGGAATGCCCACCCGACGAGCAGCCCCCAACACCCTGGGAATGTTCTCTGAGATGATGGCCAGCAACTCGAAGTACTCGTCGAACTCCCTGGTCAGGACCTTCTGTTCAGCACGCCGCGCCAACCATCCATGCTCGGGGTCGGCGAACGGGGCGTGTACATCCTGCAACAGCAGACAGGACCGGCCCGCACTCAGTGAAATAGGCCTCGTCTCCCTGGTGACCAGGGTCAATGGGTGACGCGCTGCGATCAGCGTCCTCCGCCGAGTCGTTGCCGATGCCCCTCCCTCTCCCATTGGCGCCGCCACGCCCATCGGGCCTGCATGTCCTCGGGGTCCGGCGTGACCTTCCGGGGAGCGAATTCGAAGTCCCATCCCTCGGCGTCGACGGTGTCCGCCACCATTCCCGCGTCGAAGCACAGACCCGTGTACCGGTCCGCAGGCTGGCTCGCCAGCCACACGAACGCCCTTCCCAGTTCGACGGGATCAGTCCAGTTCGATCTCACTTCTTCGGGAACCGACTCCGCCTGCGCCAGGGTCATCCCGGTCGGTTTGATTCGCTTGCCGGTTCCGGGGCTCATCGTGTTGACGGCTATGTTGTGCGGCTCCCACTCGACCGCCAGGGACTTGGCAAAGGCCTCCTGCCCGTGCTTTCCCACGCAGTAGGCAACACCATAGGGAAACGAGAAGAAGCTTGCGCGGCTGGCGACCGAGACGATGTGCCCCCCACCCTGGGCGCACATGACGTCACGTACCGCTTTGGCCCCATTGAACAGACCCCCCAGGTGAATGTGCAGTTCATGCCACCAGAACTCATGAGAGGTGTTGTCGAGACCGATCGACGGCATTATGGCGGCAGCGTGAACCAATACATCCAGGCGGCCCCATTCTCCGACCACCCGGTCCACGACGTCTGTGACCATCACCGGGTCGGCCACATCCAGGCGAAGAAGGAGCAACCGGTCTTCACCCAGCTCGGTTCCCTGGAATGAAGCTGCCATATCCGCCTCATCCACGTCGGTCGCGCAGACCCTGGCGCCGGCTTGTCCGAAGGCCTTGGCAATCCCGCAGCCAAGTCCCCTGCCCGCCCCCATCACCAGCGCCACCTTCCCCTCCAGTTGGGGAATGGTCGGGAGGATCACAAACAGCCCGACCTGTGGGGAGACCCGCAACACACCTCCAAGAACAGGCCTCTGATCGGCGGGTAGGTTACGGCGAGTCGCACAATCGAACCTCGGACTGGCTGCCAATCGAGTCTAGCCGCTCCCCCCTTTGCGCGCAGTGGCCCGCGGAGGATCCGCGATGCCGGAGCAGGGTCGCCTCCTGACAGGGCCTATCCGATCACAGAGTAGAGGTTTCGGTGTCGAGGCCCAGACGCATGCGGCCCAGGGTCTCCATGGTCCGCGGCGCCACCATGGCGTGCTGGGCGGCCACCGCGGTGTCCCGGAAGCAGCGCTGGATCGGACTCGTGCGATACACGGCGGCGCCGCCCGCGGTCCTGAACATCGACGCGGCCGCTTCGGCCGCGGTCTGGGTGGCGTGGGTCGCCGCCAGCCGGATCCGGCGTCTCTGGTCGATGGTCGAGTTCCGTCCCGCCCGCGCGTCCTGGAAGGTGTGATCCACCACGTCGAGGAGCAACGTCCATGCCGAAGACAGCCGCGCCTCGCACTGGGCGACCTCCGCCTGGGTCGCCGCCCGACCGGCCAGGGTCCTGGTGCTGCCCTGGGGCTTCTTCCCCCCGGCCAGTTCCACCAACTCGTCGATGGAGCGGCGGGCGATGCCCACCGCCACGGCGGCCACTCCGGAGGCCAGGAGCCCGAAGAACGAGAACCGGGACCAGACGTTTTCCCGCACCGGCCGCGCCGGGACCATCTGCACCCACCGCCCCTCGGGAACGAAGACGTCACGCGCCTCGAAGTCGACCGAGCCGGTGCCGGCCAGGCCGGCGACGTCCCAGGTTTCAATGAATTCAACGTCCCCGGGATCCATGAACACGAAGGGTGCGGCCAGCCCGTCGGGGCGGGGTTCGGGCCGCCCGTCGGCGCCGACCACCAAACAACCACCGCCGATGGTGGTGCAATGCTTGACGCCCGAGCCCCATTGCCAGCGTCCCGAGACCCGCAGGCCGCCGTCGACGGGCACCGCGCGGCCCCGGGGAACCACGAACCCTCCCCCGATGGCCCCGGGACCGCCGAACAGGTCCCCGGCATGCGGATCGGGAAGATACGAGGCCAGCACCGACGTCGTGGAGGCGATGGCCACGCACCAGCCGACCGACCCGTCGTGATAGGCGAACTCCTCGAAGACCCTCAGGCTCTCGGCCGCGGTCACCCCCGGCCCGCCCAGATCGTCAGGCACGCACTGGCGGAAGGCCCCGGTCGGCCGGATGCTGTCGACCAGGTCCGGCGCCAGCGTGCCCAGCGCTTCGATCTCTGCCGACCTGGCTCGGATCTGCGGCCCGAGGTGGCGGGCCGCGGCCAGCATCGGATGAGTCACGAGCCCGGTCCAAACTCAGGGGACGACAAAGAGAACCTCAGTACCCCCGGCCCGATTGTCCCGCATACCACTCCCATCGAGACTTCATGCCTTCCGGATCGGACGTGACCTTCTCAGGGGCAAAGTCGAACTCCCATCCTTCAGAGGCGATGGTATCCACGATCTTTCCGGCACTGAACCGGAGTCCGGTATACCTGCCGGGAGGCCGGCCTGCCAGCCAGACATAGGCTTGACCCAGTTCGGTGGGATCCGTCCAGGTCGATTTCACATCGTCTGGCGCCAGTTCCGCCTCGGCAACGGTTACCCCTGATGGTTTGATCCGCTTTCCAGGCCCCATGGTGTTGATGGAGATATTGTAAGGCGCCGCCTCTATGGAGAGGGACTTGGCAAACCCCTCCTGGCCGTGTTTTCCCACACAATATGCAACCTCATCGGCGAAACCGTGAAGGCTGGAGAGGCTGGCAACGGACATGATGTGTCCGCCACCCTGGGCCTTCATAACCTCCCAAACCGCCTTGGCGCCGTTGAACAGACCACCCAGATTGATGAAGACCTCCCGCCACCAGTCCCCGTGAGACGTCTCCTCAAAACTGGTCAAGGGCATTATCACGGCAGCATGAACCAGCACATCCAACCTGCCCCATTCATCGACCACTCGGTGGACGACATCATCAAACATCTCAGGGTCGGTTACATCCAATGCCAGATTGAGCAACCGGGGACCACCGATCTCCATCCCCTGGAAAGAAGCTTCCATCTCCGCTTCATCCACATCGGTGGCGCACACCTTCGCACCGGCTCCCAGGAAAGCCTTGGCGATCCCGCATCCGAGACCCCTCCCCGCGCCCGTCACCAGTGCCACCTTCTCCTCCAGTCGCGAAATGGCCGGGCTGCTCTCAAGGATCATGATCCACCCGAAGGGCGCCGGTGGCTTGACGACAGTCCGACGGGTCCATGACAAACCGGGCGCGCTCGCGGCCACGGCAAAACGAGCACGGGCCTCTCCTTTCACGCGACGGACTGCCTTGTAATCGACACGAGAGGTATCGGCCGGCCTGACAGCATCCACACCGATCGGGCTGGTTGTCCCCAGCCCGGTTGGATGCGGGGAACAATCCGACGCAACTGCCCGCGTCGCTACCTACTCAACTCTACCCATGCCGCTGCTTGACCGTGAGCGGCGTAATCGCGCCAAGTCGGCCGTTTCAGGTCTCTTGCCCGTCCCGGGTCTTTTCGCCGGCCATCCGGTAGCCCACGCGTGGTTCGGTGAATATGTAGGTGGGGCTGTCGGCGCTGTCGCCCAGCTTGCGGCGGAGCCTCTTGACCACATCTCGCACCAGCCACGCTTCGTCGACCCTCTCGGGACCCCAGACCCGCTGCAACAGCAGGCCGTGGGTCAGCACCCTGGGAGCATGGACTGCCAGTTCGTAGAGCAGGGCGTATTCGGTAGCGGTCAATTTCACCGGCTTCCCACCCACGGTCACCCGGCGATGGAGGTAATCGATGCTCAGGCGTCCCGTGTTGTAGGGTCCCGAGGGCTCGCCCTGGAAGGGATCCAACCGCTTTCGAAGGGCGGTCCGGATCCTGGCGGCCAGTTCCGTCGGGGAGAACGGCTTTATCAGATAGTCGGCAGCCCCCATGTCCAAGGCCCTCGCCACGATCTCATCCTGGCCGTACACCGACAGGAAGATGACCGGCACGTCTGCCGTTTTCATTATGTCGGTCATCAGCACGATGCCGTCGATTCCCGGCCCCACCAGGTCCAGCAACACAACATGGGGCTTCTCCTCCGCCATGAGGCGGGGAACATCGACGAGGTCGCCGGTCACGATGGGGTCGTAGCCGCCCCTCGAAAGTACCTCGCGGACGTACCTCAGCGCCTGCGGGTCGTCGTCAACGGCCAGGACGCGGATCCGCGTCGCCGACCGGGAAGCGAGATGGGACGGAGCGGTGACAGAGGTTGCAGCCTGCTCCACCACCGGCAGCGTGAATGTGAACCGCGCCCCCAGCCCCGGGCCGTCGCTCTCGGCCCGGATGCGACCGCCGTGCGCTTCGACGATACCCTTGCAGACGACCAGACCCAGACCCGACCCATCGACGGCGGATGCCCGTGAGTACTTGCGAAACAGCTCAGGCAGCACTTCCGGCTGGATTCCCCTCCCCTGGTCGGAGACCGATATCCCCACGTGTACCCCCTCCCGGGCCGCGGTCACCAGCACCGGCGACCCGTCCGGTGAATACCTGGCGGCGTTGGCCAGCAGGTTGCTCAGCACCTGGACGATGCGTCGCTGATCGGCCATCACCAAGGGCAAGTCTGCCGCCAAATCCACCTTCAGAGCGTTCCTGGCGTCTCCGGTCACGAACCTGGCTTTAGCCTCATCCACCACCAGGCGCAGGTCGGCGGGCTCGGGATCCACCCGGAGGGCGCCGGCCTCGATGCGGGCCAGGTCCAAGAGGTCACCGATCAGGTACCTCATCCGGTCCGACTGGTCGCGAATTATGCGAAAGAACTGAGTCATCTCTGCAAGGTCCAAATCACCGGCGGCCTCCAGCAAGGTGGTTACCGATCCCTTCACGGCGGCCAGAGGCATTCTCAACTCGTTGCCCACCATGGCCAGGAACTCAGCCCGCAGCCGCTCCTGCTCCTTCAGGGGGGTCATGTCCTGGAGCGTCACGACCAAGGACATCAACTGGCCGTCTTCGGAGTGGATGGGCGTGGCGTTGAGCAGAACGCTGACGCTCCGCCCGTCAGGCACCCGCAGCACGATCTCTTCGGCGCGGACCGTCTCGCCGGCCCCTAAAACCTCGACCCACGGCGATTCCATAAGGGAGACCTCACGGCCGTCGGAACGCACACAGGTCACAAACTCCAGCAGGTCCTCCGGCCGCTGCTCCCCCTCCCGCAGGCCGTCCACGATGCGCGCCGCCTCCCGGTTGAACGACACCCGCGTCCCGGTCCGAGCGTCGAAGACAACAACACCCACCGGTGAGGTGTCCACCAGTGTTTCCAGGTCCGACCGAGCCTGCCGTTCCTCCCGGTGCCTGCGGGCGTTGGCGATAACCAGCGCCGCCTGTGAGGCAAACATCACCAGAGTCTCCTCGTCCTCCCTGGTGAACTCCTCCCCGCCGGGCTTGCCCCCCAGAAAGACATGGCCCACCCGAACACCCTGATGAAACATCGGCGCCGCCAGGAACGCCGAAGCCTCAACCAGCGGAGGTATGGTGAACCTGCTGAATCCCATAGACCGAATGTGGTCCGCCAAGTCGGGGAGCCTCGATGGTTCCGAAGAACTGATCAGAGCCTCAAAGACCTCCACGCCCTGCGGGACCTGCCACAACCGCTCCTCCTCCCCGGCAGTCATCCCCGAGGACAGGAAGTCCTCCACCGGGCCCCCGCCATCCAGCAGCGTCATCACCCCGTAGCGGGCACCGGTCAGGGAGCGAGCCGAATCGAGAACGCCCTGGAGCACTGTATCGAAGTCCAGGCTCTCGTTGATGCGCAGGCTGGCCTGGCTAAGCCGCGACAGGCGATCCTTCAACGCCAGAAACTCCCTGTCTCGCTCGTCTGGCTGCACCAATTTTTCCCTTCTTGCTTGAGTTAGGACCGCGTCGTTTCCCGTCCAGAGTATATCTGACAGTGGGTTGATTTCTGAGTACCTGTGTGACCTGCCGCTACTGCACATTCATCCTCGACATGCTCACAACCCAACCTTCTGCAACGTTTTACTACCCCAACTACTCCGATTGACAGGAGAATGGGAACTGCCCGCGTCCTACCAGCAGGATATGACAAGACTTCCCTGAGAAGCCTTTGAGAAACCCCGATTCAACCACATCGCCATCATATGCGGCTACCCCTTTCCTAATATGTTTACAATAGATTTGTGACTACTACTACCAACATTTACCCGAGAAACACATACGGTTGAAAGGGCCCATGGATAGGAGAGAGGAGAGCCGATGGGCAAGCGTTGCCGGGATTTGCCCAAGGACCCCAGCCATTGAGCGAACGCCGCCTTCCAGCGGGCGGCGGAGCGATGCCCAGTACCCATGGCCCACTCCGTAGGAGAGGGAACAGCAAAGTGGTTGTCAGAGCACGGCCAGACTTGATCGTGGGAGCCGAGCCGCTCGGACCTCGCCGTCTGAGCGACTCCTTGAACCTGCATCTCATCAATGAGACACAGCCCCACCCCTTCGTGAGAGACCCCTGTGAACCTTTTCTTGGAGTTCTCCAATCCTCGCTTTGGACCAACAGAAGGAAGGGGTCTCTCACCAATCGTGGTGCCTGCCAGACATAAGGAACCTCTGGGCACCACCGGGGGCTACCCGCCGGGTACTAAATCCCTAAGCACATTGCGCGGGTAGCCCCCACCCTTCCCATCGAGCTCCTTGCCTCATCATCTGATCAAGGCAAGGAGACACCCATCATTGCCCCCGGACGGTTCGGCGTCTCTTTCCAATATGGCGGGCAATAGCCGAGATCGACCACCCCCGCCTCCTCAAAGCATGAACCTCCAAGTACTCCTCCTGGACCAACTGTGAGAATGTGGGGGATGCTCTTCAGAGAGTGTTTCAGGTCAGCTGCTGGTGGTGGTGTCGTGACCCTTGTGCCAATTGACCCCGTTAGGTGTCTTTCTTATGATCTGTCCGACACCAACCGCCAGCAGCAGCCTGCGTACCGCGCTGGCCTAATCAGAAGCCTGTCCACCCCCAGGGGGTGTGACTCATCACAGTTCTGCCGTTCGCGGATCGCGCCTCTATGGGCAACCCGAAATTGTAAGCAACAGAAAGGAAAAGGGATGGCTGTGGCATCAGTTGAACATGTAATCCGGGATCGACCCGGATCGTGACCGGGTCACCGCGTCGGTAGTGGACACCGCCACTACCGGAGAACAAGCATCCGCAGCGTTCGCGACCACCCAGTTGGGATACGAGAGGTTGGTGAAATGGGCCGATCAGCACACCCAAACCGGCGACCGGGCGTGGTCCGTGGAAGGCACCGGAAGCTACGGAGCCGGCATAGCGGCCTATCTCGCTGCTCGGGGTGAGTGGGTAATAGAGTTCAACAATCCCACCCCCAGCATCGACGGTGCCAAGACCGACACCCTGGACGCTCGTCGGGCCGCCCGCCAAACACTAGGCCGCTCCCAGCCTTCTGCACCGCGGGTACGTGGAAACCGCGAAGCCCTCCGAGTGTTGGAAACCACCCGCCGAGGCGCAATAACAGCCAGAACAGCGGCGATCAACGAACTGAAAGCCCTCCTAGTAACCGCGCCGGTCGATCTACGCGACCAACTCCGAGGACTCACCACCACAGCTCTGGTGGCCAAATGCTCCGGGTTCCGCCTCCCGTCCGACACCATCAACGAACACACCGCAACCAAACAAGCCATGCGATCCGCAGCCCGCCGGATCCGAGCCCTCACCGACGAAGCAAACCAACTGAGAACAACCATCACCGAACTGATCACCACTGTCGCTCCCCACCTGCTCGACCAGCCCGGAGTAGGACCGATCACCGCCACCCAAATCTACATAGCATGGTCTCACCCTCGCCGGTGCCGCAACGAAGCAGCGTTCGCTCGGCTAGCCGGCGTCGCCCCCCTACAAGCCTCCTCCGGCCAACGAACCCGCCACCGACTGAACAGACGCGGCGACCGAAAACTCAACCAGGCCCTCCACACCATCGCCCTCAGCCGCTCCCGATACTGTCCCAAAACCCGGGCCTACCTCGCCAAACGCATCAGCCAAGGCAAAACCACCCGAGAAGCCCGCCGCTGCCTCAAACGCTACATAGCCCGCCAGCTCTACCGCCTCCTCGAAAACCCACCAACCAACCCCCACCACCCCCAGAGACCGATTTGGAAACCATAGAAGCATCATAAGGGGCAGGGCTCCTCTCCACAGCTAGGAAATGTGACAATCCCTTAGCTTGGAGAGAGCCCTACCCAACAACGGGCATTTACCCCCAGGAGGTGAGCTCCTATGGCAAAATCGGGCCGGTTTTTGGTGGTTGGAGGTGGGTCCAGATGCGGTCTGAGATTCGTCTTTTGAGGACGCGGATTGCGTCTCTGTGGGTTTTCCCGCGGGTTTTGAGTTTCTGGTAGTAGCGGCGGCCTTCGCTGTCTGCGCGTGCGATCTGGGTCAAGGCGGCGGTGTGGATTGCCCGGTTGAGTTGGCGGTTCCCACCGCGGTTGAGGCGATGTCTCACTATCCGCCCGGAACTGGCTTCGATGGGTGCGGTGCCGTTGGCCATGGCGAACTTGTCTTTGGTCGGATAGCGGTGGGGGTTGCCCACCTCCGAGAGGATGGTGGCAGCGACCAGCACCCCCACTCCGTGAATGTCGAGTAGACGGGTTCCGGATTGGTCGACCAGTGTTTTGATCTGGGCGGTGAGCTCTTTGATCTCGGTGTCCAGCTGTCGCAGTCTTCGGATGCGTTGTTTGGCTACCCGCCCGTGACAGGTGGTGTCCCGCCATAAGAGTTTCATGGCCTGGTCAAGGGCTTTTCGGGTGGTGAACCGGGGAATGTTCTGGTGGTAGCCGGGTCGGAGCTTCCCCAGGTCGGCGTGGAGACGGTTGGCCCCTGCGGTGCGGTCTTCTACCAGTTCACGGCGGTATGAGACCAGCACACGCAGGTCTTCGGTGTCCTCCCAATGGGTTGGAGCAGAAAGGGTGTGGTCTCGGAGAGCGACCCGGGCGATCACCAACGCGTCGACCTGGTCGGTCTTGGTCTGGGTACGGCCCCGGCGGCGAAGGCGGGCGGTCAGCTGGGGCGGCACCTCCCGAACGTCCAGACCGGCGCCGACAGCAGCCACCGCCAGTGGACGACCGAACGTGCCGGACCCCTCAACCGCCACTGTGGCCGCCTTGGTGGTCTCCGCCCAATCAACCAACTGGCGGTGACCGGCAGGGGTGTTAGCGATGGTGCGGTACTCCAGGGCCGTGCCCAGGTGGTCCACCAAACAGGCCGAAAGGGTATCCTTGTGCGAGTCGATCCCGATAACCAACATCGGCTTCTTCTCCAATCGAATAGGGGCTTTGTTCGGGAGCGGCAGAAAGCTCGGTGAAGCGCATCCATGCGTTGAGCAACAGACACCGATCAAACGGTCTAGGTCACGCTCCTATCAAGCGACAACACCGGGCCGGCAACCGGTGGGGAGGCACTCACCTGAAAGCCAAATCCCCCAAAAAGGGGAATCGGCAGGGAACTTTGGAGCCATCCCCACCGGCACTGCCACACCCCCCACATATAACACGCATGGGAACTTTCAGTGATCGAGACTGGGATGCTTCAGTGATCGCCAACACAACCCGACTACGGGTATTAACCCCCAACACATGAGTACTTTCAGTGATCAGGCCTGAGTACTTTCAATGATCCCCATCACCGAGACTGGTGCGCAGAAACCGGCACAGCCCGCGAGATCGCAGAACGTGCCCTCGGCCACGAAATCAGAAACACCGTCGAAAAAGCCTACGCCAGAACAGACCTACTCGAACGACGCCGCAACCTCATGCAAGAGTGGAACCACTACCTGGACTCCTGAGACCGGTCCCCCGTTCCCCGATCACCATCAGCCACGATCTGGACAGGTGTAACCGCTGCTATTCCCCGTGGGTCTTGGCCACATCCAGACTTCCCGACAACTTCTTCCAGGGTCCAGAACACCGCCATCACACTCCACACCTAATTGCGATGACCCAGTTCAGATTGGCACCATGTCTCTTCGAGGGTGTCTTGGAATAACGCACGGGGTGTCTTAGCGAGGTGGTTCAGCCTGGCCGTAACGGTTGTTTCCCCAGCAGACGATGATGCCACCGGTCCGCAAACCACACGAATGCCACTGTGCGGCGGAAACCGCCGTGAAATCTCCGTCGGGTGGGTCAGCCTGACCCGCGTCGTTTTGGCCCCAGCAAACGATGGTGCCATCGGCCCGCAACCCACACGAATGCCACGATCCGGCGGACACCGCCGTGAAATCCCCGTCGGGTGGGTCAGCCTGACCCGCATACTCACCGTTCCAATCTGAGTTGTATCCCCAGCAGACAATGGCGCCATCGGCCCGCAACCCACACGAATGCCAATATCCGGCGGAAACCGCCGTGAAATCCCCGTCGGGCGGGTCAGCCTGACCCACATTGTTGCGGCCCCAGCAGACGACGGTGCCATCGGCCCGCCAACCACACGAATGTCCACTTCCTGTGGTGACCGCCGTGAAATCCCCGTCGGGTGGGTCAGCCCGGCCCGCGTAGTTTTCGCCCCAGCAGACGACGGTGCCATCGGCCCGCCAACCACACGAATGCCAATATCCGGCGGAAACCGCCGTGAAATTCCCATCGGGCGGGTCAGCCTGACCCGCATACTCACCGTTCCAATCTGAGTTGAGACCCCAGCAGACAATGGCGCCATCGGCCCGCAAACCACACGAATGCCACTCTCCGGCAGAGACCGCCGTGAAATCCCCGTCGGGCGGGTCAGCCTGACCCACCCAGTTTCCGCCCCAGCAGACGACGGTGCCATCGACCCGCAAACCACACGAATGCAACTCTCCGGTGGTGACCGCCGTGAAATCCCCGTCGGGTGGGTCAGCCTGGCCCCATTTGTTGCTGCCCCAGCAGGCGATGGTGCCATCGGCCCGCCAACCACACGAATGCGATTGTCCGGCGGAGACCGCCGTGAAATCCCCGTCGGGCGGGTCAACCTCGCCGTTGCCGTTGAAGCCCCAGCAGACGATGGTGCCATCGACCCGCAAACCACACGAATGCCACGATCCGGCGGAGACCGCCGTGAAATCCCCGTCGGGCGGGTCAACCTGACCGTTGCCGTTGTCGCCCCAGCAGACGATGGTGCCATCGACCCGCAAACCACACGAGTACGTTCCTCCGGCGGAGACCGCCGTGAAATCCCCGTCGGGCGGGTCAACCTGACCGTATCTGTTCCAGCCCCAGCAGACAATGGCGCCATCGACCCGCAAACCACACGAATGCAACTCTCCGGTGGTGACCGCCGTGAAATCCCCGTCGGGCGGGTCAGCCTGACCGTCGGCGTTGAGGCCCCAGCAGACGATGGTGCCATCGACCCGCAAACCACACGAATGCCCTCCTCCGGCAGAGACCCCCGTGAAATCCCCGTCGGGCGGGTCAGCCTGACCCGCATAGTCTCCGTTCCGATCTGAGTTGTTTCCCCAGCAGACGATGGTGCCATCGGCCCGCAAACCACACGAATGCTCGCTTCCGGCGGAGACCCCCGTGAACTCGCCGGGTTGCTCAACCCGGCCCACGTATATGTTGCTGCCCCAGCAGACGATGATGCCATCGGCCCGCAAACCACACGAATGCCGATGTCCGGTGGTGACCGCCGTGAACTTTTTGGGTACGTCAGTCTGGCCCCGGTTGTTGTGGCCCCAGCAGACAATGGTGCCATCGGCCCGCAAACCACACGAATGCCCTCCTCCTGTGGTGACCGCAGTGAACTCGCCGTCGGGTGGGTCAGCCTGGCCCCATTTGTTGCTGCCCCAGCAGACAATGGTGCCACCGGTCCGCAAACCACACGAATGCGTTCCTTCGGCGGCGGAGACCGCCGTGAACTCGCCGTCGGGTGGGTCAGCCTGGCCCCAGTTGTTGAGGCCCCAGCAGACGGCGGTGCCATCGGCCCGCAACCCACACGAATGGTATCCTAGGTTGACCGCCGTGAAGATCCCGTCGGGTGGGTCAACCCGCCTGGGACACGCCCACCCACAATCCGTCCCGGCCACGCGGTTTTCGCCCCAGCAGGCGATGGTGCCATTGGCCCGCAACCCACACGAACGGAATGACCCGGCGGACACCGCAGTGAACTTTCCGTCGGGTGGGTCAGCCTGACCCGAGCCGTTGTTGCCCCAACAGACAACGGTGCCATCGGCCCGCAACCCACACGAATGAGAGTTTCCCGCGGAGACCGCAGTGAACTTTCCGTCGGGTGGGTCAGCCTGGCCCAAGTTGTTGCGGCCCCAGCAGACGATGGTGCCATCGGCCCGCAACCCACACGAATGATAATTGCCGGCGGAGATCGCAGTGAAAACTCCCTCGGGTGGGTCAGCCTGACCCACATCGTTGCGGCCCCAGCAGACGATGGTGCCATCGGCCCGCAAACCACACGAATGCGATGTTCCCGCGGAGACCGCAGTGAAATCTCCGGCCTCCACCCGCACATCAACTTTGCTCTCCTCCACCAACCGGACCACCCTAAACAAAAGCGTCGCAATCTGCGCCCGCGACACCACCCGATCCATATCAAACCTGCCCCCACCCACACCCCGAGAAACTCCATTCACAACCGCCCAACCGACCGCCTCATCAGCCCAATGCCCCACCGGCACATCCACCAACGAATCAGAACCCAACCCTGAACCGCCAACCGGACCACCCAACAAACCACTCAACCGAGACAAAAACGTAACAATCTGCGCCCGCGTCACTGAACCATCCAAATCAAACCTGCCCCCACCTACACCCTGAGTGATCCCAACAGAAACCGCCCACCCAACCTCCACATCAGCCACATGCCCTACCGGCACATCCACAAACGAATCAGAACCCAACGGAACACCCCCGGCGGCTCCCTTACCACCGGCCAAACCAAACGCCCCATACAAAGCCGACACCACCTGCCAACGCGGCACCACCCCCTCCAAATCAAACCGACCCCCACCCACACCCTCCATCACCCCATTAGAAACCGCCCACCCGACTGCCTCATCAGCCCAATGCCCTACCGGCACATCCACAAACGAATCAGAACCCAACGGAACACCCCCAGCAGCCTGCAAGGCAAAACCGTCATCATCAACCGCACCCGCCATCCCACCTAAGAGCATCAACCCCAACACAACCCCCAACCAACAGGCCCAATCAAACTTCACGCTGAAACCCTAAACACCTGCATACCGATATACGACAACCGCGCCGACCTGCTCAATCATACCGCAGACTAACCACCAGAGGGGCTCAGGTCCCGAAGAAACTGTAGGCGATCAGGGAAAGTTCTCAGACCTGATCACTGAAAGAACTCACCTTGAATCCCCCCGGCTTTCTTGGAGGCTGGGGGGATTCATACCGGTTACCGGGTTGGGTTCTCTCCTGGGGTAACAGTGGATATTTGAGTGGAGGTGACGGGATTTGAACCCGTGGCCTCTTCGTTGCGAACGAAGCGCTCTGCCGAGCTGAGCTACACCCCCGCGCCGCAAGAGCAGTTTACCAGTCGTCCTTCACCCTCCCGTGAGGGTTCAGCCGCCTACCACCCGCCTGAGAACCGGGTCGGACCGCCCCCTGCTCCCCAGGCCCGCGGAGCGGGACGCCGAAGCGGCCCTGCTCTGCACCTGAAGGGACAATCCGTAATAGACGAGCAGCAGGGCGTCCACTCCGATGTGAGTCAGCCACCAATTGAGAGAGCCGGTGTAGAGAGCGGCAGCCGCCGAAATTACCGCCATAGCCACAAGGACCCCCCTGATCCGACTACGCCGGGCCGATGCCGGCGAGGGCGGTCCCGGAGCGCCGGGAGGGCGCTCCTGTTGACCGACGCTCCCGGCGACACGCGCCACCGGAATGACCGTCGCCGGCTGGGCCGAGCCACTCTTCGACTGCTGGCGGCCGAAACTCAACCGCGAGGACTTGTGAGCGCCGGTCTTCTTGGGGACCAGATACCATCCCCAAGCCACCAGGATGATAAAGAGAGCGATCATCAAAGCGGCCATGACCGAGATCAGTATACCAACCCTCACGGCGCGGAGGGGTTACCTCCCTGTCGCGTCACCCACAAATCGGGGACTGTCCCGCCGCCGGCGGCATCCTACGGAAGCCTCCTTCTCGTGCCCCCTACCGTCTCCACTCACCCGACTTGCCTCCGGTCTTCTCCAGTAGCCGGATCGGGCCGATGACCGCTCCCCTGTCCAGCCCCTTGACCATGTCATAGAGGGCCAGAGACGCCACCGAGACCGCAACCATCGCCTCCATCTCCACTCCGGTCCGGGCGGTGGTCCGCACCGCGGAGCTGATCGAGACCCCCTCCGGGGAGGGCGCCACCTTCACTTCGACCCCGGAGAGAGGCAACGGGTGGCAGAGCGGGATGAGTTCGGAAGTGCGCTTGGCAGCCATGATCCCCGCCAACCTCACCGCCGCCAATGCGTCTCCCTTGGGAAGAGTTCCCTCCAACAGGGATTCTCGTACCGCCGGACTCAACAGCACGTGTGCCTCCGCCACCGCCCGCCGCATCGTCTCGGGCTTTCCCCCCACTTCCACCATCCGCACCTCCCCCTGCGCGTCCAGGTGCGAATAGACCGGTTCATCATTCATCGGGCGCATCCATCTCCGTCCGAGACTCCGGAGACCGCAACATCTCGACGGCAACCGGCTCCCCTTCTCCGACTGTGGCGACGCCTCTGGGGACCACGGCCATGCCATTGGCCGCCGCCGCGGCGGACAGAATATTCGATCCCTGTCCGCCCGAGGAACGGGCCACCATCCGGCCGTCCTCGAGACCCACAACCACCCGGACGAAAACGGTCTTCTCCGGGTTCGTCCGGAGAGTGTGTCCGGCCATGGCCGGGACCCTCGGACGGAACAGGGCCTCCGCGCCCATCATCTTCAAAAGGGAGGGACGAACGAACTGCTCGAATGCCACCAGCGCAGAGACCGGGTTGCCGGGCAGGCCGAACAGCGGAGTGCCGTGAATGAGTCCGAATGCGAACGGTTTGGCCGGCTGCATCGCCACTTTCCACAAGTTGATGTCGCCCAGGCTCGACAGGACCTGTTTCACGAGGTCGTATTCACCCATGGAGACCCCGCCGGAGGTGACCGTGACATCCGCCCTGGCGGAGGCCTCCCTCAGGGCGGAGCGCAGGAGATCCTCCTGGTCGGGGATGATCCCCATGTCCACGATCTCCACGCCCACATCGGAGAGAAGTCCCTTCAGGAGAGGGCGGTTGGAGTCATAGATTCCGCCCGGGGGCAGGCTCGGGGAGTCGGGGGGGAACAACTCGTCACCGGTGGAGAGCACCGCCACCCTCGCTCTTCTCCGCACCTGCGGCGCCGAGACCCCGATGGTGGCCAGAACTCCCAGGTGAACCGGGCCCAGTCGCACTCCGGCCGGCATGACCAACTGCCCCTCTGCCAGATCGCCTCCCGCAGGTCTCACCGCGGTTCCCCTCGCCACTGACGCCAGGATTCTCACCCTCCCTCCGGCCAGCGGTTCGGTGTCCTCCACCTTCACTACCGCCTCCGCGCCCTCCGGAATCGGTGCGCCGGTCATGATCTTGATGACGGCCCCGGGCTGAACCGAACCGGTGGCCACGCTCCCGGCGGGCACGTCCTCCGAGATCTCCAATTCCACCGGCGGGTCCGCCACATCCGCCACCCGCACCGCGTAGCCGTCCATGGCGGAGTTGGCAAATGAAGGGACCGCATGGGGGGCGATCACATCCGACGCCAGGGCCAGGCCCTGAGCCTGTTCGAGGGGGACCGCAACCGCGGGCAGGAGTCTCATCGCGGCCAGAACCTCCCGCCTTGCGGCGGACAGCGGCTTCATTTCCTCGGTGGTCACGGTGTTCCCGAACCGGACCTTCTCGCCCTCCAGGTGTCAAGATTGGACCTGTGACGATAGAGAATCAACAACACGGCCAGCAGCAGCCAGGACAGCGCCGGAAGCTCCATGCCTCGCCAGTACCCGATCGGCAGGTAGGCCACGGCCACCGAGCAGGATCCGGCCGCGGGGAACTTCGCCACCCTGGCCACCAACCCCCACACCACGGCCATCACAACCGTGACGAGGGGCAGGATGAAGAGCATCGCTCCGAACAGGGTCGCCATGCCCTTCCCTCCCTGAAACTTGTGAAAGATCGGATAGCAGTGTCCTATCACGGCGGCCGTGCCGGCCAGCATCACCGCCCAGGAACCGACCGGATCGACGGACCCGGCAGCCAACCACCCGAGGTAGGCGGCCACCACCCCTTTCAGGAGGTCGCCGACCAGCACCAGGATCCCCGGAACGACTCCCACCACCCGGAACACGTTGGCCGTCCCGGGGTTGCCGCTCCCCTCCGAGCGGATGTCCACGCCGTGAAGGCGCGCCACGAAGATGGCGAAGTCGATCGAACCTATGAGGTAGGCGACGGCGACGGCCGACCAGACGGGAATCTCCATGTCGCATAGTTTATGCCCCCGGGGTCCATGGAGGTATCCTGGTTGGCGATTCCCCATCGCGTAATCGAACCGGATCATCTCTTCATGCCCACCTATGAATACCTTTGTCGCCAGTGCGGGGACAGCCTGGAGGTGTGGCAATCCTTCAAGGATGCTGCCCTTACCCGGTGCGAATCCTGCGGCGGGTCGCTGCGAAAGGTCTTCCACGCCCGGGGAGTCGTCTTCAAGGGGTCCGGGTTCTACGTCACCGACTCCCGGAAGCCCAACCCCGCCTCCCCCGGGACCAACGGAAGGTCGTCCGCGGAACAGAAGAGCGGGGGTTCCTCCTCCGACTCCGGATCGACGACCGACAAATCCTCGGCCGGCGCCTCAAAGAGCCGGACCTCCTCCTCCGAGTAGCCTCCTCCCGGAGGAGAGTGGGAAACTAATTGGTGACCCGCGACAAATACTGGGGCTTCCTACCGGTCTCCGGTGGGCGTGGCGGTCCCACCCTGTGGGATGATGTGGTTTGCTCCGCGCCCCTACCTCAAATGGGCGGGGGCGGCAGCGATTGTGGCGGTGTCCTGGTTCATACAGGTGATGCCCGCCCCGGTGACGCTGCATCCCTTTGCCTCGGTCGACATTCCGCCCGGCGCC
Organism: Acidimicrobiia bacterium; assembly: GCA_965204615.1. Classification (GTDB taxonomy): domain Bacteria; phylum Actinomycetota; class Acidimicrobiia; order Spongiisociales; family ZC4RG35; genus Bin76. The sequence continues at coordinate 227,037 of OZ242000.1, read as the reverse complement.
GAACTGTCCGAGGACATGTTCGACTATCGCGAGATCCCGGCAGGACTCCTGCCTGCGGTGGCCGTCCACGGCAGGTTGGCCGTGGGGCTGTCCCGGGGAGACCCCCTCACGTCGGGGGTGCTCGCCGACCTGGAGATCGCGGTCCCGGACGGGTGGTGGGCGGTTGATTTGGAGGCCCCGCCGGGCCTGGTCCCGGGAGCCCGTGTGCTATTGGTGGCGGGGGGAGACGGGGTGTCCCCTGCCCCGGACCCGATCCCCGGTGTGGTGATCCTCCCGGTGGCCGAGGGCGGCGATCTCGGAGAAGGCGCGCTGATCGCGGTACCGGGCGAACACCTGGCCCAGGTCTCGGTCGCCTCGGCCTATGGGACCCTGACGGTGGCGGTTGCCCCGGGTCGCTAGCGTGTCATTCCATGGTCAACGCGGTCGCCTGGGGAATCATCCAGGGACTCACAGAGTTCCTCCCCGTTTCCTCCAGTGGGCACCTGGTGCTCATTCCGGCTCTGTTGTCGGAGATGGGACTCTCCGTCGCCGCTCCCACCCTGGCTCAGAGCGCCTTCCTGCATCTTGGGACCCTGGCGGCGGTTGTCTTCTTCTACCGCAGGGACGTGGGTGCGCTGTTCGGGTTCAGGACCTCCCCGAAGGCGCGTCACCTGTGGGGTCTGCTGATCGTCGGGACCGCGCCTGCGGTGGCGGGTCTCGTGGTCGAGGATCTGGTGGAAAGCGCCCAGGACAACACGGCCGCGGTCTCGGTGGCGCTGGTGTTCACCACCGCAGTCCTGGTGGTGGGACAGAGGCTCGGGAGACGGACCGGGCAACTGGAGGAGGCAGGGTTACGTGACGGACTGTGGGTGGGGGTGGCCCAGGTACTGGCTTTCATGCCGGGCGTCTCCCGCTCGGCGGTGACGATCACCGCCGGTATGGCGCGAGGCCTCTCCCCCGAGGAGGCGACCCGCTACTCCTTTCTGCTGGCCGTGCCGGCCATAGCCGCCGCCGGGGTGCGCTCGACGACCCGCATGGACCTGACGTTCGAGTCCATGGGACCGGACCTCGTGAGCCTGGGAGTGGCGGCGGTGGTCGGTTACCTCTCGATAGTCGGCCTGCTGTCGGTGATACGCCGGATCGGCCTGGGGCCCTTCGCCGCCTACACCACCGCCCTGGCGGTGGTGGGCCTCTACATCCTCTAGGGGTGGTCACCTGCTCACTCCACCAGATGGGGACGCGAGGTGGCCGAAGCCGTTATCCCTATGCGACCTGCATCGACTCCAAGAGTCAGCAGGGTCAGGGACACCGAACCGGACACCTGCACCGTCACCGATCGGAGCTCGGAGTCGACCACGATCTGCACCGGTCCCTCCAAGAGGTCGGCCGCGGGCAGGCGGGCAGCCAGGTCTGTGCCCAACTGCCTGGCCCGGACCGGATCGAGGCGGATCTGCCCCGTCTCCCGCCACCGCACCTCGGAGATGCCCGAAGCCGCTCCCGTGGCTATCGCCTCGGCGACTCCCACCAGGCGGGAGCGCATCACCACCACCGACCACATGTCGAGCCCTATCCCTCCCACCAGCAGAAGGCAAACTCCGAGGCCCAGCAGCCACAGGGTGACAGAACCCCTCTCTCCCGGTCGGCCCGTCACAGCGTGGACCGGTACAGGCCGACTATCTCCGTGTGGGAAGCCCTGGCCGTCAGGCTCCCCACCTCACCGTAGGGAGTGATGAACGCCGGGATCCTCACGGTGACTGTGACCGTGAACTCGCTGCCCTTGGCCGGCTGACCGCAGCCCGATCCGGGCTGCTGGGTGACCGGTCGCATCCCGCCGCCACAGAAACCAACCGCCACATCACCGACCTGCACGCCGTGATTCCGGGCTATCGAGGCGATCAGAGCCACGACGTCTGTCTCCGAGCCGTCCGAGAGCACCAGTTCCCGGCCCGCCTCCACCGCCGCGATCCTCACAAACACCATCCGCTGGAGCTGGGCGCCGAAAGAGAGCGACAGCAGGGCCATGGGTATCAGGATCAAACCGATGGCCAACACCAACTCGATGGGCGCCGAGCCCCGCTCCGCCGCCGGGTCCCTCACTTGCGCTCGACGGCGGCGGTGGCCGCCATCTCGAAGCGGAACTCAGGGACTCCGGGCAGCCAGGCGGGGAACACCACCTCCGCTCCGGCCCTGGTCCGGCTCGAATCCCTCCGGCACTCATAGGACACCCCCGATCCCATAGCCCCTCCCAGCAAGCCGACCAGCACCTCTTCGATACGGTCCTCGCAGGCGTCGGCGGCCGCTGTGTAGCGGGCGCCGTAGCGGGCGCCCTCATCCAGGGCGGCCCTCACCACTCCCCGTCCGTACTGAACCGCCATCAGGTTGGTCAACAGCACGAAGAACAGCATCGAAAGGCCCACCGCCACCACAAAGCCCACGGTCGTGAACCCATCGGAGGAACCCGAATCCCGTGCGACTCCCGCACCGTTCGTCGGGGGTTCACCTGCCCCAGCGGACCGAAGTCCTCCGTTCAATTCTCGAGTTGGTCGGAGAGTTGGTCGCGGATCCAGCCCACGATGTCGGTGCCCAGGGTCTGCAGCACAGCCCAGATGGCCAGGAGCGCAACCACCGCCAACGCGGCGTTTCCCAGCAATTCCGCGGTGCTCAAACCCCGCTCCCCACGGTGCATCCTTCGGAGCTTCTCTCCGACGACCGTCAATGTCTTTGTCATCATTTCGGTTTTCTCCTTGTCTTGTCCTGTATCTATGTCCAACCAAGAATCAGTTGAGGAAGGGGAGCGGCCACGAACAGCAGCATCACCGGCGCCAGGATGGCGATGGTGGGGATGAGCATCGCCGAGCGCCTCTTCACCGCGGATCGACGGAGGGTCTCCCTGCGAGCCCGGCGGGCATCATCCGCCAGGGTCCGCAGTCCGGCGGCCAGATCCACTCCCATCTCCTCCGATGAGGCCAACAGCTTGTAGGTGCGGGCGCAATAGGACTCCGGGGTGATCTCGGCCACCCGCCGGAAGGCGTCGGCCGGACTCATTCCCGAACGGTGCATGCGCAGCGCTGTCCCCAATTCTCCGATCACCTCACCCCTGCCCCGCGCGGTTATCTCCCCCACGGCGTGCATGACCCCGCTTCCCGACCGGACCCGGATGGCCAGAAGCTGATTGATGGTGGAGATCTCGATTCTCATCACCGAGCGACGCTGTTCCACCGCCCGATCCAGCCTGGCTCGAACCCGGAGGGACCCCGTCAGACCCCCGGCGGCGGAGGCGATGAGGACCACCAGGGTTGGCTGGCGCAGGAACAGCGCCACCCCCGCCCCCATGGCCACGAACATCGCCGTCGTCCCCAACACCGCCAGCCGGTAGGAGGCCACCCGGTCCCGGTCCTCGAGGCCCGCATAGAAGCGAGCCTGTCGCAGGCGAAGGACCAACTGCTCCTCGCCCATCCGGTCGGCGACCCTCCCGATCCGGTGCGCCGCGGCCAGAATCATCGGGCCGAACAACCGCACCGGAGCAGATCCCGAGGTCCGTCCGAACACCACCCCGGGGTCGGGTCCGGTCCCCGGCAGGCCGCCCATCCCCACATAGGGACGTACCCTGACGCTCAGGCGCCTGGGTAGCGGAAAGAACCTCAGCATCACCCCCATCACGGTGATCGAGGTGAACGCGGCAGCCACCAGATTCATCGGCTGGTCTACCATGGACCGGTCTCCCCGGCCGAGGCGGTGAGCACCCGCGGCTCCTCCTGGGGACGGGAGAGCCGGGAGATGAGCGCTATGCCCAGCAGTGACAGTCCCGCTCCGATCGCCACCACCACCACTCCGGCCGGCGAGGAGTAGAAAGTCCGAAAGGGACCTGGCCGGAAGGTGAGCGCCACCAGCACCAGCCAGGGAAGCATGAACACCACCCGGGCGTTGATGCGCTGCTCCAGTGCCTCGGTTTGCTCCTCCTCGGTGGCTGCCAGGTCCATGGAGGTGGAATCAGCCAGGTCGCGGAGGATCTCGGGAATCAGGACACCACCCCGCTCATGAGCGATCATGAGAACCTCTATCACTCGATCACTGGTGGGGTCGGCCAGGTTTTCCTTTATGGAATCCAGGGCGGGCATCACTCCCAGGGTGCGAGCCAGCATCGGAAACCGACGGAAGGCCTCCCGGAGGGGTGCGGGGCCCGAGCGGGCCAGATTCTCCACCGCCCGCTGGACGGACATCCCCGACGCCACCCCTCCGACCACATCCCTGATCCCGTCCGGCCAGGCTCGTCTGACTTCCGACAGCCGCCTCGTCCTCACCCGGGCGAAATAGAGCCGGGGCCCGAGGGCGATCACCACCGCAGGAGGAGCGGCCACCACCCACACTCCCGACACCCCGAGGAGGACCACCAGGGCCACAAGACCCACTCCCACCGAGGCCAGGGTGAACTGCACCGGTGTGATGTTCAGACCGGCCTGGGCGAGCCACAACTCCCGCGCTCGGCTCCTTCTCCGGGGTCGGGGCACCCGGAGACGAGGCCGGAACCCCATCAGCAGCGCCAGAAAGAGGGCGGAAAAGACCCCACTGGAGAGCGCGGCGATCCACTTCACCTCTGCGGTCCCTCCCCGTTCAGTATCGCTTCGAGCCCGAACCCGGTTGCCCGTTCGATACGCGAGACCAGAGGCCCGGGAAGGGAGTCCCCCACCCAGTTCATGGGTTCTCCCAGGCGGGAGCGGGAGAACAGGGGGCTGGTGGAAAAGGACTCCTGACGCCCGGGCATCACCGAGATGATCTCCCGCACCTGGCGCATCGGTCCGCCCCGGTCCGCCCCCAACGCCTCCCGGTCCACGTGCACCACCAGGTCGATGGCGGAGGCAAAGACCCGTTGCACCACCCGCTCCGAGACATTCTCCCCCGCCATCAGCGCCGCGCTCACCAACGCATTGAGCGCGTCAGCGGCCGAGTTGGCATGGACAGTGCAGGCAAACCCGCACCCGGCGTTGGCGGCCCGGGTCAACTCGAATGCCTCGGCGCCCCTCACCTCCCCTACCACGATCAGGTCGGGACGCATGGCCAGCACCGCCTTCACCAGCACCCGCAGGCTGATCTCTCCCTTTCCATCGAGACCCGGCGGCCGAGCCTCATAGAAGGACCCGTGAACGAGCGGGATGTGAAGTTCCCGCACCTCTTCGCAGCAGCGGATGCAGCGGGTGGGCGGGCAGGAATCCAAGAGGGCGCTGAGCAGGGAGGTCTTGCCCGCTCCCGGCGGACCGGAGACGACCACCCCGCATTCGGTCTGCATTGCGGCGGCCAGAAAGCGGGCGGCCGCCGGGGTCATCGATCCCAGTTCCACCAGGGAATCCAGGCTCTGCCTCCGGAGCGCGTACCGCCGCAGGGTGACCGATAGCTGATCCGAGATGGGCGGGATGACAGCCGTCAGCCGGGCCGAGTCCCCCATCACCCGAGCCTGGACGATGGGTTGGGAGACGTCCAGCCGACGATCGCTGCCGGCCAGCAGCCTGTCCACCACCTGCCGGTTCTCCTCCACCGTGGTCGGCTCCTTCAAGCCCTGCAGGCGTCCCGCCCCATCGATGAACGTGACTCTGGGCCCCTCGATGAAGACCTCCTCCACGTCGTGACGGGACAGCAACTCGGTCAGGGGACCGTAGTCGGCGATCGAGCGCAGCACCCGCTCGATCATGTCCGCGGGGTCCCGGAGCGCGCGGCCCCTCCCCACCTGGGTGCGGCGGGAGTATTCCTTGACGGCTTGTTCGACCAGCCTGCGGGCGCCACCCCGGTCCGCCTCGGGGTCGAGGTTGCGTTCTTCGATGAGGTTCAGGGAACTGCGGCGGATGTCCGCATAGGCGTGGCCGGCGGCCCTTCCCTCAGTCAAGCCCGATCTGTCCCAGTACCTGGTCCGCCAACCGGTCACAGCCGCGGCGGAACTTTCCCCTGTCCACCAGCACCCCGTTCCAGGCCGCCTCGGCCACCCGTGTGTCTTCAGGTAGAAAACCGATCCTGACCTGGGAGACCGCCTTTGACAACTCGTCGAAGACGGCCCTTCTCTGGGTGAGCGAAGCGGGCGTGCGGTTGATCACCAGGAAGGCCTCCAGGCTGGGCTGTCTTACCCGGAGTTGGCCGATCCATTCGATCATCCGCGTTATGCCCACCGGGTTGGGAAGCGCCACCCCCACCAGGAGGGTGGCGATGGTCACCACCGCGTCGGATACGTTTCCGGCGCTCTCCCATATTTGGGGGTCTCCCCGGCCGTTCTCCCAGAACCCGAAGTTGACCACGGTAACGTCGGACATCCGGGTGGTCTCCAACAGGAGTTCGGCAACCTCGCCCCTGCGAAGCTCCACCCGATCCGCAGATGTGGGAACTCCGGGCAGTACCCGGACGGTGGATCCCCTGACGCCGTGCCAGCAGGCTTCAAGGCTCTCGCTGTCGTGGTGCACCGCGTCGATGGCGGTCAGGAGGTTCGGATGGAGAGCCAACCCGAGGCGTTGTGCCATCGAAGGAGCTCGCTCGTCGACATCCAGCAGGGCCACCGATTCACGACGCTCCGCCAACCGCCGAGCCAGGGCGATGGCCACTTCGGTGGCGCCGCAGCCGCCGGGCGGAGACCCAACCGCGATCAGCGGAGGGCGGTCGGCAGGTTGAAGGGAGACCGTTCCGCCGGTGGGGTCGTCGGGAGTCGGGTCGTCGTCCGGCCGCAGCGCAATCTCCATCCGCTCGACCAGCGCCAGGAATTCCTCCGGGCCTGCGTCGGCTTCGATCACCTCGGTGACCTCGCAGGCCAGAAGCCTGTCCTTGCCATCGGAAAACTCCGCCGGGTCGTAGACGCCCACCACCCGGCGGCCCGACCGGTTCAGTTTCTTCACCAGGTGGGGTGAGAGAAACGAGCAGATGTCATCTATGAGGAGGACGTCGAACCGCTCCGAGAAGGCGTCGCCGGGCTGCATCACGTACAGCCGGACTCTCGCTCCCCCATGGTCCACCAGGAAACGGTGCAGGTGATCGGACCAACGGCGGGTGGAGACCGCCAGGGCCAGTTCGATGTCCCTCACCGCAACGGTTCCTCCCCAGCCTGATCACGGCCATCCGGTTCCGGGAATGGCTCGAGACCAGGGTCGGCGAACCCGCCGGGATTCGACGGGTGGGAGTCCAGAGCGGACGCGGCGTCTTGGAGAACCCGAACCTCCACCGGAGCGGACCCGGTGGAGCGCAGCACCTCCACATCCGCATTGGCGAGCGCCAGCGCCAAGGCGAGAGCGGTCCTGTCATCCACCTGCAGAATCAGGTGGAAACCGCCCCCGGACAGACCCAGAGCTCCCTCCGACTGCGTCGAGACCGCCAGCACCTCCACCTCGGTGGCCACGAAGGAGGCCTGTTCGGTGTCGACCCTGATCACGTCCACCAAGTCGCCGGGGATCAGGTCTCCTCCCACTGCATGGTCGGCATCCACCGGAAAGCTCATCGCCCGAAACCGCACGGTGGCAAGCGGCGACCGCAGATTCTCCTTGGTGAGGAGAGACCCCGCCGAGGTCTGTCCGATGATCACCCATCCCCGGTAGTCGTTCAGTTCTGCATCAGAGATCAGGCGGGAAGCCACCGATTCGGAGACGTCGATGGGGGTCAACTGCGTGTCCCCCTCCTGGAGGGTCCTGCCCGGGGCCAGATCGACCGCGCTCACCGCCACCTGGGTCAGAGGCTCCTCCCCTCGGCGCAGGAGCACCAGGTTGGCGACCAGCGCCAACAACCCGGTTGCCACGATCAGCAAGTGTGCACCGGAGACCGCCGCAAACCATCTGCGCCGGCTATGAACGCCGCCGGGTCCGGAGTCGTTTCTGTCCGAGGATGTAAAAGAAGTCATGTCCCCTCACGAGCCGATCACCCCGATCGGCGCCCGAAGATTTACGTACGGGAACCGACTATAAATGTCGGTGGGGAGGTCCCACAGCTACTCAGGGAGGAGGGTTTTCCCAACATGAGATTTTTTTCCACCGGTTCGTCCGATCATGACCCATCCTCGGCCCCCGAGGGTCTATCGGACCTCGCCCGTTACCTGCGCCAGGGGGTGGGACAGGACTGGCGCGCCGAGTTCGAAGCCACCGAGTTCGAGACCCACCAGGAACGCCTCCGCCGCCGCACGTTGCGGGACGTGACCAAGATGCTGCTCCATCGTGGAGACCGCCTGACCGTGCGGGCCGGGGAACTCCAACTCTCCGGACAGGTGACGGCGGGAGGAGCGGACTATGTCACCATCGCGACCGAGCGCCTCTGCGCCGATGCCCGTCTGGGTCGGGTGGCCCTCCGGGTTACCAAACGCCGGTCAGGCGGCTCCCAGGCGGGAGGGATGCCTCCCACATGGAGGGCCAGGCTTGTCCAGATGGAACTGACCCAGGAGGTGGTGGAGGTCCATGCTCCATCCCTGGGTGTCTCCCTGGAGGGAAGGATCAGAGTGGTTGCCGTCGACCACCTGTGGCTGGTCGAATCGGCGGGGTATGACTCCTACCTTCCCTTCGAGGAGATCGCGATCGTGACCCGTCCGCTCATCCCGCGGGAACGGACCCGGCAGGCGGCGGCCGCAGAGCCTTCTACTTTTGAACCGCTCCGGGCCGAACCGGATGGGACTTGATGTAGTCGATCACTTCGGAATAGATGAAGCGATAGACCCGTGACCCGGGCAGCTGGTAGGCGGGAAGCCGGCCTTCCCGCACATACTTGCGGACCATCTGCACATTCATACGTAGCAGTTCAGCCACCTGAGCGGTGTCTATCACGGGAGGGTAAGCCGCACCCTCGGAATTGGAATTATCCAGCATGAGAACCTCTTTTCCAGTTACATGAGAAAAGTCTATATCCGACAAGAATAATCCATTACCGTTGGGATTGGGGTTTCTTTCGCGACCGCACCACGGGCGGCGCCTGCGGGGCGCCTCTCGGACCCAGGCAATTAGGCATGCAACGCCCGGATGTCACACAACTTGTCAACCGGTGGCAGCCCCGACCGGATTCGAACCGGCGTTACCGGCTTGAGAGGCCGGCGTCCTAGGCCACTAGACGACGGGGCCAACAGGGCCGGATCTTAGCCGGCCCGGCTCGGGGGGAAGGACTCGAACCCTCAATAACAGGGCCAGAACCTGTCGTGTTACCTATTACACCACCCCCGAGGGCGACATTGAGCATACCAGCCCTCCGGCCCATTCCTCAACAGAATCAACCGGTGCAGGCCAAACCGTCGTTGTTCCCGTCCAGCCGGTCATGGTCCTGGCCCACAACGGTCAGCGGCTTGAACCGACTGGGGATGTCTCCGCAGTTGACATCATTGCTCCGATTGCCCAACTCCGGCATCTCCGCGCACGGATCACCCGCCGCCGAGGTGTAGGGGCAGGCCTGACCGGAAGAGGAGACGGCGGCTGTGGTGGTGACGACCGTGGTGGTAGTCGTATCCGGGACGGGGACGGTGGTGAGGGTCACACCCGTGTCGCAGGTGTCCAGCATCTCCTGGAGAGCGCGTATCTCGGCCCGATCGGCGGTCAGACCCCAGGCCGTCTTCACCGTCACCCAGTCCGTTGCGTATCTGCACCAGGCGGACCCGTCCGGAGGCCTCCACTCGGATGGATCGCGGGACCCTTTCGAACGGTTGGAGGAAGCGCTGACCGCCGCCAGTGCCTGGGGATGAACCAAATCGTTGGCATAGCTCCTCTTGCGGGATGAACTCCACTGCCATGCGCCCGAGGTGTGCGCCTCCGCCAGGGGAACCATGTGATCGATGTCCAACTGCGACGCCTCAGAGGTCACCATCCCGTCATACCAGGAGAGCCAGGTCCCGTCGGCCCGCCTCTCGTCTTCCAGCACCGCGCAGCGGGTGTTGCATCCCGACCTGACCAGAGTCCAGCCTCCGTACAGGTCCCGATCGTACGCCACTCCCCCGTCTGCCTCCGCCGCTGCGGCCAGAGAGGCCAGCGTCGCTACCGCAGCGGCCGTCTGATTCGCCGACGGGGTGGTGGTCGGCGCCACGGAGACGGTGGTCGTGGCAGCAGACGGAGCGGTGGTCCGGGAGGGAGAGGACGCATCGGAGACCGCGGATGTGGTGGTGGGCCCGGGTGAGGGAGCGGCGGTGGATGTGGTCGTATCCGACTGCGGAAGGGTTGTGGCGGCGCTCTCCGGTCCGGTGGTGGTGTCCGGGAACGGCGCCTGGGAGGTGGTGGGAGGGCCGGCGCCTCCACTCTCGATCTCAACTTCACCTTCAGGGCTGGCGATGGTTGTTGCCGGTTCGACTTCGACGGTCTCCAGGGGTAGGTCCTGAGCCTCCCCGAGTCCGGCCAGAGGATCGATTATCAACACGTTCAGCCACAGCACTTGAAATAGCCCGGCAAGCACCGCCAGCACCAGCATCGACACCCGTCGCCCTCGCGTGGGAGGCGGCCGGGGAGAGAGACGCCAGAACCAGATGGCCAGGAAACCGGGAAAGAGGACTATGGTCATGGCGCCGAACAGGAACCACACCAGGGCCTTGAACCACCCGTGGCGATAGGTGGCCACCCGCGCCCTGATCCTCTCCAGGAGGGACACCAGAGGAAAGGAGGGACGGGAGGGCACCATGGGGAAATTCAGCATATCCGCCCCACCGGAACCTGCCGAAATCCCTGGTGGATACCGGATTCGGGCGCCATCGGGGCCGGCTATCTCGCCGCCGGGGGCCTGGGTTAGGATTGGCTCTCTGTGGGGACCATCACGGTGACTGTGGAAATCGAAGCACCCCTCGATTTCGTCTGGGCGCGGCTATCGGATCTCTCCTCTCACTCGGAGTGGATGAGCGATGCGGCCGCCATCTCCTTTCTGACCGAAAAACGCCGCGGGGTGGGTGTGCGGATGCAGGTGCCGACCCGGGTGGGGTTCCTGCAAATCACCGATCTGATGGAGATCGACGAGTGGGTGGAGGGCAGGCGCATGGGAGTCAGGCATGTAGGGCGGATCGGCGGCTGGGGACGTTTCGAACTAACCGATCATCCGCCACTCTGCGAACTGGCCTGGACCGAGCACCTCAAGTTCCCCTGGTACCTGGGAGGGGCACTGGCCGAGTGGTCGTCCCGACCGATACTTCGTAGGATCTTCCGAGCCAACCTGACCCGCTTCCGGCAGCGGGTTGAAGAAGACTGGGAACGCCAGAAGGGCGGCTAGCTTCCCTCGAAAGTTGCCCGGCGCTTCTCGACGAACGCCGACACCCCCTCTTGGGCGTCGTCGCTCCAGAAACAGTCCAGGAAGGCCCGGCGTTCGACTTCCATCGCCTCCCGCAGCGGGAGTCCGAGTCCCCCGATCAGGGCTCGCTTGGATGTGCCCAGCGCCACCGTGGGCCCGGTCGCCCAGCGCTGTGCGTCCTCCATGGTCCGTTCCAGCAACTCATCGGCCGGAAACACCTTGTCCGCCAACCCCAAGTCCAGCGCCTCGACGGCCGAGACGAACCGGCCGGAGAACACTATCTCCTTGGCCTTCTGGAACCCGACAATCCTTGCCAGCCGCTGCGTTCCACCTGCCCCGGGCATGATCCCGAGCTTCACCTCGGGCTGTCCCACCTGGGCGTCTTCGGCCAGGTAGCGGAAGTCACACCCCATCGACAACTCCAGCCCACCTCCCAGGGCGTACCCGAAGATGGCGGCGATGGTCGGCTTGGCCAAGGCCTCCAACCGCCAGATGGCGTCCACCAGTTCGGATGCGACGTCATCGGTCATCACCCCGGAGTCATAGGCGGCCTGAAATCCCTTGATGTCCGCTCCGGCCGCGAAGTGGGGTTGGCCGGTGAGGACCACAGCCCGCACGGCCGCGTCCTCCGCTCTCCCGAAGGCCTTGTTCAGTTCGGCGCCCAACTCAGAAGAGAGCGCATTCACCGGAGGGCGGTTGAGCCGCACCACCGCCACCGCACCTTCCACCGAGTATTCGACTATTGACATCAGGGGGCCTCCGTATTCCGCCGTCACATGAACTCCCCGGAGATTACATCCCCCGTGGCCGGAATACTCTTCCCCCAACCGGCCACGGCCCGGATGGCGGTGCGGGCTCGACTGTGAGTATGTCCACCCGCTCGGCCGCAGGTGGGCCAATCCCATGTCAAGACCCGCAGCGGCCGCTCCTCATAGAATGGGAAAAGTTGTACAAAGTCGCTTTCGGCTGGTCATCCGGTAGGACAAGTTGCGGATAGCGGGGCTGACGCTGTGAGAAGAAATGCGCGGGGTTGGGTTCTCGCAGCTACCGCGAGCCTATTGATGTGGGTGGCATGGGGCGCTACCAGGGCCGTGGAAGTGATGCCTCTGGATTGGTCCGGCGAGGCCATCCCGGCCAAGGTGCTGATGATCGGTCGCAAGGACGGTCGCTTCCTGGGATACGCGGTGGCCGATCTCTCCGATCGCGAACTCAAGGTCTACCCTGCAGGGCGAATCCACTCCGATATCGGCACGACCGGCGGTTCTATCACGTCTCGTGGCGACGTCCTCATCGACGGGAACAGCGTTGGGTATCTGGTGCCGGGTGGGGACTTCACGAAGCCTCTGGTTCCCGTACAACCTTCCAGATATGCTCCTGGGCGGGGAGATTACGAACCTATGGGGTTCGTGACAGACCCCACCGGTTCCCTGGTGTGGATCTACCAGGACATCAACATGCCCGGTCTCTGGCCGGACCCGAGGGGAGGAACGAAGCGTCGTATCCAGGAGATGTGGGTGGATCTCTTCGATCTCGATACCGGCGAGATCGTCCTGACAGCCGAGATCCACGGGGACTGGGGAGTGGCGGGAGCCCTCGATGCCGGCTTGTTGCTGCGCGAAAGACACAACCGTGTCTTCAAGGTCAACCGTCACACAATCGACAGCACGGTGCTCGAGGAGCCGGGGCGGATTCTGATCCTCAGACCGGACGGAAGTCGAGAGTTTGTGACGCCGGACCTGGATGGGACACCGAATCTTGACGCACCGGCGGAAGGATGGAGGCAGGGATTCGGGATAGGGCGACCTTTCGGCAACCACTTCACCCTCTGGTTCGAAGGGGAAATGTATGTAGTGGAGGTCGACACGGGCGCTACTCACCCGGTACCGAAGCCAGGCGCCGGTGTCTGGAGATGGACGGGCCTCCCCGAGATCAACATCGAATCATCGTCGTGGCAGAACTCGGACGTGTTCCTGATGAGATTTCAGACCACAGTTTCCGGCTCGCTCACCGACGAGTGGTCCATGTACGAGGTCAGGCTCTCGGACCAGTCGGTCCGCAGAGTCCACGACTCGCGACTTCGCGCCCAGAGCGTTGCCAACGGTACGGCTACGCTGGCGTTTACGGGATGGCCGGTATCACCGGACAACGACGCGGTGATCAATCTGATCGGTCCGAACGGCGAATTGATCACGGTGACCGAAGTGCCCGACGACTTCTTCTTCCTCGACGCCTCCTGAGCAGCCGACCGCTTCCTAGCGTTCCGGGTATTCCAGGAAGAGGCCACGTTCCCAGTTGTCGGTCCGGTGAACGCCGATCCCGAGGGAAGTCACCGAATACAGCCGGTCGTCGATGACTATCACCCGCTGGGGGACGGCCCCCCATGCCCGGTTCCAGGCCCTCTCGTCCTCGCGGACCGGCCCGTCCTCGAGGGGACGCAGGAGCGCCTCCAGGACCAGGTCGGCGGACCGCACCTCCACCGCCGCCACCCCCGCGTCCAGGACGTAGTAGCCCTCGTCGTCCTCCCACCAGTAGGCGTGGTAGGGGACGTAGGCCAGATCCTCGAAGTAGAGGAAGGCTCGGTGGTCGTTCTGGACCGGAGACCAGCTGTACATGTCCTCGTCATAGTCCTCGGGGAGAAGGAGCTGAGCCACCCGGATCGGATCGGTCGGATCGGAGACGTCGAACAGGGAGACCTGGAGACCCTCGACCCGTCCCTCCAGGGAGGCCTCCTGGCCCACGCCCAGCAACAGGTCCTCGCCCACCGGATGCAGGTAGGAGGAGAATCCCGGGATCTTGAGTTCCCCCAGCACCTCGGGGTTGGCGGGATCGGAGAGATCCAGGGCGTACAGCGGATCGACCTGGCGGAAGGTGACCACGTAGGCGTCGGGTCCCATGAACCTCACCGAGAAGATGCGCTCTCCCTCTCCCAGCCCCCAGACCGATCCGATCTCCTCCAGCAGGTCGCCCTCGGGCCGCAGCACCGTGACGTGACTCTCGGAGTCCTCGGTCCACCACCAGGACGGCCCGGATGTGGCGGCCACTCGCAGGTCCCCGTCGTATTCGTCCATCGAGAACTGGTTCAACAGGAATCCCTCCACTTCCCCGCTGGCCTCGTAGACGGGCCTGCCGGAGCGGGAGGTGTCGAACTTGTGGATCAGGGTCGTGTATCCGCGCGACTCCGACCGGATGTCGTCGTCGGAAAGGGCCCGCCAGTCCACCCAGCGGGAAGTGGCCACATACACGCTTTCGGGAGTGGCGTAGATCGTATCGCCCTCGGCCACCACGCTGGCCGTGGTCCAGTCCTCGATTACCTCCGAGAGGTCGAACATGACTATGGACAGGGTGTTCAACCCCGAGAACACCCCCGGCGCCAGGACGTTGGAGCAGTCGGCCAACTGTCCCCACTCCGGGTCCCCGCCATCGAGGTCCGCCTGTACGTAGGCGGGCAGCCAGTTTCCTAGGGTAGAGTTGCGAACCAGTTCCCGGTTGGCCTCGATCGCCTCCTGTTCGGCCCGCAGGCCGCTGCCGCGGGGATGTTCCCACTCGATCCCCACCGGGTTGGAGGTGATCACCACCCGGGCGACTCCGCCAGAGAGCCGGGAACCGTTGTAGGTACCGTCCACGCTCAGGTCCGAGACCACCTCGGGCGATCCCCTGTCGGAGATGTCGACCTGAACGATCCGGGTGACGGTCCCCACCCGGTACTCGGAGGCCACCAGCAGAAGCGTGTCCTCATGGAGCAACATCTCCTGGGGCGTGAATCCCACGTCGAGGGTGGACTGCAGGTTCATGGCTCCGTTCCGCACCTCGACGATCCGGAGACGGTTCCGATCGTCCAGCAGCGAATAGATGTAGAAGCCGTCGGTCTTCACCAGGTCGGCCTCGTCCACCCCGGCCACCTGCACGTTGGTGCCGGTGAAGGAAGGATCAGACTGTGTACCGGTGGCGGCTGCCGCCGAATCGTCGGCCTCGGCGGCCGCCATCTCCTCATCCGGCCCTTCGGCCCTCCAAACCGACGGGCCTCCGTCCAGCCCGTAGGGTCCCACCAGCTCCAGGGCGTTGTCGATGTAATAGCTCAGAATCGCGTCGCAACTCGCGAAGGTGCGCAGCCCGACCGTGACCAGGACGGGACCTCCGCCGCCTGCCGTGGTGGCGGTGGTGGCCCGGGTGGTGGAAGTCGGCTGTTCTGCGCGGCTTGTGTCGGTAGTAGTGGCGGCAGTGGTGTCAGGAACGGTGGTGGCGGTCTGACCCTGATCGTCCGTCCCGCAGGCCGAAGCCACCAACAGCGCGGCCACTGCCGCGGCCAGCAAACGTCTCATTGTTCTCCCCTTTCGAAATCTCACATTAGGCATATGCAAATCCCTATGACTGTCATTACTCCCTCACCCACCAAGACGCCCTCCCGGGCGTGATGTTTCCCTCCGACCGGCTCAACGGCGGGCGGCGGCCGCCATCTCCCCCACCAGCCCGGCCACGGACCGGGCCGCATCCTCTTCGTCGGAGGACTCCAGGACCCGGCGAACCAGGGCGGTCCCCACTATGAAGCCGTCCGCCAACCCGGCGGCGATCGCCGCCTGATCGGGGTTGGAGATCCCCACGCCCAGCACCACCGGAATGTCGGTCACCTCCCGGATACCCTGCACCAGTCTCTCCACGCGGTTGCTCCACTCGCTCCGTTCTCCCGTGACGCCCATGTTGGCGACCGCGTAGATGAAGGAAGGCGCCGCCTCGGCCACCGCCCTTATCCGGTTGTAGCCGGAGGTGAGCGCCAGGAACAGCACCAACCCCAGGCCGTGACGGCGGGCCGCGTCACCCAGGGGGCCGGCCTCGTCGAAGGGGAGGTCGGCCACGATCAGCCCGGCTGCGCCGGCCTCCGCCAGACGGTCGCAGAACCGGTCCGCGCCCCGGCGGAACACCGGATTGGCGTAGGTCATGGCCAGCGAGGGCAGAGCGGTGGTCTCCGCCACCTCTCCGAGAATCGAAATGCTCCGGTCCAGGGTGGCCCCCTCCGAGATGGCCCGTTCGCTCCCCCGGCAGATGACCGGTCCGTCCATGAGCGGGTCCGAGTACGGTATCCCCACCTCGAAGCCGTCGGCGCCCGCCTCCGCCATCGCCCCGAACATCCGCGCCGAGGAAGCCGGATTGGGAAGCCCGGCGGTCAGGAACGGAAGGAAGACCGCCCGGTTCTCCTCGCGGGCCACGGCGAAGAGGTCCGCGATCCGCTCCGCACCCGAGCGCATCCGCGCCGCCGCCCGTCCGGTGGTACTCACAGTCGCTCCACCAACATCTCCATGTCCTTGTCGCCCCGCCCCGAGAGGTTGATCAGCACCGTCTTCTGACGGAGAGACGATGCCTCCCTGGCCACCCATGCCACAGCATGGGCGCTCTCCAAGGCGGGGATGATCCCCTCGGTCCTGGCCAGCAGCCTCACCCCCTCCAGCGCCTCCCGGTCGGTCACCGAGACGTAGCGGGCCAGCCCCACCTCCTGGAAGTAGGAATGCTCAGGCCCGACGCCCGGATAGTCGAGACCCGCCGAGATGGAGTGGGCCTCCAGGACCTGTCCGTCCTCGTCCTGGAGCATGTAGGTGCGGGCGCCGTGCAGGATCCCCGGGCTCCCCGCACCGATGGATGCCCCATGGCGTCCCGTTCCGATCCCCTCTCCTCCGGCTTCCACCCCCACCAACTCCACTCCGGTCCCCGCCAGCGGCCAGAACATGCCGATCGCATTGGAGCCGCCCCCCACACAGGCCACCGCCACATCGGGGAGTTGCTCGGACTGGCGGAGCACTTCGTCGCCGATCACCTTCTGCAACTCCCGGACCATCCACGGGAAGGGATGGGGCCCCACCACCGATCCGATCACGTACTGTGTCTCCTCCACTGTCTGCGCCCAGTCCCGCATGGCCTCGCTCACCGCGTCCTTCAGGGTTCCCGCTCCCGACGCCACCCCGATCACGTCGGCGCCCAGGATCTGCATCCGCGAGACGTTGGGCGCCTGGCGGCGGATGTCGACCTCCCCCATGTACACCTGGCACTCGAGGCCCAGCACCGCGGCGGCGGTGGCCGTGGCCACCCCGTGCTGTCCCGCCCCGGTCTCTGCGATGATGCGCGGCTTGCCCATGCGATGGGCCAGGAGTCCCTGCCCGAGGGCGTTGTTGATCTTGTGGGCGCCGGTGTGGGCCAGATCCTCCCGCTTCAGCCACACCTCCACCCCCAGTCGCTCGCTGAGCCGATGAGCCGGGTACAGGGGAGTGGGACGTCCCACGTACAACTCCAGCAGGCGGTGATACTCGCCCACGAACAACGGATCCGCCCAGGCGGCGGCGAACTCCACCTCCAACTCCTCCAGGGCGGTCATCAGGGTCTCGGGCGCGAAACGCCCGCCGTACTCCCCGAAACGACCCCTCTGGTCGGGACGGTGCAGTCTGGCTCTCATTGTCCTTTGGCCTCTCTCACGAACGCGTGTATCCGGGCGGGATCCTTCACTCCCAACTCCGACTCTAGATGGGAAGAGGCGTCCACGCCCCATGGTTGCAGCTTTTCGACCGCCCGAGCGACGTTGTGAGGACCCATCCCCCCGGCCAGGACCCATCTGCGGTGAATCTCCGGGAGGGCATCGTGGTCGAAGGTCCGGCCGGTGCCCCCGTGCCGGCGGGCGTCGGCGGTGTCGAGAATGGGAATCTGGGAACCGGGCACATGGTCCAGCGATATCCCCTCGGAGCCCACCCTCACCGGCCTGAGCACCATCAGCCCGTTGCCAACCGCCGCCTCGGCCGCCTCGGCCTGATGTTCCCCATGGGGCTGCACTCCTCCCGCACCGATCCGCTCGGCCAGCGCCATCAGGTCCCCGGGGTTCTCATCCACAGTCACCACGATGCCGGGAATGGGAGAGTGCCCGGCCAGTCTCCTTGCCTGTTCGACGGTGACACAACGCGGGGTGCCGGCCGCCAGCACCAGGCCGACCGCATCGGCGCCCGCCTCCACCGCGGCGTCCAGGTCCTCCCTCTTCGAGATCCCGCACACCTTCACCCACACCATCAGAGGGCCCCCCTCATCCGCGACACCAACTCCCCGGGGCGCCGAGCGCGCACCAGGGCCTCCCCCACCAGGATGGCGTCATAACCCGCCCCGGCCATCTCCGCGGCCTGGGCGGGGGTGTGAATGCCGCTCTCCGCAACCTTCACCGAAGCTTCGGACAGATAAGGCGCCACCGCCCGGGCGGTTCCCAGGTCGACGGTGAAATCGCGCAGGTCCCGGTTGTTGACCCCCACCACCCGGGCGCCGGCCTCGATCGCCCGCTCCGCCTCCGAGGGGTTGTGCACCTCCACCAGGGCCACCAACCCCGCCCGGGCGGTCTCCGCCAGGAGATCCCTCAACTGCGCATCCCCCAGGACCGCCACGATCAGCAGCAGGGCGTCTGCGCCGATGGCAAGCGACTCCCACACCTGGGCGGCATCCAGGATGAAGTCCTTGCGGATCACCGGGATTCCCACCGCCTCGGCCACCGCGCTCAGGTCCTGGTTGGAGCCCGAGAAGTGCTCCGGCTCGGTGAGAACCGAGACCGCCGCCGCTCCGGCCTGCTCGTAGATCCTGGCCTGGCTCACCGGGTCGAGGTCTGCGGCCAACACCCCACGGGAGGGAGACTTCCTCTTCACCTCCCCGATCACCGACAGCCCCGACCCGGACAGTGCTGCGTCGAAGGCCCGGACCGGCCGCCGGGCCGCAGCCTCGGTCTGCGGACGTTGCGCCAACCGGGCGATCCGACGGCGGGTGGAGGAAAGGATCTCGTCCAGCATGGCCGCCAATACTACGAATCCCCCAGGGCGTCGAGGTCAGGGGTGGGCGACCCTAGAAACCGAACAACTCGCGACAAGCCCTTGCCGCGACATCGCTCTCCCCGCCCACCGGATCCACCTCGAAGGAGACCAGACCGTCGTATCCCTCGGACTCCAACACTCTCCGAAGGTGGGCGAAGTTGATCTCGCCGGTGCCCGGTTGTCCCCGCCCGGGGACGTCGGCCACATCGAAGCGGGCCATCCATGGGAGGGCTTCCCGCAGGTGGTCGGTGAGCCTCCCGCCGGAGAGTTGCTGGTGGTAGCAGTCGAACGCCAACCGCACCCGGGGGTGGTCGACCGCCCGGCAGAGCGCCACGGTTATCCCGACCTCATCCCAGAAATACCCCGGTACGTAGATGTTGTTGATCGCCTCCACCACCAGGGTGATCCCGGTTCCCTCCACCAGACCCACAGCCTCCTCCAATCCCTCCACGCAGGACTGGTAGCGGGCCTCCCGGGGGAGGGGCGGAGGCTTTCGGATCACCCCGCCCGGCCCGATGCCGTCGCTGAAGGTGTGCAACTGGGATGCGCCGACCCGCCTGGCCACCTCCACGGAGGCGGAGAGTTCCTCCAGCATCCGGTCCCGCTGGGATGGGTCGGCCAATCCCGTCCGCCGGTGCCCGAAGAAGCTTCCCAGCGCCACGCCTTCGCTCCGACAGGTCTCAGAAAGGAGGTCTATGTCCACGTCTCTCCAATCCCAGAGATCGACCCGATCGAAACCGTGAGAGGCGGCTCTCCGCACGCGGTCTGCAAACGGGAGTTCGGTCCACATGAACTGCAGACTGACCGAGTACTTCATCACACTCCCCCGGCGGTGGCGCCCCCGTTCACGAACAGGGTCTGTCCGGTGATCATCCGGGCAGCCGGGGAGGCGAGAAACACCACCGCGTCGGCGATGTCGGCGGGATAGATCGGCTCGGTGAGCATCTGGCCCTCGGCGACCAGCCGCAGGTACTCCTCGGGGATCTCGGCGGTGGTGATCTCGGTGGTGACCAGGCCCGGCCCCACCCCGTTGACCGCGATCCCGAAGGGTCCCATCTCCCTGGCAAGACTGCGGGTCATCACCGACACCGCCCCCTTGGAGGCCACGTAGTGCATCAGGTTGGCCATGCCGAAGGTGATCACGTTGGAGGACAGGTTCACCACCCGGCCCCCGCCGGAGGCCTTCATCGGCTCCAGCACCTCCCGGCAGAGGAGAAAGATCGAGTCCACGTTCACTTCCATCACCCGCCGCCACTCGGCCAGGTCGATCTCCCAGAAGGGCCGGCGGGGAATCCCGGCGAAAAGCCCCGCGTTGTTGATCAGAATGTCCACCCGGCCGTTTCGGTCCATCACCTGCCCGACCGCCTTCCTCACCCCATCCTCGTCGGCGACGTCCAGGATCTGAGACTCCGCCCGGCCGCCCGACGCCCGGATGGCTTCCACCGTCTCTGCTGCCTCGGCCAGGTCGAAGATCTCCACGCTCGCCCCCCGGGAGGCCAGCTTCCCGGCGATCTCGCGCCCTATCGCCCGGGCGCCCCCGGTGACGATCGCCACCTGTCCGGACAGGTCCGTCCCGCCGGTTGACGCTTTCATGCCTCTCCTCTCACCGGGCTCACTCCACTGTCACCAGAACCGTGCCGACCTCCACCGTCTCTCCCTCCGCAACCAGGATCCGCACAACCGTCCCCGCCTCCGGCGACTCCAGGTCCACCTCCACCTTCTCGGTCTCCACCACCGCGATCACGTCTCCCACCTCGACCTCGTCTCCCACCTCTATCTCCCATGCCACCACGGTCCCCTCCTCCATGGTCAGGCCCCACTTGGGCATCAGAATGTTCTTGGCCATCTGCAATTTCCCTTCTCTTATCTGCGATTCCCCGCCCTCACAGGAACTGCCGTCGGGCGGTCGGTTGCTTCACTGTGGCCCGGATACCGTCGGCGATCCGCCCGGCGTCGGGGATGACGAACCCTTCCAGTTCCGGAGCGTAGGGCATTGGCGTGTTCGTCCCGCACACCCGGACCACCGGCGCCCGGAGGCTATCCCACATCTCCCCCGCGGCCATGGCGGCGATCTCCGCACCCATCCCTCCCCGCCCGGGCGCCTCGTGGGCCACCACCAGCCTCCCGGTCTTCCGGAGCGAAGAGGCCAGAAGCTCCCGGTCGAAGGGAACCAGGGAACGGGGGTCCAGCACCTCTGCGGAGATGCCCTCGGCCTCGAGACTCTCAGCCGCCTCCAGGGCAGCATAGAGGGTGTGGAGGTATGAGACCACCGTGACGTCTTCTCCCCCCCGAACCACCCTTCCCACTCCCAGGGGCAACGGATCGACCTGGTCCGCAACCGGGTCGCGCCGCCCGTAGAGCAACTTGTGCTCGAAGACCATCACCGGGTCGGGATCCCTGATCGCGGCCTTCATGAGCGCCTTGGCGTCCCCGGCGGTGGAGGGCGCCACCACTTTGATGCCCGGGGTGTGGACGAACCAGGCCTCCAGGCTCTGGGAGTGCTGTCCGGCGGTGGCCCCGGCCGTACCGGTCACCATCCGGACCGTCACCGGCACTCCGATCCTCCCCCCGGTCATGTAGCAGGTCTTGGCCGCCTGGTTGACCACCATGTCCATGGCCAGGGTCACGAAGTCCCCGAACATCACCTCCACCACCGGACGCGCCCCCACCAGGGCGGCGCCCACGGCCGCTCCCACGATGGCCTCCTCGGAGATGGGCGTGTCGTAGACCCGCTCGGGATCGAACTGTCTCTGGAGGCGCCTGGTCACCCCGAAGGCGCCGCCCGCCTCTCCTATGTCCTCGCCGATCAGGATCACATCGGGGTCCCTCTCCATCTCCTCTGTCAGCGCTTCCCGGATGGCGTCCCGGTAGGTGAGGCTTCTCATTGGAGAGCCCTCCCGCCGTGGGTCTCCATGTACACATCCTCAAGGGCTTCGGCGGGAAGCGGATGGGGGCTCTCCTCGGCGAAGCGGGCGGCTTCGTCCAACCGCGTCTCGACTCCGGCCCGCACCTCCTCGAGGCGGCTGTCCTCCACGCCTTCGGCCCCCAGGTGTTGCTCGAAGAGTCGAAGGGGATCGCGGGCCAGCCACTCCTCGAGTTCTCCGGGCGGGCGGTAGCGGGCCATGTCTCCTTCGTAGTGACCCCGATGGCGATAGGTCCGCGCCTCGATCAACGTGGGGCCCTCACCGGCCCGGGCCCTGTCGACCGCCGCCAGGGTGGTTTCTCGCATCTCGAGCACGTGGTTTCCCTCCACCACCACCCCCTCCATCGCGTAGGAGTCGGCCCGCCGGGCTATCTCGGTGATCGGCTGGTGCTTGTGCTGGGGGGTGAACTCTCCGTAGAAGTTGTTCTCGCATACGTAGACGACCGGCAGCGACCAGAGGGAAGCCAGGTTCAACGACTCGTGAAAGCTCCCCTCGTTGGTGGCGCCGTCCCCGAAGAAAGAGACCGCCACCCGACCACGGCCCTCCCTCTTCTTCTGGAGCCCGGCGCCGGTGGCGAGGGGAATCCCTCCTCCGACGATGCCATTGGCGCCCAGGAACCCCAGTTCCACGTCGATCATGTGCAAAGATCCCCCCTTGGCCCGGTTGTAACCGTCCCGGCGGGCGAACAACTCGGCGTACATCAGCGCCGGGTCGGCGCCCCGGCCCAGCATGTGGCCGTGGCCGCGATGGGTACTGGTGATCACATCCCCGTCCTCGAGAGCGGCGCACACGCCCACCGCCACCCCTTCCTGGCCCACGTAGGGATGCAGGAACCCGGGTATGAAGCCCTGCTGGCGCAGATGTGCGGCCCGCTCCTCGAACCGACGGATCAGATACATGTCCCGGTACAGGTCGATCTTCTGATCCACGCTCAGGTCTTGACTGGTCACCCCGTCCATGGTAGAAGTCCTGACCGACGGTGTAGCCGAAGGAGAAATCCCCCTGTCCGGCAAACAATCACCGACCGGAGCGGCCTTCTTCGATAGCCGAGAGAATCTCTGCTGTGGAAACCCCCAGATCGGGGAGGCCGGCAAGAATCGCTCTATTCGAGCCGATCACCATCGGAAGCGCCCTTATCCGGGCGGGCGCCTCCCCTCCCTCCCAGCGGATGCGGACCTCGTCTCCGGGGTCGGCGCCCCGTCTGACCAGGGAGAGGCCCACCGGCGCCATCAACTCCAGCGACTCGGCCACCGAAGTGATCTTTCCCACCTTCCGCTCGCCCTTCCACACCTCGGCGCCCTCGGGAGGAAGCAGATTGGTCCTCACCTCCAGACCCCGCAGGGTCCGGTTCACCCGTCCCCGGCTGTCGATCCGGGCAGCCAACTCCTGGCCGAGGTAGCACCCCTTGGTGAAGGAGATCGCCGCCTCCGCCAGATCCCCGGTCTCCTGGGGGATGGTCCGGTCGTCCAGGTCCCGGCCCGCCTCCGGCTCACCGCTCTCCACCCGCACCGCCCGCCAGGCCAACTCTCCCGCCGGTCGGATTCCCCCGGGGGCCTCGCCGGTGAAGAACACCCTCCGAGTGCCGGCGAGTGGGGCGGCCGCCCGGAATTCCTCGCCGCTGCGTTCCCATCCGCCTGCCTCCAGGGCCTCGATCCGGGGAGCGTCGGGCCCCACCAGGGCGGAGACCGGCCGGGGATCGAGGCGGACCTTGGCTTTGATGCGGATCCGGTAGTAGTCGAGAGTCTCGGCCAGGTCCGGACCGTCCCCCCGGTCACAGATGAGACCCAGGCGCCCGCCCTCTTTCAACACCCACAGCGAGAAGCGGACCATGCCCCGGGGCGTCAGGAGAAAGGAGCGGCACACACCCTGCTCGGAGAGCTCCTCCACATCGGCCGAGACCAGGCCCTGGAGGAAGGAGACCGCATCGGGTCCATCCACCCACACCACCTCCCACCGTCCCGACACCATCCCGCACTCCCTGCGGAGGGCCAGATACTCCCCGGTCACATTCCCGAAGCTGTCGGGAACCGGACTAGCCACGGGCGGCCAGGGCGATGGCGGCCAGCGGGGCCGCCGCCTTGTTCATGGTCTCTTCGTACTCGAAACCGGGCAGGCTGTCGGCCACCACTCCCCCACCGGCCTGCACCCAGGCCGAACCGTCGGCCACGATCACGGTCCGCAGGCAGATGGCGGTGTCCATCGTGCCGGAGAAGTCGATGTAGCCGACCGCTCCCGCGTAGGGCCCGCGGGCCACCGGTTCCAGTTCGTCGATGATCTCCATCGCCCGGACCTTGGGCGCCCCCGAGACCGTCCCGTGCGGGAAGGTGGCGCGCAGCGCATCCACCGGACCCACATCGTCCCGGAGAGTCCCCGAGACGGCCGACACGATGTGCATCACGTGGCTGTAGCGCTCTATCACCATCAACTCGTCCACCTGCACGGTGCCGTACTCGCAAACCCGCCCCACGTCGTTTCGGGCCAGGTCCACCAGCATGACATGCTCGGCCCGTTCCTTGGGATCGGCCAGGAGTTCCTCGGAGAGGGCGGCGTCCTCGGCGGGGGTGGCGCCCCGGGGACGGGTCCCGGCGATGGGACGGGAGTAGACCTTCCCGTCCCGGACCCGGGTCATCAACTCCGGAGACGATCCCACCACCTCCACCTCCGGCGACCGCACGTAGAACAGATAGGGGGAGGGGTTGATGAGCCGCAACGCCCGGTAGATGTCGAAGCTGTCACCGGAAAAAGGGATCGTCAGCCGCTGGCTGGGGAGCACCTGGAAGACGTCGCCGGCCCACACGTAGTCCCGGGCCCTCACCACCGCCGCCTCGTACTCGGTGCGGGTGAACGTGGAGACGAAGGGCGGATTGTCCGGCAACTCGGGGGACGCCGGCTGGAGTCGGTACTGGTGGGGCGCCGCCAGTCGCGCCGCATCTTCGACCAACACCTCCACCGCCTCCCGGTAGTCGGCCTCGGGATCGTCGCCCACATAGATGTTCCTCATCAGGGTGATGGTCTGGGAAAAGCGGTCGATGGCCGCCAGCCCGCCCAGGAAGTGCCACAGCATCTCGGGAAGCCCCCGGTCGTCGGGAGGGCGGTCGGGCAGGTGCTCCACGTAGCGGACACAGTCATATCCCAGGTATCCCACCATCCCCGAGTAGAGCGGCGGGAACCCGGGCATCTCGGGCAGGGAGAACTGCCGGTGCAACTCCTCCAGCACCTCCAGGGGGTCTCCGTCCGGCAACTCGATGTCGGATCCCGTTATCTCACACTTCCCGTCCCGGGCGGTGAGTATGAAGGCCGGGTCCCACCCGACGAACGACCAGCGCGCCCAGCGCTCTCCTCCCTCCACCGACTCCAGGAGGAATCCGGGCTGGTCCGAGGCCAGCTTCTGGAAGACCGTGAGGGGGGTCTCACGGTCACCGATCAGGTTGACCGCCACGGGAACCACCCGGCAGCGGGCGGCAAGACCCAGGTAATCATCGAGGGAGGGAGTGACCGTGAGGTTGTTCATACCGAGAGGGGTGGCTGAGCGGGGACTGGGGATGACTCTGGCTGTTGGTTAGATCTCCGTGAGATTACTGAGCAGGGGAAGCGCCGCGAAGATGTTGGAGATGACCCTCGACAGCCAACTGATCCCGTTTGCCATCATCAGCACGCCGAACGCGATCATGAGAATCCCGGCCACGATGATCAGCGGGCGGCTGACCTTTCTGACCACCGCAAAGGCGCCGAAGGCCTTGGAGAGCCCCAGGCCCGAGAGGACGAAGGGCACCCCGATCCCCAGGGAAAAGACGAACAGGAGGAGCATCCCCGCCAGAATGGTGTCCTGGGCGGCGGCGATCGCCAGCACTCCTCCCAGGATCGGGCCGATGCAGGGAGACCATCCGAACCCGAAGGCGGCGCCCAACACCACCGGAGACAGGCTTCCGAACCGGGCGCCCACCACGTGGAACCGCCGCTCCCGGGAGAACCAGCCGAAGATCCCCCGGTGGGAGAAGGACATCCCCACCATCGCCACTCCGAACAGTGCGATCACGACTCCAGCTATCCGGGTCACCACCACCTGGTTCTGGAGGAGGAAGCCGGAGACCGAGGTGGCGGTGGCGCCCTGCGCCACGAACACGAAGGTGAAGCCCAACACGAACAGGAGAGTGGCCCGGAGCACCCTGGCAGTGGACGCCACCCCTTTCTGCAGATCGGCCACCGAGTACCCCGAAACCATTGCGAGATATCCGGGGAGGAGCGGCAAGACACAGGGAGATATGAAAGCCAGGAGGCCACCTCCGAACGCCACCGCCAGTTGCAGTGCCAGAGCCATGTCCAAGAAATTCATTCCAAGCGCCTTCCACGCGTTGACTGCCCTAGGCAAATCTATTGCCTTCAGTGGGGATTTTACCGTAGGTGGCTCCTTACCGCGCTAGCCGGAAAGGCGGGGTTGGGAGAGGCATGGTTGAAGCATCGGTTTTCCGGTCGTTAGGAGTTGTCCATCTGCGACAGGTGCGGGCGCCGAGCGTCCAAGTAGTCTCTCGCACAGGCCGTCCGGCATCTGAAATGAGGTGAGCAGGCCAGGGATGAGGAGTGTGTTTGAACCGGTGATCCAGTTGTCGGCCTGGCGCCACCTCAGCAGTCGGCCGGTCAATCTCTTGAAGCGGCCCGATCGGCCGACACCGGCGTGAACCGCATCCACGATTGGTACTGCAAGTCGGAGCGGTGGAAGCGATTGATGGTCGATCGAGTGCTGCCCGATGTCCTCGACGGAGTCGACCTGGGAGGCCGGGTGTTGGAGATCGGGCCGGGCCCCGGGCTCGTCACCGCGGCGCTGCTCGAGTACGGAGTCGCGGATCTGACGACGGTGGAGATCGACCCGAGGGCCGCCGAGCGGCTCCGCGGCCGGTTCGGCACCGGCGTCGCCGTCCACACCGGTTCGGCCTCCGACCTGCCGCTCGCCGACGGGTCGGTCGACGTCGTGGTGTGCTGCACGATGCTCCATCACGTTCCGACCGAGGCCGAGCAGGACCGCATCCTGGGTGAGTGCCGGCGCGTTCTGGCGCCGGGCGGGGTACTGGTCGGATCGGACTCGAAGACCAGCCTCCGCCTCCGGATGTTCCATCTGTGGGACACCCACAACCCGGTCGACCCGGCAGGTCTTGATGCCCGGCTCGCCGGTGCGGGGTTCGAGCAGGTGCTCGTCACCGAGTTCGACAAGCGGTTCCTGTTCAGGGCATCGGTGCCGGCGTGAGCGGTCGGGCCCGGACCACGGTGCGACGGCTGCCGGGGTTGCTCCTCGGTCTGACCCTGTTCGGAATCGGCATGGGCCTCATGGTGGTGGCCGAGCTCGGCCTGTCGCCCTGGGAGGCCCTCCACCAGGGGATCTCGATCCACACCCCGCTCACCATCGGGATCGCCGGGATCCTCACCGGGTTCATCGTCCTGCTCGCCTGGATCCCTCTTCGGCAGCGGCCCGGACTCGGCACCGTCCTCAACATAATGGTCGTTGGACTGGTGATCGACGGCACGCTGCTTGTGATTGAAACGCCGGAGCCATTGGTGGCGCGCCTGGCTCTCATGCTGGGCGGGATAGTGATCGCGGCTCTCGGATCAGGCATCTACATCGGAATGCGGCTCGGACCGGGCCCTCGGGATGGGCTGATGACGGGACTGGCCAGGCAAGGCCTCTCGATTCGGCTGGCACGGTTTCTCATAGAGGGCTCGGTGTTGTTGGTCGGCTGGCTGCTCGGCGGAACCATCGGTTTGGGCACGGTGGCCTTCGCGGTGCTGATCGGTCCGATGGTCCAGTTCTTCCTCGAACGCGTAGACGCAGCCAGACCGTGACCGATCCGCCAGTCGGGGGTTGAGTCGATCCCGCGCCGCCGCCCGCCCCATCACCACTGCGCGCCCCTGCCGCGGTTGGTGACCGCTCACCGCCTTCCGTCTCTTATCCACCTCCCCAATCCCCGTCGCCCTCCCCAGACGAAAACGCAGGAGCGAGCCACGATCAATGCCAGGATCGCCCACCAAACCCCCGACAATCCCCATCCCGCCGCGTCCGAGAACCACAACACCACTGCCGCCGCCGCCAGGCCCGCCCCCGTGGAGGCGGCCAGGAGACGCACCGCCAACACCGCCATGAATATCCCGTCGGCCACGAACACCAGGGCGCCCAACGGCTGCATCACCGCGGCCTGGGGGACCACGCCTCTCACCGCCTCGGCCACCGCCCGGTCATCGGTGAACACTCCTCCCAGCCAGGGGGCGGACGCCAACAGCACCCCGGCGATCACCACCCCCATCACCAGTCCCCAGCCCAGAAGACGCCTGGTGACCTGGTGGGCGCCGTCCACGTCCTCGCGTCCGGTCTGCTCCCCCACCAGCGCCTGGCCGGCGATGGCCAGAGAATCGAGCGTGAACGAACACAGCGCCCACACCCCGACCATGATCTGGTGGGCGGCCACCTCCACCGTCCCCACCCGCGCCGCGGCCGCCACGCTCAGGGTGAGCGCCAGCACCAGGAACAGGGTGCGGAGCGCCAGGACCGCTCCCATCCCCCAGAAGCGCAGCAACTCACCCCATCTCGTCCCCCGGGCCGACCACCCCTCCGCGGAGGCGCGCCGGGAGAGGAGCCAGAAGAAGCAGCCGACGCCCAGCCACTGGGCGGTGACCGTCGCCCACCCCGCCCCGGCGAGGCCCCATCCCAGGCCGAAGATCAACACCGGATCCAGGGCCGCGTTGAAGGCGTTCACCCCCACCGAGACCCACATGGGAGTGCGGGTGTCCTGGTATCCCCGGTAGATCCCGTGGGAGACCAGGTTCAACAGAGCCGCCGGGAAGGCCAGTGCCCGGATGCGGAGATACTCGACCGCCGGAGCGGTGACTTCCGCCGAGGCCTGCATCAGGCCCACAAGTGCCCCCGAGGCCGTCCAGAACACGACCACTCCGACTATCCCCAGGCCGATGGCGGTAACCACCGCCTGGCTGACCACCCTCCCGGCGCCGGCCCTGTCCCCCCGGCCCAGGCTCTGGGACACCATGGGAGTGGTCACGAAGGCCAGGAAGTTGCAGACCGCGAACGCCATGGTGAAGAGGGCCGTGTCCACTCCGAGCGCCGCCAACTCCACCCTTCCCAGGCGTCCCACGAAGGCGGTGTCCACCAGCGAAAGCAACGGATCGGCCACCAATGCGGCCAAAGCGGGCACGGCCAGCGCCACTATGCGGCGGTCCCACGTTCTCCCGGAACCCCGGATCACGGCCGGCCCACTTCTTTCACCCGCAGAGAGGCCGGGACCCGCTCAGGAGCGGTCCGGCCAGTCGCACAGGCCGTCGAACATCATCTCGCACTCGGCGCAGCGAGGAGCCCGGGCGTCGCAGATGTCCCGCCCGAACTGTATGAACCTCATGGAGATCCCGCCCCATGCCTTGGTCGGATAGAGGGCCTTGAGATCCGTCTCGATCTTTTCGGGGTCGGTCTGGACGGTGAGGCCGATCCTTCCGGTCACCCGCCGGACATGGGTGTCGACGGCGATGGCGGGCACGCCGAAGGCCTCGGCCAACACCACGCTGGCGGTCTTTCTCCCCACTCCCCGCAGGGTGATCAACTCCTCGAGCTCGGCGGGCACCACCCCTCCGTATCTCTGGGTCAGGTCCCGGGAGAGTTCCACGATCGACCGGGCCTTCTGCCGGTAGAAGCCGGTGGAGAAGACCACCTTCTCCACCTCTTCGGTGGAAGCCTCGGCCAGGTCCTCGGCGGTGGGCCACCGCCGAAAGAGCGCCGGCGTCACCCGGTTGACGTTCTCGTCGGTGGTCTGGGCCGAGAGCACGGTGGAGACCAGCAACTCCCAGGGGTTGGCATAGTCGAGAGCCGTCCGGGCGGAGGGATAGCGGCGGACCAGACGATTGAACACCGCCCGCGCCTTTCCTCGCTGGGCGGGGGTCGGCGCGCTACCGTCCGACAGGAACTTGGATGCCACTCGACACCGATGCTAGTTGAGCCCGCCCCCTCCCACCGGGCATCGAGCGCCCCGCCGGCGGGGGCCGGTTAACCCTGGGATCATGAAGGACCTCACCGCCGAGGCCGTCAGAGAGTTGATCGCCGATGTGCGGGCCTACTACGGGGAGGGGTGCTTTGCCTGCGGCAGAGCCAACCCCCACGGGTTGCGGATGGAGGGGTTTCGCTTCCGTGACGGCCATGCGATCGCCGACTTCCATCCCCGCGAAGAGTTGAGGGGAACCTACGGGACCCTGCACGGCGGAGTGGTCACCACCACCCTCGATGAGATCTCGGTGTGGGCGGCGATCCTCTCCCACCACACGATGGTGGTCACCGGCCGGATCGAGATCCGGTTCCGCCGCCCCGCACCGGTGGACGATCCGGATCTGTGGGTGCGGGGCCGGGTGAAGCAGCGTCGCGGGAAGCGACTGGTGGTTGACGCCGAATTGCTGTCGGGAGAGACAGTCTGCGCTTCGTCGGAGGGACTGTTCATCGCCACCGAGAGCCTGGAGGAGATGGGCATCCGGCTCCGGGACGGATGATCCTCGGGGCATGACTCCCGGCCGCCGGGGGAGTCCGCTACCCCGGAGGAGGCATCTCCTGGCGCTCGGCCCACCGGAGACCGCGGCGGGCGAAGCGGATCCCAACCGCCACCGCTCCCATGGCCAGTCCAACCAGGCCGGTCAGCCGGGCCACCGGCAGATACGGGTCGGAGCACAGAAAGACCCCATCGGGGCAGATCCCGAAGCCGCTCCCTCCCCGGGCCAGATCCAGGGCGGCCAGCAGGGGAACCACCGCCAGGACGATGGCGAAGATCACCAGCGCACCGATCACCACTCGGAAGACAACCGACCCCATCAGGTGATACGGTACCGCGTGACCGCCCGCCCATATCATTATTAGGTCCATGGCGTACCACCACGAGTCCTTCACCGAGTCCGAGCGCGGGATCCTCAGCCGGTTCTTCACCGACCTCGACGGTCCGGTGTTCGCGCTGATCAATCTCCCCGAAGTCGTGAAAGGCGCCCTGTTCGCCCGTTACAGCCGAACCCACAAGTCCCTCCGTCGCCTCTTCCTGGACGAGTTCGTCACCGATCCCGATGTCGGAATCGAGGCGATCGCAACCGAGATGAGCCGGGAGGATCCGCTCATCAAGCTCAAGCGAGCCGAGGACCTCTACAAACGGGTCTTCTACGAGTACGGGGACGACTCCGTGGCGCAGTTGGGAGGAGTGCACCTCGCCTGCGAGCAGGCCTCGAACCTCCTCACCAAGGTGCTTGAGTGGGGACGTCTGGCCGCCTATCTCGAGCAGTCCACCCGCTACATCGCCTACGACCAGCCCCTCGGAGGCCGGTACCGGTTCCACTGTCCGCCTGAGATCGAGAACTCACCTCTCCGGGATGACTATCTGGCCATGATGGACCGCCTGTTCGAGACCTACCGGGAGATGCGCCCGGTGATGATCGACTACTTCACGAAGCGCCACCCCCGCCGGGAGGGAGACCCGGCCTGGATACACCGGGCCGCCATCCGGGCCAAGGCCTTCGACTCGATCCGTGGGCTACTCCCCGCCGCGACGCTCTCCAACGTCGGCATCTACGCCACCGGCCAGGCCTACGAGATGGCCCTGATCCGGATGCAGTCTCACCCTCTACAAGAGGTTCGGGATTATGGGAGAATGATGCTCACCGAACTGCGCAAGGTGATCCCCTCCTTTCTCACCCGGGTGGACCTCCCCGACCGGGGAGTTATGTGGAGCGACTACCTCTCCGAGACCGGTTCCCGCCTGGAGGAGATCGCCGACCGCCTGGGCGTCCGCCCGGATCCCGCGCCCGAGGTGACCCTCACCGACTGGGACCCCGACGCCGAACGGAAGCTGGCCGCCGCCGCCCTGTACAGCGTCTCGGAGCTCCCGGACACCCAGCTCCGGGAGACGGTGGCCCGGATGTCACCGATCCGGATCACCGAGTTGATCACCTCGCTGGTGGGAGAGCGCCGCAACCGGCGCCACAAGCCGGGCAGGGCCCTCGAGCGAACCTATTACCGCTTCGACGTGGTCTGCGACTTCGGGGCGTTCCGGGACCTTCAACGCCACCGGATGATGACCATCGAGTGGCAGCCGCTCACCACCCGGCTCGGCCACGAGCGGCCAGAGGAGTTATCGGACGCCGGCCTGGGTGGCCTCTGGGACCGGACGCTGGAGGATGCCGGGGAGTTCTACGAGCGGGTGAGGGACTCCCTGGGCCGCCAAGTCGCCCAGTACACGGTGCCCTTCGCCTATCACATCAGGTTCATGATGGAGATGAACGCCCGGCAGGCCCTGCATCTGATCGAGTTGCGCACCCAGCCGGCCGGTCACCCCAACTACCGGCGGGTGTGCATAGAGATGCACCGCCAGATCGCCGAGGTGGCAGGCCACACCCGCATCGCGGATGCCTTCACCTTCCTCAACACCCAGGGAGTGGACCTGGAACGCCTGGAGTCAGAACGCCGGGCCGCCCGACGAAGCGGACGGTTGCCGATGAGGAACAGCACGTCCGGCAACGCCGGTCGGTAGCGCACTAACTGGCGCCATCATCGGAAACCCGGTTAGGCTCTTTCCCAGGGAGCGGCACTCGGCAAAGGTTGTTTTGGACACCATTAACAGCATCACAGTTCGCGATTACCGTTGTTTTGTCGGGTCGCAGACCGCCCGTTTGGCACCCCTTACTCTGCTCGTTGGCGACAACAGCACAGGCAAGACCTCTCTGATGGCGATGCTCCGGGCCATGTTGGATGTCGTCTATGCCGATCGGGTGCCGGATTTCAAGGAACCTCCCTATGACTTGGGGAGCTTCGATGAGATCGTATATCGCAGTGGTGCACGGGGTAACCCACCTGACAATTTCGGCGCAACCCTGGAGATTGCAGTCAGGACGAGAGCAAAGACGGCCACGGTGGCGACGCACGTTGACTTCGCCGATTACCTGTCGGCACCGGTACCAATACGGCGACGGGTTTCACAGGGTGAGTACTGGGTCGAGCAACGGTTCAGCGACACTGATAGAACCCATATCACCTACGGCGGTCCGCGTGGTGCCTGGGAAGTTGCCCGACGTCGTCACTTCCCAAGGCCCCACACCAGGGAGTTGCCATCGATCAGTTACGCGCTGGGGTATCTGGAATACGTGCTCCTGATCAGACATGAGGCGGAGTCGCCATTAGAGAAACGGACCAGACCCATTGAAGGTTCCCCGCTCATCTCAAGTGAGGACATAGCTCAGATTACGGACAATCTGAAGCATGCATATATGGATCCCGACTTCGGGAGCTATGACGTAGGTGTCCGAGGTGTGTTCGCAAGCGCGCCGGTACGATCACAGCCCAAGCGGACATACGACCCGGCGCGGGCCACGCCCGATCCCGAGGGTGACTACGTCCCAATGTATCTCGCTCAGTTGGCGTTACGAGAGCCGGAAATGTGGGACTCGCTGAAGGCTCGGCTTCAGGACTTCGGCAACCAGGCGGGGCTCTTCACAGAGATCGATGTGCGTCGGCTCGGCAGAGTCGAGAGCGCCCCGTTTCAGATTCGGCTCCGAAAGTCCGGTTACCAGCGTAAGGGACCTATGCGTAACCTGGTCGACATCGGCTACGGCGTGAGCCAGGTGCTTCCGCTCATCACGGAGCTTCTGCGCCGTGATGGGCCGAGGTTGATGCTGCTACAACAGCCCGAGGTACACCTGCATCCAAGCGCCGCTGCCGCCTTGGGGAGCCTTTTCTGCCAGATCGTGGCGGACTCAAAGAATGGACGGACGACCGGTCGGCAGATCGTTGTAGAGACTCACAGCGATTTCATCATCGACCGGGTAAGGATGGCTGTCCGGGACAAGACCGCGGGACTGCGGCCAGAGGACGTATCCATCTTGTATTTCAAGCGACAGGAGCAAGCAGTGCACATTTACTCCATCAGTGTGGACCGCCTTGGGAACATCGAAGGCGCACCTGCCGGCTATCGCAAGTTCTTCATGGAGGAGTTGCGGCGTTCCATGTCCGGGTGAGTCATGTGCGTCATCGTCGACGCGAATGTCGTCGGGGGACTATTGATGAATGTAGGCAGCGCCGGCGGTTACCTCTTGGGTCAGGTTGAGAGCAGGAGAATTAAGCTTGTTGTAGGAGGTCGGCGACT
This sequence comes from Acidimicrobiia bacterium, assembly GCA_965204615.1. Taxonomy (GTDB): domain Bacteria; phylum Actinomycetota; class Acidimicrobiia; order Spongiisociales; family ZC4RG35; genus Bin76. The sequence goes on along the minus strand of OZ242000.1, from coordinate 192,978 downwards.
GAGGTGCGAATATAGGAAGGCCGGTTTCGACAGGTGGCTTGTCGAAGCTATTCGAGCAGGTCTTGTCCGGCAGGAGAAAGACGAGAAAGCAGATCACCGCGCAACGGGATTGGCTCGACAGCACGAGGCCGCCACTACACGAATCCAATCAGACGACCATCACATCATCGCGTTGGCACAGATCAGTGGCGCCAGACTGCTCTACTCCAGCGACCAAGCCCTACATGCCGACTTCACGAACAAGGGGTTGATCGACACCCCTCGCGGCAAGGTCTATTCGACTTCTGTCAATGAAGTACTGGCTGACAAGCACAGGAGACTCTTGCGCTTAAGGCTTTGCCGTCGCTGCTAACCCCCGCCACCCAGGGGGATGCGCAGAACCAGGTGGCCTTCCTCGACGGACCACTCGGCGGCGCCCACCAGCGCGTAGTCCATGTAGTCCTCCTCCGCCTGCTTGATGAACCGTCGCCGCTCGGCGCCGGCCACGGGAGGAAGCGAGCGTTCCCGGACCGCCTCCGCCCGCGCCCGGTAACGGGCGATCATCGCGTCAACGTCCAATTGGTCAGCCATTGTCCTACCAGAATACATCGGCTCGGGGAAATGCCCTTATGACGGTGGCGTTTGCTGCATAATTGAGTCAATGGCCGTGTCGATCACCATCGAAGACATCCCCGACGAGACGCTGGCGATCCTCTCAGCCCAGGCGGCCCGGAAGGGACTCTCCCTGGAGGATTATCTCTTGGAGTGGTTGATCACAATGGCGGACACCCCATATGTGGGAGCGGGCTGAAGAATCCCGATAACGAGTCCTCGGCCGGCTCGCATCAGACATCCGGTCACTTCCGCCGAGAAATCGGCATCAATGCGACTCCCCCATCCCGGTCTCCTTCAAGGGTAGCAATACCAGGACATATTTATAACTCTATTTCGTATAAATCGAGTTATACTATATCAAAAGTGAAGCGACAGAGATGACATGACCGAGAAGCCGCCGAATGTGTACAACCGCGACGTCGAATGGGCCGATCTGACCGGATTTGCCACTGCGCCGGGACCGCGGTTGCGGTTGGGGATCGTGTACGGTCGGCGTCGCTTCGGCAAGAGCCACATACTGAGGGGATTGGTGAAGTCGGTCGGCGGGGTGTATCACCTCGCCCTTCAAGAAGAATCCCGCACGGCGCTGGATCGGTTTGCGACAACTCTGAGTCACCACCATCCCGGAGCACCGCCCCTTCGCTTCGATGATTGGAGCTCCGCCCTGGGCTATGCGGCGACCATGCTCGGGGAACGCCGGCGCGGACCCCAGGTTCTGGTGCTGGATGAATACCCCTATCTGCGTCACACCAGCCCGGAACTGGACTCGACCGTCCAGGCGCTGATCGATGAGACCGCAGCCGGAAACCTGGGGTCGGATTGGCCGTCGCCGGTAACCGTCATCTTGTGCGGATCGGCTATGTCGGTGATGACCGCCATCCTCAGCGGGACCTCACCTATGCGAGGACGGGCGGCGCTCGACATGCCGCTGGCGTCGTTCGACTACCGCCAAGCCCGGGGCTTCTGGGGCATCGACGACCCGGAGGCGGCATTCGCCATCGACTCCATCGTTGGCGGCGCCGCCGGATACAAAGACCTGACTGCGGCCGTCGGCGCGCCCGCCCACCCTGACCAACTCGCCGACTGGCTGGCCTCCACGGTCCTCAATCCCTCCCATGCCCTCTTCAGGGAGGACGAATACCTGCTGCGGGAAGATCCCCGGATCACCGCCGAGGCGCCCTACTACTCGCTGATGCAGGCCATCGCCCCAGGTCCCGTCTCCCAGGGACGGATAGCCGCCGCGGTGGGCCGGGCCCCGGGCGATATAGTCCACCACCTCAAGGTGATGACCACTGCCGGGTTCGTGGTGCGCGACGACGATCTGCTGACCCTTCGGCGGCCCCTGTATCGCATCGCCGACCCCATCGTGCGTTTTCACCATCTGATCACCCGCCGCCACCGGGTGATGTTGGAGCAACGTCGAGCCAACGAAGTCTGGGCCACCGCCGCCCGGACCTACCGCTCCCAGGTGATCGGCCCGCACTTCGAGTCACTCTGCCGCCACTGGGTCAACCGATACGCGGGCTCCGCAACCCTGGGCGCCGCCATCGGCCCTGCCCACCGGGTGCGGGTCAACGACCCCGGCCACCGCCGATCCTTCGAAATGGACATAGCCGCTCCCTCCGCCGAGGTGAACCAACCGGGACGCCTGATGCTCCAGGTCGTGGGAGAGGCCAAGGCGACCCAACTCGACCTCCCCGATCTTGCTCGCCTGGACCGTCTCGCCCACCTGCTGGCCGAACGCGGTCGAGTGTCCCTGTCCCCCACCCTCAAGCGCATGCTCTTCTCGCTGAGAGGATTCGCCCCTCCCCTGATCGAGGCCTCCGAGCAGCGTGCCGACATCGAACTGGTGGACCTCGACCGCCTTTACCACGGCGCCTAACACCAACAACCCATCCCCGCGAAGAGTCCCTAACCGGGGAGGGCATGTTGGTGAAGACAATCGGGGTCGTTGGCTTACCATGAGAGCGTGATACCAGAATCGGGTCTGACCAGGGTGCGGAAGTGGATGGACCAACGCAACGCCAGGTTGCCTCCCCGCGCCCAAGGCCTGATCCGTTACGAGATCGACCTCACCGACCGCGCCGTCACCATCCTCGAATGCCGACCCCCGTGGCACGACGACATGGGACCCGAATGGACCCGCCACCCGATCTGTCGCTTCCGCTACACCAAGATCCGGAACGAGTGGTCGCTCTATTGGAGTGACCGGAATCTGCAGTTCCGCGAGTACGGCCTGGTCCCTCCCACTCCGCTGATCGATGATCTGATCACCGAAGTAGACCGAGACCCGACCAGCATCTTCTGGGGCTGATCGCTCAAAGCGACCAACGGAGTCGCCGCTGGCCGTCTCAGGTGGGTTTCAGTTGCACCGACCCTTACGCTCGACGCAACTTGATCCGAGGTTACTTCTCGAATTCGTGGGACTTGAAACCGAGTTGAGTGGCGTTTTCCCTGACTACCCGCATTATGCGATCATCGAACTTCTCGGCTGTGGCGTTCACCTCAAGCGAGATGGTCACCTCCTTGCCCACCCGACGGAGGTGCGAGACAACTTCTTTGAGAATGCTCTCCAGGTCGCGAATGGCCCTGACCGAATCCAGTTCGACCTGGCCGTAGAAGCGGGTGAGCGGCGGCTTCGCAGGCCGTATTCCGTTGCCTGCGCCACCGTTTTCATCGCCTTCTCCACCGCCGCCAGTGCCATCTCCCGACTCATCGGAATCATCACCGTCGGTGGATGAAGCCCTTCTGTCAGCCTCGATCTGAGCCCATGCACGATCTGGATGGACAAGCACCGCCTCGCGGCTTCGGGTCACGTTCACATTTTGTCCTACCTGGAGGCCCAGGTAGCGGTCGGACTGCTCATCGTAGGACTCGGCGTGGGCGAAGGTCTCGGTCTGCCAGCTGAAGCTGCCCACGCCCCCGGCCCCGGAGATGGCGGACTGAAGAACCCCGAATCCGGCCAGGCGGGGCATGTGGAGATAACGGCAGTAATAGGACCACAGGTCCTGGATACGGATATGCGTCCCTCCGCCCTCCTCTTTCCACAGCCGCGCCTCCGGCCGGTCGAGATCGCGGCGGACCCGGGTGCCGTGGTAGCTCGGGATCAAGTGCTCCGAGGACTCAAGCTTGCGCGCCGTCCGCTCGGCCAGATTGCCGACGCTCCCCGCCCGCACCGCCGTCCAGCGGATTTCGGACTGGCCGGGAGATTGCACGGGATACAAGACCTGGCTGAACGTCTCGTCCACACGTAAACCGACGGTCTTGTCAGCCTCCTTCAACCTGGTCTCGGCCTGGTTGACGTCCGAGGGGGTCAGGTTGAGGTCGTATTCGCCCCGGTCGTCCAGGATGGACTGCCAGGCCATCCGGCTGCGCATGGCCTGGCGCAACTCGGGTACCCGCGCCTTCTCGGCGGCCAGGAACACCAGCATGTTCCGGTTGATGCGGGGCCCGCCCCGCCGCTGCTCCAGGATCTCCCGGGCCAACACAACGGCCGGCGATTCGATCCCTCGCTCGTGATGGTGCCTGGGAGGCAGTATCACCAGCCGGACCCGGTCATCCTCGTCGGGAACGTCGCCCGGACCGTCGGGAAACACATGAACGGCGCCAAGCGAATCTGTGGGTTTTATCCTCTGGATCCGCCGGCGCAGTTCCACGTCGGCGTCGTCGTCGGTGTAGCTGGAGAGCGCCCGGTCCGACGCCAGCTTGGTGAGGGACGGCTTGGTGTCGTACCAGTACCTCATCTGCCGGTTGTAGAGAAAGGTCGCATCTCCGGCCAGATGCCGCAGGGCATCACCGAACACCCCGGGCCGCTCGCCGGGCTGGACGCACCCCAGCACGATGCGGGTCCGATCGATGCCGCGCCGGTCCGCCGGAAGCGGCGCCGACCCCAGGTAGGTGGCGCGGGCCACCCGGCGGCAGGCCCCGTACCTGCCCAGGTTCTCCCGCTCCCGGTCGAAACGCAGAGGAAGCGACCCGGTGCCGTCCACGTCCTGGTCGATGATCGGCTTCCACTGATCGGTCAGATACCTGGTGAGCTCCGGCACCACCTTCGCCGAATCCATCGGGACCATTCCCGGCATGATCGTCAACGAAGTGTCGTCCCGGTCCCACAGTTCCGAGATGACGCTCGCCATCAGGCGCAGCACTCCGCGGGTTCGCTGGAACCTCTCCAGGGTGGACCAGTCCTGATAGAGCCGGTCGAACAGTTCTGGATGGATCGGATAGGCGGCATCCATCCGCCGCATGTAGTCCCGCTCCCTCGTCTCGGAGGGAAACTCGCCAGCGTTGTCCATGTAGAACTTGTGATAGGCCTTGACCACCGCGTCCTTGTGGCGCGCCATCGACTGCTCCACCGGCTCGAACAGGCGGCGGCGAACGATCTCGAACGACTCCTCGGATGAGGCAGGGCGCCACTGCGCCGCCTTGCGGGCCAGCACGTGGCGCAGCCGGTCGAGCGCTATGCGACCCTTCTCCCCTCCCACTTCCAGGCTGTCCCCACCGGGGTCGCTGGAGGCGGGGACCGAGATCACCAGCAGGGCGTTGTCCACCGCCGCGGCCGCCTCGGTGAGCGCCTGGGCGAACGTGAACTGCGTGTCGAAGTCACCGGCCGGAAGCCGCCTCTCCCCCCTCGCCATGGGCAGGCTGCGAGCGTAGGCCACCCATTCGTCGATCAGGATCAACACCGGGCCGTACCGGCGGAACAACTCAACCAGCTTGTCGCCGGGATTGGTGGCGTTGCGATCGTCGTCGGCCACCATCCGATACCCCTCCACACCCCCCAACTGGTAGGCGATGTGGCCCCAAAGGGTTCGGATCTCCACGCCATCCTCCCCGACCACGGGCGTGGAGGTCGAAACCCATTGCCCGGCGAACACCGCCCGCCGCACCTCTTCGGGCACCGACAGGTAGCCGTCGTCCAGCGCCGCCCCGACCCCGGGAAGACCGGTCTCGCCCGAGGCCAGGTGATGGAGGGCGATCAGGCTGTGCGTCTTGCCTCCCCCGAATCCGGTTTGCAATTCCACCACCGGATCGCCTCCTTGGCCGGACAGGCGACGGGCCGCGTTACGGATCAGGTCGCGCAACCCGTCGGTGATGAAGGTGCGGGCGAAGAAATCCACGGGGTCTCCGTACTCGGGGGCCGCCTCACCCCTCACCACTTGGCGCAGATCGGCGGCGAACTCGGCCTGGGCGAACCGACCCTCCCGTACGTCCCGGTGGGGAGTTATCACCTCTCGCCACGGTTTCAACCCCGCCAGCGGTTCTCCTTTGGTAGCCCCGGCGGCCGCTCGCCTCTCGGCAGTCCGCCGTTCCTCGGCGAACATCTGGCGGCGAAGGCTGCGCTTGAGTTCCTGTACCTCCTCCGCCGCCTCTCCGGCCTGGAAGGCTTGGAGCATCATCTCACAGTGGTCAAGGATGCGAAGGGTCTCGTCGGAACTGAACCGTTTGGTGTGTGCCCAATCGTTGCGGGCATCCCACAACAGGTGCAGATAGCTACGGGTCGACCGGGACTGTGTCTGTCGAAAGAACTGATCCCAAGTGGCGTCCATACCCCTCAGCAGAAAGGCGAGATCATCGGGGCTGGCGGCGCCGACATGATGAGAAATCCTCTGCCTCACCTGTTCCATCCACCGGTTACCGAACCGTCCCCGCCACATCTGCTCGACCTCGGGACGAATAGCGTCGCGCACCAACATCAACGCCTTACCGACCCGCTCATGATTGGTAACGGCCATCGTCTACATCCCTCCGAGAGTCTGAGCTACCGGGGTTGGTTCAGCGGCCGCGTGGCCCGCGATGTCATGCCAAGCCTGGATGAGGCCATTGTACGCCACCGCGTCTTTGGCCCGACCCTTGCTGTCAGCAATCTGATACAGAAGATAAGCCAAGCGCTGCGCCCGCTCACCCATCCCGGAGCCCACCTTCCGCAGGAGGTCACCCGCCCCCACCTCGGAACGGTCCAGACGCTTCATCAGGTGTTGGGTGAGTTCCCACACCGTCGGACGCCGATCCTCCACTGGGTCCCACTCCGGGTCCAGTTCCGAGCGGGTGTACAACCGCACTTTGCCTCCCTGGGATTCGGCTATCCCCGCTTCTACCACCCCGGCCACGGACGTGTTCTTGGCCTTGGACAACGTCTCCGCGTCTCCATATGGCCCAGATTCATGGCCGTGCTGCTCATACCACGTAAGCGCCCAACGGGTATCCGCGTCGAATTCGGTCTCCTCGGACGACAGCACCTCCTCCAATGCCTCATTGATGAGGGCAAGAGCCGTGCGGACCCGCATCTCATCCCCATCGGCCTCCACCACCCTCGCATACCGAGAAAACACTTCCATCCCCGGCCCGATCGCTGACTGCGCCATATCCACAGGAGCGATAGCTTGATCCTGCAGAAGTCGCACCCGCTCCGGCAACTCGGATTGGAGAGCGTCGAGAAACTCCCGCCGAGTCGCCAGAGTCGCATTGTGTGGACGGGGACGACATGCGATGACAACCGATGACGCCAATGCCGCCGATCCCAACGCCAGCATCCGGTTGCCCATTTCCGTTCTAACCGGCCAAGTAGCTGTAACCTGCAACCCCGCATCCACCAATCCCTGAAGAAAGGTCTCCCATCCAGTGGAAGCAGTATCACCATCGCGGCTCTCCTGCTGCTTGTAGGCATAGAAAATGGTGGCCGGGAATCCAGGATTCTGCGAAGCAGCGATCCGCTGAAGAACATCCGACATTCCACCCTCGAAATGCTCCTTTGCAGCCTTCCGCGACCCGGCGCGGTATGGGTTCGCAATCAACTCTTCGACCTTAGGCGTCAGCAGAGTGGCAGTCTCCTCCGGCCACACGTCGGACAAGTTGCGACGCATCCACACATAGAAGAAATCAGACAGATCAGCGTAAGAGATGTTGTCGTAATAAGGAGGATCAGTGCACACCACCGGGTTCTCCACCTCACTGAGTCGAGCCACCCCATCTCTCTGTGAAACTGCCCCCTTCCCTCTAGAAGGCAATCTCTCAATCGCTTTCACCACCAAATTCAACTGGCCTGACCAGTTACCCCGGTAGGAGGAAAACGGGTTGGTTTCAGCGTAATTCCAAATCATGGGAACGGCCTGTCTTTCGAAGACATGGCCGATCTTTTCCCCTCCCGGCTGCCATGACACCAGGGTTGCCCAAATATCGGCACATCTGTTGATCACAAAGGCCAAGTAAGTCATTATCGCATCGGCATAAGCCACCAAACCGGAACCACCATCCCGCAGACGCATCCCGTCATCCACTAAACCCGCCGCCCGAGCATCCACCTCCACCACCGACCGCACTTCACCCAACAGATCCGAGAACATCGCCAACGCCACAAGCTGACGATCCGTGAACAAATCGGCCCAACTGGTCAAGCCATAGAGGGGAGTCTTGAAATCCCGGGGGTTCTTGGGAAGAGGGGAGGTTGGTTGCCAACTTGGTTCAGGTGCCTGAGGCTGTCCAACCGGCGGAACATAGACGCGGCCCCGGTTCCCCTCGGCCACCACTGCGATCAACACCCTGCCCATCTTCCCCCGGCGACCCTGCTCCCTGATATAAGGAAAACTGATCGGGGACCCGGTAGCAACACAGATCCCACCCCGCCTGTCAACCGTCCCTCTCGTTGGCGGATCGTCTCCCTCCTCAATCCGATAGGTAATGACCTGACCGGCCCGATCAACCACCGGCACCACCCACACCGCCGGTTTACTCTTCTTTGCCCGGCGCAGCACCCAGGAACGAACCAATGGGACATGACCACTCCAAGACGGATCAGGGGACATCACCGTCCGCGCCCACAACCAGGCAACCACGTTAGCCTCATCTTCCCCATCGAGACCGGGCAACCTTACCTTCGGATACAAGTGACCGATCCGATGCAACGCCTGCTCCCGCATCCAACGACCGTAGTAGCCGATGTCCTCAGCCAGCCCCTGTGCTCGGTCCCAAATACCCGTGCCCAGGTGTTGCAACGCCTCGGGATTAACAGGCGGCAGGCCCGCGAAACGCGGCGGGATTTCCACCAGCCCCTTAGAGACAAGCACCGCCACCGGGTTCAAATCACCTCCATATGCCGGAAGACCGAGCCGCCGCGCTTCCAACGGGATCGCTCCCCCACCACAGAAGGGATCCACCACATTCGGCAACCCGCCATCGCAGGACTTCTCAATCTCAGCACGCGCATCATCCAACACCTGAGCGTTGTTGGAATTCTCCCACACCACCAGTTGTTCCAAGATCGCGAACAGCCGCCTACGCTCCTCCTCTCGCATCTCTTGGGTTGGGAACCGATCCCGATGTGCCGAGGGATCATCCACGAACGACGCCCACAGCACCGCCCGCGCCGCCGACAACGGTTTTCGAGACCACCACAGATGCATCTTGTTGGGATGGCCACTTTGGATGTACCTATCCCGCGCCGACGCCTTGCTGATAGCATCCAGCGGCAACGCCACCTCTATCAGCTTCCGCCTGTACGGCACCGGTCCACCCAGCTTCTCCATGCGTTCCAAATTCTACCCCCTCCTGTTGCAGGTATCCCCCGCGCCGCGCTGCAAGGCTACCGTGATGCCCCTGCCTCAATTAGGTTTGAAAGGGGAGACCCCCTATTTGTGGGAGGAAGGAAACCTTCCGCCCATCCTAACTCCCACGAGGCAAACCCTACAGGAATGTAATTGACTCGCCTAAGCAAGGCTGTCTGCTCCATCCAAGTACAGGATGTCGCATTTCACTTCCAATCTCTTTCTTTCACCTGACACAGGTAAAAAGGCCGGAGCAATCTCCTTCGGGATCGGAATAAAGGTTCGGTCCTTCGTCAGAATGGTTGATGTGATCCTGGGGCCGCCACCTGCCACTTCTGCCACAAGTTGTGGACACAGAATGTCGTAATAGAGTCCGAATCTTCCTGAATGATGCTGAAACACAAAGACAACCTTCTTCCCTCCCCACACCACGTCCGTTGAGTGGGGTTGCAAAAAAAACTCGCCTTTCTCACGCTGCACACGTGTACTTAATGATAGAAAACATGCATAGCCGTTTATGATCGGAACATCACTGGTCAGGATGAGAGCTTTTGTTTCTTCGTTCCGACGGTCGATTGAAGGGCGGGGACCAAATGACTCAGCATGCTCTTCACTGCCAGGCTGGTTCTCAATGCCTTCAACGACCGAGGTTAAGGGCACGGTGCCCGCAGGACTCACTTCTACGTATGATCGAGAGGTACTCTCCAAGTGTCGAGTCGCTGCAGCCAGAGACAGCCTTCCTGCTCGAAGCTCCTCTAGGATCTCCTCCAGGTCTGCCTTGTCCTCGAGGTCGTATTCGAACCATTCTCGATTTGAACGAAGATGGCGTAGAAAGGCCTCCGCTCCTTCCCGCGTACTACTGGGTACGAGTCTCGAGACTCTTGGGAACACTATCGAACGGACGAAATCTTTCACAAAAGGACCGAATGCATTGAAGTCATCACGATAAAGAGCTAATAAGGGAACCACAGAAGTCGAATCTGGATCAAGATATATGACGACAGGCCCTTTAGTCTCGGTCACTAGTACAGGGAGTCTTCCGGTAATCTGACCAAATCGGATGTCTGCACTGAGGAAATAGTCCTCTTCAAGAATACTTGAGATCCGAATAGCAAGGGCAGTGTGAGCGATACTCTGATTAGACAACGGCAGTGTCTTTGTCACGCGCGGTGTTGTATCTACCTCCTGAATGCCTCTAGCCAGAAGATATCCACGTTCGCATTGGCGTCGCGGGTTCCGGCGGGAGAGTACAATAAGAGGTTCGTCTTGGCTCGCATAGGTGTCGATGACGGACAAATCACGGCCCCCATAGTATCGAAGTCCGCTGCGCTTCACGATAGACCTTAGCTCTTCGGGTTTACCGGTAGGGAGTGGTGCTACTTCCATCGGGCCACAGAGCCCGAACTGCCGCGTAGCAGCCACCCAGCGAAGGAAGCCGTCGTTAGCGAAGGACCCAGAGTGTTGAGCAGCTATCGGCGACACCAAGTTATCGAGAGCCTGGACGATTTGTTGTAGCACCTGTGTCGATGACATGTCCAGCGCCTCACGCCCTGCAGTAGGCTTCAAGAAGGAAAGATCCGCCAAGCCGCCCCAGCGGTACAGAGACTGCATAGCGACAGTCGCAAGGCCGAATCCTGAACGCAATGCACGGATTGCATTGCGGTCTTGCAAAAGGACAATCCCCCCCGCCCTGCCCAGACCTGTTACCGATGTGACATTCTCAATAACAACACGCAGTTCACCCGAAGCCATGCCAATGACCTCCAAATCACCCTTCACTGTCCCTGCGATCGACACCTTATGGTGTTGTTCCTTCCATGCATATCTCTCCGACGGCAGAAAGTCTCTGTAACTAGCACCGCTGATCATCTCTCCGTTGAAAAGAACCGGGATGTCTACGAATTCTACGAACTCCTGTAGGTATCGGCGCGCCTCTTCAATTGAGATTCTACTCGTATTGCTCAAGCGCGCTCGAACGGTCGTCCCGGGAACTCCAGTAGGATCCATTGGTCTAACAAGGATGGTCTCGGTTTCGGTAGACAACTCCGTTTTACGAACCGACGAGAGGGTACGCTCACCCGTGTGGAATGACTCGCTTTCCACTGTCAGTTCCTCAGCAACGCCGAAGTTCGCAAGAGCACCCACTCCAAACGTGCCGACTACACCGGCCGCGCGGGCAATTTCGTTATTCTTACCACTCTTACCCGCATACCAGTAATGCGTTTCTATTTGCTCAGCGGTCATTCCATCACCGTTGTCCACAACGGTTACCATCTCATCATCAACCGTCACCCGGATTTCAGGGCTGAATTCAGGACACAGCTCTTGTCTCATCAGGATGGCATCGAAAGCATTTTGTGTGTTCTCACGCAACAGGGCGAGTGGTGACTGATATATCTGATCAGCAAGGAGTTGCAGAATCCGTGGGAACTCGACTTTGAACGCGATTCTCTTTTCAACTGGGTTCACTATACAACATCCTTTCAGCAGCAATCTTCCCAGTCAGCGCCAAACGATGAGCACTGTCGAACAACGTTGAGGCTTCCTCGAGCACCATCAAGGCCTCATCAAAACGACCAGTGTCCACTAGCAAGGCAATGGCCAAGGTAGCCTCATCAGCATTCTGGGGAGGTATCAAGATATCAAGCAGTTCTTGGTGGCGCTCAAGACCCTGCAGCGCCTCAATCATTGTCTGGCGTTTGGCCTGGGAGTAGAAAGGATCGGTGACCTTCGATAGACACTTCACGGCTTCCTCGTAATCCCTAAGTCCAACGGCCGTTACTGCCTTGTCGAGTAATTGCCTGCCCGAAGGAGGGCTGGGTCGCGACGGTGAGGTAGGAAGATCGAGAGTGATGAAGGTCTTGCCACCAAAGTCTTCGCGATACGAGCCAGAGAATATGCCTTCTGCTGACATTGCCCTTACGTGAACGGTGATAGATGCCTTCTCCGGGTCTATCACAACGACATTGAACTGACGGCGCTCACCAGGAGGAAGTTGATCATCACCTACGGCTAGGGAACCAGCACCTATGACAGCCATTGATGTTAAGTTTGGGAGGCGCAACTCATAAGGGGCTGCATCAGGATAGTGTTGATGGCCGTGAAGGCCAACTGTAAAACCATAATCGATTAGCCTGTGGACGACAAGCTTGTCCATGTAGTCTTGGGATCGAGGTCCGCCTACTACACTGTGGTGCCACACGGCGATGCCAAGGGGAGCTTGCGAGTTCGTAAGTAGTCTCCGCGACAAAGACAAGGCCGACCGGTCTATGTCACCTACATGACAGAAACAATCGTTTCCGTACCAGGAGGGTAGTCCTACCACTGCTACGCCCAAGGGCAAGTGCTCCACAAAGACAAGGTCACTTTCGCCTGCCACCACTGGGTTCGAATCAAGACCAGCGTAGAAATCTCTCCGAAACTGACGGAAGTGATCAAAACGAGAGGCGTACATTTGTCCATCTACAATCTCGTAGGCCTGCTGTTCCTGCCAAGACCACCGCATCCTGGAATCAGGCTTCAGGGACTTGTCGGCAATCCGTGTCGGGCATTCTGTAAGTGCCTCCATTGAGTTCCTGGCTCTCCCCCAGTGAACATCGTGATTGCCAGGAACAATGACTACACGACTGAGGTCATAGTCAACAAACTCCCGGGCCAGATCCTTCAACAAGTCGCCCGCTTCAGCATATTGGGCGTTGATCTCGTGGTCGGGATCGGGGGCATCAACATCAGCGCCCTGTACGAGATCACCGCTCACGACAATCAAATCCGGGTTGGGGATACCGTCAGATTCCCACCGGCCAGCATCACTGCACATAGCAGCAAGAAGTTCGTCGTTGCGGACACGAGGATCCGACGTCCGATGCAGGTCAGAGATATGGAGCACCGTAAGCACTCAAACCAGGGTAGCGGAGGTGAGGTGACTACTCGCTATATCCTTGCACAGAGGAGGCTTAACGCTTGCGGGGCCAGCCCTTCCTCTTCCAAGGTTGCCTATGCGTCGCCGATGTGACCCCTCTCAAGCTTCGCTGCCTGGGCGACAACCATATCCTCCACCGCAGGGGCTTCGGACGGTCGCCAACGCCAGACCTTCACACGCTGGTCGGATGTGGAACGGCCTGAGCAGGAAACGATAACCGTGGCGCGGCGTGATTTCGCCCAACGGATTGCATCCGCCCCCACTATCGGTCGAGAGAACGCCGTACTCTTTTCGGCCAACAGTGCTGGCACTGGGCACAGCCAACCGGGCAGGACCGATTGGAGTTCGGCCAGTGCGCCGATTGTGGGGGATTCGGTTCATGACTCCGAGATCAATCGGGGTAGGGTGGTAATGAGAGGAACCGGTCTTATGCGGAAAGGCAACCTATATTCCCAAGGTTGGGGGGACCGGGGTTTGGGTGGCGGCGTGGTGGGCTATGTCGTGCCAGGCTTGGATGAGGGAGTTGTAGGCCACGGCGTCGGAGGCCCGGTCCTTGCGGTTGGCGATCTCGAATAGCAGGTAGGCCAGTTGTCGAGCGCGATCGCCGAGGCCGGTGCCCGCTTTGCGGAGAAGATCGCCAGCGTCGGCTTCCGATCGATCGAGACAGCCGATGAGTTGATGGGTGAGTTTCCAAACCGTGCGCCGGGGATCCTCAATCGGGTCGTAGCCATCGTCCAGTTCACTGCGTTCCAGAAGACGCACCTTGCCCGCCCTCAGCTCTGCGATGCCCGCCTGGACCACGCCGGTGACCGAGGTGTTCTTGGCCTTGGACAGGGTCTCAGCGTCCCCGAACGGTCCTGGAGCATGGCCGTGCTGGTCGTACCAAGTCACCGCCCAACGCGTGTCACGATCAAACTCGGTGTCCTCCGCTGAGAGAATCCCCTCCAGTATCTCGTTGATCAACGTCAACGCGGTGCGGACGGACATCGCATCGCCGTCGGCCTCCAAGACCTCCGAATAGCGGGAGAACACCGACATGCCCGGCCCGATCACCGACTGGGCCATGTCCACCGGGGGAATGGCCTCCTTCTGTAGACGCCGCACCGCTGAAGGCAACTCGGACTGCAGGGCGTCGAGCAACTCCCGGCGAGTAGCCAGTGGCGCTTCGGTCGCCCGGGGACGGCAGGCGATCACGATCGACGACGCCAGCGCCGCCGTACCCCGAGCCACGGGACGGTTGGCCAACTCGGTTCTGATCGGCCAGGTGGCAGTTACCTGCAAGCCGACATCCACCAGACCTTGTAGAAAGGTCTCCCAACCGGTCGAAGCTGTGCCTCCATCCCCAATCTCCCGCTGCTTGTAGCCATAGAAGATCGTAGCCGGATAATCACGGTGCTGGTGGGACGCGACCTGCTGGAGAACCTCCGTTATCCCCTCCTCGAAGTGCTTCCGGGCCGCTTGTTTCGACCCGGCCCGGTAGGGGTTGGCTATCAACTCCTCCGCTTTGGGAGTCAGCAGAGTGGCCGTTTCCTCCGGCCACACATCCGACAGGTTGCGGCGCAGCCAGACGTAGAAAAAGTCCGACAGGTCGGCATAGGAGATGTTGTCGTAGTAGGGCGGGTCGGTACACACCACCGGCGATAGGACTTCTTCGATCCGGGTTGCAGCATCCCTCTGTACGACCTCTCCCACACCCCCACCGGGTGCCGCCGCTACCGCTTTCGACACCCAGGTCACCTGCCCCATCCAGTTACCCGACGACGTTGAGAACGGGTTCGCCTCGGCGTAGTCCCACACCATGGGAATCGCCTGACGTCCAAAGGTATTTCGCATCTTTTCGCCACTGTTATGCCAACTGCAGATGGTCGACCAATAGTCCGCACACTTATCCAATACGAAGGCCAGGTAAGTGACAATCGTGTCTGCGTATGCCGTCGACCCGGATCCTCCATCCCGCAACCGTACCCCATTGTCGAACAGACCCGCGGCCCGGGCGTGCCCTTCCACCAGAATGCGCATGTCGACCAACAAATCCGAGAACATAGAGAGCGCCACTAGCTGGCGATCGGCGAACAGGTGCGCCCACTCCACCATCCCATACTGCTGAACGCGAAATCCAAGAGTCCTCTCTGGAAGCAAGGTACGTGGTGACCAACTGGGTTCTGGGTCATGGGGATTGCAGACCGTAGATAGATAGACCCGACCTCGGGGTCCTTCGGCCACCACGGCAATAAGTGTTCTGCCCATTAACCCTTTGCGCCCCTGTTCCCTGATGTAATCAAAAGCGATCGGCGTCCCCGTTGCCAGACAGGTCCCACCGCGGCGCCATACCGTCCCATCTCGGTCGCATTCCCCCTCTCTTATTCGATGGGTCACAGTCTGAGTGACCCGATCCACGATTGGCTCCACCCACACCTCCGGCTTGCCTCTCTTTGCTTTCCGGAGCACCCAGGAACGGACCAGAGAAACGTGTCCGTCCCAGGCCGGATCAGGCGAGCGGACGGTCCGAGCCCAGATCCAGGCGATCACGTTCGCCTCGCCCCCACCCTCGGATGTGGGCAACGTCACCTTCGGATACAGATAGCCAATCCGCTCAAACGCCCGGTCCCGCATCCACCGACCGTAGAACAAAATGTCCTCGGCCAACCCCTTGGCCCGCTCCCACGACCCCACCGCCATGACTGCCTGCGCCTCCGGATTCACAGGTGGCAGATTCTCGAAACGCGGCGGGATCTCCACCAGGCCCTTGGAGACCAGCACTGCTACCGGATTAAGGTCACCCCCGTAGGCCTCCAAGCCCAAACGCCGGGCCTCCAATGGAATCGCCCCCCCCCCCGCGAACGGATCAAGGATTTTCGGGAGTTCACCCGCGGAAGAATTCGCGATCTCCGCCCGGGCCTCTTCCAACACCCCCTGATCGTTGGAGTTCTCCCACACCACCAACTTTTCAAGGATCCCGAACAACCGCTTTCGCTCCAACGCTCGGTCCTCCCGGGTCGGAAACCGATCCGGATGAGCCGACGGGTCATCAACCAGCGACGCCCACAACACCGCCCGCGCCGCCGCCAACGGACGGCGCGCCCACCACAAGTGCAAAGTAGAAGGATGCCCATGCCGAATCGACTTTTCCCGCACCGACGCCTTGCTGATGGCATCCAACGGCAACGCCACCTCGATCAGCTTCCGCCTGTAGCCAATCCTCTCGCTGCCTTCAGCCGCCATGGGCACAGAATCCTACCCCGCAAGGCTCCCTACCAACCGCTACGGGGCAGATCTGTCCTCCTCGGAATCTGTCGCGACGGGAGAGTGGTAGGACAGGATGTGGCAGACAGAACACTCGAAAAATCGGGTAGTTAGCTCAGTTTGAGCAGTAGATGTGGTACAGCGCCCAGAGGGCTAGCGGTGTCAGCCAAAGCAGTTCTACGAGGCGTCTTCGTTTCATATGGTGACGAGGGTGGCTGCTTCTTGGATTATCGGTCCTCCTGTACTTTGCAGCTGCCAGACCAGTCCTTCCCGCCACTATTCTATCCACCCCCTTGTGACGGTCCCATCCACCGACCCTCCAAATGATCAAAGCCGTGATTTGCGCAGGGCGGTGTCCCTGGGAGCATTTGGCGAGCTTGGCCCATTTCGAGATGGTCAGCCTGCCTTCGGATCCGTCACAGAATCGCCAAGGCTCAACCTTTCATGCGTTGCAAGGCAGTAGGGATATCGAGATCAGGGGTGCCGAGTCGGCCCATGTAGCGGTTGAACCGGTGCGAGAGTTCTTCGGAGTACGGGCTGTCAAGAGACGCGACCCTACGGTAGAGATCGAGTTGTTCGTAGGCTATGTGAACAATCTCCTGATTGTCGACCACAAGATCCGGAACCTCGAATGCGGCAGGTAGGTAGTGGTGGCGATCCTCCTGTCGGCGATGAGGCCGCGACCTCAATAGGCGCTCCAGCTTCTTCTGCTTTGAACCTGCTTCCTCATAGGCGCTCTGCGCATTCATCCACTGTCGATACTCCTTGAAGCTGTCCAGCGGCAGACATCGCGCAAGTACGACATAATCCGCCTTTTCCCGACCGGACACAAGGTCACAGGAGGGCGTGAGAATGACGTACCAGTGTGTGTTCTCTCTTCCCTCAGCGTCCAAGTGTCGGGCATCCGGCCCATGGAGAACGTCACCCGTCGTGTAATCGCCGGTGGGAAGGGCGACATAAAGCGGGTGGGGTGCACCGTCTCCTTCGAGCCTTGCTCTGTTGGAAGTCCAAGCTCCGTGGCCAGTTCGGTGCCGCCTCTTTCGAGAGAAATGCCGAGACGCCTCATCAACAGGTGCGCCACATCGGCTTTGTGATCTCGAAGTTCCTCCCAGTTTTTCTCAACGAAATCAATCATGAAATTCCTTGCGGTACTCTCCACACGACCCGTGAGTGCCCTGTGGAGGCGGGGAAACCCTGAATCGAAGGCCGCGGAGACCGCTTCACGCAGTTCATGCACATGATTGTCCGAGATCTTCGACACAACCTGGACGAAAGGCGGGTTGGCCAGCTGTTCCACCTGTGCCGGGAGCGCCGTGTAGAACACGATTGGAACAAACCGTCGGGAGCGGACATCGCGGTAAACCTGTTTGCCCAGATCGGAGTCCGCGTCAGGCGCACTCGCCTCCATGGCCTGGTTGCGTACATCAAGGATCAGCAGGTCAAAATCCCTGGTCTCGAGAACCGACATGGCCTTTTCAAAGGACTGTTCACACTCGATGTCCGGTGGTTGGCCGGCTTCGTTCCGCGCCGCAGGCACCACCAACTCTCCAATCGTTTCGGACATGGGGCGATCATCGTCCACCACGTACACCCGCCACGGCCCGTTGGTCACACTCTTCTCCGCAACGTCGCCCTGAATCGCGCCCCACCCAGGTCGCCCGGCGACAGCAGCTCCAATTTGCCGCCGTAGTAGTCGGATACAATCTCGCCCGCGATGGTCAGCCCAAGGCCGACGCCGTCTTCCTTGGTGGTGAAGTAGGGTTCGAAAATGCGGCGATGATCCGACTCCTGCACACCAGGGCCAGAGTCCTCCACGATAAGAGCAAGACTTCGGTCGGGGTTCCGTTGCACCTCAATGGAGATGACTCTCGATCCTTTCTTCACCCACTCCAGCCAGTGGAGACTGTTCTTGAGCAGGTTGACCAGTACCTCCTGTATCTCGGTTCCGTCGACAGATACCCGGTGCGCGGTATCCGGCAGGCGAATCTCGGCGCCCACCGATTTGATTTCCTCTTGCAAAAGGGCAACGGCGTTCTCTATGGCCTCCTCCATCATCCAGCTCTTCGGACGACCTCGCCGACGCCCACCGAAGGGCGCTATCCGGCGAATGACGTCGTTGGCGACTCGCCCTTGGTCGACGATCTTCTCGAAGTAACCGGAGAGTTTGTCGAGCAGACCCGACGGAGCCGTCGTGTCGCTTTGAAAAGCCTCCTCAATCGCCTCCGTTCCCAGGGTGGCGTTCTGGCGGATGTTGGGAATCGGTTGGCCGAGTTCATGCACGACCCGATCGATAAGCTGTCCCAGTGTCGCCAGCCGGTGATACCGGGAAAGTACCTCCCCGATTTTCTCCATGCGGTTGTCCAGATCCCGCTGAAGGTCGGCGACCATTTCCGGGATGGGGGAATCTCCCGGCACGGCGTCGGAGACAGCAATTCGCAACTGCCCCAAATCCACCCGGTCCAGAAGGCCGCCGCCCTTGGGTGGGAGTTCCCTTCGAGGGCGGATGTCGTACCGTTCGTTCTCAAGCTGCAGGAGCAAACGACGGGTGGCCGCTCGGAGGTCATGGAACGCCGGTCCGTCGATCAGTCCCTCACGGTTGGTCTGATCGACCAGATCCGGATTGGCGTCACGGTCGATCAGGATGTATCCAACTATCTGGTTGTTCGACAAGCGTCTGGTTGGAGCTTGCACACGGCGAAGATCAAGACCGAGCCAGTCATCGCCCTTTTCCCCAAACGGGAGAATCCGAAAGCCATTTCGGTAGATACTGACGCCGGCCGCGGCATCCAGGGTGTCCCGGACCAACTTCACACTGCTTCCATCTCCCACCAGCGCACTGAGCGACTTAGCGTCGCGGTCCCAGACATTGAGACGAATTGTGAAAGGACCGCACCGCAACGGCTCATCCTCGGGTCGGAGGGACAGAGGATTTAACAGCAGGTGTTTTCCGCCTTTCAACTCCATCTCACCCCGGGCAATGCCGGACTCGTCAACGGTGGCGGCCAGTCGGTAATGGGGTTTGCGAATCTCCGTCGGCGGCTCGATCAACCCGCTTTTGGCGCCGAAGCGCTCCGGAAGGTCGAGCACGATCCGTATGCCGCTGACGATCTCCGCGTCATCGAACGGGCTGACAAGGCGCGACAGAGACTGTCGTATCTCCTCCATCAGATCCTGATTCCATCTGCTCCGAAGGCTCGAGATCTTCAAGAGGGTTCCATGACCAACCGGCGGGACCGTGTCCCCGGGCAGGTGCACACCGCCCAGGGTTCTCCAAACGCTTTCAACAACGCCGTTCCGATCGAACAACCCGGCTTGTACGGTTTCGAGTTCT
Source organism: Acidimicrobiia bacterium (assembly GCA_965204615.1). GTDB lineage: Bacteria > Actinomycetota > Acidimicrobiia > Spongiisociales > ZC4RG35 > Bin76. Next base: position 173,351 of record OZ242000.1, on the reverse strand, counting down.
ATCTCGATCTCATCGAGATACTTGTCCTCGTCCTCGAATGCCGACCAGTCCACCGTCAGGTGCACCTCTTCGCTGTTCTCACCCTTCGACACCAACTCCAGCCCGTTGCCCAACTTGGCCACGGCGAACCGGCCCACACCCTTCTCACCCAGAACCCTGCGGCCCTGCGGGCTCCTGTGGGTGTGACGCCGATGCGCAGTGGCAGGCTCGAGCCAGGTACCTTTGATCGTGTCGATGTCCATGCCGTGACCGTCGTCCAGAACCCAGATGGACCCCGTGTCGGGATTTATGGTCCCGTCCATGTCGACTTCTCCGGTGACCCGAATCAGAACATGTCGGGCATCGGCGTCGAAGGCGTTTTTGACCAACTCCGTGAGCGCCACCGCGTCGCTGCTGATGAGTTCATGCCCGAGGGTGGTCATCAGCCGGGCGCGAGGCCGAAGCCGCGATCTGTCCTTCCGAGCCCCGTCCTCGGCGCGCTCCACAAGTCCGAGCGGTATCTCGGCGATGGCCGCGCCCGAGTCGGTGATCACGTCCTCCCGTGCAGGGTCATCCGAGGACAGTTCGACAGCCTGCCGACCCTGCTGGACAGTCACTTTCAGATGAGTCCTTTCACAACCATACTTGTGGGAATGCCCCCTCAGCGTAGCCCTCGTGGTCGCCCACCGGCATCCAGCTCGCAGGTGTCAACTTTCATGTCGCGACAGAAGACCACAGGTACCGGCCCTGAGATTTCGCTGCGCCGGGAACTGCACCGACGGGGCCTGCGGTTCCGGGTGAACGTGAAGACCATGCCGGGACAGCCCGACATCGTGTTCACGCGTGCCCGTATCGTGGTCCAGGTGGATGGGTGTTTCTGGCACGGATGTCCCGATCACGGTGTCGCGCCGAAGGCCAACGCCCACTGGTGGAAAGCCAAACTGAAGGCCAATCGGGAACGGGACACCCGCAACGACCGGATTCTCACCAAGGACGAATGGATCGTGATCCGAGCGTGGGAGCACGAGCCTCCTGCCGAGATTGCGAACAGGGTCGAAAGAGAGTGGCGGGCCAGAACCGGCCGGGACCGGGATCAGGCAACCGCCCCGATGCAAACAGCCGACACCGGGCAGTCATGACACCCCGGCTGGCTCGGAGTGCATATCTTCTGTCCCAGGCGATGCATGGCCACGTTCAACATTGCTGCACTCTCCCCACCGCCGACGAGTTTGGCCAGTTCCAACCGTCCCTCGGATCTCTGCTTTCGGCGATCAACATTCGTGCCGGTCACCCTGGCCGTAACCCGTAACACCGGCGCCGACGCGACAAGTTGCTCGGATTCCCCGGTCATCACCGAATACCAGGCCTGCGCGGCGGGACCAAAACCCGCCTCCTGACTCCACTGGTCCGATTCCCAGCCGTCCGGGTGGTTCCGAACCGAAACCGCCACCCCCGCGATCCGTTCCACGACCTTCCGGCGGGGCTCTGAGCGAGTCCTCTCTTCGATCTCTTTGAATACTCCGGGATCCGCACCTTCGATAGTCGGAACCCGTCGCAGCACATCATCCGCCCTGGGCCATACGGCACCCCTCCCGGTGATCAATCCAACAGCGACCGGCCACGGGTCGTCTCCCGGATACGCCCACGGAGCCTCTCTCGCATCCTCGGCCGCCCATCGTTCAAGCCGCTCTCGGAAAGAGGAGCGGTCGGGCGACCGGTTCCCTCCAGAGTTCGGCTCGCTACTCAAACAACGAAGAATCGCCGATCCCACAGCTTCGGCAAGAGCAGGGGGCACCGCATTTCCTATCTGCTGAAACTGGCGCGAGCGGGACCCGGCAAAACGGAACGAGTCAGGAAAGGTCTGGATGCGGGCCGCTTCCCGAACGGTCAAAGTCCGGTGCTGTTCAGGATGTATGTACCAGTACCCGTCCCTGGCGATATGCGCCGTGATCGATCGCGAAAGACCCGACCAGTCGAGGCGATTGTACTTGTCGTCGAAGATGTCGTCCCGGTACCGCTTCACCGTCTCCGGCAGATCCGAATACAGCATGTCGGATGTCATCAACTCGAACGCCTCGTGGTCATCTTCCCGGACAGCCCGGGTTGTATGGTCATACACCACATCGAGGTCACCGTCGGTGCGAGAATTGCGTGCATTTCGGGCGAATTCACTGCTGTCGGATTCGACATACGGCATGACCTCCGATCCGATCGGCGCGTCCGGCGCGACATCAAGCACCGGCAGATCACCGATGGCATCCCGCACCGTTACCTGCCCCCCAGGATCGGGCCAATCGAACACAACTCCCGTGCGAACTCCGACCACTATCAGTCGCTGGCGGTGCTGTGGGACCCCGTGCACCCAACTCTCGACAATCCGGGCGTCCACCTCATATCCGGAGTTCTCCAACCGGTCGATAATTGCCCTGAGCACAATCATGTCATCGGCAAGCGCCATGTCGGGCACGTTCTCCATAAGAACCGCCCGGGGCCGGACGCGCTCCACGACATCCAGAAAGGCTCGCCAGAGTTCCTTCCGTACATCGACCGAGTCGCGAATCCCCAGATTCACAAGGCTCCTTATCTTCGACCGACCGGCTCTCGAAAAGGGTTGGCACGGCGGCCCGGCAGCAATCAGGTCCACTTCAATGCCGTCGAACAGGTCCACAACCTCGTCACGAGACTCCTCCACCGCCAAGTCGAGGCCAAGGGCGAGAGCCGGGAAATTGTGAGCGTGACTCTCCAACGCCCATTCATCCGTATCCACCGAAAGCACAACCCGGAATCCGGCCGCCTCCAGACCGCAACTCAGCCCACCGGCGCCTGAGAAGAGATCAACGGCAATCGGCGGAGTTGACCGAAGTACCCATGAACGCCACTCCACCCGCGACGGAGCATCGGGATGGGGCCCAAGACGCAACGGTTTCGTAGGTCGCGCCTTGACCCCGAACCTGTGAGTGCTCACTTGCATACCTGCCGTTGAGGACAAGCCGAATCAAGCCTTGGCATCGGCAATGTCCGACCGGCAAGTGCTGGACATCGATCGGGAGAAACGTTGAGCATCACCGCATACCGGGTTGGGATCGGCTCATGTCCTGGAACATTCTACGATCCGCTGCTTCAAAAACGGGAGAACACCCGTACAGCCTGGCATCTCACGCCGTGACCGACAGCAACTCGCAAAGCCCCCCAACCGGAACGAGGCAGGAGGCTTGGTCTCCACCCGAGCAAGACCCACCGGCCCGTGTCTTATGAAAGAGAACCCAGTGTGCAACCCCATTCCGCCCAAATCCTACCCGCCCCTTGTGACACGCTCCCGCTCGGAAAACCTAACTCTTCTAAAAGCCCCTCAGACCGATGCCACAGCCGTCAGGTGCGTCTGGATCCCCGTGAACTTGGCGCTTCCCTTTTCATCACAGGACTGGTCAAGTCCTCGATAGAGGCGTCGATCAGCCAACCCGGAAGTCCACCCGGTGTCTGGATACCGACCTTAATGCGAGAGGTCGTGTTGAGGTTGGACGTCGCCGCGTCATCTCCCCCAGAGCCGGTAGCATCGTCCAACGCAGTGCCGTCTGGCTTACTTGTCATGGTCCACCTCCCAGCACGGTGTACCCGAATGCTACGAGAGCGCCGACTATAAGGCACCCCGCTGCGACCGAAAGCTTGCCTGCTTTCCAAGCGTTTGGCTCGACAATCTGGCGGCTCACGATGGTTCCTCCAGGTTGAACTCCGACAGTGGCACGTTGATGGAGAACCTGTTGAAGGGCACCTCCATCCCCTCAAAAGGACGTCGGGCGTAGCGCACGACCGGCGACGTGTCGCGGTCCATCGGGACCTCGACGATGGCCAGGATGAAGCGGTCGGGGGCGTTCTGAGAGTGGATGACTTGGCGACCGCTCACCGTCACGGTGTCGCTGCCTTCGATCCGGCCTTTGACCTCGATGAAATGGAGGATGCCGGTGGCCGGGTCTCGGCTTTCGATGTCGTAACCGGCGTTGTTGTGGGGCATCTCCGTCGGCTCACGGCCGAGCCTTCGCTCTGTGGCCATAACTGCGGCTACGGCCCTTTGGTCCACTTCCCAGGTCTCGTGGGCGTGGGTGACCAAGGTCTCGTCGTGGCCCGTGGCCAGTTGGTCCAGAAGAATCTGTGGAACGATCACGGCTCCTCCCACCACATCCGGCGGTCGATTGGTCAGTTGCAACTCGAGGTCCAGTTCGCCGCGGCGGCGATCCAGCCTGGCTTGCAATGTGTCGGCCATGTTCCGGGCGTGGCCGGCCGAGAAGCCGCCTCTGGCGCGGCGACCTTGGAGTTGCAGAGAATGCGCTCGGTTGGCATAGCTGTCCCAGTGCTGAATCCGAGCCCACAGGCGCTCTTCCACGGCGGCCCGAACTCCTCGAACCCTCGATTCCACCACACGACGGACCTGATCCAAATGTGAGCTGCACAGGCTCGTAATCGCAAAGGTCCGTGCGGTGTCAGAGAGAAGTTCGTCTATACGGCTTTCCTCCAACAACCCCGACACCAACTCTCGCTCTTGTTCGGTGAAAGGCCGGAGGTCATGATGTCGGGCGGCGCCGGTCTCCTCCGGTTTCCCACCAACGGGAGTTTCGACAGTCCAATGTTGGCGAGAGACGGCCCGGCCGGATCCGTCCTCGACGACATGCACCAGTTGCATCAGCCCCCGCAGCCGGTTGTCGGTGGCGTGAGGATCCACAAGCAGCGATCCTCTCTGTAACAGTGCGCCGTGGTCGTCCAGAACCGTGTTGATAACGGCTTCCAGCAATGGGTGGCCGACGGCCAGCAACTGCGCCTGTGGACGAGAGTCGTGGTCGACCAGGTCCTTCTCGAAGGTCACCCGCTCGTACTTCGGTTGCAACTCGGCACGCACCCGGATCTCACGTTCTCGGGTCCTCACCTTGGCGGGCACCCGGGTGACTTCGAACCGACCTTTCTCCCGTTCCACGATCCTCCCACCCAGACGCCGCAGCGCCTCGATGAAGAAGCGTGAGATAAACCCCGGCTGGAGCTTCCGAAGCTTGGCCCGCTCCATGTCATCCCGAATCTCCTGGACATCGACTCCGGGTAGGTCTCCGATCACCAGGCCTCGTTCGCTGACAAGTGTCTCGATCCGTACGCCGATGTCTCGGTCGATAACCTGGTTCTGCCGCTCCCGAACCTCGGGAAGGTCGCCGTACCGGATCGCTTCTATGAGCAAATCCCTGAGGGACCGGTCGATGAAGGAATCTCCAAGCACGTCGTAGACCTGCTGACCGAGGGCCTTGCGCTGCTCCTCGATCTTCACCAGCAGTCGGTCGAATACCGCTCCTTCTCTCGTTTTGTGGGCCACCAGATTCCAGAGATGACAGACCTCGGTTTGACCAATGCGGTGGATGCGTCCGAAACGCTGCTCGATCCGATTGGGGTTCCACGGCAGGTCATAGTTGACCATCAGGTTGGCCCTTTGCAGGTTGATACCTTCACCGGCGGCGTCGGTGGCAACCATTACCTGCACTTCGGGAACGTTGACAAAGGCATCCTGGCGCCGCCGCCGATCCTCCCTTCGCACCGCTCCGTGAATCACCACCACCCGTTCGGTCGCACCCAACAAGCCCACTATGCGACGTCTCAAGTACTCGAGGGTGTCCTTGTACTCGGTGAAGATGATGATCTTTCGTTTGGTGCCGTCGGGTGCCTTCATCTCATCCGACTGGAGGATTCGGGACAATTCGTCCCACTTCTTATCGGTGCCAGCCCGTCTCACCCCGGCGGCCAGAACCACCAAACGATCGAGCGTCTCGATCTCCCGCTCCAGTTCGGGGATGGTGGCAGCCGCGGTGGCCTGATCGATGGCCTCGGTCTCCATTTGCTCCCGGTCTTCATCGTCGTACTCGTCGAAGTCGAAGTACTCCATGTCTTCTTCCGAGAGACCCGATGGAAGGTCTGATACACCCATGTCAGGGCCGTCTGATTTCCTCTCGGCGATGACCTTGAGTTCCACCAGGCGCTTCTCCAGGCGTTCTTTGCGGCGGCGGAGCGAGCGATAGATAGCCTCGGGCGAAGAGGCCAGCCGGCGTTGCAGGGCGGTCAGAGCGAAGCCCACCACCAGACCGCGCCGGCGATCCTTCTGTTCGATCTCCTTGGCCTTGTCCATGCCCACTCGCACGTAATGGGTGACCTCGTCATAGAGGCGCTGCTCGGGCTCGGAGAGGTCGTAGTTGGCGGAGTAGGCTCGCCGCTCGGGGAAGAGCGGTTTCCCGTCAAAGGTGAGCAGGTCCTCCTTGACGGAGCGGCGCATGATGTCGGAGACGTCGGGAGTGTGTCCGTTGCGCTGGCGGCCGCCGAAGCGGTCCTCATCCAGCAGGGCGAGGAACAGAAGGAAGCTGTCGGGTTTGCCGCTGTGGGGAGTGGCCGTGAGCAACAGCAGGTGGCGGGTAAGGTGGCCCAGACGTTCCCCGAGTTGGTAGCGCTTGGTCTTGTTCAGCTTGTTGCCGAAGTAGTGAGCCGACATCTTGTGGGCCTCGTCAACCACGATCAGGTCCCACCGGGAGGCATCCAGCTTGGCAAGAAGGTCCTCGCTACGCGCCAGTTGATCGAGTCTGGCGATTAGCAGATGCTTCTCGGTGAAGGGGTTTCCGGTACGGATGGTCTCGACCATCTCCCGGGACAGGATGTCGAAGTCCATGCCGAAACGGCGCCACAGTTCATCCTGCCATTGCACGACCAATGAACCGGGCGCCACCACCAGGACCCGCTCGACATCCCCCCGAATCGCCAACTCCCGGATGTAGAGGCCGGACATGATGGTCTTCCCCGCACCGGGGTCGTCGGCCAGGAGGAACCGGAGCGGCTGCAACGGCAGCATCCGCTGATAGACGGCCTCGATTTGGTGAGGAAGGGGATCTATGTCGGCGGTGTTGATCGCCACGTAGGGATCGAAGAGGTGGGCCGACTCGATACGGCGGGCTTCCGATACCAGCTTGAACAGGTCCCCGTCGGCGTCCAGAGGCCAAGAACCCTCGGCAGCGGCCAGGCTCAACCGCTCCTCGTCGGCCCGCGACAGGAGCCCGCGGCGGACACTCCCCTCGGCATCGGCGTAGAAGACCTCGATGTCATCGTCGCCATGTTTGGTAACCGCAGCCACGGCAACCGCCCGGCCCGGCGCCAGCCCGTCGACCAAGACTCCTGGTTGGATGTCCTCCAGCTTTAGCATCCCGCCTCTTCTCAGCTAATGACCAATCGGAGAGTACCCGACATCTGTGACATTGCCTCACCCGTCCACAGCGCTGTTCGGATCCAACCGAACAGGGCCGGTCAGCTATCGGCGGTTAACACGCGGTCCGGGGTGGGGTTTTTCGCGGGATGCGGATCCATCCTGTCTGGTTCCTCCCGGGGGGCATCGGCTAGTGGCTCATCAGGTTCATAGAAATCGCCGTGATTACGGCTAGGGCGAGGACGGTCAGGGCGATGCGGGCTAGTGTGGTGAAGCATCCGCGGATCATGTGGTGGCGGCTTTCATGGGGCGGGGCTCTCGTGGTGTCGATGGGCGGTTTTGCTTGTTATGTGCGGCTTGTGCCTCCTGTTCGGATCTCACAGGACTCTGATGGCGTGGCGGCGGACGCTGCGGAAGAACATAGTGTCCCAGGAACGCAATTGCTCAGGCAGAGCGGCGTAGAGCGAGATCATGCTCTGGGTCAGATACTCGTACCTCTCTATCAACCTCCCCCGCAACTCGGGCAGCACTCTCCACCGCCAGTGACGGGGACTGTCCTCTTCAGCGAGCACCATCAAAAGGTCAAGGTCCGATTCGGCGTGCCACTCCCCCCTCGCTCTGGAACCGTACATCCAGACCTCCAACAGCCGATCCCCGTACACGTCCTGGGCGATACCTGCCACCACCAGGGCCGCTGACAAAGCATCTTCGGCCGACGGCCATGGATCGGTCCCCTCCAACAGGGGTTTCTCGGTGACAGCAGGCAGGGACATGGCTCCTCAGACTAGCCAAATGCCTGACCTTGTAGATGGGAGTTCACCGGGCCGGAACCTTGATTGGAGACTTGCATCGGACGGAGTCCCGGCGGCGGATCGACCCATCCCACTTTGATCTGAGGAGGTCGATCATCACCACCTTCGGGCAAGGATCAATCTCATCAGGTTGCGCTTCAGCCTGTGCTCGGTCCGCACCCGATCAACCAATACCGAGAAGCGGTCCGGCACCGGTAGGGCCCTGGTTCTCGCCACCCCGAGTGTGTCCAGTGGCGTGTGTATACTAAAGCACATGAGAATACACATACAGCTGGATGCCGATCTTGTCGAAGACCTGGATCGCCGGGCGGGGCCTCGACGACGGAGTGCGTTCATATCTGCTCTGATCCGACGCGCCCTAGACGACGAACGGCGATGGGACGACGTCGAAGCATCGCTGGGCACGATTCCGGACACAGGCCACGAGTGGGATGATGACCCCGGAGCGTGGGTACGTGCGCAGCGGCGCAGCGACGTCCAACGTTCAGGCTGAGGGTGTCAAGGCTCCTCCTCGATTCCACCGTGTTGATCGACGGTCTGCGCGGACGGCCCGCTGCCGAACGCATCAGGGGACTTCGCAGAGCCGGTGTCGAGCCATGGGTGTGTGCCATCTCGGTTGAGGAAATCTGGCGAGGCTTGCGGCCCGAGGAGGAGCACACTGCCCGCCGCCTTGTTCGAGGGTTGCGCCTGGCTCCGCTCGGCGCCGCCGAGGGACAACGTGCGGGCCGTTGGAGGCGCTCCTACGCCGAACGTGGAGTTACCCTCCACCAGGCAGATTGCCTCATCGCTTCCGCGGCTGTCGGTATAGGAGCGTCTTTGGCCACGGCCAACCTCGCCGACTTTCCCATGCCGGAACTCGAACTCGAGCACTGGCCGGTTGCCAGGTAGCCAAGAGTCCCCTGCTTGGACCTCGCCGATGGTCACGGCCGACAGGTGCAGTCGATGGGCGGGCGTCGCCTCTGTCCACACCCAGCCCCCGTGGTTTGGTTCGGGACGCCGTAGTTCGGATACGACATTGGTGTCGAGAAGAAACACCCGATCATTCCAAATCCGAAGGGGGGCGATGCTGAAACTCCGTCCGAGGGGGAATCAGCGATTCCGTCCTACCCTTCGAGGCCAATAGCCAGTCCTTGATTCCCGGCATTGCCCGCTGCCGGAGGTCTCTCCACTCGCCTATCGCTACCAACACAGCCGTTGCAACCCCTCGTTTGGTAACGATCTGCGGCCCTTCCGCCTGGCTTGCCTCCAACAATTCACTGAACCGCGCCTTTGCGTCCTGCACCTGCCAAGCCACACCGCTCCTCCTTTCAATACGGACAAGCAGTCTTCGGACCAGTCATTGAAGTGCACATACCCCCCTGGGCAATGAATCCTAGAACGTCCCCTACCTCAGCCGTATTGCCATCCCGTCGCCGCCAGAGGCCGGGCGAGATGGCTACGCCGCCACCACTACCGTGTCGGCGCCCAGTAGTTCCTCGAGTTCGGCGATCAATCCGGGGGCCCCGCTGACCTTCGGGTTGGAGGTGAAGATGTGTTTGCCGTCCTCCTTGATGTGGAAGACCACCCGTCTCTTCCCGGGATGGCGACGCAGCACCTCCCCCAGCCTCCGGGCCACCTCCCGTTCGCCTATGAGGTTTCTGCTCAGGCTGATGTTCAGGGAGGGAGGCGGCCGTTGGAGCGGCTCGATCTTGCCGGCCACCAGTTGAACCGTGTCCTCTCGCCGGTCCACCCTACCCGACACCACCACCATCTTGTCGACCACCAGGAGCTCCTCGTAACGCTCGGTCGCCTGCGGGAAGACCACCACTTCCACATCGCCGTCCAGATCCTCTACGGTCAGGATCATCATCCTGTCGCCCTTGCGGGTCCATCTGTTGCTGGCCGAGACGATCAGACCGGCGATCTTGACCTTGGACTTGTCGGGGCGGTCCTTCAACTCCGACGTGGCTGCGTTGGCGGCCGCATGGAGAGCCGCGGCCTTCTCCGCCAGGGGGTGATCGGAGAGATACAACCCCAGCATCTCCTTCTCGAAACCGAGGCGGACCTGTTTGTCCCATTGACGGTCGGGGATCTCCGGCAGGGTCAGATCGGGCATCCCACCTCCGCCGAACAGTGAGAACTGGCCGGCCTCCTCCCGGCGGCGGCGGTCCACCACCGAGTCGACGATCAGTGGCAGAACCTCGACGAGTCCCCGCCGGGTGTGACCGACGCTGTCGAACCCTCCACCCTTGACCAGCGACTCCAGGGTGTTGCGTCGTAGCACGTCCACCGCCACCTTCTCGCAGAAGTCGATGAAACTCTCGAACGCCCCCTTCTGCCGGCGGGCCTCGATGATCTTCTGCGCCACCGACTCGCCCAGGTTGCGGATCGCGGACAGCCCGACCCGGATGCTTCCCGAGCTGACCTCGTAGTCCAGCCCCGACTCGTTGACATCGGGCACCTTCACCGACAGGCCCATCAGGCGGCATTCCTTCAGGTAGAGCGCGGTGCGGTCCCGGTTGCTCTTCGAAGAGGTCAGTAGGGCCGCCATGTACTCGGCGGGGTGGTGGGCCTTGAGATAGGCGGTCTGGTAGGCGACCAGTCCGTAGCAGGCGGAGTGTGACTTGTTGAATCCATAGCCCGCGAAGTGACTGATCAACCCGAACAGTTCCCGGCCGGTGGACCGCCGGTGGCCCTGGGCGACACAGCCCTCCACGAACTTCTCCTCCTCCGCGTCCATCACCGATTTGATCTTCTTGCCCATGGCTTTGCGCAGATTGTCGGCTTCCTCCATGGTGTAGCCGGCCATCGCCCGGGAGACCTCCATCACCTGCTCCTGGTAGACCAGTATCTGGTAGGTGGGATCCAGGATCTCCTGCAGGGCGGGGTGGAGCGGCGCCACCCCCGCCCGCCCGGTCTTGCGGTCGGCGTACAGGTTGTGCATGTTGGCCCCCATCGGCCCGGGCCGGTACAGGGCCACCAGCGCCACCACGTCGTCGAAGCGATCCGGGCGTAGCCGCTGGATCAACGCTCTCATCGGCTCGCCCTCCAGTTGGAACACCCCGATGGTGTCGGCAGCCCGCAGCAGTTCGAAGGTCTTCGGGTCGTCCAGGGGGATCCGGTCGATGTCGGGACGCTCCCCGGTGGACTCTTCCACCATGTCCAGGGTCCGTTCGATGGTGGAGAGATTGCGCAGTCCGAGAAAGTCCATCTTCAGGAGTCCCAGTTGCTCGACCGCCCCCATCTCGTACTGGGTGACCACCTCCGCCTCCTCACCCTTGCGCTGGATGGGAACCAACTCGGTCATCGGCACCGGGGAGATCACCACCCCGGCGGCGTGGATGGAGTCCTGGCGGCGGAGGCCCTCCAGCCCCCGGGCGGCGTCGATCACCTTTCGTGCGTCCGCATCGAAGTCGTATGCCTCCCGGAGTCCGGCGGCATTGGCGTACCAGTCCCTGACGATGCCGTCGCTCTCGGACGGAGGCGGGTTCAGGCACTGGTTGAGGGACGCCTCCTTGCCGAGGATGGCCGCCGGCATGAGTTTCGACAACCGGTCGCCCACCTGGTACTCGTAGCCGTACACCCGGGCGGCGTCGCGTATCGCCTGCTTGCCCTTGATGGTGGCGAAGGTGACGATCTGCGCCACATGGTCCGAGCCGTACCGGGAACGCACGTAGTCGATGATCTGTCCGCGGTAGCGCTCGTCGAAGTCGATGTCGATGTCGGGCATGGCGGCGCGGCCGGGATTGAGGAACCGCTCGAAGATCAGCCCGTACTCAAGGGGATCGATCTGGGTGATCTCCAGGCAGTAGGAGACCATCGAACCCGCCGCCGAGCCCCGGCCCGGTCCGGTCCGGATACCACGGTCGCGCGCCTCGCGGATCAGGTCCCAGATGATCAGGAAATAGGTCTCAAAGCCCATCTCCCCGATCACTCCCAGCTCGTACCGGATCCGCTCGGAGACTTCGGTGGGAGTCTCGGCCCCGTAGCGGCGCCGGGCGCCGCTCCACACCAGTTCTTCCAGATAGGAGGTGTGGGTATGGCCCGCAGGTGCGGGGAAGTCCGGCAGGAGGAGTTCCCCGGTCCTCATGCTCACATCGGCTCGCTCGGCCACAACCAACGTGTTGTCGCAGGCGCCCGGATACAAATCTGACGGGAAACGTTCCCGCATGTCGCGGGCCGACTTGATGTAGAACTCCTGGGAGTCGAAACGCAGCCGGTTGTCGTCGGCGTAGTTGGCGCCGGTGTTGACGCACAGCAGCACATCGTGGGTCTCCGACTCGTCGGGACGGGTGTAGTGGGAGTCGTTGGTGGCCAGAAGCGGCGCACCCACCCTCCGGGACAGCCTGGCAAGTTCGGGCAGGAGGAGGCGTTGGTGCTCCAGGCCGTGGTCCATGATCTCGATGAAGAAGTTCTCCCGCCCGAAAATGTCCTGGTATTCGGCGGCCGCCCGGGCGGCCGCGTCCGGATCGAACACGCCCCGGGCGGCGCCCTCCTCGGTGACCAGGCCGGGAACCAGGTGGGAAGCGATCTCCCCGCTGAGACACCCCGAGGCGGCGATGATCCCTTCGGCATGGTCAGCCAACAACTCGCGGTCGGCCCGCGGCTTGTACCAGTATCCCTCCAGGAAGGACCGGCTGCTGATCTTGATCAGGTTTTGATACCCGGTGTCGTTGTAGGCCAGGAGGGTCAGATGGTGGCGAACGTTGTCTGTCCCGGTTGGACGCGCAAAGCGCGAGCCCGGACTCATGTAGGCCTCCATGCCCAGGATCGGCTTGATCCCCGACGCGACGGCGGCCTGATAGAACTCCACCGCCCCGTAGAGCACCCCGTGGTCGGTCATCGCCACGGCCGGTTGGCCATCGGACGCCACCGCCGCCATGATCTCGGACACTCGCGATGCGCCGTCCAGCATCGAGTACTCGGTGTGGAGGTGAAGGTGGGCGAAGCTCCCGTTGGCGCTCATAAGCTCAGAATGCCTCCCTCCAGGGACAGAGCCGCTCCCACCGCCAGTACTCCCACAAGAAGGGCCGCGGCCGCCAGCGCCGGGCCTCGCTGGGACCGCCGACGCTGGGCCGACCACATCACTCCGATCAGCGCCCCGCCTGCCATTCCCCCCAGGTGTGCCTGCCAGGCGATGTTGGGTACCAGGAGAGGCAGCGCGAAGTTGATGGCCAGCAGCAGTCCCAACTGGGACAGGAGGCGGCGGCCGTAGGGTGTGTGGCGCATCCGGTACGCGCCTGCCAGCCAGACCCCGAACACGCCGAAGATGGCGCCCGAGGCGCCGATCGAGACGGTGAGGAGGTGGGAGAACAAGTAGACGAACAGGCTCCCGACCGCAGCCGAGGAGAGGTACATGGCCAGGAACGGCAGAGAGCCCGATTCTCTCTCCAACTGGGGGCCGAACACGTAGAGAGCCCACATGTTGAACAGGATGTGGAACACCGACCCGTGCAGCACCACCGCGGTCACCATCCTCCACCACTGCCCGGCGGAGACTCCCAGGTTCCACATGGCCAATTCGTTTATCAGGTCTCGCTCGAGTCCCGGCAGCAGCCATGTGAAGACGTACACAGAGCAGGTAATCACCAACAACGCGGTGGTCACCGGTGGAAGACCCGGCCTTGCGGACACCCTCCTGATGTTACGCCGGCCCTGGCCGATGCAACGCGGGCACTTCTGTCCCACCGAGGCGTCATGGGAACAGTCCACGCAGATCGGCTGGTCGCAACTGCTGCAGCGGAGCCGGGTGACGCGCCCGGGGTGCCGGTGGCAGGAAACCTGGGCGAAGGGATCGGACGTCAAGAGAACACCGAGGGTAACGCTATCCGGTGGGTAACCCTACCATCCTTCGGCCGAGCTCATCGGGAAGGGGAGAGTGGTGACGCATCTCCCGGGAGGGATCGGCCGGGTGACGGAATTCCAGCCGGAAGGCGTGAAGCCACATGCGACCGGCCCCCAACGGATCGGGGCGCCCGCCGTAGAGGCGGTCGCCCACCACCGGACGACCTATGGAGGCCAGATGGACCCTGATCTGGTGGGTGCGCCCCGTCTCCAACTCGACTTCCAGGAGCGAGAGGGGAGGATCTTCCCGGCTTCCCACCGTGCGGTACCGGGTGAGGGCGTATTTGCCTCCGGCCACCACCGCCCGCTTGCCCCGTCGGCGGGGATCGGGACCCAGCGGCGCCTCCACGGCTCCCCTGGCGGCCTCCATTTCCCCGTGCACCAGGGCCAGGTAGCGGCGTTTGACCTCCCGCCGCCGCAGGGCGTGGCCCAACTCCCGGTAGGCGACCTCCGACAGGGCGGTCACCATCAATCCGGACGTGGCCCGGTCGAGGCGGTGGACGATCCCCCACCTGCTCGGGAGCCCAATCCCCTCGATCTGCGGGTAGCGATGCAGCAGCCCGGCGGCGAGGGTCCCGGTCTGGGAGGGCACCGCGGTGCCCGGATGGGTGATCACTCCCTCCGGTTTCACCACCACCGCCAGGTGATCATCCTCGTACAACACCTCGAAGTCCACCGGCTCCGGCCGGATCCTCCGTTCGGGGGGATCGCCGATCCACAGCACGGTCCCCGCCTTCACACGCGCCGATGGCTTCAACAATCCCCCGCGGGCGTCGAGGGCCTGACCTGATTCGATCAGCCGGCGTGAGACCGATCGGCTCACCTCCAGGAGCGAGGAGACCACCCGGTCCGCACGATCGCCGTCGAGCCCATCGGGGACGGTCCACTCCCGGCGCCCACCCTCCTCCGGTTTCGCGAACGACGGCTCGCCGCGGTCAGGCGCGGGAGGCGGCAATGCTCTGGCGTAGGGCCGACAGCAACACCAGGCCCACCCCGATGGTGAGGGCGGTGTCGGCCAGGTTGAATACCGGGAAGTTCGGGACCTGTATCCAGTCCACCACCTTTCCGTCCAGCAACCCCTCTCCCCTCGTGGCGCGGTCCACAAGGTTGCCGACCGCCCCTCCCATCACGAGGCCCAGCCCCATCACTTCCAGACCGGGACGCGGGGTCCTCAGGGCCCATCCCACCACCCCCACCGCGCCGGCCGCGGCCAGGCCCAACCACACTCCGGCATCCTGGAACATCGAGAACGCCGAGCCGGGATTCTCCACATAGGTGAACCACAGCAGATCGGGGACCACCTCCAGCCGCTCCTCTTCGAAGCTGTCCGATGCCCAACGCTTGGTGATCTGGTCGGCAGCCACCACCACCGCGGCCGTCCCCACCGCCAATCCGAACGTCGAGATCAGTTTCGGGCGGCGCACTCTATGCAACTGTCTATGTATGGGAGGTAACGCAAGCGGGCCACCGGAATAGGCTTGCCGCACATGGCGCAGTCGCCGTAGCTGTTGCGGTCCATCTTGCAGAGGGCGTCGTTCACCTTCTCCAAGAGTAGGGAGGCGTTGCGCTTCAGAGACATCTGCGTCTCATAGTCGGTGGCGGCCGCCCCCGCTTCGGCGCTGGCCGGGTCAGAGCTCCGCTCTCCGGCCCCCTCCGCCATCCTGGCTTCTTCCATGGACTGGCCGTAAACGCAGATCAGCCCCGCAATCCGACTGCGCTCCTCCTCGAGCCGGGCGCGAAGTTGAGAGATGGTCCTGTCGTGAAGCACTCTGGCCATGAATCAGTCCTGCTCGACCATTACCGGATTAGAGGTTATCGCGTCAGAGAGTAAATTCAACCTCTTTAAGCCGCGATTTTCGCCCCGACACCACCCGCGCCCTCGCACCCACCTCGGCGGACAACAGTTGCTCGAGGGCCCGGTTGGCCTTCCCCCCTTCCGGGGGAGGTGTGACCCTCACCTTCAGTGACTCCCCGTGAATCCCGTCCACCCGGTTGCGGGACGATCCCGCCGACACCCATACCCGGAGCCGGTACCTCCCCTGCACCACACGGATGGCCGACGACCAACTCTCCGGAAACGGCGGCAGGGACACCCGACGAAAGGTACCATTCACCTTTGCCCCTCCCATGTCCCGAGAGAGCATGCCCCCGACCGACTTTGCACGCATCCCGCCCCAGGTCCGTTTCCCGGCTCTCGACGCCGAGATCGCGGCCATCTGGGAGGAGACCGACGCCTTCGCCGAATCCATCCGGCGCAGACCGGCCGACCGTGAGTACACCTTCTACGACGGACCGCCCTTCACCACCGGACGTCCCCACTACGGCCACATCCTGGCGGGGGTGATCAAGGACATCGTCCCCAGGTACTGGACGATGCGGGGCTATCGCATAGAGCGGCGCTTCGGGTGGGACACCCATGGGCTGCCGATCGAGATGGAGGTGCAGAAACAGTTGGGAATCAGCGGTCCACACGAGATAAACGCGCTGGGAGTGGACCGTTTCAACGAGGCATGCCGGGAGATGGTGGAGCAGACCACCGAGGAGTGGGAGGAGGTGACCAACCGGATCGGACGGTGGGTGGACTTCCGCAACGACTACAAGACCATGGATCCCGGCTTCATGGAGAGCGTGTGGTGGGTGTTCAAACAACTGTGGGACAGGGGCCTGGTCTATCGGGACTTCAAGGTGCTGCCCTACTCATGGGCCTGCGCCACACCCCTCTCCAACTTCGAGTTGAACCTCGGCGGGTACCAGGAGGTGGACGATCCCTCCATCACCGTCAGGCTTCGGGTGACGGAGGGAGCAGGGCCCGTCGAATCAGGCGACCATCTCCTGATCTGGACCACCACCCCCTGGACGCTCCCCGGCAACCTGGCGGTGGCGGTGGGTCCCGACATGAGCTATGTCGCCATTCCCGTGGACGGAGAACGCTACTGGGTGGCGGCGGACCTGGTCTCTTCGGTGTGGGACGACCCTCCGGCGCCGGTTGCGGAGGCCCGGGGCGCCGAAATGGTGGGAAGTCGTTACCAACCCGCCTTCCCCTATTTCGAACGCCTCTCATCCCAGGGAGGTTTCTCGGTGGTGCCCTCCGGAGACGTCACGGCCGATGAGGGCACCGGCCTGGTGCACATGGCCCCCGCCTATGGAGAGGCCGACTTCGAGACCTTTGCGGCCAACCGCCTCGATCTGCTGGTGGATCCCATCGACGCCGAGGGACGTTTCACCGACGAGGTCCCCGATGTGGCCGGAGAGAACGTGAAGGACGCCGACCGGACCCTGGTCCGCCTGCTGGAGGAGTCGGGCAAACTGGTGAAGAAAGAGCGCATCCGACACTCCTATCCCTTCTGCTACCGCACCGACACTCCCCTCATCTACAAGGCCATTCCCACCTGGTTCGTGAAGGTCTCGGGGCTCCGGGAGAGGCTGGTGGAATTGAACGACCTCATCCACTGGGTCCCGGGGTATGTCGGCGAGCGGAGGTTCGGAAACTGGCTGGGCGAGGCCCGCGACTGGGCCATCAGCAGGAACCGCTACTGGGGATCATGCATTCCGGTCTGGGAATGTGCGACCTGCGGCGAGCAACTCTGCATCGGATCGCTCGACGACTTGGAGGAGCGCTCGGGCCAACGTCCCTCCGACCTTCACAAGCACGTAATCGATCTGATCACCTTCCCCTGCTCCGAGGCCGGCTGTCGGGGCGTCTTGCGCCGGGTGCCGGAGGTCCTGGACTGCTGGTTCGAATCGGGATCCATGCCCTATGGTCAGCAGCACTACCCATTCGAGAACCGGGAGCGGTTCGAGAACAACTTCCCGGCCCACTTCATAGCCGAGGGTCTCGACCAGACCCGCGGATGGTTTTACACCCTTCACATCCTGGCCGCCGCCCTCTTCGATCAACCCGCCTTCTCCAACTGCGTGGTCAACGGGATGATCCTCGCCGCCGACGGACGCAAGATGTCAAAGCGCCTCAAGAACTATCCCGAGCCGATGGCGGTCCTGGACAAGTTCGGCGCCGACGCACTGCGGGCCTACCTGATCAACTCCCCGGTGCTGCGCGCCGAGCCGCTCCGCTTCTCCGAGGAGGGGGTGCAGGAAGTGGTGCGCACCGTGCTGCTTCCGTTGTGGAACACCTTCTCCTTCTTCACCACCTACGCCGAGGCGGACGGAATCCGACTCTCCGACATCTCCGCCGCTCCCCCGCCGGAGGACCGCCCCGCCCTGGACCGGTGGATCCTATCTGTGCTGCAGAGCCTGATCACCGAGGTGCGGAGGCAGATGGACGGCTACTACCTCTACGCGGTGGTCCCTCCGACCCTCGGATTCATAGACCACCTCACCAACTGGTACGTGCGCCGCTCCCGGAGGCGCTTCTGGAGAAGCCGCGGCGAGGACGACTCCGATAAGCTGGCGGCGTTCGCCACCCTCTATGAGGTCCTGGTGACCTTCTCGGAGGTGCTGGCGCCGGTGCTGCCGTTCATCACCGAGAAGATCTACCGGACCCTGGTGGTCTCCTGCGACGGATCCGCCACGCCGAGTATCCATCTCCGGGACTTTCCCGATCCCCGGCCCGAACTGATCGACAACGGACTCGAAGAAGGCATGGCCCTGGCCCGGACGGTGGTGAGACTCGCTCACGCTCTTCGAAAGCGGCACAACATCCGGGTACGCCAGCCGCTCTCCGCCGTCGTGGTGAACCTGGCCGGCGAACATCGGACCGAGACCCTCGAAGCTCTTTCGGAACTGGTCCGAAACGAGGTCAACGTCCGGTCGCTGCGGGTGGTGGGCGGAGAGAAGGCCGCCGTGGAGCTATCGGCCAAAGCCGACTTCCGTCGGCTGGGTCCCCGACTGGGCGCCCGCACCCCGGTAGTGGCTCGCGCCATCGAAGCACTGGACAGAGGAGAGATTCAAGATCTGCTGGACGGCGGGAGCATTGAGGTGGCGGGAACGGAGATAACCGGGGAAGACGTGGTGGTACGGCGCCGCGCTCCGGAAGGGACCGCCACGGCGGTCGAGCACGATCTCACGGTGACCCTGGACACCGACCTGACCGAAGAGTTGATCACCGAAGGCATCGCCCGGGAGATCACCGCCCGCCTCCAACAACACCGCCGGGAGAGGAATTTTCAGGTCACCGACCGCATCTCCCTTACATGGGACTCCCCCCATCCGGCGGTTGCGGAGGCCATGGAGACTCACGGGGACGTCATCGCCGCGGAACTTCTGGCGACCGAGTGGAGGAGAGGGACCGCGGAAACCTCCCTGGCGGTTGGGGACTACCCTCTCTCGGTCACCATGGCGGTGGTTGCCAACCCCTCATCCGGCGGGGAAGCCTAGGGTCAGAGCAGACCGCGGATCTGGGCGGCGGAGGCGTCCAACTCCGCCATGTGATCATCCATGGCGCCGGGCAGGCCGGTGACGGTCGACTTGACCACCGACATCACTATCCGGTAGCGCTCGATCTCGGCCAGCATGAGCTGGGCCGCCCGCTCCCGGCGGCGATCCAGTTCACTCAGGTCCGCGGGAGGTGTGGCAGGCCGTCCTCCGATTGACGCCTCAGCCGCCTCCCGCCGGGCGGCCGACACAAGTTGCGATGCGCTCTCCTGGGCTTCGTCTATGATGCGGCGCGCCTCGGCGCGGGCCTCCGAAAGCACCCGGGCGGACTCCTGTTGGTCCCCTGCTGCGGGCTGGCTCTTGATCTCTCCGATTATCCGGTCGCGGTCGGCCAGGAGTTCTTCATATTCCTTGAGGGAAAGGGCGACCTCGTCCAAGAACTCGTCAACTTCCTCCAGGTGATAACCCCGCAAGGCCGTGCGGAAGAATTTTTCCTGGATGTCATCAGGAGTGAGGGGCATATGGAAACCGATCTCTAGACCAAAGCGCAGACTCGATTATAAAAAATCCGCAGCGCTAAACCAACCATCCTTTCCCCTCCCGGCCAACCGGAACGACCCGGGAGGGTGTCCTGCTCCCTCAACAGAAGATGCGTCGGAGAATGAAGAGGGCCACGAACAGCGCCAGCGGTGAGAGATCAAGGCCCACCGCCCCCGCCCGGACCGGCGGGATCAGGGAACGAAAAGGCCTCAACAACGGATTGAAAATCCGATCGAAGAAGTCCTTGACACCCCGCAACGGATGGCCCGCCGGGGCGGGAATCCAACTGAGCACCACCCAGATCAGGACGGCCCATCCCGCGAGGTCCAGCACTTGGCAGATAAGAGCGCTCAACACTTCAAGTCCCCATCCTCGGTGGTCAGGTGCCGGAAGAGGACGGCCACATCCCGATCTTGGACAACCTGGCTTTCTCAGTGGCCGAGACGGTGACTCCCGGAGGGCTGACCAGCACCAGACCGTCTCCCACCTGCGATACCTCACCCTGGTTGAAGCTGACCAGGCCGGTGGCGTAATACACAACCCCCTGTGCCACCTCCTGAGAGAGGAACCGGAGATCCAGCATCACCGGGACCGTCGCCTTGTACCAGGAAGTGAGATGGAGGCAATCGCTGAATCCGTCCACCTGCAGGATCTCGGTCTCCACATCAACCGGGGAAGGCGCCGGGCGCTCCCTGGGGATCCTGGGCAACTCCGGTCGCCCGGCCGGTGCGCTGCGAGCATCGGAGGGCTTGTTGGGAATCAGACGGACGTTGCCCGAACTGGGGCGGGTCACCGATACGGGCGCCTCCGGGGGAGACGTCCAGGCGTCCTCATCCTCCACCAAACCCAGGAAATCCCAGACTTTCCCCATGAAATTCTTGCTCATGATCCTTCACCAAAGATAGCCCGACCCACCCTCACCATGGTAGCCCCCTCCTCCACCGCTATCTCGTAATCTTCGGTCATCCCCATGGAGAGTTCACCCATCCGGTGAAAACGCCCGGTCAATCGTTCCGACAACTGGCGAAGCTGACGGAAATAAGGCCGGGCCTCTTCGGGATGGTCCACCCGGGGCGCCATGGCCATCAACCCCCTCACCTCCAATCCCTCTCTCAGCGCCAACTCCACCAACTCCTCGACCTGATCCGGCGCTGCTCCGTGCTTCTGGGCCTCTCCCCCGATATTCACCTGTGCGAGGGCGGGAATCCTGCGGGACGGGTCCCTCGCCCACGCCCTGACCAGCCTGGGCCGATCCAGGGAGTGCAACAGATGCGCCGCGGCCCGGACGCGGTTCACCTTGTTGGTTTGCAGGGGACCCACGAAGTGCCAGCGTATGTCCCCGGGGAGCGATCCCACTTTGGACGCCAGTTCCTGTGCCCGGTTCTCCCCGAAGTCGCGGATCCCCCGGTCGTAGAGTTCCCTGATCTGTCCTATGCCCCGACCCTTGGTGATCACTATCAGGGTCACCTCGCCGGGGTCCCGCCCGGCCCTGGCGGCCGCTGCGGCCACACGTTCCGACACCATCCGGTAGCTCATGGGGAGACCCAACCGATGGCCGCCATTCTCTTGAGTGCCCGGTCCCGGCGATGCGAGAAACATCCGGGTTGATGGACGGTGCATCTCTCCGACCACCAGGTCGGAACGTCGCCGAGTTGCTCGGCGAGGGCGCCGCCCAGGTCGACGGAGAGCTTTCCCCGCCGGGACGTGGCCTGCTGCGACATGAAGCGGCGGGCCACCTCGGGCCCCACCTCGAAACAGCACGGCCCGATGAACGGACCCACCGCGGCCCAGGTCGGTTCCACTCCCCCCGACCTCATGGTCCGGAGCAGGGATGGCACAACCCCCGCGGCGACGCCTCTCCATCCGGCATGAGCGACTCCCACTCCCCCTCGTCCACCCACCACCACCCCGGCGCAGTCCGCAGCCATCACCGCCACCGGTAGCCCGACCGTGGTGGTGAACAGCCCGTCCGCCCCCGCCTCCAGATGCCCGGGCACCGTCACCTCCACCACCCGCCTGCCATGCACCTGGCGCACGGTGGCCCAATCCGATGAGATGCCCAGTTTCGAGGAGACGACTCCCCGCTCCGTGGGGTCTTTCTGATCTCCGTCGGCCCCCAGGGTGAAAGCCACCCCCGACCTCCGAAGCGGTCGGATCACGTCTTGCGGGAGCCGGAGGTCGGGATGTCGAACACGATGCCCGACCCTGGAGTGCTGCCGCTCAAACTGGAAGCTCTTCCACCTATCTGGCTCGGCGCCGCCTGGCGAGGCAGGCGGTCGAATCCGGCGGCGATCACCGTGACCTGCATCTCCTCGCCCAGAGCATCGTTGATGATGGCGCCGAAAATGATGTTGGCGTCGTCGGAGGCCAGCTCGGTTATCGTCTGGGCGGCCAGATGGGCCTCGTGAAGGGTCATGTCGCGAGAGCCCGCCACCGACAGCAGGATCCCCGAAGCGCCCTCCATGCTTATCTCGAGGAGCGGGCTGGAGATGGCCCGCTTGGCGGCCTGCAGAGCGCGGTCGTCGCCACGCGCCTTCCCCACGCCCAACACCGCCGATCCCCCGTCGGCCATCACCGTCTTGACGTCCGCGAAGTCAACGTTGATCAGGCCGGTGGTGTTGATCATGTTGGTGATCCCCGACACGCCGTCCATCAGCACCTCGTCGGCCAACCTGAAGGTCTCATTGATCGGAGCGGATGGGTCGGCAACCTCCAGCAGGCGATCGTTGGGGACCACGACCAGGGTGTCGACCTGCTCCCGTAAGTCGCTGATTCCCTTCTCGGCGATTGTGGAACGGATTCGGCCCTCGAATCCGAACGGCCGGGTGACTATACCGATGGTCAAAGCGCCGAGATTCCGGGCCGCCTCAGCCACGACCGGCGCCGCCCCCGTACCCGTTCCTCCCCCCTCGCCGCAGGTTACGAAGACCATGTCAGCCCCCCGCAGAATGTCCTCTATCTCGTCGCGGTGCGCCTCGGCGGCCTTGCGACCCACGTCGGGATCGGCGCCCGCTCCCAGCCCCTTGGTCAGCTCTCCACCGATCTCCAGCTTGACCATGGCGTCGGATGCCATCAAAGACTGCGCATCGGTGTTGAGCACCACGAATTCCACTCCCTGCAAACCCGATTCGATCATCCGGTTAACCGCGTTGACTCCCGCGCCTCCAACCCCGATCACCTTCAACACCGCCACGTAGGCGCTGGCCGGTTCCCAAATGATGTCTTGCATTAGCCATGCCCCCTTACAGGTAGATTTTCAGGCTCAACCTGAAGGTTGATGGATAAAAATGCAAAAGTCAAATTAGAATAATCAACCTCAACTAGAGAATGAGACAGGCATCAGCCCGGCAGGTCGCGATAGACAGCCGGACGGAGGGGAGAGAACAGGTTGATGACCGAGCCGGGGTCGGTGTAGTCGTCCACCAGCACCACCAGAACGCTGGCCTTTTCATCCAGATCCGAGGCCCTTCCCAGCCGTACGATCCGCTTCGCCACCTCGGCGGTGACCTGCTGGCCGTGTATCTCGATCACCGCTCCCAGACGGAGATCGGGCCGGAGGTGCTCCACGAATTCAAGTGCCGGCCCTATCGAGGGGTGAGACAAATCCAGAACGGCGCCGGCCAACCCGGTGATGCGGGGCATGACCTGCTCGGGATCCACACCGAGGGCCACACCGTCCAGCGAGAGCGCCCGCCAACCTTCGGTGCTCAGCACCCAGGCAACCGGATACCGTTCCTCCACCGTGACCGACACGGTGTTCGGCCACTGCTTTTCCACCTCGACCGAACCGACCCACGGATCGGAGAGCACCACCTCCCGGATCGATTCGGTGTCCACCGAGAACATGGGGGCGCCTTCGATCAGTCCCCCCGCCACAACCCTCTCCGAAACGGCGGAATCCACCTCGCCGGTCACCACCACCTTCTGCACGGCCAGATACGGAGAATGGAGAAGCCAGATAACCACACCGACCACGGTCATCACCCCCAGTAGCCACACAGCCCGCTTGACCGCCAGATTCTCCTCTTTCTCGCGGACCCTCCGGGCTCGTTCCTCTATGCGGGGATCCAGCTCGGGCTCGTTGTGCTGTCCCTTTGGTCTCCGCATCCTCCGGAACAGAGCCGACAGTCGCTCAGAGATCAGCCTCCGGACGCTTCCGTCCCTCCTGGTCGGGTTTTTCTTCTTCAAGCCGGCGCCTCCCCGGCGGGAAACCCCACGAACCTCACCTCCGGCTCCAGGTCGATCCCCGTCTCGGCCCGGACCCGCAGACGCACCCTGCTCACCAGGCGACGGACATCTTCTGCTGTGGCCTCGGCGCCGGCCACGAAGAAGTTGGCATGCTTCTCCGACACCGAGACGTCCCCGACCCGCATTCCCTTGAGACCGAGGACGTCGATCAATCGCCCGGCCGCGTCCCCGGGCGGGTTCTTGAAGACGCTCCCCGCATTCAGGGTTCCGCCCGGCTGATGGATGCGCCGCCAGCGGGTGATGGCCCGGATCTTCTTCAAGCCCTCCGCAGGTTCACCCGGCGTGAACCGGAACCACGATCTGGTGACCACCTGGTGGGGCCTCACCGACGAACTCCTGTAGCGGAGATGCAGCGACTCGGGAGCCACCAGAGACAGCTCCCCCGTCCCGAGATCGAAGATCTCCACCTCCTCCAGCACGTCCACCATCTCCGTTCCGTGACAACCTGCGTTCTGGTACACCCCTCCGCCCACCGTCCCGGGAATGCCCACCATGAACTCAAGACCCAGCCGACCCTCCCCGGCCGCCGACCTGGCCAACCGGGGCAGTCCCACGCCCCCGCCGGCTTCCACCCGGCCATCGGTGTGCCGGATGGAGAGGAAGTCGCCCACCAACCTGATCACCAAACCCTCAAACCCCTCATCGGAGACGATCACGTTGCTGCCCTTCCCCAGCACCAGGACGTCTCCGCCGCCGACCCCGGCCTCCGCCAACGCCGAGAGGTGGGGGTAATCACCGACCTCGGCAAACCACCGGGCCGCCCCTCCCAGCTTGTAGGTGGTCAGCGCATTCAGGGGCACTCCCGAGCGCACCAGGCCGCCGGCACACAGTCGTCGCCACTCAACCACGACTCTCCTCCCCTTCTGCCAGCAGAGCGAGAAGTTCGGCGGGAACCACCGTTATGTCTCCCGCCCCCATCACCACCACCAAGTCCCCATCCTCCAGCCAGGGAGCGATCCCCGCAGCCACGTCCGATCGATGCTGGAAGTAATCCACCTCTCTTGCTCCGGCGCGACGCGCGGCCGCCGCCACCAACTCTCCGGTTACCCCCGGGCGGGGTTCTTCCCTGGCGCCGTAGACGTCTGTCACCACGACCCGGTCAGCCAGGGACAGAGCCGCCCCCAGACCGGTGAACATCTGGCCGGTCCGGGAATAGAGGTGCGGCTGGAATATCGCCCACACCCGGCGGCGCCCGGCCCTGAGGGCCGCTCTGAGGGTGGCGGCCACCTCGGAGGGATGATGAGCGTAGTCGTCGATGACGGTCACTCCTCTCACCAACCCGCGATGCTCATAGCGCCTTCGCACTCCGCGATAGCCGGCGACTCCCTCCACCGCCCGGTCGAGATCGAGGCCCATCTCACCGCACAGCGCCAGCACCCCCGCCGCGTTGCGAGCCATATGAATCCCCGGGAAGGGGACCCTGACTCTCCGGTCCGAACCGCCGCCGACCAGCCGGAAGGAGACTCCGGCGGCCTCCTCCACCACCTCGGTGATCTTCCATCGGGCGTCGGCGGACAAACCGAATCCCGGTATACCGGCCCGCTCCGCCACCCGGCGAGCGCCCGGATCGTCAATGCCGGCGATCACCGGGCCATCGACCTCCCGTGCGACCCGGACAAAGGCGGACTCCAGGTTGTCCACCGTCTCGAAGTGTTCCAGGTGCTCGGCCTCCACGTTGGTGATCACCAGGCCGGACAGGTGCACCTCTTCGAAGGTGCGAAAGGCCTCGTCCACCTCCAGGACCAGCCATGGATCGGCGCCCAGGCCGGCATTGGTCCCCAGGCCGATCACGTTCTCACCCACCGCAAAACTGGGATTCTCCCCAGCGGCCCGGGCGGCCTCCACCAACATCGCCGCCGACGAGGTCTTGCCATGGGTTCCGGTGGGACCCACGGTGGCCACGTCCTCGGTCATGGCCCCCAGGAGCCGGGGACGCCGCCACACCTCCACCCCCCCACGCCGGGCGGCCTCCACCTCGGGATCCTGGTCGGGGACCGCCGAGGAGATCACCATCAACTCCACATCCACCACCTGTTCCGGCCGGTGGCCCGACCACACTTCCACCCCTACGTCCGTGAGGGCGTCCAACCGGGAGGAGCGGCGGATGTCCGATCCGGTGACCGTCTTGCCCGACTCGGCCAGCAGCTTGGCAAGAGCACTCATTCCCGCTCCCCCCACGCCCACCACGTGGATCCTCTCGCGACCATCCAGATCAAACAAGACGCCCTCTCATTTCCGCGGCGATCCTCTCCGCCGCCCGCGGGCTGGCAAACCCGGCGGCGGCCCCCGACATCCGGCGCCTGCGCTCGGGGTCGGCCAGGAGTCCCGCAACAGTCGATCCGAGCTCGCCGAGTCGGTCCTCGTGCAACGTCACCGACGCCCCGGCCTCCTCCAGCGCCGCCGCGTTGGCGGCCTGGTGGCTGGTCGAGCCGAATTCGCCGGGGACGAGCACGGAGGGCAATCCGGCGATGGCGAGTTCCGCCACCCCTCCCCCGGCGCGGGCCACCACCAGATCGCATGCCGAATAGAACAGGTCCATTCGCTTCTCGAATCCCACAACCCTCCAACTTTGAACACTCGACGCCGCCCGGCGGGTCACATTCTCCGCATGGATCTCGCCGGCCAGATGAACAACCTGGACAGGTTCCCCCTCCCATCCCTCCAGCATCTCCGAGACGCCCCGGTTGATGGCGTCCGCCCCCAGGCTGCCGCCCATCACCCCCACCACGGGAATCCCGTCCGCCAGGTCGTAACGACCGAGGGCCTCCCTGCGAAGGGACTCCGTTTCGATGCGGGCCAGGTCGGCCCGCACCGGGTTGCCCACCCACTCGGCCTCCCTGAGGCCCGAGGTCTTGGGAAAGGAGGCAAACGTCCGGTCGGCCCAACGCTCCATCACCCGATTGGCCAGCCCGGCCGCGGCGTTCTGCTCGGAGAGGAAGAACGGAATCCCCTCGGACCGGGCAGCCCAGCCCGCCGGCGCCGCCACATAGCCCCCGGTCGCCAGCAACACCCCCACTCCCCGGTGCGCCAGTTCCCGGCGTACTCTGCGAATGGCTCTCGCCAGTTTGGTGGGGATGGTGAGGTTGCGAAGGGCGATCCGGCGGACAAGCCCCTGGAGCGGGACCGACAGCAGGGTGAATCCGGCCGCCGGCACCGCGGTCGCCTCCAGGCGGTCACCCCCGATGAACAGCACGTCCGAGGGCGCCACACCCTGGGAGACGAGAGCCTCGGCGACCGCCAGTCCGGGGTAGACGTGTCCGGCGGTCCCGGCCGCGGCGATGGCGAAGGTCATTTTCGGACTCCGAGGGGATGGCGTCCCTGGCGGGCCACGTTGAGCAGCACTCCCATCGCTCCCATGGTCACAACCAGAGAGGAGACACCGTATGAGACGAAGGGAAGCGTTATCCCGGTGATGAGCATCCAGCCCAGCACCCCTCCCACGTTTATCAATCCCTGGAACCCCAGCCAGGCGGTGATCCCCGCCGCCACCATCTGCCCGAAGTGATCGGGCGCCCGGCGGGCCACCCTCCACCCCAGCAGGGCAAGCACCACGAACAGGGAGATCACGAACAGTCCGCCAACCAGTCCGATCTCCTCACCGATGATGGCGAAGATGAAGTCGGTGTGGGCGTTGGGAAGGTAGAACCACCGGGCCCGGCTGTTCCCGGGTCCCACCCCCCACAGCCCCCCCGTCCCCAGGGCGACCCAGGACTGGATCAACTGATAGCCGCTGTCGGCCGCGTCCCCCCAGGGATCGAGGAAACCTTGCAGCCGCGCCATGCGGTAGGGGGCGATCATCACCAGCACGATGGAGACCGCCAGCGCCACCCCTCCGGTGCCCAAAATGTAACGCATCGGGGCCCCGCCCACCCACAGCACCACAAAAGCGCAGGTGGCGATCAGAACGGTCGTCCCGAAGTCAGGCTGCTGGATGAGCAGGAAACCCACGCTTCCCACCACCAGCAGAACCAGCGAGGCGTAGCTCTTGACGTCGTCGAACACGCCTCGGCCCTGGCTGATCGTCGAGGCCATCAAAACGATCACCGCGAACTTTGCCAACTCGGAGGGCTCGAAGCCCAGGGGTCCGAACCGGAGCCATCGGGAGCTTCCTCCCACTTCCACTCCCACCAACAGCACCAGGAAGAGGAGCACCAGGGCCGATGCGAACAGGAACTTGGCATAGCGTTGGTACAACTGGTAGGGCACCCGGGAAGTCACGATCAGCACAATCGTTCCCAGCACCACCCCCAGCAACTGGCGGAAGAAGAAGTGGTATTGGCCGTACTCCCAGTTGATTCCCACCGTCGAGGAGGCCGAGATGGTGGCCCCGAGCCCGATCACCACCAGGGTGAAGACCACCGCGCCGAACAGAAGAATTATCTGGTTGTTGGTGCGGAACCGCGACTCGGTCTGGATTCGTTCTGCCCGAGCGCGGTAGATGGTGGTTACGTTGGAGGACATCAGGTCCCTTCCCGACTGCCTGCCAGGTCCGAGACGAGCCGTGAGAACTGCTCTCCCCGGGCCTGATAGGAGTCGAATTGATCGAATGAAGCACAACCGGGTGCAAGGAGCACCACGTCTTGGGGACGGGCGAGCCGGAAGGCCTCCCGCACCGCCTCCTCGAGAGAGTCGACGGGCGTCACCCGGCCGGGAGGTCCCGCCTCCACCAGTTCGGGGGAAGCCTGCCCGATGGAGACCACGGCCCTCACGGGAGAGGCGCTGGTCAGGGGGGACAGGTCAAGGCCCTTGTTGAGGCCGCCCGCGAT
Organism: Acidimicrobiia bacterium; assembly: GCA_965204615.1. Classification (GTDB taxonomy): domain Bacteria; phylum Actinomycetota; class Acidimicrobiia; order Spongiisociales; family ZC4RG35; genus Bin76. The sequence goes on along the minus strand of OZ242000.1, from coordinate 144,642 downwards.
CAGCACCACCGACTCGAAGGAACGGATCGACGCCAAGGCGGCATGGGGGTTGGTGGCCTTCGAGTCGTCCACGAACCGCACGCCGTCAAGTTCCCCAACCACCCGACGGCGATGGGGACCGGGACGGAAACTCCTGATCGTGGCCTCGACCGCGGCGTCGTCCGCGCCCCAGATCCGGGCCGCCTCAGCGGCAATCAGAAGATCGGTGAGATAGGAACGATCCCGAACCGCCAGTTCCGCCACGGGGAGGCGAAGACCGCCGGTCACCAGGTCGCCGCCGTCAACCGCACCGGAGACCGACACTCCCACCAGCCGACTCCGGGCGCCTCTCACCGCCCGCCGTGCGCCGGGGTCGTCGGAGTCGAAGATCAGAATGTCGTCCTCTGTCTGGGTCGCATGGATGCGAGCCTTGGCGGCCAGGTAGCGATCCATCGTTCCGTGCCAGTCGAGATGGTCGGGAGCGACGTTGATGATCACCGCCACTCGGGGAGAGAGCGTCTCGGTGAATCGCAGCTGAAAGCTGGAGAGCTCCACCACCGCCCTGTCCACCCTTTTTCCCACCAGATCAGAGATGGGGGACCCGATGTTCCCCACCACCGGTACCTCCATGCCGGATCGGTCCAGCATCTCCCCGGTCAGTCTCGCCACCGTGGTCTTCCCGTTGGTGCCGGTGATGGCGATCATCTCGGCGCGAAGCTGTCGACATGCCAACTCCACCTCGCTCCACACCGGCCTTCCCGCCCGGAGGGAGTCCCGGATCGGCTCGGAGCCCTCCGGAAAGCCGGGACTGGCCACCACCAGATCGCAGTCGGAGACCCATTCGGTACGCCAGCGACCCGTCACCGCAGTCCAGTGTTCTGTTCCGTTGAGCGGGGGTATCGCCTCGGGACGGGCATCATAGACCCTCACCCTCCACCCCAACCTCTCTCCGAGTCGGGCCGCGGCGCGCCCGGAGACGCCTGCGCCCAGTACCAGGCAACGTTTCACAACAGCCCCTCCAGCGCCAGAAAGTCCGCATAGAAGAGCCCCAGGCCCAGGGAGACTCCGATTCCCGCCAGGATCCAGAACCGGATCACGACGGTGGGCTCATCCCATCCGGCCAGGCTGAAGTGGTAGTGAAAGGGCGCCATGCGGAAAACTCTCCGCCCGGTGGTTCTGAAGCTGACCACCTGGATTATCACCGACACACCCTCGGCGACGTACAGTCCCCCGATCACGATCAACAGGAGGTGGGTGTTGGTGAGCACCGCCAGGGCGGCCAGGAGTCCCCCAATGGCATGGGAGCCGACATCGCCCATGATTATTCGTGCGGGAGGTGCGTTCCACCACAGGAAACCCAACAAGGCTCCGGTCATCGCCGCCGCCACGGTGGCCAGTGCCAGCGGGTCAACCGCTTCGTAGATGTCGAGATGCCGGACCTGCCAGAATGCGATCACGACGTAGGCGCTGAACATCCACACCGCCGACCCTCCGGCCAGGCCATCCATCCCGTCCGTGAAGTTGGCGCAGTTGGCGGTGCCGGTCAGCATGATGAGCACCAGCACAGTGAACAGAATCCCTCCCAACTCGATCCCCAGCGGTCGGGCGAAGGAAAGCTCGGTGACCACTCCCGCCTGCCGGGCGCCGAGCACGAACAGGGCGGCCACGGCGACCTGGCCGCCGAACTTGGCCGCCTTGCCCAGACCGAGCGAGCGGCGGCGGCGGGTTTTCACCAGGTCGTCCAGCAGCCCGATCAAGGCCATCCCCAAAAGGGCCCCCAGACACAGGAGTCCCCCGATGGCGATCGGCGTGATCCTCACCGAGAACCCGTTGGTGAAATCGGGTCGAACGTGGGTGAGGAGATAGGCGACAGTGGCGGAGGCCACGAACAGCACTCCGCCCATGGTGGGAGTTCCCAGCTTGTGACCGTGCTCGCCTTGAAGCTCCTCTTGAATGAAGTCGCCGATGTTCAGGCGGCGGAGCAGCTTCATCCCGTAGAAGGTGAGGAAGACCGACAGGATGAAACCCACCGACGACGCAACCAGCAGGTTGATCATCGTCCCGCCTCCCGCAACCCGCGGTTGACCATCCCCAGCGCCTTCCGCGCAGCCTGTCGATCGTCAAAGGGGATGCGCTCTCCACCGATTTCCTGGTGCTGCTCATGTCCCTTGCCCAGAATCAGGACCACGTCCCCGGGACGGGCCTGTCCCACCGCGCCCCGGATTGCCTCCTCCCGGTCCGCTTCCACCGTGAAGCCCCTGCCCGTCAGTCCGGCGGCGAGATCGGAGAGGATGGCAGCGGGATCCTCCGACCGGGGATTGTCGGAAGTGAGCATCACGCAATCAGCGGCGGCCACCGCCCTGGCCATCTCGATCCTCTTGGTGCGGTCCCGGTCTCCTCCCGCTCCTATCACCGCGATCACCCGGCCTTCGGCGGCCCCCCGCGCCGCGCCGATCGCCGCCCGGATCGCCCCGGGGGTGTGGGCATAGTCAACCACCACCGCAACAGGATCGGAGGCGACCAACTCGAAGCGACCCGCCACCTGCGGGAGGGAGGATATCCCCGCGGACACCTCGGCAGGTGAAAAACCCATGCGAAGCGTTGCCGCGGCGGCCAGGAGAGCGTTCATCCCGTTGTGCCGTCCCCCGATGGGCGCCTCCAGCACCAGGTGTGTCCCCCCCACCCGGCATTCCATGACCACCTCCGAGAGACTCTGGCTCACCATCCGCCCCCTCACATCCGCCTCGGGTCCGGTCCCGACCGTGGTGAGCGGAATCTCCGCCCGGGCCGCCAGCCTCCGGCCCCACCGGTCGTCGATCCACACCACTCCCTCCTCCGACAAGGCGGGAGAAAAGAGCAGTGCCTTGCTCCGGTAGTACTCCTCCCGGCTGCCGTGGAAGTCGAGATGGTCGTGTCCCAGATTGGTGAACACCGCCAACCCGAAGCGCACACAGTCCACCCTGTGCAGAGCCAGCCCGTGCGATGACACTTCTATGACGGCCGTCGTCACCTCGCTGCAGCGCATCATCGCCAGCTGCCGCTGCAGATCGGAAGCTTCCGGCGTGGTGAGTGGAGTCGGTAGCACCCGGTCGCCGATCCGGGCTCCCAGTGTGCCGATCACCCCGGTGCGTTCTCCGGCGGCCCGCGCCACGGACTCGATCATGTGCACCACGGTGGTCTTCCCGTTGGTTCCGGTGACTCCCACCAGGCGAAGGAAGCGGGAGGGGTGTCCGTACACCTCGGCGGCGGCCCGCGCCAGCGCCACCCGTCCGTTCCCGACCACGATCTGGGGCGCCGGATGTTCCAGCGGCCTTTCGCAGACCACCGCCGCGGCGCCCCGGGCCAGCGCCTCCTCGACATAGTCGTGACCGTCGGCGTTGGCTCCCCTCATCGCCACGAACAGATCTCCGCTCCGGACCGTGCGACTGTCGTGGCTCACTCCTCTGACGAAAGTGTCGGCTGTCCCACGCACACAGCCACCCAGGCGGTCGGCCAGCCTTCCGACCGTCATCTCAGGTACTTGGCTCACTGGGTATCTCCCCCAACCGGCGCAGGGCGACTTCCATGATCTCGGAGAACACCGGGGCTGCCGCCGAACCGCCGGTCCGGTACTCGGGCCTGGTCGGACCGTCGATCACCACCATCACCACCACCTCCGGGTCGTCGATGGGCGCCATCCCCACGAAGGAGGCGATGTTCAACTCCTCTTCGTAACCGTCGAAGCCCAGCTTCGAGGAGGTGCCGGTCTTGCCCCCCACCTCGAACCCCGGGACCGCCGCGGCCTGGCCGGTTCCCTTGCTGACGGTCTCGGCCAGCAGCAAACGCATGATCCGGGCCGTCTCCGCGTCGATCACCCGCCGCTGTTCTATGTCAGTCACCTGTCGGGTTCCGTCCTCGGTCACCAGTGCCTTCACCAGGTGCGGCTGTATCCAGACGCCATCGTTGGCGACTGCCCCGAAGACGGCCGCCATCTGGATGGGAGTCACAGCCACCGAGTATCCGATCGCCGCGGAGGCCAGACAGGTGCTGCAGGAGGGATCGAGATTGAGGAGACCCTTCGGCTCGCCCGAGAAGTCGATGCCGGTCGGACTGCCCAGACCGAACTCCTCTATGTATCCGGCCAGGACTCCTCTCGACAGTCTCTGCTGCACCATGATGGTCCCCACGTTGGATGAGTGCACGAAGATGTCGGCCACGGTCATGTCCGTGGGATCGTGGAGGGTGAAATTCTTGTAGCACCCGTAAATCTCATCCTCGGGGTCCTCGCAGGCGTCAGGGAGGATCTCGATCTGGTATGGGACCTCCGGGATCAGATCCGAAGCCCTCCAGGTCCCCGTGTCCAGCGCGGCCGCGACGGTGATCGTCTTCTGGATGGAGCCGGGCTCATAGAGGCCCCGGATCGCAAAATTGGAGAATCCCGAGCCGTCCTCGGAGGCGCGCCGCTCAGGATCGAAGGCCGGCACCCCGCCCAGAGCCAACACCTCTCCGGTCTTGGCCTCCAGCGCTACCGCCCAACACTGCTCCGCGGCGGTGCGGGCCACACCGTCCCTGCAGGCCTCCATCAGGCTGTACTGCAGGAGAAGGTCCAGGGTGGTGACGACATCCAAGCCCGCGACGGCCTCGGTTATCTCACTCTGCCCGGTGGGGATCTGGCGGCCCTGCACATCCTGTTCCACCACCGCTCTCCCGGGCTCTCCCCTCAAATCCTCGTCATACCGGTACTCCAGCCCCTCGATGCCCACCCCGTCGACATTCACCATGCCCAGCACTTGGGACGCGACCGAGGAGGGGTAGATGCGCTTGGACTCTGGCTCGCTGTATACGCCCGCATACCCCAGGTTGAGGATCTCTTCCACGACATCGACTTCCAGCTGCCGCTTGATGTAGACGAAGTCCCTACCGGAGCGGAGGTCGGCGACCAGCCGGTCTATGTCGGCTCCCACCCTCGCTCCCACCTGTTGGGCTATCAACACCGGATCCTCGATCTCCGAAGGTATCGCGAACAGGCTGGCGCCCAACACCGTCAGAGCCAGGGCCTCCCCGTTCCGGTCGAAGATCTCCCCCCGCTCGGGCAACACCTCCCGGATGGAGAGTCGCTGCCTCAATCCCCGGGCTGCGTACCCGTCATCCTCAACTACCTGGACCGTGTACATCTTGAACGCCAGCGCAAGCCACGCCAGGACCAGCACGCCGCCCACCAGGGCCAGTCGCTTGGCGACCGTTCGGGGAGCGGGTGGGGGAGGGGATCCATTCTCCACTGTTCATCCGGGCGGGTCAAAACCCGGTTCTCTCGGAGCCACTCCCGGCACCTGGATGTGAACTACTTCATCGGGATAGAAGAGCCCCAGCGGCTCGGCCAGTGACGCCATCCGGTCGGGATTCTCCAATCGGGCCACCTCCAGGCGGAGCAACCGGTTCCTGATGGTCTCCTGTTCAATCCTGGTCTGGAGGTCGGCCAGTTGGAAGGCGCCCTCGTCCAGCAGTGTGCGGCTCCATACCATCCCCAGGAAGGTGAAGACCACCAACATCACGAAGGCCAGCAGCATCAGGCCGGAGGGAGCCCGGACGCCGGTACCGGTTCCGGCCGAGATGAGCCGGAGCGGGGAGTACCGACTTGTTGACGGAGCAGGGGAGGTGGGGTGGGTGGTCATGCGGCGAGTTTCTCCACGGCTCGCAGCCGCGCGGAGCGCGCCCGGCGGTTGAGTTCCACCTCTGCCGGGCCGGGCCGGGCCGCTCCCCTCAGCAGGGGCCGCAACTCGGCGCGGCGATCACAACCGCACACCGGAAGGTCGGGCGGGCAGACACAGTCGGTGGCGCCCCGTGCGAAACGGCGCTTCACGATGCGGTCCTCAAGGGAGTGATAGGAGATCGCCACGCAGCGTCCCCCGCTCTCCAATTCTCCGAGGGCCGCCTCCAGCCCGGCTCGCACCCCCCGCAACTCGTCGTTGACCGCCATGCGGATGGCCTGGAAGGTACGTCGGGCGGGATGACGCCTGCGGCGCAGTGCGGAGGGGACGGCTTCGGCAACCACCTGTGCCAGGGCCAGGGTGTCCGCCAGTGGACGGTTCGCAACGATTGCGCGGGCGATGCGGCGGGAAGACGGCTCCTCGCCGTAGTGGGAGATGACCCGGGCGAGGCTCGGCTCGTCCCAGGTGTTGACCACCTGGTCGGCGGTCATAGCCGAGCCGGGATCCATTCTCATGTCCAGCGGACCGCGCCGGTGATAGGAGAAGCCCCGCTCGGCATGGTCCAGTTGATCGGAGGAGAGCCCGAAATCGAACAGGACGCCGGTGATGTGATCCACACCGGCTGCGGACAGCAGGCTGTCGAGGTCGGCAAAGTTACCCGGAATGAAGTCGACCCCCAGGGCGGCGGCTCGCTCGCCAACCACCGGATCCCGGTCAATTCCCATGATTCTTATGTGAGGAGCGATCACCTGCCGCAAACGCAGACTGTGACCACCCCCGCCAAAAGTGGCATCCACCAGCGTTCCTTCCTGGATGGGCTCGAATAGTTCGCACACAAGGTCGGCCATGACCGGCTCGTGCCTGGAACCATGGTTCATAGCCGGCCCCCCGAAGATCGGCGCCTAATGGAAGCGGGCGGATTGGGGCCTTCTTTAGCTCCAGGGAGCCGGCTATGAACCACAGTCGTCTGTTCGTCTGTCATTCCGGATCGGAAACATTCACCTCGTTTCCCGGCCTGGGGATGAGCTCTCGGCTTCTTCCAGGTGGCTCCTGAAAGCCGAGGCGCTCCAAATCTCGATCTCGTCGTCCACTCCCACCACCACAACTTCCTGCCCACACTCGATTCCGGCGTGCTTCCGGAGTTCGGGGGTGACCATCAGCCGCCCCTGGCCGTCCATGGACTGTTGGCTGGCAGCGCCGAAGAACATCAATCGTCGGAACCTTCGGCCGGCGGGGGTCTCCCTGCTGTAGCCGGCCCGGACCTCCGTCGCTCGCTGATTCCAGCCTTCCTGGGAGTAGATCAAGAGGTTCCCGTCCTGGCCCTTGGTGACGAAGCACGATGGCGCCAACTCTCCTCGGAACAGCTTGGGCAACACCAGTCGGCCCTTGTCGTCGACTTTGCGCTTGGTGGTTCCTAGGAACATCGGGGCCTCGGGAGTGGTGTTCGGTCGGTTGGTTGGTCATATGTTAGAACGTTTTTCCATTCTATACCAATTATTTCTATTTATAGCAACTTTGCTACCACTTTACTCCACCTCCTCCTCAAAAAGTGGTTTATCCGCCTCCTCCGACGCCCGAATCTCTCCCATTCCGACCCACATTGCGGAGAGCGGAGTCCCCTGCCGGTATCCCGCAAGACCCATTCCGCCCTCGCGAGAACCACCGCTATCCCGCGAAAAACAAGGCTGTCCCCTCCCCTACCAGGGCCCTCCCCCCAGCCACCACCTCGCCTTGGTGTGACGCGCTCGGCCATGCCCCTGGCGGGCGCTGTATTTGGTGATCCCCGGCGCGGTCCGAACGACGCGTCGGATCGGGCAGTGAAGGTGCTTTTGACTACCTATCGACATGCCGGACCGCTGAGACAGGGTTCAACCTCCAACGCCGCGCTTTTTTCGCGAGTGATTGCCTTCGGTTCTACCTCTAGGCGGAGTAGGCGAGATAGGGCTGCCAGGCTGGATCCACCCGGTAACCGGAACTGGTGTAGATCCAGCCAAAGCGCCACGGGGAACGAGGCGAGCGCAGAAGCACGATTCCCGCCTCGGCCGGAAGGCGATTTCCCTTCTTGATGTTGCACCGCCGACAACAGGCCACCACATTGTCCCAGGTGTGACCGCCGCCCCGGGAGCGGGGTACAACGTGGTCGAGACTCTCCGCCGCGGCGCCACAGTACTGGCACAGGTTTCCATCACGCCCGAAGACGGCCCGCCGGGTGAGCGGAACCGAGCGGTGGAAGGGCGCCTTCACGTAGTAATTCAGGCGGACCACCGAGGGAACCGCGAAGGTCTGTTCGGCCGAACTCCAAACCTCCCCCCTCTCCTCCACCACGGTTGCCCGATCCCTCCACACCAGCACCAGAGCGCGACGGCAACTCACCACCGAGAGGGGTTCGTAGGTCGCGTTGAGAACCAGAGCCTTGGCCACAATCCCTGCCAGACTAGACAGCCTCAACCCTGGGTGCGGGGTCATTTGGCCAGGTGGACTCAGGGTGAGTAGCGGCGGTCAGCCTCCTGCAGCCCAGAAGGGGTTTTCACGGAAATCCTCCACCACCCGCTCGAGCATGGTGCGGAACCTCACCCGGTTGAACTCGAAGTCAGAGAGATCCTCATCCACATCCTCGACCACCTTCCCCATGACCTCCACAAAGACGAATTGCCCGTGCGCCAGAGTGTCCATGATCACGCTGCTCTCCGGATGGGGAGCAAGAATGGTGGTGGCGTACTTGTCGGTGAAGAGCCCCACCTGGGCCAGATGCTGGTCAAGGTCGCCTTCGCGACGCAGATACTTCCATCCCCTCTGGATTCTCTGAAGAGAGAGACCGTTGTCGATCAGGCTCTTGATCACCCTCAAAGCCACCAGGTCCTGAAGGTTGTAGATCCTGCGAACGCCGGGCCGGCCACCGGTGCCCTTGATCGAGGGCTTCACCAGGTCAACCTTGTCCCAATACCGTATTTGGTTGTAGCTGCAGCCCGTGAACCTCATCGCTTCCGACGAGGTAAAGCCCACTTCCTCCATTTGCTCCGTTCCACCTGTCCGGCTCTCAGAACCCGCTCAGCGGGGCCATGTACCGAATCCGTTCGCCTTCGTATCGCTCCCTCCCTGTACGCCCTTCCACTGAAGCTTCGTTCTCACCCGCAGACCTTGCACCAAAAAGGTAGCCGCTATCACCATAACAACAAATCCCGCCAGTGCGACGAGTAACTGGGAGGTAAAAAATACCAACACCACGAGAATTCCCGCCACCAGGAACCCCATGGGGATCGTCAACGCCGCCCGGCTGGAGTGGAGCAGTGGTTCCTCGCTGCTCTCGGCCACTTCCTCCTCATAGAATTGGCTCTCGATCTCTTCAAGGATCCGTTGCTCTTCTTCGTTCAACGGCACTGTAGCCCATGCCTCCGAATCAGTCCGCTTCCGCTCTCCAGTATATGTTCATCCACAGCGAGTCCCGCCGTCATAAGCGATACTTTTCCGGTGTGTGGGGATCCGTCGGAGGGCTCGGGCTGAGACGCGCCGGCAACACCGCGTCGAACCCGAATCGGCGCCGGAGCCGGAAGACCTCCTCCTCCAGGGACTCCCACCGCTGTTCGCCGCCCAGAGCCAGTTGGGGATGTCCCGGCCCGAAGCGCAGTCCCCCGGCGGAGATACCCAGGAGTCGCACCTTCCTTCCCTCGATCCCGGCCCGGACGGCCAGTTCGGTTACCTGGCGAAAGATCTCGATCGCCAGCCTGGTCGGGGTCTCCCGGGTCTGAGAACGGGTGATGGTGGTGAAGTCGCTGAACCTCACCTTCAGAGAGACGGTCGTAGCCCACACTCTGGCGGTCTGCAGGCGAACCGCCAGGCGTTCGGCCTGCTCACGTAGCTTGAGTTCAATCTCTGATCGGGAACCCAGATCATCCTCGAAGGTGTTTTCCACCGACAATGAGACTCCCACGGGATCGGTGATGATCGGTCGATCGTCCATCCCGCGGGCCAATCTCCCCAGATGGTCGGCGTTGGCGTTCCCCACCACCGGACGGAGATGCTCCACGGGCAGTGCCGCCAGATCCCCCACCGTGCGAATTCCCAGCCCATGCAGTCGGGCACGGGTTGACCTACCCACGCCCCACAACCTCTCCACCGGAAGGGGATGAAGGAAGTCAAGGCTTCCTTCCGCGGGAACCCGCAGCATCCCATCAGGCTTGGCCTGCTCGGACGCCAATTTGGCCAGGGTCTTGTTGACCGCGATCCCCACCGATGCCCGGAGCCCGACTTGGCGGCGGACCCTCTCTCGCAGTGCCGACCCCACCTCTGTCACGCTCCGGTAGTGGTATCGAAGACCCGAGACATCCAGGAACGCCTCGTCCACCGACATCTTCTCGACCAGGGGCGTGAAGGAGAGAAAGACCGCGAAGACCTCTTCGGAAACCTCCCCGTAAAGGGAGTGATCGGGACCGACCACCACCAAATCCGGGCAGAGCGCCCGGGCCCGGGTCATGGGCATCGCCGAGTGGACGCCGAACCGGCGCGCCTCGTAGGAAGCGGAGGCGACCACACCCCGCCGACCGCTTCCCCCCACAACCACCGCCAAATCCCGTAGGTTCGGGTCGCGGCGGCGTTCCACCTCCACAAAGAACGCGTCCATGTCCACATGGAGAATCGGCTCTTGGAACCGCGGAGCGTTCACCATCATCACAGTACCTAATAGGCTGGGTCGAACATGGCAGAAATGGTCCACTTGGTGCGCCACGGCGAAGTGCACAATCCCCGGCACCTGGTGTATGCCTCACTGCCGGGGTTCCGGTTGAGCAGACGGGGCGTGCGCCAAACCCACCAGGCAGGTGGCTACCTGGCCGGTCGACCGCTCAGAGCCGTTTGGTCGTCACCGCTGGAGAGGGCGGTCCGGACCGCAGAGAACCTGGCGGCGCCCCATCGACTGGATGTGGGGATTCTCCCCGAACTGGTGGAATGGAAGCTGATGGACCGCTGGGCGGGACACCGCTGGGAGGACCTACCTGAAGTGTTCCCGGGAGAGGTGGAAGCCTATCTGCGACGCCCCTCCCTCCTTCCCTTTGCGCCGGAGGCCCTTCCGGAGTTGGCCGAGAGGATCGCGAAGGCTGTCGAGAAGGCGGCGGCGACGGTCTCCGGCGGGGAGGTGGCGGTGGTCGGCCACCAGGATCCCATCCAGGCCGGGCGCCTGAGGTTGACCGGACGCAGTCTCGATGAACAGTTCCGGGATCGTCCCGAACACTGCTCGGTCGTCACCCTCCGCCCGGGTGACCCCTGGACGGAGATCGGGATGTGGAGCCCGCCTAGCCGATAAAGGCGTCGGCGAAGATCAGGGAGACGATGGTCATCACCTTGATGACGATGTTCATGGCCGGACCGGAGGTGTCCTTGAAGGGATCGCCCACCGTGTCGCCGATCACCGCCGCCTTGTGGGCGTCTGAACCCTTGCCGCCCCGCGCCCCGGACTCGATGTGCTTTTTGGCATTGTCCCATGCACCGCCGGCGTTGGCCATGTAGATGGCCAGCAGGAAACCGGTGACCAGCGCTCCCGCCAGAAAACCCCCCAGGGCGGAGGTGGAGATGAACCCTATCAGCAGGGGAAGAGCAACGGCCAGCACCCCGGGGAGCACCATCTCCCGCAGCGCACCCCCGGTGGCGATCTCCACACAGCGGGCGTACTCGGGACGGGCCTCGGGACGGCCCTCTCGCAGCCCCGGAATCTCCCGGAACTGGCGCCGTACCTCTTCGATCATGGTGAAGGCGGCCCGTCCCACCGCGGAGATCGTCAGAGCCGCGAACAGGAAGGGGAACATCCCTCCCAGGAACAACCCGACGGTCACCTCCACCGAGACGATGTTGATCACTTCCAGGTCAACCGCACGGGTGAAGGTGGCGAACAGCGCCAGGGCCGTGACCGCCGCCGAGCCGATCGCGAATCCCTTGGCCACCGCCGCGGTGGTGTTGCCCAGGGAGTCGAGAGCGTCGGTGGTCTCCCGGACCTCGGGGGGCAGATGGGCCATCTCGGCGATCCCTCCGGCGTTGTCGGCGATCGGACCGTAGGCGTCCACCGCGATGGTGATACCCAGGGTGGCCAGCACCCCGATGGCCGCCACCGCCACGCCGTAGATCCCCCCGTCGGCTCCCAGCGCCCACTCCCCCGCCGCATAGGCGCCGGCGATCCCCGCGGCCACCACCAGCACCGAATACGCCGCCGATTTCTTTCCGACCGCAACCCCGGCCAGAACCACGGTCGCCGGACCGGTCTCGGCCTGTCGGGCGATGTCTTTCACCGCCCGGTAGTGGTCGGAGGTGTAGATCTCGGAGATCTTCCCGATCACGAAGCCCACCGCCAGGCCGATCACCACCGCCACCCACAAACCGACCGGCTGCACGTCGGAGTGGTCACCGAATATCCAGAAGGAGACCCCGAGAATCCCGAGAGCCGCCAGCACCATGGAGGTGTTGGTCCCCCTGTGCAGTGCGGAAGCCAGATCCGAGTCGCTCTTGGGCTTGACGAAGAAAGAACCGATGATGGAGGCCAACATCCCCACCGTTCCCACCGCCAGCGGGAACACGATCGCCTCCAACTGATAGGGGACGTTGGCGAAGACCAGAGCCGCAAACGCGATCGGAGCGACCAGAGAGCCGACATAGGACTCGAAGAGATCGGCGCCCATCCCGGCCACGTCCCCGACGTTGTCTCCCACGTTGTCGGCGATCACCGCCGGATTGCGGGGATCGTCCTCGGGAATCCCCGCCTCCACCTTCCCCACCAGGTCGGCGCCGACGTCGGCCGCTTTGGTGTAGATCCCTCCCCCAACCCGGGCGAACAGGGCGATGGATGACCCTCCCAGCCCGATGGCTGCCACGATATCCACTCCCCTGGCGACATCCAGTCCCCCCGCCTCCACGAAGACCATGTAGCCGAGAGCGACGCCGGCCAGTCCCAGACCGGCGACAGTGAATCCCATAACCGCCCCGCCCCGGAAGGCAAGAGGCAGTGCCCGCCGCACGCCGCCCAACCGCGCCGCCTCGGCGGTCCGGGAATTGGCGGCGGTGGCCACCCGCATCCCCACGAACCCCGCGGTCCCGGAGAGCGCCGCACCGAACAGGTAGGCGATCGCCCGCAGCCATCCATCCTCGAGGACCAGGCCGATCAGGATGAACATGGCAACCACGAAGACCGCCAGCCATCGGTACTCCCTCCGCAGGAAGGCCATCGCTCCCTCCCGGATGGCCTCCGAGATCTCTCGCATACGCTCGTTCCCCCTGGGAGCGGCCAGCACCTGGCGGGTGAACAGAATCGCCAACACCAATGCGGCCAGGCCCAAAACCAGGGCGGCGATCAAGAAGAATGACTGATCCATGGGAGAAGTACCTCTCTCTTGTACGGGACCTACCTAGTCCCCTCAAATGCCGAAAACCAGTTTAGGAGAGAGAAGCGAGGAGTCCGGTATCGGAGGTGTGACACTTGGATGATCCGGCTGAAGTCAGGTATCACCCTGGTGTTGGAGGTCAAGGGCGCCCCCCGAGAGGTCGACGAGTCCAAATGGAGATATATGAAAGACTGGGTGGCAGCCGTCAATTCCCACGGTGGATTCGGCCCCTGGAGTTGGGACGTGCTCACCCCTGACAAGACCCTGAAGACTCTCTTGGACAACCAGAGCCGACTTTCGCTCCCAGCCGGATGGTTGCACCTCGAATTTACGTCGATTCAGCCGATTCTTTCCCGTTCTGGCCCGGAGCCGAGCCAACCCCGCTCGGAGCAGGGTGTTGAAGACGTTCCCGGTAGCCCCCCGGCCGCGGCGGGCATTGACAGCCATCGTAGGACAAATACTGGTATGGGTCTCACGTATCGCGGGAGGAATTGGCTCACGCAATATGGGAGGAATTCCTAGACTGCCACAGTATCCAAGACCGGCTCGGCGCGCAACGACCTGCTCAGAGACATGTGGCCCGCCACGGGTCGATTGCTCACCTTGCGGATGCGAGGGATCACCGGTCGGGAGCGATTCGGAAACGCCGCAGCACCGACCCTTTTCGATCGATGGGCATCTTCTGAGGACCGCTTCCGGGTTCCCTCAAATCCCCCCAACCTCGCCGACTATCTGGATATCGTCCTCACGGGCGGGTTTCCACGGGCGATCTCCGCTCCTAATGAGGCAGCGAGACGGAGATGGTTCCGCGCCTACCTCGAGCACACCGTTACCCGCGACATCCCCGACCTCACCTACGGCGGGGGAAGACGCAAGGACCCCCTTGGCTTGCAGAGGTATATGGAAGTGTGCGCTCACCACACAGCCGGAGTGCTGCCCGCCGCCAGCTTGAACAGGGACGCCGAAGTGAGCACCAAGACCGGCGATGGCTATCGGAACGCCTTGGTGACACTGGGCCTGGTCGAGGACGTCCGGGCGTGGCGATCCAACCGCCTGAAGCGTCTGGTCGCCACTCCGAAGAGATATCTGATGGACACCGGCCTGGCCGGGTACCTGGTTGAAACAGACGTGGCGGCGGCCCGACGAAATCCTGATGTGAGCGGGCGACTCATCGACTCGTACGTAGCAGCACAACTCACGGTGGAGGCGGAGACCTCCGATCAGCGTGTGGGCCTCTTCCACCTTCGCACCCATCGGGGAGAGCGGGAAGTTGACCTGCTGGCGGAGTTCGGAGGACGGGTGGCTGCGTTCGAGATCAAATCCGGGCCCGCTCCGAGACCATCCGACGCACGACACTTGGCCTGGCTACGGGACCAACTGCCTGCAGAACGGTTTGCCGGTGGCGTCGTGCTCCACACCGGTCCGTGGCGCTATCCCCTCGGCGACGGAATCGAAGCAGTCCCGATAGCAGCCCTCTGGGCCTGACCTCTCCGACCGTGGAAGGGAACGGCGTCGGCCGAAAAGGGGGATCGGCGGCTTCACATGAGGCTGGTTATCCGCTCTGAGCCGGGGGTTGAGTGTCCGAAATCCACATATTTCTCGATGAAGGGAGCATCTGATCGCCCGGTTCTCAAGCCGAATTTCGCACGGATTGCAGGTGGCTAAGGAACTGGTGTCGGGGCAGGGTGTTCAACACCGATTCTTTGGTTGCCCATCCCCTCCGCGCGTTGGACACCCCGTACGACATCCTGTTCAACTCGCTCACGTGGTGAGAGTCGGTGTTGATGACCAGCATCACCCCTGCCGCCACGGCCCGGCGGACCACCTCGGGAGAGGCATCCAGCCGATCGAGTGCGCCGTTGACCTCCAGGGCAACTCCCCGGGCGGCCATTGCCTCCAGCACCGGGTCCAGCTCGAGTTCTATCCCCGGACGCCTCCCCAGCATCCTCCCGGTCAGGTGCCCGATGGCCGAGACCGCCGGATCTGCCACTGCCCGGAGCAGCCTTTCGGTCTGGCGGCGGGGCGACAGGTCGTAATGGGAGTGGATCGACGCCACGCACCAGTCAAAGCCCAGCCGGTATTCGGGGTCGTAGTCGAGGTCCCCGTCCGCGCCGATGTTCAGTTCGCAACCGAACAACAACTCGATCCCGGGATGCCGCTCCCCCAGGCGGTCGATCTCCCGGCGGTGGACCTCCATCTCGGCCCGGGACAGGCCGTTTATGGCCAGGTCCTCTCCGTGGTCGGTGATGGCCACATACTCCATGCCGGCGCGGATCGCCGCCTCCACCATCTGTGCGGGAGGAGAACGCCCGTCACCCGACCGGTCCGTGTGAAAGTGAAGATCGCCGCGGATGTCCCCCACCGAGACCAGCCGGGGAAGCCTCCCATCCCGGGCCGCCTCTATCTCACCGGTGTCCTCCCTGATCTCCGGCGCCGGCCACTCCATGCCCAAGGCCGCGTAGATCTCCTCCTCGGTCTCCGAAGCGACAGGCCGATCATCTCCATCCGCGAACAGCCCGTATTCGTTGAGAAGCCGGTTCTCTTCCATCGCCAGTTGGCGGAGGCGTACATTGTGTGCCTTGGATCCGGTGAAATAGAGCACCGCCGCTCCCAACTGGGAGGGAGCAACCACTCTCACATCCACTCCTAGCCCACCACGGGTCAGCACCGATGTCTTGGTGGTGCCCGAGAGAAGGGTCTCCTCGGCAAGTGGATGGCCCGAGACCGTCTCCATCACCTCGGACCAGCGCGAGGGGTCCGCCGCCACCACCAGGTCGAGATCCGCCACCGAGGAGCGAAACCGGCGGGCGCTACCGCATATCTCCACCGCAGTGACGCCCTTCAAGGTTGACAGGTCCTGTCGGAGTGTCCGGGCGATGGGCAGTGCGGTGACAATCGGAGTGCGCCGGTCCTTTCCCGCCAGGCCGAGGCGCTCCACGGCCCGGGCGATCTTGGCCTCACTGACAGCCCCCAATCCGGGAAGGTCCCGAAGCCGGCGGTCCGCCAGTGCTGCCAGGAGATCGTCCAATGACTCCACTCCCAGTTCCCGGCGAACCATCTTCACGGTCTTGGGACCCATTCCGGGGATCCGGGTCAACTCCCGGAATGCCGCCGGATACTTCGAGCGCAGGTTCTCCAGCCTGGCCACCCGTCCGGTTTGGCTGAGTTCCACGATGCTGGCCGCGATGCTCTTTCCGATCCCCCCGATGCCCTGGATTTCCTTCGGGTCCAACCCGGCCACCTCCTGTCCCAGGTTCTCCACGGCCCGCCGCGCCCGCTCGTAGGCCCGTACCTTGAAAGACTGCGGGGAGCCGTCATCGAGGGTGGTGAGCTCGACCAACTCGTCAAGCATCGCCATGACCTGTCGGTTGGAGATCATGGAAGAGAAACGTAACAGGCCCGGAACTACACCCAGATGTTCATTGGGTACCCCTCAGTGTCCTTTTCGCAACCCCCCAGACGCCTCGCCTTGCCGTGGATCAACCGACGGGCCGTCCAAGCCGCGGCCACCGCATCGAACACATCGTCAAGCCCGGGATGGGGTGGACCGCAGATGCGTGTGCGCACGGTTGAGTCGACGATGTTGGGGAAGTGGGGCTCGAGTGCTGCCAGACGCTCGGCTACACCTGCCTGCAGACTCTTGTGAAACGACATCGGCCGACCGGCCATGTCTCGAAAGCTCACCTCAGGGTGCGCCTCAGCGGCCTGTGGGCAAGCTCCGGCAAGGAAGTCTCTTCCTTCAAGGACTTCTCGCACTTCCTTGATTTTCGGGATAAGAGCGTAAGCCTGCTTGGACAAACCGTGACCCGTATGGTCACGTGAACGTTTCAGAGCTTCTTCATAGCTCTCGGCTCTGATCGCGCACAGCGGCGGAGCGTTGAAGACGGAAGAGGTGCGCCCAGGTTTCAACAGGGTCCGAGCCTCGCCGTCGGCGGAACGGACACTGCTGCCAGGCAGACCGATGGGGATGTCCACGGTGACGGCCAGCAGACCTCGCTGCTGGGCATGAGACCAAAGGTCGGCGAAGGAGCGCCACACCGAGATGTCTTCCAGCGGGGATCCGGGGACCACGCCGGTCACCGCCATTACCCAGCCGCCTCGCTTTGCGGCCCCCGAGGAGCGACCTCGCCCAGAGACGCCGTCCACGCCACCAACCAGGCCGTCCCAATGCCCGTTGGTGGGGCCGCTCACAATCTCCTTGCGTCCTTGTCCGAGAAATCAGACCGCTGTCAGCAGGGCGCTGCAGAAGCTGAGCGTCATGCCGAGGATCACAAGCACCCCTATCACCACGACCCAACGGTGGGTCTTCCTGACATAGGTGGCTATTTCCTCCAGGCGATCATCGTCAAACATCCTCTTTCCTTCCTGGCTGCTCTGTCGCCACCCCATACAGGTGCTGTTGGTCAACGAGGATAAACAAGGTCGTCGCTACCTGGAAGAAATGGAGGCCGTGTCCGCCTCCAGAATTCTCACCAACTCCGCCGGATCGATCTCGATCTGCAGGCCCCGTTTTCCCGCACTCACCCAGATCGACGGATGGTCAAGGGCAGACTCGTCGACCAGCACGGGCATTCTCCGGCGCTGTCCGAATGGGCTGATGCCACCGGGGACGTAGCCGGTGAGCCGCTGAGCCTCCTGCGGCGACGCAAGCCGCACCCTCCGGGCGCCCACCGCCCTGGCCAGGCGCTTGACGTTCAGCCGGACGTCGGCCGGGACCAGCCCCACCAGGGGCCGGTCGTCGGCGAAAGCAACCAGGGTCTTGAACAGCCGCGCCGCCTCGACGCCCAGCGCCTGGGCAACCGCCCGTCCATAGTCGGCAACGGCCCGGTAGTCCACCTGATAGGAGCACAGTCCGAAGGAGACTCCCGCCCGCTCGAGAGCGACGGTGGCCCTGGTCGCTCCGGCCCGCTTGGCGCTCATCCCTCCCCAGGGTAGGGAATGAACTCCGCCCGGGACTGGGCGAACACCGTCACCTCCTCCCACAGCCACAGGCGGGCCACCGCGGCGGTCTTCACCGTCACGGCCCGCGCCATCGGGCGGCGATCCGTCCGGCACCGGCACCAGACCAGCCGGGCGCCGTTGGCCTCTGCCATTAGAGCGGCCGCCACCCGGGGAGGAGATGCATGGCTGAATGTGGCCGGGGCCGCCGCCAGCGCGGCGGCGTCCGCCGCGGTCTGGGACCTGGTACGAGCCGAGATCACCGCGCTGACATCCAGCACAGCTATTCCGATCATCAGGAGTACCCCTGCCACCACAATCCCGAGTACGGCCACCGCCCCGCGTTCGCCATTCCCCACCGCCCCCACCTCAGCCCTCGCGCTGCATCACCGCACGGGTCTGGAGCCGCACCACCAATCGGTCGATGAGCGGGGTGACGGGCCGGTACCTCATTGAGACCACCACCGTGACGGGATGGCCGACCACCTGGGCGCCGGTCACCTCCACCCTCACTCTCTCCGCCAACCCGGTCGGCAGGGAGGACTTCACGGCTGCCGCGGCGCGGGCGGGGTCGGGACGGGTGGCCGCCACCCGGGCGCCCTCCCGGGCAGCGGCCTCCATCTCCAGACGAGTGACAGCGATCATGAACAATTCGGCCACCGCCACCATCACCACCAGGATGATGGGTATCACAAACGCCGCCTCCACGGCCACAGATCCCGTCTCCGACCTCACTTCTCTAGAACCCGAACCCGATCTTGCCCTTCACGAATTCGAGGGCCTTCCGGAATATCGATTCCAGGAGGTTGTCCCCGGATCCCTTCCGGACCCACTGCACCAACACGGTGGCGACAGCCACCACCGCCAGAACCACCAGGATGTACTCCACGGTGCCCTGACCTCGCTCATCGCGGTCGAACCAAACCATCATTCTCGTCCACAACGCCAGCATCTTCCGACCTCCTTTGGTCGCATTTTTTCCCGGCGTCCGGCCGGGGCGGGGGAAGGGGGATTCATGTGCCGATCAATCCGCTGAGCATCTCGGCCAGCCGGGAGACCACCGACGGGCCCACCAGCACCAGCAGGAAACCGGGGACGATCAGCAGCGTGAGCGGGACGGCAAGGGTTACGGGTAGGGAACGAATGCGGGACAGAGACTCCATCCGAACCTGGGAGTGAAGGTTCTCCACATGGGTGAGAACGGTGGGCACCGGCGAAGTCCCCGAGGAGTGAGCGCCGGCCATCCTTCTGAAAAGTTCGCCCAGGAGCCCGCCACTTCCGGCCAGGGCGCGAGCCATGCCTTCCTGCCGGCTGCGACGAAGCATCCCGGCCACTTCGACGCGCAGTTGGGGATGGGCCGTCTGGGAGGCCATCGTCAGCGCGTTGACGAGGGACATGCCTCCGGTGAGCGGGACCACCAGCAACCGGCCGAAAGCAATCACATCCTCGGATCCGGCGGGCCGTCGCCGGGAACGAAGGTGGCCAAGACACCAGCACAACAGCGCGGTGCCGACTGCCACCCACCACCACCGGAAGGGCACGGCAGCCACCACCAGCAGCACCAGGAGCCCGTCGGAACCGGCACCGGAGAACCCGATGGGAACACGCGCCTGCGTCACGGGGAGGCCCTCTTGATCAACACCAGCATCACCGCCACTCCCAGAGCCAGAAGTGTGATCCCGACCACCGTGAGGAGAGTCGTGAGCGGGTTTGCGGAGAGGCTTCTCCCCAAGCCCCCGCTGATGATCCGATAGACGACCACCAGCACCGGGATCCCCACCACCACCACCGCCGATGTCCTGGCCTGCGCGGTGGCCGCCCTCCGTTCGTGAAGGAGTTCGTCCTCCTCCAGGGCCAGGGCAGCCGCGGAATCGAATACGTCCGCAACCCGACCTCCCGTGCGATCCGCAACCCGGAGAGCCGCGGCAGCCAGAGATCCGTGAACCGGCATGGCCTCCGTTACAGACTGTGAGATTCGTTCCATGGAGGCTCCCGACGCCACCAGGCGGCGCACGGAACGGAAATCGAGCCGGGGCGACCTCCGGCCGACCGCTGCCATGGCGGAGCGAACCCCCAAACCGGCCCGGAGTTCCCCGGCAACACCCAGGAGCACCTGCGCCTCCTCCGAGCACCCGGTTTTCCGCCCTCGTTCCCGGCGAGCCTCCACCAGGACCAACACCACCAGCAGCACGGCCACCAACCAGGGCTGCAGGATCGCCAACGCCACCACGATCACCAGTCGCCAATCCATCCCGCTGGCCAGAGCCCATCCCACCACCAAGGGCGCCATGGCCTTCACAGCCGCTCCCGGCAGTGTTCGATAGCCGCCACCCACCGCCGACCTCCCTCTCTTTTCACCTGAATGACCACATCGATGGCCGCGTGGATCTGGGGGCGGATCGACGACGACGACAGGTTCCCCGCGCCTGACAGCGCCAGGGACTCCAAGCGCCAGAGCGCCTCTGCGGGGCTGTTGGCATGCAAAGTGGACATGGAGCCGGAGTGGCCGGTGTTCAGGGCATTGATGAGGTCGAGAGCCTCGGGACCTCTCACCTCTCCCACCACGATCCGGTCGGGGCGGAGGCGGAGGGCCGAGCGGATCAGTTGCCGGAGAGTGATCGCGCCGGCGCCCTCGGAGTTCGGGGGTCGGCCCTCCAGACGCACCACATGACCCCGGAGGCGAAGCTCGGAAGCATCCTCGACCACCACCACCCGTTCTCCCTCATCCACCAGCGCGGAGAGGACATTCAGGAGGGTGGTCTTCCCCGAGCCGGTGCCGCCCGAGACCACCAGGTTCTTTCTCTCCCTGACCACCGCGGCAAGCTCGTCGGCCTGCTCAGGGGTGACCGAACCCAACGCCACCAGGGCGCCGAGGTCTTCAGCCTGGGGGATGAACCGCCGGACAGCCACTATGGGATGGTCAACCGCGGCCGGCGGCATGATGGCATGGAGACGACTCCCGTCCGCCATCCGGGCGTCGACCATCGGCGAGGCCCGGTCGATACGGAGGCCCAAGGGTGCGATCACCCTTTCCACTGCGGCGATCACCGCCTCATCGCCGCTGAAGGAGATCCCCGTGCGCTCCAGGCGCCCGCTCCGCTCCACCCACACATCCCAGGGGGAGTTGACCAGCACATCGGTGACATCCGGTTCCCGGAGAAGTTCTTCCAGCGGACCCAGGCCAATCAGGGAGTCCACCACTCTCTCGACCACACGTGGGCCGGCCAGTGGCGCCTCGGTGGCCACCACCTTGTTGACATGCCGGGTGAGAGCCTCACGATCGGTCGGGAAATCCGAGAGGAGAATGGTGTCCACCAGTCGGTCGATCAGGGCCATGACACCTCCCACACCCGCTCCCAGGCCCTGACCCAGCGCCGGGGAGGAAGTGTCGTGCCCGTGAGCATCCCCTGGATGTGGGACCTGCCGAGCGGAGGAAGCACCACCCCCCTGAGCCGGGGAGGCGGCCCCGAGAACACCGACTGATAGACGGCGGCGCCGGTCAGAGGCGGATGGAGGAAACCGGGCAGGAGAGGGGAAACCGGTACGACCGGAACGCTCAGGAGGGCGGGAGGAAGGTCCCGACCGGCGCCCAGCCGCAGCACCACCGCCGGCCACCCCGCCACCAGGGCCTCGATCACTTCCCCTGCCTCCCGGGGATGAACGGCGCCGTTGGGCAGCACCGCCACTCCGGGACGAAGCGGACGGAGATCGGAAAGCCTCGGCTGGGAGACAACCAGGTCGGCAAGGGAGGTGGATCCCGGATAGGAGGGTGCCTCTTCGTCGAGATCCACCACCAGGGCCGTCCTCCGTGCTGCCGCCAGGCCCAACGGCGCCAAGGCATGCAACACCGGATCTGACCCGCACCGGATTCCCAACACCCGATGGCGCCACTCTCCGCCAGGCTTGCCTCTCGAAAACATTGCATAACACTGTTGTCCATCGCCTGCCCGCCGGTCAACCCCCGACCGGATGATTTTTTCGCGGGTCCTCACCCGGATGAGCCGGGTGACCCTATGGCGGTGCGAATGGAAGTGGGGCGATCTTCACTGGGGGGCTTGCATTGAGCCTGGAGCGTGGCGATGTGCCGGCTAAAGGGGTCGAGGGTGGGAGAAATCGGTCTTGCGTAGTGTTTGTTCTACCAACTTGGTGATATATGGGGGTGTTTTGTCACACCCCTGGGAGTATCCTGTTGGGCATGGACAGAACAGCTTTGGATCAGCGGGTAACCGATGAGGTGCGGGTGGTGTTCCCGTCTCGGCCGGTTGGTCAGGCGACGTTGGAACAGCTTCAGGATCGGGTGCAGTCCACTATCCGGGCGGAGAACCAACTGGCCGGCATACGCGCTGAGGCGTTGGCGGAGATGACCCGCCGAGAAGGTGTCCATGTCACCGAGAACGATCTGCGGGAGACGGGTTTGCGACCCCGCCGCAAAGCCAGATCGGAAGTCGAGACCGCGCAGGCGTTGGAGGAACTCCCCCAAACATCCGACGGACTGCGCAAAGGACAGATTCCTTATGAGAACGCCCGCATCCTGGCCAAGGCCTCCCAGAGGGGTGAGATAGACGAAAACGACCTGGTAGAAGAGGCCGGTAGTCAGTCTCCCGACAAGTTCGCGGGGACTGTTCGCAAGTACGAACAGGAACGGTCCACCGATGATGGGATGTCGCGGCTGGAGCATCAGAAGTCCCGAAGGTACGCCAAGATCAGGACCGCTACCGATGATGGCATGACCGTGTTGTACGGAAGGTTCGATCCGATCACCGGTGCTCTCCTCGAAACCGCCCTTTCTCAGAAGATGGACGAACTCTGGCGAGAAGAAGACCCCCGCGCGCGGCGGACCCCGGGCCAGCGGATGGCCGATGCCCTGGCGGGGTTGGTCACCAGAGAAGACACCAACGAAAAGAGCTCCACGCCCCGGGGTCCGAGACTGTTACTGATAGCCGACTACGACGTCGTCTCCCGGGAGCTACGCAACGGACGCCTCGGCGACGGAACACCCATACCCGTGACAAAGATCCGAGACCTGGCCTGCCAATCCGACATACTCCCCGGCATCTTCCGCTGAGTGTCACAGCCCCTCGACCTGGGACGCTCACGGCGGACCGCCAGCACCGCCCAACGGGCCGCTCTCATCGCCCGCGACAAACACTGCGTGGGATGCGGCGCCAACGCCAACTGGTGCCAATCCCACCACATCATCCCCTGGGCCGTGGAGGGCAACACCGACATCGACGACATGTGTCTCCTATGTTCCCGCTGCCACCACAAAGTACACGACGACCAATGGGCCGTACGCAAGAACGCAACCGGGCAGTACTACCTCAAACCACCGCTCAAACACAACCGGCGAACCAACAGCCGCCGCAAAACCTCCTACCAGCGACGCCGCCGGGCCGCCATCAAACAGCGAAAATAGACGCCCCGGCACGGCTCGCGATAAGGCGAACCTCTCTGCTAGGAGCGGATCCGCACCTTGCCTCCCCCGGCGACAACCGCTTCGATGGGATCGATCCAGTCGTCTTTGGACCCATCCGAGAGGATGCCTGCCAGCACTTCCCGGTCGATGAGAAAGGGAGGGACGATCGAGACCAACTCGGCTCGATCGAGGCTCCCCGCCACCCAACCGGCCTCCACCTCTTTGACAGCTTCTGAGACCGATCGACCGGACACCACCGCATCCCAGCCCTCCTCCAGATCGGAGGCCATGTTGTCGAGGATCTCCCTGGGAGGCGGCTGCGCACTCTCGCTGATGGCCACGGACGCAACCGTGGCCGGCCATTGGTCGAGAGCCTCTTTGGCCACCCCGGTGGCGATGGCCAAACCTCCCTTCCGGCGGGCAACCCCCGGCGGTGACAGGACTGCGGTCCGCCCCAGGACACAAGGATGGGACAGTGGCTGTGACGAGGGAGAGACAGGCTTGGTCGACAAGAGTCACCTACCCTACCTGTCAGCTATGAAAAGCAACAGCGGTCATGCTGGGGCCATACTGCTGGCCGGGGGTAGAGGCGCCCGCGCCGGATTCTCCGCCAACAAGGCGTATGTGCCCATCGGGGGGCGGCCCATGATCAGCTATTCCCTCCGGACATTGGACCGTTCTTCCTGGGTGGCCCAGTTGGTGCTGGTGATCAGGCCAGAGGACCGCCCGGCAGCGGAACGGATTGTGGAACAGGTTGGGATAACCACTCCCTGGCTGATGGCGACCGGGGGCGAATCCCGCCACGCCAGCGAGTATCGAGGGATTGAAGCCCTCTCCGGAAAGATCGCCCGGGGACAGATCGACCTGGTAGCCATCCATGACGGCGCCAGACCCTTCGTCAGCCCCTCCCTGCTTCGCCAACTCTTCGGTGACGCGGACCGTCACGGAGGAGCGGTGCCCACCCTGCCGGTGGATGCGCCCACCCATCGTCTGACCGGACACGGGAAGATCGTTCTGTTGAACCAGGAAAGGCTCCACAAGGCACAGACACCCCAGGTCTTCTCGGCGCCGGAGCTTCTTGCCGCCTATCGGCGCGCCCAAGAGGCCGGCTTCGAGGGAGTGGACACCGCCGAGACCGTGGAGCGATTCTCCGATCTGAAGATGAGAGCCACGCCTGGAGACCCCAACAATCTGAAGCTCACCTTCCCGGAGGACTTCACGTCGGCTGAGACCAACACCAGAGACAGTTGATCACCTCCTGAGGCAGCCTGTTCAGCCAGGCGACAGGTGCTATAGGGTCACAGGCCTCCGCGCCTCACGCCACCGTACTTCATTCGGGTGTCGCTCATGGCAGCCGCTCTCGTCGTGTCGTCGCGAATGCCTGCGTCCACCACCTCCCCCACGAAGAGGGTGTGAGTGCCGAGGTCGATGGCCTTGCGCACCTCGCAGTCGATGAAGGCGATGGCGTCCTCGAACACCGGCGCACCGGTCTTCCCGATGCGCACCGGCCGGTCGTTGAGGGTCATCCCCCGGCGGACGGCCGGCTTCGAGAATTTCACGAAGACACGCTTGTCCCCGGGATCCCACAGGTTGATCGTGAAGCTTCCTCCCTCAGAGATCAGCCGGTGGGTCACCGCGTGGTTGTCCACCCCGATCCCTATCAGGACCGGTTCCATGGATAGTTGGGTGATCCAGGAGGTGGTCATCCCGTTCCAGGTCTCCCCGGAGGCGGACCCGACCAGAGCCAGGGCGTTGGGAATCTTCCAAGTGACTTTGTTTACGAGTTGGTTTTCTAGCATCTCCTG
Source organism: Acidimicrobiia bacterium (assembly GCA_965204615.1). Lineage (GTDB taxonomy): Bacteria > Actinomycetota > Acidimicrobiia > Spongiisociales > ZC4RG35 > Bin76. The sequence continues at coordinate 119,459 of OZ242000.1, read as the reverse complement.
TATTCTGGCAGACATGCGCATCTTGGTTTGCACCTCGGGTGTGCTGCAGGCACCGCCGGTCATCGACTTCTGTTCGCCCTTGGTGGGCGAAAGCGGAAGAGTCGTGATCATGACTGTGGTCCAGGTGCCCCAGTCTCTGCTTGACCAGTTCCAACGTCAGCCTCGTTCGTTCCTCTCCGATGACCCCCACGACTCGCCTGACCACGCCTCCGCCGCCGAGGCCGACTACGTCCGAGAGCGAGGCCGGCGGGCGGTTGCCACCCTGGCCAGCGGGTTCCGGTCGGCGGGAATCGAACCTGAAGTCTCTTACGTGTCCGGTCACGACCTGGCGGAGGCGATCATGGCCCAGGCCGAAGAGATGCAGGCCGACCTGATAGTGATGGGCGCCACTCGCCAACTGTTCGAGGCCGAGGTGTGGGCATCGGTCACCGCCCGTGTCGGGATGGAATGCGAGCGACCCCTCCTACTAATGCCCTCCCTACCCCCCGAGGAAACCAAGCTGCCCTGAGGGCTCCCCCGGTCGGCCCGCCGCCGACAGCCAACGGTGTCTTGATTCTTGGGTTTTCCTCCCGGACCCGCCGCCACCGTTCCAGGCGAAATTCTCGGATGGGCGCAGGCCTGTCCGAAACCGGGGATTTTGGTCGTCGGCTCGGTGCTCAAGTCCTTGGAGCGTTGATCGAGAGGTCGCACTCCGGGAGATGAGCCTTGGTTTGATGGGGCCTGTCCAGACGGGCCGCCATGTTTGTGTACCGCCAGTGTGTGGGGGCAGGGACAGTTTTCAACGTTCCGGCCTGGATTTATTCAGGGTTTTTTCGCGACTTCCCCTCTCTGTCGCTGGCAGCCCCTTCGGTGGACTGCCTTAGCGAACTCCCCGGGCCCGGTTGATAGCCCCTGCCAGTTGCGCAGCTGCGCCGGCCATGTCGGAGGCGTTGGTAACGCCCCGCGAGCTGTTGATGATCAGACCGCTCCCGTCCCGGTTGAGCCCGGCCGCAAGCACCTCCTCCAACCTTCCACCCTGGGGCCCGATCCCCGGGACCAAAAAGGTCATCTCGCCGACCAGCCGGCGGGCGGTGTGCAGGTCCTCTGGCCGGGTGGCTCCCATCACCAGGAGGCAATTGCCCAGGCCGTTCCACTCCTCGGCCACCATGCGGGCCACCCGCTGCCAGAGCGGCTCCCCTCCCACCTCCAGGGTCTGCAAGTCGTCTGCGCCCGGATTGGAGGTGCGGCACAGGATCACACATCCCCGTTCTTCGCGGTCCAGGAAAGGCTGCAGGGCATCCCTTCCCAGCCAGGGATTCAAGGTCACGGCATCGAAGCCGAGGCGGTCGAACAAAAACCGCGCATAGGCCTGGCTGGTCGTGCCGATGTCGGCCCGCTTGGCGTCCCCGATCACCGGGATGCCGGGATGCTCCGACCCCAGATACTCCATGATCTTCTCGAGGGAAGCGATCCCCCCGGAACCCCTTGCCTCGTAGAAGGCCAGGTTGGGTTTGAAGGCACACACATAGGGATGGGTCCGGGAGATGACCTGCCGACCCCATTCGAAGAGCGGGTCACCCTCTTTGCCCACCTGTTCCTCGAGAACCAGGTCCGGAGCGGGGTCCAGGCCCACGCACAGCAGACTTCCCGACTCCTCCATCCGGGCGGATAGCCGTTCGGAGAACCCGCCCACCTAACCCACCGGCGCCCAAGCGTGAGGATCGGACCACCACCGCCGCGCCTCCTCCAGTACCTCCGGCGAAGCTTCCTCTCGACGGGAGGCCGCCGCCAACAGGTCCATGAAGGGAACCAGGAGCGACAGTTCCACTCCGGCCTCATCGAAGGCGGCGAAGGTCTCGGAGAAACCGTAACCCGCCACCGACAGACACCCGACGACTTCTGCGCCCGCGTCTCGAAGCGCCCCTGCCGCCTCGAGACTGGAGCCCCCGGTGGTGACCACGTCCTCCACCAGCACCACCCTCCGCCCCCTGACGTCCGCGCCTTCCACGGCTCGCCCCCGACCGTGTCCCTTGGCTTCCTTGCGGACGAAACAAGAGGGCAGACCGGCTGCGTAGGCCACGGCCGCGCTGTGCGGGATTCCACCGGCCGCCACGCCGGCCACCACCTCCACCCCTCCCTCCACGTCGCCGAGACGCTCCCTCAACCCCTCGACCACCGTCCTCCACGCCGAGGGGACTCCGATCAACCGCCGGATGTCCATGTAGACCGGAGAACGCATCCCCGAGGCGAACCTGATGGGCTGATCGGGACAGAAGATCAACACCTCGGCCTCCAACAGGGCATCGGCAGCCGGCCGGACTGCTGTCACGTGAGCGCTTCCGACTCCGCCAGGATCAGCGCCGGAGCAGTCGGCCCGCGGAACACCAGTGCACTCCAGTACTGGACTGCCGCCGCTCCCCGATCGAGAAAGTCACGGTAGCTCTGGCCATCCAATACGCCCCCACAACCAACGATCTCGAAGTCCATTCCCGACTCGGTGCGGAACAAGTCCAGTTCCTCCACCACCTCCAAGGCGAGGCTGTGAAGGGAAGCGCCCCCCACCCCCACCCCTATCTCGGTCCCCGAGAGCCGGCCCGGTGCGGTGTTGGTCGCCACGATCGCCTCTGCTCCCCCCTCCACCGCCGCCCGGGCGATCGAACCGTACCTGCCTCGACCCACATCCGGCGCCACCTTCACCCACAGGGGACTCGCCCCCCAAAGCTCTCCCCGTACCGCCCGGCAAAGCTCGGACACCTCCTCGGGAAGGCTCGACAGGTCGTACCCCTGGTCCACGTTGGGACAGCTCACGTTCACAGTCGTCCAGGAGGGACGGACGCCGGCCTCTGCAAAGTAACGCACCGCCTCCGCCGCCTCCTCCACCCGACGGGAGGGATCGGCCTGATCCGGATCCGAGGCGATGCTTATCCCGTACACATCGGGAAGATGTTCCGAATGCTCACCCAAGAAGGCCGCAGCCGCGGCCGCTCCCGGGTTACGCAGTCCCACCCGGTTGAGCAGGCTCCGAGCTTCGGTGTGCCTCCACAGCACCTGTCCCGGGTTGCCCAGCCTCGGCCGGGGCGTGAAGGTACCCATCTCCACCGGCCCCAGGAGAGCTCCCGCCGACCGCCACCCGGGGATGATGTTCCGGCCCCTGGCCACCGCCCTCATGGCCTCATGCTCGGTGAGGAACCCCTCCCCTTTCACCAGCCCCGCAGCCAGGATCAGGGGAGAATCGAGGATCACCCGGCCAACCCGGCCCGACCCGAGGGAACGCCGCTGCCGGTAACGGGCCGCCGCGTCACAGAGGCCGGGGTGCCGATCCAGGGCTGCCAGCCTCCCGATTACCATCCGGTGCGCTTCGTCAGGAGGGAGGGCGAATAGGAAACGGCGGAGCGCCCGGTAGGTGGCCTCCCCGGCCGCTAGTTCAGCAGATGTTGGCATACAGGTTCGATCCGAATCCCTTTGAGGCTAGGACTTCACCGTCCTCGAAGACCACCGTACCTCTGATAACCACTTTTCTTATCACTCCCCACACCTCCATTCCGGAAAACGGTGTCCACCCGCATGAAGTGTAGAGGCTTTCCGGGCTGATGGTCCAGCGAGACCCGATATCCACCAGGGTGTAGGTCCCGGCCGGGCGGGGATCCAGGCCGAAGATGCGGCGGGGGCCGACCGAGACCAGATCCACAGCCCGATCAACGGTGATGCGTCCCTCTTTCACCGCAGTGAACAGGAGGGGAATGGAGGTCTCCAGACCCGGCACCCCGAATGGCGTGGGGAGGCCGAGTTTCTCATCCCAGGTGTGGGGTGCGTGATCCGACTCGACCACATCTATGACCCCCCGCCGGATCCCCTCCCACAGGGCCTCACGATCGGAAGGAGTGCCCAGCGGCGGTCTCATCACCCCCCGGGGACCCAGAGACGGCAGATCCCGCTCCGTGAACAGCAGATGGTGGGGACAGACCCCGGCGGTCACCTTCGTCCCCCGGCTCTTGTGCTCGGCCACCTCGGCCACCGCCCGGGCAGTGTCGACGTGACACAGGTGCCCTCGCTTTCCATGCCGAGCAAGCGAGGCGAGGAATACCCCCACCGACTCCCCCTCGGCGTGGGCGGCCAGCACGCCCGGACCCGGCCAGGAAGCAACCTGGCTCTCCACCTGGGACGGTGTGATGGCCAACCCCCCGGTTGTGTGATCGCAGTAGAGCTTGATGCCGCACACCCTCCGGGCCAGGTGGGCCAACTCCGCTTCCGGCCTGACCCCCGAGGGATGTGCCCCCAGCCACACCCCGTAGTCGCAATGTGCGTTCCTCCCCAGATCGTCCAGTTTTCGATCCAATCCGTGGATGTCGGTGGTGGGGGGAGGAGTGTTGGGCATATCCAGGACCGCCGTGTACCCACCCGCCAGCGCGGCGGCGGTCTCGGTGGCGAAATCCCCTTTGCGTGCCCAATCCATTCCCCGCAGGTGAACGTGGGGGTCGAGCGCCCCATCGATGCGCACCAGGCTCACGGTGTCCCTCCTCCGACACTTCGGTAGGCCCCGTCCCAGAACACGGACACTCTCACTCTGTCACCCGAGTGGCCCTGACCAACCCGAGGACCTCGGCCACCGCCTCCTCGGGGCTGAGAGCGGTGGTGTCTATCGCCACCGCATCCGGCATCAGCCGCAGGGGAGAAGCCGTCCGGGTGGCGTCGGTTCGGTCGCGACGGGCCAGACTCTCCTGCACTGCGGCCCCCTCCGGCACGTCCCCCAACTCCGCCACTCGCCGACGGGCCCGCTCGGCGGAATCCGCGGTCAGGTAGACCTTCACCGGCGCGTCCGGGAACACCACCGAACCGATGTCCCGACCCTCCACCACCGCCGATCCACCTCTTTCCTCCACCCAGCGCCGCTGCATCCGGACCAGTATTCTGCGCACGCCGGGAAGTACCGCCACCTTGCTGGCCGCTTCAGTCACGCGGGGGGTCCTGATCTCTGCCTCCACGTCCTCGCCGTCCAGCAGGGTCCGGCCCTCCTCCTGGGCGATCGCCCTTCCCCCCACCGCCTCCACCGCCCCATCCTCGTCATCGAAATCCGTTCCCGCCCGGAGGACCGCCAGGGCGGCCGCCCGGTAGAACGCCCCGGTGTCAAGCCACGCCAGCCCGAGTTCCCGGGCCAGGCGCCGGGCCAGGGTGCTCTTTCCCGAGGCCGCCGGACCATCGATGGCGACAACACCCCGCCACGGCTCATCTCCGGCGCTCACAGTCGCTCCAGCATGGTGAAGAAACCGGGCCAGGTCTTGGTTACGCACCCGGGGTCTGAGATCTCGATTCCCTCCCGGCGGAGTCCCACCAGAGCGAAGGACATGGCCATGCGGTGATCGTCATAGGTGCGGAACCGGGCGGGACGAAGCGGCCCGGGACGGATCACCAGGTCATCTCCCTCCACCGCCGCCTCCCCTCCGGCCCGGGAGAGTTCCGTCGCGAGGGCGGCCAACCGATCGGTCTCCTTCAGCCGCAGGGTGCCCAACCCTCTCAGCCTGCTGGGCCCGCCGGCGAACAGGCACATCACCGAGAGCCCCAGCGCCGCATCGGGCATGCGGCCCATATCCCGGTCCACCCCCTCCAGTGCCCCGTCGGGAGGACCTTCCACCACCAGCCGCGCTCCCTGCCAGCGGACCGAGCACCCCATCTCATCCAGGACTTCCAGCATGCCCACATCGGCCTGGGTTGACCCGGGAGAAAGCCCGTCGATGCCCACCGCTCCCCCGGTGATGGCTGCCGCCGCCATCGGGTACACCGCCGCGGAGGCGTCTGCCTCCACCTCGAAGGCCGAGGACCGGTACCCTTCCGGTCTCACCCTAAAAGCCCCTCCGTCGGTCTCCACCGATGCCCCAAATGCTCTCATCACCTCCAGAGTGGTCTCCACGTAGGGACCTGACACCAGCCGGCCCCTGGTCCGGATGACTGTCTCTCCCCGAGCCATGGGCGCCACCATCAACACCGCGGAGAGGTACTGGGAGGATCGGGAGACATCCACGGTGATCTCCCCGCCCGGCAGGCCTCCACCTCCCACCGTCAGCGGCAGGAACCCGTCCGCGGCCCTCACCTCCACTCCCGCCTCCCCGAGAGCTGAGGCCAAGTCGCCGATGGGGCGTTCCCGCATCCGCTCGGTGCCGTCGATGGTCACCTCACCGGGGACCAGCGCGGCCACCGCGGTGAGAAAGCGGGCGGTGGTGCCGGAGGCGCCCACGTCCAACACCCCCTCGGGAGCACAGATGTCGCCGCCGGTTCCCAGCACCAGCCATGGATCGTCGGCATCGTCGATCAACACCCCCAGGTCTCGGAGTCCGGCTCGCATCACCTCGGTGTCGTCGGCCTCCAGCGGTCCCTCTATGCGGCTGGCGCCCGGACCGGCCAGAGCCGCCACCACCAGCGCCCGGTTGGTGATGCTCTTCGAACCCGGTGGGCGCACAACCGCCCGAACCGGCCGACGGAGGACCGCCACCTTCATCACCGGGGGGAACTCGTCTGCCATCACCGCCGAGACTATTCGGTCGCAGCCGCCCGGTAAAGCGCGGCCACCTCCGGGTTGGCCAGCCTGCGCCATCTCCCCGGACGAAGCGTCGTGTCCCGCAGTGGACCGATGGCCACCCTCGCCAACCGCAGCACCGGATAGCCGATTTCCTCCATCATCCGTCTGATCTCCCGGTTCCGCCCCTCGCCCATCACCATCTCCAACTGCGCCTCCCGGGCGGTGCGGTCCACGATCCGCGCCGACAGCGCCCGGGCCGGACCGTCCTCCAGGACGACTCCCCCGGTGAGCCGGCGAACCACCGCCGGTCGGGGCACCCCCTTCACCAGCACCCGGTAGGTCTTCCCGATTCCGTAGCGAGGGTGGGTCACCAGGTTGGTGAGTCTCCCGTCGTTGGTGAGAAGCAACAGCCCTTCGCTACGGCGGTCCAGCCTTCCCACCGGCCACACCCGCGGGTAATCGGGCACCAGATCCACAACCGTCTCCGATGCATGGGGATCCGAGGTGGTGGAGACCACGCCCTGGGGCTTGTTGAGCAGGTAGGTGACCAGGTGCGGAGCAAGCGGCAGGGGCGCCCCGTCCACCTTCACCACCGAACCGCTCGGATCCACCCGGTCACCCAGGCGGGCCGGCCGCCCGTCGATGGTGATCCTCCCCTTGGCGATGAGAGCCTCCGCCGCCCTCCGCGACATCAGTCCGGCGGCGGAGATGGCCTTCTGCAGGCGGACGGGTCCCTCAGGAGATGAACGTTCGGGTGGCAAGGCCATCCATGACCTCCGGGGAGGGGACCCGCTCAGAGAGGGGAGGCAACTCCGCCAGGCTGTCCAGGCCGAGCTTCTCCACCAACAACTCAGTGGTCCCGTACAGAGCCGGTTGACCGGGGACCGGAATGCGCCCGGTCACCTCCACCAGGCCCATCCTCTCCAGGGTTCGCAACGACGATGAGGAGTCCACCCCCCGAATCTCGTTTATCTGGTTTCTCGACACGGGCTGTCGATAGGTGATCACCGCCAACACCTCCTGGGCGGCCGGAGAAAGTCTGCTGATCGACCCGCGGCTCACGAACCTCTCCACGTATCCGGAGAGTTCGGGACGGGTGTAGAGGCGCCAGCCCCCCGCCACCCGTTCCAGACGCAGACCCCGTTCGGCCGATTCGAGCCGAGCCGAGAGCGCCTCGAGCTCCCCATCCAGTTGGGGCCGATCGACTCCCAGCGCCTCGCACAGCCGCCCCGGAGAAACCGGGGCTTCCGCCACGAACAGTATGGCCTCCAACGCCGCGGCGGCAGTTACCTCCATCACACCCGGCCCACCAACGTGCCGGCCACCGGACCCCGCTCAACCAGGATCCTGCCCTCCGGTCTCGACTGGGAGAGGTTCACCCTTCCCTCCCGTGCCAACTCCAGGAGTCCCATGAACCAGGCGGCCATCTCGATCCGGTCCCCGCAACCGCCGGCCAGACGGTGAAAGGACGTTTGGCCCACCTCCCCGAGCAGGCGCCACAACTCCGCCTTGACCTCCTCGGGATCCGGGACATCCAGGGCGAGGTGATCCAGGTCGGGTAGGGCGGCAACCCGAGCCATCATGTCGGTGGCCACCCGGGCCAGGTCCACCGGGTCGAGATGGAACGCCAACTCGGGGCCCGAGTCCATCGTCGACCAGTCGGGGCCCGCCTCCCGGGGTTTGAAGCCGGCCCGTTCCCTGAGACGGGAAGCCAACTCTGCGGTCGCCTCCTCGAAGGTGAGGCGGGCCAGTTGGAACCATAGGTCGCGGTCGGGATTCTCGGGCAGGTCGTCGGAGTCCGGGTCGTGGCCCGTTCCCAGCATCCGCCGTGCTTTCATCCGACACAACAGGGCCAGAACCAGAAGGAATTCGCTGATGTGCCCCAGGTCCACCGGGCTGGTGTCGGAAATCTCCGCCAGGAAGCCCTCCACCATCCGCGACAGGCTCAAAGCGGCCGGGTCGATCCGGTCCGCCACCACCAATTCATAGAAGAGGTCGATGGGTCCCTCGTAGGCCTCCGTGGAGATCTGGTAGCTGGAAGTCACCTCAGGCGGGATGCTATCGGGAAACCGGCCCTTTAATGAGGTTTGTCGGTTTCGCACAACACAGCCCAGACCGCCTCGTCGATACCGGAAGGACGGGCGCCGTGGTGGTTACGGGCAAACTCCACCACCAGGGTCTCGGCGCCCCATGCGGAGAGTTCCTCCGACCCGATGCGACCGTGATCCCGATATGTGCGAGCCCGTTGCCACAGAGGGATCCCCAGTCGGATGGCGACCGACGCCGCCGCCCGGCCCAACAGTCCCAGACGCGCATGGCGTTTTCCGATGTCGTGGAGGAGGGCGGCGCGCACCACGCTCCGGTCGACTCCCGGAGTCACTTCCGCCAAACGGGCCGCCTGGTACCCGTGCCGCTGATCGGCGGTGGGCTGTTCCCAAAACGCCACCCGCTCGGGGTCGCTCAGAAGGCATTCAACCCAACTCCGTTCGGCCCCACTGAGCGGCGCCGAGAATATCCCCTCCCGATATCTTCTGGCCAGATGCCCCCAGGTGCCCGGCAACGCCCCTCAATCCCGGTTCGACTTGCAGGTGACGCAATAGACCGACTCGGGGCGGAACTCCAGCCGTGCGGGGTTGATCTGCTTGCCGCACCGCATGCAATCCCCGTAGTGGCCCGTCTCCACCCGCGACAGGGCAAGGTCAACCGAGTCAAGACGCCTCTTCAGCGTCAGGATGACTCCCAGACGTTCGGTGCGCTCGGCGGTTATCGCCGGGGCGTCGGAGAATCCGTCACCCTGGTTCAGTCCGCGTCGCAACTCTCCGGCCTCGGTTGCCCCCAACTCATTGAGTTGGTGCACCAGTCCCTGACGGTGGGAGGTCAACTCTGTCTTGGCGTAGGTGAGATCAATGTCGGTCATCGGCTTCTAGGGTGAGATAGTAGGTAAACCTCGTGCAGATACCCTGGGGAAATACGGGTATAAACTTCGGTGGTAGAGAGGCTAGCGTGCCCGAGGATTTCCTGTACGGCCCGAAGGTCTGCTCCTCCCTCCACCATGTGCGTGGCTGCCGAGTGCCGCAGGACGTGAGGCGAGACCCGGTCGGCCGCCAATCCGGCCACCATCGCAGCCTTCTTCACGATCCCCCAGGCGCCGTTCCTGCCCAGTCGGGTGCCTCGCAGGTTCAGGAACACCGCATCGGTTCGTCCTCCGGCCAGTTCCAGACGATCGGGAAGCCAGTTCCGCACCGCCAGACGCGCGGCGCCGCCCAGCAGAGTGATACGCTGCCGTGATCCCTTGCCGGTGACCAGGGCGGTCCCTTCCTCGATGTCGAGCCGTCCGAGGTCGAGTCCCACCGCCTCGCTCACTCGACAGCCCGTGCTGTACAGAAACTCCAGGAGAGCCGAGTCCCGGCGTCCCGCCACGGTGTCCTCCGCGGGCGCCGCCAGCAGGGCGAACACCTCGTCTGTGGACAACGCCTTGGGAAGACGCACCCGGCGCTTGGGAGGCGCGATCCCGACCGTCGGATCATCCGGGGCATCTTCCTCTTCGCACAGGAAGCGGTGAAAGCCCCTCACCGCCGCCAGCTTGCGGGCCACCGATTCCGGTGAGAGGCCCAGTTCAGCCAGCCACTCCAGGAAGGCTCCCACCGCGGCGGCGCCGACCGGATCCTCTCCCACGAACTGCAGGTACTGACGAATATCTCTCCGGTAAGCCATGACGGTGTTGTCGGCCAGACCTCGTTCGAAAGCCAGGGATGCCAGGTAGTTTTCCAATATGGCGTGGGAGTCTGCGGCCATCCGCCTGATTATTGGCGATGGGGCGCCCCTGGGAGAGGATTTGACAGTTCGGTTGTCCTAGATTACGAACCGGAATGACACAGCGTTATCTCGTGTTGCCCCGGGGCATCAACGTCGGGACCGGCAATCGGGTACCCATGGCGCAGCTGAGGTCGAAGTTGGCGGACGAGGGCTTTTCCGACGTGGCCACCGTTCTGCAGAGCGGGAACGTCATCGTCACCACCCGGACGGACAGTCCCCATGAGGTGGCCGCCGCCATGGAACTACTGCTCAGCGAGACCTTCGATGTCAACGTCCCATGCATGGTCCGAACCGCCGACCAGGTCCGGGCCGTGCTCGAACGCAATCCGTTGGGGGAAGTGGCCACCAATCCTTCCCGCTACCTGGTGAATTTCCTTCGGGAGGCGCCCAGACCCGAACTGGTGGCACACCTGCTGGGTGAGGACCACACCCCTGAGGCGATCGCCATTGAGGGGGCCGAAGCGTACATCTGGTCTCCCGACGGCCTGGCCGGAATGACCCTTTCCCATGCCTATCTCGAAAAGAGGTTGGGGGTCGTCGCCACCGCCCGCAACTGGAACACCGTATCGAAGATCGCCGCCAGGCTGTGAGGGCGCCAACCCGGGCCCGAGGGTAAGGGAACCGTTGGACGGCCGGTCAGGCCGTCGAACCTGTCATGCTCACCCACCGCAGGAGCGCCACCACCGTCTTTGCATCGCGGATCTCCCCCGATTCGATCATCCGGAGGGCGTGGCCGGTTCTCACCGTCACCACCCGGGCCTCCTGCTCCTCGGCGCCATCGGGATGTCTCTCGCCCCACACCAGATCCCGGGCGGCGAACAGCCTGATCCGCTCGTCGGTGTAGCCCGGCGAAGGAAGTATCTCCCCCAGATCCACCAGCCGCCCGGCCCGGAGGCCGGTCTCTTCCCACAACTCCCTCCTGGCCGCATCGTCCGGGGAGGGTTCGCCCTCCTCGAGCTTTCCGGCCGGGATCTCCAGCACCTCCTCTGCCACCGCCGCCCGGAACTGGCTGATGAGCGTCACCTCCCCGTCCCAAACCGGAAGCACTCCCACCCCTCCCCGGTGGCGGATCACATCCCGGACCACCGCGGTTCCCCCTCCGGTCAGAAGATGCAGTCTCTGGTAGGCGAGGATCTTCCCCCGCCCCACGTTGCGAACGCCGAGCAGCCGGAAGCTCACCGGGGCCGGGGGGTTGCCACCTCCGCCCGGGAAGCCTGGTCATCCCGTCGGCTGCGATGGTCCGCAGCCTTCTCCATGAAACCCCGGAAGAGCGGGTGAGGCTGGTCGGGGCGGGAAAGGAACTCGGGATGTGCCTGGGTACCGACGAAGAACGGATGGGAAGGCAACTCGATGTACTCGACCAGCACCCCGTCGGGAGACACTCCCGACAGCACCATTCCTCCCTCGACAAGCGCCTTCCGATAGCGCGGGTTCACCTCCCAGCGATGCCGATGCCGCTCGTACACAAGGTCCGACCCGTAGAGATCGCGCACCAACGATCCCCTGGTGAGGCTGGCCGGATACAGACCCAGCCGCATGGTTCCGCCCTTGTCCTCCACTCCTTCCTGGCTGGGCATCAGGTCGATCACCGGGTGAGGAGTCTCGGCATCGAACTCGGTGCTGTTGGCGCGGCCCAGTTTCAAGCGGTTGCGGGCGAACTCGATCACCGCGCACTGCAGACCCAGGCACAGGCCCAGGAAGGGGACCTCCGCCTGGCGGGCGTAGGCGATCGCCGAGATCTTCCCCTCGATCCCCCTCCCTCCGAAGCCCCCCGGCACCACGATCCCGTCCAGGTTGGCCAGCACCCCGGGGACCAGCATCCCGGTGAGGTTCTCCGACAGGATCCACTCGATCTCCAACTTCCTTCCCACGGCCGTCGCCGCGTGGTGAAGAGCCTCCACCACCGAGGCGTAGGCGTCGGGGAGGTCCACGTACTTTCCGACCATCCCCACCCGCACCGGGTCGTCCGCCGAGTCCATCCGATCCAGCATCTCCCGCCATCGGTCAAGGGTGGGCGTGAGAGTGTGGAGGGAGAGACGACGGCAGATCACGTCGTCCAGGCCCTCGTCATGGAGGAGGAGAGGCATCCGGTAGATGTTGTCGGTGTCCGACGCACTGATCACCGCCTCGGGAGGAACGTCGCAGAACAGGCTGATCTTTTGGCGGATGGATTCGTCGATGGCCTGCTCGGAGCGGACCACGATCACGTCCGGGGAGATTCCCTTGGAGCGGAGTTCGGCCACCGAGTGCTGGGTGGGCTTGGTCTTCATCTCCTCCGATGTCTTGAGGAACGGCGCCAGGGTGACGTGGATGTAGGCGATGTTCCGCGGGCCGATCTCCTTCCCCAGCTGGCGGATAGCCTCGAGAAACGGGAGGCTCTCGATGTCTCCCACCGTGCCTCCCACTTCGGTGATGACCACGTCGGCGTTGGACTCCTCCCCCAGGCGCCGGATGCGGGACTTGATCTCGTTGGTGATGTGGGGAATCACCTGCACGGTGTCGCCCAGGTAGGCGCCCCGGCGTTCCTTCCGGATGACCGCCAGGTAGACCGACCCGGACGTGACATTGGAGAGTTGCCGCAGGCGTTCTCCGGTGAACCGCTCGTAGTGCCCGAGGTCCAGATCGGTCTCCCCTCCGTCGTCGGTCACGAACACCTCTCCGTGCTGGAAGGGATTCATGGTTCCCGGATCCACGTTTATGTAGGGATCGAGCTTCTGGATGACAACCTGGAGACCCCGGCTCTTGAGCAGCCGACCCAGGGAGGCGGCGGTGATTCCCTTACCGAGGCTGGAGACCACCCCGCCGGTGATGAACACGTACCGGGTCATCTTTGGAGCGGAGGCTTTCGCGGCACGCTTGGCAAAGATACCACTTTCAGTTTATTTCCTTGCCCTTTCCCTCCCAGAGGTCCTCTCTCAGGACGTATTTCTGGACCTTTCCGGTGGATGTCTTGGGCAGCGCCTCCATTATCTCCACCAGATCGGGCGCCTTGAAGTGGGCGAGACGGTCCCGCACGTGGGCGATGACCTCCTCCGGTTCCGCGCTCTGGCCTTCCTTCAACACCACGAACGCCTTGGGACGCTCCCCCCAGTAGTCATGGGGCATGGCGACCACCGCCCCCTCCAGCACCGCCGGGTGGCTGACCACCGCCTGCTCCACTTCGATGGTGGAGATGTTCTCGCCACCGGAGATGATTATGTCCTTGGCCCGGTCCCGAAGTTCTATGTAGCCGTCCGGATGCCAGACCGCCAGGTCGCCGGAGTGGAACCACCCTCCCCGGAAGGCCTCCTCGGTGGCGGCCGGATTGTCGAAGTAGCCGGACATGACGATGTTGCCCCGCATCACCACTTCACCCATGGTCTCACCGTCGCGGGGAACGTCGTTCATCTCGGCGTCCACCACCCGGATGGGATCGGCGCCCACCATCGCCACTCCCTGGCGGGCCAGAAGCCGCGCCCGCTCCCCCGCGTGGCGCCCGGCCCAGTCCTCCTGGGTCTCACAGACCGTGTAGGGGCCGTAGGTCTCGGTCAGCCCGTACACATGCACCACCCTGGCGCCCAGTTCCTCCATCTGTCCGATGATGGTGGGGCTGGGCGGCGCCCCGGCAGTGGTCACGGTCAGCGGAGCGTCGAGACGACGGGCGGCCGGATGGTTGGCCATCCCCACCAGGACGGTGGGCGCCCCGTTGAGGTGGCTGATTCCCTCCGATCGGATGAGGCTCCAGATCCGGTCGGGGCGCACTGCCCGCAGGCAGACGTGACGTCCGCCCACCGCGGTCACCCCCCAGGTGGTGCACCACCCGTTGCAGTGGAACATGGGAAGAGTCCAGAGGTAGGCCGACTCCCGGTCGAAGCCGGAGTGGACCACCTCGCACATGGCGTTCAGGTAGGCGCCCCGGTGGGTGTACATGACACCCTTGGGACGGCCGGTGGTTCCCGAGGTGTAGTTGATGGAGATGGTCCTGAATTCGTCGTCGACCCGCCAGGGAAGCGGCTCGTCGCTCCCCCGATCCAGGAACTCCGCATAGGAAACCGAGTCGACCGATGAGCCGAGGCCCATCTCGTCGATGGCGATCACCTCCTCCAGCCCGGGACAGCCCCCCAGGTGAGGAGCGGCGGCCGGGAGAAGTTCGGTGTCCGCCACCAGCACCCTGGCGCCCGAGTGGGACAGGATGTAGGCGATCTCCGGACCCGAAAGGCGGGTGTTGATGGCCACCAGGACCCCCTTTGCCAGCGGCACCCCGAAGTGGGCGATCAGCATCTCGGGGATGTTGGGACACAGGTAGGCAACCCGGTCTCCCGGCCCGATCCCCGAAGCCTCCAGAGCCCTGGCCAGCCGGGTGGCGTGTTCGGCCATCTCCCGGTAGGTGATCCGCTGGGACCCGTGGACGATGGCGGTCTTTTCGCCGAACACCTGTGCCGAGCGTTCCAGGTAGAGAAGGGGGGTGAGAAGGGTCTCGTCGACCCGGCTCGGGTTGCTCAACTGCCGCTCCACACCGGCGGTCGCTTATCTATGAAGGCCCCCATCCCCTCCTGGGCGTCGTTCATGGCCGCATTGGCCACCATCACTCCCTTGGTGTAGGCGTAGGCCTCCTCCTCGGCAATCTCCTCCTGGTGGTAGAAGGCCGCCTTACCGAGCGCCACCACCGCCGGGGAGGAGTCCGTGAGCCGTTCCAGCAGTGCGTCGACGGTGTCATCCAACTCCGCCGGGCTCACCACCCGGTTGACCAGGCCCCACTCCCGGGCGGTCAGGGCGTCGATCGGATCGCCGGTCAGGAGCATCTCCAGGGCCCGCTTGCGTCCCACCGCCCGGCTGAGGGGAACCATGGGAGTCGAGCAGAACAGCCCGATCTTCACCCCCGGGGTGGCGAAGGTGGCCGTGTCCACCGCCACCGCCAGGTCGCAGGAGGCAACCAGTTGGCATCCGGCCGCATATGCGGGGCCGTGCACCCGGGCCACCACCGGTTGGGGGATGTTATGGATGGTGAGCATCATCTCCGTGCAGGCGTCGAACAACTCCTCCACGAAACCCGGCTCGGGATCGATCATCTCCTTCAGGTCGTGTCCCGCCGAGAAGACCGGCCCCTCTCCGGCGATCACCACCGCCTGGCAGTCGGCATCGAGGCTGTTCAGCGCCTCGATCACCTCCCGTATGGTCTCCATGCCCAAGGGGTTCCGCCGGCCGGGCTGATTGAGAACGATCCGCGTAACCGGAGGCTCGTTTTTGACGATCACAAGACTCATGTCCCTCAGAATAGACCTACTCCTCTCCGCGTTGTCCTGTTCACAAGATGCGACCCCGGGCGGGTGCCGAAAGAAGGTCGGGAAGCATAGTCAAAAAGCCGCGAAAACAAGGGTCCCCTTCGGGCTTCCTCCCCCGATACCCGGGGTAACAGCCCAGGTCAGCGACCATTTTTCCTTCTTCAGTACCAGGTATGGGGTCAGCACGCCGCGGTTTTCCGCCTGAGTGAGCGCGGCAATAACGGAGGAGAACCGACGGCGGCCCTGGAAATGTAGTAGACGCCACACAGCATTGGGATGCACACCCCGATCAAATACAACAACATCCACCGCGGATCTGTAAGGTTATGGTGAGTGTGCAGGGATAGGCAACAGGGATAGGCAAAATGACTAGATTCATCTCCTTTGGTCCGCGTGCTCGCAGGTTCTTAGCTGTTACCGCGGCGCTCATCACCCTTTTGGTCATCGTCGGTTGCGGGTCTGATCCCGAGCCGGCGCCTACCACTGTCACTACGCAGGCGCCGACTACATCCACTACGGTCGCGCCAACGTCTACCACTACTACCACGCAGGCGCCGACCACGACTACGGTTGCGCCAGAGCCTGCTCCACCGGTCGAACCGGCGGGTTCGCTGGAGGACTTGTACATCACCGATGACACGACCGGCGGCGACGTCATGGCCCGCCTCTCCCAGACCGAGCAGGACTGTGTCCGTGAAGGGATTGGAGACGCTTGGTACGCTGCCTTTCTCGATCTGACCTTGACGGTGCTGGTCAGAGAAAGCGCGGCGACCGGTGTGAGTTCTTTCCTGGGTTGTCTGACGGAAGACAACGTCCTGCTCATGGGCCTCGCACTTATAGACGCCAATTACGGAAGAATCGACCCCCAGGCGCGTGAGTGCAGGATCGCAGTGGCCCGAGCCAACCCGGACATGATCCGTGTCAGGTACGCCGTCCTGCGTTCAGAAATGGGGACGATCGACGTTGAGGCCCTGTTCTCCTCCACCAAGGAGTCTTTTGACTGCCTGAGCGTGGCCGACCAGGTGAACGTGCTTGTCCGCCTTACGACGAGGCTGGACCAAGAAGACACCTTCAGCGGACAGGATATCGTTGACATGCTCGATGAAACGGAAGTTTCCTGCTTGCGGGAAGAGATCGGCGAGGAGCTTTTCGCCGGTTTCCTCGACGCTACCGTCACGGACGCATTCGCGCCGTCCGCCTCCCTCCTGGACTGCATTAGTCCCGAGAGCCAAACGGCGATCTTCTCCGCCTTTACCGCGTCACGGGTAGACGGACTGAGCGAAGAGGCCGTGGTCTGCATGGCCAGCACTGTCGCTGAGAGTCCCAACATCCTGGCGATCGGATTCGGGACTCTCGATGTCGACCAGCTGAATGAGGATGAACTTGCTCAACTGGCCGACGATGCCGCCAAGCCGTTCGATTGCCTTAGTGAAGAGGAACTGCTCAGGGTGTTGACGTTACCGGCCGTCGTTGGGCAGTAAATAAGACCCATAGTGCGTTTGGATGTCAGGTGCGGAGATCTCCGTAGGGTGTGAGGACGGCCCGATAACGACACCCTCCCGAACTGGCTGGAGAAGGCCGGTCGGGTTGGAGTCGGATATCCGATACCACTCCAGGACATCTGCCTAGCACCGGAAATCCCTCACTTAATAGTTCGCACCATGCAGCACGTCATGGCCAACAGATGCTCCGGAAACTGGAGAGAATCTACTCGGCGATGCACAAATTGCAAGTACTACTTTCAAATTGCGCACAACATAAAGCCGTAGGGCGCTACAGCTCCTTTGTGCCATAATGACACCTACCAGTGGTGGTATGTCTCAACTCTCGGGTCGAACCCGAATGACTACCACCACTGGGACCTGGCAGGTTTGGCCGGGGAGGCCCAACTCGATCGCTGGCAGGAGTGTTTCAACTCCACAAGGCTGGACGGTATAAGGGAGGCGGAGACCAAGGAGACGTCCATTTCGCCACCGTCGCCGGTGGTCGGATTTCCTTCGAAATACCGGTGAATGGCGACTTAACGACCTTTAGCCGGCAGTCTCCAATAGTTCCCGGGCCGCGCTACGTCCTGATTGGCTGTCCGGGTCGCCCGAGATCATCCGGGAAAGCTCCGCCACCCTCTCTTCGCCGCTCACCGGGCGCAGCGATGCGGAGGCGCCCGCACGCTCAATCACCCAGTGCTGATCGGCGAAGGCGGCCACCGAAGCGAGGTGCGTGACGCACAGCACCTGCGTACCCTCGGAAACCGCGGCCAGCTTTCGTCCCAGGGACAGGGCAACCGCTCCTCCCAGCCCGGCGTCCACCTCGTCGAAGACCATCGTGGAAGCCGATCCCGTCCCGCCGGCCAGCCGCAGCGCCAGGACCAGCCTGCTCAGCTCGCCTCCCGAGGCCACCCTTCCCACCTCACCGGGCGTCAGCCGCTCGTCGGAGGAGAAAAGGAGGCGGATCCGGTCGCAACCGTGAGCCGCCGCCGGGGCGTCGGACACTTCGAAAGCCAGCACCGGCCTCCCGAAGCCCAGTCCCCGGAGATGCTCCAACGCGGTCTCGGCCAGCCGGCGGGCCGCTCGCCGCCGGGTGCCGGACAACGCCTCACCCCAACGGAGGACCTCTCGCTCCGCTCTTGCAAGGTCGGCCTCCAGGTCGTCGGCGGTGAGCATCATCTCACCGATTTCCTGACGGCGCCTCCCCGCTCGGGCGCCGAATTCCAGTACCTCGTCCAGCGTCGATCCGTACTTGCGACGCAGATCTCCCAGCACCGAGAGACGTCTCTCCAACTCCTCGAGTGTGCCTGCGTCGGCGTCCAGGTTCTCCGCAGCGCCCTCCGCCTGATAGGCCGCGTCATCCATCAGCTGCTCCGCCGAGTCGACCACAGCCATCAACTCCTCCAGGTCGGGATCGAGCGCCAGGGCGGCATTCACCTCACCGGAGGTCTCCCCAAGGAAATCCCGGGCCGCGGCCAGGAACTCCCCCGCTCTGCCCAGGTGCCCGCGCAGCGCCTCCCGGTTGCGAAGACGGCGAACCTCGGAGATCAGCCGGCCGTCATCCCCGGAAGAAAACCCCGCGGCCTCGATCTCCCGGGCCTGGAAGGAGACCATGTCCAACTCCCGCTCCAGGGCCGCCCGGCCCCCGCCCAACTCGGCTCGCACCCCCTCCAGCCTGCGCCTCTCCTCCCAACTGTTCTGATAGGACTCCATTGCCTTCATACCTTCTTCGTCCAGTGCGTCGTCCAGCATCTCTCGGACCTGCCCGGGCCGCCGCAACCGAAGGTGCTCCTGCTGGCCGATGATCTCCACCAGGCCGCCCACCGCCTCCGAGAGCGAGGCCGCGGACGCCACCATCCCGTCCAGGTACCCCCGGCTTCTCCCCATCCTTGGGATTCGGCGGGTCACCGCCATCTCCTCTCCCCGCACGATCCATCGGCCGCCAACCACCGTCCCCTCTCCGAACGGCCCAACCGCTCGGGCGTCGGCGGCGCCCCCCATGAGAAGCCGGAGTGCTCCCAGGAGGAGGGTCTTTCCCGCCCCGGTCTCTCCGGTTATCACCACCAGGCCCCCGCCGGGACGGAACTCCGCCCTCTCGATCACCCCCAGGTTCTCAACGATCAGTTCGTCGAGCATCGCCTCACAGTCCGAACCGCTCGGTGACGACGGTGGAGAAGGCAACCCGTTCGAACGCCACGAACATCACCGGTCGGGGACCCCGGCGCACCAACACCTCGTCGTCCATGCCCAGGGAGGCGGTGGTGCGGCCGTCCACCGACACCTGCACGGGCCGATCACGGGCCACCCGGCATCGAATCTCCGACTCGGGAGAGAGAACCAGCGAGCGCGAGAAGAGCGAATGGGGCGCCACCGGGGTCATCACCAGGGCGTCCACCCGGGTGTCGAGGAGGGGCCCTCCCGCCGAGAAACTGTAGGCGGTGGACCCGGTGGGAGTGCTGATCACCAGCCCGTCCGCCCGGTAGGAGAGCATCGGCTCGGAGTCGACCTCCACCTCCAGCTCGATCAGGCGCTGGCTGTCGATCTTCTCCACCACCACGTCGTTCACCCCCAGATCGGTGAGCCCGTTCAACTCAGCCATCACCGTCATCCGGGGGACCAACCGGTAGTCACCCTGTTCCAGGTGGTCGAGGGTCCGGGTGAGATGGCCGGGGTCGGCCTCCGCCAGAAAGCCAAGCGTCCCCAGGTTGAACCCCAACACCGGCCGATCCGCCCGGTAAGCCAGGCTCACCGCCCGCAACATGGTGCCGTCACCGCCGGTGGCGATCACCATGTCGATGGGCTTCTCGGACAGATCCGATCCCTCTCCGTCGTCCACCCACACTTCCCACCCGCGGTTGCGAGCCTCGGCCACCAGTTGCCGGGTGAACCGTACCGCAGCCTCTCGCACCAGGTTGGGCACCACCCCGATCTTCACAACTCCTCCCATCCTTCCATCTCCCTTCCGCCCTTCACCGACCAGATGAAGAACTCCTTGTTACCGGACTTGGCGCCCCGCAGCGGGGAGGTCAACGCCCTCCTCGGGCCGAGACCCGACCGGCCCAGGCAAGCGCCCACCTTGCGGATCACCTCCGAGTGCACTGCGGGATCTCGTACCACCCCCCTCTTCCCGACCGAGCGGCGGCCGGCCTCGAACTGGGGCTTCACCAGAGTCAAACAGTCCGCTCCCTCCTCGGCCAACTCACTCAGCCGGTCGACCACCGTACACAACGAGATAAAGGATAGGTCGGCCACCAGCACCTCGAACAGCCCCAGCCGGGAGGATTTCACATGGCGAATGTTGGTCCGATCCATCACCTCCACCCGGGCATCCCCGGCCAGCCGGGGATGAAGTTGGCCGTAACCCACATCCACGGCGGTCACCCGGCTCGCCCCCCTCCGGAGCAGGACATCGGTGAAACCCCCGGTGGAGGCCCCCACATCCAGGCATCGCCTTCCCCCGGGGTCGACTCCCAGCACCTCCAGGGCGTGGTCCAGTTTCTCGCCCCCGCGGGAAACGAAGCGGGGCCCGTCCGTCGTGAGGGAAATAACGGTGGTCGCTCCGACCAGGGTGGCGGGCCGCGGGGATAACACCCCCTCCACCCGCACTCCCCCCGCGGTTATCAACCGCTGGGCCTCGGTGCGACTCCCGGCCCGTCCTCTCTCCACCAACTCCCGGTCGAGCCGTCGCCGGTTCAGCTTCCCTCTCCTTCCCGTCCCTCCAGCAACCCCTCCAACAGGTCCGCCAGTCGCCCGGCGGGCGCCAGCGCGTCGGCGCCCTCCGCCTCCTCCAACTCCTCGAGCGCCCGGCGCGCCTCGGCCAAATCGTCTTCCTCCCCGCCGCCGGAGGGGGTGGTCTCCCGAAGGAGATTCTCTGTCATCTCCTTGATTATGGCAACGCCCGTCCCCGCGGTCCCGTCGATATACCGCTCAGCGGTCCGGGGACCACCACAGGGTGGCGAGAGCCCGCGGGCCCTCATCGACATAGAGTCGGTCCTCCCTCGCGGACACGTGCTCCTCGAGAAGCGGGCGCAGTTCGGCCCGTCGCGCCCGGGGGACGGCCACTCTCCGCCCGTAGTAGGCCAGGACCTCCTCCCAGGTGCGGAACCACAGATCCGGCGGGCGCTCCCAGCGCACCACCCCCACCTCGGCGCCCAGTTCGGAGACGATCACCTCCACCAGGTCCTCCACCGACGGTCCCTCGGGACGGTCAAGATCGTGCATGGCCCGGTAGAGATGGTTCATGTTCGTCCAGGGATGGACGTTGGTCATCTCCACCACCACACCCCGGCGGGAGTGGCCACCCAGAGCCCTGATGAAGGGGCCGATCTCCGCCACGTCGTACACCACGTGGCTGGAGAGCACCACGTCCGCGACCGGGGTGGAGTCCGCCGCTTCCGGCCAGGCACCCACCACCACTTCCACTTCCAGGCCCTCCGAATCCGCCTCCTCCCGGAGACCGCCGGCCATGCCGGCGTTCTTCTCCACCGCCACGACCCTGTGTCCGGCCCGTGCATAGGGAAGACAGCTCCGACCGGTCCCCGCCCCCACATCAATCAGCGTCCCATCCGAGCCCAGCAACTCCGAGACCAGCGAAGTGGTGGGAGTGGTCTCGGACCGGGTGCGGCTCTCCCGGGTGCGGCGTCTCCACAACTCCGGCGGCCACCCGTAGGGCGACTCGTCGGCCTGCCGAAGGATCCAATCGGGTATCGCCCAGGACTCCAACTCTGCCTTCCAGCGAGCGGACGGGGAGGTGAAGTCGGACATGGCAGCGGCTAGGCGGGTCGCTCCCCGCATCCGGCGAACAGGTCGTCCTCCCGATACGGGCACTCCACCCTGCTGAACACCCGGATGAAGGTCTCCCAGCCGATCATCCGGGACAGGTACTCATCAGGCGTGGACATCCATGACCCATCGTAGGGAATCTGGCTGCGGTGAGCGGTGAGTGCGGCCATCTTGGTGGCCACGCGGTCGCGGACATCCAGCTTGCAGGTGATGTCGCGGTCGGGAGTTCCCGCGTTGTGGGCCTTCTCCAGTTCCTCTTGGTCTATCTCCCCCCGGGAGAACTGCAGTTCCGCGTAGGCGACCACCCTGCTCCTCGGCCAGACCGACCAGTAGAGCTTGAGCGGCTCCCAGAACTCCTCCCCGTCCTCCAGGGGAAACCGCCCCAGGTCGGAGGCGCCGAAGAAGGCGGCGGTCCCCACCCGGTGGACATTGATGTGATCGGGATGACCGTACCCGCCGAAGGCGTCGTAGACGGTCATCACCTCCGGCTGGTAACGACGGATCAGCCGCACCATCCGGGTGACGGCCTCCATGAAGTCTGCCTGCCAGAAGCTGTCGGGATGAGAGTTTCCCTCCCATCCCATCATGCCCGAGTCTCGATAACCCAGGAAGTCGTGGTGCTTCACCCCCAGGATCGAGAGCGACTCCGCCAACTCCGCGGCTCTCACCTCCGCCAGCCGGGGAACGATCTCCTCGGGATTGGAGTAGTTGTGCACCTCCCCCTCGGCACCATCGGTGGCGGTCACCACCACCACCTGCTCCCCGGCTTCGGAATACCTGCTCAGGGCGCCGCCGGTGGACATCACCTCGTCGTCGGGATGAGCATGAAACGCCAGAAGACCGGACACGCCAGCCCACAATAGCACTGTCAGGGGACCCGACAACTGCCGGGCTGCACAGGCTGACTTGCATCACCTGCACGCCCCGATCGTCCCCGAATGCAGTCGGTGTCGCCTACTCCTTCCCTGAGGGAACGGCGCGGCAGTCGGCCGGGAAGGGTATGACCGTCGCATCAGGTGTTGGCCTCACAGGGAGAAACGCCGGTAGGATGCCGGCGAGGAGCCAACCGGAGGAACAAGATGGCCACCACCGTGGTGTGCTGGAACATCGCCAAGGGCCACGAACCTTGGCGTCAGCTTGTACAGATGGATGCGGACCTGGCTCTGTTGCAGGAAGTCGGCAGCGTGCCTACCGACGTGGCTGATAGGGTCGACACGGGCCCCGAGGAGCACTGGAACTCCCACAAATGGAACCGTCCCGGATACCTGTACGATCGCTGGCCGATGGTGGTCAAACTCTCCGACCGCGTAGAGGTGGAGTGGTTCAGACAGGTTGCTCCCATTAGCGAACCGTTGCACGACCAGATCGCGGTCAGCGGCATCGGCACCATTGCGGCCGCACGGGTCATCCCCGAAGACGGGCAATCTTTCATCGCGGTGTCCATGTATGCGCGCTGGATAAAGCCCCATGTCTCGACCAACAGCAGATGGAGCGTCGGTTATCAGGACGGATCGGCGCACCGGATAATCTCGGATCTGTCAGCATTCATCGGGAGCACCGACCCGGCCTCTCACCGCATACTGGCGGCCGGTGACCTGAACATGATCTATGGCGCCACCGACGACAACCCGCTGGCTCTCCCAGCTCGCGACCGCACTGTCACTGACAGAATGGCCGCCCTCGGCATGGAGTTCCTGGGACCCCGCCACCCTGCGGGCAGGCGGGCGTGCCCCCTGCCCCGGGGCTTGCCAGGCGACACCGGGAACGTCCCCACGTACCACACCACCCGTCAATCCCCTGCGACCGCCCAGAACCAACTCGACTATGTATTTGCCTCCCGCGGTTTTCACGAGAGCCTCTCGGTGCGCGCCCTCAACTCTGTCGAGGGGTGGGGCGCAAGCGACCACTGCCGTCTGTTGATCGAAGTCGCAGGCCAGCAGCACACCGTGACCGGAACAGCTTTGTGACCCGGCGTGGGTTACATTGGTTTGGATGTCTCCCGGCCGGGGTGACGGCATCCTAAAGCAAGGGCTACTCCCGGCCCCCTCGGAGTGACACGGGGGACTCTCGAATCATTACTCCAACGAGCCTTGTAAAATCCCTTCCATAACCGACACGATGTACCAGGTTCTCAAACCCGACGGAGCTGTCGCCCTTCCCGAGGTCGCCCAGCGCTACACGCCCGAGTTGCTGACGCGCATCCATTCGGAGATGGTGGCGGGGCGGATCCTGGACCGGCGCATGATGTCCCTCCAGCGCCAGGGACGGATGGGCACATTCGCCCCCATGGAGGGCCAGGAGGCGATCTCGGTGGGGACGGCGCTGGCGCTCTCCCCGGAAGACTGGATATTCCCCTCCTACCGCGAGCACTCGGCGGTGCTCGGGAGGGGACTGCCCCTCGATGCGCTCCTGGAGTTGTACCGGGGCCACGGCTATGCCAACTGGGATGCCCGCGGCCTCCGCATCGGCCTCTACACCATTCCCATCTCCACCCAACTCCCCCACGCGGTGGGCCGGGCCTACTACGGGACGCTCCGCGGCGACCCGGGCGTGAGCGTCGCCTTCTTCGGGGACGGGGCCACTTCCGCCTCCGACTTCCACTCCGGCATGAATTTCGCCGGCGTCTGGAACCTGCCGGTGGTCTTCGTCTGCTCCAACAACCAGTACGCCATCTCCATGCCCGTCTCCTCCCAGACCGGATCGGCCACCCTTGCCCAGAAGGCCGGGGCCTATGGTTTCGAAGGGATCCGGGTGGACGGCATGGACGCCCTGGCCGTCCACAGCGCCGTGAAGGAAGCGGGCGAACGCGCCAGGGACGGAGGAGGGCCCACCCTCATCGAGGCGGTCTGCTATCGCTTCGGTCCCCACGCCACCGCCGACGATCCCAGCCGCTACCGGGCCACCGATGAGGAGCACTCCTGGAGGGCCCTGGATCCACTGATCCGCATGCGGGCGCATCTGGTGAACAGCGGCGTCCCGGTCGACCGGATAGAAGAAGACGCCGCAGCGCAGATGGAGGCGGCCATCGACGAGGTCATGGCCAGGATCGAGGGAAGACCCCTCCCCCCCAGATCCAGGGCGATCACCCAGGTCTACGAGCGCATCCCCGAGACCCTGGCCGACCAGTTCCGGTCCTCCCAGGAGGCCCGGGGCGCAGAACCCATCGACCTTTCCAGCCAGATCTGGAGGATCGGGGAGGAGACGCCTCCCGATCCCGAGCCGTCGGAGCGCTGGAACATGGCCCAGGCGATCAACGCCGGCCTGGGAGAGGCCATGGAACGCTACCCCGAGGCGATCATCCTGGGAGAGGACGTGGGACGAGCGGGCGGGGTGTTCCGGATCACCGAGGACCTGCAGGTCAAGTACGGCGCCGAACGGGTAATCGACACCCCGCTGTGTGAGACGGGGATCGTGGGCACCGCCATCGGAATGGCCATCGCCGGGGCCCGTCCCATCGTGGAGATCCAGTTCGACGGATTCCTGTACAACTGCTTCGAGCAGATCGCCACCCACCTCTCCCGGATGCGCTACCGCACCCAGGGTGGCCTCGATCTGCCGATCGTGGTGCGATTCCCCAACGGAGCGGGCATCAACGCCCACGAATTCCACAACGAAAGCCCCGAGACTCTCTTCTGTCACATGCCGGGACTGGTGGTGATCTGCCCCTCCACCCCCACCGACGCCAAGGGCCTTCTTGCGGCTGCCATCGACTCGCCCGACCCGGTGATCTTCGCAGAGCCCAAGGTCCTCTACCGGGCAGGCCGGGAATCGGTGCCCAGCGGCTACTACACCATTCCCATCGGCCGGGCCGCCACCCGCAGGACGGGCCGCGACGTGACGGTGGTCACCTACGGCGGGATGGTTCCCGTGGCGCTCGGGGCCGCCGAGCAGTTGGAGTCGGAGGTATCGGTGGAGGTGATCGATCTCCGTACCCTCTATCCGTGGGACACCGACGCGGTGCTCTCATCGGTGTCCCGCACCGGACGGCTGGTGGTGGTGCAGGAACCCCATCACACAGCCGGCATGGCAGCCGAGATCTCCGCCACGGTCGCCGAGGAGGCCATCTACGACCTGGCCGCTCCGGTGGTGCGGGTCACCGGATTCGACGCCCCGATGCCGCCCTTCGCATACGAGTCCTACGGGGTACTGGGCGCCGAGGACGTCACCGCCGGCATCATGCGCTCTCTGGCCGAGTGATGGGCGACTCCCCGGTCATCGCGGTCTTCGGGTCCTCGGCGGTCACCGCCGACCAGGCCGCCTACCACGAGGCCCGCCAACTGGGACGGATCCTGGCCGAGGCGGGCGCCAGGGTGATGACCGGTGGCTACGGCGGGGTGATGGAGGCCGTCTCGGAGGGCGCCTCGTCAGGAGGAGGCGAGGTGATCGGGGTCACCGCCCCACAGGTCTTCTCCCACCGGGCGGGACCCAACCGCTTCGTCCGCACCGAGATCCCGGCGAACGACATCTACGAACGCGACAGCTTCCTCCTGGGAATGGCCTCTGCCACCATCACCCTTCCCGGCAGCATCGGGACCATCGTGGAGTTCAGCGAGGCCTGGAGAGAGGCCCTGCTATCCCCACCGGACCTCCGCAAGCCCCACGCGGCGGTCGGCGAGAGCTTCCGGAGACTGGCCGATCTGATGGTGGCCGAATTCGGCGTCGATCCCGAGGCGATGGTATGCGTTCCCACCGCCGCGGAGGCCGCCCGGGTGGTGCTGGAACGCCTCGGGCTTCCCCACTCCCGATGAATGAGGTCATCCGGGCCGGCGGCGGCCTGGTGTTCCGATCTTCTTCCACCGGCCACCCGGAGGTGCTGGTGGTTCACCGTCCCCGCTATGACGACTGGTCGCTCCCCAAGGGAAAGAGCGATCCGGGAGAGAGCGCCCGGGCATCGGCCGTCCGGGAGGTGTGGGAGGAGACCGGCTTCCGGTGCCGGGTCGTCGCTCCTATCGGTCGGCATGAGTACCCCACCCCCGACGGATGGAAGCAGGTCGACTACTACGCCATGGTCCCCCGGTCGGACACCGGCTTCCAACCCGACAGTGAAGTGGACGAGATTCGCTGGATTCCGGCTTCGGACACCCGGCTTCTCACCTATGCTTTCGACCGTGGACTTGTGGAAAACGCCGACTATCCGACCTTGAGCGCCACCCGGACCCTGTATTTCGTGCGCCATGCGGCGGCGGGAAGCCGCCAACGCTGGACCGAACCCGACCATATCCGGCCGCTCACCAAGAAGGGCTGGCGGCAGTCCCATGCCCTGGCCGAGAGGCTCGCCGGAGAGGGTATCGGGAGACTGGTTTCCAGTCCCTACGTTCGCTGCATGCAGACCCTCGAACCCCTCTCGGAGATCCTGGGGATCCCGGTGGAGGGACATCCGGCGCTGACGGAAGGTGAAGGCGGGGGGAATACCTTGAAGCTATTGGACGAACTTTCCAAGGGGAACGCGGCCCTCTCCAGCCACGGAGACGTGATCCCCTCCACCATCTTCCGGCTGGCCGAGGGCGGGATGGAACTGCAGGATTCCATCTACCACTGCCGGAAGGGCTCGATCTGGGTGATCACCGTGGTCGATGGTGTTGCGGTCTCCGCGCGCTACGAGCCGCCGCCGGAGGTGTAATCTAAGGGTCGGCCGGTCGGCCCTAGCCACTCTTCTAACAGGGTGGCGGCTCGGTCGGTATAATCCTCAGGGCGCGTTATATGGCATCCGGACAGACCGTACTGAGAAGAACTCCCCTCGGCCTTCAGATATCCCAAGAGGTGCGCCGGCAGATCCTTTTCGGTCACCTGTCCCCTGGTGACCCCCTGACACAGCAGGATCTTTGCGACCGGTTCGGCACCAGCCGGATGCCGGTCAGAGACGCCATCAACATGCTGGTGATGGATGGTCTGGCCACCCGTCCCAACAACCGCGACGCGGTGGTGGCGGACATCACCCACGAGGACATCCTCGATGCCTTCGAAGTCAACGCCCACCTCCATGCCCTGGCGGCGGTGCGAGCCATAACACGGGGCGCCCCCGACGAGCGAAAGCGCCTGCAGAGCATCCACGATGAGATGGGAGAGGCGGTCCGGGAAGGAGACCTGCCCCTCAGCGCGCAACTGAACGGGAGGTTCCACCGTCAACTCAACCGCATGTCGCACTCCAATCCGATCATCACCGCCCTCAAGCGGGTAACCGCTTTCGTTCCCGACGACTTCGTGAAGGAGGCACCGGATTGGGCGATCCGGGGTTATCGGGAACACGAGTCGATCATGTCGGCCTTCTTCTCGGGCGACAAGCAAAAGCTCTATGAGTTGATCACCCACCACGTCATGTCAGTGGGCGACCACCTGGTCGAAGTGCTCTCCCATCACCGGCAGGAGACTATCTCTACCAACCATTCCTAGGGTCGGTTGCCCGGCCCTTCTTTCAGGGGTCAACCAGGGTGATGCCCCATGGAAACCAGGGTGATACCCCATTGACAAGCCACCTCGGATGGCCCCATGGTTAAGGCATGAGCAACACAGCCACGTCCACACGGCCTGATAGGGGCCGCCGGCCGGCAGGGACAGGCAATGGCGGTTGGAGACCATCTCGTCGCGTTCCCGTCCCCTCACCGGCAGGAAGCCATCCGCGACAAACGGACACAGGCCGATTACGGAAACCGACCGGATCCGGCAAGAATCGCGATCATGGCATCATCTGACTCCACGTCTCCACCCGCTCACCCCGCGGTCCGGATGGTGGACGGCGTCAAGATCTACGGCGAGGGCGAGACCGCGGTCCGCGCCCTCAGGGGAGTCTCCCTCAGCATCGAGCGGGGCCGCTTCACGGCCATCATGGGTCCCTCGGGGTCGGGTAAGTCGACCCTGCTCCACACCCTGGCCGGCCTGGACACCCTGGAAGAAGGGGAGGTGTTCATCGATGGGACTGCTCTCTCCACCCTCAAGGACCGGGCGCTGACCCTTCTTCGGAGAGAGAAGGTGGGATTCGTCTTCCAGACCTTCAACCTGATCCCCACCCTCAACGCCTCCGAGAACATCCTGCTTCCCCTCTCCATCGCCCGGGAGGACACCGAACGCGACTGGTTCGACCGGATCGTGGAGACTCTGGGACTGGGCGACCGCCTCAAGCATCTTCCCAGCCAACTCTCGGGCGGCCAGCAGCAGCGGGTGGCGGTGGCCCGGGCACTGATGTCGCGTCCCATCATCGTCTGCGCCGATGAGCCGACCGGCAACCTCGACTCGCGGGCCTCCGACGAGCTGTTGGGGTTTATCCGCGGCGCCGTGGACGAGATCGGCCAGACCGTCGTGATGGTCACCCACGACCCTATGGTGGCGTCCTTCGCCGACGAGGTGGTGTTCCTGGACGACGGCCTCATCACCAGCCGAATGGACGACCCCAACGCCGAGGCCATCTTCGACCACCTGAAGTCTCTGGGCGAGTAGATGCTCCGAACCGCCATAAAAGGGATGTGGGCGCACAAGTTGCGGCTCACCCTGACCGCTCTCTCGATCGTGCTGGGCGTGGCCTTCGTGGTGGGGAGCTATGTGTTCACCGACACCATCCAGGACGGTTTCGACAAACTCTTCGGAGACACCTTCGCAGGAGTGGACGTGCAGGTGGAGGCCGAGGTGCTCGACTTCGTCCAGGAGGGAGAGGGGGCGCCCTCCTTCGACGAGGGTGTCCTGGACCAAGTCGCCGCGGTCCCCGGGGTGAAGGCGGCGTTTCCATCGGTGAGAGGATTCGCTCAACTGCTTGACTCGGAGGGAAATCTTCTGGGGGTCTCCGGGCCGCCCAAGTTCGCCTTCTCGTGGCTGGACAACCCCACCGTGAACAGGCTCACCATCCTGGAAGGCGACGGTCGGCCTCCCACCGGTCCCGGCGAGGTGGCGGTGGACAACGCCACAGCCAGCCGCCACGACATAACGGTCGGCCAGGAGGTGGACGTCGCCTTCGAGAACGGAAGGGGCCGCTTCCTGGTGGTAGGCCTGGCGACTTCGGTGACCCAGACCGACTTCGGGACCAGTTCCCTGCTCCTCTTCGAGAAGCGGGAGACCCAACGCCTGTTGGGCCTGGAGGGGCAGTTGACCGCCATCATCGTCCAGGCCCGGGAGGGTGTATCCCCCGGGGTACTGCTGGAGCGGATCGAAGCGACACTTCCCGAGGGGCTGACGGCGGCCACCGGTGAAGAACTGGAGCAGTCCGTGGTCGAAGACCTGGAAACCGGCCTCGGATTCTTCAACACCGCCCTTCTTGTGTTCGCGGCGGTGGCCATCCTGGTGGGCGCCTTCATCATCCAGAACACCTTCCGCATCATCGTCGCGCAGAGGCTCAGGGAACTGGCTCTGCTCCGGGCGATCGGGGCCACGTCCCGGCAGGTAATCAGGATGGTGACCACCGAGGCGGCCCTGGTGGCGCTGGTGGCCTCGGCGCTGGGAGTGGGCACCGGTATCGCCCTGGCATACGGCATGAGGGAGGCGCTGGATCTGGTGGGGTTCTCCTTCCCCCGGGGCGATCTGGTGGTGGAGACCCGCACCATCGTCCTGGGAATGGTGGTGGGAGTGGTGATCACGGTGACCTCCGCTCTGCTACCCGCCTTCCAGGCGTCGTCGGTGCCCCCGGTGGCCGCCCTGAGGATCGGCGCCGGCCATACCAAGCGGGCATCCCTTCGCAGGAGAGCGATAATCGGAATCCTGGTCACGTGCATGGGCACAGTCGGTCTGACGGTCGGGCTGGTGTGGTTGGGAATCACCTGGGTGGGCGCCGGCGCACTGCTCCTTTTCCTGGGGGTGGCCATTCTCGCTCCGTTGGTGGCCCGCCCTGCCGGGTCGTTCCTGGGCTGGCCGCTTCCCCGCCTGTTCGGCCTGCCGGGACTCCTGGCCAAGGAGAACACCCGCCGCCAGCCTCGCCGCACCGCCGCCACCGCCTCGGCGCTGATGATCGGAATCGCCCTGGTGTCCTTCGTGGCGGTGCTGTCCAGTTCCATCAGCGACTCGGTGAAACAGTCGCTCCTGGAGACCTTCGCCGCTGACCTGACCATCACCTCGGTCAACTTCAACACCGGGGTGAGCAGCGACTTCGTGGAAGAAATCTCCCAACTGGACGATCTGGCCGCCGTCTCGCCGGTGCGAGTGGGTTTCGTGCGAATCACCACCGCCGACGAGTCGCTGGAGACTGTGACCAACATCGCGGCCATTGATCCGTCCACCGTGGAGCAGGTGTGGGCCACCGGCGCCGAACCCGGCATCGAGGCGGTGGTGGAGGGAATAATCGTGGAGACCAACCAGTTGGAAGAGTCGGGCTGGGCTATAGGAGACACCCTCACCCTCGAGTTCCCCTCGGGAGAGAGCGCCGACCTCCAGGTCACCGGAACCCTGGCCTCGGAGGCCTTCGGAGGGATCCTCATCTCCGAGGAGCGCTACCTGCAGTATTACGACCTGACGGCGCCCGCCGTGGTGTTCGTTGCAGTTGACGAAGGGGTGGCGCTCGATCAGGCCCAGGGACAGATCCAGGACCTGGCGGCCGACTATCCACTGGTGCAGGTCCAGAGCAAGAGCGATTTCGTCGCCGACTTCGAGAACCAGATCGACCAGTTGGTAGCGATCTTCAACGGACTCCTGGCCCTGGCCATCGTCATCGCCATCCTGGGTATCACCAACACCCTGGCTCTTTCCATCACCGAGCGCATCCGGGAGATCGGGCTGTTGCGAGCGGTGGGAATGGTCCGCCGACAGGTGCGCCGGATGATCCGCTGGGAGGCGGTGGTGGTGGCGGTGTTCGGGGCGGTGCTGGGGGTGCTGTTGGGAAGCCTCCTGGGCTGGGCGGTGCGACTCGCCCTGGCCGACGACGGCCTGGAGGTATTCAGCCTGCCCGCGACTCAACTGCTCATCTACGTCGCCCTGGCCGGAGTGGCGGGAGTCATCGCAGCGATACTCCCGGCGCGCTCGGCCAGCCGCATCAAGATCCTCGACGCCATCGCCTACGAATAGCGCCTCTTGAGCGGCGCTTAGGAGTACCGCTTCACCCAGGCGATGCGGCGCCGGACCAGAGGGTGCTGATGGGACGGAGGTGGAGTCGGTCGCCAATGGCGAGCGACTGCGGACCGGTGTGGAGGAGTATTCCGGCTCGGAAGGTTGAGCGCCTGGTTGAGTTGTGAATGCAGATGACGATCGATCAGCACCATATGTGTCCCTTATTTAGCATTTTTACACAGGCTTATATTTAGCATTTTTACACAGGCTTATTGATCGTTTTTACTTACCAGCCCAACATTTTCAAATAGATCTCATCTGCAATTTTCACTTTGTGTATGTGATGTCGCGTTCCAAGCGCTCTTCCCTCGGCTCAAATCGGCCGGGTTTCCTCGAGCATCTTGGCGTAACGGGCGGAACGCTCGGCCGGGCTCCATAACGAGCAGTCGTCGCACTTGGCGCCGTTGCCGACCTCGGTCTGGTAATAGAGACAGCAGGCGGTACGCTCCCACACCCACCGCAGACCCGGCCCGATCCGGATCACACGACCCGACCGTCGCAACTCGCCGCGTGCGGTGGCGAAAAAGCCCTCCGCCAGGTGGCGGATCCGCTCGGCGCGGTCGGCGAGCGGGCCGACGAACGCCCCGAAGCTCGCAGCACACGACGAACCGACATTGCCCCACAACAACGCCTCGCCGATGCGCATGGACCGGTGCACAGCCTCGACAAACCGCGCCAGGTGCTCATCGATCAGGACCCGATGCAGCACGGCAAAGTCGCCGCCGGCCGGCGCCAACTCGGCGCGATCCACTCGCACCGCGTTGAGACGGTGGTGTTCCATGCCGATGGCAGTGGCCTGCGGTTGGACCGAGAGCACATCGCCCGACAGGACGAATGAACCGATGGCCGCGGTGGCGATCCGGAAGGCATACCCCTGGACGAAGAGCGACATCGCCACCATGTCGTCGCTTCCCCAGTCCTCGACGGTCGGCCGCACGACCGAGAACAGTCGCTGCGGATCGGCGATCAGATGGTCACATGCCAGCCATCTCCGGCTGTCCTCCGCGGTACCGACCGTGATGCGTAGATAGTCGACGGTGGCCAGCAACCTCTCGACGACATCGCGGCCTCGATCTCTCACTCGCACTCCCCCTGGGATTCCTGTTGCGCTCGTCCCGGCATTGCCGTAGAAACCCGGATTGTAATTTTCCCCTCTTTTACTTGGTAATCGAACATATGTTCGATTACCCTATACGGATTCCCAACCGACCCGTCTGCGAGAAGGAGGTGCGATGCGGGTTGCGTGCCTGCTCATCTCTCATCTGAGAGCCAAGTCCGAGTTGCGGCGCGACCTGCGCCTGGAAGGCCGGCCGGCAGTGATCGTCGACCGGACGGGGCCGGTTCCCCTGGTCGTTGACCACACCTCCCAGGCCTTCCTGGCGACAGCCGGGATGACTTTGGAACAGGCCATCTCCAACCATGCGAACTGTCTCGTCCTGGAAGCGGACGAGTCCTACTACCGGCAGGTGTTCGACGAGGTGCTCGGTTCCCTGATGGAAGTCGGCCATCGCCTGGAGGGTCCGGAACTCGGCACGGTCTATGCGCGCCTCGATGGCCTGGGGGCACTGTACGGCGGCGAGGACCGCCTGGTGTACACGCTCCTGGGCGCCGTTCCCCACGATCTGGAACCGGCGGTGGGAGTGGGGGACGCCAAATTCCCCGCCTTCGTGGCGGCCCGGACCGGGAAGGCGATGCAAATCAACCGGGTGCCTGCCGACGCCGCTCGATTCCTCTCTCCCCATCCGGTCGACCTGCTTCCCGTCTCGGCGGAGATCAAAACCAACCTGCACCTTCTGGGTCTTCACACCATGGGGGAAGTGGCCGCGCTGGGAAAGGGATTGCTGACGGACCAGTTCGGCCTGGAGGGACGGCAGGCCTGGTCGCTCTGCAACGGGATCGACGAGCGTCCCCTGGTTCCCCTGCAAGTCACCGAGACCATCATCGAGCACACCTCCTTCCCCGACCATTCGGCCTCTCTGGAGCTTTTTTTGGTGACGGTGGACATCCTCCTCAAGAAGGCCTTCTCCCGGCGCCGGATGCTGGGGAGACAGGCGGCCGGGGTGACCCTGGAATGCAGAACCGAGAGCGCTCCGTCGTGGAGGAAGGCGATTCACTTCAAGCGAGGCGTCCACGGATGGGAGAAGGCTTCCCCGATCGTCAGGCGCCAACTGGAGACCGACCCTCCCCTGGTCCCCATCAAAGATATCCGGCTGATCCTCACCGATCTCAGCGGAGCGTCGGGAACGCAACTGGGGCTCTGGGCGGATCCCAAGAAGGTGAGATGGCGCCGGATCCAAGACGTGGAGAGAAAACTCCGGTCCCGGACGCGAGGAGACCACATCCTGCACCGGGTGGTGGAGGTTGCCCCCTGGCATCCGGCGCCGGAGATGCGGTCGGTTCAGGTACCCATCGACCGATCGGGCGCCTATGCCATCAAACCGGTGGCGGCGCCCACCCGGGTCTCCGTCCGGGAGGGAGACCGTCGCCGGCCGGTGGCCGTGCTGCTGGGTGACCGGTGGCGCCCGGTGGCCCGGGTGGCCGACCTCTGGACCTTTGACCTGTGGTGGTTGCCGCAACCGATCACCCGCACCTACTACCGGCTGGGAGGAGAGAACGGGCGAAGGGTCACCCTCTTCTACGACCAGCGGACAGAACGCTGGTACAGACAGGGCGGCTAGCCGGGGAGAGGGGAGTATGACTTCGGGCTATGTGGAACTTCACGCAAAGAGCTTCTATTCCTTCGGGGTGGGAGCATCACACGTCCACGAACTGCTGGCCCGGGCCAAGGAATACGGGTATTCGGCCATGGCCCTCACCGACACCAACCTGTGCGGCGCCCTGGAGTTCGCCCGCCTGGCCAACAGCCTGGGCATCCGGCCCATCACCGGCGGAGAGTTGACCATGACAGACGACACGCGGCTGACCCTTCTGGCCGGGACGCGCACCGGATACGCCAACCTGTCCCGGCTGTTCACCCTGGCCAACGGTGCGGACCGCCGGAACCCGCGCCTCGACCCCGAGCACCTGCCGGCGCATTCGGAAGGGCTGTTCCTCCTCGCCGGAGGGCGCGACAGCCGCCTCTCCCGGCTGGCGCTCTCCGGGCGGCATTCGGAGGCCCGGGATCTTCTCGGCGGGTACCGGGAATGGTTCGGCCCCGACAGGGTGTACGTGGAGGTGCAGCAGAACCTCCTGGAGGGCGACACCCGGCGCAACCGGGAACTGTCGTCCCTGGCTCACGCCGAAGGTGTGCCGGTGGCGGCCACCAACGACGTCCACTACCACACGCCGGAGCGCTACCGACTGCAGAACGCGCTGGTGGCCGCCGGGCACAACATCACCATGGACCAGGCCCTTCCCTACATCAGACCCAACCATCACCTCTCTCTCAAGTCTCCCGAACAGATGGAGCGGTTGTTCCGCCACCTCCCCGAGGCGGTCTCCAACACCTCGAAGATCGCCGACCAGTGCTCTTTCGATCTCAGCACCGACCTCGGTTACCGACTCCCCGAGCCGGAAGTGCCGGAGGGGCACACGCCCGACAGCTACCTTCGAGAGCTCTGCCACCAGGCCGCTCTCCGCCGCTACGGATCCGTCTCGCCCCCGGTCCGGGAACGCCTCTCCGAGGAGTTCCGGCTGATAGAGAGGCATGGTCTGGCCGGTTTCCTGCTGCTCTACCGACAGATCGCCCTCATCGCCCAGGAGATCATGGAGGAAGAGGGTCTGGCGCCTCCCGGCACGCCGCTCGAGGAACAGCCGCCCGGGAGAGGGCGGGGGTCATCGGTGGCCCTTCTGGTGGGGTATCTGATAGGCATCAGCCACGTCGATCCTCTCCGGTGGAAGCTCACCCTGGAGCGGTTCATCTCAGACGACACCACCCTCCTCCCCGACATCGACCTCGACTTTCCCCGTCACCTCCGCGACAAGCTCATCGGGCGGATCCACCAACACTTCGGCCCCGAATACGCGGTGCTCACCGGCGCCATCTCCACCTACACCGCCAAGGGCATCATCCAGGACCTGGGCAAGGCGTTCGGGCTGCCCGGCCAGGAGTTGACCCTCCTGTCCAGGCAAATCCACTCCCACCATGCCGCGGATCTGAGATCAGAGATGCTGGAACTGCCCGCCTTCCGGGACCGGGTGGACGCCTATGGGTGGAAGAACCTGATCGAGATCTCCCCCCATCTGATGGGAGCGCCCAAACACCTCAGCCAGCATGTGGGAGGAATGATCCTCAGCAGCACTCCCATCCCGGAGATGGTTCCCGTCCGGGAAGGGGCCATCGAGGGACGTTTCATCATGGACTGGAACAAGGACAACGTCGCCGACGCCAACTTCGCCAAGATCGACCTGCTCTCTCTGCCGGCGCTCGACCAGTTGCACGAGGCTTTGGACCTGATCGGCGAACGCAAAGGGGAAAGACCCGATATTTCCAGGATCGATCCGCAGGATCGGCGGGTTTACGAGATGATCACCGAAGGTCGGTCCAAGGGCGTGTTCCTGCTCCAGTCACCCGCCCAGTTGAAGATGGGGCGGCGCCTCCGGCCGGAGAACCTCCTGGACCTGGCCTACCAGGTGGCGCTGATTCGCCCGGGCGTGGGCGTGCAGGGGAGCTCGGTCTCGCTGTTCCTGGAGAGATACCGTCACGGGGCCTCCTGGGACTACGACCATCCCCTGGAGAGGCGCTCCCTGGAGCGCGGGTACGGGATCATCGTCTGGCAGGAGCAGGTCGTCCAGCTCATCATGGACGTGGCGGGGATGACCGCCGCCCAGGCCGACGAGATCAGAAGATCCTTCGCTCGTTCCAACAACCGGCACCTGATAGCCGTGCACTGGAAGGATTTCCTCCGAGGCGCCCGTAAGCGGGGCGTCCCGGAACCAACCGCGCGGAAGATCTTCTCCAAGATCAACGGCCACTACATGTTCCCCGAATCCCACTCGCACGCCTTTGCGGTCACCGCCTACCAGGTGGCCTGGCTCAAGCGCTATCACCCCCTGGAGTTCTTCACGACCCTCATCAACAACCAGCCCATGGGGTTCTACCCGCTGGAGACCCTCAAACAGGACGCCAGGACCTTCGGCGTTCCGTTCCTCAACCCCTGCGTCAACCGCAGCGGCGTCAAATGCGTACCCGAGGACGGCGCCGTGCGGCTGGGTCTGGGGATCGTCAAAGACGTGGGAGGCCGGTCCGGGGAGACGATCATCGAAGAGAGAAAGAGAAACGGCCCCTATGACGGCGCCGGGGACCTGATCCGACGCACCGGCCTGAAGCCTCAGGCCGTGGTCTCTCTGGTGATGGCGGGCGCCCTGGACGGCCTCTCACCCAATCGACGCACCGCCATCTGGGACGCGGGGCTGTCTGTGCGTCCCTCCCGCAACGGACAGACCGTCCTGGACACCACCCGGGGAAGCAGAAAGCCCGACCTGGCCGATTTCACCGACTATGAGAGGATGGCGAGCGAGTACCGGATCCTGGGGATCCATCCGGGAGGCCATCTCATGGGGTACCTCCGGGAAACACTGGACGCTGAGGTGCTGACCACCGTCGAGGTGGAGGACTGCGCCGAGGAGGAAGAGGTCCTGGTGGCGGGCTGGCCCATCGCCCGCCAGCACCCGCGCGGGATAGGCGGCACGGTGTTCGTGACCATCGAGGACGAGACCGGAGACGTGCAGTTGATCATCTGGCCGGACGTGTTCGCCCGCTACAAGAAGCAACTCAGAAGCCAGGTGATCCTGGCGCGGGGCGTGATCTCCCGATGGGACGGAACCACCTCGGTGATCGTCTCGGCCCTGGAAGAGGTCGAAGTCCCGGTCTCGATGCCCGCCGCCCATGATTGGCACTGACCGGAAAAACGCAAAGGCCCTTCGCTCCCCGATCCAATTCGGAGAGCGAAGGGCCAGTCCCTCCCGGGTTGTTCTTTCCCTAGGAGGCTGCTGAGTATCGGTGTTGGTGGGTGGGGTGTTGGTGGTCTGAGCCCAGGTGTTTGGATGTCTCTATGGTTCTGTTTCTTCCCTTGGAGAGGCCGTGGAGGCGGTCGGGGGTGGGTTTCGGGGTGGTTAGGTGGGGTTGGCGGCCCAGCCGGTGGGCGTGTGACGGAGTCCGAGGTTGATGAGGCGTCGTAGGTTGATTGCGGCGATCCGGGTGTGGAGTTGTTGTCGGTTTGGTTCTATGCCCCGGTATCTGAGTTTTCGGTTTCCTCGGGCGACGATGTGAGCGATGATCCGTTCCACTGATGGTCGCCAACGGTTGTAACGGGCAATGGTTTGGGGTTGTTTCCATCGTTGTCTGGCTCGGTCGAGCAGCCGATGGTGGGGGTGGATCTGTAGGTGCCGTCCTGTTTTGCTGGTGGTGCAACGACTCCTGTAGGGACAGTCGGTACAGACCGCTCTGAAACGGACCTGTCCCGTCGATCCGATGGTGGCGGTGTTACCGGCCGGGCAGGTCACCTTTCGGTGTTCGGGGTCGATCACAAAGTCGTCTCGGGTGGAATTCCCCCGTTTTGGCGGACACGTATTCTGTGATCGTGTGAGAGGCTTTTTGGTCTCTCAGAAAGAGAGGAGGTATTTGATGCCTGCTGCTTATCCGGAGGAGTTCCGTCGTCGTGCTGTTGATCTGGTACGGGAGAGCGAGGAGTCTGTGTCTGCTGTTGCTCGGCGGCTGGGGATCTCCAACTCTGGTCTGCGTCGGTGGGTGGCCCAGGCCGAGATCGACGAAGGCCAGGTGCCTGGGTTGACTACCGAGGAGCGACAGGAACTGACGAAGCTGCGTAAAGAGAATCGGGTGTTGCGGATGGAGCGTGATTTGCTCTCTCGAGCCGCGGCCTTCTTCGCCCAGGAGAACGTACTCCCGAAATGATCTATTGGTTCACGGGTGGAGGAGAAGGCAGAGTTTCCGGTCAGGTTCATGGCGTCTCGGCTGGGGGTGTCCACTTCTGGGTTCTATGACTGGCGGAAGCGTCAGAGCTGTCCTTTCGGAGCGTTGGGTGGAGGGCGAGAGGCTCACTGAGACCATCAAAGCTATACATGCGCGTTCGCGGGGTACGTACGGTTCTCCGCGGGTGTGGGCCGAGCTACGGCACGGCATGGGCATTCGGGTGGGTTGATGACGATCAGCGAAAGTGCCCAGAGTCGATCAGCGAAAGTTCCCACCCTGGGTTGGGTGGTTTTAGGTTAGCAGGTCTCCTTTCGGGCGGTGTTTTCTGGCTTGTGCTTGGTAGCTTCGCAGGCGGTAGCTGTCGCCGGTGATGGTGAACACGACGCTTTTGTGGAGTAGGCGGTCGAGCATGGCAGCGGCGATGGTGTGGTCGGAGAAGATCTCTCCCCACGACGCGACACCGAGGTTGGTGGTGAGGATGATTGATCCTTTTCGGTACCGTCGGGAGATGACCTGGAAGAGTGTGGCGGCGTCTTCTGCCGGCATGGGCAGGTATCCGAGTTCGTCGATTATCAACACTTTGGGGGTGTTGAAGAACCGGAGGGTTTGGGCCCATCTTCCTTGTAGGGCGGCTTTGCGGCACCGCGCGGCCAGGTCGGCGGCGGTGGTGTAGTACACCTTGTGTCCGGTGTCTACCGCGGCGCGTCCGAGGATGACCGCCAGCATGGTTTTGCCCACGCCGGGCGGTCCGATGAACAGCACGTTGGTGGCGTCGGCCAGGTAGGCGCCGGTGGCCAGTTCTCTTATGAGTTTCTCGTTGATGCTGGGTTGGGCGGTGAAGTCGAAGTCTTCTAGTTGCCAGCGGGTGGGGAAGTTCGCCAGTTTGAGACGGGTTTCCCATCTGCGCTGCTCGGTGGTTTCGACTTCTACTCGAAGTAGACCTTCCAGGAACTGGGTGTGTCCGGTGTTGTCCTGACGCGCCGCTTCGAGGTGGGTGGGGAGCGCCTCGGCCGCGGCGGGTAGGTCGAGGTAGGCCAGATGGCCTCGTAGTTGTTGGTACACCGATTGTTGGTTCATCACAGTCCCCGGTTTTGTTGGTCGATGTGCCGCTGATAAACCTCCAGGTCGATCACTGTTTCTGTGTACAGATCAGTTCCGATACCCGAAGCGATAGCCAAAGCCGCGTCCGATGGCGGACGGTTGGGTTTGGGTTTGCAGGGTGGTTTGGTAGTGAACTCGGCCAGGACCACGTTCTCCAAAGCAGCGGTGTGTTCGGGTAGCCGAACTACCCGTCCCAGTCCGCGGGGTGCCTGCTGGTGGGTAGCGACCAGCCGGCCACTGGCAGAGAACATGCTGATAGTGGGGTCACCCAGCCGCCAACGGACGGTGACCTGGGTACCTATCACCCCTGGTGGCACCGAGTATCGGTTACCCCGTACCGATACCAGCCCGTTGGAAGCCACCCTGCGCTCCAGGACCCCTTCCGCCGGGTAAGCCACCAGGGGCAGCGCCAACAACGGCTCGGTCTTGGCCAGTTCCCCCACGGTGCTCTCGCCTCGTGGACGGGCGTCGCCCACCGTTTGGCAGAAGCTGTCCAGGCTGTGCTGTGCCTGGGCGATGCTGGTCACCGCCGCGGTGCGCCACCACCGCTGAGAGACATAGTGAATGGCCTTTTCCACCACGCCTTTCCGTTGAGGACGGCGCGGTGGGCACGGATCGACAACCACCCCGTAATGCTTGGCTACCCCAACGAACGACGGCTGGATACGACCGCCGGCCGAGACCACGGTCGCCATCCGATCCACCCGCCACCGCCGCGGGGTGCCCCCCAGGCGTCTCAACACCTGGTCGAGACCCTCCACCAAATGGGGTTGGTCCTGACGGGAAGTTATCCACGCCCGAAACCGGCCCGAGTGCGACAACACACCCACCAACACATGAGCCGTGGCTCCCCACGGGGCATCACGCAGCTCCACCCAATCCCATTGACACTCCTCACCCGGCGGATGATCAATGATCGCCACAGCGCGGCCTCTGGTGCCCGCACAAGCACCACACAACGGCCGCAGACCCCGAAGGCGGACTTTCCGCGCGAACGTCGGGTAACTCTGCGAATAGCCCAAAGCCACCACCTCGTCGAACAACGCCGACCCCCACACATGCGGATCATCAAACAACCGCTGCCGCACATACGCCTCGAACGCATCAAACAAATCCGACCCCGCCCGGGCACGCTCGCCCGGGACACGCTCGTCCGACAGATACGCCCGTATCGTTTTTCGGTCTCTTCCCAAATGACGGGCGATAGCCGAGATCGACCACCCCCGCCTCCTCAAAGCATGAACTTCCACGTACTCCTCCTGGACCAACATAAGGGGCAGGGCTCCTCTCCACAGCTAGTGACTTGACAATCACCTAGCTTGGAGAGAGCCCTACCCGACAACGGGCATTTGCTCCCAGAGGGTGGGGAATTTCAGTGATCGAGACTGGGGAATTTCACTGATCGCCAACAGGGTCGCAAACGGGTGGAACGATTGATGCGTCTGGCAGGCATAACAGGCATCTATCGCCGCAAGGCCTCCCATCGCAAACGCAAAGTGAAAGGTGAGGTCTCAGCTGACCTGGTCGACCGACAGTTCGACACCGACAGACCGGATCGTCTGTGGATGTCGGATATCACCGAGCATCCCACCGATGAGGGAACCGTCTACCTGGCGGTGGTCCTCGACGCGTGCAAAGCGGGAAGTGATCGGCTGGTCCATAGCCAACCACATACGAGCCGAGATCGTCTGCGACGCGTTTTGAGATGGCCAGATGGAAACGGCGACCCCAACCCGGTTCGGGACTGATTCACCACTCCGATCACGGAACTCAATACACGTCCTGGACGTTCGGGAAGCGTCTCCGTGAGGCCAAGATCCTCAAATCGATGGGCAGCATCGGCGACGCGTACGACAACGCCGTGGTCGAGTCGTTCTTCTCCACCCTCCAAAAAGAACTACTGGACCGACGCCGGTGGGAAACCCGCCAACAACTGTCCCAAGCCATCTTCGAATACATCGAAGGCTGGTACAACACCGAAAGGAGACACTCCTACAACAACCAACAAAGCCCCGTCAACTACCGCCACCAACAACTGGTGGCATGACCAACCAAACCCGTCCGCCAAACCGGGGGAACCCTACGGGTGAACTGGTCGGCGCCCAACCGAGGGTTGCGTCTCTCGGGTATCGGTTTGATCGTGGTGATATGACCGGCCTCGGGCTTGGCCAAAGCGGCTCTGACCTGCCCTGATCCGTAGGCCGAATCGGCGATAACCTCGGTACCCGGTTCGTCTTTCAACAGTTCCACGCCGGTGGGACCGTCCGGTGTGTTGGCCGAGGTGATCTCACAAGAAGTGACGATCCCCGTTGAGCCTGTATACATGTCTGTGTGAGGTGGGTTCTCTGATTGCTTTGGCTGGTGTGAGGGCCCGGCCTGAGAGGAGATGATGTGACTGAACATGTGATGACGGAGCCGGCTGGTGTGGCTGCTGGGGTGGTGTCCGACGAGCTCGTGGAAGCGGTGGTGTTGAATCGCACCGGGTTTCATAGAGAGCGGGTTGTTTGGGTCGCTAGTGGTTTTCTGGGGGTGGTTTGATGGTAGGTGGTTTCGTGTTCGGCGGGGGTGGTGTGGGTGTTGTCGGGGGTGATTCCTCTGTGTAGGCGGCGGTGGTTGTACCAGTCCACGTATTCGAGGGTGGCGAAGGTGGTGTGGTCCAGGTCTCGCCATGGTCCCTGTTGGTTGATCAGTTCAGTCTTGTACAGGCCGATGGTTGATTCGGCCAGGGCGTTGTCGTAGCTGTCGCCCCGGCTGCCAACCGAGGCCACGATCTGGCTCTCGGCCAGGCGGGTGGTGTACCGAACGGACAGGTATTGGCTTCCCCTGTCCGAGTGATGCACCAGTTCCTCCGGGTTTTGACGGCGCCGGCGGGTAGCGAGGGCCATTTCCAACGCGTCCACCGCCAGGCTGGCGCGGAGGGTGGTGGCGGTTTGCCATCCCACTATGTACTTGGAGTAGGCATCGATGATGAACGCCGCGTACACCCACCCAGCCCGCGTGCGAATGTACGTCAGGTCCGCTACCCAGAGACGATCTGGCGCCCCGGCGGTGAAGTCCCGTTCCACCAGATCAGCCGGATAGTCAGTGGTACTGTCTGTTTCGGTGGTGCGAACCTTGCGCCGACCGCGGGAAACCCCACGTAGACCGGCGTTTCGCATCAGCCGTTCCACTGTGCACCGCGCCACCCGGGTGCCTTCCCGGTTGAGCTGTGCCCATACCTTCACCGCGCCGTACACCCCGTAGTTCTCCTCATGCACGCGGCGGATCTGTTCGGTGAGCCACCCGTCGCGCTGTGCCCGAGGAGACGGCGGTCGGGACTTGAAGGCATAGTAGGTGGAAGGGGCGATCCCGACATTGCGTTCGCGCAACACCCGACAGATCGGCTCGACCCCGAACCTGGTCCGATAACGGTCTATGAAAGCCACTACTTTGGCGGTCGCGGGTCGAGCTCCCGCGCGAAAAAAGCCGAAGCAGCCTTCAAGATCTCGTTCGCTCTTCGAAGCTCCCGGTTCTCCCGCTCCAACTCGACGATCCGACGCTTGTGATCCACTGACGCCGCTGACACCTGCGCCTCGGCCCTTCGGACCCACAAGCGCACCGTCTCAGCAGTTGGTCCCAGCATCTGAGCCACCGCACGGATCGCTGCCCACTCGGAGGAATACACCCCCTCACGGACACCTTCCAAGACCATCCGCACCGCACGCTCGCGCAACTCGGTCGGATACCTAACAGAACTATTACTGGCCATGAGACTCCATCCTCTCAAGATAGAAAGCCTCCAAGAAAGCCGGGGGGATTCATGTCGGACGCTGCGGCGGGTGGTGTGGACCTTTTGGGTCCTGACGGTGTGTTGGCCGAGTTGACCAAGCGGGTGCTGGAACGGGCCCTTTCTGAGGAGTTGACCGATCATTTGGGCTATGAGCACGGTGATCCCATGGGCCATGGGACGGGCAACAGCCGGAACGGGACCACTCCCAAACAGGTCCTGACCGAGATCGGCGCGGTGGACCTGGACGTGCCCCGTGACCGCAACGCCACGTTCGAACCCAAGATCGTTCCCAAGGGCGCCCGGCGCCTGGAAGGTTTCAACGCCAACATCGTTGCCCTGTACTCCCGGGGTCTGTCCACCCGTGACATCCGTTCGGAGCTGAAGCGCATGTACGGCGTGGATGTCTCGCCGGCGCTGGTTTCGAAAGTAACGGATGGGATCGTCGAGGAGCTCACCGAATGGCAGAACCGCCCGCTTGACCGGTGCTATCCCCTTCTATACATAGACGCCATGGTCGTCAAGGTCCGTACCGATGGCACTGTGGTCAATCGCCCAGCGTACGTGGTGGTCGGTGTCGATGTGGACGGTCGTAAACACGTGCTGGGTGTGTGGTTGGGCGACGGCGGCGAAGGCGCCAAGTACTGGCTGTCAGTGCTGACCGAGATCCGCCACCGAGGCCTGCAAGACGTGCTGATCGTGTGCTGCGACGGCCTGAAAGGCCTCCCCGACGCGATCGAGGCCACCTGGCCTCAGGCGCTGGTGCAGACCTGTGTCATACACCTGATACGGGCCTCCATGCGGCTTTGCAGCTGGAAAGACCGCAAAACGGGTGGTCAGAGGGCTACGGGTCGTGTACACCGCGGTGAACGCCGAAACAGCCGCCCAGGCGTTGGACGAACTCGACGACCAGTGGGGTAACCGCTACCCCGGAGTCATACGGATGTGGCGGCGCGCCTGGGAAGAGTTCACCC
The DNA here is from genome assembly GCA_965204615.1 of Acidimicrobiia bacterium. GTDB lineage: Bacteria > Actinomycetota > Acidimicrobiia > Spongiisociales > ZC4RG35 > Bin76. Next base: position 74,897 of record OZ242000.1, on the reverse strand, counting down.
CGTTCCTGCGGTTCCCTCCCGAGCTTCGCCGGGTGGTGTACACCACGAACCTGGTGGAAAGCGTTCACTACCAGTTGCGGAAAGTCACCAAAACCAGGGGCCATTTCCCCACCGACCAATCAGCGCTGAAGCTGCTGCGCCTGGCGGCTCGGAACATCGCCAACAAGAGAGGAGGCAACCTCGGAACCGGAACCCACGGCTGGAAACTAGCCCTCAACCAACTCGAAATCCACTTCCCCAACCGAATGAACCTGACCCAATAAAACCCAATGAACCCACACCCTCACACAGACGATTTGACAGGCCCAGCCCAAAAATGATCGGTCAACTCCTCAGAAAGGGCCCGTTCCAGCACACGCTTGGTCAACTCGGCCAACACACCGTCAGGACCAAGCAGATCCACACCACCCGCCGCAGCGTCCGACACCACAGCCTCCACCAGCTCGTCGGACACCACACCAGCCGGCTCCGTCATCACATGTTCAGTCATACATCATCTCCTCTCAGGCCGGGCCCTCACACCAGCCAAACAAATCAAAGAACCCAACCTCACACAGACATGTATACAGGCTCACCACGCAGATCCTTCCCACCGCGAACCGGTCGGCCAGGTCGTCTAACACGTCCGTCAGGGTGGACGCGTCGTTGGTGTTTCCCGGGAACACGTGATGGGCTATAGGAATCCCATCGGTTGTGCACAACAAACCGATCACGATCTGGGGTCGGTCAGAGCGACGATCCCGCGAGTACCCGAACACCCGCGACGGAAACCCCTCCGATGGTCGGGTGGAACCTTCCCAATAGGTAGAGGTCAGGTCATAGCACACCAGCCGTAGGTTGAGGTTCGTCAAATCGCACAACCTCCGATACAAATGCTCCTCGGTTTCTGCTTTGACGTCGGCAACCGTGTCCAGGGCACGGTAATACTGATCAAGAGACGGCGCCGACCACCCGGGGGGCATGACCACGTCACCGGTTGTCCATTCGGGAAGGCGACGTTTCGAACAGGGATCCACCAGCCGGTTGGCGACCATCGCAAAACATGCGTCCTCCAAAGCCCCGGCACCCCGCCTGGCGCCTATGTCAGCGAAGAACCCGCCGAGACCCAGCTGTTCCCACACCGCTTCCGCTGCTGCCACTCCTCCCACCGCCGGCGCCTGCTCAGCCGCTAACGCGTCGATATCGACGCGTTCTTTGTGCAGGTGCCGTTCCAACGCCGCAACGATGCGCCCAAGCTGTCCGGTTTCGCGCAGAGCGGTGACTTCTCCCAGGCGCAGCAGGGTCCGGTGACCGGTTTTCGACCCCTTGCGTACCGATTCCACCAGCGACAGGTACTCATACACCTTGTCGCCCCTCCGACGGCGGGTCGTCTTAACGAACATACCCCCAAATATTAGCACCCCCACCCCATCCCACCAACAAACTGTCGCCCCTACAAAATGCTGCGGAACCGGCCCCTCACAACACAAAACCCCAGGTCAACCCACCAATGACCTCCCACCACACCCCCCGACCCGCCAAACTCGGGCCTGTCAGGGGAACTACCCGCCCCCAGGCCGGGAGCAGGCCGACAGATCCCAGAAAAGGCACCAAGCCGAATTTCGATCGGGTCAGACCCGCCCCGGCCTAAGGGCCCACTTAAGTATTGAGTGTGAACTTTCGATGATCGTCATCATCTCGGCCAGGCGGGTGGTGTACCGTGTAAGCGATCACTGAAAATGTTGTTGGAGATCCCCAGCACCAGCCGGCGGGCCACAGCAGAAACAGACTCCTCGCTCTCCCGTACCAGATCAACAACACTACGACGGAACTCCTCCGGATAAGCAGCAGGCATCAAATACCTCCTCTCCCGAGAGACCAAACAGCCTCTCACACGATCACAGAATACGTGTCCGCCAAAACGGGGGAATTCCAACCATCCTCTCACGACTAGAACAAAACCTCTACCACAACCACCAACTCGCCACCCAAAACCAACACTGGCTCACCACCACGAAACCGATTTGCAAAACACTCATACTTATAAGGGTTCATAGGAGCATCCCGGTGCGATTCAGACCTGTAGTTGTCCGAGACCGGGAATGCCGGTCACATGGCGAAGGGGTCCAGTGTGTTCGCAGCAGAAAGGATGACCGCCGAGGTCGCTGGTGAATGTCGGCGCACCTTTGCCCGACTCCTTAGATTCAGGGGGAACTATGCTGTGGTGTGTCGTGGAGGGCTTCTGGTACGGCTGGGAGGCCGAAGTAGTCTGCGAAGGCCTCCAGGTCTTTTTGAGTGGCGTGTTGGAGGAGATTTGCTAGGTCGGTTTCCTTGGGGGCGGCACTGATGCCGAACCGTAGGGTGGTGGAATCGTGTAGGTAGAAGTCCGGATTGTTCCCGTATTGATCCATCATTAGGGTAAGTGAGCCATCGTTGAACGCTCTGTCAGTGGTTGTTCCAGAGCATGATGTATCGAGGATTGTGGCGTGTGCGAAGGTACCCATTTTCCAGTCCTTATTGACCGTGGAGTCTCGGGAAAAGTCCAGAAAGAACTCTCCGTGTTCTTGTTGTATGCCGAGCGCCGTGTGTGCGTAGGACATTACCGATCGGTAGGCAGGATCTGCTTCTGGGCAATTCTCGGCGCCGTGGTGACGCAAACCCAACAGGTGGCCTAGTACGTGCATCACCGCCGCCGCTTGTATGTGGTGCTGGGCTTTTCCAACACCTGGTACCGATTTGGATTTGTCCAACCAGCACTCATCCAGGAAGTTGATTACGCTTTGGCACCAGTTGTCGCCACCGACAAAGACGACAGCGAAATTGCCGGGAACCGAGTAGGCCTGACCAAACGGACACACCGGATCGCAGGAATGGCGGATGAGTAGATACTTTGCCAACTGAGGTAATCCCGCCCGACGGGAGTGACCCGACCACAAACTTTGATCGAACCCGGAAAACTGGGCTGCATTTCTGAACGTCGCTTCTAGTCTCGCCCGATAGGCAGCTCCGCTCAAAGCGCCTCCAAAGGCTGGCAATGCACTGGTCGGTATCTCTTTCCCTCTGATAAAATGCACGGTTATGCCCTTACCGTCATCTAACGGCGCATCACCAAAAGCCACCGCGACATTATCAAAGACTTCCTGAGAGAAGTCGGCTCCCTCCTCCCAGTCATAGTAAACAAAGAGATCCTTCCGGTCGGGAGTTGCCCCTTCATCGCTCAAATCCAAGGATTCCTGGTCGACAATCTGGCCGTGTTGCCATACGGAACGGTATACACCATCGTCTTCCCACTTGTCCGGCAGGCCATCTCTGTCCTGATCTGGGAAACGCCACCAGCTGTACCGTTCAGTCAGCCCGTCAGGGACATTTCCAGCATGGTTGTGCACATTCTGTACTCGCACAAGGGGCCTGATAATGTCGACTGTGGTGGAGGCATCCTGGACTGTTACAGCCACACCACCCGTTGTCTGCGCAATACAATTTAACTCCTCTTCGGCAGCCGTGTCATCAGCAGCTAACAAGAAACCCACCGTGTGGACGATCACCGAGGTATTAGCATCTTCTACCACCTTACAAGGGTCAGGAACACAATTCGATTCGCCGTCGGATACCAGAACTATCTCCCCAGATCCACCACCGGTAGCTATTCCGGTCTCGTCAATGTAACCGAGTTTGAACATGGCAGACTGGAGAGCCCGACCTGTGGGAGTGCTTCCACCAGGTACCACCATAGGGACAGGATCCCACGGTCGGCTCCACTGATCCCAACCCGACCGAATCGAAGGGATACTCCTACAACGTCCGTCGCCCTGATACACCAACACATCAGCCCGCTGACCCAACTCCTCCCTCACAGTCTGATACGTCTTAGTTATAGCATCAACAGCAATATCAATCTTCCTCCCCTCCCTAACCCGCTCATTCATCGAACCTGAAGCATCCAACACCAACACAAACTCCATGGTGTTATTGGTGTCGTCTATTTCTTTGGGCGGTGTGAGAGAGTAGAATCCTAGGGATTGGTATCCCCATAGGCTTGATATGTACATCATAGTGCCCATTGCATTAGCAACGCCAACAAACGTGTTAACTCCCTTAAAATACCCTCCTCGTGTTTTAAGGCCTTCCTCCATTATGTCAGCGAGCACAAACGTTAGGATGTCCCACACGATATCTCCTGCTACTTGGGCGACATCTACCTCTCTTGCGTCGTTTTGCTGGTAGTCTTGCAGGTCTTGCAGCGCACCATCTGCCAGATCCAAGGCATACTCCTGGGCTGTCTCCGTGATTATCGTCCGAGGCTGACTTCTCCCTTTAGCAACCACGTATGTGATGATCCGATGCACGATCTCGCTTAAGTACTGGCCCAACTTCCTCGAACCGAACCCTGGCCTGGTCTTCACGAAGTCGTCGATACGGTCAAACGCTTCTGTCAGACCGTATTTGTCCTTCAAGGCCCCTGCCACCTCCGATCCTCTCCCATCTACAACTACCTCTACAACTGGCATCAGCACATGAATGAGCTGATAAATGCCAGCGAGGCGCCCCATGTAAGCAGGTGCCTCCAACCTATGAGCAGCATAAGGGTTAGGACCGGCGCTAGAGTGTCTCACCACAGCAAAACGAACAGTGCCCATTTGTTCAAATACACTGATCGGAAAACCCACTTCATCACCTTTGATCGCATCGAACGCCTCTTTCCACGGATTCACATCACCACAGGATCCCGATACACTGGCCAGCACATCCTTAATGGCGTTGAAGGCCTTGCACAATCCAATCTTTACCGTGTCCACCAACGCCCCGGCAATATCCCCCAGCCCCGGCAGATCAACATAACCAGCGGAAAGATAATAGTAGGAGTCCCCGAACGAAACCCTCCCACCGGTCCGCTCTACAGGCACAGCAAGGCCCGTCCACGACAGATTGACACCAGTCACATCACCATCAGCTTCGGAAAACCCCAAACAAAACCCGTCATCATTCTTATAAGGATCACTGCCAACACCCGTCCCTCGGAACACCGGATCCCAAACACCAAACGACCCAGCAGCATCCTCCCAAACCGGATCGGCAACCTCACAAACCGGTCTAAGATCAAGATCTTCCGAAAGTCTGATACAATCCAACCTGTTACACCCAGGCGGAATGTCGTAACTCCTATCGCGATGTTCACCACTCTCGGCATAGAAACCCCCATACCCACCATCCAGTCCGCGAGCCAGAACCAGGTCGCCGCCACCAAATGAAGACCCAGAAGGAACGGGTATGCTCGTCTGACTGTTGCTACCAGCAAAGGCGGCACGATAAGCCTCAATAGCATCCACCAACGCCTCAGAACCCTCCTCCGACACATTTATCAAATAGCCGTTTCCCGACCGCCGGGCATCCGCTTCCAACTGCTCCGCCAACGCTCCGATTTCGGGCAAATCCTTCATCACCCACAACGCTGCCAACGTCAACAACGGATCCGAAGTAGCAAACCCAGGCCGCAAAAAAACCAACGCCACCGCGGTCGTCAAATAATCAACCCGTAAATCAACCGGCCCCTGGTTCTTTACTACCAAACCCAACCCCTGCGGACGGCCCTCCCCATCCGTTACAACCGCCAACCCCGTAGAACGGGCAGCACCAACCAACTCCCCACCCACCCCCACCGGATCCTCCAAACCCAACCCAACCACCACCTCCCCCGGATCAACATGCGCCAAATCAACCTCCCTCACCGTCACACCAACCCTGCTCTCCTCCACCAACCCAACCACCCTAAACAAAAACGTCGCAATCTGCGCCCGCGACACCACCCGATCCAAATCAAACCGACCCCCACCCACCCCACGAGTAATCCCACCAGAAACCGCCCACCCAACTGCCTCATCAGCCCAATGCCCCACTGGCACATCCACAAACGAACCAGAACCCAACCCACCATCACCAACCGGACCACCCAACAAACCACTCAACCGAGACAAAAACGTCACAATCTGCGCCCGGGTCACCGAACCATCCAAATCAAACCGACCCCCACCCACCCCACGAGTAATCCCACCAGAAACCGCCCACCCCACCTCCACATCCGCCACATGCCCCACCGGCACATCCACAAACACATCAGAACCCAACCCACCCCCAGCCTCCCTCACACCCCCAGCCAAACCAAACGCCCCAAACAAAGCAGCCACAATCTGCCAACGCGGCACCAGCCCATCCAAATCAAACCGACCCCCACCCACCCCCTCCATCACCCCATTAGAAACCGCCCACCCAACTGCCTCATCAGCCCAATGCCCCACCGGCACATCCACAAACGAACCAGAACCCAACGGAACACCCCCACCACCAGTCTGCAAAACCGACTCATCAACCGCACCCACCACCCCCGAACCCAACAAACCCAAAGTCAACACCAACACAACCCAAACCCGAACAGGTACCATCACACCACCCCCACCCACCACACAACCACCCCATCAAACGACACAAACGAAAGACCCATCAAGCAAGCATAAGCGACTGTGAATCCCCCCGGCTTTCTTGGAGGCTTTCTATCTTGAGAGGATGGAGTCTCATGGCCAGTAATAGTTCTGTTTGAACCGCCCCGGGTTCATCGGAGAGTGTTTTGTGTGAGTAGTTCTCCGGTTGTTGGTGGTGGTTGATTGTAGTGGTTGGCCTCCTTTTCGGCGGGTGGGATGTCCCCGATTGGTTCGAGGAGTCTTCGGTGGTTGAACCAGTCGATGTTTGCTGTCCATAGTAAACTGCCATTCAATGAGGACCCGGCATATCCGCCTAACTTCTCACGTCGACAGCCACGGACCCCAACCGCCTCCCATCCAATGGGGCGCCACCACGCTGGCCGCCCGTGGTCCGATCATCGCTACTCTGAGCAACCCCGATCATCGCAACGTGGTGGGAACCCACGGGGGCTCCTACGCCGTCTACCGAGCGGTGTCCATCGCCCAGGGCAAGCTGGACCGGGACTACCGCGCCGATCTGACCGATACCGCGCCCACCCATCGGATCGGGCCGTATCCCGCCTGGACAGAGCCCGACAAGATCATCTCCCTGGATCCCTGGGGAGCGACGACCGCGGAGGTCTTCCCGGATCTACTGGCGGAGGGCTACGACATCCGCCCCACCATTGCCATCACCACGGCTCACATCTTCATACCCGAGCTTCAAGACGCCATCGCCGAGGGACGGATAGTTCCCGACGGATCCCTTTGCCTGCCCGACGGCTCCTGCCGGGTCACCAAGGCGGCCATCGATCCGGTCTGGCACCTTCCCAGCTTCGCGGAGCGCCTCGGCGTCCCCGAACGCGATCTACGGCGGATTCTCTTCGAGGAGACCGGCGGGATGTACCCGGAGTTGGTCACCCGTTCGGACCTGGAAGTCTTCCTGCCACCCATCGGGGGACAGACCGCATACATCTTCGGCGATCCGGCGAACCTGGCCCACCCCGACAAGACCCTGGCGGCCCGCGTCCATGACGAGTGCAACGGCTCGGATGTGTTCGGATCGGACATCTGCACCTGCCGTCCCTATCTGGTGCACGGCATCGAGGTCTGCATCCAGACCGCATCGCAGGGAGGCGCCGGGCTCATCGTCTACAACCGGAAGGAGGGCCGGGCGCTGGGTGAGGTCACCAAGTTCCTGGTGTACAACGCTCGCAAGCGCCAGGAAGGCGGCGACCGCGCCGACGCCTACTTCGAGCGGACCGAATGCGTGGCGGGGGTGCAGGATGCCCGTCACCAGCTGCTGATGCCCGACTCACTGCACTGGCTGGGCGTCAAGAGGATCGACAAGCTGGTGTCGATGTCCGACGACAAGTACGGGGCGATCACCGGCTCGGGCATAGAGGTGGGCGAGCGACTCTCCCTCCCCCCCGAACTGGTGCCCGCCGACGCCTGGGTGGAACTGGACGCCAAGGTGGCGGCCGGTTACTTCACCGACGGCGCCGTTCCCAGCCCGCGAGATTTGGCCCGGACCAAGGGACGCCCCCTTCTTTGACCCTCTCCGAGGTGGCCCGGCTCCGCCATCCCGACACCATCAGACGTCAAGCCGAGAGGATGCTCGCCCTCGCCACCCGGGGCAGGCTTGAGAGGTGGGAGATCGACCTGGACAGACTCCCGGATCTGGGCCGGATGGTCGGCGATTTGACCCGGGCCCGGTTCCCTGACCTGGAGGTGCCGATGCACGGGCGCCGTCTTCATTTCAGGGTGGGCGGCGTCGACCTGTGGGAGAGGCGTCCCCGGCCCGCCGACGGGAGCGAGGCCGCCAGGTCCGACGTGGAACTCATCGTGGTCTCGGTGCTGCTGGACGCGGGGAGCGGGCCCCGGTGGCGATACGCCGATTCGCACATCCCCGGAGTGTTGAGCCGGTCAGAGGGGCTGGCGGTGGCAAGCTTCCGGGCCTGGGAGAGAGGGGCGTTGTCCGACCGCGGTCTTCCCCGAGCGGACTCGGAGGCGCTGGCGGACCTCACCGCCGGGTCATTGGCCGCAGCCTTTCAAGTGACGGAGGACAATCCCCTGGTGGGTATCGAAGACCGGGCCGCGCTTCTTCGATCCCTGGGGAGGGCCTCCTCCGGTTGGCCGGGCCGGCGGGTGGGAGGACTCTACGATCTGCTCTCCGGCCATGCCTCCTCAGACGGGCGCCTGTCGGCGGTTACCTTGCTGAGGACCCTCCTGGAAGAGCTATCGCCCCTGTGGCCCGACTCCACGATGGAGGACGGCGAGTTCCTGGGTGATGTATGGCCCTATCCCCCACTGGGGCTGGTGCCCTTTCACAAGCTCATCCAGTGGCTGGCCTATTCCCTGATAGAACCCCTGCACACCGCGGGGATCACCGTCACCGAGGTGGACCGGCTGACTCCACTGGCGGAATACCGGAACGGGGGACTGCTCATCGACGGCGGTGTCCTGGCCCCCGTGACCCCTGGATGGCGGACCACCCGCCATCCGGTCTCCTCGTCCCTGGTGGTGGAGTGGCGAGCCCTGACCGTTGCCCTGCTCATCCGTCTGGCCGAGATGGTCCGGGAGGAGTTGAACGCAACACTCTCCATGGCCCAGATCCTGGAGGGCGGAACATGGGCGGCCGGACGCCAACTGGCCGCCGCCCGACCCGACAGCAGCCCTCCCCTCAAGGTGCTCAGCAACGGGACTATCTTCTGAGCATGGCCGCCCAAGCGCTCGACACCCGGGTCCACGTGATCGATCACCCCCTGGTCCAGCACAAGCTCACCCTGATGAGGAAGCGTGAGACGAGTTCCAGCGCGTTCCGCAGGCTCGCCTCGGAGATCTCGGGCCTCCTGGCGTATGAGGTGACTCGCCACCATCCCGTGACTTTTGTCCGGATCAACACTCCCCTCAAATCCATGTCCGCGCCGCTCCTGGACGGAAAGAAGCTGGTGGTGGTCTCCATCATGCGAGCCGGCACCGCCATCGCCGACGGGATCATCGACGCCATCCCCTCGGCGCGGATGGGACACATCGGGCTGTACCGGGACCGGAAGACCCAGATGACGGTGGAGTACTACTTCAAAGCGCCCCGGAACATGTCCGATCGGACCGCGCTGGTGGTGGACCCGATGCTGGCCACCGGCCACTCGGCGGAGGCGGCCATCACCCGGGTCAAGGGCACCAACCCCAAAGATCTGGTCTTCATATGTCTGATAGCCGCTCCCGAGGGAGTGGACTACCTCCACAGGTACCACCCCGACGTCCCGATCTACTGCGCGGCTGTCGACGAAGGCCTGGACCCCTCGGGATACATAGTGCCCGGCTTCGGCGACGCCGGAGACCGCATCTTCGGCACCAAGTAACAGTCCGACCCGCCTGATTCTTCCTTGAATTCCCTGGTGATAACTGTTCAAGAATGCCTAGTAGTATCAACGCGGATCCTGCATCGGAACCCGAAATGACAAGGGCAAAAAGGAGACGACATGGCTGTTGATATAGACCCTGTGGTGGTGGTCGGGGCGGCCCGGACCGCCATTGGAACATACGGAGGTTCGCTGAGCGGCATCGACGCCTACAAGCTCGGCGCCATAACCATCAAAGAGTCGTTGAGTCGGGCCGGAGTGGAGCCCGGGGAGGTGAACGAGGTGGTCATGGGACAGATCGGCCAGGTGGGCCCCGACGCCTACAACGCCCGGCGTTGCGCGCTGGAGGCGGGACTCCCCACCTCCACCACCGCCATGAACGTCAATCGCCTGTGTTCGTCGGGTCTGCAGGCGATCATCACCGGCGCTCAGCAGGTGATGCTGGGCTCGGCCGACATCGTGGTCGCCGGGGGTGACGAGAACATGAGCAGCCAGCCGTTCCTGGACTACCAGGCCCGCGACGGCTGGAAACTGGGCCCCCGGAAGATTATTGACGGCACCCTTTCACTGGTGAGCGACCCCTTCGGCGACTATCCGATGGGCGCAACCGCCGAGAAGGTGGCCGAACGCTACAACGTCAGCCGTGAAGACCAGGACCGCTTCGCCGCCGAGAGCCAGCGCCGCGCCGCCATCGCCATCAAGGACGGTCACTTCGAAGAAGACATCGTCGGAGTGGACCGCCCCAAGGACACCCCGTTCCTGGTCGACGAACACCCCCGTCCGAACACCACCGTGGAGCGCCTGGCGCGATTGCGCCCCGTGTTCCAGAGAGGCGGTTCGGTTACAGCCGGGAATTCGTCGGGAATCAACGACGGCGCCGCCTCGGTGGTCATGATGAGCGAGAAGACGGCCGAAGCCCGCGGCGCCGAACCCCTCCTGCGCCTGGTGGCCTGGGCCGTGAGCGGCATCGACCCCGAGGTGATGGGCTACGCACCTGCTCTGGCCGTCCCCAAGGTGCTCGAAAAAGCAGGCCTGACCCTCGACGACATCGATCTCATCGAACTCAACGAGGCGTTTGCCGCCCAGGCGGTGGCCGTGATCCGCGACGCGGGCCTCGACCCCGAGAAGACCAACGTGGACGGCGGCGCCATCGCATTGGGTCACCCGGTCGGAGCAACAGGAGCGATGCTCGCCATCAAGCTCATGCGATCCCTGCAGCGCATAGACGGCCGCCGCGGCATCGTCACCATGTGCATCGGCGGAGGCCAGGGCATGGCAGCCATCTTCGAACGTCCCTGACGCACTCGGTGATACTCATACGCTGACACAACGAGCCAATTGGGCCTCTTAACCTATCCTTTGGGTATCTATGCCATCTCTCGATTTCGCATTGATCGCAGAACATGTCCGAGTGGAACAGAACCTCGCCTATTTGATTGCGGGCGGCACGGACATGATCACCACCCCGAAGTTGCCGGTCGGACTGAACCTCGGTCTATTGCTGAGAATCAGTTTCGAGAGGGCTGAGTGTGGACGAATGCACCGAGTCGAGGTCATGGTTCAAGATGAGGACGGCGACCGACTCATCCATCTAACTGCCACGGGAACACCAACATGGCAGGAGGAGTGGCCGATCAACTGGAAATCCAAAGACATGTTCGGCTTCAATTTCGGTCTCCCGGTAGCGCGTTATGGAATACACGAATTTGTAATCCTGATCAACGACACCCAAGTCAAGACAATTCCGTTTGTGGTAGCAGACGGTTCCTCTTCACAGGCCGATCAATCGAATACCACAGAGTAGGAATCTCCTCGTGGAGATCTCCTACACACGCCATGCACGAGCTCAGATGGAACGCCGACAAATCACCCCAGGTGATGTGGAGTCGACGCTCCGCCGCCAAACGGGCAACCCCGAACCCGGATTGCCCGGTACGATCTGGATCAGGGGAATGGCGGCCGGTGGGCGAATCCTCCGAGTGTGCGTACGCGTGGATAACCGAATATCATGTCATTACGGCTGCATGGCCAAGCCAAACAGGAGGTCCTGTCAAGTGAACTTCTCTTATGACGACACCGCCGATGCTCTCTACATTCAAGTTGCAGGCTCTCTCGTAGCCCAGACATATCAGATCGACCCAGGCACAATGGTCGATGTCGACAACTTCGGCAGAGTAGTGGGGATCGAAGTGCTGCAACCGGCGCGGGACTGGCCCCTAAAGGAAATCAAGTCTCGTTTCGAGTTCGGCCAGCATGAGAAAGACATCCTCGACTCGCTGTGGGGCGAAAGCCCTGGACGGCTCTATCCCTTCGCCAAACCCCTGGCAGTTAGCGCGTAACTAGGACTGTCCACCCCCGCCGGTGGGTAAGCGAGGTCACTTGTATTCACCGACTGGTGCGTCCAGTTGTGATCGAGGCGGCCTCGACCCCGAGAAGACCAACGTGGACGGCGGCGCCATCGCACTGGGTCACCCGGTCGGAGCAACAGGAGCGATGCTCGCCATCAAGCTCATGCGATCCCTGCAGCGCATAGACGGCCGCCGCGGCATCGTCACCATGTGCATCGGCGGAGGCCAGGGCATGGCAGCCATCTTCGAACGTCCCTGACTGCAGCGAGAAGTCCAATCGGTGACTTAGGAGATCTCTCCCATGACACCAACGCCACTCACCCAGGCTCGCAATCGTCTCAGCGAGATTGTGCACGAGGTGACAGCCGCTGGATCTGAAGTCGTAATCACCCTATATGGAAAGCCAGCCGCGGTGGTCATGGGTTACGAGGACTACGAATCTCTAATCGAGACACTCAACATCCTCTCTGACAGCGAAAACCATGAAGGCGTTGGCCGAAGCCGAGGATGATCTCGCTGCGAAGCGCTTGGTCGACCTGCGATCAGCCCGGCCCCATGCCCAGGCTGACCAACCGGGTTAGAAAGGAATTTCGACAAGCTACCGTCCGTACTTTCCGGCAAGGCTCGGGAAATGTGCTCACGATTACGCCAAGAAGGGATGCCTATTGTGACGGGAAGCGGGGTCAAACGGCAGCGGCAAGATGATCTTCTTGGCTAGGCCAGGTGGCAGGTGAGAAAGAACCTCTTCCCGTTGTTGATCCGACAGCAGAGCGAGCCTCCGGGCTGACACCGAAGGCGGCCAGCCCCGGATCACTCCGATCTGGGTTTTGAGAGAACTCTGACAGAAAATGGCGTCCGCAACCCTCGCCACCCGCTCGAAGTCCTCGGGAGCAGGGGCCTCACCGTGAACATTCCCCAACGTCACGTCGGGATCCTCCGAGAGTCCGATGATCTCTTCGTAATCCAGCTTCGTCACACCGCGTAGCCTCTCGCGTTCCGGAAGCTAATACCTTTAGAGACCCCGTGGTGGTTCAAGGGCCCGCTGGTCTGGCCTGGCCAACTGATCAGAAGAGAAACAGCAGGGCCACAGTCAGGCCGGCGACAGCAGCCCCCACCGTCGCGACCAACAAGAAGCAACCGGCCTTACGCTTTTCCGGGGGCGGTTCGGCTCCTCGAGTCCGTTGAGAGGAGAGCGGTTCGGCTCCTCGAGTCCGTTGAGAGGAGGGCGGTTTAACCGGTTGATCGGGCTGCCCACCTGCTTGTATGGTTTCGGTGAGCTTCTCAATCACATCCCACGGCCGTCTGTTGACGGTTCTGCCTTTCAGAAATCCATCCACTTGGGACCACAACCGGGGAAGCTCGTGGTCGACGACCAGCGCCATCATCTCCCAATTGTTCTGCAAACCCTCTCTGGTTAGATTGGCCGACCCGATCATGGCCGCCGTGGCTGAGGTGCGCCAGGAGTCCGCGACTATCCAGCTTTTTGCATGCATAACGGACGCCCCTTGAGAACTCTTGGATGTCTGATACCAGTTGAGAACCCTCACATCCTTTCGACGCAGGAACTCAAGAGCCCGGCGACGGTCGGTATCAGTGGCAATCTGGAACCGGTGCTTTTTGGTGTCTCCGATGACGACCGTCACCGTCCTACCGCGGGTGTTTTCCTGCAGCCAGGCCAAACCCCACACACTGGCGAATCCGACCATCACATACAGATGCCCGTCAGGATGATCCCTGAGAAACCGCTTGATGTGTTCCTGACTGTTACTGCCGATCATTGATCCCATGTCTGATAGCTCGATTTTACGCTACCGGGAAAGGGGGCTGTTCCGGTGCGTTGCCTTGAGTGGGACCCAGTTATCGGCAGCACCGCAAGGATGCCCGGTTCTGCCTGTTCCAACCGACCTGTTCAGGTTCCCCCTCGGGACAACAAAGCGGCTTCTATTCTCGCTCCCACGGGGGTGTCCCGGTATCCCCGACCGCGGAGCAGTTTCCGGAGGGCCTCCAAGGGCAAATACTCCAACGCCCACGTCTCCGCGGGTAGGCACCTTATTGATCCCCTCGGAGCGAGCACGCGGGAGGCGATATACCCCGGGTGCTTGGACACCCGCAGGTACCACGGGTCGGGTCCCGACCAGAACAGCCACCAGAACTGGGGTGGCACACGATCATCATCAGCGTCTGGGGGTTTGTAGCGGGGCACCGGCCTCGCCAAGAGTTCCCCCCGGGGATTCTCCCGCCACAGCTTGGCTTGCCTACTCCCGTAATACCACCGGATCCTTGTCTCCACTTGCGTGACGTACCCTCGGAGCGCCAACCGCTCGAAAGCCTCTTGGGCGTGCTCCAAGTCCAGGCTCGCCGCCTTGGCGAAATATCCCGTTTCGACACCCCAGGGAAACTCCCGCGAGACCGCCAACGCCGCCCCTTCGCACCTGGGCATGGCTATGCACGGCCCGTCCGACGGGAACACGAACCCTGCAGGAGGATCGCCCTCGCCCACCGCGGGGCAACCGCAAACAGGTAAGCCGACCATTGGTAACCAAACGGAGAATACCGAAGGCTAAAGCGTCACCGGCATTCAGTTCCACAGCGAGTGGCGAGCAATCACATCCTCAAGTTGCTCTCAGCTACGAACCAGGTCACCAACCGCCAGGCGGGGAGTATTGTGCTTTCTATGGGCCGCCGCAGGAACCAAGGGAACCATCAAGACATGAGGGAAAAGAACGAACTCCTCATCCCCGAAGGCCAAAGGGCTTCCGGACTGCAGGGAGGTGAAGCATGAAGTCATTCCCACGAATCACTTTCGATCCTGCCGTAATGGGAGGCAAAGCGTGCATACGAGGGATGCGCGTAACAGTCGGGATGGTCATCGGCTTCCTTGCCGCGGGTCATTCACCGCATGACATAGTGGATGCATACCCTTATCTCGAACCAGAGGACATCCAAGAGTCCCTGGAATACGCTGCTTGGAGACTTGAAGAACGGGAGGCGCCTCTCACCGTCTGATGGCTGTAAGGCTCGTCGTCGATATGAATCTATCCCCCGATTGGGGTCGAATTCTGGAACGCAATGGCTGGTCTGCGGTGCACTGGTCATCCATAGGCGACAAGGGAGCAAGCGACGAGACCGTTATGAATTGGGCAGCCACGCACGGATACGTTGTGCTTACCCATGACCTGGACTTCGGCACCATGCTGGCTTTGTCCAGAGCCCATGGACCCAGTGTTCTGCCAGTCCGCGCTCCCGATGTACTACCGAAGCACCTGCAGGGTTATGTCATTGCTGCCCTCAGGAATCACGACGCCGATCTGTCCGATGGAGCCCTGGTCGTAGTGGAGGCCGCCAGAAGCCGAGTCCGTATCCTTCCCATATGAGGACGGAGAGCGGGGCGCCAATCTCCCTTCGCACCTGGGCAGGCCTATGCACGGCCCGTCCGACGGGAACACGAACCCCGCAGGAGAACCACCCTCGCCCACCGCGGGGCAACCGCAAACAGGTAAGCCGACCATTGGTACCCAAACGGAGAATACCCGGAGGCAGAAGCGTCACCGGCCTCCAGTTCCACCGCGATGGCGAGCAATCACGTCCTCAGCCGGCAACGCAGTGACAGCCACCTCTTTAGACCGCGCCGTGTTCATTCCTCAATCAAGGTCTCGCAAGAACAAACGCATGAGCAAAACGACCGCACCCCCGTAATCCTCACGACGTGTCTGATTTCGGTTCACATCTCAAACATGTAAAGGAACTCGGAACAGGGTTTGTTGGCGTGGAAGACAAGGGCCTGGCTGACATTGATGAGAACAATGGTGGGAAGTCCCTGCATGTCCCATCCAGCAACCGCCACGATGTCCTGCCGCCCGTGCACCTGATCGGTGTCCACCCTCACATTCCTACGAAGAACGCGCTCGATGTCCTTCACCGTGCGGTGCTTCAAAGCAGCAGGATGAACACTCAGAGGCTGGCCGTAAAACCAGATAGGCACAGCCGGTTGGCTTCAGAGACCCGGAACAGGCAGAAGGGTCTCGACTCTAACTCGGAAATCGGGGGGTAGAAGGGACAAAAGATTAGCCTTGTCCGACTTGGTAGCCATGCTGAGAATGTCCGCTGCTTCCTCGGCGCCCACCTCCAGCAGATGGCTCACCTGATGCTCGGTCTCCCAACCGGCAAAAAGCCCAAACGCCCACTCTCGTACCTGCCCTTCCGTTTCAGGCCCGGCCGGGGCGCCTTTCCATCCCAGTCTTTGACCGGGATCGTTCAAGACTTCGATCATCTCGTCGACAGACATATCCCTCACAGGTACAAGAGTACAGCTCCTAGGAGCTAGACCTACACGTCATAAGACCCGAGCATGCCGCAAGTGGACTTCCGCCCTAGCTCACACCCAGCAACTCCCGGTAGCGGGCGCCGGACATGGGGGTTCGGCCGAGGTTTTCGGCTATGGCTGTTACGGCTTCGAGTTGTTGGAGGTTGGAGGCGATCAGTTCGTCTCGGTGGGGGTAGCGCCAGACGGTGTCTTCCATTCCCAGGCGGACGTGGAGGCCCATGAGCATGGCCAGGGTGACCAGGTAGACCGAGGGGCGGCCGGCCGCGCAGACCGAGATGATCGAGTCGGGGTTGATGTCGTGGATGGAGTCGACGATGCGGGTCAGGCCCGAGATCATCTGGCTGGGATTGTGCATGGGGCTACCACCGGGGAGTGCAGGCAGCACCACCCAGTAGAGCGGCTCCTCCAACAGGCCAGACTCGATCAGATAGCGGCGGGCGTTGTCGACGTCGGCGTCGGTGTACACGGCGATCTCGGGCTTGACGCCGGCCTCCATGAGGATGCGGGTCTTCTCTATCACGACCGCCGGAGGCTTGGCGAACAGGGTGTCCCCGCAGAAGGTGGCGGTGGTGTTCACAGGCGATCCGGTGATCAGGCCCGAGTTGGAGATCTTGATCATCTCGTTCCAGTCGTCGGGACCGATGGCCACCTCACCCGCCGAGACGTACAGGTCCTCGAACTCCTCGCGGAGCGGTTCGATGATGGTAACGAATCGGGCCAGGTCGAGGATGGACCACTCCGCCTCGTTCCGGACGTGGATGTGCAGAGCTGTGGCGCCGGCTCGCATGCAGGCCCGTCCCGCTTCCATGATCTCCTGCTCCGAGATGGGCTGGGCGGGGTTGTGGCGGGTCATGAAGAACCCACCGGTAAGCGCAACCGAGATGGCCACCTCTTCGGAAATGGGCCAGCGGGGCGCCACGTCCACATCGGCGTATGCGGAGGTGAAAGGATTGGTGATGTCGGGCATCCCGTAGGGCTTCAACACCGCGCGGGTCTTGCTCCGCGCCATGTATGCGTTCACTCTGTCCCAGTTGACTCTGTCTTTTGCCATTATCTGATTCAGCTCCTTCTACTCGAGACGTTGGGCCCGGAAGCCCCCGTCCACATGCACCAGTTCCCCGGTGATGAAACTTGCTTGTTCCGACAACAAAAACACGATGGCCTCCGCCAGTTCTCCGGTGGTCCCCAGACGGTCCAGGGCATGCTCGGCGCCGGCCGCGGCGGTGTCCACGATTCCCTGGGCGGCGGCTCGCTTGAACAGCGGGGTCTCCACCATCCCGGGGATCACCTGGTTGACCCTGATCCCCGCCGGGGCCCATTCCACCGCCAGCACCCTGGTGAGCCCCCCGATCCCTGCCTTCGAGGTGGTGTAGGCGGCCCGGCCGGGAAACCCGAAGTCCTGTGCTATCGAACCCACTGTCACGATCGATCCCCCTCCGGAGTCCCTCATGGCCCTCCCCGCCGCCTGACACCAGTAGAAGGTCCCGTTGAGGTGCACCGCCGTCACCTTCCGCCAATGCTCGGTAGCCAACTCGAAGCTGTCCCCCACGATCTGGATCCCCGCGCAGGTGACCAGCATCTTGATCGGGCTGTTCCATTGCTCTATCTCCGCCGCGGCGGCGTTCACTGCGGCGGGATCGGTCACGTCGCACTCCACGAAACGGACCCGGTCCTCCCCGAAGCGTTCGATCAACTCGCCGGACTGGGCTTCGTTGAGGTCGACCAGCGCGCAGGCCAGGTCCGGGCGGCGGTCCAGCAGCAGTTCGGCGGCCTTCCATCCGATCCCGCTGGCGCCGCCGGTTATCACGGCCACCGATGTGACTTGATCGCTCATTTCTCTCCCTCTTTTTCGTATCGATCGGACAACTCTCTGGCGATCAGGGTGCGGTGGATCTCGTTTGCCCCGTCGACGATCTGGTTGAGCTTCGCCTCTCTCATCAGCCTCTCCACCTTGCCGGAGACGAGGTATCCCCGTCCCCCCATGAGTTGGGTGGCAGACGTGGTCACCTTCATCGCCAGGTCGGTCACGTACACCTTGGCCGTCGAGACCTGCAGCGACGCCCGTTCGCCTGCATCCACCAGCGAAGCCGCGTGATCCAGATAGGTCCGGCCGGTCTCCACCGCCACCCCCATCTCGGCCAGGATCTGCTGCACCGCTCCCTGCCGGTTGAGGGGCTTTCCGAACCGGCGGGTCCGGGCGGTGTGTTCGAGAGCCAGATCCAGGGCCTCGGTGGCGCATCCCAACGCCAGCCCGGCGGTGAGGAGGCGGCTGCGTCCCAGGTGGGGCCACAGATCTCTCATCTCCCCGATCCGGTCCTCCGGCGCCACCAGGCACCCCTCGAACTCGACCTCGCACAGGTGAACTCCTCGCAGGGCCATGGTCGGGCCAAGGCGGCGCACGTCGCATCCCCGCCTGCCGGGATCGACCGCGTAGATCGACGGCGCCGCACCGGGCGCTTCCCGGGCGGCCACCAGCAGGAAGTCGACCTGGTCGGCGTTGGGAATGTAGGTCTTGGTCCCGGTCAGCCAGTAACCATCGTCACCCTTCTCGGCCAATGTCCGAAGAGCCGCCAGGTCGTTACCGGTGTCCGGCTCGTTCAGGGCCAACACCGAAGACGCCCGGCCCTCGGCGATGGGAAGCCCGCGCCTGCTCCACTGCAGGTCGCTGGAGACCGCCGCCAGATACCCGGCGATCAGTGCGTTGGTGAGCAGGAACCCGAAGGGCCGATAAACCCGTCCCAGATCGGCGGCCACTCCCACGATCTCGGTCCACGGCCGCGGGTGCCCGCCCCGCTCGGCGGGAGTCATCATCCCCAGCATCCCGAAGCGCCGACCCACCTCCCACAGCGCCTCGGGCGGAACGTGGCCCTTCTCCTCCCAGCCGTCCACACGAGGCTCGACCTCGGAGCGAAGATGACTCAGAAGGTTCCCGGTCACTCGATCCTCCTGGTCACGCCCTTGGAGAGGCAGAAGCCCGAGAAGAACACCGAATGGGAGGCGTTTCCCTCGGTGCCTCCACCGACCACGATCCGCAGATCGTCGGGCGTCTCGCAAATCAGCACGCGGTCTGCATCCACCGTCCAATCCCCCTGCGGGATGTTGCCCTCGGGCGGGTAGTCGGACAGCGGGACCTTCCCCATCTCCCACAACTGCTCCCGCAGCCTCTTCTTGCTCCACCCGTCGCGGGCGAACACCCCGGCATGGGCGGGACTCATCAACAGGGTGAGGGTCCCCCGGGAAAAGAATTGGCTGGTGGCGGTGGACCGCAGGGTCTTGGCCAGCATCTTGGCCAGCGAGTCGGGCGTCCACCACACCGCGGTGGAGTTGATCACCGACTCGATCCCCGCCACCGAGACGGTGGAGTCGTCCGCCCGGTATCCCAACTGGACGTGCAGCGGCTCCCAGGGACTCGACTCCTCGTCCTCGGGGACCACCAGGCTGTACTTGGCCGGGCTCCCGTGGGTGGCCTGGTCCACCCCGATGTAGGCGCCCCCCAGGTTGCGCATGGCCAGCCGCAGCGCCCGACCGATGGTGGCGTTGGCCCGGTTGCCGGGACCGAGCAGGTTGCGGTCGGTGTTCATGCCCAGTTCCCGGCGGATCGGTCCGTTCACCACCACCAGGGGCGTGGCCGGGTTGGTGGTGGACTGGATGGCGTGCAGGTTGAAGATGGGTTCGCACATGGCGGAGATGGCGGCGATGATCACCGGCATGTAGGAGGGGAGGCATCCGGCCATCACCGCGTTGATGGCCAACTTCTCCACGGTGGCCACCCCCCGGCGGGGGTCGATGATCCCGACCTCCTCGCCCGGGTGGCGCCCGCTCCCGGCCACCATGGCGGCCACCCGCCCGGGGGTGGGCGGGATCACCGGCAGTCCGTCGGAGAGATCCTCTTCGTGGAACCAGTCCTGGATTGCATCCAGACCCAGTTCGGTCGGGCAGTCAAGCTCCTGGGACAATAACTCCATCTGGTCGCCGTCCTCCGGCCGCTCAGGCCAGGGGTTCCCGGATCGCTTCGATGAGGGGGACGATCTCATTGTCAACCGCCCACTCCACGATCGGCCGCAACTCTTCGGTGGTCATCACCTCGGTCTGGTGCGGGAAGATCACCATGGGCAGATCGGGCACTCCCCGGCTGGCCAGGGTGGCCTTGGCCAACTCCTCGAAGGCCTCGGTGATCAGCACCACCGTCCCCAGCCCCTGCTTTCTCAACTCTGTTCCATCGTGGCAACTCCACGCTGTGCAAGCCCCTCAGTTGCCGAGTCCCAGCACCGCGAAGTGGCTGTAACCCACCACCTGGTCTATCACCTCCTGGGGCGTGGGCTCGGAGTGTTTGATCTTCCAGTGCCGGACGTCTCTGATGAACGACAGGCGCCGGAGGCGCTCATCCACCAGCGCGGCGATGCGGGTCATCGACTCCCAGCGGGAGTTGAGGATGCCCACGTTCAGTTCCACCGCCTCCACCGGCTTCAGCGGATCGGCGCCGTCCAACCGGCGGTATTCCTCGGCTCGGGGGTCCAACAGTCTCATCTCTATTCCTCCGGTATCTCGAGATCGGCGAGCATCAGATGCTGGTGGGCGCCGAACACGTCCTTGCAGGCCGGGTCGGAGGAGGCGATGTCCTTCACCATGGTGACCTTGAATGCCAGGGCATTGTCCAGGAAGTAGATGCCCAGCACCTGGTCGTTGGTGAGCCCGTACAGCGGCGCCAGCACTTCCGCGGTGATCCTCCCCGAGTCCTTCACCTGCCGGTACGCCTCCTCTGAATCGAAGAACACGTCGAAGGTGGTGTTGAAGGGATCGCAGTTCTTGGACCGGAGGGTCTTGGCGAAGTCGCGAAGCCTGGGCATCAGCGCCCCCTCGGGAAGTCGACCACCTCATAGGGGAAGAGTTCCAGGGGGTCTTCCACCTCCAGGAGGTGCCATACATTGAACGAAAAGGCCGGGCCGACATTGATGGTGGGAGGAGCGAACCGGGTGGCCAGGTTCCCGGCCGACGTCTGGCGGTTCGGGTAGGGCTTGATCCACAGTTCCATACAGATGAAGTAGGCCAGGTTCTCGGCCAGTTCCTGGGTTTCGGCGATCACGTCCACCAGCAGGCCGATCTCATGGGGAGTCCGTCCCCGGAGCGGCTCGTTGGGACCCAGCACGCCGTTGCGCCCGTACTGGTCGAAAGTGATCTTGTAGTCCTTCCCCTCATCCAGGTGCCCGAAGCGCGGTGACCCGGCGATGGTGGAGCGGATGTTGTCCAGGAACCAGTCCAGGCAGTCGATGAAGGCCGGCTCCCGCACGCCGAATACGGCAATGGTGCGGTACCCCTCCCGCCGGGCGCCCTCCAGCTTGATCGTGTAGGGCGTGTCGACCCAGATCGCTCCCTCCGAGCGCACTCCCGAGTCGGGGACCTCCGCGTAGGTGGCGTGGGTCAGGTCGAGATACCCTCCCGGGTTCTTCTCCATGAAGGGATTGTCCCGCTCGTACATGGAGTGGCTGGCGATGGACCGGGCGGTGGCCGCCTGGGTGTCCGAGACCGGATAGACGGAGATGGCGTCGGACTCCAGCACTCCGTAGATCGGCTCCGAGGGGTCACCGGGATGAAGCGCCAGGCCGGCGCACTCCAGCACCTTGGCCATGTGGGTGGTGGACCCGCGGGGGAACCCGGCGTGCAGGGGCGGAGCCATGTAGATGCCCACGTCGAGCGCCCGCCCGGTGATCACCCCGTCCACCCCGGCCTCTAGGGCCGCCATTATCGGCTCGGGTCCCATCTGCGCCACTATGTGTTCGGAGGACTCCACGTCCTCGGGCGTCAGCATCTCCGAGAGGTGCGGTGACTCCACTGCCCGGGGGGCCTTCGCCCCGCCTCTGATCCGCTCGGCCAGCATCTCCCGGTCGATTTCTCCGTCGATCACCGCGATCCGGAGCGGCATGTCCTCCTCGGAGGTGATCTCGTCCACCCGGTCGAGGCACTCGTCCAACTGGGTGCGCCCCCCGGCGATCCCCACCGAGAACACGAACGGGACGCCCTGCTCCTTGGCGAAGCGCATGTAGGGTCGGACGTTCTCCCGGAAGTTCTCGCTGGTGAACTGGGTGCCGCTTCCCAGCATGTACGGGCCGAAGTCCATCCCGGTGCCCTGGGAGCAAACCGCGTCCACTCCCCGGCGGGCGGTCTCGGCCAGGAACTCATCCACCCGGGGATGGACGGGGATGTGGTTCACGAAGGAGAGGATGCGAAAGTCGTCTCTGGGCATGGAAGGACCTTTCATGGAAAGCTAGCCGAAGAAGAAATTCACCGGCCCCAGAGTGAGGGGTGGGAAGAAGGCGATGATCAGCACATCGACTATGAGGACCGCGATGAAGGGCAGCACGGCCCTGATCAGGTCGGCAGAGGGGATCCCGGCGATCTTGGAGTTGACGAACAGGAGAACTCCATAGGGAGGAGTGAGGAGGCCGACCGCGATGGCGCCCATGAAGGTGACCCCGTAGTGGATGGGGTCCATCCCCACCTCGGGTGAGGTGGCGATCGGCTCGAGGATGGGATAGAGCACCAGCACGATGGGGACTGTCTCCATGAAGGTGCCGATGATCAGGAGCAGGAGGATCATCATCAGGATCACCACGGCCGGGGTGCTCGAGAATCCCAGCATGAACTCGGTAAGCTGCTGGGGCACCTTGGCCAGGGTCAGGAACCGCCCAAAAGCCTGGGCCGTGGCGACGATGATGAACAACACCGCGGCGAACTCGGCCGATTCTTTGAGAATTTTGAAGAAGGTCTGCCATCCCATCTCCCGGTATATGAAGATGGCTACCAGAAGCGAATAGACCACCGCCACCGCCGCCGCTTCGGTGGCCGTGAACACCCCGGCCAGTATCCCTCCCATGATCACCACCGGGAAGACCAGGGCGGGCAACGCCTTGTAGGTAGTTATGCCCATGCGCTTGATGCTGAACTTCTCGGGATCGGCCTTCACGCCCGAACGCGGGCGCCTTATCCAGGCCACCGTGGCCAGGGAGACCGCGATCAGGATCCCCGGGCCGTACCCTCCCACGAACAGCTTGGTGATCGAGACACTGGTGGCGGCCCCCGCCAGGATCATCGGCACGCTGGGAGGGACGATGATCCCTATCGAACTTGAGGCGGCGGTGACCCCCGCCGCGTAGGGAGTGGGGTAGCCGCCCTTTTTCATCTCCGGCACCAGAACCGAGCCGATGGCGGCGGAGTCGGCGGTGGCCGAACCGGAGATCCCTCCGAAGAACATGGACCCGAACACGTTCACATATGCCAGGCGAAGTCGGCTGAAACCGAAGAGAAGGTCCACCCAGCCGATCAGGCGCCGGGAAACGCCTCCCGCCAGGATGAGATTGCCGGCCAGCACGAACAGAGGAGCTGCGAACAGCACCAACGAGTCGATCCCGTTGATGGAGTTGCGCACCACGTCGATGAAGGAGGCCGAGGGGTGCAACAGCACGCCCACGATGGTGGCGCCGCCCAGCGCGGCGAAGATCGGCACCCGCAACAGCAGCAACAGGAACAACGTCCCGAACACTGCCAGCAGCAACATCGCTCAGGCCTCCACAGCCGCCGCGGAGGACGGCTCTTTGTCATCGGAGGACCGGAACAGATCGACGATCTCGTCCACTCCCAGGATCAGCGCCAGGGCGGCGCCCACCGGGGCGGCCGCGTACTGCCAGGAGCGGGAGATCTTGGTGATCGGCATGGTCTGGCCCGACACCTTGGTGGCCAGGACCGTGCCGTAGTAGACGAAGAAGATCAGCATGGCCCACTTGAAGACGATGGAGACCACCGAAATCCAGCGGCGTTCCCGCACGACGTCGATGATCAGGTGCTTGCCCTTCATGGTGGTGGCCAGACCCACGAACACCAGCCAGATGAGCATGATTCTGGGCACCTCCTCGGACCACACGATCGAAGAGTTGAAGACGTACCGCATCACGACCTGCACGAACATCAAGAGCGACAGGCCACCCAGCAGCACGGCTAGGAGCAGTCGGAGCACCGAGATGGTGCTCCGACTGCCTTTGCTAATTAATCCGGCTACCGAGCTCACGGAGCAGCCGCACGAATGCGGTCCGCCCACTCGGCCAGCTCGGGCCGTTCGTCATAGACACCTGCCACTGCGGCGCGGAAGGCGTCCTTGTCGACGTCATTGACCTCCCAGCCCTGGTTCTCCAGTTCGGCAAGGTAACCGGCGTCCAGCTTGGCCGCCTCGGCACGCTGATGAGCGGCAGCCTCGATGGCAGCCTGCTGCACCAACTGCTGTGCGGCCGGACCGAGGCCGTCCCACAACTCGCCACCCATGAACATGAGAAGCGCCGCGTAGATGTGCTCGGTGAGCGACAGGTACTTGACCGGCGTCTCGTAGTACTTCTGGGTGACCGCCGCGAAGATCGGCGCGCCCGTCCCGTCCACCACACCGTTCTGCAACGACGTGAAGATCTCCGGACCAGGCAGCGGCACCGGATTGGCGCCCACCAACTCATAGGTACGGATATAGATGTCGGACTCCGGCACCCGGAACTTCAGACCCGCAGCATCGGCGGGAGTGACGATCGGGCGCTGGCTGTTCATCATCGAACGCAGGCCGAACTGGCCGATGGCCAGGGCCTTGATGTCCACTTCCTCAGCCAAGCCGAGGAGTTCGCGTCCCACCGGACCGTCGAACACCGCGTCGACGTGGTCCTGTCCGTCGAACAGGAACGGCAGGTTCACCACTCCCATCTCGGGAACGAAGCTCTCCAGGAGCCCGGCGAACACCACTCCGGCGTCGATGGAACCCAACTGGGCGCCCTCGACCAACTCGCGCTCGGAACCGATCTGCGAGGAGGGGAAGACCTCCACGGTCATGCGACCGCCGGAACGCTCCTCGACCAACTCCTTGAACCTCACGGCCGCCACATCGGCATAGCCGTCAGGGGCGCCCGAATGCCCGATGTTGATGGTGATCTCGGGCAGGAGGGAGACGTCCACGGCGCCGGTCGGGCTCACCGCCCGGATGCGCTCGGCCCACTCGGCCAACTCGGGACGCTCGTCATAGACGCCCGCCACCGCGGTGCGGAACAGGCCCTTGTCGACATCGTTGACTGCCCAGCCCTGGTTCTCCAGTTCGGCAAGGTAACCGGCGTCCAGCTTGGCCGCCTCGGCACGCTGATGCGCAGCAGCGGCGGAGGCCGACTGCTCGATCAGGTCCTGTGCCTTGGGGGGCAGGCTGTCCCACAGCTCGCCCGACATGAACATGAGAAGCGCAGCGTAGATGTGCTCGGTGAGCGACAGGTACTTGACCGGCGTCTCGTAGTACTTCTGGGTGACCGCCGCGAAGATCGGCGCGCCGGTCCCGTCCACCACACCGTTCTGCAACGACGTGAAGATCTCCGGACCAGGCAGCGGCACCGGATTGGCGCCCACCAACTCATAGGTACGGATATAGATGTCGGACTCCGGCACCCGGAACTTCAGACCGGCCGCATCGGAGGGGGTATAGATGGGACGTTGGCTGTTCATCATCGAACGCAAACCGAACTGACCGATGGCCAGGGCCTTGATGCCCACACCCTCGGCCAAGCCCAGGAGCTCACGCCCCACCGGACCGTCGAACACCGCATTCACGTGATCCTGTCCGTCGAACAGGAACGGCAGGTTCACCACACCCATCTCGGGAACGAAACTCTCGAGAATCCCGGCGAACACCACACCGGCGTCGATCGAGCCCAACTGGGCCCCTTCCACCAACTCCCGCTCGGAGCCGATCTGCGAAGACGGGAACACTTCCACCGTGATCTGGCCGCCGGAACCGGCTTCGACCAGTTCCTTGAACTTGACGGCCGCCACATCGGCATAGCCGTCAGGAGCGCCCGAATGCCCGATGTTGATAGTGATTTCGGGATAGTCGGGCTCTGCCGGCGCCGGCTCGTCGGGTTCCTCAGCGGGCTCCTCGGGTGTCTCGGCCGGTGCGGCGGTGGTAGTGACTGCTGCTGCTTCAGTGGTGGCAGTGGGTTCTTCCTCTCCGTCTCCGCAGGCCGCGGCCAAAAGAGCCAGAACTCCTAAAACTGCTATGAACTTCCTCACTGGTTACCTCCGTTGGCGAATAGATTCTGGTCGGATGCGGCTCCCGGACGCCATGTGCCCGGAGAAAACGCTTTGTATACCATAATACAGCACCGCACCCTACCCCCGGCCTGTCACAAGCCCAGAGTCCAACACGTCGAGCAATGATAAATGCCACCTCACCAGAGCTTCTGAACGAGTTTGCGAAAGTGGTCGTCAACGAGGCCGACCCCTTTCCCTTCTATGCCCGGGCCCGCCAGCAGGCCCCGGTCTTCTGGAGCCCCAGAATCGAGGGATGGGTGGCTTCCCGGCGTTCGGAAGTGGCAGAGGTGTTGGAGGACGAGAGCCGATTCGCTCCCCTGATGGGGGGACCGGGCTCTTCAGCCATACACGGCCGGGTGATCCTTCACATGGAGGGGCGGGAGCATCGGCGCCATTCCGGTCTCTTGAGCCGTTGGATCCGCCATCGGGGCAAACTGGCCGGGGAGTTGCGGGAGATGACCGAACAGATCACCGCCCGTCTTCTGGACGATTTGCCCTGGGACCGCCCGGCTGAACTTCACCAGGGCCTGAACACCTCTCTTCCCATGGATGTGACTGCCACCATGATGGGCATCCCCGACGTGGCCCGCTTCCGGGGCTGGTACGACGCCATCGGGAAAGCCAGCGTCACCAACATCAGGAACGATCCGGAGATCACCCGCCAGGGAGTCGAAGCCCGAGAGGCCCTGGGTGAGTACCTGGCGCCGATCATTGCCGAGAAACGTCGCCGCCCGACCCATGACCTTCTCTCCGAACTGTGCCAGGCCAACATCGACGGAGAACCCCTCTCGACGGAGTTGATAGCCTCCACCTGCTCGCTGCTGCTGGCGGCCGGAGTGGAGACCACCTCCCGGGGCTTGTCCAACCTGATGTGGGTGCTCTTCTCGGACCGGGACCTCTGGGAGGAGATCAGGGAGGACCGGGGCCTGTTGACCCAGGCCTGCGCCGAGATCCTCCGCTTCCTGGCTCCGGCCCACGCACTGGTGAGAAAGGCGAAAGTTGACACGGACTTGGCCGGAGTGGGGATCGGCGCAGGCGACAAGATCATGGTGCTGTTGGCGTCGGCCAACCGGGACGAGACCTGGTTCGAGTCTCCCGATGAGTTCCAACTGCACAGATTCGCCGACAGCGCTTTTCGCCAGTTCACGCCTCGCGCCGACATCCTGCCGTTCGGTGCGGGAAAGCACCACTGCACCGGGTCGCTCCTGGCCCTGATGGAGATGGAGGTGGTGATCAACCGCTTCATGGACCGGGTCCGCTGGGCCGAGTGGGTGAACGGGCCTCCCCCCATGACCGGCTACTCCCTCCACTCCCCCGCCCAGGTGAGAGTCAACTTGACCCCTGCCTGAGCGCGAGAGGAATACCCCTAGAGTCAGCGGACTCCGGTAAGCCCGCCAGTTCTGCAACCCCGAAGCGATGTTGCTGTGGCCGCCCTATCCGTAAGGGTCGGCGAAGGGGCTTTCGACCTGGAACGGCCTTCCCACCTGCCCAAACTCGATCAACTCGATGGAGATGCCATCGGGGTCCCGTAGGTAACAGGTGAGGGCCCCTTCATACCTTCCCCAAGCGCAGCGAACCGGCTCCGGAGAGCGGAATTCGGCTCGTCCCCGCATCCGCTGGTAGTCGCGGTGAATGTCGTGGGTCTCCAGGCATATGTGGGTATTCCCGGCGTTGTAGGTCGCCATGTCAACCTTTCCCGGTGGTGGGTTGTGATACTGAAGCATCTCCAGCACGGTGCCGCCGGGTAGCGCCCAGGACGCTCCCGACATGTCGCAATCGGGATAACCCACTATGTCACCCACATAGTCGTCGATTTCCGCAGCCACCCAGGTTCCCTGCATGAAGGGATCAGACTCGAGAAAGTAGCTCCACCACGGGACCGAGACTTCCAGATCCGTCACTGTCATCCCGATGTGGTCAACGGACTTGAAACTCATCACCTACCTCCCAGATGGGCACTGCCGAACACCTGTCTGGCGGGGGTGGGAACCTCCGCCATCAGCACAATTGGCATCCTAGTGAACGGCCCTCTCGGCCCGACCGGAAAAGGGCCGTTCACTCCCCTGCGGCAGCCTCGGGAGTTAGCCTCCGAGAATGGACCGATCCTCACCGGCGTTTGCTCCTCGTGGTCACGTATCGCCAGCCTCGAGCGTGCCGGAGGAGAGAACAGGATCCCTCGACCGGTGAACCCAACTGCCAAGGGCACCCTATGGGCCGTCGGAGCGGCTGTCTCCCTCTCCTGGCTGCCGCTGTTCTTTCTGTACACCCACACCGGCAACGATCCCTTCGTTTGGCGGTCATGGCTCATCCTCTTCCAGTCGGGGGTGTTGGGGCTGGCCCTGATCGTGATGCCGGCCAAGGACAAGAACTGGAGAGCGAAAATCCGTAGGTTCCTGTTCTACTGGGGAGACGGCGGTGAGCCGGTCCGGGTCCGGAATCTGCTGGAAGTGCTGAAAACACCCGCCTTCTGGATGGTCATCGGCTTCGCCGTCGATCTGACCTTCTGGGTCTGGGCAGCCACCCTGATCGACCCGCTGGTGGCGACCCTCGTTTTTCAGCTGTTCCCGCTTGGAATGGTGTGGATGGCAGCCAGGCTGGGCAGGAAGATCTCCGCCGGGCAGGGAACCGCGCCGCACGTCATAGGTGGAAGGCACTGGGCCCTCATGGCAACTTCCTTCCTCGGCGCCGCCCTGGTCATCTGGTCGGAGACCGGCACGGTCAGGACCCTGAATTGGCTGGGCATAGCCTTGGCCCTCGCCGCCACCGCTTTCGGAATCGGAAGTTTCTGGGGGACCGTGTCCACCGGGCGTCTCATGACATGGCCCGACGACGACCCGAACGACCTGGTTTGGGCCGCTTCTCTCTCGGCAGTGGTGGGACGTTTCTTCGCCCTCCCCCTGACGCTTCTGGGAAGCGTCATCTTCTTTCCCTCCACGGACGACCACTTCGACCTCACCTGGACCACCCTCGGTTTTCTGAGCGTCATAGGAGTGTTCAACATGGCCGGGGCGGTCAGCCACCGCTACTCCCTGTATGTGACATCCAAGTTGAGCGTCCAACGGATCATGTTCTTCTCCCCGCCCCTCCAGATGCTGTGGCTCTGGATGTTTGCCGATGTCTCCATCGCAAAGCCCCGGTTCCTCCTGATCGGCACCGCCATCGTGCTCCTCTCCAACTTGGGTTACCAGACCAAGCCCGATTGAACCCGTCCGCGTCAACACCTCTGAGCTGATGGCCCAAGGGTCGGCATCGCGCCGTCCCGCTCCCCCACCAGGGCGCCGGAGAGCTAACCTTCGTGAAGGACGAAGCCTCGCCGGCGACCGCCCACCGGGGTCATCTAGTCACCAACCCCAGCAGGCCACAGCAGAGAAGAGGACCGTTCGACCGTTGAACCCGATCACCAAGGGGACAATGTGGGCGGTAGGGGCGGCGGCCACCAGTTCCTGGCTACCCCTCTTCTACATCTTCACCCATGTCAGCGACGACCCATTTGTGTGGCGCTCCTGGCTGTTCGCCTTCCAGGCGGCGGGTTTAGCCCCCGTGCTCGTGCTGGTTCCCGCCTCGAAGAGGAACTGGAGGAAGAAACTCCACCGACTGCTCTATTACTGGGGAGCGGGTGGAGAACCGGTCCGGGTACGGAATCCGATAGAGGTGCTACGCACCCCGGCGTTCTGGATGGTGGTCTCCTTCGCCGTCGACTTGACATTCTGGGTCTGGGCCGCCACTCTCATCGACCCGCTGGTGGTGACCATCATCTTCCAGTTGTTCCTGATCGGACTGGTGTGGATGGCGACCCGGCTCGGGAGGAAGATGTCAACCGGGCGGCAGTCCTCCCCTCACATCATGAGCGGGAAGTACTGGACGCTGATGGGCCTTTCCTTCCTGGGCGCGGCGCTCGTCATCTGGTCGGAGACCGGCCAGGTCGGAACCCTCAACTGGCTGGGCATAGTCGTGGCGTTCGCCGCAACCGCCACCGCCGTCGGCAGTTTCTGGGGAACCATCTCCCTCGGTCGCCTCATAGCGTGGCCGAGCACCGACCCCAACGACCTGGTGTGGCACTCCACCTTCTCAGCGGTGGTCGGACGGTTCCTGGCCCTCCCCCTGACGCTCCTGGGAAGCATTTTGTTCTTCCCTCCCACCGAGAACAGTTTCGATCTCATCGGGTCCACCCTGGGATTCCTGGCCCTGACGGGAGCGTTCAACGCGGTTGGAGCGGCCAGCCATCGCTACTCCTTCTATGTGACCTCCAGCCTGAGCGTCCAGCGGATCATGTTCTTCTCTCCGGTTCTCCAGATGCTATGGATCTGGACCTTCGTCGATGTCTCCATCGCCAACCCCTCGGCCCTCCTCATCGGAGCCGGGCTCGTACTCCTCTCCAACCTGGGATCCCAGACCAAAACCCTGTGACCTCCCCGCCAACCTGACCTCCCGGCATCCGACGCCACCCGCGCCGGAGGAGACCGGAAGGCTAACCTCCGAACACAGTGGCCCGCCGGCGGTCGCCTACTGGGGCCATGTGTCCCCAAGCCGCGCGACACGAGAAGCGCAGAACAGGATCCTTCGACCGGTGAAGCCAACCACCCAGGGGACGCTGTGGGCCGTCAGTTCGGTGGTCTTCGGCTCCTGGTTGCCCCTTCTGTACCTCTTCACACATGTGAGCGACGATCCCTTCGTGTGGCGGTCCTGGTCGTTCGTGTTCCAGACGGTTTTGTTGGCCCCGGTGATCCTCCTGGTTCCCGCTTCCGACAAGGACTGGAGAAAGAAGGCCAAAAGGCTCCTGTTCTACTGGGGCGACGCCGGGGAACCGGTCCGGGTCCGAAAGCCCCTGGAAGTGCTGCGAACCCCGGCGTTCTGGATGGTGGTCTGCTTCCCCCTGGACCTGGCCGTCTGGGTTTGGGCGGCAACCCTGATCGACCCCCTGGTGGTGAACACGATCTTTCAGTTGTTCGTGATCGGGATGGTGTGGATGGCCGCCAGGCTGGGGAAGAAAATGTCCGCCGGCCGGGGCGCCTCGCCCCATGTCATAAGCGGGAAGTACTGGGCTTTGATGGTCCTCTCATTCCTCGGGGCCGCACTGGTCATCTGGTCGGAGACCGGGGAGGTAGGCGCCCTCAACTGGTTCGGAATAGTCCTGTCCCTCGTCGGCGCCGCCACCGCGGTCGGAACCTTCTGGGGATCCATCTCAACCGGACATCTGATGGGATGGCCGGGCGGCAACTCCCACGACCTGGTGTGGAACGCCACCTTTGCGGCGGCGGCCGGTCGGATTCTCGCCCTCCCCCTGGCCCTCCTGGGAAGCGCTGTATTCTTTCCGCCAACCGAGAACAGCTTCGAGATCAACTGGGTCATGCTGGGCCTCCTCGGCCTCCTGGGGGTTTCCAACGCGGCCGGAGGCCTGGGCTACCGGTACTCCCTCTATGTGACCTCCAGCCTGAGCGTCCAGAGGATCATGTTCTTCAACCCCGCCCTTCAGATGCTGTGGATATGGATATTCGCCGAAGTCTCCATCGCCAACCCCCTGGCGCTCCTGGCCGGCACCGGGATCGTGCTCCTCTCCAACCTGGGATCCCAGGCCCAAACCAAGGATCCACTCTGAATCCGGTACCTGAGTGACCCCACTTCCGCCGCGGAAGGGATCGGAAGGCTAACCTCGGAAACACAACAGGCCCGTCGGCGGTTACCCAACCGGACTGCGTCGCCCGCCCCAGCCAGATCAGAGAACAGGACCGCTCGACCCGTGAACCCGACCACCAAGGGGACGCTGTGGGCTACGAGCGCGGCTTTCGGCCTCTCCGCGGGGCCCCTGTTCTACCTCTACACCCACACCAGCGACGACCCCTTCGTGTGGCGTTCCTGGTCGTTCGTCTTCCAGGGCGCGGGCCTGGCAGTGTTGCTCTTCGTGCTCCCGGTGAAGAAGAGGGATTGGAAGGGGAAGGCGGCCGGTCTGCTGCTGTACTGGGGCAGGGACGGGGAGCCGGTTCGCGTCCGAACACCCCTGGAGGTGGTGCGAACCCCGGCGTTCTGGATGACGATCGGCTTCGCGCTCGATCTGGCCTTCTGGGTGTGGGCCGCCACCCTGATCGACCCCCTGGTGGTGACCATCATCTTCCAGCTGGCCTTCATCGGCATGGTGTGGGCGGCGGCCAGGCTGGGCAGGAGGATCTCGTCGGGAGACCGGGCGTCTCCCCATGTCATCAGCGGGAAGCACTGGACACTGATGGGGTTCTCCTTCGTGGGCGCCGCACTGGTCATCTGGTCGGAGACCGCCGAGGTCGGCACCATCAACTGGCAGGGCATCACTGTGGCGCTGGTCGGCACCGCCACCGGCGTCTGGAGCCTGTGGGGAACCATTTCCGTCGGCCGACTGATGACCTGGCCCGGAGACGACCCGAACGACCTGGCCTGGAACTCCACCTATTCCGCGGTCGCCGCGCGGGTCATCGGCCTTCCCCTGACCCTCCTGGGAAGCGTGCTGTTCTTCCCACCGACCGAGAAGACGTTCGAGCTGTCCTGGACCACCGTGGTCTTCCTCACCCTCATTGGAATTTTCAATGCGGGCGGAGCGCTCAGCTACCGGTACTCCATGTACGTGACGTCCAGCTTGAGCGTCCAGCGGATCATCTTCTTCACCCCGGTCCTCCAGATGCTGTGGATTTGGCTCTTCGCCGAAGTCTCGATCGTCAACCCCCTGGCGCTCATGGTCGGCACCGGGATCGTGCTCCTCTCCAACCTGGGTTCGCAGACCAAATCCGAGTGACCCGACCCGTGCCTCCCGGAAGCACCGGTATCGTCCCGGCCGAGACCGTCGGGCCGCGGCGCCGCCCGTTCTCGGTTGTATCGTTCTGAGGCGATGCCAGCGCTGGTTACCGATCTCTTGGACCGGTCCGCCCGGCTCTATCCCGAACGGCGGGCGGTGCAGATTATGGGGGGCTCTTCCCTCAACTACGCCGAACTCTCCCAACGGGTGGAGAGAGTGGCCGCCGTGCTGGCCCGGGCGGGGGTGGAACGGGGCGACCGGGTGGCCGTCATGGCCCCCGCCGGCCTGGCCTTCTTCGACGCCTACCTGGGCGCCGCCCGGCTGGGCGCCGCCGCGGTCCCCCTGTCGACCCGACTGGCCCCTCCCGAGGTCGCCCGGCAGTTGGCCGAGGCGGACCCCCGGGCGGCGATCGTCGGACCGGAATACGGAGAGATGGTGGCGGGAGCCGGGAACCCCGGAATGGCCGTGCTCGAACATGACGGCGCCGAATACCGCCGATTGCTGTCCTCGTCTGATCCGGTGGGCCAGGTAGCCCAACCTGAGGACACAGCCCTGATCATCTACACCAGCGGCACCACCGGAGATCCCAAGGGCGTGTGCCTATCCCAGCGGGCACTGACCTTCAACGCCTTCGTGACGGCCGTCGCACAGGGACTCATCCCGACCGATGTCTACCTCTCCACCACCCCTCTCTATCACGCCTCCGCCGGCTTGCGGGTGATCACCATGCTGGTTGACGGACAGTCCCATGTGGTGCTCCCCTCCTTCGACGCCGAAGACGCGATGCGGACCATCTCCGGTGAGGGAGTCACCACCACCATCATGGTTGCCACCCAGCTACAGAGAATCCTCGATTCTCCCGGGTTCGACCCCGACCTGTTTCGTTCCATGCGACTGCTGCTCTACGGAGCGGCCTCCACCCGCTCCAACCTGGTGGAGAGGATGATGAACTCCCTTCCCTGCGGCCTCTATCACGGATACGGACTGACCGAGGCCACCGCGGCCTGCGCGGCCCTGGGCGCCGAGGACCATCGACGCAGGATCGGGATCACTTCCAGCGGCCTTTCCATCGGCCGCCCCATGGTGGGGGTGGACATGAGGATCACAACCCCCGAGGGCGGGGAGGCCGAACCCGGTCAGGTGGGTGAATTGCTGATCCGCACTCCAAAGCTGATGTCCGGTTACTGGAGGCAACCCCATGCCACCGAGGCGGCCATCCGGGATGGCTGGCTTCACACCGGCGACCTGGGCTATCACACCGAGCAGGGCTACCTGTACCTGTCGGGACGGCTCAAGGAACTGGTGATAAGCGGGGGCGTGAACATATACCCCCCGCAGATCGAGAATGTCCTCTCACACCATCCCCGGGTGGCGGAGGTGGCGGTGATCGGCCTGCCCGACCGCCAATGGGGAGAGGCGGTGACCGCAGTGGTGGTCCCCAGTCCGGGACCCCCGCCCACGGTGGAGGATCTGGCCGAGTGGGTCGGCGCCCGACTCGCCACCCACATGAAACCCAAGAGGCTGATCCTTGCCGACCGGATGCCCCGCAGCGCCACCGGAAAGATCCTGAAGCACCTGTTGGTGAAATGGCACGCAGACGGAGAGGCCGACTCGTGATCCTTGCCGCATTATCGGACCTGCCCACCCCCACCCTGGTGGTGGACCGCGCAGTGATGGAACACAACATCCTGGAGATGGCCGAGCGGATGCGCCACCTGGGAGTGGCCCTGCGTCCCCACTGGAAGACCTCCAAGATGGTGGAGGCCGCCCGTCTCCAGGAACAGGCGGGCTGTGTGGGATTCACATGCGCCACCCCCACCGAGGTGGAGTGCCTTCTCGACCACGGGTACACCGACCTCACCTGGGCTCACCAGCCTGTGGGCGCCGCCAAGGTCAGGTTCGCGGTGGCCGCCAACCGGAGGGGCCGGGTGCGGGTGGCGCTCGACTCCCTGGAGGCAGCCGCGCCCTTGTCCAAAGCCGCCGCGGTTGCCGGAGTGGTGGTCCCCTATCTGATCGAAGTGGACACCGGACTGGGACGGGCAGGAGTCGCACCCGATCAGGTATTCGAGTTGGCGGGGCGGATGGCGGGCCTGGCCGGTCTGAAGCTCGAGGGGATAATCACTCACGCAGGACACTTGAGCGGATTCGGCACCGACCGGCCGAACCTCGAGGCGGAGGGACGAGCTGTGGGAAGGACCATGGTGGGAGTCGCTCAGGCCCTTCGCCAAGCCGGTCTTCGGGTGACGGTGGTTTCGGTTGGGTCCACGCCGGGTTCCACCTCCACGCCCACGGTGTCGGGAATAACCGAAGCCCGACCTGGAACGTATGTCTTCAACGACGCCAACCAGGTGACTCTGGGGAGCACCAACCTGTCCGGCTGCGCGCTCACCGTGGTCGCCAGGGTGGTGAGCACCCCCCGGCTCGGGGAGGCGATAATCGATGCCGGGAGCAAATCGATGAGTTCAGATGGCCCCACTTCGGGAGTCGGGTTCGGAAGGGTACTCACCGACGACGGCCGCTACGCCGACCTCGACTTTTTCAAGGCCAACGAGGAGCACGGCTTTCTGAGAGGACCAGGGGTGAGAACGCTTCGGGTGGGAGACATGGTGCGCATCGTGCCCAATCACGCCTGCACCACGGTGAACATGTGGAGCCGGGCGCTGGTGGTCGGACCCGAGTTTGGCGGGTGGTTTGGTGTTTCCCCAGGTCAGGGGGTATACGCGGGAAGGGTGTTTCCACTACATTCGGGTGTTCGGGCCCGTTTTAGGGTTGGGTGATGGTGGCTTTGTCCCAGGTGCGGGTGTTGACTCCGATAGCGGCGAGGGTCCGGGTTTGCTGTGGGGTGCGGCGGGTGGTGAGCGTGATCTGGTGGTTGTTGGTGGTCAGTTCCACCCGGCGGATGCGGTTGAGCTGTCTGATTGCCCGCGCGGCGGTGAGGTGTTGGTGTTCGAGGTCGGGATCTCGGATGTCGGCTGCGGTGAGAGCGCGGGTGATGAGCGTTTCCATGAGAGCGGCGTAAACACAGATTGCGACGTGTCCGCGGACTCGCTGTTCGGTCCAGTGCCGTACCGGTCGCAGTCGCAGGAAGTCTTTGAGGACCCGGAACCTGGTCTCGACGGTTTGCAACTGCCGGTAAGCGGCCACGACCTCGGCGGTGTCGGCTTGTGCGCGGGTGAGACTGGTGGTCAGCACGTAACGACCGGCCAGCAGTTTCTCATAGGCCTGGGCCTCTTCGTTGTAGTGGTACACGAAACGACCCGGGCCGATCTCGAGGTCGAACAGTCGCCCTACCCGCCTGGTGCCGAGGATCCGTTGGGCGGCTCTCCCGATGCGGGCGGGGTCTTTCAGTTTGCCTCCGCGGACGCGGTGTTCCAACGCCAACAACCGGGTCTCGACATGGTCGATGATCTCCGCGGTGCGTTGTGTGTCCCGCCTGGCACGAGCGTCGGACTCGACCACCACCGTGCGGGTCCCATCAGAGAGGATGACATCTGTGGCTCTGGTCCCGGGTTGGGACAGCTCCACCCATACCGTGTCCCGGTCTGCCGCGGTCAACGCTTCGGCGGTGACCTTGTCGCGGCGGAGTCTGGTGGCCAACAGATGATCAAACCCTGATCGGGTGACTGTTTCCAGGTTGGCAGCAGATATGAGACCGCGGTCTGCTACCACGCAGATCCTTCCCACCGCGAACCGCTTCGCCAGGTCGTCTAACACGTCCGTTAGGGTGGACGCGTCGTTGGTGTTTCCCGGGAACACGTGATGGGCTATAGGAATCCCATCGGTTGTGCACAACAAACCGATCACGATCTGGGGTCGGTCAGAGCGACGATCCCGCGAGTACCCGAACACCCGCGACGGAAACCCCTCCGATGGTCGGGTGGAACCTTCCCAATAAGTGGACGTCAGGTCATAGCACACCAGCCGTAGGTTGAGGTTCGTCAAATCGCACAACCTCCGATACAGAAACTCCTCGGTTTCTGCTTTGACGTCGGCAACCGTGTCCAGGGCACGGTAATACTGATCAAGAGACGGCGCCGACCACCCGGGGGGCATGACCACGTCACCGGTTGTCCATTCGGGAAGGCGACGTTTCGAACAGGGATCCACCAGCCGGTTGGCGACCATCGCAAAACATGCGTCCTCCAACGCCCCGGCACCTCGCCTGGCGCCTATGTCAGCGAAGAACCCGCCGAGACCCAGCTGTTCCCACACCGCTTCGGCTGCTGCTACACCTCCCACCGCCGGCGCCTGCTCAGCCGCTAACGCGTCGATGTCGACGCGTTCTTTGTGCAGGTGCCGTTCCAACGCCGCGATGATCCGTCCAAGTTGTCCGGTTTCGCGTAACTTGGTGACTTCTCCCAGGCGCAGCAGGGTCCTGTGACCGGTTTTCGACCCCTTTCTTACCGATTCCACCAGCGACAGGTACTCATACACCTTGTCGCCCCTCCGACGGCGGGTCGTCTTAACGAACATACCCCACAATACTAGCACACCCACTCCATTCCACCAACAAACTGTCGCCCCTACAATTCTCTGCGGAACCCGTCTCTCACGACACAAAACCCCAGGTCAACGCACCAATCACCTCCCAGCAAACCCCCCAACCTGCCAAACTCGGGTCGGAGACAACGGCGACCTAGAGGAGTGGAAAATCAGAGCGCGGCGCTGATCGGAGGGTGCTGGGCGGCCCACGGCATCGTCACAACCCTGCGAATAGATGTCGAGGACACCACGTCCGAACTGGGTTTAGTTCGAGCGGCCCAGGTGGTCGATGATCTGATCGAGTCTCTCGTCAATGTAGTCGAGCCGAGCGTCCATGTGAGCTTCTATCCGCTCAAGCCGAGCATCCACCCGCTCAAGCCGAGCATCCACCCGGTCGAGCCGAGCGTCCACCCGCTCAAGCCGTTCGGACATCCGTCCGTCCATGAGTCTTATGGCCTCCACTGTCATTGAGGCAACGTCACGGGCATCCATCAGGCCTCCATCATAATCCGCACCCCGCGCGTTTGTCTGCCCGGATAGCGGACCACCTCCACGGTGGATCGACGTCTGATGTCTAGCCCGCCCAGGCGGCCAGGCCTTTCAGCAGGCGGTCGATGTCGTCTTCGGTGTTCCACATGTGGACCGAGACCCGCACCGAGTTTCCCCTCACCGAGACACACACCGAGCGATCGGCCAACTCCGCCACCAGGGACCGCGGATCGGCGCCCTCCGGCAGTCGCAGGCCCACCAGGTGGGCGCTGCGCACCTCGGCCCGGGGCGCCACCAGTCCCAGAGGCGCCGACTTCTCTGCGAGACGGTCGGTCAGTTGCCGGCAATAGGCCGACAAACGTTCACTGCCCACCCCTGACATGATCTCCAGCCCACGGCAGGCGGCCTCGGAAAGCCAGAGGTTCCACGATTGGCCGGCGTCGTAGCGCCTCGCCCCGGAGGCCAGTTCCCAGCGGTACTCGTTGACCCGCGAGAAGTCATCGCTCCCCGCCCTGGCCATCCAGTTGCCGTCGAGGGGCCTGCCGTCCCGGTTCTCCGGCGAGGCCCACAGATAAGACATCCCCGGAGGACCCAGCAGCCACTTGTACCCGACGCACACCAGGAAGTCGGGCCGGATGGCGCCGACGTCGAATGGCGCCATCCCTAGGCTCTGGGACAGGTCCAGCACCAGCCGGGCGCCGGTCGCCCGGGCCGCCTTGCTCACCGCGCCAAGGTCAAGCCGGGTTCCGTCGGTCCAGTGACAGGCCGGCACTGACACCACCGAGATGCTCTCATCCAGCCGATCCAGCACCGCGGCGGTCCAGTCGTCATCGAGGGGACGCTTGACGAACACCGGCTCGGAGCCCCTCTCCGTCCAGGGGTAGACTATGGCGGGGAACTGTTCCTCCAGCATGAGGACCCGGTCTCCCTCGCCGGTACCCAATGCGGAAGCGGCGGTGGCCACTCCGTAGCTGGCGGAGGGAATCAGCGCCACGCCGTCGGCGTCTCCACCCACCAGGGAGGAGAACAATTCTCTCATCCGATTCCCCGGAGTGAAGAAGTCGGAGACCGCGATCTGCGACAGCGGCCGGTTCACAGCCTGGTTCACCGCCTCGGCGACCGGGATGGCCCGGGCGCCCAGATAGGCGCTGTTCAGCCAGGCCACGTCACCGGAGAGATCGAACAGGTCCCGGGCGGGGAGTTCGAGGCCCGAATAGGATCCTCCCATTTGGGTCAATCCCGGTCGTTCGGGTAGACCAGGGTTATCTGCTCGAAGGCCAATCCCTGCGAGTTCAGGGTGGAGACGATCATCGGCGTGAACATCTCCTTGGGTATCAGGCAGTCCTCACAGGCGTCGGATCCAGCCACGATCTCCACGTGCAAGCCGTCGCCGTCAGCCAACCTCACCTGCAATGAGTAGCCGTCGGCCTCCAAACCGGACGAAAAGGGCTGCAATGCCGATACGATCGACTCGACTTCCGGCCGGCTCTTTCCGCTCACGATCTTCCTAGAGTAGCCTTCAGGACTCTCCTGCAAAAGGCCTGATTCCACTGGCTGACAAAGTCCCCTCACTCCCGATAGGCATGGTGTTGAGCCATGGCGTGCGGGCATTCCTCCGATCTCCGGCCGCCCTGCTGATCCGCTCCCTGATCCTGATGGCCGTGCCGAGTGGGGTGCTTCTGGTGTGGCAGTCCAGCGACAACATCAGAGACACCAACCCCCTCTTCTTCTGGTTCTATCTGCTGGTCTGGCTGGGTGGGTTCGTGGCGACCGGATATACGGGCTGGCCCCTGGCGCGCACCGCCCTGGCCATGGTCTCATCCGACCCCGATCCGTCCATCGAACGGGACGATTGGTGGGTACGGGACGGGTTCGTGAGGACCACGGCGGTCTTCTGCTTCACCGTGGCGGTGGGAACCGTGTTCCTGGTGGTGCCCGGGATCATGGTTCTGATGATCTACAGCCTGTACCCCTTCGTGATCATCGACCGCAAGGCCAAGGGTTTCGGTTCTCTGGCCATGAGTTCGGAGTTGGGCAGGGGAAACCGGGTGCCGCTCCTGGGTGTCACTCTGGTGGGCACGCTGTTCTTCGCCCCCTCCATAATCCTGTTCGCCCAAACCGATGGCCTTGCGAGAATTCTGGCCCTGTGGCTGCTGGGCGCTCCGGCACTCTCCCTGCTGGCGACCATCATGGCCACTGCCTACCGGACCCTTACTCTCCGCTGAATCAAACCGCCGCAACGGAAGCGGACCAGGTTGCAAGAGAACCTTGGGAAAGAGTTGCGCAAACGGTCTCAGTTGGAAACAGTTGCGCGAAACGGTCTCAGCCTCTAGGGTAAAGGCACAACGAACTACAAGTAAGGAGGACAGATGCTCGCACGTCTACAGAAGTTTGGCGGATTCCTGGCGGGTATGGTCATACCCAACATCGGGGCTTTCATTGCCTGGGGATTGATCACCGCCTTTTTCATTCCCACCGGATGGACTCCTAACGACGATCTGCTCGAACTGGTAGGTCCCATCATTGTCTACCTGCTGCCCGTATTGATCGGATTCACAGGCGGCAAGATGGTGTACGGCCATCGGGGAGGCGTAATTGGCTCCATCGCCACCATGGGGATCATTGTGGGTGCCGACTTCGCATTGGAGAGCGGCGCCACCGGTGACCCGCCTCAGTTCTTGGGCGCGATGTTGGTCGGTCCCCTGGCGGCCTGGGTAATGATGAAAATCGACCAGGCCTTCGAGGACAAGGTGCCCGTCGGCTTCGAGATGCTCTACAACAACTTCTCGCTCGGCATCCTGGGCTTCGGCCTGGCGATCGTCGGCCGTTACATCATGGGCCCGATCATGGGCGGTATCGCCAATGCTCTGGGCAACCTGGTGGAAGGCATCACCGATGCAGGACTCCTGCCGGTAGCCGACATACCGATCGAAGTCGGGAAGGTGTTGTTCCTGAACAACGCCATCAACCACGGGATCCTGGCGCCACTGGGTGCGGCGGACGCCGCCGAAACCGGCAAGTCGATCTACTTCCTGCTGGAAACCAACCCGGGTCCGGGCCTCGGCTTGCTGCTGGCTTACTGGTTCGCCGGTAAGGGTATGGCCAAGCTGTCGGCTCCGGGCGCCATCGTGATCCACTTCTTCGGTGGAATCCATGAGATCTACTTCCCGTATGTTCTCATGCATCCCATCATGATTCTCTCGATGTGGGCCGGCGGAATCGTCGCCGACATCATCTTCGTGGCCTTCGATGCGGGACTTTCAGCAACGCCTTCGCCTGGGTCTATCTTCGCCTACCTGGCGGTGACGCCAAGAGGCGAACACTTAGGTGTGTATCTAGGAATGGCAGCCGCAGTTGCGGCGGCATTCGTGGTGGGTACCCTGCTGTTGCGGATCTCACCGGTCAAGGAATCCGAGGGCACCGACGAGATGGTCGGAACCATGCCCGGAATCCCAACCGGCTAGACCAACTTCTCTCTCGTATTAAAGTGGGGAGAGTCTCCAGCTAGGAGGCTCTCCCCACACTCTTATCCGGAGGTCCCCCAACATGAGTTCAGTAGTAAAAGCGGCAGCGGATGTCCAGTGGATCGTTCTGGCCTGTGAGGCCGGGATGGGTTCCAGTCTGATGGTCACCAATGCTCTCAAGAAGAAGATAAAAAAGGCCAAGCTCAAGATCAAGGTCACCCACTCCCCGGTGCATGACATACCCGGAGCCGCCGACGTGGTGGTCACCCACCAGGGACTGTCGGCCCGGGTCAAGCAGGTGGCGCCCCACGCGGCAGTGGTGCCTTTCCGGACCTTTCTGAACGACCCCGCCCTTACCCAGTTGGTGAAAACCCTCTCGGCCGGCGGGGACGTGGTCGGGGTCTAGCCGGTCATGGGCGACAAAACAGTCACCTCCGTCGAGGCCATCACCCTGGGCGAGGAGGCCCAAACCCAGAGCGAGGCCATCGACCGGGTCGCCGGAATGCTGGTCGGCCTGGGAGCGGTGGACGCCGGGTACGGAGACTCGATGCGAGCTCGCGAGGAAGTGATCTCCACCTACCTGGGAAACGGGATCGCCCTCCCCCACTGCACCTATGAGGACCGTGGTCTGATCAAACGAACCTCCCTGGTGCTGGCCCAGTATCCCGCCGGGATCCCCTGGGGAGACGATGACGACCGGGCCTTTCTGGTGTTCGGACTGGCCGCGGTGGGCGAAGAGCACCTAGCGGTGATGTCGCACCTGGCCGAGGTGCTGGACGACGAGGACCTGTGCAATCGACTGGCGGTGACCACCGACGAGGACTTCGTCAGAGACACCCTGGCCGCCGAGCCTGAATGAGCAGACGGCGGGTCGCCGTCTTCGGCGCCGGCAACATCGGGAGGGGGCTCTTGGGATGGCTGTTCGGACGAGCGGGTTGGGAGGTCGTCTTCCTGGACGTCTCAGCACCCTTGGTGGACCTATTGAACCGGGAGGGCGAGTACCGGGTGATCGAGGTGGGAAACGGTAGCCGATCGACCC
Source organism: Acidimicrobiia bacterium (assembly GCA_965204615.1). Classification (GTDB taxonomy): domain Bacteria; phylum Actinomycetota; class Acidimicrobiia; order Spongiisociales; family ZC4RG35; genus Bin76. The sequence goes on along the minus strand of OZ242000.1, from coordinate 32,103 downwards.
GGCTGATCCGCGGCGTGCGGGGAGTGAACAGCACCGACGCCGATCAGGCCGCCGGGGAGGCGTCGCAGGCGGAGTTGGTGTGCACCGCAGTGGGAGTGGGAATCCTGGACCGGGTGGCGCCCGTCGTCGCCGCCGCTCTGTCCAGGGGCGACTCCCGTGTCCGCAACGTTCTTGCTTGCGAGAACGCCGATCCCAACTCGGCGGCGCTGCAGAAGTATGTGGTGGGCCTCCTGGGAACCTCTCCGCCCGGGGTGGGATTTCCCGAGACGCTGGTGGACCGGATGGTTCCCGGCGGCAGTGCCGACGACCTGTCGGTGGAGGTCGAGGCGCGGTTCGACTTCAAGGTCTCCCGCGAGGAGTGGGTGGGAGAAGACCCCGGGATAGAGGGCTTCACACTGGTCGACAACCTGGCTCTTCACCGCAAGAGGAAGCTATGGCTGGTGAACGGACTGCATGCCGCCGCTGCCTTTCTGGGATTGCGGAAGGATCATGACACGGTCGCGGAGGCGGTCTCCGATCCCTCTATCAGGGAGCACCTGGAGGAGATCACCGATACCATGGCCGCGGCTCTCTCCGCCGAGTCTGAGGGTTGGCGACGGGATGAACTCGCCGATTACGGCCGGTACAACCTGGGACGATTCGAGACCACCACCCTGGTCGATCCCATCCGGAGGGTGGCGAGGAACCCGCTCAGAAAGCTCGGCCCCACCGAGCGTCTCGTGGGTCCCGCGCGGGCAGCCGTCCGCCGCGGTCTGCCGGTCGACGCCCTGTGCGATGCGATCGCGGCCGGACTAGCCATGAACGACCCCGCAGTGCCCGGTGCGCAAGAGTTGCGAGATGCTCTTGCCGGGTCGGGGTGGCAGTCGGTGGTGGGACTCGGCGCTGAAGACCAACCGTTGATGGAAATGCTGGAAAACCGCCTGGCACAGATGGCATAGTCAGCCTGTCCGTATATGATCGGGTACAGCACGAGACGACCCCTGGCAGGTGAGAAATGTCCCGCTTGACACACGAACAACTTACCCAAGCGATGATCGAGAAGTTGGCCGCCGAACCCGACCCCTCCGGCACGGCCGACCTGGTCTGCTCCAAGGGGCATCTGGGAATCGCCGAAAGCCACAAGCAGATCAAGAAAGTCGTGAAGCGCCTGAGACCCCTGATGACCTACCGCTTCCTGGTGATCAACCGAGCCGACCTCTTCGCGGCAAGCCCAGCCACCATCGGCACCAAGATAGGCATCCTCGACGCCCAAGGCTCCACCCTGAAAGCCGCCGACCTCCCCCGCAAGCGTTAGACCAACTACCTCGGGCTAGACGCCAAGGGCGGAAACCAGCCGCTCCACTTCCCCCCTGCGATGGCGATCGACCAGCTTCAAAAGCCGCTGGTGCTCCTCCGGGGGACGACAAGCAATGTCCCTTGCCGCGCGGGACGGGTCCAGGCTATTCAAAACCCTGCGCCAGCCCTCGTCGGTGTATCCATCGGCGATGGCGGCCGCCACCCGCCGTCCCAACTCCCACGCCTCAGGATCAGCGAGCCGCCAATTTCTGGGGTTTCGTCCCAACTCGGCGATGCGCTCGATCTCTTCTTCCGAATAACCCACAGCACAGAATGATACGAACGTCACCTCCCTGACCCTCGCCGGTCAAGGTCGCCACTCACTACGCAGCGGGCCATAACTGAACGCCATTTACCTCCCCCACCGCTGCTGAACGGCCACCCGATCATCCCTCTCGAAGTCTCGAGTCAGGGAGACAACCCATCCAGGATCGTCGCCACGCGAGGATCGAATACGTCCTTGAACTTGAGAAGGAGGTCACACATCCACCTCCGGGTCTCTTCTAGCTTCTTCTGCGGATCGTCTATGGAACACCCGTCCCTGAGTATGTATATGGATGAGAAGTAGTGCCTACGCCGTTCCCAGTGCAGCGGCCCAGCGCCGATACCTGATTCAATCTGCGCCTGACATTGTTGCAAAGCATCGAAAATGGGCTTTACATCCCTGCTTTCCGATTCGATGTAGAGGGTTACCCAAGCACCCTCATCCCGCGTCACAGTGACCGTATACCACACCCTTGGGTCGATGCCGGAGGGAAAGCGTCGGCCGGTGTAGCCATAGTGATAGAGGGCCTTATCGGCAAAGCCACTCGGTCGGGTCAACTCGGCGATCAGCGGCCGGAAGAAGTCATTGTACTTCTGTTTCTCCTGATGCATAGGGTTCCCATGCGGCGTGAGGTCTCTCTCCCAACCATCCGGATACACCACTTTGCGAAGTGTCGGCTTGAACGAGGAGTCGTCACTCCTCTTCCACAATTCGATAGCGACCCCATAGAAGGCGAACTCTTCCTTCGTCCATTTGTTGAGCCGGTGCAGGGCCTGAGCGAACTCGTAGGTGAAGCCACGGGCAACCCACACCGCGACATGCGCATCGCACCCTGTCGCATAGGTGAGCAACTGCCCCAGATGGTGGAGGTCGGCCCACTCCAGCTGGTTTTCGATAGCTACCAGCCTCCCCGAGTCGGAGTCCTTCGCCAGGATGTCGAGGTAAAACGGGCCTACTTGCTTTTCCTGCTGCACCATTTCCAACTTCTTCAATCCGATCTCCTCACCAAGGAGACCGAGGTTGCATGCCAGCCAGGGCGTAAAGTCGAGGGCTTCGTGTGGCCACTTCTCGCGAATGTCTATTTGCTCACACTCTGCCTCTGGCGAGGTGATGGGCGGTTGACGCGACTCAGACACTGCTGTCACCGGGACGGATATCGAAGTCGCGGCGATCTCGGTGAAGCCGGGCCCGGCTCAGACGGTAGTCGTCTGTCTCCAAGTCGATGTCCGGGCAGTCGATCTTCGTCCAGTACCTGTGCTCACTAAGGAAGAGGTACTTCCGCCGCTGACCGAAGAACAGGCATTCGATACCCTCTCCTCGGGCGATGCGGGCACAGAACGCGGCCAAGAGTTCCTCCTGACGGTCCTTCTTCACAAACACGTACTCATGCGGCAAGGTATCCCGGTAGGTCACTGCTTCCCGCCAGGGCGCCTGCTCGATCAACGCCATGATGTCAAAGGCTTCATGTTGCAACAGTGCACCTCCTCCTAGCGGAGAATACAAACGCCCCCATCAGGAAGCCGCTGACAACGCCGGACGACTCAATGAAACCACCCCGCTGGCTCGGCTGGCTATCCAGTTCGCCAGCTCCTCGACCTCCGCTTCGACCTCGGCGGGCGAGCCGGATAGGTCTACACCCCAGGTGTGCAGCACCTTGTCGGCATTGCGGACAGTGATCGAACTCTGCTGGTCGGCCCCGGCTTCGCGGCAATAGATCAACACGCCCTCCGGCAGATCAAGAGCCGTTGTGTAGGCGAGAAGCTGGTAGTAGTCGTTAGCGGAGACACCCTTCTTGTCATCCAGGATCTTGTATTTCAGATCCCCCACGAAGACCTTCTCGCCATGCTGGCCGAACATGAGATCAGGTGACATAGACACTCTCCTTCCCACACCGAGATGGGCCGGATGTTTGGGCTTCACTTCCAACCGGCCCTGGAGGGCTCGCCCGAGGCTTTCCGTCATGTATTGCTCGAACAGCCAGTTCATGTTGACCACAAATGAGGAAGCGATCGTGTCTCCTGTCTCGTCTTGGAGGGTCCAGTTCTCCATCAGCAATCGCGCCAACCGCAAGGTGGGCTCGTAATGGTCCTGGAGCCGGTTGAAGACAATCTCGTCCAATACACCGGGGCGAATCAGAGTGCCGCCTACCTCCTCCAACGCTGCGAGGAGACGCCGGAGCCTCTGTCGGACCCCCGCTTGGACCCCTGGAACCCGCAACGCCCGGCGGATTCCCGCTTTGAGGTAGCGATTCTCGATCACATCGGGGGTGAATTCGTTGAATCGGCAGCCCACCGGGTAGACCGCACCGGCCTGGGCGAACTGGGCCGGCAGGTCGATTCGGCCCCGGATTGTCTTGAGCTTCTCCCGTCGCTGCTGGTAGGAGCGATACACACCCCGAGCGAGCGTTTGCTCGGCACTGCGAGCGAAGAACGCCACTGCCGAAGGGAGCAGATCACCGGTGGTCTGATAACCGAATGCCTCCCGACGCCAAACGGAGCTACGTAAACCCACCGCCAGCATCAAAAACACATTCTCGAGTTTTATCTTGGGCCTGATCAGGATCCGCAAGTCTTCGGTGACCAGCGTGCCGACATAGTGCTTAGCGGTCAGATCCCACCAACCCGCCTCTGAGCCGGGCGCCACCTCCACGAATCGGGACCAGCCAAGAAGGCTTCGCGCCTGGAGACCGGTCAGGCGGACCGGGCGAGACTCGTACTCAGTCAGCCTCAGGATTCTCGTCATCGCTCCTGTCCTGTGGCGCGTGCCGACCGCGTACCTGCTCCAATCGGAAATAGTCAATCTGGTCCGGTCGGTCGAAGAACTGCTCCTCGATGAACGGCATGATGGTGTATTCCCACACTCGCTTCAGTGTTCCGGAGGCGTCGTCGCTGATTCCCTCAATCATGAAGTGACTCGCTCCCAGTTGTAGGTGATCACCGCCCAGCGCCTTTGCGAGCTCATCGTTGACCTTGGCCACCATTTCTCCCACCCAAGCCTCCTCGTGCTCCTTATTTTCCAGCCACTTTTCCAGCAGACCCTTCATGGGGCCGTAATTCGGGAAAAACGGCACGAAGTGGAAGCGACGCCGGAGGGCTGTATCCACCAAGGCGATCGATCGGTCGGCGGTGTTCATGGTGCCGATGAACCAGAGGTTCTTGGGCAGCTTAAAGGACTTGTCGGGCTGATACTGTGGGAAGACCTCTTCATCTCTGTACTCCAGCAGGAACATCAATTCTCCCAGCACCGTCGACAGGTCGGCCCGGTTGATCTCGTCGATGACCATGACGTGATACTGCCCGTCGGCCGCCGAGTCGGCCTTCTCCGCCAATCTCCGCAGGGGACCCGGTGTCAACTCATAGACCATCTGCCCGTTTGCAACCTTGGGGCGATATCCCTCGAAGAAGTCCTCGTATGACATTGAGGGATGGAACTGCACCAAGGCCCGCCGAGCAGAGTCCGGCGCCAAAGCCTCAGCCAGTTTTTTGGCCAGATAGGTCTTGCCGGTCCCCGGCGGACCGTAGAAGATCACTTGACGCTTGTCCTTCAGCAACTCCACTATCTCACCCAAGAACCCGCGACCAACCAGGAGTTCCTTCGCCAGACTGTCAAGCCGTATTTCCAACCCACTCTGCTTCGTCTCCTTGTTCCCACTGGGAGTTTCACCATTCTCGGACCAGTCGAATGGGGCATACTGCTCAGCCAATTCAGCAAGGCACTGGCGAAGGTCTGTGGCTGTTTCAATGACCACAGAATGAAGGTCGGCCGGAAGGCGATCCTTGGTCCAGTAGCGCCCAAACGTGACCCAGTCCGCTCTCCAACCAGACACGTGTTCAGACTCCATAATTGAATGACGTGTGCTAATCAACTCACAACCTTCAACCCTCCAGCCCTTCATCATCTCGGCTGCGCGGTCTTTCCAACCTGCCCTCCCAAGGCCAGATCCCACCCCAATCGACAATCCATCCCGATCAAGTCCGATCCGAAGCCCTGGATCAGTTGTTTCCTGGCTGAACTGAACATATAGATCGGAGCGAGGTCTCCTTTCCTTCCAAGTGAGCGGTAACTCTGAAGGTGCCAACTTAAGCCCCAGCGCCGCTTCCACATCAGGTTTCAGTACCTCGCCCCAGTAGTCGGATATACCCACCAAGGCTTGTGCATTCAAGCGGATTTCCTCTGCTCGGCCCTCATCGAAACGCCACCCGAAGTCGCTCCTGTCCATTAACACTGTATCCAAGACCAATGGCCGGCACTCAGCCCACCACGCGGCCACTCTTTCGAAGCGCCCGCAGTCATCGTCGAGTTGTGTAACAACGGATCGAAAGACCCGATAGCGTTCTGACAAACTTTCGGGAAGAGCTTGACTTGTGACAAACTCGAAGAAATCCGCTGCGCTCTTCCAGGCAACCGGCCACCGGGAAGGATCGGCCAGTGACCACATAAAGGAGAGTACAAATGGAACCCGTCCCGGCGCCGGTTGGCCCCGCCTCTTGATCTTCTCCGCAAAGGCCGCAAGTCTGTCTATCTTCGCCGAAGCGTCGGCATCGTCCATAGGTGGACGCAGAATGTCAGAGAGAAGCTCCGTGGTTCCCTGTGGATCGTTGATAGGACCCTGTCCGTCTGTGGAGTAGTTCACGACTTGGTTCATGAACATCTGACCGAAATTGTTAAAAGGCTTCGCCTCGTGGAGAGACCAGGTTCGGAGAGATTTGATGAACTTGTTTAGGTCCCCGGTACTTTCGAGAGTGTCACGTATCAGCAGACCCCCTGCTGCAGCTTCCCGCAATGTTCCTTGAATACTCTCCTGTAGCGCAATGGCCTCCAAGTCCTGCTCGAAGCGGCGACGATGCGCCTCGTACCAACGGCGGCGGAACTCTCTTTCCGGCTCTGGGGTTAGCATCACCATAGGCGATGAACACTAGCGCAGGGGGTGTGACAGTATTCCCTCCCGGACTTACGTAACCTCTGATCTCGAAGTGGCCGTGCAGGCTGCCCGGGCGGGAGCGAAGGTGGTGTCAGCGGCCTTGAACCAGCCGACGGCGATCTTCTTCAAAGGTGACTCCGACCCCGTTACGGAAGTGGACCACCGGTCCGAACAAGCGGTTCTTGACGTGCTATTCCGGCGCTGTCCAAACGACCCCGTGGTGAGGGAGGAGAGTGGTGGGGATCTTCCTGATGGGGGGCGGGTGTGGTTGGTGGATCCTATTGACGGAACGACCAACTTTATCCACGGATTCCCGTGGGTGAGCGTTTCGGTGGCGCTGTGGGTCGATGACAGGCCGGCGGTTGGGGTGGTTGTGGATGTCACCACCGGTGATGAGTACACGGCGGTGGCGGGGCAGGGAGCATGGGTGAACGGGTCCCCGATCAGGGTTAGCCTGACACAGGACCTTGGAGAGGCCCTGATCGTCACCGGGTTCCCCTACGACCGGAAAGAACGAACCGAGATTTGCGAGACCCGCTTCCGGCAGGTGCTGGCGGCCGCGCAGGGCATCCGCCGTCTGGGAGCGGCCTCGCTCGATCTGTGCATGTTGGCCTCCGGGAAGTTGGACGGCTACTGGGAGGAGGACCTCTCCCCCTGGGACATGGGCGCCGGGGTGCTGATGGTGACCGAAGCGGGCGGGACTGTCACCGATCAGGCGGGGAACCCCGTTGGAACCCGTACCCCGTTCGTCGCGGCCAGCAACGGGGGGATCCACAGCCAGTTCCTTCACACCCTCCAGCAGGGATTCTCCTGATGCTGCACCGGCACCTGGAGGACCTGGAGGGAACGGATCGCCGGATCCGGGTGGGCATGGTCGGCGCCGGACAGATGGGAGAGGGACTGGCGGTGATGCTCGAGAAGATCCCGGGGATGGAGCCCAGCGTGGTCGTGGACTCGGTCCCCGGGCGCGCGCGGGAGGCGTTCGTCTCGGCGGGGACCCCTCCCTCCCAGGTGGTGGAGACCGACGATGCCGACCGGGCGATCTCCGCACTGTCCGACGGCCTGAGGGTCGCCGGTTCCGATCCCTCCCTGGCGTGGTGTTCCCCGGTGGACATCTCGGTGGAGGTGACCGGGATCCCCGAGGTGGGCGCCCGGGTGGCGCGGGGCGCGATCGAGGCCGGAAAGCACGTCCTCCAGATGAACGTGGAGACCGATGCCACGGTGGGATACGCCCTTCACCGGATGGCTGAGAAGGCGGGAGTGGTCTACACCCTTTCGGGAGGGGACGAGCCGGGAGCGATCATGGGCCTGTACGACTTCGCGGCCAGCCTGGGCTTTGAGGTGATCAGCGCCGGCAAGGGGAAGAACAACCGCCTGGACCGGGCAGCCACGCCGGAGACGGTGGCGGAGACAGCCCGGAAGCGGCGCATGAACCCGAAGATGCTCTCTTCGTTCGTGGACGGCACCAAGACCATGGTGGAGATGACCTCGCTCGCCAACGGAATCGGCTTCTCTCCCGATGTGCGGGGCATGCACGGACCGGAGGTCACCACCGAGACCCTCGCATCCACATACGTTCCCGCCGCCGATGGCGGAGTTCTCTCGGAGGCTCACCGGGTGGACTATGGACGGGGAGTCGCCCCGGGAGTGTTCGTGGTGTTCACCACCGACCATCCCAAATTGGTCCGCGACCTCGGCTACCTGTCCATGGGACCGGGGCCCTACTACGCCCTGTACCGGCCCTACCACCTGGCCAATCTGGAGACCCCCATCTCCATTGCCCGGGCGGTGCTTTACGGCGAGACCACCCTGGCCACACCTAACCCGCCCAGCGCCGAAACCGTGGCCTTTGCCAAACGAAACCTCCGTGTGGGAGAGACAATCGACGATCTGGGCGGCTACTGTGTGTATGGCATGATCGACAAAGCCGAAATAGCGGGGTCCGAGAGTCTCCTGCCGGTGGGTCTGGCCCCCGGCGCAGTGGTGGTCTCTCCGGTCCGGACCGGAGAACCGATCACCTACCGTGACGTGCAGTTGGACGAGTCCACAGAGATCGTGTCGCTCCGTCGCCTCCAGAACTCATTGACCGGGGGGCCGACGTGATAGAGCGGACCGGGATCGGAGCGTCACCGGGCATCGCCATCGGTCCCGTGCACCTTCACTCCTCCTCTCTTCCCGAGGTGGTCCCCCGCCGGGTGGACCATCCCGACCGGGAGGTTGAATCGCTGGAGCGCGCCGAGACCGTCGTGCGGAAACGCCTGGAGGGACTCCAGGAGACACACGGGGAGGGATCCGAGGAGGCCGAGGTGATAGGAGCCCACCTGCTTCTCCTTGAAGACCCCGAGTTCACGGGCGAGATCCGCTCGCTCATCGAGAGCGAAGCCCTGTGCGCCGAGGCGGCCACCGTGCGGGTGACCGAGGAGTCGGCGGGGATGCTGGAAGCCCTGGACGACGAGTACCTGGCGGCCCGCGCAGCCGACGTCCGGGACGTGGGCACCCAACTGCTGCGGGCGGTCCTGGGACTTCCCCTGGACACCTGGGATGACCTGTCGACACCGTCGGTGCTGGTGGCGTCGGACTTCTTTCCCTCCGAGACGGCCACCATCCCCCCGGGGATGGCCATCGGGTTGTGCACCGAGGAGGGCAGCCCCACCTCTCACATCGCGGTCTTCGCCCGCGGCATGGGGCTTCCGGCGGTGGTGGGAGTCGACCTCCCGCCACTGGAACCCGGGATGCTGCTGGCGTTCGACGGTGAGACCGGGGAGGTGTACATCGATCCCTCTCCCGAAGTGGTGGACCGCCTCCGCAGTCAACGTGAAGAGCAACTTCGCAGCCAGGAGGGAGCGGCCGAGCGGGCCCATGAACCGGCCGTCACCCGTGACGGGGTCCGGATAGAAGTGGCCGCCAACATCGGCGCCGAGGAGGACGCGGTCCGGGCGGTGGAACTCGGCGCTGAGGGAGTGGGGCTGTTCCGCACCGAATTCCTGTTCCTGGATCGGACCCGACCCATCTCCGAGGAGGAACAGTACGAGGCCTACCGGACGGTCCTCTCGACCTTCGGTGATCATCTGGTGGTGGTGCGGACCCTCGACGTCGGGGGGGACAAGCAGGTTCCCGGGATAGAGATCGGCGAAGAGCTGAACCCCTTCCTGGGGCTGCGGGGCATCAGGCTGACGCTGGCCCGCCCCGAGATGATGCAGGCCCAGTTGCGGGCGCTGCTGCGAGCCGGAAGCGCGGGACGGCTGGCGATCATGGCGCCCATGGTGGCGGGCAGGGCCGAGCTGATGGCGTTCCGGGCGGCGCTGGAAGAGGCCGAGCGTTCGCTGGCCGAGGACGGGCTTTCCTTCTCGTCCGACTACCAGGTGGGGATCATGATCGAGGTCCCCTCGGCTGCTCTGGTCGCCTCCCGGCTGGCTCCCCACATCGACTTCTTCTCGATAGGCACCAACGACCTGACCCAGTACACACTGGCGGTGGACCGCACCAACCGGGAGGTGGCCGACCTCGCCGATCCCTTCGATCCGGGGGTGCTGCGCCTGATCGCCGAGACCGCCCGCGCCGGGGAGGCTCACCAGAGTTGGGTCGGAGTCTGCGGAGCGATGGCCGGAGATCCCCTGGCGGTGCCGGTGCTGATCGGGCTGGGAGTCACCGAACTGTCGGTGGCCATCCCGGCGGTGCCCGTCATCAAGGACAGAGTCCGTTCTCTGAACCTGGAGGACTGCCGTCGGGTGGCGGCTCGATGCCTGGAAGCCGCCGACGCCCAGGAGGCGAGAGAACTCCTGAGCGGGATGTGACCGAGCCATCCGATCGGGCCCATCTGCGGGCGGTGGTCAGGGGCCGGGTGCAGGGAGTGGGATTCCGCTGGTGGGTTGTCCAACTCGCCCGGAGCCTGGCATTGGTGGGGCGGGTCTCCAACCAACTGGACGGCACCGTGCTGGTCATGGCGGAGGGTGACCGAGCAGGCTTGGAAGAGCTGGTCGAGGGACTCTGGGTGGGACCTCGCCACGCGGGTGTCATCGGGGTTGAAGCGGAGTGGTCGACGCCCCGGGATCGGTGGAGACGCTTCAACATAGACCACGGTTGAGCCCTGTCTCCCGGACCGGCGGCCGGCGACGGGGACAGGCGCGGGCTAAGCCGTCAGGCGCCTGATCTGAGTGACCGCCGGGGTCTGTTGAGCAGCACGTTGGCGGCTGCCACGGTGATCGCTCCCGCCACCAGGAGGTCGAGGCGGGCAACGGTGATTTCGGTGAACAACCCCAGCCACAAAAGCCCCACCACCGGCGATGCGTAGACGAGGGCATTGACACCCAGGTCGGGGGTGATCAGGACGGCCTTTCGGGCCAGGGCCGCCCCGGGAACGAAACTGACCCCCACGGCAACCGCCCAACCGAACGAATCCGATGAGATGATCCCGCCCGTGAGCAAGCCGATCACGGCGTTCGGAACGATTGCTATCGCTCCCGACAGGCAGTAGACGAACAACAGACAGCCGAACTCCAGGTTGTCCCACTTCAGGGAGGCTTCGGTCTTCCGGGCTATCTCCGAGGCAACGCCATAGGCGAAGGGAAACCCGAGGGTTGCCACGCCCGCCTGGAGAAAGGCGGATATCACCGTCAGGACTATCCCCAACACGCCTTCTTCCAGCACGGTCCCCCGGGCGTCGAAGCCGACGGTCCCGACCACCACCGCCGCCATTCCGAGGAACGCCAGGCCCAACCCCGCCCAGGAGAAACCGGTGACCCGCCGGTACCTTCCCCGGTTGGTCCGGTCCCATCTGGCCAGGACCAGGACGAACAGGACGGGCCACGTGTAGTGCAACACCGACACCGTGGCCGTGTCCACGTAGTGAATGGCCCAGCCGAAGAACGCAAACGCGAACCGCCCCACCACCAGCAGCCACAGCAGCACCACCAGGTCCCATCTGCGAACACCATCGGTCTTCAACCCCACAGACCGCCGGAAGAGCACCCGTCGACCGACCGGATCGGAGAAGACCGGTCGGTGCAGGAGAAACGTCAGGAACCCGAGTCCCAGCGTTGTCCCCACCCACACTCCGGTGTTGTACAGGAAGGGATGGTTCTCTCCGAACGTCAGTTCCACGAACAGGCCGTTGGTGGAGAAGAACACGACCCCGCCCAGCATCAACGCCACCGCCCGGCCATGACGACTCTTCATTTTTCCACCCGCCCTCGCCGCTTCCCGCCGGCGGGCCGGAGCCGGTCCCCAATGGTCCCCGCGCTCGGCCTGTTCAGCAGCACATTCGCCACTGCCACCAGCACGCTTCCCGCCACCAGCAGATCGAGGCGCGCAACGATGATGTCGGTGAACAACCCCAGCCACAAGAGCCCCACCACCGGCGATGCGTAGATGAGGGCGTTCACGGCCAGATCGGGAGTGATCAGGACCGCTTTGCGGGCCAGGACCCCTCCCGGAACGAAGGTGCACCCGACCGCCACCGCCCAACCGAAGGTCGCCAGGGTGATGTGCCCTCCCCCAACCCATCCGATCACCAGGTTGGGGACAATCGCAAGGAGTCCCGAGACGCATCCGACGAACAGCAGACATCCGAACTCCAACCGGTGCTCGTCCGGGTGGGCGTCGGTCTTCCCGATGATCTCGGAGGAGAGACTCTCGCTCATCGGATAGCCCACCGCGGTGTTGCAGGCCAGCAGCAGGGCCGATATCAACGCCAGGACCATCCCGAACACCCTCTCGGCCAGGTCCGCTTCGGTGAGGTCGAATCCGAGGGTCCCGATCACCACCGCCGCCATCCCGAAGAACGCCAGGCCCAACCCCGTCCAGGAGAAACCTGTGACCCGCCGGTACCTTCTCCGCTTGGAACGGTCCCATCGGGAAATCCCCAGGATGAAGATCACGGGCCACGTGTAATGCAACACCGAGACGGTGGCGGCCTCCACGTACTGGGTGGCCCATGCGAAGAAGGCCACCGCGAACCGTCCCCCCACCCCCAACCACAGCAGCCCTATCAGGTCCCATCTTCGCACACCGTCGGTCTTCAGCCCCGCCACCCGCCGGTAGAGCACCCTCCGGGTGGCCGGATCGGTAAAGGCCGGACGGTAGAACAGCCACGCCGCACCTCCCAGTCCCAGTGACATCCCCACCCAGATCCCGGCGTTGTACAGGAATGGATCCTCCTCTCGGAGGGTCAGCTTGATGAAGAGCGCATTGGTGGAGAAGAACATCACCGCAACCGCCATCAGCGTCACGGCCCGGCGATGACGCCTTCTCACTCCCATGTGTCCGTCCATTGCCGCGGCCTACGGCCTGACAGATCTGGACGGATACCGGCCGCGCCGACACAGCGAGGGATCGATGGGGATTGAAATGAAGAGCCCCGAGGGCAGCCGGATCAGGTCTCCCGCGGGTCGCAGATCGGCACGGGAGTGAGTTTCAGGATGGCGTCTCGTTGAGATCGTCGCCGGAGGAACCCTCAGCCCTCCACCGACAGCAAGGCGGTGAAGTCGGCAATGACCTGCTCGGCGTCGTCTCCATCCACCTCCACCGAGATGGTGGTTCCCTGTTTGGCGCCCAGTTTGAGGATGCCAAGCATGCTCGTGGCGTTGACGGGGCCCTTATCGCCGGAGGTGACCATGATCTTGGAGTTGGAAGCCTTGGCGCGCTTTACGAACTCGGCGGCCGGCCGGGCGTGGAGTCCCGCCGGGTTGGTGATTGTGATCTCTACCTGCATGAAAGGTCTCTCCAGTGACTCGGATCAGTCGAAGCTTACCGAGACCGAACCGAGCCTGTCGAAGGATGCCCACACCGTGTCGCCCCCCTCGACCGGAAAAGCGGCATGGAGAGCCCCGGTGAGCACGAAACACCCCGCCGGCAACTCCTCGCCGTGCAGGGCCAGTTCATTGGCCAGCCAGGCCAGGGCGTTGAAGGGACTGCCCATGCAGGCCGCTCCCGCTCCGGTCCCGGCCAGATCGCCGTTGTGGTAGATGGCCACGCCGCACCACCGCAGGTCGAAGTCCACCGGGACCACCCGATCGCCCAGCACCGCGGCCCGGGAGGAACCCAGATCGGCGATGGTGTCAACCAGCTTGATGCGCCAGTCCGCCACCCGCGAGTCCACCACCTCGATGGAGGCCACCGCACCCTCCACCGCCCGGGCGGCGGCCAGTGCGGTCACCCCCGGACCGCGCAGGGTCTCCCCCACCATCAGGGTGATCTCCGCCTCGGCCTTGGGAGCAATGGCGGTCTCCAGGGAAACCCGCTCACCGGAGTTGTGAGCCATGGTGGAGATCACCGGTCCGAAGTCGGGGGTGTCCACCCCCAGGAGCTTCTGCATCGGCTCCGACGTCAAACCCAGCTTGTAACCGATGACCTGCCCGCCCATCCAGTCCATGAGCTTTGAGGCAAAGATCCCCTGGATCCGATGGGCCTCCCCCGGGTCCAGGGAAGGATCGGCGTCGGAGAGCGGCTCGATCGCCACCCCGGTGCGGTAGGACTGGAACAGGGTCTCCGCCCATTCCTCCGCCACTCTCGGGTCTCTCACAACCTGCAATACGATAGCCCCGGTAGCCTTGGGCAGGTGACCCGAATGCTGCTGATCCGCCACGCCCCGGTGTCCACCACCGGGAAGGTCCTCTATGGACGCGAGCCGGGACACCATCTCACCGAGGAGGGGCTGGCCGCCGCCCGGGAACTCGCCGGGCGACTCGGGCCGGTGGAGATCCAGGCCGTCTACTGCTCACCCATCGAGCGCACCATGGAGACCGCCGCCCGGATCGCCGAGCCTCACGGCCATTCACCCCTCGCCGAAGAGGGCCTGATGGAAGTGGACTACGGTGAATGGACCGGACAGGAACTGGCCAAGCTCTACAAGCTTCCGGAGTGGAAAACCGTGATACGCCAACCTTCCCGCATGCGCTTTCCGGGCGGGGAGTCGCTGGCGGAGGCCCAGCTCAGAGGAGTGCAGGTCTGCGAGGAACTGGTCGGGCGTCACCCCGACGGGACCATAGCCATAGTCACCCACTCCGATATCATTCGCCTGGTGCTGGGGTTCTACCTGGGGCAGCCGCTCGACTTCCTGTCCAGACTCAACGTCTCTCCCGCCTCGGTCTCGGTGGTGGACATCTCCAAGAAGGGCGGGATGATGGTCACCGCCATCAACACCAACGGAGATCCGGGCTCATGGCAATGAACAATCTCGGACCCGCCGAGCGGTTCCTGGTGGGTGCGATCGGCCCCCCGGGGAAGCGCCGCTTCTACTTCCAGGTGGTGGCCGACGGCGACCGGCACTCCCTTCTGGCCGAGAAGCAACAGGTGGAGGCCCTGGCCTCCCAGGGGTGGCGCAGCCTGCAGCGGTCGGGAGTGGAGGTCGACACATCGGCGGTGGAATTCATACTCTCCACCGACCTGGAGATCGACGATCCGGCCGGAACCGAGGACTTCCGGGTGGGAACCATCAACGTGGGAATCCGGCCATCGGGGCTGATGAACATCTCCTTCGAATCCGACCGGGACGACAGGGGCCTGATGTTCATGGTCTCGCCCGAGCAATTCCGGGCCATGGCGCTGGTGGCCCGCAGGCTGGTCAGGGCCGGACGACCGATCTGTCCCTGGTGCCGACTGCCGAAGAACCCCGGTGGCCATGAGTGTCCCGCCCGCAACTGAGCACCGGACCGACCGGCTGATCATCAGCGAACTGGTGGGGCGGTTCACCTCCGCCTCCAACGCAACCTTCCTGGGACAGGACCCCGAAGGCGTTCACTGGGTGTACAAGCCGGAGGCGGGAGTGCGTCACCTCTGGGACTTCCCGCCCGACTCCCTGGCCAACCGGGAGATCATGGCATACGAGGTGAGTAACCGGATGGGACTGGACCTGGTGCCCGAGACGGTCGAGGCCGACGGGCCGCTGGGACCGGGTGCGGCGCAACGCTACCTGGATCCCGACCCCGACTTCGACCACCGCCGGTGGTTCGAGGACCGGATCGATCCCCGACTGTGGCCGGTGGCCGTCTTCGACCTGGTGGCCAACAACGCCGACCGAAAGCTCGGCCACGTGCTGGTGGAGTCCGACACGGGCCGGTTGTTCGCCATCGACCACGGACTCACCTTTCACTCCCACCAGAAGTTGCGCACCGTTCTGTGGAGCTTCGCCGGAGAGTCGATTCCCGACCCCCTGGTGGAAGCGATCGCCCGGCTGCGGGAGTCCCTCGAAGGAGAGATGGCCCCCCGGGCGGCAGAACTCCTCACCCCCCAGGAAATCGACGCCCTGTGTCGGCGCACCGAGAGCCTCCTGGCCGACCCCAGGCATCCCCACCCTCCCGCCGACCGTTCAGCCCTTCCCTGGCCCCTCTGGTAGGGCTTCCTCGCCGGCGCTGATGCAAAACACATAGTCCCAGGCCAACCTCTTCCGCCAAAAAGGACGTTGAGACCCTACTTGTCCAATTCCGGAACCGGTTGGGTCAATGCAGAACCACCTCGACATTGTTCGCTGCCGAGTTGGGATGCTCCATGAGGATCGATGCCCGGGAGGGGCGTGGCGCTGTGGGTTTGGTTGGTTCAAGCTGGGGGTACCGAGGAAAAGCCTCAGCCGGCAACGTTGCGGTGCGGGAGAAAACCTCCTGGGATAGGAAAACGATGCGCAGTCTTCATCCGAGTCTCTGTCACAGCTAGGGTCTAATCTTTGCTCAAATGATGAGACCTCCTTCCAACAAAGCCAGAATCGCAGTGGTCGATACTGAAACCACCGGCTTTTCCCGTTTTGATCGAATCGTGGAATTCGCGTGTGTGACAATCGTGGACGGTGAAGTTGTGGAAGAGTATGAGACTCTGCTTCAGCCCAATCGCGACCCGGGTCCTGTGCACATTCACGGCATCACACCCTCGATGCTTGAAGCCGCGCCTGAGTTCGAATCGGTCGCAGGGGACATCGCCGCTCGTTTGGATGGGGCGGTACTGGTGGCTCACAGTATCAGCTTTGACCTAAGGATGCTGGGCCAAGAGATCGGGCGGGTTCCGACCATGACCTTCGATCCGGGGGTGGGAGTCTGCACCTATCGCCTAACGAATCAAAAGCTATCAGTAGCGGCGCAGCAGGCGGGTATTGGCCGGCCAGATCACACTGCCCTAGGCGACGCAAGGGTTTCGGCACAACTGTTGCTCACTCGATCAAGCCAATGGACGGATAGAGACCTTTCCTCCGCAACTTGCCGCTCGATCATTGATTCCACCGGTCTGACCGTCAGGCGACCTGGCGCTCCACCCCGGAGGGGAGCGCTGAGCATGCTGGCACTCCGGACTGCTTGGCCTCGCACGACCACCGAGGCAGAGGTGTTGTACCTGGACACCCTCGACCGTTGCCTCGATGACGGCGAGCTCAGTCACGAGGAGCAGGTTTGGTTGAACTCCACTGCACGGGCGCTGCAATTGAGTGAGGGGCATCGGGTGGACATGCACCGGAGGTACTACGAGCGACTGGTTGGACAAGTCCTGGCCGACGGGGTGGTCACAAAAGAGGAGCGGGCCCTTCACGACAAGGTGGCTGCCGCATTGGCGATCGATGGTGACGACCGGATCAGTGGAGAGACCGACACCGATGACGAGAAGGTTGTCAACCTGACACCCGGAATGGCCGTCTGCTTCACCGGAGCAGCCATGGTGAACGGTAAACCGGTCCCTCGGTCAACGTTGGAAGACCTGGCAAGACAGGTAGGCCTCCGTCCCGTCAAATCCGTCACCAAGCGCTGCGGTCTGGTGGTGGCAGGTGATGTCCGCTCCCGCTCCGGCAAGGCTGGCAAGGCCCGCGACCTGGGACTGCCGGTAGTCGACGCCACCCACTTCATGACGCTCATCGCCAAAGGGGAAGCAAGATGAGGTCAGGCAATCTCCGGTCGCAACTCTTCAATATGGACACTCGGATAGGACGCGCCACGGAGGCCACGTCGGGAATCATCGTCATCTTGGCTCTAGTCACTGTGGTGCTACACACAGTCGTGACGGAGGGGACCACGGTCGGTGTTTGGTTGGGCCGTGCCGAGTTTGCCTTCTGGGGACTGTTCACCGTGGAGTATGCGATGCGCATCTTCGCCGCTGCCCACCCTCTCAAATACCTTCGGTCCTTCTATGGGATCGTCGATCTGCTGGCCGTGGTAGCCGGTTTGTCGTCGATAGAGATGTTCGGAGCCGCTAAACCACTGCGTTTGCTGCGGGCCCTGCGGGTGTTGAAACTGGCTCGCTACAGCTCGGCGGTTGACCGATTCTCCGAAGCCTTTGACGACATTAAGGACGAACTGGCGCTCTTCTCAGGGGTGACGGCGGTCATGACCTTCATTGCTGCATACGGGATCTGGGAGTTTGAGCACGAAACGAACGAAGCTTACGGGAATCTATTCGAATGCGTCTATTGGTCGGTGGCCTCCCTGACCATGGGTGCGGAGGGGATCGCACCTGGCACGGTGGCAGGCAAAATCCTGGCGATGCTATTGGTCCTAATAGGTTTGGGCATAGTGGCGGTACCTTCTGGCCTCTTCGCCTCAGCACTGTCGAAGACGAGTAACCCGCGTTCTTAAGGTATTTCGGGTTGGAACGACGATTCCTGTTAGGGCGTGTTCACACTACGTAGGGTGTCGTGGATGAGCGCGAAGGTGATGAATCCGAGGAATAGGACGTCAAGTTTGTCGAAACGGGAGAAGATTCGGCGGTATTCCCTTGAGACGGCGGAACAACCTTTCGATCTCGTTGCGTCTCTTGTACATCTGCTGGTCGTACTCCCAGGGGTCACGGCGGGTGATCTTGGGAGGAACCACCGGCAAGTATCCCAAATCCAGGGCCAACTGGCGGGTGTTCTCACCCTCATAAGCGCGGTCCATCACCAAGAACGGCTCTTGGGTCTGCACACCCAAGCGGCTGAGCAACCGCCGTCCGTGGGGAGCATCGTGGGCCTGGCCGGGCGACAGCGAAAACGTCACCGCCGTTCGAGCATCCGCGGCAACCATATGAATCTTGGTGGTCCACCCACCCCGGGACTTCCCAATCGACTGGGGTCCCCCTTTTTTAGGGCTCCCGTACCGTCAGGATGCACCTTCACCATGGTGCTGTCCATACACACCGCCTCCAGCCGGATCCGAACAATCTGTTCCCGCTGCAACTGTTCGAACACCCGATCCAACACCCCGTTCTTTGACCAGCGGTTCATCCGCGTGTACACCGTATGCCACCTGCCAAACCGCGCCGGCAGCCCCCTCCACTTACAACCATGCTCCGCCACATACAAGATCGCGTTCAACACCTGCAGATTCGAGACCCGCACATTGCCACGCTGCACCGGAAAACAAGACGATATCCGCTCATACTGCTCTTGAGTTATCTCCATCCCCCAAGCATACCCAACCCCCACCAAATAGTGTGAACACGCCCTAGTTCCTAGCCTTCAAGGAGTCTTGCACTAGACCTCCGCATGTTCCGTTTACGCCACTGGTCCAGCCATTCGGTGAAGACCTGATACGCATGCGCTGTCCTCCCGCGAGAGCTACTGGATGGCAGCCAGTGCGGAGACCACGCCCTGGCGCAACTCGGGACTCAGGTCGGGATCGGTGAGCACCGCCTCCAGGGAGGGTACGTGGCGGGTCAGTTCGGCAGAGACCGCCGCCGCGTCGTCGGTGCGGGTCGCCCGGGTGATTTCGGCCGTCTCCGACAGGCGGTAGGCCAGGACGTCCACAAAGGTGGCGATCACGTCCACCCTCCAGAGCTGATCCTCTCCCAGGGCGGTCGTGATCTCGAACACGCGGCCCTCCGGCGACGAGGGGCTGACCACCCCGAAGTCGGCAAAGGAGACCCCGCCGGCTTCGTATCGCTGCTCAGAGATCAACGTCAGTTCGTCCACGGCGCCGGCCGGAAACTGATCGGAGACCTGGACGAATCCCGCCCAGAAGTTGACTCCCACCCCCACCTCTCCGTACCGCAGATAGTCCGAGACGGTCTCCAGGTCGGCCCCTTCCGCCAGCGCCATAAGGGCCATCTGGCCCTCCACGGTGAGCCTGGCCGCCTCCTCCCACCGGTCATCCGCCAGTGCTGCGAGCAGGGCGGAGACGGTCTCGACCGGTTCGGCATAGCCCGAGGGAGAGGGAGTTGTGATGGCTGTGCCCGAGTCGGAGGGAGTGGGATCGTCCCCGCATCCGGCCAGGCCGATGCCCAACGCCACACAGAGCACCGCCAGGAAGCCCGCCGATCGCTCCGGGATGAGCAGGCCCCTCATAAGAGTCTTCCGGTGACGAGGAACCGGCGGCGCGCCTCCGGGGCACCGAGGCCCGAACTGCGCCACAACCAGCCCAGGTAGATGAGCCCCAGGCCCTCGGCCACCCACCGCCACACATCGGATCCGGCCCGCTCCCACGCCGCCGGCCAGAAAGGAGTCGCTTCGGCGGGAAACGACCATCCCGCAAAGGGCCACCACAGCACCGCCGGCTCCAGCCAGATCCCGTCAGCCAGCAGGTGGATCAGCCAACCGGCCGTCATCACCATCAGGTTGCGCCTCATCGGTCCGCGGCGATCGGTGGCCAGAAGCACCACTATCCCCACCGCCATCACCGCGAGCAGGCTGTGGGCGAATACCTCAGATGTGGAATAGACCGGGACACCGATCGGCAAGTCCAGGACATCGGGCGCCAGCGCCCCGGCCATCAGCCATCTCAGGTCCGCTTCGGGATCGCGGAACACCCACCGGAACCCGAAGAGGGCCGTGGCGAGATGCCAGAGGATCACGAGTCAAGAGCCAGGTTGGCCAGCGAGTCCGCATACCGGTTCTCCTCCCTGGGGACGTGTTGGATCTCCACTTCGGGGATCCTTTCCAGCAGCCCCAGCGCCTGTCTGTGGAGCGGCTTCAGCAACGCAGAACGCACCCGGTATTGGCCCAGTAGTTGGCGGACCAGCAACTGGGAGTCGGAGCGGAGGGTCAGCTTGGCGGGCCGGTATTCGGCGGCCATCTTCAACCCGTCCACCACCGCCTGGTATTCGGCCACATTGTTGGTGGTGTGCCCGATGGCCCGGCTCAACTCGGCAGCCACACTCCCGGAAGAGGGGCGTCCCCGGTACAACACCCCGCCAACGGCCGCCGGACCGGGGTTGCCGCGGGCGGCGCCGTCGGTGTAGAGAAAGTAAGTGTCGTCCACGTAGGTCAGATAACCAGGATCCTTCGACAGTGGGGGCAACGTGCAGGGTCGCTCTCCCCCGCCTCCTGGCGTTCGGACTCGGACAGTGCCAGGTGACATCCGCCGCAGATCCCTCCCTCCAGACGGCCGGCGGCCACTCCCCCCTTGTCCTTGCGCAGCTTCTCATAGATCTCCAACACCCCGGACGGCACGGGTGCGGTGGCCAGATCGCGTTCGGACCGCCGCTTGGCCAACTCGGCGTCGATCTCTCCCCAGATGCCCCGCACCACCGCACCCAGGCGCCCCTCCGAGGCGATCGCCTCCTCCAGTTCGGCAGACAACCCCGAGAGCCGGGACGTCACTTCTTCCCGCTGCTCCATGAGGTCCAAAGCATCGGACTCCTGCTGGCCGATCCGCTCCCGTAAAGACTCCACCTCCATCCGGCGATTCTCGGTCTCCTTGGCGCTCATCCCTCCCCCGAAGAGACGCCTCTCCGCAATCTCCAGTCGCTCTTCCATTATCTGCAACTCACCGTTGGCCCGGTCGAACCCCAGATCGAGCGACCGGGCTTGCCCGGAGACCTCGGAATGTTCCGCTTCCACTTTGAGCCGCCGTTCGCGCAGACGACGGAACTCATCCAGTTCGGGAAGGGTGGCCTTCCTCCGCTCCAGGCGATCGATTTCCAGGTCGACAGACTGCAGGGTCACCAGATCGTAGAGGGGATTCACCCCGGTCTCCTCCTCACCCTGATCTCCGGACCGGGGCGCATCGCGGTCAGGTCTGCGGTGCGGGGAACCACGGTCGCCACCAGTTCCGCCAGCTTTGCCACCCCCGGCGCCTCGGTGGGAGCGTGTCCGGGGTCGATCACTCCCATCCCCAGCTGTGATGCCAGCGCCATCTGATGATGGGAGACATCCCCGGTGACCGCCAGGGACGCACCCGCCGATGCAGCCTCCGCAAGAAAAGAGCCTCCCGAACCGGGCAGCACCGCCACCCTACCCACCGGCCTCTCGTCCACGCCCTGGCAACGCATGGCCTCAACATCCAACACCTCCGCCACCCGGTCAGAGAAGTCCAGGCCCGAGACCGGCTCCGCCGGAGTCCCCACCCGTCCCAGGAGGGGACGGTTGGCCGAGACGGGATACAGGTCGTAGGCCGGCTCCTCATAGGGATGGGCAGCCACCAGGGCCGTGGCCACCGCATCCTTCCGGGAGGCGGGAGCAATCATCTCCAGCCGGATTTCGGGCACCCGGTTGTCCTCTCCCACCTCGCCGACCACAGGATCCGACCCCGATCCGGGCAGGAAGGCCCCCACCCCCTCGCTCCGGTAACTGCAACCCCGATACTGTCCGATCCGGCCGGCGCCGGCCGCGGCCAGCGCCTCCGCAACCACTTCGGTCGAATGGTCAGGCACAAAGGTGACCACTTTGATCTGGGCAGAAGTCTCCATGGCTCCGAATCCGCTCACATCCTCGAGACCCAAGGCGCCGGCCAGTGCGTCCGCCGCGCCTCCCGGGCAGACATCGAAGGCGGTATGGGCGACGGCCAGGGCAACTCCCATCCTGATCAACCGGTACGCCAGCCCCTCCGGTCCGCGGCCGGCCAGGAGGCTGCGGGTCGGACGGAAGAGGAGCGGATGGTAGGTGACCAGCAGGTCCACCGGCTCTTGTTCCAAGGCATCCACCACCCTGGCGGTGACCTGGTGGCACACCGCGGCCGTCCTCACCGGCTGATGGGGATCGCCCAGCGTCAGGCCGCTCACGTCCCAGTCGGCGGCCCGATCCCAGGGTATAGAGGCGGAAAGCTCTTCCAGTGTGGCGACGACCGAGCGCTCAGACATCCGATAGGAAGGGTACCCCGCCTCACCACCCTATCGATGGGAAGCAACCGATGAGCCTGGTGGAAAAATGGGGTGACGGTCTCTGAGTCTCTGTCGGTCGCAGGCACAGGCGATCGCCGTAGAAACACACCGGATCGCATGCCGAGCCTTGGTCGAGGAGTCGGCCCTCTTTCACCATCAGTCCACCAAGGCCCTCGCATACCGTCACCCCGCCAAGACGGCGGAGGCCTCTTCCGGCTGGAAGAGTGGCAGCTTACAGGTGGCGGGCCGGGACGGGGGCCAGGGAGAAGTGGTCGTAGTCGTTCTCGGCGGGCTGGCCCCAGCACGCCCAGAAGTCGCCGGTTCGGGGCCGCATTATCACCGCGCCGCTCGTCTCCGACCGGTAGGGGTCGTCGGGCCACCGGCAGATGGCGGTGGGCTCGCGGGTGACCTCCATCAGCAGTTCGGGGTCCACCGGACCTTCCTCGCCAACCAGAAGGTTCACAGCCACTTCTAGGCGCTGGTGCGAGTTGGCCATCAGGTCGAGTTCCCTCTCTCCCTCGTACGGCAGCGCCGCGGGGTGGATCACGTGGTTGGTATGCACCAGCGACTCGTTCCCGAGGGTTTGCACCGGCCGTGCCGAGGGCATGGCCTCGACGTTGAACCCCTCTCCCGCGGCGTCGAGTATCAGGTAGTTGTGGGCTCCGGCCAGGTCGGCTCGCAGCAACACGTCCAGCGCCTCGGCCGCGGTTGTTTGCGTGAGCATCTCCCGGACGACGGTGGGCCACGTCACGCCGAAGCGGCCGTCGTTGCCGGTGAGGTTGTTGATGGCCACGCACACGCCGGCGGAGTTCATGCCGATCTGGCCCAGGCATCCCACCGTGGTGAACACCATGACGTCGGGTCCGGTGTCGGGTCGCAAGCGGGCCAGGATCACGTGATCGGTGGCGATGTCGTGCATGTCCCAGGTCTGGCCCAGCATCCCGGCGCCCGCGGCCCGTCCGTCGGGCACCATGAACGCGGTGCAGTCGTCCTCCATCACCGCCGCGGGATGCGCGCCCCCGGTGGCGGCCCGCACGGTGTCCACGAAGTCGGTGAACCCGCCCACCACGACCGCTTCGGCCGGGGTGATACCCGCCGCGGCCGCCATGGCCATCATCTCGGCGTGCAACCGGGGCGAGAACGCCTCATGGGCGGGGAGGCACGCCTCGGCCAACTCCAGCACCGCACCCCGGTCCAGCGGTCCACCGCTCCACAACCCGCCGGCCACGAGTCCCACCCGCTCGCCGGCGTAGCGGCGGATCTCGGCCGCATGGGCGCGTCCGTGAGCGTCGCCCATGGCCTCGGGCGACCCGGCCAGGTCGAGTTGCCTAATAGGCGGCCGTCGCATACCCGCAGACTACCTCACCAACGGCCCGGCGCTAACACTTCTGGACTGGCACCGCTGAAGGGGACGACTGTAATGACCACTACCCCTTGGGACCTCCCATCTAACCGGGGCCGGGTATGAAGGAGGTGTTTCCTTCGCCCCAGATGTGGGGGCGGATGGCTACGCCGTTTATGAACAGGGCGGCCTCGGCTCGGGTGGCTGCCCGGTTGGGACAGAACAAGCGGGGTCCACAACCGGGAACGACGTTGAAGTCGGTCAGCCAGGAGATGCTGGCCGCGTAGTAACTGTCGGGTTCCACATCGGTGTAGTGAGGTGGCGATCCCAGGTAGTCGGCTTCGGTGTGCCGGTACAACAGGGTGGCCATCTGACCGCGGGTGACCTGCTGTTTGGGACAGAACCGCCAGTCTTCATCACCGAACGACCCTTGTGTGCACCCAAGGGTGATTCCCTGGGAGACCCCCCATCCGATCGCCCGGTCCGAGTACACCCCCTCTTCGACGTCCACGAACGCTTCGGCTCCCGTGTACTTGCCGGCGGGTTGACCGGCCGCTCTCCATAAGAATGTCACGAACTGTTGTCGGGTGAGGTTCTGTTCGGAACAGAACCTGGTGGGGGCGCACCCTCGGGTGACTTCGTGGAGAATCATCCACGTCACCGCCGACTCGTACCACACCCCTTCGGGAACGTCCTCGAACAACTCAGAAGCACCCGGAGGCGCCGTCTCCAACCCGCCACCACCACCACCGGTGGAACCACCACCGCCAGAACCACCACCGCCAGAACCACCACCGCCAGAACCACCACCGCCAGAACCACCACCGCCAGAACCACCACCGCCAGAACCACCACCGCCAGAACCACCACCGCCAGAACCACCACCGCCAGAACCACCACCGCCAGGACCACCACCGCCAGGACCACCACCGGTAGGACCGGGAGATGGAGATGGAGGTGGAGGTGGAGGTGGCAGGACGGGTCGCGCCTGAACCCTGTTGAGCGACTCGGCGTCGAGCACCTTGCCCGCCCCGTGCGTATCGGTGTAGGTAACCATGACTCGCAGCCACTGGCCGACGTCATCGGCGGTCAGCCGCAGGCTCGACCCGGTAGCGCCTGTGACAGTCGTCCAGTTGATCCGGTCGGTGGAACGCTCCCACAGCCACACCCGGTCACGCACGCCGGTGTCGGGTTCTTCGAGTCTCGCTCGCAACCTCTGACCCTCGCGCAGCGGCGTAGTCGGCAATGTGAGAGTTCCGTCCTCGTCCACGTCGATCACCCTGACAGTCGCCTGCTTAAAAACGATGACCGAACCGTCCGACGCCCGGACCGTGACACGGTAGACGTTGTCACGGTTGCGGTCGGCAGGACTCTCGAAATCAGGCACCGCCCGGAAACTCAACACCCCGTCCGAAACACTGAAATCGTCCCGGTCGTCGCCCGACAGCGCCCACGAGACAGGATCGCTTTCCGGATCGACAGCAGAGAAAACAGCCGCGGACGTGGACGTTGAGGTCCCCTCGTCGACATCGACCGACGACGGACCGGTCAAAACCGGTGCCTCGTTCACGTCGGTCACCGTCACCTGCACGTCCAACCTCCCCACCAGAACACCGTCCGACGCCTCCACGGTCACCTCATAGACATTGTCACCATCAGCATCACCGGGAGACTCGAAATCAGGCGGCGCCGGGAACCAGAGCGCACCCGGGCGGTCGATCCAGACACTGGCGGCATCAGACCCGGACAACGACCAGGAAACGGAAGAGCCCTCGGGATCAACAGCCGAATATCTGGCTACCGGCCTGCCGATGGTGGCCTCGGGATGATCGGGACCGGTCGGGCCGGTCACGGTCGGAGGCTCGTTCACGTCGGTGACCTCGATCGTGACGGTGATGGTGTCGTCGATGTCGTTGTCGGCGAGACCGCCATCATCCAAGCTGTCCCGCACCGAGACCGTCACCGAATAGCTACGGCGGGTCTCGTAATCGAGCGCCGCCTTGGTCTGCAACTGGCCCGTGGACGTGATGTCAAACGAGGCCGCGCCCGTGCTGTCGAGCGCGTAGACGAGCGAAGCGCCGTCGTCACGGACCTCGAGAGGCGAGCCGATGTCGACGTCCGGACTGTCGGTCTCCACCACGGTACGGGTGGCGGACTCGCCCTCGGTGAAGAACGGGATTCCGTTGGTGGCGCCGGGCGTTCCCGCCGCCGTCACCGACCACTCCCCGACGCGGAGGTTCTTGGCCCGCACCGCCACGTCGCGGCGGATGCCGTTGCCCACTCCGGTGATCGTGTAGCTGTGAGTGCCGACCATCGCCGCGTCCGCCTCCACCGTCCACTGCCCGTCGGACTTGTCGGTGGCGTCGCTGCGGATATGGCGCACGTCATATCCGGTCACCGCCGAAGATCCCGGATCGGACGGCGCCTTCCACGACACGGTCAACGAACCGTCGCCCGGCGCCACCCCATCCAACGGAGGAGGCCCCGGCCTGGCACGGTGCCCGTACACCGTCAGCGTCCACGAGTCCAGCTTCGACACCGTCCCGCCCGACCGCAGATCCCGCATCCGCAGGATCCACGTACCCGAGGGATCCTCTCCCAGATGCCGGGCAGAACCGAACCGGAACGGCGACCACAGTGCGCACCTCGACGGGCAGTCGGTGGCGGAGGCGGGCCGCGACAGTACCGACACCGCCCCCGACGGCGACACCAACTCCACCTCCAGGTCCCGGAACGTCGGCGCCTGGAACGACGCGTCCACCTCCACCCACTCCACGAAATCGATCGGCGTGTCCACCTCCACGCTCTGGGAAACCCTCGTTCCGTTGTCGGGGATCGAGACCGCTCCGCCGGTGGAGGTCGCACTGGCGGTGCGCATGGGCGGAAGACTCGTCCAGGTGGCAGCCAGTTGCACCGCCGCTTCGGCGTCCACCACCCCGAAGCCATACTGGTGGCTGTGCTCGTAATACTGGTTGGACGCGCTGGTGGCGCGGCGGCGGCCCGCCCGCTGCCATCCGCTGTCCGAGGAGTCGTTCTTGCGGGCCGTCTCCGCCAGGATCAGCTTCACGTCCCGCCAGGTCAGCGCGCGGTTGGCGGCCCGCACGAGCGCCGCCACCCCCGACACCTGCGGAGCGCTGGCGCTCGTGCCGCTGAAGTCGTCCCGGTATTGGTGGACCCTGGCGGTGGTGGTAATGCCGGGTGTGCCAAGCGAACCCTCGGACGGAGCGCATACCCACAGGTTGGGTCCCTGCTCCGAACCGGGCACTCGCTCGCCGGAGTTGTCGACCGAGCAGACCACGGTCACCCCATGATGGGTCTTCATTTCGTCCAGTGACGCCCATCCGCTCCTTCTGTCGTGGTTGCCTGCGGAGGTGACGTACACCACGCCCTTGCCGCCGTCGCCCTCGCGCAGTCCCGACTCGATGGCCAGATCCAACAGTCCGTACCCACGGCCGACGTAGGGACCGTGGCTCCGGCTCCAGCTGTTGTTGGAGACCGATGTGGTGGCCCGTCCCCGCGACAGCGCGTCGGCGTAGTTGGCAGTGAGGGAAACCGCCGCCGCGTCGTGGGCATAGATGCTTGCCCGGGGCGCCACGCCCCGCACGCCGATGTCGTTGTCGCGCGCCGCGATGAGACCGGCCACCGCAGTGCCGTGTGAGTCTCCGTCGCGGGACACGTCACCGCCGGTGCGGTAGCTGTGGTTGCGGGCCGACAGCACGTTTTGGCGCAGGTCCGCATGGTGCCAGTCGAGTCCGTTGTCGACCACCGCCACGTTGATGCCGGCGCCCATGGTGGTGTTCCACGCCGCGCCCAGGTTGATGTCCTCTCCCGCCTCCCCGCCCCGGCTGCCGTCGTTGGCGAAGTGCCACTGACAACCCAAAAAGGGGTCGTCAATGCCGGCCGGCGCCTTGGGGCAGCCGTACCGGAGGGTGCGGAATGTGCTGTCGTCGTGGAACAGCACGAGATAGGTGCCGGTGTCGGTCGAGACCTCGGCGCGGACCCGCAGGTAGTACGTTCCCGCCGCCAACGTGCCGTGGAAGACGTTGTAATACGCCGTAAAGGAGGGGATTCCCACCGTATAGGTGAAGTCGTATATATGCTCGGAAAGCGCCACTCCCTGCTGGTCTGTCAACTGGAGTTCGATGTTGACATTGTCGCTCTCCGCCTGATTGCGGCTCGACGCCGAGATCCATACCCGCGCCGGGGAGGCGAGGTCGATACGGAACCAGTCGACGTCACCGGCCGGGTCGATCGAGCCGCCGCCGGTATCCCCGAGTGTCAAGCGGGCCGCCGTCGCACGCGTGCCGCCCGGCTCGGGCGCAGCGTCGACATGGAGCGTGTAGAAGAACCCGAACACGAAGTAGGGCTGGATGTCGGCCAAACTGACCCTGATGTAGTAGGTACCGGCCGCCAGCCGGGTGCGCATCGCGAACGGGTAGTGGTAAGGCTGCAGCCACGCGTCGTCGTTGGTGATGATCTCGGCGCCGTTCGAGTCGAGTATTGCGCCATCCGTGTTGACCACCAGGCCGGCGGCGCGTACCGCCACATCGGTGGCCTCGGGCAGCACCAGCTTGAAATAGTCGACGTCTCCACTCAAGGCGAAGACACCACGCGCCACATCCCCGATCTCGATGGGCGCGGCGTCGGCCAGTCCGGTGGTCTCCGCCAGCACGCCGACGTGCAGGGTGTACGACCCCTGCGCATCACCCGCACCTTCGACCTTGACGTAGTAGGTGCCCGGCGGGAACCGGCCGGTCAGCATGAAGTTGCGCGGACCCGACACGGCGTACGCGTCATCTGACGTCTTAAGGCGACGGCCGTTCCGGTCATACAGCGCGCCGCTGGTGTCGGTGTCGCCGGTGGTGTAGGCGTAGTACTCGCGGATGGCGGTGCCCGACACCACGAACCGGAAATAGTCCACGTCGTCGCTCGACCCCAGGACACCCCGCACCGGCAGCCCGGCCGCGATCCCGGCCGCCGCCGAGCGCGTCGCCCCCGGCTCGGCCGGGGTTCCAGTGGTGGTGGCCGACCAGGCGCCGTCCACACTCGCGGTGGCCGCTCGCACCTGCACGTCATAAGAGACACCGTTGACCAGCCCGGTCAGGATCGCATGCAGAGACCCTTCGGTCCACGCGTTGTCCACCACTGTCCAGTTGGAGTCGGACTTGTCCGTGGCGGTGGTCAGGATGTGCCGCACGTCGTAGGCGACCACCCCCGACGCTCCAGCAGGCGCCGTCCAAGCCACCGTCAACGCCGTATCACCCACCCCTACATGGTCGATCGTGGGAGCAGCCGGCGACTGCGCCCGAGCGCCGCCGCCCACCAACAGCGACAACAGCGCACCGCGCAAAACCCACCGCACGATCAACGGACGGCCGGGTCGGCTCAATCGGTGACGGTTTGTATCCACCAATTCGGGCTGGACAGTTCAACGCCCGCCTGGCCCACCAACGCGTTCGCCAGGTTCAACGACGCCAAACCTGGCTCGGTCTCGATGAAGAACCCGTTCGTCACATAATCCACCGCCGTGGCGCGGCTCGCCACGATACCGTTACGCCCGAAAAACGCATCCACCGCCGCATCGTCCCAACCGGGGTCGAGCACCAACAACACACCACCCGGCAACGCCATCAACTCACCCTCGTCGGAACGAAACACCGGCAGATCCTGGCCGGACTCAGCGACGCTGTCCCCGCTCGCCGCCGCCACCCCATCAACCTCGTCGCCGACCGGCACAATGTCATCCCGGGAAACAACATCACCGTCCAGGACCACTAATTCAGGCTGCAGCCGCACCACCAGGGCGCGATCACCGTCATGCCACGTATAGGACTCCCCCGACCCCGCCGCGGCCGCCGCCAGCGCCTCTTGGGCGTTCTCGTCAGCGGCGCCGGGATCGACTTTCCCTCCCTCCTGCAATACCAGCGGGACATCACCCTCACCAGCAACAGCAACCAGCGGTTCGATCTCCGACACCCCGGCCGATCTATGGGCGACAGGCACCGCCGTCCCTTCTGTGGTATCGGCCCGCTGCGGCGCCCCGCCTGCAGACCGATCAGACTGCTGCGAGGCCAAAAGTCGCCAGGAAACACCACCCACCAGAAGAAGCAACAGAACGGCGCCGGCGCCGACCCGCACAAAAGAACGCCTGGTCACCAGGCGACCCCGCCGCGGTCTCGACTACGCGACACCCGTTCGGACGGCGCCACGGCAAACCACGAGTCCCCAACCCACCCTCCACGCTCGCCCCTCACCGAACCGCCGAAATCACCCCCCCCCCCCGGAGTCGCTCACAGAAACCATACCCGTCGCAGAGTTGCGTACAGAAACCATACCAACCGACAGTATAGGGTCATGATTTATATATAGATCATGCGCCAAGGGCTATAGATGCACAATAAACCATACAGACCAGCGGATGAGGACCGCCGCTGTTTCCCCTGACAGGGCGTCCGCAGGCAGGTGAATATGGGCAAGTCGTCCATCCACGCCAGCGCCCGGACACCCGCAGGTCAAGGCCCGTCGGCGGTTCTCCACTTCGTCCGGACCGAAGGAGCGGTTCAGGTGGGAAATTGGCGACCGCCTTTGACCTGGGTGCTGTAAGGGTTCGGAAGCGTGTCGCACCTTCGGACCGCATCTCTCGCCGAAGACCCCTTCCCCTTGGGATCGGCATGGGTCGGTTGGTGTACCTCCCTCTCTGCATAGCCCTTCGGCGGATGTGGGGTCTCCTGACGCAACAACCCGGTCCTGCCCGCTCCCCCACCGCATGCGACCACTACCCCTCGGAACCTCCCATCTAACCGGGGCCGGGTATGAAGGAGGTGTTTCCTTCGCCCCAGATGTGGGGGCGGATGGCTACGCCGTTTATGAACAGGGCGGCCTCGGCTCGGGTGGCTGCCCGGTTGGGACAGAACAAGCGGGGTCCACAACCGGGAACGACGTTGAAGTCGGTCAGCCAGGAGATGCTGGCCGCGTAGTAACTGTCGGGTTCCACATCGGTGTAGTGAGGTGGCGATCCCAGGTAGTCGGCTTCGGTGTGCCGGTACAACAGGGTGGCCATCTGACCGCGGGTGACCTGCTGTTTGGGACAGAACCGCCAGTCTTCATCACCGAACGACCCTTGTGTGCACCCAAGGGTGATTCCCTGGGAGACCCCCCATCCGATCGCCCGGTCCGAGTACACCCCCTCTTCGACGTCCGCGAACGCTTCGGCTCCCGTGTACTTGCCGGCGGGTTGACCGGCCGCTCTCCATAAGAATGTCACGAACTGTTGTCGGGTGAGGTTCTGTTCGGAACAGAACCTGGTGGGGGCGCACCCTCGGGTGACTTCGTGGAGAATCATCCACGTCACCGCCGACTCGTACCACACCCCTTCGGGAACGTCCTCGAACAACTCAGAAGCACCCGGAGGCGCCGTCTCCAACCCGCCACCACCACCACCGGTGGAACCACCACCGCCAGAACCACCACCGCCAGAACCACCACCGCCAGAACCACCACCGCCAGAACCACCACCGCCAGAACCACCACCGCCAGAACCACCACCGCCAGAACCACCACCGCCAGAACCACCACCGCCAGAACCACCACCGCCAGGACCACCACCGCCAGGACCACCACCGGTAGGACCGGGAGATGGAGATGGAGGTGGAGGTGGAGGTGGCAGGACGGGTCGCGCCTGAACCCTGTTGAGCGACTCGGCGTCGAGCACCTTGCCCGCCCCGTGCGTATCGGTGTAGGTAACCATGACTCGCAGCCACTGGCCGACGTCATCGGCGGTCAGCCGCAGGCTCGACCCGGTAGCGCCTGTGACAGTCGTCCAGTTGATCCGGTCGGTGGAACGCTCCCACAGCCACACCCGGTCACGCACGCCGGTGTCGGGTTCTTCGAGTCTCGCTCGCAACCTCTGACCCTCGCGCAGCGGCGTAGTCGGCAATGTGAGAGTTCCGTCCTCGTCCACGTCGATCACCCTGACAGTCGCCTGCTTAAAAACGATGACCGAACCGTCCGACGCCCGGACCGTGACACGGTAGACGTTGTCACGGTTGCGGTCGGCAGGACTCTCGAAATCAGGCACCGCCCGGAAACTCAACACCCCGTCCGAAACACTGAAATCGTCCCGGTCGTCGCCCGACAGCGCCCACGAGACAGGATCGCTTTCCGGATCGACAGCAGAGAAAACAGCCGCGGACGTGGACGTTGAGGTCCCCTCGTCGACATCGACCGACGACGGACCGGTCAAAACCGGTGCCTCGTTCACGT